>CAVTDO010000001.1:0-265224 GCA_963733555.1 uncultured Solirubrobacterales bacterium
CCATCACCTCGACCACCCCCATGTGGGCGATGTCGGGGCGCTCGGCTAAGAAGCGCAACAGAGCGGCCATGGCAAAGCGCCCCCGCTCACGCCAGTCGGTTCCGAGCGCGGTGGCCCCCACCACAGTGGCCATAAGGTCCTCGGCGTACTGGCGGTAGGCCGTGAGGAAGCAATCCTCCTTATCACGGAAGTTTTCATAGAACGTGCGGCGAGACACCCCGGCGCGCCCCGAAATGTCCTCGACGGTCAGGGCGAGAAAGCCCTTGGCCCGGACAGCGGCCGGGACTGCGCCGATGAGGCGCTGGCGCTGGTGCTCGATGACCGCCCCGCGGGGCAGTGCCCGGTCCCGGCCGCGCGGAAGCTTGCGCCCATCGTCGATGACAGCTTCAGCCATCCGCGCGACACACTACAACTCGGAGCGGGCAGGATCAATACATACTAGAGTGTTTGTAGCGCGGTTGATGAGACACACGATTGTGTGCAAAACCCGGTTTTTGCTTTCGGCCTTTCGTCTTTGGCGTCCTTGTCCCCCACCCGCCGCCAGCTGGCGCCCGACTCCTGGCCGCGCGACGCGCGGGGTCGGTTGATGGCCACGATGGCCTACGTGGCCAGCGAGCGCGGCTACGCGGCGACCCGGGTCGCGGACGTACTCGAAAAGGCCGGCGTGTCGCGGCGGACCTTCTACGTCTACTTCGCCAACCGCGAGGCTTGCTTCTTTGCCGCCTACGACGCGATTGTCGAGGACCTCTCGCGGCTCATCGCGAGTCGCAACGGGTCGTTTTCCCCGACGCTCGACAGCGTGCTCCAGCACTTCGCGGCGTGGCCGTGGCACGCCAGGCTCTTGCTGAACGAGATCTACTCCGCCAGCCCCCAGGCCGGGGCCAAGCGTCATGAGCGCTCGATGGCCGTGCTGGCGGCGTGGGTGGCGGGCTGCGAGGGCTGGCAGCCGGGCGGCTGCGCGAGGCTCGAGCACGTCGAGGCCGCCCAGGCGCTGGTGGGGGCGATCGTGCGGATCGTGCAGCGGCAACTGGTCGACGCCGGCGGGCGGGGGCTACCTGAGCTGGCCCCGAGCCTGGTTACCCTGACCCGGCTGACCGTGTCCGGCTGAGCGCCTGGGGGACGCGTACCCGGCGGGCGCCGAGCCCAGGCTAAGCAGCGGCGACGAGGTCGAAAAGCCCGGCTAGCTCGCCGAGCTTGGGGGCGAGCGCGGCGAGCCGGTCTCAGCGCCGGCCAGCCAGAGTCTCGGAGATGGCGTGGAAGCTCGCGCCGACGAGGAAGCCGATCTGGATCTCGGACAAGCGCTCGCGCCGGCGCCGCCGCTCATACTCGGCGGCCAGGAAGGCGACAATCAGGCGACGGCGGCCTTCACAGCGGGTGCGCAGCTCGTGGTCGACCCGGGGGGCAACGACGAAGCAGAGCTTGGCCTGGGCCGGGTCGGCGGCCATCTCGGCCACGGACTCGCGAGTGGCCCGGGCGAATCCCGCGGGCCAGGTGAGAGCGTCGCCAAAACCGCGGGCCAGGACCTCAGCATTCGCCCCGAGGCAGCCTCATAGGGGGCGTAAAGGCATGCCCCGGGGGTGGGGTAGTGCTCGGCGATGAGCGCCGCAGGCAGGCCCGAGCGATCGGACAGGGCCGCGAAGCTGAGCGCCTCGGCCCCGCTGTCGGCCACCAGCTCGACGGCCAGATCCTGGAGCCGCTTACAGATCAAGCACTCGGGATCGCAGGACATCCTCTCTACCTCCTCTGGCGTCCGGTAACGAACACGCCACCGTTTCCAAGTTCGCGTTTTGACGCCGCCCGCGGCGGGCACTCTACTCTCGTGGCGAGCCGCACACAAGGGCGTTTTCCGAGCCGCAGCCGCGGGGCGTGGGCGGAGAGACGCAAGAGAGCCCAGATCGACCGGTAAACAGCTATGTTTACCCACAATGGCCGAGAGCCGACGAAGCCGAGCCCCCCACCAGCTGCCGCCCGGGCAGCACAAGCTAACCCGCGACTACGTCCAGCGTAACCAGCGCGAGCGGATCCTCGAGCGGTGGCCGACGTGACCAGCCTGGCTGGCTACCAGGCCATGAGTGTGGAGGAGATCATCGGGACCGCTGGGTCTCGCGGCGCACCTTCTACGACAACTTCCAGTCTAAGGAGGTGGCGTTCCTGGCCGCGCTGGATGCGATCGGCGAGCAGCTGGTCGAGCGCGTGCGCTCGGCCTATGAGGCCAACCGGACATTCGCCGGCGGGATACGTGACTGCCTGGGGGCGTTCCTGCAGTTCCTGGCCGAGGAGCCCCGCTACGCCGACATGCTGATCGTCGAGGTGCTGGCGGCGGGGCAGGCGCGATCGAACGCCGCAACAAAGTCATGCACGAGTTCTCGGAGCTGGTCCGGCGTGGCGCCGAGCAGGTGCCGATCAAGCGCCGGCCGCCCGACCTGACGGCGGAGACGATCATCGGCGGGATCTACGAGGTCGTTTACTCGCGCGTCTTGAGCGGGCAGACCCAGAGGTCCTCGGCGCTCCTGCCCGATCTGGCCTACTCACTGATGCAGCCCTACTTGGGCGATGAGGTGGCGAGGCGCGAAGCTGCGCAACCGCCCGACTTGGGTGACGCCGTAGCCGCCTAGGGCGTACGGCTCCGGCTGCCTACTCGTCGGCCGGGAAGAGCTGGCGGGCCCGCTTGAGGAGGGCACCTGCGGTGGTCAGCTCGCGCACCGGACGGTAGAGCATGGTCGGCGCAACCCCGAGGCTGGCCGAGTAGTCGGCCACGGTCTTCCCAGGATCCGAGCGAACCGCTGCGAGCACCCGCTGGGCCAGTTCGCTGGACGCGCCGCCCGAGGCGGCCTCGGGCGGGCGCGCCGCGCCGCTCCGGGAGCGAGAGCGCGTACCGCCGGGGCTGCGCGTCGAGCCAGAACTCCGCCGCCGCGGGACGCGGGGCGCCGCGGGCGCGGGTCCGGGCTCCGACGCAGCGTCAGGCTCCCCGGCCTCGATCCCCATGTCGGCGGCGAGCTGGCGAAGCTGGTTGTACTCCGCAACCAGCGGCTCGAGCCTCGCGCAGGCGCTCGGCGATGCGCTGCCTAACGCCCTGCGCCTCGTCGATCAGCGACATCGGAGCGCCGTCACCCGTCCGACCGCGCGGCGGCGAGTGCTATGCGGATGGCGGATCGTGACCTCAAATCTTGCCCCTGACCGGGATGTCTACCGCGCCCGGGCCTCCCGCGCAAGCCCTCGGTAAACCGCGCCCCGGCGCTCGGCGACCCCGCAGACTCGGATGGACTCATCGTCGTAGTGAGACACAGTGCTGTGTTCAGAGGTGGTAGCGTTCGGGCGTGCTCGACACGACTGCTTCGCAGGGCGTCCGGTCCTCGGGGGGGCCAAGGGCGGGCGCCATCCTGGGCATCGTCGTCGGCCTGCTCCTAGCCGGGTGCGGGGCTGGCACCAGGCCCCGGCGCGCGGCGCGCGGCGCCACGAGCCCGGTCGCCGCGACGGACTCGGTTCAGGTGACCCGGGCCACGTTCCCAGTCACCCAGCGCCTGGCTGAGCGCACGCGGCTCATCATCGCGGTGCGAAACGCCGGGACGAGGCCCCTGCCCGACGTGGCGGTGACGATCACCAATCCGGCCTTCGGGACTGGGGTGGCGCCGTTTGCCACCTACATGAGTGGTAGCAGGCTGGCCAGCCACAGCCGCCCGGTGTGGATCGTCGATGCGCCCCCCGGGCCCTGCCGCTCCAGCTGCACCGCCGGCGGTGCCGGCGGTGCGCCCACCACGGACACCCACACGTGGCGCTGGGCCGGCTGGCTTCCGGGGCCACGGCCATTTTTCGCTGGGGGGTAACCGCCGTCCTGCCCGGGACCTACCGGGTCAGCTACCGGGTGGCGGCGGGGCTCCAGGGGATGGGGGCGCCGCGGGCGCTTCTGCCCGACGGGAGGTCGGCCTCGGGGATGTTCACCGTGCGGATCCAAGCCGCACCCGTGGCCAGCTACATCACCCCGTCGGCCAGGTTACGACGACGCCGTGAGAGGCAGCTGATGCCGAAGATCGCCGTTCATATCGGCGAGTTCTCGCATGACCAGGTCGGCGGGGTGCCGCTAACCCGGCCGCAGCCCCGCCGAGGTCAGTCCACCTCGCGCTCGCGGCGCTCATACTCGGCCAGCGCCGCCGCGTGACCGAGGTAGGGCACGAGGACGGCATAGTGCAGGGCGGGAAGCGCCCGCCGGAGTTCCCGGATGCGCCCCGCCGCCAGATGGGCGCGGAAAATCTCGGTGATCCCGCCCAGGACGATCGACACGTCGAGCGGGGGGCCGCGGGGGCTCCGCCGGCAGGCTCTCCTCGGCGATCTGATCAATCACAGCAGCAAAGCCGCGCCAGGTCGTGTTGCGGCGCTCGATCCCGGCCGGTCCGACCTCCAGCACGTCGACGATGCACATCGAGCCGAAGGCGGGCTCGGCGACGATGAAGTCGATGAGCGCGCGCCACCCGGCCCAGATCCGGTCGCTGAATCCCTCGCCGGTGCCAACGGCGGCCAGGACCCGCTCGATGCCCTGCCAGACGGCGGCGTCGTAGGCGGCGAGGAAGCCGGTCTCCTTGTCGGGGCAGTAGCGCAAGACTTTCTCGAGCTCGACCTCGGCCTCGATGGCCACGTCGAGCAGGGTCATGGCCCCGTAGCCGGCCTGGCTGACCACGGCGGCCATGGCGGCCAGGATCCGCTCGCGCTCGCCGGAAACGACAAAGCCGCGGGGGTTCTCCTCGGCGGCGCCCAAGCCCTGCTCGCGCATTGACATCGCTGTCTCTCCTCTCTCTCGTTAGGCGGTCGGACCGGCGTTGGCGCATAGGGGGACCACAAAACCGGGGGCGCAGATGGTGCGCGCCCGCCAGCGGCGCTCGAAAGCGGTGGTGGCGGCGGCCGCGCGCCGGGAGCGCACCTGTTCGGATAGAACCAAGCGGATCCGCGCGGCGTAGATGGCGAGCTTGGGGCGGGGGTGGCCGGGGAGCACGAACTCGGCGCGGTGGGCGGCGAAAAGGCCGCCACCTGGGCGCTCGTGACCTTGACCGTCGGGCCGAGGCGGCGCTGCTCAAGCTGCTGGCTCTCGAGCTCGAGGACGAGATTCTGGCGGGCCTGGGCTGCCGTCTGGCCGGTGCGGGCCAGGTAGCGGCGGTAACCTGCGGGCCCGCCCAGCGCCTGCTGCTCGCGAGCAAGCATCGCGTCGATTTCCGAGGCACTGACGGTGATGCCCTCCGCCTTGGCCTCGTCCTGGAGCCAGGCCTGCTGGATCAGTTCGGTCAGGGCGGTCTGATGAAGCGCGCTCAGACGCTCGCGGCAGTCGGCCACAAGCTGGGGGTGGGCGGGCACGCGGGGCTTGGGGAGTTTGCGCTTGCCGGGCGGGGTGGGCAACTGGGCGTAGAGACGCCCGAGCGCCGCGGCGCAGCCAATGAAGCTGGGTGGGTCGAGCGGGATCCCGCCGCTGTCCAGCGAGTGAAGGCTGGCCGCATAGGCGGAGCGGTAGGCGGCCAGCGCGATCGGCTGTCCGGCTATGGTGGCCACGACGCCGGCGCCGAGCCGTCGGGCGGCCCGTGCGGCGGCGGTCCGGGCCGCGGGCGAGGGAGCCGTGCTGTCGGCGCCCAAGCTTCTGGCAGCGCCGACCGAGCTCGGGACGGTAGCGGCGCGAGCACTAGAGGAGCCACGGGATCCGGGCGAGGGGGTTGAGACCGACCCGCGGTGCGCGCCACCACCGCAACCGGCGGCGAGCAGGCAGAGCAGGACGGCGAGCGACGCGGCTGTCGTTCGGCGCGACATCGACGGGTTCGACTCTAGCAAGCAGCGACCACTGAACACAGATATGTTTCTGGTCCGTTCGAGCCCGATGACGCGAAGGCGCTCGCGCCCGGACGGACAGTCCATGAACCTAGAAGAGCGCATCCGACGCTGCGAGCAGCGGCTGTTCGCCCAGCTTGGCGTGAGCGTGCGCGAGCGCTTCGTGCGGCTCGACCGTTCCGGGCCGACCGTAAGAGTGCTCGGGTCGGGCAGCGGGCCGCCAGTCGTCCTGCTTCATGGCGTCACCCAGAGCGCTGCGGTGTGGACGCCGCTGTTTCCCTACCTCCCGGGCTACCGGCTCCTGGCCGTAGACCTACCCGGGCACGGGCTTTCGAGTCCCATGCACTTCCGCCGCGGCACCGTCCGCGAGCAGGCCAGGTGGCTGCTCGACCGGCTGCTGGCCGCCCTCTCGCTCGAGCGGGCGCCAGTAATCGCCCACTCGCTGGGGGCGATGTTCGCCCTCTGGCACGCGGCGAGCGATCCCGGGAAGATCTCCGCGCTGGTGGCAGTAGGCGACCCCGCCGTCGCTCTGCCTGGCGTAAGGGTGCGGATGCCGCTCTCCCTGCTCACCCTCCCCGGCCTGGGCGAGGTTCTGCTTCGGGTACCTGGCCCACGCCTCCTCTACCGCGCCCAGCTGGTCCGAGGGCTCGGGCGCGATGAGGCCGGCGCGATGCCAGATGCCCTACTCGATGCGCTACGGCTAGCCATGCGGCGCCCGAGCAACGCCCACACGGTGGCCGGTCTGATGCATGCGCTCAACCGCTTCCGCACCCCCCGGCCCGAGTCGGTGCTCTCAGACGCAGAGCTCTCAGCGCTCGGAGTGCCGGCCCTGTTCATCTGGGGCCACTCGATCCCTACCTATCGCCGCGCGAGGCCTCAGCGTCAATTGAGCGGATGCCCGGCGGCCGAGCTGCGCGACCTGCCGGGTGGCCACGCGCCGTGGCTGATCGATCCCGGACCGACGGGCGAGCTGGCGCGGGGGCACCTGGCGGCCCACCGTCTCCCGCGGTGAGGTAGCCGGCGGGGGATCTCGACGAGCACCCGGACGGGGCACCCCGGCCGGGGGCCGTCCGCCGGTCAACCCCGCAGGGCGCCGTGCGCCGGGGCTAGATCTGGATCCCGATCGGGATCGGGCTGGCCCCGGCGAAGAAGAGGAACCAGATCACGAACATGGTCACGGCGAGGCCAGCGCTCAGCACGAGAACGCGCTCGAGGACCGCGTGGCCGGGGTCGGCGAGGCCGCGCGCGCGGTGGTTCACCCGGTAGGCGTCGCTCAGGGCCATGAGGAGGGCGGCCAGAGCCAGGACGGTGACGGTGGCGCCGATCAGGCCGGCAGCGTAGGCGGCGCCGACCGAGCCCGTGGCACCCTGGATCTGCGAGCCGGCCCAGAGCCAGAGGAGCGGCGTGCCGATCCACAGGCCGAGGCTGCCCAGGCACATGATGAGGACGACAAGCGTGGGCCCGGCGGCCGCGCGCTCGAGGCGGCGGAGGAGCGAGGGACGGCGTCTGCCGCGCCCGTCTGTGCGCCCTGGGCCTCCGGGGCCTAGCGCACCATCCACGGCAACCGCGGGCGAGCCCCCGGCACGCGCGGCGGCGGCCGTATCAGCACCATCGCCGGGCGGCCGAGGGGTGTCAGAGCGCGATGCCTTTAGCGAGGCCGTAAGGCTCCTTTCAGCTGGCCTTGATCAGGATGATGTTCGCGGCTTTGAGCGGCTTTGTCATGTGTCCTGGACCCAGACCATGCTCGAGGTGGTGGCGCCGGAGTCGTAGGTGGTCTGGACCTTGATCCCGCCCGGGGCGTTGGTGGTGGCCAGCCAGTCGCCGCGGCCGGCGGTGACGCTCAGCCAAGTGAGCTTGATGGGTACGCCGGCGACGATCCGCAGATCCTCAGGGATGGTGGCGGAGAGGTGGTAGGTGAACTGGCCGCTCAGCCGGGTGATGTGTCCGATCACGGGTTGCTGGACGCGGGCCGGGTTGTTGAGCACGGTGTAGAAGTAGACCGTGTCGGCGCCCCCATTGACAACGGTAATCTGAGGCCGGGTGATCGTGGTGTCGGCGGTGGCGGTGCCGGTACCCGCGCCCATGATCGAGCCTTTGGGGCAGCCGGGCGGCCCGGCGGCATCGAGGGTGCGCAGTGAGCACTTGGGGTAGCGGGCGCCGTTGTATACCGAGCCGCGGGGAAACCAGGCATCGATCCCGGTGACCATCGGCTGGTCCGCGGAGTTGTAGCCCTGCCACCCGAACTGCATCTGGAGCTTCAGCCCCTGGGGGTGGCCGAGCGAGCCGGCGGTCAGTGGGCCGGAGGCCGCGTGCGCCCTCACCGTGGGGGCGGCCGAAGCGAATGCCCCCACCCCGCTCGCGCCAATCAGGGCCCCAGCGAGGGCGGCCAATACCAGCTTGCGCATGTCAATCCTCCTTAGCTTCGACGACTGGATCCGGTGGAGCTATCTGGCCTAGCACCGTTCCGCGCGCGCCGAACGGTGCTAGGCCTTTGCAAAAGGTACTGTGTTTATTTCCTCATGCCTCGGTGGTGCGGTTGCTTTCCGCGTTGTCCCGCACGCGAGTGGCAGCCGGCCCCGGGGTGGGTGATGAGGCTCGCCAAGTGGCAAAGACGACGCCTCGACGGCCGCCGCCTGTGAGTTCAACGCCTGAGCTTCCCCCTGTGGATCGATGGCTGACTTTGATCAGCACGCGGTCCGCGCCATCGGCGGTGCGTGGAGGTGCCCCGCTGCGGCGCCCGGTCCGGTGCGGTCGTGAGTCCGTCACGTGACCGGGCGCCACAACTCGGGAGAGATCGGGGGCGTTCTGAGGGCGACCCGATTCGACCCAAACCACGAGGACGTGTGTCCTGTAGTCTGAGCGACTCGCATCATACACATGATCAGATCTAGATGCCCGAATTGAGATTGCGAGACGCGCGCGCGAGTGGCGCGGCGGGCGGGCGCGCGGGCGTGGAGTTAGTCGCTCAGGCGCCCGGCCGATATCTGGCCGAGGACGAAGTGGTCGACTTCTCGGCCCCAGAGGTGATGCTGCTGGCCACGTGGCTGTGGTACGACGCCGGCGGCGGACAGGTCGAGTTCGCCCGCCTGGCGTTCGAGTTCGTGCGGGATGAGATCGCCCATTCGGTCGACGTGGGCGACCCGCGGGTGATGATCACCGCCTCGGAGACGCTCGCCGAGGGCGTGGGGCTGTGCTACTCGAAGGCGCATCTGCTGGTGGCCCTGCTGCGAGCGGCCGGCGTTCCGGCCGGGCTCTGCTACCAGCGGCTGCGCAGCGATGACCGTCAGCGCCATCAGGTGCACGGGCTGATCGCCGTCTACCTCGAGGGACGGTGGCATCGCCAGGACCCGCGGGGCAACAAGGCCGGCCTGGAAGCGGAGTTCTCGCTGGTCGGCGAGCGGCTGGCATGGTCGGCCCGGCCGGAGCTGGGGGAGCACGACTATGCCGGGGTCTACGTGTGTCCCCACCCCGCGGTGCTGTCCGCATTGCGGGCGACGGCCGACGTCTTAGTGCTGTGCTCGGGAGGACTTCCGGCAGAGCTGTGACGGCGGCCGCGCCCGGGCCCCCGTCGGCCTAAGCTTGGTCGGCCCGCCGCGCCAGCGCGGCGAGCATCTGGCGCATCAACAGGTTGTGGCCGCGGCTGTCGATGACGAACGCCCGGTACAGGCCGCCGCGCAGGCCGGGGAACCGGGCCCGGGTTTCCGCCCGCACGAGCGTCCGGCCTCCCGACAGGGGGTGGAGGCGAAAGGCGAGCGCGTAGCGGGCGAAGCGGTGCTGGCCGACCAACACCAGCCAGCTAGGGGGCTCGGCCTGGGTGACCCGAAAGCCGGGGAGGGTCGCGCCGGGCGCGGACCCGAGGATCGGGTCTCGGCGCACCCGAGGAGCCGGGCCAGTCGGCTAGCGCCAAAAAGCGAGCCGGCCTCCTCGAGAGCCGGCAGGAGCGCCGCCCACGTCGCCTCCAGGGGCGCGCGGACCGCGATCGTGTGCTCATCCACGTAGGGGAGGATGAAGGAGTCGACCCCGGCCTCGGGCTGAGGATCCGCTGGGGGAACCTCCCGAGTCGTGTTCGGGCTCACGCTTAGGTACCGCGATGCAGAAGGATGGACGTCATGGGGCGGTTAGGTGGCCGCCGCCGGCGGCGGACCCGTCTGGGTCGGCTTGTACCCGCGTCGCCTGGCCTCCGCGAGGGGAACTTCGGTCTCGACGTTCCAAACCTGCGAGAAGCCGAGCATGGCGAAGAAGATCAGGAGCAGCTGGACGGGCGCGATGAGCAGCGTGATCAGGCCCAGGAAGTCGGCGGATAGCCCGGTGCCGCCGAACAGCGACTGCGCCCCGGCGAAGCCCGAGTGGGCGCGATCGAACCAGCTCGTCCCGGCCGCCCCGAGCCCGGCGATCAGCGACATCATCAGGAGGAGGCCGGCCAGGCCGGCGACGATCGGCAGCAAGCCGCGTGCCCAGCGGGTGAAGACGTAGAAGGCGATGATCAGATAGGCCAGGATCCAGACGAAGTTCACGGGCTTCAGGCCCTCGAGCCTCGACCACCCGCCGACGGTCACGATCAGCAACAGGGCAATCGAAATGAGGACGATCACCGCGACGATCGCCTTCGTCGCGTGGCTGGTCGCTTTCTCACGGTTCGGGTAGACGACGGCGTAGCCCGGCGTAAGGGTCCGATGCAGCGCCATGGCAGCAGACGATACAAACACAGCTTCGTTTGTGGTCGGCTGGTAGCGTCGCCCGGGCAGCTATCGGAGCGCCGCCTCGACTGCTTGGCGTGCTTCGACGATCCCGAAGGCTCCCTCGAGTCGGGCGGTGATGATCCCCCGCCGGTTGAAGGTGAAGAGCCAGGGCTCGGTCTCAAGGTGAAAGGCCCGGAGCTGGGGGCGGAGCCCCTTGGCCGGGTCGTTGGCGACGTAGACCTCTTCGTGGATGAAAGCGATCTTCGTGCCGAACTGGTGCTGGAGCTCGACCATGATGTCGGTCACCGGGCCGCAGACCCGGGAGGTGCACAGCTCGGGGGTTGAGAAGAGCAGCGCCACCGGCCTGCGGCCGAGGACCTGGTCGAACGACACGGCATGCATGGCCTCGGGCGGGTTGCGCGTCGTCAGCAGGCTGACGTTTCCGTGGGTCGTAGCCAGGGTGTCGGTGGCGATGTCAGGGGGGCGCTGGCCGACGTCGGGGATCGGCGAGCTCTGCGCGACGGCGATCTCGCCGGTGGCGCCGATGAGCTCGCGCCGCAGCCCGGGTCAGCGACAGGACGTCGAAGACGCCCGAGCGAGGAAGCGGGAGCTCGGTGAAGTAGATCGCCCCAAGGCCGCCGGGGCCGGTATTCTGGGCGCTTCGATAGGCCGCGGAGACAGCCATCGGGTCAGCGGGGGCGAGAAACGGACCCTCGGCCGGCGAGGTGGGAGTTGCGGCCAGGTAGACGGCGGTCGGCGCGTAGATGAAGCGCTCTGCCTTGTTGGTCAGGGCGAAGGCGTAACGCCGGGGGCCAGGGGTGAAGTTGCCGTTGGCCGCGCCCAGGCTGGCCGTGGCTCCGACGAGCTTGGCCAGAGCGATCAGCGAGCGCCTGGCCGCGGACGGAAACTCGCCGCGCGCCGGGTGCTCGGCGGCTCCGAGCTCGGCCACGCCGGGCGGCGCCACTGGCCGGGCGGTGATCGCCCCGGCGCTGGCGGCCGCTGCGACGGCGGCCGCCGCTGCAGAGGTCCCGGTGTGGCTCGGCCTGTCGACCTTCGCGGGCCTTCCCCCGCTGCCGTGGACGCCCGCCCCGCATCCCGCGACCCCGACCCCCAACGCGAGAGTTGCGAGCGCCGCGGCGCCCCGAAGGGGAGAACCGCGCTGGCAAGACGGGCCCGGCACCCCGCCTCAGCCGGCGATGCGAAAGACGCCGCGCATCCAGGGGTGAACGCGGCAGAAGAAGGCGTAGGTCCCTGGGGGCAGGTTGGCCGGGGTCGACCAGGAGAGCCGGCCGACACCGGGGAGTCCAACGCCGAGCTCGCCGGAGTCGAAGTCGCCGGCGCCGCCGGCCAGCGGGTAGGCGAGCCCGTAGTTGAGCCGGCACGAGCCCTGGCAGGCGGTCACAGTGTGGAAGATCGAGGCCATGTAGAACGGGTTGGGAGCGATCACGTTGAAGGTGCCAAGGGGGCTGGCGTCCTCGTTGACGAAGGTGATCGACGAGCCGCGCTTGATCGTGGGTACGCAGTTGACGCTCCCGCCGGTCACGTCAGGGATGTAGCGGAAGCCCGCGATCAGGATCTTGTGGGTGGAGCAGGAAGGCAAGGCAAGCGGGTTGGCGCCGACGAAGGTGGTGCCCCCGTTGTAGCTGTTCTCAGGCAAGGCGCCGTGGGTGACGTGCCCAGCCTGATCCAGGTGCTGAGTGAAGGGATTGATCCCGCGCTGATCGTTCCAGGCTTCCCACAGGACCATGATCCCCATGACCTCGTACCAGGAGGCGATCCGGGAGTCGTAGGTGGCGCTGATGCTCAGCACGTCGCCCGGCTCGACCGCGGGCCGCCAGTCGCCGGGGGTAGCGGTCATCGCGAAGTCCCAGGAGGCGGGGCGCCCATGGCCGAAGTAGTGGGCGTAGGAACGGAACAGCTGGATCGAGCCTGGCGCCGTACCCCGGACGGTGCCCGGTCCCGGCCGGCCGCCAGGACGGTTGAGGTCAAGCTCGTCGTAGAGCCCGCCGGGGTGAAGATGACCGGCGGTCGCGACGAGCGTGCCGGGATGATCGACAGTGAACTGGTTGAGCGGGGCCCCAGAGCCGTAGGGGTGCTTGGCCATGGCCGGGAAGGTGAACTTGCCGTGGCGCCCGCTCCCCCGCGTCACGTTGAAGACTGGATAGACGTGGTGGTCCTCGACGTCCATCCAGATCGGATGGACCGGGGTCAGAGTCGAGGCCAGCGGCGAGGTGGCGGGAACGAAGTCAACGTCGTAGGTGATGTAGACAGTCCGGGTCTTGGCGGTCAGGTTGTGGAGCATGTAGTTGAGGATCCAGGCGTCCTTCGCTCCCACCGGATAGCCGTAGCCGCGCGGGAAGCTCATAGATCGTCTTTTCCTCGCCCGTGGCCATGAAGGGGTAGAAGGGCCCGGTCGCAGTTGCCCTCGCCCTGCCCGGCGGCGCCGTCGCTCAGCCACACCCCATGGTGGAGGTGCACGATGTAGGCGGGCGGGATAGGGCCGCAGCACTTGCCATCGGGCAGGGCGTAGTGGAGGTTGGGGGCCATCCGGATCATGAACCCGTCGACCGTCGGCTTGGGCACGCTGTTCAGCTGGGTGAGGATCAGGTTGGCCCCCGGGGTGACCCGGTAGGGGCCGGCGGCGTAGCTCAGGTGCTCCACGCCGGTGGCGTCGGTCTCGATGGTCTCGTGGTGGCCGCGCTCGCAGCTACGGGCGCGAGGACCAGCGCCGTCGCCATGACCAGCAGAGTCCGAATCGCGAGTCGCCTCAAGTGCCCTCTTCAGTCGCTGAGCGCGCCTGCGAGACGCCGGCGCGCTCAGTTGGTTGACAAAGGATATTAGACATGGAACCGTTCCCAGATGATGAAGCGTTACGGCCTTCGGCTCCTGGTGCTTGTCGTCTTCAGCCTGTCGTGGCCGGGTCTGGCGCGGCCGGGGCGCGCAGCGGCCGGGCGGAATTGCAGCTACGCCGCACGTCGGTGGGGACAATCCTCGTAAACAGCCGCGGTTATACGGTGTACGCCTTCACCAAGGACAGCCGAAACCGCGACAACTGCCAGACGAGCAGCGCCTGCATCCACGTCTGGCCCGCGGTGAGCACCGTCGGCGCGCCGATCGCCGGTTCGGGCGTCAGAGCATCGCTCATGGGGACGATCACGATCCGGGGCGGAGTTCGGCAGCTCACCTACGGGGGGCATCCCCTCTACACCTACATCGCTGACACCCGCCCCGGTCAGACGACCTACGTGAACATCCTCCAGTTCGGGGGTCGGTGGCCGGCGGTCAACGCCTCCGGGCAAGAGGTGAAGTAGGCCCCCGTCGGCTTTGGCCGCGTTGGTTCGTGTGGAGCGCCGAGGGGCTCCCTTTGTGCCCCGGGGACGGGGCGCTGCGGGCTAGGTGGAGAGAAGCGTGGCGACCTGCTGGTCCACGGCGACGATCTGGTTGTCGGCGTCGACGTGGACAATCTTGGGTGCGTAGCGGGTGAGCTCGTCCTCGTCGTAGGTGGCGTAGGAGATGACGATGATCGTGTCGCCTACGTGGACGAGCCGGGCGGCGGCTCCATTGAGCTGGATCTCACGTGAGCCCCGCCGGCCGGGGATCGTGTAGGTCTCAAACCGGGCGCCGTTGTTCACGTCCACCACCGTGACCTGTTCGTAGGCGAGCAGGTCGGCGGCATCGAGAAGGTTCTCGTCGAGGGTGATCGACCCCACGTAATGGAGATCCGAGCCCGTGACCGTGGCGCGGTGGATCTTTGATTTGAGCATCGTCCGGTTCATCGGGATTTCCTGTCGTGCAGCGGCGAGGTGGCCGATCGCTGGCCTGTTTTGGGCGACAGCGCGATCACGGTACAGCCGGTTAGGCGGCGTCGGGGATGAGCGCGGCGTCGGGCGTGGCCGCGATGTCCGGGGCGGCCGCCGGGCGGCGTACCGAGGCCCGGCCGCCGTGGCCGGCCGACCACACGAGGCCGCGGACGAACCAGGGCTCGTCGGGGGCGTTGGTGGGCAGGAGCTCGACGCGTTCGAGGAGCACGCGCAGGACGACGTCTATCTCCATGTGGGCGAAGCTGGCTCCGATGCAACGGCGGATGCCGCCACCGAAGGGGATCCAGGAATAGGTACCGGGAACCAGGTTCACGAACCGGTCGGGATCGAACCGTTCCGGGCGGGGGAACAAGGCAGGGTCGTAGTGGGTGAGGCAGGCGCCGATGAGGATCCGGGTGCCGGGCGGCAGACTGAATCCGCCGAGCTCGAAGGGCTGGCGGACGACGCGGGCGGCGAAGGGGATCACCGGGCGCGTCCGCTGCACCTCACGGATCGTGGCCTCGCGCAGCGTCCGGTCGCCGTTCTCGGCCTCCGCGACCAGGCGCTCGAGGACTTGGGGGTGGCGGCGGAGCCGCTCGACCGCCCAGCTGAGAGTGTTGGCGGTCGTCTCGTGGCCGGCTACGAGCATCGTCACCAGTTCGTCGCGGATCTCGGGGTTACTCATCGGCGAGCCGTCCTCGTGGCGAGCCTGAACCATCAGCGCCAGGACGTCGACCCGCTGGTGGAGGCTTGCGTCGGTCCGGGCGGCGTCAATGAGAC
The DNA here is from genome assembly GCA_963733555.1 of uncultured Solirubrobacterales bacterium. GTDB lineage: Bacteria > Actinomycetota > Thermoleophilia > Solirubrobacterales > Solirubrobacteraceae > Palsa-465. The sequence goes on from CAVTDO010000001.1 coordinate 15,062, forward strand.
GGTCGAGCACTGCGTCGATGCGATCGCGCAGCGCCAGAAAGCGCCCCCAGGGCGAGCGGGGCCCCAGGTCGTGGCGAAGCCAGAGGGCCAGCGCCACCCGATTGCCGAGCACGGTCCACGGCGGCAGAAGCTCTTCGAGCTCTCGCAGCTGCTCGCCCTCGGCGCCGAACACGGTGCGCAGGATCGCCCGCAGGGTGATGCGCTGCATCGGCCGCCGGGTCTCGAACTCGACCCGTTCGGGCCAACTATCGATCTCCTCGGAGGCGACCTCGGCGATCATCGGTTCGTAGGCCCGCATGCGCTCGCCCTTGAAGGGCGGCAGGAGCAGCCGTCGCTGCTCGAGGTGTTGGGCCTCGTCGATCCCGAGGAGCGAATTCGGTCCCAGGACGTCCCGCAGGGGACTGCCGGTTCCGGCGTGCAGCACCGCCGGGTCGGCGCGGAACACCTGCCTGATGAGCTCCGGGTCGGACACGATCACCGACGCCCCGAAGCTGATCACCCGCGTCGTGTAGACGGGGCCGAAGCGCCGGCGGAGGCGCTCCAGGTACGGACGCTGGCGGGTCATCATCGCGAGCGTCTGGAGCCCCATCGGGAGGCGCGGCCCCGGGGGCAGGGTCCGGCTCATGCCTCGCACCCTTCTACGAGCCTCGCGACGCGTCCGACGAGGATCGGGTGGCGGTTTAGACACGGAACCGTTTACGATACAGTTCCAGTGTCGCGAGAGATAGCCCAGGTGTGAAGAATGGCTGAGGAGGGAGTCGCCGGACAGGAGCCCCCGCCGGGTGATGGCGGTCGGGACCCTGGCGGCCAGCGAATGCCGTGGGAGCGGAGAGGCGGGGGCGGCGAGGAGGGGCGGAGCTCGGCGCCTGAGACGGCCGTCGATCGGCCCGCGGCACCTGCGGGCGCGTCCCAGGATGACTACAAGTGGCACACGTACCGCGTCTATCCCTCGGGCCGTCCCGACGCGGTCGAGTTCATCGACACCTACAAGTCCTTCGGGCGGGGTGCGGAGATCCTGCGCGGACTGAACATGGGCCTGCCTGAGGGCATGGTCTCGATGATCCTGGGGCCCTCCGGAACCGGGAAGTCGGTCTGCATCAAGCACATGGTCGGCCTCCTCTATCCCGATCAGGGCGACATCCTCGTCCACGGCGAGTCGGTGCCCAACATGCCTGACGACGATCTCTTCGAGATGCGCAAGAAGTTTGGTCTTCTCTTCCAGGACGGGGCGCTCTTCGGGTCGATGAACCTCTACGACAACGTCGCCTTCCCGCTGCGCCAGCACACGGAGAAGGGCGAGGACGAGATCGAGGACATCGTCATGCGGCGCCTCAACGAGGTCGGCCTGGCGGAGGCGCGCGGGAAGGCGCCCAACGAGCTCTCCGGCGGGATGCGCAAACGCGCCGGGTTCGCCCGGGCGCTCGTCCTGGAGCCGGACATCGTCCTCTTCGACGAGCCGGACTCCGGGCTTGATCCCGTGCGCACGGCGCTCCTGGGCGAGCTCATCCTGGAGATCCATCGCGACGCCATGGAGGACGCCAAGGAGAAGCAGCGACAGCACCTGCCCACCTTCTGCGTCATTACCCACGACATCCTCACCGCCCGCCGCGTGGCCGACTACATCAACGTGCTCTGGAAGGGGCGAATCGTCGAGGCGGGGCCGTCAGAGGACATGCTCAATTCGGACAACCCGTTCATTCGGCAGTTCCTTTCGGGTGAGTCGGAAGGGCCTTTGTCCATGGACTAGGCGGGCTGCGGCGCGCCCGGAGCGCTTTGCGGAACCGCGCTGGGTGGGGATCGAATCCCTCACGGACACCGTCTCGACCGACCCGGGCCTGCCGACATTGGGCGCTTCGGCGAACGGCGTCGCTGCGGTGGGCCGGACGAGTGGTCGATCGTCGCCGTTGCGATCGCACCGGTCGTGTCGGAGCCGGCGGTCGGATTCGGGGATTGCGATCGTCCGCCTGACCGCCGACTCACGGACCCGTCGGTAGTGGGTCAGTTTGGGGAGGAGGGGCGCCCGTGGCGTTGAATTCCAAGGGAGTGCTGCCCACCGAGGAGGTTCTGCGGGAGCAGGCGTACCTAGTCGCTCGCGGGGTGCGGCGGCTCTCGCTGGCGGGGCACTGTCACGTAGGCGACTCGTCCGACCTGTTGCTCCGGTTGGCGACTCAGATCGAGCGCTTTGGCGACCCGAACGCGATTCCGTTTGTGGTCGATCATGGTGACGGAATCGCCAGCTATGGCTACGCGGAGTCCCGATGGGCGCTAGACCTTTACGAGTGGTCGGTGACCGACCCGTCCGTACCCGAGGAGCAACGTCACCGGATCATCGGCTTGCTCCTCGGGTACGGAGCGCCCGCCGTTGCCCGCTACGAGGAGGAGGGCTCGGGTCGGCGCTTCGCGCTTACTTAGTGCGGCGAATCAGCCGCCAATGGGCCGCACGCCTGCAGTGCGAGCAAGGCGGGAACATTTCGCCCTTACTCAATGCGATCTGCTTGGCGTGGCAGTCGTTGGCATAGATGCCTGAAACCGTCGCACGATGACCAGTGCTTGGCATAGCTTCACCTCCTGGATTTCTCGCTGGGAACCCCTTCCCGCTCGTCGCCCTTGCCGGAGTTCCGAGACTCGGGGGAATCGTCACCGGACGGTACGAGTCGCTTCGGACGGATCGGATACGGTTCGGCGTCGGCCGGGTTCGCTGGGAACCTTGGGAGCCGTCCTCCCGCCCTTGCCAAATGTCGGAGGGCGGCTCCCACTCTTGCGTTCGCCCGATCCGCTGCTAGGCTCCGGAGCCATGCCTGACCGCTCACGCAAGCGACCGCGCGACCTGAACGAGCTGGCGGCGAGCCTCGTCCGGGAGGCCACGGGGGAGGCACTACCCCCGCCGGCAGGGGACGAGAGCAAGAACCCTGCCGCCGTCGAGCTGGGACGTCGGGGCGGCCTTAAGGGCGGCAAGGCTCGCGCCGCCAAGCTCACGCCAGAACAACGAAGGGCCGCTGCCCGCCACGCAGCACACGCTCGGTGGCAGACGCCCAGGGACGGAGGGCTGGGATAGCCTCGCGCCGGGGGCTTCCTGGGCGTATGGTACGGCGATGACCGCCGCGCAGACCCCCGCCATAGCGCCGGAACTACAGCGGTTCGTGGACGCACGCGGTAGAGCTGCGGCGTTCTTCTTCACCGGAGGCGAATATCCGCTGTTCCGAAACCATGTGATCTCGCTCCACGATGCCATTCGTGGGCGCAAGTTCGAGGAGCTTGATCTGGTGATCCACTCGGGGGGAGGAATCGCCCACTCGGCCTACCAGGTCATTGAGCTGCTCCGGATTCATACCAAGCAGCTGAACGCCTGCGTGCCCTTCTGGGCAAAGAGCGCGGCGACCCTGCTCTGCATGGGAGCTGATCGGATTGTGGTCGGGGAACACGCTGAGCTTGGTCCACTGGACGTTCAGATGTACGAGGAGCGCCAGGCCGGCAAGGGCGCATTCACGTCAGCGCTCAACCCCTTCAAGTCCCTTGAGCAGCTCGTGGCCGCGTCGGTTGAGGCCCTCGCTGCTGCGATGCGGTTCATCGTGGACGAGTACGAGATGAGCTACATCGAGAGCCTGCCGCATGCCGTGGCCTTCGTCGGGCAAACGACCGGGCCGCTTGTCAGTCGCCTGGATCCCGACAAGCTCGGGCAATACAACCGCGAGTTGTCGGTCGCCATCGAATACGGACGAAGGCTGTTGACCCGCTATCGCGGCCTATCTCAGGCTGCTGCGGGGGACCTCGTCGAGCGACTGGTCTACGGATACCCCTCTCACGAGTACATCATCGACTATCGAGAGCTTGAGGCTTTGGGGTTCGATGTCAGCCTGTTTCCTGAGGGGGCGGAGCGTGAAGCGGCTGCGGGCCTACTTCCCGTCGCCGATCAGGGGAATCGGATCGTCCAGATCGTTGACCCGACACCGACCCCTACGCCTGACCCAGCCGATGCCACCAACGAGCAACCCGAGGCACCAGCGACAGTGGAGGAGGAACTCGCCAGGGTCGCAGCAAGTGGAGAGACGAACGGAGGTGAGAGATGATGTGGAAGGGGTCGAAGGCGGCCGTGGAGGAGAGCCGCGGCGCGCGCTCGCGGCCGGTAAGACAGTTAGTTCACGACGAGATGCTGAAAGCTCGCATACGTGTTCGGCGGGCGCAGGATGAACGCTGGGACCGAGTGACCATTCCTCCGGCGCATGAGACGCGGCCGGAACCTGTGGCTGACTGCCGGGAAAAGGCATAGCAGTTCCGAACTGACCTTTCTGTCCGAGGCAGGGAGGCTGTGGGCGAAGCGATCGTGACCTCACCGCTAGTCGCTGGGCAGTAGGCGCTGGCTAGGCGAGACCTTGCTGGGCAGATGCGACCGAGTTGTTGTGACCCCGCGGCTTGCTGGTGGCGCGTTGTCGTCTCGTCCGGCACCCGTAGCGCGGGAGTTGGGAAGCTCGCGCGTTGCCGAACTTCACTCCGACCGATATGCTCGCTCCGAAGGGGCAGACAGGGGAATGGTCACAGGTAACAATCAGTCACCATGGGAGCGGCTAGTTCCGAGCGCAGTCAGGCACCTCCGAAGGGGAGGCTGCAATGAAGCTTGATCCGATCGCGGTCGGGCGATTGGCGAAGCTTCAGAAGTATCCCGTCGAGTTCATCGAGCGGCGGGTAGAGAACATCGACCTCAAGGACGACCGCCACTACGCGGTAACCGTGACGCAGCAACTGATCATCCCGACGCACGGTCTGAACGACACGGTCGAGACCACAGTGCTTGTCCCGATCGGCTACTACTCGAAGTCACTGTTGCCAGACCTGCGCGTCGCGGGTGCAGATGGCACCGAGCTACCCGTCGCAAATCGTGCTGACCGCGGGCGCATCACGGCGATCATCATCACTTCAGCTTGGGAGAACGTCATCTTTGATGCCGTGTCCGCGGGCGATCACGCTTCCGCCGAAAGCATGCTGACAATCATCCAGGCATATATCGGCCATATCGCTACAGAGCAGCCGTTGAAGGCACAGGAGGCATACGAGCAGCTCAATGTGCTCGTCGCAGAGTGGAGTTCGAGCAGCAACATCAGTTCAGAGATGCAAAATGCCGCCACGAGCCTGCTCGGGACGCCGGATTTCTGGACCGCAGTGCAAGCGATGGTCGATACCCGCCTGATCGTCGCCACTATGGAGGCCCGCCCCGGCAGCCAGCATGTACTGACGAGCACCTATACGGAACGGTTCAGCTACGTCAAGCAGGGTTCGATGCGGTGGTTAGTGTCGCTGGTCCAATGGCTGGGCTGGTCGGCATACGGCACCTCCCGTCGCACTGCCAATCTTGGCCGCACGCGCTCGTTGTGGGTGATCCAGACTCTTCCGCCCGGCGTCGAGCCGGTACGCAGCTATTGGGAGGACCGGGCAAACGTGCCGGAAGACGACGTCGCGCTGATCGCAGAAAGCGACAGGACCGTCGCCAATCGTTATGACGAGGTTCTCCCCACGGGCGAAAAGCCTCCTTCCCTACTTCTAGATGCCCAGGTGGCGCCGTCGGCATCTATTGCAATCGCCACGCTCCTTGCATTGCTGCTCCTCGGGATCACGACCTACATCTATCAGGCACCAAAGCTCTTTACCGCCGCCGACGCCGGGCTGGAGCAAACAAACTTCATTGCTTTGGCTGGTGTGTTCGCGGCCGTTCCGGCCGCAGTCGGTGCGGCATTGGCCTACAACGGCCAAACCTTTGTTCGTCGCCTCAGCCGAGGTCCGCGGCTCGTTTTGTCGCTCTTGTCGATACAGGCAGCGCTTCTTGCGGTGCTAATTTGCCTCAAGCGGACCACTCATGCAATCGAAATCTCATCGTTGGTGCTTTCGATCTACAGCCTCGTCGCCGCCGGCGTGTTTGGCTTTGTGTGGCTAGGTCCTCGTTGGAGGAAGAGCCGCCGCTCACGCTTGAGGCTTCTCACAGCCCCCGCCACTCCCGAAGGGTGTCGACTCGCGCAGCAGCGAATCGCATCGGCGTATCTGGGTATGCTCACCCTCGCCGTGGTGGTGTTCGCTCGCTGCCAGACCTCGCTGAGATATGCGCACTTCTTTACCAGGCACTTTCCGACCAACATTTGGCACGCGTGGTGGTCGTGGCTTTGATGCCCGGCAATAGCCATTGCGCGATGTGGACGCCTGGACGAAAAACTCTTAGACAGGGGCGGCAAATGCGGGCTATAGTCCGATATTGGGGCTAGGAATGATTGAGCCAGCTGACACGGAACTCCAACCCGGAGTGGAGCCAACTCACGCGCCGTCGCATGACGGCGGCGGCTACTTCATCGCGCCAGACAGCGCAGATCCGTGGCCGGATTCGCTCTGGGAGCAAGTCGAGCCGAAGGCAGTGGAAGCCGCAGCCAGGCGAGTTGCCGAACGTGAGAGCCGCTCGAGCGTCGAGGAGCGCAACACTGTCGGAAATCCGAGCGGCTTCGTCGTCCATGAAGCTGACCGCGAGTTCCTGCGTGCCGTGGATGGTCCAGCCTCACAGCAGGCGCTGCGCTGGCTCGGCAAAAGCTAACTCGTCCTAGATCCTGGCGCGGGCCGAACGCAAGCTGTCTCGCATGGCAGTTGCCGATCGTGACCGCGGCCCAAAGTCCGCTACCGGAGACCCCCCTCGTCATCACGGTGCACCGGGCCGACGCGCGGCGTAGCCGGCCTCACCAGTAAGACCACGCCGCTCCTGCGCTGGTCGCGCTAGATCCACGCCGCGGCGCCAGCACCAGAGCGTCCGGATTTGCCTCGCCGCAGCTCTAACCACCGCAGACGATTGCTTCACCTGATCCGACCTCGCGCGGCTCGGGACTGCTTTGGCGACCAGGGGATCACCCGCGGCGGCGATCCCGGATGACTCTTTCGCCACCGATGTAATCGTCGCGCGTCACGACCCGCGGGATCGGAACGGCGACCAAGGAGCGGCGCGACGCGGCAAGCGTCAAGAGCGATAGCGGGCAGGAAAGCGTAACGGTCGTCGCTACGACGGCGATCGATGCGAGTGCCCCTGGAGGGCGGTGGCGTCTTGGGCGCTCGGCTGGGCAAACGCCTCCTCTATCCACCCCGCATGCAGTTCATTTGGCGCGAAGTGCGCGTAGATCGCGGTCGTCGCCGGATCGGAGTGGCCCAACCAGCCCTGCAGCGTCCGCATCGAGACACGCGGGTCACGGGCCATCATCGTCCCGAACGTATGGCGAAGGTCGTGGAAGCGAACTCGGCGGACTCCCGCTCGACGCAGCGCGACTCGAAAGCGCTTCGACACTCCAGAGCCGTCCATGGGCAAACCCGTCCCATCTGGATGAGCGAAAACGGGGTCGTCATCGGCCTGAAACGGAGTCGTCTCCCACAGGCCCCGCAACTCGCGAGCAACTCGATCTGCAAGTGGCACGTCCCGACGCGAGCTGAGCGATTTCGGCGTGTCCTCCTTGCCGCCGACGAAGGTGCGCACCACTCGGATCTTCCTTGCGCGCCAATCGACATCCTTCCACCTCAGGCCGAGTAGCTCGCCCCGGCGCATTCCTGTCATCGCGGCAGTTAGCACCAGGGCCCGCTCTACCCGTCCCAGCGGGTCGCCGGGGATCTCATGGAGCACGAGTTCGAGCTCCTCCAGAGTGAGGAACCGTAGTTCTTCTGGCTCGCTTCGCGCCTTTCGCGGCTTCTCGTAGTCGACGAGTGGGTTGGCCGAGATCCAGCCCTTCTTCCTGGCAGTCGTCAGCATCGCACCGAGGAGGCCCAACACGTTTCGGCGTGTCTGCGGCGTGAGCCCCTTCTCGCGAAGCGAGCCATCCAATGCGGCGACGTCGGCATCGGCGATTCGATCGATCGGGCGGTTCTGGAAAAACGGCACCAGATGGGCTTCGATTACCGACCGGTAGCCACGCAGCGTGGAGCGCTTCAGACCGGCGTTCTTTCTAAGCGCGATGTGAACCTCCGCGAGCTCCGAGATCGTCCTTCGCGCGTCGTCGGTTGCTCGGGGGCTGATATCGGTGCTCATCAGGCGTCGTAGTTCGCCCTCGGCCTGCGTTTTTGTCAGACCGCTGCGTGTCCCCCGCGGACGTACCTCGCCAAGGCGACGCCAGATCTGCCTACCGTCCCTCGTCCGCCACTTCCCGTAATAGATGCCTTCCCGAACGACGATCGAGCCGGTACCTCGCCGGCGGCGATTCGGCTTTTGAGACCGAAGGTCGGACATCAGAAGGTGTAAGAAATGCGCTGTGGCCGCATGGAGCCGACGACGTCGGTTACCTGAACCGACAGTTTGCCTGCTACCAATTATGCTACCAAACTGAGCAGAAGTCAGCCGAATTCAGGCACAGAAAACCCTATAAACATAGGCTTTTCTACACCCGTAAAAACCCGAGCTATCGGTCTACGGAACCGAAGGTCGGGAGTTCGAATCTCTCCGGGCGCGCTCCAGAACCCTCGCAAACGCGGGGGTTTTGCCGTTCGTGAGAGAAGATCGGAAGTCGCCCGAGGCGATCGGGCACTCCTGGCCGGATGGTGCGACGGCGCCAGCGGATTATTGACTCCGCCGGCCATCCAGAGTCGATTAAGGAAAGCCGGCGCATCTGTTACTCTCGCCGCGGTCGCAACTGGGGGCGATCCGTAGGGCAGGGTTAGACAGGGCAGGGTTAGCGACTCACTAAGCGGGAGGCAGGCGTATGAGGGCAGTTGCCCAACGAGTTGGGCTGGCGGTCGCAGTCACCGCCGGATTCTTGGCCATTGCCGCCCCCTCGGCACTGGGGATAGTCACCACCAACTGTTCTACGTGCACGTGGAGCGGAGGCGGTGATGCGACGAACTCTCTATGGAGCAATTCGAGCAACTGGTCAACGCCTCAAACACCCTCGTCGTCGACGACGTCGATCGACTTCCCCAGCAGGGTCGATTGCTCAGCCTCCCCAAGCCCCTGCAGCAGCGAGAACGACATCTCGGGCGTGGCGACCACTCAGTTCACGATCGACGACACGACGGCCTACTACCTCTACCCGCACTTCAGCGGCGGCCCGTATCCGCTGGCCATCGGATCGGGCGGCCTGACGGCGAGCGCCGGCAACTGCGCCTCACAGTTCAGCCAGCAGCCTTACATAACCCTTCCGATCACTCTGAGCGCCGCCCAGATCTGGACGATCGACGGTTGTCCGGCGCCGTCGGGAGTCCTCGGTGGTCTAGGCCTATTCGGCGCGGTGACGGGCACCGCGGACGACCTGACCGTCGACATGAACAACGGTTCCATCCTCTGGCTTTCCAACGTCAACGTGGGAACACTTCACTTCAGCGGGAGCAGCGGGGGCGGCGCTGTGGCGCTCCAGTCGCTGTCCGGCTCGGGCGGCTCCGGTCCGTCGTCGCTCAACGGGACGAGCTACAACCCGGTCAGCTTTACCGGCGGCGTCGGGTTGAGCCTCGCCCCCTCTGTGGGGTACTACAACACGGCGAGCACCGGCCCCCTGACCATGATGGGCGGCGACGAGACAGTCGGCGTCCCAGGTCATCCTGCGGTGCTGACCCCGCAGGGAAACGACGCCTTCGATTCGAGCAGCACCTACGGCACCACGATCGATCAGGCCGGGGACGACCCCCGGCACCGACTTCTCCCAGTCGCACGCGACTGGGCAGATCGATCCGGGAGGCGCGTTCCTGTCTGTGGACGGAAGGGATCCGACGAATGGCGGATGCCCCACGCTCAATGTCGGCGATACCTATCCCATCCTCGTCGGCGACGCCGGATTGAGCGCCAAAACGTTCTCGAACGCGCCTGAAGGCACCGTCCTGCGGGTCAACTGCAACGGTGGCACTCCGCCCACCGTGCGGATCAACTACAACCACACGGCCAACGCCGTGGATGCGACGGTTGTAACGGCCGGCTCACCCACCGCAACCACCACCACCGCGCTCTCGCACAGCCCGCAGAGCCCGGCGGCGGGCCAGAGCACCAGCCTCACCGCGACGGTCACGGGCGCGGACGGGAACAGCCCGGACGGAACCGTGGCTTTCACCGACAATGGCAACCAGATCTCGGGTTGCGGGTCGCAGGCGGTTGCCCCCTACACGGGGAAGGCGACGTGTCAGACCTCGTTCGGCGCCGGCACGCACAACCTGGTGGCGACATATAGCCCCGGGAGCGGGTCGTACTACACGGGATCGTCGGGCAACGACACAGTGACCGTGCCACAGTCACCACAGTCACCGCCGAGCACCCCACCCGCGAGCACCCCGCCCGCGCCTACGGCCACCACCCAGGCCGCCAACCCGGTCGCAACCACGACAGCAACCCTGAACGGGCTGGTCGACACCAAGGGCCAGGTCGTGACATGGCAGTTCCAGTACGGGGAGAGCAGCACGTACAACAAGGCCACGCCGATTCAGACCATCGCCTCCGGTAATACCAAGCCGGTGGCCGTGTCCTGGAAGCTGATCAACCTCCAGCCGCTGACCGTCTATCACGTACGGCTCGTGGCGATCACTCAGGCGGGGAGCGGGCAGGCCCCGCTCACCAGCTACGGACAGGACCTGTCGTTCACGACCAAGTCGACAGGGTCGCTGCTGCTCAGTTTCTCGACCCTGAAGCTCAGCGGTAACTCGGTCAACGTCCCGCTGAAGTGCTCGAGCAAGCTCAAATGCTCAGGCCGGTTCTCGATCACGACCACCGCCAAGGTGGGCAAGAAGAAGAAGGCGGCCAGCGTGCTGTGCAACACGACCTTCTTCACGCTCAAGGCCGGGAAGACCAGCTCGGTGAAGGCCAAGATCTACAACGCCTGCATCTCGCTGCTGCGGCATGCCAGCGGCCATCGGATCAAGGCTCAGTTCACCTCGCGGCCCCGGACCGGTCAGTTCGGGCTGATCAAGAACATCTGGCTCACGCTCTGAGCGAGAGCAGGAGGCTGAAGAAGCGGTAGGACGAGCGGGCCCGGCTTTCGTCGGGCCCGCTCCATTATTGGCCTGCTCGGGATGAGCCCTTCAGTCGGGTGAGCGATCTGCCCGCGCTCTTAGCCAGCGGTAAAGACCACCCGCGATGAACCCGAAACCAACGGCGGCCGCGAAGCCGATCCCGAACGACGACCTCTTCGTCAGCACCTTCACGATCACGACTGCGGCGATCAACATGATCCAGAACCACGGATCGCGTCGGTAACCCCGAACGCCAGACCAGAGCGCGCGATGCGCGCCGTAGTCGAAGAATGGCGGCTTGGCGAGACTTCGCCGCCGAGCTTGCAGGACGGCGATTGCGTGTCCCAAGACATAGGACACCACTAGCGTCGCAACAACCACGACCACGTTCAGGACCATCACTGGAACGGATTCCCAAGGAACGGTTTGACGAACCGCATTCGGCGCGACGTCAGCCGCGGCGCCCGGCAGGCTCGGAAGCGCCGCCGGGCGCGAGCAGGGCGGCGATCATCGCGTTGGCGATGAACGTGCTGTAGGGCTTTAGCGGCCAGCCGCGGGTAAGGACCAGCAGCTCGTAGAGCTCGGGCGAGCTGTAGGTCCACATGATCTCCCCCGCGCGCTTGACGGTCAGGCCGCTGTGTAGGGCACCGGTGTTGGCGAGGGTGCGGGCGTTGTGGGTCATCCGATCCAGGCGCTGCGCGTCCAGCTGGGATTGGAGGCGTGCCATGTCCGGATCTGCCGTCGCTGCCGCGCGCACCAGCAGCAGGATCGGAGCGACCCGGGGGGCGACCTCTGCGGTGAGCTTCCCCCAGCCGCGAATGATTTGGCGAGGGTCACGCTCCGTGGCCTGCAAAGCATCTGAGCGGACTTCGGCAGGCACAGGTCCCTGTCCGCTCAGCGCTTGCTGGCAGATCGCGTTGACCAAACCTGGCTTCCCTCCGAAGGCCTTGTAGATCGTGTCGACTGACACCTGGGCGTCGTTGGCGATCGCGGCGATGGTGGTGGGCGCGAAACCGTCCTTGAGGAACCGTCGCCGCGCGACATCGAGGATCGCCGCGCGGGTCTGTCGGGCCTGCTCGCGGCGCCGCACGGAGTCGTAAGGGCGCTTCGGCTTGACAAACGAGAAATTTGGGTCCATGCTGCTAGATCAGTTACAGCTTACTAGATCTAATTGGACGGAGACAGCACGATGGACGAGACGGACATCAACGCAGCGACCAACATCCACGCCGGACCAGCTGCGGTCGTGGACCGCCTCGAGCGGGCCACCAACGAGCACGACCTCGAAGCACTGATCGCGTGCTTCGCCCCTGACTACCGCAATGAGACACCCGCCCATCCCGAGCGCGGGTTCACCGGCCAAGACCAGGTCCGCGCCAACTGGTCGCAGATCTTCGCGGCAATACCCGACCTCACCTGCGAGGTCCTGGCCTGCACGGTCGAGGGGAGCACGGTGTGGAGCGAGTGGGAGCATCGGGGAACGCGGCCCGACGGCACGCCGCACCTAATGCGCGGGGTGATCATCTTCGGGGTCGCGGACGGTCTCGCCACCTGGGCTCGCTTCTACCTGGAGCCCGTCCAAGCGCAGGCCGGCACCGTCGATCAGGCGGTCCGGCGGCAGGTCACCCCGGCCGCCCGGTGATGATCCTCATCGCCGGGGGTGCCGGCAGACTCGGCAGCCTCCTCGTCGAACGCCTAGCCGGGCGCGGGCATCAGGTCCGCATCCTCCTCCGCGATCCAGCTCGGCCGGCCTTCGCCAGCGGCCAGGTCACGGTGATGAGCGGCGACGTGCGCGATCGCCAGAGCCTTGGTAAGGCGGTCGCGGGCGTCGAGACCGTCGTGTCCGCGGTGCACGGGTTCAACCAACCTGCCCGCGACTCGCTGATGAGCGTCGACCGAGACGGCAACGCCAACCTGATCGACGCCGCCAAAGCCGCTGGCGCGGAATTCGTGCTGCTCTCCACCGTCGGGGCTGCCCCCGATAGTCCGATGGAACTGTTTCGCGCGAAGTACGCCGCTGAGCAGCACGCCATCGGCAGCGGTGTCCCATGCACGATCGTGCGAGCGACCGCGTTCCTGGAGCTGTGGATCGAGGTGCTCGAGCAGACCGCCGCCCGCTCTGGACGGCCGCTGGTATTCGGTCGCGGTCAGAACCCGATCAACTTCGTTTCCGTCGGCGACGTTGCCGCGCTGGTCGAGCGAGTGGTCCTTGACCCGGCCACCCGCGGAGAGACGCTCGAGATCGGGGGTCCCGAGAACCTCACCTTCGCCGAGCTCGCCCAAGCCGTGCAGAACGCCGCCGGGCGCACCGCGCCACCGAAACAGGTGCCCGCACCGATTCTGCGACTGATGGCCAACACGGTCGGACGAGTCAAGCCTCAACTGGGTCGCCAGGCTCGCGCGGCGCTGGTCATGGACCGCGTGGATCTCACCTTCGACGCGACCCGGGTTCACGCGCGCTATCCCGACCTTCCCTGCACCTCGCCCGCCGAAGTCCTGGCCGGTCATCGCCAATCAGGGCTCGAGGTCGCCACCGGCGGTAGGTGAAATCGGCCCTGGCCGGGCCCCCACTTGGCCGTGCTCAGCGCCCGGCGGGAGGCCGCTTTCTGTGTAGCGGCGGGCGTGTTAGTCAAGCTCCCGGGGCGTTGGTCGATGGGATACCTAACAACGAGACCGGGTGCGCTCTACATAGCATCCCCGCCGCGAGGCGGGTTCGCAAAGCCACGGGACTCCGCCGGAGTCAGCCGGGCTGCCGGCACAAAATCACGCGAGTCATGTCGATCGACGATTGAAGTGTGCCGAGAGAGGCTCGGTCTGCAGCTGGAGGTATCTCATGAATAGGCTCACTCCAACGCGAGGTTCGCGGATGGTCGCCGGGTTGGTTGTCTTGTCAGCGTTTGCAGCGGCGCCTGTAGCCGCACAGGCTGATACCACCACCGTGACCGGAACTCTGAGTGCTGGTGGGCTGTCGCTTGTCGCGCCCCCGATTGCACCCTTCACAGCCGCACTGACGGGCGTCAACCAGACGGTCAATACGCCGGTTGGGGCTTGGAGCCTCACCGACGCGATCGGTGATGGCGCCGCGTACAACGTCAGCGTGTCTGCAGGCGCTCCGTCGATCGGCGGGGTGTCGATTGCCGGCAGCGTTGGCAGCACCTGGCTCGCCCTGACACCGACCACCGCAACGGTCGATGCCAGTAACCCGACGGCTGGCAGCACCCATCCAGTGGCCACTGTTGGCTCGCTGGCGGTCGGTGCAACAGCGGTCACGATCGAGAACGCGGCGGTTAATACCGGTACTGGCAAGTGGGATTTCGCCGGCGACACTGGCGCCATCAAGAACTTGGCGGTCACCATCCCCGGTAACGCCACCCCGGGTGCCTACAGCGACACGCTGACATACACGATCGCAGCGGGCGTAGGCACGTAATCCGCGTGGCGCGCCGCCCATCCTCATTGATGATCAGCGCCCGCATTCACACAGGGGCCACGTCCCTGCTGGCTGCGCTGACGCTCGCCGCACTCGCGGCGGCGCCAGCGTCAGCCAGCGGCCCCGCCCCGCCCCCGGTGGCGTTCACGCTGTCCCCGATCGGAGCGACCAGTTCAGTCGGCCTGCATGGCACCGCAAGGAGCGTTCTCCACGGCACGGTGCTCGTACGAAACGCGTCACGACACCCGATCGTCGTGAGCTTGGAGCGCGCCGATATCCAGAACGCCAGCAACGGCAACGCCGACTATGTGACCACCCGTGTCGCGGGAACCGGTCGGTGGTTGCACCTCAGTGCCGAGAGAGTGAGCCTGGCGCCCCACGCCTCGCGGGTGCTCGCTTACAGCGTCATCATCCCCTCGACAGCTACTGGCGGCTCGCATTACGCCGGGATCGTGGCGATCAACGCGGCTGACTTCGCCGCCGGCCGAAAGGCCACCGGCCGGGCGTTTACCTTCCACGTCATCACCCGCCAGGCGCTGCCGCTGACGATCCACATCCCCGGGCATCTATCGCGCCGCCTATCCCTACGCTCGGTGAAGCTGAGCGTCCAACCGATCGGCGCAGGCCTCGTGCTCCGGCTGGTTCCCGGCGGCACCGAGCTCATCGAGGGAGCGAGCGTCCAGCTCCGGATTCTCCGCGGCCCTCGCACGGTCTTCACCGTTGCCTCGATGCTCGGACAGATGTTCCCCGGCGGCGGTCTGAGCTACCGCGTCTCGTGGCCCGGACGCCCGACACCGGGCGTCTACCGCCTGCTCGGCACGATCCGCCCGCAGGGCTTGGCTCCAATCACCATCGACCGGCTCTTCAACTTCAGCCCCCGAAGCGCGGCCCAGCTAAAGCGCGTGACCCCGCCCGCCGCTCAGCTTCCCGTCGCCGGCACGCCCGGCTGGGTGTGGATCGCGCTCGGCTGTGGCGCGGCGGTTGTGGCCGCGCTCTCAATCATGGTCTGGAAGCTCGCGCGGCGTCCACGCCGCGCGCTCGCGTAAGGGCCGAGGCGGCCGGAGATCGCGTTGATGGCGGTGCGGTCGCCGTGCGAGCTATCGCATCTTGTAGCCGACGCTGACGATGTTGGCCTGCACGGCAGCCTCCGTTGCGCTGGGAGGGATACCGGTCGTCATGACGCCTTCGAAAAACTCCCCGTCGGTCGTGCCCTGGTCGCCTCCTGAGCCGAGGATGATGGCGCCTTCCTGGCGCATCGGCGAGTATCCCTTCCCGGGAGGAGTTGAGCCGCTGTAGTACGTGGTGAGTCCGCCGGTGGTGGCGTTCGCGCCCTGCAGGGTGAAGGTATTTGAGCCTGGGTTGCTGAGCATCCCGGTGACGAACGGGTACGGCATCGCGAGGTTGCTGGCTGTAGCGCCACAGCACCATCCGTCGCCGGACTCGAAAGACCCTCCAATGAAGGCGCTCGGGGACTCCGGAGTCGCCGTCGGGGTGCCGGTCATGAACATCCCGTTCTCAAGGTCGGCCTGAACCCACGGACCGCCGCCGGGCCCGCACGCATCCCAACAGTCCCGGCTGAAGTTGAGCGCGTCCATCGTGCCGTTGCCGTCATCGGTGCCGGAGATCTCCGAGTTGCCGAAATCGAAGCAGCAGTCGCTCCCTGAGTACGTGCCGCTGAAGACGCCATAGACGCTCTCGGGCTGACCATTGACCGCGACACCCCTGGCGCGGTCGTGACCGTTGTTATAGGCCTGGCCGACATTGTCGACGCACGTGGCAGCCGTGGGGCACGGCAGGCCCGTCGGTGAGCCGCTTTGAAACTTCAACCCATAAACCGGATGGCCGCCGGCGAGGATCGGCAGTGCGCTCGCCGAGACAGGGCTGTGCGAGTAGATCGTGTTGCTATAGGGCGCCGTCGTTGGCCCTTGTGGGATCAGGTCATTGTGGTTGGCGGTCTGGTCATAGATCTTCTCCACGACGCAGCTCGTGCCAGCACAGAACCTATTCTGCTCTGCCGGGTTCGCGTAGCCGCCGCGGGTGAGCAGGCCAACGTTCAGGGTCTTGCCATCCGACGCTCGCATCACCTCATAGAGCGGACCTTCGTACCCGCCGAACAGCGCCCGGGTTGAGCTGAACGCAGCCACGCACGGGGTCCCGGCCATGGCATACAGATCGCACGGACGCAACCGGGTTCTGGCATGGGCCCGTCGCCGGGAGCGCTTGTGAGGGTGGCGGCGGACAGGGTGATGGTGGGCGCGGACGCGCGAATCATGGCGCCCCGTGTGATCGGCCAAGGCGCCCGCGGGCCCGAGCGCCAAGAGATAGCCAACCGCCATCACCAGCGACAGCCTCACCACCCGCACGACCGCGACACGCGCCGCGGGTGCTCGCTCTTCATCCCTCATCAGGTCCCTCCCGCACAACCGTTCGACCTCAGCTTCATATACCCCCGATCTCGCCGCCCACACCACCGGGTCGCGGGCCGTGGGTTTGTCCATTGGGCGGCGCTTGTTCCGTAAGGTCTCGGCCGTGTTCTTCGCGGTTCGCCTCGAGCGCGGCGGTCCATGGGATTGGTCACGCGACCTGCGCGAGCAGGATGGCTGGGATGAACACGCTCAGTTCATGGACTCCTTGGTCGAAGATGGGTCTTGGTCCTCGGAGGACCGCTCGCTGGCGAGCGTGAGATCCTGCACGCGATCTCTGCGCCTTCGGGGGAGGCGGTCCGGCAGCGCCTCGCACAGGACAACTGGCACGAAAACGGCTTGCTCACGATCAAGTCGATCGAGCCGTGGACGATCCTGCTTGACGGCCGGCGGGTTTAGCGCGCCCCGGGTTCAGGGTGGGTCGGCGTACGCCTCGCGGGCCAGCTCGCGGTAGGCGGTCATGGCCCGGTCAAGGAAGCCGTAGGTACCAGCATCTCGGAATTCGGTGGCCGCCTGAACCATTGCGTCGTAGGCGCCGTGCGCGAACGTGCTCCCGATCGACACCCGGTTTACTCCAGCCTCGGCGAGCTCCGGGACCGTCGGCAGCCCGGGTACCACCAGCACGTTGACTGGGCAGTCGACCGAGTCCAGGACCATACGAACCTCCTCCATGGTGCGCAGTAATGGGGCGTAGACGACGTCGGCGCCGGCGTCCTGGTAGCGCTGTAACCGCGTGATGGTGTCGTTGAGGTCGTGCCGCCGGCGAAGCTGGTTCTCCGCGCGGGCGGTGAGGACGACTGGTGTCGAACCGGCATGCGCCGCCTCGGCGGCGGCAGCCACCCGTTCGGTCGCGAGGCCGATGTCATAGATTGCGCTGCCGCTCCAGTCCTCGACCGAGCAGCCCTCGATACCGGCCGCCCCAGCCAGCCGCACGGTCTCTGCCACCTCCTCGGGATCGTCCGCGAAGCAGTTCTCGAAGTCACCGTTCACCGGCAGGCCGGTCGCGGCACCGATAGCGGCGGCATGGGCGATCGCCTCCTCGCGGGTGACATTGCCGTCACGGCGACCGAGGGAGGCTGCGAAGCCTCCGCTGGTCGTCGCCAGCGCCTTGAAGCCCATCGCCGCAAGTAGCTTGGCCGATCCGAGATCCCACGGATTGGGAAGCAACAGCGGCCGCTCGGAGAAATGCAACTCAAGGAACCGGGAGCCCGTCCTGATCTCGTCGGTCATCGCGCACATCCTGTCATCGTCGTGTAGGCCTGAGGTTTAGCGCGCGGCGGCGGACGGGTCCGCCACCTCGCGTCAAGGGCTGCGTACTGTTTGCCTGCGTGGGCCGCGGACGGATGGCATGCGCAGCGAAGTGATCGTCGTCGGACTCGGCGCGCTCGGGGCCGCCGTGAGCTGGCAGCTGGCGCGGCGGGGCCTGGATGTCTTAGCTCTCGATCGGTACACGCCTCCCCACGACGGCGGCTCGACGCACGGCGAGAGCCGGATCACCCGCCTGGCCGTCGGCGAGGGCGAGGAGTACGTGCCCCTGGTCCGCCGCTCACACGAGCTTTGGCGGGAGATAGAGTCAGATTCTGGACGCACGCTCCTGACGCAGACGGGCGGGATCGTGATCGGCGGGCCGGAGAGTGACTTCCTAACGGAGACCGGAGAGATCGCCGCGCGCCACGGGATCGCGCACGAGACCCTGGACAGGGACGAGATCCGGAGGCGCTTCCCGATGTTTGCTGTTAGTGAAACGGCGCGCGCCTACTACGAGCCAGACGCAGGGTACGTTCGGCCGGAGATGGCAGTCGCCGCTCAACTCGGCCTGGCTGCCAGCGCGGGCGCTCGTTTGTGCCTCGCCGAACCCGTCCTCGATTGGCATGCCTCGCGGGAAGGAGTACGTGTCCGGACCGCAGAGACCTCGCACGACGCCGACCAGCTCGTCCTGTGCCCCGGACCGTGGATCAATCAGCTGTTTCCGGAGGGACGTGACCACTTTGCGGTCTTCCGGCAGCTCCTACTGTGGTTCCCGATCACATACGACCCCCCGGGGCTCAGTGAGATGCCGATCTTCATATGGGACTTCGGCGGCGAGCTGACCGGGTTCGTCCACCTCCAGGGCTTCTACGGCTTTCCCCCGCTGAACGGGGCGGCCGGAGGCGTGAAGGTGGCCACCGAACAGTTCGCCAGCACGACGGAGCCCGACGGAGCCCAGCACCCCGCCACCCCAAGCGAAGCGGCGCTCATGCGCCGCAATGTCATCGGCGACAGACTGCCCTGGCTCGGGACAACTCCGGTGCGGACCGCCTCCTGCCTCTACACGAGCACGCGCGGAAGCCGCTTCGTTATCGACCGCCACCCCTCCCACGACAACGTGATGATCGTGTCAGCCTGCTCCGGCCACGGCTTCAAGCACTCCGCCGCGGTCGGAGAGGCAGTCGCACAGCGGATCGCGGGTCAGCCGGTCAAGATCGACCTGCGGCCGTTCCAATACCCGCGCGCCGATTGACGTCAGCAGCGGCATCGGCAAGCGCTCACGCAACAATGTTGTCGTGCTCACCGTGCTCAGCTCCTTCGGCTACTCCGAGACCGTGGGCCGGTTGCTCAACGCGATCGAGAAGCGCGGCTTGACGGTCTTTGCCCAGATCGATCATGCGGCGGCGGCACGAGAGGCCGGGATGGAGCTAGCCGACGAAGTGGTGATCAGCTTCGGCAATCCGCGTGCCGGAACGCCGCTGATGCAGCAGGACCCACGGATTGGGCTCGAGCTTCCCCTCCGGATGCTTGTCTGGGCTAACGGCGACGGGGCAACCCTGGGCTACAACGACCCCCGCGAGCTGTCCGCTTCGTACGACGTTGGGCGATCGGCAACCCTCGACGCAATGTCCTCCCTGCTCGCCGATCTCGCCCGCGAGGCTGCCGGGTAGCTTCCTCATGCACCACCGTTCCCGGCCTCGGGGCTACACCTGTGCTTTAACTCAGACGGCGCAGGTGAGATCGATCAGCTCACGTACGACGGCGTCGATCCCGGCGATGTCGAAAGCCGCGCGCTGCCGGCCGGCGCCGCCCCCGCGGCTGATGAGACCCGGTAGCCGCGCCAGCTCCGCTTCGCAGCCCAGCTCAGACGCCCAGGGCCGGGCACGATCCATCGCCTGCTCGAGGAGCTCGGCCACTCGGCGTTGGCCACCGTCAGCGTCGGGAAGCTCACCACCGACCCCGAAGCGAGCGGCGCGGAAGATTCCCTCCTCCAAGATCTCCGGGACCGGGCCTTCAGGGGCTGCCCTCGCGGCGGCGTCACGGGCCAGGCAGTGCACGAGGGCGACCAGCGCGCCCGTGTCGGGGAGCGAAGCCTGGGCATCGAGAGCCCGGATCTCCACCGTGCCCAGCCGGGGGTGAGGCCGGAGCTTCCACCAGAACCAGGTGTAGTCCGGTACATCGGCAGCTCGTGTGAGCAGCCGCGCCATCTCGGCAAAGTCTTCGAAATCACGAAGCGCCCTCGGCGTGCCCGACCGGGGCCACCCGCGCAGGCTGAGCTCACGGGCCGAGGCGAGGCCCGTGTCCCGGCCGTGGCGAAACGGCGAGTTGGCCGCCAGCGCTTGGAGCAGGGGCAGGTCACGGCGCAGGCCGTTGAAGGTCCGGATGGCGGTCTCGCTGTCGGGCATCCCCACGTGGATGTGCAGACCACCCACCGGAGTGATGACGGCGTCACCGAGAAGATGGTGGATCCGCTCATAGCGATCCTTGTCGGTGATCTCGGCCTCACCCTCCCCGGCTGACGGATGTGTGCCTGAGCCCAGCAACCCGGCGCCGGTGGCCAGCACGGCGCGACGAAGCTCAGCCAGTTCTTGTATCGCCGCCCTGGCACCGCGGTGGACGCCGGTGATCAGTTCAACCTGACAGGCATGGAGCTCGCGCTGCACCTCGCCGCTCACCTCCTCGAGCCGCTCGAGGACCGCCGCCGAGCTGTTGGTCTGGCGTCCCGTGACGGGGTCGACGAGGAAGAGCTCCTCCTCGACCCCGATCGAGAAGGCTTCGCCGGATCCGAAGCGGTGTGTCTGATCGGCGTCCCCCGTCACGCCAGCAGTATGGCGTCCGTGATCGGGCGGGGATTAGACTCCGGCCCACATGGCCACCGATCCTGGCGTCCGCTTTCCGGGTGAGTCTGCCGAGTATCGAAGCGCCCGCAACGACCTACTCGAGGCTGAGATGGAGCTCCGGCGAGCGCTCGAGCGGGTGGCTGAGCAGCGTCGCCGCCTCCCCCCGGGCGGCGCCGTCTCCGATGACTACGTGTTCGAGGACGCAGTGGAACTGGGCCAACGGGTGCGGTTCTCCGAGCTCTTTGCCCCGGGCAAGGACACGCTGGTCGTCTACAGCTTCATGTTCCCGCGCTTTTCGGGCGACACGAGACCGGGACCGAGCCAGGGCGAGACGGCTCGGCTGCCCCTCGCCGAGACGCCGTGTGCGTCCTGTACTTCGATTCTCGACTCATTGGACGGCGCCGCGGGGCATCTGACTCAGGTCGTCAATCTGGCCGTTGTGGCCAAGACCGCTCCCGATCGCATTCACGCCTTCGCGAGAGAGCGCGGATGGCGCAACCTGAGGCTCCTGTCCTCCCGGAACAACTCATACAACTCGGACTATCGCGCCGAATCGGCCGAGGGAGAGCAGGCGCCGATCCTCAACGTGTTCAAGCGCAACGGGAATCAGATCCGGCACTTCTGGGCCTCCGAGCTGATGTATGCGCCGCGCGAGGCGGGAATGGAGCCTCGCCATGTCGATCTGCTCTGGCCGATGTGGCACGCCCTCGATATGACCCCCGACGGCCGCACCAACGACCCAAGCTTTCCGTCGCTGAGCTACGAGTAGGTCTCAGGCGGCCCGAAGGCTTGGGCGAGACTCGGCCAGGGCAAGGCAGAACAGCTCGACGACGGCGGGATCGAACTGCGTCCCGGCACAGCGCCGGAGCTCGGCGAGCGCCGCCTCCTCATCCATCGCCGCCCGATAGCTACGGTCGGTGGTCATGGCGTGGAAGGCGTCGCAGACGTAGATGATGCGGGAGCCGAGGGGGATCTCGTCACCCGCCAACCCGTCCGGATAGCCCGTCCCGTCGTGGTTCTCATGCGTCGAGCGAACGATCGCCGCGACCCGGCGCAGAGCCGGGGCAGCACCGACGATGCGCTCGCCGATCAGCGTGTGGCGACGAATGAAGCTCCAGTCCTCGTCGGTCAATGGCCCCGGCTTGAACAGGATCGCGTCGGGGACAGCCACCTTCCCGACGTCGTGGAGCTCGGCCGCCTGCCGGACGTTCTCGATCTCCTCCGGCGGAAGCCCGAATCGCTCTGTCAATCGCGCGGCGAGCCGGGCGACATCCCGCAGATGGCTTCCCAGCTCCGGGTTGCGCTCGGCCAGGGCACGCAGGAGCACGTCGGCCGACTGGCGCGAGGCCGAACTGCGGTCGCCGCGCTTCTGCGCGTACATGCGCTGGTCGGCCAGCCGCATGGCCATCTCTGTGTCCCGAGCCTCGGTGGGAAGCAGGATCGAGCCGTACGAACAACCGATGGCGAAGCCCTCGCCGTGCTCGCTCAAGGCGGCTGCCACTCCTCTCAGAGTTGCCTCGGGCGAGTCGACGACATCGATGAGCGCGCAGAACTCATCCCCGCCCATCCGGTAGGCCGTCCCTCGGCCGGCCAGCTGGGCCACGAGGCTCCGGCCCAATCGCTTAAGCAGAGCGTCACCGGTGGGATGGCCGAAGGTGTCGTTGTAGTGCTTGAAGCCGTCCAGGTCGAAGAGGGCGAGCAGATAGGGCGCGCGCTCGGTTCCCATGGCCATCCGGCGCTCAAGCTCCAGGCTCAGCGCACGCCGGTTGGCGAGGCCGGTTAGCGCGTCGGTCAGGGCTTCCTCCTGGCTGGCACGCAGGAGCGCCGCGTTCTCACGCCAGATGAGAAGCAGGCGGACCATGATGACCAGCATCGACAGGCTGGCCAGTACGACGGCAACCGGGCCGACCGGGGAGAAGCTCGACCACACGAGAATGCCCAAAGCGACGCAGGCGAAGCCCAGCGAGAGCACGATGCCGCGCAGTCCCTCACGGCGGGAAGTGGACGCGGTGGCCTCCGGTGGAACCCAGGCCGCCCAGGCGGCGAGCACCGGGGCGGCGTACCACAGGGGGTTGAACCAGGCGGTGTTCTGGTACGTGTTGTCGGCGACAGTGATCAGGTAGAGGCTGTCGGCGACCCAGAAGACGATCACGGCCACGCCGAGCAGGACCCACGTGCGCTGGAGTCTCCAGTGGCCGAGCGCCGTCGCCCCGACGATCAGGCCCAGCAAGAGGAGATCGAAGATGGGGTAGGCGAGGTTGGTGGCGATGGCCAGGGTCCCGCCGTCGGCATGAGCCAGGACAGGCCGGAGGACGACTGCTGCGCTCACCGCCCCGACGGCTAGAGCCGCGGCCAGGGCATCGGCCACGAGAGCCTTTGGAGCTCCGCTGGCCCGCCCCCGGATGAGGGCAAGGATGCCGATGCAGCTGAGCGGGCAGAAGGAGAGGTAGCCCGCATCGGCCCAGGAGGGGACGGGGGGGCTCGAGAGCTGGGAGAGGTTGAGCTGCCAGTAGATGTCGCCCGTCGCCCAGCAAAGGGCGCCGAGCCCGATGAGGGCCCAGCCCCGCTCGGCTTTCACACTCCGCGCGATGATCAGCACGCCGGCCAGGGCGAACGCAACGTCGGGCGCGATGCCACCGAAGGGGAAGTCGCTCGCAGCCGATTTGAACGCGGCACAGGCAACCTCGTAGGCAACCGACCAACCACTGAGCAGCACGAGTAGCGCCAGCACGAACAGCGGCATCGGTAAACGCTTACTCAGGATCGTCAGGGAACGGCGCCGGGCAAGCCCGAACCGCAATGAGCTCATGGGAGCCATATCGACCCTCGGGACGGCCTTCTTGAGACGCGGGGCACCGCAGAGCACCCGGAGGGACAACTGCAGCAGGGCAAACTTTGTCCACGCGGCCGAAGTCGGGGGCGCGGGGATCGCGCATGCTTCCCACGAGCCATGTTCGACCCCCGCCGAAGGAGGTAAGCAATCTGATGTCAGGTCCGCTCGCGATCGAGACGACGCTCGGTGGCCTGCTCAACGATTTCCCGCCCCTGCGGGCAAAGCCTCGAGTCGGTGCCTATAAGGCATCATCTCTCCTCTCTAGCCCAGCCGGCCCGAGGACACCGCGGAAGCATTGGATACCGTTGAGCACGACGTCGCGTTCGGTCGTGAGCGGACCCCATTGAGCCCTACCCTCATCATCTCCTACGACGGAACCCCGAACGATGACGACGCGCTCATCCTCGGGAGGATGCTCGCCCCAGCGGGCTTCAAGCTCGCGCTGGCCTACGTCCGCCACTCACGCGAGTTCGATCCGGGACGGGAGGAACTGGCCCAGCACGATGCTGAGCAGCGCCTCGAGCGCGGGACCGCCCTGCTGGGAGGGGTGGAAGTGACGAGTCACGTCGTGCTCGGCGCCGCCACCGGCGACCGGCTGCGCGAGCTGGCCGAAAGCGAGGGGGCCTCGGCCGTCGTCTTCGGCTCGGACTATCGAACCGCACCCGGGCACGTGGAGCCGGGCACCTCCGCCCAGCACATGCTGGACGGCGGTCCTGTGCCTGTGGCCATCGCCGCCGCCGGTCTGCGCACCGAGCCGGAAACCTCCATCACCACGATCGCCGTACCTCTCGCCGGCCCGACCAACGACCTAGCGCGCCAGACGGCGCGGGCGCTAGCCGAGAAGCTGGGCGCTCAGGTCGTCGAGTCGCCTCAGCCCGCCGATCTTCTCGTCGTCGGGTCAGCGCCCGGGGGGGCCGAAGGACACGTCAGGATGGGCGGCGACGTGCGCTCGGAGCTCAACAACGCGCGGAGCTCCGTGCTTGTCCTCCCCGCCGGCGTGGCGGTCCTGCTCTAGCGGCAGCTCAGACGGCGCGACGGCCGCATCGCCCGGATGGACTTCGGCGAAGCCGAGGACGTCGTCGATCAGGGCTGGGGGTAGGACGGCCGGGCTCGGTCGTATAGCTCAGCGATCCCCCCGAAGGCGAGACGACGTTCCGTGGGCATCGGCTCACTCAAGCAGAGGACGGTGCCGGTTCGAGGCCGCCGACCTGATCCGAGATGGCGTAATCCCGCGCCACGTCGGTCAGGATCTTGAGCATGGTGCGCGCAGCCGGGGCGACCCCGGGACCGCTCATGGTGGCGGCCACCACCTCCCGCTCCGGACTATGTGGTGCCAGCTCACGGACAACGATCCGCGGATGCACGCGGTCCAGAGCGAGCCGCGGAACCAGCGCCACCCCCACGCCGGCCGCAACCAGGCCCTGCACCGTCTCGTAGTCGTCGCTCTCGAAGGTGACCCGGGGCTCGAACCCCGCCGCCAGGCAGAGCCTCACCACGTGGCGGGCGCAGGGGCTCGAAGCTGAGGTCTGGACCCAGTTCTCGTCCCGAAGGTCCTTAAGGGCCAGCGCGGGCTTGATGGCCAGCGGGTGCTCGGCCGGAAGCGCCACGTGCATGGGGTCCTCGAGGAGGCGGACGCTGCGAAGCCCGCGAGCCGGCTGCTCACCCACGCCGGGAAACTTGAACAGCAGGGCAAGGTCGAATTCCCCCGCCCGGAGGCGTGGTGCAATCTCCTCGGGCTCGCCCTCGGCCAGGCTGAGGTGGACATCGGGATGTCCGCGGCGGAAGGTGGCCACCGCGAGCGGCATCAGGGTCGCGCCGGCCGACGGGAAGGAGGCGACGCGGAGCCGGCCGCCCCGGACCCCGAGCACAGCCGCCACCTCCTCTTCGGCGGCCTCGATCTGAGCGAAGATCATCTCGGCGTGCTCGACCAGGGTGGCGCCGGCGGCAGTGGGGCGAACACCCCGGCGGTCACGAATCACGAGTGCGGCTCCGACCTCAGTCTCGAGTCGGGCGATCGCCTGCGAGACGGCCGACTGGGTGTAGGAGAGGGCATCGGCCGCCGATGAGAAGGAGCCATGTCGGACGACCTCGCAGAGCACTTGGAGACGTCCGACGTTCAGCATTAGTAAATCTTATCGAAGCTATGACCAACTTCATTATTGGTAATGGAAGGGAGATGGAATCCTCCCCTCGAACCCTGCACCTGACCAATCTCCTCAGACTGGAGCGCCGATGGCACCCAAGGCGATCGTCTCCTACGACGACACTCCCAACGATCACGACGCACTGATGCTGGCCCGCGTCTTGGCTGACGCAGGAGCAGAGCTCGTCCTCGGCTACGTCCGTCACACGACAGAGCCCACGCGTGAGTTGCTCGAGGAAGCAGAGGGACAGCTACTTCTCGACCGCGGGGCGCGCATGCTCGGCGATCTCGATGTCCCCCGCCTGGTCGCCGTCAACGGCTCGACCGCGGCCGGACTCGAGACGCTGGCGCGCCAGGAGGAGGCCAACGTGATCGTGTTCGGCTCCGACTACCGAACGGCGGCGGGTCATGTCGCGCCGCAGAAGTCCACGCAGCGGCTCCTGGACGGGAAGCTCCGTGGCCGTCGCCATCGCCCCGGCCAACTACCGCAGCGAACACGCCCGCATCTTCGGACGAGTCGGAGTTCTGGCGACCCCGGGCGACGCGGCCGTAATTGAAACGGCGAGCGGCCTGGCCCAGAGCCTGGGCGCGCGGATAACTCACGACGAGCCGTTCGTCGATCTACTCGTGATCGGCTCCCGCCCGGAGGCAGCCGAGGGGCGGTTGATGCTCAGCGCGCGCGCACAGAACGCGATTGATGACGCAACCTGTCCGGTCCTCGTTCTTCCCCGCGGCGTCGCTGTGCGCTTCCCGCTCGCGCTCACAGCCTGAGCGGCGCGCCGGCCGCGCTAGCGTTGGCAGGCGATGCCGCGCCACTGGTTCTGGACGCAGGTCCTGATCGTCGTCTTCGTCTTGGCGGGCATGGTGATCGCCATCACCAAGCTCGCTTGACCTCGTCTCAGGACGGCCCAGTCTGGCCGGTTTGCCCGGTGGGACCCGTCGTCCCGGTCGGCGTGCCCTTGGGCGCGGTCGCGGCACCGGCGTCGACGAGGCCGTAACCGTAGCTGGCGTTCGGCTTGCTGCCGCCGAGCGGCTGGGCCGTCGCCTCGAGCCGGGCCAGGATCCGGTCCGGGCGGGGGTTTGACCCGATGACCCCGCTGGCGATGATCATCGCCGCTGTCGCCGTGACCTGAGGGGCTGCCATCGAGGTCCCGTACCAGCCGCCGGGGAGTCCGAAGCGTTCGGGGCGAAACGGGTTGCCGAAGGTGAGCTGGGAGATGTCAGGCAGGTTGCGGTCCGGATGGCAGTCGGGGTCGTTCGCGATGTCCGCGTCGTCGCCACCGCCGGGCGCGACGAGGTCGAGATGCCGCCCGCCGTTGGAGTAGTAGGCCAGGCACCGGTCGATGGTGGTGGCGCCGACCGAGATCACCGCCGGTCCCGCGGCGGGATAGGCGATCCGGCGGGACCCTTCGTTGCCTGAGGCGGCGACGACCACGACGCCGCGGCGGTGGGCGTAGCTGAGGGCCGAGATCAGGGTCGGGATGTCACCCGCTGTCACCGTCGGGTCGAACTCCAGGCTCAGGTTGATCACCTTCGCCCCGTGCGCTACGGCATAGCGAACGCCCTCGGCGATCGTCGCCGCGTCGCCCCAGCCGTCCTGGTTGAGCACCCGGACCGGCATGATCGAGGCGTTGTAGGCCAGCCCGGTGAGCCCGATGCCGTTGTTGGTGCTCTCGGCGAGCGTCCCGGTGACGAACGTACCGTGACCCTCACGATCCAACGGGTACCGGTTGCCGGCGACGAAGTCGTAGGGATAGACGAAATGCGTCCACGTGAAGTCAGGCGATTCCCGGTAGCGCCCCCAGTTGCGGTAAGCGACCCCGGTGTCCAGCACGGCGATGACGACACCGCGGGCGCCGGCGCGGTGCACCGCGAGCAGGTTCGCCCACGCCTCGGATGCATTGACGCCGCTCTGCGCGGAGAAGTTCCACTGCATCTTGGTCCAGCCCTGGGGCGTATTCGCCGACCCGGGATCGTCGGGAACCCAGGACGGCGGTGAGGCGGCGGCGATGTGGGCCACGTAATCAGGGACCGCGTAGGCGACTCCGCGCCGATGGCGAAGGACCCGCAGCTCAGCCGTCACGCTGAGGCCTCGGCGCAGGTGCACGACCTCGGTCTGAACCGACCCGGTCGACCCGGCCGAGGCGACATCGGCCGCCGCTCGCACCCCCGGATGGCTGTAGCCGACGATGACCACGCCCGGGAGGTAGCCGGGCGTCGTGCTGGCGCGGGCGGAGACCGGCCAGAGAATCGACGCGCCCACCGCCAGGAGGGCGGCCGCCAGCATCAGGCGCAGTGCCTGATCGAACCCGACTCTGGATTTCACTGAACCGCGGCGTTCGTGGTCATAGCCCCCATGCTTAACATCGATACTCCGGCAAAGTTGCCTTCAGACACGGTACCGAGTCCCAACCCTGTGAACTCACATTTCTTCCCGCGCGATGAGTACTTCATGCGTCTCGCGCTGCGTGAGGCCGACCGTGCCCTGGAGCACGACGACGTCCCGATCGGCGCGGTGGTCGTGAAGGACGGAGAGGTAATCGGGATCGGTCATAACGAGCGGGAGCTTAGGGCTGATCCCACCGCCCACGCCGAGCTCATCGCGCTCCGCGAGGCAGCCCGCCAGCTGGGCACGTGGCGGGTGCTCGAGGCGGTGATGTACGTGACCCTCGAGCCCTGCGCCATGTGCGCCGGGGCAATCGTCCTGGCCCGGGTGCCCCGGGTCATCTTCGGGGCGCCTGATCCCAAGGCCGGTGCCGCCGGCAGCGTGCTCAACGTCCTCGATGTGTCCCAGTTCAACCACCGCCCCCAGGTCGAATCGGGGCTGCTGGCCGAGGAGTCAGCCGACCTCCTGCGCAGCTTCTTCGCCTCCCGCCGCTGAGCCCCGGCGGATCGCTAGCCTCTCAGGCCGCTACACCGGAGAGGTGGCAGAGCGGTTGAATGCGCCGGTCTCGAAAACCGGTATGGGCTTTCAGTCCATCGGGGGTTCGAATCCCCCCCTCTCCGCTCGGCCCAGCGGTTCGAGTCACTTGGGCAGCTTGCTGTAGCCCAGATAGTCCTCGATGGCAATGCCTCTATAGAGGGGCGAAGCCCGGTAAGCCGCGTCGACCTGACTCAGTTGGGCGTTCATGTAGGTCACGCTTGTGCCATAGAACGTCACCTCGGCCAAGGAATTGGCGTTCGTCTCCACCGCGAGGCGCACGGGCTTGCCGAGAGCGACCCCGTCGTTGAACTCCGCTTGGCCAATAGCGATGATGCCGTTGCTGCCCGTGGCCACGTTGCGGTAGGTCATGAGGGTGGCGGCATCGACGATGCCGAACACGGCAACGTCCAGCGAACTCCCGGCCCACGGGATCGTGTTAAACCAGAACGGGATGTCCGCTTCCAACTTGTAGGACCCCGCCGCGGACTTCACCTGCGAAAGCATCGAGAGGTAGCCGGCGATCGTCCCGGGCTGGTCGGTGTTCCATGACGCGAGTGCGTACGGCTCAACGTCGAGGTGCAGGCCGGCGAACCCGTGGAAGCTCTCGACCTCCCGCGCCCACGCAACGGCCGTGGCAGGGTTGCCCACCCAACTCGGGTCGCCCGACAGCGCGTCGACCGCGATGCCAGCGGCAGATGCCCGGTTGAGCAGGTCGGTGTAGCGCGCCGCCTGGGTCGTCGAAAATCCGGGCGGGGCCGACACGAACAGCCGCCCGACGCCATGGGACCGGGCAAAACTGATGAGCGCACGGTTCTGATCCCAGTTCCACACCCACATGGCGCGGGACGGCGCCGTGGCGGCAGATGAGCTCGCCGGGGTCACGACCGGTCCCAAAGCCGCGCTCAGAAGCACGATCACAACCAGCCGGCTCCGGAGCAGGCCCCGGATCACCCTCGCCATTGGGCCACCATACTCCGCGAAGGCCACCCGTGGGGCGAAATTTCTGCTGCCCCCGGCAAGCCGACCCCAGCCTCGATGATCGAAAAGCCCCGCTAGCGCGGCTTTTAGGGAAAAGCCGGGAGAGCTTCATAGGCTAGGTGTTGCTTTGCCGACTCCTCTCGGTCAATCGAAGGCTTCCAGCTGATGCGACAGGGCCCGCTCGTCGGTCGATATCCCGCCGCGGCGGCGATGGTGATCTTCGCCCTCGTCCCCTACCTGGCGCTCTCGGCTGCCCTCCAGCCGCTCACTCCTCTGATCGCCCACCAGCTCCATATGAGCCTGCAGACGATGAGCCTGGCCTCAGGGCTGGCCAACGCCGGCTACGCGGTGGGCACGGTGCTGGCGGTGCAGCTGGCCCTGCTGCTGCCCCAGCGGCGGATGCTGGTCGTCTACGCGACGCTGCTGGTCATCGGCTCGGTCCTGACCGCGTCGGCCCAGGACCCGGCCATGTTCATCGTCGGACACATCCTCCAGGGCTTGTGCACGAGCTTGCTCCTGATTGCGGCGGTGCCGCCGCTCGCCCTCGGGTTCGGCCGGGAGAAGCTGATCTGGACCGCCATGATCATGAACATCTGCATCTTTGGCGCCGTCGCCCTGGGACCGACCATCGGCGGACTTCAGGCCGAGGCGCACGCCTGGCGGCCCCTCTTCTGGGTCGTGTCCGGTATCTCGCTGGCCGCGTTCCTGCTCTCACTTCTCACCTTCGTCGACGCCCCTCCGATGGACCGGAGCGCCCCGCGGGACGGGGTGGCCATCGGGTTGGCAGCGGTCGGAAGCGTCGCCGCGTTCTACGGCGCTTCCGAGCTCCTGACGCACCGCTTCCTCGGCCCCATCACGTTCCTGCCGCTGCTCATCGGGCTCCTGTTGATCGTCACCCTGATCGTCAACCAGTACCGGGGCGTCCGGCCCTTGCTCACCATCCGCAGCGTGTTGTCCAGCACGATGCCGGTGGCCGGAATCGTTGTCGCCCTGTTCGCAGCAGCGGCCTCGGTGTCGGCCACGGAGCTGACGGCGAGCCTCCTCGCTCAGCGCTACTCCCCGCTCCACGTCGGGCTGCTCTACATGCCCGAATTCGGCGGCGCTGTGCTCACCGCCGTCCTGCTCGGGATCGTCATCAGCCGGCGCTTGATCCACTACCTACCGCTGGCCGGCATGGCGTGCCTGGCCGGGGGAATAGCCATTCTGCGGATCCAGCTGCCCCCGACCCAGGCCCTCACGCTGGTTGGCTCTGGCCTGACCGGAATCGGGCTCGGGGCTACCGTTGCGCCGGCGCTGTTCGTGGCCGGCTTCTCACTGCCCTCGCTCAACCTGCAGCGCGTGTTCGCGATCATCGAGCTGATGCGAGCGGTGGCGGCGTTCATGATCGCGCCGGTATTCGCGCATCTCGCCGCCACGGTCGGAGGCAGCCCGTCGGCCGGAATCGGGATCGCACTTTGGATCGGAGCCGGCCTGGCGGTTGTAGGCGCCGCCATCGGCGTCCTCCTCTATCTCCTCGGGGGGGCGCGGCCACAGGCGCCTGACCTCGATGCCTTCCTCGACGGCGAGGCACCCGCCTGGTACTCGCCTCCGCTCCTGGCCGCCGTCCGCAAGCACCAGGTGCCGGCGACGCTGGCCGAAGATCCCGCGCGGTCATGAGCACCGACGGAACCGGCCCGGTTATCTTCGCCTACGACGGCTCAGAGCTGGCCAGGGCGGCGATCGACGAGGCGGCGCAGCTGCTCAGCCCCGGACGTGACGCGGTGGTCGTAACCGCGTGGAAGACCTTCGATGTCGGATTCACCCCACCGGACCATGTTCAGGTCAACGCGGCCGACGCCGCCGAGGTCGGACGGGCGGCGGAGCAGTGCGCCGCGGAAGGCGCCGGGCTGGCTGAGGCGGCTGGATTCCGGGCCCAGAGCCTGGCCCTCACCGCGGCGCCGGCCTGGAAGGGGATCACCCAGATTGCCGATGAGCGCCGGGCCAGCCTCATCGTGCTCGGCTCACACGGCCGCCGGTCCCGGGGGGAGAAACTCCTCGGCAGTGTCGCCGGCGCGGTGGCCAACCACTCGCAGCGCTCGGTCCTGATCGTCCACCGTACGGCCGCCTGAACCAGCCGCGGCCCGGCTTATCGGTTCAGCAGGTCGAGCCAGTAGTCGATCCACTGCTCACGCTGGCCGCCGATGCGGTCATAGACCGCTTGTGCCCGCAGGTTGTCCGGAGCCGTCTGCCAGGTCAGCCGCGGTATGCCACGCCCGGCACATTCCGCCCGGCAGGCCTCGATCAGGCTCTCCGCCAGACCCCGCCCGCGCGCCGCCTCAGCCACGAACAGGTCGTTCATGACGCCAATCCGGGCCGCGTCCGTCGTCGACCAGCTCCAGTAGAGCGTGGCGAAACCCACCGACTGCCCGTCCTGGTCGCGGGCCAGCAGCTGCACCCCCTCATGCTCGGGGTCGTCGATCAGCGTCTGGGCGAGCCTGAGTAGATCGGCGTCCGACGGCGAGGCCGAGTAGAAGTCACAGTAGGCGCGCATCAGGGGGAGGAGCTCGTTCAGGTCTTCCACCGCGACCCGGGTAATCGAATCCGTGCTCACCATCGCCACGCAATCAGCTGGAGCGCCCCGTGTCAACGGGAGGGGCATCGTCTCGGAGGCGCCGGAGTCGGGACTTTGCTGAAAATCTTTCCCTCGGCGGCTCCGCGGTCCGGGATAGTTTCAGCTGATGTCTCCCATCAGCCGAGGCTTTATGGGCCGGCGTCATCCGGTCGAGGATCCGTCCCGAGTCCCACCCGGGCAGTACGTGACCAGCGATTTTCCCGTCCTCTCGGCCGGACCGACCCCGCACACACCGCTCGAGGAATGGAGCTTCACCATCCAGGGCCAGGTCGAGGGGCCTGCCTCGTGGTCCTGGGAGGAGTTCCTGTCTCTCCCCGCCGAGACGGTCACGGTCGACACCCACTGCGTGACCAAGTGGTCAAAGCTCGACACCGCGTGGAAGGGGGTCTCAGTGGACACGCTGCTGGAGCGGGTGAGCACAGACGCCGCCTATCTGACCGCCTTCTCAGACGGCGGCTACACGACGAATCTGCCCCTCGCCGACGTGACGAATGGCAAGGCGTGGGTGGCCTACGAGTTCGACGGCCAGCCGCTCCACCCCGAGCACGGCGGCCCGGCGCGCCTGCTCGTCCCCCATCTCTACTTCTGGAAGAGCGCCAAGTGGGTCCGTGGCCTGACCCTGACGCCGGGCGATGAGCCCGGGTTTTGGGAGGGCTACGGCTACCACAACCGCGGTGATCCATGGCTCGAGCAGCGTTACCAGGGAGACTGACCTGGCAGCTCGGACGAGTGCTCGAGTTGGTCACGGAGACACCCCACACCAAGAGCATCGTCCTCGAGCTACCCGAGTGGCCAGGGCACCGCGCGGGCCAGCACGTCGACGTGCGGCTGACCGCCGAAGACGGGTATCAGGTGCAGCGGAGCTACTCGATCGCCTCGGCACCCGCGGATGCGGGCCTCGTCCTGACCGTCGAGCGGCTCGACGACGGCGAGGTCTCGCCCTACCTGACGGATGAACTCAGGCCCGGGGACGAGCTCGAGCTCCGGGGCCCGATCGGCGGCTACTTCGTCTGGGAGGAGTCGCTCGGCGGTCCCCTTGAGCTGATTGCCGGTGGCTCGGGCATCGTGCCGCTACGTGCGATGCTGCGCCACTGGGCCGCCGGAGCGCGCTCGGTTCCAGCCCGGCTGCTCTACTCGTCTCGCTCCCTTGCCGAGGTTATCTACCGCCATGAGCTCGAGCGCCTGGGCCCCGAAGCCGGGGCCGGGATCCAGCTGACGCTGACCCGTGAATGGCCGGAGGACTGGGCGGGGCTCCGCGGACGCGTCGACCGCGACCTGCTGAGCCGGATCGTCGCAGCACCCGCCGAGGCGCCGCTTGTCTACGTGTGCGGACCGACCCCGTTCGTCGAGGCGGTGGCCGAGGCGCTGGTCGAGACCGGGCATGACCCGCGGCGGATCCGCACCGAGCGCTTCGGGCCCACGGGGAGCTGAGCATGGAGCGGCTGGACGGAAATGCCATCGCCGGCCCGCTCATGGAGCACTTCGGCACCGAGATGACGATCGCCATCGGTGCCTGCGAGCACTGCGGCGCCACCGCACCGATTGGCCGAGCTTCACGTCTACATGCGCGGCCCGGGCACAGTCGTGCGCTGCCCGACGTGCGCCGAGGTGGTGATCGTGCTCGTCGAACGCTCAGCCGGAATCCGCGTCGACCTCACAGCGTTCCGCCTGCGCACCGACGCGTCCTGACGCATCGAGCGGCCTCCCTCGCCGCGCTGACACTCTTACGCAGCCCTGCGGGAATTCGAAGCGTTTTGTTACGCCCCGGGTCCAGAGTGAGTTCGTCACCTTAACCCACAGAAGGGCGTAACTATGAGCAAGTTGAAACTGGCAGGGCGCTGCAGAGCGCTGCTCGCCCTGGGAGCGGTCATGGGCGCCGGTGGGGTGGCCTTTTTCACCACGGGATCCGGTACAGCAACCGCGAGCGTCACCGCACAAACTGCGGTGAGCGCCAACTGGGCCGGCTACGTGGCCAGCGGCAAGACGTTCACCAGCGTCTCCGGGAGCTGGACCGAGCCGACCGTCACGGCGAGCTCCGATTCGAACCAGGCCTATTCGGCCCAGTGGGTCGGACTCGGAGGCACGAGCAACTCAAGCTCCTCACTGGAGCAGATCGGCACCGGCGCCGACTACGCCAATGGCCAAACCGACTACTACGCCTGGTACGAGCTGCTGCCCGCCGGGCAGGTGAGGCTGAACCTGGCCATCCACCCCGGCGACAAGATCTCCGCCCGAGTGTCGGTCAGCGGCAGCACCGTCGACGTGTCGATCACCGACACCACGACCGGTCAATCGGTGACCAAGTCGCTGCAGATGACCAATCCCGACACCTCGAGCGCCGAATGGATCGTCGAGGCCCCGGCCGCGGAAATTGGCGGCGGCTATCAGGTACTTCCGCTGGCTGACTTCTCGAAGGTCACCTTCAGCAGCGCCACCGCGACCGCCGATGGCCACACCGGCGGGATCTCGGCCGCCAACTGGTCGGCCGCCCGGGTACAGCTGGGCGCGGGGAGCGACGCGGGGTCCTCAGGCGGGCCCTCGTTCATCTCTGCTCAGACCGGGTACCAGCAGTCAAACGCCGGCGCCACGACCTCAAGCCTCGCCGGCGATGGCTTCTCAGTCTCCTGGCAGGCCGACACAGCCAGTCAATCGGCCGGGAGCCAGCCTTCAGCCGGTCAGTACCCCGGCGATGCGGCGTATGGCAACGGCTACGGCTACGGCCCCGGGGCCTACGGCGGCGGTGGGTACGGCTACGGCTACGGCGGTGGCTATGGCTACGGGGGCGCCTAACCTGCGGGCGCTAGGGTGAGAGCCATGAGTGGTGAGTGGCCAGCGGTGAACTATCCGGACTGGAGCGCCGCCTGTGACACGCTCCACGCCCACACGCAGGTCCTGGGCAAGCTGGCCGTCCGCCTGGCGCCGCCTGAGCCAGAGCTTCAGCACGCCGCCCTGCACCTGAGCGCCCGCGGCTGGGAAACCCGTCCTCTTCCCGCGCCGGACGGCTCCGGAGCCATCGTGGCCGGGCTCGACCTGCAGAGCCACGAAGCCTTCGCCGAGCACAGCGCCGGTGGCGCCGCGCGCGTTCCCCTCACCCCGAACCGCGCCGTTGGTGAGGTGACCCGGGGGCTCCTAAAGGGCGTCCGTTCCCTGGCCGGTCCGGTGGAGATCGATCCGACACCCCAGGAAGTGAGCTGGACGGTTGCTCTGGACGAGGACGAGGAGCACACCACCTACGACCCCGATGCCGTGAGCCGCTATTTCGCCGCCGCCAGTCAGGCCGCGCTGGTGCTGGCCGCGTTCCGGGCGCCGTATCGCGGGCGCTCGACCCCGGTCAACGCCTGGTGGGGATCCTTCGACCTCGCCGTCAACCTGTTCTCCGGCCAGCCCGCGGATCCGCCGTCTGGAGACTTCATCATGCGCAACGCGATGGACTCGCAGGAGGTCGCCGTCGGGTGGTGGCCCGGAGACCAGCGGTACGCCCGGGCGGCCTTCTACGCCTACGCTCATCCGGCACCCGAGGGCTTCGCCGATGCCGACATCTTGCCCGCGGCTGCCCGCTGGGAGGGTGGGATCGGGGAGTACATCTTGGACTGGGATGACGTGCGCACGAGACGCGAGCCGCGCGGCGAGGCGCTTGAGTTCGCCCGCTCAGCCTTCCGCCATGCCTGTCGTGTCTGCGAGTGGGACCCGGCCCTGCCCGCCAGCGCCGAGGGCTCGCCCCCGCCGATCAGGTAACTGGCTTCAGGCTGGCTTGGGGTTGGAGCTCGACGGGCCGCATCGGGACCCCAGCCGCCGCGTAGGCGTCAGGAGCGTCCAGCGTCTCGGCGTCGAGCAGGGCATGGGCGAGGTTATCCAGCTGATGACGATGCTCGGAGAGAAGCTGCGTGACTTCGGCGTGCGCTTCCTCCACCATGCGGTGGACCTCCTCATCGATCAGCCACTGCGTCTGAGGCGAGGTCTCACTCGCCCCAGGAAGAAACGGGCTCTGCCCGTCGCTGGGCAGCAGAGTGATCGGCCCGAGCTTTTCGCTCATCCCCCAGCGCCCGATCATCTGGCGGGCGATCTGCGTCAGCTGCTGGAGGTCTGACTCGGCTCCCGTGGTCACCTCGCCGAAGACGACTTCCTCGGCCGCGCGACCGCCCAGCGAGACCCTGATCTTGGCGTCGAGTTCGTCACGCGAGTAGGAGACGCGGTCGGTGTCCGGGCTTGAGACCGTCACGCCGAGAGCCAAGCCGCGAGGGATGATCGAGACCTTGCGCACGGGGTCCGCGTCAGGCGAGAGCATCCCCACGAGCGCGTGACCGGACTCGTGGTAGGCGGTGCGCTCACGATCCTGTGGGGTCAACACGATCCCACGGGGGGCACCGAGCATGATCTTCTCGAGCGAGTCGGTGAAGTCGGCCATCGTCACCTGGTCGTGTCCGCGGCGAGCGGCCAGGAGCGCCGCCTCGTTGGCCAGGTTGGCCAGGTCGGCGCCGACCATCCCGGCCGTGGTCGAGGCCAGCGCCTCAAGATCGACGTCGGGGGCCAGGGGTATCGAGCGCGTATGGACCTGGAGGATCTTCACCCGCCCGTCGCGGTCCGGGGGCTGGACGGCGACCCGGCGGTCGAAGCGCCCCGGGCGCAGCAGCGCGGGATCGAGAATCTCCGGGCGGTTGGTGGCGCCGAGGACGATCACGGCCTCGTTGGAGTCGAAGCCGTCCATTTCGGTGAGGATCTGATCCAGCGTCTGCTCCCGCTCGTCGTTGGCGCCGGAGATGGAAGCCGAACCCGAGCGAGATCGTCCGATGGCGTCGAGCTCGTCGATGAAGATGATCGACGGGGCGGCCTCTTTGGCTTTGGCGAAGAGGTCTCGGACCCGAGCCGCGCCGACGCCGACGATGGCCTCGATGAACTCCGAGGCCGAGATCGAGAAGAAGGCAGCGTGGGCCTCGCCGGCCACGGCCCGCGCCAGGAGCGTCTTGCCCGTGCCCGGGGGGCCAAACAGGAGCACCCCGTGGGGCATTCGCCCACCCAGACGCTGGTACTTCTCTGGGGTCTTCAGGAAGTCGACGATCTCGGTCAGCTCGGCCTTGACCTCGTCGATCCCGGCTACATCGTCGAAGGTCACCCGGATCTGCGTGGGATCCACCCGACGAGCCTGGGAGCGCCCGAAGTTGCCCAGCGCGCCCATCCCTCCGCCACCGGCGGCGGCTCGGCGTATGAAAAAGTAGAACAGCCCAATCAACAACAGCGTCGGCCCGAAGCCGAGCAGGATCTCGGCGAGCACCGAGGTACCCGGATTGGGGTTCTGCGCGTTGACCTGGACGCCCTTTGACTGAAGCAGCGCGGTCAGGGAGGCGTTATTCCAGAACGACGGCACCTGGGTCGAGAAGAGCCTCGTCGGCGTCGCCTTGGCGTCGTTGGCCGGATAGCGGACCTTCGAGGCGAAGGTGCCGTCGACCGTGTCGCTCTTGGAGGAGATCGACTTGACCTGACCGGCCTGCACCTGGTTGAGGAAGTAGGGGCTGAACGGGACCTTGACCCGAGGCTGCGAGGACGGCTGGGCGAGCAGCACCGAGAGCCAGTTGACGGCGAGCAGGACGAGGAAGAAGATCCAGAAGGCGCGGAAGCGGTGCGGGGGCTTGGGCTTGGGCTGATCCGGCATCCCGCGCCCGTCCGGCGCGGGCGCGACGCGCCAGCCGCCCTTGTCCTGCGGCATCGGCCCCGGCGGGATGGCCTTGTCCTGCCCCGACGTGCGGGCCGACACCGGCTCACTCCCGACGGGGCGGGATTCGGTCGATCCGCGGTTCTGGTCGCTGGGCATCTGATGGGTTCCGATAGTCCATGCCTAGCCTACGCGAACGCACACCGCTGCCGATCTCGCCGACCTGAGATTCAGCCGCCCTCGAAGAAGCTCCGGGCCCGCCGCTCGAGCTCCTCAGGGAGGAGGTGCTGGGTCCGCTGGCTGAGCATCCATTCCTGCCCGAAGGGGTCACGCACGCGCCCTCCCCGCTCGCCGTAGAACTGATCAGCCAGGGGATAGATCACCTCGGCACCCGCCCGCAGCGCCCGCTCCCAGGCGCCTTCGACATCACGCCAGTATGTGGCCATGATCGCGGTCACGCCGCCGGCTGGCGCTCCTGCATCCACCCCCGACTCGGTGATCATGATCACCGAGTCCCCGATCTCAATCTCGGCGTGGACGAGCCGGCCCTCCGGGTCGACGAAGGGCCGGCCGATCTCCTGCGCCCCAAAAGCACGGGCGTAGAACTTGATCGCTGCCGCACCGTCGCTCACGACAAGCCGCGGTGTGACGGTGTGCAGGTGCTCCGGAACTCCAGACGGGATCGACATCAGCTCGCGGGGGTGGTTCCTTCCACGAGGAGCGAGTCCGCGGCACGCCCGGCGCTCGGAGCCGCCACGCGCTCCA
Organism: uncultured Solirubrobacterales bacterium; assembly: GCA_963733555.1. GTDB lineage: Bacteria > Actinomycetota > Thermoleophilia > Solirubrobacterales > Solirubrobacteraceae > Palsa-465. The sequence continues at coordinate 53,829 of CAVTDO010000001.1, forward strand.
GCACCAGGACCGCCGTATCGTCGGCCTGCGCACCATGGGCAAATTCCCTCAGCGCACGGTCGATGCGCCCGATCGTCTCGGCCGCCCCAGCGGCGCCGGCCAGCACCTCCCCCAGGCGCTCCTCGCCAAAGCGCTCACCATGCCCGACCGCATCGGTCACCCCGTCGGTGTAAAGAACCAGCTGGTCGCCGGGCTCCAGTGTGATCGTCGCGGCCCGCCAGCCGTCATCCGGGTAGGCGCCCAGGGGAGACGCGAAGATCCCAACCTGCCGCGGGATTCCGGCGTGGACGTGAAACGGTGGAGGATGGCCGGCCAGCACAATGCTGGCGTGGGTCGCCTCAGGTGTCTCGCGGAGCAGTACGCAGACGATGGTGACCAGCGATGGCTGTGCGCGTTCGCGCAGCTCGGCGTTGAGCTCGGCCAGCGCGCCCAGCGGATCGTCGAGAAGCCGGGCCGCCGTTCGCAGCGTGTAGCGAGACAGCGAGGTCAGTGCCGCCGCCTGCGGTCCGCGGCCGGTGACGTCGCCGACCACGACCATCCAGCCACTGGGGATGGCGAACGCGTCATAGAAGTCGCCGCCCACATCGCTCTGCCCGCCGGCCGCCCGGTAGAGGCTGGCCAGCTCGAAGCCGGCGATCTCCGGCAGCTCCTCGGGCAGCAGGCTCTGCTGGAGCGTGGTCGCGATGTGCGAGCGCTCGGTGTAGAGGCGGGCGTTTTCGACCGCCACCGCGGCCCGGCGTCCGAGCTCCTCGGCCAGGACCAGATCCCGCTCCCCGAAGCGGCGCCCTGACTCAGCCATGACCAGGGTGATTGCGCCTAACGGGGGCTGCCCGGGGACAGCAAGGGGCACGCTGATGACCGAGCTCATCTGGAGGTCACGCACGAAGGCAGCTCGCTCATCGGAGAGGTCGGCCTCGGCGATCATCTCGGGGGTTATCTCCCGAATCAGCTGTGGCTGTCCGGAGCGCACCACCTCGGCGATACCACCTGGGTCCGACATTCGGGTCGGCGCGCGCTCCCCCCACTCCCGCGCCAGCGCGACCTTGCCCGGATCGATATGGGCCACCGCCACCTGCTCCAGCTCGTCATGCGGTCCGCGGATTCGCACCCCGCACCAGTCCGCGAGTTGCGGGACCGCCAGCCGGGCCACACGCTGCAGGGTCTGCTCGTAGTCAAGCGAGGAGGACAGCTCCTTCCCCGCCTCGGCGAGCAGCCGCTGTGATAACTCGGCCCGCTTCACGTCGGAGACGTCCTCGATCACGTTGATGACCAGCGTCAGCTCCCCGTCCGCATCGAAAACGGGAGTGGCTTTGTGCAGGAGCCAGCGCTCCGCCCCCGTGCTGCGCACGACGTTGCGCACGAGCAGCGGCTCGGGCGCTTCGCCGGCCAGCGCGCGGCTCGAGGGCAGGTCGTCCAGACTGAGCGGCCTCCCGCTCTCGTCGAACGCCGCATAGAGGCTCATCAGCTCCTCGGCGCTCGCTCCCCCGATTTCGTCCACGGACCCAAACCCCAGGAGCTTGGCCACCGCCGGGTTGGCGAAGACCATGCCGCCCGCCGGGTCCCGCACGATGATCGCCTCGGCGAGGTTGGCGAAGGTCGACTCGAGCCGCTGCTCGAGCTCCCCCACCATCCTGGACAGCCCGGCGTTGTCCAGCGCGAGCGAGATCCGTCCGGAGAGCACCTCGGCGAAGCGCAGATCCTCGGTGCCGTAGTTACGGCCGGAAAGGCCAACGGCGCAGGTGAGGACGCCCAGGGTTCGCCCTCGTGCCCGCAGTGGGACGAACAGCGAGGAGCTCAGCCGCAGGGAACGCAGCAGCTCCAGGTCATCGTCACTGCTCGCGATCCGGCGCAGATCGGCTTCGGTAACCGGCGAGAGGACATTGCTCGCACTCGTGGCCACGGCACGAGCTGCCCCGACGGGAGCGTCGGCGACGATGTTGCGTCGCAGCACCGCCGCCTCCAGCTCGTCGCGGTTCGGGGCTTCGATGCGAACGCCGAGCCGGCGCAGGCCCCCGTCCCCCCCCAGGCCGTCGAGCAGGGCGAGGTCGGCGAACTCCGGCACCACGATTTCGAGCAGGCGCTCGACAGTGGTGCCGAACGGCAGCGACCCGTCGGCGACCTGACCGACGGCGGCCAGCAGCTCGAAGCGCCCCGCCTCAGCCTCGTTGCCTGCGCCCATGGGCGTATTGTCTACGTATCCCCCGTCTTTCGGCAAATCACTAGTGCAATACCGCCAGGAGCTCGCCCACGTTGTCGAGGCGCCGTCCGAGGCTCGGCGCCTGCTCGCCGGATGGGTGGGCGACGAGCTTCAGGCGGAAGAGCTCGACCGGGCCAAGCTCGTGCTCAGCGAGCTCGTCAACAATGCCGTGAAGCACGGGGACGGTCCGATCGTGCTCATGGTCGATCTGGACGAAGACCGGCTCCAGATCGAGGTCGTGGATAAGGGGCACGGCTTCGAGCACGTGGTGCGTGAGATCCCGTTCGAGGAGCTGAGCGGACGCGGACTGGCGATTGTCGAGGCCGAAACGAGCCGGTGGGGTGTCCACGAGGGAACCACGCACGTGTGGGCCGAGCTCGAACGAGCAGGGCCACGCCTCGGAGAGGACGCCAAGCCCGAGGCGTGAGGGCTAGGTTGCCCGCAGCGCCTCGGTGGGGCTGAGTCGAGCGGCTTTGGCCGCCGGGTACAGGCCGGCCAGTGCACCGATCAACAAGCCCGCCGCCGGCGCGGCCACAAGCGCGTAGGGAGGGATCACGAAGGGCTCGTTTCGCGCCGCCGCGTAGATCGCGGTGGCCCCGGCTCCGAGGGCGAGCCCGGCGGCTCCTCCCAGCGCCGCCAAGAGGGCGGATTCGGTGAGGAACTGCGTGCTGATGTGCCGCCGGGTCGCCCCGAGCGCCCGCCGCAGGCCGATCTCTCCCCGCCGCTCGAGGACCGAGATGACCATGATGTTGGCGATCCCGATGGCGCCAACGAGCAGCGCCACCGCCCCCAGGCCGAGAAGCAGGGTCGTGAACTGCCCCTTGGCCGCAGCGCGCGCTTCCAGCACGTCGGACGGGCGGCCCACGTTGACCCCGTCGGCGTTCTGCGGATCTGCCGTCGCGGAAAGCAGGTTCGAGACGCCGATGACGTGGTTCTCGTTGGCTCGGACGTAGATCTCCGAGGGGTTGGGTGCAAGCCCGAAGAGCCGCGCCGCGACCGGCAGCGAGACGAACACAGTCGAGTCGAGCGTCGGGTCGAGCAGAGTGGGTTTGAGGATCCCGATGACGGCGAACCAGGTGTTCCCGAGGTAGACCATGACGTGACCGCCGACCTGGTTGATCTGGAGGACGTCCGCCGCCTGGGCCCCCAGCACGACCTCGGGGAAGCGGTTGCTGATGGCGCTCAGGAATCGCCCTGAGGCCAGTCCGGTGCTCATCACCTGGGGCAGGTCATCGCCCGCTGCGTCAACGCCGAGGCCGCCAGTCTGGGTGCTGGGTACGAGGGGCGTCCGGTAGACGTTGACACCCTGCACCTGGTAGACGGCGGCGTCCCTCTCGACGTTCTGCATGTGCCCGATCATCGGGGCGGCGGTATCGGGCAGGACCTCGTTGGCACCAAGGAACGTCTGTCCCGGCGTGACGGTGAGCAGGTTTGTGCCGAGCGCGTCGATCTCGGCCAGCAGGTTGGCCTGGGCGGAGGACGAGACGCCGACGACGGCGACCATGGCGCCGATGCCGATGGCGATCCCGAGGGCCGAAAGCGCGGCCCTCAGGCGGCGGGTGCGCAGGCCGGCCAGGGCCGTGCCGAGCAGCTCCCGCGCCGGCAGGCGGGCGGTCTCGATCCGGCGCGGCCGGGGCAGCGCTGCGCCCGCTGCGCTCATTCCCTGGTGTCGGCGACGATCTCGCCGTCGCGCATCTGGATCCGCCGTGGGAAGGCAGAAGCGATGCGCTCGTCATGGGTGATCAGCACGAGCGTCGCGCCATCGGAGGCCAGCCGCTGCAGGAGATCGATCACCTCGCCACCGGATTTGGAGTCGAGGTTTCCCGTCGGTTCGTCGGTCAAGATGATCTTGGGCCGCTTGACCACGGCCCGCGCGATGGCCACACGCTGGCGCTCGCCGCCTGAGAGCTGGACTGGCTTGTGGGTCAGTCGATGTCCCAGGCCCACGCGCTCGAGCGCGGTCTGCGCCAGCTCACGGCGCTCGCGCAGCGACCGGCCGGTGTAGAGCATGCCCAGGGCGACGTTGTCGAGCGCCGTCATCGCGTCCTGAAGATGGAATTCCTGAAACACGAAGCCGATCTCATGCGCGCGCAGCCCCGCCAGCTCGGCGTCGGAGGCGGTGCTCACGGCGCGGCCGGCGATTTGCACCTCGCCGTGGGTCGGCCGCTCCAGCGTGCCCATCACCGTGAGCATCGTCGTCTTGCCTGATCCCGACGGCCCGACCACCGCCACCCGGTCGCCGTCGGGGATCTCGACCTCGACGCCACGCAGGGCCGTGACCCCGCCCGGGTACTCCTTGCTCACCTGATCGAGCGCCACGGCCACAGTCAGCCTTGTGAGTCGGTGACCTGAAGGCCCGGGTAGATCCCGCGACCCGAGATCTGCACGTAACCGGCGGCAAACAGCCCCGTGCTCACCGGGATCACCCGGTGTGGCGCGGCCGCCGCCTGGAGGGCATAGCGCCCGCCAGAGATGGCGAGAAGCGCGGTCACCGGCACTGAGAGGACGTTGGTGGCCTCCGCCTGGGCGAACTGCACGCTCACCGCCGCCTGATCAAGCCCGGGGCCGGCGACCCGGCCGCGCAGCGTGATCGTGACCGGGATCGTGGCTGTGCTGGACGCGTTTCCGCTGTTGCCGGCGCCCGAGTTGTTGCCCCCGGCCCCGCTACCGGTTCCCGAGCCGCTCGCGCTCTGGGCTACCGAGCTCACCGCGGTGACGGTTCCGCCGACGGTGCTCCGGGACGGCATTTCGACCGTGACCTTCTCGCCCACCTTGGCCTCGCTCTGCTTCGAGGCATCGAGATCGACCGTCGCGATCAGGTGCGTGGAGCTCGTCTGGAGGATCGGGCTGGCGCTCGCGCCGCCGCTGCCGCTGCCGCCGCCGGCGCTCCCCCCACCGCTGCTGCTCTTGGGGCTCTTGCTGCCCTTGGCGCTGGAGCCGCTCGGGCTCTTGCTGGCGTGGCTCGCCGCCTCGGCCGCTCTGAGTTGGGCCGTCTCCGCCTTGAGCTGGGCCGTTTCCGCCTTGAGCAGAGCGAGAAGCGCGGCCAGCGTCTTCGGACTCTGGGACTTCCGGCCCGTTGGTGTCGTCGTCTGGGGCTGGCTGCCCTGGGTCGTCGTGGTCAAGCTGACGAATTCAGAGCCGGCCGCCGGGCCACGGTAGGCGGCTGAGGAGCCCGAGGGCGTGCTCGAGCCGCCGCCCGTCGAGCCGAGGGTCGTCTCGAGCGCCGAGACCACCTGATCACCGGGGAGGAAGGCGACCTGCCCCAGGCTGAGGATCCCGGTCGGCGTCTGGCCGATTGATTCCTGGAACACCTCGACGGCGGCCGTCGTCGCCGGCTGCCAAACGTCGTCCTCGACGATCCCGGAGGGGTTGAAGCCAAGGCGAACGAGGTTGCGGTTGAGCTCCAGGATGTCCGGGCCGGCCGTGTCGGCGGCGCTCAGATCCCGGTAGGCGGGGGTGGAGCCATTCATCAGGATGACCGGGTCCCCGCTGACCCTGTACAGGGCGTACCCGGGCTTGATCACCTGACCCACCGCGGGCAGCCAGGTGATCGTCCCGCTGAGCCGGTTGTAGACCGTCTGGGCCTTCGCGTAGCTGAGGGTTCCGGACTCGGTGTCGGTCTCAACCAGGTTTCGGCGCTGGACCGACGTGGCGCCTGAGCTCTGGCTTGCATTGCTGGCGCCGTTGGTCGAGGGCGACGAGTTGACGGCGAGAACGATGCCGATCACGGCGGCGATAGCGAACACCACGACGAGACCGGCCCCGAGCCGGCGCGGTCGGCCCCTCATGTCAGCTTCCTTTCGCCATCGTGGGTTTGTACGTCCCGCTCGCTAACACCGTCGTAACGCCGTTACGCCGCTGTTATGCCTCACCTGAAGCGTCAATGCGGGCCCTTGCCGACCGCGAGGACGTCAGCCGCCGTGATCGCGCCGTGGGTGACACCGATGCAGGCCCTGGCGGCGGACAGGAAAACCGGGGTGCGAACGTTGATCCCCGCCGCCGTGATCATCTGCGACGTGATGCGGCCATCGCGATCGGGATCCGGGAAACCTGACAGACCGTGTGTGCGCAGGCAGCGCGCGAAGGCGAGCAGCACGGCGGCTCCCGGGCCCTCATGACCCGCCCGACGGCCGGGGGCCGGCATCAGGCCGGCACACGCGTGCTCGGCGGTCTTGAACTGCGGCGCGGACCCCGCCGACGCCGGAGCCACCTGACTGATCGAGGTTCGTCCGGGGCTCACGCTCACATGCGGATCCGGGAACCCGGTCACGCCATGGCTGCGCATGCAGCGGGCGTAGCCGTAGGCCGCGGCCACGGGGGAACTGGGAGCTCGCGCGGTGGTCGGACCGGCGGGGCCCGATGACCCGCAACCCGCGACCGTCGCGATGACGAGGGCGAGGACAAGACCGGCGATGAATCTCATGGCGTACCTCCTGCAGTGCGGACGAACTGTCAGGGAACGTTCTATGCCTGAGGCGGTGACAGGCCGGTGAGCGCCCGTGTGACGACACTGTCACCCGGCGTGGGCCATCCTTGCCTCACCGTGAGAGTGCTCGTCGTCGAAGATCAGGAACGTCTCGCCATGGCCGTGGCCGAGGGCCTCCGTCGCGAAGGCATGGCCGTCGACATCTCGCTCGACGGGGCCGATGCGTTGGTGCACGCGGCGATCAACCGCTACGACGTCGTGGTCCTCGATCGTGACCTCCCAGCCGTGCACGGAGATCAGGTGTGTCGCAAGCTCGCGAGTGAACAGGCCGGGACACGGGTGCTCATGCTCACCGCTGCGAGCACGGTCAGCGACCGGATCGAGGGACTCGAGCTGGGGGCCGACGACTACCTGCCCAAGCCCTTCGAGTTCGCCGAGCTGGTCGCGCGGGTGCGGGCGCTCGGGCGCCGCTCCCAGAGCGCGACTCCCCCCAAGCTCGTCCATGGGGACATCACCCTCGATCCAGCGCGGCGAGTCGCCTATCGCGCTGAGCGCAGGCTGACCCTCAGGCCCAAGGAGTTCGCGCTCCTCGAATATCTGCTGGCCGCCAGCGGGAAGGTCGTGTCCGCCGAGGAGCTCCTGGCCAGCGTCTGGGACGAGGCGGCGGATCCGTTCACGAGCACGGTCAAGACCACCATCGGGCGCCTACGGGCCGCGCTCGGCGAGCCGGCGGTGATCGAGACGGTTCGCGATGCGGGGTACAGGATCTGATGGCCCCGAGCGCGCTTCGGATGGTCCCGCGTCGCTGGCTCCGGCTCCCGCCGGGGAAGGCACGGATGCGGCTCACCCTGATGTACTCGGCCATGTTCCTGGGCCTCGGGACGGCGGTCGTCCTGACCATCGTCGTGGTCGCCTCCGCGGGCCACATCGGCAGCAGCTCGCAGGCCGTCTCTCCGGTGGGAGCCAGCGGGCTGCCGGGGATTCAGGGGGCGCAGGACCAGCACTCGGCCGATGTCGCCCGGCTGATTGCCGTCTCGCTCCTCGCTCTGCTGATCGCAGCCGGCGCCTCGACCGTGTTGGGATGGTTCGCCGCCGGCCGGGTGCTGCGGCCGCTTAGTCAGATGGCGAACACCGCGCGGTCGATCACGACCCGCAATCTGCACGAGCGGCTCGGCATTGACGGCCCCGAGGATGAGTTCAAACAGATCGGCGACACCATGGACGATCTCCTCACCCGGCTTGAGAGCTCGTTCGCCGCCCAGCGCCGCTTTGTCGCCAATGCGGCTCACGAGCTGCGAACACCCCTGACCGTGGAGCGCACGTTGCTTCAAGTCGCCCTCGCAGACCCTGATGCCAGCGCGGCGAGCTTGCGTGCCACGTGCGAGGAGCTGCTGAGCGCTGGACGTGATCAAGAGCGGCTGCTCGATTCGCTCCTCACGCTGGCCACGAGCGAGCGAGGCCTGGTGATCCGCGAGCCGATCGACCTGGCGGGGATCGTCGCCCGCGCGCTTGAGGGAGCTGCCGGGTCCGCGGAGGCGCAGCAACTCGATGTCCAGACCAGCTTCGGCCGGGCGAGCGTGCTGGGGGATTCGGCTCTGGTCGAGCGCCTCGTGGCGAACCTGATCGAGAACGCCATCACCTACAACCAGTCAGGTGGGTTGATGGAGGTTGACACCGGTACCAAGGCCGAGCGCGCCTTCCTCTCGGTGGCCAACACCGGACCCGCCGTTCCGCCTGAGGAGGTGGAGCGCCTGTTTGAGCCCTTCCAGCGACTCCAGCGTGATCGCACGGCGTCAGAAGGACGCCACGGGCTCGGCCTCTCAATCGTTCGCGCCATCGCCACGGCCCACGACGCGGCGGTCACGGCCGAGCCCCGGTCGGGGGGCGGCCTCGTCGTGACCGTCACCTTCCCGCCGGCCTGACCAGCTTCGGCTCGCTAACAGCGTCGTAACGCCGTTATGCCGCTGTTATGCGACGTCGGGCATTCTCGCCACCGGACGTCGGCGCGGGTCACTCCGCGCCGACGCTCCCCATACGATGAGTTAGGAACCAAGGATGCGCGTGCTGGTAGTCGAGGATCACGCACGGCTGGCGAACACCGTGGCCGCGGTGCTCCGGCGGGAGGGCATGGCCGTCGACGTCGCCTTTGACGGGCAGGAGGCGCTCGACCACTCCGCCCTGACTCACTATGACGTGGTGATCCTCGACCGTGACCTGCCCCGCGTCCACGGTGACCAGGTCTGCCGTTCGCTGGTTGCCGGCGGCCAGGGGCCCGTCCTGATGCTGACTGCGGCCGCGGCCGTCGAGGACCGGATCGAAGGTCTCGGCATAGGCGCCGACGACTACCTACCCAAGCCTTTCCACATCGCCGAGCTGGTGGCCCGGGTCCGCGCCCTGTCTCGCCGCTCTCACCGGGCCCTGCCCCCAACCCTGAGCTATCGCGACCTGAGCCTCGACACCGCCCACCGGCTCGTCACCCGGTTTGGGGATCCGATCCTCCTCAGTCCCAAGGAGTTCTCGGTGCTGGAGATCCTGCTCGGTGCCCAGGGCGCGGTGGTATCAACTGAGGAGATCCTGGAGCGCGCTTGGGACGACGCCACCGACCCTTTCACCAACGCCGTGCGTATGACGGTCAGCCGGCTGCGGGCCAAACTGGGCGATCCGCCGGTCATCGAAACGGTCACGCCGATCGGCTACCGCATGGGAGCGGAGACATGAGGGGAATTCTGTCCCGGCTCCGCCATCCGCACACCACCGTGCGCTGGCGGCTGACGCTCCTCTACGGCGGCCTGTTCCTCGTCTGCGGCGCAGCTTTGCTGGCCATTACGTATGCCCTGGTAGCCCACGAGACGAGCACCCCCCAGGTCGGCTTCATCCGCTCCGCCGGCGTCGTGCTCAAAGGACCCCCGAATCGCCTCGCGCGGATCCCGGCCCCCGGCATCCCGCCGGGGGTCAAGCAGGTGCTCGTCTCATCGGCCGGCCGAGCCGCGGTCAGATTCGTCGGAGACAAGCAGCGGGTATCCGATCTGCATCAGCTCGAGATCGAATCGGCAATCGCCCTCGCGGTGATGGCGATCATCTCGGGCCTGCTCGGCTGGATGGTGGCCGGGCGTGTCCTGCGTCCCCTGCGTACGATCACGGCGACGACCCAGAGGCTCTCGGAGGCCAATCTCCACGAGCGGCTCTCGCTCGCCGGGCCCCGCGACGAGCTCAGGACCCTGGCCGACACGATCGACGGCCTGCTCGGGCGCTTGGAGCGCGCCTTCGATGCCCAGCGGCGCTTTGTGACCAACGCATCGCATGAGCTCCGCACTCCGCTCGCCGCCTCCCGCGCCCTGCTTGAGATGGCGGTCAGCGACCCGGAAGCAAGCGTCGGATCGCTGCGAGCGGCGTGTACCGAGGCGCTCGAGGAGTCAGAGCAACAGGAGCAGCTGATCGAGGCGCTGCTGGCGCTAGCCCAGGGTGAACGGGGTCTCGAGGCCAGAGAGTCCCTCGACCTGGCCGCTGTGATCCGGGAGGTCGAGCGTGTCTATGCGCCCGAGGCGGCAGTCAACGGGATCGAGCTCGAAGTCGAGGCGGAGTCGGCCGAGGTCCTCGGCGATCGCCGGCTCATTGGCCGTTTGGTATCGAACCTCCTCCAGAACGCGGTCCGGCACAACCTTCCCCGGGGCCAGGTTCGAGTGCGCCTGGAGAATCGGCCCCAGGGAGCTCAGTTGACAGTCGACAACACCGGCCCGGTCGTCCCGGCGGACCAGCTCCCTCGTCTCCTCCAACCCTTCCAGCGGATGGCCCCGGAGCGAGTTGGCTCTCGCGATGGCTTTGGCCTGGGCCTCTCGATCGTGGCGGCGGTCGCGACGGCGCACGATGCCAGGCTCGAAATCCGTTCCGGTGACGACGGCGGTCTGGCGGTCGAGGTCCGCTTCCCGCCTGTCTCTCCCCCGCCTGCGCCGTCAGGCGTCGCGGATGATGCGCAGGATCACCGGGCGGGGAGCCCGACGAGCCGCGTCGAGGAGGAGCCCCAGGTCGGCGTCGGTTAGCTCCTCGGCCGCCTCGACCACGACCACGAGCGGGTCAGTCCCGGTCCCGGCGCCGGCGAGCACCCGGTGCAGCGCCTCCGGTTCCCGTGCCAATGACTGCGGCGCTGGGACTGCGAGCACGACCTCTCCCGCTGGCGGCGGCTGGAGCGCTCCCTCGGAGTCGGTGGCGCCAATTTCAACCACGACCTCGCCCCCCGTGACGGCCGCCGGTGGATTCGCCGCCAGTTGAAGCTCGACTCGGCTCCCGTTGGCGACCTGGATGATGAGGACGGGCTCCACCGCCATCACTCACCACCGTCCCGCGGCGGGTGACCGAGCCGCTCCAGCACCTGCTCGAAGACATCGTGCGGCTGCGCTCCGGGAACGAGGATCCGCTCGTCGATGGCCCAGGCGGGAACCCCGCCGGCGCCGATCTCCATGGCGTCGCGCGTCGAAGCTTCGATCTGCGGGAGGTAGCGCTCGTCGGCCAGCGCCTCCCGGATGTCGGCCTCGCTCAGGCCAACCGCCGTCCCTTCCTCGATCAGCACCTGTTCGTCGCCGATGTCGCGCCCACGTCCCCAGTAGGCATCGAACAGCCGCGGATGTAGCGCGTCCAACAGGTCACGCTCCCGTGCCAGTTCACCCAACAGGAGCGCCTTGCGGGAGTTGGGGATCCGGTCGATCGTCCCGGCGAAGGGCAGCCCAGCGGCCGCGAACATTGCGCGCTGGCGGTCGACGATTCCCGGGCCGTAGCGGCGCTCGAGCTCTGCCATGGGAATGCCCTCCGGCGGATACTCGGGATGGAGGACGAAGGGCCGCCACTCGACCTGCGCGCCGAACCGGCGCTCCAGCCACGCCGCCCGCTCGAGGCCGACGTAGCAGAAGGGTCATATGTAGTCGCTCCAGACGGTGACCCGCGGGGCCCCGTTGGCGCTCTCAATCGCCATTGGCTACCAGTGCTACTGCCGATACCGCTCGACGGTGTCGGCGTCACGCACCTGGGCCTCGTCCGGGTTCTGCCCGAACTCCTCACGCGCGCGTCGTTGCCGCAGCAGATCCCAGCAGCGATCCAGCTCTATCTGCACGGCGCGCAGCCTCTCGCGATCCGCCTCCAGCCGCGCCTCGTCGGCGCTGTCGGCCTCCTCACGATGCCGGATCTCATGCTCCTCGGAGACGAGGCTCTCGATCTGGGCCGCGATGCTCTGATCGTCCATGCCCCAATCCTAGACCCCGCCCCTTGTGTCGTCGCGCGGGGCGCCTATACGATCCGCTCAGTGTCACGTTGGGATGCCTTCGTGGATGAGATTGCCAATGAGCTGCGTACGTGGCCCGGGGTCCGGATTGAGCTGCAGCCTGACGACGTGCTCCAGGTGAAATACGAGACCTCCGAGCTCGGGCAGCTCTACCGCGACCCGGGGGTGGCGGAGCTGCCGGTCCTCGAGGCGGAGCACGACGAGCTGTTGGAGCACGGCGACGCCGAACCGGCCGAGCTGACCCCCGAGTCGAGCGGTGTCAGCCACACCATCCACGGACCCAGCGACGTCACCGCCACGCTCGAGCTGTTCGACCGGCGCTACCGCGACGTGCGCGGCGAGGACGATCCCTACAGCTCCGAAGATCCAAGCTGACCGAGACGAGGAGGACGAGATGATCGTGATGTTCACCGCCCGGCGCCTGAAGCCGGGGGCGTGGGACCAGTTCCGCCAGGCCTGGGACCCGGGCGACGCCATGCCACCAGGCTTCCAGCGCGCCTATCACGCCCGCAACATTCGGGACGAGGACGAGGTCATCTCGTTCGGCCTCTTCGACATGTCGGAGGACGATTACCGGCGCTGGCGTGAGGACGAGGACGCTGGTGAGACCCAGCGGGTCGATCGCCTCTCGGCCTTCGTGGCCAACGAGTACGTCTCAGGCGTGTACGAGGTGGTCGACACGGTCGAGTAACGGAGGGGCCGAGGCTCAGAGGCTGACGCCGCGGTCCTCCAGCCACTCGACGACGGTCTCCGGGGGATCGCCCTGCCACTCGGCCCGGGCCGCCAGGCGGAGGATCTTTTCAGGCTCGTCGTTCAGCTCGTCCCGCCGGTGGGCGAGATAGAGGATCACGGCCGTCGCGACCGCCACCGCGGGATCCTGGAGCTCCACGTCGGCGCCTTCCTCGGCGATGGCCAGCCGCTCCTCCAGGTTCTGGATCGCGGTCACCGGCTCATCAGCATCCTCGAACTGCTCCAGCAGGTCGCCGAGCCGGGAGTCGCTGCCGTCCGGATCAGCGATCTCGACCGCGCGCTTGACGATCTCGAACAGGGTTATCGGTTGCGGCTCAGTGGGCAAGCTCAGACCCCCGAACCCCGAGCGCGGAGGATCGTCTCCCGCTCGGCCAGTCGATTCTCACGCCGCAGCTGCGCCTCGTGCTCGCGCCGCCTCTCATCGGGCGTCTCCGGCGTCAATGGCCGCACTGGCGTCGGCTCACCCTCATCGCCGAGCGCCACCATCGTCAGGTAGGCGGTACACGTGTGGGCGATCTCTCCGCTCGCCACGTGCTCGGACTCGACCCGGACCCCGACCTCCATCGAGGTCCGCCAGGCCGCGTTGACGGTCGCCTTCACGGTTACCAACTGCCCCACAAAGACGGGATCTAAAAAGGTCATTCGATCCATTCCCGCCGTCACCACACGCCGCCCGCTGTGGCGAATCGCCGCGATTCCAGCCACTTCGTCGCATAGCCGCATGATCGAGCCGCCGTGAACATGGCCGGCGGTGTTGGCGTCCTCGATGCCCATCCAGTGGGTGAGGATCGATTCCGTCGCCGAGGGCGGGTGGGACTCCACAGCGCTGGCACTCTACGCGCCTTCGCTCGCCGAGACCTCCTGTCCGTTGGCGGTCAGCGTCACGTCGATGTTTCCGCGCGTGGCGTTGGAATACGGGCACACCTGGTGGGCCTCCCGCACCACCTGGGCGGCCTCGCCGGGATCCTCGATCGATGGGAGGTTGACGTCGAGCTCCGCGGCCAGCTTGAACCCCCCATCCCCCGTGGGCAGAAGCATGACCTTGGCGTCGATGGCCACGTCCCCGGCGTCGAGATGATGGCGGCGGGCGACCACGCCGAGGGCCCCCTCGAAGCAGGCAGCAAAGCCAACTGCGAATAGCTCCTCCGGATTGGTCCCGTCACCCTCGCCTCCGAGCTCCGGGGGAAGCCGCAGGTCGACATTGAGATTGCCGTCCGTCGTCTCGCCGTGTCCCGCGGCCCGGCCGCCGGTGACGTGCGCCTCAGCTGTGTAGATGACCTTCGCCATGGTGTCTCCTTGGTTGAGCGTCTTGCCACATGATTGCGCCACACCCCTCTCCCCGCGGCGCTCTCGCCGGTCAGCCAGAATGTCGAGATGAGCGCGGCGGCAGTACGTGCGAGCGGCGTCGTCAAGCGCTTTGGCACGACCTGCGCGCTCGACGAGGTCGACCTGACGGTTGACGAGGGCGAGGTTCGAGGGCTGCTCGGCCCCAACGGCGCGGGGAAGACGACCCTGCTTCGAATTCTCCTCGGCCTCCTGGCCGCGGATGCGGGATCGGTCGAGCTGTTCGGGCGAACGCCCGGGGACGGAAGCCGGAATGCGCTGGCCGGGGTCGCCGGTTTCGTCGAGGATCCGAGCTTCTACCCCTACCTCTCGGGGCGCGCCAACCTTGAGCTGCTGGTCGAGCTCGACGATGGCGTCCCCCCCGCGCGGGTCGGCGAGGTGCTCGAGCGAGTGGGCCTCAGCCGGCGCGGGGCGGACCGGGTGAGCGGTTACTCGACGGGAATGAAGCAGCGCCTGGGCATCGCCGCCGCCCTGCTCCGGGCCCCTCGTCTCCTCCTCCTCGACGAGCCAACGGCGGGGCTTGACCCCGATGGGGTGCGCCAGGTGGGAGACCTGGTCCGGGAGCTCGCCGGACAGGGGGTCGCGCTCCTCATGAGCAGCCACCAGATCGGCGAGATCGAGGCAGTGTGCGATGGCTTCACCGTCCTGCGCTCGGGCGAAGTCGTATGGGCCGGGACGGCGCCGGAGCTGCGTGCGCAGGCGCCGGCCTCGGGCTACCGGCTTGAGACGAGCGACGATGCCCGCGCACTCGAATTGGCCCAGCGAAGCGACGGCGTCCGCGCAGCTCCGGACGAGCGCGGGGGGCTGGCTCTGGCCGTCGAGGCCGGGAAGCTCGATCCCTATGTGCTCGCCCTGGGGGCGGCGGCGATCGCGGTACGGCGCCTCGAGCTGACGGTGAGTCCGCTCGAGTCGATGTTCTTCACCCTCACCCGTCCATGAGCGCCGTCTGGGGCGTGTTCCGCGTCGAGCGGCGCAAGCTGAGCGCTCAGCCGGCGATTCGCCTGCTTGCGCTCGTCTGCCTGCTCGGCCCCTTCATCTTCTCGGCCATCCTCAAGGTCCAGAGCGGGAGCCCCACCGACACCCTCTACGGCGTATGGGTCCACTCGTCGGGCTACGCCGTCTCGCTGGTCCTGCTCGCCTTCTCTGGGACCTGGGGGATGCCCCTGATCGCCGGCATCGTCACCGGAGACATGTTTTCCTCCGAGGACCGGTATGGCACCTGGAAGCTGATCCTCACCCGCTCCCGCCGCCGGGGTGAGCTCCTGGCCGGCAAGCTGCTGGCGGCTGCCGTCTTCGTGACCGGTCTGACGGCGCTCACCGCGCTGTCGAGCCTGGTCGCGGGGCTGCTCCTGTTCGGCGCTCACCCCGTCGTCAGCCTGAACGGAACCGTCTTCTCCTCCGGCCGCTCGCTCGGGCTCGTCCTCATCAGCTGGCTGATCTGCCTGCTCCCCACCCTCGCTTTCGCCAGCCTGGCGGCGCTTCTCTCGGTGGCCACCCGTAATGGGATCGTGGGCGTGATCGGGCCTGGCCTCGCCGCCCTGGCCATGCAGCTGCTCCTCCTCGTGGGGAGCGGGATCTGGGCCCACATGCTCCTCCTCGACTCGGCCTTCAACGCCTGGCACGGGCTCTTCACCGCGCACCCCTATTACGGGCCGCTGGGGGTCGCGGCGGCGGTGAGCCTCGTGTGGCTCTGCCTCTGCCTGCTCGCCACCTGGCGCCTGCTCGAGCGACGGGAGTTCGCCGGACCGCCCGTCGCTCGGCGGCAGGGATGGCTTGCCCCCGTGCGGGCGGCGGTGGCTCTGTGTGCGGTGATCGCACTGATTGCGGTGATGGGGAATCTCGGCCCGGCTGGCATCACCGCAGCCCGGCTGCGCGCCAGCCTCACTCCCGCGTTCAACAACCTGACGCTGCTCCAGCAGCGTGAGCTCGGCCGAGCCGTCCCCCCCGGGGCCAAGCTGCGCATCCTGCCCAGCTGCAGCCGGCGCGGCGCCGGTCCCCGGGGGCCGGGAGATTGGGTCTGCACCATGGACGTCTTCATCCCCCAGCCCGGCGCTGTCCCCTTCCAGCAGACCCCGGTGACCTACGACGTGAGCGTGCAGTGGGACGGTTGCTACAAGGCCCAGTCTCCGCCCGCCTTCATCGGTCAGCAGACAATGCGAGACGCGGCCGGCCACCAGGTCATCAACCCGCTCTACACAATCTACGGATGCTTCAACACGCTGTGAGGGCACGGGCGTGGATGGCCGTGCTTGCCGTTATGTGCGCGGTGATCGCAGCCGGATGCGGGGGCGGGAAGGCACGGAAGACCGCGGTGCGCAGGCAATGCCAGGCCACGATCGGCTTCGAGGGCCCGGCCCGGGAACCGCTGGGTAGACAGCAGCTCGCCTTCGCCCGCCTCGCCGTGGCCACCGACAACGCAACCGAGCACACAAGGATCAACCTGGTGGCGGCGGACACCGGACACAACCCCAGCCTCGCCGCCGACCGCTTCGCAGCTCAGAGCGCCGTCGCCGTGGTCGGCCCGGCCACCGACCCTCAGGTCCAGGCCGTGGGTCCAACGTTCGCCCGGGCCGGCCTCGCGTTCATCTCTGGATCGGCCACCGGGGCCTCCCTGACCGACGGTGCCAATCCCACCTTCTTTCGCGTCGTGCCCAGCGACAGCCTCGAGGGACCCCAGGAGGCACGCTTCATTCTCACGAGCCTCCGGCTTCGCGCCGTAACGGTGGTGGATGACGGGAGCGCGGCCGCGCGGCCGCTCGTGCGGGCGATTACGGCGAGCCTCAGGGGGGCCAAGATCCCCACCTTCCACCTCTCGGCGGTCGAGGGTGTGACGCCGCTTGGCTCGGTGGCGGCGCGCATCGGTCTCCTCACCTCGGTGGTCGTTCTGGCTTGGCACAACCCGCGCGCGGCCGATCAGCTGGGCCGGATCCTGCTCGCCCAGCACAAGACGGTCACGCTCGTCGGCCCCAGCAAGCTGTTTGCCCCCGGGGCGTTCGCGACCCCTGGGTCCTACGTAACCTCTCCCGCCCCGGACATCACCGCCCTTCCCGCCGACGCCACGATCGTCCAGCAGATCCAGAAGTCCGTGGGAGCGTTCGCGATCGCCGCCCCGCCCACCTACGTGGCCACCCACGTGATCGACACCGCGATCGCCGCCGTGTGCCGGTCCGGAAGGGTCCCGTCGCGCGGCGGCGTCCTGGCCGCGATCCGGTCAACCCACCAGCCGGGATCGATCCTCGGTGTGCCCATCAGGTTCCAAACCAACGGAGACCTGACCGACGGTAAGTGGTTCGTCTTCCACGTGGAGGCCGGTGGTCACTACGTGATGAATCCGCTGCAGTAATCGTCGAGGCGGGAGCGCCGGCAAAGTAGCCTTGGGGCCCCGCCCGCTCCCGGAGAGGAACTGCTCATGGCCACCACCGCCCCCGCGTCGAAGATTCGGCCCAAGGACTTCCTGGAGATCGACCAGCTGCTCTCCGACGAGGAGCGCGACATCCGAGACACGGTGAGGGCCTTCGTGGCCGATCGCGTCCTGCCCTTCGTCGGCGACTGGTTCGAGGAGGCGACGATTCCGCTCGAGCTGGCTCGTGAGCTGGGCAAGATCGGCGTGCTCGGCATGCACCTCGAGGGGTACGGCTGCGCCGGTGCCAGCGCTACCGCCTATGGGCTCGCCTGCATGGAGCTCGAGGCGGGCGACAGCGGCCTGCGCAGTCTCGTTTCCGTGCAGGGCTCGCTGGCCATGTATGGCATCCACCGCTGGGGATCGGAGGAGCAGAAGCAGGAGTGGTTGCCGCGTATGGCCGCCGGTGAGGCGATTGGCTGCTTCGGTCTCACCGAGCCTGATTCCGGCTCCGATCCCGGCTCGATGCGAACACGGGCGCGCCGCGACGGCTCGGATTGGATCGTCCACGGGCAGAAGATGTGGATCACCAATGGCTCGGCGGCCGACGTCGCGGTGGTTTGGGCGGTCACCGATGAGGGGGTGCGCGGGTTTCTCGTCCCCAAGGGGACGAAGGGCTTCACGACCCAGGACATACATCGCAAGCTGTCGCTGCGGGCCTCGGTGACCTCGGAGTTGCTGCTCGACGACGTGCGGCTTCCCGAGTCGGCGGTCCTGCCCGAAGTCAGCTCCCTGCGCGGCCCGCTGTCCTGCCTGAACGAGGCGAGGTACGGAATCATCTGGGGCGCCGTCGGGGCGGCGCGGGCATGCTTCGAGGCCGCTCTCGACTACAGCTTGGAGCGCAAGCAGTTCGATCGCGCGATCGCCTCGTTTCAGATCCAGCAGCAGAAGCTGGCCTTCATGGCCCTCGAGGTGAACCGGGGCGCCCTGCTGGCCCTGCATCTGGGCCGGATGAAGGACGAGGGTCGGCTGCGCCCGGAGCACGTGAGCATGGGCAAGCTGGCCAACGTGAACGCGGCGCTCGAGGTGGCCCGGACGGCTCGGCAGGTTCTCGGCGCCAACGGAATCACGCTCGAGTACCCGGTCATCCGGCACATGAACAACCTCGAGTCGGTCGTGACCTATGAGGGCACGGCCGACGTCCACGCGCTGGTCATCGGCGGGGCCCTGACGGGGATCCAAGCCTTCCGTTAAGTGTCCTGAGTCCTCGGGGCATTAGAACCGACGCACCGCCGCGTGCGCGTGTGTATGTTGCGCGTGCGATGAGGCTCCCGATCCGCGGCAGGGGTTGGCGCATGATCCTGTCCGCCGCTGCCTGCCTGGCCTTTGGAGTCCCCGCGGCCCAGGCCGGCGTGCCGAGCGGGATGCCGACCGATGTGCCCGCCGCCGCCAGCGCACCGGACCCGTCCCTGCCGGAGCCGGCAAGCACGGCGTGGCCGTTCGCCAACACGTTCCCGCAGACGTCCGGCACCGGGCGCCTGGCCGGCGGCGCGTCGCTGTGGTCGGACTTCATCTACGACGACTATGGGGCGGCCGGGCCGGCGGGCCTGCCGACCTCGAGCTATAGCCAGAGCTCCGGCCTGGCCAACCGCAAGGGCAACTACGTCTATCCCCCTGGGCCGGCCGCCAACAACGGGGCCGACATCTTTCGCGCCGGGGTCGGACTGAAGGGCAACTACAGCTACTGGCGGGTCGACTGGGTGACGCTCGCCGACCCGAACGTGCCCATCGCCGAGTGGACCTTTGACACCGACAACAACCCGGCCACCGGCGCCTCCGCATGGCCAGCCGGGGCTGGGGTGAGCTCGGCGGGAATCGACCAGGCCCTGGTCGTCTCCAGCCGCGGCGCCTGGCTGATCAATCCGCTCACCGGCCTCCGCACCGATGTGGTCGCGGGCGGCGGCAGCCTCACGGTCGACGCCGCGTCCAAGTCCTTCATCGTGGCTGTCCCGCGGTCGTTGTTGCCGGTGAGCGGCGTCTGGAACGTCCGGCTGGGCGCCGGCCTGGCCGACGGGACCGGCCAGAACTTCGCTCCGGCCTACGTCAACAACGCCGGCGCCGGCCCCTCGAGCACCGCCGAGCGTCTCTACAACGTCACCTTCCGCACCGTGGCCCAGGAGCCGCCCGGCTACACCGATCCCTCAACCGCCGCGCAGACCACCGCCCTCGAGCAGGCCCTGGGCGGCACTCCACTCGGCACCGCGCTCGGAGTCGACGGCATCGTCAATTCCGTAAGCGGGAACTTCTGGGGGGAGAACGACCAGGCCGACACGCTGGCAGGCGGGGACGTGTCGAAGTTCTCCCTGCCGGTCAACTGGTCTCAGCTCGCAGCGGCCACCAACACCCCTGAGCCGCAACCGACGGGCTACAGCATGCGCTGGTATGTCTCGCGCCTGAACCTCGGCTCCGGCCAGGTGATCAACGACGGGAACGAGGGCAACTTCAAGCCGACCCTGCTCGACCGCGTCCAGCCCTATTCGGTCTACGTGCCGACCACGTACCGGCCCGGACATCCGGTGCCCCTGACCTGGATCCTCCACTCGCTCGAGGTCAACTACAACCAGTACGGCGGCGACGATCCGCAGCTGCTCCAGCAGCTCTGCCAGGATCGGAACTCGATCTGCGCCACTACCGAGGGATACGGCCCGGCGGGCTGGTACTACAACGAAGCCGAAACCGATTTCTGGCAGGTCTGGAGGGCGCTCGCCGAGACCTATTCGCTCGACCCGTCGCGGACCGTCAGCAGCGGCTACTCGATGGGCGGCTGGGCCTCCTACAAGCTCGTGTTCGAGCATCCGGATGACTTCGCCGGCTCGCTGGTGCTCGACGGTCCGCTCGTGTGCGGGATCGAGGCCTACCCGGGCCAGAACGGAAACGCTTTCTCCGATCCCGCCTGCTCCCAGGATGGCCAGAGCCGCCCGTTCGTCGGCAACGCTCGCTGGATCCCCTACGTGATCGACCACACGTACGCCGATGAGCTCGTCCCCGTGACAGGGGCAATCGCCCAGGGCACGGCGTTCGACAACCTCGGTCAGCGTTACGACCTGTTCATCCACACCGGAGGAGATCACCTGGCCTTCGCGATCGAGGATCGCTTCAGCGATGCCGTCGCCGCGCTCGGCAACCCGATCCGCACCGTCAACCCGGGTGCCTTCAGCTACAGCTGGTATCCCAGCCTCAACAACGCGACCCTGGGCATCGGGGCGACAGGTGACTACTGGCTGAGCGGCCTGGCGGCCCGGGACGGGTCCTACGGGAAGATCGCCACGATCAAGGCCGCCGACGAGGCTCGGCCTGACGCGGCGGTCACTGACGAACGGTTCGGTCCCGCCCTCGTGACCCAGCCGCTTCCGGGCACTGAGACCGGGCTCTCCTGGAAGCTCGGAGCGCGGCCGAAAGCGCAGAAGCGGATGACGCTGACGCTGACCGACGTGTCGGCGCTCACGCTCGATGCCCTGGCGGCCAACCTCCGCCTCGGCACGATCACCCTCCACAGCGACGGGAGCACGAGCTTCGCGATCGAGCACCTCCAGAAGGGAACCGAGGTCCTGAAGGACGGACGCCTGGTGACGCGGGCCGGCTCCCGCGGCCGCGCGGCGGTCACCGTCCACACAGGAACGACTGTCGTCAGGCTCGTGCGCCCGGCCCGGGCGGCCAAGAAGCGCTCACGCTCGAAGCCGCGGCGGTCCGTGACGGTTCGCTTTACCGGGTAGGGCAGCACTTCAAGCGTGAGCGTGATGGAAAAGTGTTCTCTATGACCACTTTTCCATCACGCTCAGCCGGCACGGCACGCGTGTAAGGCGCCCGCAGCCTCTCGCTGCCTCAGCGGCGTCCGGCCGGCTAGACGACGCGGACCGGCGTGCCGATCTGGACGTGGCGCCCGAACCAAAAATCGTCGGAGATCCGCAGGCGGATGCAGCCGTGGGAAATCCGGCCCGGGATGGCCGAGGCGGGCGCCCCATAGGGACCGTGGATCCCGACCACTCCGCCGCCCGGCCAATCGGTCAGCGTGGAGTAGTCGGTGGTGCCGAACGCGTAGGGGTAATAGCCACTCGACCGGTCACCCACCAGGTTGAAGCTCTCATTGATCCAGAAGTGGCCCGTCGGAGTGGGCATGCCCCGCGCGCCGACGCCCACTGGAGCGCTCCAGATCTTGCTGCCGTTCTCGTAGAAGTACATGCGCATCTGCCCGCGGTTGACGACGACCGCCTGGTGGGTCACGTGGAAGCGGTCGAGGGCGTTGCGCTGGACCCATCCGGTCCGGCCGTTCGGACGCCCGGGAATCCGGATGTCGACCCACTCGCTGCGTTTGCTGGTCCAGTGGGTGCGAAGGAGCAGGTAGACCGAGTTGAAGCCGTCCTCCGTGTACCAGCTCAGGCGGCTGACCCGGTGGGACTTCGTGGACGGCTGCGAGTACACGTCGGCGATCCGGTGAACGTAGGCGAACTGCGTGAGGCTCATCTCGTTGGAGAGGATCTGATCGGCCGGAACCGACGGGGTGTGGGTTGTGGGGCTCTTGGTGCCCGTGCTGCCCGAGCCGGAGGAGCCGCCAGAGCCGGAGCCTGAGCCGCCGGAGCCGGAGCCGGAACCTGAGCCGCCGGAGCCGGAACCACCAGATCCGGGGTTCGTGCACCCGGGCACGGGGGAAGCGGGGGTGCCGGGCAGTCGACCGAGCGCGACGCGGTCTGCGTCACGCCGGAGGTCGATGCCACGGCGGTGGCACTGGGCAGGGCGAGCACAGCCGAGAGCGCGGCCAGCGACCCACCCATGCGTCCAAACAGCTTTCTCCCACGCATGTGCTCATTAGGGTAGCGAGAGCGAGAGATACCTACGCCGATAACCAGCTAGCGACACGGCCGAGGCCGCAGAGAGGTAGGTTTCCGGCCATGCCAGGGCTGACGACGCGCCGTGACCTCTTAAGGGGCGCGGCTGGGGGAATGGCCATCGGGGCCTCGGCGCTGGCCTACAACTCGTTGATCGCAAGGGCGCTCGCCAGCGCTCCGGCCTGCCCCTCGAGCCTCAACGACATCGAACACATCGTCATCTTGATCCAGGAGAACCGGTCCTTCGACCACTACTTCGGGACCTACCGGGGAGTGACCGGATTCGCCGATCCGCATGTCCTCCCGCTCAATGACGGCAGCGGGCTGACCATCTTCGCCCAGCCCGGCTACCCCGGCGGCTACGACGGCGGTCACCTCTACCCCTTCCACATCGACTCGTACTCGAACGGCGAGTGCACGAACGACATCGACCACGAGTGGGGGCCCCAGCACACCTACTGGAATGGCGGCAAGCTCGACGGCTTCGTCAGCGGCCACCTCAAGGTTGACGGGAGCGCCAACGGGCCGCTCACCATGGGCTACTACACGCGCAAGGACCTGGCCTTCTACTACGCCCTGGCCGACGCGTTCACGCTCTGTGACCAGTACCACTGCTCGGTCATCGGGCCGACTGACCCCAACCGCCTGTACAGCTTCTCGGCCTGGCTCGATCCCGCCGGCACGAACGGCGGCCCGATCCTCTCGACCAGCACCTCGAGGGTTGGCCGCTACGGCACGCTGACCTGGACGACGATGCCCGAGCAGCTCCAGGCCCGGGGAATCAGCTGGAAGGTCTATGGCAGCGCCGATGGGAACTTCGGCGACAACGTGCTGCCCTACTTCAAGCAGTACAGCAACCCGACCCTCGCCGCCAATGCGCTCGGCCCCACGTATCCGGGGACCTTCCAGGCCGACGTGGCCGCTGGGACGCTCCCCCAGGTTTCCTGGATCCTGGCGCCCCTGGTCGAGAGCGAGCACCCGCCGGGTCCCACCGAGTTCGGCGAGGTGGTCGCGGCGGACGTGCTGAACGCCTTGGTCTCGAATCCAGCTGTCTGGTCCAAGACGGCGCTGCTCGTCACCTACGACGAGAACGGCGGCTTCTTCGACCATGTTCCGCCGCCTGTCCCCCCCGCCGGCACCGCCGGGGAGTATCTGACCGTCAACCCGCTGCCTTCGGACGCCTCCGGGGTCGCCGGGCCGATCGGGCTGGGCTTCCGGGTTCCCACCCTGATCGTCTCGCCCTTCAGCCGGGGCGGCTTCGTCTGCTCGGACGTGTTCGACCACACCTCGCTGCTGCGCCTGCTCGAGACGCGGTTCGGCGCCGAGGTCCCGAATCTGTCCGCCTGGCGGCGCTCCGTAACGGGCGATATGACGAGCGCGTTCAACTTCGCCAAGGTCGACACATCGGTTCCCTCGCTTCCTCAACCCTCGGATGCGGACACGCGGATCACGACGGGCGCCTGTGCCGTGGGCGCGCCCCTCGACCTCGCCTCGCCCAGCAACACGACGCTCGACGTCCTCGAGGCCACCGTGGTGCCGCCCTATCCGGTCACCGTCAACTCGGCCCCGCCCCAGCAGGAGCCGGGCCATGCGGCAGCGCCGAGCGGGCCACTGTGCGGCCCCGGAGCGGCGAAGGCCCGCCTCACCGTCCGGGGTGTCCACGCCCGAACGTCCGGACGGTTCGACGCCGCCATCGCCAGCTTCTCCTACAGCGACCGTCATGCCAAGGCCGCGAATTTCACCGCCGAGATCCACTGGGGTGACGGCCACCGCTCCCGGGGGAAGATCGTCGCCGCGGGGTCCGGCTTCAAGGTGGTGGGCAAGCACCATTTCGCCAAGGCACGGATCTACCGCGTTGGTGTGACGATCACGGCGCCCGACGGGGCCAGGGCCACCGCGCACTCAGAGGTCACGGTGGTCCACTCGCGGGGGGCCGTCCGCCCGCGCGTCGCGGTGCGCCCGACCTTCACGGGCTAGGGCCCTGGCGCGTCAGAGCGTCAGCGTGAACGACACCCGCCCGGAATCGCACGAATCCGTCTGGCCGTTCGCCGCCCGGTAGTTCAGATGGAGCTCGATCGTTCCGGTGAAGGTCGCCCGGGTGCGGTTGAGCTTTCCACTGATTGAGCGTGAGCCGCCGGTGATCGCCTCAGAACCCCCTGCGGAGGGGATCGGCGTCACCTTCGCCGCCCCGTGCACCGCGCCATTTCCGGCGATCGAAAGCTTGCCCCAGCCGTCCTCCGCGGTGAAGTCATCCTTGGCGCTGCAGGTCAAGGCCAGGGCAGAGACGACGCTGATCCGCTTACCGTTGCCGGTCACGGTGGCCAGCGCCGGCCACTCCTGCGAGGTCAGGCCGCTGAGATTGCGCCCTGCGGCCTGATCGCTGACACGGGCGGCGGAGGCCCGCGTGGCCGCTGCGGCCTGGCCGGCCTGCAGGAGGCCGAGGACAGCGAGCGCCACGACGAGCAGCCGGCGCCAGCGAATCGTCCCGGACATGCGGCGGGGCACTAGACCTTCGTCTCCACGAAGCGCTCGCGGAGGTCCGTCTTCTTGAACTTTCCCGTGGCCGTGCGGGGGATCTCGTCGACGAACTCGAAGCGGTCGGGCAGCTGCCACTTGGCGAAGTGGCCGGACAGGTGCTCGCGCAGCTCCTCAGGGCTCGCCTCGGAACCGTCCCGGAGGACGACGACGGCGAGCGGGCGCTCGCCCCAGCGATCGTCGGGCATGGCGATGACCGCCGCTTCGGCCACCGACGGGTGCGCCATCAGGTTGTTCTCAAGGTCGACCGAGGAGATCCACTCACCGCCGGACTTGACCAGGTCCTTGGAGCGGTCGGAGATGCGGATGCACCCCTGGGGGTTGATCTTGACCACATCCCCGGTCTGGAACCAGCCGTCCTCGGTGAACTTCTCCTCGCCCTGGCCGCGCCAGTAGGCCGCGGCCACCCACGGCCCCCGGACCTCCAGCTCGCCCATCGCCTCATCGTCCCAGGGGATCAGCTCGCCCTCGTCATTGCGGGCCCGGATCTCGACAAACGGCGACGGGCGGCCCTGGCGGGCCCGGAACTCGTACTTCTCGTCCTCGGACGCGTCGTCGAGCTCGGGCGGGAGTCGGCAGATCGTCCCCATCGGCGAGGTCTCGGTCATCCCCCAGGCCTGGATGATCGTCGAGGCCGTGCTTGTCGAAGCCCTCGAGCATGCTCCGCGGCACCGCAGAGCCGCCGACGATCATGAGGCGCAGGGCGCTGAGGTCCCAGCGGTCGGGCTCGTTGTCGAGGGCCTGGAGGATGGCCATCCACACGGTGGGAACCCCCGCCGTGATCGTGACCTTCTCGTCGGCCAGGCAGCTCCAGCACGCTCTCGGCATCGAGCTTGGGGCCCGGGAGGACGAGTCCCGTCCCCGCGAAGGCGGCGACGTAGGGCAGTCCCCAGGCGTTGGCATGGAACATCGGCACGACCGGGAGGATCGTGTCCCGCCCGGAAATCGCGTGCGCGTCCGGGAGCGCCGCCATGAGCGAGTGCAGCACGAGCGCGCGGTGCGAATAGAGGACGCCCTTGGGCCGGCCGGTGGTGCCGGACGTGTAACACATGGCCGCGGCGCGGCGCTCCTCGAGCGACGGCCATTCCATCGGCTCCGAGCCCTCGATCAGGGAGGCGTAGTCGATCGTCCCGTCGGGCACGGAGCCGGAGCGCGAAACGACGATCACGTGGTCGAACTCCCGGGCGGAGCGGAATTTCTCGAACACCTCCAGCAACGTCTCGTCGACGATGATCGCCTTGTCCTCGGCGTCGGAGACGATGAACTTCAGCTCCTCCTCACTGAGGCGGGGGTTCATCGTGTGGAGCACCGCGCCCATCAGCGGGACGGCGAAGTACAGCTCCAGGTGCTCCGTCTGGTTCCAGAGCATGGTGGCCACCGGATCGCCGTCGCCGATCCCCAGCTCTTTGAGACCGCTGGCCAGCCGGTGCGCGCGCTCCACGGTCTCGCCGAGCGTCGTGCGCTCGATCGATCCGTCGGGGCGGCGTGAGACGACCTTGCGACCCGGTGTCAGGTGCTCCGCACGTTCGACCAGAGCCGTCAGCGCGAGCGGAAAGTCATCCATCATCAGCCCGTGGGTCATCTTCTCGGTCATGGTCTCCTCCCGGATCGACTGAGCCTCTCGAACGCCAGACAGGATGCTGGTCTGGCGGCTCTCGTGCAACCCCCAGTAAACCGGATAGCGTCCGCCCGGCGATGACCATCGCCCGTCCCGCAGAGCCGTTCCCGGATCCGTCGTGGTGGGGTTGGGGCGACCCGGCGCAGGTCCCCGTCCTTGAGGAGGCGGTGCGGCAGCTGCTGGTCGACGGGCTGGGGGTGCGAGGCGTCTCGCCTCACCCGGAGTCGCTGAGCGGCGTGAACGTGCCCCCGCCCCGCCTGGGCGGCGAGGTGGCGGCGGAGCTGGGCGACATCGTCGGCCCGTCCCAGGTCCTCTCCGATCGCGAGGTTCGCATCCGCCACACCCGCGGCAAATCGACGCCCGATCTGCTGCGCCTCCGCGCGGGCGACGGTGGCGCCGCGCCGGACCTCGTGGTCTGCCCCGCCTCCCATGAGGAGGTGCTGGAGGTGCTGGCCCTGTGCTCCCGCTCTCGGGTGGCCGTGGTGCCCTTCGGCGGCGGCACGTCGGTCGTCGGCGGCCTTGAGCCCGAAGCCGACGCCTTTGCCGGGGTGGTCGCGCTCGATCTGCGGCGTATGAACGCCCTCGTCGAGCTCGATCAGGTCTCCCGAGTGGCGGTGCTGGAGCCCGGGCTCCGCGCGCCGCAGGCCGAGGAGATGCTGGGCGAGCGTGGTTACACGCTCGGCCACTTTCCGCAGTCCTTCGAGTACGCGACGATCGGCGGGTTCGCGGCGGTGCGCTCGAGCGGCCAGGCCTCGGCCGGCTACGGCCGCTTCGACGAGATGGTCGTCTCGCTCCGCCTCGCCGCACCCGCGGGGACCCTCACGCTGGGCCGGGCCCCGAAATCGGCGGCGGGGCCCGACCTGCGGCAGCTGGTGCTCGGGTCCGAGGGTGCCTTCGGCGTCATCACCGCGGTCGGTGTGGCGGTCTGCCCGCGCCCGGAGGTTCGCCGGTACGAGGGTTGGCGCCTTGAGTCGTTCCGGGCCGGGATCGAGGTTCTGCGCCACCTGGCTCAGGACGGACCGCGGCCGACGGTCCTGCGCCTCTCCGACGAGGTCGAGACCGCGCTCGACCTGGCTGCGCCGGGCGAGCTCGGGTCAGGGGGGCAGGGCGCGCTGGCCATCGTCGGCTTCGAGGGTGCCGAGGCCGAGGTGGGCGACCGGCGCGAGGCCGTGGCGCGCGTGATGGAGGCGGCGGGCGCCCAGCTCGACGCGGCGGCCGGGGAGGCCTGGGCGCGGGAGCGCTACCGCGGCCCCTACCTGCGCGACGCCCTGCTCGACGCCGGCGCCCTGGCGGAGACGCTCGAGACGGCGGCCTTCTGGGCCGCCCTGCCCACGCTCTACGAAGCGGTCGGATCGGCGTTGCGTGACTCGCTGAGCGCCCAGGGGACCCCGCCGGTTGTCCTCTGCCACGTCTCGCACGTCTACCCGGCCGGGGCGTCGCTCTACTTCACCGTCGGCTGCGCCCAGGCGAACGACCCCCTGGCCCAGTGGCAGGCCGCCAAGGCGGCCGCCAGCGACGCGATCATCGAGGCGGGGGGCTCAATCACCCACCACCATGGCATCGGCGTGGATCATCGGCCCTGGTTCGAGCGGGAGGTCGGTTCACTGGGGGTGAGCGTGCTCCGCGCGGTCAAGCGGGAGCTCGACCCGGCGGGGATCATGAACCCGGGGGTGCTGATCCCGCGTGAGTGACCATCTACCCCCCGACTGAGTACCCTTGCCTCGGCCCGGAGAGGTGCCGGAGCGGTTGAACGGGCGCGACTGGAAATCGCGTAACGGGGGTTGACCTCGTTCGGGGGTTCGAATCCCCCCCTCTCCGCCTCAGCGTGATGGATTTGGGCCCCTATAGGGTCCCTTTTCGATCACGCTCCCGCCGGCTCGAGGAGAGCCGGCGCTCCGTAGGGGACGAGCGCCGGCGGCAGGACCACCGACCCGTCGTCCTGCTGGCCGTTCTCAAGCAGCGCGATCGTCGTCCGGGAGTTCGTGATCACGGTTCCGTTGAGCGTGTGCACGTGCGCGGGCCGTCCCTCCGATGCCGGGCGGTAGCGGATGTCGAGTCGCCGCGCCTGGTAGTCGGTGGTGTTCGAGCAGGAGGTCAGCTCGCGGTAGCGGCCCTGGCCGGGCAGCCAGGCCTCGATGTCGTATTTCTTGGCCGCCGAGGCGCCGAGGTCGTTGACCGCGATCGCCACCACCCGGTACGGGATGGCCAGCTCCTGGCAGATGGCCTCCTCGATGGCCAGCAGGCGCTCGTGCTCGGCCTCGCTCTCCGACGGGTCGACGAAGGCGAACATCTCCACCTTGTCGAACTGGTGCACCCGGAAGATGCCCCGCGTGTCCTTGCCCGCGGCGCCGGCCTCCCGCCGGAAGCAGCTCGAGAACCCGGCGTAGCGACGCGGCAGCCCCTCGGCCTCGAAGATCTCGTCGGCGTGCAGCGAGGCCAGGGCGACCTCCGAGGTGCCGACCAGGTACAGGTCGTCCTCAGGCAGGTGGTAGATCTGCTGTTCGGTGTCAGGCAGGAACCCGGTTCCGTAGAGCGCCCGCTCCCGCACGAGCACGGGCGGGATCACCGGCTCGAACTTCTCCGCGCTCAGCCGCTCGAAGGCGTAACGGACGAGCGCGAGCTCCAGCAGCACGAGCTCGCCCTTCAGGTAGGCGAAGCGTGAGCCGGACAGCTGGGCCGCGTGCTCTATGTCGATCCGGGACCCGGCCAGCTCCAGGTGGTCACGGCCCGTGGCCCCGGCATCGCCCACCTCCCTGAGCACCGTGTCCTCCGGCGGGGCATCGTCGTCCGGGAGGTTCGGCAGTGAGGCGAGCGCCCGCTCACGTTCGGCCCGGACCGCGCTCTCCTCGTCGCTCAGCTCACGGCCCCGGGCCGCCCGGGCCGCCAGCTGCTCACGCTCCTCAGGCGTGGGCGGGCCGCTTCTTCCGCGTGAGGCGCGGTTCTGCTCGGACTGAAGCTCCTCGAGCCCGGTCCGGAGGGTACGCCAGCGCTCGTCGAGCTCCAGCACCCGATCGAGCGTCGCCACGGGTTCCGGACCCCGTCGCGCCAGCGCCGCACGCACGGCGTCCGGGTCGCGACGGATCAGGTGGATGTCGAGAACCCGTTCGCTCCCTAGGTCTTGCTCTTGCCGCGCTTCTTGCCCTTGGCCTTGCTCGGCGTGCCCTTTTTCGGCGGGAACCTGCCCGACCCGGTCGACGTCACCTTGCCCGCCTGCTTGGCCTGAGAGGTGGCGCTCGTCGTCCCGGTTCCGGAAACGGCTGGGATCGCTCCGACCGGGTTCTTCGGTGAGTCACAGGGCACCACGCTCGGCACCTTCGGGGCCTGGCGCCCGGCGTAGGTGGCCACGAACATGGCCACCTCCTTGGCCTGCTGGCCGACGACGATGTTCTGGGGCATGATCGCGCCGGAGAAGCCGCCGTTCTCGATTGCGTAGAGCACGCGGGTGACCGGACGCTCACAGCGCTGGTCGAAGTTGGGCCCGTTGTTGTACTGGGCCGTGCGCACGTTCGCCGCCGACCCGTGGGTGGCGGCGTAGGAGAGCGTGTGGCAGCCGGCGCAGCGCTGGTTGAACAGGAGGGCGCCCTGATAGAGAGCGCCGTGAGACTTGGCGACCTGGACCGACTCGGTGCCGAAGCTGGCGCACGCGGACAGCGCGCTCGCCACGGCGAGCATCGCGGTCGAGACCAGGAAGAGCTTGACTGGCCGGGCCATGCGGGCCCGGATGATACGCGGCAACTACGATCCGGCGCGATGCGCAAGCTGCGAGCGGCCACTCGCCTGCTCCTCGTGGGCGCGGGCCTCGCGGCGCTGACCGGCTGCAGCCACACCACCACCGTCGGTGCCAGCCGAACCCTCCGGATCGCTCTGACCGAGTACCGCGTAATTCCCCAGAGCGTGGAGTCCAGCGCTGGGGAGCTCACCATGGTGGTTGAAAACGACGGCCGGCTCGCCCACGACCTGGCCGTGTCCAGCCACGGGGTCATCGTCGGCCAGACGCCGCCGCTCCAGCCCGGGACCCGCACCTACCTGGTGCTCACCCTGACCCCGGGGAGCTACCTGATGACCTCGACGCTCTTCTCCGATCAGGCGCTGGGGGCCTACGGGACGCTGAGAGTCCGTCGCTGAGGGCGCGAGGCCGCGCCCGCGGAGGGGACGCCGCACGACGCGGACCAGGGAAGGTGCCCGCTCCCGGGCGCCGAACCAAGCCCTACCCCGGCGCCGGCCGATGAGACGTTCGCACCTGTAGTCATGCGCGATCGTCCTCCGACGGCGGCAACCAGGAGGCCGGCGCCGGGATCCTAACCCCTGCCTGCCGGGAGGGGGGACCCGATATAACCGGCCGGGATGGCCACCGAGCTGGATCCCGAACTCTTCCGTGAGGTGTTTGGCCGGTTCGCCACCGGCGTCGCCGTGGTGACCAGCGCGGGCCAAGGCCGCAGCGGCGGGATGACGGCCAACGCCGTGTGCTCGCTCTCCCTGGATCCGCTGCTCGCGCTCGTCTGCTTCGCCAACGAGGCCCGGACGCTGCCGATCGTTCGGGAGGCCGGCCGCTTCGCGGTCAACGTGCTCGCCTCCGATCAGGAGGACCTGGCCGCCGTGTTCGCCTCCAAGCTGCCCGAGGCGGAGAAGCTGGACGCGGTCGCCCACCGGGTGGAGGGCGGCTTGCCGATCATCGAGGGGGCGCTCGCCTGGGCCACGTGCCAGCTGCGTGAGCTGATTCCCGGCGGAGATCACACAATCGCCATCGGCCAGGTCACCGCGATGGGCCTGGGCCGGGGCGAGCCGCTCATCTGGTACGGCGGTCGCTACCTCACGGGGCCCTGCGAGGGCGGCTCCGCCGCCTGAGGTCAGTGGGCGGTTTGGGCGGCGCGCAGAAGCAGCACGACTATCACCGCGGCCGCGAGAGTCATCACGCCGAGCTCACGGCGCAGAATGGCCAGAACCACCGAGCGCTGCTCCTCGGCGGGTTGCTTTCCAACCGCCTGGGCCGACTCATAGCCGCGGGTGTCGAGCACGGACTGAGCCGAGGCGGCACGGAACGCCTCGGCAATGACCGAGAAGAGCAGCGGCAGCGCGCCGTAGATCACGTGCAGCTCGGGCGGCTTGTGACCGAGCGCGACGAGGACTCCGCCGAGCGCCACCTGGACCACGGTCACGGCCTGCGTCACACGCAGAAGCCGCCAAAACCAGGCGCTTGAGCTGACGCGCCACCACGCCCACAGGCCCCACACTCCGGTGACCCCCCACGCGGCGATGGTCAGGACCCCGACGACGAGATGAACCTGCTTCACGCAACCCCTCCGCACCGGCGGCGGCAGACGCATAGGCTTGAGCCCTCGCTGAGGGCCGTACCGCCCCGAACATAGCCGCATTTCGCACTAAGTAACACTCTGTTACAAGGTACCCCTCCCCGGTGCTATAACGCAAAAATGCTCCGTGACTACCTCCCAGCGCTCGTGTTCCTAGTTCTGGGCGGCGTCATCGGCACGCTCTTCGGCGTGCTCAACCTATTCCTCGGCCGCCGCCATCCGAGCCGGTCCAAGCAGGAGCCCTACGAATGCGGCCTGCCCTCGGAGATCCAGCGCGGCTTCCGCTTCGGGATCAGCTTCTACCTCGTGGCGATGCTCTTCATCCTGTTCGACATCGAGGTCATCTTCATCTATCCGATCGCCGTCCAGCTCCGGGCCTTCGGGACCTTCGCCTTGAGCGAGACCGTGGTCTTCGTTGTGCTGCTGATGGTCGCCTTCGTCTACGTGTGGCGCCGCGGGGCCCTGCAATGGAACTGAAGCGTGAGCAGGTCGATCCGGCCGACCTCCGGATCAACAAGCTCCGCGCCCACGACATGCTCCGGGATGACCTGGACGACGACGAGCTCGAGCGCTACGTCCAGGAGCGGGTCGTCACCACGACGCTCGACCGCGCCGTGTCCTGGGCCCGCGGCAACTCCTTCTTCCCGCTGACCTTCGGGCTCGCCTGCTGCGCCATCGAGATGATGTCGATCGTCGGAGCCCGGCTGGACATCGCGCGCTTCGGCTTCGAGGCCTTCCGGGCCTCACCGCGCCAGGCCGACCTGATCATCCTGTCCGGCCGGGTGTCGATCAAGATGGCTCCGGTCATCCGCCGCATCTATGACCAGATGCTCGACCCCAAGTGGGCCATCTCGATGGGGGCCTGCTGCTCGTCGATGGGCGTCTTCAACAACTACGCCCTCGTCCCGGCGGACAAGTTCATGCCGATCTCCGTGCACGTCCCCGGTTGCCCGCCGCGTCCCGAGGCGCTCGCCCACGGAATCCTGCGCCTCCGCGATCAGGTGATGGGCAACCCGCCCGCCGGCTGGCGTGAGCGCTACGCCGCCAACGGAACCGAGGAGCTGCTGGCCCCCGAACACGACGGCGACGGCGCCGAAGTCAACGTCTTCGTACCCGGGGAAACCGCCGGTGCCTGACGCCACCGGGCTTGAGCTGACCGCCCAGGAGCTCCGCGACCACGAGGAGGGGTCCGTACTCGACACGGAGTTTCACCGCGGGCGCGCCGTGCTCGTCATCGACCCCGGGAAGGTCAAGCCGGTGCTGACCCACCTCCAGGGTCAGGGGTACCGCTCCCTGGCCAGCCTCCACGGTGTCGACTATTACCCTCAGGAACCCCGCCTGGGGGTGCTCTACGAGCTCCTGGACATGGACCGCGTGGATCGCATCAGCGTCAAGGCGCGGGTCACCATCGATGCGCCAGAGATCGACTCGGTGGTCGAGCTCTTCCCGGGGGCCGAGTTCCCCGAGCGTGAGGTCTACGACATGTTCGGCGTCGTCTTCAACGGCCACCCGGACCTGCGCCGGATCCTCATGCCAGAGGACTACGAAGGCCATCCCCAGCGGCGGGACTTCCCCATCGGCGGCGAGCCGGTGCTCTTCACCTTCAACGAGCAGCAGTCCTACGGGAAGGACGTGTGATGGCCGCCGGCAGCCGTGAGTCGGTCGACGAGACCGCCCAGTCGGGTCGCGCCACCGCGTCGCTCACCGAGGACTACCGCAAGCGGGAGCAGTCGGTGACCATCTCCGCCGAGCCGGCCGGCTCCGGCGAGACGCACGAGCTGATGACGCTCAACATCGGGCCCCACCATCCCGCCACGCACGGCGTACTGCGCCTGCTCACCACACTCGAGGGCGAGGTCATACGTGACGTCAAGCCGATCATCGGCTACGTCCACACCGGGATCGAGAAGACGGCCGAGGACAAGGCGTACTGGAAGGCCATCCCGGTCGTCGAGCGGATGGACTACCTGGCCTACTACTTCAACGCCATGGCCTTCTGCGGCGCCGTCGAAACGCTGCTTGACATCGAGGTCCCTCCGCGCGCCCAGCACCTCAGGGTCATCCACATGGAGCTGAACCGGATCATGTCGCACCTGGTCTGGCTGGGCACGAGCGCGCTCGATCTGGGGGCCATCTCGATGTTCTGGTACTGCTTCCGCGAACGGGAGAAGATCCTCGACCTGTTCGAGATGTCCTCCGGCCAGCGCATGCACACGCGCTACTTCCAGGTCGGCGGGGTGATGGAGGACATTCCGCCCGGCTTCGCCCTCAAGCTGCGGCAGTTCATCAAGGACATGCCGAACCGGGCCGACCAGTACGCCGACCTCCTGTCCAAGAACCAGATCGTCATCGAACGTCTGCGGGGTACCGGGATCGTCGATCAGGAGACGATGCTCAAACTCGGCGTCACCGGTCCCCTGCTCCGGGCCACCGGTAATCCGTGGGACCTGCGCAAGGCCCATCCGTACTCAAGCTACGACCACTTCGAATTCAAGATCCCGGTCGGGACCGTGGGCGACAACTACGACCGCTACCGGGTCCGTCACGCCGAGCTCTACGAGTCGACGAGGATCATCGAGCAGGCGCTCGACGGTCTGCCCGAGGGGCCGTTCATCACCACCGATCGGAAGGTCGCCCTGCCGCCACGCCACGAGCTGGCCACGAGCATGGAGGCGCTGATCCACCACTTCAAGCTCGTCACCGAGGGCTTCCGCGTCCCGCCCGGCGAGGCCTATTACCCGATTGAGGGGCCTCGTGGCGAGCTCGCCTGCTTCGTGCGCGCCGATGGCTCGGCCAAGCCGGCTCGCGTCCACATGCGCGACCCCAGCTTCGTCAACCTCCAGGCGCTCCGCCACATGGTCAACGGCGCCTACCTGGCCGACCTCATCGCCACGCTGGCCATGCTCGATCCGATTCTCGGAGGCATCGACCGATGAGCGCCGTGCCCCGCTTCGGCCACGGGTCCCGCGTCCCCGGCTGGGACGAATCGGTCGACCTGACCAAGGACCCGGCGGTCATCCCCGACCGGGAGACGACGCCCGTGCCGCCCGCGCTGCGAGACGAGATCGAAGCCGCGATGGCCAAGTACCCCGATCGCCGCTCGGCCGCCATCCCCGCGCTTCACGCCGCCCAGCAGGTGCACGGCTGGTGCTCTCCGGAGGCGCTCCATCAGGTGGCGGCGGTCATGCAGGTGACGCCCGCCTATCTCACCTCGGTGGCCACCTTCTACGACATGCTCGAGAACCGCCCGGAGAAGGTCGGTCACCACGACGTGTACGTGTGCACGAACATCTCGTGCTCGCTGCGCGGAGCCCATGACGTGCTCGACGCGATGGTCGGAGCCGCCGCCCTGACCGACGGCGAGGTGCACGTGCGATCGTTCGAGTGCCTGGGCGCCTGCGACATCGCCCCGATGGCCTCGGTCGACGGCGAATACGTCGGCCCCCTGACCCAGGAGGACACGCGCCAGATCGTCGAGGATCTCCAGGCCGGCCGCCCGGTCCTCCAGGAGAAGCAGCTGCGCTATCGCAAGGCGGCCGATCCCGGCGTCGCCGAGGAGGGCTCTGAGTGGTCGCCCCGCGGCGACGCTCCGCGCGCCGATACGGCCGGGCTGAGCGAAGAAACGAAGGATCTCGACCGCCCAGGACCGACCGCCGCCATCGAGGTGCCGGCGGACGAGGCCGAGGCTCAGGAGGACGACGAGTGAAGCTGCTCTTTGACCGGATCGATGAGCCCGGGCTGAACACACTGGAGGTCTACGAACGTCGCGGCGGATATGACTCGCTGCGCAAGGCGCTCGGAATGACCCCGGAGCAGGCGCTGGAGCAGATCAACGACTCGGGGCTGCGCGGCCGGGGCGGCGCCGGCTTCCGGATGGGCCAGAAGACGGGCTTTCTGCCCCACGGCGACATGGACAAGTACCTCGTGTGCAACGCGGATGAGTCCGAGCCGGGGACGTTCAAGGACCGCGAGCTCATGCAGAAGAACCCGCACATGCTGATCGAGGGGATCGTCATCGCCTCCTGGGTGGCGGAGCTCGACCGGGCCTTCATCTACATCCGCGGCGAGTACCAGCACCAGGCCGACATCCTCGAGGCGGCGATCGCCGAGGCCCTGGAGGCCGGCTATCTGGGCCGGCAGATCCTCGACTCCGAGCACTCGCTCGAGCTCGTGCTGCACCGGGGCGCCGGCGCCTACATCTGCGGGGAGGAGACGGGCCTGCTCGATTCGCTTGAGGGCAAGCGCGGCAACCCGCGCCTCAAGCCGCCCTTCCCCGCCATCGAGGGCCTCTACCACGGCCCGACGCTGATCAACAACGTCGAGACGCTGTGCACGGTGCCTCACATCATCCGGATGGGAGGCAAGGAGTACGCCAAGCTCGGCACCGAGACCTCCACCGGAACCAAGGTGGTGTCGGTTTCCGGCGACGTCCAGCGGCCCGGCAACTACGAGATCGAGCTGGGAATCCCCTCCCGGGAGATCATCTACGGTCTGGCCGGCGGCCCGCCCGAGGGGCGTGAGGTCAAGTTCTGGTTCCCCGGCGGCTCGAGCGCGCCCGTGCTCACCGGGGACGATCTCGACGTTCCCTACGACTTCGACTCGCTGGCCAAGGCCGGGACGATGCTCGGCTCGGGAGCCATCATCGTGGTCGACGAGTCGCACACCGTGCTTGAGGTGGCCAAGAAGGTGGCCGGGTTCTACGCCCACGAGTCGTGCGGCAAATGCGTCCCCTGCCGGGAGGGCACGAACTGGACCGTGAAGATGCTCCGGCGAATCGAGGGGGGCGAAGCCACCCCGATGGACCTCGACATCATGGCCGGGGTGCAGGAGCAGATCATCGGCAACTGCCTGTGCGTGCTGGGCGACGCCATGGCCATGCCGATCGGCTCGATGATCGAGAAGTTCCGCCCGGAGCTCGAGGCCGAGATCGAGGCCGCACGTCAGCGCGCGGACGCCGCCGCCCTGCACGATGTCGTCCCACTCGGCGTAGCCGACCCGCACTCCGGCCCGATGCCCGTCCACACCGCCCGCTGAGAAGACATGCCCAGACCTGAGCAGAAGAAGATCCAGATGACCATCGACGGCCGTGAGGTCGAGGCCGTCGAGGGGACGATGCTCGTCGACGCGGCCAAGCAGGGCGACGTCGAGATCCCCTACTTCTGTTACGAGCCCAAGCTCGGCAACCCGGTGGGCGCCTGCCGCATGTGCCTGGTCGAGATTGAGGGCATCCCCAAGCTGCAGACGTCGTGTTCGACGCCGGTCAAGGATGGGATGGTCGTCCACACTCAGACCCAGCGGGTCAGGCACGCCCAGAACGCGGTGGTCGAGTTCCTGCTCGTCAATCACCCGCTGGACTGCCCCGTGTGCGACAAGGGTGGCGAGTGCCCGCTCCAGGACATCACCTTCGGGTGGGGGCTCGGGCGCAGTAGGTTCATCGAGCCCAAGCGCCACTTCATCAAGCCCCTCTCGCTCTCCCCGGTCATCGCCATCGACCGTGAGCGCTGCA
Organism: uncultured Solirubrobacterales bacterium; assembly: GCA_963733555.1. Classification (GTDB taxonomy): domain Bacteria; phylum Actinomycetota; class Thermoleophilia; order Solirubrobacterales; family Solirubrobacteraceae; genus Palsa-465. The sequence continues at coordinate 91,006 of CAVTDO010000001.1, forward strand.
TCCTCTGCTACCGCTGTGTGCGCTTCTCCCAGGAGGTGGCCGAGGACTACCAGCTGATCTTCGCCGAGCGCGGCGCCGAGACGTTCGTCGCCACCCACGACGGGCACCCGTACGTGGCTCCGTTCAGCGGCAACATCATCGAGCTCTGCCCCGTCGGCGCGCTGACCTCGAAGCCGTACCGCTTCCGGGCGCGGCCCTGGGACAACGAGGCTGCGGCTGGGATCTGCACCCTCTGCCCCTCTCAGTGCAACGTGGAGTTCACCGTGCGTGACGAGAAGGTCATGCGCGTGCTCGCCCGCGATGCCAACGGCAACCCGGGCGTGGATGACGGCTGGCTGTGCGACAAGGGCCGCTTCGCCTATCAGGCCATGCACGTCGACGAGCGCATCACCGCGCCGATGGTCCGGGACGGCGGCCGCCTGCGCGAGGTTTCCTGGGAGCGTGCGCTCGAGGTCGCCGCAGGCCTGAAGAGCCACAAGGGCCGCACGGCCGCCCTGGTCGGAGGGCAGGCGACCAACGAGGAGGGATTCCTCCTCGGCCGCCTTCTCCGCGAGGGCCTTGAGTCGGGCGACCTCGACTCCCGCGCTGACGATGCCCCTTCGGTCGGCCTGACCCAGGCGCTGGCCGACCCGGCGCTTCAGGCCTCGGTGCCCGACCTCGAGTTTGCCCACACCATCATCGTCCTCGGCACCGATCCCCTCGACGACATGCCGATCCTCGACCTGCGGATCCGCAAGGGTGTCCGGCGCCGGGGAGTCAACCTGGTCGTGGCCACAGCCCGCCCGAGCGCGCTTGATGCGAACGCCGAGCGGGTGATCCGCTACGCCCCGGGCGGCGAGGCCGAGTTCCTCTCCGGCGTGGCCTCGGCCCTCGGGGGCCGAGACGCCTCGGCCGAAGCCCGGGGCCTGGCTGACCTCCTGCGGGACGGGGGCGAGGACGTCGTCATCGTGTGGGGCGAGCGCCTGGCCCCGGCCGCGCTACCCCACCTGCTCACGATCGCTGATCGCCTCGGATTGAGCGGACGGTCTGGTGCCGGCCTGCTGGAGATCCCGGCCGGATCCAACGGCCGCGGTCTGCGTGAGGCGGGGGTGCTGCCCGGTGCCGGGCCTGGCTACACCGGGCTCGACGAAGCCCGCGGCGCCACCGAGATCGCCGAGGCTGCGGCCGAGGGCGAGGTCACGGCGCTGTACCTGTACGAGACCGACCCCCTGCGTGACCGGGGCGATCGCGAGCTCTGGGAGCGCGCCATGCACCGCGCCGGCCTCGTCGTCGCTCACGCCTCGGTTCTCACCGAGGGAATCGCCGAGCACGCCAATGTGGTCTTCCCCGCCGACTCCTACGCCGAGAAGGACGGCACCGTCGTCCACCCCGACGGCCGCCTCCAGCGCCTGCGCACGGCGATCGCCCACCCCCACGAGGTGCGGGCGGGCTGGTCGGTGATCGCCGAGGTGGCCAAGCGAGTGGGCCTGGACCTGGGCGTCCTGACCAGCAGCATGGCCTTCGCGCAGCTTGTCGAGGCGGTTCCGTTCTACGGCGGACTGACTTTGGAAGAGATCGGCGGCAGGGGTGTGCGCTGGCCCGAGCGTGAGGCGGCGTCGGATTTCACTGTGGGAGATAAGTCCAACATAGAGGCCAAAATCACCCAAACCCCTGCGGCGACGAACGGCGAACTCCGCCTTGGCACCTATCGCCCCATCTGGGCCTCCCCGGAGGTCGAGATCTCCCCCGCCCTCCAGTACACGATCGCCCGCCAACAGGCCGAGCTCTCGCCTGAGGACGCGCGCCGGCTCGGAATCGTGACCGGCGAGATCCTCGAGATCAGCCAGAACGGAACCTCCCTCCGGGCCAAGGCCGCCGTCCGTAGCGGCGTCCCTGAGGGGACGGTCTTCCTGGCCAGCGGGGTGGCCGAGGACTCGGTCAACGCTTTGACCGAGCCGCTGGTCGAGGTGCGCAAGGCCCACGCCACGCTCGAGGTGCACGGAGCGTGATCGGACTCGCCGACGTCGCCTTCTATGAGCCGTGGTGGGTCCAGATCATCAAGGCCCTGGCCATCTTCGCCGTCATCTTCCTGCTCCTGCCGATCCTGATCGTCTACGAGCGCAAGCTGCTCGGCCGATTCCAGGCCCGCTACGGCCCCAACCGCGTCGGACCCTTCGGCCTGCTCCAGCCGCTGGCCGAGATCATCAAGTTCGCCACCAAGGAGCCCTCGCGGCCGGCCACCAGCATCGGCTTCCTGTACCGGATCGCCCCCATGATCTCGATCCTCACCGCGGTCTCGGCTCTGGCCCTGATCCCGTTCGGGAACGTTCAGCACATCTTCGGCCAGCGCGTTGGGCTCTACGGAATCGACGTCTCGGTCGGGCCCCTCTACGTATTCGCCTTCGGCGGGATCGCCTTCTACGGGATCATGCTCGGGGGCTGGGCCAGCGGCTCGAAGTACGCCTTCCTCGGCGCGATGCGCGGCGCCGCGCAGCTCATCTCCTACGAGGTCTCCCAGGGTCTCGCCCTGGTCGGGTGCGTGATCACCGCCCAGACGCTGTCGCTCACCGGCGTCGTTCACGCCCAGTTGAGGCTGTGGTACTTCATCCCGCAGATCGTCGGGTTCCTCATCTTCCTCGTCGCCTCGTTCGCCGAGACCAACCGCGCCCCCTTCGACCTGCTCGAGGCCGACTCGGAGATCATCGGCTACTTCACCGAGTACGGCGGCACCGGCTGGGTCGCCTACGAGTTCGCCGAGTACGCGAACATGATCGTCGTCTCCGGGATCATGGTCACGTTCTTCTTCGGAGGCTGGCTTCTGCCCTTCGGGATCCATCCCCCGGGCTGGGTCGACCCGATCGTCGTCCTGGCCAAGATCTTCCTCTTCCTGACCTTCTTCATTTGGGTCCGGGCGACGCTGCCCCGCCTGCGTTATGACCAGCTGATGTCCTTCGGCTGGAAGATCCTGCTCCCCCTGGCCACGCTCAACCTGCTCGTGACCGCAATCCTGGTGACCGTATGAGCTACGACCCCGGCGACGTGATCCAGGTCATCCGGGAGCCGTCGGTCTCGCCGGCGGCCAGCCTTTATCGCACCTTCGGCGAGACCCTCCGCGGACTGAAGACGACCTTCGCGCGGATCGTCGAGGGCCCGGTGACGATCCAGTACCCGGAGGAGAAGACGCCGGTCTACCCGCGCTTCCGCGGCCGCCACAAGCTCCACCGTTTCGAGGACACCGGCCTTGAGAAGTGCGTCGGCTGCTCGCTCTGCGCCGCCGCCTGCCCAGCTGACTGCATCCGCGTCGTGGCGGCCGAGAACACCCCGGAGAACCGGGTCTCGGCCGGCGAGCGCTACGCCGCCGTCTACGAGATCAACCTGAGCCGCTGCATCTTCTGCGGCTACTGCGAGGTCGCCTGCCCGTTCGACGCCATCACCATGGGCCACGACTACGAGCTCTCCGACTACACGCGGTCGGATCTCATCTTCACCAAGGAGATGCTGCTCGCCGAGGCGGTCGAGCGCACGCCGCTGCGGACGGAGGGCGAGTGAGCATGCGGAGAGCCCACCCTTGAGCGCCGTCTTCTTCTTCATCGCCGCCATCGGCGCCCTGGCCGGCGCCATCGGCGTGGTGTCGTTGCGTGACCCCTTCTACAGCGTGCTGGCGCTGGCCTTCCATCTCGTCTCGCTGGCCGCGCTCTTCCTCCTTCTCCGGGCCGAGTTCGTGGCCGCCGCCCAGGTGGTCGTCTACGCCGGCGCCGTGATGGTGCTCTACGTGTTCGTGGTCGCCTACGTGGGGGGCGGCCAGGCTCTGCCCAGCGCGGGCGCCCTGCGGGTCCTGGGCCCGCTCTTCGCCATCGCCCTGGCCGTCGAGCTCTGCATCGCCATGCTCGGCACGGCGCTCGCCGGCGTCAAGCATGCGGGCGCGCCCTACGTCCACGGCTTCGGAACCCCGCAGCACATCGGAACCCTGTTCTTGACCAAGTTCCTCTTCCCCTTCGAGGCGGCCTCGATCCTCCTCCTCGTCGCCGCCGTGGGCGCCGTCGTCCTGGCCCGCCGCCGGGCCGGCCTTGAGGAGACCGACGAGCCCGAGACGCCGGACGACCTCCACATCACGGCCACTCAGCCCGGCTACGTGGGCACGATGGCCGAGGGCGCCGGGGTCCGCTCCGGTTCCCGCGAGGAGCCGCTCCAGCCGGAGGTTGAGACCGTTGGCGGCGCAGCCGACATCGACCGGGGAGGCTGGTAGGTGGCCATCGGCTGGTATCTCGTCGTCTCGGCGCTCATCTTCTGCATCGGCGCCGGCGGCGTCCTCGCCCGGCGCAACCCTCTGGTCATCCTGCTCTGCCTCGAGCTGATGCTCAACGGAGCCAACCTGTCGCTCGTCGCCTTCGCTCGCATGTGGGGCACCGAGGCCGGCCAGATCTTCGCCCTGATCGTGATGGTTGTCGCCGCCTGCGAGGTGACGGTCGGCCTGGGGCTGATCGTGGCCATCTACCGGCGGCGGCTCCCGATCGACGTCGATGAATTGTCAGAGCTTCACGGCTAGATGAAGGCCCCGTCGGTCACCACGTTCGCGTGGCTCGTGCTCCTGTGCCCGCTCGTCGGGACAGCGGTCATCGCGCTGAGCTACCGCTGGCTCCCGGGCCGGAGCGCCGGGTGGATCGGGACCCTGGCCATCGCGCTGGGCTTCGGGTTCAGCGTGATCGTTTTCATCAAGCTCCTCGGCCGCAGCCCGGAGCACCGCGAGCTCACCTCAAGCCTGTGGAGCTACGACAACTCCGTCGGCGTCGACGCCAAGCTCCAGATCCTCGTCGACCCGTTGTCGGTGTTCATGATCCTGATCGTCTCCGGGGTCTCGTCGCTGATCCATCTCTATTCGGTCTCCTACCTGTGGGAGGACCGCGGCTACCGGCGCTACTTCAGCTACCTGAACTTCTTCGTCTTCTCGATGCTGCTGCTCGTGCTGGCGGGCAACTTCGTCCTCCTGATCGTCGGCTGGGCCTTCGTGGGCGCCGCCTCGTACCTGCTCATCTCGTTCTGGTACCGCCGCGCGACGGCCACCCGGGCCGGGCTCAAGGCGTTCGTCATCAACGTTGTCGGCGACGTCGGCCTCGTGCTGGGCACGTTCTTCCTGTTCAAGCACACCGGCACGGTCAGCTTCCTGAAGACGTTCCACGACGTTCGCCACGTCTTCGGCCACAACAGCCCCGACCTCGTGGCCGCCTGCCTGCTCCTGCTCGTGGGCGCGTTCGCCAAGTCGGCCCAGGTGCCGCTCCACACCTGGCTCCCGGACGCCATGGAGGGCCCGACACCGGTCTCGGCCCTGATCCACGCCGCGACCATGGTCACCGCCGGCGTCTACCTGATCGCCCGTATGCACCCGCTCTTCGAGCACGCGCCCACGGCCGCCGACGTGGGGGCGATCGGCGGTTGCCTGACCCTGCTGATCGCGGCCACGATCGCCATCGTCCAGGTCGACCTCAAGCGCGTCATCGCCTACTCGACCATGTCCCAGATCGGCTACATGATCATGGGCGTCTCCGTCGGCGCCTATTCCGCGGGCCTGTTTCACCTCATGACCCACGCCTTCTTCAAGGCGCTCCTGTTCATGGCCGCGGGCTCGATCATCGGCGCCATGGCCGGCGTGCAGTCGCTGGACCGGATGGGCGGCTTCCGGCGGGCGCTGCCCTTCACCTTCCTGTGTTTCCTAGTGGGCGGCCTGGCCCTGTCGGGCCTGCCGCCCTTTTCGGGTTGGCTCTCGAAGGACGACATCATCGGTTACCTCGATCACCGGGGCGGGGGCTTTCTGATCCTCGGGATCGCCGGCTACATCGGTGCGCTGCTCACCGGGATCTACACCTTCCGGATGATCTTCCGCGCCTTCCTGGGCGAGCCGGTGGCAGAAGCGCGGGAGCTCGAGCAGGGCCACCTGGCCCACGCCGAGGTTCCCCGCAACCCGCTCACCGGCGAGGAGGAGGACACCGACGTCGGCTTCCCCGGCCCGGGTCACTTCATCGCCGAGCGCGAGTGGCCCATGAGGATCGCCATGGGCACCCTGGCGCTGCTTGCCGTGGTCGCCGGCGCGCTCCAGATTCCCGGCGTTGACGACGCCGTGGGCAAGTTCCTCGCTCCAACCTTTGCCGACTCTCGGCTGGCCAGCCTGCACGAATCCACCGGCACCTCCTGGGTCGGGCTCATCATCGGCGCGGTCATCGCCGTAGTCGGGATCACCGCCGCCTACCGGATCTGGGTGGTCATGCCAGGCACCTCCACGTCACTCGAGGGGCGCCTGCCCTGGCTTCACCGGTTCCTGGTCAACAAGTGGTACATCGATGAGCTGATCGACTTCGCCGTGGTCAGGCCGGCGCTGTGGCTCGGGGGCGTGACGAGCGGGGGGCTCGAGCGGATCGTCATCGGCGACATCGTCACCGGCGGGGCGACGGGCTTCGTCCGGGCGGGTTCGGCCGCGGTCAGGCGCGCCCAGACAGGCTTCCTGCGCTACTACGCCGCGGCCATGGTCTTCTTCATCTCCGTCGTCGCCCTCTACTTCCTGGTCAGCAGCTAGTGACGCTGTCGATCCTCATCTGGCTTCCCCTCGTCGTTGGGCTGATCGCGGCGCTGATGCCGCGCCCGTTCGTGGGCTGGGCCACCGTGGCGGGCGGTGTCGTCACTCTGGGCGTGGCGATCTCGTTCCTGGCCCGCTTCAAGCTCGGGCAGGCCGGGCTTCAGTTCAGGACCGACCAGGTGTGGATCTCCTCGCTGGGGATCCACTACAAGCTCGGGCTCGATGGCTTGAACGTCGCCCTGATCGTCCTGACCTGCGTGCTCTTCACCGCCTCCCTGGCCTGGGCGGCCTTCCGGGAATGGGAGCGACCTCGCCTCTTCTACTTCCACTTCGGTCTCGCCCAGAGCGCCGTCCTCGGCGCCTTCTGCGCTCAGGATCTGGCTCTGTTCGTGGCCTTCTTCGACCTCATGCTGATCCCGTTCTACTTCCTGGTCGGGATGTGGGGCACGGGCGATCGCATCCGGGCCACGACCAAGCTCGTCGTCTACACCCTGGTCGGCTCGTTCTTCATGCTCGCGGCCGCGATCGCCACCGGGACGCTCGCCGCCTCCCAGCATGGCGCGCCCATCACCTTCGTCCTCAGCTCGCTCCAGCATCTGCCGCTCTCGCACGCCTCGCAGGAATGGATCTTCCTCTGCTTCGCCTTCGCCTTCCTGGTCAAGATGCCGCTCGTCCCGTTCCACGGCTGGCTGGCCGACGGCTACAAGTCGATGCCGATCCCGGCCGTCGCCGTCTTCTCCGGCGTTGTCTCCAAGGTCGCCGCCTACGGCTTCCTGCGCATCGTCCTGCCCCTCTTCCCGTACGCGGCCGTGCACTTCCAGATGCTTCTGCTCGTGGTTGCGCTGGTCTCCATCCTCTGGGGGACGGCCGTCGCCTTCACCACCCCCGACGCGCGGATGGTCGTTGCCTACTCGAGCGTGGCCCAGCTCAGCTTCATCACCCTGGGCATCTTCTCCCTGCGTCCCGAGGGCGCCCAGGGCGCACTCCTGCAGATGCTCAACCACGGGCTGGTCACCGCGCCCCTGTTCTTCATCGTGGCCGCGCTGGCCATGCGGGCCGGTGGCTCCGAGCTTCTGCGCGACATGGGCGGGGAGGCCTTCCGGGCCCCGGTGCTGGCGGCGCTCTTCCTGATCATCACCCTGGCCACGCTGGCCATGCCCGGGTCCTCGAACTTCATCGGCGAGTTCATGATCCTGCTCGGAGTCTTCAAGTCCAAGCTCGTCATCTCCATCATCGCCTTCACCGGCGTGGTCGGGGCCGCCTACTACGCGCTCCGATTGTTCATCGGGAGCATGCACAACCGGGTCGGCCCGCTCGTGGCCTCACGTGATCTGCGCCTGGCCGACGCGGCTCCCCTCGCCGCCCTGGTCGCCGTGATCCTGGCCCTGGCCTTCTATCCCCAGTTCGGCCTGCGGCGCTCCGAACCGACGGTCCGCGCCGTGGTCGCGCCCGTGGCCGCGGCCGGAGCCTCGCAACCCACACGGGTGGCGCAGCGATGATCGCCGTCCTCGCCACCGCACACCACCTCAAGGGCCCCCACATCGACTGGGCCGGGTTCTCTCCGCTGATCGCGGCCGCGGGCGGCGGCCTCGTGGTCCTGATGGTCGGCCTCTTCCGGGCTCGGTTCATCCGCCGCCAGATCGTCCCCGCGATATCGATCGTGAGCCTCCTGGCCATGATCGGGCTGGCTATCTGGCGCTTCCACCATCCGGCCTCGATCATCTCCGGCGCGCTCCGGATCGACGATCTCGCCCTGGAGGTCGACATGCTCTTCGCGGCGTCGGGCATCGCCGCCGTGCTCCTGTCCTGGCGCGCCTTCGCGCCGCGGGAGGCTGGCCAGGGCGAATATCACGCCCTCCTGCTCCTCAGCATCTTCGGGATGGCGGTGCTCGTCTCGTCCCAGAACCTGATCACGCTGTTCCTGGGTCTCGAGCTCCTATCGATCCCGCTCTACATCCTCTGCGCCTCGGAGACCCGGCGGGAGGGCGCGCTGGAGTCAGGGCTCAAGTATCTGATCATCGGCTCGGTGGGCTCGGCCACCCTGCTCTACGGGCTCGCCCTCGTCTACGGCGCCACCGGCGCGACCGACTTCTCGGCCATCGGCGCCGTCGCGGGGACGGGCAAGCTCGCCGGAGGATCGCTCGGCGATCCGATGTTCCTCACCGGCCTGGGCCTGATCATCGTCGGCTTCGCCTTCAAGGCTTCAGTGGCTCCGTTTCACCAGTGGACGCCCGATGTCTACGAGGGGGCCCCCACCCCGATCACCGCCTTCATGGCCACGGCAACCAAGGCCGCCGCCCTCGTTGTGTTCCTGCGCTTCTTCGACGTGGCCGCGATCGGGGCCCAGAACACCTGGGCGCCGATGGTCGCGGCGGTGGCGGCGGTCACGATGATCGTCGGCAACGTGGGCGCCCTGGGTCAGACCTCCCTGAAGCGGATGCTGGGGTACTCCGGCGTCGCCCAGGCGGGCTACATGCTCACGGGCGTCGTGGTGGGCACGCAACTGGGAATCCAGGCTACGGTCCTGTACCTGCTCGCGTACCTGGGCATGAACCTGGCTCCGTTCGCGGTGATCGTGGCCATGGAGCGTGAGCGGCCCGATCTCCGGGACGACATCACCGCCCTGAGCGGCCTCGGTGCCCGGAATCCCTGGCTCGCCTGGCCGATGACGATCGGCATGCTGGGCCTGGCCGGGATCCCCGGCACGGTCGGTTTCATCGCGAAGTTCCAGCTCATCAACGCGCTCGTCAGCGGCGCCTACACCTGGCTGGCCATCGTGCTCGTGATCGGCTCGATGATCTCCCTCGGCTACTACCTGCGCGTCGTGGCCATGATCTGGATGCGTCCGGCGCTGGCCACCCGGCCGGTCATGGCCGGCGGCTCCCAGGAGGCCGACGCCGAGGCCCATGAGGCCACCGCCCCCCGCAGCCTGCATTTCGAGGTGGCCTACGTCGCCCTGGCCTCGTCCGCGGCGGTCATCGTCTTCGGCATATTCCCCTCGCCCCTATTCCACTTCGCCGCCCACGCCGGCCGTTCGATCGTCGGCCTGTTCTAAAGGCCGCGCCGGATGCGGTGTCCGCCGCGTCAATCCCGGGTAGCCCGCCTCCCATGGAAGATCGACGCAGCGACACCGAGGAGACCTTCGGGGATCAGTCCGCCCCGGGTGACGCCTCCAATCAGAACAACGAGGAGCCCTCGGCGCCCAGCGGCGGCAGCGGCGAGGCGCCGGACAAGGATGGCAGCAAGGAATCGACCGAAGACTCCGGCTCCTCCAAGGAAGGCAGCCAGTCGACCGGAAGCCCGGACGCCGCAGGCTGAGTAGCTCTCCCCGGCTCAGGCCGGGGACGCCGAGAGCGCCGCTACGATCAGCGGCCCGTGGAGTACCCGGTCGAGAGCTTCACCGAGCCTGAGCGTGAGCGTCTGCGGGCGCATTTCACGAATCTCGACCGACCCGTCTTCGGGCTCGTCAACCTGCCGGAGACCGTCAAGGGGGCGCTCTTTGCTCGCTACAGCCGCTATCCCGGCACGCTGCGGCGGCTGTTCCTGGACGAGTTCGCCGCCGATCTCCCGACCACCGGGGGTTGGGACGGCGGCGAGGGGGCTCGCGCGTCCGAGCTCTACGAGCGGATCTTCGTCGGCTTCGGTGATGACTCGGTGGCGCAGCTGGGCGGCGCCCACGTGGCCTGCGAGTGGGTCTCGAATGTCCTGACGAAGATCCTCCAGCGCCCACGGCTCGGCGCCTACCTCGAGCAGTCGACTCGCTACATCGCCTACGACGCCCCCATGCCGGAGCCGCCTGGGGGCTATCGCTACTACCGGGACCCCGAGCTCGGACCGCACTACGTGGAAGCGATGGATGAGCTCTTCACCACCTACTCGCGCTCGCTTCCGCGTGTCGTCGCCTGGGCGGACCGGGAGTTCCCCCGGCGCGCCGACGAGCCGGGCCCGGCGCACGCCCGCGCCATCAAGGCCAAGGCGCTCGACCTGCTCCGAGGACTCCTCCCGGCGAGTTCGCTCTCCCACATGGGGATCTACGCCACGGGCCAGACCTACGAGCAGCTGATCCTCCATCTGATGGCCCACCCCCTGCCTGAAGCACAGTCCTACGGGCGGATGATCCTCGAGGAGATCCAGGCGGTGATGCCGAGCTTCGTGTCCCGCGTCGAGCGGCCGGAGCGGGGCGGCGAATGGGTCCGGTATCTGGAAACACGCACCCGGGCGGGGGAGCGCTGGTCCGAGCGCCTGGGGCTGCAGGAGCCGGGCGAGATGGATCCCGGCCCCTCGGTCAAGCTCCTGCGCGCCGAGGGCGATGAGGACGACCTCCTCGCCGCGCTCCTCTTCGAGTCAAGCCATGGGTCCGAGGAAGCGATCCGGGACGCCGTGGGTGGCCTGGGCGGCGAAGAGCGGGAGGAGCTCCTGGGCGCGCTGGTGGGCCGGCGCTCGAACCGCCGCCACCGTCCCGGGCGCGGCTTCGAGGCACTTCGCTACCGGTTCGAGATCGTCGCGGATTACGGTGCCTTCCGTGACCTCCAGCGTCACCGCATGTTGACCGTGCAGTGGCAGTCGCTCACTCCTGACCTCGGCGCCGGGGTCCCCGAGCAGGTCGAGCTGGCGGGCTGTGGCGATGACTACCGCCGGGCGCTTGAGATCTCGGCCACCGAGTACGAAAGGCTGCGAGACCAAGGCCTGCCCATGGCGGCGCCCTATGCCCTCTGTCTCGGCTACCGGATCCGTTTCATCCTTGACCTCAACGCCCGGGAGGCGATGCAGCTGATCGAGCTCCGCTCGGGCCGCGAGGGTCATCCGAGCTACCGCGCCGTGGCCCATGAGATGCATTCCCAGATTGCCTCGGTTCACCCGGCGGTCGCGGGGGCCATGCGGCACGTCGATCGGGAGGCGGAGCCGCGGCTTGAGCGGATCCTCTCGGAGATGCGCAGCCACGCTCGGGCGGGCGGCGGGTAGAGCCGCCCGCAGCGCGCCCGCCGGCCTAGAGTCCTCTGACCCCGGCCTGGATCGTCACCGGCTCGATCCGTGAGCCGGTGAGCACGAGCGTCGCGTGCCAGCTGCCGCGGCTCGGCGCCACGAGCTCGGACAGGGTGACTGTGGCCTGGCCCCGCCGCACCACGGCATGGCCGAGGCCGATCACGGCTCCGCCCCGGGACAGGCGCATGCTCACGCTCCCCTGGATCTGGGAGTAGGCGGGGAAGCTCACGGCGCAGCGGATTCGGCTGCCCGCCCGGTGCGCGCACCTGACGTTCGCTGTCGGTCCCGACCCGGCCCGTCCCGCGCGCTCGATGAACCGCGTTCCAACCAGCCGGGTGTCGCCGTTGAAGTCGGTCAGCGTCCAGAGGGCCTCGTAGCGTCCGGGGACCAGCGCCGGCACAACGGCGCCACTGCGGGTGTCAACGTTGCGGAGGGTGAGAATCCTGGTCCCGCCGGCGGTGTAGATGCTCAGCGAGATCCGCGTCACCACGTCGGTGGGAAGAACGTCGTTGCTGGCCAGGGCGAGGCCGGACTCGGCCAGGGCGGTGAAGCGGCCGTACATGGTCTCGCCCTCTATCGGTGAGGTGTCCTCGATGTCGGGCACCTCGGTCTCGGTGACTCCGCCGCTGCGATCGTCGGTCTGGGCGATGCTGGTGCTGGGCAGGCCGGCCGCGTGCCCGTTGCTCGGACAGACCTGTCCGGTCAGCGCCGCCCCGCCCGTGGTCGGATTGGTGGGATCGGTCGGCAACCCCGCCGCCGTCGTTGTGGGCGGCTTGGTCAGCGGGGTGCCGAAGTAGTCGCCGGCCTGGCAGGTCCCCCCGCCGATGAACGCCTGCTCGCCGAGGATCCGCACCTTCAGATGGGCTACGCGCAGGGTGGTCAGGCTGCGTACGCCGTTGGACAGCGAGACCAGGTCGCCGCGGCGCACCCGTAGCGACGCCACCACGAGACCCGTGTTATCGGCGTTCGCCGGCGCGCGCTCGCGGCCATCGATGACCGTGTAGCGCTCACCGGGCACGAGCCCGGTGCAGGCGACCTCCTGGAACTCCAGGTCGGCCGTGCAGTTGGGAAAGCCCCCTGGGGTGAAGGTCGTGAGCGGGCTCTGGAAGGCCGGAAGCGAGCCTGCCTCGCCCACCGGCGCGGTGAGGCTGACCAAGCCGCCGAAGAGGTTGGGGGCGGGGGCCGTCGGCGCGTCGAAGGCGCGGTTGTCGTTGGAGGTCCAGGTCAGGGTGTCGCCACGCGTGATGTGCGGGGTGCTGGCCGTGGCCGCGTCGGTCTCGGTGTTGCAGAGTTCGTTGGGCGACTCCCTGGACGCGACGCCGTCGAGGGTGAAGCCGAGCGTTCCGACCTGGAAGCACGGGGCCATGGTCAGCGACGAGCCGCTCGGCCCGTTCGAGGCCAGGCTGCCCTCATCCATCGCCGTCCAGCCCATCCAGCCGGCCTCGGTGAACGGGTTTCCGCCGTTGCCGGTCAGGATCACCTGATGGTTCGGCGTCGGCGCGTTCGCTCCCGTGTAGTCGATATCGATCTCATCCCGGTCGTCCCCCGGGGCATGCTTGCCCAGCGACAGGCGCCAGCTTCCGTCGCCCGCGGTGAGAGTCGAAGCGCGGGCCACGGTCACCGGACTGCCGCTCAGTCCCTCCCGCAGCAGCGAGACCTGGACCCGGATCCCGCCGCCGCCGGGCCGGTTGACGTTGCCGGTGATCACTGGGTTGAACTGCCTGAGGTTGACCTGGGGCAGGGGCAGCTGACTCGTCGTTGTGGAGCTCGACTGGACGCAGTCGGCGTTGCCCCCTGCGTCGGAGTTGGCCCAGATCTCCTGGAGCAGATACTCGTGCCCGTTGATCACCTGGTTATAGGGCGAGCCGTCGGGAGCGAAGCCGAGCGGGGTCCCAGTCTGGGGCCCGGTCTCACACTTGTCGGCCACCTCGTTGCCGTTGGGATCCATCCAGCCGTTGCCCTCGGGGTCGGTGATCGCCTCGTTGGTCTCGTGGCTGGCCGCGTCGATCGCCACCTCGGCGTCGGGGTACCCCTGCGGATCGGCACCGGGCCCCACCGGAGCCTCGATGATCGGGTCGATGCCCACCGCGTAGATGGTCACCCCGTGTCCGCGGATGTCCGACACGGAGTGGTAGGCCGCGAAGGCATTCGTCCCGCACGAGCCGGGACCGATGCACTCATCGACGCCGGGGGGCAGGAAGACCAACCAGAGGTTGGTCAGCCCCCGCGGGGTGCCTGGCGTGCTCTGGATGATGTCGTCGATTTCGGCCTGGATCTGAGCATCGGTGAGGCACACCGCGGTGCCGGCCGGCGAAGCGCACTGGTAGGTCTTGCTGGGGTAAGGGTCGGTGTCGTTGACCGAGTCGCTGGCCGGGTTGTAACTGATGCTGTAGGAGCCCGGGACGATCTGAGCCGCCGTCGTCCCGGAGCCGTATTGGCGCGCGACGGTGAAGATGTTGCAGTCCGCATTGGTACACATGCCTGAAGAGCCGGTGGCGGCGGCGACGTCGCTGAAGAACTGCTGAATCAGCCCCGTGTAGGTTGGGGTTCCCCCGCCGGGTGAGCCCTGGAAGGGATGGCCGGGTGCATTCCAGAAGATCGTGTGCACCCTGACGCCACCCGACATCGCCGGGCCACCGTGGTAGAGGAGCGGCGTCAGGGCGCCGCTGGCGACGTCGTGGGCGACCAGGCGGCCCTGCCGGTCGGCTGGGGCCACCAGGCCGAGCGCGCCCTTTATCCGAGGCCGGAACGCCGTGGCGCCCTGAGCCGGCACCGCGAGCGTGAGTAGGCAGCCCAGCGCAGCCGCCATGAGGCTCAGCCTGGTGAGCAGCGTGAGGCCCCCGCGAGCCGTGTGGCTTGCTGTTTCTCGCATCTTGTCGCCGCCCTCCCCCACGAGCGTCTGGCGACGGTAGCTCAGCTACTGGCGTCAGTCAAACGCCCGGTGACTGCTCCCGCTGGCGCAGCTCGATCCGCCTGATCTTGCCGGTCAGGGTCTTGGGCAATTCGTCCACGAACTCGACCTGGCGCGGGTAGGCGTAGGCGGAGAGGTGGTCGCGGACGAAGGCCTTGATCTCCTCGGCCAGGGCCTCCGTGGGCTCGTGGCCCGCAGCCAGCACGACGAACGCCTTGACGACGTTTCCGCGCCGCTCGTCCGGCGCGGCCACCGCCGCCGCCTCCGCGACGGCCGGATGCTCCAGGCACGCGGACTCGACCTCGAAGGGCCCGATCCGGTAGCCGGCGGAGATGATCACGTCATCGGCGCGGCCCTCGTACCAGAAGTAGCCGTCCTCGTCGGTACGGGCGGCGTCCTTGGTGTGGAACCAGTCCCCGCCGAACACCTCCTCGGAGTCCCGTGGCCGGTTCCAGTAGCCCAGCGGGTAGTGGGGGTTGGAGCGCGCCTTGAGGCAGATCTCCCCCCGCTCCCCCTGCTTGACCGGGCGCTCGTCCTCGTCGAGGATCGCCACCTCCCACCCGGGCATGGGGCGCCCCATGGAGCCCTCACGGACCTCCATGAAGGGATAGTTGGCCACGAGCGGATAGGACTCGGTGAGACCGTAGTAGTCGAGCACGGTGAGGCCGTACTGCTCCCGAAACCAGCGAATCGCCTCCGGGTTCAGGGGCTCTCCGGCGGAACAGACGATGCGGAACTTCTGCGGATACCTGGTCCCGGCGTCCTCGATCGACATCATCGAGCGGATCGCCGTCGGAGTTCCGAATACGTTGGTCACCTCGTGGCGGGAGAGGAACGCCAGCTGCTTGTGAGGGTCGAACCCGCCCTCGCGCTGATAGACGGCCTGGACCGCGCCGTGCCGCCAGGGGCCGATGAGGGGGCAGATGCCGGCCGCCCACGCCCACTCACCCATACCGTGGAAGACCTCGCCGTCGCGCACGTCGTGGCAGTAGATGAACTCCTCGTGCGCGAGCAGGTAGCGGTGAGCGTGGAGGATGCCCTTGGCCAGGCCCGTGGTCCCGGAGGAGTAGTAGAGCTGGGCCGGGTCCTCCGCGGCGGTGTCGACACAGTTGAAGGCGGGGCCGCCCTGGCCCAGCAGCTCGTCGTCGAGGATCAGCAGGTGCTCGACGAGTGAGCGCTCGACGCGGTCGGCATTGGCGGCATTGGTCAGGAGCACCTTGGGCTGCGAGTCGGTCATCCGGTGACGAATGCCGTCATCGCCGTAGAGCACGGACATCGAGAGGAGGATCGCTCCGGTCTTCCAGGTTCCGAAGAAGGCCGCCGCGGTCTCCGGCGTCGGAGGCAGGAGCATGGCCACGCGGTCGCCCGGCTCGACGCCATGAGCGGCGAGCACGTTGGCGAAGCGGTTCGATTTCTCCTGGATCTCGCCCCACTCGACCCGCCGGACCGTGCCCTGGAAATCCTCGTGGATCATCGCCAGCTTGTCTGCGGGATGGCGGTCGCAGACGTCGGCGGCGATGTTGTAGCGCTCTGGCACCACCCAGCGGTGCTCGTCGCGGGCCTGCTCGTAGGAGGTGATGCGGGCGGATGAGGTCATGGGCGCATGATTGCGCTCCGCCGCCGCCGCCTCAACCGACAGTAAGCTGTGAGCTGAGAGGAGATGGATTTCGCAATCGGAATCCTGCTTGGGGTAGGGCTTGCCCTGATCATGGCCGCCGCTTGGACGGTCATCAAGGCTCGGCGCGCGCAGGAGGCGCCGGAGGCGATCGGAATGCAGTCCGCGCTCCATGCCGCCACGGCAACGCTCCCGCATCTGCGCCGAGGACTGACGAGCCGAAGCGCCGAGAAGGCGGTCCCCCATCTGCGCGCCCTCACCGGCGCCGCGGCGATCGCGCTAGCCGACACCCGAGCCGTCCTGGCGATCGACGGCGAGGGGCGGGAGCAGGTGCGCCCGGGCGACCTCCTATCCGCGGCTGCTGGCCCGCACGCCGGATCACCGTGTCCACATCGAGCCCCGCCTCGTCTCCTCGGATCCCACCTGCCCGCTGCGCTCGGCGGTGCTGGCGCCGCTGGTCGTCCAGGGCAAGCGCGTGGGAACGCTGATCGCCTTCTACCGCGCCGTCGGGCGCCCGAGCCAGGCCGAGCTCCGAGTCGTCCAGGAGGCGGCGAGCCTGGTCTCGGCCCAGGTCGAGCTCTCGGTGGTGGCCGAGCAGGAGCGGCGTCTGGCCCAGGCCGAGCTGCGCGCGCTGCGGGCCCAGATCTCCCCGCACTTCATCTACAACGCGCTGGCCGCCGTGGCGGGCGAGATCCACGACCGCCCCGAGGAGGCCCGGGAGCTCCTGATCGACTTCGCCCAGTTCACGCGCTACCTGTTCCGCGACGGACGCTCCTACGTCACGCTGGGCGAGGAGATCGACCACGTCGAGCGCTACCTGCGCCTCGAGCAGGCCCGCTTCCGCGGACCTCAGCGTGACGATCGACGTTCCCGCCGAGGCGCGCGGCGCCGTGGTCCCCGCGATGTCGATCCAGCCGCTGGTCGAGAACGCGGTCCGGCACGGGGTCGAGCGGCGGGCCGGATCCGGGCGGGTCGAGATCGTCGGCCCGGATCACGGGCGGCGACGTCGAGCTGCGGGTGTGCGACGACGGCGCCGGGATCGAGCCCGAGCGCGTGCCCGTCGGTGCTGGCCGGCGCGGGCGGCGGAATCGGCGTCTCGAACGTGGACGCGCGGCTGCGGGCCACGTTCGGGGAGCGCTACGCGCTGCGGATCGAGTCCGGGGTCGGGCGTCGGGACGACGGCGGTGATGACGGTCCCGAACCTCCAGGCCGAGCCGCGAGCGGACTCGAGCTGGCGCCAGCCCATGGCCGCGATGAGCACAGCGGCTGAAGATCCTCGCCGTCGACGACGAGCGCTCGCAGCTCCAGGATCTGGCCCGCCTGCTCCGCGGCTTCGCCGATGGTCGAGACGGTCGCAGTGCGCCGGCGACGGCCACGACGCGCTGGTCAAGGCCTCGGCCGAGTCCTACGACGCGATCTTCCTCGACGTGCGGATGCCGGATCTCGATGGCCTTGAGCTGGCCCGCGTGCTCCGCCGCTTCGCCGCGCCCCCGCAGCTCGTGTTCGTCACCGCCTACGACACGGCGGCCGTCGACGCCTTCGAGCTCCACGCCCTGGACTACCTGCTCAAGCCGGTCGGCCGCCGGCGGGTCGAGGAGGCGCTCGAGCGGGTCGCGGCGGCGGTCGGCCGAGTCGCCGAACGGCGAGCAGCGAGACGCGACCGTCAGGCGGCGAGAGCGAGGTCGTGGCCGTGGCCAACGTGCGCTCGGGCTCGACCCGGCTCGATCCCCCGCAGCTCGATCCTCTACGTCCAGTCGCACGGCGACTTCGTGCGCGATCGTGGTCGAGGACGGCCGCTATCTGCTGCGCTCCACGCTGACCGACCTGGAGCATCGCTGGGAGCCGCACGGCTTCGTCCGCGTCCACCGCCAGTACGTGGCCAACCTCAACAAGGCCGTCGAGCTCCGCCCCCAGTTCGGCGGCACCGCCGAACTGGCCTTCGCCGACGGCCGCACGATCCCCGTGGCCCGCCGGCACGTGGCCGAACTGGGACGCGACTGCGCGCTTAGGGGCGAGGGTTATGGGGAGGGGCTCAGAGGTGAGAGGCCTGCGGGCCGCTCCGAAAGGGTTCGCGCGCTAAGCGCAACGCCTTTCGGAGTGGCCCGCAGGGTCCCGATCTACTCGGACTTAGACCCGAACTCCGCGATCTCCTTCTCCTCCTCCTTGGAGAGCTCCTGGGTGTCCTCGCCGCGCTCCTTCTTGGTCGCCCTGGACCTGATCCGGATCTGCTCGACGACCTCCGGGTTGGCGAGCGTCGAGACGTCGCCGACGTCGGCGAAGTTGGAGATGCCGGCGATCACCCGGCGCATGATCTTGCCGACGCGGGTCTTCGGCATGTCGGGCACGACCCACACGTTCTTGGGCCGGGCGATCTTGCCGATGTCCGTACTCGATCTGCGTCGGAGACCTTCTTGGCCACCTCCTCGTCGCGGCCCTCGACCTCCGGCTTGAGCGCGATGTACATCTCGACCACCTTGCCGCGCGTCTCGTCGAACACCGGGCACCGCGGCGGCCTCGGCCACCTCGTCGACCTCGATCGCCGCGGACTCGAGCTCCTTGGTCCCGAGGCGATGGCCGGCGACGTTGATCACGTCGTCGATCCGGCCCAGGATCCGGAAGTAGCCGTCCTCGGACTGCTGGGCGCCGTCGCCGCACATGAACGGCCAGTCCTGCCAGTCCTTGCTGTTCGAGTCCTTGTTGAACCGCTTGTAGTAGGTGTCGATGAACCGCTCGTCCTGGCCCCACACGGTGAGCATCCGGCCCGGCCACGGGTTGCGCACGCAGATGTAGCCCGCCTTGCCCGAGCCCTTGGGGATCTCCTCGCCGTTCTCGTCGTAGATCACGAGCTGGATGCCCAGCGCCGCGGGTCCGCAGCTGCCGGGCTTCATCGGCTGCAGGAAGGGCAGCGTCGAGCCGAGGAAGCCGCCGGTCTCGGTCATCCACCAGGTGTCGGTGATGGCCGCCTCGCCCTTGCCCGACGACCTTCCAGTACCAGCGCCACACGTCGGGCTCGATCGGCTCGCCCACGGTGGTCATGGTCTTGAAGTGGTAGTCGTACTTCGCCGGCTCGTCCGGCACCGACCTTGCGCAGCATCCGGATCGTCGTCGGCGCGGTGTGGAAGATGTCCACGCCGAGCTTCTCGGCGATCCGCCACGGCCGCCCGGCATCCGGGTAGGTGGGCACGCCCTCGTACATGACGGTCGTCGTGCCCAGAGCCAGCGGCCCGTAGACGATGTAGGAGTGCCCGGTGATCCAGCCGATGTCGGCGAAGCACCAGTAGGTGTCCTCGGGGTGGATGTCCTGGTAGTACTTCGACGTCCCGGTGACGTAGCTCAGGTAGCCGCCGATCGAGTGCTGGGCGCCCTTGGGCCGGCCGGTCGTGCCGCTCGTGTACATCAGGAACAGCGTGTCCTCGGCCGCCATCGACTCGGGCTCGACCTCCTGGCCCTCGTAGTCCTTGAGCAGCTCGTCGACGAAGTAGTCGCGGCCCTCGACCATCTCCGACTCGGAGTGGTACTCGCCGGGGATGCGCCGGAAGACGAGGATCTTCTCGACCTCGATCCCCTCCTTCTTGGCCGCCTCGACCGCCTCGTCGGCCTTGATCTTGTGGTCGATCAGATCGCCGTTGCGGTAGTAGGCATCCATCGTGACCAGGATCGTGCTCTTGGCGTCGCCCATCCGCTGGCCCGCAGGCCGCGCCGCTGAAGCCGCCGAACACCTGCGAGTGGATCACGCCCAGCCGCGCGCAGGCCAGCATCGCCACCGGCAGCTCGGGGACCATCGGCATGTGGAAGGTGACCCGGTCCTGCGGCTTGACGCCGCAGAAGTCCTTCAGCAGCGCGGCGAACTCGTTGACCCGGCGGTGCAGCTCCTTGTAGGTGATCTCGACCGGTCTCGTCGTCCTCGGGCTCGGCGACCCAGATGATCGCGTTCTCATCGCCGCGTGACTCGAGGTGCCGGTCGACGCAGTTGACGCACGCGTTCAGCTTCCCGCCGACCCACCACTTGAAGAACGGCGGGTTGCTCGTGTCGACGATCTCATCCCACTTCTTGTCCCAGTCGAGCAGCTCGGCGTACTCGACGAAGCAGTCCGGGAAGTTCTCCGGAGCGAAGCGCTCGAGGATCGACTTGTCGTTGGCGTTCGCCTGCTCCGTGTACTGCTCAGGCGGCTCGACGTACTCCTCTTCCCGCCAGTGGACGGCGATCTTGTCCTCGGAGTACTCGACCTCCTCCTCCGTGGCCGTGTCCTGGGTCGTGTCTGCCATCGAGAGCCTCTCCTTCTCCGCTTGCGGGATCGACGAGCGCGACCGAGGCGCCGGCCCGGAGCGCCGGCGCCCTGGCGCTACAGATATGCGGCGAATCTGCCTGTTTACGTTACTACCAGCAGCCAGGCCGCTACCGTCGCTGCGGTCGAGGTTCAGACCCTCCTGAGCGGGAACACCGGCAGCAGACGACCGCGGCCGAACGTCGAGTTGATCACCGCCGCAAACGACGCGTACCAAGCCGCGATCGCGGTCGCGATCCCGACGTAGCCACCGATCTTGATCGTGCGTTGATCGCGGCATGACCACCGGCCAGCGCCGAGTTGCCGATGCCCAGGAGGATGAACGTGATCGCCAGCAGCAGGAACACCAGCGCGACGGCCCCGGTTGTCCGCAGCGAGGCGAAGAACATGTAGGTGGTGAAGATCCCCCACATCCACAGGTACAGACCGAGCCCGCTGAACACCTCGGTCGGCGCGTTCTCGCCGCACTGAATGCACGATGAAGTAGAACGAGATCCAGAAGGCGCCGTAGGAGCAGAACGCCACCGCACCGAACGTGTTGCCGGTGCGGAACTCCCACATCCCGGCCAGCGAGCTGGGCGATGCCGCCGTAGGCGAGCGCCAGCCCCGCAACCATCGGCAACAGGCCGCCACCCGGCGCGGCGTGGCTGCCGACCAGCTTCGAATTGATCAGGCTGAGCACGAACGTCGTACCGGCGAACCCGGCCAGGCCCAGCGGACCCGGATCGGCAGGGGTCCACCCCGCCATGGCGCCCCGCCCACCCGTGGGATCCGGCGCCGGGGCCACGTCCGCCTCCCGCGCACACACCACCGGCCCGGGACCAACTCGACCAGCTTCCATCTCATTCCTCCTGTCCGTATTGACGGATCGGTCGCGGCAATCTGCTCCGCGGAGCGGGAGGTCGGCAAGGAGGATCGGCGGACGGCCCCCGGCGCGCGACGAGCGGTCGCTCACCGCCGACGAGCGGCAGCCGCTCGCGGAACCGGCGCCTAGTTGCGCCGCTTGCGCTTGCGCTTGGGGGTCGTCGACCGGGTCGCCCGAGTCGTAGCGGGCACCGGGTCGGCGGGCTGACCGTTGGCCTGCCGTGACGGCTTGGCGCCGCTGGCCGCCGCGCTGGCGTGGCTCCGCTGGCGCTGCTCGCGCACTCGGCGTTCGCGGGCCAGGGCACCGCCTCGCCGGTTCGCCAGGCCGGCGGATCGCCGTTCGGCCAGCGGCCGGCCAGCAGGTAGCCGACGGCGAGCAGCCAGAACACCTCGATCAGCAGGGCCGGCGCGCTGCCGATCAGCAACAGCGAGGCCGCGGCCGCGGCAATGCCCAGATAGCCGAGGAACTGCGTGAGCAGCCCGACGCGCATCGCGTTCAGCGCCACGAGCACGAACCCGACCGCCAGCAGCAGCGACCCGAGCAGACCTGCGTACTGGAGGATGGCCACCGCCGCCGAGCTCAGCAGCGTGTTGGCCTGGGGATAGGTCTGGGTTCCGTGGGTGGCGAACTCGTGGGCTTGCTCGGTGATCAGGATCGCGTAGGCGAGACCGCCGAGGGCGGCCAGGACGGCGCCGACGACGGCCGTGATCAGAATTCCCTGCGAGGTCTCGGGTCGCCGGGCCTTCACGGCCCGGAAGAGGAAGGCGAGCGTCAAAGCCAGGCCGAGCAGCCCGAGGGCATTGACCAGCGCGCCGACGATCTCCAGCGCCGCCGCGCCTGTCTGGTGACCAGCAGCTGAACGGTCAGCTCGCTGACCTTGGGCTGGGGTCCCGCGGCCTGGACGACCGCGCCGGCCGAACAGCAGCAGTCCGGCCGGCCGCCGAGAAGAGACCGACGCGCGGGCGTTGCCGCAGTTCGGTGGACACGTGATCGACCCTGGGCATGGGGCGGCCAATGGTAGACGCCAGGTACGGTCCGGCCGGTGCCGGTGAGTCCAGCCGCCACCGAGCGTCAGCGCGCCCGCTAGTGCCCGGCCTGCGGAGGCGAGCTTGCCCGCTGGCGCTCGGTTGGTTCGCTCCGATCCTGGGCTGGTGGGGCAGCGCTTCGAGCTCCTGCGCTGCCGGCGCTGCGGAACCGGCGGTCACTGTGGGCCGGGCACCTGAGGCCTCCACGAGGCCGGCGCCTACCGGCCGGGCACCCCGCGGCTCTATACGCCGGCGCGCCCCGGTGCTCTCCCTGTTCGACCGCCAGCGCCTGACTCTGGTTCGGGCGCTTGGTGCCGCCGCCGGCGCGGCTCCTCGACGCCGGCGCCGGACGGGGACGGTTCGTGATCGCCGCCAAGCAGGCCGGGTATGAAGCCGTCGGGATCGAGCCGTCGCAGCGCGGCGCTCAGGCGGCGGCGGCAACCGGTGCCCGGGTGACAGCGCGCGTCCATCGAAGAGGCGCGCGTCGAGCCCGGCTCGCTCGACGTGGTGACGCTCTGGCACGTGCTTGAGCATCTCGACGACCCCGTCGCGGCGCTCGCCACGATCGGATCGTGGCTCCGGCCCCAGGGCGGCCTCCTGGTCGGCGTCCCCAATCTGGCCAGCCTCCAGGCGCGGCTCGGCGGCGATCGCTGGTTTCACCTCGACGTCCCCCGCCACCGCCTCCACTTCACCGCGCCCGGCTTGCGGGCTCTGCTCGGCCGCCAGGGCTTCACCGTCCTCGGCGTCCGCCACCTGCTGCTGGAGCACAACCCGTTCGGGATGTGGCAGACATGGCTGGACCGCGCTCACCACCCACCCGTCCTACGTCTACAACCTGCTCAAGCGCAACGCGCCACTGCGCTCGCCCGACCTGGCCATCGCTGCTGGCATGCCTTCCCGCTGGCCCCGGTGGCGGCCTGGCCGAGCTGGCGGCGGGGGTGGCCGGCCGGGGCGGCACCGTCGCCGTTCTGGCCCGGCGGGACGGGTGACGCCACGGGCTACCATCTCGTCCATGGAAGGAAGTGGCTTCGCAAACTCTTCGGCGACCCGGACGACCTTCAGCGCAGACTCGGCGAGTTCGCCGAGCAGATGCAGGGAGCCCAGCGCCTGGCCTGGGCCGACAACGCGATCAAGCTGGCCGTCGACCTGACGGTGGCGGCGATGAACCGCATCAACATTCAGGGCACGACCGAGCAGCAGTCAGAGCAGCTGCGGGCCGTGATGGCGCTCGTGTTCCCTGAGGCCGTGACGCTGGTTCGCGAGGCCCGCGAGGGCCTCCAGTAGCGGCTCTAGCGCTCCTCGGGTGAAACCTCGCCGACGGCCTCGTGGAGGCCGCGGGAGAGCGCGATTTCGACGGCGGCGATGGACAGGTAGGCCCAGGTCGATAGCAGCGCGCCGAGAAACCAGGCGCTCGAGCCGCCGATCCCCCAGCCCAGGAGAGCGGCGATGCCGACCCCCGCGCTCGTTGACACGACCGCGAACGCGGTGGCCAAGGCGACGACGACCGGAGGCTCGCGGTCGACCCGGCGCCGGAATCCGCGTGTCACCAGCGCGCTGACCACGGCGAAGGCGAGGCCATTGGCCAGCACAAAGAGGAAGATTCGCGGGACGCTGTCCGGTGCATCGGTCCGCTCCAGGACCGCGAACGACGCCGTGGCCGTGATCGAGTAGCCGTAGGCCAAGCCGTTGTTGCGCGTGGCCATGCCCAGGCCACGCACGTAGTGATCACCAAAGCGGCGCATCGCCCTGCGCTACCCACCCCCGACCTCCGGTACGCAAAGCACCGGATTTCAGTGTGACTGATCTAACTCAGCCCTGCAGCGCCCCGAGCACGAGATCGTCGTGCTCGGCCGGCTTGACGTTGCGCAGAACCTCCTGGATGACGCCGTCGGCGCCGATCACGAACGTCGTCCGCTCGTTGCCCATGTACGTGCGCCCGTACATCGACTTCTCGACCCAGACGCCGTAGCCCTCAGCCACCGAGTGATCCTCATCGGCCAGCAGCGTGAAGCCGAGGTCGAACTTGTCGTCGAACTTGGCCACATTCTTGACCGGGTCGGGCGAGATGCCGAGAACGACAGCTCCGGCGGCGTCGTAGTGGGCACGGCGGTCTCGAATTCCGCACGCCTGGATGGTGCACCCCGGGGTATCCGCCTTGGGGTAGAAGTAGACGACGACCTTCTGGCCCTGCAGACCGGACAGGCTGACCGGGTCGCCGTGCTGGTCGGGGAGCGTGAAGTCAGGTGCCGTGTCGCCGGTTTCGAGCATGGCTCGATCCTACGTCAGAACTCCCGCAGGCCCCCGCCCAGCCCCAGGAGCAGCCCATCGGCGCCCACCGCGGGGCTCGTGGTCACGAACAGCACCACGCCTGGCTCAGGCGCGGTGATCACCTCGAGCTCATCGCCGAAGGGGTCGAGGATGGCGCCGAGTCGCTCCCCGGCCTTCACCTCGGCGCCCGTCTGCGTCTCGGCCTGCCACCAGCCCGCGGTCCGCGAGCGCGGCCAGATGAAGCGCTCGACCAGCCTCTGGGCGGGCGGCGGGGGCGACGGTTCGCCGGGAAGCATCCCCACTGTGCGCAATGCGTTGGTGACTCCGCGGAGCTGGCGGTCGACCTCGGCCGGCTCGAGCAGGCCGCAGCCCCCGGCCTCCGCCATCACGCCCGGGATCCCGGCCGCCGCGGCGGCGGAGGTCGACATCCCACCGAGGTGATCGGTCCGGTCGCAGACGACATAGCCAAAGCCGAAGGCCCGGGCCAGTTGCTGGGAGCGCTCGGCCTGGGGCGAGTCGTCATATATGGCGAAGGGCTCGAGCGCCTCCACCATGTCCCCGCCATGCAGGTCGATGAGCAGATCGCTGCCGGCGACGAACTGGCTGAACACGTGGTGGGCCAGGACCTGGGTGAAGGAACCATCGGGGTCACCCGGGAAGCTCCGGTTCAGGTTCCGGCCGTCCTCGGGCACCACGAAGGGCGAGCGGGCCGCAAACGAGGTCGGTGAGACGAGCGGCACGGCGAGGATCGAGCCGCGCAGGGACTCGGTGTCCAACTCCCGCATGAACCGCCGCACGGCGGCGATGGCGGGGTACTCGCCTCCGTGCACTCCGGCCATCAGACAGAGCCGAGGGCCGTCCTCTGCCCCCTGGGCCTCGAAGACGGGCCACTCGAGGCCGCTCAGCGCAGGAGCCGAAGAGGTGACGATGCGCCGGCTGACCATGTAGGCGAAGTCTGCCAAGCCGCCGTGGAGCACCGCGAGCCCGGAGTTGACCGGCCAGTGCTTCGGTGGGAAGATCGCGTCGACCGAGGGCGACCCCGCCGGTGCGGCGGGCAGAGGAGGAGGGGCCGATGACGGACTGGCATATCGAGGGTGAGTGGTACAAGAACTGTAATTGCGATCCGGGATGTCCGTGCGACTACAACCAGCGGCCGACGCACGGCAACTGCGAGGGCCTCGTGGCCATGCGGATCACCAAGGGCTACTTCGGAGCCACCGACCTGAAGGGCGTCAAGTGGGGCGGGATCGTCAGCTGGCCGGGCGCGCTGCACGAAGGCAACGGACAGGTGCAGCCGTTCGTGGACTCGGCGGCGAGCGATGCACAGCGCGACGCCATCTTTCAGATCGCCAGCGGCCAGCACGGCGACACATTCATGGAGGTGTTCTCGTTCATCTGTCCAACCGTGCACGAGCCGCTCGTCGCCCCGGTTGACTTCGAGTTCGACATCGAGAGCCGCTCCGGGCGGATTCGCGTGGGCGAGTCTGTCGAGTCCGAGGTGGAGACACTGCGGGGGATCGACCCGCCCAATCCCTATCGGGTGCTCGTGCGCATCCCGGGCGGGATGGAGTACACCGGCCCCGATCATGAGGCCGAGACCGCACTGGCCAAGCGCATCTCCGTGCGCGGACCGATCGAGTTCGAGATCACCGACGGCCACAGCTCGATGGCCTACGTCCATCATGGCAGCGACCTCCAGACCGCCGAGTATCACCCCACGGTGGTGGAAAAGGCGTTCGAGTAGGGGTCAGGAATGGCTGACGGGATCATTGCCGGCGGCCGGCCGGATGTAGCGCGCCTGCGACGCTCGCCGGCGCTGTTACCCGCCGCCCTGGCTGCGGCGGCGATCGTGACCTGGGTGGTGACGATCGACCGCATGCGGGGGATGGACGCCGGTCCTGGGACCAATCTCGGCGGCTTCGGCTGGTTCGTCGGCGTGTGGGTGACGATGATGGCCGCGATGATGCTTCCCTCGGTGATGCCGATGACGCTGGTCTTCGCCCGGGTCAGCGCCGAGCGCCAGCGGCGGGGCCGGAGCTTCGTCCCGACCTGGGTGTTCGTGAGCGGTTACCTCGCCGCCTGGACCGCCTACGGTCTGCTGGCCTACGGGATCTTCCGGACCATCCAGTCGGCCCACCTCCATGCGTTCTCATGGCACGCCCAGGGCCCGCTGATCGCCGGCGGTGCGATCGTGGCCGCCGGCCTCTACCAGCTCAGCCCGCTCAAGCGGGTCTGCCTGCGTCACTGCCGGTCGCCGATGCACTACGTCCTGGGCGGCTGGCGCCCAGGATGGCGGGGCGCCGTGCGCATGGGACTCGAGCACGGAGCCTTCTGTGTCGGATGCTGCTGGGGGCTGATGCTGATCCTGTTCGCCCTAGGAATCATGAGCATCGTGTGGATGCTCGTGGTGGCGGGGCTGATCCTGGCCGAGAAGGCGCTGCCCTTCGGCGAGGGCCTCTCACGCGTGTTCGCCGTGGCGTTCGTGGCGGCCGGGATCTGGGTCGCCGCGGCGCCGTCCAGCGTCCCGGGCCTCACGCAGCCGGATAGCGCCCAGGCCATGAAGGCGATGACCTCGATGCGGGCCATGCCCGGCCCAACTCACATGGGCGCGCAGAAGAAGGCCGGCTCGATGGGGACGAAGAAGAAGGCGGACTCGATGAAGATGAAGTAGCGCCCGGCTACTTCAAGAGCCGGGACAGCCGCCGGTCCTTGAGCACCTTGCCCTCGGTCTGGCAGGTCGGGCAGTAACACATCACGTAGTCCTCGTAGAAGACGGCCTCGAGGCGATCACCGCAGCGTGGACAGGCCTCGCCCTGATGGCGGTGGACGGTCAGGGGTATCGGCAGCTTGTCCGGGATGGGCAGCGAGACCACCTGCTCGTAGTGGGTGATGGCGTCGCCGAGCCGACCCACGATTGCCTCCCGCAGGCGCTCCGCCTCATCGCCCTCCAGATCGGAACCGCGCTTGAACGGCGAGAGCATCGCCGTGTGGAGGATCTCGTCGACCCAGGAGCGGCCGATGCCGGCGATCACGTCCTGGTCACGGAGCAGCGCGTAGAGCGGCCGCGGCTGATCGAGCAGCTCCACGAGAGGCGGCGGGTCCGGCCAGGCCTCGGGACCGAGTGCGAGCAGCGTCTCGTCGTCGTCGAGCGCGGGTGTGCGCAGCAGCTTGACCCACGCCCGTTGCCGGGTCCCGAACTCCCGCAGCCGGAGCTCCCGGCCGTCGGTCAGGCGTACGAGCAGGCGGGAAGTCCGATCCCGCAGCGAGGCGCGGGTGTCGAAGAGCTGGAGGCGGCCGGCCGACATCAGGTGCACCAGGAGCGAGAGCCCCCGTCGAGCTCGAGCACGAACAGCTTTCCGCGCCGGTGCACCCAGAGGAAGCGCTGACCCGTGAGATCCGAGAGAGGCGGATCGAAACTCCGCAGGGCGTTGACGCCTGGAGCCAGCGCGGATTCCACCTCAGCGCCGCTCAGGGCAGCGTCCAGGCGACGCGCGGTGATCTCGACCTCAGGTAGCTCAGGCATCTCTCCACATTTCAGGTTAGCCCCGGCCGATACTCTCCGGCCTGACATGACTGTCACGCTCGCCCCCGACGACATCGTGCAGACCCACAGCGAGGCGGCCGGGAACTCCCGGGAGCCGCTGCTGATCATCGAACCGCTGGCCGAGTTCCTGTCCGCCCATGGCCTCGAGGCGCCCGAAGGCCTGACGGGAGACCCGATCGGTGACGGGCACTCGAACGTCACCTTCATGCTCTCAACGGGCGTCGTGCTCCGCCGGCCGCCACGCGGGCCGCTGCCCCCGAGCGCCCACGACGTACTCCGTGAGGCGCGCCTGCTGCGGGCGCTGGAGCCGACACCGGTGCGGGTCCCGCGCGTGCTTGCCGTGTGCGACGACACCGAGGTGATCGGCTCGCCCTTCTACATCATGGAGGAGATCACGGGTGAGGTCATCACCGACTCGCTCCCGACCGAGCTCGACAATCCCGAGCAGCGGGCGGCCATCGCGGACCAGCTGATCGACGCCCTGGTTGAGCTCCATGCCGTCGACTGGCGCGCCGCCGGCCTCGAGGGCTTCGGCAAGCCGAGTGGCTACCTGGAGCGCCAGCTGCGCCGCTTCGGAGGTCTGTGGGAGCACAACAAGACGCGCGAGCTCTCGGAGGTCGAGACGATCGGTGCCTGGCTGAGCGAGAACCTGCCGGAGTCCCCACCCGCGACAGTCGTCCACGGCGACTACCGGCTCGGCAACACGATGTTCGCCGCCGGGGCGCCCGCGCAGCTCGTGGCCATCTTCGATTGGGAGATGGCCACTATCGGTGATCCGCTGGCCGATCTCGGCTACATGGTCATGCAGTGGGCCCAGCCCGACGATCCGCCATCGAAGTTCAGCCTGCACACAGTGACGCGGCTGGAGGGCTTCCCCACGCGGGAGGAGCTGGTCAGCCGGTACGAGGCGCGCTCGGGCCGCTCGATGAGCGCGCTCAACTGGTACGTGACTCTCGCCCTGTGGAAGGCGGTCGTGTTCATGGAAGGTAACTACAAGCGCGCCCTCGCCGGTTCGACCGACGATCCTTACCTGAAGTCCTTCGGTGACGGGGTGATCGAGATCGCCCAGCGCGCCCTGCGGGTCTCCCAGCATGGCCTCTGATAACGGCCCCGTGCGGGCCGTGGCGGGGCGCCGCTACTCCGGCCTGCTCGTGGATTGGGGGGGCGTGATGACGAGCGACGTGTTCGACACCTTCCGCGCCTTCTGTGAGGCCGAGGGGCTTGAGCCGGACACATTGCGCCAGCGCTTCCGTGAGGACCCACGCTCCCGGGATCTCCTGATCGCGCTTGAGACCGGCGAGCTCGAGGAGGACGAGTTCGAGCCGCGGTTCGCCGAGGTCCTGGGAGTCGAGCCGCAAGGGCTGATCGACCGGATCTTCGCCGGTGGCCGACCTGACGAGGAGATGCTGGTCGCGGTGCAACGCGCGCACGATCAGGGAGTGCGAACAGGACTGATCTCGAACTCCTGGGGCACCCGGCGCTACGACCGGGAGCTCCTCGGCCGCCTCTTCGACGGCGTGGTCATCTCAGGCGAGGTTGGGATCCGCAAGCCGAGCCCTGAGATCTACACCCTCGGAGCCGAGCGCATCGGCCTCGCGCCTAGCCAGTGCGTGTTCGTCGACGACCTGCCGTTCAACCTGAAGCCCGCGGCCGAGCTGGGGATGGCCACCGTCCGTCACAGCGCGGCGGCCGAGACGATTGCCGAGCTCGAGCCGCTGCTGGGCGTCGAGCTGCGGTAGAAAACCGCTTCGGCCCGGAAAGGCCGTCCGGGGGCCTCGGTCTACAGGGCGTACACCGGGTGATCCGGCGCTCGGTCCGGGCTCAGACCGCGACCACTGGGCGGGTCAGTCCCGCTTTCCGCGCCCGTAGAGGAACTTGACCAGCCCGCGCAGCGCCTGGGTACGCAGCTTCGTGTAGGGGAACATGTGCAGGTCTCGCTTGGGCGCCAACCGGGTCACGAGAAGCGACTGAACCTTGGTGTACTTGCGGATCCCCGCGGCGCCGTGCCGAGTGCCGAGGCCGGACGCCTTCCAACCCCCCATGGGAAGGTTGAGCGCCGTGTAATTGACCTGGGCGTCGTTGACGCACACAACGCCGGCCTGGACCCGGCGCGCCAGGGCCTCGCCACGACCCACGTCGCGGGTCCACACGCTGGCCTGAAGCCCGTACGGTGAGTCGTTGGCCAGACGGAGCGCCTCCTCGGCGTCGCCGACCTTCATGATCGGGAGCGTTGGCCCGAACGTCTCCTCGCGCATGATCTTCATCGAATGGTCGACATCAACCAGCACGGTGGGCTCGAAGAAGCGCCCGGCTTCACGCCGGCCGTGGCCGCCCACAAGGACTCGGGCTCCCTTGCTCACCGCGTCCTGGACGTGATCCTCGATGATGTCGAGCTGGGGCGGGAAGGTGACCGCGCCGACGTCGACCGAACCGATGCCGCCGGGGGGACCCTGGCGGAGCTTGCGCACGTTGTTGGTCACCTTCTCGACGAAGGCGTCATACACCGGTGCCTCGACGTAACAGCGCTCCACCGAGATGCATACCTGGCCGGCGTTGTTCATCGAGTAGAAGGCGGCGGCGTTGGCGGCACGATCGACGTCGGCGTCGGCGCAGACGATCATCGGGTCCTTGCCCCCCAGCTCGAGGTAGCAGGGGATGAGGCGCTCGGCGGCGGCCTTCATGACCTTCTTGCCCGTCGCCGTCGAGCCGGTGAACATCATGCAGTCGACGTGCTGGATGAGCGCCGCGCCCGTCGAGCCATCGCCGGTGGCGACCTGGAAGACACCGTCCGGAAGCCCGCACTCACGCAGCATCTCCTCCATCAGGAGCGAGCTCAGCGGCGTCTCCTCACTCGGCTTGAGGATGACGCTGTTACCCGCCGCCATGGCCGGGATGCAGTCGCCGAACGAGTTCGTGATGGGGTAGTTCCACGGGCCGATGACGCCCACGACCCCGAGCGGGGCGTAGCGGATGACGAGCTTCTTGCCCGCCACGAGCGGGTTGTTCCACGACGGCACAGCTTCGTCGGCCAGATACTTCGGCGCCTGCTTGGCCCAGAAGCCGAGCGCCCCCACGGTGTAGCCGTAGTCCGTTATCTGGGCGTCCTCCACCGTCTTGCCTGACTCGGAGCAGACGACGTCGATGATCCTCTCGACATTGTCGACCATCCACTTCTGGGCCCGCCGGAGCACGCGGCCACGCTCCTCGAAGCCCGCCTGCTCCCAGGCCGGCTGGGCCGCGCGCGCGCGCTCGGCCATCTCCCGGAGCTCGGCCTCGCCGAGCAGCGGAACCGTCGTGAGCAGCTCACCGGTGGCCGGGTTCTCGACTCCGATCGTGGCCGCGGACCTGGATCCGCTCGACGGTTGCTCGGTGACGCTCGCCATGTCTCTGCCTCCCTCGAACCTTGGACTACCCAAGCCTAATCGAGCTCTATCGACTCGATGCGCGGCGGATCGAGCGGCCGGTCACCGGCGTCGGTGGGGAGCGCCTCGATCGCGTCGACCACCTCCATGCCTCCGGTCACCTGGCCGAACACCGTGTGCTTGCCGTCGAGCCACGGGGCGGCACCGGTGGTGACGATGAAGAACTGCGACCCGTTCGTATTCGGTCCCGCATTGGCCATGGCCAGGGCGCCCCGGACGACCTTGCGCTGGTTGATCTCGTCCTCGAACGTGTAGCCCGGGCCGCCGGTTCCGGTCCCCTGGGGGTCGCCGCCCTGGATCATGAAGTCACGGATGATCCGGTGGAAGATGACGCCGTCGTAGAAGTTCTCCCGCGCGAGTTTCGAGAAGTTCTCGACCGTCTTGGGGGCATCGTCGTCGAACAGTTCGAGCTCGAGCGTGCCCTGGGTTGTGTGCATCTTGGCTGTAGACATGACGTCGAGCCTAGCCCAGCCGCCCTCAGGCCCGTGCCGGCTCCAGGCGCAGGCGCTGGCCGCGGACCTCGGTGCCGCTGACCAGGTCGACCACGCGCTGCGCCTCCTGGGCCGGAACCTCGACGAAGGCAAAGCGCTCGAGCACGCGAACATTGCGGACCGCCTCGCCGTCAAGCCCGGTGGCGGCGGTGATCGAATGGATGATGTCTGACGGCTCGAGCCCGGCCGCCCGGCCGCCGGAGACGATCAGCTTCCGCGCTTCGCCGTCGCCGGTCGGAGGATCGTGGGGCTTGGAGTGACGCCGCGGCTTGGGCTTGACCGGCGCCGGCGCCACGCGGGCCTCCGGCGCCCACGGGGCCAGCTCCACGCCGGCGTGGCGCTCGATGGCCTCGATCTCACGCTTCTGGCGAGACTCGAAAAGCGTGATGGCCCGGCCGCTGCGCCCCACCCGGGCCGTACGCCCGATGCGATGCACGTACACATCGGGTGAGGTGGGGACGTCGTAGTTGATGACGACCGAAACGCCGGAGATATCCAGCCCCCGGGCGGCGACATCGGTGGCCACGAGCAGCGGCAGACCCCGCTCCTTGAACGCGATCATCACGCCGTCGCGGGCTCCCTGGGTCATGTCCCCGTGCAGGGCGCGCGCGTCCATTCCGCGGTCACGGAGCTTGTGGTAGAGGTCCTCGCAGCGGATCTTGGTGCGCACGAAGACGATCGCCTGCTTCGGGCGCTCGGACTGGAGCACCTCGATCAGCCGGTCGGTCTTCTCACGCGCGGGAACCTCAAGCGCGAACTGCTCGACCGTGTCGACGGTCAGCGTCGCCGCCTCCACCTTCACCGTCACCGGGTCGTAGAGGTACTTCTCGGCCAGCCTGCGGATCGGGGGCGGCATGGTGGCGCTGAAGAGCGCCGTCTGACGGCTGGAGGGGGTGAGCGAGAGGATCCGCTCCACGTCCTCGATAAAGCCCAGGTCGAGCATCTCGTCCGCCTCGTCGAGGACGACGAAGCGGCAGGAATGAAGGAGGAGGCTGTGGCGGGAGATCAGATCCTTGACCCGTCCCACGGTGCCGACCACGATCTGGCCGCCCGCCCGGAGCTGCGACTGCTGGCTCCGGATCGGCGCCCCGCCGAACACCGCCACCACGTCGACTCCGCTACGCGACCCGTAGGTCCGAAGCGCCTGGGTGACCTGGATGCAGAGCTCCCGCGTCGGCGTGAGCACGAGGCCCTGGACCTCGTCCTCGTCGGGATCGACGTACTGGATCATCGGCAGCCCGAAGGCCGCCGTCTTGCCTGAGCCGGTCTGGGCCTGGCCGATCACGTCCTTGCCCTGGAGCAGCGGCGGAATCGCCTGCTCCTGGATCGGGCTCGGCGCCTCGTAGCCCACCTCGTGCAGCGCGTCGAGGATCTTGGGACCCAGCCCCAGCTCGGCAAAGCTCGTCATCGATCTGGCCCCTGCGCAGAGGTGAGCCCCGACATAAAGAAATCCATTGCCTTGGAAGATAGCTGCGAGGGCGCCTTCGACCTTCGGCCGTCGCTCCCGGCAGCGACTTCCCAGGTGATATAGTTCGGTGCCGAATGATTCGGAACCTAATCAATCATGGCTGACACCGCGCGACCGCATCGAGCGCCACGTGTGGCTGATCTGCGGGGTCGTGATCATCGGCTCCGCGATGTCGATCCTCGACACGACGATCGTCAACGTCGCCCTGGAAACCCTCAGCCGCGAGCTTCATTCGACGATCAGCCAGATCCAATGGGTCGTGACTGCCTACATGCTCGCTCTGGCCGCTGTGATCCCGATCTCAGGCTGGGCAGCGGGGCGCTTCGGCGCGCGGCGGATGTACGTCACCTCGCTGATCCTCTTCACCGCCGGTTCGATGCTGTGCGGGCTCTCGACCAGCACGACCGAGCTCGTGGTCTTCCGCGTGCTGCAGGGCGTGGGCGGAGGCATGATCATGCCGCTGGGGATGATGATGATGGCCGGGGCGGCCGGGCCCAAGCGGATGGGTCGCGTCATGAGCGTGGTCGCGATGCCGATGATGCTGGCGCCGATCCTCGGCCCGGCACTCGGCGGACTGATCGTTCAGAACA
This sequence comes from uncultured Solirubrobacterales bacterium, assembly GCA_963733555.1. Lineage (GTDB taxonomy): Bacteria > Actinomycetota > Thermoleophilia > Solirubrobacterales > Solirubrobacteraceae > Palsa-465. The sequence goes on from CAVTDO010000001.1 coordinate 125,018, forward strand.
CCTCGTGGCGATGGATCTTCTACGTCAACGTCCCGATCGGCGTGATCGCGGTGATCGCCGCGCTGCGCATCCTGCCGGAGGGGAAGTCGGGGTCGCCACGCCGGCTCGACTACCGGGGGCTGGCTTACATGGCGGTCGGCCTCCCGCTGCTCACCTACGGCCTAGCCGAGGTGGGGAGCACGGGCAGCTTCACCTCGACCAAGGTCATCATCCCGGTCCTCGCCGGGCTCGCCCTGATCGGCGTCTTCGCAGTTCACGCCCTCCGAGTACCCAACCCGCTGCTCAACCTGCGGCTGTACAAGCGCCCGACCTTCTCCACGGCTTCGGTGGCCACGTTCTTCCTGGGTGCCGCCCTGTTCGGCGGAATGATCCTGCTCCCCCTCTACTGGCAGAACATCCGCCACGAGAGCGTCGTTGACACCGGCCTGCTGACCGCGCCGCAGGGCCTCGGCATGGCGCTCATGATGCCCATCGTCGGCAGACTCACCGACCGGTTGGGTGGCGGGCCGCTGACTCTGTTCGGCGTGACGCTGACGACGCTGGCCACGATTCCCTTCGGCCTGATCGGCGCCCACACCTCGATCGTCTGGCTGTCGGTGGCGATGCTCGTCCGGGGGATGGGCATCGGCTTCGCGATGATGCCGGCGATGACCGCCGCGTTTGCCGCACTCGAGCGCTCGGAGCTGGCCGATGCCACCCCGCAGCTGAACGTGGTCCAGCGCACCGGCGGCTCCCTCGGCACCGCCGTGCTCGCGGTCGTGCTGCAACGGGCGGTGAGCGGCACCCACGGCGTGGCCGCGGCCGCCTCTGGCTATGGCACGGCGTTCTGGGCCGCGGCAGCGCTGACCGCGGTCGCGATCATCCCGTGCTTCATCCTCCTGCGAGCCGAGCGGGCGGCACGTAGGGCCCATCCGGACGTGGGGCCGCCCTCCAGCGAGGCGGCCCTGGAGGCGGCCGCGGCGTGAGCGTCCGGACTGAGACCCGGGGCGAGGTCCTGGAGGCAGTCGGGCGTGCCTTCAAGGGCGTCAGCGCCGCCCAGCGGCGCCTGCGGGCGCGCTATTCGCATCGCCCCGGCGAGCTCAGCTACGCCCAGTACGGGCTCCTCTTCGGTCTCTACTTCGGCGAGCCCATGTCCTCACGTGACCTGGCCGCCGCCGCCGACGTCTCACCCGCCACCGCGGCTGAGATGCTCGACGGGCTCGCGGCTTCAGGCCTCGTCGAGCGCGTTCGCTCCGAGGACGACAAGCGGATCGTCCTCACCTCGCTGACCGAGCGCGGCCGGGCCGTGGTCGATGAGCGGCGCGCCCAGTACGAGCCCTCCTTCCGGGCGGCACTCGACGGCTTCAGCGACGCGGAACTCCGCTCGGCCGCACGCGTGCTCGACGCGCTCCGCCAGATGTTCGACGAGCTGGCCTGAGCCTCAGGCGAAAGCGACCCGGCCGGCCAGGTGCGGCGTTCCCTTGCCCGCCCCCCGCACCGCGAAGCGGATCCCGGTCGCCTCTGACTGTTCCTGGAACTCCACCGTGGCCGGGAGCAGGATCGGCTTCTTGAACTCGACCTCGACCGTGTAGGCCTCGGGAAGGCGCGGGTCCAGGGCGGCCAGGCACCTCGCCTTGGTCCACATCCCGTGGGCAATCGCGGTGGGAAAGCCGAACAGCCGCGCGCTCAGGGAATGGATGTGGATCGGGTTCATGTCACCGGACACGGAGCCGTAGCGCCGTCCCAGATCCCCGGGCAGGCGCCAGGTGGCGGTCACGGGGAGCTGTGGCTCCTCGTTCCCGTTGCGCCGCTTCTCGCTCCCATCGCCGGAGCCGCCTCCACGCTTGAGATAGGTCGAGTCCTCTTCCCACGCCAGCTCGTCACCCACCCGGGTCTCGGTGCGAAACACGAACTGCTGGCCCCGTGGATGGTCCTTCAGGTCGGTCGCCCAAACCCGGATCTCCAGCTCCTGGCTGATCCGGATCGGCCGGTGCTGAACGATCCGGTTGGCGATGTGCACGAGCCCCAGGGCGGAAAACGGGAAGCTCGAATCCGTCATCAGCGAGAGCTGAAGGGGGAAGGCGAGCATGTGTGGGTACGTGGCCGGAAGCTGATCCCGGAGGGGGAACTTGCACACGCGGTCGTAGTCGCCCAGGCGCTCGCGATCCACCGTCACGTTCTCGAGGACGAGCGTCAGGTCCGGTAGGCCGCCGTCCCCGCCACCGGATCCCACGAAGGGCAGACGGGAGGCCCCTGGGATGGTCGCCGCGCCGGCGCGGGCGAACAGGCGGAGCATGCTCGGGGAGCTGGAGAGGATGCGCTCGCTCATGAGAGCACCTAGGCCCCGATCAGGCTCTGCCCGCAGACGCGGGTCACGTTCCCGTTCACGCCTGCCGAGGCCGGGCTGGCGAACCAAGCGATGGTCTCGGCCACGTCAACGGGCAGGCCGCCCTGCTGGAGGCTGCTCATGCGCCGGCCTGCCTCCCGGGTGGCGATCGGCATGGCCGCTGTCATCTGGGTCTCGATGAACCCGGGAGCGACCGCGTTGACTGTGCAGGCCCGCTCGGCCAGAGGGCCGGAGTAGGCCTCGACGATCCCGATGATCCCCGCCTTCGAGGTTGAGTAGTTGGTCTGGCCGGCATTCCCGGCAATGCCGCTGATCGAGGAGACGAGCACCACGCGACCGTTCTCCCGCACCGCCTGGCGCCGGAACAGGGCCTCGTCGATCCGGTGCGGCGCACGCAGGTTGATGTCGATGACCATCCGCCACAACTCATCCGTCATCCGCCCGAGCGTCTTGTCCCGGGTGACGCCGGCGTTGTGCACGACGACGTCGACGCCACCGTGGTTCTCGAGCACGTGGGAGGCGATCCGCTCCGGAGCGTCCTCGTCCGTGATATCGAGGGCCAGCGCCGATCCCCCGAGGCGCGCCGTCACCTCGCCGAGTTGCTCCTCCTGCGCGGGCACGTCCACGCCGACCACGTGCACGCCGTCCCGGGCCAGCACCTCGGCGATCGACGCGCCGATCCCGCGTGAGGCCCCGGTGACGATGGCGACCTTGGCCGCCAGGGGACGGTCCCAGTCGATCCCCTCCCAACTCGCCACGGCCCGCCCGATCCGCACAACCTGGCCTGACACGTACGCCGACTTGGGCGAGAGGAAGAACCGCAGAGTCGACGCCACCTCACCCTCGGCTCCGTCGGCCACGTAGACGAGCTGAGAGGTCGAGCCGCGACGGACCTCCTTGCCCATCGACCGCGTGAGACCCTCGAGCGCCCGCTGGGCCACGTGCTGTTGCGGGTCCTCGATCTGGTCGGGTGGGCGCCCCAGCACGATGATGCGGCCGTTGGCCCGGACCCGGCGGATCGTGGCGTGGAAGAACTCGTACACCTCGAGAAGGTCGGCCGGGTCGGCGATCCCGCTCGCGTCGAAGACGACGGCCTTGAACCGGTCCTCCTCGTCAGCCGTCTCGGGATTGAAGATGCCCGCGTTGATCCCCGCGTCGGCCGCCGCCTGCCGTGCCTCCTCCTGAAGCGGCGTGCGCACCTCAGCCTCGATCGCGGCCAGCGTCTGCGCGATGCCGGCGACGAGGGTCGAACCGGCGGCGGCGCCGAGCAGGACCGGCCCGTCGATCACCGGTTGGCCGGGCTTGTAGCGCTGGAGCGGAGTCGGCGCGGGGAGCCCGATCTGCTTGGAGAGCATCTTGCCCACCGGGGTGTTGATCAGCTGCTGGTAGCGGTCGGCCATGACTATGCCTCCATGATCGCGGTCACGCCCATGCCGCCGGCGGCACAGATCGAGATGAGGCCCCGGCTGCCCGGGCCCTTCTCCTGGAGCTCCTTGGCCAGGGAGGCGACGATCCGGCCGCCCGTGGCCGCGAACGGGTGTCCAGCGGCGAGAGAGCCACCGTGCACGTTCAGCTTGTTCCGGTCGATCGAGCCCAGCGGCTCGTCACGCCCGAGGCGCTCCTGGCAGAAGACCGGGTCCTCCCAGGCGCGGAGCGTGCACAGGACCTGGGCCGCAAAGGCCTCGTGGATCTCGTAGAAGTCGAAGTCCTGGAGAGTCAGCTTGTGGCGGTCGAGCAGCCGCGGCACCGCGTAGGCCGGCGCCATGAGCAGCCCCTCACCCTGATGGACGTAGTCGACTCCCGCCGTCTGACCGTCGACCAGGTAGGCCTGAACCGGAATCCCGTGCTCGCCTGCCCACTCCTCGCTCGAGACCAGGACCGCCGAGGCCCCATCACTGAGAGGAGTCGAGTTCCCGGCCGTCATGGTCCCGTCCTCGCCGCCGAACACCGGCCGCAGCTTGGCCATCTTCTCGACGGTTGTGTCCGGGCGCAGGTTCTGGTCACGCTCCTGGCCCAGGTAGGGCATCACCAGGTCAGCGAGCCAGCCGGTGTCATAGGCGGCGGCCAGCTTGTGATGGCTCTCCACCGCCAGCTCATCCTGATCCTCCCGGCTGATCCCCCAGTCCTTGGCCATGATCGCCGTGTGCTCCCCCATCGAGAGGCCGGTGCGCGGCTCGGCGTTGCGCGGCATCTCCGGGACCAGCTGCTGGGGACGGATCTTGGTCAGCGCCTTCGCCCGCTGGACGTTCGACTTGGCTCGGTAGGCCTCAAGCAGAATTTCCCGCAGGTCCTCGTTGATGGCCAGGGGTGGATCCGATGTGGTGTCGACTCCGCCGGCGATTCCGACGTCGATCTGACCCAGGGCGACCTTTCCGCCGACCGTGAGGGTCGTCTCAAGCCCCGTCCCGCACGCCTGCTGGACGTCGTAGGCCGGGGTCTGCGGCGCCAGCTTCGAGCCCAGCACACATTCGCGGGTCAGGTTGAAGTCACGGCTGTGCTTGAGGACGGCGCCGGCCGCCACCTCGCCCAGCACCTCACCCTGGAGCCCGAACTTCTCGGTCAGCGCGTCAAGGGTGGCCGTGAACATGTCCTGGTTGGATGCCTGCGCGTACGGACCGTTCTGACGGGAAAAGGGAATCCGTATGCCGCCAAGCACGGCCACGCGGCGTGTCGAGTTCATCTACGGGAGCTCCTGAGGTTGAGTCTGGCTGCGGGGTCCTGTCCCACCATTATTTACAGCGGCGTAGTTTTTATTCGCCCTGTCCACCGGTATTCGGGGTAAAGCCCCCGCCCGCCGTGACCCGGCGGATCAGCGGCGCGGCCAGGATGCGCGAGGCCGCCGCGGCCCAGTACTTGCGTGGGACGTAGCGCTCGGCCTTCCCCCCGGGCCCGGCCTCGACGATCGCCTCGGCCACCACCTCCGGCGTTGAGACGACCCAGCGGGTCATCCGGTTGGCCAGGAGCTCCTGGGCCGGAAAGCCCTCGGTCTTGATAAAGCCGGGCAGGACCAGCCCCACATGGACTCCGTGCTCGCGCTCCTCCCCGTAGAGAGCGTCGCTCCACCCGATGAGGGCGAACTTGCTCGCCGAGTAGGCGCCCGCCTTGGGCCGGCTGACCCGCCCCGCGGTGCTGGCCACGTTGACGATGGCCACCCGCCGCTCCGCCGTCTCCGCCGTGCGGCGGAGCTGGGGCAGAAGAGCTTCCGTCAGCCGTAGCGGCGCCTCGAAGTTCAGCTTCATGTGACGCTCGACATTGGCCCAGCCGCCGTCGGCGAAGGTGGATCGCCAGGAACTCCCGGCGTTGTTGACCAGCAGGTCGAGGCGGCCGTGCTCACGCTCCACCGTCTGGGAGATCCGCCCGGGGGCGCCCGGACGCACCAGGTCCTCGGCGATCACCGTGGCCCCTCCCAGCTCTCGTGCCAGCTGCTGCAGGCGGTCCTCGCGCCGGGCCACGAGCACGAGCCGGGCGTTCGGCTCGCGAGCCAGGCGACGGGCGGCGGCCTCACCGATACCGCTCGACGCACCGGTGACCAGCGCGACATACGGCTGTGAGGAGGTGGAGTTCGGCCCGGCCAAAGTGCGGCCAACCCTATATCGGGTCGGATAGCGTTGCGCAGGTGCAGCGTCGGGCAACTCGGCCACGGCCTTGAGCACCAGCACGATTGCCCTGGTCACCGTGCCGATCGTCACCGGCGTGATCGGCTACACGACCAACTGGTCCGGAGTTCTGATGCTCTTCTATCCGGTCCACTTCCGCGGGCTGCGAGCGCCCTGGCTGCACCGCGTCGCCCGCCGGCTGCCCTACAAGGTGCGCCAGATCCCGGGACTCATGATCGGCGGCATCGGCTGGCAGGGGATCGTGCCCTCACGAGCGGCCAAGATGGGGAGCCTGGCCGTGGACAGCGGGATCGCCAAGCTCGGCACGCCCCAGGAGTTCTTCAATCAGCTCGATCCCGAGAAGATCGCCGAGCAGATCATCGTTTCCGCGCGTGAGGACATTCCGGTCCTCGTGGAGCGGATCATGCTCCGGGAAAACGCCGAGCTCTGGAACGACCTCCCGGAGCAGTTCAAGGGGCTCATCGTCGAACGCGTCCAGAGCCAGCTGCCGGCGATCGTCGAGTCCCTGACCCAGGAGATCGGCGAGCACATCGAAGAGCTCGTCGACGTCAAGCTGATGGTGATCAAGCGCTTCGATCCGGAGCTCGCCAACCGCGTGTTTTTGGAGATGGGCCGGCGCGAGCTCAAGTTCATCCAGAACTTCGGGTTCTTCTTCGGCTTCGCGCTGGGTATCCCCGTAGCTGTGCTCACCCATTTCGTCACCTTCTGGTGGCTGCTGCCGATCCTCGGGGTGCTCATCGGCTATGCCACCAACTGGGTCGCGCTGTGGATGATCTACGAGCCGCCGGAGTGGCGAAGGTTCGGACCGCTGCGCTGGCAAGGCCTCTTCATCCGCCGCCAGCCTGAAGTCTCAGACGTCTACGCGGCGATCGTGGCCGACGAGATCCTCACCCTGTCTGAGTTTGGCCGGGAGCTGCTGAGCGGACCCCAGTCAGACCGCACGCGCGTGCTCATCGAGTCGGCCATGCTTCCCGCGATCGATCAGGCCGTGGGGCCGCTTCGACCAGCGGTGCGGGTGGCCGTGGGGCACCGCGAGTATGACGAGATCCGCCACGCCTTCGCCACCGAGCCGATCGACGAGCTGATGGACCCGCTCACAGACCCCGAGTTCAGCCGCACGCAGAGCGCCCAGATGCGTAAGCTGATCGCGGAGAGGATGCGAGAGATGGCCCCGGCCGACTTCGGTGAGATGCTCCGGACGGCCACGCGTGAGGACGAGTGGCTGCTGCTCCTGCATGGGGCCGTCCTCGGCCTGGCCGGCGGACTGATTCACCTGGCGATGTTCGGATGAGCGTTCGCGGCGAGATCATCACCCAGAGCGATGCCTGGCCGCCCCGGGATGACCCCGGCGGCCCAACCGCTCTCGCCGGCCTCGTCCGCGTGGCCACCGGAGCCTGGCTGCGCGGCGCTGCCTGGGGGGTCGGAGTGTCGGTCCGGCTCGTCCGCGCGACGAGCGACCCCCGGCAGACGGGCGACCTGGCCCAGGACGTCATCCGGGATCTGCAGAACCTGTTCCGCGACCTGCTCGGAGTGTCCGACCTCAGCCTGGAGGCTCGGATCAAACGTCTGCTGCCCCCCGCGGCGATGCCGGTCGAAGCCCGCGACCGCAACGGCGCGCTTGACCCCGCTGCACTGCGGTCTGAGGGGGCAGAGCTGCTGCGGCAGTCGGCCGATGTCAGCTACGACGATTCGGCCCACCCGGCCTACGCCCAGATCCTGCTCGAGCTCGCCCCGGACGAGGCGCGAATCCTCCGTCTGCTCGCCGCCGAGGGCCCGCAGCCGGCGGTCGATGTCCGCTCGACTCAGTTCGTGCGCACCGGCGAGGTGGTGGCCGAGGGGCTCAACATGATCGGTGCCGAGGCGGGCGTGCGGCATGTCGAGCGGGTCGAGACCTATATGACCAACCTCATCCGCCTTGCGCTGGTCAAGTTCTCCTCCGAGCCGCTCGACGACGAGATCCCCTATCAGGTCCTCGAGGCGCAGCCCTACGTGCTCCAGGCGGTCAAGGACGCCTCACGGGCGCGGAGCGTCCACCGGACGATCCGCCTGACCTCCTTCGGCAAGGGCTTCTGCGAGACGTGCCTGCCGCTCGACACCGACGGCTCGGGGTCAGCTCGGGCTAGCTGACCGCGGGCGCACTCGCCCCGGCCTCGGCTGCCGGCTGGCTCATAGCATCGCCGCTGATCCCCAGCGCGCCTCCAGGACAATCCGCAGAGGCCACACGACGACGGGGGTTCCTGATCCCCACCGCGGCCGCAAGTCCGCCCAGGACGGCCAGGGCGGCGGCGATGATCATCCCGATGCGAAAGGCATAGACCGACGCGTTGACGAGCGCGGCATGAACGGTGGCTCGCTCAGGCGCGGGGACGCTTCCGGCGTTGGTGACGAGCGGACGAACCCGGGCCGCGGCCACCGCGCTCCGGGTCTGCGGGCTCAGCGGCCTGCCGTGAAGCTGGCTGTCCAGCCGGGCCGAAAAGCTCGAGGCCACGACCGCGCCGATGGCGGCGATGGCGATCAGACCGGCCACGCGGGCCACGGAGTTGTTGACCCCGCTGGCCAGACCGGAATGCCCGGGTTCGACCGCCCCCAGCACCGTCGCCGTCAGCGGCGCCACCGTCATCGACAGGCCGAAGCCGAAGACGAGGACGCCGGGGAGGAGCTGGGTGGTGTAGCTGGCCTGGCTCGACATCCGAACCAGCAGGAGCAGTCCGGCACCGGCGATGATCGGTCCGGCGGCCATGAACCGGTGCGGACCGATGCGGTCGGCCAGGGCGCCGAAACGGCGTGACAGGGTGACCATCATGACCGTGATCGGCAGCAGCGAGAGCCCGGCCTCGATTGGGCTGTAGCCACCCACCTGCTGGATGAACAGCACGATGAAGAAGGTGGCCACCCCGAGCCCGGCGTACAGGGTGAACGTCGTCAGGTTCCCCACGGTGAAGTTGCGCTGGGCGAAGAGGTGCAGTGGCATCATCGGCTGCGGCGAGCGGCGCTCCCAGAGAACGAACGCGACGAGCAGGACGAGCCCGGCGATGAGTGGCACCGCCACGAGGGCGCTGCCCCACCCGTAGCTCGGCTGCTCGATGAGCGCAAACACCGGCCCGGCCAGCCCGAACGCACACAGGATCGCTCCCACCACGTCGACGTGGCCGGGGGTGCGACGGTCCGCCGGCAGGCGGCGCGCCAGGAGCAGCGTGGCGGCGACCGGAGCTACGTTCACGGCGAATATCCAGCGCCACGACGCGAGTTGTACGAGTAGACCCCCGGCCAGGGGGCCGATCACGGTGACGATCCCGGTCCACGCCGTCCAGCTGCCGATCGCGGCGCCGCGCTCGCTCTCGTCGAAGGTGTCCACGATCAGGGCCAGCGTGCTCGGGACGAGCATCGCGCCGGCGATGCCCTGGAGGGCGCGGGCCGCTATCAGCACGCCGCTGGCGGGCGCGACCGCACACACCAGCGAGAAGACGCCGAAGCCGGTCAGTCCGATCGAGAACACGCGCCGGCGTCCGAACAAGTCTCCCAGCGAGCCGCCGATGAGCAGCAGCGAGGAGAGCGTGAGCAGGTAGGCCTCGACCACCCACTGCTGTTCGGCCAGAGCGCCGTGGAGGCTCTGGCGGATGGCCGGCAGAGCCACGTTGACGATCGTCCCATCCAGGAACACGATCCCCGAGCCCAGGATCGCGGCGACCAGAGCGACCCGTTTGGTGCTGGCCACCTAGCCCACGCCCTCTGCAAACACGGTGTTGGGCGTGTAACCGTCGGGCCTGACGCTCCGGGCGAAGGGCAGGTCCATCTTGACGATCACGCAGTAGGTGCGTCGGAAGTCCTGACCAGGCACGCAGGTGCGATAGATGGTCCCGGGCTGGATCGCGAACGTGTCCGCATACTCGGCGTTGCGGCGGAACTCAGCCCGCGCATGGACACCGATCCAGGCCTGGGCTCGCACTGTGGCATCACGCATCGAGTTCTGGTTGGCGACCACGGTGCCGTGATGAACGAGGCCGGCCAGGAGCAGGCCGGCTGACACCGCCAGAACCGCTGAGGTGCCGGCGTAGTTACGCGCGACCACCCATGGCAGCTCGGGCCTGACCCGTCGCATCGCTCCGCCCACGGGACGGGAGAGGAGCAGTACGGCGATCACGTTCAGGACGAGTCCGACGAGCCCTGCCGAGGCAAACGACTGCGCGTCGCCTGCCGGCGGCCGCACGTGCTCAAGGAACGCGTCGGCGGCCGTCGCCGCGACGAACACCGGCCACAGCCAGGCGCCGCGATGGCGCCATCGCATCCGCTGCCACCACTTGCTCTCCATCGACCAAAGCCTAATCCCGATGTTCTTTGCGGCAAGGCGATGTGCCCTCGCCAACCGGACAGTGGAGTAAGCTCGACCGACCCTCAAGACGGGTCCGACCGGCGATCCCGGGACGGCGCTCAAACGAGCCGGAGCGGAGATCCCGCGCCGGCCAGGACGAAGGGAAATAGAAGCGTAATGGCGACGAATATCGCTGAGCCGGCCGCGGACGGAGCCGCTTCCGCCGCAGCTCATCTCCTCCTCGATGACCGGGTCTGGCTGATGCGCGCGATGCTCCTCATGCGGGGACTTGAGGAGCGCGCAATGACCCTCTACCGCCAGGGCAAGGTCCCGGGCTCTTTCTATGACGGGTACGGACAGGAAGCGGTTTCCGCCGGCGCCGCCTTCGCGATGGGCCCAGAGGACCGGCTCTGCATCCTGCACCGGGATCTCGCCGCCCACCTGATCCGCGGCGTGCCTCCTGTGCGCATCCTCGGTCAGTACATGGGCCGGGACATCGGCGTGACCCGGGGCCGTGACGGCAACGTCCACTTCGGCGATCGGGAGCTCGGCTGCGTCGGCATGGTCTCGATGCTCCCCGACATGATGCTCGTGGCCACCGGCATGGCGATGGCGTTCAAGCTCCGCGGCGAGCGGCGCTGCGCCATGACCTGGTTCGGGGACGGCTCCACCTCCCGCGGTGACTTCCATGAGGCGATGAACTGGGCCGGCGTCCAGAAGCTGCCGGTCATCTTCGTGCTTGAGAACAACCAGTACGCGTACTCCACCCCGCTTGACAAGCAGTTCGCTGTCGACCCGGTCGAGCGGGCGGCGGCCTACGGGTTCGTCGGTGAGACCGTCGACGGCAATGACGTGGAGGCGATGTTCGAGGCAGCGCGAGCCGCGCGTGAGCGAGCCCTGGCCGGCGAGGGCCCGACGCTCATCGAGGCCGTGACCATGCGCATGCACGGGCACGCGGCCCACGACGACATGAAGTACGTCCCCAAGGAGCAGGTCGAGGAGTGGCGCAAGCGCGATCCGATCGACCGCCAGGAGGCGCGGCTGCGTGAAGCCGGCGTCGACGTCGACGCTTTGCGCGCCGAGGTCAAGGCCGAGATCGACGCCGCCACGGAGGAAGCGCTGGCGGCCTCCATGCCGGATCCGGCGACGGCAGTCGAGGGGGTGTTCTGCCAGGGCGAGGCCGAACCGCTGGGCGACGGCCAGGCTCCGTGGAGCGGATTTTCCCGGTGACCACGCTCACCTACCTCCAGGCCATCTCCTCCGCCCTGCGCGACGAGCTGCGCGCCGACGAGCGCGTGATCATCATGGGCGAGGACATCGGCGTCTTCGGCGGCGCGTTCAAGGTCACCGATGGGTTCAACGAAGAGTTCGGTCCGGACCGCGTCATGGACACGCCGCTGGCCGAATCCGGAATCGTCGGCACGGCGATCGGGGCCGCCGTCGTGGGCATGCGCCCCGTGTGCGAGATGCAGTTCTCCGACTTCATCTCCTGCGGCTTTGATCAGCTGGTCAACGTGGCCGGGAAGATGCACTACCGCCAGGGGCTCGCCGTCCCCATAACCGTGCGCCTGCCCTCGGGCGGTGGCTTCTCCGGCGGCCCCTTCCATTCACAGAATCCCGAAGCCTGGTTCATGCACGCCCCCGGGATCAAGGTCGTGGCGCCCTCGACCGCCGAGGACGCCAAGGGGCTTCTGCATTCCGCCATCCGCGACCCCAACCCGGTGTGCTTCATGGAGCACAAGCACCTCTACCGCCGCGTCAAGGGCGAGGTGCCGGAGGGCATCTTCGAGACGCCCTTCACCGCACGGGTCGCCCGGCCCGGATCCGACCTCGTGGTCATCGCCTATGGCGCCATGGTGCACGTGGCCCTGGAGGCGACGGAGGACCTGGACGGAGCCTCGATAGAGGTCCTTGACCTCCGCTCCCTGGTCCCATTGGATGAGCAGGCAGTGCTCGACTCGGTGGAGCGATGCTCGAAGGTGGTCATCCTCGACGAGGCCAATTCGACCTGCGCCGCCGGCGCGCAGGTGGCGGCGCTGATCGCCGAGCGCGGCTTCGAGTCCCTCGACGGCCCCGTGGTTCGCGTGGCCAGCCCCGACGTGCCGATTCCGTTCTCGCCACCGCTCGAGCAGGCGGTGCTCCCGTCGGTCGACCGTGTGAGGGAGGCGTGCCGTGAGCTCCTCGCGTACTGAGACCCTGGTCGATGTGACGATGCCCCAGATGGGGGTGTCAGTGGCCGAGGGAACCATCGTGGCCTGGCGCGTCGAGGTCGGGAATCCGATCGCGGCCGACGAGACGATCTGCGAGATATCGACCGACAAGATCGACACCGAGGTCCCGGCCCCGGTGAGCGGTGTCGTGACGGAGATCCTGGTTCCGCTCGACACCACGGTCGAGGTGGGCACGGTGCTGGCGCGGATCTCGACCGACGGCCCGGCTGAAACCGAGGAGCTGGAGGTGGCAGCCGACGAACCAGCCGCCGTTTCGCCAGACACGACCGCCCCCGATCCCACCAAGGCTCAGGCCACGCAGACCCCGCGGAACGGCAACGGAGCGGCGGCGCGTTCCAACGGCGCTCGCCGCTATTCCCCTGTCGTCCAGCGCATCGCAGCCGAGCACGGAGTCGATCTCGACCAGATTCCCGGAACCGGCCGGGACGGCCGGGTCCGCAAGCAGGACGTCCTCGCCTACATCGACTCCGGGGCGACCGAGGAGCCGCCGCTTCACATCGAAAGCCCCTATCGGCCAGATCCAGTCCCAACTCCTGGGGGTGCGGCGGTCGGCGGCGGACTCTCCCGCATGCGGCGCCAGATCGGCGAGCACATGAAGCGCTCGCTCGACACGACCGCCACGTGCACCACCTGGATCGAGGTCGACATGTCCCGGGTCGAGGCGGCGCGCCGGCGGCTGGGAGTGACGGGCCTGGCCTTCGTCGCCTGCGCCTGCATCGATGCCCTGCGTGAGTACCCCGCCCTGAACGCCTGGCTCGAGGGCGAGAAGTACACCCAGCACCACGAGGTCAACCTGGGCATCGCCGTCTCCCTGGGCGAGGACGGCCTCATCGTCCCGGTGATCCACAACGCTCACGAGCTGTCGGTCGAGGGCCTGGGCGCCCGGATCAAGGACGTGGCTCGTCGGGCCCGCAGCCGTGAGCTGGTCCCCGACGAGGTGCGCGACGGGACGTTCACGATCACCAACCCGGGCCAGTTCGGGTCGATCATGGCCACGCCGATCATCAACCTGCCCCAGGTCGGGATCCTCGACTTCGAGGCCGTGATCAAGCGGCCGGTGGTGGTCACCGACTCCGAGGGCAACGACTCGATCGCGATCCGCCCGATGACCATCCTCGGGCTGAGCTGGGACCACCGGGCCCTGGATGGCGTGCTGTCGGCGCAGTTCCTGGCCTCGGTCAAGCGTCACCTCGAGGGGGTAGTCACGTCGTGAGGTCGTCGGCGCCCGAACTCTGGGTCTGCCACCTGGGCACGGTCGAGTATCGCGAGGCCCTCGCGCTCCAGGAGCGCATGCGGGCGGCCCGCCAGGCGGACGAAATTCCGGACGCGATGCTGCTCCTCGAGCACTGGCCCGTGTACACCCGGGGCCGCCGCTCAGTTGAGGGCGAACTGCCGATGGGCGAGGACTGGTACCGGATGCAGGGGCTGGACATCGTCGAGACCGACCGCGGCGGCAAGGTCACCTACCACGGCCCGGGCCAGCTCGTGGGGTATCCCATCGTCCGTGTCGACGACGTCGTCGAGTACGTGCGCACCCTGGAGCGGGCGCTCGTGGCGATGCTGGCCGAGGAGGGTGTGACTGCTCGCGCCCGGCCCGAGGACGGCCCTGACTACACCGGGGTCTGGGTGCAGGAGCGCAAGATCGCCTCGCTCGGCGTGCATGTGGCCCGGGGCGTGACCACTCATGGCTTCGCCGTCAACGTCGAGAACGACCTTCAGCCCTTCAGCTGGATCGTCCCCTGTGGCCTCGAGGGCGTGCGGATGACCTCGCTGATCAGGGAGACCCGCCGCCCGAGCGGGCAGATGCCCTGCGTCCGCAAGCGCGCCGCCTACCGGGTCGCGGAGGCGCTGGGGCGGCGCCAGCGCCTCGTCAGCCTTGCCCGGCTGGAGGCGGCGCTCTCACCAAGCGAAGCAGCACCGGCTCCAGTTCCCGCGGCCTGAGCATGACCTGGCGCCAGGTGGTCCGCAGCGGCCGCCAGCCGGCCAGCGTGGCGCGCTGATCCCGGCGGCTGTCGCGCTCGCGCGCCTGACGCGTCCCATGGAACCGATCGCCGTCGGTCTCCACGATCACCCGCTGCTCTCGCCACACGAAATCGGCCCGAATCATCGGGAGCCCGTCAGCCAGGTCGATCCACTCGTTGACCTTCGGCAGCGGTAGACGGAGCCTGCGGCAAAGGGCGAGGAAGGCCTCCTCGAGCTCGCTCCAGGTCAGCGTGCTGCCGATGTAGTGCTCGCTGAGGATCGCGTGGACCAGGCGGGCGGCGCGCCGAGTCGGGTTGCGCTCCAGTTGATGCTGGATGGCGAGGAGGTCGAACACCTGCATCGCCTCGGTCTGGTCGAACGCCCTCTCCAGGGCGCGGCGGGAGACGACCTCAGCCAGGTCGAGGAGCGTCCGGGCCACGGACGTGCACGGAATGCCGTTCTCGAGTGTGATGTCGGCCCGCGTGAGCGTGTTCGAGCGGTGGACGTCGATCCGGGGATGCCTCGACCTCGACCGGCCGGGGACTGTCACGTCGATCTTCCCCCGGTCCGTCGGCCGCAGCCCGAGATGCGCTGCCGCCGTGCGATGCGAGAGAACAGCCCCCGGCCCGCAGGCGAGAACGGCCGCCATCCAGTGTCCCTCCCGGGTCAGAAGCTCCCGAGGGACGAGGGAGTAGACGTGCCCGTGAATCCGATGCAGCCGACCTCGCCTGGTCCGCTTGTACACGGTCTGCCTCGCCACCCCGGCCGCTTCGAGCTGAGCGAGGTCGAACACCGCGTGCTGCCGCCTCGCGATCGACGCAATCGCGAGCTCGATCGAAGGCTGGGCGCAGGAGTGGACACATTTTCCACTTTTTTGCCCAGGCTCGGTCATGGCCCCATCGTCGCGCGGAACCTGTAACGCGTGGGTTCCAGCTTTGCACCGGAGTAGCCTTGAATTGTGAGCGAAGCGCGTGATCTCACCCCCGCGGAGGCGCCGCCGACCACCCCGGCCGAGGCGCCGCCGACCGCTGCCGCCGAGGCCCCGCCGCCGACCACCCCACCCCGCCGGCCTGCTGGGCAGCCGACCCGCTCCCGCGCACATCCGGGGGGGATCGCCAACGTGCTGGAGATCCTGGGTCCTGAGGTGCAGCCCTACCGGGGCCGGAAGCCGCCCTGGTTCAAGGTGCCGGCGCCGGGCGGGCCGCGCTACCGCGAGCTCCAGAAGCTGATCACCACCGAGACCCTGCACACCGTGTGCCAGGAGGCGGCGTGTCCGAACATCGGCGAGTGCTGGCAACGGGGGACCGCGACCTTCATGATCCTCGGGGATACGTGCACGCGCCGGTGCGGCTTCTGCAATGTCAAGACGGGCAAGCCAACCTGGAACGACCCGCTGGAGCCGGCTCGGGTGGCTCGCAGCGTCGCCCGGATGGGCCTGCGTCACGCGGTCATCACGAGCGTCGACCGCGACGATCTACCTGACTACGGTGCATCCGCATTCGTCGGAGTCATAAGGCAGATCCGCCACCAGGCACCGGGGTGCAAGGTCGAGGTCCTTACCCCTGACTTCCGCGGCGAGGAGATGCCGCTGGCCAAGGTCATCGCCGAGCGACCTGACGTGTTCAACCACAACGTAGAGGTCGTGCCGCGCCTGTACCCCGTCGCCCGCCGCGGTTCCACCTTCGAGCGCTCCTGCCGGGTGCTGAAGACCGCGAAGGAGATGGGGGGTGACGAGGTGGTCACCAAGTCAGGCCTCATGGTCGGGCTCGGGGAAAGCTTCCAGGAGATGGTGGACACGCTCGGCGTCCTGCGTGAGCACCACGTCCAGGTATTGACGATCGGCCAGTACCTACGGCCGACCGAGCAGCACCTTCCGATCGTCCGCTACTGGCATCCGGACGAATTCGCTGAGCTTGAGAAGGCGGCTTACGAGCTCGGATTCGAGCACGTCGCCGCCGGGCCGCTCGTGCGCAGTAGCTACCACGCCGACGAGCACGTCCCGCAGGAGCGGCCGGGCACCGGACCGCTGGCGGAGGCAGCCACCGCTTAGATCCGGCCGCGTGAGCCGGCGTCGCCGGGTACGCCAAACCGCTCGTCTGGCCCACGGTAGAGCGCCGCTCCGGGCGTGACCCTAAGCTGCGTGCCCGCGTGATCCCGATCAAGGACAACATCCCGACGGATCGGTTCCCGTTTGTCACGGTCGGGCTGATCGTGGCCAACTTCGTCGTCTACCTGCTGGCCATCCAGCACGGCGGGTCGTTCATCAGCGGCCCCGACCTCCAGGAGGTGGTCAAGTACGGCGCGATCCCTTTCACGCTCACCCACCCGGGGTACCACTGCGCGCTGGTAACTCCGGCGGAGCTCGGCTGTGCCCATCACGCCGTGGCGAACACGATCCCGACCTGGGAGAGCGTGTTCACCGGCATGTTCATGCACGCCTCGATCATCCACATCGGCGGCAACATGATCTTCCTGTGGATCTTCGGCAACAACGTCGAGGACGCGATGGGACCGGTCAAGTACTTCCTCTTCTACATCGTCGGGGGGCTCTGCGCGCTCGCGCTCCAGGTCGCCATCGGCCCCAGCTCTGAGGTCCCCACGCTGGGAGCGTCGGGCGCCATCGCCGCCGTGCTGGCGGGATACATCGTTCTCTATCCCCGGGCCCGGGTGCTGACGCTCGTGATCATCATCCTCTTCGTCACCGTGATCGAGCTGCCGGCTTTCGTGATGCTCGGCATCTGGTTCGCCGAGCAGGCGGTGTTCGCCGCGGTCAACCTGAACACGCCCTCCGGTGGGAGCGGCGGCGTGGCCTACTTTGCCCACATCGGCGGCTTCGCCTTCGGGCTCCTGACCGTCCGCCTGCTGGCGACGCGTCGAAAACAGTTCCCCCTGCGACCCACGGTGTCCTAGTGCGCTATCTCGTCTTTGCCGCAGCGCTGGCCTTCATCGGCGCCTTTGCCCTGCTCACCGCCCTGTACCTGTCGGCCAACGGCATCACTTTCGTCGGCGTCGTCGGCCTGATCGTGCTCATCATCTGCGGTGTCGGTGTGATCGGCGCGCTCCTGCACCCGCCCCGGCGCTAGCCGGCGATGAGCCATCCCTACCTCCAGGGAGGTCGCCGGCGGCGGACGATGCTCCGACGGCCAGGCTCCGCGCCGCAACCGCCCCGCCGGCGCCGTCCGGCCGGCCTCGGCTTCGCCCTCCTCGGCCTCCTCGTGCTCGGCGCTGTGCTGCTCGGCTTGCTGGTCTCCGGAACGAGTGGCCCCACCAGGGTCGTCCTTCGGCGGCCGCCCAGCCCCGGTCCGTCGAGAGTCAACTTCCGCAGCCAATACGGAACCCTGCTCGCGCGGCCCTCCGACCAGGTCAGGTTCCGGCTGCGCCTCGGCCTGCGCAGCGGAATGCTCTTCGACGTCCACACCGGCGAGATCCTGTGGCGCGTTGCACCAACCCGGGTCCTGCCCATCGCCAGCCTGACCAAGATAATGACGGCGCTGATCGTCACGGCGCATTCCCGCCCCAGCGACCGTGTCCTCATCACTCCGCAGGCGGTCCAATTCACGGGCTCGGGCGTGGGCCTGCTGCCGGTGCACAAGCACGTCCCCGAGTTGGCGCTCCTCTACGGACTCCTGCTCCCCTCCGGTAATGATGCCGCGGTCGCCTTGGCCCAGCACGTCGCCGGAACCCGCTCGGCCTTCATCGCGATGATGAACGCCGAGGCCCGCGAGCTGGGTCTGGGCTGCACCCACTTCAACACCGTCTCTGGCGTGATCGACCAGGGCAACCACTCCTGCGCCGCCGATCTGGCCCTCCTGGCCCACCTGATCCTGGTGCAACCACTGCTGGGACGGATCGTGGGCAGCCGCAGCGCCATCACGCCCTTCCCCATCAAGGGCGGAAAGCTCTACCTCTACAACAACAACCCGCTGCTCATCACGCGCTACCCGGGGACCAACGGGGTCAAGACCGGCTACACGCAGGCGGCCGGAGACTGCCTCGTCGCGGCGGCGCGGCGCGGGAAGACGTGGTTGGGAGTCGTCCTACTGCACTCATCGAACACGCTCGAACAGGCAGAAAGACTGCTGAACGCGGGGTTCGCCAAGCTTGGTAACCGGGGCCTGCCCGCGACCCCGGGTTGACCGATGCATACCGGCGACCCCGGGGTAACCGGGGCCCGCCCGCGACCCCGGGCTGACCGGGAACTACGCCCGCTTGTCGACGGCCACCCAGGCCTCCTGGAGGAGGTCGGAGCCGGCGACGATGGCGAAGGTCGATGCGACCGTCCGGGTCACCTTCGGGTCACGCAGGTAGGCGAAGACAAAGCCGGTGCCGATCCATTGGCCCAGGCAGAACGGGCAGACGAGAAGCTCGCCGAGGGCGTGCTGCACCCCTCCGCCCCGAGGCGTCTCATTGACCTCCCCGGGGCGCTCGGACTCACCCTTGAGCCGGGTGAACGGCGCGCGGGCGAAGCTCATGATCCGGTCCTTGGCGATGAGGCGGCTCAGCTTGTAGGTCGCGACCGAGAGAAGGACGAGATCGCCGGTGGGCACGCGCTCGGACAGTTCGCGGCCGGAGCGCCGCTGCGCGAGCACCAACGCCGCCGCCGAGCCGTTGTAGACGGTGGTGAGGAGGGCGTGCCCCCCCATCGCCACGGGCTTGTCAGGCGAGTAGCCGGGAAACCAGCGCATCGCGCCAGATTACCCACGGGCCGCTTTCCGAAGCCTCAATGTTTGGAGCGGGCGGGGCCCGAGCGTCTGTCACCTGAAAGCTGTCGTCCAACCGGGGAAGCTCATGGGACCCGCTACGCAAGTGCCCGATGCGGCGGAGCAACTTCCGCCGGCGCTCTATCCAGTGGCGTAGTCCCGCGCGGCCTGACCCACGCGGCTACGGGGCCCTGACCGCCTGCGGCCGTTCGAGCTCCGCCTCGGGGGTGACCAGGATCGCGCCCTCGCCCGACGAGTAGGCCTCCTCGCCGTGCTGGACTACGTCGAGGCCGACCGCTTCCGCACGCTCATCGACCCGCAGGGGCATGACCAGTGCCAGCAGGCGCAGGATCACGTATGTCGCTACGAACGCGTAGGCCGGACCAGCCAGGCCCGCCACCACCTGCCAGCCCAGCTGAGCGGGATGCCCGTAGAGAAGCCCGCTCGACACCCGATTCCACGAGTGCTGGGCGAAGAAGCCGATGAAGAGGATCCCGGTAAAGCCGGCCAGGCCGTGCGCGGCGAGGACATCCAGCGTCTCGTCAAGCCGGGTCCGAGGCCGCCAGACGATTGCCGCGTAGCTGGGCAGGGCAGCCAGACCGCCCAGAGCCATCGCCCACGTCGGCGAGACGAAGCCGGCGGCCGGAGTGATGCCGACGCAGCCAACGATGATCGCGGTAGCGGCCCCGATCGCGGTGACCTTCCCGCCTCGGATGAGGTCGATTGCGAACCAGACGACCAGGGTGCAGGCGGGACAGAGCAAGGTATTGGTGAAGGCGAGGACATCGGAGTGCCCGGTCGAGTAGCCGCTGCCTCCGTTAAAGCCAAACCACCCGAACCACAGAAGCCCCGCCCCCAGTAAGGCGTAGACGGCGTTGTGGGGCAGGAGCGCCTGGCGACCGTAGTCACGGCGGGCGCCGACCGCCGTGGCGGCCGCGAGGGCGGAAAAGCCAGAGCCCATCTCGACAGGTACCCCGCCGGCGTAGTCGAGCGTCCCGTGCTGCTGCAGCCACCCGCCTCCCCAGACCCAGTGAGCGAGGACGGCGTAGACGAGCAGCGACCACACGACCATGAAGATGAGAAAGGTCCCGTAGCGCATCCGCTCCACCACGGCGCCGGAGACCAGCGCCGCAGTGATGATGCAGAACGTGGCCTCGAAGGCCATGAAGAGCAGGTGCGGGATGGCTGTGCCCGGACGCGGCGTGAAGGTCACGCCGTGCAACAGCACGTGCCCAAACCCGCCTATGAAGCCGTTGCCCTTGGTGAAGGCGAGCGAGTAGCCAACCAGCGCCCAGGCCACAGTCACCACTCCCAGCGCGCCGACGCTCATCATGAATGTGTTGAGAGTGTTCTTGGCCCGGACCAAACCCGCGTAGAAGAGCCCGAGCGCGGGCGTCATCATCAGGACCAGCGCCGTGGCGATGAGCATCCACGCGGTATCTCCCGCGCTGATGCGCGGGCCCAGAGATGCGGCGCTCATCAGCTGCCGACCGGCGTGACTGCCGCGGTGTCGGCCTCACCGGTGCGGATGCGCACCACCCGCTCGAGGCTGACCACGAAGATCTTCCCGTCCCCCACCTCGCCCGTGCGCGCGCCGTCGCAGATGGCATCGATGGTCGGCTGGACGAACTCCTCGGACACGGCGACCTCGAAGCGGACCTTCTCCGCCAGCTCCATCTTCACCGTGGTGCCGCGGTAGGTCTCCACGCGCTCGAGCTCACCGCCGTGGCCCTGAACGCGACTGATGGACAGACCCCTGACCTCAGCCCGGTAGAGCGCCTCGAGGACGTCATTGGCCTTCTCAGGTCGGACGATTGCGATAACCAGCTTCATGGTCAGGGCCGGCGGCGGCCGCTGATCCTACCGGCGAGCCCCAGCCTGCGCCGTGAGGGACTTCACCCTGAGCCCCAGCGTGTCCAGATAGGCTGCGGGCAGCGTGGCCAACCTGGTTGGACAGCGAATACGTCGGCGAGAGGACCCACGGCTGGTCACCGGCCAGGGTCAGTTTGTCGACGACCTAAGACTCGAGGGCGTGCTCCATGCCACCTTCGTCCGCTCGCCATGGGCCCACGCGAGAATCACCGCCATCGACACCTCGGCGGCATCGGCGCTTGACGGCGTGCAGGTGCTCACCGCCTCGGAGCTTGGCCTCGGGGTCAATCCGCCGCTGGACTTCCTCGGGCTGGACGAGCACTGGGGGCGCCCCTTCCTGGCCCGCGAGAAGGTGCGCTTCGCCGGAGAAGCGGTCGCGGTGGTGCTGGCCGAGAGCCGGGAGCTGAGCACCGACGCCGCCGAGCTCGTAGAGGTCGACTATGAGCCCCTGGCCGTGGTGACCGATGCCGTGCTGGCGCTGAACGACGAGGTGCTCCTGTTCGAGGAGGCGGGGACCAATGTTTGCGTATCGAGGCCGCCCTCGGAGGAGGCGAGCAGGCTCTTCGATGATTGCGAGGTGGTCAGCGAGGGGGTGGTGACGAGCCAGCGCATCTCCGCCTGCCCGATCGAGCCCCGGGCCACGGCCATCGAGATCGGCCCCGGTGGACACGTCACCGCATGGCTCTCGAGCCAGACCCCGCACTCGGATCGGGACGCGCTGGCGGAGAAGTTCGACCGCGCTCCCGAGTCAATCCGAGTCGTCGCCCCCGACGTGGGCGGGGGCTTCGGCGCCAAGGGCCTCTCGCTGGAGGACATCATCTTGGTCAAGGTGGCCCTGACCATCGGCCGGCCGATCAAGTGGACGGAGACCCGCAGTGAGAATCTGGTCACGATGGGCCACGGCCGGGCCAGCCGAATGGAGTTCCGGATCGGCGGCCGCCGCGACGGGACGATTGAGGCGCTGGGCCTGAAGATCGTCGGCGACGTCGGCGCCTACCCGTTCATCGGAGCCTTTCTGCCCAACCTGACGGCATTGATGGCCAGCGGCGTCTACCGCATCCCCAAAATCGAAGCTGAGATAAAAGCGGTGGTGACCAATACGACGCCCACCGGGGCGGTGCGGGGCGCCGGGCGTCCCGAGGCGACCCAGATGATCGAGCGCGCGATCGACATCTTCGCGGCCGACCTGGAGCTCGACCCGGCCGAGATCAGGCGCCGCAACTTCATCCCGCGGGATGCCTTCCCGTTCACCACCGCCTCGGGCGCCACCTACGACTCGGGCGATTACGCCGCCGCACTGGATCGGGTGCTTGAGCGCGCGGGATACGCGGAGCTTCGCCAGGAGCAGGCGCGGCGCCGTGAGGCAGGCTCGCTCACGCAGCTGGGCATCGGCCTCAGCACCTACGTGGAGATCACCAACGGCGGCTCTGAGGCGGAGTTCGGAGGGGTCGAGATCACACCCGACGGCGGGGCGATCCTCCGGACCGGATCGTCCTCGCACGGCCAGGGCCACGAGACGACGTTCGCTCAGATCGTGGCCGACCGGCTGGGGCTCCCGCTGGAGAAGATCACAGTGCTGAAGAGCGATACCGACGCCGTGCCCCGGGGCACCGGCACCTACGGCTCCAAGTCAGTGCAGATCGGCGGCGTCGCCGCTGGACAGGCCTCGGACCGGGTGGCGGAGCGAGCCAAGGAGCTGGCCGCCGAGGAGCTCGAGGCGAGCGTCCAGGACATGGTGCTCGACCTCGCCGAGGGCCGGTTCCACGTGGCCGGCGCGCCCCAGCCGGCGCTCAGCTGGGCCGACCTGGCGCGTCGGCTGGGCCAGCGAAACCGCCTGGCCGAGCTCGCGGCCCAGGTCGACCTGGAGGGGTCCGCTCCGTCTTTCCCGTTTGGTGCCCACGTGGCGGTGGTCGAGGTCGACACCGACACAGGGGCGGTCTCCCTGGATCGGCTGATCACCGTGGATGACGCCGGCCGGATCATCAACCCGCTGCTCTTCGAGGGGCAGGTCCACGGCGGCGTGGCGGCGGGCATCGCCCAGGCCCTGTTCGAGGAGCTCGCCTACGACGAGGACGGCAACCCTCTCAACGCCAACCTGGTCAGCTACTGCATGCCCGGTGCGCCTGAGCTCCCGTCATTCGAGCTGGCGCCTATGGAGACCCCGACGCCGGTCAACGCGCTGGGGGCCAAGGGCATCGGCGAGGCGGGGACCATCGGCGCGACCCCCGCCGTTCACAACGCGGTGATCGACGCCCTCTCCCCGTTCGGAGTGCGGCACATCGAGATGCCGCTCGGCTCCGAGCGCGTGTGGCGCGCCCTGCAGGACGGGCGCGCCGCCGACTGAGAAAGGGACGGCCGGGCGCTAGCCCGCCGTCGCCTCCTCCGCCTCGCGTGCGCGGGCTGCCTCAGCGGCCTGGTAGAGCTCGCGCTCGCCCTTACTGATGAACGTCTCGCCGTCCCACGGCCCGGGCTTGGGCCGCGGCTTTCCGCCCGGGAAGGCTAGGCGAAGGATCGTCCGCTGAACGTTGCCCCACTGCTTGGAGAAGGGGCCGGTGTTATAGGGCAGGTCGTACTTCTTGCAGATCTCCCGCACCCGCGGCGCGATCTCGCCGTAGCGGCTCGAGGGCATGTCCGGATACAGGTGGTGTTCGACCTGGTAGCCGAGGTTGCCGCTCATGATGTGGAACCACGCATTGCCGTTGATGTTGGCGGCGCCCAGGAGCTGACGGATATAGCGTCCGCCCGGTTGCTCGTCGCGGACCTCATCCTCGGTGAACACGTAGGTCTGATCCGGGAAGTGGCCGCAGAAGATGATCGCGTTGGACCACACGTTCCTGACCACGTTGGCCCAGAAGTTGGCCTTGACCGTGGCCTTATAGGTCTCGAGGAACGCTTCCCGGGCTGAGAATCGAGCCTGCTCACTGGGTCCCGTCGCGAACGGGAGACGGTCACGCAGAGCATCGAGCGTGCGCTTGGGACGTGAGCGACGGCGGTTGATGAGCGCGTCCACGCCCGCCCGCACGCCGGTAGAGATGCCGGCGCTGAGCAGCGGCCACGCGATGTAGTCCTTCTGGATCTGGAGGCGTCCCTTGCCGGCGATCCCCTTGAGGTCCTTCAGGACATCCTTCTGACTCTTCTCGCCGGACCGGATGGCCTCCAGGTCGAGGTCGTGGACGGCGACACCCCACTCGAAGGCGAGCATGAGCAGGACGTTGTAGATCGGCTGGAGCAGGTAGACCGGATGCCACTTCTGGTGGGGGTCGATCCGCATGATCTCGTAGCCCAGATCCTTGTCCTGGCCCAGGATGTTGGTGTAGGTGTGGTGGATGTAGTTGTGGGAGTGCTTCCACGCCTCCTTGGTCGAGGCGGTGTCCCAGTCCCACACCTGCGAGTTGATCACCGGGTCGTTCATCCAGTCCCACTGGCCGTGCATCACGTTGTGGCCGATCTCCATGTTCTCGAGGATCTTGGCCACCGAGAGGGTGGCCATCCCGAGCCACCAGGCGGGCCAGAAGCGGCTCGCGAAGAGCTCGGCGCGCCCAATCAGGACCAGGCGACGCTGCAGGCCGATGATCCCGCGGATGTAGCGGGCGTCACGATCGCCAAGGTCGGCCTTGACCTCCTCGTGGAGCTGGTCGAACTCCTTTCCGATCTGCTCGAGCTCCTCGTCTGAGAGCCGCGCCAGCGGGTTTGCGTTGCCGTTGTGGTCGTGGGTCCGGTATCCGGTCGCCATGGTCCTCCTTTGGTTCTAAAGCTCGATCTCGACGTCGCCCTCAGGCGCGTTGATACAGGTTCTCACGGTCTCGCCCTCCTGGCCGCTGATATCTCCGTTACGAAGGTCACGCAGCTTCCCGGCGCGCAACGTCCCGACACACGTGTGACAGATTCCCTCGCGGCAGCCGAAGGGCAGCTCCAGCCCCGCCTCCTCGCCCTCGACGAGGATCGGCTTGGTGCCGTCGGCCTCGACCTTGCAGTCGCTCTTGAGGAAGGTAATCGTGCCGCCCTCCCCGGTCTCGCCGCCGTCGAGCTTGGGCTGGAAGCGCTCCATGTGCAGGTGCTCGAGGCGGCCCTCACGCTCGAAATGGTCGGTGAGGGCATCGAGCATCTCCCCGGGGCCGGAGGCGAAGGCCTCGCGCTCCTTCCAGTCCGGGCAGAGCTTCTCGAGATGCTCGGGGGCCATCCGCCCCATGCTCGAGGTGTGCTGCTCGTGGAGGTGAAAGCCCTCGAACTTCTCATCCAGGTGGCGGAGGTCGCCACCGAAGATCACATCGTCCTCGTCCCGGGCCGAGTGCAGGAGCACGGCGTCGTTGAGCTCGTCGTTGCGGGCCAGCTCGCGGAGCATGCTCATGATCGGCGTGACCCCGCTACCCGCGCTGATGAAGAGGAGCTTCTCCGGCAGCGGGTCGGGGAGGACGAAGTCACCCTCCACCCCTCCGAGCGAGATGATCGCGCCGGGACGTCCGCGACTGACCAGGTAGGGGGAGACGACCCCTTTCTCGACCAGCTTGGGCGTGATCGAGATGCAGCCGTCGGGCCGATTCGGCTCAGAGGTCAGCGAGTAGGCGCGCCAGTGCCGGACCCCCTTGATGTCGATGCCGATCCGGCAGTACTGGCCGGCCTTGTGCCCCTCCCAGCGGTAGCCGGGCTTGATCAGCACCGTGGCGGCGTTCTCGGTCACGTGATCGATCCGCTCGATCCGGCCGCGCAACTCACGCGTCGACCAGAGGGGATTGATCAGCTCCAGGTAGTCGTCGGGCAGGAGCGGCGTGCTGAACGCCCTGACGGCGCGCAGAACCGCACGCTGGAGCTTCGGGACTTTCGGTGTGGCGCCTAATTCCGGCATGGGAACGTAGTCATACGGCTAGTACCCTGGCCCGCGCCCAACGTAACACCAAATGACGATACATCATTTGGTGTCATCGTCGGCCACGCCGCAGCCAGGCCTGCCCAGCCAGTGGCGCGACTATACGCCTCTTTTCTGTCCCTGCCGCCGGTTGTCGCGGCTCAGCTCACCAGTGCGCGCAACGACTGCTTGAACGACTTGGTGGTGGCCAGCATCGCCGTGGGTTCGTAGCCGCAGTGAGCCATGCAGTTGTCACATCTGGGGTCGTTCCCGCGGCCGTAGGCGTCCCAGTCCGTGGTCTCCAGAAGCTCCCGGTAGGTCTCGGTGTAGCCATCGGCCATCAGGTAGCAGGGGCGCTGCCACCCGAAGAGCGAATAGCTGGGGATGCCCCACGGAGTGCACTGAAAGTCCACCTTGCCCTCCAGGAAGTCGAGGAAGAGCGGAGAGTGGTTCAGCCGCCACTTCTTGCGCCGTCCGTCGGCGAAGGCAGTGCGGAACAGCTCGTGCGTCTGCTGCACGCCCAGGAAATGCTCCTGGTCAGGCGCCTTCTCGTAGGCGTAGGCGGGCGAGATCATCATCTGGTCGACCTGGAGCTCGTCGTTGAGGAAGTCGAGCACCGACTGGATGGTCTTGGGCGAGTCGTGGGTGAAGAAGGTGGTGTTGGTGGTGACGCGGAAGCCCGCTGCCTTGGCTGCCTTGATCGCCGCCACAGCCTTGTCGAACACACCCTCCCGGCACACCGAATCGTCGTGGCGCTCGCGCAGGCCATCCATGTGCACCGCCCAGGCGAAGTAGGGCGAGGGCTTGAAGCGGTCGAGCTTCTTCTCCATGAGGAGCGCGTTCGTGCACAGGTAGACGAACTTCTTGCGCGCAATCAGCTGCCGGACGATCTCGTCGATTTCCGGATGGATCAACGGCTCACCGCCGGCGATCGAGACCATCGGGGCGCCGCATTCCTCGATCGCGCCGATCGCCTGCTCGACGGGCATGCGGCGCTTGAGCGTCGCCTCGGGATGCTGGATCTTCCCGCAGCCGGCGCAGGCCAGGTTGCACTGAAAGAGCGGCTCGAGCTCGACCAGAAGCGGGAATTTGTCCCGCCGGTGCAGTTTCTGCTGCACGAGGTAGGAGGCCATCTTGGCGGACTGTCTCAACGGGACTGGCATGTCATTACCTCTTTGGTCTGAGCTCGATAGGAAGCCTGAAGTGGACGTCCTCGGTGGCCACGGTGCGCTCGCTGACGCTGGCCCCTCCGATGCCATCGAGCGCGCTGACCACCCCCTGGACGAGTGACTCGGGCGCCGAGGCGCCGGCGGTGACCCCTACTCGGGGCGCGTCGATGAGCAGGTCGGGTGCGATCTCGGTCGCGTCCTCGACGAGGAGCGCCCGGCAGCCGGCGCGCTCCGACACCTCGACCAGGCGGCGTGAGTTCGACGAGTTGGTCGATCCGACGACGAGCACCACGTCGCACTCGGCGGCCAGCGCTCGTACGGCATCCTGGCGGTTCTGGGTGGCGTAGCAGATGTCGGAGGCCTTGGGACCGGCGAGCTCCGGGAAGCGCTGGCGCAGCGCCTCCACCACCTCGGCCGTCTCATCGACCGCGAGGGTGGTCTGAGTCAGGTAGGCCACTCGCTGGGGGTCCTCGATCTCCAGACCGGCGACCTCCTCCGGACCGGCAATCACATGCGTGCGCTCAGGAGCCTCGCCGAACGTCCCCTCGACCTCCTCGTGTCCCTCGTGACCGACGAGCACGATGTCGAAACCGGAGGTGGCATAGCGGCGGGCCTCAGCGTGGACCTTGGATACGAGCGGGCAGGTGGCGTCGATCACGTTCAGCTCCCGCTCCTGCGCCTCCGCTCGGACGGCGGGAGAGACGCCGTGGGCCGAAAAGATCACCGTCGAGCCCGCCGGGACTTCGTCGAGCTCGTCCACGAAGACGGCCCCACGAGACTCCAGATCGGCGATCACGTGGGCGTTGTGGACGATCTGCTTGCGCACATAAACCGGAGCGCCAACCTCCTCGAGCGTGCGCTCGACAACCTCAACCGCGCGCTCGACACCGGCGCACGACGCGCGCGGCGCCGCCAGCACCACCTCACGCGGGCCGAGGGCGCGCGCCCATTCCTGCACCAGAGCACAGGCCTGACGTAGCGAGCGGTAGCCGGCGGCCGCGGCCGCGACGGTGCGCAGCGGGCGATGGAGCTCATGGCGATCGGTGTCGACGACGACACGAAGCGTAACGAGCGGCTGCCCCTGCGCGACGGGGGCCAGCCAGGCCGACTCCATGTCGACCGCCAGCGCGCCCGTGCGGTGCAGCGCCCGCCGGCGATCCCGCAGGACGATGCGCTCGCTGGAGGCAATGGGGCCGACGTGGACCCGGAGACCGCCCCGGCGCAGAACCCCGGCCAGGATGGCCGGATCGGAGCACACGGTCGTGCCGGTGGGTCCCCGGACCTCGCTGGCCAGGACGACATCGCCGGGCTCGAGCCCCGGATCGAGAGCGCCGCAGAAACCGGCGATGAGCACCGCGCCGCAGGCCCCGCGGTCGAGCAGTTGAGCCGACCTGGAAGCGCGCTTGGGGCCCATCCCAACCCGCTCAACGCGCGCCCACGGCGCTCCGGAGCGAACCGCCCGCGCCTCAAGGGCGAGGGGGGCGAGCACGAGGAGATCCGGGTCGCCGTCAAGACGTGGAGCAGAAATGGTCAACGCCGTCCCTCCGCCGCCAGCTGGGGCTCCGCGTGCCCGCCGCCGGCGGCCACTCGACCCAGCTCGACGGTCGCCGAAAGGCGAGTGGCCAGGGCCTCGGTGGCGGCGAGGCGCCCGCTGCGCACCGCGCCTTCCATCGTCGCCGGCCAGCCGGTATCGGTCCAACTCCCGGCCAGCACCAGGCCGGGCAGCGCCGTGCGAGCCGCAGGCCGCAGCCCCCGGGCACCCGGGGCGGCTCGGAAGGTGGCCGAGTGCTCGCGGGTGACGAAGAACGACTCGACGTGCGCATCCACCGCAGCCGGGAAGAGCTCGCCCACGGCCGGCAGATAACGCGTCCGCAGCTCCTCGCCGGTCATCTCCAGCTCGGCGTCGGCGGCCGAGAGGGAGATCACGAGGTATTGACCAGACTCAAGTCCGGCGCTCTGGGTGCGGTCAAAGACCCATTGCACCGGCGTCCCCACGCCCGCTGCGAACGGCACCTCCATCACCCGTCGATCGTAAACGACGTGGATGTTGACGATCGGCGAGCGCCCCAGGCGGCCCACCTGCTCGGGGTCCAGTCCGGCCTCGCGCGGCACCAGACGTGCCGCGCGCTCCGGGGGAACGGCGACGACGACGACGTCGGCCGAGACGGTGGGAGCACCGCTGATCTCGATCTGGAACCCGTCAGGCGTCGGCTCGATTGCCGTGACGCCACGCCGGAGGCGGACATCGACGCCATGGCCCTGGAGGCACCGCCGGGCGGCGACGTCGTGGATCTCCGATAGCGGCGCCTGGGCGTAGCCGAGGTCGCCCGCCGCGGAGTCGCTGAGCAGCCCGACCTGGAAGACCTGCGCCACCTGGGCCAGTGACGCCTCGTCAGGGTCGAGGTTGAGCGTCGGGCGCACGATCAGCCCCCAGATGGCCTCGACAGCCGCATCTCCCTGGCCGCGCTCCCGGAGCCAGTCGCCGAAGGAACGCTCGTCGGTCGCCCGCTCGTCGTAGTCGATCGCGCGCAGAGCGATCATCGCCCGCACCAGACTGACTCGCTCACCGACACTGAGGAACGGATAGCGCGCAAGGCTCGCCGCCAGGTGCAGCGGGGCGGGCAGGCGCCCGCGGCCCAGGTAAGCCCGGCGTCCGCCCGGCGCCAGGACCGGTATGGAGAGCTGGTCCTGAAGCGTCACCAGCTGCTCGGCTCCGATTTCCGCCACCAGCTCACGGTAGGCGGTGCAGCAGCGCAGGAAGACGTGCTGTCCGTTGTCGGCCCTGATGCCCTCACGCGTGAACGAGAAGGCGGCTCCGCCCAGCCGCCCGCGGGACTCCAACAAGGTCACCGAGGCTCCGGCACGACGGCATTCCAGCGCGGCCGAGATGCCGGCCAGACCGCCGCCGATGATGGTCACGCGCCGGGCGCTCATGATCGGGCGCCAACCAGGCTTCGCGCCGCCACCCATGTCTTCTCCCACGGGCGCAGCGAGATCCGCCCGCGCATCACCTCCGCGGGGTCGCGGATGATGCGCCCGAGGATCGAACGGTAGATCCCGGTCATGGCCAGCACGCATGAGGCGCTGCGGGGCTCGAGCTCATCCACGAGCCGCATCCCGTGATCGAACCAATCCTGGGCGCGCGCTGCCTCGAAGCGGATCAGCGCCGCCGTGCGCTCCTCAGGAGCTGTATCGAGATCGACGCAGTCGAAGCGACGCAGGTCCTCTCCGGGCAGATAGACACGGCCCCGCCCCTGGTCCTCGCGGATGTCGCGCAGGATGTTGGTCAGCTGCATGGCCACGCCGAGATCGTCGGCCAGCGCGCTCGTCCCGTTGACATGACCGTCGGTGAAGATGGCCAGGCACAACCGTCCGATTGAACCGGCCACGGCACGGCAGTAATCGACCAGCTCATCAAAGGTCTCATAGCGCGTTCCGTTGACGTCGTGCTCGACGCCGTCGATCAGCAGCTCGAGCGCGTCCAGCGGCAGGTCATAGCGCCGGCGGGCATCGGCGAGGGCGAGGATGACCGGATCGGGCTCGCCCTCCACCGGCAGGCGAACGTCGCTCCACCCGTCGCCGTCAGCGTCGGCCAGCGTGCGCAGACGGGCTCGTTCGGCGGCCAGCGCCGCCAGCGCCGTGTCCGGGTCCAGATTCTCGTCGCCGATGTCGTCGACCCGGCGGGCGAAGGCGTAAACGGCGCTCATGGCCTGGCGCTTGGGACGTGAGAGGAGACGGATCCCGTAGTAGAAGTTGGCCGCCGCGCGGCGGGTGATCTCGTCGCACGTGCCGTAGGCGCGCTCGATTTCGATCGCCGGAGCGTTCATCGGCCCAGCACCGCCCGCGCCCAGGCGGCGGCGAAGGAGCGCTTCGAGGCGGGGGGCGGCGTCTCGCTGATCCGGTAGCCGTTCTGATCCAGCGCATCGAGCGCAGCCCGGCCCCCGGCGACGAACCCGGCCACAGCGGCCCGGGGGCGCGGCGCAAGCGTCCGAGCCAGCGGCGCCCCGGCGGCGAGCAGTGAGCGGGCTCGCTCGGCCTCACGAGCGAGGAGCGCGCGCATGGCCTCGCCCCCGGATCCCTCCGGCGTCAGGTCATTCTCATCACAACCAAACGCCCGGAGATCCTCCTGGGGCAGATAGACCCGGCCGCGCCTGTAGTCCTCGGCCACGTCCTGGAGATGCTCGGTCACCTGGAGGCCCGCGCAGATTCGATCCGAGAGCCGGATACGCTCGGCGGTGGCGGCGCCGAAGACATGGAGAACCAGCTCGCCCACCGGGGCAGCCGAGAGCTGGCAGTAGTCGAGCAGTTCCTCAAAGGTCTCGTACCGAGTCACCGTCTGGTCGCGGCGGTTGGCCTCGATCAGACGGCGGAACGGTGCCGCGGGCAGCTGACAGGCGGCGACCGTCGCCCCCAGGGAATGCATCACCGGATGCTCCACCTCGGCGCCGGCGTAGAGCCGATCGAGCTCCGCCTCGAGCCAGTCCAGGAGGGCCAGGCGATCCCCGGCCACCTCGTCGCCGAGGTCGTCGACGAGCCGGGCAAAGCCGTAGATGGCCAGGAGGTGGCCGCGCTGGCGGCGGCCGAGCAGATAGCTGGCGACGGGGAAGTTCTCGCTCCGGGATTGCCCCATGACGGCATCGCGGGTGGGCGCCTGGGCGGCGAGCGGGGCCGGAGAGGCGGTAACGGTCACCGCGCGCACCTTCCCAGCGCCATGAGCGGGAAGACGAGCCGGTAGAGGTGGTAGTTGATGTAGAAGTCCGACGGGAAGCCGGTACCGGTGTACTGCGGCTCGTCCCAGGTCCCGTCGGGACGCTGGGTCTCGATCAGCCAGGTAATTCCGCGGCGTAGGGCCGGGGAGCGCTCGCCCGCGGCGTGCAGCGCGAGTAGGGCCCAGGCGGTTTGCGAGGCCGTGCTGTCGCCGCGTCCGCTCCAGGCAGAATCATCGTAAGAGCGGGCGTCCTCGCCCCAGCCGCCATCCTCGTTCTGGACCTGCTCAAGCCAGCGGACGGCGCGGCGGATCGCCGGGTCCTGATGCGAGACTCCGGCGGCGATCAGCGCCGGCACGACGGCACCGGTCCCGTAGACGTAGTTGACGCCCCAGCGCCCATACCACGAGCCGTCCGGCTCCTGGTTCTCCAGCAGCCAGGCCACCCCGCGACGAGTCGCCTCCTCGCCGGTCCGCCCGAGCGCTGCGAGCATCTCCACCGCGTGCGCGGTCACGTCGGCGCTCGGCGGGTCGATCACCTCGCCGAAGTCGCAGAAGGGGAGATCCCGGATCAGCCACTGACAGTTGTCGGCATCGAACGCGCCCCAACCCCCGTCGGCGCTCTGCATGCCCACGAGCCACCGGGCCCCCCGATCAATCGCCTGCTCGACCCGTCGCCCCTGGGGGTGCCGGGCTGCGTCGAGCGCCAGCACGACCTCCGCCGTGTCGTCTATATCCGGATAGTTGGCATTGGCGAATTCGAACGCCCACCCGCCGGGCTCGAGGTTGGGGCGCCGGATGGCCCAGTCGCCGCGAGCCAGGATCTGCTCGCCGAGCAGCCACTCCGCCCCCCGGACGATCGCCTCGTCATCTCGTGGGTGACCACTGTCGGCAAGGGCGATCAGGGCCAGCGCCGTGTCCCAGACGGGCGACTGGCAGGCCTCGAGACGACGTGTGCCGTCCTCCTCGATGGCGAATCGCTCCAGACCGTCAAGCCCCCGCCGCATGACCGGATGGTCAATCGGATAGCCGCGTAGATGAAGCGCGATCAGCGAGTACACCCAGGGCGGCTGGATACCACCCCACGAGCCGTCCGCCTCCTGGCGGTCGACGATCCAGCGCTCGGCTCGGGCCAGGGCGTGCTCACGCACGCGGCGTAGAGGGCGGCGGTGGTAGAGCCGCAGGACACGATCGAGCGCCAGCAGGGCCCGTCCGCGCCGGCTCGAGGCGACCGGCGGCGACCACGGCTCCTCGCCGTAGAGCTCATCGAGGGTGAAGTTGAGGCTCCGCTGCGGGCGGTAGGAGAGGACCACCGAGAGGGCGACGACAGTCTGGCGCGCCCAGCAGGCAAAGTCGTACGGGTTGAGGGGAAACCACGGGGGGAGCAGCATCATCTCGGGCGGGAGCGTGGGGACCTGGTCCCACGGCCAAGCCCCGAACAGCGCCAGCCAGATGTGGGTGAACACGCGCGCCCGCTGAAGCCCTCCGGCCTCCCGGACGAAGGCGCTGGCCGCGCGCATGTGTTTCTCCTCGGGCTCGTCGCCCGCGAGCCGCAGGGCGACGTACGCCTCCGCGGTGGTCGACAGATCGCCCGGGCCGCCCCAGAATTTCGCCCACGAGCCATCGCCCCGTTGCTGGGAGCGGATCCACCGGGCTGCGCGTTCGGTCAGCGCGGAATCAGAGATGCCCAGGAAATGCCGAAGCAGGAGATCCTCGGCGTCCATGGTCACATTGGTCTCGAGCTCGGCCTTCCACCAGCCCTGTGGATCCTGAAGCGAGAGCAGGTGCTCACGCGCGCGTGTAATCGCCCGCGTGAGATCCTCCTGCCGGAGGCGGTTGCGCTCATCGTCGAGCCCCGCCGAACGCCTGATCCGGCGGGAGGAGACGCGCTCGCTCGGCTGGACCTGAGCCGTCACGGTTTCAGCCGTATCCACTGGAGCTAACTCTCCAGCCCAGCGCGGACGTCACGCATTTCCACAAAGTATCCCAGCTCGCCCACCCGCTGATCGTATCTGCGACGCGTTCCGGACGCCTGACGCCGACCCTCGATGTCTGATCGGTGACCCAGGCGGTATGACAGCATCCACGCCATCGGACACGGCAGCCAAAACTCACACCATCTCGAGGTTGCCGACCTGTTCGAGCTCAGGGCAGCTGAGGCGATGGCGCTCAACCAGCGCCACCTCAACCCGAAGCTGGGCCGCGTGGTGCAGACACTGGGGTTCGACCGGGACTGGGTCACGGGCCGCGGGGCCTACCTCGTCGATCGCAGCGGGACCGAGTACCTCGACTTTCTCTCCGGCTACGGGGTCTTCTCGCTCGGGCGAAACCACCCCTATGTGAAGGCACAGCTTGAGCAGGTCCTGGCCGCGGACACACCGAGTCTGCCCCAGCTCGGCGTCTCGACCCTGGCCGGCGTCCTGGGCGAGGAGCTGATCCGCCGCGCGCCGGCTTCGCTCGACGCCGTGCTCTTCACCAACTCCGGAACCGAATCGGTGGAGGCGGCGATCAAGCTGGCCCGGGCCGCCCAGGGCAAGCCGCGGATCCTCTACTGCGAACGGGGCTTCCACGGACTGACCATGGGGGCGCTTTCGGTCAACGGCAATCAGGAGTTCCGGGACCGCTTCGGCCCCTTCCTGCCCGGGTGCGATCCGATCCCCTTCGGCGACCTCTCCGCCCTGGAGCGAGAGCTTGCCAAAGGTGACGTGGCCGCCTTCATCGTCGAGCCGATCCAGGGCAAGGGAGTGTTCCTGGCCCCAGAGGACTACCTCCGGGGCGCCCAGGAGCTCTGCCGGGATGCCGGGGCCCTGCTCGTTCTCGACGAGGTTCAGACCGGGCTGGGCCGGACCGGTCGCTTCCTCGCCCTGGAGCATTGGGGCGTCGAGCCGGACATGGTCACGGTCGCCAAGGCCCTCTCCGGAGGCTACGTGCCGATCGGGGCGCTCCTGGCCAGCCGTCACGTGTTCGACGCCACGTTCGATTCGCTCGAGCGGAGCGTCATCCACGGCAACACGTTCGGCGGCGGCGACCTGGCGGCGGCGGCGGGGCTGGCCACCCTGGCCGTGCTTGATCACGAGGGCCTGGTGAGCCAGGCCGCGCGGCTAGGTGACCTCCTGCTCGAGCTCACCCAGCCACTGGTCGAGCAGTTCGAGATCGTGCGTGAGGTGAGGGGGCGCGGGATGATGTGGGCCATCGAGCTCGGCAGCCCCTCGGGCCGGGCGGCGCGGAGGGTGTGGGAAGCGATCGAGCGTCGCCAGCCGGGGCTGTTCGCCCAGATGGTCACGGTGCCGCTCTTCCACGAGCACCACATCCTCACCCAGGTGGCGGGCCACCACATGAACATCGTCAAGGCGCTGCCTCCGCTGATCACCTCCGAAGAAGATCTGCAGCGTTTCGCGACGGCACTGCGCGACGTTCTCGGTGGCGTCGAGGAGCACCTCTTCCGCAGCTACGCGAGCCTCGGCTTCGAGCTCGGCCGCCGCAGCCTCGCCGCCCGCTGACGGGGCCGCCCTCTCGGGGCACCAAAACGGCCCGTCAACGGGCCCAGGAAACCCGTCCAGACTCAAGCCAAAGGCTCAAGCGACCGACAACGCCCATATGACAGATGCTGTCGTTTCGGAGTTCGCTCGCCTCTGCGCGCAGCGCTTCGTGAGCCTGGGCGATGCGGTCCGGTCGGTGATCACGCTACTCGAGAGCCAGATCCCGGATGGGCGCGTCGTCTTTGGCGAACTCAACTACGGCACGGACGAGTACCGGGTTCTCGACTCCCGGGGCGAGGGCATCGATGCGCTGGGGGCGGGAACCCGCCTCCCGCTGCGTGAATCCTTCTGCGTCCACATGGCGGGCGATGAAGCGCCCGCTCTGATCGGCCGCGCGTCCAAGGACCCCGTGTACGGCAAGCTCGCGCTCCAGAAGTCGGCCAAGATCGAGAGCTATGTGGCCGCGCCGGTCGAGCTCGGGGACGGCACTCGGGTGGCCAGTGTCTGTGCCATGAGCACGAGCCGTGACCGTTACGACTGGCGCCAACGGGACCTCATGACCATCGCCGCACGGCTCATTGCCTACGAGTGGGAGCGCGTGACCCGGGAGAGCAAACTGCGCCAGCTCACTCAACAGCAGCGCGCGCTGACCGGCGACCCGCTGACCGGACTCCCGCTGCGTGATGCGTTCCTCGAGCAGCTCGACCGCGAGTGGCACCTGACCCAGCGCGGCATCACCGAGTCCTACATCATGGCCGTGAAGCCTCGCGGCATCGAGGAGGTCCGGACGACGAGCGGGACCGCGGTGGCCGACCTGCTGCTCCAGAGCACGGGCGAGGTGATCGCCACCGACATGCGCCGCAGCGACATCGCGGGACGCATCGGTGATTACACCTTCGGCGTCATCCTCGTCGGCTGTAACGGAGTCGAGGGGACCGATGCGTTCCTGACCCGGCTCCAGGGATCGTTCGAGCGCAAGCTCGGTCACCGCCCGGAGCGCCTGGGGCTGGTGAGCGCGATTGAGCGCCTGAGTGACGCCGAGTCTGCCGAGTCCGCCCTCACCGCCGCCGAGACCGGGCTGACCTCCGAGCCAGTGGTGGAAGGAGCACCTTCATGAGCACATCGACCGAGCTCCGGCCCGGAGTCACCGCCTATGCCGCACCCGAGGGCGGTCCCCGCTTCCTCTCCGACGTCATCATCGAACTCGGACTGACCGAGGAGGAGCACGTCAACCGAGCCGTCGAAGAGGCCCGTCAATCAGGCGCCACGGTGGGCCAGATCCTGGTCCAGGAGGGCCGGCTCACGGAGGATGACCTGGCCCGTGCGCTGGCCTCCCGGTACGGCCTTATTCACATCGATCTGAACGCCTTCGAGGTCAATCCGGACGCGGCCAACCTGCTGCCGGCGCCTGCGGCCCAGCGTTATAAGGCCATCCCGCTCGCCTTTGAGTCGGACGGGAGCCTGCTCGTGGCGATGGCTGATCCGTCGGACTCGCTGGCCCTCAACGACATCTCATTCATGACCCATCTCGAGGTCCAGGCCGCGGTCGCCGCCTCCGATCTGATCTCCGATCTCGCCGAGCGCCTCCCTCTGCCGCCGAGCAAGTCGGGCAACTCGCACTTCGCCGTCGCCGCGCCCGGTGGCGCACCTGAGCCCCCGGTCGCCGAGAGCCCCCCGCCGACCGTCGTCGCAGCCCCCGCGCCGGGCCCGGCGCCGGGCCCGGCGGCCCCGGTCGACACCGGCGAGCTTGACCGCCTGCGCGGCGAACTGGAGCAGGCAAGCACCCGGCTTGAGGAGGCCAGCGCCGAACTCCAGACCCTGCGCGCAGAGGCCGAGCAGGCGAAGGCCGAGCTCGAGGGCGAGCGGGCCCGGCACACCGAGGTCGTGACCGAGCTCGAGAAGTCGGCCGCCTCGGAGGACCAGCAGCCCGTCGTCGACTCGCTCCAGACCGAGCTGCAGACCGCCCGGGCTCAGCTCGAGGCGATGCAGTCCGAACTGGCCGGCGCTCGTACCGAGCTGCGCAGGACACCCGGAGTGAGCTCGAGACAGCCCAGAGTGAGCGTGACGCCGTCCAAACCGACCTGGAGAGCACCCGCTCAACGGATGGTGAGACGGCCGGTCAGCTCGAGGCGCTACACGGCCAGCTTGAGACCGTCAAGACCGAGCTTGAGACGATGCGCGCCGAACGTGAGGCGCTGCGGACGGAACGTGACTCAGCCCGTCAGGAGCTCGATGATCTGCGCAGCCAGGGCAGCGATACCGAGGGTGTCCTCGAGGCCGTCCGCGCCGAGCGTGACTCGGCCCGCACCGAGCTGGAAGGTGCCCGCACCGAGCTCGAAGGTGCCTGGACCGAACGGGATACCGCGCGCGCAGAGCTTGAGACCGCACGCGACGAGCGGGACACCGCGTGGGAGGATCTGCAGGCCGCCCGTACAGAGAAGGCGACCGCGCAGAGCGAACTTGAGGCGCTCCGTCGTGACCTGGAAACCGCTCAGCGCGAGCTGGAGCCGGTTCGCGAGGAGCTTGAGACCGTCCGTGGCGAGCTCCAGCGCGTGGTCAGCGAGGCTCAGGCCAATCGGGATGCCGCCAAGTATGAGATGGAGGCGCTCCGCTCAGAGCGGGACGGCGCCAAGGAAGAGCTGAAGGAAGCGGTCACCGGACGTGATAACGCCCAGGAGGCGCTGTCCGCCGCGATGGCAGGACGGGAGAACGCGCAGGAGGAGCTCAAGAGCGCCCTGACCGAGCGCGACACCGCGCTGGAGCGACTCGACTTCCTGCGCGCCGAGCGTGACTCCGCCCAGGAGCAGCTCGAGGCGCTCCAGTCAGAGCGCGACGCCGCCGCTGAGCGCGTGGACAGCTTGCGCGCCGAGCGTGACTCCGCCCAGGAGCTGCTCGAGGCGCTCAAGAGCGAGCACGGGGCAGCGCAGGAACAGCTTGAGTCCGTGCGCGCCGAGCGCGACGTCGCTCAGGAACAGCTGGAGGCCGGCCGAGGCCGCCTGGAGGAAGCTGAGTCACGCGCCCAGGCCGCCCAGGACGAGCTCGAGACGCTGCGCGCCGACCTCGAGCGCTCTGTGGCCGAAGCCCAGTCCTACCGTGAGGCCGCTCGCGATGAGCTTGACACCGTCCGCTCCGAGCACGAGTCCGTGGTCGCCGACCTTGAGCGGGCGGTGAGCGAGGCGCGGTCGAGCCGTGACGCCGCCCGTGAAGAGCTCGAGACGACGCGCAGCGAGCGTGACATTGCCCAGGAGGAGGCGTCGACGCGCAAGGCCGAGCTCCGCGACGCCCGGACCGACCTCGAGCGCGCTTTGGCCGAGGCCAAGACGGGCCGCGAGGCGGCCGAGAAGCTGGCCGAGGCCGAGCAGAAGCTGGTCGGCATGGACCGCCTCGAGCAGAGGGTCCTCGAGGCGCACTCGATGCTTGAGAAGATGCGCAACGAGTTCGAGCTCGAGCGTGAGGGTTACGCGGGGGCCGAGCGGGATCTCCGCGGGCGCCTGACCTCGGAGACCGAGCGCAACGCGACGCTGAATGAGCAACACAAGTCGCTGCAGAAGAAGGTCACGGCACTGGAATCCGAGCTCGAGGCGATGCGCGCGCAAGCCAGCAGTCTGTCCAACGTGTACGAGACGGCCAAGCGGCTTTCCGAGGAGCTGGCACGGGGCGCGGGCGACCTGGCGAGCACACTGAACCAGACCCCGGTCGACGAGGCCGCCGCGGAAGTTCCGCCCGAGCCCGCTGAGGAGGTCGAGACCTCCCACGAGGAGTCGAGCGAGGGCGAAGACCAGTCGGCGGCGACGTCCTCAAGGTCCCGGAGCAACGCCTGAGAGCGCCGCGGCCGCCCCGGCGTTAGGTCCCCCCCGGCCCCTCTGCTCGCGGCCGCTAAGGCCTTTCCACATGCGTGCCGAAAACTAGGAGTGATGATCACAGTCATCTAGGCGGGCGCCCAGGCCGGAAGGGCCGCGCTCGCGGGGTGAGTATCGGCGCCTCACCGCCCGCCATGTTTCCCGCCTCAGCGCCCAGCGGAGCTCCACGGGCGCCGGGTCGCCTGGGCTTATGTAGCTTTGGCGAATGAGGCCGCCCCGGCTTGACTCGCTCGTGCCCGACTTCCGAAAGCTAACCGGGGCCCTCCCCCAGCTGTTCTCCCGGCTCGAGGAGATCGCCAGGGCGACGGCCGAGATGCCGGCCATGCGGGGCGGCATCGACTCGGTGGCGGAGGATACGAGTCAGCTGACGGGCATTCGCGAGGGCGTCGAGCAACTGCGGGTCCTCCTCGAGAGCCTGCCGGAGATCGACCGCGGGGTCCGGGATGTGGGGAAGGACACCGGCGTGCTCCCCGGGGTCAGGGACGAGCTTCAGGCCGTGGCTCGAGCGACGACGGTGCTCCCCACGATGGACGGCCGCATGAAGCAGATCGAGACCTCGATGCCCGTCCTCGTCGAAGTCCAGCAACATCTGGCCCGGCTGCCGGACACGATCGAATCGATCGGCGGGGCGCTGGACCGGTTATCGGTGATGCTGGATCGGCTCTTGGCGTCCGTGGAGTCGCTCGACGCCAACGTCAGTGGGCTGCAGGAATCGATGAAGCCGATTGCGCGCTTGGCCGACCGGCTCCCGGGTGGCCGCCGGCCCTCGGAATAGCCGCCTGCCGTTCGCGACCGGCGCGATGGGCCGGACATGACGAGCGCGGAGTCTCAGCAGCTCGACAACGTCCGCGGTGGGCAGGAAGGGATCTGCGATCGCCTCCCCGCTCCTCAGGCCCAGCGCCGCCACGGGCCGTCCGCGGCACTCGGCGATGAGGACCGGCGCGGTGGGACGGACAGCGGAATCAAGCCCGGCCAGGGCCCCGAGCGCGGCCTCGTCGTCATCGGTCGCGACGCGGATCAGCACCGCCTCCAGAAGGTCTTCTCGTGATGTGATCATGGTTCGATGATGGGCTAAGCCTTCTCCTTTGACATCAGGAAGATGGAGCAAGATCAGCTCGGTTGGCCCTTAGCGCGGCAGTGGTACCGTCGAGCCGGAGAAGATGACCAGCCTGCTGCGCCTCGTCGTTCGTCCGTTTGGATATCTCGCCTTCGTCATCGCCCTGGCGGCGCTTTCAGCGACCGCCTGGCTGCTGGGCGAGCGCAACGAGCTCGGCTTCTTTGCCGGACGCCTGGCCAAGATCATGTGGGCTTACCCGGAGATCACGCGACGGGGTATCCAGATGGCATGGCTGGCCTGGGCCGCCCTGCTCGCCGTGGCGCTGAGCCCTGTGGACCCGCTGACTACGAGGTGGGACGAGGTCGCTCTCGGCGCCCTGGCGCTGGCTGTGTTCTGGCGGCGCTTTTTCGCCGCCCGGCAAGCCGAGCGTTGAGGTTCTCAAGCGCGCGCTCGAGTCCCACCTCGGCGGGATCCAGTTCACGCATGGCGAGGGCGAGCCGGTACTCGGCGAAATAGTCGGGCTCCACGTGACACGCCCCGGCGATCAACTCCATGGCCCGCATGGAGGGCCGGTCATGACCCTTGGCGAGCATGTTGATGTGGGCATGCGTCATCCCCTTGCCGTCGATCTCCCGGGTTCTCTGAGAAAGGCCCCGGTAGCTGAAGGCATGCTCCTCCATGAGGAGACGCAGGGACTCGCCGAAGGGCCTGTTGCTCTGAGAAACCATTTGCCGGTTCGCTGCCTGACCATACCTGGCTCAGGCCGCTCGGTTACCGGCGCGCTCTCTCGGGCGACGTCCGCGGGTGATCGCCGGGTCGTGAGCGCTACGGGCGCCGGGCGCGCCGAACGTGGAGCGCAGCGAGCGGGCCAGGCGCCGGGCCCGGTCGGTTCCGCGGCGCCCCGCCCATGGGTGCGGGCCCCGGGCCCAGGGATGCCAGCCGAGCGTGCCGTAGTGCTCGCGAACGAGCGCCTTCAACTCCCCCCGATGTTCCCCGCAGGCGTAGCGGTGGGGCCCGTACATCCCACGCCCGTGCCAGGTCAGCCAGCGCCCGGGATCAGCATCGACGTACTCGCCGTGGCGGAGGTCGAGGAGCTGATGCTCGAGCGCGACCTGCGTCTCCGTGTCCGGAGGGCAGCCGCAGATTTCACACCGAAACACGACCGAGACGGGCACGGGCGTCACCGTAGCGCGTAGGGGTCTCCATGAGCGGCGATGACGGCTTCCCCGCGCCTAGCTCGCACGGTAGCCGCTCCTCAGCTCCGCGCCCCGGCGCCGCCACCCCGGCTCCACGTCGAAGGTATGACGGATGCGGCGTTCGCGCAGATAGGCGACGAACGGGCCGCGGGCAAAGCGGGCGGTGCGCGCGTAGACCCGCGCCGCAGCGTCGGCCTCGACGAAGGGCATGTACTTGTCAGGAAAGCCGGGCATCGTGCAGGCGATGCAGATCCCGCCCACGTTGGGACAGCCACCCACGCCTCCGGCCCAGCCGCGGATCGGAACGTTGCACCGGGCCACCGGCCCGCTGCAGCCGAGTTTGACCAGGCAGCGCCCGTCCCCGTGGCGGGCCGAGAACTGACCTCCCTCGGCCAGACCGGCGCGGTTGCAGAGCTGGTGGACGGTGCGGCCGAAGATCGCCGTCGGGCGCCCCTGCTCGTCGAGCTCGAGCGCGGGCCCCATGCCGAGCAGGTGGAGCACGAGTTGCAGCAGCGTGGCCGTGATGTTGTCGGGCTGAACCGGGCACCCGGGCAGGTTGACCAGCGGAACGCCGAGCCGAGAGACCCAGCTCGCCCCCAGGTAGTCACGCAGGCCCATGGCCCCGGTCGGGTTGTTGCGCATGGCCGGGATCCCGCCATAGGCGGCGCAGGTGCCGACCGCCATGACTGCGCCCGCCCTCGGAGCGAGGCGATCGAGCCACGTGTTGGTGAGGACCGGCTGCCCGGTGGCGGGGTCAGTGCCCATGCCCGCCCAATGCCCGTCGCCGTTGATCTCCTCGTTGGGGACCGAGCCCTCGAGCACGAGCACGAACGGATCCAGCTTGCCGGCCGCGGCGTCTTCGAAGGCGCGGACGAACTCGCCGCCGTTCTCGAAGGCGAAGACCGGGTTGTGGAGGATCACCGCCGGCATCCCGGGCAGGCAGCCTCGGAGCAGGTCCTCGAGGCTCGGATTGGTGGCCGAGGTCATGGCGATGGACTCGCCGTCGCAGCCCAGCCCGGTGGTGAGCCAGAGAACGGTGACGGGACGACGTCCCGTCCCGGCGCCGACGCCCAGCCCCAGCGTCTTCGTCATCGCCTTACGCGATCCGCTGCTCGTTGGGTGGCCTGGCCTCATCCTGCAGGGTCAGCCGCGCCGTGCGCTCGATGAGCGACTCCATGTGTGTCTCGACCGCGCCGTGCAGGTGCCAGTCGCCGGCCGCCCCGGTGACGATGCCGGCGTGGGAGAGGCGGCGGAGGGCGTGCGAGATCGAGGGCCGCTCGGCCGCCACGAGTTGGCCGAGCACGCGGTGAGTGAGCGGCATGCGTGAGCCGGAGCCCCGCCGGCTCGACGCGGCCCCACCGAGCGGCCAGGTGCCAGAGCAGGAGCACGAGGCGAACCTCGAGCCGAGGCTGACAGGAGATGGCCCGGATCACGTCGAGGTCGTCGGAGCGGCGCTCGGCGCGGCGAAAGAGCGCGTTGAGGATCTGGGGCCAGGAGCGGATGCGCTCCACAAACTCGGCATCAAGAAGAGCGAGGCGGCTGGGATGAAGCGCCCGCCATACGGTCTCTCGCTCGACCAGCTCGTCCTCATGCCCGCCAGGTGGCTGGAGCAGGTCACCCGTTCCCAGGAGCTCGGTGATGGTTCGATCGGCCACGCGTGTGTCAACGGCCAGCAAACCGTCGACAACGAGCAGTCCGGGCCCCTGTCCCACGCTGGCAAACCAGGATGAGAGGTCGC
The DNA here is from genome assembly GCA_963733555.1 of uncultured Solirubrobacterales bacterium. GTDB lineage: Bacteria > Actinomycetota > Thermoleophilia > Solirubrobacterales > Solirubrobacteraceae > Palsa-465. The sequence continues at coordinate 168,082 of CAVTDO010000001.1, forward strand.
ACTCGCCGGTCTCGGCGTCCAGCAAGCGGGCTGTGGCGTGCTGCCGGGCCGAGAGGCGCATGCGCACCTCGACGTCCTCAGCCAGATCATCGTCGAGGTCGAGCAGGTAGCCGAAGAGCGGCGCCGCATGCGGTCGCCGGGCAGGCATCGGAGGCCCCGGCCACTGCTCCCCTGCGCGCGTCAGAGCGTCTCCGCCTTCGCTGGACATGCCGCCTCTCGTCGTCCTCTCCTCGCGGCCCGAGCCTGCCAGCCGAGTCTACGCTTCTGCGCCTTCCCTGCGGGGACTTTTCTGGCGTAAGGCTGCTTACCGGACCTGCCGGTAACCCGGATTACCAGCCTCCCGCCGCCGCCTCGAGCCGGTGGTAGAAACGGCCCGTCCCCATCCTTGGCGCCGCAGCCCGCGGCTGCCTGGCCCACGAGCGGCGAGGAGAGGAATCCGGCAAATGTGCCTGGCCATACCCGGGCAGATCATCGAGGTTGTCGACGAGGAGAAGCGGCTGGCCAAGGTCGACGTTGCAGGAGTGAAGCGCAACGTCAACATCGGGCTCCTCGACGGTGAAGGCGACGGCGTGGGCCCAGGAGACTGGGTGCTCATCCACGTCGGGTTCGCCATCTCGCAGGTCGACGAGGAGGAGGCTCGGGCCACCCGGGACCTGCTCGAGCGGATGGGCGCCGACTATGAGCAGGAGCTCGAAGAGCTGAAGGCGAGTGTGATCGAGTGAGCTGCGAGTCCGATCACTGCATCACCTGTGGCGACGACGGCGACCCGATGATGGTGGTGGCCACCGACCGCGAACGCGGCCTGGCGCTCTGCGTCGGCGACGACGGCCGGCGCGCCAGCGTCGAGACCGCGCTCGTCGAACCCGTCGAGGTCGGAGACGTTCTGCTGGTTCACGCCGGTACCGCCATCGCCCTCGGAGCCGCGGCATGAGGTTCGTCGACGAGTTCCGCGATGCCGAGTTGGGACGCGCGGTGGCCGGAGAGATCCTCTCGCTCGTCGAACCGGGGCGCCATTACAAGGTGATGGAGGTGTGCGGTGGGCACACGCACTCCATCTACAAGTACGGCGTCGACGACCTCCTGCCCGCCAACGTGGAGCTCGTCCACGGGCCCGGCTGCCCCGTGTGCGTGATCCCCATGGGGCGGGTCGATGATGGCATCGCACTGGCTCACGAGTCAGGCGTGATTTTCACCTGCTTCGGAGACATGATGCGGGTGCCGGGCTCGGGCGGCAGCCTGCTTGACGCCAAGGCCGAGGGCGCAGATATCCGAATGGTCTATTCGCCGCTCGACGCCCTGCGCATCGCCAAGCAGAACCCGGACCGCGAGGTCGTCTTCTTCGCCATCGGCTTTGAGACGACAGCGCCGTCGACGGCGCTGACCCTGAAGCGTGCTCGCATGGAAGGGGTCTCGAACTTCTCCTGCATGTGCAGCCACGTGACGATCGTGCCCCCGCTGCGCGCCCTCCTCGAGTCGCCCGATCTCCGCCTCGACGGGTTCATCGGGCCTGGGCATGTATCCACGATCGTCGGCGCGCGGCCCTTCGAGTTCATTCCCGCCGACTACGGCAAGCCGGTGGTCATCTCCGGCTTTGAGCCCCTCGACATCCTCCAGGGCGTAGAGATGATCCTGCGCCAGCTCGCCGAGGGCCGGTGCGAGGTCGAGAACCAGTACAAGCGGGTGGTGCCCTACGAGGGCAACCTGCGGGCGCTCCAGGTCATGTCCGAGGTCTTCGAGCTCGCCCCCACTTCGAGTGGCGCGGGCTCGGCTTCATCTCCCACAGCGGGCTGAGGATCTCCGAGGCCTACGCCGAGCTCGATTCCGAGCGCCGCTTCAGCGTTCCCGGTGTGCGCGTGGCCGATCCCAAGGCCTGCCAGTGCGGCGAGGTCCTGAAGGGCGTGATCAAGCCATGGGAGTGCAAGGTGTTCGGCACTGCCTGCACGCCGGAGCGGCCGATCGGGACGTGCATGGTCTCCTCGGAAGGAGCCTGCGCGGCCTACTACAACTACGGCCGCTTTGCCCGTGAGCGGGAGGTCGTGTGATGGCCGAGCCAGCCGTCGTCTCAGAGCGTGAGCAGAAGATCCTGGGGATCATCGAGACGGCGCGGGGCAAGCGCGCCAAATTCCGCTCCGAGCACATCAACATGTCACACGGGGCCGGGGGCAAGGCGACGCAGAACCTGATCGAAGGGCTGCTGGCGCCGGCCTTCGAGTCAGAGACGCTGAGCGAGATGGGCGACGCCGGCACATTCGCCGTCGACGGGGCCCAGCTCGCCCTCACCACCGACTCCTATGTGATCCGGCCGCTGCGCTTCCCGGGAGGCTCGATCGGCGAGCTGGCGGTGAACGGAACCGTCAACGACCTCGCTGTCTCCGGCGCCCGGCCGGTCGCCCTCAGCCTGTCGCTGATCCTGGAGGAGGGCCTTTCGGCAGAGGACTTACGCGCCGAGGTCGAGGCGATCGCCACCGCGGCTCGCGAAGCCGGGGTGCAGGTCATCGCCGGCGACACCAAGGTCGTGGAGCGCGGCCACGCGGACGGGATGTACATCTGCACGACTGGCGTGGGCCGGCGGGACCCGCGGGCCGCCGTATCGCCGAGCGGGCTGCGCCCCGGGGATCGCATCCTCCTCTCCGGCTCGATCGGTGAGCATGGGACGGCGATCATGCTGGCGCGGGACGAGTTCGAGCTCGACGCCGAGATCGAAAGCGACACCCGTTCGCTGTGGCCCGTCGTCGACGCCCTGCTCGAGTCAGCCGGGCCCCAGTTGCGCTGCATGCGTGACGCCACCCGAGGCGGTGTGGCCTCGGTGCTGAACGAACTGGCCCGCGCGTCGTCGGTGGCGATGATCGTGCGCGAGGGCGAAATCCCGGTTCGGCCCGCGGTGTCAGGCGCGGCGGAGATCCTGGGCATCGACCCGATGTACGTGGCCAACGAGGGCAAGCTGGTGGCCTTCGTAGCGCCGGAGGCCGCTGAGGAGGCCCTGCAGGCGTTGCGCGGCGTGCCGGGGTGCGAGCAGGCAGCGGAGATCGGGGAGGTCCGGACGGAGCCCCCGGGGATGGTGCTGGTGCAAACGAGCTTCGGCGGCAGGCGGGTCATGGACCAGCTGGTCGGTGATCCGCTGCCGCGGATTTGTTGAGTCGAGAGAGGAGTCCGGATGGCAACCATGGCGAGTCCATACGCAGACCAGAAGAAGACAGAGGCCGTCACCGCACACGTCCTGTGGATGACGACCGGGCTGAGCTGCGAAGGCGACTCGGTGGCCATGACCTCGGCCACAAACCCGAGCCTCGAAGACATCATCCTCCAGGCCATTCCGGGCATGCCGAAGGTCGTCGTGCACAACCAGGTCGTCGACTACGCCGTCGGTCAGGAGTACGCCCAGGCCTGGTTCGATGCCGAGAACGGCGAGCTCGATCCCTTCGTGCTCGTGATCGAGGGATCGCTCGGCAACGAGGAGATCAACGGCGAGGGCCACTGGACCGGCTTCGCCGTCAATCCGGAGAACGGCCAGCCGATCACGATGAACGAGTGGATGGACCGGCTGGCGCCGAAGGCCGCTGCGGTCGTCGCGGTCGGCACATGCGCTACGTATGGCGGCATCCCGGCCATGAAGAACAACCCGACTGGCGCCATGGGCGTCCCCGACTATCTGGGCTGGAACTGGAAGTCAAAGGCCGGCCTCCCGATCGTCTGCATCCCGGGGTGCCCGGCCCAGCCGGACAACATGACCGAAACGCTTCTCTACCTCGCTCTGCACCTGGCCGGGCTGGCGCCAGCGCCGGAACTCGACGAGGCGCTTCGGCCCAAGTGGCTCTTCGGGCGAACCGTCCGTGAGAGCTGCAACCGGGCGGGATTCGCCGAGCAGGGCGACTTCGCCACCGAGTACGGCTCCGATCACCGCTGCCTGGTCAAGCTCGGCTGCAAGGGGCCGGTGGTCAAATGCAACGTCCCGGTCCGGGGGTGGGTGAACGGGATCGGCGGCTGCCCGAACGTAGGCGGGATCTGCATGGCCTGCACGATGCCCGGTTTCCCGGACAAGTACATGCCGTTCATGGACGAGGACCCCTGGGGAGCGGCGGCCGGGACCATCATGAGCTTCACGTACGGCCCGATCGTCCGGTACTTCCGCCACCGCCACATCAACCAGAAGTTCGACAAGGAGCCCGTGTGGCGCAAGCGCGGCGGGCAGCTGACCAGTGGCTATCAGCCCCGGTGGTGAACGTGACGCGGACAGCCGATCTTTTGAGAGCGAGGAGATAACGAATGGCAACTGAAGCGCCTTCACAACAGCGAGTCATGGTCAAGGAGATGTCGTGGGACCCGATCACCCGGATCGTGGGCAGCCTCGGCATCCACACCGAGATCGACTTCTCTAACCAGCAGGTCCTGAAGTGCTACAGCACGTCGATGATCTTCCGGGGCTTCGACATCTTCATGAAGGGCATCGACCCGCGTGATGCCCACTTCATCACGAGCCGGATCTGCGGCATCTGCGGGGACAACCACTGCACCTGCTCGTGCCTGAACCAGAACATGGCCTACGGCGTCAAGCCGCCGGTGCTGGGAGATCTGGCCTTCAACCTGGCCGAGACAGCCGACTACATCTTCGACCACGCGATCTTCAACGACTGCATGGCCAACGTCGACTTCTGCGAGCAGATGGTCAAGGAGACCAACCCAAGTCTCCTGGCCAAGGCCGAGAACACCCCAGCGCCCCATGGAGACATCCACGGGTTCAAGACGATCGCCGACATCATGCGGGCCCTCAACCCGTTCACGGGGGAGTTCTACCTGGAGACGCTGCACGTGGCCCGTTACACGCGGGAGATGTACTGCCTGTTCGGCGGCCGGCACACCCACCCGTCGACGATCATGCCCGGCGGGTGCAGTGCCGACATCACGCATCAAACATGCACGGACTACTACGTGCGCCTGATGCGCTATTTCGACTACGTCAAGCGCAGCGTGCCCATGCACGACGACCTGTACGACTTCTTCCTCCAGGAGCTGCCGGGCTACGACATGGTCGGCTACCGGGAGACCAACCTGGTCAACTGGGGCTCGTTCGACGATCCGGACTTCGTCGACTACGACTACCGCCACATGACCGACTGGGGGCGCAAGCGCTACATCACCCCGGGCGTGGCCATCGGCGGCGAGCTGATCTCGACTGACCTGGTCGAGATCAACCTGATGATCCGCATCCTCCTCGGCTCGTCGTATTTCGACTCCTGGGAGAACGAGGAGACCTTCGTCACCCAAGACCCGCTCGGCAACCCGGTGGACAAGAATCATCCGTGGAACAAGGTCACGCTGCCGCGGCCCCAGAAGCGCGATTTCACCGACAAGTACACCTGGGTCGTCTCGCCGCGCATCTACGACAAGCGCACCGACACCCACGTCTGCTGCGACACCGGCGGCGGGCCCTTTGCCCGCCAGTGGTGCACGGCCAAGGCGGGGCTGGTCGACTTCGGCTATGCCAAGGCGACCGGGCACTCGATCCAGATGGTGCTCCCGCGCTCGCCCAACATGCCCGAGATGGAACTCGAGTGGAACGTGCCTGAGAAGTCCAACGCGATCGAGCGTGACCGGGCGCGGACCTACCACCAGGCTTACAGCGCCCTGATCGCGCTGCACAACCTGGAGCGGGCGATGAAGGAGGTCCAGGCCGGCCGGACGAAGTCCTGGAACAACTTCAAGGTGCCGGATACCGCCGTCAGCTGCGGCTTCCACGAGGCGGCCCGCGGGGTGCTCTCGCACCACATGGTCATCCGCGACGGCAAGATCGCCAACTACCAGCCCTACCCGCCCACGCCCTGGAACGCCAGCCCGCGGGATGTTTACGGCACTCCCGGGCCCTACGAGGATGCGGTGCAGAACACGCCGATCTTCGAGGAGAACGGTCCCGAGAACTTCAAGGGGATCGACATCATGCGGGCGGTTCGCTCGTTCGACCCGTGCCTGCCCTGCGGGGTGCACATGTACACGGGCAAGGGCCGGGTGCGCAAGGTGATGCACACGCCCACGGCCATGGCCTAGCGTCATGAGCACGGCCACGCCAGCTGCGGGCACGGAGCGCCCGGAGGCGCTGCTGGGGCGGGTTCAGGAGCTGCAGGAGGCTCTGGAGGCGGCCGGGGACTCGGCCCCTCCGGAGCTCCTGGAGGAGCTCCTCGGTTCCGTCGTGCAGATGTACGGCGCCGGGCTGGAACGGATCCTCGGCGCCATGCACGACGCCGGCGAGGGCGGGCAGCGGATCGCAGCCGGGCTGGCCGAGGATCCGCTGCTCGCCACGCTGCTCCTGATTCACGATCTGCATCCGGTGCCGCTGGGCGACCGCGTGCAGTCAGCGCTGGATTCGGTGCGCCCGTACATGGAGTCTCACGGCGGCAACGTCGAGCTCCTCTCGCTACAGGATGGGGTCGCCCGGATCCACCTCCGGGGCAGCTGCTCGGACTGCTCGGCCTCGTCGGTGACGCTGGAGCTGGCCATCAAGCAGGCGCTGGAAGAGGCAGCTCCCGACCTGGCCGGCCTTCAGGTCGAGGGCATGGCACCGCAGACGATGAACGGCCAGGGCCTCCCGATGGTCACCGGGGCGCCGTCTGGCAACAGCTCGGCCGCAACAGGGATGGAGCTGCCGGTGATCATGTCGCCGTCGCCGTCGCCGGCGCCGCCGGCCTGGTTCGAGGTCGCCTCGGTAGCGGGACTGGATACCGGAGCCGTGGCCGCCGTCGCTGTGGCGGGACGGGATCTGCTCATCGCCAACGTCGACGGGACCCTGCTCGCCTATGGCAACGCGTGCGCCGGCTGCGGAGGCCACCTTCATGAGGGTGCCCTTCAGGCCGGCGCGCTGTGCTGCCCGGCCTGTGGACGCTCGTTCTTCCTGCCGCGGGCGGGGCGTTCGATGGACGACGACCAGCTCCAGCTGGAGCCGGTTCCGCTGTTGCGGGAACAAGACCGGATCAAGGTGGCCCTGGCCGCATGAGCGCCGGCAGCCAGGGACGGCGGCTGGTCGCCGAAGCGGTCGCGGCGCGCCGGCGCGCCGATCTCGTCTCCGGATTGCGGGGGCTCGCGCGGGCGGGGAGCTCGGCATCCCGCCCGGAGCCCTCGTCCCCGGATGTCGAGGTATGCGACCTCTGTGGCATCAGCGTCCCGGAGGACCACCGGCACCTGCTGCATCTGGCCGAGCGGCGCATTGTCTGCTCCTGTGAGGCCTGCTGGGCTATGCGCTCCGGGGAGGGCGATTACCGCCCGACGGGCAACCGGACGGTCTGGCTTCCTGATCTGAACCTGCCCGATGATGTGTGGGCGGGGTTTCAGATTCCGATCGGGCTGGCTTTCTTCATGAACTCGACCGTGACGGGTTGCGTCGTGGCCATGTACCCGAGCCCGGCCGGGGCCACCGAGTCAGAGCTCCACTTCGAGTCGTGGCACCGCATGACCGAACTCAACCCCGCGTTGGGGGAGCTCGAGCCGGATATCGAGGGCCTGATCGTCAACCGGCTCTCGGATCCGCCGGTGCACGTGATCGCGCCCATCGATCGCTGCTACGCCCTGACCGGCGCGGTCAAATCGACCTGGGAGGGGATCTCCGGGGGAACCGGGGTGGAGGGAGCGGTCACGCGGTTCTTTGCGGAGCTCCATGAGCAGGCGCTGAAGACCCCGGCGGGGGCGAGCCGGTCGTGAGCCTGCATGATGGGGCAAGCAATGGCGCCACCCGCACGGTGGCCGTGCCGGAGCCGGAGTTCGCCGTGATCGGGGCGCGTACGGTGCGCTACGCCGCGGCGCCGATGCTGATGCTCGATCTCCAAGTCTCCGAGCCGAGCGGCCGGCCCGTGTACATGATCGCGCTGACCATCCAGCTCATGATCGAGCCGGCGCGGCGGAGCTACGACGAGAAGACGCGGGCCGGGTTGGTCGAGCTCTTCGGGGCGCCCGAGCGGTGGGCGGTGACGACGCGGAGCCTCGTCTGGGCCCAGCTGGATGTGCTCGTCCCTGCCTTCACGGGGAGCACCACGGTTTCCGTTCCCCTCCCGTGCAGCTACGACCTGGAGCTGGCGGCGGCAAAGTACCTCTACTCGCTGGCTGACGGAGAGGCCCCGCTGGCCCTGCACTTCAACGGAACCATCTACTACCCGGGAGACGACGGGGGGCTCCAGATGGTGTTGCTGCCCTGGAACAAGTCGATCGATTTCCGCATGCCGGTATCGGTCTGGCGGGGGACGGTCGAGCACTACTACCCCAACACCAACTGGGTCGCCCTGCGCTCGGACACGCTCGCCGCCCTCCAGCGCGTGAAGCTCGACCGGGGCCTGGCCACGTTCGACGCCAGCATCGACGCGCTGCTTCCAGGAGAGCTCACATGACCGACGTCGTCGAGGAGCTGGTCGAGTCACTTCTCTACGAGGGCTACGCCCTCTACCCGTACACGCCGGGAGCGACCAAGAACGCCACCCCGACCCCGTTCGGGATCGTCTATCCGCCCGTATACGCGGCCGAATGCCCCGGGGCGTTTGACCATGCCCGCCTCGAATGCGTCGCCGAACCAGCGCCTGGGGCGACGCTCACGGCGACGCTCCGCTACCTGACCGCCACCGGGCAGCGCCACGAGGCGACCGAGCACCGGGTGGAGATCGGCCCGCTCCCGGTTGGCGAGCGTGAGACGGTCGGTTTCGAAGGCGGCCGGTTCACTTTGCGTTCGGGCGGTGTCGCCGACGGCCGGACCACGGTCCGCTGCTGTGTGCACAACCTGCGTGAGGTGGATCCGGGCCTTGGCCGAGGCGAGGTGCTGAGACACTCGATCATCTCGACGCAGATCGTCCTCCGCATCTCCCGTGGGCATTTCCTCTCGCCGCTCGAGGCAGGCGCGCAGAGTCTCAACACCTATCCGGTGCTCGCCGGGGAAACAGACGACACGGTCCTGGGCACGACAATCGTCCTGCCCGATCACCCGCAGCTGGCGCCGGAGAGCCGCGGCGGGCTGTTTGATTCCACCGAGATCGAGGAGGCGCTGCTCCTGCACGTGCAGACGCTCACCGACGCCGAACGGGCGGAGATAGAGCGCGCCGACCCAGCCGTCCGGGAAATGGTGGCCCGGGCAGCGGCGGCCACGCCGGAGGACATCATGGCCCTGCACGGCCGGGTCACCGTGCGTGACCCGGTGAGCACCGAGCCACCCTCGCCGCCCCCCGGACTCCCTGACCCGACGGCCGGGGAGGCGCAGGCAACCGTCGACGGGAGCCGGTTCGTGCGCGGCGGACGCGTCGTCCTGCGCCCGGGACCCGAGGCGGACCTGCACGCCCGGATGCTCGACGGCCGTACGGCCACGATCGAGCGGATTCTCGTCGACGTCGACGGCAAGGTCCATCTCGGCGTAACCATCGACGACGACCCGGGGCAGGACCTGCTGCGTGAGACGGGCCGTTATCTGTACTTCTTTGCCCCTGAGGTGGAGGTGATCGAGACATGAGTCCAGAATTGGACGAGCGCCTGAGAAGCATTCTCGTCGCGGGCGTCGGCAACGCCTGGCTGCACGACGACGGCTTCGGAGGCGAGGTGGCACGGCGGCTCGAGCGACGTGAGCTCCCATCCGGGGTGACCGTGATGGATGCCGGGACTGGGGGGCTCGACCTGGCCTACGAGGTGATGCGTGGCTATGACGCCCTGGTCATCCTTGACGTCTCCAAGCAAGGCGGTGAGCCGGGGACGCTGTACGTGATGGAGCCCGATGAGGAAGAGGTGGAGGGCGGGATCGAGGACGGTGAGGTGATCAACCCGCACGGCATGGACCCGCAGACGGTGCTCCGCTTCGTCAAGTCGATCGGGGCCTGGCCCGGGCGCGTCGTCGTCATCGCGTGCGAACCGGCGCAGGTGGAGGAGATGGGCTGGGGACTGTCCGCCGACGTCGAGGCGGCGGTGGAGCGCGCGGTCGACCTCGTCCTGGAGACGATCGACGAGCTCCGAACCGGGGTTCCGCTTCCGGCGGCGGAGTAACTCGGTGCACGAGCTCTCGCTGGCCAGCGCGATCGTCAACACCGTGGCCAAGCACGCCGACGGGAGGCGCGTCACGGTGGTCAACCTGCGCGTCGGGCGCCTGAGGCAGGTGATCCCGGACACGCTCGAGTTCTACTTCGAGTTCGTGGCCCGTGACTCCGTGTGCGAGGGAGCGCGGCTTGAGCAGGAGGTCATCGACGCCCGGCTGCGCTGCCGCCCGTGCGCCTACGAGTGGGACATCGAGATTCCGGCCTTCCGCTGCCCCCGGTGTGGCGGGAGCGAGGTCGGGATCGCCAGCGGTCAGGAATTCGAGGTCGAGTCAATCGAGGTCGAGGAGGTCGAATGCATCGCACCAAGGTGACGGTCGTCGAGGAGGCGCTCGACGCCAACAACACGATCGCGACTGCCAACCGCGCGGACTTCGATGCCGCGGGCGTCAGCGTGGTCAACTTCATGAGCGCCCCCGGGGCGGGCAAGACGACCCTGCTCGAGCGAGTGGTGACTGAGCTTCCCGGCCTACGCGTGGGGGTGCTGGAGGGCGACGTCCAGGGCTCGATGGACGCCGACCGACTGGCCAGCCTCCACGTCCCGGTGACCCAGCTCAACACGGATCCGAGCTTCGGCGGCGAATGCCATCTGGACGCGAACATGGTCCGCTCGGCCATCCCCTCCCTCCCCCTGAACCAGATCGACCTGCTGGTCGTCGAGAACGTGGGCAATCTGGTCTGCCCGGCCGAGTTCCGGATCGGCGAGGACACGCGAGTCATGGTGTGCTCGGTAACCGAGGGCGAGGACAAGCCGCTCAAGTATCCGCTCATGTTCCGCACCTGCGAGCTCGTGCTGGTCAACAAGGTCGATCTGCTCCCCCACCTCGACTTCGACCTCGAGCGGCTGCTCTACAACATCGATCAGGTGCACCCGGACGTGGAGACGATCGTGCTCAGCGCCCGCACCGGGGAGGGCGTCGGCGCCTGGCGGGATTGGCTCACGCGGATTGCCACCCGGGAGGGAGCGCTGGCGTGAGAGAGGCGGTCGCTTCGGACCGCTTGGCGGCGCTGCTGCGCGAGCGGACCGAGGCGAACCAGCACTTCTTCGAGGCCGAGGCCGAGCGCCTGGCCCGGCTCTGCCATCTCATGGCCGAGCGCTTTGCCCGGGAGGGGCGGCTGATCGCCGTTGGGCGCTCTCCCGCCGCCCGCTCGGATGCCCGTCACGTGGCGGTCGAGTTCGTTCACCCGGTGATCGTGGGCAAGCGTGCGCTGCCGGCCCTGGGGCTGGCCGGGGAGGGCGGCGATCTGGGTCGGCAGGTCGAGCTGATCGCTCTGCCCGATGACATCGTCATGGCCTTCGGGGCCGATGAGGATGGCGGCGAGGCGGGGCGCGCGCTGGCCGTCGCCCGGGGCCGCGGCTGCCTGACCATCGGCTTTTGCGCTTGCGGGGCCGAGTGGGAGTTCAAGCCCCCGAGTGGGGATCGGTTCGTGCGCCAGGAGCTCGTGGAGACGCTCTACCACGTGCTCTGGGAGCTCGTCCACGTGTTCTTCGACCATCGCGGGCTACTCGCCGGGCGTGACGCCCGCCCGATCCACGATCCCGGCGCCTCGAGCTTTCTCTACCCGTTCCTGGGCGAGCAGGAGTCCGAGCTCGAACCCGTCATCGACGACGTACGGCGCTCGGCCCTGATGAAGGCCGACGAGGTCGGCGCGCTCCGGGAGCAGACACTAAGCGAGAACCGGGAGGTGCTGCTGGGGGCGGGCGGGGCACTCCGGGCGGCTCTGGAGGCGGGGGGAAAGCTCCTCGCTCTGGGGAACGGTGGGTCGGCCACCGACGCCATGGATGCGGTGGCCGACTTCCGTGAGCCGGGTCCGGCCGGGCGTGGCTGGCCTGCCATCGACCTGACCGAGGACCCGTCGATCCTCACCGCCATCGCCAACGACATCGGCACCGAGGCGATCTTCTCCCGCCAGGTCATCGCCTACGGCCGCCCGGGTGACGCGCTGCTCGCCCTCTCGACTTCCGGCAACTCAGGCAACGTGATCCACGCCCTGGCCGAGGCCCGACGGCGGGGCATGCTCACCGTTGCCATGGTCGGCTACGACGGCGGGCGCATCGGCGCCGAGGGCCTGGCCGACCACGTGGTCATCACCCGGTCCGAGCACATCCCGCGCATCCAGGAGGCGCAGGCGAGCGCGTACCACGCACTGCGGGCGCTGGTCGGATGAGCGCTCTGCGGCGCCGGACCCGGGCTCGGGTCGAGGGCACCGTCCAGGGGGTCGGCTTCCGGCCCTACGTGCACCGGCTGGCCGCCGAGCTGGGGCTGGCCGGCTACGTGCTCAACGATTCCCGCGGCGTGCTGCTCGAGGTGGAGGGCGACGCCGAGGCGGTGGAGGAGTTCCTGGCCCGCCTCGGCCCGGAGGCCCCGCCGCTGGCCGTGATCGAGCGCGTCGGGGTGTCCGAGGGAGCCGCGCTGGGGGACACCGCCTTCGTCATCCGGCCCAGCCCCCGCGGGGAACTGCCCGAGGCCCCGGTGACTCCGGACAGCGCCACCTGCGCCGACATGCCTGCACGAGCTGTTTGACCCCGGCGACCGGCGCTACCGCTACCCGTTCATCAACTGCACCAACTGCGGACCGCGGTTCACGATCGTGCGCGGAATTCCCTACGACCGCCCGTTCACCACGATGGCGGGCTTTGTCATGTGTGACGAGTGCCAGGCCGAATACGACAACCCGGCTGACCGCCGCTTCCATGCCCAGCCCAATGCCTGTCCGGCGTGCGGGCCGTCGGTCCGGTTGCTCGACTCTCGTGGCGTCATACCCGGTGGTGCGCTGCGCACGGCCGCGGCGGCGCTCCGGGACGGGCGGATCCTGGCGGTCAAGGGGATCGGCGGCTTTCACCTGGCCTGCCGAGCCGATGACGAGACCGCGGTGGCTCGGCTGCGGGCCCGCAAGCACCGTGAGGACAAGCCCTTCGCCCTGATGGTGGCCTCGGTCGAGGATGCGGAGGCATTGGTCCAGATCAGTGAAGCCGAGCGCGCCCTGCTCGGTGGCGCGGAGCGGCCGATCGTGCTGGCCCGCCGCCGGCCGGAGGCCCCGGTGGCGCCGTCGGTGGCGCCCGGTGCACCCGAGCTCGGCGTGATGCTCCCCTACTCCCCGCTTCACCATCTCCTGCTCGCCGATTCGGGCTGCCCGCTCGTGATGACTAGCGGCAACATCTCCGATGAGCCAATCGCCTTCGAGGACGAGGACGCGCAGGGGCGGCTGGATCAGATCGCCGACCTCTTACTGGTCCACGACCGGCCCATCGAGACGCGGACCGACGACTCGGTGCTGCGGGTCGTGGCCGGCGGGCGCCCCCTCTTCCTGCGCCGCTCCCGCGGCTACGTCCCGGCGCCAGTGTCCCTGCCCGAGCCGACCCGGCGGCCGATCCTGGCCTGCGGGGCCGAGCTCAAGAGCACCTTCTGCCTGGCTCGGGGAAAACGAGCCTGGGTGTCTCACCACATCGGCGACCTGCAGAACTACGAAACGCTGCGTTCCTTCACCAGCGGGATCGAGCACCTCCAGCGCCTGTTCGCCGTCACGCCCGAGGTCGTTGCTCACGACCTGCACCCCGAATACCTGTCCACCAAGTACGCGTTCGAGCGTCCGGACGTCGAGCTGGTGGGAGTCCAGCACCACCACGCCCATCTCGCTGCGGTGCTGGCCGAGCACGGTGAGCCGGGCCACGCCGTGGGGGCGATCTTCGACGGGACCGGTTACGGGGGCGACGGCACGGTGTGGGGCGGCGAGTTGCTGTTCGGTGACGTGTCCGGGTTTCGCCGCGTGGGCAGCCTCTGGCCGGTCCGCCTGCCCGGTGGCGAGCGGGCGATCCGCGAGCCCTGGCGCATGGCCTGTGCCTGGAGCTCCGCCGCCGGAGTGTCAGAGCTTCCCCGCCGCCTCGTTCCCTTTCTGGCTCCCGATGCCTGGGCTCAGATCGGCCGCCTGGCCGAGACCGGATTGGCTTCGCCCGTGACCTCCAGCATGGGTCGGCTCCTCGACGCTGTCGCGGCCCTGTGCGGGATCCGGCCCACGGTCAACTACGAGGGCCAGGCCGCGATCGAGCTGGAGGCAGCGTGTGACCCCGGCGAGCTGGGGAGCTACGCGATCGAGCTCGTTCGCGACGGTCCCCTGCTCCGGCTCGATCCCCGCGCCATGATCCGGGAGATCCTGCGCGATCTCGACCGTGGCGCTGACGTTGGAGCGGTGGCGAGCCGGGCGCACCGCGGGACCGCCGAAGCCACGGTAGCGGCCTGCTCGGCCCTGGCCGCCGACACCCGCACCGACCGCGTGGTTCTGGCCGGCGGGGTGTTCCAGAACCTCCGTCTGCTGGAAGACGTGGCCTCTGGACTTGGCCGGGTTGGTCTCCGGGTCCTGCTGCCGAGGCGGCTGCCGATCGGCGACGGGGCGATCTCCTACGGCCAGGCGGCGGTGGCCGCGCGAGCCGCGCCGTGAACGAGTCGATCCTGGCCAGCTCCGTCTTCATCGACGGAGCCAACCGGCCCTTCGGCGAGCTCACCGTGGACAACGTCCGCGCCCGCGCCGACGAGCTCCGCGCCGCCACGGGCTGGGGTCCCACAGCACGGGTGGCGCCGGTGGCGAGGGCCTGGCGGGAGCTGTCGCTCGAGATGGAACGCCACGGCGCCCGCACCGTGGCCGACCTGGACGGCTCAGTGCTGTCCGCTCTGGCGCCGCAGCTCTGGGTCGTCCTGCCCCGCTAGACAGTCGGGACAGGTCCCGACCAGCGCGAAGTGCGTGAAGCGTGTCCGGTAGCCGTAGCGCTCTTCGACCAGGGAGCGCACCGGGTCGAGCTCCCCGGGGTCGACAGCCCGCGCCTGGTGGCAGCGCTCGCAATAGAGAAACTCGCGCTCGCCGCGGCCGACGAGCACATAGAGGCCGGGGCCGTGCCCCAGGTGGACGTGGCGGACCAGACCGTGGCGCTCGAGCATCTCCAGATTGCGGTAGACCGAGGTCAGCTCGACACCCAGCCCCCGGGCGAGCCGCTCGGCGGAAACTGGCCCCTCGGCGGCAAACAGCGCTTCGAGCACGAGCCGTCGCGCGGTCGACAGGCGGAGGCCCCGCTCCCGCAACACGCTCACCGCCTCAGAGACGCTGCCGACGGCGAGCCGCTCGACCTCGGGAGCGACCGTCATCGCGCGGCCGGCTTCTCCGCGACGTGAGCCGCCCAGCGCTCCTCGATGTGGCCGAGGCGCCAGACCGACAGTGCGATGGCCCAGGTGCCGATGAACATGCCGACGATGAGAAAGCCGAGCGAGCTGATGTCGACCCGCTCGAACCAGGACCAGAACGCGCCGTTCAGGTTGAGCTTCGTCGCGGCCAGGCCCCCGAGCTCGATCGTTCCCACCACCAGCGCCACGGCCACCGACAAACCGGTGATGGTCAGGTTGTAGAAGACCTTGCGCACGGGCTTTGAGAACGCCCAGCCGTAGGCGAAGTTCATGAACGAGCCGTCGATCGTGTCCATCAGGGCCATTCCGGCGGCGAAAAGCAGAGGTAGGCAGAGAATCGCGTACCAGGGCAGCCCCGCGCCGGCAGCTCCCCCGGCCAGCACCAGCAGCGCGACCTCCGTGGCGGTATCGAAGCCGAGCCCGAAGAGCAGGCCGATCGGGTACATCTGTCCCGGCCGGCTGACCGTCTTCGTGAGACGGCCGAGGAGCCGGTTCATGAGGCCCCGGCGGTCCAGCTGCTGCTCCAGCCCCTGTTCGTCATAGCGCCCGCGCTTCATCTCCCGGAAGACACGGAAGATCCCGACCAGGATCACCAGGTTCACCGCCCCGATCAGGTACAGGAAGCTGCCCGAGACGAGCGTCCCGATCCAGCTCGTGACCTGATGCAGGCTCGAGTTCCCGTGCTTGACGGGGCTGTCCAGGGCCCGGACCCCGAGCGAGATCAGGCAGGCGAGCACGAACACGACCGTCGAGTGACCGAGCGAGAACCAGAACCCCACGCTGAGGGGATGCTTGCCCTCGCTCATCAGCTTGCGCGTCGTGTTGTCGATGGCGGCTATGTGATCGGCGTCGAAGGCGTGACGCAGCCCCAGCGTGTAGGCCGTGACACCGATCCCGATCGTGAAGGCTCCGGCGGTGCCGATCCGCGCATGACCGGGCACGACGGTGAGGATGAGCGTGAGGAATCCGAGTACGTGCAGAACCACGATGGCCAGCCCCATCATGGCCAGCGTCCGGCGCTGTCCGCCCTCCAGCGAAGCCCACCAGAGCCGCGACCGATGCCTCATCCTGATGCCCTCTCGACGCTGCGCCCGCGGCTCACATCCCGACCCTAGGGGCGGCAATAGCCAGTTGCAAGCGATTCCCAATAGCGGGTGCTTTGGATTACCTGAGGCCGCCGGTCTCAGGCCGTCGCGTCGAGCGCAGCGGCGATCATCAGGGCTACTTGTTCCTGCGCGGCATAGGTGGCCTCCAGAGCCCGAACGGCTTCATGACCGTCGCCGACGGCGGGAGGAGGGTTTTCCACGAGCACGCCCCGAACCGCCTGGACCAGCGTGGGCCCACCCACCGTGTCGGCAAGTGTGCCGAGCGCCTCCGCGCGCACCCGTCCCCCCTCGACGAACGACCCGATGACCGTCTCCCGGGCCAGGGGGGCAGGCCCGAAGATTCGTGCGTGGAGCACGGCCGGGTTCAGGGCGTGAGGGCGAACCAGGGCCCGCCGCTCCCCCTCGGAGAGGCCGGCGGCTCCGGCCAGATAATCGATTGCCCGGGTTACGCCCTGAGCGTCCACCGGAAGCGAGCGCTGTAGCTCCGGCGCCAGCCGGGACAGAAGCCCCCGGTGCTCGTCCGCGGCATCGCGCAGCAGGGCCTCGACGTGCGCGCGGTGACTTTGCTCCACGCCTTCACGGTAGACAGCTCAAGCGTGTCGGCCAGCGTTATCGTCTGGTGGGTGGACAGGCCGCTCGCTCTGATCGAGTTCCCCGCCGACGATCCAGACCGCGCGCGGCAGTTTTGGTCGGATCTCCTCGGCGTCGAACTGGCCGAGCGCAGCGAGGTCGAGGGCCGTGGGTGGCAGGCACAGGCCGGGGGTTCCGCCATCGGCATCCACGAGCGCGCCACCGGTCCCGGCGACACGGTCTCGCTGCCCTATTTCACGATCCCTGACATGGACGCAGCGCTCCGCCGGGTCAAGGAACTGGGCGGAAGCGTTATCCATCCCGGGGTGCGGTGGGCGATCTGCCGGGACTCGGAGGGAAGCCCGTTCGGCCTGGCCCTCGACCCCGAGCCCTCATAGCGCGTCCGATGGATACGCAGGCGCCGCCGGTCTTTCTGTACGACTTCAATTCCCCGTATGCCTACCTGGGCGCTGCGCGAGTTGACTCGGTTCTGGCGATGCGCCCGCGCTGGCAACCGGTCGCCTTCGCGTTCATGTTGCGCGCCCACCGTCGGGAGCCATGGTCCTTTGATGAGGAGGAACGCGAGCTCGGTATCGCCGAGTGTGAGCGACGCGCCGAGCTTTACGGTCTGCCCACGATGCGCTGGCCGCCGGGTTGGCCGGTGCAGAGCTACGGCCTGATCTCGCTCCGGGCCGCGATCGTCGCCGAGGACCATGGCCTACTCCGCGAGTTCAGCCGGGCTGCCTTCGCCCGCAACTTCGTTGAAGGTCTGGGGCTCACGGACCTCGACGACGTGATTGCCGTCGCAAACCAAGTCGGCCTGGACCCGGGCGCGGTCGAGCGCGGGGTGGTATCCCAAGAGATCAAGGATCGGCTCGCCAGAGCGACCGAGGCGGCGATTGCTGCCGGGGTGGTTGGCGTTCCCACGGTATGCGCCGCAGGCCAGATTTTCTGGGGTGATGATCAGCTCGAGGCGGCCGCGGCCGCGATCGTCCGCAACCCCTCGTAGCTCGCCCCCCGGGTCAGGACCGCGGGCTAAGGTCGAGCTGCCAGGCGACGCCGAAGCGGTCTTTGACCCAGCCGAAGCGTTCACTCCATCCGTAGTCGTCAAGCGGCATGAGCACCTGCCCGCCCTCCGTCAGCCGCGAAAAGGCGGCTTCGATCTCCTCGGGGCCCTCGCACAGGACGTAGAGAGAGACCGAAGGAGTGAAATCAAACGCGTGCACGGGCGGGCTGTCGAGAAGCAGTAGCTCATGACCGGCGATCGTGGCCGTCGCCCGCTTGATCGTGCCCTCGACGCCCTGCTCTCCGGCACCGAATCGCTCGACGACGCCAATCGTGCCTCCGAAGACATCGGCGTAGAAGCGCATCGCTTCTTCGGCATCGCCGCGCTGGAACATGAGCAGTGGCTTGAGTTCACGTGGCATCAGGCACCCCCCGAATCAAATCGCAAGAGCCCACGGTTTCGGACATCGCTAGTCCCATAGAGCGAGATTTTGAACAACTAGCATCGGGGCGTGACTCAGTTGAGCTCGACACGCGCGCTCGTGACCGGCGCTACCAGCGGGCTGGGGAGGGCGATGGCCGCCGCACTGACGGCAGCCGGCGCGCGCGTAGTGATCGCCGGCCGCGACGCGGGGCGCGCGTCGAGGGTCGCCGCCGAGCTCGGCCACGGGGCATTCGGCCTCGCACTGGACGTCCGCGACGAGTCCTCGGTTCGTGCCGGCGTCGATCAGGTATACGAGCGCCTCGGGGGTCTCGACCTGCTGGTGGGCAACGCCGGAATCGGGATGAGGAGCGTCAACCCGCGCTTCATGACCGACCCTCAGCCGTTCTGGGAGGTCTCCCCCGAGGGCTTTCGCGATGTGCTCGCAACGAAGGTGACGGGCTCGTTCCTGGTCGCCCGCGAGGTGGCTCCGCGGATGCTCGCGGGCGGCGGCGGCCGGATCGTGATGATTTCGATGAACGCGCAAACGATGACCCGGCGCGGTTTCGTGCCTTACGGGCCCTCGGGCGCGGCCGTCGAGGCGCTCGCGCGGGTGATGGCCGCTGATCTCGAGGGCACTGCAGTGACCGTCAACATCCTCCTACCCGGGGGCGCAACGGCGACCGGGATGATCCCCGACGAGGTACCCGAGGAGCTGCGCACCCAGCTGCTCGACCCGGCGATCATGGGACCCCCGATCGTGTGGCTCGCCTCCGATGCGGCAGCCGATGTCCACAACCAGCGGATCGTCGCAACCGAGTTCGAGGACTGGCTCGCCCGCCGCTGAGCCTCCCGCGGCTAAGTCATGAGCCTTGCGCGCGTGCATACCGCACGAGGCTGCGCAGAAGCCAGAGATCGAGACCTAGGAACGGAAGAAACACGAGTCCCCACCAGTAGCCCTTCGCACAGAGGAACACGGTGACGAAGAGGATCCACAGCGCGAGAAGGCCGCGGACAACGATCGTCGGTTTGTAGTACCTACGTGCCCAGTCGCTCACTCTGCCGGCCTGCCGATCGTGTGCCGTGATTTCAAAAGACACCCTGGTCGAGGCTTCTCAGCCGTCGACGAGCAGGCTGTCGAGCGGTCCGAGCAGTCCCATTGAGCGGCGGGAGACGCCGGGGAGCTCTTGCAGCCGGTGGGTTCTGGCCTGACCGCGTGCTCGACGCTCGAGTTGTTCGGCAGCGATGGGGCGCCACAGTTCGTCGATGACCCGCGCTGGCTCGCCGGCTACCTCGGCGACTGAGCACTCCAGATGCTCGGCCCAGAGCCGCAGCCGGGTTTCCTGCGCGAGGACGGGATCGCAGGTCACGATGTTCATCTCGGTGTCGTTGAAGAACGAGTGCTCGTTGAGGTTGGCCGACCCGATCGTCAGCCACCTGTCGTCGATGATCCCGATCTTGGCGTGGACGTACAAGGGGCCGGTGAGCTCCCCGCTGCGAGCTGTGATCGTCGTCGCGAGAAAGCGCCCGGCGCCATTGTCGGCCTGAGCCAGGACCCCCAGCTGTCCGCGAGTGGTGTCGGCGCCGTTGTTCGGCTTTGCCGGTAGCAGCACGACGACGCGAAAGTCATCGCTCGGTGGCTCGCGAAGCTTGTTCGAGAGGATCTCGACTATCTGCGTTGACCAGAGGAACTGGCTCTCGAGATAGACGAGCTTGCGGGCCGAGCGCAGCGCGCGCGTGTACGCCTCGACGATACGAAAGTCACCCTGCGGCACGAAGTCATAGAGGTTCTCGGGCACCGTGCGCACGACCTGGAGCTTCAGGTCGCCGGCAGCGGCGGGCGGGGGTGTGTCCTCGACCTGCTCACCGGCCACTTCACGCCACCGGGCGGCGAAGTGCGCGGCGACGTCGGCCACCGCGGGGCCCCGCACGCGGCACGATGCATCGTGCCATCCCAGCCGGCTGTGCATCGAATGATCACTGGTGTCAAAACGATCTCCGCCCAGCGAAGTCAGGTCGATACCCCCGACGAATGCGACCTCGCCATCGATGATCACAAGCTTTTCGTGGTGGCAGTGCATCGGCCGCTCGTGTGAATCGAGCCTGCACTGCACACGCGTGCCGCGGATCAGCTCGTCACGTACGCGGCGGACCGCCGCACGATCCGGTGTGAACACCGGCACGGGTGCTCCAGCCCACAACAACACCCGTACCTCGATGCGCTCGGCAAGCTCGCCGAGCAGATCGCGCAACCGAGCCGCCTGATCGTCGCGCGTCAGCCCGAAACCAGGCGTAACGTGCCACCCGGCTATATGCGCGTATGACCGCGCAGCCGCAAGCTCCTCGGCGATCTGCGGCAGCGCCGTCCCGCCGTCAACCAACACGTCAAGCGCGCCTCCGCCCCGCGGCTCCGGATCCCCGGCCGCCCAAAGGGACGAATCGTCGGGGGGTTCCAATTGCTCAATCCGGCCGACGCGCCGCAGCCGACGACGATGGTGCCTACCGACTGCCGATTCGATGCCCCGGCCCACCCACCCATCGATCCGGTTAGGCAGGCCGCTCGCCACCCAGCAAGCCTACCCTCAGCCTCTGCTACGCCGGTGCATAAGGTCCATAGTTCAATGCGGGCGCGTGAACGCCGGCGGTGGCCGCAGCAGATGGACGCAGGTCGACGGCCACTGAGAGCCGTCGGAGGGGGGCTATCTGACGCTCGGAAGCGTCAGATATCTACCACGAGGCGAGGTCAACGCTCTCGCGGTACGACGCCGGGGAGGATGGTCTGAACTAGCCCGGTGACGACGTCGTAGACGTGTCCGGAGACGGTGACCCGCTCGGGAATCGCGCCCGCGGAGCGGAGGCGCTCGACGTCACGTCTAACTGTGGCCGCTGGGTCGAGGACGGCGTGGTCGCGCAGATCCGCCTCGTCGGCACCGATTCGCTCCGCGTAACGGCTGCGGAAGGTGTCGTCGGCGAGCGCACCGGCTCCGCACTGGGTGTGGTGGATCACAGCCACCTCGAACAGCGGGCCGTCCGGCAGGACGTTCTCAGCGATCTGGGCGATGAACGCGATGTCGTTGATCACCTCGGGCGTGACCCGGCCGCCAACGTTGCGGACGACCATCGCGTCGCTCAGGGCGAGGCCGAGGAAGTGCGCCGGGTCAACGCGAGGGTCGAGGCAGGTGACGACGAACAGCCGAAGCTTGGGGAATACGACTGCGCCTTCGTGCCCGCCGGCGGCAGCGAAGTCGCGGTTGCGCTCGAGCGCTGAGTCGATGTTGGCCACCTGGCTTGTGAGTTGCTGGTTGCTCATGGTGCTCTATCTCCTGTGATTTTGGGGGTGGGGATCAGCTCGGTGCTTCGGCGGTCGCGGGTGTGCCAAGTGCTCTCACCTCGGCGGTGTCACCGCCGCTGACGCTGGGTTGGGCGGGCAGAAGCGTCAGCGCGATCACGGCGCCTGCGGCGGCGACGCCGGCTGACACGTAGTTCGCCGCGTGGAAACCTTGGAAGAAGGCAGAACTGGCGGCGTTGTGAATGGCTGCCGCGAGGGCTGGATGGCCGGCATGGGCCAGCTTGGCTGCGGCGGTGAGCGCAGCGCCGACAGATGCGTGCGCGGTCCGCGCGAAGGTGGTCGGCAACCCGCCCGGGAGCGCGGTCGTAAGCCGACTGGCGTAAAGCGAGGCGAACACGCTGCCGATGACGGCAACGCCGAGAGTGCCGCCGAGCAGTCGGGTGGCGTCATTGACCGCCGACCCGACACCGGCCTTGGCCTTCGGCACCACGCCCATGATCGCTTCGGTCGCGGGCGCGCTGGTTAGGCCCATGCCTGTCCCGAGCACGACCATCTGGGCGGCGATCGTCCCGTAGGCGGTGCTGAGGGCTGCGGTCGTAACCCACAGGTAGAACGCGGCCATCAAGAACAGCCCGGACGCGACAACCAGCTTCGTTCCGATGCGGACGGCGAGCCTGGCCCCGAGGATCGATGAGATCGCGACGAATGAGGCGACCGGGAGCAGTCGCACGCCGGTTGAAAGCGGTCCGTAGCCCTTCAGGAACTGGAAGTACTGAGTGACCAGGAAGATGAACCCGGACAGGGAAAAGAACGAAATCGCGACCGAGACACTCGCGGCGGTGAACCTCGGGTTGCCGAACAGGCTGACGTCGAGCATCGGCTGCTCGGTGCGCCGCTCCCAGGCGACGAACGACGCCGCCAGCACTGCGGTCAGTGTGAAGCTGCCGAGCGTTCGCACGCTCGCCCAGCCGTGGTCCGGAGCCTCGATGATCGTGTAGACGAGCAGCCCGATGGCCGCAGTCGAGAGCACGAATCCGGCCCGGTCGGTGCGGGGCGCATGCGGGTCACGCGACGTCGGGACGTAGCGGGCGGCCAGGACACCGGCGCCAGCGGCGATCGGCACCAGCGCGAAGAAGATGCTGCGCCAGTCGGAAAGCTCGAGCAGCCAGCCGCCGACGATCGGGCCGAGCGCAATCGCCACGCCCGTGATCGCGCCCCACAGGCCGATCGCCCGCGCGCGCTCGCCCCGCTCGGTGAACACGTTGGTGAGCAGGGACAGCGTCGAGGGGAACACCATGGCCGCACCGACCCCCATCACCGAGCGTGCCGCGATCAGTGCCCCGGCGCTGTCCATCAGACCGCCGGCCAGACTCGCGAGACCGAAGACCGACAGGCCGGCGAGGAGCATCCCCTTGCGCCCGAAGCGGTCAGACAGGCTGCCCACAGCCAGCACCGATCCTGCGAACAGCAAATTGAAAGCGTCGACGACCCACTGCAGTTGCGAGTTGGACGCGTGCAGCTGCCGCACGAGCGACGGCAGAGCGACGTTCACGATCGTCGTGTCGAGATTGATCACGAACGCGGCCAACAGCAGCGAGACCAGGATCAGAGGCTTGTTGCGGTGCATGACTCCTCCTGCGGGCGGGGGCTAACTTGTGTCACGCAAGTCAACCTACTCATGATGCTGGCTTTTGTCAAGCAAGTCAGCTAGGATTGAGTCGTGCTCCAGCGCGACTATCCAGACCAGGTCTGCTCGATCGCCCGATCACTCGAAATAGTTGGCGAGCGCTGGACGCTGCTGATCTTGCGCGACGCCGTGCTCGGCCTAACCCGGTTCGAGGACTTCCAGGAGAAGCTCGGGATCGCTTCCAACGTGCTCACCAACCGGCTCAAGCTGCTCTGCGACGAGCAGGTGCTCGAGCGGGTTCCCGACCCGGAACGTCCAGGCCGGCCCAAGTACCTGCTCACCGACAAGGGGCGTGAGCTCGCGCCCACCCTGATTGTGCTGATGAAATGGGGCGACCGCCACTACCCCACCCCCGGCGGGCCGCCCCGACTCACCCTCCACGTCGGCTGTGGCGGCAATATCGGGCCCGACCTCCACTGCGACCGCTGCGGCAAACAAGCCGGACCCGGCGAGATCGAGCTCCGTCCCGGACCGGGCGCCCCACGCGGCGAGCACGCCGCACCGTGATCGCGGGCGGCGCGCAGGCTGTCTGTCCTCACGGCGTGCCCTGCCGGCTCGTTCGCCAGGTCCGGCGGTATTTGGTGGGCGTAGTACCGAGCTGGCTACCGAAGGAGCCGGGCTGGTCCTGGGGCGATCACCACGTGGAGACGTCGACGTCGGCTGTCGCGCCATCTTCGGAGGCCAGCGTTCGTGATTCGGTCAATGCGAACTCAGGACCGCTGGTGAGATTTCGGTGCATCTTTTTGAGTGCCAGGCGTTGTCTACCTTTAACCGTTCCCAGCGGAATTCCTACTTTTTCGGAGATTTCGCTCTGGGTCAGCCCTTTGAAGTACGCCAGCTCGATAACCCGGCGTTGGTCGTCCGGAAGGCCCAGCAGCAGCTTGCGGGCGTGGACGGATTCCTCGCGCTGGGCCACCTGTTCCTCAGTACGCTCCGCGGCTTCGAGCCGTCCGAAGAGCGCGTCATCGATCTCGACGTCACGACCGTGTCGGGCTTCGCGCCGCAGCCAGTCAATGCTTCGGTTGCGCACCATCGACAGGAGCCACGTTTTGCATGTCCCCCGGCTCTCGTCGTAGCTTCGGGCGGCACGCCATACGCCGAGAAAGGCGTCTTGGGTGGCTTCTTCGGCCGCTCTCCGGCGACCGGTGACCCGCATCGCGAGTCCGAAGACTTGGGCGCTGTGCCGGTCATAGATGGTCTCGAAGGCGAGGACGTCGCCCCTAGCCACTCGGAGGACAAGGTCGTGGTCTGCGAGCCTGGTGAGCGGTGGGGTGGTCACGTCCCTCACTGTACAGGTCTTGTCTAGATTTTGTCAAGGGTTTGCCTAGATCAGCTAGCATCAGGTAGTGGCCGAGAATGGACGACTCCGGATTGGGGAGCTCAGTAGGCGGGTCGGCGAGAGCCCCGAGCTCCTCCGCGCGTGGGAAACCCGCTACGGGCTGGTAGCACCTGAGCGAACCCCAGGCGGACTTCGTCTTTATTCCGAGCAGGACGAACGCCTCGTCCGAGCCATGCGCAAGCACATCAACGCGGGGCTCTCCGCGTCCGAGGCGGCGCGTTTGGCGAAGCTCGCGGACGGCCCAGAGCCCGAAGCCGGATCGGCCACCCTAGCCGACATCGAAGTGGAACTCGAGCGCAGCTTTGACGCGCTTGATGAGCCCGCGGCCCAGGCGGCGCTGGATCGTCTTCTTGTCGCGTTTGGACTACCGGAGGCCCTTGCGGAGGTCATCCTGCCGTTCCTGCGCCGGCTCGGTGTGCGGTGGGCCGCCGCCCAGGCAAGCGTTGCCCAGGAACACTTCGCGAGCAACATCATCGGAGGGCGCCTCCGCGCGCTGGCTCGGGACTGGGGACAAGGCGTCGGACCGCTCGCAATCCTGGCCTGCCCACCCGGCGAGCTGCACGAGCTCGGACTGCTGTCCTTCGGCCTTGCCCTCCGCGAGCGCGGCTGGCGGATCACCTACCTGGGCGCCGACACTCCGCTTGATGACATCACCGCCGCGCTGGATGAACTCGCTCCCGCAATCGTCGTGCTGGCCGCGATAACCCCGAAGCGTTTCCTCGAGAGCGCCGACGCGCTGACCGCTCTGGCGGCGCAGATCCGAGTCGGGCTGGCCGGCGCGGGCGCTTCCACCGCTCTGGCCAACCAGCTGGGCGCCGAGTTACTTGCGGGCGAGCTCGTGGACGTCGCGGCTGCGCTCACGCCCTGACCGTTCCGTGCGATCCCTTCAGCGCACCAATGTACGTCTCGCTCCTCGCCTGCGCGTTATGGTGCACGGTGCACCAAGACCGACCGCCGCCTTCCGTGCGCGCGCACACCTGGTCGACGACGCAGACCCAGCTCGCCAGACCGGCGTGCGAGATCCGGGCGCTTAGGGGCGGCTGGCGATGATCTAGAGGTCGTTCGGCGGCAAACGAGGCTTCCGAAAAGCTTCCACTGTGGCTCTGTGCGGGCTAGGCTGATCTGCCCGCCGGCCTGCCACGCAGCGCGGGGGCCTGGCCGGACACGATCAGCGAAGTGGTTTCACTTAGCTCCCTCGTTTCGACCCAGCTGCCGCAGCTGAGCGACCCGGCTCCTCAGACGCTGTCAGCGTGACCAGCCAGCGCTCGATCTCGGATGCCACGTCGGCCAGGCCGGACAGGCGAATGCGGTCACGCGTGCTCAGGTTCTCGAGTACCGGCTGCCCGCCGGGGTAGATATGGACAACGAACGTGTAACGGGTCACCTCGTTTTGGCGCGCGTGGCTCACCGAGCCGCGACGCCGCGCGTGACGGTAAAGGTGCGGATGAGGTTGCGCGAGCGGCCGCGGCGAACTTTGGTCTGGGCGCGGACGTAGAGAGCCTTGGCTGAAAGCTCGACCGGTGTCAGTTTGATGGTTCGTGCGAACCGGCCGCCGGCGATCAGCGGGAAGGTGAGCGTCCGGCCGCCGGTGGCCACAGCCGCCTGTGCGCAGCTGGTCGTGATCCGCAGGCTGATCCGGCGATCGCTGGCCTTCGTTGCCAACGGCTTGACGACCTGGCCAGTCACGCTGAGCCCGTTCGTGGTTCGCGTAACGGAGCGCAGGAACACGCGGCGTGCGAGCTTGACGTTCGCAGATCGCTGGCCCGCCACCGAGGCGGTGTAGCTGGCGCGATTCCTGGCGTGCCGCCTGCGACGGGCAGCGGCGCCGTCGCCGTGAACGAGAGGTCGTTGGCGACGACGGCGGTGGCCACGCGCTTGCCCCTTGCGCCAAGGGTGATCGCGACTGTCTGCCCGCGCGTGGCGGCGGGCGCGACGCCGTAGATGCGCACCCGGTTGCCGTCGGCGTGGACGTCCGTCAGTCTCAGCTGATTGTTGGCGCAGGCGGCGTCCGGCGAGATCGGGGCCACCGGCATCGCGGGCGGACCCAGCGTCGACGCCGGCGGCGTCGCGGCAGCCGTCGGCTCGAACGGCCGAACCGGCGGCGGGGCGATGGTCACCGTGACTGTCGCGCTGGCCGCGCCGCCGTGGCCATCCGTGCCCGTCACGGTGAGCGTGTCGACGCCCTCAAACGCCGCCGATGGCGTGTAAACGAGCAGCTGGTCGAGGACGCCGAACGCGACCACCTCGGCAGCGCCGTGCGTCGGCTGGGAGGCGACCGTCACCTGCACTGGGTCCCCGTCGCTGTCGCCTGCGAGGATCGGGATCGCCACCGGCTGACCAATCACGGTGCGCCCCGAGGCGTCGGCGATGCTTGGCGCCGTGTTGGCCGGGGCAGCCACGAAGCCCGTCGCGGCGTGCCCCTGTCCGCCGTCGCCGTCGTCGGCGTGCACGACGGCAGTGTGCGGTCCCGTACCGGCGTAGGCGTGCGTCGCGATTACATCACCGGCTCCGGTCGCGCGGTCCAGGAGCGGGACGGGCTCCGGCGGTGTGCCGTCGTTCCAGTCGACGGTAATGGTCTGGGCCTCATCACCGGGATCCGCGACGCGGGCGGCGATAGTGGCATGGCCGTCGGCGTCGATCTTCCCGGGCGCTTCGAAGCTCACCGTGGGTGCCACGTTGGTCGCGGTAACCGCGGCGCCCGCCACGTCCGAGTGGCCAGCCGCATCGGTGACGCGTACAGCGACGTTGAGAGTTCCGGCACGGCTAGGAGTCAGGGTCGCCGTAGGGCCGGTCGCGTCGTCGAACTTGCCGTCGCCGTTCAGGTCCCACACGTAGGACGTGATCGGTCCCGCGGCGGTTGAGCGGCTGGCGTCGAGCGCGATCGCCGACCCCTCCGGGCCGGTGTAGGGGCCGCCCGCGTCGGCCTGGATGGTGGCGTCGCGCTGCGCCGGGATCGCCTGCCAGTTGGGGTCCTGTTCGCGGATCGCGTTGCCGTCATGTGTGATCGCCACGACGTCTGTGCCATCGATGTTCTCGGTCAGGAGGTCCTGCTGGTCAGGCTGGTTGGCGAAGGTCGGCACCTGCGTCAGCACGAAGCGGTCACCCGCGGGCGACCAATCCGGGGACCACTCAGCGTGCGGAGCGCCGTTCGGCCAGGGCGGCGGCGGCCCGAGCTGGGTCCGGTGGGTGCCGTCGGGATCGGATGTCGACAGGAAGCCGAGATCGCTCTGATACACGATCCGGGTCGCGTCGGGGGACCAAGCGACGCTGGGGTCACTGCCGAGGTTCAACGGGAAGGCGGTGAGGTTCTGCCCGTTGGGATCGACGTAGACGACCTCGGACCCCGTCAGCTGCGCGTTGGGGCGGGTGAACGCGATGCGGTCTCCGGCGGGCGACCATGCCTGCGGTGCACCGTCGTCCACGTTGAGCTTGACCACCCCAGTCCCGTCGGCATTGACGATCCTCAACTGCCCGTCGCAGCGGAACACGATCCGCTTGCCGTCCGGCGACCAGTCCGGCTCGGTCGCGAAGTCGCAGCCGCCGGTGGTGCTGCCATCGGCTGCGACGATCTGATGGGCGTGGCTTCCGTCTGCGTCAACGACCGAGATCCCGTTGCCTGAGAACGCGATCTGGGTTCCGTCGGGCGACCATTTTGGGTTGCCCAGCCCGCAGAAGTTGCTCGTCGTGAGCAGCGTCTGGGGATCCGAGCCATCGGTCTTGACCGTCATCAACGCGCAGCCACCGGTCGACGGGTCTACCGCCACGTACGCGATGCGACCTGCGGTTGTGCGCGGCACGATCGCGAAGTCCGCATTCGAAGTGTCCGACGCGGTGCGCCAGCCATCCGTCGTCTCCACGCGCACGCGGACTGTGTTGGACACCATCGTGTCTGTCGCAGTGAACGTGAAGCTCGAGCCGGTGACGTCGGCGGCGAGAGGCGACCAGGTGGCGCCGCCGTCGGTGCTCAAGGCCAGGAGGTGATGCAGGGGGTCGCCGTCGATGTCGGCCGAGCTCCAGTCGACCTTCACATCGTCGCCGACCACGAACTTCTCGCCGCCGTCCGGCGCGTTCACCGTCACGGTCGGCGCGTTGGCACTGCGCGTTCGCTCGAAGCGCAGGACCCCGTCGCGATAGAGCTGCACACGCTCGGTTCCGGCCGGCAGCGGGACACGCGCGAGGAAGGACCCGACTCCCGCGCTCGCTGGCGTCGGATCGCCGTCGACCGTCTGACCGCGCGGATCGATAAACGCGCTCCCCAGCGTCTGGCCGCCGGCGTTGACCATGCGCGCCTCGATCGCGCCGGTACCGCCGAGTGGCACGTCGGGTACCGCGTCGCGCTCGTAGAACGGCTCGGCCGTCACTACTCCCGCGGCATCGATGTGACCGCCGATCGCGAGCGTGGGACCCGGGCTCGACGTTGCCGCGGCGGTTGCCCGGGCGGGGGCGTTTTGGAAGGGCGACGGTGCGTTGCACGAGTCGCCCTGTCTGCACTGTCGAGAGCGCGGCATCGTAGGTCTTCTTCGAGATCCACGGGTTGGGCTGGACATACTGGTCCAGCAGGTCGATGTAAGTCGCGTCGAGCTGGCTGCCATGCCCGACCCAAGTGCCGGGCGCCGGCGTGTTGTCCGGTGTGTGCTGGAAGCCCGCCGTGTGCAGCATCTCGTGCGCGAGCACGGTGCCGTCGAGCAGGCCGGTCCCGCCGCCCGCCACGCCGTTCTCCATCAGCAGACCGTCAGAGCACCGGTATAAGCCCGAGCCCTTCGGCGCAAACGCCATTCCAACCGCAGCTGAGTCCTCGGGGTCGCTGTCCAGATTCTTGAAGAAGCCATCCTGGACCACGCCGACCACCTTGGTGTGGCGGCTGCCCGCGAGCGCGAGCTTGCCAAGGTCTGACAGCACATCCCGGACGTCGACCTTCGGGCCCGGGTAGACGAGGCCATGGCAGCTCATGGACCACGTCGTACGGCGCTCGTCGAGCGGCATCACCGCATCGACAAACGCACGTCCGTGCAGCACCCGCTCGAGCTCTTGGCCGGCTAGGGTGGTCCCGCCGCAGGTCGGGTGCGTCGACGCGCCGACGCGCACAGGCACGATAAGGAAGTGCAGGTCGGTGACCGGAGCCACGACATTCGCGACGCCCTCCGCGTGGTTGTCGGTCTCGTCGACCTCCTTGACTTCGTTGTCAGGATCGAGGTCGAGGCTCCACGTGAACGTGCTCTGGCCCTCCGGACGCAGCGGTGCTTCGAGGCCGGGGACGAGCACGGTCGTCGTGCCGGGCTTGACCAGGACGGTTCTCGTGACTTCCGCAGCCGGGCCGCCGTCGTCCCGGGTCGTGATGAGCGCCTTGACTTGGCGCAGACGGCCCGTCGTGTTCTTGATGGTCGCGAGGAGGGTGGTCGGCTTCCCCCTGACGAGCGTGTCGCCGTCGACCGCCTGGGTCGGCGTGACATGGACGACGGTGAGGTTTGCGTCCCCCGCGTCGGCATGGCGGTAGGCGGGTTGGAACGCGGTGTCGGCCAGGACCTGGCCGTTCTTTCCGTCGAAGGCCATGAACGCGATGCCGAAACCGGTGCCGAGGCCCGCGATCTGGGGCCGGACGGTATTCGGAAAGGTCTCCCCTCCCCAGAACTCGAACGGCGAGAGCACGGACCACGTATTCCCCTCATCATCTGCTGGCCGCGGCGAGCGTGCTGTACCCGTCGGTGGGGCCTGACCAGACCACACCGGTCGTCGTCGGCGTCAGCGCCACGTGCGGAAGCCCCTGGTACGACCGGGCGGGACCGACCCGGGAGGTCCTGAGGCTCGATCCCTTTCCCGTGACCACGTAGATGCTGCCAGCGTCTTCGTACGCGGCCGCAACGCGGTCGTCGAGCGCCGCCACGTCGCCGGGCGAGCACCCGAGCGCGCAGTTCTTGTTTGCCAACAGCTCGGCCGTCGAGTAGCTGCCGCCCGAGTCGTCGCTGGAGAGCAGGACCACTTTTCCCAACCCAGACTCTGCCGCGAGAACGCGGATGTAGCTCGGCGTCATCGCCAGGCCCTCAAGCTCCAGGTTGGACTCCACGGTCGCGGATGGCCGGGTTGTCCCGGCGTCCGAGCTGGTCTCGACCATGATGCTCGAGCCAAACTGCCACGCGACCGTCACCTCGTCGAGCCCGTCTTGCGCTGCCGCCACGCGGGCGCTACCCAGGCGGAACGACGTCGCGAGGAGCTGGGTTTCAGGACGCGGAACGGTTCCGTCGATCGTTCGCAGGCGCAGGCCCTTGCCGTCGGCCCAGACGACGTAGGCCTTCGCGCCCGCGGCGGCGATCTCCGGGAACCACGACACGCTCCTCGGATCGCTGATCCGCTGCGCCGCGCCCCACGATTGGCCCGAGTCGGTGCTCGCCTCGACATACACCTGCTCACGCGGGGCGCCGTCGATCTCGTCGACCTGGACCCAGGTCGCCCAAACGTTGGAGCCAACGGCCGCGATTCGCCATGAGTCGATCATGCATTCGGGGAAGCATGGCGACAGGACGGAGTCGCTCCCTGCCGTGCGTCCGTCGCCGCGGAACGGTCGGTCGGTTAGGCCGAACGGCGAGACCCACATGGCTTGGATCGAGTTGCCCCCGGCGGCGACACGCGGGTAGACGGAGTGCGGCGATGGGGCGCCGAGCGACGTGCGATCGGTGTCGAAGGCAAACCCCGAGGCACGCGCAATCGCCGGCGCGCAGATCATCAAGATCTGGGCGCTCGCCAGCACTGCGATGAATGCCCGCTTCACACCCGCGACCGTATGGGCGGGCGCTTATCGCGCGCCTATCGCTCGACCAGCGGATCAGACCGGGTGGCCCGCGAGGATCTCGGCTTGCAGGCGCGAGGTTGCCTCCGACGGCTCCACTCCGAGCTGCTCGACCAGGACGCGCCGGCACTCGAGGTACTGGCGCAGGGCGTAACCGATCCGGCCCGCCCGTGCGTAAGCAGTGATCAGAGCCCGGTGACCGCCCTCGTTGAGCGCGTCGAGGTCCACGAGCTGGCGTGCGACTTCAGCCGCCTGCGCGTGCTCGCCTGCGATCTCATGCAGCTCCACCAGCGCCCCGAGCACTGCGGTGTAGCGATCCACTAGGAGTTCTCGATGCCCGATGGCCCAGTCGGAATAGCGCTCCTCCGGTAGCGGCTCACCGCCCCACAGCGAGCGGGCATGCTCCAGCAGCCGCCTTCGGTGCTCGCCTGTCTCAATGAGCGCGGTCTGCGCCGCCGCACTGAACTCCTCGGCATCGACGGTGTCGCGCTCGCCGAGCGCGAGCCGATAGGTGCGCTCGACGCTTTCCATCACGCTGCCCTCGGCCCCGGGCGGATCCAGCACCCGCCGGGCTCTCGAGATCGACACCTGCAGGCTCTTGCGCGCGCTCGCGACGGGTAGCTTCGGCCAGAGAGCCTCGAAGATCACGTCCTCTGGCACCCGACGGTCCCGGTTGACGAGCAGAAAGCGCACCAGACGCGCGTCAACGGGACGCTTCCAGGCGTCGGCGGCGCGCCATGATCCCCGCCGCACCGCGAAGCCGCCGAGCAGCTCGATGCGAAGTGGAGGCAGGGTCCGTGCCAGCCGCTCGGCCGCGCGTGAGGCGGCCGCCGCTAGCTCGGGATCGGGATCCTCGGCGAGCTTGCCCAGGCGGGAGAGGGCCTCCGGGTGCCCCGACGCGGCCGCGGGCTCGAGCGCTGCCCGGCGCACGGCAGCCAACGGGTGTCCGAGGAACTGGACGAGCTGCAGACCCTCCGGGAACGCTCTGGCCAACGCACCGACAGTCTGCATTGGCTCGAGTACGCCACGCTCGAGGGCTTCCCAGACCACCACTTCGAGTCGCTTCCATTCGCCCCGCAGCGTATGGGCCAGTGTCGCGCCCGCCTCCTCCCAGCACAGCAGCAGGTCGGCGTCGGCCCCCGGGAAGTCGCCGTCAGTGTGTCGCAACCAGGCCCGCAGGGCCAGCAGCCGGCCCCGCGAGAAGCGGCCGCGGGTCCCGGGGTATACCTGGTCGATCAGGCCGAAGGCGTCGTCCAGGATCTCGCGCGCGCGCGCCGACTTGCCCACCGCCACGAGGGGGGGAATCAGCTGGCTGGCGGCCCAGTCGGAGAACACCACCGGCCCGTGCGCTGCTACGGCGAGCGCCCTGTCTGCGCCCGCCACCGTTCCCGCCACATCTCCGCGGAGCTGGGCTACGCACGTGGCGGCCAGCTCGCCGACGATCCGGCGCCAGCCTTTCTCCCGACTCTCATAGAGAGCGAGCTCAGCCTCTGCCTCCTGCAGTCGCCCCTGTGTCGCATACAGCAGCGCGCACCACGCGCGGGTTGAGTCGACGAGGACGGGCACGACGCCTCCGCTCCCACCCTCGCGCAAGCGCATCAAGACTCGCAGCGCCTCGTCCGGGCAGCCTCGCTGGGAGTAGACGAGAGCCAGAGTCGCCAGGAACTGGAGTCGCCGGTTGAACGGATCTGAGCGCTCGAGCTCCTGCACGGCCGCCTCCAGCCTGGCCAGGATCTCGTCCAGGTGCCCCCCAGGCAGGTCGCGGAACGAGAGCCGAAGTGCCTCTACCGGGGCGAGCAGAGCGGCGTCCGGATGTTCTAGTGCCCGCGCCGCAAGGCGATCGGACTCCTCGATTCGACCGGTGGTCGCAAAGGCGACCGCGATATAGGCCACCGTGGCCGGCGCCAGGATTCCCGTTACCGCGACCGCCGGATCATCCCATCCGTCGACAAGCTCACTCAGTTCGTCGAACTCTCCGATCGAGAAGAGTGAATCCGCGAGGGCGAAGCGCGCAAACCACTCCGCAGGCGGATTCGGTCGATAGCGAAATCCACGGACGGCGTCTCGGAGCACGCCGGCGGCGCGTGGATGATCGCCGGCTCCCCATTCGAGCTGCCCTTCGAGCGAGCGAATGGTCGGCAGTTGGCGAGGCTTCGACGGCAGTAGCGAGAGCCAGCGTCTCAAGAGCACGGGCGACGTCTTGGCGAGACCTGGTCCTTCTCGCTCGATCGCCGCCACCGCGGCCGGCCAGCTACGCGCGGCGAGCCAGTGCTCGATTGCCTGCACCGGGTCCCCGGCCTCGGCTATCGCGGGGGCCACGGCGCCGTGCAAGCGCCGTAGCTCTTGCTCGCCGCGATCGAAGCCGAGCCGCTCCAGAAGGAACTCGCGCAGTAATGGGTGATACGCGTAAGACCCGTCACCGCCGGCAGGGCGCACGAGCATTCCGGCCCGCTCGATGGCCGCGCCGAAGTCGTCGGGAAGCCCCAGGGCGCCCGCCACCGCCGGTGTCACGACGCGCGCGACGCTCGATTCGAGAGCAGCCTCGCGGAGCTCTGCGTCGAGCGAGTCGAAGACCTCCTCGACGAGAAATGCGTGGACCCCCGGTACCGAGCGGAGGTTGCGGACTCGCGCCGGCTCGCCCCCAAGCCGCTCTTCGCGCGCCTCGAACGCGATGGCGAGCCCGAGCCCAAGCGGCCAGCCCTCGGTCGCCTGCATCAGCCCCTCGACGTCCTCCTGCGGCGGGTCATGGCCGATCCGGGCCTGCAGCAGCGCCGCACACTCGGCGAAGTCGAATGCCAGGTCGGACGCCGTGAACTCGCTGAGCCGACCGGCCGCGCGGGGCTTGGCCACGCGCAGCTCAAGTGGCTTACGCGTTGCCACCGCCACATGGAGCGAAGGCGTCCCTGCCCGGATCAGCTGGCTGAGCAGCCGCAGTGGGTCATCAGCGCTGTCGAGATGCTCGGCGTCGTCGACGACGAGCACCACAGGCTCGACCAGTAGCCGAGGAAGTTCGACGAGCAGTTCGCGCGTTGCCGCCAGGACGTCCACCTGCTGCGGTGCGGCGGCAAGGCGCTCGGTCAGTGCATCGGAGGCGCCCGGCGCCGCCCGGGCGACCGCATCCAGGATCCGCGTAAGCAGCATGCCGGCCGCACGCTCGGTCTCGGAGCAGCTAACCCACGCCACCGGCCTTCCCGCGCGGCTCAGCGCCTCCTCGAGGAGCGTCGTTTTGCCATAACCGGCCCCGGCGGTGAGAAGCGCGCCACCTGACTCGAGAGCATCGCGGACACGGCCGGCGAGAAGAGGCCGCGAGATTCGTTTGCCCAATTCCACGCCATTCCGTAGCGCGGGGCCCGTGGATGCTGTTGTCAGAGCCGTACGGCGATCATATTCCTGCCCGATGCCCCCGGCAAGGCGCGCCTACCACTCCTACCGCGCCCATCCCATGTCGAGACCGGGTCGTTCGCGCGAACGACGTGGTCCCCGAGTGCCGCGAGGCTGAGCAGCGTTGGCTCCTCGGGAACGCTCGCGTTTCTAGTGGAGCCAGCCGGGATCGAACCGGCGACCTCCTGCTTGCAAAGATCGGTTGGCTCCGCCCGCCTGTTGCACCCTCGCCGAAGCCGCCGCGGGGCGATCTAGCAGGGCTGGGGGCGAATGCGATCGTCAACCGAGACCCGCTTTCCGCGCTTAAGAGGTCTGGCGTGCGAGCGGCCTTGGAGATCGCGGGGTCGGGAAAGCAGGGTTTCGCCCGGTGCTAGGCCGGAGCGGGAGTCGGTCCTGCATCGTGTGCGCGGCTGGTGAGGCGGGAGGCGAGCTCGACGCGGCTGCGTGCGCCTGTCTTGGCGAAGATCGACTTGAGGTGGTCCTGGACCGTGTGGGGGGAGATGAAGAGCGTCTGGGCGAGCTCCTTCGTGGCGAGTCCGTCGAGGATGAGGGCGACCAGTTGGCGCTCGCGGCGTGTCAGGTCGTACGTGTTGGAGAGGAGGTCGAAGATCTCGGCGGAGGAGGAGCCGCGAATAGTGATGGCCAGGTGGCCGCGGTCGGCGCCTTCGAGCGGCGCGCCCTCGATCGTCGCCCAGCGGCCTGTTGGCGTGCGCATGCGAACGGAAGCGGGAAGCGGGGTGGCGGCCTCGCGGGGTGTGAGCATCCTGGCTCCGATCTCGTAGACCGCAGGCGGCGCCATCTCGGGGCTCTCTCCGGCGCCCAGCTCGGCCTGCCAATCGGCGAAGGCGGGCGTCCAGCTCCTCGGCCGCAGGTTTGCGTCGAGGATCAGCGTCGCGGGAGCCAGCGGTTTCTCCTCGCGGCGCTCGGTGGGCCAGCCTTGCGGCAGGCTCCGGCGCAGGAGCGTGCCAAGAATGGGCGCCAGCTCGTGCAGGAGCTCCACGTGGCTTTCGTCGAACGGTGGTTCGTCGCTATCGCGCATGAACTCGACGCTGCCCCAGCACCCGTTGCGGTCGCAGCAGACCGTCATCAGCTCGTCGCCGACTCCGTAGGGCTGCAGGCATTCGCGCCAGCGCCTGCTGCGTGCGAGATCGCCGCCCGTCGCCGTGCTCAGCGCGACACTCGCGCGGGGGCCGAGGACGAGCTGCGGCTTGCTGGTGATGTCCCCGTGTTCTTCCAGCGCCGCGATCCGCGGCAGCTCCGGCCAGAGATCAAATTCGGCGATCCCGCCCATCGCGAGCGCGCTGCGCGGGTCGGTACGCGGCCAGCACCACCGCTCGAAGCCAACCGCCCGACGTAACGCCGCTATCGCCTCGAGCTGCGCCTCCTCCGGATCGAGACCGGCCTCCGCGAGGGCGTGAAGCCGCTCGTGCAGCCGGCGACGCGCCCGCTCTTGCATGGCCGGCAGGGTAGACGGTCGCGCCTCGGTGAAGAACCCCAGTTTCCTGGGATTGTCGGGCCGCCGGCGTCTCGGCAGGATCCTCCGCGATGTCAACGTAAGGAGGAATCGATGGAGGGCTTCACGATGCGGCGGATCGACGAGCTGCCTGCGATCAACCACGGCGCGGTCAGGCTCGCGGCCGACGAGCTCGGCGTCCGGTCATTCGGTCTGCAGGTGCTCGACCTGCCGGCCGGATTCGCCGACTACCCCGAGCACGACCACGCGGACGACGGACAGGAGGAGGTCTACGTGGTGCTCGAAGGCTCGGCCGAGTTCGAGGTCGCCGGCGAGCGGCTTTCGGCCAGCGCCTGGGACGATGCTCCGCGTCGGTCCGGAGTCAAGGCGCAGCCTCGTTGCCTGGACCGAACGGCGTGCGGGTGCTTGCGATCGGCTGCGCCCCGGGCGGGACTTACCAGCGGCCGGAGGCGTTCCGCGTGGGGGCGCACGCGTGACCGCCGCCGCTGCCATGCTCGAGGCCCAGGTCGTGACGAGCGCCGAGCCGCTCTGGTTCCTCGGCACGCTTGTCCGGCCGAAGCTGATGGGCGAGCAGACCGGCGGGCGGTTCGCGCTGTGGGAGGGCACGCTGCCGCGCGGCGCTGCGCCGCCTCTGCATACCCATCCCCAGGACGAGACCTTCTACGTGCTTGAGGGTGAGCTCACGTTGTGGGTCGTCGAGCCCGAGCTGGCACAGGATCGCGGCTGGGTCGAAACACACGCGCCGATGCTGCGGCGTCGGCGGCGTCGCGTTCGTGCCGGGCGGCACGCCGCACACCTTCCGCGTCGAGTCCGACACGGCACGGTTGCTGTTCCTCTCCACCCCGGCCGGGATCGATGACTACGTCCGCGCGCTCGCCGAACCAGCCCAGTGGCCGTGGCTGCAGCCGCCCGCCGACGGGCCGCGCGTCCCCATCGACTTGCTGGAGGCCGTCGAGCGCGAGCACGACGTCGTCCGTCTTTCACCGCCGCCACCGGCGGCCGAACCAAAGGAGAAAAAATGAACCATTCACAGGTAGTCAACGCTGGGCCAGCCGTGGCCGTCCGCTCTGACGAGGGCCTGTCGGTGCGTTGGGGACCGGCGGGCACACTGCGGATCGTCGCGGGGGTCGACACGACGGACGGCTTGTTCAGCATCGTCGAGAGACCGAGGAGCCGGGCAGCGCCGCGCCGCTACACGTCCACCACGGCGAGGCCGAGGCGTTCTACATCCTCGAGGGCGAGATCGAGCTGACGTGCGGCGAACAAACACTCAACGCCGCAGCCGGTGACTTCGTCTACACCCCCAAGGACGTGCCGCACAAGTACGCCGTCCTCGGCGAGCAGCCAGCGCGGGTGCTACTGCTCTTCTCGCGGCCGGGCTTCGAATCATTCTTCGCCGAAGCCGGCACCCCACTCGACCAACCGCCCACCGGGCCACCCGACCTCGAGCAGTTCCGGCGCATCGTCGAGAAGTACGACATGGAGCTCCTCGAGGCGCCTGGACACTGATCACCCGATGCTGAAAGTGCTCACGATCAGAGCCAGGCGGACGCTTCTCCTGTCAACTGCCGACGTGCTGCGGCATTCGGCCCTATTCCAGTTCGTGTTTATAGGCGTAGCGCACGGCTTGGGCGCGGTCTCGGGCGCCGGTCTTGTAGAAGATCCGGTTGATGTGGGTCTTGACGGTTGCGGTGCTGAGGACGAGCTTGTCGGCGATTTCGCTGTTCGACAGGCCGAGGGCGATTAGCTTGAGTACCTCGATCTCGCGTGGCGTGAGCTCGTCCGGAGGGTTGGGCGCTGACGACGGTCTTGACCCACCGGGGGGTGGGGTCTGATCGAGGACAGCGGTCACGAGTCGCTGCTGGACAGCGGGATCGAGGTGGGTCTGTCCGGCGGTGAGTGCTCTGATCGCATGCTCAATTTCCTCGGCGGTCGCGTCCTTGGTCAGGTAGCCGCGCGCGCCAGCCTGCAGCGCCGGGAAGAGGAACTGATCATCGGCGTAGGTCGTTAGGACCAGTACCCGGGTCTCGGGGTACGCGGCGAGGATTTGGCGCGTCGCGTCCGCGCCTTCGAGGCGCGGCATCCGTAGGTCCATGAGCACGATGTCGGGCCGCTGGGCGCGGGCCCGCTCGACCGCCTCGATTCCGTCAGCAGCGGTAGCGACGATCTCGACGTCGTCAATAAGGCCGAGCAGCATCGCCAGCCCGTCGCGCACGACCGGCTGGTCGTCTGCGATCAGGACGCGGATTGTCATCCCGGTACCTCGATGTCGATCCGCCAGCCCTCGGTGGTCGGGCCGGCCGACAGGCTGCCGCCGGCCCGTTCCACGCGCTCACGGAGCCCCGCAAGTCCCCGGCCTCCGCCCATCCCCTCGCGGACAGGAGCCGCCGAGTCTCCGTTGTCGACCGACAGCGTGGCGCGGTGAGGTTCGTAGCGCAACGTGACCGTCGTGCACGCGGTCGGCGCGTATCGCGCGACGTTCGTCAGCGCTTCCTGTGCGCCGCGGTACAGCGCGAGGCTTGGATCGATCGGGAGCGTCCGGGGCTTGCCTTCGATCCGCAGCGTGACGTCGAGGTTCATGTCGGCCTTGTAGCTCTCGATCAGCGACGGAAGCTCGGCGACGGTAGGGAGCGGGTCTCCGCGCAGTGCGCCGACGGCCTGGCGGGCGTTGGCAAGTCCGGCCTTGACGAGCTCGCTAGCGCGGCCGATCGCGTCACTGAGACGCGGCGTGGCGTGTTCGCGATCCGCGAGCTTGCGCGCCCCCTGCAACTGGATCGCGGCGCCCGACAGGGAATGCGCGAGCACATCGTGCAGCTCGCCCGCGATCCGGCTGCGCTCGGCGATTGCCGCCGCACGGGCCTGCTCATCGCGCGCATTCTCAAGCTCGGCCATCAGCAGCTCGGTCTGTCCCTGGCTCTCGCGCGAGCGCCTAAGGAACTGCGCGACGACCCCCAGCAGCACCGTCACCAGCACCTCGGCCGCGACAGCCGACGACGAGCTCCCGGCGATCGCCGTGACGACAGCGAGCGTTACCGTCACCGCACCAGCCAGCGCAAAGCCGGACTTGAACGGCAGCCGAGTGAGCGCAAAGAACGCCGCCACCCCGGCCGCGACTCCTGTGGCTCCCTTGAGCTGAAGCCCGGCGATTGCGACACCGGCGGCGCCTATCACCGCGATCACAGCCGCCTGCAGCCCGAGGCTGCGCTCGGGAAAGCTGTCGCGGATCGCGATCAACAGCGCGGCGGCGAACACACACAGCGCGAGCGTCACCGCCAGTCCCTTGCCGTGCAGCCCAGGCACCGGGTGGCTGTTGGCGCTGCCGAGCACCACCACGAGGATCACCGCCCAGCCGAGCGGACGCAGCGACCGTCGCTGGCGATGCAGGCGCTCCTGAGCCCGCGCCCGAGCCTCAACAACCCGCTCGCTGTCCGGCCCTGAGCCTAGCCCTGATTCGATCACGGCGGTAGGGACGATAGAGCGCGAACCGGCCCGCCAGGGGCGGGCCGGAGGTTGGGACGTGGGACGGTCGCTGGTCATGCCGCGGCGGGGATCGCGGCGCTGGACTGCACCGCGTGACGCCCGCGGAGCTGGACGATCACGATCCGAGTGCTGACCTCGAGGAGCGCCATCATCACCAGCGCTACAGGCCATGCGGCGGCGCCGATCTGGTGGGCGATGCTGAAGCTGGCGACCGCGTAGTGCGCGCCGTGCGAGAGAGCGAACGCGAACACCATCCGCGAGCCGATCCCCGCGATCAACAGAGCGCCGGCGATCCAGCCCACCCGCGCGACCGCGAGACCGTTCTCGCCGGCACGGACGTGGGTAGCGAAACCGCTGGCAATGCCGAGCGCAAGGCCGACGACTCCGAGCGCGCCCATCAGCACCAGGTCGTTCCCAGCGGTCGGGATCGAGTGCACGTACAGATGGGCGACGTAGGCGACGATCGCCAGCGGGATGATCACGCTACGACGATCAAGCTCGCGCTCGCGAGCCTGACGGAGGACGACAAGGACAAACACTGCGTTGATGAGGTAATCCGTAATGGTCATAGGCGACATGATCTGCTTCAAGCGCCCGCCTGTCGTCGGCCCCAGGGTTGAACCGCGAGTTGATCTCAGAACTCAACCCATGGGTTGACCAGTTGATCGCGCCACGTCGCTCGCACGGCGGACAAAGCAGGTCCGACCCACGCAGCGACGCCTTGCCCGCTCCGCGCCATAACCAGGGATCCGCCTGGTCTGTCGCCATAACGATCGTCAGTTCGGTGTCGCCCGAACGGCGAAAGGAATCGTCCGCCGTCAGCAAACGTTGTGTCGGAGTGTTGCCTCGATTGCCCTGACCTCATGACCTACGTTGTAGACCAGGGTCAGGGGCCCGGGAAATCTCTGTCGCGACCTCTGGAACCGCAGGGTTTGCGAAGTCTGAGACCAGGCGGTGCTTGTTCCGCCAGGCCCGATAATCCGGACCGGAGTGGCCAGAATGCTCATGATCGGTAGCCGCCGACTGCTTCCGGGGCTCCTCCCGATAGGACTCGCGGTGGCGGCGATCGCCTCCATGCTCGCAGCCGGCGGGACGGCA
This sequence comes from uncultured Solirubrobacterales bacterium, assembly GCA_963733555.1. Lineage (GTDB taxonomy): Bacteria > Actinomycetota > Thermoleophilia > Solirubrobacterales > Solirubrobacteraceae > Palsa-465. The sequence continues at coordinate 208,921 of CAVTDO010000001.1, forward strand.
CCGCGGCGGGCTCAGCGCGAGGAGAGCGGGCGGTCCGAGGCGAATCACGGCCTGGGTCGTCGGACGCACGTGCCCGCGGCCGTGGTCGCGCCTCATTCGGACGCCGGAGACCGGAACCTTTCCCGGATGCTCGGGCAAATGATGGTGACCGCCTTCCCGGGGCCTCAACCGAGCACGAGCCTCCTGGCCCGGGTCCAGGACGGCGAGCTCGGCGGCGTGATCCTGTTCTCGGACAATGTCATCGGCGGCCCGCTCGCCACCCGCGCCCTGACCCGCGAGCTTCAATCCGCCGCCGCGCGAGGCGGTAACCCTCCGCTGCTCATCATGACCGACCAGGAGGGGGGTGCCGCCAATCGCCTGGTCGGCCCCCCGGCCGTGCCGCCAGCCAGAATGACAACCGCGGCTCAGGCGTTCGATCAAGGCGTCGAGACCGGGCGGCTGCTCCGCGAGGAGGGGATCAACATAGACCTGGCGCCGGTGGCCGACGTCGCGCGGACGCCAGAGTCATTCCTGGGCAGCCGCTCGTTCGGCGCCGACCCCGGGGTCGTGGCCGCCCGCGCCTGTGCCTTTGCGCGGGGTCTGGCCAGCCAAGGGGTCGCCTACACGCTGAAGCACTTCCCGGGGCTCGGACCCGCCGGCCGGAACACCGACTACGGGCCGGTGGTGGTCCCGGACGCCGCGGGCGTGCTCCGCGAGGACTACCTGCCCTACTCGTGGTGCGGGCGCGGACCGCTCGCTTTGGTCATGGTGAGCAGCGCGATATATCCCACCCTCTCCGGCAGCCTGCCTGCCGTCATGTCTCCAGAGATATACCGCCGTGAGCTTCCGCTCGCCGTGGGCGGTGCGCGGCCGGTGACGATCAGCGACGATCTCGAGTCAGGGGCGATCGCGGGGCAGCTGGCGCCGGCCCGTCACGCGGTGGCGGCGGGGCTCGATCTGATCCTCTATGCGGCGAGCGAGAAAACGTCAGCCGACGTGTACGAGGTGCTGCTGGCCGACGCGCGGGCTGGCCTGATCCCCCGGAGCGTGCTGGAGGCGGCCAACCTGCGGATTCGGCGGCTGAAGCGGCGTCTGTGCCGCGGGGCCTGTCCTAGCCAACGATCGTGACCAGCGCCAGCGTGGTCAGGCGGTCAATACCGGTCGGCAATTCATGCCGACCCGCCCGTCACCGATCTCCTGAGGTGGAGCCAGCCGGGATCGAACCGGCGACCTCCTGCTTGCAAAGATGAGTAGGTTGTCGGGTGTAAAGTTGTAATGGAGTATGGGGTTGGGTAGTGAAGAAAGTAAAGAAAGGAGTGAGGTGAAGAGTTGAAGAGTTGAGGGTGAAAGGTGGATTTGGTGTGGGAAGTGGAGATAGTTTTGTGAGGTGAGTAGTGGAGTTGATAAATGGCTATTACGGAGGAGAAAGCGATCACAAGATGCTGGCTATGAGAGTTGCGTTGGTTTGATGATGGCATTGTGGCTAAGGCTAGCAGCACGTAACTGACGTGCATAACGTGGAGTATCGGGGAACGCATTCGAAGATGCGGGAAGCGCTCACGGATATTTGGGAGCAGGAGGGGCGGATTGCGATCAGCTCCAGACGGACACAGAGATCACTAGCGCTACACGACGCACACAACGCTGCTGGCGCGTATCTCGTTTTTCAGGGACAGGTCAGCCGAAGCCACCGCGACCGAAGGACTTCGGGAAGATCGTCCGCGCAGCGGTGACGGCAAATGGTCGCTTCGCTGAATTGGCTGCGGAGATCATTGGGCAGATCGTGGCGCTTAGGAAGTTGCTCTTATCTGCGGGGCTTTGACTTCGCGGCAGGTTCGCGACGGCGAGCGGAGAATCGGGCTCGTGATGCTTGTCGCACTCGTAACGCAATCGTCTATGACGCGGACGGCTCTGAGGTTCGGCTAATCGCTGGGACGACGCACCTTCACGAGGAGCACGGGCTGGTCGAGAAGTACAGAGCAACGGTTTTGCTGCCCCTGCGAGAACAGCGCAGCGCTGCTCGCAGCGAGGACGTAGTTCGCGTCACACCCGGCGGCGCGTCATTGGTCATCGGGGGCAACGCCCACGGGAGCGGTTCGGGAGCGACGCTCGCTGCCGAGAAGCACGGGGCGCGGAACTGTGGCGGATGGCCCGACGCGACGGAGGCTTGTCGGCTCTCCGAGCACAAGTCAGGAGCGCTGGTCCGCTCGGTCCGGTGTCCGTGACGACCTCTTGACCGAGCTGGAGCGTGGCGGCTTGGAGCTGGAGCACGGAGCGCTGCTGCTCGGCTTCTCAGCTCCGAATTCGTTCACGTCGTCAAGGTGAGGCTATTGCTCTCAGCCATCGCACTCCTACTCAGCTTCGCTCTCACCTGATGAGCTGGATACCGCATAGACGAGGCAGAGGCGACGGGCTCGTGGTCTGCGGCGATGTTCACACTCATCGGCGTCGTGGTCGCAGCTGAGCTGTGACGATCTGACGAGCTGGTCCAGCTTCGGCTGGGGCTGGAGCAGGCCGCTTATCTCGGTGGCATCGCTCTTCCGGTTCGTGAGGGATGGCAGCTCTTGACCTGGGTTATCTGAGCTGGCTTCGGTGATACTGACGTGGCTGAGCTGCGTCCGCTGCTGCAGGGTCAAGCTCTACTCTCACTCTGAACGACAAAAGCCCGGCGACGTGCGAGGCTTCTGCGGATGCACTCTGGGAAGGGCAAGGAGCAGGCTCTTCAAGGGCAGTTTCGCAGCGCATCCGGTCACTGTCAGGTCTTGCAAGTGTCAACATTGACACAGCTCGACGGTCTGGACTACCCTAAGCACTCCGTGGCGCAGGCGGGCTCACGGCGAGCCACAGAGCACGTCTAGGCGGTGTTGGGGCGGGGGGGAGGATCAAGGATCGTGAAGCTTTGCGCCGTTGTGACACCCGGACCGCTCACCGCGAAATTATTTTTGAAAAACGCCGTAAAAGCTAGGGAGTGTCGTACTCGGGGTGACGCTGGAGAGCCTCGGTGGCGATCCGCTAGCGCGTCCGCATCCGGCCTGTCACCGCTGGAGCGCTTTGGCGAAGTCCTGCGCGCGCTCACGGCGTCATCTCGCTCGTCTTCCGCGTCGTCTCGGTCGGCTTGGCTCGCCTCAGCGCCTCATCGTCGGTCACTGTTCATCCCCCTCAGCGGTGATAGATCAAGACCAACCTCTCAGACCTAGGCACGCCGCGCAACGCGGACAAGGACGCCGGTCTGGCGCGAGAATCTGGGCATGGCTCGGAAGCTCGCGGACGGTCCTCAGAGGGTGCTCAGGAACCCCTCCGGAGAGTGGGCAGAGCTTGACCGCATCCTCGCTGAGACGCACCAGCAAGACCTAGCCCGCTCCTCGCTGAAGTGGCGACAGCGAGCGCCAGCTTCTAGCGAGCTGGGGGGCTTAGAGCAGATCCGGCGTGAGGGCAACGCGGGCTCGGCCTTCGACCCGTACGTACGCATAGCGCATTCGGCCTTAGTCGATCCGAACACGGCCTCCACTCTGCACGGTCACCGTTCAGGCCTCCAGCACGGCTGACGTGGCCGTTCCCGAGCGAGGGAAGGTGAGGCCTGCGACGCAGCTCGGCTAGCTCACTACCGAGCTTGATCGCCGGAGCTGGGTCGGGCGTGACGCTGAGGGCCAGTGCTCGGGCCGCTGGCGGTTGCTGAGATTGCGCTCTCGCTCGCGCAGTCGCCGCGCTCCCGGCACGCCTGGCAGCGATAGCCCGACTCGGCTCGCCGCAATCAGCGCATGCCCGCCTCTGCACCCGGATCCGAGCGACCTCTCGCCGCGCCTCACGGCATCGGGTGCAACGGCTGAAGCGGAGATCATCGACCCGTGGCCGCACGTCCGACAGCGCTTGGGTGGAGCGCTGACGCTCACAGCCGAGTGACCCGAAGAGAACCTTCCGACGGTCCAGACGGTCCGTACGTCATAGGTCTTAGGGCTCGGCAGCGTGAGTGCGGACCCATGGCAATCTGCTCACCTACGGCCAGGAGCAGACCTGCACCCGCCGTCATGGCCGAGAGTGAACAGGTCAAGCGTCGTGCTGAAGTGCCGACGTAGAGAGCGGTCATTCAGGAACCGGCGCTCGACCTCCTCGCTGGTACCGGCGCGAACGAGGCGCAGATATCCCAGTCGCTATCGGGGGCAGCTGAGCGAGATTGGCTCGGGAGCCGAAGAGCAAGATCGAGAACAGCTCCGGATAGCGGCACGTCACGTCCGAGATGAAGCTGTCAGACCCCACCGTCGGCTAGGGCGAGAGGGCTTGCTGCTCTTACTCGGAGCTTGCTCGGGCTCTTCTTTGCGTGCTCTTCGGTCCGGCCTTCGGCGCTGCGCTGGGTCGGCCGGTTAGCAGATTAATGCTGCCTGCATATTTGCCAGGTCGTCTATTCGTTGCATGGGGGCAAGGATGAACGCGCAACCGGACGGCTGCACTTCCGCCGCTCTCGGGGTTAGCCTGCTCGGCGAAGATCCGGCTCCGGCCGTCCTTCCTCCTTCGGTCAGCGCCGCTCCGGCGGGCGTTGGTCGTTCTGGCCGCGAGGGTGGGTAGCCTCGCTGGTGGACGTTGACTTGTGTCCGTGAGAGTGGCCTGGACAAGCTGCCTCTTGTTTGGTCTCTCGGCCCCCGTTCTCCTCGAGTGAGGCGGGGGCCGAACCTTCTGACCGGGACGGGTGCGAAGCTCCGGCGACAAGTCAAGTCCAGCCTGCGGAGTCGTCGGAAGACCTAAGGAGTAACTGACAGGGCGGCGCTGGGAGCACTAAGGAGGCTCCCCATGCTCGCGCCCGATGTTCCCCGCCACATTCGACGGTTCCTCCGAGGCTCGCACCTACGGATTGACAAGTCAGATGGTGCCGTCGCTGTCGCGTTATCGCCTTCGCCGTTGACGACCACCAAGCCGCCGAGCTGGAGCGGCGCGGTTGGACCCTGGATCGTTGTCCCGAGTGCAGAGCGGAGGGACGGCGATGAGCGTCGAGAAACAGCTCGTAACGCTGGACGTCCTCCGCCGGCGCTTCCGTCGAAGTGGCGCGGAAACCCTCGGCGAAACAAGCCCGCGTGCCGAAGAGCTTGGATGGCCGGACGGCGTGTCCACGGTCTGTTGCTCGAATGCGCGCTGGAGTGACGGCGACGCCGACCCGGTTTGCCTGAACCCGAACCGAACGTGCTCGTCCGAAACGATGATTGCCGCGCTACTGGAGGACGGTCCTCCTCCAACCGGCGCGGTCGCTGTCCCGTTCACGGAGATCACGGCGAAGCCGATCCGCTGGCTCTGGAGCGACCGCATCGCGCTCGGAAAGCTGACGGCCTGGCCGGACGGCCAAGATCGGAAAGGGGTTGCTCTACTCGGACCTCATCGCTCAAGTGACCCACGGGACTCTTGAGGGTGACGTGTAGAACTACACGGTATCCGGTCATTCTGACCACCGAAGACGATGCTGGCGACACCTGAAGCCTCGGCTGCTAGCCGCCGGTGCGGACCTCGAGAGGGTGTTCATGGCGCAGATGGGCTCGCGGGACATGCCGAGCCGTTTCGCGTGCCGCAGGACTCAGACGAACTGGCCGGCTCGTCGGCGGGGCCGACGCCGCGTTGGTCGTGATTGATCCGCTGATTGAGTTCCTAGACGCGAGGACGGATTCGCACAAGAGCCATCCTGTCCGGCAGGCGGTGGCCTCGCTGGGGGCGCTGGCTCGCGACGTGGGGTGCGCGGTGTTGGTCGTTTCCACCTGAACAAAGGGACCTCGACAGACCCGCTCCTACGCCACGAGGGGAGCGCCGCTCACTCAGGTTGTCCGAGGCGGGTTGCTCCTCGGCCACGACCCCGAAGAGGCGGAGGACGGTCCGGCTCGGGTCCTCGCGGTCACGTCAACCAACCTCGCCCGAATGGCCCCGTCGCTCGCCTACCGGATCGAGGGCGCTCAGGTGCTTGGCGATACGGGGGAGCTGATCGAGACTGCGCGGATGCGCTGCGTCGGGGAGTCGGGCGCTAATGGCTACGACCTCCTGCGGCCGCACGCGAAGACGAGGGCGAGTCCTCCGCGCAGGACGAGGCCAAACGGTTTCTCCCGATGAGCTGACCGATGGCCCGAACCGGCAAGCGACGTGATCGGTCGTGCTCGCTCGCTGGGGATCGCCGTAGCGACACTGCGCCGGGCGAAGTCAGAGCTCAAGATCGGTCCGTCAAACGGGTGTCCGGGACCCTGGAGATGGAGCCTCCCCAAGGTGCTCAACCCCCAGAGCACCTGGGAAGCGGACGCGATGAGCACCTGGAAAACGCCCGTAAACATGAGGATCGGCCGATCAGTACCAAGATGCTCACCATAGACGATGAGCACCTGGGCGCCGGAGCCAGTCGTGAGCCCCGGGAGGGCTAATCGAGCAGCTCGACGCCGACGACCTGGCCGAGCTGCGGCGGCTGCTCGGAGTAGGGAGAAGACCACCGGAGCCATCGGATGATGGTCCCTGACCACGGCCAAGGCCGCACGTCGTGCCAGTTGCCACGTCGAAACGGTCAGGCGAGCTGCCGCTCAGGGACGCTCCCTGCGGCTCACGGGGCGAGGGCTGCGCACGCCCGGCCGACCCGAAGCATGGCTCAGGAGCCTGAGAGCGCCGAGAACACGCTCGACGCTCACAGTCCGACGGTCAAAGTCGGACGGAGACCTAGCGAGAAGCTCTCCTAGGATGGACAGATGATGGCAGTGATAGCTAGAAGCGTGAAACAGATCGCTCAGGCCGATGACGAGCTGGTGAAACGGATCGACAAGCTGGCCGGACCACCCACGCGAGCGCTGGCCCGGCTCAAGCTGGAAGAGCTGGTGGAGCGCGAAGAGCGGGCAGCGCAGAGAAAGCGGGCGAAGCGATGAGGACCCTGCCGGTACGTCCTGGCCGTGGCCGCATCGTGGGTGCGCTCGCCTCGGCGGCCCTGGCCCGGTCACCGCACGGTCAGCCCAGCCAGTGCCCGGCGAGCACCTGCGCTGGCCGGAGGCGTGACCTCGGCCGCTGTGACTAGCGATGCTGGCCCCTACCGGTGGCCGAAGTCCGCGCGGCGATGGCACCGGACGATGGCGGCGCTGCTGAGCGTCGCGAAACGGAGCTGGCGGACCGAGGACGGCCGGAGCGGGTCGCCTACCGGGTCCGCTGGATGAGGGCGACCGGCACGCAGCCGGAGCTTGATCCGCAGGATGCAGTCGCCTCGACGGCGAGATCAAGCGTCGGGCTCGGCTCGGCAGCCTGGCCGATCTCGACCGTGGCCTAGAGACCCTCGATCAGTTCGTGACCGGCACCTGGACGCCCACGTATGCCCCGCTGCTCTCGGCCAAAAGCCGAAGCCTCTACACCGGCCTATATGACCACCACCTGAGCCCCGCTCGGCAGCGCTCCGCTGCGCCAGCTCGCACCCGAGTTGATCGGTCGCTGGCAGGCTGACCGGCTGGCCACCGGTGCCGGTCCGGTGGCCGTCCCAAGGCTCACCGCTCGGCAACCTCCTACAACGTGCCGCTGAGGGTGGCCACCTCCAGCAACCCGGCCCGCGCTGTACGTCGAGCCAAGCTGCCGCGTCGCTCGGAAGTGCGCCCGCTCCTCACCCCGGTCGAGATGATGCGCAGCGTTCGCCCGGGATGCTGCCTGATCTCAGCCCTGGCCTCGCCGGTCTACGGCCTGGCGAAGCGCTGGCCCTGCGCTGGGGCGACGTGCGCGAGCGGACGCTGCCGTGCAACGTGCGGTCTCGCTGGGGAAAGAGCGGGCGACTAGACCGACAGCCACGCACGGTGCGGTTGGTCGCACCGCTGGCGAGGGATCTGCCGAGTGGCGGATGCGCTCAGGAAGGCCCGACGACGGCGAGCTGATCTCCCCGGCCGTGGCGGGCAGCCCTGGACCGAGCCCGCCTATCAATCGGCGACGGCGAGCCCGCCCGAGCCGCCAAGGCAGCCGGTCTCGCTCCCGCCGTCCCTATGACCTCCGGCACAGCTACGCCTCGCTGCTGCTGCACGAGGGCCGCTCGGTGATCTACGTGGCCCGCCAGCGCCACGACGCACGGCTGACGCTCGACTATGGGCACGTCATCGACGAACTAGAGGACGCTCCGAGGCAAGACGCCGAGACGCGATTTGGGTGCTCGCGAAGCGACGGTTGCCCATGAGTTGCCCATAGAGGCCGGATCGAGCCGGCGTCGAACGAGGGAGAAAAGTGGTATTTAAGGGTTGGGAGGTGGAGCCAGCCGGGATCGAACCGGCGACCTCCTGCTTGCAAAGCAGGCGCTCTCCCAACTGAGCTATGGCCCCGAACGGGGTCGAGTCTAACCGTCGCCTTGGCCCGGTTGGCGACCGCGAAGCCTGCCGAGAGCGAGGCTATTTGTCGAAGTCGAAGTCGCGCGGAGGGCGCTGCTCGAACCACAGCCGGTCGTGGTCCGGAGTGTCCTGAAGGAATTCAGGCGTCTCCTCCAGCACATCCTCGTCCTCCGGAGGCTCGGCCGGTTCCGGCTCGAGCTCCTCCTCAAGGTGATACTCGGCGGTCTCCTGGTCAAGCTCCGGGCCCTCCGGTGGCAGCGAACGTTGCCGCTCCGCACCTGACAGCGGCCCGGCGGAGGTGTCGGCCGGTGGCGGGGCGGTATAGGGATCCGGCGCAGGAGCTGGTGGGGCGGGAGCGGGCTCATCTGGCTCAAACCCGGCCGGTTCGGCCGCGAGGCCTCGCTCATGGGCTTCCCACTCCTCGGCGATTTCATGATGCCGGGGCGACTCGGTCCGCTCAGGCGCCGGCTCAACAGCCTCAGGTGGAACGTGAGCGATCTGCGTTGGAGGCTCTGACCATTCCTCGGCCGGGGGCGCCCCCGCGCCGAGCCCCGAAGTGTCGTCGAATGGGCTCGGTTCCTCGGGAGCGTCCGCCCACTCCGGGATCGCTTCGTCAAGCGGATACGGCGGTTCCTCCCCCGCCATATAGGCCCCGCCAGCGGGGCTTTCCTCGTCCAGGGCGACGTCTGCTGGATCCTGGGGGCTTCGGCGGACGGGCCCGAGCGCCTCACGCTCCTGGCGATCGACCTCCGAAGGATCAGCGCCGGTACGGCGCTTCAGGTCTAGGTGCTCACGGATTGCTTCATCGAGTAAACCCATGGCGCAAAGGCTACTCGCCGCTGACCAGGTTCGCGGCTTGGATTGGAGCCGCAACGGTCCGGTTCTTGCCCTGACGCTTGGCCTCGTAGAGCGCTGCGTCAGCCTCGGCGATCAGAGCATTCTTCTCGCCCTCCGTCGAGGAGACGACGCCGAGGCTAGCCGTGACCTGGAGCATTCCTTGTTTGTCCATCCGCGGTATCCGCATCGCCTCGATTGACGTCCGGATGCGCTCGGCGATGACGTACGCGCCCTCGAGGTCGGTGTGCGGAAGGATCACAGCCAGCTCCTCGCCGCCGTAGCGTGCCGGGTAGTCCACCTCACGTGAGTTAGCGGCCAACACCCGAGCCACTCGCCGCAGGACGACATCGCCCTGCTGGTGCCCGTAGGTGTCGTTGACCGCCTTGAAATTGTCGATGTCCAGCATGATCAGACCCAGCGGGTGGTGGTACCGCCGGACCTCCTCGATTTCCGCTCCGAGGAGATCCTGAAAGCGACCGTGGTTGGCCAGACCCGTGAGCTCGTCGGTCACCGCCTGTCGGCTCACCTGAACGTGAAGGTCGACATTTTCAAGCGCCAGCGTGGCCTGGGCGGCGAGCGAAAGCAGGAGCTCGCGGTCGTCGTCGGAGAACGGCTCATCCGGTCGCACGACCGTAATCAATCCGTGGATGTAGCCACCTGACTCAGGCGATCCCATCGGGACGGAGATCACGTAGTTACCACCGGCCTCCCCCTCGCCGACGTCGCCGGCTTCCAGCACGGTTCGCTCAGCCTCCTCGAGCATCGGATCGACGTCGTCCAGCGAGCCGCCCCGGATCGCTTCCGCCAGCGGCTGGTCTGCGGCCGGCCTCACGCTAATCCGGCCACCTGAGCCGCGGACGGCGTCGATGGCCGTCTTCAAGGCCAGGTCGAGCAAAGCCGGTCGATCCAGGTTCGCGGCGAACGTCTGCCCGATGCGCCGTATCGCCTCCCGTAGCCGGGCACGCTCCTGAGAGAGCTCGTCGAGCCGCTGCTCGAGCTGGGTCGACATGTTGTTGAACTCCTCGCCCAGGGCGGCGAACTCATCGCGCCCCTCGATCCAGATGGGAGACGAGAAATCACCGCCGGCGAGCCGCCGAGCCGCCTGCAGGAACCGGCTCACCTGCCCCTGAAGGCCCCGGGAAGCCAACAATGAGAAGGCCACGGCCAGAACGAGGAAGGCGGCGATAAAAGCCAGGGCAAGTAGCCGGCTGCTCGTGACCGATCCTCCCGTGGCCGCAACGCTGGCCAGGGCGGTGACCTCGATACCGCTGCGGCCGAACCCGGACAGACGCTGGCTCAACGCCCGGTAGCTGACTCCACCGATGCTCACCGAACCGCTCGTGGGCAGCGAGGCTGCGGCCCCCACGCGGCCTGCCGGGGCCAGCTCCCGGGTGCCCTCCCGCACGACGACCCTGACCCCGGGCACGACGAGCTCGCGCACGTATTGAGCGGCGGTGATCTCAGAGGCGAGCACAGTGAACCGGCGCCCGCGCACGCCGGCCTCGCCGGGCGCGATGGCATTGGCGGTGCCGACATCAGCGAGAACGCGTCCGCCCTCCCTGACGACCACGCGGGCGAGGCCGGCCTGCCCAGCCAGTGTCGTGACCGTGGCTCGGATCGCCTTGGGCGAAGCCCGGCCGCCCGCACTCTGAGAGGCCAGAGCACGCGCGATCGCTCGCGCATCGCCGCTCGCGGCAACGCTCTCGGATTGATAGAGGCTCCTCGCGGCGCCGAGGACACCGTTGGCGCGCGCATCGGTCTTCCCCTGCTCGCTGTCGCTGATCAGCCGGAAGACCAGGAAGGCAACCGCGATCATCGGAATGACGACGATCAGGATGAAGAAGCTGGTGAGGCGGGCGCGGAAGCTCATCAAAACTCGGCGGCTATTGAGCGTATCGGCAAAATCCCCGCAAATCCGTAGGTTCTAACTGGCTTAGGAGAACTCATGCCAAGGCGTCCAATCGTCTACCCCTAACCCTTCCACAGATGCGGTCAGACCAAGCGAAGCTAGAATTCGCGGACCGCGCGGTATGCACCGCCGCTCGGGGCTATAGCTCAGTTGGGAGAGCGCCTGGATCGCACCCAGGAGGTCGGGGGTTCGAGTCCCCCTAGCTCCACTAAAAGAACCACAAGGAGTCCGGTTGTGCGGGGCAATCAGGCCCCTGGCGAAGCTGTCGTCCCACCGCCGGAGCATTAGAAGTCACCGCTACACTCGATGCCGAGAGCACCAGCCTGACGCGGGCGCCTCCGAGTGACAGCGCCACCCTGATTCTCTGGAATCCCTAGCCCGGAGATCACTTGTCACTCCCGCTTCCGTTGACGGTTACGCCCGCTGAACCTGAAGAAGCCCGTTTTCGCCTTTCGTTGTTTCGCGGGCGTATCGCGCTGAGCATTTTCGGAGCTGTGATAGTCACCGGCCTGCTGGCTTTCGTGCTTGCCGGACGGAGCGGCCAGTTCAGCCTCGCCCTTCGCACGGCACCGCTTTCTCTCCTGGGCGTCGCCGTACTGCTCCAGATCACCGCGCTGGTTGCTCGCAGCGAGGCATGGAACGTGTGCGTCCGTGCTGCCGGCGGGACGGTGCCCCGCCGGGTGCTGTTCCGCGCTGCTGCCGTCGGCTACGTCGCGAGCGTGTTGAACGGGTCGGTAGGCATGGCTGCGCGAATCGCTTCGCTGCGCCGTTCCGCACCGCAGGCGACCCCTCGGGTGCCGGCCCTCATGGCCGCCGAGGTCCCCATCATCACCGTAGAACTCGCGCTCGTGGCCATCTTCTCCTTTACGTTGATCGCGCCGCTCGGCGTCCCTTGGTGGTTGCCGGTGATTGTTGTTGCGGTGGCGGGCGGTCTCGTCGCGGCCCTGCGTGGGGTCTCTGGGCGCCGTCGAACCGGGTTCTGGGCGGGGCTCGCAATCATGCGGATGCAGGGTCGGGGTCGCCTGATCACGTTCACGGTGTTGGCCGTGTGCGCGCAGGTCGTGAGGAACTGGCTCATGCTGCACGCGATCGGCGTGAACGTTTCCATCTTCGACGCCATGGCGCTCCTAATCGTGATGTTCACGATCGGCCAACTGCCGATAGGACCAAGTACTGGACCTGCGGCAGCCGTCCTCATCCTTGGCGCCCACGGCGTGGCTGCGACGGCTGCCGCCGGCGTGTTGGTGACGGTCACCGGCATCGTTGGCGCGTTCTGCTACGCGGCGTGGGCGATCACCGACCGAGCCATCGGAGGCCGACATACCGCGGGCCCAGCCGTCGTTGTCCAGCCCACGGTCGGAGCACCAACGCAAGCCTGACACCCGAGGACTCGGTGCCCCGGGGCATCGCCCGCCCGCGGAAGCGCTGGACACGTTGGCGGCACGCACTCCGCGGGTAGGAGTTCACATCACGGGCAGAGACGCACACCCAGCAGGCCCAGCGGAGGCCGAAGCCCGATGATGCGATGGCTCCGGATCCATCCGCTCGCCGCGACCGCCATCGCGTTTGGCCTCGCAGTGGCTGCGGTGGTGGCCATCGCGGGTGCCTCCGGCTTTACAGACTTCGGCCACGCTTGGTCGCACCTGCACATCGTCTGGATCGCTCTGGTGATCGGCGCGGAGTTGCTCGCTGTTCCCGCCTACGCCCTCTCATACCGGGCCCTTGCGCGGTTTGACGATGGCCCCGACTTGGCGGTTCCTCTGGTTGTGCGGGTGGTGACGGCCGGGTTTGGGCCTTTCGCGGCCGGAGGCGGGTTCAGGGTCGATAAGCAGGCACTGCTCGCGATCGCGGGCGACGAGCGGGAAGCCACCGTGCGCGTGCTCGGCCTCGGCGCCCTCGAGTGGGCTCTCCTGGCCCCCGTCGCCTGGCTGAGCGCGGTCGTGCTGCTCGTGGCCGGCGAATCGCGGGCTATGCCGTCACTCCTCTGGCCGTGGGCGATCGCGGTGCCGGTCGGGTTTGTGGTCGGGCTCTGGCTCGCTGAGTCCGAGCGAACCGAGCGGTTCTGTAGAGGCCGCGGGCGCTGGCGGGCACCGGTGGGCAACGCGCTGCGCAGCGTCGGAATTCTTCGCTCACTGATCGGCGACTTCTCACGCTGGTGGTCGACGTGGGCCGGGATGGCGCTGTACTGGATGTTTGATATCGCCGCCTTCTACGCCTCGGTCCGGTTCGTCGGGCTGCACCCCAACCTTGGCGAGGCCGTCCTCGCCTACGCGACTGGCTACGCGTTGACAAGGCGCTCGATGCCGCTGGGCGGCGCGGGCATCACCGAGCTGTTGATGACGCTCTCGCTGCACTGGGTCGGGCAGCCGATCGCGCCCGCACTCGCCGCGGTCGTCGTCTACCGGGTAGTCAACTTCGTGTTCCCAACCGGGCCTGCGCTGCTCGTACGCCGGCACCTGGATCCGCTGCTAAGCGCGGCGGAGCATGGAGACGTCCCAGCGCCCGACGAGCGCCGCCGTGCGAGCGCCCCGCTCGGGCGGATGAACCGGTCTTAGATCCGCTCGGCCTACCGAGAGTGGTGCCTGAGGCCTGCGGCGGGGGAGCAATCGGGCTTCGGTGGGGGCGCAATCGGGTACGCTCAATCATCAGCGAGGCCATCAGTGGGGACCGCACGGTTCCTCCACGTGGCTTCCGGAAGACAAAAGCAAGCTCGCGCTGGTCGTGATCAGTCACGCATGCGGGGGCGTTGCGGTCTGCAGCGTTTCCCACCAGCATCGGATTGGTCATGGATCACCCTTCGAATTCCCGCGCCCAGCCTGTCGCCCTGGCTGCCTACGCCCGGCCCTCTCTACGCCTGAGTCTGCTCGACATCCTCACCTCCCTCGGTGGCTACCTCGCGGTCTCGGTCGCCATGTACTTCGCCCTCCGGGTCTCGGTGCTGCTCACCCTCGCTTTGATTCTCCCCGCGGCTGGCTTTCTAGTGCGTACCTTCATCGTCTTTCACGACTGTGCCCACGGTTCGCTCTTGCCCTCCAAACGGGCCAATCGATATGTGGGGAGGTTGATGGGCCTGTTCGTCCTCGCGCCATTCGAGCGCTGGCGCCATGACCACGCCGTCCATCACGCTACGTCGGGCGATCTGGAGCGCCGCGGCGTAGGAGACATCGTGACGCTTACGGTCTGCGAGTACCGTGCCCGGGACCGGCGGGGTCGGATCGCCTACCGGCTCACGCGCAACCCGATCATCATGTTCGGCGTCGGGCCGGTGATCGCGATGATGGTCGGCCCTCGCATCCCCACCCGGTCCCAGCGTCAACGGATGCGTCGCAGCGTGCTCTGCACGGACCTCGCCCTCTTCGTAGTCATCGGCTCTCTGTGCTGGTTGATGGGCTGGGCGACCTTCCTGCTCATCTGGGCACCTCCGGCGATGCTCGCCGGTTCAGTCGGGATCTGGCTCTTTTACGTCCAGCACCAGTTCGAGGGCGCGTACTGGAAGTCTTCCGGTGAATGGGAGTACGCCGACGCGGCACTTCGCGGCAGCTCCTACCTGAGACTCCCCAGGCTCGCGCAGTTCTTCACGGGAAACATCGGGTTCCATCACGTTCACCACCTGAACGCCCGGATTCCGAACTACAACCTCAGGCGGGCGCACGAGGCAAACCCAATCTTCGAAGGAGTCCCGACGCTCTCGTTCTGGGACGGCCTACGTGCCGTGAACCTCAAGCTCTGGGACGAGAACCGCCACAGGCTCGTGTCCTTCGCACAGGCACGTTAGGGCGGCGCTGCTGACCGCACCCCCTGAGCTGCCCGGAGTCAGCCACCAGTATCTCGACGCGGGCGGCCTTCGCACCCACGTCGCCCTCTCCGGTCCCGAGGACGCCCCGCCGGTACTGCTCGTCCACGGCTGGCCGCAGCATTGGTGGCTGTGGCGCGACCTTATCCCCAGCTTGGCCGAAAGCCACCGCGTCATCGTTCCCGACCTGCGCGGGTTCGGGTGGACCGAGGCGCCGGCCGCCGGCTATGAAAAGGAGCAACTGGCGACGGACCTGCTGGCGCTCCTCGACGCCCTCAAGATCGACCGGGTGACCTGGGTCGGGCACGACTGGGGTGCCTGGACGGGCCTGCTGGCCGCGCTCAGGTCCCCGGAGCGCATCCGCCGCGCGCTGATCATGAGCGTCCCGCACCTCTGGCTGCCACCGCACCCGCGCCAGCTGGCCCTGCTCGGATATCAGGGTCCGATCAGCCTCCCCGTCCTCGGGGCCAAGGCGGCGGAACGGATGCTCCCAAGGATTCTCCAGGCGGGTCGCGGGAACGACCGGCTGGCGGCGAGCGACGTCGAGCTGTTCGCCAACCACATCCCGCCGCGGGTCACCGTGGCCATGTACCGGACCTTCCTGACACGCGAGGCACTGCCCATCGTCCGCGGACGCTACGCGCAGGCAAAGCTGCAGCTCCCGGTGACGCTCATGTACGGCGAGCGGGACCTTGTCACCCGGGGCCTTGAGCCGGGGCCGGTCCCGGGTCAGCCCGAGCTCCAGGTCGAGCGGGTGGATGGAGTCGCGCATTGGATCCCCGAGCAGCGGCCGCAAGCTGTGCTCGACTGGCTGGACCGCGAGAAGTAGACCGGAAACCGGCGGCCCGTCGGACGGGACCGTCGCCGCGCTTCTCGCTACTCTTTGCGCACTTCGACCGGGGGGCCTTCCCCCGGCAAACAGTGCCCGCGTTCGTAGTGGTTGCTTTAGCACCTCCCGCGTTTCGCAGCACACGACCTCCCGGGAGGGAATGATGGCTACCGGAACCGTCAAATGGTTCAGCGACGAAAAGGGCTACGGCTTCATCACGCCCGACGATCAGGGCAAGGACCTCTTCGTTCATCACTCCGCGATCGCGGGGAGCGGCTTCAAGACACTGGCAGAGGGGGCAAAGGTCTCCTACGACGCCGAGCAGGGCCCGAAGGGCCCGGCTGCGGCCAACGTCCAGGTTATCTAGCGCTTCCCTAGAAGTTCACCGGCCCGGGATACCTGATCAGGTGTCCCGGGCCTGGTGCTCGCGGGAGTACGGGCCCGGGCCGCCTCGTCCGCCGGATGGTGAAGCGCCACGCCGGCGACGACCAGGGCTATGCCGGCGACCTCCACCCAGCTCGGGATCTGGGTCAAGACGATGATTCCGATGACGGTGGCGAGAGCCGGGAGGAGGGCGACCATGGTCGCGTAGGTGGCCCGCGGCAGGCGCGCCATGGCCAGCTGATCGGTGACATACGGGATCACCGAGGAGGAGATGCCGACGCCGATTCCGGCCAGGAGAGCCACGGGATCGCCGGCCGCCCGCAGGACCTGCCAGCCGCCGATCGGGGTCACCACCACGGCAGCGATGAGCATCGCGGCGGCCAGGCCGTCAATGCCGTTCAGCTGCGGACGCTTGGCCACCTTGTCGGCAAGCACGATGTAGAGGGCAAACAATCCGGCGTTGGCGAAGGCGAACGCGAACCCGGTGAAGGCGCCGGCGACGCGCACATGGGTGAGTAGATAGACGCCGGGAACAGCCAATGACAGCGCTGCCAGGTTGCGCGCTGATCTCACGCCGAGCGCGGCAAGCGCGATCACGGGGAGGAACTCGATGGCGGCCACCGTCCCGAGTGGGAGCTTGCTGATGGCCAGGTAGAAGCACGCGTTCATGACAGCGAGGACACCGCCCCACGCCCCCAAGAGTCGCCGCCCACCATGATCCAGCGACGCGAAGGCCCTCCAGGGCCGGCGCCACGCGGCAAAGATGAGCGCGGCGGAAACGATCCGCAGCCACGCCACGCCCAGCACCTGAACGCGTACGAACAGGAGCACCGCGAAGGACGGCCCGAGGTAGTGAAAGACGGCGCTGACGGCGAAGTAGGCATGAGGCGGCAGGCTCCTCACGCGCCCTCGCCCCAGTTCAACCCTGGCGACAGGCTCTGATCCCATCCTCCGTAGGATGAACGGTGTCAGCTCATTTTTACAGGGGCAACCCCAGGTATAATGGCCTGCATGCCTAAGGATCAGAGGGGAAATCCGGGAAACACCGGTGACTCAGGTATCGACGCCATCAATCTCCGCCTCTTAGCCGAGTTGCAGGACGACGCCCGCCTCAGCTTGGCCGAGCTGGGGCGCCGTGTAGGGCTCTCGGCTCCGGCCGTCGCGGAGCGGCTTCAGCGCCTCGAGCAAGAGGAGGTGATCCTCGGCTATCACGCCCGGCTCAACCCCCGCAGCCTCGGTCTGCAACTGAGCGTGGTGGTGCGGGTTCGTCCCGCGCCACGCCAGCTACGCAAGGTCGCCGAGCTCGCCCAGCAAACGCCGGAGGTTGTCGATTGCCGCCGGATCACCGGCGAGGACTGCTACATCCTCACCGCCCACGTCCGTGACGTGGCCCACCTCGAGGAGATCATCGACCGCTTCGCGCTCTACGGCCAGACGACCACGTCGATCGTCCAGTCGGCTCCGGTCACCGACCGCGGTCTGAGGCTGGGGCCGGACGGGTCCGCCTGACACGGCGCCGTCGCCGGCGCCCCGTGACCTGCCAGGGGCCCGGCGTGAAGTCGAGCGCCAGGTTCACGAGCCAAACGATCAGCGTGGCGGCAACCAGTGTGCCGAAGCCGTGAATCTGAAAGCCGCTCACGATCGCCCGGGTGATCACAAGCATGAGCAGTGAGATGAAGAACCAGGCGATCCCGAAGGTGAGGAGAGCCAACGGCAGGGTCACCAGGCGCAGCAGGGGCTTCAGCATCGTGTTGAGCACGCCGAATACGGCGGCGGCGGCGAGCAGCGACCCGGCGTTCCGAACGTGCACACCGCTCAGTACCACGGCCACGACCGCCAGGACCAGGGCGTTCGTGAGCCACGAAACGGCCAGTCGCACCACGAAAGGCGGAGAGCTCGACATGTCGAGCGAAAGCCTACGCCCCCTCGAGCGCCGGCTCGGGGTGCACCACGCCCGCCGGAGCGGTCCGCGTACGCAGGAAGGTAGCGCCGACGACGCCGGCGGCGACTGAGAAGAGTGCGCCGATGACGAAGGCCGCGTGATAGCCACCCGTCAGCGCGGCCAAGTGCCCGTGGCCGGTCGCCGCCAGGTGCTGAGTCCGGGCTGAGGCGACACTGGCCAGTACCGCCAGCCCGACCGCCCCGCCCATCATGAAGGCCGTGTTGACGATGCCGGAGGCGAGGCCGGAATCCTGGGGCTCGACGTCGCTCATCGCCGCCATCAGGATGGGATTGAAGGCGAGGCCGCCCCCGATGCCGAAGAGGATCATCGTGGGCAGGACGTCCACGACGAACGATCCGCGCACGGGCGCCCGGGCCAGCCAGAGGAGGGCCAGGGTGGCCACACCGAGGCCGACGGCGAGCGGCCCCCGGAAGCCGTAGCGAGTCACCAGCTTGGCCGAGAGCCCGAGCGAGAAGGCCATCATGATCAGGTTGCCGGGCAGGAAGGCAAGGCCGACCTGGAGCGGGCTGTAGCCGAGCACGAGCTGGAGATAGAGCGCCGAGAGGAAGAACAGGGCGAACATCGCCGCGGCCCAGAGCACACCCACCACGTTGGAGACGCTGAGGTTGCGGTGGCGGAAGATGCCAAGCGGCATGAGCGGCGCCGTGGCTCGGCGCTCCCAGGCGACGAAGCCCGCCAGGATGATCAGGGCGGCGGCGAGCAGACCAAGCGTCTGGACCGAAGTCCACCCGGCCGTATTGCCGTTGACGATCGCGTACACGGCGAGGACCATGCCGCCGGTGATGGCCACGGCCCCGCCGATGTCGAGACGTTGCGCCTTGGCCCCGGTCCCCACCCAGGGCAGCAGCTTGAGCCCGGTGATGGTGACAGCGATCCCGATGGGCAGGTTGATGAGGAAGATCCAGTGCCAGCCGACCAGATCGGTGAGCACCCCGCCCGCAAGGACGCCGATGCTCCCCCCGCCGGCCATGACGAAACCGAAGACCCCCATCGCCTTGGCGCGCTCGGCGGGCTCGGAGAAGAGCACGACAATGAGCGAGAAGGCGAGAGCGGAGACGAGAGCGCCGCTCAGACCCTGAACCGCGCGGGCGGCGATGAGCATCCCCTGGCTTGTCGAGACCCCGCAGATGAGGCTGGCCAGAGTGAAGGCGCCCGTGCCGCCGAGGAAGAGCCGCCGGTGACCGAACAGATCCCCGAGGCGCCCGGCCAGGAGCAGGAAGCCGCCGAAGGTGAGCATGTAGGCGTTGACGACCCACGCGAGCGAGGTCTGCGAGAACCCGAGATCCCGGCGGATCGAGGGCAGCGCGACGTTGACCACCGTCGTGTCGACGACGATCATCAGATCGCCCACGCAGAGAATGACGAGGGCGAGCCAGCGGGTGCGGGTGCTCAGTTGGTCGGTCATGGTTCCTCCTGGGTTGATCACAGTACCGACGGCCACGACGGCAAGAACTCATCGGTCCCATGACCTCGAACGAACTCCGGCTGCTGGCCGCATCGCCAGCCGGCACCTCACGCCGGGCGGAGCCCTAGCGGCTCGACTTCGCCCCGCTCTTCGCCCGGGGGGACGTGCTCTTGGCTCGCTTCCCCGCGTCTGAGCGCTCCTCCGCATCCTCCGCGAGCTCACGCGGATCCTCCCCCTGGCGCAGTCGCTCGAGCGTCCGCTCCAGCGCGTCCATGAGATCAGGCACCGGGTCTGGCTCCTTCTCCGGCGTGGGGACCTCGATCGTCCGCCGTTTGCGCTTGGTCTCGATGACGCGCTTCAGCCGCTCCCGGTAGCAGTCCGTGTACTCGTCAGGCTCCCAGTCGGTGCTGAGCTCCTCGACGATCGAAACCGCGTTCTCGAGCTGCTTCTTGGTCGGCTTCTTGCCTCCGGTGGGGATGTCCTTGACCGGCCGAACCTCGTCGTGAAAGAGCATCGTCGTCAGGGTCAGGGCGTCGTCACGGGCTCGGACGGCGACGAGGTACTCCTTGGTCCGAATCACCACGCGGCCCAGCGCCGCCCGTTCCTGGCGGCCCAGGGTCTCAACCAGGAGGCGGTAGGCCCGCAGCGTCCCCTCGCTGTCGCCGGCCGGGATCAGGAAGTAGGGGTGGTCGAAGTAGATCGGGTCGACGTCGTGGAGATCTACGAACGCCTCGATGTCGATCGTGCGGGTCTTGCGCGGCTGAACCGAGCCGAGCTCGTCCTCGGTCACCACGACCTGCTTGCCGTTCAGGTCGTAGCCGTAGGCGACCTCCTCCCAGCTGACCTCGCGATCCTCCTGGGAGCAGAAACGCTGCTGCTCGATCGGGGCCTTGTCCTTGGCGTGCAGCTGGCGGAAGTGGTAGTCGAGGTCACGCACCGCGCTGACCAGCTGCACCGGGACGTTGACGAGGCCGAAGCTGAGGGAGCCGCTCCAGAGCGCGCGCGGCATCGTCAGCTCCGGGAGCCGGCCAGGCTCGCCTCGAGCGCCGCCGCCAGGTCGTCACCGTGGGCCGGCTCCTCCTGAGCGCCAAGATCGATCTCCTCGCCCTTGGCCTTACGCTTGATCAGCTCGAGCACCGCTTCGCGGTAGGTGTCCTCGTAGGCGTCGGGCTTGAAGTCCTCGTAGAGCGACTTCACGAGCTGGCCGGCCATCTCGACCTCCCGCTTCGATGGCTTTCGCCCGGAGCCGTCGAACTCGAGCTCGTCACCGGTGACCACCTCGTCGTGGAAGCGAAGCGTGTGCAGGACGAGGAGCTCCGGCTCGGCGCGCACCGCCACCAGGTACTCGCGGTCGTGGAAGCTGAAGCGACCGATTCCCGTCCGCTCGGCCTTGCGCAACGCCTCGTGGAGCAGCCGGTAGGGGTCGGCGTCTTCGCGTGAGCCCACGTAGTAGGTCCGATCGTAGAAAACGGGATCGATCGCGTCGGCGGATACGAATTCACGCAGGTGAATGACCTTGCCGCGGTCGCCCGCCGCGGCCTTGATCTCGTCCTTGTCCAGGACGACGAATCGGCCTGAGGAAACCTCGTAGCCCTTGACGACCTCCTCGTAGGGAACCTCGCGATCCTCCTTGGGACAGATCCGCCGGTGCTGGATCCGGGCCCCATCGCTCACGTGCACCTCATGGAAGTGAACGCTCTTGGACTCTGTGGAGGAGTACAGCTTGACCGGGACGTTGACCATCCCGAAGGTGATCGTGCCGTTCCATATCGACTTCGGCATAAGCCCCTGGCTACCCGAGCGCCGCCCCCGGGACACGGCCCGGTTCAACTCCTTGCCCGCGCGCGGCGCTATGCGTCGAGCTGAAACTGCCCGGCCGCGTAGATCGTGCGGTGGCTGCCGTCGCGGAGGACGGCCGTCACCTCGCGGTCGGTCGTCGAGACGATGTCGGTGTGCACGACCGAATGGTTGAAGCCGAGCTGCTCCCACTCGGAGCCCGAGAGCGTCTGCGGATCGCCGTCGTAGCACTGGTGGATCGACTTGCCCACCGCGATGTGCGTATTGCCGAACGGGCCACCCATGTTCTCGTCGAACAGGGTCTCGGCCATGAAGTGGCTGATCGGGGACAGGCGGGCGTCGGTGAGCGAGAACTCGCCCACCCGGTTGGCGTTCTCGGTGGCCAGCATCTCCTGGAGAAGGTTTTCGTTCTTCTCCGCGCTGGCCCGGGCCACCAGACCGTCGTGAAACTCGAGCTCGATCCCGGTGATCAGCGACCCGTAGATATAGAGCGGCTCGCTGAAGCGAATCCACCCCTCGGTGCCACGCCAGTCTGGACTGGTGAAGATCTCAAAGCTCGGGATGTTGCGCCCCCCGCCCCCGATCCAACGCCGGCGCTCGCCCAGGGTCAGCCGCAGATCGACATCGGGCCCCTCGACGTGGAGCCGGTCGATCGGCAGTGCGTCGAGCGCCGCCGTGTCACGCGTCAGCTGAGCAGCGACCTCACGCCAGCGCGCCTTTGGGTCGGGCTGATCGAGGAAGCAGGCCTGGATGATCTGCTCCCAGTACTCCTGGACCGACAGCCCCGCCTCAGCCGCCATGGCTTCGGTTCCGTAAAGCCCGATCGTCCAGGTGAGCTGGCCCGCGTTCTCCTTCTCGGTGTCCCACTCAAACAGGGGAGCGAGGGACCGCTGGCGGGTTAGGAGCTTGCTCGGCTCGACGTCCCGGAGCGCGTGGGGATCGGCCTCGCTGGCGACGTAGACGTAGTGGTCGATCTGATCGATGACCCCCCGGTGGTACTTGGCCGGGAAATAGGCGAGCTGATCGGCATCGGCGAGTTCGTAGAAGTCACGCCTCAGGTTCGCTCGCGGACCGTCGTCGGGGCGATAGTCAGCGATCACATGACCCCCCGCGCGCCAGACGGCACGGGACAGCTCGGCGTAGAGCGGCAGGGCACTCTCAGAAGCGATCAGCTGGACCACGTTCCCACGCTGGATGCCTCCGCCGCCACCCAGGGCAAAGTTGATCAGGAGATCGGCGTACCGCTCGAGGTAGACGGCAGGGACCTCGTAAGGGCCGTCACCTCGTTGCGCGACTCTCTCGATCGTCATCGGTTTCGGATGCTATTCCCCTGTAGTTCTCGGCCCCTTCTGCCGAACCTATCTATGGGTCCCCGCTCCATGCCCCACCTGATTCCCCGGCATACTCGATGGCTGGCGATGAAGCGCGCCGCGCTCCTCATCCTCGTGCTTGCTCTGGCCGGATGCGGGTCCTCCCACACGTCCGGCGGCACTGGCGCCAGCGCCACCACCCCGCCGTTCAAGCCCCATCCGCAGGCTATCGAGCCGGCTGCGGGTGATCAGGCGGCGGCCATCACCCCCAGCGACCCGGTCGGCGACGTAAGCGCCCATGCTCCATCGCTGATCCAGATCAGACACGAGCTTCACGCCCAGTTGGTCTATGCCCCGGTCAACGGCGCCGGCTACATCAATCCCCTCATGTACGTCAACCACTGGGAACGGACCGACCAGGGCGTAGACGCCAACCTGCCCGTGGGCGCGCCGATTCTCGCGCCCGGAAAGATCAAGATCCTGGCCGTCGAGCCCGGCTGGTACGCCGGTCAGCCGCTGATCTACTGGGAGCTCCTGGACGGGCGCCAAGCCGGTCAGGTGCAGTACGTGGCCGAGGAAATAACGGACCTGGCTCGCCCCGGCACGATCCTCCAGCAGGGCCAAGTCATCGCCCGATACGCCGCGGCGGGGACGGGAATCGAGTTCGGCTGGTCGACCCCCAACGGCGTCACGCTGGCCGTGGCGACCGGTGGCTATGAGGAGGGGCAGATCACTCCCGCGGGCAGCTACATGCGCGCGTGGCTGAACAGCCTGGGCGCCAAGGCCGGCCCCAATAGCTGAGGATCCTGGGCGGCGACCGGCGTTGGGCTGCTATTTGCTCGGCAACGAGCGGGCGTAGTCCACGCCGCGCCTGACCCAGCGCGAGAGCTCGCGCTTGGTCCGCACTCCCTCGGGCGAGATCCGCAGCCAACCCTGCATGGCGCGGCCCCGCATCACAAAGGGCTCCGCGTACTGCCCCTCGGCGAGCTTGTCGGTCGCTTCCGGCTCCACGCGGAGGAGAAGACCGCCCTGGCCGCTTGCACTGACCGACATGTTCCCGTTGATCAGGAAGGCCAGGCCGCCGAACATCCGTCTCTCGGTCAGGCCCGGCTCGGTCCCGATGAGTTCCCGGATCCGGTTGGCCAGATCCTCGTCGTAGGCCACCCCGTCACCTCAGGCGGCCGCGTTGGCTGAGGTGTCCGCCTCGGCGTGAACCGGCGGGCGGCGATCCGCCCAGGGACGCGCCTCCTCGAGTTGGGCGGCAACGCGCAGCAGCAGGTCCTCACGCCCGTACGCCGCCACCAACTGGACCCCGACCGGGAGTCCGTCGGCCGTCATGTGGAGCGGGAGCGAAATCGCCGGCTGCCCGGTCGTGTTGAAGCCGGCCGTGAAGGTCCCGAAGGGGATCGCGCGGAGAAGCGGTGCCAGCGGATTGTCCAGCGGCGCATCGAACTCCCCGAGCCGGGGCGGCGGCTCGGCGCAGGTCGGCGTCAAGAGCAGGTCAAAGCCGTCCTGCGCCCACCAGTTGGCGATCTCCCGGCTTACCGCCTGCGCCTCCTCGACGGCCCGCAGCAGATCCCCGCCGGTGTGCGAGCGTCCCTGCTCGGCCAGTGCCCAGGTGCAGGGCTCGACGTCGTCGGGGCCCAGCTCGCGGCCGATCATTGCCCCCCAGTATTTGAGACTCCAGTCCTGTCCCGTCGTCCAGCGCACGATGAAGTTCGTGATCAGCTCCGGCCTGTCCATGGCGGCGGGATGGGAGTCCTCCAGATGGTGGCCCAGCTCCTCGAGCGCCGCCGCGGCGTTCCTCGCCGCCTCGACACACTCAGGGTGGGTCTCGAACTGGCCGCCCGCGGGCGTCGTCATGACTCCGATGCGCAGGCGCCCGGGGTCCGCGCCCACCTCCTCCACATAGGCCCGGGCGGGCGGCGGAGCGGCATAGGGATCGCCGGGCGCCGGTCCGTGGATGGCGTCGAGAATGCCCGCCGCGTCACGCACGCTCCGCGTCACCGCGAGCTCGCTCACGAGTCCGCCCAGGACATCGCCGAAATCCGGAGCCAGCGTCACGCGGGCGCGGGAGGGCTTCAAGCCGACGAGCCCGCAATGGCTGGCTGGAATCCGGATCGACCCGCCGCCATCGTTGGCGTGGGCCGCGGCGACGATCCCCGCGGCCACGGCAGCGGCCGAGCCCCCGCTCGAGCCACCGGGCGAGCGGTTGAGGTCCCAGGGGTTATGGGTGGGGCCGTAGGCCACCGGCTCGGTGGTGGGAAGGATCCCGAGCTCCGGGGCATTCGTCCGGCCCAGGGTCACGAGGCCGGCCTCTCTCAGGCGCTGGGTGATGACCATGTCGTGGTCGGCGACGTGCCCCGCGTCCCGGAGGGCGCGCATCCCCTCGTGCACGGGCACTCCCTTCATGTAACAGGACAAGTCCTTGACCAGGAAAGGGACACCGCGGAAGGGGCCGTCCGGGAGCTCTCCCGAGGCCGCGACGCGAGCTTCGTCGAACAGCGGGTGGATGACGGCATTGAGCTGCGGGTTCAGCCGCTCCAGCCGCCCTATGGCCTCCTCCACCAGCTCCGAGGGCGAAGCCTCGCCCTCCCGCACCAGACGTGCCTGCTCTGTGGCATCAATCGTCATGAGCTGATCCTGATCACCGGACGATCCCGCGTCAAGCCGCAACGCTCAGTGCAGCTGCGAGAGGTCACGGAAGTGAGCCGGGGGAGCCAGATTCACCGGACCGTTGATCCGGTCAAACACGATTCGCCCCGCCCCCGTGCCTCGTTTGACCACCTCAACCGGGTAGGGCTTCCCGGTGGCGGCGACGTAGAGGATGCCCCCGGCCTTGGAGTCCCTGACGCCGACCACCTGTCGCCCGTTCAGGGTCGTGGTCCCCACCTTCTTTAGAGCGCCGTGGACCAGCAGCACCTTGCCGAACAGCTCCTGCATGTTGGTCAGGGCAGCGATGGGGGCGAATTGGCCTGAGGCCGACGCCTTGAGCCACTTGCCATCGAGCGTGCGAGCCACCTTCGCCCCCGCAAAGTGCGACCAGAACGCTGGAGTCCCCTGGATATAGACGCTCGGGCCCACCGTGATGACGCGGAAGGTGAGTCCGCCTTCGGAGAGCTCGCCGCTTCCCCCCCGGCCGGAAACCAGCTCCAAGTCGAGCGTGAGCGGGACATTGCTGTTGGAGATCGACCCCGCCACGTGCACCGAGCTGGCATGGGCGATGGCGTTGTTGGCCTCGTCCACGATCGCGTTCGGAGCCTTGGCGGCGACGCCGTTTCCAGCCGCCCCTCCCCCTCCGCAAGCGGCGACGGCCATGGCTGTCAGCGCCACGCCCACCAGTCGTCTCCGGCCGCGGCTCATCACCGGCGGCAGGCTAGCGAAGCGGGGGTTCTTTGCCTGCGTTAGGCTCGCGCCGTGCGCTTCAGGGCTGATCGGCCATTGGGCGTCGCGCCGGCGACGGTGCTCGACTATCGCGAGCTGGCTCGGCGGCGCCTGCCCCGCCAGCTCTTCGATTACGCCGACGGCGGGGCCTATGAGGAAGCGACGATGCGGGCGAACGTCAGCGATCTGGGGCGGGTGCTCCTGCGCCAGATCGTGATGCGTGACGTCTCTCGCCGCGAGCACGCGGTCGAGGTCCTGGGCCAGAAGCTGGCCATGCCGGTGATCCTGGCTCCGATCGGGTTCGGGGGCATGTTCGCCCACCGGGCTGAGGTTCAGGCCGCCCGTGCGGCCGAGGACGCGGGCATCCCCTTCGTCGAGTCGACCCTAGGGATCTGCAGTATCGAGGAGGTGGCTCGCGCGGTCCCGAACCCGCCCTGGTTCCAGCTCTATGTGATGCGAGATCGCGGCTATGCCGAGGACCTGATGTCACGGGCCCGAGCCGTGGGATCTCCGGTACTCGTCCTGACCGTCGATCTGGCGGTTGTCGGCGCTCGGCACCGGGACGTGCGCAACGCCATCGTCGGGCGGCCCTCGTCCTGGGCCAAGGCGATGCGCGGCTTGGACCTGGCGCTGCACCCGCAATGGATCCGAGACGTTGGGATCGGAGGACGACCGCTGACCTTCGGCAATCTGGAGAATGCGGTGCCGGGCGCCGGGACGCCGTCCGCCTTCCGAGACTGGGTCGACTCGCAGTTCGATCCCAGCGTCACCTGGGAGGACATTGCCTGGGTGCGGGAGAACTGGGACGGGCGGTTGGTGGTCAAGGGGATCCTCGATCCCGAGGACGCCAAGCGAGCGGTCGAGGTGGGGGTCGACGGCGTCATCGTCTCCAACCACGGCGGCCGCCAGCTCGACTCGGTGCCCTCCACCGTTCGGGCCCTCCCCGACGTGATCGACGCGGTGGCCGGCCAGACCGAGGTTCTGGTGGACGGCGGCGTGCGCACCGGCCTCGACGTCGTCAAGCTCGTCGCCCTGGGCGCTCGGGCCGTTCTCGTGGGCCGCGCCTGGGTATGGGCGGCGGCGGCGCGCGGTCAGCCGGGAGTGCGCCACATGCTCGGCGTGCTCAAGGCCGACATGGACGTCGCGCTGGCCCTCACTGGCCACACCTCGTTCGCCGACCTGGATCGTTCGGCGCTCTACCACTCGGATTCCCAGGTCGTCGAAAGCCAGATCTAGCCGGCCTGGCGCAGGCTAGATCCAACCCCGCCGCCCTGACTTAACCCGATCGAAACATGGCACCGACCGGTTGTCAACGCCGGTGCCGTCAGCATCCCGCGGATGCTGACGGACGGTGAACCAAGGGACCATTCCGGGGTCCCCCACGGCTCGCTGATGAGCTTTCCGGAGGCCCAGGGAGACGGGACGGTCGCTCTACGCCCGGGTCCCATCGTCGGGACTCGGCTCAGCCTGCCGCGCCTTCGCGGCGTGGCCATGCGGCCCATTTATGGCTCCATCGCGCTGTGGTGGCTCGTCGCCTCCTGCGTGGTTGTCGTCGTCGTCGCCAGCGCGGTCCCGTCGAACCTCGTCCAGACGAGCCGCATCGTGTTCCCGGGCTGGATGGCCGGGCCACTCCACGGGCTGTTCGCCTCCCCGCTTCACCAGCTGATCGGAAAGGCCGCCTTCTCGGCTGACTTCAGTTACGCGTTCAGCGGGCTGTTCGTCGTAATGCTCCTGGCCTACGGGGTTGTCCTGGCCTCAGCGCGCACGCTCTCCATACGCGCGATCGCGATCGCGATCGCCGCCACGTACCTGTTCATCCTGCTCAGCCCGCAGCTGGAGCTGAGCGACCTCTTCAACTACATCGGCTACGCGCGGCTGGGGGCGCTGCATGGCCTGAGCCCGTACACCCATGTTATCGGCAACGAGCAGTACGACCCGGTGTCGCTGTTCGTGACCTGGCACCACTGGTCGAGCCCGTACGGGCCGCTCTTCACCCTCCTCACCTACCCCCTCGGCGGGCTATCGGTCTCGAGCGCCTACTGGCTGATGAAGGTGATGATGGTCGCGTTCAGCGCCGGATTCGTGGCCCTGGTCTGGCAGTGCGCGCGCCAGCTGGGCCACGACCCGCGCTTTGCCGTCCTCTTCGTCGGGGTCAACCCGATCGTTCTCATCTACGAGATCGGCGGCTTCCACAACGACCCGGTGATGCTCGTGCCGATGATGGCCTCGATCTCCCTGCTCCTGGCTCGGCGCTACCGCTGGGCCGGCGCCGCCCTGGCCGCGGCGATCGCGGTCAAGTTCACCGCGGCGGTGCTGCTCCCGTTCCTGCTCGTCATGGCGTGGCGGCAGCGCAAGAGCCTCGAGGTCCTGATCGGAGTGGCCCTGGCCGGGATTCCACTGGCTATCGCCAGCTTCGCCGCCTTTGGGCTCGCGCTTCCCAACGCGGCGGATCAGAGCGCGGTCGTCACCCCGCTCAGCGTGGTCAACCTGGTGGGTGTGATCTTCCACCTCGGCGGCACGACCCCCGCCCTGGAAGCGAGCAGCAAGGTGGTGCTGGTGCTCATCGTCGCGGGGCTCCTCTTTCTCGGTTGGCGGCGCGGGCGGCCTGACTGGCTCACCGGCGCCGGATGGGCGACCCTGGCGCTGCTCGCATGTATGAGCTGGCTGATGCCGTGGTACGTGATCTGGGCCCTGCCGCTGGCCGCGCTCAGCACGAGCCCACACCTCCGCCGCTGGACCCTCGGCTTCACAGTGTTCGCCGCGGTGACCTTCCTGCCCGTGACGGGGACGATCCTGGCGGATCTCAACATCAACATGCTGCAGAGCCACGCCGACCACAAGGCTCAGGTGCGTCTGGCGAAGCTGATGCGCTAGGGCCGATCGAACCCCAGCTCTGCGACCAGGAACTCCCGCTGCTCGGCGTAAAGAGCATCAGGCAGGTGGGTGAACCACGCACATCCTTCGGGCAGCCCCCCGTCGTCCTCGAGCGGACGACACCGAAAGGCTAGGCCGACCGGGGAATCAAGCCCGTTCTCATGATGACTTGGGTACTCGATGTAGCCGAGAAGCTCCCCCACCTCGACCCGGAGCCCGAGCTCATCCAGCGCGACGCGCCGGACCGCCTCGACCAGCGGCTCACCGAAGAGGACGGTGCCCCCCGGGATGTGCCAGGCGCCGACATTGGGCGGTATATCCCGCAGCGTCAGCAGAACCCCTCGCTCCGGCCCGACGACCACGACCTCGACGCAGAGGCGCGGGACGCGTCGGTAGATGGCGAAGAACTCTTCCCTCGGGAGCCAGCCGCGAGGCCGTGGCTCAGCCACTGGCGCTGAGGTGAACAGACATGTTTCGATCATGGAGCACGGCGCCCTCAGACGTCAACCAGCGGGTCGACCGACCACTCAGTGGACCTGTCAGCCGCGCCCCGGGGGGAAACCGACCTGAACGCCGCGCCCGTCGTCGCGAACGATCGTCGGCACGATCCCGCGGTTGTTCGTAAAGCCCATGAGCTCCTCCCGCCACCCCGCGTCCTGAGTCGCGTCGCGTTCCTCGACCGTCTCACCGTCGGCCGCCAGCTGCTCACGTGCCGCCTGGCAATACGGGCATGCCGGCTTTACATACATGACGGTAGGCATCTGTTCTGAGGCTAACGCGGTGCGGTCGGCGGCTCTGAAATGTGTCTGCCGAGCCGGCCAAGCTTCAGGTTCCCAGCCCGGAGAGCCGATCCAGTCCCGATGAGCACATCGGTTCCACCTCCGGGGTTCGAGCCGCCGCCCACTTACGGTGCGCCGGCACCGGCTCAGCCGGCACCCCAGAGCGGGGCGAGCACGCCGCCTACCTACCTACCACAGGCGGTGAACCGGCGCACGGGGCGTCCGAAGCTGCTCGCCGGCGGAGGGCTTGCGCTCGTCGCGGTCGGCGTTCTGGCCTTCGTGCTCTTTGGCTCAGGTGGAAGTGTGCTCCCGGACCCGGTCGCCCAGGCAGCGACGGTGTCCTCCGGCGCGGCCGGCTACCGGGAACACATGACCATGACCGCCAGTGTCGGCGGCATTCCGTTCTCGGCCACTGGCGATGCCGTCGTCGATCTTTCTGATCACGCCATCTCGATGACGATGGGGATCGACCTTTCGCAGATACCCCAGGCGGCTGCGGTGCTGGGAGGCAGCAGCACCATGCAGATGGGAATGATCATGGTCGGTGGCGACATGTACATGAAATTCCCCCCGGCGCTGGCCAACCGGATCCCCTCCCTCGGCTCAAAGCCATGGTTCAGGATTGACCTTTCCCGTCTGACCGGTATCCCGGGGATGTCTTCCCTCTCGAATAACCCCGCCATGAGCGATCCCACCCAGGTCCTCCGATATCTGCGGGCCGAGGCCGACAGCGTCACCAACGAGGGCGAGCAGACGGTGGACGGGCTTAAGACGACCCATTACCACATCGACCTTGCCCTCGACCGGGTCCCGCCCTACCTCCCGCAAGCGGACAGAGCGCAAGTCCAGCAGGCGCTCAAACGCCTTGAGCAGACCACGCAGCTGCACGACCTGCCGGCCGACGTCTGGGTCGATGCTCACCGTCTCATCCGGCGAGTCGTCCTCACCTTCGGTGTCCACCTGCCGACCGGCCCTGAGATGCAGTCGACGGTCACTGAGGACATGACCGACTACGGGCCGCAGCGCCGGCCCACCCCTCCGCCGGCAGATCAGGTGCAGGACATGACGAACCTGGTCGGAGCCAACAGCGGCATCACGTCCGGCGGCTGATCCGCGCCGAAGCTCCTGGCGGCGGCCCCGGACATTCCCCCACCACGAGGGAGAAGTCCGCAACGCCGCCCCGCCCGATCGCTAATGGACCGGGGCCTGACCAGGCAGGACGGCGATGCGTTTATGTGCGATGTGCACCGGCGCCTCCTGGGCTCCGGTACGTCCTATATCGGCACATAGCCCCGGCTGTCACCACCCCCGATGTGACTAGCCCAAAGGGATGAGAACCGCGGCCATAAGGGGCGGCGATCCGGATGTGGGAACATCAACTGTTGCCACTATTCGGGAAACGACCGATACCGCCCAGCGACGCCGAGCGCGACGCGGCCGCAGTTGACCTTGAGCGCATAAAGCGCGGAGGAATCCCGCTTGGAGCCGAGCAGCGCCTGAAGACGGTGGCTGCAACGAAGTCGCCGGTCTTCAGCAGCGATCTGAGCACCAAGGAGTTTGCGCTCGCGGAGGCCTCGGGCCTGAATCCGATCGCGCAGATCATGGGCTCGTCGGTCGTGCAGCACGGCTGGCAGAACTACGGCTGGTCCGCCTACGGCGGGGGAATCCGTGAGATGCCGTCGTTCGCAATGCCCTGGAACCTGGCCCGCGAGCGTTCGTTCGACCGTCTGCGCCAGGAGGCGCAGTTCGCGGGCGCCGACGCGGTGATCGGCATCGAGCTGACCACCAACAGCTTTCTCGGTGAACCGGGGACCGTCGAATACGTCGTCTTCGGCACCGCCGTACGGGATACGGGGCTCGACCACCATGCCGCCCACGGTCCCCGGATGTGCGCGCTATCTGGCCAGGACGTGGACAAGCTCCGCCGCATCGGAGCCGAGACGCTGGCCGTGATCGGCCATACGTCAGTGGTGATCGTGGCCCTCAGCATGCAGGCCAACCAGCTGATGCGCTCGTGGTGGGGCAACCAGGAGATGACCGAGGTCACCCAAGGCGTCTATGCCGCTCGCCACCTCGCGATGCGGGAGGTCACGCGTCAGGCGCAGGCGGTCGGAGCCAACGACATGGTCATCTCGACGCTGACCCACCACATCGATCACCACGAGTACGAGCGCCTCGGCTTTGCGCAGCACTTTTTCATCGTGTCCATGCACGTGCTGGGCACGGCAATTCAACTCGGGGCGCATGAGCCTCATCCAGCCCCGCTGGGGACGCCGATGATGTCGATCAACCTCGGCGCCTAGCCCCCGACCACCTCAGGAGCACCCCGATGCCGACATACGACCCCACCAGTACCGAAGGCCTCGCCGAACACGCCAGCGAACGCCTCGAGATGAACGCCCGCGGGCTGTTCACCTCCGATCTGTCCGTGAACGAGTACCTGTGCGTGGAGAAGGCCGGCTTTGAGCCTGTGGGCCTGGTCGTTGGTTCGAGCATCTACCACATCGGCTTTCAGGCGGCCAATTGGAAGGCGAGCCAGGAGATGGGCGTTCTCACCCAGGCGATGTACTCGGCCCGAGAGCTCGCGATGACGCGCATGGAGGAGGAGGCAGATCAGCTGGGCGCCGACGGCATCGTCGGGGTCCGCCTGGACATCGGGCGCTACGAGTGGGGGGCGGACATGGCCGAGTTCATCGCCATCGGCACCGCCGTCAAGCACAAGGGAGGCAAGGTCCACCGCGCACCGAACGGGCGGCCGTTCACCTCAGATCTGAGCGGTCAGGCCTTCTGGACGCTGATGCAAACAGGCAAGCGGCCGGTCGGCATGGTTATGGGCAACTGCGTGTACCACGTGGCCCACCGCGGGATGATGCAATCGCTCCGCCAGACGGGCCAGAACGTCGAGCTCGAGCAGTACACCCAGGCTCTGTATGACGCACGTGAGCTGGCGATGGAGCGCATGCAGCGCGAGGCCGAGGAAATCGGGGACGGCGTTCTGGGGATCGTGGAGGTCAAGCTCCATCAGAACAACCATGGCTGGGGCAGCCACGTGATCGAGTTCTTCGCCATCGGTACTGCCGTCGTGCCCAACGAGCACGCCGAGTCAGACCAGCGGCTTCCCGACATCACGCCCGTCCTCGACATCAACGACTGATCGGCTGTCGAGCTCACGGCAAGCTCAGCCGAGCAGCCGCTCGAGCGACAGCCGCGCCGACTCCGACCGCTCCGCTTCAACACCGAGAGCATCGCTCAGCGCTTCCAGCCACGCGTCAAGCGCCAGCTCTTGGCGCTTGATGACGACTCCTCTCACGGCCTTGGCTCGGCTCGTCTGCGCCCGGTCCCCGGACAGCGACAAGACGAATATCTCCTCACCGAGCTGCACCTCAACGCTCTCCAGGCGCTTGCCTCGGGAGAGCAGCCGGCCGCCCTGGCGCCGGACCTTCGTCTGACCGGGAAGCGCCTCGCCCAGCTTTGCCGCCAGCACCTCGGCCAGCGTTCGGGCGTCCGAAGCGTCGGCGCGCAGCGAGGACGCTGCAAGATCGAATCGGCGCTCCTCCATGGGGCGATACTAAATGGAGCCACTCATGGCACACCTGAGACCGTGCCCAGGGGCTCCTCCGTGATAGTGGGCCGCTCAGAGAACCGGCGGGGGAACAGACTGGTCAGCTGACCAAGTCGCGGCGGGCACGGTCGTGACAGTGCTCTGCCCCTGGGAAGTCGTGTAGGGGGTTGCTGCCGGCGCGGGCGGCCAACCGGTCGATGCGCCCTCAGGCGTATAAGCCGTCGGGTCGAGCTGGGTCGCTGTGGGGATGGGCTCTCTCCCTTCGCTCCCCGAGAGTGCGCCGCCTGCCAGCATCAGCAGGGCTGAAATGAGGGCCAAATAGATGCCCCAGGCGGGGTGAACGAAGCTGCCCTGCCCCGGCGGGACGACGATCCGGTAGCCGACCAGCACCGCCCCAACCGCACCCGCGAGCATGGTTGGCTGCGAGGTGATGCGGGCACGATCCGTGAGCGCCAAGAGCGCGAGCCCCCCGGCGATGACCGCTACCACCAAGAGCACAGCCGGCATCGTCTTAAACGCCTGCCAGGCGGTGACATGGAACGGGCCCAGCTGGTTGAGGAGCTGCGCCCCGGACCTGACCAGCGGCGCAAGCGCGCCCAACTGCTGGGCCGACTGCGCGATCGAGTTCACCGCCGCCTGCGAGAACTGGACGGTGTACCAGGGCAACCATAGGCTCGCGGCCAGCCCGGCACCCCCGAGCGCGGCCAGTGCGTGACCGCGGGATTGCCGCTGCGAATTCACAGACACTCATCGGGCGACCGTGCGCCTTTGTTTAGCCCTGGCCGCTCGGCTTCGACGGGCCGGTGCGCACCCGGTGGTCATCCTGCCGGAGGGCATCGGTGAAGCGCCGGGGCACCTGGGCGTCCTCGCCCTCCTCCCAGAGCGTCACCACCAGCAGCTCCTGGCCCTCCGGGCGGCAGACGTAGACGACGTCAGGGCGCTCCAGGTCCCGAACCAGCACCGTTCCCCGCTCCCCAGCAAGAACTCGCCCAGCGGCGTGCGCCGTGGCAACGCGCGAGGCGACCTCCGTCTTCTCGCTCAGCGAGCCGCGCACGCGCTGGCGAAAGCGTTCCGCCGCGTGATCAGTCACCGCGACAAGCATCCCGGGCGGGACGATACCCCCCTCGGCTCTGCGGCTCACACGGGGCGCCACCCTTCGGCTCTAGCTTGCGGTGAGGGCCGCCTCACGAGAGGTGAGGCCGGGGGACTCGCAGCGATGGTGGTCGCAGACGAACGCGCGGCCGTGCCCGTCGACGTGAAAATGGACGTCCTCGCGGGACGGTGGCGCGGCGACGCGACGCACTGCCTGCTTGATGGAGACTGCGATTTGAGAAGCCATTGATCCGCTCCTTCTGATTGTGGAGTGTGATGGCGCCGGGCCTGCACGGCCAGCTTGTACGCATCTTGCATACAAGTTGCTTCTCTACTGTATCGTCCTGGAATCCCCGAACCTGAATCGACCCCTGAATCCAAGCGGCGATCGGCCGCTGCCGGGGCATACGAATACGTGAAGGAGCGGCTGCTCGACGGGCGCTTCCCGGGCGGGGCTCTGCTCAGCGAGAACGATGTGGCCCGTCGGCTCGGCATCAGCCGGACCCCCGTCCGTCAAGCCTTTCTGCAGCTCGAAGCCGAGGATCTGCTTGAGCTCTATCCGCGGCGGGGCGCGCTCGTCAGGCCGATCTCGTTGTCGGAGGCCGAGGACGTGCTGGAGGCGCGACTGCTGATCGAGACGCACTGCGTTCGCCGGGTCGCGGCTCAGGGCGCCGCGCTCGCCGAGGAATTGCACAAGGCCATCGCCCATCAGGAGCGCAGCCTTACCGAGGGCGGGGCAAGCGCATTCACGGTTGCCGATCGAGAGTTCCATCGCGCGATCGTGGCCGGGAACCGAAACGCGATTCTGACCCGCCAGTACGACGCCCTGCGTGATCGTCAGCAGCGGATCACGGCGAGCGCAGTGGCCCGTGATCCGGCTCGGGTCGCCCGATTCATCGCCGAGCATCGGGAGATCGCCTCTGCGATCGAGCGGAGCGATGCCGACCGCGCAGGCGAGCTCGTTGCCGCCCACGTGCGACGCGCGCATAAGCTCGCGAGCCGGTAGGGCAGATGCACGGCCGCGGCACAGGTCGACCGAAGCCTTGGATTCTCAGAAGAGCGGGAGGGGCGCTCCGTCGCTAAAGATGGGGATGGGTGTTCTGTCGCCGTTGGAGGTGCAGCGGACGAGCCCGAACCTCTGCCCGAGAAGATTGCCATGTGCCTTCAGCTCGGCGACCCGCCTCATCGTTCGCTTGATACCGGCCTGATCATCTCGTTCGTAGAGGCGCAAGGCACTGCGCTCGATGCTCACGCGCTTTCGAAAATTGGCCAGCCACGCGTCGTATAACCCAGTGGCCTGCGGGGGCGGGCCGAGCTTCAACAAGTTCCGAAGCTGCCATGCATGCCAGCTGACGTAATACGCAGACTCGAGAAGCCCTCGGTTGTCGAAGTAGCCGTAGAGACGATCCGCCTGCTCCTGGGCTTGGGCACCCTCGTTGTAGGTGGCGGTACAGATCCCGTCCACCTCGTGAATGAATCGTTCGCGCTGCGGTGAGACGTTGACCGCGAGACTCGGTACCGCCGGGTAGTACGCGTCGACCTGGCGCCCGGGGGCGACCTCGCCGAGGCGGCTTTTCGCCTGTGGGCCGACCGCCCAAGGCACGTCCAGCGAGTCGCACGCGTTCCACTCCCTCTCCCCCCGGTAGAAGCGAACGACTAGGCGGACGGTTCCCCGCGCGCGATCGGTGCCTGCGAGGGCGCCTTGGAGAGCAAACCCTATTCGGCCAACGACTCCGCCCGAATACGTGGGCGAGCTGCGCTGGACCGTATTGAAGATTCGCCCCGACGAATTGATGTGCACCTCGACGCCGTCGGTGGGAGACCAGGTCGCGCTCCACCGGCTGCCATCTGCACAGCGAGCCGAGAGGCTCGTGTGCAACCAGTGAACACGGCCGGCCACCAGCCCCAGCTCGAAGGAGGTGCCCTGGGCCGTCAAACCGCTCAGCGACGGCGGCCGGGCCGCAGAGCTCGACGTGTCAAGCACTGTGTATCGAACGACCAGCGCCGCTATTGCGAGCACCAGGCCGACTACAAATGGCCAGCGCAGGCGAGGCGGACGTGCACGCTCCTCCGGCATCCCGATCGGATCGGCAAACCTCGCCACCCGCTTGAGCGCTGCGGTGGGACAGAAACGACCCCCACACCTCCTCGTCCGGGCCGAAAACCGGGCCGTCCCGGCCGTGATCTACCTTGCCACCATGCCGGATGCAGTCGCCGCCCGCAGCTACGGCACGGTCTTCAACGAGATCCCCCGCGAATACGACCGTCACCGTCCGGCCTACCCCGACGCGCTCATTGACCAGGCCTGTGAGGCGGCGGGGGTCGGGCACGGGGCGTCGGTGCTCGAGATCGGCTGCGGCACCGGGCAGCTGACGCGCTCCCTGCTGGCCAAGGGCCTCCGGGTGACCGCGGTCGAACCGGGTGACCGGCTGGTCGCGCGGGCGCGGGATCAGCTGCAGGACCTGGGCGACGTGCGCTTCGTCAACGCGCGCCTCGAGGACGTCTCGCTGCCCCACGCGCACTACCGGGCGGTGTTCTGCGCCTCGGCCATTCACTGGATCGATCCGGATGTCAGCTGGCGCGCTGCGGCCGACGTGCTCGTCGAGGGCGGGACCCTCGCGCTCGTTTCCTACTTCGGCTTACAGGAGCCGCGCAGCGCCCCTGATCAGCGTGCGCTGCGCGCCGCCATGGCCGCCGTAGCGCCCGAGCTCACCGCCTCGTGGCCCACCTACCGCGACCTCGCCGGCACGCTCGCGGGGGTCGCGGCACGGCGCGCAAACGTGTCGGAGGCCTGGGGGTGGCTCGGAACCTATGACCTCGCGCGCGGGTATGCGGCATCGCTGTTCCTGGACGCGCAGCTGGCGCTGGCGCCGATGCGCCTAGAGCACACGGCTGAGGAGCTCAACGCCCTGCTCGGCACCATGTCGTTTTGGAGGCGACTGTCGTCCGGACAGCGCGACGCTCTGGCCGCCGAGACCGGCGCTCTGCACGAGCGACTCGGCCGGCCGATCCGCTCGAGTGCCGTCGCCTGTCTGGTGACCGCGCGGCGCGCACCCCGGAACTGACCGGCCTTGTCAACCTTGCGCGTCTGAAGACACTCACGTATCCTGGTCCGGAACGCTGGGAGGAGCGCCGAGTGCCGAAACCACGCCAGGCCCACTGGACTAACCACTCAGCGCGCGGTCGTTCAACGCGGCTCGCGCTCGCTGCCTCCGCGCTGCTCGCTGCGGCGCTCGTTGCGGCTCTGCTCGCGCTCGCGCCGTCCGCGGCGGCGGCGGGCGGTGTCGCCGCGACCCCCGGGTGCAATCCGTCCTGGCCCGTGCTCGCGATGCGCGACGGCGTGCCGGTATCGCTGCCGAAGTCCGTGGCAATGCCGGTGGCGTGCGGCGTGGACACGGGTTACCCAAGCTCCGAGTCCTCGCTCGCAGTCAGCGGCAACGGCACGCTGATCTACTCGCCCGCGCAGAGCGAGAACTCGTTGACCCGCTCGCTCGATGGCGGATCCACCTGGAGCCTCACCCAGCCGGCGGTGGAGCAGCCAACCGCGTTCTGGAACACCGTGGATCCGTTCGTGATCGCCGACCGGCGCACGGGCCGCCTGTTCTGGTCGCACGCCACCGGACCGGTTCGCAATGAAGGCGGCCTGCCCCAGGGGAGCGGGTTCTATCTCGCGGCCGCCTACGGCTTTCAGGTCTTCAACTCGAGCGATAACGGGGCCAGCTGGCAAACGGCCGACTACTCGTTGGCACCGACCGGCGATTGGGAGAAGCTCGCCGTCGGGCCGCCGCCACCCGCGTCCACCGGGGCCGCTCAGCCGAGCGGCTATCCGGACGTCGTCTACCTGTGCGCAAACTCGCCGGTCGAGGTCAGTGGCCCGGGTCGGCTCTGTTACAAGTCGCTTGACGGCGGTACCACCTTTACCGCCGCGGGCTACATGTCACCGACCGCGAGCAACCCGCAGGACAGCTGCCCGCCGCTGAACTTCAACGTCGGCGTCGTCGACAACCAGGGCACGTTCTACACGCCGGCCGACTGCCAGCTGGCGGCTTACGTCGTAATCACGCGCAACGAGGGCGCCAGCTACACGTGGGTGCGCATCCCCGGCGCGCCGACCAGCGGTCCCGACGGTGGACCCAACGTCGAGCTGGCGGTCGACGACGCCGGCGCGTTGTATGCCCTGTGGGTCGCCGGGGCCAAGCTCGACCTCGAGGTCTCGCATGACCACGCCCGGACCTGGAGCGCCCCGATCGTCGTCAGCGCACCGGGGGTGCAGAACATCGATCACCCCTGGATCACCGCCGGCGCCCCCGGCAACGTCGCGATCACCTACTACGCCAGCCCCAGCGCCTCGGCGCAGCGGCTGGACGCCTACATCAGCCAGAGCAGCGACGCCCTCCATCCCGAGCCGCTCTTCTACTCGGGGATGTTCAACGACCCGGCGCAGCCGATCTATCACGACTACGGGCTGGGGCAGGATTCGCCGCGCGTCGACTTCATCGGCGGCGAATATGACTCTGCGGGTACGTCGTTCTGGTCCGGGGTGATCAAGCAGCTTGGGCCGCCCGATTCGAGCGGCACGATCGCCACCACTGGATACGTCGGCCACCTCACGTTCGCCGCCACCGCGACGGGGTTGACGATGACGCCCGGCGCGGCTCACGGGTTCTCGTGCGGAAGCAGCTCAGGCCGGCTCAGGGGCGTAACTCTCGGGCCGGTGCGGCTCGGAATGACCCGGGCACGCGTCCGTCGCCTGTTCGGCCGGGTGAGGACGGGGTCACGGCGCTATATGGACTTCTTCTGCTCGGTCCAGGAGGGCATCCGGGTCGGTTATGCCTCGCCGCCGGTGCTGGGGAGCCTCCCCCGCCAGCAGCGCCGGCGAGAGCTCGGCCGAGCTGCGCTCGCCTTGACGGCGAACCGCCATTACGCGCTGCGCGGTGTGGGCCCTGGCACGCGGCTGGCGAGCGCGGCACGGCGTCTCGAGGTCGGCAAGGGCTTTCACATCGGGGCGAACTGGTGGTACCTGTGCCCCGCGGGCCCGAGCCGCGGCGTGTTGAAGGTCCGCCACGGCGTGATCCAGGAGATCGGCATTGCCGATGCGAGGCTGATCCGCACGCGGCGCGCGGCCCTGAGGTTCCTCGAAAGCTTCGATTAGCCGGTGAACGGAGGCACTCGCGCCCGCCGGCGCCGACGGCGCTTGCGCCGCCGCGGGGCGGGCCGGGGCGCCGCGGGCTTGGTTGCCGCCGCCGCGCAGACCTCACCCCGGCTCGGATTCGGCCCGGGTGCGGTGCCGCCGTAGCCGAGGGTCGGATCGCCCTGGCGAAGCTCGGCGGCTGGGATCGGATCAAGGCGGGTGGCCAGGTCGGCGAGGAACGCGATCTGGGAGGCGGCGAGTGATTCGTCGAGCTTGTCCATATCGCCGTTGTCGCTGATGGTGATCAGGTAGTACGGGCCGGCGATCGCGCCGACCTGGGGAATGCCGTAGGCCTGGAAGGGGCCGCCGACGCCGAACTGCCCCGGCGGTCGCATGAGCGCCGTGCGCGGCAGGTTGTGGGCGATCACCGCGGCCTTCGTGGTGTCGAACATCGGGCCCTGCGTGGTCCAGATCGCCCATGCCTCGGGCAGCCCCGTCGGCTGGTAGCCGCCGTCGAGCTTGTCGTCCCACTCGGTGCAGCCGAGGTGCTCGACCGTTAACGCGGCTGCAGCGCGCTTCATGATCTCCGGGTGGGCGTCGATCCAGCCCTGGGCCTGCGGGAGGTCGGCCGACATGTGACCGGGCCACGCCGCGAACACCAGCGTGCGCTTGAGCCGCTTGGCCGCCGGGAGCGACGCGAAATACCGCGCGAGCTGAACGAAGGCGACGCCGCCATTCTCCTCCACGAAGCCTTGGCCGTCGGTGTGGGTGCTGAAGATGATCACCTCCTCACTCTCCCCCGGGAGCACCGCGGTGACGGTCGGCGACGGGACCTTTTTGAGCGTTCCGCTCAGGGTCAGCCGCGTGTTTGGGCGGGTGGCGGCCGCGGCCCGTAGCCTCGCGCCCGTGTCACGGTCGACGTAGAGAGCCGGCAACGGCTGAAACCCTGACTCGAACGGCCCGTAGGTGCCTTTGAACGCCGCGTAGGAAGCATCGACGATGAACACGACGGCGACCGCGCCTAGGGCCTGGAAGGGTGCCAGCGGGACACCAGCGACGCCGGGCACCGTCCACGGCCGCCGGTAATCGGCGCCCACCCAGTCGGCTTCGCTGTGCCCCGGCCAGTTGAGGTAGGTCGAATTGGGGGGCAGGAAGATGCTGGTCGTGGCGTCGGGTGGCACCGGTAGATCCACCAGCAGCACCGCGCCCTGCGCGGTGCCTGCGAATGCGCCGCTCAGGCCGGCGGCCCAGGACTGCACCGCGCCGGGGTAGCTAGCGATCGCAGCTTCGAAGGCGGCTACGTCGGTACCACTGACGGTGGGCTCGGGAGCAGTGCCGGCGTAGACCAGCGGTCCGGTGACCCCGGCGGACGGCGTCAGCTGCGAGCGCGGGTAATAAGCGGCGACGTTCGCCGGCCCTGCCGCAGGTCCGTCGAGCAGCTCGAGCCGGTAGTCCTCGGCCAGCCAGCGTTCGGTCTCGTACACGTCGCAGGGGAGCAGCTCGAGCCCGGCGGCGATGAACTCCTGCTCGAGCCACGCGATGTACTTGTTGTGGCTGTCGCTGCCGGTCAGCCGCGGACCGAAGTTGACCATCCGCTGGAAGTCGGCCCGCACCTGCGCGGGCGTGGGAAGCGGAATGGGTCGCCGCGCCGCGGGCGCCCTCCGCGCGCGCCGTGCCGCGCTCGCCGACGGCGGCCCGATGCCCGCCAGCGCCGAAGACAGGCCGACCGCAGCCGCTCCGCCGATCAGCTGACGGCGAGTCAGCGATTGCGCCGTGAGGCGGCTTTCGCCTTGCGATGCGTTAAACGGATCCAGCACGGCCCGAGTAAGTGTCTTGCACTTCAGAAGACACTAACGTATTCTGTGCCGCCGAGCCGTCGGGAGGGAGTGCAGGTGCCTGGGAGAGAGGTCATACGCCGCAGCGGCTGCGCTTGGGCAGCGAGCATCCTCGGCGGCTGCTGCCTGGGCCTGTTCGCCGCGCCGGCCCTGGGCGCCCCGACGGCGCCGGCGCCGCTGAGCGCCGACCCCTCGGCTGCGGACATCACCTCCACGTACGGAAGCGGCCATTTCGGCTCGTGGGGCGCCGATCAGTGGGGACTGCCCGTCTTCCGTTACAACGACGACGAGCTGACCGACCCGGCCGCTGCGCAGCCTGAACTGGCCGGCGGCACCCCGGCCCAGCACCAGCTCGGCAACGATGACATCAAGGGGATGGCCTTCAACGACGGCTACACCGAGTTCTGGGACCAGGACCTGCTGTCGCAATGGGCCAACCTCTACCTGCCATCGTCCCGCCACTACGCCGGCGGCTACGGCTATTTGAACGTCGGCGGCAACGTGACCAGCACGCTGTACGCCGACCATCAGACCGGGGACTCGTTCCAGCGCAGCTTCGGAGTCGGCTACTACCGCAAGCAGATCAGCTTCGACGGCGTGGCGGTGCACGAGGACACCTACGCCCCGTTCGGCAGCGATCCCGTGCTGCTCGACGACGTCACGCTCACCAACACCAGCTCGAAGCCCACGACGGCGAGCTGGTTCGAATACTGGGACGTCAACCCATTCGATCAGGCCGAGCAGGACCAGCAGAACCGCGGTCTGCTGAGCCCCGCCTATGACCCGGCGTCCCGGACCCTGTCGGTGGCGCAGTTTGGCAACGACCCGCGCGACACGTCGCCCCTGTCGATCTTCGCCTCGGCGCTGCAGGGACCGGTCGCGGACTGGGAGACGTCCGTCTCCGCCTTCTTCGGCACGGGCAGCCGGGCGGTGCCCAGCGAGGTGGCGGCCAACAAGCTCAGCCAGTCGATCGCGTTGCCCAATCCCCCCGACCACGCGGGCGACACGCTGACCGCGTTCCGGGCCCCGGTGACGCTCGCGCCCGGACAGTCGGTCACGCTGCGCTACATCTACGGGATGGCGCAGCCCTCGCAGATCGGTGGCCTG
Organism: uncultured Solirubrobacterales bacterium; assembly: GCA_963733555.1. Lineage (GTDB taxonomy): Bacteria > Actinomycetota > Thermoleophilia > Solirubrobacterales > Solirubrobacteraceae > Palsa-465. Next base: position 251,182 of record CAVTDO010000001.1, read on the forward strand.
GTCAGCAAGTATCGCGCTGCCGCCAAACCAGAGGACGACTCCGAACGCGCCTGGGTCTCATACCTCCCCCGAGCTAACTTCGGCTCCTCCTACGCCTGGGTCGCGCGGGAGCTGCAGTGGGACGCCTACCTGCTGCGCTCCGCGACCGTCTACGACGCGACCTGCCACCTGCACACGATCACCCAGGGCGGCTACTACCAATACGGCGACGGCTCCAACCTGGGCGAACGGAGCTGGGATCACTACGAGCTGCCGATCGTCTACTCGGATCCCGGACTGGCGCGTGAGATCCTCCAGTACACGATCCAGTTCCAGCCGCCGGGAGCGGCACAGGACGCCCAGCTGCCCTATGGCAGCGGCGCGTTCTGCGAGCGGATCGACCTGGGCACCTCTAACGACCTCGACTTCTGGTTGCTCAACGCAGCCGCCGCCTACGGACTGGGGTCGCGCGACCTCGCCTTCTTCAACCAGCAGGTGCCGTTCTACGGGTCGGCTACGACGGCCACGGTGTGGCAGCACCTGAAGATCGCCTTCGAGCACGCCGAAGCCTATCTCGGTCCCCACGGCGACTACGTCATGGGCAGCACCGGTGACTGGAGTGATTTCTCCACCCAGTTCGAGCAGATGACCGAGTCGACGCTCGTCCTGGCTCAGCTCAGCTACGCCTATCCGCAGCTGGCTGAGCTGGCCGACATTTACGGCGATCACGCCTTCGCCGCGCAGCTGCGGGCGGCCGCGGCGCGCAACCTGGCCACCCTGCGCGCCCAGTGGACGGGGCAGGGCTGGTACTCACGGGGCTATTCCGGCACCAGGCAGGTCGGCTCCGGGGTGCTCTTCGAGGAGCCCCAGCCGTGGGCGATCCTGGCCGGCGCCCCCTCGAGCACACAGGCCGCGACGCTGGTGGCCAACGTCCACCGCTACCTCGATGGCTACGGCGCGCCGAGCGGACCGACCAGGGTCGGCTCGGTAATCGTGCCGGGCGTCAACGATCCGGGCGTGACCGAGCATGGGCCGATCCCGAGCGGTGGCGTGGCCAATCCCCCGGAGCCCACCAGCCAGCTGCTGGCCAATTCCCCCCTGAACGGCGCCGACGAGTGGCCCGGCGGTGTCTGGTTCGACCCCAACGGTTGGCTGACCTGGGCCCTCGGCTCACTCAAAGGCGAGGTACATGGTGCGGTCAACGATGCCTGGAGCGAGTACCTGAGAAACACGCTGGCCAACCACGCGACGGTGTATCCCGACCACTGGGCGGGAACGGTCTCCGTGGACGACGCCTGCTACGGCTACTACTCGACCGCACCGCAAGACTGCGGCAACGGGCTGTCGACCAGCTACGACGGTCAGATCACCGAGCAGCCGACCTGGATGGTCATGGACGCCCTGGACCTGGCGGGGATCAAGCCTGTCGAGGACGGCTACGAGATCACACCGGAGCTGCCGATGAGCACCTTCTCGCTGCGCTTCCCCCAGGTCGGGGTGGCCTCCCAACCCCGGCTGCTCCGCGGCTACATCACCCCCCAGGCCGGCACCAAGCTGACGATGCACGTCGTCGCCCCGCCTGACAGCAAGCACGACAAGCTCCAGGCCTACGCCAACGGCCACGCGGTCCCGTCCCGAACCGCGGATGGCCTGACCAGCTTCACGCTGCTCACCAGCGCCGACCGCCCCGCCGACTGGGCGCTCAAGGCCGTGGTCAAACGACACACTCACCGCAAGCGCCACCGCAGCCGCCACCACCGCGCTGCAACCCGGCGACCGGCCTTCACCGGATGACCAAGTGATGGGCGAGCTGATCAATCTCGAGGGCGCCGAGCCGCCGCCAAGCCCACTCCCGCGCGGGCGGCACAACCTGTCCGTCGAGACCGTCCGCGCGAGCCAGCGCGCCCGGCTGCTGCGGGCGATGCTCGAGAGCGTCGCGGAACGCGGGTATGAAGCGACCACCGTCCCGGAGGTGGTCGCCGCCGCGCGGGTCTCCCGTAATGCCTACTACGCGCTCTTCGACGACAAGCTCGGCTGCTTCCTCGCCCTGTGCGAGGAGCTCGTCGATCAGCTGATCGAGGTCACTTTCCGTCCCACCGGTGCCTCCGATTGGACGGTGGCGCTGCGCGAGGGTACACGGCGCTACCTTGATTGGTGGGCGACCCGGCCGCGCCTATCACGCGCGTTCCTGATCGAGTTGCCAAGCGCGGGGCCGGAGGCGATGGCGCTCCGAGAGCGGGCGTTCGAGCGCTTCCGCGAGCAGTTCCTGTCCCTCGCAAAGTGGGCCCGCCAGCAGCAGCCGGACCTTGCGCCGCTGCGCCCGGCGGGGACGCGGATGCTCGTGCGAGGGGTCACCGAGCTCGTCGCCGAGGAGGTCACGGCGGGCCGCACCGCGACGCTCGGACGCTTCGAAGACGACATCGTCTGGTTCGTTACCCGACTGATCGCAGAGCCTGGATGATCCGCCGTCTCGAGATCCTGCTGTGTGTGCTCGGGTGCTTAGCCGCTGTCCCCAGCGCGGCGAGTGCGGCGCGCCGCTCCACGGCACCCCCGCCCCTCTCCGCGGACAGCGCCCGCGCGCCGATCTCCTCGACCTATGGCAGCGGCGTCTTTGGCCAATGGACGACCGACAGCGCCGGGCTGGCAGCCTATGACTACACCCTGAACGAGCTCACCTCCCCGTACGCGCCCCAGGACGAGCTGGCCGGTAGCACCGACGCCTACCACCAGGTGGGCAACGACTTCGTGCACGCCGACGCGTTCAACCACGGCTACGTGCAGCTGTGGTCCGGAGAGCGCGACTATCAGTGGGCCAACTACTACCAGGCCTCCAGCCAGCACTTCGCGGGCGGGTACGGGTATCTGAACGTCGACGGTCACGCCTACAGCACCCTGTATGACGATCGCGCCGCCGGCGCGCCGGGCCAGAGGCGGTTTGGCACCGGTTACTTCCAGACACAGGTCACCGAGGGAGGCGTGGGCGTGCTGCAACGTGTCTACGCCCCGTTCGGCGACGACCCGCTCATGCTCCACGACGTAAGCCTCACCAATACCACCGCCGCGGTCGAGCACGTGTCGTGGTTCGAGTATTGGGACGTCAATCCCTACGAGCCGGGGGGACATCTGTTTCGGGGTCTCGGACTCCCCAGTTACCTCGCCGCCAGTCAGACCCTGTCGGTGCCCCAGCTGCCTGCGGCCAATGACACCGACCCGCTGAGCTTCTTCGCGACGCAGCTGAGCGGGCCGCCCACGGCCGATTACGACACCAGCACCTCTGCGTTCTTCGGCGTCTCGTCGCCCTTGGGCCCGGGCGGCAGCCGGGCCGCCCCGGCCGCGGTGCTTGCCGACCACCTCTCTAACTCGGTCGCGCCGCCGGCCGCGGAAGGGCCCGTCCCGGGCAGCACGATGTTCGCGCTGCGCACGCCTCTGACGCTGGCGCCCGGACAGACGATCAGCCTGCGGTATGCGTACGGCGCCGCTCACGCAGCGCAGATCGGCGCCCTAGTGAGGAAGTACCGCGCCACCTCCGACCCGTTCACGTCCACCGTGCAGGGCTGGCGCAGCTACGTTCCACAGGCAAATTTCGGCCCGCACTACGCGTGGCTCTCACGCGAGCTCCAGTGGGATGCCTACATGCTGCGCTCGGACGCCACTTACGAGGACTGCGCCGGCGAGCACATCCTCAGCCAGGCGGGCTACTACCAATACGCGATGGGCTTCCAGGGCGCCTTCCGCGACCCGCTGCAATTCGCGCTGCCGATGATCTACAGCGATCCCCAGCTGGCGCGTGAAGTGATCCGCTACTCGGCCCAGGAACAACCCGAGGTAGACGGTCAGGTTCCCTACGCGATCATCCCCGCCTGCCAGCGGTTTGACCTGGGCACCTCGGACGACCTCGACCTGTGGCTGTTGATGACCGCCGCCGAGTACGGCCTGGCCACCCGCGACACGCAGTTCCTCAACACGCCTGTGGGCTTCGAGGGAGGCGGCAGCGCGACGCTCTGGCAGCACCTGAAGCTCGCCTTCACGCATCAGGAGTCCCAACGCAGTCCGACCGGGCTGTACCTCACCGGGGCGACCGGGGACTGGTCTGACTTCTCGACAGAGTTCAACCAGATGACCCAGTCGACCCTGGTCGCCACCCAGACCGCCTACGCCTATCCGCGGCTCGCGGAGCTGGCCGAACTCTACGGTGACCACGCCTTCGCGCAGACGCTGCGGTCGACGGCCGCGGGCCTGCGCGCCGCGGTGGCCGCCCAGTGGGTGCCGAGCGGTTGGTACTCACGCGGGTATACCGCCAGCGGGCAGCTCGGCCGGGGGGTGATTTTCGAGGAGCCCCAGCCGTGGGCCATCCTCGCCGGAATTCCCTCGCCGCGTCAGGACGCGACGCTGCTGGGCAACATCCACCGCTACCTCGATGGCTACGGCGCGCCCGGAGGCCCGAGCCGGATCGGCACCGCGCAGGCGCCGGCTAACGACGACCCCGGCGTGACCGAGCGCGAGGGCGACCCCAGCTCCGGCGTCGGCGACAACCACGCCGTGTACGTGGGCGGCGTTTGGTACTCCCTGAACGGCTCGATGACATGGGCGCTCGGCTCGCTGAAGGGCACAGTGCCAGGCGCCGTTCAGGATGCGTGGAGCGAGCTCACGGCCAACACACTCGCCAACCACACGACCGTGTATCCCCAGCACTGGGACGGAGTGATCTCGGTCGACGACGCCTGTCGGGCGTGGTACTCAAGCACGCCGCAAGACTGCGGCGTCGGGCTGAGCACCGCGTATGACACGCAGATCATGCACCAGCCCGCCTGGACCCTGTTCGACACGATCAAGCTGGCGGGTATCAACCCGGTGGAGGACGGCTACGAGATCACGCCGGAGCTGCCGATGAGCACCTTCTCGCTGCGCTTTCCGCAGGTCGGCGTGGCCTCCCAACCGCGCCTGCTCCGCGGCTACATAGCTCCCCAGACCGGGGGCAAGCTGACGATGCACGTCGAGGCGCCGCCTGACAGCAACCACGACAAGCTTCAGGCCTACGCCAACGGCCGCTCGGTCCCGTCCAGAACCGCGGGCGGCCTGACCAGCTTCACCTTGCTCACCAGCGGCAACCGGCCGGCTAACTGGGCGCTCAAGGCTCTCGTGAAAAGACGCCCTGCCTACAAGCGCCCCCAGCATCGCCGGGTCGCCTCCCGGCACCCGGCCTTCACCGGATAGCCGGCCTCACACAGAAGTGACCGCCGCGCCTCACGAGACGGCTGGAGTGCGGGTTAGTGTCCTCAGCTGTGATCGCGGCAGCGGGACCTGGCCCCTGTGTCCGCGCGGCGATGGCTCTCGCCGCGCTCCTCTCAGCTGCGCTCATGGCTGGGTGTTCCAGCGGGTCGACGCGTGGGCCGACAGCCCATCTCACGAGAGTGGCCGCCCTGCCGATGAGCCGAGCGAGTTCGACGGTGGTCCAGTCCCAGCCGCAGCCGGGCTCCTGCCGCGCCCGTGGCTCGGGCCGATTCTCCCTGCCGGATGCTCACTGCACGCCGGGTGCGATCAGCCCCGCGGTCACCCAGGGCAACATCCAGTCCACGATCTGTAGCTACGGCTACACCCACTCGGTGCGGCCGCGGGAGTCGATCAGCGAGCCGGAGAAGGAGGCGAGCCTGGCCGCCTACGGCGACGCCGGCCCGCTTCACCACTACGAGTACGACCATCTGGTCCCGCTCGAGCTCGGCGGCGCCACCAACGATCCCCGGAACCTATGGCCTGAGCCTGGGGCGTCACCGAATCCGAAAGACGCCCTCGAGCGTCGAATGCGAGAGTTGGTGTGCGCCGGCGAGCTGCCGCTGGCCGCTGCCCAGCGTGAGATCGCCAGTGATTGGGTCTTGGCCTACCGGCGGTTCATCCAGTGACCCGCTCCGCGCGGCGCCCATTCACCCTTCAGCGATCCGGACTATCTCGTAGCCTGGACTCAGCCGACCGATGAGCGCAACCGCCACCGAGCCTGACTCGCACTTCTGGCAGCGCAACGCTCGCGAGCCGCCGCCACCCCCGCTTGACGCCAAGCTGTGGCGCCATCCCATCAAGTGGCTTAAGACCAGGGTCCTGCTGGTGCTCGACGGCCTCGTTCTCCTGCACGTGGGGACGTTGATTGTTGTCGCTCTGTATTACCTCGCGTTCCAGACAATCCCCGGCGTCAAGTACGACTGGGACCACGCGCTGACCGGACAGCTCCACCTCTGGGGTCTTCACGTTCATCTCGCGCTGCTATCGAAGGTGCATTGGGCGCAGTCGCGCCACCTGATCCGCAACGTCGGCGAAGGCCTCCTGGGCGGCGTGCTGGCTCAGGCGATCATTTGGAACCACTACAAGCGCCGGCCCAAGCCCCCGACCCGGATCGACAGGTTCGAGATCGCGCTCCACATCCCGAATCTCCGAGACAACCGGCGGACCTCCGGATGGCAGCTGCTGGCGCTGCCGCTGCTCGTTCTTATCTATGCGATCCCTGGGTTCGCGATCGGTGCCGGCGTCGCCCACCTGATCCAGCACGGCCTGGCGCACGTCCACGTGCACCAGATTTCCTCCGACGCCGTGATTCAGAGCCTCTGGACCAGCAAGGTCTCCCAAAAGGTGGTCGGCCTGTTTGCGTCGTTCGTGTTCGCCCGTAGGGTCGGCCGCGGTGTCTACGACGATCTCCAGCTGTTCTTTGCCGAACGCCGGCGTGCGCTCAACAGGCCGCTGCGCGCCTACCACAAGCTGGTGCCCACGTTCGTCGCACGCTACAACGGCATCGCCACTCAAGAGGCGGCGGCTGATGCGGCTCAGGCCCGGGAGCGCTGGGTCACGTGGATCTTTCTCGGCTCGATCCCAGTCGGGCTCGGGCTCGCGGCTTTCGGCTACTACGTGCTGGCCTACGTCGCTACCGGGAAGGCGTGAGGCGACTTGCGATGGACCTTTTCGACGATCCCAACGCTTCACTGCCGCAGGACCTAGATCACGCACAATCGCGCAAATACGAGGAACGAATCGTTGACTTCCTGCGCGAGCACATGATGAGCGCGAATGCAGGGCTAGTGGAGATGGACGCGATTGAATTGGTGGGCTCGCGGCCTGAGACCCTGGTTGTATTTCGCTATCACCATCGCCCCGCGTATATCGACCAAGATCCGGCGGTCGTTTCCGGACCTCGGGCGGAGGCGGCGAAGCTTTGGGAGTTCGCGATCGATGACGAGCCCTACTCAGGCGGGATGATGAACACGCCCCCTGTGGTCGCTGCTGGGATCGGCAGTGCGTTTGATGCTGCCGAGCTGCCGCTGATTGATCCCGACACGCTGGCACCGATTGGAAGTCCGCCCAAGGTCTTTCCGCGTCTGTTGAGCGAAGCGAGCGCCGAGCTGATGCGGCGGAAGTTCGAAGCCTGGCGCAGCGCCCAGGACGAAGGCGGCTGAGCCCCCGGGGAGTGCCGGATCAGCATCGCGACGCTAGCTGCCGCGAGCGCGCTCCTCAGCGAGTCGCTGCTTGGCTGCGTCCCAATCTAAGGGCAACTCGGCCGGGCTCGCGCTTGATTCAACGAACACTGGCTGCCCGAGGCGGCCGGCCATATCCGTGAGCATGCTGGCGTGATCGCCGCTTCGTACGAACCGGTTCATCGCCTCCGCGCTGGACCAAGCGGACAGCGTGTAGAAGGTCTTCCGCAGCAGGCGCGCATCGAGGCTGTACCCGGCGACGCCCTCGGCGTCTGCGAGCTGCTTGCGAATCCTCAGCGTCCACCTGAGAAAGCGCGGGACATCGCGATAGCCCTGAAGCGGCAGAGTTGAGGTGAGCACGTGCAGCGACTCACCGTCGCGCGGCCGGTAGCGGCACTCGGTCCAGGGCAAGGTGGGCACAGGCGCTCCCTACCCCCCATCGGCGCAGCAGTATCGCTTAGATCGCGAAGCCAGCCTTAGGCGCTTCCGCGGAGACGTTCGACGACTACCGATCAAGGCGGCAGCGAGCGGCGCGCATACTGTGCGAGGTGAACCGTTTACGCCGCCGCCGTCGGCCTCATGCCTCTCCCAGGGCCACTCGATGAGGCAATCCCCTCCTGGCGGCCATCCCGCTGCTTGTGTTCTATCGGCAGCCCATGAGGGACGCCTGGAAGCAGGCAGGATCCGGTTGATCGCCGCCCTAAGCGCACGCCTCCGGCGGTGGGTGGTCGATCAGACCGGCACTGTGCTCTCGGTGGCCGCGCTTCCGCTTTCCCCGTAAGCGAGGGCGACCCGAGCTCGCTCTGCGATGAGTTGGCGGGCGTGCGAGAGTCCGAAGAGTCATGTTCAGAGAGTTCGATGCTCAACTTCAGAAGGGAGACAATCCCGGCGCGTGGACGTGTGTGCTGATGGACGACGTCGCCGAACTCTTCGGCACGCGCGGCTTGGTGAAGATCCGCGGTGCGATCGATGGCGAGCCGTTCACCGGTGCGCTGATGGCTCAGGGCGACGGCACGCACAGGCTTCCAGTCAAGGCGGAGCTGCGGACGACGATTGGCAAGGAGGCGGGCGACACCGTCCACGTCCGGATCGACGGGCGGATCGGCTAGCCACTGATGCACCCTGGGTCCGCCCGTCGCCTGCTGGCCGCGCGGGGCCGGAACTTGACATGTGACTAAATGGTCACGTATCATTAGCGCCATGGACAAGGTGTTCAAAGCGCTCGCCGACCCCACGCGGCGCGGTCTGCTCGATGAGCTGTTCAAGGAGGACGGGCAGACGCTGAGTGCGCTTGAGGCTCGGGTCGACATGACGCGCTTTGGCGTCATGAAGCACCTGGCTGTACTCGAGGAGGCGGGCCTCGTCGTGACGAGGCGACATGGCCGCGAGAAGCTCCATTACCTGAACGCGGTCCCGATTCGGCTCGCCCACGACCGGTGGGTGAGCAAATACGCGGAGCCCTGGGTGACGACGCTCAGCTGGCTCAAGACAAATCTGGAGGAGGAAACAATGGAGACGGTCAAGATGGTCTCGTGGGCTGAGGGGACAGCGCCGGTCGCCGCCGGTACCGCTGTGTTCGAGGTCTTCATCAAGACAACTCCGGAGAGGCTGTGGGACGCGATCACCGACCCTGAGCAGCGCAGGAAGTACAGCTTCGGGGTCGAGACGCACTCAGACTGGACGCCTGGCTCCGAGTACGTAGCCAGGGTCCCCGGGGTGCTGGATATCGCAAAGGGCCAGAACATCGACGTCGACCCGCCGCGCTTGTTGGTGCAGACCTTCGAGGCGCTGTGGAGCGACGAGGTGAAGGCTCAGGGAACGACACGGGTGACGTGGGAGATCGAGCCCGTCGGCACCTCGTGCCGGCTGACCGTGATCCATGACCAACTCCCACCGGATGCGAACGCGCAGCTCTACGGCGGCTGGCCGATGATCCTCTCCGGCCTCAAGACGCTGCTTGAGAGCGGTGAGCTGCTCGATACCCCGGGATCGCTGCAGTACGAGCGGCCCGGCGAATCAGCTGGACGGGAAACGTCATGAGACAACTGGCGGTAACCGAGTTCGTAACCCTTGACGGCGTAATGCAGGGTCTCGGCTCGCCCGATGAGGACCGCGCCACCGCCACCGCCAGCGTCCCCGAGAGCGGCAAGCTCGTCCGCCACCAGGGCGGCCGGCGAGATCACGTTCACCCTAGACACCACGTGTTGCAGCTCGCGGGTAACGGTGGCATCGAACATCGTCACCCACACCGGCAGGTCGGTGCGCAGATGCGCACGTAGCAGCGCGAGACGAAGAGCCAGGCGCCAGGAACCAGGGTGAGGTGTATGCACGGGGGCCTCGGCGCGATACTTCCGTGCTTGGCCCGGAATCACGCAAGCCGGGCTACGGGTGTTCACCTATCTGGCGCTTGTCAGCCCACCAGTCGCGCTCGCCCTCGACGTCTTCGCGCGGAGCCTCACCGAGATTGGGTGCGCCGATGACGAGGATCTCTAGGCCCTCCGGCCCGGCCTCGTAGCCTCGCCACGTGCCAGGCGGGACGCGCACCGCGTCCCATTGCTTGATGTCGACGACTTCGTCGTCCAGCTTCATCCGCCCACTCCCGCGCACGACCACGTACACCTCCTCCTGCGTCTTGTGCGTATGGCCGTACGGGAAGCGATAGGCGGGCGGGACCCGCTGGTAGGTCAGCCCGGACTTTTCGAGCTCGAGCGCCCTGGTCGCCGCGCGGAACTCCAGATCGGGTGCGCCATCGAAGACAGAGGCTATGTCCTCCAGATCCTCCTTGAGGTTCCTGAGCGTGAACGGCACGGCGCAACCCTACGGGACCCCTGACTGGCTTATCGGGCACCGCCGTCGCGCCCGCCGCCTCGAGGGTTGGCCCAAGCAGTCAGTCAACGGACGCTTTCGCGGTTGGCTAGCGCAAGCCCACCAGCCGCCAAGCGCTCGCGCTCGAGTAGCTCGTACTGTCGGTCAGCTCGCGCGATTAGCTCCTGCAGGTCGGTCGCGATCAGGGCTGGGTACTGGCTCTGGATCTCTCTGAGCGCCCTCCAGAGGCTCGCCTTTCCCGCCACCCCAAGCGCAAGGGACTCGAGCGCCATGAACGCGCTTTGATCCGGCTCGCCCGAGCCCATGCCACTGAACTTCACTCGGCTCGTCTTCTCCGCCAGCCAACCAGTGGCTTGTTTGATGGGGTTCCGCTTGATCTCCATTCGGTCCATCAGGTCGACCAGGCGTTCGCGGTCCTCCTCGATCTCACGAGCGAGCGGAGTCATCACCGCTCCGAGTGGATCACCTTCGTGACGAGCTCGGATCTGTTCGGCAAGGTCACTCCCGAGCATCGCCCCCGCGAGATGATCGTTCAAATACACGTCTATCGCCCTGTCAGCCATCACCGCATCACTCCTCGATCTGCCGTCGAATAGACGACAGCTACCCGGGACCGACACGCTCTACCGAGCAACTCGGTCGGTGCTTGTCAGCAGCAACCGATAGATCTAGCCTACGGAAAGTGATCATCCGAAAAACTCATCGAGAATCACTCTCGGCGAAGCTCGTTCGACGCTTTCTACGCAAGCACCGGATGGCTGTCCAGGACGAGAACCGGCGTGCGGGGGACGCGGAGCCCGACAAGGACGCGATGTTTCACAAGATCGTCGACGCCACAACTTACGGCGGTCCATACGGTCCCTGAAGTCCGGCCCTAGCGGGGCCGTTCCCGAAGCCGACGCCCGGAGTTGCCAGGTTCGGGACATGGTTTGGTGCCCGGCCTTGCCGGCGCGTCCCCACGTCCGCTGAGCGGCTGAGTTCCTAGCCATCAGGACGACTGTTCCTACCCATCAGGGCGACTGAGTGCGCGCGGCGAGCGGCTTCAGTGCTGCCGTCCCGTCCTCACCGTTCGGCTCCCCTGCTCCGGATGGCACGACCCCGAGCTCGTCGGCGATCACCGCCCCAAGCCGACCGATGTCGAGGGCGGGGAGTTCGGAGCGCGAAGCCGTCTTTGGGGAGCGCACGAGCAACAAGCCACCGGGCCGGTGATCCCCGGTGCGCCAGTGCGTGTACTGCCCGCGCAGCAAGCCAAACCTCGGCGACCAGATCGTCTCGATCGGATGCTCGTCATTCCAGGTGACGAACAGGTCCGGGATGGCGTCGAGCGGCTCACGGTCGTAGTGATGGTCGGAGCGTTCGACGCCAACGATCACAGGTGATCCGGTCTCGACGTTGACCAAGGCCAGAAGATCGGCCTCGAGGCGGCGACAGAGTTGGTCAAGCTGTGCGCCGCGGGTAACGCGCCCTTCCGTTTCTCGACCTACGAGGTTGATTCGCACGCCGCCGACCGCGAAATTGTTGGGACTGGTGAAGAAGCCCTGGGCGCGCCGCTGGTCCTCGGTGTCGTAGGCGGGCGGGGCGCGGAGTTGTCGACGTGCGGCACGCGTTCGCAACAGGGCAGCCAGCGGCTTGATGGCCGCTGGGCGCAACCAGCCGGGCATGGCCGCCCAGGCCGCACCGAGGGTTCGGCCCTCGATCGACCGTCCTGTCTGCGACCGATCCGCAGCGTCGAGCCGGCGCAGGATCTCCGGGAGCAGGTGTAATCCGTTGTACTGCGGTCCCATCCCGTGGCTCAGCAGGACGAGAAGCGTGTCCTGCTCGTCGACCTGGCTCAGCGCGTCACCGACAGCCTGGTCCATGACCCGGTACAGACGGTGAAGCGGGTCACCAATTCTTGCCCGGACGGCGGGATCGTGGCGTGGGTGGGTGGGGTCGTGGACGTGCCAGAGCTGGTGCCCGACACTGTGCGGCTCGCCAAAAACGTTGAGAAAGAAGTCCCAGTCCTCGTCGGCCAGGATGCTTGCCGATAACCGCCGCTTGGCTTCGGCGCCGGCAAGCAGCCCCTCGAGCAGTGCCTGGTCTTCTTCTCCGCTGCGCAGCGGTTCCTCGCGGAAGAGGTAGTCGTCGGGCGCCCACTCGCGGGTTGAGAATGGGTCCGCCCCGAGCACCGCGTGCAATCCAAACTGGTTGACGAGCTCCTGGGCTAGCTCGGGCGGGTAGGTTCGGAGCCCGAAATGTCGATCGTGGCAGCCCCACTCGGAGATCTGGATCCCATTGATCGGACGCTCCGCGCGACAATGCGGAACGTCGAGAACGGCGACTCGCCTGCCCGCGTCGCTGATCGCCTCCCAGAATGGCTCCCCACGAATCGAGGCCGGTGTTGTCAGCCTCCTCTCATAGCCACCGGGAACGATCTCCTCCCAGCAGTGAAAGCCGGTCTCAGCGGCCGAGCGGCCGGTGAAGAACGTCGACCACAGGGTGCCGACGTACAGCCCGGGAGGGTTACGGATTGGGCATCTGGCGGCCGAGGCGAAGAGCTCTCGAAGCGCCGGGAGCTCGCCGTTCCGCGCCATCTGCTCGGTGATCTCTGGATCCATGGCATCGAAGCCGAGCATCACAACCCTCGGGCGATCGCTCGTCATCGTGGCAGGGTGGCGGCTCGGGCCATGACGGTCGCCCCGTCGGTCGCGTTTCTGGGACCGAGGGTGAGCCGCCGCGGGTCGTCGGTCAGGTAGTAGCACGCGATGGCGGGCAGGACTAGGGGATCGCTGTCCTCCGTCAGCCTCAGCAGGATCTCCCAGTCGCCCATCGCCTCCAGGCTCTCGTCAAATCGAGCCTGTTCCATTCCGCTTCGGTGCGCGATGGCCCCCATATCGGCGAGATTGCCGCGGCGCAGTGCCTCTCGACTCCACGAATGAAGAAACGTGCGGGGCATGGCCCCCGATGCCTCGCCGCCCACTCTCAGGACGTCGTCGATCACAAATGCTCCGTACAGAACGTTCAGGTTCGGCTGCTGCTCAAACGCCCAGACGACTGAGTAGAGCCAATGGTCATCCATCACGTTGTCATCGTCCAGGTACGCGATGATCTCGCCGGTCGCGGCCTCAAGCGCTGCGTTGCGTGCCGCGCAAGCGCCCCGATGCACGATGCGCCTCCAACTGATCCGGTCGTCGCCGACGGCGTCAACGACCGACCGCGAGCCTGCCTCGCCACCGTCATCCACCACCAGCAGCTCCCACCGTGAGTAACGCTGCCCAATCACCGAATCGATGGCGCGCCGGAGGCGGTCGGGCCGGTTGTAGGTCGGGAGTACCACCGACACGAGCGGACTGGAGGCGAGCTGCGCGGACCGGATGAAGCGGCTGAACGCCTCGATGGCGAGCATGTTCTCCGTCCACTCGAGCTTCGCCGTCATCTCGCCGTATGCCCGCTCAATCCAGTCGATTCGATTGCTGATCGAAGCGGTCCCGGTCCCTTGCCGGCTCAGCTCGTCGCGCAGCTGCTGAATTTCGGAACGAAGCGCCCGAATATCGGCTCGGGTTGCGCCCCCGGCGTCGTGTACCGCGCGACCAAGGTGTCGCCGCCCAGCCCCGACGGTCCAGCGAAATACGCCCACCTGCCAAACATACACAGACGCCCCGGTCAGATGTGAATCGGTGCCAACTCCAGCGAGCGAGGCGCATGACCTGTTAGGTCCGCTGGCCTGGGGGTCGTCTTCACAACCGTCACGGGAAGGCTTTCTTGGAAGCCGACGCCCGGACTCGAACCGGGGACCCCTTCATTACGA
>CAVTDO010000002.1:0-1807177 GCA_963733555.1 uncultured Solirubrobacterales bacterium
CAATAGTTGTATTACTGAAAATTTTAATTGGATCAGTTCACTAGAAACTGAAACTAATGAAACTCATATGAATGGAGCAAAAAATTATCTCAGAATTCTTTTAATCAATGTTGAATTGTAAATTACATTTTGCAAGAAGTACACTATAAAGTACACCAGAATTGACACAAACAAGAAAACCCTCTAAAATAGAGGGTTTCAAAAAGTGGCCGTGATCCCGCTGGGACTCGAACCCAGGGCCCCAACATTAAAAGTGTTGTGCTCTACCAGCTGAGCTACGAGATCATTCCTTAATTTGGAGTGCAAAAATAAAGCTCTGGAGCATTGGTGCCAAAAGAATTAGATTCTTTATTCCCTTATTCATTTTCCAGTTCATTCTGAAGCTTTTTCATCACATCTGTTTGCACCATTTTCTCTGCCAGCAATATCATTTGATGAAATGCTTTCCCTTTTGATATTCCATGACCTATGATCACTGGTTTAGATATACCCAGCACGGGTGTCCCTCCATAGTTTTCGAAGTTGAACCTCTCAAAATATTCATGCTGAATATTTTTCTGCAGTGTTATCTCATACAGGCTTTCTGCCATTTTCAAAATGATGTTTCCGGTAAATCCATCACATACCATCACATCTGCTTTATCTATCAGCAGGTCCCTGCCTTCTACATTTCCTACAAAGTTTATATGCCTGTTCTCCTTCAGTAAAGAATAAGTTGCCTGGGCCAGCAGGTTACCCTTACCTTCCTCCTCCCCTATATTAAGAAGTGCCACTTTTGGGTTTGCAATGTCAAGTATTGTTTGGGCGTATACAGAGCCCATGACGGCAAACTGGTTTAGATGTTCGGGTTTACAATCGCTGTTAAGGCCTACATCCAGCAATAGCCCTGTTTTGCCGTTCTCTTTAGGAATGATGGTCGATATGGTAGGCCTCAGCACTCCTTCTATTGGTTTCAGCGCATACATGCTGCCCACCAGCATGGCACCTGTATTGCCGGCGCTTATAAAAGCATCGATAACACCGGTTGCTAATAAATGAAAGCCAATGGAGATAGATGATTTAGGTTTTTCTTTCAGGGCACGGGTAGGATGTTCATGCATATCTATGATCTGTGGAGCATGCACCAGTGAGCACTTACTATTTTCAGAAAGATAGTTTTGGTGCAGCTGGCTGACCTGCCCTTCATCACCGATCATCACTATACCAGCAGTTCCGGTTTCTATATATTCTTTTATTCCTATGATTGCTTCCATGGGGGCTAAGTCACCTCCCATCATGTCAATTCCAATCTTCATGTAACCCAAAAATAAAAAATCCACAGTCCTGCCAATCAGCATGACCGTGGATTATTGAAAAAAAGGCAACTATTTATTTTATTGGCGATTTCTCGGCCACTACCTGTCCTTTGTAATAAAGCTTTCCTTCGCTTACATGTGCACGATGACGTACATGTGTCTCGCCGGTAGCTTTATCGGTAGTCAATGTAGCAGCTACGGCTTTGTAGTGCGTTCTGCGTTTGGCACTTCTTTGCTGCGAATGTCTGCGTTTGGGATTAGGCATATATCAGGTATTTAATTCTTTAATTTATTGTTTATTGTTGGCTTTATTCAACAGATTCTTATTTTACTAGCCAGGTTCTTCTTCTCCAAGTCCTCTCAGCTTTTCCAGTCCTTTCCATAAAGGATTATCCTGCAGGTCTTTTTTTGGCCTCATATTATTCAATATCTCACGGGCCGCAGGATTACAGTCAGGTCCATCCATATTCTCATACTCACAGGTCCTCTGCATAGGTATACTCAGGTTCAGAAACTCATAGATCCAGTCTTTTACATCCACATGGCTCTCACCGCGTGAAAGGTAGTAAACATCCGGGTCTTCCTCCTGTTCATTCATAAGTTCAGGGTCATCGACCAGCTTTACTGTTATGGTAAAGTCATCGAAAAGCTGCAGAGGAAGCTCGTTGCTGCAGCGGTCACAGGTGACCTCTGCCTTTCCGTCCACCTGGAAGCGAAGCATCATAAAGCTGTTGCTCTTATCTAGTTTCAGCTTTACCAGGGCATTCATGTTCCTGAAATGCCTGGTCCTGGTACTCTTCAAAGAACTTATCATTGACCAGGTATTGAAATTCGTGAATTCCCGGCTTTAACCCTACAAACGCTATCTCCATATTCCCGCCGGTTGCTCATCTTCCCATTTTTACCGGGCCAGGGCTGTGCCGAGGCAGAAGTGCCGCCCGCCCGCGCCAAAGGCCTGGTGCTGGGGATTGCGGGTGACGGCGAAGCGGTCGGGATCGGGGTAGCGGGACTCGTCTCGGTTGGAGGACACGTACCACATCACCACCTTCTCGCCCTCCTTGATCTTCTGCCCGCCGATCTCGGTGTCGCGGGTGGCCGTGCGCCGGAAGTGAGAGAAGGCGGGGAACATGCGCAGCGACTCCTCGACCAGACTGGGCACGAGCCCCGGATCCCTAAGCACTAGCGCCAGCTGGTCCGGGTGCTCCATCAGCGCGTGCATGCCGCTGCAGTAGGTCGCCTTGGTGGAGTCATTGCCGGCCGCCACAAGCAGGAAGAAGCCCATGACGATCTCCTCCTCCTCGAGCGCCTGGCCGTCGACCTCGGCATGCACGAGGACGGACGTGAGATCGTCGGTGGGATGGGCGCGCCGCTCCGCGATCAGCTTGCGGCAGCGCTCGAATATCTGCGGAAGCTCGACCTCGGCCAAGCTGTCCACGCCGCCGGGGTTGAGGTCGGGATCGTCGGCGCCCAGGGCCGAGTTCATGAGTGCCGCCCACTCGGCGTCGTCCTCCGGGGGGATCCCCATGAAGCTCCCGATCACCCGCGAGACAATCGGCTGGGCAACATCGGTCACGAGATCCGCCGTGCGGCGACCCTCCAGACGGGCGAGTACGTCGCTGACAATCTGGCGGATTCGCGGCTCGTGGGCGGCGATGCGCTTGGGCGTAAAACCAGCCTGAAAAAGCATCTTCAGCCGGTCATGCTTCGGGGGGTCCATCCCGATGAACATGGCCTGGATCAGCTCGAGCGGGAACCCCTCCGTGGCGGTCGTGATCCCGCCGATCTCGGACGAATACGTCTGCCAGTCCCGGCTCACCGCGTGGATATCGTCGGCGCGCGTCACCGACCAATACCCGTCCTCGCTGGGGTACTCGCTGAAGTGCGATGTCCAGTGGACGGGACACTCGCTGCGCAGGCGCTTGAACAAGGCATGTGGTGGCCCGTCCAGCCACAGCTCACGCTCGCTGACCAGGACATCCTCAAGCGGAGTCGCGTCGGCTCGCACGGATCACCTGATCGCGATTGGGTTCACAGGCCCGCCCACGCCGCCGCGGATGGGCAGAGGCCCCGCTGCGAGGAGAAAGTCGTAGCGCTGATCGGCCGCGCAGGCGGCGGCGAGCGGGTCAAGCTGGAAGATCTCCCCCAGGGGCAGCCCCATGTGGACGATGCCCACCTCGTGCACGGGGAGGCGTGAGCTGTCTGCCCCCAGGTGCTCGAGGGCCCAGTTGTCGCACGCGATCGCCGCCACGCCGACCTCGTGCAGCCAGGGCAGGCAGTCAAGGCCGATCCCGGGTTCAAGCGGCAGCTGGTCACCGACCTCGGTGAAGTTGCCCCAGTCACCCGCGGCTGATATCCGTCCCAGCTGGCCCGTGCGCACGAGCAGGACATCGCCGGACTCGAGCTCCACGTGCTGGGCGGCGAGCGTCGCTTCGAGATCCTCGACCGTGACCTCGTGATCGGGCACCAGCGCGTCCACACCGTGATAGCGCGCGGTGTCCACCAGCACTCCACGGGTGACCAGGCGCTCGGCGAAGCCCACGATGTCGTTGGCCTGCGCGCCGGCGCTCGTCACCTCGGTGCAGGCGCGGCCGTTGTACATGTGGCCGCGGTGGAAAACGTGCGAGAGGGCGTCCCAGTGCGTGGCCGCGTGAACCGACATCATGAGGATGTCGTCCGAGAATCCGGTGACGCTGTCGAGGATGGCGGCGTCCGATCCGGTCTCCGCCATCACGTGCTGGGGATTCAGGCGGCCCGACCCGGGAGCCTGGGGAAGATCAGGGCGCAGCTCAAGGGCCAGCGAGATGGCCGTGCCTGACCGCACGCACCCGGCGGCCTGGAGTCGCTTGTCCCGAGTGATCAGGTTGAGCGTGCCGATCTCGTCTGCCTCGCCCCAGCGCCCCCAGTTCGAGAGTTCGCGCGCGAGGGCGTCAACGCGCGGGTCAAGCGATGACGCGACGGCGCTCACGCCGCCAAGCGGGTCGTGTGCTCAGCCGCCCAGTCGTGGGCCTCCTTCGAGCCGACCCAGGCGATCGCGTTGGAGAGGACGCGACGGAAGCCTGCGTTGGCGTAGGCCGACGGGCCATGTCCCGGCTGGAAGTAGACAACCGGGCTCATCCCGGCCGTCTTGACCCATCCGATGATGCCGGTGCCGCGCGGATGCGTCCAGCCGTTCCGTGACCAGAGCTGGCCCTGGATGGCCAGCTCGCCGGAATAGAAATTCTCCGGCGACATGTCGAAGTCGGTCCGGAACAGGGGAACGATCCGGTCCTCGAGGACCGGGTTCAGATAGACCTCGTCGAGGATGTCAAAGCCCTCGCCGACGCCCTGACAGACGGGGTGGGAGGGGTCCAGGCATGACACGTGATGCTCCACCTCGGCTGTGTAGCCTGACGCCGGCCACTGGCGACCCTCGAGCTCGCCGGGGAGGTAATGCCAGCGACCCCCGACGATCTCGGCCCACAACGGCCAGGCCGGCCAGGCCGACATCGCGTGGTGGAGGAAGACGATCCCCTGGCCAGCCTCGAGCATCCCGCGCAGGCTCTCGACGTAGTCGGTCGGCGGCTCGAGGCGCCCGGGCGGGTCGGGCTTGCGAAACTCGATGCCCTGCATGTCGTAGCAGACGATCGCGTCGAACTCGCCCGCCCGCTCGGGGCGGAAGTACTCCCGCGCGCCGGGGACCGGGGCATGCTCCCACTGGATGTCCGGAAGCTGATCGAAGGTGGCCAGAAACGCCGGCTCATCGAACGGGTGTCCGCCGGTGACGACGAGGACGCGAGACGTGTGGCCGCTCTGCTCGCTCACCGGGCGTCCCCTCAGTCGGCTTGGAGGACGGCTTGGAGCCCCTCCTCGGCCGCCTCCAGGAAGCGGTCGACATCCGTGTCGGTGTGGGCGGCCGAGAGAAACCAGTTGTGACGCGGGTGCACGATCACTCCGCGCTCGAGCATCGTGGAGCTGAACGCGCGGGCCTTCGCGAAGTCGGTGTCGTCGGGAAAGCTCAGGTTCGGCATCTGCACGGGCCCCGTCTGACAGATCGGAACGCCCGCGTCACGGGCCAAGTCCTCGAACTCGTCGCGCAGCCGGTTGCCGATTCGCTCCATGGTGCCGACGGCATCCTCTTCACGGAGGGCTTCGATCGTGGCGATCGCCGCCGCCATCGGGACGGCCTGAAACCAGAACGAGCCGGTGACGAAGATGCGTGCTGCCGCCTCGGCGTAGGCCTCGCCTCCGACGATGGCCGCGATCGGATACCCGTTACCGATGGCCTTGCTCCAGGCACTCAGGTCGGGATTCACGCCGAGCGGCTCCCAGCTGCCGCCGTGGTTGAGGCGAAAACCGGCCCGAACCTCGTCGAGCACGAGCGCCGCCCCCAGCTCGTCGCATAGCGCGCGCAGGCGTTGGGCGAAGGCCGGGTCCACATGCTCCTGGTCAAAGCCTGCGTTGTGCTTGAACGGGGAGGCGATGATCGCCGCGACGTTCGCGGCCCCCGCCTCCTCGATAGCGCGCTCGACGCTGGCCACGTCGTTGAAGTCGTAGTAGCGGAGGTTCGCGCGCTCCTCGGGGGTCACGCCGTCGAGACGAAAGTTGGCCCAGGGGGCGGACCCGTGATACGCGCCGGTGGCCGCGAGGACAGTGTTCCGACCCGTGTGGGCGCGCGCGACCATGAGCGAGACCGTCGTGGCGTCGTTCCCGTTCTTGGCGAAGATGGCCCAGTCGGCGTGGTCGATTCGCTTGACGAGGAGCTCGGCCAGATTGACCATGGCCGGCGCGGGCCCGGGCTGGGTGTCTCCCTTGACTCGCTGGGCCTGCGCTGCAGCCTCGACCGCAGGATGCTTGTAGCCGAGGATCATCGGCCCGAAGCTACACATGAAGTCGACGTATTCGTTGCCGTCGACATCCCAAGCGCGGGTGCCCTCCGTGCGCTCATAGAACTGCGGATAGGCGGCCGGCAGAGACCCCACGGTCATATGGCCGAACATCCCTCCGGGGATTACGGCGGTGGCGCGCCGCCTGAGGTCACGATCGAGTGCCCGGACCTTCTTCTGGCTGGCGGTGTCAGTCATTCGTGTGGCTGCCTTTCTGCTCCCATGAGCTCACGCGCCACCGCTTCGACGCCCGCTGCGTCGAGGCGGTAGCGGCTGTAGAGGGCCGCGGGCGGCCCGATGACCACGTGCTCGTCGGGCACGCCGTGGCGCCGGAAGGCGACGCCCGTGCCCGCTTCGGCCAGCGTCTCCGCGACCGCGGAGCCGAGCCCTCCGGTGAGGTTGTGCTCCTCGACGGTGAGAACGGCGCGCGTTTCCGCCGCCGCGGCGAGAACCTCCTCGCGGTCAAGCGGGTCGATCGTGTGCATGTCGATGACGCGCACGGCGATCCCGTCCGCGCCAAGGCTCTCGGCCGCGTCGAGACAGGCTCGTACCTCCGACCCGGTGGCGATCAGCGTCAGATCGTCTCCATCCCGGAGACGAATCGCCCGGCCGATCTCGAGATCCGGGACCTCGGGATAGACCTCCGGGTCCCGGCCGCGCCCCAGCCGTATGTACATCGCTCCAGGCCAGTCGAGCGAGCGGCGGAGGATGGCCCGCAGCTGGTTCGCGTCGGTGGCGCAGATCACCGTCAGATCGGCGATGGCCCGGGTTACGGCGATGTCCTCCAGCGCGTGATGGCTGGTTCCGTAGTAGCCGAGGCTCATGCCCGAGTGGTGGGCCAGGAGACGCACCGGCATTCCGGTGTAGGCGCAATCGGTTCGGACCTGCTCGCAGGCGAGCAGTGCCAGGTAGGCGGCAAAGGTTGCCGCGAAGGGGATCATGCCGGTCGAAGCGAGTCCGGCGGCGATCGAGACCATGTTCTGCTCGGCCACGCCGACGTTGAAGAAGCGGTCCGGATGCCGGGCGGCGAAATCGATGGTGCGGTTGGCCCCGGCCAGGTCGGCCGTGAGGACGACGATCCGCGGATCCACGTCACCGAGCTCGGCGAGTTCCTCGCCGGCGACGAACGCGGGAATCGTTCGGGCTTCGATGCCGCGGCCGGTGGCCGAGTCCTTCAGCTTGTCGGCACCGCCGGTGCCCCGGAAGGTGTCGCTTATCTGTTGACCCGTGGCGCCGTCGCGGGTGGCCTCAGCCATCGCTACCACCGGCCACCAGTGGCTGCAGGCCACCTTGAATCTCGGCGATCACGTCATCGTAATCGGCGCCCTGGAGGTTGCCGACGTGCCAATTGGTGTCGCCCTCCATGCGCTTAACTCCGCGGCCCTTGACGGTCTCGGCGATCACCAGCTGGGGCGGCCCGACGGTCGTGTCGTCGAGCGCGTTGAAGACATCGAGAATCGCGTCGAGGTCGTGCCCGTCGATGCGGTGGACCTTCCAGCCGAAGCTCTCAAACCGCGCGTCCAGCGGCTCGAGGCGCATGATGCTCTCGGTGTCGCCGTCGATCGAGAGGTGGTTTCGGTCGACGATCCCGATCAGCGATCCGAGCTGGAGATGGTTGGCCGCCATCGCCGCCTCCCAGACCTGGCCCTCGTCGAGCTCGCCGTCGCCCATCATGCAGAACACGCGAAACGAGCGTCCCTGGACCCGGGCCCCCAGGGCCATTCCGACGCCGACGGACAGCCCGTGACCGAGGGAGCCTGAGCTGAAGTCGGCACCGGGGATCTTGCGCATATCCGGGTGGTCGCCGAACGCGCTGTCGAGCCGCGTGTAGTCGTCGAGCAGGGCCGGGTCAAAGAACCCGACATCGGCGAGCACCGGGTAGAGGCCGATCGCGGCGTGGCCTTTGCTGAGCAGAAAGCGGTCGCGGTCGGGCCAGCCGGGCTCAAGCGGCCGGTAGCGCAGCTCGGCGTAGTAGAGGGCGGCGAAGAGCTCGGCCGCGGAAAAGGTGCCGGTGTAGTGGCCGGCCCCGGCGATCCGGGTGAGCCGCACCGTCTCGAGGCGGACGAACTTGGCCCGGTCGGCGAGGCGCTCGATCAGCTGGTCTCGCTCGGGGGTTCCCCGCGCGGGATGCCTCAGGAGATTGGTCATGCCTGGCTCAGTCGTGCCACACCGCTCCCATGCGTTAGATCGAAGATATATATCAAACGTCCGATAATCAACCCCGGCGAGGGAACTTCACGGGCCGCTGAACGCTTCGCTGTCCTGCCCTTGATCTTTATTTCACACGTTTGGTATAAGTCTTGCCCGCGAGGGAGCGACGCAGGAGAGACAGCATCACCCAGAAGGCCACTGATTTCGCCAGCCTATGGCTCGCGGCCGAAGCGCTCAATTGGCGCTGCGCGGCACTGGACCGCTGAGCCCGATGCCATCGTCCTTTGACGATGCCGCGCGGGCCTCGCTGATCAGCGGGGCCAAACGGGTCGCTGAAGCGGGGCTGGTCGTCGGATCAGCGGGCAATCTCAGTCTGCGCTCCGCCGAGCGCGTCCTCATAACCCGTGGTGGCTGTGAGCTTGACGCGCTCGTGCCCGACGATTGCGTGGAGGTCGGCGTGAGCGAAAGCGTGGTCCCCGAGGACCATCGCTCGGGACCGCAGCCCTCCTCGGAGCTGGCGCTCCATCTGACGGTTTACGGAGCCACCGACGCGGCGGCGATCGTGCACACCCACTCGCACTACGCGACCGTTCTGGGCACCGTGGCGAACGAGCTTCCGGCCATCCACTACACGATCAACCACTTCGGCGGCCCGGTGCGGGTGGCTCGCTATGAGACGTTCGGGACTGAGGACCTGGCGGCATCGGTGATCGACGCCCTGCGCGGACGCAGCGGCGCACTGATGGCCAACCACGGGGCCGTGGTCATCGGCCGTGACATCGGCGAGGCGGTGGGGAGGGCGATCCTGCTGGAGTGGCTGGCGTCGCTCTATTACCACGCGACCCTGTTCGGTTCGCCCACAATCCTCAGCCCCGACGAGCTCGAAGCCGTCCGCGACCGGGCCCGGCGACTGCGCCGCGGCGTCGAGGTGGGGACGCGATGATCGAGGAGACGCTCGCCACCGAGCTGCGGGAGTCACACCCCACGGTGGCCTCCATGGGCACGTACATCGTCGACATTCTCGGGCGCCCCGTGTCCGAATTGCCGCGCGGCCAGATCTCAAGCCTGCTCGAGGAGATCCGGATAACCGTGGCTGGCACGGCCGGAGGAACCAGCGTCGACCTCGCGCGGCTGGGGGCCAAGGTGATCGCGATGGGCGCGACCGGACGTGACAACGTCGGCGATTTCCTGGTCTCGGTGCTTTTGGCCGAGGGGATCGACCCCTCCCACCTGGCGCGCAAGGAGGGGGTGCAGACGTCGGCGACGATGCTGCCAATCCATCCCGACGGGAGCCGTCCCGCCTGGCACGTCCCGGGTGCCAACGCGACCTTTGTCCTCGATGATGTCGACTGGGACGCGCTCGCGACCTGCGACGCCGTTCACCTGGGTGGACTCACGGCCCTGCCTGGGGTTGACGGGGCACCGGCGGGCGAGATCCTGGCCTACGCGCGCCGCCACGGCGCGCTCACGACTGCGGACTGTCTTGGCGTGCGCGGCGACGCGCCGGCCGAGCTGCTGGCCCAGTGCCTTCCCCAGGTCGACATCTTCATGCCCAACGACGGCGAAGCGCTCACGGCGACGGGCGAAACCGATGTTCACGCGGCTGCGAAGCGGCTGCACTCGCTCGGTGCCAGCTGTGTGATCATCAAGCGAGGACCCCAGGGATGCCTGATCCTCGATGGTGACGGCGAGCGCAGTGTGCCCACCTCCGAGGCGACGGTAATCGACACCACCGGATGCGGCGATGCTTTTTGCGCCGGCGTGATCGTCGCGCGTTGCGCGGGTTGGCCGATCGATGAAGCCGCCCGCCTGGGTTGCGCCACCGGGACGCTGAACGTCCGCGGCCTAGGCTCGGATGCCGGTGCGCGCGATGTCGATGAGGCGCTGGCCTTTGTCGGAGAGGCGGTGTACCACTGATGCCCAAGGAGGTTGATCACGGTGAGCGGCGTGAGGAGCTGCTCGAAGCGGTGTGGCGCGTGATTGCGCGGGATGGGATGGAGGGGACCACCATCCGCGGGATCGCCAAGGAGACCGGGTGGTCGACTGGGGTCCTCGCCCACTACTTTGTCGATAAGGACGAGATCATCGTCTCCGCGCTGCGTCTGGCCTACGAGCGGATCGCCACGCGGTGGGATGAGAAGCTCGAAGGCCTGACCGGGGCGAACGCGCTCTACGAGCTGGTGGTCGACAACCTTCCGCTCGACGACGTGCGCAAGCTCGAGACCCAGCTCCTCATGAACTACTGGAGCCTGATGATCCGCGGGCACGACCTCGTGGCTCGCCCGCAGCGTCGCGGCCCCCTGCTCATCGACCTCCTGACCAGACTTGTCCGGGAGGGGCAGGAGGCGGGCGAAATTCGCGCCGACGAAGCCCCTGATGACATTGCGGAGCGCCTGCTCGGCCTGATTGACGGCTTCAGCCTCCACGCGCTGCTTACCCCTGAGCGGCTGAGCGGCGATCGACAGCTCAGCCTTATCGAGGCGGAGTTCGACCGTCTCAGAGAGCCCGCACCGCGCAGTACCAGCCGTGAGACCAAGACCCATCCGAACCGCCGGAGGAAGACATATGCGTAAGACCGGAGCCATCCTCATAACAGGAGTTGTGACCCTCCTCGTCGCCGCGTGCGGTGGCAGCAGCAGCAGCGGCGGCAGTTCAACCACCGCCTCGCTGTCAGGGTCCTCCGGCGTCTCGAAGAGCGCCGCCTGCACCGCCAGCCCGGTCCACGGAGGCGCACTCGTCTACGAGCGCCAGGCAGCCACGGAGACCCTCGATCCGCTGAACCCGAAGAACGGCAACGGCGACATCTTCGCCTACAACCAGATCTACAGCGGCCTGGTGCGTTCCGATCCAACCGGCCAGACGAACAAGATCGTTCCCTCTCTGGCCGAACGCTGGACTGTCTCCTCCGACGGCAAGACCTACACCTTCTACCTGCGTCCCGGCATCAAGTTCTCAAACGGACAGCCGGTTACGGCGCAAGACGTCGTGTGGACGCTCAACCGGTTCGGCAATCCCAAGATCAACACGATCATGGCCGCTGTGGCGGGAGGCTTCGGTCACGCCTCGGTGGTCAACGCTTCGACTGTCAAGGTCCAGCTCACCAAGCCGGTGGCCGCCTTCCTCTACGACATCAGCATCTGGCCTGCGTTCATCCTCCCCCAGAACCTGGTCGAGAAGGAGGGCGCCGCCTTCTACAACCATCCGGTGGGCTCAGGACCGTTCCAGGTTCAGTCCTTTGTCAAGGGGTCCTACATCACGTTCGTTCGGAATCCCTACTACTGGGAGTCCGGCAAGCCCTACCTGAACTCGGTCCGCTACAACTTCGTCAGCGACAGCAACACCCGCATCCTGGCCGTGGAGTCGGGGAGCGCGCAGTCGATGGACGTGGTGCCGTTCTCGCAGGTCGACACCCTCCGCGGTACGAAGAACATCCAGGTGCAGTCGGCCAAGGTGCCTCTGTTCCTGGGCCTATGGCTGAATCACGCGCGAGCTCCGTTCCAGGATCTGAACGTGCGCAAGGCGGTCCAGTATGCGATCGACCGTGCCCTAATCAACAAGGACATCATCCACGGCGTGGGCACGATCCCCAACAGCGTGCTCATGAGCTTCGCGATGGATGCCCCGGACAGCGTGGTGAAGCCCTATCCCTATGACGTCGCCAAGGCTAAGAGCCTGATCGCCCAGTCGAAGTTCCCCCACGGCTTCTCGACCTCGCTCACCTACCCGTCGGGCACCGACTTCTACACGCAGTTGGCCCTTGCTCTCCAGCAGGAACTCGGCGCGATCGGCATCAAGGTCAAGCTGATCGAGCAGGACACCGCGACGGTGACCAACGACTGGACCAACCGGACCTACGACATGGTGTTCCCGTTCGCGTCCTTCACCAGCGACATCACGGTGCCGGACGAGTACGCGGACTTCCTGGCCAACTGGGGCAACGGCTTCATGGGCTTCGAGAGCAACTGGAGGGACCCGACGATCAATGCCATGGTCCTGAAGTTTGAGTCGACCCTGAACGAGTCATCGCGCGTCCAGCAATGGGCCCAGATTCAGCAGGCCCTGATGAATGCGACCCCGGTGATGAACGTCTTGAGCCTGCCGTTCGTCAACGCCCATAGGAGCAACGTCTGCGGGACCTACCTGGACGGGCTCGGCTCCGATCACCTCGAGGACACGTGGATTGCCCACAGCTAATAAGAAACTGACCTAATGACCGGGCGGGTCACGACTGCGGACGGGGTCCGGTGCTGAATTACGTCGTCCGACGGGTGGCGCTGGCCATCGTGGTCCTGTTCGGCTTGCTCGTGGCCACGTTCTTCATCATTCACCTGGTCCCCGGCGACCCGGTGCAGATCGAGCTGGCGGGGCGGGGGACCCCCGCCACCATCGCCCGCATCCGCCATCAGCTGGGACTCGACCGTCCGCTTTTGTCGCAGTTCGGGCTCTACCTGTCCCACACGTTTCAGGGTCACTTCGGCACCTCGTACACGATCGGCTCACCGGTCGGTCAGCTCATCGGCCAGCGGATCGGACCGAGTGCCGAGCTGATCGGCTACGGGATGTTCCTCTCCGCCCTGATCGGCGTTCCCTTGGCCGTCATCGCCGCGCTCCGCCCCCATGGCTTGACGGACAACTCGATCCGCGTCGGCACGACAGTCGCCTTCGCCATGCCGGCGTTCTGGCTAGGGTTGATGCTCGCGCTCATCTTCGGTCTGGATCTGGGGTGGTTCCCGGTCTCGGGGTACAGCAGCGGGGTGGCCGGGTTCTTCCGAACGCTGACGCTGCCGGCGTTGGCGCTGGGACTGGCGCTGGCGGCGGTGGTCGTCCGGACCCTGCGCTCGAGCCTGCTCGAGGTGCTGCAGAGCGAGTACATCGAGGCGGCGCGTTCACGCGGGCTGGGTGAGTTGCGCGTGGTTGGAAAGCACGCGCTCCGCAACTCCTTCATGAACACGCTCACCATCCTGACCGTCAACATCGGTTTCTTGATCGGCGGCACCGTCGTGATCGAGCAGGTGTTTCAGCTCCCGGGACTCGGCTCCCTGCTCGTGGAGGCGGTCGAGAAGCGTGACTATCAGCTCGTTCAGGCCCTCGTTCTCCTGGCCGGCGCCGCGGTTGTGCTGGCCAGCCTCGCCGCCGACCTCATACAGGCGTTCCTCGATCCTCGGGTCAGGCTGGCCGGAAGATGAGCGTGGTCGACGCCC
The DNA here is from genome assembly GCA_963733555.1 of uncultured Solirubrobacterales bacterium. Classification (GTDB taxonomy): domain Bacteria; phylum Actinomycetota; class Thermoleophilia; order Solirubrobacterales; family Solirubrobacteraceae; genus Palsa-465. Next base: position 13,510 of record CAVTDO010000002.1, read on the forward strand.
TGAGCGGACCCTCGGCACCGGCCACCGGACCGGTCGAGGTACGCCGCCGTCGCGGACTGCTGCGCGGCCTGCCGCTGGGGGCGAAGATCGGAGCCGGGATCCTTCTTGTCCTCTTCCTGGCCGGTTTGCTCGCACCGCTGATCGCGCCCTACGGACAGAACCAGCTCGACTTCGCCAACATCTACGGCGCCCCGTCGCTGACTCACCTGCTGGGAACCGACGGCGCCGGGCGAGACGTGCTCAGCCGCACGCTCTATGCCCTGCGCCTGGATCTGGCCATCGTCCTGGTCGTGACCTACCCGCCGCTGGTGGTGGGAGTGCTGGTGGGGGCGACAGCGGGTTACTTCGGCGGGATCGTCGACGCCGTACTGGCCCGCATCATCGACGTCGTGATCGCGTTTCCCTTCCTGGTCCTCGTCATAGCGGTCATCGCGATCGTGGGACCGGGCGTCAAAGGCGTTCTCATCGGGGTACCGATCGTCGCCTGGGCGCTCTACGCCCGACTTGCGCGCTCAGAGATGCTGGTGCTCCGTGAGCAACCGTTCATGCTCGCGACCACGGCGCTCGGCTATTCCAGGCGCCGGACGATCCTGCGCCACGCTCTACCCAACCTGCTCCGCTCATCGCTCATCTATTCGACTCTGGACATGGTCGTGAACCTGCTGCTGCTCGCCAGCCTGGCCTACCTCGGCCTTGGCGCTCAGCCGCCGAATGCCGAGCTGGGATCGATCATCGCCGACGGCCAGGGCGTCTTGCTCAGCGCCTGGTGGGTCACGACCTTGCCCGGGCTGGTGGTAGTGCTGTTCGGGATCGGGGCCGGCCTGCTCGGCGACGGCTTGTCCGATGGTCGGCTGCGTGGCAGGCTGCAGTGATGGGTACGTCCAAGCCGCTGCTCAGAATCGACGGGCTCCGGGTCGAGTTCGCGACCCGCCACGGTGACGTCACCGGCGTGAGTAACGCCGGACTCACAGTTCAGCCGGGCGAGATCGTCGGGCTGGTGGGGGAGACCGGGTCGGGCAAGACGCTGGCCTGCCGCTCGGTCATGCGGCTCATCCCCTATCCGGGCCGTATCACGGCGGGCGAGGTCGAGTTCGACGGACGCGATGTGCTGGCCATGAAACCACGTGAGCTACGCGACCTACGGGCCCATGACGTCGGCATGATCTATCAGGACCCCTTCAGCTCGCTGAACCCAGTGTTCCGCATCGGACATCAGCTCACCGAGACGCTGCGGACCAACCTCGGTCTGGGCAAGGCTGATGCCCAAGCACGAGCATTGGAGTTGCTGGGGGACGTCGGCATCGCTGACCCCGAGCGCCGCGCCCTGTCCTATCCGCACGAGTTCAGCGGCGGAATGCGCCAGCGCGTGATGATCGCGCTCGCCACCGCCTCGCAGCCCCGCCTCCTGCTGGCAGATGAACCGACGACCGCCTTGGACGTAACCACGCAGGCTCAGATACTCGATCTCCTTATCCGGTTGAGTAAGGAGCGGCAGATGGCCGTGCTGCTCGTGTCGCATGACTTTGGTGTGATCGCTCAAGTGTGTGATCGCGTCGCGGTCATGTACGGCGGCTACATCGTGGAAAGCGCGCCAGTGGCCGAGGTGTACGGCGGCGCCGAGCACCCTTACACCCGTGGGTTGCTCGAATCGATTCCCCGGATCGAGGCAGCGGGACGGCCGACCCGGCTCCCGACCATCCGCGGCATCCCCCCAGACCCCACCGAGTCGATCGCCGGCTGCGTCTATAGGCCCCGGTGCCCGCACGCGCAGGAGGTCTGCCAGGCGGTGCCGATGACGCTCGAGCCGATCTCGCCCGAGCACACGACGGCCTGCCCCATTCGGCCGTACCGATCCGGCGCGGCCAACCAGCCAACGCGCGCCGGAGCCCAGGCATGAACGAAACCGCTCCGCTATTACGGGTGGAAAATCTTTGCAAGGGATTCGGGCTGCGCCGGACCGTGACCGAGCGCGTCAGCCGCGTGCAGACGGACACCGTCCTCGCCGTCGATGACGTGTCGCTGGAGCTTCGCCGGGGCGAGATCCTCGGCTTGGCGGGCGAATCTGGGAGCGGCAAGACGACGCTCGCGCGTTGCCTCATCCGCCTGGTCGAGCCCGACAGCGGGACTGTCGAGCTGGATGGCGTGGACGTCCGTGCGGCCCGGGGAAACCAGCTGCGTGAGCTGCGGCGGCGAATGCAGATGGTCTTCCAAGATCCCTACTCCTCGCTCAATCCCCGGATGAGCGTGGGGGCGGCGCTCCACGAGGCCGGGCGGGTGCACTCCCGGCCCGGGAGCGAGAACCGCGAGCAGTTCGTGAGTGATGCGCTCGAGCGGGTGCATCTGAGTTCACGGCTGGCCAAGCGCCGCCCCCGAGAGCTTTCGGGCGGGCAGCGCCAGCGCGTCGCCATCGCGCGGGCACTTGCTGTCGGCCCCGAGGTCCTAATTGCGGACGAGGCCGTCAGCGCGCTGGACGTCTCCGTCCAAGCGCAGCTCCTGAATCTGTTTCTGGACCTCCGTGAGCAGCTCGAGCTGTCGATCCTGTTCGTGGCCCACCAGCTCGCCGTGCTGGCCGAGGTTGCCGACCGGGTGGCGATCATGAACCGTGGGCGGATCGTCGAGGTCGGCGACACAGGTGCCGTCTTCGGTGATCCCCAGGACGACTACACGAAGGCGCTGCTGGCCGCCCATCCGCACCCCCGCCTGGCGGGGGCGGCATAGCAGGCGTTGTCGGCTTCATCACCCGAAGGTCAGCCCCGCAGCCGACGCGCCCTACGTGGTACCTACATGCGTGCGGAAGACGAGCGTTTATCTCAGTGATCTTGGGTCTCGTCGACTTGCCGAGCTTGCTCAATCCGAGGGGCGTTCGCGGGCCGAGATCATTCGGGAGGCAATCACTGCCTACGTCCCGCCGGGCAAGGATGACGGGACGTTTGCGCTCGCAGCCAGTTTCCGCGTCTTGACGACGACCCCCGCCCAATCTCTCAGATCCCGGAGGATGAGCTGCTTGAAGGCTTCGGGCAGTGACACTCATCGTAGACGCGGCACCGCTCGTTGCGCTTGCATGAGGCCGAGCCGCTCCGCGGAGAGCTCCTGGAACTCCTTCGGCCGGAACGTGGGGCTCTGTTTGTCCCCGCCCCGGTGACGGCTGAGGTTGACCACTTGTTCGGTCACCGTTTTGGGCCTGGGGCACGCCGCGCGTTTCTCGAGGACCTCGCCGCCCGCAGGTACGAGAGCTCCGGATTGGATGCGAGCGATTACGAGGCCGCCCTCCGCGTCGACAGCCGCTACGCCGACCTCAAGCTTGGGTTGGCCGATCTTTCCGTCATCGTCTTAGCGCGCAAGCTTCGGACGACACGGATCATGACTTTCGACCAGCGGCACTTCGGGGCCGTTCGACCGCTTCAGGGAGGCTCGTTCACGCTCCTTCCTGCTGACTCCTAGTCCGGTACGCGTGTGGAGATGGGTGGCGCCGGAGCCAGCTCTCGCTCGCAGCTGCTCTTGACAGCAGAACGCTCGCGATATATCTTTGAGCTATCCCTGACTGCCACCTCGCGCACGCGTGAACCGGCACGGGGGACGACAAGCCATTTCACCGAGGGAGGCTCACATGACCAACCAGCACCTGTGGGATCGCCTCGCGGGCCGTGACCCCAAGCTCCGCGCCGCTGATGCCGATCGCGAGCAGATAGCGGAGCGCCTTCGCAACAGCCACGCCGAGGGACGATTGGACACGGACGAGTTCCAGCAGCGCCTCGAGCGCTGTTTGGACGCGAGAACCTTCGGCGAGCTCGACCAGCTTGTCAGCGACCTGCCGAGGCAAGACGAGCGAGACGAGCATCGGTCGGTCGGCTGGTCTCGGACCTGGCGCTGGCGCCTGCTGCCGCTGGTTCCGATCCTGGTCGCGGCGCTCGTGGTCTCGGCAGCGACCGGACATGAACATGGCGCCTCCTGGCTGTGGATACCGATTGTGTTCTTCATCTGGAGGATGAGCTGGGGACGCCGGAGGCGCTCGTGGGCAGGTGCGCGCCGCGGCTCGGAACCGTGGATCTGAGAGGAGCGTTGTCGATATGACCGGTGATGCGTATGCCCACGACTGGGCGGGCGCCCGGGGGCCGAACCGGCGCCGTGCAAAGCCGAAGTGGTTCTCTGCGGCTGAGGGCCGCCGCGGCGGCCCTCCCTTCGAAGACATCGGCGATCTGATTGCGCTGGGGCGCTTGTGGAAAGGGGGGCCGTTCGGTGGTCACGGGTGGGGCCCCCACCGGCGCGGACCCGGCCGGGCGAGGCGCGGGGACGTACGCCTGGCGCTCCTGCTTTTGCTGGCCGAAGGGCCCAGCAACGGCTACCAGCTGATGCAGGCGATCGAAGAGCGCAGCGAAGGGCTCTGGCGGCCAAGCCCGGGGTCGGTCTATCCGAGACTGGCGCAGCTCGAGGACGAGGGGCTGATTCGCTCGGTGGAAACCGACGGAGTCCGCCGGTTTGGGATCACTGACGCCGGCCGTGAGCATCTCGACAGCCGGGCCGATGAGCCGGCCCCATGGGAGCAAGGCGGGGAGGACGCCGAGAACCCACTGACCGAGCTCGCCCCTCTGTTGATCCAGATCGGCAAGGCGACCTTCCAAGTTGCATCCGCGGGAGACCCCGCGCAGCGTGACCGGGCCCGGGCGCTGCTCGCGGAGACCCGGCGCGGGCTCTACCGCATCCTCGCCGAGGATGCCGACGAAGACGAGAACGACAAGTAGCGACGCCTAATCCGTTGCAATAGGGACGGAATCCCAGACCAGCCTCAATTGCCTTGTGCTCCGGCAGACCGCCCACGAGCGGGGTGTGCCCGCGGGCGGAGTGCCGAAGCTGCTCACTTAGGCGGTGCTCGCCTGGGCAAGGGCGTTGTGCGCGGTGATGGGCTCTAGCCACTCGAGCACGGCGTCGGCGACCTCTCGCCATCCGCTGTCGATCGTGAGTGAGTGGCCGCGCCCGTCGAATTGCTTGAGCTCGGTGACTGCGGTCGAGTCTCGGTACTGCTTGAGGGTGGAGCGCGTCGTCACGTCCGGGACCGTGTGGTCCTGTCTGCCGGAGATGAGCAGCAGCGGTCCGCGCTTGTCGTTGTCGGTATTGACCTTCGCTTCGGAGTGCAGGGCGAAATTCGCGGCCGCCGCTTGAAAGACGACCCGGGCCGGACCGGGAATCGCCCATTGCTCGAACAGGCTGTCTGATTCTTCTTCGGTGAGCTCGTTGCCGAACCCGTAGCGGAACTGCTTAGCGGTGAGGGAGACGGCCTTGTGGAGGTTCCCCGGATTGCCCAGGGCGGGGAGCGCTGCTCGGAGTTGCGCTATGGGAAGTGGGAGCACGCCCTTGATCTGGGCCGGGTCGATCGCGACGGCGGCGAGGCCATGATCTTGGCCGAGGAGCTTCTCGGTGAACAGGCCGCCGAAGGAATGCCCGATGATCACGGGCTCGGTCTCCAGTGATTCGATGATCCCCGCGAAGTGGGTGGTGACGTCGTCGATGCTCTGGTTGGCAAACAGCTCCGGGTGTTCACGAGCCTCTTCGACAGTCGGGGGCTCTTGGGGCCAGCCGGGGGCGATCGGGTCATAGCCGGCGTCGCGGAACAGCTCGAGCCACGGATTCCAGCTGGTGGCGTGCAGCCATAGGCCGTGGATGAACACAACCGGTGTGCGCTCTGCGGTCATTGAGACCGTCCGATCTACCTGATGGGCAGGTGATTAGTTGGGTGGCTGAGCACCGACGTCCGACGCGGGGGTGCCCGCATCTGCGTTCACTGCTCTCCTTGCGGCCCGAGTCCGACGGGACTTAGGCGGGAACCCTGTGCAACAGGGGCAAGTAGTCGGCCCTTTCCGGGACGCGCCCAAGACCGTTCCGACCGGGGGCGCCTTCCGTAGCGATACACCCACTGTCCTCCCATTCGGCGGAAAGTCAAGCAATCCGAAGTAATCAAGACTAAAGGCGCTGGAGTTAGGCGCGCTTGGCGATCTTGTCGAGCTCCTCGCCGCGCTTGAGCAAGAACGCGCCGAGCGATCCCGCGAGCGAACCGATGACCGTGATCGCGTAGATCTCCATCAGCACGTCCAGGACTCTGGCCGGGGCTGAGATCGGGTTCTGGAGGCTGGAGGAGACGGTCAGCATCTGTGTCGTGGTCCAGAACATGGCGCTGCCGAAGCTCTTGATCTGGGTCTGCTGCTGATGGTGCTCGAACAGGAAGGCCAGGACCGCGCAGATCAGATCGACCCCAACCGTCACGAGGGCAACGGCGGCGAGCCGATCTCGGAGGCGGCTGTGGGTCGGTGTCTCGGCGCGCAGGACCGCGCGGACCTCGCGGCCGGTTTCGCGCAGCACACGCGACGCGTACATCGTCCGCTATTCGCTGCCTGAGTCCAACGTCCTGTCCGCGGAGCGGCTCTGGGCTCTCCGATGTGCGATGCCTCACACGTGGTGCGACCTCGAACGCACCTTGTACATCGGTCGGCCGCGCTACGGTTGACGTGTGGCGAGTGTTGGGGTGCGCGCGTTCAGGGGCCGGCCGTCGTCGGCAACCAAGGAGCAGTTTCTGGACGCCGCGACGCGGCGGTTCCTAGTCGGCGACCGGGTTGACGTCCAGGCGGTGTGTGCAGAGCTCGGACTTTCTCGCGCCACCGTCCACCGGTGGTTCGGGTCCCGGGATCGGGTGCTGGGCGAGCTGATAGTGAGGCTCGTCGAGCCGCTGTTCGAACGGGTTGAGCGTGCCGTGGCCGGGGCTGGCGGCGAACGCCTGGTCGAGGTGTTTGTCGGCCAGTTGCGTGCGCTCGCCGATGCCCGTCCGCTGCGCTGTTTCCTCGAGAATGAGCGTGAAGCTGCGCAGCGGATCCTGACTGCTTCTGACGGCGTCGTCGAGCCGCGGGTAGTCAGGCTGATCGAGGGGACGATCGAGCTCGAGATGCGACGGGGGTATGACCCGCCGGCGGACCCCGATGTGGTCGCCTACGCAATCGTCCGGATCGCGGAGTCCTTCCTCTACGCCGGTGCCGCGAACGGTTTCCGCGGCGACTTCGGCCGGCTTCGCGACGTCTACGCCGCGCTGCTTGGCGTCCGCAGTAGGCGTCGTGCCGCAACTGCGACACTGCCCGCAGGTCTTTAGTACAAATCGGCTAGACGTACTTAAAGACTCGGCCGCGGCACGCCCGCTCTGCAGGCGGCTGGCGGCACGTCCACGGGAGGAGACGAGGAATTGTCTACATCGTTGGCCGGGCAGAGGCCCAGGCGAGTGTTCGCGTTGGCGCTCGCGGCGATCGTGTTTGTGGCTGGCGCCGTCGTGTGGCTCGGAGCCCCGACCGCGACCGCACAGTCGGGCTCCTCGGTGTCGTTCTCAGGCCCGCTTGGGACGACCGGGGCCAAGCTGCACGCGCCCGCGGAGACCGCGCAGCTTTCGCTCGCTCCGTACGGCTACACCGAGCAGGAATATCTCGTCTCCGGCACCGCGCAGGGGAACATGGCCGGGTTCCCGCAGACGACGAGCTATCCGTCGCTCCCGTTCACGACCCGGATCATCGTCAGGCGTCCGGTGAACCCGAAGCAGTCAAACGGCACCGTCGTGCTCGAATGGATGAACGTCAGCCTCCAGCAGGACACCGACGTCGACTGGATCGAGGGCTACCGGGAGCTCCTACACGCCGGCTTCACCTATGTCGCCGTGTCGGTTCAGCCCACCGGTGTGCCCCTTACCTCTCAGGACCCCGTCCGCTATGGACAGATCCACATCCCGCCCTACGCGCCAACCGCCGATTCCGTCGCGCCCTCACAGGGAGGACCCTCCTACGGCGAGAGCCTCTTCACCCAGATTGCCCAAGCGCTCAAGTCACCGGCCGGCGGCACCGTCCTTGGGGGCACAGCGACACAGCGGATCATTGCCGTGGGCGAGTCGCAATCGGCCGAGCGGCTGTCCTGCTACCTGCTCGACGCCAAGCCGATCGATCCGGTGTTCGACGCGTTCATGATCGACCACGGTGAGTGTGCCGGGCCGACCGCCAATGCAAGCACGCCCTTCACCTACGCACCGACGGCGCCGACGATGTTCCTGGACGGGATGGCCGAGTCGCGCCCCGGAATGCACAATGGCCCGGACCAGCGGGTGTGGGAGATCGCCGGGGCGAGTCACGTCGACGCGTGGATCGGGGCCTACGGCGAGGCCGAGCACAACTGGGATAACACCGGCGTGCCGCAGAGCTACAGCCAGGAGACGGCGGGCAACTGGGGCCTTGAGGGGGGAACGGGTGGCGTCTGCAATCTGTTTACCGCCCAGGACCCGGTTCGAGCGGACGAGCTGCCACAGCAGTACGCCCACGACGCTGCTTTCGCTGCCCTGCAGACATGGATAACGACCGGCCACGCCGCGCCGATCACGCCGCCGCTCAACTTCGATCCCAAGGGCACCGCCTCGCCCGACGGTGCAGGTGGAGGCGTTGATGCGGACCAATTCGGCAACGCCGAGGGTGGCCTTCGGTTACCCCAGATCCAGGTGCCCGTCGCGCAGTACCAGGGGACCTGCACCAACCCCGAGGGCCAGGTGTTGATCGGGACGACACGGCCGTTCAGCAATGCGGAGCTCGCGAGTCTCTATCCAACCTTCGCGGACTACCGCACGAAGATGTGCCAAGCCTCGCTGGCCGACATCAAGCAGGGAGTGCTCCTCCCGGCCGACGCGCAGGACATCGACCGTCGCGTCCAGCTCGGGCGCGGGCGCTGGCCGGCGTCGGTCCAAGGAAACGGAGCCTCGGACAAAGCGTGCGCGCCGCTGTACGGGACGAGCGCAAGCGCCAAGAAGCACCACCGCAGACGCAAGCGCCGGCACAAGCGACCGCTCCCTCGCCGCTCCACCGCTCCAGGGTTTACCGGTTGATATGGAGCGTGGTGTGTCGAGTGGGCAGCGGTTGTTGGTCTCGCTGTCGCGCGTGATCCTCGTAGCTCTGGCGTGTGCGGCAATTACTGCGCCGGCTGGACCGGCGGCGGCGCGACCGGCAGCATGCGCCCAGTCGCACTGGGTTGGATCCTGGCTCGCTTCTCCCAGCGATGCCAGCCAGACCCAGCCGCTTTCCGACCAGACGCTGAGGATGATCATCGCCCCGCACCTCGGCGGGCAGACGCTGCGGATCCACCTCAGTAATCGGTTCGGGAGCGCCCCGGTCACACTCGGGCCGGTAAGCCTCGGGATCGTTGACTCGGGTCCCGCGCTGGTCGCGGGCTCGCTTCGGTCAGTGACCTTAGGTGGGTCGCAAACGGTGACGATTGCGCCGGGTGCCGACGTGGTGAGCGACCCGGTCAGTCTTAGCTTCTCCGCGTTTCAGGATCTTGCTGTCAGCGTGACGGTGCCCGGCACCGTGACCTCGCCGACCGAGCACTTCATCACCCGCCAAACCAGTTATCTCTCGCCGGCGGCCAGCGGGGATCACAGCGGCGACAGCTCAGGGGCGGCATTCACGCAACAAACGACCAGCAACGCCTCGGTGGGCTGGTATTTCCTGGACGGTCTCGATGTGCAGGCGCCTGAGAGTGTCGGCTCGGTCGTCGCGTTCGGGGACTCGATCACCGACGGCTTTCAAGGCACGCTTACTCCGCTGAACGAGAACCTCTCCACGATTGACACCAACGGCCGCTATCCGGACGACCTCCAGCGCCGGTTGCTGGCCGCGCACATCCCGCTGTCGGTGCTCAATGCCGGGATCAGCGGCAACCGGGTACTCCAAGACGGTCAGATCCCGATGTTCGGGGCCGCCGGGCTGACGCGCTTTCGGCTCGATGCCCTGGTGCAGAGCGGCGTCACCGAGGTGATCGTGCTCGAGGGCATCAACGACATCGGGCAAACCAATGGCATCACCGCGCAGCAGCTGATTGACGGCTACCAGACCCTCATCGCACAGGCGCACCAGGCCGGGCTGAAGATCCAGCTGGGCACACTCACCCCCTCCGGCGGCACGGTCGTCCCCGCCTACGGCGATGCTGCGGCAGACCAGTTGCGCCAACAGGTCAACGCCTGGATTCGCAGCCAGAAGCTGTCCGACGGCGTGATCGACTTCGACGCCGCGGTCCGTGACCCCTCAGATCCCAGCCGGATCAACCCGCCCTATGACGGCGGCGACCACCTGCACTTTTCCCTCGCGGGCTATCAAGCCATGGCCAACGCGGTCAATCTCGGATCGCTCACCAACGGATCGCTCCGCCGCCCCAGCTGCACAGCCGCGCGGCCGCGACTCAGACTTCTCGTCAGCCCCCACAGCGTGGGGGTAAGAACCACGGTCCGGGTGCGTTTTCACGTCAGTGCTCTGACTGCTGGCCACTCGGCACTGGTTCGGGGCGCCCTAGTCCGGATCGCCGGTCATCGGGTGCAGACCGGTCCGCAAGGGAACGCCACGATCACGCTGCGGTTCACACGCGCTGGCCTACGCCACGCTCGTGCCACCGATCCCGGATACATCTCAGCGGAAGCGACACTCGCGGTTCTGCCGGCCAGGATCAACGTCACAGGCTGACGCGGCGCGTCGCCGGTCGGCCCTCGAGCGAGTAAGCGGCGCCCGGAGCGACGACAGGGATCCGCCCGCCGACCCCGAAACCCTGTTGTGGCTTCGAGACACGAGAAAGGGAGCTGTCATGGTCGCGTATGCAGGCGAGCGCATCGGCGCCACAGGCCGGGAGAGTGAGCGGCAGGAGCGGAGGTTTCCGTGGTCCTTGCGCGGGTACCGGCGGAGCGCGGTGGATCAACACATCACTGAACTCGAGGGCGAGCTCAGTGAGCTTGACCGCGAGCTCATCGAGCTGCGTGCTTCAGCGACGCTGCGTGAGGAGGTCGCGACCGAGATGAGGCGGATCGGCGAGGAGACCGCGTCCGTCCTGATCGAGGCCCACAGCCAGCGGGAAGCGATCACGCGGGCGGCCGAAGTCGAGGCAAATCGGCTCGTCGCCGATGCGACGGCCAAGGCCGCCATGATCACCGCCGACAGCGAGGCACGGGTGCGCGAACTAGGGGCGCAGCTCGAGGCCACCCACCAGGAGCGGGACCGCCTGCTCAAGAATGCGCTTGCCGCCTCAGCCGCGATCGCCGACGCTGTCCGCACTGCTCATCAGCAGGTTCCCGCCATGGCAACGCCGGAGATCACCGCCCCCGGTCCGCTGGCGGATTGAACCTTTAGGCGACCGGTAACCCCAAGGGTCCGGGTTCGGGTCCCGCCGCCTACGAAGTCGTGTACCCCGGAATGCCGACGCCAGCGCGTACCGGTCCGATGCTGAGCACGCTGCGATGGGCGCAGGCTCCGAACGGGAACGGAATGGTCTGCGCGCCGGTCTGACCGGGCGGGAGAACCCTGAGCCCGGAAGCCTCGACGCTCGGCGAACACAGAGCTCCCCAGTCAGAGATCCTGAGGAGCGCATGTGCCGTGGCGCCGGGGGCCAACACGACCGTTGAGTGGGGTTGCCGATTGCGCATTGCGGCTGGACCAGCGTGCGTGTAGTTCGGGCGGTACGCAGCTACGCCGGGATAACCATCCAGCGTGCAGCTGTGTCGGCTCACGTTGGTGAACTCGAGCGGGTAGTAGACGCCGCCGAGAACTCCGCCTCCCAGACCGTCGCCAAGCCACACGTCCATGTTGTACGGCCCCTGCCTGTTCGGGGCGGTGCATCTCAACAGCGCGGCGGCCGACGCCGTACGCGCGGAGGCCCCCGAGGAGATCACGGCCGCCACCACTAGTGCCAAGCAACATGCCGCCCCGAGATTGCGTCGGAGCCATGCGGGCCGAACCCTTGCAGCACTCGCATCGCGCATCCCATGATTGAACCACGCCCACGCTCTCGTCAGCCAACTGACGCCGCCGCATCCCCGAGCACAGATAATTCTCGCCGCCAGAAACTCGAACGGCGGGAGGGGGAGCGCTGTGTTCCCCGCTACCCGGCAGCGAGAGAGAGCTGGTCTGCCGGGTGATGCGCAGCGAAGCCATGGACGAACCGGTCGAGACAAAAGCCGCCAATGCGCAGTTTCCGCACGCACGTCCCGACGTTCCCAGTCGGGTGCCGTACCGGGTCAAGCGCGCAATGAGACGGACTGAAAGGCGCTATCGCAAGCGCGGCGGCCTTTGGGTCGGTGGGCATGTGCACCTGACCAGCTCGGAACTGAGCTTCGAGCCCAACGAGATGAACAGGCAGCTGAACAGCGGACGGATCGAGTTTCGAATCCCTCTGAACGAGATCACCTCGATAGAGACCAAGTCCGCCTTCATGACCTCGATCGTGGAGGTCCATGCGGGCAGAGGGCAGAGAGCGCGCTTCCGTTGCTACGGCGCTCGGCAGTTCGCCGAGCGTATCCGGGCTCAGCTGGATCGATGACGGGCGCTTCGTGTCAGCGCCCGCTACCCGGGCGCGCGGGTAGCCGCCGCGCCTACGCCCCGGCCACAAGCCCCAGGACCGCTTCCCCATGCCGTGCGACGAACGCCGGCCCCACGCCCTTGATCCTCGCCAGCTCCGGCAGGGAGCCTGGGCGGAGCGTGGCGATGGACTCAAGCGTGCTGTTGTGGGCGACGGTGTAGGCGGGCTTGCCGTCGCTGGCGCGGGCGCGCCACTCCCGGAGCGACTCAAATAAGGCCAGCCCCGCCGGATCGAGCTCTACCGAAGCCTCACCACGAGACCGTTTACCCCGCTTCGCCGGCGTTAGCGTCATGGGGTCGGGCAGGCCGATCGTCTCCGGGTCACAGACATCGCAGCAGCGTCCCGTGGGCGCCCCGGGCCGGCTATCGCCGAAGTGGTCAAGCAGGGTGCGACGCCGGCACTCGCCTGAGGCTGAGCTGAACGACTCGACGGCCCGGTAAGCCCGCCAGGCCCGATCACGCGCTACGTGGCAGATCGAGGCGACCTCCCGACCGGCGCTGCCCGCCGATGCTCCAAAGGTCACCGCCAACCGGCCTCCCCATGCCGGCTCAAGCGTGCATAGCCCGGCTCGCTCGGCGACCCCGAGCATCACCCGGTCACGATCGGAACGGGGTGTATCGATCACCGTGCTCTCGCCGTCACACGCTGCCTTCAGGCGGCGGACATAGGCGTGCACCTCGTCGGGCTCGACCCGGTCACCGTTGATGAAGTTGACCAGCCGGCCCAGGTCGGCCCGGCTGGCGAGCAGGATTCCCCGTGCGGGGGCGCCGTCACGGCCGCCGCGACCCACCTCCTGGTAGTAGGCCTCGACACTCTTGGGGATCGCCCAGTGCACCACGGTCCGCACGCTGGCCTTGTCCACACCCATCCCGAATGCGTTGGTGGCGACGACGATCTCGGCGTCGCCGGCCATGAAGCGGTGCTGGGCCGAGGCACGCTCGTCCGCCGGCATGCCGGCGTGGTAGCCGACCGCCAGCAATCCCTCCGAGCGCAGCCGCTCGCTCACCTCCTCGACATCACGACGGGTGCCGCAGTAGACGATGGCCGGCCGATTCGCCGGATCGCTCAATGCGAGCGAGAGGAGCATTTGCTTGCGCGCCTTGGACCCCGTCCCTTCAAATGGGATCACGTCGAAGGACAGGTTCGGCCGGTCGAAGCCGGCCCGCATCACGTGCGGATCGCGCAGGCCGAGCCGGCCGCTGATCTCCTCGGCCACCTGCTCGGTGGCGGTCGCGGTACAGGCCATGACCGTCGGCCCGCCGAGCCGGTCGATCACTCCCCGCAGGCGCAGGTAATCCGGCCGGAAGTCGTGGCCCCACTCCGAGACGCAGTGCGCCTCGTCCACGGCAAAGAGGTCCACCTGACGCTCGGCCAGCGCCTCCAGGAACTTCGAGGAGGCGAATCGCTCCGGGGAGCACAGGACGATCCGAGCCCGGCCGCCACGCACATCCTCCAGGGCCCGGGCGGCGGCGTCCGCGTCCATCCCGGAAGCGATCATCGCCGCCGGATGTCCGCCGAGCACGAGGCGCCGGTACTGATCGGCCATGAGCGCGATCAGCGGCGAGACGACCACGGTCAGCGCGTCGGAGGCGATCCCGGGCAGCTGATAGCAGAGGCTCTTGCCGCCACCCGTGGGCATCACGACCAGGCTGTCGCGACCGGCCAGGGCAGCCGCCACGGTCTCACGCTGCCCGGGGCGGAACTCGCTCAGGCCGAACCAGGCCAGCAGCGCGTCCGGATCCCGGGGACCGGCGTAGCGGCGCTCCGGCGGCGCGTCAACGTCGATCCGGTCCAGGCCCTGGAGCGCGAGCTGGGCCTCGGCTTCCTCGCTGGCGCCCGGCGGCGGTGTGACCGACCTGGCCCTGGCTGGCTGGGCCGCCCCCGCCCTGGCCGCCGCCAGCGCCCGGGCGGGGCCAGCCGCCTCGACCCGCTCGGCCTCCGGCAGCGCGCGCCAGAGCGCTCGCAGCGCATCCAGCTCCTCCTCCAGCCCCGGATCCGAGGGATTCAGCTCGATGTGCTCAACCAGTGAGCGCGCGCGGGTGGAGAAGTCACTCATCGGCGCAGGCGTAGGCCCCGCCCTGGACGCCTACCCGGCCGCCGCGGCGGACCGCGCCGAGCGGGACTGCTTGCGTCGCTGGGTCCCATCGAGCACCGCCTTGCGCAGCCTGACCGCGTGAGGGGTGACCTCGACGGCCTCATCGACGCGCAGGAACTCGAGTGCCTGGTCGAGGGACAGCTCGCGCTTGGGGACCAGCCGCACGAGCTCGTCGGCGGTCGAGGAGCGGATGTTGGTGAGATGCTTTTCCTTGGTCGCGTTGACGTCGAGGTCATCGGCGCGGGAGCTTTCCCCGATGATCATCCCCTCGTAGACCTCATCGCCGGGGGCGACGAACAGGGTCCCTCGCTCCTGGAGCTTGAACAGGGCGAAGGCGGCGACCGTGCCGCGCCGGTCGGCGACCAGCGACCCGGTGGGCCGGGTGCGCAGCTCCCCCATCCAGGGCTCCCAGCCGTCGAACACGTGGTGAAGGAGACCGGTGCCCCGGGTCTCGGTGAGGAATTCGGTGCGGAAGCCGATCAGCCCGCGCGCCGGGACCAGGTACTCCATCCGGACCCAGCCGGTGCCGTGGTTGACCATCTGCTCCATGCGTCCCTTGCGTGACGCCAGCATCTGGGTGATCACTCCTACATAGTCGTCGGGCACGTCGACGCTCATGCGTTCGATCGGCTCACACAGCTTCCCGTCGACCTCGCGGGTGACGACCTGGGGGTTGCCGACGGTCAGCTCGAAGCCCTCACGGCGGATCAGCTCGACGAGCACCGACAGGGCCAGCTCGCCGCGGCCCTGGACCTCCCAGACCTCCGGCCGGTCGGTCTCGAGGACTCGCAGCGAGACATTCCCGACGAGCTCACGGTCGAGGCGGTCCTTGACCTGGCTGGCCGTCAGCTTGTCGCCGTCCTGGCCGGCCAGGGGAGAGGTGTTGATCCCGATTGTGATCGAGAGCGAGGGCTCGTCCACCGTGATCACCGGCAGCGGGTGGGGATCCTCGGCATCGGCCAGCGTCTCGCCGATCATGATCTCGGGGATCCCGGCGACCCAGATGATCTCGCCGGCCGCCGCTTCCTCGGCGTCGACGAGATCCAGGGCCTCGGTCACGTAGAGCTGGCTGACCTTGACGGGCTCGATCTCCCCGTTCGTGCGGCACCACGCGACCGTTTCGCCGCGACGAACCGACCCATTGCGCACGCGGCAGATGGCCAGACGCCCGACGTAGGGGGAGGCGTCGAGATTGGTCACGTGCGCCTGAAAGGGGTGGGCGGGGTCGTATTCAGGCGCGGGAATATGCGAGACCAGCAGCTCAAGCAGCGGACCCAGGTCGGTACCCGGGGTGTCCGGATCAAGCGAAGCCTGGCCCGCCCTGGCGTTCGTGTAGACGATCGGGAACTCGATCTGGGCCTCATCGGCGTCGAGGTCGAGGAACAGCTCGTAGACCTCGTCCACGACCTCGGCGATGCGGGCGTCCGGCCGGTCCACCTTGTTGATGACGAGGATCACCGGGAGCCGGGCCTCGAGCGCCTTGCGGAGTACGAACCGGGTCTGCGGCAGCGGTCCCTCGCTCGCGTCGACCAGGAGCAGCACCCCGTCGACCATGGTCAGACCGCGCTCCACCTCGCCCCCGAAGTCGGCGTGCCCAGGCGTATCGACGATGTTCAGCTTGACCCCGCCGTAGTGGATGGCCGTGTTCTTGGCCAGGATCGTGATCCCCTTCTCCCGCTCCAGATCCATCGAATCGAGCACCCGGTCCGCCACATCCTGCCCGGCCCTAAAGGCGCCCGACTGCCAGAGCAGGGCGTCGACCAGCGTCGTCTTGCCGTGATCGACGTGGGCGACGATGCCGATGTTGCGGATGTCCTGGCGGGTGGCCATCGTCAATCACGATAGACGCGGCCTCGCCAGCGCACCCCTACCCCGGCATCACCCACGTGTCCTTGCCGCCGCCGTTCTGCGACGAGTTCACGACCAGTGCCCCCTCGTCGAAGGCGACCCGGCTGAGTCCACCGGGCAGCAGCGTGAC
Organism: uncultured Solirubrobacterales bacterium; assembly: GCA_963733555.1. Taxonomy (GTDB): domain Bacteria; phylum Actinomycetota; class Thermoleophilia; order Solirubrobacterales; family Solirubrobacteraceae; genus Palsa-465. Next base: position 29,979 of record CAVTDO010000002.1, read on the forward strand.
CTCCTCGGCCCCAAACGAGAACGGCCGCAGGTCGACGTGGCGGGAGCTCAAGCCGGTCCCCGACGATCGTCGGGTGCACGGAGAGGGTGATCGTCGGCTGGGCGATGTACCCCGTCGGGTCCTGGCGCAGCGCCTCGGCGAGACGGTCGAGATCCTCCGCGTGGGCGTGCGGACCAACAACGACGCCGATCCCGCCGTGGCCATGCCGAGGCTTGACCACGAGCTCGCCAAGCCGGTCGACAACCGCCTCGGTACTGGTCTCGACCGAAGTCGTGGGCACCGAGCGGACCAGTGGCTCCTCATCGAGGTAGAAGCGGATGAAGTCCTCCACATGGCTGTGGACGAGCTTGTCGTCGGCGACGCCGTTGCCGAACGCGTTGACGAGGCCGATCTTCCCGGTCAGCCACGGCTCGAGCAGCCGCTCAGCGACCGCCGTGACGGCGCCGCGACCGTCGCGGACCCGGTCCTCGTTGGTGCGGCGATAGATGACGTCGATCCGGCTGATGTTCCCCGCCTCGTCACGGAGCCCCAGGAATCCGTCCTTCGTCGATAGCTGATCCGGCGTCGCGAGGGCCGCCCCCAGCTGGCGGGCGGCCAGGGCGTGCTCGTAGTAGGCGACGTTGTGCGGACCGTCGGTGAGCACGACGATGGCCGGATCCTCGACCCCGGGCGGCGCGGCGGCCCGCATCACTCCGGAGAGCATCTCCCAGAGCAGCGGTTCGAGCGCGCGGGGCTGGGGGACCCCGGAAGGCAGGACGGAGGTCGAGGCCATGCGGGCGGCGAGGGCATAGCCATAGCCCGATGGCGTGCGCAGGTTGTCCTCGAGCACGAGGTACTCGCCCTGGGACCCGCGGACGACATCGAAGCCGATGACCGCGGCCGGCCAGCGCTGAGGCGGCAGCCGCCCGGCCAGGTCAGCCTCATATCCCTCAGCCGACTCGAGGACGACGCGCGGCACCAGCCCGGCGGCGACGATCTTCTGCTCGCTGTAGGCGTCGCGCAGGAACAGGTTGAGGGCGCGCGCCCGTTGGGCCAGCCCGCGTTCCAGCGCATGCCACTCTTCGGGCGGGATGATCCGGGGAACGGCGTCGATCACGAACGTCGATTCACCGAAGCGCACTCCGTTGCGGCTGAGACATTCGGCGACCGAGGTCGAGAGCTCGGCCAGGTCGGCACTCTCCAGCGCTTCCATCAGCGGCGCATAGTGCTCACGCGGGACGCCTGGTTCAGACCAGGCTTCGTCGAACGGCGCCTCGAGCTCAGATTCCATGCTTGGTCAGCCAGAGCTCAAGCAGCGCCAGCTGCCACAGCTTTGACCCCTCCAGCGTCGTCAGGTGCTCGTTCGGCGCCGAGAGCAACGTGCGCACGTGCTCAGGACGAAACAGGCCGCGGCTCTCGACCGCCGATTCATTCAGCGTCTCCCGCACGAGCTCCAGCGCCGCACCCTCCAGGGTCGACAGCGCCGGCACGGGGAAGTAGCCCTTGGGGCGATCGATCACGGCGTCCGGGATGACGCCCCGGGCGGCGAGCTTGAGGGGGCCCTTGCCGCCGTGGGCAAGCTTCAGCTCCGGTGGGCAGGCGGCGGCCAGCTCCACCAGCTCATGGTCCAAGAACGGCGTGCGCGCCTCGAGTCCCCAGGCCATCGTCATGTTGTCGACGCGCTTGACCGGATCGTCGACGAGCATGACCTCGGTGTCGAGGCGGAGCCCTCGGTCCGCCGGGGTGTCGCCCCCGGCCTGGGCGAACTGCTCCTCGACGAAGGCGAGGCTGACGTCCTCGTCGAGTCGCCATTCTGGGTTCAGCATCTCCGCGAACTCGCTCTGGGGCCGGTCGAAGAACTCGGCCCGGTAGGTGGCCGCCCCGCTGCCGTCTGCCTCGAGAAGGGGCGGGTACCACGAGTAGCCGCCGAACACCTCGTCGGCGCCCTGGCCGGACTGCACCACCTTCAGCGAGCGTGAGACCTCCTGCGAGAGCAGATAGAAGGCGACGGCATCATGCGAGACCATCGGCTCGCTCATGGCGCGGATGGCGCCGTCCAGGGCGGGGAGCATGCGCTCGGTGGCCACGGGGATCTTGTGGTGCTTGGTCCCGAATGCCTCGACCACGGCATCGGAATAGCGGAACTCGTTGCCCTCTCGCTCGCCGACGTCCTCGAACCCGACGCTGAACGTCTCGAGACCCTGCTGCCCTGACTGCGCCAGGAGCCCGACGATGAGACTCGAGTCGAGGCCGCCTGACAACAGAACGCCGACCGGGACATCGGCCACCATCCGCCGCTCGACGGCGACGCGAAGCTTCTCCAGGACCGCGCTGGCCCAGGCCTGCTCGTCCCAGTCCGCCATCTCCGGCTTGCGGGCGAAGTCGGCGCGCCAGTAGCGCTCGCTGCGGAACTCGCCGTCCGGCTCGATGCTCATCAGGGTGGCCGGGGGGAGCTTCTGTACCCCGCGGAGGATCGTGCGCGGAGCCGGTACGACGGCGTGCCAGCTGAAGTAGTGATGAAGCGCCACGGCGTCGAGGCTCGTGTCGATGCCTCCGCCGGCCAGGAGCCCGGGCAGGGTCGAGCCGAACCTGAAGGCGTCCCCGGTTCGGGCCAGGTAGAGCGGCTTGATGCCCAGGCGATCACGGACCAGGACGAGCCGGCCCGACGCGTGCTCGCACAGCGCGAAGGCGAACATCCCGATCAGCCGGTCGACGAACCGGTCGCCCCAGCGGTCGTAGGCCTTGAGGATCACCTCGGTGTCGCTGGTGGAGAAGAACGTGTAGCCGTCACGTTCGAGCTCGGCCCGGAGCTCGTGGTGGTTGTAGATGCAGCCGTTGAAGACGATGGTCAGCCCGAGCTTCTCGTCGACCATCGGCTGGGCGCCCGCCGATGAGAGGTCGATGATCTTCAGCCGCCGGTGGGCGAGCGCGATCTGTCCGGCGCACCACGAGCCTGAGCCGTCAGGCCCGCGCGGCTCCATCGTCGCGGCCATCCGCTCGACCGCGTCGCGGTCGGGCGGGCCATTCAGGGACCGCTCTCCGGCGAAACCACACATGGTCAGAGCCGCCGGGTGACCCGAGCGGAACGGCTGGAGAATCCTCTCGTCACGGCGGTCATCGTCTCTTTCCCGGAGGCCGAGCCATGCTGCCCGCGTGAGAAGCGTATGGCCTTGGCCACGAGGCCAGCTTTAGTAGGCGACGTCTCTCCATCAGGACGATCGCGCCTACCCCCCAGCCAGCTCCAGGAGGGCCACGTAGGGGAGCGCGCGGTAGCGCTCGTCGTAGTCGAGCCCGTAGCCGACGACGAAATCGTTGGGGATCTCGAACCCGACGTAGCGAACCGGGACGTTGACGACGCGCGTCTCCCGCTTGGACAGAAGCGCACACACCTCCAGGGAGGCGGGATTGCGGCCGCTCAGGTTGCCGAGCAGGTAGCGGAGGGTGAGGCCGGAGTCGACGATGTCCTCGACGATCAGCACGTGACGGCCCTCGATCGGTCGGTCGAGGTCCTTGAGGATCCGCACCACGCCCGAGGATTTGGTCGCCGAGCCATACGACGAGATGGCCATGAAGTCGATCTCGGCCGGAATCTCGAGCAAGCGCATCAGATCGGTGAGGAAGAACACCGCGCCCTTGAGAATCCCGAGGAGCAGAACGTCCTTGTCCGCGTAATCCCGCGAGACCTCGGCCGCCAGCTCCCGGATGCGGCGGCTCAGGTCCTCAGGGCCAACAACGATCCGCCCGATCGCGCTGTCTGTGGCCACAGCCAGGGAGTCTAAAGACGCGTGCGCAGCTCGGTCTTGAGCTCGTCGTCGCAGAACGCGGCGTCGATGGCGGTGCGGGTGATCTGACGCAGGTCCGCCTCGCTGAAACCCATCCGCTCAAGACATACGCGGTACTCGCCCGCCACGCTGGCGCCGAAGTAGGGGGGATCATCGGAGCCCAGCGTGAGCCTCACGCCCGCGTCGCGCAACCGCGGCAGCGGGTGCGCCTCGTAACTCGGGTAGACACCGAGGACGACGTTGCTCGTGGGGCAGGACTCGAGCACGATCCCGCGCGCCGCCAGCTCGTCCACCAGCTCGGGGTCCTCGACCGAGCGCACGCCGTGCGAGATGCGGGTGATGGGGAGCTCCAGCGCCGCCCACACGCTCTCCGGTCCCGCCCACTCGCCGGCATGGATCGTGCAGCCGAGGCCGGCCTCGGAAGCCATCGCGTATGCCTGGGCGAAATCGCCGGCCGGAAATCCGGCCTCATCGCCGGCCATCGAGAAGCCGACGACGTAAGGGTGCGGGTGCTCAGCGGCGTGGCGGGCGACGCGGAGCGCCTGCTCGACCCCGAAGTTGCGCACGGCCGAGATGAGGATCCGGCCCTCGATCCCGGTGTCCCGGCGCGCGTCGTCGATGCCCTGGGCGATGCCCTCCAGGTGCTCCTCGTCGCTCAGCCCGACGAGCGCGGCATGGTCGGGCGAGGCGGTGAGCTCGACGTAGAGCGCGCCGCCGCGGGCGCACTGGCAGAGGTATTCGTAGGTGATGTCCCGGTAGTCCTCGCCGGTGCGGATCACGCTGGCGGCGAGGTCGTAGGTGCGCAGGAAGTGGAGGAAGTCGGTGTAGTGAAAGCGCCCGTCCTCGCTCAGCATCGACTCGGGCAGCGGCACGCCGTTGCGGGCGGCGATCCGGCTCACGAGCTCGGGAGGCGCGGTGCCCTCCAGGTGGACGTGGAGCTCAGCTTGGGGGATGGGGGACAAGGGGCCGGAGGTTTAGCACGTGCCTCTGATATGTCTGACCGATGCGAATTCTCGTCACCGGCAGCGCGGGTCACCTGGGGGAGGCGCTCGTCCGTGTCCTGAGCCAGGAGGGGCACGAAGTCATCGGCCTCGACATCCTCCAATCACCGCAGACGACGCTCGTCGGCTCGATCGCCGACCGCGCGTTGGTGCGGCGCTCCATACAAGGCGCCGACGCGGTGATCCACACCGCGACCCTGCACAAGCCGCACGTCGGCTCGCACGAGCGGCCCGAGTTCGTGGAGACGAACATCACGGGCACGCTTCATCTCCTGGAGGCGGCGGTGGCGGCCCAGGTGGGCGCCTTCATCTTCACGAGCACGACGAGCACGTTCGGCCGCGCCCTCGTCCCGGCCGAGGGAGAGCCGGCGGCCTGGATCACCGAGGACGTCGTCCCAGTGCCGCGCAACATCTACGGGGTGAGCAAGGTCGCGGCCGAGGACCTGTGCGAGCTCGTCTGGCGTGATCAAGAGCTCCCGTGTCTGATCCTTCGCACGTCGCGCTTCTTCCCAGAGCCCGACGACCGCGACGAGGTCCGCGCCGCCCACGAGGACCTGAACATCAAGGTCAATGAGCTCCTCTACCGGCGCGTCGACCTCGAGGACGTGGTGAGCGCCCACCGCCTGGCTCTGGAGCGAGCGCCGGCGATCGGGTTCGGGCGCTACGTGATCACCGCCACCACGCCGTTCACGCCGGCCGACCTGACCGCGGTGCGCCAGGACCTCCCGGCCGTGGTCCGCCGTCTCTTCCCCGACTACGAAGAGCTCTACGCCCAGCGAGGCTGGAGGATGTTCCCCTCGACAGATCGCGTCTACGTGAACGAACGCGCCCGGCGTGAGCTCGGGTTCTCACCCCGCTACGACTTCCGCAGCGCTCTCGACGCCCTCGCCAAGGACGCCGATCCCCGCAGCCCGCTGGCCATGTCGATCGGCGCCAAGGGCTATCACGCCGAGTCGACCGGCGTCTACACCGCCCGCTGAACCTCGGCCACCGGGTCGGGGATCTGGGGCGGAGCGTCGCCGAGAAGGTAGGCGGCGCGCACCGCGTCGCCCGCCCGCCGCGCGCTGTCCAGGTCCCGGGCGTGGATCAGGGCCAGTGGCCTTTCGCCCGGCTCGATCCGCTCGCCGAGCGCTGCCGCCTCGGTCAGCCCGACGCTGTGGTCAACGGCGTCGGTTTCCCGGGCTCGGCCGCCGCCCAGGTTGATGATGGCGATGCCGAGGGCGCGGACGTCGATGGCGCTCACCACCCCGCCCGTCTCAGGCACGACGGCGGCGACGACGGGCGCCGAGGGTAGGTGGCGGTCGGGATCCTCTACCAGCCCCTTTGGTCCTCCCAGCGCGGCGACCATGGCACCGAAGCGTTCGGCCGCGGCGCCGCTCTCCAGGGCCCGGACCGCCGCCGCCCGAGCGCCGTCGAGATCGGCGTGGACCTTGCCCAGGACGAGCAGCTCGGCGCACAGGGCCAGCGTCACCTCAAGCAGCCGCTCGTCGCGGGCGGCGCCGGTCAGGTGATCGACCGACTCCCGCACCTCGACCGCGTTTCCGGCGCTGCGGCCCAGCACCTGGCTCATGTCGGTCAGAAGCGCCGTGGTCGGAAGACCATTGCCCGCCGCGACCTCGACGATCGCCTGGGCCAGCTCGCGGGCTCGGTCGAGCTCCGGGAACTGGGCCCCCGAGCCGATCTTCACGTCCATGACCAGCGCATCGAGTCCGGCGGCGAGCTTCTTGGACAGGATCGAGCCCACGATGAGCGGGATCGACTCGACCGTCGCCGTGGCGTCGCGGATCCCGTAGAGGCGGCGGTCGGCCGGGGCCAAACGCGCCGTCTGCCCGACGATCGCGCAGCCGACCTGCTGGACGACGTGGCGGAAATGGTCAGTCTCCTGCGTCACCTCATATCCCGGGATCGCCTCGAGCTTGTCGAGGGTGCCGCCGGTGTGCCCGAGCCCGCGCCCGGAGATCATCGGCACGTAGGCCCCGCAGGCGGCGAGAATCGGGGCCAGGAGGAGGCTGACCTTGTCCCCGACGCCTCCGGTCGAGTGCTTGTCGAGGACGGGGCCGTCGAGGCCGGCGCCACTCCAGTCGAGCACATCTCCTGAGCGGGTCATGGCTCCGGTCAGGGCCACGCGCTCCGGCCCGGTCATGTTCCGCCACACGATGGCCATGGCCAGTGCGCCGACCTGAGCGTCGGTCACGCTCCCGTCGGTGATCCCCTGGACGAGCTGGGTGATCTCCTCGGCGGTGAGCTCGCCGCCGTCGCGCTTCTTGCGGATGAGCTCAGCCGTCAGCATCGCCAACACGAGCGATGAAGGTGAGCAGCAGACGCGTCAGGTCGGCCGCGCCGCGCTCGGCGTTTTCCAGCGTCTGCTCGTGGCTGAGCGGCGCGTCACTCATACCCTCGGCGAGATTGGTGATCACGGACACCGCGGCCACCCGAAGCCCACAGTGGCGGGCCAGAATCGTCTCCTGCACGGTCGACATCCCGACTGCGTCGGCGCCGAGTGTGCGATAGGCGCGGATCTCCGCCGGGGTTTCGAAGCTCGGGCCGGGGACGGCTAGGTAAACGCCCTCGGCGAGCTCGATCTCCAGCACCTGGGCCGCGGAATGCAATCCAGCCAGCAACGCCGGGTCATAGGCGTCACGCAGGGCGGGGAAGCGGGGTCCGATGGCCTCATCGTTGGGACCCGTCAGGAGGTTGACACCGGTCATGTTGATGTGGTCGGTGATCGCCATGAGGCGCCCGGGCCCGACAGCCGGACGCAGGGATCCGGCCGCGTTGGTCAGGACGAGGATCTCCGCCCCCGCCGCCCTGAGGGCTCGGACCGGCATCCGCAGCGCCTCCGGATCGCCGCCCTCGTACAGGTGGGCCCGGCCCTGAAGCACGGCCACCGGTACCCCGGCGATCTGGCCGAGCACGGCCCGCCCCGCGTGGCCCTCGACGCTCGGCCGCGGAAAACCGGGGAGCTTCTCGTAGCCGACGACGACCGGATCCTGCACCGCATCGGCCACCGCGCCCAGACCCGAGCCGAGCACTATCCCCACCCGCGGGGGGGCGGGGGCAAGCTCGGCCAGGACCCGGGCCTTGTTCACCTCTCCAGGGCCTCGCGGCCGAAGGCGCCGGGGAGCAGTTCGCCGAGGGTGACCGTCCGCGGAGTCTCGCCCGGCCTTCCCATATACACGCGCGTCTCGGCTCGCCCGAACTCGGAGAGCCGCTGGCGGCACCCGCCGCAGGGAGAGCAGTGCTCAGGCGACTCGCACACCACGCCTATTGCCGTGAGCTCGATCTCGCCGGCGGCGACCATGGCTCCGAGTGCCGAGGCCTCCGCGCACTGGCTCTGGGGAAAGGCGGCGTTCTCTACGTTGGCGCCGGCGTAGATAGCGCCGCTGGCGCCGCGGACCGCGGCCCCGACCTTGAAATGGGAGTACGGCGCGTAGGCGTGCCGCATGGCCGCGTCCGCGGCGCGGAGCAGGGCCTCCGGCGCCGCGACCAAAAGGTCGGCATAGCCGCCGCCGACGAGCGCCTCATCGGCGACGCCGAGCTCCCGGCGCAGGCGGGCGAGCTTGTGGTGGGCGGCGGTGATCGCCTCCGGACCCGACCCAGGCTCGAGCACGGCCTCAAACTCGATGAACGTTCCCAGGTGCTCGACCTCGTCCAGGTGGATGCGCACGCCCTCCCACAGGAACAGGTGGCGCCGCTTGGCCACCACGATGAGCGGGGGCCCGAGCGCTTGGTCAAGGGCCTCGATCATCAGCGCCGGCTCGGCTACCGGCGCCAGCACGTAGGCGCTCTCGGCCGGCTCGAGGTCGTCCGGCCGGGCGTAGGCGATCAGCTCGGAGCCGTCCTCCCCCTGGTCACGCAGCTTCAGACGGCCGCGGCGGGTGGAAAAGTAGGTGTCGCACTGCTCGAGAAAGCCCCGGTCCTCGGCCCCCAGCTCCAGGCAGCGCGCCACGGTGGCGGCGGGATCGCCGTCGCGGGCCTTCAGCTCGACGTTCACATGGGCCATCTGAACGCCGACCCTATCGGCACGCGGTGCAGATAGCATCGGCTTCAGTGCCGCAAACGCTGAACCTGGTCGAGCACGCGGTGCTCGCTGACCGGCTCTCCGTCCTGCGTGACCGGGACACGCCCCACCGGGAGTTCCGCCAGGCACTGTTCGAGGCCTCGGCGATCATGGCCGTCGAGGTGGCGCGTAAGCTCCCGACGCGGGAGGTCGAGATCGAGACACCGCTCGAGCGGACGCGCGGTCTGCGCCTCGGGGAGGAAGTGGCGGTGGTCCCGGTGCTGCGCGCAGGGCTCGGGATGGTTGACGGCTTCCTGCGCCTCCTGCCGGATGCCCGGGTTGGCCACGTCGGGATCTATCGCGACGAGGAGGACCACGTGCCCGTCCACTACTACGAGCGTCTGCCGCCTGGCCTTCCCGACGCGCGCGTGTATGTGCTTGACCCGATGCTGGCCACCGGCGGGAGCGCGGTCGGGGCCCTGCACAACCTCAAGCGGGCCGGGGCGAGGCAACTTGAGCTGGTCTGCCTGGTTGCCGCTCCCCAAGGCCTCTCCGCGGTCGAGGCCGAACATCCCGAAGTTCCCATCTGGACCGCCGCCGTCGACCGCGAGCTTGACGAGAACGCCTATATCCGTCCCGGATTGGGCGACGCCGGCGACCGAGTCTTCGGCACGTCCTGATCGTCGTCCCGGCGGTCAAGCCACTTGTCCCGGTGGCGCGGCTCGTGCGCGGCCAGGCGGTCAAGGAGGATCGTGCCGTCGCGCTCGACGAGCAGGTTCTCCAGGTGGAAGGCCGGGATGAAGCGCTCGGCCACCGCATGGTCAAGGAAGCGCAGCAGCGGCTGCCAGTACTCGGCGACGTCGAGCAGCCCGAGCGGCTTGTCGTGCAGGCCGAGCTGGCTCCAGGTGAAGAGCTCGAAGAGCTCATCGAGAGTGCCGCTGCCGCCCGGAAGCGCGGCCACAGCGTCCGACAGCTTGGCCATCAGGGCCTTGCGCTCGTGCATCGTCTCCACGACGTGGAGCTTCGTCACGCCGGCATGGGCGATCTCATGCTCGAGCAGCCCGCGAGGGATGACGCCGATCACGGTGCCACCGGCTTCCAGCGCCCCGTCGGCCACCGCGCCCATCATGCCCACGCTGGCCCCGCCGTAGATGACCTCCAGCCCGCGCTCGGCGACGAGGCGGCCGAACTCACGCCCCCGCTCGGTGTACTCCGGCAGTCGCCCCGGGCTGGCGCCGCAGAAAACGAGGACACTTTTCACCTTTCGGAGCGTAGTCGTAGACTCGGATCGTGATCAGGCGCCTTCCGCATGTCGACCGGGTGGGCGTCGAGGAGCGCGCCGCGCAGCTCGGCAAGCGCTCGATCAAGACGACGGCCAAGCAGCAGGGGATCCGGCTGGCCGTGTCGATGCTTGACCTGACGACGCTCGAGGGTGCGGACACGGGGGGGAAGGTCCGTCACCTGTGCGCCAAGGCGGTGTGCCCGGCGCCGGCGCTCCCAGAGATCCCTTCCGTGGCCGCCGTCTGCGTCTATTCCTCGCTCGTCGGGGTGGCGCGGGAGGCGCTGGACGGCACCGGGGTGCGGGTCGCCTCGGTGGCCACAGGCTTCCCCGCCGGTCAGGTGTCGCTCGAGGCCAAGCTCCGGGACACCGACGACGCCGTGGCGGCAGGCGCCGACGAGATCGACATGGTCATCTCCCGCGAGGCCTTCCTGGCCGGGGAGGACACCCGCGTGCAACAGGAGATCGTGGCCGTCCGGGAGCGCTGCGGCGACGCCCATCTCAAGGTGATCCTGGAGACGGCGGAGCTCGGCTCCTACGACCACGTCCGCCACGCCTCGATGCTGGCCATGGAGGCAGGTGCTGACTTCATCAAGACCTCGACCGGCAAGGCGGCGAGCGGGGCCACCCCCGGCGTCTGCCTGGTCATGCTCGAAGCCATCCGGGATTACGCCGATCGCACCGGCCGGAGCGTCGGCTTCAAGGCCGCCGGCGGTGTGTCGACTAGCAAGGCGGCGCTGCACCGGCTGGTCCTGGTCAAGGAGACGCTGGGGGACGAGTGGCTGACGCCGGATCGCCTGCGCATCGGCGCGTCGTCCGTGCTCAATGATCTCCTTATGCAGTACGCAAAGACCGAGACCGGGCGCTACGGGCGCGCGGAGGACTTCTCCAAGGAATGAGCATCGAGACGCGAACCAGCATCGTCTGGGACTACGCCCCGGCGCCGGAGTCCTCTGACCACGTCCGCCTGCGCGAGCGCTACGGCCTCTTCCTAGACGGCGAGTTCCGCGACCCGGCCGAAGGACGGTTTGTCCCCACGCTCAACCCGGCCACCGAGGAGCCGATCGCCGAGGTGGCGTGGTCTTCAGGCGCCGATGTGGCGGCTGCAGTCGCATCGGCCCGGGCGGCACAGGCGAGCTGGGCGGCGCTCCCGGGGCTGGAGCGCGGGAAGTACCTGTTCCGGATCGCCCGGCTGATCCAGGAGCGCGCGCGGGAGCTGGCGGTGGCCGAGACACTGGACGGCGGCAAGCCGCTGCGCGAATCACGAGACGTGGACATCCCGCTCGCTGCCGCGCACTTCTTTCACTACGCCGGCTGGGCGGACAAGCTCGAGTACGGCGTCAACGCCCGTGAGGTGGCGCCGCTCGGGGTGGTCGGCCAGATCGTGCCCTGGAACTTTCCCCTGCTCATGGCGGCGTGGAAGCTCGCCCCAGCCCTGGCCTGCGGGAACACGGCGATCCTGAAGCCTGCGGAGACGACGCCGCTGACCGCGCTGATGCTGGCCGAGATCATCCAGGAGGCGGAGCTTCCGCCCGGGGTGGTGGCGATTCTTCCCGGGGATGGAAGCGCGGGCGCGGCCCTGGTGCGAGCGCCCGGGATCGACAAGATCGCCTTCACCGGTTCGACCGCGGTGGGCCGGGACATCCAGGCCGCACTGGCGGGACGCAAGGTCGGCCTGACGCTCGAGCTCGGTGGCAAGTCGGCCAACATCATCTTCGAGGACGCGGCGCTCGATCAGGCGGTCGAGGGGATCGTCAATGGGATCTTCTTCAACCAGGGTCACGTGTGCTGCGCCGGGTCTCGGCTGCTCATCCAGGAGAGCGTGCGTGACGAGGTCATCAGCAAGCTGTGGGCGCGGATGGGGCGCCTGCGGGTCGGCGATCCGCTGGATAAGAACACCGACGTCGGCGCGATCAACTCGGCCGAGCAGCTGGAGCGGATCGAGACGCTGGTGGCGGCGGGGGAGGAGGAGGGGGCGCTCAGGCAGACGATCAGCTGCGAGCTGCCCGAGCGCGGGTACTGGTTCGCGCCGACGCTCTTCACCGAGGTCTCGCCGGCGCACCGGATCGCCGTGGAGGAGATCTTCGGGCCCGTGGTCTCAGTCCTCACCTTCCGGACCCAGGCCGAGGCGATCGAAAAGGCCAACAACTCACGTTATGGCCTGGCCGCGGGGATCTGGACCGACAAGGGAGCCAAGGCCTTCGAGGTGGCGGGCGCGTTGCAGGCGGGCGTCGTCTGGCAGAACACCTACAACCACTTCGACCCCACGGCGGCCTTCGGCGGCTACAAGGAGTCAGGCTTCGGCCGGGAAGGCGGTCCCGCCGGGCTGCGCCCCTATCTGCAGGTTCTCCGATGACCCCACGGCTCACCGTCCGCAAGACCTACAAGCTGTGGATCGGCGGTGCCTTCGTCCGCTCGGAGTCCGGTCGCTACGACCACGCGCCCGCCGGTGGGGACGGGCACACGGTGAACATCCCCCGGGCCTCCCGCAAGGACGTCCGGGACGCCGTGACGGCGGCGCGGAAGGCTGCCTCGGCCTGGGCGGCGCGTACCGCCTACAACCGGGGCCAGATCCTCTACCGGGCCGCCGAGGCCCTGGAGTCAAACCACGAGCGCTTTGATCCGGCCGAGGTCGAGGCCTCGGTCGACGTCCTGCTGCACTACGCGGGCTGGACGGACAAGCTGGCGCCGGTGCTCGGCGGCGTCAACCCGGTCGCCGCACCCTTCCTCTCGTTCTCGCTCCCCGAGCCGACCGGGGTGGTCGGCGTGGTCGCGCCTGACGCACCGCCGCTCCTCGGCCTGGTCGCCGAGCTCGCCCCGGCGCTGGCGGCGGGGAATGCCGTCGTGGCGATCCTGTCCGAGGCCGAGCCGTTGGCCGGGCTCGACCTGGCGGAGGTGCTGGGCGTGGCCGATGTGCCCGGTGGGGTCGTGAATCTGTTGTCCGGGCGCCGGGGCGAACTGGCCGCCGCTCTGGGCGCCCACCGGGACCTGAACGCTGTCGTCGACGCCGCCGGCGACGCCGAGCTCTCGGCCGAGCTCGACCGCCTGGCCGCGGAAACGATCAAGCGCACGCGCCACTCCGAAGCCGCCACGAGCTACGCGGAAGCTGTGGGGGACGCGCTCCAGCGGCTCGAGGCGGTCAGCGAGCTGAAGACGGCGTGGCACCCGGTGGGGGCTTAGCCCATGGCGGAGATGTCATCGTCGCTTTACCGCGCCGGTGAGGGCGAGCCGGTGGTTCTCCTCCACGGGTTCACGGGCCACTGGCGCCACTGGAAGCCGGTGCTGCCGGATCTCGTCCCGCGCTACGAGGTGATTGCGCCGACGCTGTCAGGGCATAACGGCGGACCTCCGTTCCCGAGCGGACTGGCTCTTGAGAAGCTCTCCGACGCCGGCGACTCGCTCGAGCGCCATCTCGACGAGCTCGGCGTCGGCACCGCCCATTTCGTCGGTAACTCGATGGGAGGCTCACTCGCCCTTGAGCTCGCGAAGCGCGGCCGGGCGCGCAGTGTTATTGCGCTCTCACCGGGCGGCGGCTGGGAACCTGGCGGTCCCGAGCCGCAGCGGATCGCACGCTTCTTCGCCCGTCAGATGCGGACCATTAGGGTCTTGCACAAGCAGGTGCCCCGGCTCATGCGCCGGCCCCGGCCACGCAAGCTCGCGATGCGGGACATCATGCGCCACGGCGAGCGGATGAGTCCGCAGGACGCCATAAATATGAGCCTCGATCCGCTCGGCTGCACCATCGTCGACGACGTCCTCGCGAGTCTCCGCGCCGGCCGCGGGCACATCGAGGACCTCGATCAGGTCGCCGTGCCGACCCTGATCGCCTGGGCGGAGCTCGACCGGATCCTCCCGCTAGACACCTGCTCTGCGCGCTTCAGGCGAGAGATCGCCAACGCGGAGTTCCGCGTCCTGCCGCGCGTCGGGCATGTCCCGATGTGGGACGACACCCCCCTCGTCGTCAAGACGATCACCGAGTGGGTCGGCTAGTGAGCGGCAAGACGGTTCCCGGCGGGGTGGTGCATCGATTGCCCGGCGATCTGCGTGAGGCTCTGATCGCCAACGCCACCGCGCTCGGTGCCTGGAAGGACATCACACCCCTCGCTCGCAACGAGTTCATCTGCTGGGTCGAGGATGCCAAGCAGCAGAAGACTCGAGAGCGCCGCATCCGGCGGACCCAGGAGGAGCTGGAGGAAGGCCAGCGCCGGCCCTGCTGCTGGCCGGGGTGCAAGCACCGCGAACGCAACGGCAGGTAGCGGCGCGCGTCGGAGCGTTCGTTGTCCGGTCAGCGCTCGCGGACGTGACCCGCGGCCATCCGGCCGACCTCGAAGGCCGCAGTCCCGCTCGTGACGACCGGGTCCTGCGCTGCGAACTCACGCAGCGCCTGCTCGTCGTCGGTCTCGACAACCGCGAGCCCATAGGAGTCCTCGTCAGTCAGGATCGGTCCGAACACGACCAGGTCGCCACGCTCAAGGTACGGGCGCCAGTGGGCAGCGTGACTATTCATGATCGCCCGCTCCGAGTCGGTCAGGGTCTGGGCGAAATTCGGGCGGGGAGCAATGAGCCGCAGGACAAAGGTAGGCATGCGGCGGACTGTACGCCGGTCGTGAAAGCGGGGGGGTCCCAGAACAACCCCTCTAAAACACGGAGGCCGCGCAACCCCACCCGACCTCCCTCTCCCAACCACCCCGACCCCCCCCCCCCCCCCAAAACAACAAGAAAAGACCCCCCCCCCCCCCCCCCCCCCCCCCCCCCGCCCCCCCCCCCCCCCCCCCCCCCCCCCCCCCCCCCCGGCGGTCTAGCGGATCCGAGCAACCTGGGCGAGGTACCGGAGCGCCCGCCACCTGGAGCCAGGACCACGAAACCGCGCAAGCTCTCGACCGTCGCTGAGTTGTACGGCCCAGCCGTGGCTGATTGGCCTAATGAGTAGCGAGAGCGCGTTCATACCGAGTCCAGACAGGTAGTTGATTAATCAAGCGTACTCTGCGCCGGTGCCGGGTCATACCAGCGATGTCCGCTGGCTGGTTACCAGGTCACGAACGGCGTAGGCGAGGCGATCCTGGAGGCGCAGGATTAGGCGCTTGCGTTCCGCCATATCGCCAGGGTCGGCGCCTTCTCGTTCGAGCCGCCGAAGCTCGGCGATCTGGCCGCGTAGGTGGGCGACCAGCCGATCGAGTGTCCGTTCGTCGGTCATGAGCCGGTGTCGTAGGCGGGCTCGAGCGCCGGCGACCGCTGAGCGATCGGCTCCTCACCGGCCGGCTCAGCCTCGATGCCAACCCGCGGCAGCCGCCGCTCGAGCCAGCGCGGGAGCGCCCAAGTCCTGCGTCCGAGCAGTTCCAACACCGCGGGCAGCAAGAGCATCCTGACCACCACGGCGTCGAGGAAGACCGCGCTTGCCATCGCGAGCCCGAACATCTCGAGCACCCGGTTGCCGCTGATGGCGAACGCGCCGAACACGGCGACCATGACCGCGGCTGCAGCGGTGATGACGCGCCCGGTCCGGGCCAGCCCTTCTCTGACGGCGGCGCTGGCATCGCGGCCTGCGGTCCATTCCTCGTGGACGCGTGAGACGAGGAACACCTCGTAGTCCATCGACAGGCCGAACACGATGGCGAACGCGAGGACGGGAATGAACGCATCGATAGGACCACGCTGGGCTCCGAACAGGCTGGCTAGCCAGCCCCGTTCGAACACAGCCTGCACAACCCGAGCGAGGCCCCGATCGAGAGCAGGTTCATGAGGGCGGCCTGCACCGGGATGACCAGCGAGCGGAAGACGAGCACCAGCAGGAGCGCTGCGACCGCGATCACGATCCCGATGAACAGGGGTAGTTTGCTCGAGAGGACGTGGGAGAAGTCGACCTGCGACGCAGTTGCCCCGCCGACGTACACCCGGGCGCCGGTACTGCGCTCGACCGGCGGGATCACCGTGTTGCGCAGCCGGGCGACCAGACTCGAGGTCTGGGCGCTCTGGGGTGAGGTCGTCGGATACGCGATGAGCGCCGCGGCCGTCCCGGCGGCGTTCACTCGCGGCGCGGCGACCGAGGCCACTCCGGGCGTGGCGCGCACGGCGCCGGTCGAGCTGCGTGAGGGCTGCGTGTCGTGTGCCGGGAAGCGCGACCGCGACCTGGAGTGGCCCGTTGAAGCCTGGACCGAAGCCCTTGGCCAGCAGGTCGTAGGCCTGGCGCGTCGTGTTGCTCGTGGGATCGTTGCCGGCGTCGCTCGAGGCGAGCCGCAGCCCCGAGCGAGGCGCTGCGAATGCGAGCATCACCGCGGTGGCGGTGATCGCGGTCAGGGCCGGGCGTTTCTGCACCTGGCGCACCCACCGCAGCCAGAAGCCTGGCTCGTGCGGTGGCCGTCTCCTGCGTCGGGCGGCCTCCGCGAACCTCACCGATCCGCCGCCCGGCGAAGCTCAGCAACGCCGGCAGCAGTGTCAGCGATGCGCCGAGGACCAGCACGACGCCGATCGCGGCGGCGACCGCCGCGCCGTTGAGCACGCTCACTCCGAGCGCGAACATTCCCAGCAGCGCGATCACGACGGTCGCTCCTGCGAACACCACGGCGCGACCCGATGTGTTCATCGCATCCTCGATCGCCGGCTGCACCTCGCCTCCGTTCTGCGGTAGTTCTCGCGGAAGCGGGTGACGATGAAGAGCGCGTAGTCGATGCCGACCCCCAAGCCGATCATCAAGGCCAGCTCGGAGGCGAAGTCCGGCATCGCCACCACGTGGCTGGCCAGCCCGATCACGCCGATTCCCGCCCCCAGGCCGAGCAGCGCGGTCGCGATCGGGAGTCCCATCGCGCTGAACGACCCGAAGCTCACGAGCAGGATCAGGATCGCGGCGCCGACACCGACGACGGTCGCGAAACCGAGCGAGGTCGCTGAGCCTGCTCGATCGCCTGACCACCGAGCTCCACCTGGAGACTCGCGGAGCGCGCGGACTCGGCCGTGGTGATGACCCTGACGACGGCGGCCTTCGGAACCGCGTCAGCACGCTTGTCGAAGTTCACGGTCGCGAATGCGATCGTGCCGTCACGGGAAATGCTGTGGGCGCCGGTTGAAAACGGACTGACGACGCTCGTTACGTGCGGAAGCTGGGCGACGCGTGTGAGCGTCGAGGCGATGGTCGCCCGGTAAGCCGCGTTTTGAGCGTCCCGGTCCGGGCGTGAAAGACGATCTGATCCGTCGCCGGCTTGGGCCGGGAAGCGACTGGCGAGCAGATTGGCCGTCTGCTGCGAGCCCGTACCCGGGAGCGTGAAGTTGCTGGCGTTCTTCTTTCCGACCGAGCTCGAGACGGCAAAGATGCCGATGGCGGCCACGATCCACGTGACGACGACGATCCGGCGGTGGGCCATTGTCCAGCGGGCGATTCTCAGCATACGGTGCCCCGGCTTTCGTTAGGGGAAAATTTGCAAGCCATGCAGTTATATAAGAGCTGCAGGGAATGTCAACACTCATTGCAAAATTTCTTGGTGTGAAGTTTCTTTGCTACGCTCCCGGTAAATGGACACGTCAGAGACCACCTCGCCCGGCCCGGGCTCAGAGAGCGCAAGAAGCAGCAAACACGCGCGAAGATCGAGCGCGTCGCGTTGCAGCTGTTCGCCGAGCGGGGCTATGACCAGACGACGCTGGCCGAGATCGCCGAGGCAGCCGACGTCTCCCCCGCACGATCTTCGCCTACTTCGAGAGCAAGGAAGACATCCTCTTCTGCGACGAGCCATCGATGTACGAGCGGCTCGAGCAGACGCTCAATCAGCGGCCGCCCGGGGCGACCACTGTCGATGCCTGCGTGAGTTCGTCCCTGCGCTGGGCGAATCCGACGAGCAGACGAAGCTCCGCAAGCGGATCATCGGGCGAACGAGGGCGCTGCGCCTGAGCGAACGCGGCCGTTCGGGGCAGATGGAGCAGCTGGTCGCCGACTCAATCGCGAAGGATCTCGGTGACATCGGCCCCGATGACGTCCGCCCGCGTCTAATCGCGGCTTCGGTCACGGCCGCGTTCAGCGCCGTCCGCGACCGCCTCAAGAGGATTCAGCGGAGCCAATTCACACGAGGAGGCACTGGGGATCCTCGACCAGGTGATCGAGTTCCTCCGCGGAGGGCTCGAAGCGCTGCAGCGTCACAGCTAGAGAACGGCCGCGGTACCCGAGGATGGAACTCGTGTCGCAAATACGACGTTTCGACCATGTCGGTATCACCGTCGCGGACCTCGACACGGTGACGGCGTTTTTCGTCGGGCTGGGCCTAGAGGTCGAAGGCCGAACCTTCGTAGAGGGCGAGTTCGTCGACACCGTCATCGGCATCCCCGGCTCCCGCAGTCACATCGTCATGCTGCGGCCGCCCGGGGGAGGTCCTGGGCTGGAGCTATCGAGCTTCGTCCAGCCGGACCACGAGCCCGGGTCGCCCACCGCCATGGCCAACGAACTGGGGCTGCGCAACGTGGCATTCGAAGTCGACGACTTGCAGGCGACGGTCGACCGGCTGGCTGGGGAGGGCTACGGCCTGGTCGGCGGCATCGGTCAGTACGAGAACATCTGGCGCATGGCCTACGTTCGCGGGCCAGAGGGGATCATCGTGTCCCTGGCTGAGCGGATCGGCTGACGCGCCCGGGGCGGTCGCAGCTCCTGGGGGACCGAACGATGGTGAATTGGTTCGTTATACGCGTACCAATTCACCATCGTTCCCCGGCCTTGACCCTCACGTTGCGTGAGGCCGTAGCTTGGAGTCCATGAAGACGGTTGGCGAGGTCAGCGCCCTGGCGGGAATCACCGTGCGCACGCTGCATCACTACGACGAGCGTGGGCTGTTATCGCCCAGTGGCCGCACAGAGTCGGGCTACCGGCTGTATTCCGAGGGCGACCTCGAGCGGCTGCAGGCGATCCTCGGCTGGCGGGCGCTCGGCTTCTCGCTCGACGAGATCGGCGAGCTGCTCGACGATGCTCGTGCACGACCGGCTGTCGGCGCTGCGAACGCAGCGCGAGCTGGTCGACACCGAGCTGGTGAGGCTGGCCGGGCTGGCGCGGGCGCTCGACCGGGCGATCGCCACCGCCGAACATGGCGATAAGCAGCAGGAGGAAACGATGTTCAACGGATTCGATCCGAGTCAGCACGAGGACGAAACGCGTGAGCGCTGGGGCCACACCGACGCCTACAAGGAGTCGGCACGCCGGGTGGGGAGCTACGGCGAGCCGCAGTGGGGCGAGATCAAGGCGCAGGCGCAGGAGATTGAGCGGCTGTTCGCTGAACTGAAGCGCTCGGGCCAGCCAGCGGAAGGCGAGCCGGCGCGGGCCGCAGCGGAACGAGCTCGCCTCCACATCGACGACTGGTTTTACCCCTGCTCGCGGGAGATGCACCGGGCGCTCGGCGAGATGTACGTCGCCGACCCGCGGTTTGCGGCGAACTACGAGAAGGTCGAGCCGGGGCTGGCGGCGTACGTCCGCGACGCGATCATCGCGAACGCGGCAGGGTTCGCCGTCGATCGATGAGTCGGCCCGCCGCTAGGGTCTAAGCACCATGACTGATACGACCCCACTCATCACCGGTGTGGACTTCGTCTGCATCCCGGCGCAGGACTTCGACGCGATGACCGCCTTTTACGGCGAGACGCTCGGCCTGCCGTTCGTCAAGCGCTACGGGAGCCGTCCGGGCGCTGAGTACCAGGCCGGCAACCTGACGCTGGCCATCATGCGCACCGAAGACTTCGGCGGCACCTTCTCACGCAACGCGATGCCGATTGCTCTGCAGGTCGCCGATGTCGCCGTCGCGCGGGAGCGGCTTGAGGCAAAGGGGGTGCGTTTCGTCAGCGAGACGTTTGACTCCGGCGTCTGCTGGCAGGCGATCTGCCTGGACCCTGACGGCAACCCACTGTCGCTACACCATCGTTACGCGGCGAAGGACGAGACGCCCCGCCGCGCCGTAGCCGGTCAGGCGCTTTCTCGTTGGTCGGACCGTTCGCACTTCAAGGCGCTGCCTTCGGCGCCGCCAGGTTCGGCGGCGACAGGTTTGGCGCCTGGTTGACGTCGAGGAAGTCCATCACCGTCGCCGCGTTGGCGTCCCGGTAGGTGAGTGCGGGCAAATTCCACTTCGCCTCGATCGTGGCCAGGACCGAGGTGTGATCGTGGACCACGTCGGTCACCGAGTTCATCCGCGAGTAGGGGGAGACCACGACAGCGGGGACGCGCGGACCGTAGACGTCATAGCCGCCGGGAGGGTCGTTCGGCCCCAGGTTCGGCGGGATCACGTCCGGGGCGATCGCCGGGGGTGGCGGGACATGGTCGTAGTAGCCGCCGTGCTCGTCGTAGGTATAGATGAGCAGCGTGCGGGACCACGCCGGTGAGCGCAGCACGGCACTGATCACGCGGTGGGCCCACTTCTCGCCATAGTTCATGTCCTGCGGGTCCTCCTGGCTGCTCCCCATCTGCCTGAGGTTGACCCCGAGCAGGTCGAGGAAGGTCGGCAGTAGGGGGATCTTGTCGACCACGGAGCCAAGGTCAGACAGGAGGCCGATATCGGCATCGACGAAGCTGACCGCCGGAAGCGTTCCGGCGTTGCAGTCGCTGAAGAAGTCGTCGAGCAGGCTCAGGTGTGACCACAGGTACTTCTCGAGGATCGATGGGATCACCGCCGTCATCGGGATGTCGGTGAAGTAGTTGCGCCAGCTGATCCCGTGCTCGTGGAGCCGGTCGAAGATGGTGCCGTTCGGCGGCGGACCGTCGGTCAGGGTGTTGGGCGATGTGGTGGTGCCTCCGTAGGCTGTGCCGGCCAGCAGGAAACGACGGTTGGGATAGGTGGGGCAGGGCGCCGAGGAGAACCAGCGGTTGGCCAGCGTGAACGTCTTGGCCAGCGAATATGCGAACGGCAGCTGCTCCGGGGGAAAGAAGCCCATCGGCTGGTGGTCGGGGCCGGCTGATCTGAGAAAGCCGTCCATCAGGCCGCCGTTGACCTGGTGATGGGTGGCGTTCCAGCTCTGGCTGATGTCCGTGCCCTGGGCGGTGGACGGGAACGGGAACGCTTTGATCGGCTGCCCCGCCGCGTTCCGGTTGAAGTTAGTGGCCTCGCCGTTGGCGTCGAAGCTGAGGCCATCGGCCAGGGGCTGTCCGGCCAGCGGGAGCTTGCCGAGCAGGTTGTCGAACGAGTGGTTCTCCATCATCACGACGACGATGTGGTCAAAGGGCATCGCCGGGTTCGGCGTACCCGCCGGCTTGCTGGGGTCAGGCAGGCTGCCCGGCCCCCGCGTGGGTGCCAGTGCGCTCACCGCCTGGCTGGCGCCCGTGAAGGTCCCGCCGCCCGCTGGCCTCCACATTCGGGCCGGAGCGCCGCCCAGATGGGCCGTGGGCGCAACCGACGGCGCCCCCGGGACCGGTGTCACGGCTTTCTTGCCCACGTATCCGACGGCGGACACGCTCGTCAAGCCGAGCAGTACATCGGGGATGTGGGGCAGGCCGTTCAGCGGCGTGTGCAGCAGTGTGCTGATCACGTAGAACAGCGCCACAAGATTGAACAGGACGTACTGAAAGTCACCCAGGTCGGTATCGCCCGCGTCGTTGGCGATCAGGTCCTTGAGCTTCGGGTTTCCTGGGGGCTTGATCCCGGGGTTCTGCACGACCTGGCTCGTCACGATCTGCTTGGCGAGGATCGCGGCACCGAGAGGGCCACCGAACAGCACCGCGTACTGTCCGATCACGCCCGCGGCGTCGGTGGCGTCAAGCGCCTGCGAGTGGTTCAGCAGCTTGGCGTAGACGAGTCCGATGAGCGCCGCGGCAACGACCAGCGTCCATACTGCGGCGATCGTCTTTGACGTCGAGATGCGGTGATCGGTGCCGACGACCAGCGTCGAGATCCGAGCGCCGAAGAGCCGGCCCAGGACAAGCACCCCCAAGACCACGCCGAGCCCGATCAGGAGCCCCCAACGGACGGCATGCTCGGCGGCGCTGCTGGGAGGATCGGCCGCGACAGCGAAGGCTGTAGCAGGCAGGAGCAGGCTCGCGGCTACCGCGAGGCCGAGAACTCCGAGCCGATACGGGGGCCGATGCGTGGGGGCACGCCTTCCCTGCATGATCGCGAGCCTACGCGTCCCCAACCCCGCGGAATGTGACTTTTGTGGCTTCACTGCTTGCGCAGCGTGCCGACGGTTACGTGCGGCCAGTGAATGCCGTTGAAGTCGAGCATCACGAGCTGCGTGTACTGCAATTGCTGGAAGTCGGGATTGCCGCCCGTTCCGGCGATGGTCTCGATCCAGAAGGTCGCGTCGACGGATCCGGCGTTGGCGTTGCCTCCGCCAGGGGTCTGCGCGCCGGCAAGGAACGCGGTGTTGGCGGTGCCTCCGCCACCCCGGATCGGATTGTTGGTCGTTGAGACGTGGAGGAAGGTCCGGCTCTTCATGCTCGTCCCCTGCAACGAAGTGTGCAGCGCGGTCTGTAGGACGCTATTGGGGTTCTTCACCATCTCCTGCGTCACTCCGGCTGACGCAAAGCGGAACGAGGTGGGGATCGATAGGTCGAGCTCGGGGAATGTCAGCGCAACGTTGTTGAAGGCACTGTCGGGCGGAACGGGTTGACCAAAGAAGAACGGGAGGATGTTGGTGTCCGGAATGACCTGAGGGCCACCCGCGATTATCTGCCAGATTCCCTGGGCGTTTATCACGGTCCCGTGCGGGATCGAAGCCATGCGAACGACCGTGGGAGGCTCGGCGGGGTTGCTGGTCTTGGGCACATTGGCCCAGATGCCGGGTTCGATGTGGAGCCCGTTCGCCGGTTGGTTCGCCTCATTGATCTGCTGCAGGTAGGTGACGCCGAACATGTCGATGTCCGGCATGGCCAGCCCTCGGTTCGGGATGGCGCCGTTGATCTTTGTGAAGACGAGCTTCTCATCGGTCAGGTTCAGCTCAAGGAAGCGATCCTGTCCGCTTGCCACAGGATGCGGGCGCCAGATGGCGTTGAAGCCGTGACCAATCCAGGTACCGGGAAGCTGAGCCAGCGGTCCCAGCGGGTCGGCGCCCATGGCCATAGCTTCGGGCGCGGCCACGTCGGTAGGTTCCGCCTCAGCTGCGAATGCGGTTCCCGGGAATCCGAAGTCGGGATCCAGCTCGGAGATCGGTGACATTTGCCCTCCATCTGTCTTGATCCGGTAACAGCGGGCAGCCGTCAATTGGCCAAGACGCCCATCGGGGGGCTGCGCCTAGCCGTTACCCATATTCATGCCGCGCCGTGGCGAGTGGGCCGTAGGGCCCCAGAACCCCCGGTCCCTCAGAGGGTCTTACTCCCGATTGCTCAGATATTCTTGCGCAATCGCGAGTATCTCAGCGGTCGTAGGTGATGTCAAGGCTGGCTTGACTGGCTCAGGCGGTGGTGCTAGACGCCTTCCTTTCTACATCTCCTGAGAGTGCGGAGGCCCGAGTCATGGAGTCAGGTAAGAGCCAAATTCGTGTCAATCAGCCGCTCCGTCCGCCACTGCGGAGTGTCACCCCGGACGCCGCCGCGTCGACGCCGGCGTGGCCCAGCTTCAAGGGCAACGCCCAGCAGGTTGGAACCAGCACTGCGGGAGTCACCGTGTATGTCGATCCGTCGCTGGGCGCTCAGGGGCTGCAAAACGCCAAAGAACTGCTGGACGGTGCGGATAGCGTCGTGCAGCAGAACAACACCATCTTCGGTATCACCGGTGGCCCGGTTGACGTCCTCGTCTTCGCGCTGAACGGCTCGACCGACGGCACCGGCGGCGCCGACCACGGCGGCTGCGATTTCAGGATCGGCAACGCAATTGAGGTCGATGCGTCGCTTGGTAGCTCCCCCAGGGTGCTTGGGCTGTTTGAGGCAGAGCTAAGCGAATGCGCGATGAACGGTCGTCTGTGCGGCTTGAGCACGGGGGAAGCGCTTTCCCGCTGGTGCGCGATGTTCGTGAGCGCCAACGCCCTGCCCGACTTCGCCACCGCGCCGCACTGGGCCCAGGACGGGATGCCGAACTGGGTCGACCAGACCGCCCCCACAGACACCGATCCAGACAGCACGGGCTGCGGCATGGCCTTTCTCTCCTGGCTGCTGAGCCAGGGCCACACCCTGTCGCAGATAGCTCAGACCATGGTCGGCCTCGGCGACCCGGGGACCCTGGCTGAGTTATACGGCCGGCTGACTGGTGACGCGGCCAGCAACGCCTGGTCGAAGTTCTCCGCGGCGCTGGCGGCGCTCCCCGGTGGGGTCACGACCGATGACCCGTTCAATGCCATGTTGACCGGCGCCCGAGAATCATGATTGAGCGCGGTCGAGCGATTGTTTACCCTCACCGGCCTGATCGATGGACTGCAGTGATCAGGCCGCTCGGTGGGATGGCGGGAGAACGTGAGCGACGAGGGAGAAACAGTGGACGACGCACGGCTGGGACTGGGGCGCCGGATCGTTGCGGTGCTGATCAACATCGTCGTGCTGATCGTTCTGCTGATCCTGCTGGGATTGGTGTTTCACAAGACGCATTCCGGCAACGGTTCGGTCAGCGTCAGCCTTACTGGGGTCAGCGCGCTGATCTGGCTTGTTCTCGCGCTCGCCTATCTGATCGTCCCGAAGGTGCGGACCGGGCAGACGATCGGCCGACGGCTGGTCGGGGGGCGCCCGAGTAAGTGAGCTGGCCACCGGGGGCCCCCGCTCCGGTTGCCGGGGGGGTGACAGCAATACCCGGCCGTCGCGCTGGGTAGGGGACAGTCGTGGAGGTTGAGGAACAGATCGAGATCGCGCGGGGGCGCGATGTGGTCTTCGACTTCGTCGCCGACCACAACAACGATCCGAGGTGGTGCCGGAAGGTAAAGCGGGTCGAGCCCGTCGGGGATGGCACGTGGAGGATCTGGCACAAACCCATCCCGTTGCGTCCGGCGGCACTGCTCGAAACAACTCACCTGCACGTGGATCGGCCCAGCTATCTGGCGATGCGCGAGGAGGACGAGGCCTCGGTCTTCGACGTGGAGTACCGGCTGTATGAGAAGGCGGGCCGAACCCTGCTGATCCAAGTCAGCAAATTCGAGTGGAAGAGATTGCCGCGTCCCCTGCAAAAGGTTCTGGCGCTCGGAGTCCGGCGCGACGTCGCAGGCCAACTCCGCGACCTCAAACTTTGCCTGGAAGAACCGTGAGACGTGAGAGTATCTGGGTGTGGGTTCTCCGCAGACGCTGAGCGAAGCTGACCGGCGGATCGTCGCGGTGTGGGCGGCGGACTGCGCGGAGCGGGTGCTGGGATTGTTCGAGGCTGAAGCTCCGGGGGATGGCCGCCCCCGCGCTGCCATCGCCCGGACGCGCGCGTTTGCTCGTGG
Source organism: uncultured Solirubrobacterales bacterium (assembly GCA_963733555.1). Classification (GTDB taxonomy): domain Bacteria; phylum Actinomycetota; class Thermoleophilia; order Solirubrobacterales; family Solirubrobacteraceae; genus Palsa-465. Next base: position 55,305 of record CAVTDO010000002.1, read on the forward strand.
CGAGCTGGGCGTCGCAGGGGAGATCCGCCGGCGTTTCGCCGGCGGTGCTGCCGCTCGTGGGGTGAGCGCTCCCGCGGCGGTGGCCGCCGCCCGAGCCGCCGGGCAGGCCGCAGGCATCCCTCACATGGGCGCGCACGCTCTGGGTGCCGCCGCGTACGCGGCCAAGGCGGCTGGACTCGCCGCCCCGGACCGCCCGGAGGCCGTTCGTGAGGAGATCTGCTGGCAGCTCGGCCGTATTTCCGCCGCGGCCAGAACGGCCCTCCGGCAGCTGCCGCCCGTCGGTGAGAATTCCTCCGGGCCCCTCGGGCCGGGGCTTCTCGCCTCGGGCCTTCTCGGCACGATCATCCGTGATCTACAGGCCGGATTGGCCGGACCCTGATCCCGCGCCGCCGAGGGCGCGGGCGCCCGCGGTGATTTGCGCGGAGTGCGCTACCCTCGCAGGGTCAGATAGCGAGGGCACCCAGAGGGCGAGACCTTCAACTGAACGTCCCCTTCCCGCGAAAGCCGCCTGATCTTCTGATGGCCGAGAGTCCACCCACGGGTGGGCTTTCCGCGTTTAAGGGCCTGAAGTGGATCTCAGGGCAGGATGTCGTTCAGCGTCGCCTTGAACCGCTCGCCGGACTCCTCGAGCTCGCCCTCGATGTGCAGGCGCGCCGGGCCGGTCTCGGTCCACAGGTCGAGGAAGTAAAACCAGCCGGGTAGGTCCGGATCATCGGACTTGGTGATCGCCTCGACTCGGTAGACCTCGCGCGGCGGGAGCACCAGCGACTCGGGGCAGTCGTCCTCCACCCGGCGGCGCAGGTCCTCGACTGTGAGCCGGTCGCCGGAGGCGTCGCGGAGCTCCTCGTACTCGCCGTCCACGACAAGGCCGACGACGTCCTCCAGCACTCGGTACATCGGTTCGGGCATCAGCTCGAGCGATTCAACGGGCTCTTCCCGCCCGCCCAGCTCGTGGCTCGGCGTCAGGTCGAGCCGGCTGTAGAAATAGTCCTCGCACGCCGCGCGCGCCTGGCGGCGGATGCCCTTGGACAATTCCGCGGCGCCGAGGGCAAAGACCGCCGCATCGATCGCCTCCTCGAGCGTTTCGTGGCGCCGCGTCAGCTGCGCGGTGACCGCGCGACCATGCTCGGTGTCACGCGCCATCGATGAGCCGTCCAACAGAATGGAGGGAGCATCGTGGCGGCTATAGCCCGCGCAGGCCCGGACCGCAGAATGAAGAACGAGGAGGTGGTCTCCCATGACTATCCATCCTAGGAGGCGGACGCCCGCTGGAACGGGTTCCGCAAATGGAAGGTGGGCCAGGGGATCGGCTAACGTGAGATGCCGTCTGGCCTGGATGGTCCGCGCTCAGCTGGATTCGCGCGTACCCGGCGGGATCGCAGGAACGGCCCGCCCCGAGCGCGGGCCGGAACGCGGTACGTGTTACTGAACATCAGCAAAGAATGGAGGCCAGAATGGCGACGATGCGGGCTATGCAGGTGGGTGAGCCGGGCGGTGGGCTCGAGATGGTGGAGCGCGAGGTGCCCGAACCCGGGTTCGGCGAGGTCCGCGTCCGTGTCCATGCGTGCGGGGTCTGCCACAGCGACGTCTTCGCGGTTGAAGGGGGCTTTCCCGGGGTGACCCATCCCGTGGTGCCGGGGCATGAGATCGCCGGGGCGGTCGACGCGATCGGCGACGGCGTGCAGGGGTGGGAGGTTGGCCAGCGCGTCGGTGTCGGCTGGTATGGCGGTAATTGCGGCTGGTGTGAGTGGTGTCGGCGCGGATCGCTGATCAACTGCCAGAACATGGGCATACCCGGGGTGACCATGGACGGCGGGTACGCCGACTATGTCGTGGTCCGGGCGAGCGCTCTGGCCGCCATGCCGGAGGGGTTGTCCGCCGAGGAGGCCGGGCCGCTGCTGTGCGCCGGCATCACCACCTTCAACGCGCTGCGGGAGAGCGGCGTCAAGCCCGGCCAGCGTGTCGCTGTGCTTGGCATCGGCGGGCTCGGGCACCTGGGCGTGCAGTTCGCCGTGAAGATGGGTCTTGAGACGATCGCCGTGGCGCGCGGAGCTGAGAAGAAGGCTCTGGCGCTTGAGCTCGGGGCACACCATTACGTCGATAGCACCGAGTCCGATCCGGGCGAGGCGCTGCAGGGATTCGGCGGAGTGGACATCATTCTCTCGACCGTCACGGCCGCAGACGCGATGGCCGCCTGTTTCAGCGGGCTACGTCCGCGGGGCAAATTGATCGTCGTCGGCGCGGCGATGGAGCCCCTCCAGATTCCCGCCGGCGCGCTGATCGGTGGATCCCAGGCGATCGTCGGGCACGCGTCCGGAACCGCTCGAGACTCCGAGGACACTTTGGCGTTCAGCGTGCTGGCCGGGGTGCGCCCGATGATCGAGACATTCCCGTTGGAGCAGGCGGCCGAGGCCTATCAGAAGATGATCAGCGGCCAGGCCCGCTTTCGCATGGTTCTCACGACCGGCGCGTCATAGGTCCGGCATCGCTTTCACCCCTGCGTCCAGATCCGCCGCAAATCATGGTCCCGACGGTTGAGATGGCCGAAGACCGACTGGTGAGCAAGGGACCCACATACGCCGGCGCGACCGTCGGGGGCTTGGTCGCAAGCTTCATTCCCAGCCTCTGGGGGGCTGGGCAGTTCTCGCTCGCCTCCCTGGCGTTCTGCATGGTCGGTGGCTTCCTCGGGATCTGGATCGCCTACCGGCTGTTCGCCTGATCGGCGTCTCAGGCGGCCTACGGGGCTTTGGCTGGGGGGAGCGCGCCCTCCAGGCGCAGGATCCGTCGGAGGATGGCCAGCGACGAGGCGTAGGTTGAATCCAGCCCGTAGTAGCTGAGCCCCTGCGCTCCCAGCGTGCGGGCTTGCGTGTAAGGCGTATCTGAGGCGTAGTGGATGATCCCGAAGTCGATCGGGAGCTTTGAGAAGTTGACCGCCTCGCCCACCGGATGGCGATCCGCGTCGGCGATCTCATACACGGCGTCGCAGAACGGGCCCGCCTCCATCTCGACCACGGTGAACGCCTCCCGGTAGTAGAAGTCGAGGTAGGAGCGGTTCTGGAGGAACGTGCTCTTGACCGTGACGGCTCGCTGATTGTCAAGGCCGGTGCCGAAGCGCAGGTCGGCGGCCAGGTCATCGACGCTGAAGGCGTTGTCGAGCCAGTACGTGCAGCCGGAGTGCTCGTCGTGGATGACACTTGAGATCATCACGTCGCCAACGTCGGCGTTGAGCGTGGCCGCCTTGCCCAGCACGTAGACACCACGCAGCGCCGTGCGGTCGACCGCCACCTCACGGAGGATGTTGTAGGCGGCGACCCCGAGTGGGTAGTCGATATTGACGATCACGGCTCCACTGGCGGCGAGGGCCTCCGCGTCGACCTCCCCGGCGCGCGGATCAAGCGCGCTCGCATCGAGGTCGGCGAGGGGAATGACCTGGGCCGGGACCCGGAGCGCGGTCCGGCTGCGCAAATGAGTGACGCCCTTCTCCTGCTCAGCGGCGCGGCGCTCGGCCGCGCCCTCCTCACCCCGGTCCCTGAAGTATTGGCGGGCGACGAAGTAGAGGAAGTTCTCCCACGAACCCTCGGTCCGCCCCTCTCGAAAGCGGGTCAGCTCCTCACGCAGGATGTCGTGCTCAGGCAGCTGCTCGGCGAAGGCGACGAGCTCCGGCTCCCGTTCCCGGGCCATGCCGGTGACGATGTTGACCAGGCTGTGGGTGTTGGAGGAGACGAAGTAGAGCGGCCGCTCCGTCAGCCCCTCGATCGCCATCTCGGCACTGACCGGCGCCCACCAGCGCCGGGTCAGGCGCGCGTAGCCGGTGTGCGACCCACCCAGCATGCGGACGCGGAGTGAGAGGCGGTGCTCGCTGATCAGGCGCAGCCGTTCCCCAAATCGCTCGCCCCAGGCGGCGCTTAGGCGAGCCCAATCATCGGCGCTCCCCCCGAGCTCGGAAGCACACTCCTCGGCCGGCACATCAGGCGAAGCCCCGTTCTTGGGCCATCCCGCGCTCCGCATGCGCACGCGGATCTTGTTCCACTCGATCTGGAAGGCGACGAGCGTCGGCACGAGATCGTCGACATCGGAGGCGCTCGCCATGAGCACGGCCAGCGTGCCGTGGCCGCTGTCGTACCAGCGCCGGCGGCGGGCCGGGGCCTCCGCCTCCTCCCAGGAGTCGAACGGGATGCCGTTGGCCCGGAGCGCCTCCAGGTCCTGGCCCATCACGACCAGGTCGGCCCCGGCGATCCCGTCCGGAAGCCGCTGCACGGCGTAGATGAAGGCGCCCAGGTCAAGCTCCTCGCTGGCCGCCAGGGGGTGCAGGCTTGAGCTCATGGCCCGGTGGGAGGGCTCGAGCACGCGGAGCTGGGTCTCCCCGCTCGAGCGCAGCAGCGTCGTGTAGGTGCGGACGTAGAGCTCGACCTCGTCGCTGAGGCGGCCCTCACCATCGCTGAATGTGTTGAGAGACAGTCGAGCTACAGCCATCCGCTAACCCCTCACGTACGGGATACCGCCCGCGGCCGGCGCCCGCGAGCGGCCCACGAACCCCGCGACGGCGACCAGGGTCAGAACATACGGCAGCGCCTCGAACAGTGTCCCGAGCGTCGGGTTGACGCTGGAGACGCGGTCAGACAGGGCGTTTCCGAGGCCGAAGAGCAGCGTCGCCCACAGGGCGCCCCATGGTTTCCACTTGCCGAAGATCACCGCTGCCAGAGCGATGAAGCCACGACCGTTGGTCATGTCGTTGCTGAAGGACCCGACGAAGCCGACCGAGAGGTACGCGCCGCCGAGGGCGGCGAGCATGCCGGACGCGACCACGGCCAGGTAGCGGATTCGTAGGACCGGGAGCCCGACGGTGTCCGCGGCGCGCGGTTTCTCGCCCACCGAGCGCAGGCGCAGGCCGCCCCGCGTCCGGAACAGGAAGAAGGTGAGTGCAGGCACGAGCGCCAGCCCGACCCAGGTCATCAGATTCGCGTCGCCGAACGCCGTGCCGATGAACCCGACGTGCTGGATGAGCGGGAGCTTGAGGTTGGGGACCATCGAGATGTTCAGCGGCGTGCCGTTGGGCCCGTAGTGGTACTCCAGGAAGTAGCCCGTGATCCCCAGGGCCAGGAAGTTGATTCCGGTGCCGCTGATGATCTGGTTGGCGCGCAGGTGGATCGAGAAGAACGCATGAATGAGCCCCATCAGCCCCCCGGCGACCATCGCGGCGAGCACGCCCCAGACCCAGGAGTGCAGCAGGTCGGCTCCGTAGACCCCCCAGAAGGCGCCCATCAGCATCATGCCTTCGAGGCCGATGTTGAACACCCCGCTGCGCTCAGAGATAAGCCCGCCGAGGGCGGCGAAGAGCAGCGGCGTCGCGTAGCGGAGCGTCGCCGCCACGAGCGCCGACCACGTGAATACGGACTCGAGCGTCGCGACCGACGAATTTGCCGATGCGGAAGCTCCGGCGACCGCGACCAGGGCAACCAGGATCGCCTCCACGCCAAGCTTTCGCTCGCCACCGGCGACCGACCAGGCGCCGGCCAGGACGGCGAGGACCGCCAAGACGATCGAGGGAACGATGCTGCGGACCTCGACAGGGGGGATCGTGATCACCCAGGCGGCTGCGCCGAGGACCAACCCTGTGACGGCGACCTGCTTCGGCGACACGCTGCGCGCGGGTGTCGAGGCGATCGTGCCCACGCTCATGAGACACCGCCCTGGCTCGCCTTGGTCTCCTTGGACGGCCTGCGTCTGAACACCACGCCGATCCGCCGGCCGCCCTTCAGGAGCCGGAGGGTGATGACATCGGTCGAGACGAGCAGGATGATGATGCCCTCGATCATGAACGTCAGGTACTGGACCAGGGTCGGGTCGATGCTCAGGTTGATGTTGCGATCCGAGGTTCCCGTCAGGAGCGCCCCGAAGAGCAGCGCGGCGGCGACCGTGCCGCCGGCGGTGGTCCGACCGAGGAGAGCCACCGCGATCCCGTAGAACCCGATCTGCGAGGTCTGGATGTCGTTGGTGAAGAGGCTGAACTTCCAGCCCAGAATGTCGAGTGAGGCCGCGACGCCTGCGAAGGCGCCACAGATCAGCATCACGCGGATCCACGTGCGGCCGACGTTCATCCCTGCGTAGGCCGCGGCCTCCGGGTTGAAGCCGACCGTGCGCGCCTCATAGCCGAGCCGCGTGCGCTTGATCAGCAGGGCGAACACGACAGCGAGCGCGAGGGCGATGAAGATCCCGACATCGAGCCCCTGAAGCGAGGCGCTGCCCCAGAAGACCGGCAGCTTCGCCCCGGCGGCGACGGTGTTGGACACGGGGGTCGACGGCATCGAGTGGGCATGGAGGGGCCCCCCAAGCTGAAAGCAGTAGACCCCGAGCCAGATGGCGATCCAGTTGAGCATGATCGTCGAGATGACCTCGTTGGCGCCGGTTGTCGCTTTCAGGACCGCGGCAATTCCGGCCCAGGCAGCGCCTACGAGCGCGGCGGCGACGATTGCGAACGCGATGTGGAGCACCGACGGCATGCCGTGAAAGGAGGAGCCGACCCATACGGCGACGATCGCCCCGACGGTGTACTGGCCCTGACCGCCGATGTTGAACAAGCCGGCGCGAAACGCGAACGCCACGGCAAGGCCGACGAGGACCAGCGGGGTGGCCTGGAGGAGCGTCTGTTGGAGGTTGCCGGCCGCCGTCGCCCGCTCGGCCCCGCCGACCCAGGGGAAGAGCCAGTTGAGGCCGGTCCCGTTGAAGATCGAGGAGTAGGTGGAAAGCGGGTTGTGGCCCGTGGCCAGCACGATCAGCCCGCCGGCGATGAACGCGATCACGGTCGTGAGGACCGGCACGACGATCCCGGCGAGACCCCGACGGAACGCGGTCAAACCCGCTGGGGACCGGGCCGCGGCGCCCTGGCTCTCGTCGGCTTCGGCCTGGAGCTCGTCCCCCAGCAGGCTCACGGCGCCACCTCGGCCGGCTGCGTCGTCCCACCGGTCATCGCTATGCCAAGCTCCTCCTCGCTCGCCTCAGGCGGGAACTCGCCGACGATCTTACCCTCGTAGATCACGAGGATCCGGTCGGCCAGAGCCTTGACCTCCTCGTACTCGAGTGACACGAGCAGGACCGCGCGACCCTTGTCGCGCTCCGCGATCAGCCGGCTGTGCACGAACTCGATAGCGCCCACATCGAGCCCCCGGGTCGGCTGGTGGGCAACCAGCACCTTGGGATCGCAGGCGATCTCACGCGCGACGGCAACCTTCTGCTGGTTGCCGCCCGACAACGCCGCGGCGTAGGTCTCCGGTCCGCCGCCGCGCACGTCGAACTCGCTCAGCAGGCTCTCGGCCCGTTGCCTCATGTGACCGAGGCGCAGCCAGCCGTGCCCACTGAGCTCCGGCGATCGATACTCCCGGAGGGCCAGGTTCTCGGCGAGCGTGAACGGGAGGACAAGGCCGCGGAGCTGGCGGTCCTCGGCGATGTGGGCCACCCCGGCGTCGGTCGCCGCTCGCACACCGTTGCCCGCGATGTCCCGCCCGTCGATCAACACTGCGCCCGACTGCGGCGCCCGCAGGCCGGTGATCGCATCGACCAACTCCTGCTGGCCGTTCCCATCGACGCCCGCGAGGGCGACGATCTCACCCCCGCGCACCGAGAGGGAGAGCCCGGAAACCTTCTCCAGCTCGCGGTCGTCACGAACGTAAAGGTCGCGCACCTCAAGCAGCGGACCCCCCGGCTTGCCCGGGGTCTTGTCGAGCGAGAGCATCACATCGCGGCCTACGACCAGGCGCGCCAGGCTCAGCTCGGTCGCCCCCGCACGGGGAACGGTGTCGACCTTCTTGCCCCGCCTGAGCACCGTGATCCGGTCGGCAACCTCAAGCACCTCGCCGAGCTTGTGCGAGATGAACACGATCGCCGTCCCGTCCTGCTTGAGGCGGTTGAGCACGCCGGTGAGCTCCCTGACCTCCTGCGCCGTCAGGACGGCCGTCGGCTCATCGAGGACCAGAATCCGCGCGTTGCGATAGAGCGCCTTGAGGATCTCGACCCTCTGCTCCGCGCCGACGGTGATGTCCTCGACCCGCGCGTCGGGGTCGACGTTCAGGCCGTAGCGATCCGAGAGCCCGCGCACCCGGGCTGCGGCGGCCTTCATGTCGAGCACGCCCCGGCGGCTCGGTTCTTGGCCGAGGACGATGTTCTCGGCGACGGTCATAACGCGAACCAGCATGAAGTGCTGGTGGACCATCCCGATCCCGAGCTTGATCGCGGCCGACGGCGAACTGATCTCGACGGGCCGGCCGTCGATCAGGATCTCGCCGGCGTCGGGCTTGTAGAGGCCGTACAGAACCGACATCAGGGTCGACTTGCCGGCCCCGTTCTCGCCCAGCAGCGCGTGGACCTCTCCCGGCACCACGTCGAAGTCGACTCGGTCGTTGGCAACGACCGAGCCGAACTTCTTCGTGATCCCCCTCAGCGCCAGAGCCGGAGGGGTTGACTGCGACACAGCGGAGCGCGTCTGACTACTTCACTAACAGCGTGGTCGGGGGATTGATCTTCCCGGATTTCATCTCCGAGATGACGTTGTTGATCTGGGATGCGAACGGCGCACCGGTCGCATCGATCTTGCCGATCCCGACACCGCCGTTAGTGATGTTCTCCTGGAGGTTGCTGGAGAACTGGCCAGCCTGCAGGTGCTTGATGGCCGAGAACACGCCGGTGTTGACCATCTTCTCGGCCGAGGTCAGGACCAGGGTCGGCGACAGGTAGGCCTGGTCAGCGTCAACTCCGATGACCTGGGTATGCGTCTGCACGCCCGCGGAGATCACGCCCAGCCCGCAACCGCCGGCGACCTGGAAGACGACCTTCGAACCCGCATTGATCTGGTTGAGCGCGAGCTCCTTGCACGAGGACTCATCCGTGAAGTTCTGCGAGTAAGCGTTGAGCAGCTTGGCCGACGGATCCGCTGCCTTGACCCCGGCTTGGAAGCCGGCGATGTACAGAGTCACCGGGGGGATGCTCTGGCCACCGACGCTGGAGGCGGCCGTGTAGTGGTGCTGCTTCAGGTAGAGCCCGGCGAGATAGCCGGCCGGGTAGCCCGCCTGCTGCTCCGCGAAGTCGATCCCCTCGATGTTCGTGGCCGTGTCCGGAGCCGCGCCGCCAGGACTGTCGATGATGGCGAAATGCGTCTTCGGGTACTGCTTGGCCACCGTCTCGAGCGGCTGGGCCATCAGGAAGCCGACCGCGATCACGAGCTTGTTTCCTGCGGCGGCAAGCCGAGTGAGGTTCGGGACATAGTCAGCGCCGGAGTTCGACTGCAGCACCGTGCCCTTGACTCCAAGCTGGGACTCGGCCTGGAGCAGGCCCTCGTAAGACAGATGGTTGAAGCCGTGGTCGTTGAGTCCGCCGATGTCGGTGACCAGGCCGACCTTGAAAGTGCCGCCTGACGAGCTCGACGAGCTCGAGGAAGCGCTGCTGCTGGAGCTGCTTGAGCTGGTGCTCGACTTGTTGCTGCTACCGCACGCGGCGAGCGCCAGCGCGGACACTACGAGCAGCGTTAGGCCGAAAGGCCTGAACGTCCTCCCCGTCACAGGATCTCCTTTCATAAGGACCGAAGGCGCAACCTTAGCCCTCGGAGGGGAGGCAGGGCAATACCCCCTAACGTGGCCTTCATGCGACGAGCAACGGTGGTGGTGCTGGATGCCTGCGGGATAGGCGAGCTTCCCGACGCGGGCGATTACGGTGACGCCGGCTCGAATACGCTCGTCCACCTCGCCGAGGCGGTCGGCGGCTTGCGGTTGCCAACGCTGGGGCGGCTTGGCTTGGGGTCGATCATGCCCATTCCGGGGGTCCCCGCCGCCGAGGATCCGGCGATTTTTGGCCGGCTGCGCCCGCTCGGGCCCGGCAAGGAGTCGACGACCGGGCACTGGGAGCTGATGGGGGTGGTACCCGAGCGACCGCTGCCGACGTATCCGGACGGGTTCCCACCCGATGTGATGGCGTCGCTGGAGGAGGCGACCGGCCTGCGCTTCTGCTGCAACCAGCCGTTCAGCGGCACCGACGTGCTGGAGGCCTACGGGGCCCACCACCTGCAGACAGGGGAGGTGATTCTCTACACGTCGGCTGACTCGGTGATGCAGCTGGCGGCCCACGTGGATGTGTTGTCCGAGGAGCAGCTGTACGCGGCCTGCGAGGCGGCGCGGCGGGTGATGACGGGCAAGAACACCGTCGGGCGGGTGATCGCCCGGCCCTTTGCGGGCGAACCGGGTTCGTTTGCTCGCACGGAGGGCCGCCATGACTACACCGTGCTCCCGCCCGGCCGCTCCTACCTGGAGGAGCTTCAGGACGCCGGGGCTCAGGTCCATGGGGTGGGCAAGATCCACGACCTGTTCGCCGGCGTGGGCATCGACTTCAAGTACCCGGGCGCGACCAACGCAGCCGGAATCACGCAGACCACCCGCCTCCTGGAGTCGGTGCAGTCCGGCCTCATCTTCGTCAACCTGGTCGAGACCGATCAGGTCTACGGGCACCGGCACGACGTCGAGGGCTTCCACCGCGCGCTGCAGGAGATCGACGCCGCCGTCGGCGAGTGGCTCGGGCTGCTGCGCGACGACGACCTGTTGGTCCTGACGGCTGACCACGGGGTCGATCCGCTGGCCCCGCACACCGACCATACGCGGGAATACGCGCCGCTCTTGGCTACGTTTGCCGGGTCAGGCGGGCGGCGACACGACGGCCCGCTGGCCGACGTGGGGGCGAGCGTGCTCAGATGGCTGGCCCGGCGGGACGCCGCGGAGCTGCCGGGGACGGCGTTCGTTTGAGCCGAGGCTGGGTAAGCCGCGCTACTCGGTCGCGTCGGCGGCGTTCGCGGGGCCTTTCACAGGAGCCTTGCGGCCCGACCCCAGGAGCCGAAGCGAGACGATCGTGGCGATGATGCCGACGACGATAAGGATGATCTGGAGCCAGGTCGGCGCCCCGAGGATGGCCTTGCCGGCGAAGTAGTACTCGAGCGTGATGAGCGAGGACCAGGCCAGCGCCGCGGCGGCGGTGACCAGAAAGAAGCCGCGGAAAGCCATGCCACTGGCCCCCGCCAGCAGGCCGACCAGATTCCGGGCGCCGGTGATGAAGCGGGCGATGAACACCGGTGCCAGGGCATGGTCTTGAAAATCCCGGCGTAGCTGCTGCACGCGCTCGGGTTTCCTCCGGAAGAGACGCCCCAGGCGGAGCAGGAGCCGCTCACCGCGCCAGCGGCCGATGGCGAAGGCGATCGACCCGCCCACAATCGCGCCGAGGGCACCAGCGACGATCACAACGACCAACGGGAGGCCGTTCTTGGTCGAGGCGTCGATCCCGGCGGCCACCAATGCGGTCCCTCCGGGCACGGGGAAGCCGATGGCCTGAAGACCCGTGGCCAGGAAGACGATGATCGGGCCATAGGCGTGGATCAGATGGGTGATCTCGTGCGAGCTCACCCATCTAGTGTGACGGGCCCCTGGCACGGGGCCGCGGCGGCCTGCCAGGGCAAGGGGCCGCGGCGCCTGAGCGCAGGTCCCGCGGGTCGTACTTCGCCTTGACCGCCCGGAGGCGGCGGTAGGTGATCTCGTGCGGGTACAGCGTCCGGCTGCTGACCTTGCCCTCGGAGACGCCAGAGCCCGCGTGGACGACGCTACGGCGCCCGATTTGGCAGCGTTGGCCCGCCGAACTGGAGGTGCACTCGAGATGAGTCCGATTTTCGAGCGACACGCCGGCAGCCGCCGCCGCTGGCTTCCCTTCGCGTCCGCGATGAGCGCCGCCTTGGTCACGGTTGCGCTCTGGAGTGGAGTTGCCTCGGCAGCTGGCAACCCGCTGAGCGGGGCCCGCTTCTTCGTCGACCATGGAAGCGCCGTATCGGAGGCGGCGCGGGCCTATCCGCAGCTGCGTGTGATCGCGGACGAGCCCGGTGCGGCAAGGTTCGGATCCTTCAGCTGGCCGACGGCCGGGGCGGCGGTGCACGCCTACCTCGCCCAGGCGGCTCGTGCAGAGCCGGGAACGGTGCCGCTGCTCGCCACCTACCGCGTCGTGGACGGACACTGCGGGAATTGGGCGGACACGCCCGCCGAGCAGGCGAGCTACCACCGGTTCATCCAGGGCTTGGCCCGCGGCATTGGGCGCCATCGTGCGGTCCTGCTCCTCGAAATGGACGCTCTGATCACGGCCCCGTGCCTGAGCTCCCAGGGAGTGACGACGCGGATGCGCGAGCTCCATGGGGCCATCGACCTGCTGACCGCCAAATGCCCGAACCTCGTCATCTACCTTGATGCCGGTGCCGCGGACGCGCTCTCGGCGCCGCATGCGGCGAGGCTGCTCCAGCGGGCCGGAGTGGGACAGATCCAGGGCTTCTTCCTCAACTCGACCCACTTCGACTGGACCTCGCATGAGATCCGCTACGGCGAGCGGATCTCGCGCCTGACGGGTGGCAAGCACTTCATCGTCAACACGGGCGAGAACGGCCGCGGACCCCTGGTGCCGCCCGACCGCGTCCATCAGGGAAACGAGGTCCTGTGCAACCCGCCGGGGCGGGGACTGGGCCCCAAACCGACGACCGACACCGGCTACCCCAACGTCGACGCCTTCGCCTGGACGAGCAATCCCGGCGAGTCCGGGGGCGCATGTGTCCCCGGAGCTCCGCCGGTGGGTGCCTACTGGCCGGACTACGGCTTGATGCTGGTGCGAAACGCGGACTTCGCCGTCCGGTAGGGTCGCCTCAAACTAGAGGAGAGGAGGATTCGATGGCAGACAGCGTCTATCGGGTCACTGAGGTGGTTGGGACGAGCAGCGAGTCGTGGGCGGCGGCGGCGAAAGTCGCCGTTGATACCGCGGCCAAGTCGGTTCGCGATCTGCGCGTCGCCGAGGTCGTCCGTCAGGACGTCACGATTGCCGACGGCGGCATCGTCAACTACCGGGTGCGGCTGGCGATCTCGTTCAAGTACGAGAGCGGCGAGTGAGCTAAGGAGACAGCGGCCCGGCGTCAGTCCGGGCCGTCTCCGTTCTCACTCATGGCACGCCAGACTCGCTCGCCTGTCATGGGGAGCTGGCGCAGCCGCACTCCGCCCGTGGCGGCGGCGATCGCGTTGGCAACGGCTCCGGCGACACCGACCACCGGCGCCTCTCCCACCCCCTTGGCCCCGAACGGCCCCTCGGGCGCCGGCACCTCGACGATTTCAGTCTCGATCGAAGGGGTGAAGCCCGCCGTGGGCAGCGCGTAGTCGACGAAGGTCCCGGTCGTGAGCTGGCCATGCTCGTCGTGGGCCAGCTCCTCGAGGAGCGCCCAGCCGAGGCCCTGCGTTGTCCCGCCGTGCATCTGTCCTTCGACGAGCGCCGGATTCAGAGCCCGGCCGACGTCCTGGGCGACAACGTGGCCGAGCACGATCACGGCACCCGTCTCGGGGTCGACGCGGACATGGGACAGGTGAGCCGCCGCCTGGGGTGCCTGTGGCTGGGAGACCCGCCCGTGGCCCTCCACCGGCGGATGGGGGCTGCCAAAGCGGAGAATCTTGGATGCCAGCTCGTCGATCGAGAGCGCCTTGCCGGGAACCCCCTTGGGCCTCACCGAGCCGTCCGCGATTTCCAGATCCTCGGAGGCGATCTCCAGTTCGTCGGCCGCCACCGACAGCAGCTGTTCCCGTGCCTGGTTCGCGGCCCGCTCAACCGCCCGGCCGACGGTGTAGGTGACCTTGCTCCCACCGCTGGTCCCGGCGTACGGCGCGGCTGAGGTGTCCGCGTTGACGACACGGACGGCGTCGAGGCTCACCCCGAAGGCCTCCGCCGCGATCGAGGCGAAGGCCGACTCGACGCCGCTGATGTCCGCGGCGCCGGTGATCACCGTGATCTTGCCGTCGGCATCGAGGCGGCAGGCGGCGGCTGCGGGCTCGTACCCGCCGGGCCACCAGCCGATCGCCAATCCAATGCCCTCGCCCTCTGGCAGCTGCTGCCGCTGCGCCCAGAGCGGATGATCTCCCACGCGCTCCAGGCACTCACGCGCGCCGAACACTGGGAACGGGCGTCCCGCCGGCGAGGGGTCGCCCTCAACGGCGACGTTACGGAGGCGGATCTCCAGCGGATCCAGCCCCAGGCGGTCGGCCAGCTCGTCGATCAGCGACTCGAGCGCGAAGGCCGCCGGCGCCGCTGTGGGGGCGCGATAGGCCCCGAAGGTGAAGCGATTCGTCGCCACCCCGAGGGCGGTGAGCTCACGCGCGCTCCATCGGTAGGGGCCGGCGCTGAGCATCGCGGCGATCGACTCCATGCCGTAGTCGTCGGTGGAGCCGCGGTCGACGATCATGCGCGAGCGGACCCCGGTGAAGGTGCCGTTCACGTCGGCGCCGATCTCCAGGTACAGAACCTCGCCGGGCGCGGGATTCGCCGCCAGCATGTCCTCGCTGCGGGTCATGGCGAGCCGGACGGGACGATGGAGGGCGAGCGCCGCCGACGCGGCCAGCGGCTCGACGACGAGAATCTTTCCGCCGAAGGCCCCGCCGATCGGTGCCGTGCGGACCCGGACGCGGTCTGGTGTCAGGCCGAACAGCTTGGCCAGGGAGTCTCGGGTTTCGAAGGGCGATTGGGTGGCGCTGTTGATCCTCAGCTCGCCGTCGGGCTCGACCCACGCGGTGGCCACCTGCGGCTCGAGATAGCCCTGGTACATCCACGGGGTGACGAAGCGACCGCTGACGACGGCGGCACTCCCGGTGAGGGCCGCATCGACATCGCCCTCCTCGAGCTTCGTCGTGTCGAGGACGTTGTCCGAAAGATCCTCATCCTCGACGCTGCCGCCACCGGAGACCGAGGCATGGGCGTCGCTGAGATCGGAGCCATCGCCCTCTGTCTGGATCTTCGTGCGGGCTCGGGGAGCGCCGGCGCGCGCCGCGGCCTCCAGATCGAGCACCGGTTCGAGTGGTTCGAGCTCCACCTCGACCAGCTCGACCCCGTCGGCGGCTAGCGCCTCGGTCTCGGCCACGACCAGGGCGACCGGCTGACCGGCATAGACAACCTCCTCGCGGGCCAGCGGCTCGTACATCCGGCCCTGGCCCGTGGCCACGATCGGCAGATCCGCAGCAGTCAGCACGGCGACCACCCCGGGCAGGGCAAGAGCGGCATCGCTCTGTATGGAGGTGATGCTCGCGTGAGCCTCATGCGCCAGGACGAGGCGGGCGTGGAGCAGGCCGGGGAGCGGGATGTCCGCCGCATACCGGGTCGTGCCGCGGACCTTGGGCTCGGAGTCAAGGCGGGGGGTGGGGACTCCGATCACAGCCATGACTTCAACCTACCAGCGCGCGTGTGGTGCCCGGCGGGCGCGTTTCGCCGCCGGTGTGGCCGCGGATAGAACCGCTAACGGGCCGCGCCGCTGTGCTGGCGCTCGTAGACCGCGTCGAGGGCGTCCCGGCTGATCTGACCCAGCTCGGCGAGTTGCTCCGGCTTGATCGTCAGCGGCGGGGAGTAGGCGATGGCTCGGCCGAGCGCCCGGGCGATGACGCCACGCTCCCGCAGGGCGGTGGCGATGACCGGGGGCGTGATGCCCTGAGCGATCGCGTCGGCGTGAAGCTCGAAGGCGGCGAGGAGGCCGATGCCGCCCCGGATCTCGGCGACCAGGGGATGGTCGGCGAGCGGCGTGAGAGCATCGAGCAGCTTGCCCTCCAGTTCGGCGCCCCGGGGAATGAGCTTCTCCCGCTCGAGAATCTCCAGGTTGGCCAGGCCGGCGGCGCAGCAGGAGGCGTGAGCTGAGTACGTGGCTCCGTGGCGAAAGGTGTGGCCGGGCTCGCTCCAGAACGGCTCGGCGACTCGGGGCGAGACGACCACCCCGCCGAGCGGGAGATAGCCGCTGGTCACGCCCTTGGCGAAGGTGATCAGGTCAGGCTCGATCGACCACCGCTCGACCCCGAACCAGCTTCCCAGCCGTCCGAAGGCGCAGATCACCGCGTCGACGATCAGCAGCACGCCGGTTTCGGCGCAGATGGCCGCGACCGCCTCCATGTAGTCCACAGGGGGCGGGTAGAGCCCTCCCGCTCCGATCACCGGTTCGACGAAGAATCCCGCCACCCGCTCAGCGCCGAGCGCGTGGATCTTCTCCTCGAGCGCCTGGGGTGAGTCGTAGGGCACGATCGAGGTCTCGGCGATCAGCGGTCCGAAGCCGGCGCGGTTGGCCTCGATGCCGCCGATGCTCGTCCCGAACCCGTTCGTTCCGTGATAGCCGGCCTGGCGGCCAATCAGATGCAGCCGCTGCGGCTGACCCTCCACGGCCCAGTACTGGCGAGCCAGCTTGGCCGCGGTGTCAATCGCCTCGCCCCCACCGGTGGTGAAGAACACCCGGGCGTCCGCCATCGGGGCCCGCGAGGACAGCCGCTGGGCGAGTTCGATCGCCGGCTCGTTGGCGAAGTCGCCGAAGGCGGAATAGGTCTCGAGGCGGCCCATCTGCGCCCGCACGGCATCGGCGATCTCGGTCCGGCCGTGACCCACGTTGGCGTACCAGAGGCTTCCGCTCCCGTCCAGGTAACGGCGGCCCTCCCCGTCGAAGACCCATACGTCCTCGGCGTGGTCGACCACGAACTCGCCCCGGCTGACCACCGCCATGTCGGCGAACGGATGCCAGAGGCGCGTCTGATCGCTCATCCCCGGATCACCTTAGTCCGAGGCTTACCTGAGAGCAACCCGCCGCCGGGCCCCGAGCTAAGCCGGGACGAGCTCAGACCCGGCCCAGCACTCCAGCGAGTCCGCGAGCCGTCGGAGCGCGCTGTCCAGTGCCCCGGTGTTGAGGACCGCGGCTACGGCTCCACGCAGAACCTGTCCGGCCAGTCCGCCCTGCCGCACGATCCGGACTGTCGCCTCGACGAAGACTCCGGCCTCGTGCTCCAGGAACCGGTAGGCGACCGCGAATCCGACCGGCCCGCGCGCCGTCAGCTCCAACCCCTCGCGGTCCGCGCGTGAGACCTCGACGTCAAAGGTGACGCCAATCCCGGCCAGTGAGCCCGTGACGCGCTCGCGGCTGCCGGTCTCGAGCCGGCCGCTGGCGAGGCCCTCGACCTCGAAGCTCACGGGTGCCCACGCGGCGATCGCCTCAGGATCGGTGAGGGCGCTCAGCACCTCCTCGGCGTCGGCGCAAATCTTCGCCGCGGCGCGCCACTCCTCCTGGGTGGGTAGCGGCCACGTTGTCCGGAGCAGGAGCATGGCCATAGCTTCTTCCTTGCCGAGGACGGAAGCCAGAGGGGTGAGCATGTGTTCTGGGGGGCGGTTATCCGTACCGCAGGGCGCCCGCGCTATCCGGCTGGGCTCGGGACCGAGGCGCCGGATCCTGATCCGGCCCGCTGGTCTCGTTCGCCGCGGTCCGGCGTCGCCAGGAGGACTGCACCGAGGACGACCGAAACGTAGGCGATGACCCGCGCCGCCCCGAGCGCACCCGAGGGCACCGGCTCCTTGAGGAGGATCGAGCCGGCGGCGATCGGCACCGCGTTGGTCAGCAGCGTGGCCAGGCCGGCCACGGTCAGGGCGGTTCCGCGCTGGTAGCCGATCTGGAGCAGCGAGGTGCCCAGCGTGTAGCCGATGATCAGGGTCACCACGAAGGCGATCCGCGTGCCTCCCTGGGTGGCCAGCTTCGTGGAGAGGTCACCGGCGGAGAAGAAGAGACCGCCGGCGATCCCCTCGGCGATGCCTGGCCAGCTTGCCCGGCGACGGCCGATCCAGAGGGTGAGCAGGGCGAGCACGACCGTCGCGCCAGGATCGCCGGGGTCGACCCGTGGCTGCCCTGCCCGCTGCTCGCGGATCAGCGATACGGCCAGCGCCAGGAGCCCGATTACCGAGAGCGCGACACCGGTCTGCTGGCGCGGGGGAAGCCGGCGGCCGCTGACCCGGGCCGTGGCATAGGCGAGGACGCCGATCCCGCCGGCCCCGATGCTCTGGACCAGAGCCAGCGAAGCCAGGGCCAGCGCGCCGGCGTAGCAGAGGAAGCCGCTGCTCTCCATGGCGAAGCCGAGCAGCCAGCCCCGGTTCGTCAGCAGCAGGTGGAGCGAGTGGAGGGGGCGGCGCATGCACAGCACCGGCAGCTGAGCGGCGGCCTCGTGCTCACGGGAATAGGCCAGGTTGGTGAGCGTCGTCGAGGCGACGGCGAGGACCAGCGCGATGACGATCCGCAGGTGCACGCTGGGGAGCGTAGTGGAGCTGAAAACCAGCGCTCAGACGGTTGTGACCCATGGATTGTCAAAAATTGTCACCAATTCCTTGCATTCATCCAGGGCCTGAGTTACTCTGGCCTCTCCGTCAAGGAGAAGACCTATGTCCGCCTCTGATCTACACCTCATGACCCGCGAAGCGCCCAAGAACGGCGTCGCTTCAGTGTGCGGTGATGGCACGGCCCGGATCGCATTCGGCGGGACTACAGGTGCCCTCGCGTGGAGGTGCGTGCGCTAGTACTTGGCGCATAGCAGCTGCCGGCGAGGGCGATCCGAAAGGGTCGCCCTTTCTTTTTGCCCAAATTCAGACATGAAAAGGTGATGCACAGCTTGAGACAGCGCCACTGACAACCCAGATCCGCCCCGGGATAAAGGGCTCTCACATCATGTAACCAATTAACACCCTGCGACAGGGTGTAAGGATCGTCTGCGCCCGCGCGGGTGTAACAGACAGACCTCTTGGGTGAAAGGTGAGCGCCACCAGCTTTCTCCCTCATATCCAGCGACCCACAACCAGAGGAGGCCTCCGATGAGAGGACTGCCGCAGGCGTCATTGTCGCGCTTGCCGAGCCTCGACTCGGGTCTACGGTGGCCGTCGTTTCTACCCACCCGCCTGACCCGAGGAAGGCACCGTAGGGACATCGAGCGGCTCGAGACGGTCGAACGTCTCGGCCGTCAGCGCCGCCAGGTCCTGAGATCCGGCTCCGAGAGCCAGCTCAGCCGGCAATGGGCTCGGCGCTTCTGATCCGTGGCGGGCCCGCTCCACGAGCCGTAGATGTGGACGGGCCCGCGCACGGGACCGCTTCAGGCCGAGAGCGCTACCGCGCCGGCCGGACCGCTACCGCCGGCCGGACCGCCAGGGCACTGCCGCCACCGAGCCGCACCGGCTCGGCGATCGCCTCGGCCCTGCCGCCGCCGAGGATCTGCAGGGCGGTGGCGTCGCCCGGGTAGTAGCCGAGCGGCAGTACCGGCCCCGTTGCCTCGGTGAACTGCTCGCCGTACTGGCTCTGGAGCTGCTGGCGCAGGGGGCTGTTGTAGAAGTCAGGCTCGGCCAGCGATGTCTTGGAGTTCGTCTGGCTGACCCGCGGGGCGGCCAGAGCGGCGGGGAGCGACATCCCGAAGTCGATGTGGTTGATCAGAGTCTGGACGACGGTCTCGATGATCGTCGAGCCGCCGGCCGCGCCGATCGCGAAGGCGGGCTTCCCGTTCCTGAAGGCGATGATCGGGCCCATGCTCGAGCGCGGGATCTTGCCGCCGGCGGCCAGGTTCGGGTCATAGGCGCCCGGCGTCGGGGGGGCGAAGTCGAAGTCGGTCATCTCGTCGTTGAGCAGGAAGCCGTACCCGGGGACGGTCTGTCCACTCCCGCCGAAGAAGTTGGTCGTGTTCGTGTAGGCGACGATGTCGCCCCATTTGTCGACGGTGACGATGTTGTTGGTGTGGTGGAGCTCCGGTGAGGCGCTGGGGGCGACCGCGCTCGGGGTGGCGGTGCTACAGCCGGCGTACGGGGGATAGGGCCGGCCGGCGGGTTGGGGCGAGGGCAGCGCCGTGTTCTGAACCAGGCAACGGCGGGTCGCCGCAAAGGCCGGGCTCAATATCCCGCCCAGCGGGACGTTCACGTAGCGGGGATCGCCGACGTAGGCGTTGCGGTCGGCATAGGCCAGGCGCGAGGCCTCCAGGTAGTGGAACAGGGCCTGCGCCCGCGGCTCGGCGCCGAGATCCCAGCCGCTCAGGATGTTGAGGATCTCGGCCTCGGTCGAGCCGCCGCTCGACGGGGGCGCCATTCCGTAGATCTTCAGGCCGCGGTAGGTGACCTCGGTCGGCGCAGCCTGTCGCACTGCGTAGGAACGCAGGTCGCTCGTCTTCATGATTCCCGGCTGGGTGATCAGCGTGGTCCCGGGATAGAGAGCGGGGTGGTCGTCGGCGTTGACCACCGCCTGCCCGATCCTTCCGGCGTAGAAAGAGGAGGCGCCGCGGCGGGCGATCAAGCGGTACGTCTTGGCCAGATCCGGGTTGCGCAGGAGTGTGCCCACGGGCAGCGCGTCGCCCTGGGGCGTCAGCCATAGCGCGCGACTGGCGGTGTAGGCACGCAGGACGTCAAGGCCGGACTGCTCAAGCTGCTGGAAGTCGAAATTCGTCCTGAACCCATTCTGGGCCACCGAGATCGCGGGCTGGAGGTCTGCGCCCAGAGTCAGCTTGCCGTAGCGGTTGATTGCCTGCTGCCAGGTGGCGACCATCCCCGGCACGCCGGTGGAGAGCGGCTGATCCGATTCGTAGGTGTAGTTCTCCGGCCGTCCCGTCGTCGGATCGGTGAACATTGAGGAGGTGCAGGCCGAGGGGCACGTCTCGCGGCCGTCGATCGTCACCACTCGGTGGCTGCGCGCGAGGTAGATGACCATGAACCCACCGCCCCCGGGTCCGGCCACGAAGGGAACTGTGTCCCCGAGCGTGCTCGCGGTGGCCACCGCGGCGTCGATGGCGTTGCCGCCCTCCTGGAGGACACGGATGCCGGCCCGGCTGGCGTGGAGCTCCATCGAGGCCACGGCGCCGCCGGTACCCACGGCCACGGCCTGCTGGCGGTAGGTTCGCGGCGGAAGTCGGTGGCGGGGCTTGCCCGGGACGGCTCCGCCAAGCGAGGGAAAGGCCGCCAACGACGCGATCGCTGCTGCGGCGGCGAGCCCTGGACCAACTCGGCGCATGGTCCTCGTTTATCCACGAGTTGTTACAGCCAAACCGCATATCGAAGACCCAACGTCCGGACGTTCGTCCTATCCGGAGCTGAGGGCCAACTCGACCAATTCCCGATGGCGCCCGGCAGCGATGTTTGCTTTGATTGCTCCGGGACAGCCATGGAACGGATTCCAGAAAGGAGGGTGTCGTGACGAAACGGATTGCGGCCGGCGCCGTCACTGCCGTCATGCTGATGCTGGGCGCGGCGGGAACCGCTGCGGCCGACCCTGCCACCGCCCCAGGACCCGGCGGCTGCCTCGGGCCTCCCGGGCAGAGCGGGCTTGTGCAGGAGTTTCGATCAATAGGTGTCCCACCCGGCATGTTCGTCAGCAACTGCAACGGCCACGGCCATCAGAACCAGGGCGGTGGCGGCGGGTTTTAGGCCCCGCGGGGTAGCGCGTTAGCCCGTCTCGGCTGGACCGGGCGTCCAGTCTCAGGCCGAGGAGTTAAGCCGAAAATGTGAACGCCGATACTCGATCCATGGCAAGGCAACAGCAGCCGTGGTGGGAGCGACCGGCGCAGACTCCCGGGGAGCCTCGCTACGAGGCGAAGCGGGAACATCTCCGGGCCGAGTTGGCGCGGGCCTGGCGGGCGGATGGCAACATGCGCGCGCACCGGCCCGAGCGCGGGTGGGGCGCCTCGAGCACCCCCCGGGCCGCTCAGACCCCGACGTTCCTCACCTCTGGCAGACCGGGCACCAGTAGGTGGTCCGGCCGCCGATGCGCGCGCGCTCGAGCGGCGATGCGCACCGCGGACAGACACCATCACGCTCACGCGCGGCGACGAAGCGCCCGGTGTGGGCGCCGCCCTTGCGGATGGCTGAGCGCACGCTCGCGCGGACCTCGCGCCGCAGCCGGTCGAGCTCGTCCTCGCTCAGCTCCCCGGTCCGCCGGCGCGGATCGATCCGGGCTTGCCACAGGGTCTGATCGGCCAGAAGGTTTCCCACGCCGGAGATCGCGCTTTGGTCAAGGAGGCGCGCCTTGACGGGGGCCCGACCCCGGCCGATGAGGCGATGGAAGTCCTTGCGGCTGACGTCGGCGGCGTCAGGGCCGACGTGGCTGTGGTCGGGGTTGAGCACGGCGCGGCCGAGCCGGCGCTTGTCGCGCAGGGCAAAGCCGCCGCCATCGGCAAAGCGGACGGCGAAGCGGTCCCATCGGATCGAGTCCTCGGGATCGATGACAATCCGCCCCGCCATCCCCAGGTGAAGGCCCAGGGTGGGCCCCTCATCGGTCTCGAGCCAGATGAACTTCCCCCTGCGCTGGGCGGCGGAGAAGGATTCGCCGACCAGGGCCGCCGCAATTTCCCCGGGCTGATGAGGGCGGCTCACGTAGGTATCGCTGTCGTCGACAGCGACGATCTTGCGCCCCAGTGCCCCCTCCAGGGCGAGGCGGGCGCGTTCGGCCTCAGGAAGCTCTGGCATGGCCTTCGACGATAGGGCGGGTGACCCCAAGCTCCGGGTCGGCCCACACGACCTGAGACTCGACGATCGTCGCCGCGATGAGCGGCACTCCCGGCCGGTAGACGAGGTGGGAATAGGACGGCGCGGCGAGCACGACCGCGTCGCTGCGCGCGCCCGGCGCAGAGGTGTCCGATGTCGGCTCGCCGCAGGGCGCGCGCGCCGCCCCGCGTCGCCGCGAGCAGCGCCTCCTCGGCCGTCATGCCGCATGTCCCGCACGGCCAGCGCGATGCAGAAGCTCATCGAGGTCGTGTAGCTCGAGCCGGGGTTGCAGTTGGTGGCGATGCGCGACGGACGCGCCCGCGTCGATCAGCCGGCGCGCGTCGGGGTAGGGCTGGCGGGTCGAGAAGTCGGTCGCGGGCAGGAAGGTGGCGACGGTGTCCGAGCCGGCCAGCGCCTCGACGTCGGCGTCGGCCAGATAGGTGCAGTGGTCGACCGAGGCGGCGCCCATCTCGACCGCCAGCCGGACGCCCGGGCCGAGGCCGAGCTGGTTGCCGTGGACGCGCAGGCCGAGGCCGGCGCTCGCGCCCGGCCTCGAGCACCCGCGCGCGACTGGTCCTCGTCGAACGCGCCCTCCTCACAGAAAACGTCGATCCAGCGGGCGTAGCGGCCGGCACGCCTCGAGCATCGGCCCGCACACGAGCTCGACGTAGTCATCGGGCCGGCCGCGTACTCGGCCGGGACGACGTGCGCCCCCAGGAAGGTCACGTCGTCGGTCAGCCGCGACGCCAGCTCGCACAGCCGCCGCTCGCCCTCGACGTCGAGCGCGTAGCCAGACTTGATCTCGAGGTGGGTGATCCCGGCCGCGCAGCGCCTCCCGGCGCCGCGCCCGACGCAGCGCGCTGGAGCTCCTCGATGCTCGCCGCCCGGGTCTGCGTCACCGTCTCGCGGATCCCGCCGGCGGCGTAGGGCGCGCCGGCCATCCGGGCCGCGAACTCCTCGCCCCGCTCGCCGGCGAAGACCAGGTGGGTGTGGCTGTCGACGAAGCCGGGGATCACGCACCGGCCGCCCGCGTCGACCCGCTCGTCGGCGGCGGCACCGGCGGCTTCGATCGCCACGACCTCGCTGTCCTCGAGCACCAGCGCCGCGTCCCGCACGATCCCGAGCGGCCCGTCGCCGAGCGTCGGGATCGCAGGTGACGAGCAGCGCCGATGTTGTCGATGGCGAGGCTGGTCATGGCGCGACCGCGCCGACCGCCCCGGCAAGCTCACCGGCCACGTCGAGCGAGCAGGTGCGCACCGTCGCGGACGACGAACTCGCCGCCGACGATCACGTCGCGCACGTCGGCGGCCGCGCCGGCGAACACGAGCGCGTCGATCAGCTCCTCGTCGGCCGGAGCCCGGCCAGCCGGACCCCGTCCAGACGCAGACCAGCACGAGGTCGGCGAGCGCCCCCGCGCGGATCGCCCCGCCGTCAGGCCAGCCGAGGCTCGCGTAGCCGGCACCGGTCGCGGCCTCGAGCAGCGCGACGCCGCTGTGGCCTCCGCGCACGCCGGTGGCGAGACGCTCGTCGAGCTCGATCGCGCGCGCCTCCTCGAGCGGCTCGATCATCGCGTTCGAGTCGGTGCCGACGGTCGAGCCGCAGCCGGCGTCGCGCAGGCGGCGGGCGCGGCCGATCCCGTCGGCGAGGTCGCGCTCGGTCGTCGGGCACAGGCAGCAGAAGGCGCCGGCATCCGCCGAGCAGGGCGATGTCCTCCTCGGAGACGTGGGTGGCGTGGACCGCGGTGAAGCGTTCCGAGAGCGCGCCCTCGTAGTGGAGAAGCGCGGTCGGTGTGGCGCCGTACACCTCGCGGCAGGCCGCGTTCTCGGCCCGCTGCTCGGAGACGTGGGCGTGGAACGGCGCCTCGCGCTCATCCGCCCAGCGCGCCACCCGCGGCGGCCGACTCGGGTGCAACGGCGCGCATGCTGTGGATCGCGGCGCCGAGCCGAACCGCGGGCCGTGACTCGGGCGCTCCACCCGCTCCGCCCACGCCTCGACGTCGGGATCGAAGAAGCGCTGCTGGATGGGGTCGGGCTCGAGCCCCCCGTCCAGGTAGCACGCGTCGAGCAGGGTGAGCCGCACGCCGGCCTCGGCGGCCGCCTGGATCACGGCGGCGCCCATGGCGTTCGGGTCCCCGTAGGGGCCCCCGCCCGGCCCATGGTGAACGTAGTGAAACTCGCCGACGAGCGTGATCCCGGCCAGCGCCATCTCGGCGAAGGCGGCGCGCGTCACGGCGAGCATCGAGTCCGGATCGAGGCTGCCGGCCAGGCGTACATCTGGCGCCGCCAGGTCCAGAACGAGCCCGTCGGCCGCGTGGGTGCGCCCGCGCAGTGCGCGCTGGAAGGCGTGGGAGTGGGCGTTGGCGAAGCCCGGGGATGACCAGCCCGTCGAGCCGTTGGGCGCCCGGCGGGGGGGACGCCGCGACGGTGACGGCGCGCGATGCGGCCGCCCTGGGTCTCGATCAGGACGCCGCGGCTGGGGCGTCTCGCCGCCGAGCCAGGCGTAGCTGGCACCAGAACGTGTCATCGTGTAGGGCCTGATCCGCTCCAGGAAGTCCGCCTGGTGATGGCGCTGAACTCCTCCCAGGTGCGAGCGAGCGGGGGTCCGCCACGCTCGGGGAAACAGGATCCCGTCGAGATGGTCGACCTCGTGCTGGAAGGTTCCGGCGGTGAGGCCATCAACCACCACCTCCCCCGGTCCACCGTTTCGATCGAGATAGTGCACGCGAACGGTGGTGCGGCGCTCGACATCGCCCCGCAGGCCCGGCACCGACAGGCAGCCCTCGTTGATCAGCAGCGTCTCCTCGGTCAGCGGCTCGATCACCGGGTTGACGATCACGGTGAGCGGGAACGGAGGCTTGTACGGATAGCGGCGGCGCGTCGCGTCGTCGACCTCTATCACGGCAATCCGTTTCAGCACCGAAACCTGGTTGGCGGCGAGTCCGGCCCCGCCGGCGGCGTGCCGTGTCTCGATCAGGTCGTCGATCAGCTGCTGGATCTGGGGAGAACCGAAGCTCCTGAGGCAAGACCTCGGCCGCGGGCTCGCAGCAGAACCGGGTCGCCGATCTGGGCGATGGGCAGGATCGCTCACTCGAGCATGGGGATCCGGACCCCGCGCTCACGCGGCGACCTCAGTGGCGCTGGGGTACCCGCGTCGACGTGGCGCATGACCCCGGTGCCGGGATCGGTGGTCAGGACCCGGTCGAGCTTCGCCGCCGCCAACTCACTCCCGTCGGCGACGGCAGACCATCCCCGCATGGATCGAGCGCCCGATCCCACCCCGCCGCCGTGGTGGATCGACACCCACGTCGCGCCCGGCCGCCGTGTTGACGAGCGCGTTGAGCAGCGGCCAGTCGGCGATCGCGTCCGACTCGTCGGCCATCCCCTCGGTCTCCCGGTAGGGGGAAGCGACCGAGCCCGAGTCAAGGTGGTCGCGGCCGATGACGATCGGGGCGCTGAGCTCGCCGGAGCGGACCATCTCGTTGAAGCGCAGCCCGAGCCGCGCGTCGCTCGCCGTAGCCGAGCCAGCAGATCCGCGCCGGCAGCCCCTGAAAGGCGATCCGCTCCGAGGCCTGGTGGATCCAGCGGTGCAAGCGCCTCGTCGTCCGGGAACTCGTCCAGCACCGCCCGGTCGGTGGCCGCGATGTCGGCCGGGTCGCCGGAGAGGGCGACCCAGCGGAACGGCCCGCGGCCCGCGCAGAACTGGGGACGGATGTAGGCGGGGACGAACCCGGGGTAGGCGAACGCGCGCTCGAAGCCCCCGAGCCTCGCCTCGGCGCGGAGCGAGTTGCCGTAGTCGAACACCTCGCTGCCGCGGTCGAGGTAGCCGACCATCGCCGCGCAATGGGCGGCGATGGCGGCCCGGGAGCGGCGGATGTACTCCTCCGGATCGGCCGCGCGCAGCTCGGCCGCTTCGCGAGACGGACATCAGGTTCGGGACGTAGCCGTTCAGCGGATCGTGCGCGCTCGTCTGGTCGGTCACGATGTCGGCCGGGAAGCCGCGGCGCAGCAGCTCAGGGACGAGGTCGGCCGCGTTGCCGGCCAGCCCTACGCTCAGGGCCCGCCGCTCGTCCCGAGCGCGCACGCAGCGGTCGACAGCGTCGTCGAGCGATCGACGCTGCCTCGTCGAGGTAGCGGGTCTTGAGCCGGCGCTCGATCCGCGCCGGGTCGACCTCGAGCACAGAGAACGACGCCGTCGTTCATGGTCACGGCGAGCGGCTGGGCGCCGCCCATTCCGCCGAGACCGGCGGTGAGCGTGATCGTGCCCGCCAGCGATCCGCCGAAGCGGCGGCGCGCGATCTCGGCGAAGCACTCGTAGGTGCCCTGGACGATGCCCTGGCTGCCGATGTAGATCCACGAGCCGGCGGTCATCTGGCCGTACATCGTCAGTCCGAGCGCCTCGAGGCGCCGGAACTCATCCCAGGTGGCCCACTCGGGGACGAGATTCGAGTTGGCGATCAGCACGCGGGGCGCCCACTCGTGGGTCCTGAACACCCCGACGGGCTTGCCCGATTGGACGAGCAGCGTCTCATCGTCGCCCAGCCCGCGCAGGGTCCGGACGATGGCGTCGAAGGCCTCCCAGGAGCGGGCCGCCCGGCCCGTGCCGCCGTAGACGACGAGCTCGGCCGGGTTCTCGGCCACATCGGGATCGAGGTTGTTCATGAGCATCCGCATGGCGGCCTCCTGCGGCCAGCCCGGGCAGGAGAGCTCGGAGCCGCGGGGAGCGCGGACCTCCGGAGGAACGTTCATCGCAGGGCCCCGATGGCGGACTCGACGGCGTGGACGAGCCCGCCCGAGGCGACGAGAGCCTCGGCGGCGGCGAGCTCGGGTGAGGTGTAGCGGTCGGGACCAGGTCCGGGCACGTGCTCACGCAGAGCCGCCAGTGCGGCCGCCGTCCCGGGACCGGGGCGCAGCGGCGTGCGCAGATCGAGGCCCCGGGCTGCGCAGACGAGCTCGATGGCGAGGATCCGGCTCAGGTTGGCCAGCGCGCGGCGCAGCTTGCGTGCTGCGCCCCAGCCCATCGACACATGGTCCTCCTGCATGGCGCTCGTGGGCAGCGAGTCGACGCTGGCCGGGGCGGCCAAGCGCCGGTTTTCGGCCACCATCGCCGCCTGGGCGTAGTGGGCCAGCATCATCCCGGAGTTGACGCCGGCATCCTCGGCCAGGAAGGGCGGCAACCCCTGCGAGCGGGCCGGGTCAAGCAGCCGGTCGGTACGCCTTTCGGCGATGGCTCCCACCTCGGCGCCGGCCAGGGCGAGGAAGTCGCAGGCGAAGCCGAGCGGGGCGCCGTGGAAGTTGCCGCACGACTCGATCCGGCCGTCCGGGAGCACCATCGGATTATCGATCGCGGAGCGCAGCTCGGCCTCCGCGACGCCCTCCGCGTAGCCCAAAGTGTCCCGCGCCGCGCCCGCGACCTGAGGCGCGCAGCGCAGCGAGTAGGCGTCCTGGACCCGCGCATCGCCGTAGCGGTGGCTGGCCACGATCTCCGAGCCGGCGAGGAGCGCCCACAGGTTGGCCGCGCTCGCCGCCTGCCCGGGCTGGGGGCGCAGGCCGACCAGATCGGCGGCGAAGACACGGTTGGTGCCGAGTAGCGCCTCGACCGACATGGCGGCCGTGATGTCGGCCACCTTGAGCAGGCGGGTCAGGTCCGAGCAGGCGAGGACGAGCATGGCCAGCATCCCGTCGGTGCCGTTGATCAGGGCCAGGCCCTCCTTGGGTCCCAGGGTGACGGGCTCGATCTCGGCCCCGGCCAGCGCCTCCGCCGCGGGCGTGAGCGAGCCGTCGGCGTTCTGCACCGAACCCTCGCCGATGAGGACGAGGGCGCAGTGGGCGAGGGGCGCCAGATCGCCGCTGGCGCCGAGTGAGCCGTGCTCAGGCACGACCGGGGTGAGGCCGGCGTTGAGGAGATCGAGCAGCGTCTGGGCGACGAGCGGCCGCGTGCCCGAGCAGCCCATGGCCAGCGACCGCGCGCGGAGGAGCATCATCCCGCGCACCACCTCGCGCTCGATCGGCGGCCCCATGCCCGCGGCGTGGGAGCGGATCAACGCGCGCTGGAGCTCCTCTCGGCGCTCGACCGGGATCCGCACCAGGGCGAGCGATCCGAACCCGGTCGAGACCCCGTAGGCGGGTTCATCGGCCTCGGCATGCTCGGCCACGACCGACGCGCTGCGCTCCATGGCCGTGACGGCCTCAGCTGTGAAGGTGGCGCGAGCGTCGTGGCGGGCCACCTGGATGACGTCCCGCGGGCTCACGCCGTCCGGGCCGATCGAAACCGAACTCTGCATCTGGCGTGTCACGATATTCCCATGGCTGATTCCGGCGTCGCCCTGCGTTTTCTCGGCTGTGGCGACGCGTTCGCGGCGGGCGGGCGGTTTCAGACGAGCTTCTATCTCGACGGTGGGGAGGAGCCGCTGCTCATCGACTGCGGCGCGACCACGCTGACCGCGCTCAAGCGTTGCGGCATTGATTCGGCGTCGATCGGACTCGTCGTGCTCTCGCACCTGCACGGCGATCACTTCGGCGGTCTGCCCTGGCTGGTCCTCGACGGCCAGTTCGCCCAGCGGAGCAAGCCGCTCGTGATCGCCGGGCCGGCAGCGACCGCGAACCGGTTCCGGCAGGCGTTCGATGCGCTCTATCCGGGTGGCTTCGACGCGGAGCGACCGTTCGAGCTCGAGGTGGTGGAGATGAACGAGCGGGAACCTCACGAGCTTGGCCCGGCGGTGGTCACCTGGTTCCCGGTCATCCACACACCCGCGACAAACCCCCACGCGTTGCGGATCGAGTATGGCGGGAAGGTCATCGCCTACTCCGGCGACACCGAATGGACGGACGCCCTGCTCGAAGTCGCCGATGGCGCCGACCTGTTCGTGTGCGAGTGCCAGGAGTACGAGCGCCGGGTGCCCGGCCACCTCGACTACCAGACGCTGTCCGAGAAGCGCAAGCAATTCGGCTGCCGGCGGCTGGTGCTCAACCATCTGGGCGAATCGATGCTGGCCCGCCTCGACGAGCTCGACGTAGAAGCGGCGGAGGACGGCCTCGTCATCGAGATCTAGCCTTCGACCGCGACCTCGTCCGGCGTCTCCTCGCCCTGGGCATCGACCCACTCGTCGATCCGCTGCCACCAGTCATAGAGCCACTGGATCTGCTCCTCCTGGTCGCGCGGGCGCTCGGAGGCGGGGGCCAGCCACATGCGTTCCTTGAGGGTCTGGCCGATCGGCGTGTGTTTCCAGAGCTCACGTGGGAAGGCGGCGAGGCCGAGACCGGTGTGGGCGCCGAAGACAACGTCCGCCTCCGGGTTGGCCGCGAGGGCGGCCAGCACTCCGGTGGGCTGCGGGGGCATGACGTGGGTCATCCGGTCGGCCGCCTCAGCCTGGCGGCGCCAGCCCTTACGCCACAGCTTGCGCAGAGCCCGCCGGCGGCGCTCGGCGGTCACGTTGCCGCCCTCCGGGAAGATGACGAAGATCCCCCGTGGGTCGAGGTGCGCGGCGACCTTCTTGATGCGGAGCTCGCACTCCTCGCGGTCTGAGGTGTCAAGCACCGCGTGGGGGAGCCGGTGCCCGACCAGGTCGACGCAGGGGTCGATGGCCAGGGTGTCCTTGAAGACGACGCTGGGCAGGCGGTCGAAGTCGCTCTGGAGCATGTCGACGAGGAGCAGGGTGTCCCCGGGGCCGGCGTGGCGGCTGAAGAAAAGCAGCGGACGGTCACGGCGCAGCACCCCGGCGACGTCATCAGGAATCTGGGCGTCGATGTTGATGTCAAGCAGGGTGAGCACCCGCTCGGCCAGGCCGTGGACGTACCACCGAAGCAGCCGGTAGTGCAGGCGCCGTGAGCGCGGCCCGCGGATACGCGTCCCGAATCCGGTGAGCAGCCAGAGGGCACCGCAGCCCACGAGGCCGCCGAGCTCACGGGCCAGGTAGGCGATCAGAAAGCGGGTGAAGAGCACCGGCTGGGGCCGGCGCAGGACAGCCGCCATCAGACCCGCGATCGCCAGAAGCAGCGGACTCAGGAGCAGCCCGGCGACCGAGAGGACCAGCCAGGTGGTGATCGTGAGCGGCCGGCGGATGAGGGCGGGCGGCATCACTGTTCGTCCAGGTAGCTCAGCGTGGCCTCGTAGGCGGACTCGATCTGCTGCTGGACCGTGCGCATGGCGCGGCGGACCCGGAGCTGGCCCGGGATGTCGTTGTAGGCCGGAGCGACGGAGCCGCCGGTGGGGAGGACGTGCAGGTCGACTCCCTGCGGCAATGATTGGAGGTCATAGGCGAAGCGGTGCCGGCGGGCTACCTCGAAGGCGACGAGGCCGACCTCCCAGGGCCAGCGCGGAGGGGAGAGCGGCTTCTCCAGCCGGCCCACCTGGAGGACGTAGATCGTCGTCGCGCCGAGGCGGACAGCGCGGGCGACCGGGATCGAGTTGACGACGCCGCCGTCGATGAAATGCTCATCCCCGATCTTGACCGGGGGAAGTATTCCCGGCACGGCGCAGGAGGCGAGCACTGCGTCGGCCAGATTCCCGCTCGTGAACCAGTGCTCGGCGGCGCGCTCGATCGAGGCCGCGACGCATTGGTACGGAGTGGGCAGGTCCTCGATCCGCTCGGCCGGGAGCGCCTCCTCCAGGCGGTCCCGCGCGACCTGAATGGACTCCAGGTGGGTCCCAGTCCGGGCCAGCGTGCTCACGCGTCGGAGCACGCCACCCGGTGTGATCTCCGAGAGCTTCGTGTCCGCCCAGAGCCGGGTCAGCCGCTCGACCCCGTCCGGGCTGGGGTCGCCGGCAAAGACGGCGCCGTTGATCGCCCCGACCGACGTGCCGAGGATGAGGTCAGGCCGGATCTCACGCTCGGCCAGGGCGCGCAGCATGCCGACCTCGTGGGCGCCGAGGACTCCACCGCCACCGAGTACGAAGGCGACCTGGGGTCGCGGACCATCGCCATCCATGATCAGGTCATACCCGGTACGGCGGACTGACGCTTCGCCGCCGGGGCGTGGGCGAGAATCTGACGCGTGTCCGGCTGGGATGACGACGACTGGGTGGGCGAACCACCCGAGGGGCGCTACACACGCGATCGCGCCAACCCAGAGTTCTGGCGCCAGCCCTGGCCGCTGGCGGGAGCTGGGACGGCGATTCTGATCGTGGTGGTCATCATCGTGCTCATAGTCCTCTGAATCATGGGCTCGGTCACTGACCTTGTCAGCATCATCGACGCCGATCCCGAACTCGGGGATCTCCTCGATGAGGCCGAACGGGAGCGGGCGCGGCGGGAGGCCCTGACTCGGGAGCGGCGCCTGTCCGTGGGCAGATGGGACGCCGCCAATTCGGTTGAGCAGGAAAAGCATCACCGTGGCTTCATGGTCAGCGACGGGCTCCTGTCTCGTGAGGTGAACGTCCTGGGGCGCCGCTGTGTCGAGCTGATCGGACCCGGGGATGTCCTTCGCCCGTGGTCGTGGGACGCCGAGGGTTCGCACGTCCAGGCGGAAGTGGGTTGGGCGGTGCTGGAACCGACGCGGCTGGCGGTGCTGGACCACGGGCTGGTTCAGCGCATAGCGCCCTGGCCGCAGCTCGGGGTGGAACTCTTCGCCCGCGGGACGCGGCGGGCCCATCATCTCGCCGTGGCGCTGGCCATCGCCCACCACCCGCGGGTCGAGGATCGGCTTGTCCTCACGCTCTGGCATCTGGCCGAGCGCTGGGGTCGCGTAGCGAAGGACGGGATCGCCGTGCCGCTGCCGCTGTCTCACCAGCGCCTGGCCGACCTGATCGGGGCTCACCGACCATCGGTGACCAGCGCGATGGGGGAGCTGGCGCGGGCGGGTCAGCTGAGCCGCCGCGAGGACGGAGTCTGGGTGCTGCACGGAGCGCCGCCCGAGGAGCTGCGCCATCACCGCCTGGTAGCGGCGATGAGCTAACCGGCGGCCGGCTCGCGTCTGAGGCGAGCCGGCCGCTTCGGCCAGCGTCAAGCGACCCTGCGCCGGCCGCCGAAGAAGGCGAGCAGAGCGAGGACAGCGATCACGAAGAGAAGCGGGTGAACGACAATCCCGCCCACGACCGCGATGATCAACAGGATGACTGCCAGAGCAAGCAACATCTGTACCTCCAAGTTGGCTTTGCCCGAAATATCCCCGGACTGGTCCGGCGGGAACGAAACCTGGTAGCGGAGCGGACGTATGCGTGCGTACGTGGGATCCCATGAGCGATAGCCAAGCCGCCAGCCGTCGCTCCTTCTCGACCGCGGCCTTCGTCGCGGCCGCCTACGCGTTCGCAGCGACAATGATGGGGACGACGCTGCCGACGCCGCTCTACGTCCTCTACAAGGCCAAGTTCGGGCTGAGCGAGTTGGTCATCACGGTGATCTTCGCCACCTACGCGGTGGGGGTGATCGTGGCGCTGCTGGGCTTCGGGAGCCTGTCGGATCAGATCGGGCGCCGGCCGGTGCTGCTCATCGGGGCTTGCCTTCTCGGCCCTCAGCGCGGTGGCCTTCCTGATCGCCCAATCGCTCGGCCTTCTCCTCGTGGGCCGGGTGCTGTCTGGCTTCTCGGCCGGGATCTTCACCGGCACGGCCACGGCCACGCTCATCGACCTGGCGCCGCCAGGGCGGCAGGGGAGAGCCACCCTGGTGGGAACGATGGTCAACATGGGAGGCCTTGGCTGCGGGCCCCTGCTGGCCGGGGTCGTCTCCCAGTGGGGTCCGTTGCCGCTGCACCTGATCTTCTGGATCGATCTCGGCCTGCTCATCCCGGCCCTCGCCGCCGTCCTGCTCATGCCTGAGACCGTCGAGCATCGCCGCCGCGCCCGGCTCCGCGTCCAGGCCCTCAGCGTCCCTGCCGAGGTCCGCCCGATCTTCATCAGCGGCGCGCTGGCGGCTTTTGCCGGGTTCGCCGTGCTCGGCCTGTGCACGGCGGTCGTGCCGGCGTTCCTCGGCCTGCTCGGCGTCACCAACCATGCTCTCGTGGGGCTCGTCGTGTTCGCCGTCTTCGCCGCCTCCACCGCCGGGCAGCTCCTGCTCGAGGTAGTGCCGGTGAAGGCGGCCCTCCCGGCGGGATCCGCGGGGCTGATCGTGGGCATGGCCGTCTTCGCCGCCGGTCTCGCCGCCTCCTCGCTCGGGCTCTTCATCGCCGGGGCGCTGATCGCGGGGGTCGGCCAAGGTCTCAGCTTCCGCGCTGGTCTGGCCGGGGTCAACCAGGCCTCACCGGCGGAGTCGCGCAGCGCGGTGGCGTCGAGCTTCTTCGTCGTCGCCTACGTCGCGATCTCCATTCCTGTCATCGGCGAGGGTGTGCTCGCCCAGGCCACCTCGCTCAAGCCCGCCGGGCTCGTCTTCGCCGGCGTGGTCGCCGCGCTGGCAGCAGTCGTGCTCCTGCTGCTGGCGCGACGACGCGCCGTCGAAACCTAGTTCTAGCGCCGGGAGAACAGGCCGGCCAAGCCACCGCGGCGCCGCGTGCCCCCCTGGGCTACGGGCTCCTGCACCGCCGTGGCATTGCCCTCCTGCGCGTAGCCGGGCCCGCCGGCTGCGGCCTCACGGTCGGCCACCGGGCCGCCGGCCGCTGCCTCACGGTCGGCCACCGGAGCGTTTGCGGCCGTGCCCGCGCCAGCACCAGCAGCTGCGCCGGCACCTGCAGCCGTGCCCGCGCCGTCACGCTCGGCCACGCGCCGGTCGTGGTGATGCTCAGCCGCTGCGCCCACCGCCGCGCCTCCGCCCGCCAGTTCGGCGTCACGCACGGCTCTGCCGCGGCGCCCGGCCACGTATGTCGCCACGCCGGGCAGCGAGTAGGCGGCGAAGGCGGTGATCAGAGCGCCAAGGCCGGAGTGGAAGGTGAGGAGCTCGAGGAAGCGCTTGAAGGTATGACGACCATGCGGCGTGCCGGCCTGTGACGCGCCGTGGTTCCACAGCATGCTCACGTCAGGCCCGACGATGAACCAGATACCGGCGGCGAGCGCCATCAGGGCGCCGAAGCGTCCGGAGACCCGGGGGCCACCGCCCAGCAGGATCAGGCCGCCGAGCGCGGCCACGGCGCCCGGAAGCACGTTCAGCCAGAGACGGCCGGTCGTCCACTTCCAGTGCTGGTCCGGTCCAAGCACGAAGTGGAAGTAGGGGCCGATGAAGGGGATCAGGGCACCCCAGAGGCCCGCGATCAGAATGATCAGCCCGGAAACTCGTGTTGTGACGTGTCGAAACATAAGATGCCTGCTCCTCTCCAGGAATTTTCCCTCTCCAGGGAGCTTTCCTCGGCTTTGCCGGAAAGCCTTCCCGCATGAGCGCTGGCTAATCAGCAGAAAGGTGCATTTCAGTGGCCACTGTGCAGACCGTCCAGGGACCAGTCGAGGCCCAGCAACTCGGCGTGACGCTGATTCACGAGCACTTCTTCTCCAGCGACGAGGCGGTCAGCGTGCAGTGGCCGCACGTGCGCGACCGTGAGCTTGAGGATCGACTGGCTCGTGAGTCGGCCGAGGCGGTCAAGGCCCACGGCGTGAAGACCGTCGTCGAGCCCACGGCGATGCTCCTGGGCCGGGACATCAAGGCCTCCCGGCGACTCGCCGAGGACACGGGGCTGCAGATCGTCGCCTGCACCGGCATCTACACCTACGACCACCTGCCGCAGTTCCTGGCCAACCGTTCCGAGGACTTCATGGCCGACCTGTTCGTGCATGACATCGAGCAGGGGATCCAGGGCACCGAGGTCAAGGCCGCGTTCATCAAATGTGCCGCCGACGAGCCCGGGGTCAACGAGCGCATAGAGAAGGTGCACCGGGCGGCGGCCCGGGCTTCCCTTCGCACGGGCGCACCGATCATGGCCCACTCACGTCCCGCCTCGCAGACCGGGCCGCGCCAGGTCGAGATCCTCCTCGAAGAGGGCGTGGCCCCGGAGAAGATCCACATCGCCCACACGGGGGACACCGACGATCTCGACTACATCGAGCGCCTGCTCGAGACCGGCGTGTGGATCGGCATGGACCGCTACGGGATCGACCTGTTCCTGCCCACCGACCGCCGCAACGCGACCGTGCTGGCGCTGCTCGAGCGCGGCTACGCCGAGCGCATGTTCCTCGGTCAGGACTTCGACATCCCCATCGCCGAGGGGCTCGACTGGTACCCGCCGGAGGTGGTCGAGCAGATGCGCCCCCTCGTTCCCAATTGGAACATGACCTTCCTGTTCGATTCGGTGATCCCGGCTCTGCGCGAGGGCGGGATGACAGACGCGCAGCTGGAGACGATGCTGGTGGAGAACCCGCAGCGGTGGCTTACAGGGTGAAGACGACCTTGCCCACCACGCTGCCGTCGAGCAGGGCCTGGAACCCGTCACGGGCCTGATCGAGCGGGAGGGTGCGGTCGATCACGGGGCGGACGTCCTTCTCGACGCAGAAGCGGATCAGTCGCTCGAGCTCGTCCCGGGTGCCCATGGTCGATCCGACGACCGAGAGCTGGAGGAAGAAGACGCGGCTGAGCTCAGCCGGTGGGCTGTCGCCCGTCGTGGCCCCGGAGACCACGAGGGTTCCGCCCGGCTTGAGCGAGCGGACGGAGTGCTTCCAGGTCGCCTCGCCGACCGTCTCAAGCACGACATCGACCCGGTCGGGGAGGCGGGCGCCGGACTCGAACGCCTGCTCGGCACCGAGTCTCAGGGCCTCGGAGCGCTTCTCCTCCGAGCGCGCGGTCGCCCACACCCGAGCGCCCGCGGCGCTGCCCAGCACGATCGCCGCCGTGGCCACGCCGCCGCCGCTGCCCTGGATGAGCACGGTCGAGCCGGGGGTGACGCCGCCGCGGGTGAAGAGCATCCGGTAAGCCGTCAACCAGGCGGTGGGCAGGCAGGCCGCCTCTTCGAAGGTCAGCTCGGCCGGCTTGGGCAGGACGTTGCGCCGCGGCACCGCCACCTTCTCGGCCATCGCCCCCTGGTAGCGCTCGGAGAGCAACGATCGTTTGGGGTCGAAAGTCTCGTCAGCCCGCCAGTCGGGACTCGAGATGACGGCGTGGACCACGACCTCGTTCCCGTCCTCGTCGAGGCCGGCGGCATCGCAGCCGAGGATCATCGGCAGCCGGTCCTCCGGCAGCCCGACACCGCGCAGCGACCACAGATCGTGGTGGTTGAGCGAGCACGCTTTGACCGTGACGACGGTCCAGCCCCCAGGCACGTCGGGCTCGGGGCGGTCGTCGATCTGAAGCCCGCTCAGGGGGTCGTCCCGGCTGAGCGCCGAGGCGAAGACGGCGCGCACGCTCAGCCGTCCTCGATGGCCCGCTTGAGCTCGCCGGCCCGGGCGCCGGCCAGCATGTCACGCAGGAGGTCGACGAGCGGACCTCGGACGAGCATGCTGAGCATCCGCCCGAGATCAGTTTCGATCCAGTAGGTGGCCCGGGTGCGGCCATCGCCCAGGTCCTCGAGGTCCCAGCGGCCATCGACCGACTTGAGCTCGCCCTCGACCTGGGTCCAGGTCAGCGTGGTCGGTGGCTGGTAGTCGAAGCGGATGGTCGACTTGACGGTGCGGACCTTGGCGTCTGAGTGGGCCTCGCAGAGCGAGGCCCGGCCCTCGTCATCACGCTCCAGAGCCTCCATCCCCTTCATGCCGCCCTGCCATTCGGGGGCGCGCTCCACGTCCTCGACGAGGCTCCAGACCTCCTCGATGGGAGCGTCGATCTCAGCTGTGGATGTTCCGGAGAGTTTGGACATCGCAGCAGGGGAATATATGGCTGTGCCTCGCGTCGCTGTCGTCGGCCATGTCGAATGGGTCGATTTCGTCGCCCTCGAACGGTTGCCCCACCCGGGGGAGGTCGTCCACGCCCGGGGGGCATTCACGCGGGCGGCGGGGGGCGGCGGGGTGGCCGCCGGGGTTCTGGCCGAGCTCGGAGCCGAGGTCGATTTCTTCTGCGCCCTGGGGAATGACGCGCTCGGCCACGCCGCCGCCGAGGAGCTGGCCGGCCGGGGCGTGAGCGTCCACGCCGCCTGGCGGGACGGGGAGCCGACGCGGCGCGCGCTGACCCTGCTCGAGGACGACGGCGAGCGGACGATCGTCACCGTGGGGGAGCGGCTCGAACCCCGGGGGGCGGACGATCTCGGCTGGGAGCGTCTGCGCCAGACCGACGGCGTCTACTTCACCGCCGGCGATCTCGGGGCGCTGGAGCACGCCCGCCGGTCGCGGGTCCTCACCGCCTCGCCCCGGGGCCGGGCCACCCTCCAGCAAGGCCCGACCATCGACGCGCTCGTGTTCAGCCGCGGCGACCCCGACGAGAGTCACTGGGCGCGCCAGCTCGAGGCCAGGGCGCGGCTGCTCGTGGAGACGCACGGCGCCGAGGGCGGCTCGTGGCGGGGGGAGTCGGAGGGGAGCTGGGAGGCGGTGGCG
This sequence comes from uncultured Solirubrobacterales bacterium, assembly GCA_963733555.1. Lineage (GTDB taxonomy): Bacteria > Actinomycetota > Thermoleophilia > Solirubrobacterales > Solirubrobacteraceae > Palsa-465. The sequence goes on from CAVTDO010000002.1 coordinate 92,925, forward strand.
GTCGACGGGCCGCTCATGGACGCCTATGGCTGCGGGGACGCCTTCGCGGCCGCCTTCACCTACGGACTGGCGGAGGGCAGGAGCGTGGCCGAGGCGGCCGAGCTCGGCGCGCAGATCGGAGCCCGGATGCTCACGCGCGCCGGAGCGCCCTAGAGCTCGCCGCGCTTGACCTTCCGGGCGTAGCGCCGCTGCCGGCGACGCGCGTTGGCGATCACCCGGGGGGCAAAACGCAGGGCCAGCTTCGGCATCAGGTTGAACGTGCGCAGCAGCGCGCCGCGCCACCTCGGCATCGTGAGGACGGGCACGGGGTGGTCGAGCAGGCCCATGACCTCGGCGGCAACCGCCTCGGGCGCGAACATGACGCCGGAGAAGGAGACGGCGGCGTCCGGGTCATCGAGCTTGTCGAAGAGCATCGGGGTCCATACGCCGTCCGGGCACACGCAGGAGATGTCGATCCCGCCCAGCCCGGCCAGGCGCAGGTCGGCTGCGGTGGCCAGGCTGAAGCCGATGGCGGCCTGCTTGGACGCCGTGTAGAGGGCGTAGCCGGGTGCCGGAACGAGCCCGGTCATCGAGATGATGTTGACGATGTGGCCCCGGCCGGCGGAGCGCATCGGCTCCAGCGCGGCCACGGTGCCGTTGATCGTGCCGTTGGCGTTGACGTCGATCATCAGCGTCCGCGTGCGCTCGTCCTGCTTCCACGCCGCCCCCGGCACGAGCACCCCGGCGTTGTTGACCCACACCTCGAGCGAGCCGGTTCGGCGCACCGTGCGCGCAGCCGCAGCCCGGCAGGCCGGGAAGCTGCGCACGTCCAGGGCCGAGCCGAAGGCACGCGGGCCCAGGCCGGCTGCGGCCTGGGCGGCCTGCGCACCATTGAGGTCGGTGATGTGCACGTGGTGGCCGCGCTGAACCAACTGCCGCGCGATTTCAAGCCCCAATCCGCGGGCTCCCCCGGTCACCAGAGCGCCTCCGCGGGCGCGGGGAGCGGCGTGATTGTCCTCGGTTACTGTCATCCTGGAACGGTCCTAGGCGTTATCTCTGAAGGCCGGGCTGCCGATACGCTAACCAGGTAATGCGGCATGTATTCGTATGGCTGTCAGCGAATTGGACACGGCGGGGCGAGCACACTCGCGCCGGCTAACACGCTGGCCTCATTCGACGCCGCCCTGCAGGTCGGCGTCGACATGGTCGAGTTCGACGTTCGGGCTTATCACGGTGAGCTGATCCTCGCTCACACGATCTTCCACTCCCGCCTGCCCCACAACGTGCGCCTCGAGGAAGCGCTGGCTCATCTCGCCAGTCCCCGCTTCGGCGGGGTTGATCTCAACGTCGACCTCAAGCGAGCCGGTTGCGAGGCGCCGCTCCTCGATGCCCTGAGGCGGTGGGACATGCTCCAGCGAACCCTCATCTCCTGCCAGGTCCCGGCTGTGCTCGACCGGGTTCGCGAGCTGGAGCCCGAGGCCCGCGTGGGGATCTCGGTCGGGGGCCGTGTGGCGCGGGCGAGCCAGCGTTGGCGGGACTGGCGCGGCCAGGTCCTGGCCGGGCTGTCCTCACGCCGCTGGGATGCCGTGATGGCCCAGCATCGGCTCGTCGACCAGCGATTGCTCGAAGACGTGAACGTCTCCGGCGGTCTCCTTTACGCCTGGACGGTCAACGAACGGCCAAACATCGAGCGGCTGCTCGGTCTTGGGGTGCACGGGATCACCACCGGCGATCCTCGCCTCTTCGCCTGACCTTTTACGCTGGAGGTAGTGGAGGCTGGAGCCCTCACCGAGATCGTGCCGCGACCCCGAGAGGGGCGGGTCTTTGAGCAGGTGTTCCGCCCCGGCTTTGCCGACTGCGCGCCCAGTGGGCGGATCCGGCTCGACGCGCTGGCCCGCTGGCTCCAGGATGTCGCCTACGCCGATGTCGTCGACGCGCAGGTGGCCGACCGGGCGGTGTGGGTGGTGCGGCGGACGCGCATCCTCGTACGCAGCTTTCCCCGCTTCAGCGAGTCCTACCGGCTCTCGACCTTTTGCAGCGGGCTCGGAAGGATGTGGGCGGAGCGCCGGACTTCAGTCACTCGCAGCGGCGCGGCCGAGAGCGACATCGAGGCGGTGGCGCTCTGGGTCCACCTCGACCCGGTGAGCTGGCGGCCGGCCCGCTTCACCGAGGAGGAGGCATCGCTGTACGGGGCCTCGGTCAACGGGCGCCGGGTCACGGCCCGCCTCCGCCATCCTCAGCCGGGGGCGGCTGAGGACCGATCGCCCTGGCTGTTCCGGGCCACCGAGCTTGACATCGCCGGCCACATCAACAACTCCGCCTACTGGCAGCCGCTGGAGGAGGAGTTGCTGGCGGGACCGGAGCCCGAGCGGGTCGACGCCGAGATCGAGTTCCGGACCCCGGCCCAGCCCGGCGAGAAGCTCTTCCTGCGCAAGGGCCGGCATCGCTGGATCGTCGACGCCGCGGGCGAGACCCACGCCTCGATCGTGATCGCGGAGCCCCCGCCGGAGAACTAGCGCGGCGCCGGTGGGGCCGGCGAGCGGCTGAACATCGGCCGTCCGACCGATGTTTCGCCGCGGCCCAACCGGCAAGACTCATCCAGGGACGGATCCTGAGGGGGGTCTGAGGCGAGACCGAATGTTATGTCCGGGATCACCTTTTCACACCAAGATCAAGTAAATCCGGATTCGCCGGGGGATCGGCCCATGCACCAGGCGCTCTTCTACAGCGGGGAGCGGGAGTACCTCGACGGTGTGATGCGGTTCATCACGCCGGCATTGAAGGCGAGCGAGCCGGTGGCGGCCGCGCTGCCCCCGGACCGTGGCGAGCTTCTGCGCCGTGCGCTGGGCGGATCGTCTCCCGCGGTCGAGATCCTCGACGGGCGAGAAATCGGCCGCAACCCGGCCCGGATTATTTCCGCCGTCGAGCGGCTGCTGGCTCAGCACGAGGGTTCGACGCTGCACTACGTGGCTGAGCCCGTCTGGCCCGGGCGCTCGTCGGAGGAGATCCAGGAGGCGGCCAAGCACGAGGCGCTGATCAACCTGGCCTGGCCGGGAGCGCCGGTCCGCCTCCTCTGTCCCTATGACACGGTCCATCTGCCCCCCGAGGTTCTGGCCGACGCCGAGCGTACGCATCCGCTGGTCATCGAGCGGGGCCAGCCGCGGCCGAGTGCGGCCTACACGGGAGGCGCCCTGCCGCAGCGCTCCGACCAGCCGCTGCCGCCGGTGCCCACGGAGGCGCTCGAGTTCGGCTTCACCGTCGATGAGCTCCACGGGGCGCGGGTCGTGGTGGACGAGGCGGCAAGCGCCACCAGCCTCAGCCGAACCCGTGTCGAGGACCTCATGCTGGCGGTGAGCGAGCTGGCCACGAACGCCATCCGCCACGGCCACGGCCGCGGCGTGCTCCGGATCTGGCGCCGGCCCGACCGGATCATCTGCCAGGTCGAGGACGGAGGCCACATCCGTGACCCACTGGCCGGGCGGCACCTCCCATCTCCCCACGCGGCGGGAGGGATCGGTCTGTGGGCCGTCAACCAGCTGTGCGACCTGGTCGAGGTGCGCTCAAACGAGCGCGGCACCAAGGTCCGGATCCACGCCAACTTCCCCTAGTCACCTCGTTTTCACATTTCACCTCGGCGGGTAGGCAGGCGCCAGACGACCGAGGGAGGTGTCATGTCGATTCACCCAGGGCAGAGGCAGCGCGTCGGGCCGCTGGCCCGGCTCGATCGAATTCCCACCTGGCCCTATGACCGCACGCTGCTGTGGATCATCGGCGCCGGCTACTTCTTCGCCTTCTTCGACATCGTCACGATCTCGTTCGCGGCGCCCGTGATCGCCAAGCAGTTCGGCGTCTCCAAGGCGACCGTGACCTACTCGGTGACAAGCAGCCTGATCGGCTACATCATCGGCGCTCTGGCCGACTCGACGATCGCCGATAAGTGGGGCCGCAAGCTGAGCCTCGGCATCTCCGTGGCCGTCTTCTCCCTGGGCACGATCCTGGCCGCCTTCAGCGCCAACGTGACCGAGCTGATCGTCTTCCGCTTCATTGCCGGGCTGGGGATCGGGGCCGAGATCGCCGCCGTCACGACCTACCTGGGCGAGCTGGCGCCGGCGCGCCTGCGCGGGCGCTACACGAGCTGGGCCACGACCGCCGCCTACGCCGGCTTCGCGGTGGTGCCCTTCATCGCCCGGGCTCTCGTTCCCACCATGCACGACGGCTGGCGCATCCTCTTCCTCATCGGGGCGGTGGGCGGCATCACGATCCTCTTCATGCGGCGCGGCCTGCCCGACTCGCCGCGCTGGCTCGTCGCCCAGGGCCGGAGCGCCGAGGCCACCGAGCTGGTCGAGGAGGCTGAGGAGACAGCGCGTGAGCGGATCGACGGGGAGCTTCCGGAGCCCGAGCGGGTGCCCGACGAGGCGCCGGTCGAGCGCGTGCCCCTCAAGACCCTGCTCCGCCGTCCGCACATCGGTCGCGTGGGGCTGTTCGTCGGCATCTGGTTCGTCTACTACATCGGCAACTACGGCTGGCTCACGCTGGCCCCGACGCTGTTCACGGACAAGGGCTACAGCCTGGCCGACTCAACCACCTACCTGCTCGTCTCCGGCATCGGCTTCCTGGCCGGCGCCTACGCGACGACGCACTTCACCGATCGCATCGAGCGCAAGTACTCGAGCGCGGTGTTCGCGGTGGCGTGGGGGATCTCACTGCTCGTGATCGGGTTCGCGGTCTCGCCGGCGATCATCATCGTCTTCGGGTTCATCGCCTCGATGACCATCGGGCTGCTCGTGCCGATGCTCTACACCTACACGGCCGAGCACTTCCCGACCAGCGCCCGAGCCACCGGGGTCGCGCTGAGCGACGGCCTCGGCCACATCGGCGGGGCGCTGGCGCCGCTGATCGTGCTCGGCGCCTACACGGCATGGGGCTTCGGCGCCTCCTTCGTGGTCATGGCGGTGAGCGGATTCGCCGCCGGAGCGCTGATCCTGTTCGGGATCACCGCCACTGGGCGCTCACTCGAGACGGCGGTCGCCGAGTCCGGCACCGCGGGATGACAACCCGGAAACCTGGTAAAAGGCGCTCGTGCGTTGCTACCTCCTGATTCCCGTGGCCGAGGACCCGCAGCAGCTCCTCGACCCGGACCTCCAACTCACCGCGCCGTGGACCGGCGCCGAGGACGGGGCGAGGTGCGACAAGTGCCGGGGCTCTGGCCGGACCGGTTATGAGTGCTGGTCCTGCCGGCTCACGGGAACGAGCTCGTCGTGCGCGGCCTGCCGGGGCCGGGTGCGCTGGGAGGCCAAGTGCCCCGTGTGCCGCGGCACGGGTGAGGCCGCCGCCGAGCCTCGGCAGGGCGTGAGCGCGTTTCCCACGGTCGAGGCGCTCTATCACCACCTGCTGGCCACCGAGGCCGACCCGGTGGGAACGCTGGTCGAGGTGGAGGCTGAGCCGGCTGACGACCTCGACTTCTACGCGGACGTGGGATCGCTGCTCGTCACACCCACCGCGATCGAGAGCACCCGTCCCGTGGAGCCGGACTCGATCCAGACCCTACGGTCGCTGAGCGAGCAGTGAAGGAGCTCAAGGGGAGCGCCTCGACGGCCGTGACCGCGGCCCCCGAGGAATGCATCGCCGTGCTGGCCGCGGTCGACCGCTATCCGACGTGGTATCCGGAGGTGATCCGCGAGGTCGACGTGCTCGAGCGTGATGGGGACGGACTCCCCCGCCGGGCCCGGACGACCGTCCACCTCGCGCTGGGACCGCTGGCCAACGACTTCCATTTCGAGATCACCATCGAGGTGGGCCCCGCGTCGGTGATCATCGCCCGGGTGGCTGATTCCCCCTCGGACGGCGAGCAGCTGGAGGTGCGGTGGAGGGTCGCGCCACGCACGCTAGGCGTCGATCTGGTGGCCCGGCTCGAGCTGCCCCGCTTCCTCCCGGTGGGAGGGGCCGGCGAGACCGTGGCTCAGGGATTCGTCGAGGCGGCCAGGCGGGTGCTCGAGGGCTCGATCCCGAACGTCTCGGCCAGCAGCTCGTAGGAGCGCCGGCGGACGCCGTGGTCGTGGGTGATCGTGACCACGATCACCTCCTCGGCGCCGTACTCGCTGGCCAGTGCCTCGAGCTCGGCCCGGACCTTCTCCGGCGAGCCGATGATCCCGCGGCGCCCCGGCAGCTGTCCGCCCGGACGCCCCCCTTCCGGTTCGAGCTTGCCCTCACGCCGTAGGAACTCGACCGCGGTCTCGGGCGGCGGCACCGGGATGAGCTGACCCCGGCGGAGCATGGTCAGGGTCATGCGGCTGCTCGTGGCCAGGAAGTCGGCCTCCTCGTCGGTGGCGGCGCAGAGCACCCAGGCGGCAACCGCGGTCCGCGAGGCCGAGAGCTCCCGCTCCGGGGTGAAACGCTCCCGGTACAGGCGCGCGATCTCGGCGCCACCGGGATTGATGAAGTCAGCGAAGGCATAGGGGAGACCGAGCTGGCCGGCCCAGATGGCGCTCTGCGGGGAGGAGCCGAGTAGCCACACGTCGGGGAGGGCGGGGCGGCCCGGGAGCGTGCCCGCGAGGCGAGCGAAGGGATGATCCTCTGGAAGGCTGTCCTCGAAGTAGGCCAGGAGCTCGGCCAACTGCTGGTCGAAGTCGTCGGGCGCCGCCTGGCGGCGGTCACGCTGGAGGGCAAAGGTGGTGAGGGGATCGGTGCCCGCGGCGCGGCCGATCCCGAGGTCGATCCGGCCGGGGTAGAGCGCGGCCAGGATCGAGAATGTCTCGGCGACCTTGAGCGGGCTGTAGTGGGGGAGCATCACGCCGCCGCTGCCGACCCGGATCGATTCGGTCGCTGCAGCGATGGGACCGATCAGCGCCTCGGGGCTGGCGCTCGCCAGCATCGGGCCGCCGTGGTGCTCGGCCACCCAGTAGCGGTGGTAGCCGAGGCCGTCGGTGAGGACAGCGAGGTCAAGCGTGTTGTGGAGCGCCTCCGGGCCAGTAGAGCCCTCGGCGATGGGGGACTGGTCGAGGACAGACAGGCGCATGCGCCTGATGGTAGGACGGCGGCGGCGCCCCGCCGGGGGCGCCGCCGCGTCACCAACGGGTTGCTACTTCTTCTTCTTCGGCTTCAGGCCCGCGGCCTTGCCCAGCGTCCAGTAGGCCGGACGCGGCGCGCCCTGCGGGCCGAGGAGCCCGGAGTCCCAGCCGGCGATCGGCGAGGCCTGCCACTGGTAGTGGTAGATCCGGGTGATGCGGTGGAAGCGCTTGGGCAACGAGAACAGGAACTGTTCGTCGCGGTTGGCCGCATTCGGCGACTGGTCACGGAACTGCCAGTGGCCGCGCCGCTCGACGCCGCTGATCTCGGTCAGCCAGATCTGGCTTGGGTGGACGGCGTCATACATCGCCTGGAGCTGGTTGGCGTTGTGCTCACGCACGTCGTAGTAGTCGTGCAGCGCCCACACTTTGGGCCGGGCGTTGAGGTGCCGGGCGTAGGACCGGAGCCAGGGCGCCAGCTGGGGTGTCGGCAGGTAGACGTCACCGGCGGCGATCGTGCAGCGGTGGCAGTAGCGGATGAGCGCGTTGAAGTACGAGGCTGCCAGCGCCGGATTGCCGGACAGGCGGGGGCGATAGATCCAGTCCGGCTCGTTCCACGGGGTGTAGGTCTTGACCTGGGGAACGTCGTGCAGGAAGGCCTTGATGGCCGCCGTGTACTGAGCCGTCGTGGGCACGTAGCTGGAGGTGGTGCCGGTATCGCCGGTGAAGGAGATCATCGGCGACACGTGGTCCGCGACCGCGGACTTCACCCAGGCCTGGGCGTCGCGGAGCTCGGTCTTGTTCTTTTTGATCGCGGTGTCCCAATCGAACATCGCGCGGGCCACCGGCAGGTTGAGCCGGTTGTACAAAGAGCTGAAGAACATATTCGACCCGTTGTCGCTGATACCGACGGTCAGCTTGGCGCTGGCGACGGCGGGAGCTGCCACGAAAGCGAGAACGCAGGCCAGCGGCAGCAGGAATCGGGTGAGTCGGTGGACCATTGTGGTCATCGCCTCCTAGGTAGCTGTCGTATGGGTCCGGTGCCGAACACTCCCCCTGTCGGCCGACCGGATCCCGAGGGCAATCTAGCGGTATAGACCCGCTTGGCCGGCCTGAGTAGCGGTGTTGAGCAGATTCCTTGGCCCTGAGACAAGGTCACCACCGCGCTACGGTGGAGGCATGGAATATCGCCCCCTTGGCCGCACCGGGGTGAAGGTCAGCCCGCTCTGCCTGGGCGCGATGATGTTCGGCGCCTGGGGCAACCCCGACCATGACGAGAGCGTCCGGATCATCCATCGCGCGCTCGACGCGGGGATCAACTTCATCGACACCGCCGACGTCTACTCCCGCGGCGAGTCCGAGGAGATCGTCGGCAAGGCCCTGAGCGGGGGCAAACGGGACAACGTCATCCTGGCCACCAAGGTCCACGGCACGATGGGCGATGACCCCAACCAGTTCGGGAACACCCGGCGCTGGATCATCCGCGAGGTGGAGGACAGCCTCCGCCGGCTCGGGACCGACTGGATCGACCTCTACCAGATCCACCGTCCGGAGGCGGACACCGACATCGACGAGACGCTGGGCGCGCTGAGCGACCTCGTGCATCAGGGCAAGGTCCGCTACATCGGCTCCTCGACCTTCCCGGCCAGCCAGATCGTCGAGGCGCAATGGACGGCCGAGCGGCGCGGGCGCGAGCGCTTCGTGTGCGAGCAGCCGCCCTACTCGATCCTCGTCCGAGAGGTCGAGAAAGATGTCCTGCCCACCTGCCAGCGCTACGGCATGGGCGTCATCCCCTGGAGTCCACTGGCCGGCGGGTGGCTGACCGGGCGCTACCGGGTGGGCCAGGAGGTGCCAGAGTCGCGGCGGGCCGAGCGGATTCCGAGTCGCTACGACATGTCGCTGCCGGGAAACCAGCACAAGCTTGAGGTTGTCGATCAGTTGGCTCAGGTGGCCGAAGAGGCCGGAGTCACCCTGATCGAGTTGGCGCTTGCCTTCGTGATCCGTCATCCCGCGGTGACGGCGGCGATCATCGGGCCGCGGACGATGGAGCACCTGGAGTCGCAGGTGACCGCGGCCGATGTGGAGCTCTCCGAGGCGGTGCTCAATCGGATCGACGAGATCGTTCCGCCGGGCGTGAACGTGAACGCAGCCGACGGAGGCTGGGACAACCCGGCGCTGGCCCCGGCCGCGCGCCGGCGTTAGGAAGGTTCTGTCCGAGGGGCGCGTCATCTTGCCGGGTCAGAGGACGAGGGCAGTGATCAACGCTGACACGAGAGGGGCCACCCCCACCGACCGCCTCAGCGGTCTCCTATATGAGCTGCTCGACGCCCACCTCGACACGATCGAGCTGGCGGACTCGCTTGACCTGCACGAGCCGTGGGCGGCGCACCTCGACTACCTGCGTGACCTGCAGCGCGTGGGACGAGAGACCCTGGCCCGGGTCGCGGCTTAGGGCGCTTCCGGGACCACGACGAGCGGCTGCTCGCCGTTCAGCGACGCGGTGTCGAAGGCCGGCTCGTTCACCCGCTTGACATGGGGCATGCGCTCGAGGAACGGGTCGATCGGCTCGAGGAAGCCGATCTTGGGAGTCCGGTAGTGCATCGGCACGACCCAGCGCGGACCTAGCCGCTCGATGATCAGGGCTGCCTGTTCCGGCCCGATCGTCGGGCCCGCCCCCACGGGGAGGAACAGGAGGTCGACGGAGCCGATCGCCGCCGCCTGCTCGTCGCGGAGCGCCCGCTGGCCGAAGTCACCGAAGTGAGCGGTCCGGATCCCATCAAGCTCGAAGACGACGATCGTGTTGGGCCCCCGCTCGGTGCCCGCGACGGTGTCGTGCTCGGAAGCGATGGCGATGACCTCGCCGATCGGCGACTCGTGCGTGCCAGCGGTGGAACGCAGCACGGTCGGCTCGCCCCCGATGACCTCCACGGCGTTGTGATCGAGGTGCTCGTGGGTCACGAGGAGGAGATCCGCGCTCACGCCCTCGATCGCCGGATACTCCCACTGAATCCCCCTTGAGGCCATCGGCGACATGTCGCCGAAGGGATCTATGAACACCGTCGCCTCGGGTCCCTCGAGGCGGAAGGCTGATTGTCCGTACCAGGTAATGCGCATGGGCCCAGCCTAGTCGGGTAGGTTGTCCCGCCATGGCCGACCGCGCCGCCATCGTCACCGGAGCCTCCCGAGGTATCGGGCTCGCCCTGGCCGAGACCCTGGGTGAGGAGGGCTACGGGCTGACGATCACGGCCCGCAAGCCCGAGACGATCGAAAAGACCGCCCAAACGCTGCGCGAGCGCGGCTACGAGGTGGAGTACCTGGCCGCGAACATGGGCGACGAGGAGGCGATCCGGGACGTCGTCCGTCTGCACCGTGAGCGCTTCGGCCGCCTTGACGTGCTGGTCAACAACGCCGGGGTCGGAATCGGCGCCGCGGCGGGCGAGCACCAGACCAAGCTCATCGACATCCAGCTCGCAGTCAACCTGAGGGCCATCATCCTCCTCTACCGCGAGTCCTTGGACATGCTCCGGGCCGCCGGGCAGGAGCACCGCAACGCGCTCGTGGTCAACCTGGCCTCGATCGCCGGCAAGTCGCCCGCGGCCTGGCTCTCGGTCTATTCGGCCACCAAGGCGGCGGTGATCGCGTATACCCAGGCCATGAACAAGGAGCTCAACGGCGAGGGGATCAAGTCGACCGCCTTCGCCCCCGGGTTCGTTGACACGGATATGACCGACTTCGTCAAGGAGAACGTCCCCGCCGAGGAGATGCTCAAGACGACTGACATCGCCGAGGGGCTCCGCTTCCTGCTTCGGCTCTCCCCGGCGGCGGTCATCCCCGAGATCATCTTCCAGCGCCCCGGGGAGACGATCTAACCCGTCTGCTCTGGCCCGGCCCGGGCGGCCGGAGGCAGAGCCCGGAGCCGTCCCTGAGAGAGGGCGACGCCGAGGAGGAGGATGACCGCGCCGACGGGCTGGTTCCAGTGCAGCGCCTCGCCGAGCACGATGGCTCCGAGCAGGGTCGAGAACACGGGGACGACGTAGGTGACGGTTGAGGCGACGCTGGCACCGCGGGCGCGGACGATCATGTAGTTGAGGGCGAAGGCAAAGCCGCTGCCGAGGACGCCCAGCCCGAGGATGCTGCCCAGGCCGTCCCAGCCGATGTGAGTTGAGGGAGGCGGCGCCAGGGCGAGAAAGGGCGCCAGCATGACCGCGGCGCACGAGAGCTGACAGGCCGAGAGGACGATTCCGCTCTCCGTCCGCCCCGAGAGGTGGCGCCGGGTGTAGGGAAAGCCAACGCCGTAGAGGGCGGCCGCCCCCCCGCAGGCCAGGTAGCCGACCACCTGACCCCCGCCGAAGCCTCGCCACGGGCCGAGCAGCGTGGCCACCCCGGCGAAGCCGAGCAGGAGCCCGACGATGCGCGGGCCGGTGGGGCGCTGGTCCCGGAAGATGGCCACCGAGACGACGAGCACCCAGAGCGGAGTCGTAGCGTTCCAGAGGCCGGCCAGGATCGAGGTGATGTGCTGCTCGCCGTACGCGATGAGGGTCCACGAGATCGTGTTGAAGGTCAGCGCCGCGACGGCGCAATGCAGCCAGAGCCGGGGATCGGAGGGGAAACGCTCCCGGCGCACGAGCATGAGCACGATGAGCGCGGCGGCGCCCAGCGCCACCCGGGCGAAGCACACCCACAGCGGCGACCAGTGGCGATCGAGGACCTTGATGAAGAGAAAGCTCGAGCCCCAGATCGCGGCCAGGAGCACGAACTGGGCGCGCCATCCGAATCGATCGCTCATCGCCCTTGAACGTATCGGCGCCCCCAGGTTGTGAGATTCCGTCGGGCGAGTAGGATCCCCGCGGGGGTGGCGCTCAGGGTGGCGCCGCTACGAGCGAGAGGAGGGCGAGATGGCTCAGGTGAGCAGTGACATCGGTCAGGTCGATCTGGACGACCTCAAGCTCGGTGAGCGTGAGCTCTGGCTTAACGGTCCGCCGCACGAGGTGTTCAAGCGCCTGCGGTCCGATTGCCCGGTGCACTGGACCACGCAGCTCACCGAGTACCCGGAGGAGGACGGCTTCTGGTCGGTGACTCGGGCCGAGGACATCCACACGGTGAGCCGTGACTGGAAGACCTACTCGTCCGCGGTCGGTGGAGTCACCGCGGCCAACGTGGCCATGCCGCTCGAGCTCGTCCAGGCCATGTTCATCGGCATGGATCCTCCGAAGCACGACCGCCTGAAGATGCTCTTCCAGGCCGGTTTCACCCCCAAGCGGATCGCTGCGCACGAGCCGGCCATCCGGCAGATCGTCACCGAGGTCCTGGACCGGCTGGAAGGCCGGGAAACCTGCGACTTGGTGAGCGACGTGGCCCAACCGGTCGTCTCACGCGTGATCGGAAGCTTCATGGGCATCCCGCCTGAGGACGACGCCCGCTGGGCGGCACTGATGAACTCGGCCCTCGGAGCCGGCGACCCCGATCTGAACCCCGGCGGTGTCGAAGTGGTCGCCGAGGAGGAGATCCCCGAGATGTTCGCCCGGGTGGGGAAGATGATCGAGGCGCGGCGTGAGCATCCGACGGATGACCTCACCTCGATCCTCGTACACGCAGAAATCGACGGCGAGAGCTTGCAGGAGCACGAGATCGTGATGGGCTTCTTCCTTCTCGTCGCGGCCGGAAACGACAGCACTAAGGCGACCTACTGCAGCGGCATGCAGGCGCTGATGGAGCATCCGCAGGAGCGCCGGCGTCTGCTCGACGATCCCTCGCTGATCCCGAGCGCGGTCGAGGAGTCGCTGCGCATGTTCCCCGCTTTCGCGCACTTCCGCCGCACCGCGACGTGCGATACCGAGCTGGCCGGCCAGCCGATCCGCCAGGGCGAGAAGGTGGTCATGTGGTACTCCTCCTCCAACCGGGACGAGACGCGTCACGAGGACCCGGACCGGTTCGACGTGACCCGCAATCCCGAGCATCAGGCGTTCGGGGCCGGGGGACGCCACTTCTGTCTGGGCACCGCGCTGGCTCGGCTTGAGCTGCGCGTGCTCTTCGAGGAGACGCTGGCGCGCTACCCGAACATGGAGCTGGCGGGGCGGCCGGCTTGGGCCGAGTCGGTCTTCATCAGCCAGCTGAAAGCGCTTCCGGTCGGGCTCAACCCTTAGCTGGGCCATAGTTCGTTGAGCGCACCATTTGTGAGGTAAAATGTTGCGCTATCAAGAACCACGCCGCCATGACCGCTTCGGACACTCGCCGCCTGGCTGAAAGCAGCCCGGAAGCGGAGGGTGCGCGAGCCGGCGAGAGTACGCCGGAGGGCGACGCACATCGGTTGCGCAACGGCGTTCTCTGGGCTGTGGTTCTCGCCGTGCTGCTGCTCGGCATCGCGCTGGCCGTTCCGAACCTGCGCAGCGTGCTCGACCGCGCGGTCGAGGCCTCGTGGGGATGGCTGATCCTTGGCATCGCGCTGGAGCTCGCCTCCTGCATCGGCTATGTCGGCGTGGTCCGCCTCGTCCTCCGGCGCGGTCCTGCGTCGCTGATCAGGCGCTTGGCCTGGGCCGAGATGGCCTTCGGCGCCGTCGTGCCCGTCGGGGGCGCGGGTGGGCTGGCGGTCGGCGCCTGGGTGATGCGCGCTCGCGGGGCCTCCTGGACGCGGGTGGCCAACCGTTCAGCGGTGATCTTCCTGCTCACCAGCGGGGTCAACGCCGCGGTCCTCGCGGTTGCGGGGATCGGTGTCTGGCTCGGCGTGGGGAGCGACCGTTCCGGGCTCAGCTATGGGCTGCTCCCGGGCGGCCTCGCGCTCGCTGCGCTTGCGGGGTTCCTCCTGCTTCCGCTGGTTCGGTCCCCTGATGAGCGCGCTCATCAGCTTCGCCGCCGGATACAGCGGTCACTGCACGGACTCGGGGCGTGGGTGCGTGACACCGAGGCGGTCGCCTTCAGCGGCGACTGGCGGGTCCTGGGCGCGCTCGCCTATCTGCTCTGCGACATCGCCGTGCTCTGGGCCTGTCTGCGCGCGGTCGGAGTCCACGCACCGATCATGGCGCTGATCGTGGGCTATCAGATCGGCTATCTGGCCAACCTGCTCCCGATTCCGGGCAGCATAGGCGTGCTCGACGGTGGGCTGCTGGCGGCGCTCGTGCTCTACAAGCTGCCCGCCGCCCCCAGCGCGGCGGCGGTGATCCTCTACCACGCCATCGCGCTCTGGATCCCGACCCTCGGTGGGACGTGGGGCTTCGTGAGCCTGCGCCGGAGCATGGCCGCGCCGGCACGCGAGCGAACCCTGGAGACGCCGGCGAGCAGCAATGGCTCGGCCCCGCACGACCAGCTAGAGCACGCCCGCCAGCACGAGTCCGCCGATCACGAGCAGGACGAGCGCGGTCAGCGCGTTGCCCCAGCGGTCGAGCCATCGTGACCTGACCTGGTAGCCGCCGACCGTGGCGAACACGGTAAGGCCGACGATGGTCACGATCGTCACGGCGGCGAAGATGGCCAGCGAGCCCAGGGCGGGTCCCCATCCGGCCGTGCTGGCGGCCAGGAACACCGGCAGGATGGTCAGATCAGGCGAGGCGGCGGCGCCGAAGGGAACCATGATCGCCCCGAGCGAGCGCAGACGGGACGGCGACTCCGGATGGTGGTGGTGCCCGGGGTCGGGATGGTGGTGGTCGTGGTGATGGTGATTGTCGTCGTGATGGTGATGGCCGCGGCCGGTCAGCTCGAGGGCGGCAAAGGCGACACCGGTCCCGAGTAGGAGGAGCCCGACGATCGTGTTCTGGGCGCGCTCGATATCCGAGCGAAACTGGAGCCCGACGACGACGATGACCGCTCCGAGCACGAGCGACACCAGCACGTGCGTGACCGCGGCGAGCAGCGACAGGCGCGCCACGCGGGAGAGCGGATAGCGGCGGGTGCGTCCCATCACGGCCAGAGGGACCCAGTGGTCCGGTAATACGGCGTGTCCAAAGCCGACGCCCGCCGCGGCGCCGAGAAGGGCCGGTGTGGCGATCACGGCCGGAGCGTACGAGACGGGCAGGCCTGGCGGACGCGTCATCATGGTGCTATGAGCTTTGGAGGACGAGGATCCGGCGCCGCTCACGGGTCGCCGGGGGGGACGGGGGCGATGCGCAGCTTCCGCGGGGCGGGCAAGCAGCCGCCGCCGCTGATGGACCCGACCCGTAAGCGGGACGCCCACCGGATCCTGGCCCTGTTCAGGCCCTACCGGCGCCGACTCGGCGGTGTGCTCGTCCTGATCGTGATCTCGGCCGGCGTCAGCATGCTCAACCCCTTCCTGGTCCGGGATGCGCTGGATGACGGGTTGCTCAAGCACAACACGACGCTCCTGGCCGAGTACGTGCTGGGGATGATCGCCGTGGCGATCTTCTCCGCTGCCGCCAGCGTCTGGCAGACCTATATCTCCAATGTCGTGGGCCAGCGGGTCATGCACGACCTGCGGGCAGCGGTCTACCGGCGCCTGCAGCACATGTCGCTGGCCTTCTTCACGCGGACGCGCACCGGTGAGGTGCAGTCCCGGATCGCCAACGACATCGGGGGGCTGGACAACGTCGTCACGACGACGGCGACGACGATTGCCCAGAACGCCACCACGGTGGTGGCGGCGCTCGTGGCCATGCTCCTGCTCAACTGGCGGTTGGCTCTGATCTCGCTCGTGTTCGTGCCTCCCTCGGTGTACCTGACCCGGCGCGTGGGCCAGGTGCGGCGGCGGATCACCACGGAGCAGCAGCGGCGGCTGGCGGATATGAGCGCGCTGGTGGCCGAATCCCTGTCGGTGTCGGGAATTCTGCTCGGTAAGACGATGGGCCGCGGCCGGGACCTGGCCGACCGGTTCACCGGGGAGTCCAACCAGATCGCCAACCTGGAGGTTCGCTCCCGGATGGCCGGCCGCTGGCTGATGGCCACGATCCAGTTCACCTTCGCGGCCCAGCCGGCGGTGATCTACTGGCTGGCCGGCCAGAGCTTCGTCAGCAACACGATCTCGATCGGCACCGTCGTCGCCTTCACGACGCTGCAGACCCGCCTGCTCTTCCCGATCCAGTCGCTGCTCGGAGTCCAGGCCGACATGCAGGCCTCGCTGGCCCTGTTCGACCGCATCTTCGAGTACCTGGACCTGCCGATCGACATCAACGAGGCGCCGCAACCTGTGGTTCTGCGGCCGAAGGAGGTGCTCGGTGAGGTCCGCTTCGAGGACGTGTGGTTCCGCTACGGCGGAGAGGGCTCCGAGGATTGGACGCTGCGCAACATCAACCTCGTCGTGCCCCCCGGGACCCGGATGGCCGTCGTCGGCGAGACCGGTGCCGGCAAGACCACGCTGGGCTACCTGGTGGCCCGGCTCTATGAGCCGGAGCGCGGTCGCGTGACGATCGATCGGATCGACGTGCGCGATGCGTCGCTGAGTTCACTGGCCGCCACGGTCGGCGTCGTCTCGCAGGAGACGTACCTGTTCCACGCCAGCGTGCGGGAGAACCTGCGCTTCGCTAAGCCCGACGCCACCGACGAAGAGGTCGAGTCCGCCGCTCGGACGGCGCGCATCCAATCGCTGATCGAGTCGCTGCCCGATGGTTACGACACGGTCGTGGGCGAGCGGGGTTACCGCTTCTCCGGGGGCGAGAAGCAGCGGATGGCGATCGCGCGGACGATCCTGCGCAATCCGCCCGTGCTCGTTCTCGACGAGGCCACGAGCTCACTGGACACCCAGACCGAGGCGGCGGTGCAGGCCGAGCTCGAGCGGCTCTCGGAGGGCCGGACGACGATCACCATCGCCCACCGCCTGTCCACGGTCCGGGACGCAGATCAGATCGTCGTCCTCGACCACGGCCAGATCGTCGAGCGGGGCCGCCATGAGGAACTGCTCGAGCGGGGTGGGCATGTACGCGGCGCTGGTGGCTCGGGACGTGGCGGAGGAGCCGGTCGGGTAGACCGGCCCCGCCTCGTTCTGGACGGGGCCTACGCGACCTCCACGAACTGGAGCCGGACGGGCCCGATCTCGATCACGTCGCGCGTCGACAGGTTGGTGGCCACGATCTGGCGTCCGTTGACGAACGTCCCGTTGACGCTCCGGTTGTCGAGAAGCCGGAAGTGGCGACCGTGCCTGACGAGGATCGCGTGGTCACGGGACACCCGATGGTCCTGGAAGCGGACCTCGGCGAAGGAGCCGCGCCCGATGTGGGTGATGTCGTTGTCGAGACGGAGGAGCCGCGTGTCCTCGCCGTCATGGAGAGCCAGGTACTCGCCGCGGATGGCGTGCTCGGGCGGAATCGTCTGCAGGCGCAGCCGGTGGTCGATGAGGGGGAGGGCGTCGAGCGCAAGCTCGGCGCCGACCGGCGTGAGGGAATCGGTACCTGCCGCCGGGCTCTCGAGCCCGAACGGCCCTACTGGGGTGGGATGTGCGATCTGAGTGGTCATGGGATGAGCTTTCCAGCCATTTGAAAGAACGATGTCAACGGGCTCTAAGAGGTCTCGAAGAGCAAGAATCCCCGCCTTGCCTCCTCGCTCGCAGAAACGCAGCGCCGGCATTCTGCTCCACCGTCGAGGTGATGAGGGCCTTGAGGTGCTGCTCGTGCATCCAGGCGGTCCGTTCTGGGCCCGGCGTGACGAGGGGGCCTGGTCGATCCCCAAGGGCGAGTACCCGCCGGAGGAGGATCCGCTCGCGGCGGCCCGGCGCGAGTTCGAGGAGGAGCTGGGGACAGACCTCCCGCCCGGACCCGCCGTTGACCTGGGCGAGATCCGTCAGAAGGGCGGCAAGCTGGTGCGGGCGTTCGCCCTCGACGGCGATCTGGACGTGGCGCATATCACCAGCAACACCTTCGCCCTCGAGTGGCCGCCCCGGTCGGGTGCGACGATCGAGGTACCCGAGGTCGACCGGGCGGAATGGTTCACGCTCGACGAAGCGGGAAAGAAGATCAATCCAGCCCAGGCCGAGCTGCTGCAGCGGCTCGCTGCGGCCGCCGAACGATCATGAGCCCATCCGAGACGATCAGCCCCACCGCCCACTACACGGGATACGTGTGGGCCCGCAACGGCCTCTCGCACCCCGAGTTCGAGACGATCGAGGGGCGGGTCCTGTTCGAGACGCTCCGGCCCGCGATGACGGTGAACGCGCTCCTGGGCCGGGGAACCCTCGAGTCATATCTCCTGGCCCGCCACCGGGCGATCGACGCGCTGCTCAAGGCCGCGATCGAGGAGCACGGGATCCGCCAGGTGATAGAGGTCGCCGCAGGACTGTCGCCGCGCGGCTGGCGCTTCAAGCAGCGGTACGGCGCCGAGCTGACCTACATCGAGGCCGACCTGCCCGGCATGGCCGAGCGCAAGCGCCGAGCTCTGGAACGGGTGGGGTCGCTGGGCGAGCAGCACCGCGTCCGTGAACTCGATGCGCTGAGCGAATCCGGCCCTAACAGCCTCCCCGCCGCGGCGGCCGAGCTCGACCCCGAGCGGGGCCTCGTCATCATCACCGAGGGCCTGCTCGGGCTACCTCTCCACCAGCGCCGTGCTTGAGATCTGGGCCCGCTTCGCCGGGGTCCTCGACGGCTTCTCGGCCGGACGCTACATCTCAGACATCCACATCGGCGCTGTGCAGGACGCGACGGTGCGCGCCTTCCGGGTTCTCCTCTCGATCTTCGTCCGCGGCCGGGTCCACCTGCACTTCGATTCGCCCGGCGAGGTCGTCGAAGCGCTGCGCCAGGCCGGGTTCAGCTCCGCCCGGGTCAAGCTGGCGGCCGAGCTGGCCGGCGAGCCAGGCGCCAGCTATGCCAGCCGGCTGGCGCATATCCTCGAAGCATGGACATGATCAAAACAACTCTCTACAGCGATCCCGCCTGCCCCTGGGCGTACTCGGAAAGCCCGGCGCTGCGGGTCATCGAATGGCGCTACGGCGATCAGCTGGACTGGCGGCTCGTGCTCATCGGGCTGACCGAGGATGCCTCCCAGTACGCAAGCCGCGGCTACACGCCCCTGCGGGGAGCGGTCGGCCAGGCCAGCTTCCGCCGCCGCTACGGGATGCCCTTCTCGCCCGCCCCGAAGGACCGGCTCAGTGCGACCTCACGGGCCTGCCGGGTCGTGGTGGCGGCGCGGATCGACCAGCCCGGGAGCGAGTGGCGGGTCTTCCGGGCGCTGCAGCTGGCCAACTTCACCTCTCCGCTCCTGCTCGACGACGACACGCAGCTGGCCGAGGCGCTGGGGCGGCTCGAGGGCATCGACGGCGAGGCGCTCGTGGCGCGGATCGACGACCCCGACGTCACGGAGGCCTACGAGGCCGACAAGGCCGAGACCCGGGCCGCGGCGGGCTCGGCGGCCGAGCTTCAGGGCAAGACCCGGGTCAGCGACGGCCCCGTGCGCTTCACCGCTCCCTCGGTGACCTTCCAGCAGAACGGGACGCAGCTCGTCGCCGGCGGCTTCCAGCCCGTCGAGGCCTACGACATCCTGGTCGCCAACATCGATCCGACGCTCACCCGGCAGCTACCGCCCGAGGATCCCGAGCCCTTGCTCCAGCGCTTTGCGGACGGGTTGACCACCCAGGAGGTGGCCGCGCTCCTGACCGAGGGCAACGACACGCCCGATCGCGACGCCGCCGAGGCGGCGCTGCTCGAGCTCGTGGCGGCGGGACGGGCCATCCGTCGGCCGTTGGGCGACGACGCGCTCTGGCAGGCAGCGGCGTAGGGCGCCTCGATGGCGCGGCTCATCGGGATCAACCACGTCGCGCTTGAGGTGGGGGATATCGGCGAGGCGCTGGATTGGTACGGGCGGTTCTTCGAGTTCGAGCTCCGGGGCCGGGTCGGTGACCGCATGGCCTTCCT
The DNA here is from genome assembly GCA_963733555.1 of uncultured Solirubrobacterales bacterium. Taxonomy (GTDB): domain Bacteria; phylum Actinomycetota; class Thermoleophilia; order Solirubrobacterales; family Solirubrobacteraceae; genus Palsa-465. Next base: position 112,687 of record CAVTDO010000002.1, read on the forward strand.
CGACATGGGCGATCAGTTCATCGCGCTGTCCGCCGGGCGGAGTGCCGAGCCCGATCGCGCCCGGCACTTTGGGCTCGTTGTCGACGACAAGGAGGCGGCGCGGGCGGCGATGCGCGAGGCGGGGCTGGAGGTGCACGCGTCTGGCTCGCTGGATTTTGAGGACCCGTGGGGCAACCACGTCCAGGTCGTCGATTACCGGGAGATCCAGTTCCTCAAGGCGCCCGAGGTGCTTCGGGGAATGGGACTCAGCGAGCTCAGGAAGACCGAAGCGGCCGAGCGCGAGCTGCGGGAGAAGGGCCTCTCATAGCTCGAGCGCGAGCGGCAGCGTCTCGAGTCCGTAGATCCCCGATGGCGTGCCGAACTCCGGGTCGCCGTCGAGGGCCAGCGCGCTGACCCGCTCGGCCAGGAAGACGAGCGCCTCCTCCATCTCGGCCCGGGCCAGGTTGGCGCCCACGCAGTAGTGGGCGCCGGCGCCGAAGGTGAGCGCCCGCTGCCGCGGACGCTCGGCTGTGATGTCGAAGCTGTCCGGATCGATCCCGTCGCGGTTGGCGTGCCAGGCCGAGACCAGGACGACCGAGCCCGCCGGGAAGCTGACGCCGCGGTGCTCGACCGGCTCGACCATGATGCGGGCGGTGAAGGGGGTGATCGGCTCGTAGCGGAGCGCCTCGTCAACCGCGGTCAGGGCCAGCCGGCGAGGATCTTCACGCAGGTGCTGCCACTGGTCAGGGTGCTCGGCCAGGAGCCGGACGGCATGGGCGAGCTGGCTCTGGCTTGTATCGACACCGCCGACGAGGATGTTCAGGACCAGATTGCGCAGCTCGTCGTGGCTCAGGCGATCGCCGCCGTCCTCGGCCTGGATGAGAGCGGAGATGAGATCGTCGCCCGGGGTGCCGCGCCGGGCGGCGATGAGCTCGTCCTCGTAGGCGTAGAACGCCTGCACCTCGGCCTGGATCTGAGCCTGTTCGGTCATCAGGCTGCCCGCGTCGAACTGGCGCTGAATCCAGTTCGACCAGTGATGGAGCCTGGGCGCGTCGGCTTTCGGCGCGCCCATGACCTCGGCGATGACCAGCGAGGGGTAGGGCTTTGCGAAGGCGGACACGAAGTCAAGCCGGCCGTCGGCCGGTACCTCAGCCAGCAGCTCGGCCAGGAAGCCACGCATGGCCGGTCGATAGCGATCGACGGCCCGGGGAGCCAGGGCCGGGTTGACCAGGTTGCGCAGGCGGCTGTGGTCGGTGCCGTTGATGTTGATGATGTTCTTGACGATCTCCTCGTGGAGCGGGCCGTCGGTGATCTGGAAGATCTCGGCGATCGTGAGACCCGGGAAGACGGCCTGGCGGCTGCGCAGGAAGAACTCTCCCGACTCGCGGTCGAGGACCGTGTAGCCGAAGGGATTGGCGGCCAGCCAGCCCTCGTAGCCCTCGACGGAGTCCATCGCTCGGCGGAAGCGCTCGCCCCGGAGATCGGCGTCGGTGTGGTCGAGCTGCGGGAGCTCGAGCTCGGTCACGACGGCGATGTCGGGATCACCTCCCCGAGCCATGCCACCGCCCGCGGAACATCCTCCGCGTCGATGTTGTGGCCGGCCTCCGACTCGCGGTAGACGACGTCGAAGCCGGCCTCCTCAAGCCCCTCGCGGGCTTGCCGCGCGAAGGCAACGTCGATCACGGGGTCAAACCGCCCGTGGGCGATGAACACCCGGCTCGAGATGCTTCGCGTGAGGTCAGGCGTCCACCCTTCGACGTTGGGGATGAAGCCGGAGAAGGCGAGGATCCCGGCTGGAGCGGGCCGGTCGGCGCCGAGGCCGAGGGCGTAGCTCATCACGGTGCCCATCGAGAAGCCGCCGAGCACCGTCCGCTCCGCGGTGAGGCCCGTTCGCTCCCACAGTTCCGTGTGGAGCTCGGCCAGCTGCCGGTAAGCGGCGGCGAACGTGTCGGGATCGGGATGGCCGACACGGGGAACGGCGTACCAGTGGTAGCCGGGCATGCCGGGGAGCTGGAGCGGACCCCGCGGGGCGGCGACGTGCAGGCGCTGCCCTGGGTCAAGCACGTCGGCCAGCGGGAGAAGATCTTCCTCGCTGGTTCCCCGGCCATGATGCAGGACGAGCAGTCCCTCCGGTTGACCTGACGCGGCCCGTTCCTGAAAGCCAAGTTTGGCCACGATGCCGTCAGGCTATCCTGGCCGGGATGCCTGGGTTTGGAACCGTGCTGCGCCGGATGCCCGCCGCCCGCCTGATCGTGCTCGGCGAGCTCCTGCTGCTGGCCCGTGAGCACCTGCACAAGCTGGAGCCTCAGGACCGGCGCCGGATCGTGGAGCTGGTCCGCCGCGGCCGCGGCCGCCCGCGGAACCTCAGCGAGCGCGACCGCCGGGAGCTCCAGCGACTGATCGAGAAGGCCGAGCCCCGGGCGTTCATGGGGAGCGCGTTCAAGCGCGTGATCGGCTTCGGCGGTCGCGGTCACGAGGGCGAGTAGCGGACCCTCGGCGGGCACGCTGCTCGCCGCCGCTCAGGCGTCGATCGGCACGTGACCGGGCTGCCCGGCGACTCGGTCGAGCCAGGCCAGGATGGCCGGATACGGATGCAGGTCGAAGTGGCCTTCGGGCGCGACATGGGTGTAGGCATAGAGGGCCATGTCAGCGATCGTGTAGCCCTCGGCGACGAGGAACTGGCGGTCGGTGAGGTGGCCGTCCAGCGCCTTGAGCGCGGCCTTCCCGCCCCGCATCTTCTCCTCCCACGCCTCGGCTGAGGGGCTGATCCCAGCCAGCGTCCAGAAGCGGGCCACGGCGATGTACGGCTCGTGGCTGTACTGCTCGAAGAACAGCCACTGGAGGACCTGGGACCGCTCGTAGCGATCGTCGGGCAGATAGTCCGTCCCCTCGGCGAAGTGGTGGATGATCGCGTTCGATTCGGCCAGCGGGCGTCCGTCATCGAGGACCAGGGTGGGGACGCGAAGCCCCGGGTTGAGCTCGCCGAGGAGCTCACGTCGGCCCGAGCGCTCGAAGACGTCGACCTCGTGAGTCTCGTACTCGATCCCCAGATGCGAGAAGAGGAGCCGGACCTTGTAGCAGTTGCCTGAGACCGGGTTGTTGTAGAGGAGCACGGCAATATCCCACCAGTGACGGCCACCGAGAGCAAGCCCGAAGCGGACCCGGCACCGCCCGCCCCGGTCGTTCGTCTCGGCTACGTGCGCGGGCTGGCGTTCGTCGTCGGGGCGGCCAGTCTGGGCGCCGAGATCTCCGCCGCTCGGCTCCTGGCGCCGTACTTCGGCGCGTCGACGATCATCTGGGCCAACACGATCGCCACCGTTCTGGTGGCGCTGTCGGCGGGCTATGCCCTCGGAGGGCGCCTGGCCGACCGGCGGGCCGACCTCCGCGGACTGTGCGCGATCGTCGCCGTGGCCGGCGTTCTGCTCGCCGCGGTTCCGTTCGCCGCCGATCCGTTTCTGCGCATCGCCGTGAAGGCGCTCGGCGCCCTGTCCGTGGGCGGGTTCGTGGGCTCGCTCGTGGCCGTGCTCGTGCTCGTCGCCGTGCCCGTTCTGCTGCTCGGAACGGTGGCGCCCTACGCCAACCGGCTCGCCGTCGGGCGGGTCACCCAGACCGGCACCGTCACGGGAGGTCTCTATGCCATCTCGACCGTCGGCTCGCTCGTCGGCACCTTCGCCTCGGCGCTCCTGCTGATCCCGCTGATCGGCACGCACCGGACGTTTTTGATCTTTGCCCTGGCCCTGGCCTTGGTGGCAGCGCCGGGGCTGGGAGCGCGATGGTTCCTCGTCCTCCCCGTCATCATCGGCGGCCTCCTGGCCGTCCCGCCGGCCGCGGTGGGCGCTGGCGTGGCCGGAGCCAGGGTCATCTTCTCGACCGAGACCCAGTACCAGTACGCCCGCGTTCTCCAGTTCGGCGACGGCGTGCGGTGGCTGCAGCTGAACGAGGGTGTGGCCATTCATTCGTTCTACCGGCCCGGGAGCTACCTCACTGGCGGCTACTGGGACGACTTCCTCGTCCTCCCCCTGGCGGGCGTTCGGGCCGTTCCTGAGCGGATCGCCATCTTGGGCGATGCGGCGGGAACGATCGCCCGCGCCTACGGTCACTACTTCCCTGCGACCCGGGTCGACGCGGTCGAGCTCGACGGTGAGCTGACCACGATCGGGAAGCGCTACTTCCACCTCAGGGGGCCTCGGCTGCACCTGTACAGCGCGGACGCGCGACCTTGGCTGGCCGCGAGCCACGCCCACTACGACTCCATCTTCCTCGACGCCTACCGCCAGCCCTACATCCCGTTCTACCTGGTGACGAAGGAGTTCTTCGCCTCGGTCAGGGCCCATCTGCGCTCCGGCGGAACGATCATCGTCAACGTCGGCCACATCCCGGGATCGAACGCGCTGGAGAAGGTCGTCTCAGGCACCCTCCACGCCGTCTTTCCTCACGTCATGCGCTATCCGGTGAGCAACGGCAACACCCTCGTGCTGGCGAGCGCGCGCCCGCTATCGGCGCCGCGGCTGCTCGCCGCCAGCCAGGGGAACTCACTGGCGCCTGACCTTGACCCGCTGGCCCTCCAAGTGGGTCAGGGACTCGCCCCGGGCCTGAGGGGCGGGCCCGTCTACACCGACGATCGCGCGCCGGTCGAGTGGCTGACCGACCTGGCGATCCTCAGGTACGCGACGGGCAGTCGCTAGCTCTGCGGCTCGGCTCAGACGGCAGGCTGAAGCTCATCGGCCGGTCTCTCGGCCGGCGCGGGCAAGCGGTCCAGGATCACCTGGGCGCCGTTCTTCGGGGCCACGGTGATCCCGCGGAACGTCGGCTCGTCCAGGGCCTGGTTGCCCGGCCGTAGGGCGCAGCGCTCGAGCACTCGCCGCAGGACGATTCGCATCTCGGTGAGGGCGAAGCTCGCCCCGAGGCAGCGGCGGGTCCCGCCCCCGAACGGGATCCATGTGTACGTGTCGGGCGCGTCGGGGCCGAGGAAGCGCTCGGGGCGGAACGCCTCGGGTTCGGGGTACAGATCCGCCCGGCGGTGGATGACCCGGATCGAGGGGTTGATCTCCATCCCCACCGGAATCTCGTAGTCGCCGAGCTTGAACGGGCGCCCGTGGACGACCCGCCCCACGCCGGGAATCACCGGACGGAGGCGCAGGGCCTCCTTGACCAGCGCGTCGAGGTACTCGTTCTCGGCCCCCGAGGCTCGCTCGTGGACGCCCGGAGAGTGGAGGAGGAGATCGAAGGTCCAGGCCAGCCCGACGGCGGTCGTCTCATGACCGGCCAGGAGCATCGTCATCAGCTCGTCGCGCACCTCCCGGTCGGTCAGCCGCTCGCCGTTCTCATCCTCGGCCAGGAGGAGGGCCGAGAAGACGTCGGTGCGCTCGGCCAGGTCAGGCTCGGCGCGCCGGCGCGTGATCTCCGCGTAGACGAGCTCATCGACCGCCCGGCGCTGGGCCTCGAAGCGGGTCACCGCCCGGTTGCGGGCGCCGAAGCGACCGAGCATCTGGAGGAGGATCAGTCCGCGCGGGCGGGCCACCGGCTCGATCATCGCGCGCAGCCGCCGCTGGAGCTCGTCGGCCTCCGGCCCCGGCTCGTAGCCAAAGACGACGCTGATGATCACCCGCAGGGTCACCGCCTGCATCGTGCGGAGCATCGAGAACGCCTCTCCCACGGGCCACGAATCGATCTCCACGTCGGCCGCCTCGGTCATGGCCCGGGCCCAGGCGCGCATCTGCTCGCCGTGGAAGCTCGGGAGCATGAGCCGCCGATGGCGCAGATGCTCAGCGCCGTCGAGGAGGAGAACCGAACGCTCCCCGAGCACCGGGCCGAGCAGCGCGTTGGCCTCTCCGGCGTGGAGCTGGTCGTTTGAGCTCTGGAAGACCTGCCGGACCAGCACCGGGTCGAAAACCATCACGAAACCGGAATCGAACAGAGTCCCCAGGGTGACCAGATCCCCGTAGCGCCGGCGGCAGGCCTCGAGGAAGCGCACGCCGCCGATGAGGAAGCCGGCGGTCTGGAGCAGGCGGGGGAGCCGGGGGCCGGGGGGGAGCTGGGAGGTGGATCCACTCATGGCGCTCAGCGCCGCTGGACCGGCGCCTGGGAGGCGGCGGCCTTGGGCTCCAGCTGAGCCAGGGTCAGCTGATGGGCGGGCGGGCGCTCGAGGACCCGTCGCACCGTCGTGTGCAGGTTGGCGTCGACGTGCATGAGCTCGCCGGGCTGAAGGGCGCGCCACCCCGCGTCCTCATCCATCTCCTCGCTGGCCACGATCACGGCGGGGCGGTGGGCGAGGTCACCTGAGCGCACCCGGACCGCGCCACGGGCGCTGGCCTGCTCCAGGTGGCGCCGGCCGTGCGGGCCGCCGGCGGCGCGCTCCAGCACGTGGAGCTCGTGCACGTCGGGGTAGCGGAGCGCCCAGAGGTCGGTGTCAGTGATGAGCACACAGTTGAGCGCGAACACGGGCAGGTTCTCCGCGATCCAGCGTGGCGGCGGACACGATCCCGGCGCCGACGTCGCCCGTGCGCTCGATCTCCTTGGTGATGAGCGCGAAGTAGCGCTCGGAGTCAGTCTCCCCGCCCACCATCGACATGCCGTCGCCCAGATGCCGCTCGAGCTGCGGGAGATCGGCGATCACCCCGTTGTGGGCGAACAGGCGCCCCGCCTGGACGAACGGATGGGTGTTGCGCAGCGTGACCGGGGTTCCCGAGGCGTAGCGAACGTGCGCGACGAAGGTCCGGGACGGCACCTCGCGCGCCTCCTCGGCGAACTGGTGATCCTCGAAGGCGGCGAGCGGCTGCTTGATGACCACCGGCTCGTCCTCCTCGTCGTAGTAGCCGAGGCCCGTGCCGTCAGGATTCCGACGACTCTGTTGAGCCAGCGAGTCAGGTGCCTCAAGCAGCCAGAAGGTGGCGCGTACAGGCTCGTGGCCGCCGGTCATGCCAAACAGTCGGCACATGGGCGCTTTCTCATCCGAGGACAACTGAACACGAGCGGCGAACCTACCGGATGGTGTCTACCCTTGGGTGGGGACTGAGTTTCGGAAAGGTAGACGTGATGTTGAACAGATTCCTGCGCACAGCCCCCACGCGGACCTTGCTCGGGTCGATTGCCGGAGTGTTGGTCGCGATCGGTGGATGCGCCGCCATAGCCGTGGCGGCCACGAGCGGCGGCCCGGTGCCCGCGCCGCGGGCCCTCGCCTCGGCGGTTCATGGTGCCCTGGCGGCTCCGCCGGTCCAGGGACTGAGCGCGGACGTCACCTTCACCAACAACCTGATCGGCGCTTCAGAGCTGCAGGGCACCGATCCGTTGCTCCAGGGCGGGAGTGGACACATCTGGGTCTCCGACAGCGGACAGATGAGGCTCGAGCTCTACGGCGACAACGGGGATCCGGAGATCGTCGCCAATGGCCAGTCGTGGTGGATCTCCGATCCAATGCTCCAGACGATCTACCAGGGGACGCTGCCAGCGCAGACGGCCGAGAAGAAGTCCGGTCAAAAGCACACCCTGCCCACCATGGCTCAGATCCAGGCCGACATCAACCAGCTGGCCCAGCATCTCCACCTCAGCGGAGCGGTCCCCACCGACGTCGGTGGCCAGCCTGCGTACACCGTCTCCATGTCCCCGAATCAGGCCGGTGGCCTGATTGGCAAGCTCCAGGTGGCTTGGGACGCGGTGCACGGAGTCCCGCTGCGCTTCGCCGTCTACGCGCGGAACGACAGCTCAAACCCCGTGCTCCAACTGGCGGCGAGCAACGTCAGCTATGGGCCGATCGGCTCAAGCGTGTTCGACCTCCAGAAGCCGAGTGGTTACCACACGGTCAATGTCGCCACCCCAACCGGCGCCGGCTCGAGCGGTGAGACCCCGGCCACCAAGGGCAAGAAGGGCAAGCACTCCCATGTCACCGGTGTGAGCGCCGTGGCCAAGCAGCTGAAGTTCACGCTGGCGGCACCGAGCTCGCTGGCCGGGTTGAAGCGGCAGTCGGTCTCGCTCCTCGGGGGCAGTGCTCATCGCGGGGCCCTCCTCATCTACGGTCAGGGCCTGGGCTCGATCGTCGTGATGGAGCAGCCGGCCGGCGCGAGCGGTGCGAGCCAGATCCAGCTCTCGAGCACCCAGGGCGATCACCAGCGCGGGATCATCCTGCCGTCCTTCTCGGTGCACGGTGCCACGGCGCAGGAGCTCAACACTGCGCTCGGGACGTTCGCCCGATTCACCTCGGGTGGAGTCACCTACACGGTGATCGGCTCGGTGAACTCCGCCACCGCGCGCGCCGCCGCCCGAGGGCTATGAGCGAAGCTCCGCCCCTCGAGGTCCGGGGCCTCACCAAGCACTACGGCGAGCTCGTAGCGGTCGGCGGTGTTGACGTCACCGTCGAGGCCGGCGACGTGTACGGGTATCTCGGCCCTAACGGGGCCGGCAAGACGACATCGATGCGGATGATGCTCGGGCTGATCCGTCCTACCGCCGGATCGGTGCGGATCTTTGGGCGGGATCCCCAGGAGAGCATCCGGGCGCTCGAGGGAGTGGCTGGTTTCGTCGAGGCGCCGACGTTCTACCCGTACCTGTCCGGGCGGCGCAACCTCGAGCTCCTCGCCGCCTACGACGGCGAGTCAGCCACCTCCCGCATCAACCAGGCGCTGGAGACGGTTGAACTGACGGGGCGGGCGCGGGACCGTGTCGGCGGCTACTCGCACGGGATGCGCCAGCGGCTCGGGATCGCCGCAGCGCTCCTGCGTGAGCCGAAGCTGCTCCTGCTCGACGAGCCCACGACAGGTCTCGATCCCGGTGGGATGCGGGACATGCGATTGCTGATCCAGCGCCTCGCCGGCGAAGGGATCACGATCGTCCTCTCGAGCCACCTCCTGGCCGAGGTGGAGGATGTCTGCAACCGGGTGGCGATCGTCCAGCGGGGCAAGATCGTCTACGAGGGCAGGATCGCCGATCTCAAGCGCGCGGCGGGGATGACCTATCGGCTGAGGACGACGAACGACGCGCGGGCCCTCAAGGTGTGTCAGGGCCAGCCGGGCGTCAGCGACGTCGTCGAGCGGGAAGGGCAGATCTCGTTCATGGCTGACGAGGCCACGGTGGCCGAGCTCTCGCAGGCGCTGGTCGAGGCGGGGGCCCTGATCACGGCGCTGGCACCGCAGGGCGCGACGCTCGAGGAGCTCTTCTTCTCCCTCACCGAGGGCGAAGAGCGGAGCGCGAGCCGAGACGAGGAGGCGCAGCCGGAGCCGGTGGAGGCGGGAGCATGAGCGCCACCTCGGCGAGCCCGAACGTCACGGTGGCACGGCCGGCCCGAGTCAAGCGCCCGGGCGTGCTCACCGTCTACCGCTGGGAGCTGACCAAGCTCCGCTACCAGAAGCGGACCTACCTCGGCCTTGGCGCATCGGCGATCGTGCCGATCTTCTTCGTCCTGGCCATCCACTTCCAGCACGATCGCCACGGCGGCGACTTCGCCTTCTCGTCCTACCTCAGCCGCAGCGGGCTGGCCGTCCCGCTGGTCATCCTGCTGTTCGGATCGATCTGGCTGTTCCCGCTCATTACGGCGCTCGTCTCCGGGGACATCGTCGCCTCCGAGGACCACAACGGAACCCTGAAGACGGTGCTGACGCGCTCGCTGGAGCGCCACCAGATCTTTCTTGGCAAGGCGCTGACCGCACTCACCTATGCCATTGCGGCGATTCTCATCGACGGGACGATCGCGATCATCGCCGGCATCATCCAGTCGGGCTTCCACTCGCTTCAGAGCCTGTCGGGCACCATCGTCTCCGCGCCCAAGGCACTCGAGCTCGTCTACGCCAGCCTGCTCATCTACCTCATCCCGATCCTGACCATGGTGGCGATCGGACTGATGCTCTCGTCGATCACCCGCAACAGCGCTGCCGCGGTCGTCGGGACGCTGATGATCTCCCTCCTCTTCCAGCTCATCGGGATCCTGCCGGGGATGAGCGGCGCCCAGCCGTATCTCCTCAGCACTCAGTTCAACGCCTGGCAGGGGCTCCTGCGCACACCGACCGATTGGGCCCCCATCATCCGTGCGGTCTGGGTATCCGCGGCGTACGGGATTCCCGCCTTCGGAGCCGCGTACCTGGTGTTTCTGCGCCGAGATGTGGCTGGAGGCTGACGCCGCATGACGTTTGACCCCGTAGGCGAATTCTCACCTTCCTCTTAGCCCGACCGGGCACCATAAGACCATGGCACGAATCCAGGAGCGCACGATTCCGCGGGAGGATCCGGTCCGGCTGCGCGACGCGGCGCTGGACCGAATCAGCCTGACTCGCCGGTGGCTGATCATCGCCGCGGCTGCCCTGACCGCAGGTCTGGCCGCGCTCGTCTCGGCCATTCTCCCGGGCAAGTCATTGGGCGCGAAATCCTCGGCCACGGCCTCTGTTGCCACAACTCGCTCGGCGGCAAGCTCCCCGATCTTGACTCCACCGTTGCCGGCAGCGGCCAGCGCCGGGCAGCTGGGGGTCGGTTCAGGCTCGCAGCACTCGCAGCCGCCCATCGCTCCACCTGCGGCCGCTCCCCAGGCGGCTCCCCCCAGAGCGCGCCGACCCAGAGCGCGCCGACCCAGAGCGCCCCGGCCCAGAGCGCGCCCGCTCAGAGCGCGCCTGCCCAAAGCGCACCCGCCCCGAGCTCGTCGTCAAGCAGCGGCGCGGTGTCCGGCGGCTCCTAAAGCGACCGTGACAGGCCCGGACTGGGTGAGCTTCGGCGCGCTCGGCAGCACCGCTGTCGTGGGCACGGCGGATGGGCAGCGTCTCGACGCCGCGCGGAGCGCGGTGGAGGAGGTCGTGCGCGCCGTCGACGAGGCCTGCTCTCGCTTTCGTGTGGACTCCGAGGTCGAGCGGCTCAACCGCTCAGCCGGCGACACGGTGCGGGTCAGCGCGCTCCTCCTCGAGGCTGTTGGCGCCGCGCTGCGGGCGGCTGAGCTCACCGACGGCGATGTCGATCCCACCGTGGGCGAGGCGCTCATCGCGCTCGGTTACGACCGTGACTTCGCCGAGCTCGACAGGACTCCGGCTCGCCCGGTGAGGCTCGCCGCGGTGCCGGGTTGGCGCACCATCCAGGTCGACCGCCCCGCGAGCACCGTCCGCCTGGGCCGCGGCGTGCGGATCGACCTCGGCGCGACGGCCAAGGCCCAGGCAGCCGACCGGGCTGCCGCGGCGGCAAGCCAGGCCGCCGGGCGCGGAGTCCTCGTCTCGCTGGGCGGGGACATGGCTTTCGCGGGTCCGCCGCCAGAGGCGGGATGGCGGGTCAGGGTCACCGATGATCACCGCTCCGATGCCTCGGCGCCGGGGCAGTGGATCGCTTTGAGCGGGGGCGGCCTTGCCACTTCAAGCACCGCGGTCCGTCGCTGGCCGACCGCCGAGGGGAGCGCCCACCATCTCATCGATCCCGCCACCGGGCGCTCAGCGGACAGCCACTGGCGCACCGTCAGCGTGACCGCCGCCACCTGCCTCGACGCGAACATCGCCAGCACCGCCTCGATCATCCGCGGCGAGTCCGCTCTCTCCTGGTTGCGCTCGCTGGGCCTGCCCAGCCGCCTCGTCGGCAACGACGGGAGCGTCCTTCACATCGCCGGCTGGCCGGCCGACGGTGACGACCTGCCGGTGCTCGAGGAAGTGGCGGCGGGATGCTGAGCGCCGGCACGCTCAGCCCGAGTGCCTACTGGTATCTGGCTCGCGCGACCGGGGTGGTGGCTCTGCTGCTCCTCACGCTCACCGTTGTCCTGGGGATTCTCGAAGCGGTGCGCTTCTCGGCGGCGCCGCGCTGGCCGCGCTTTGCCATCGGATCGCTGCACCGTGACACCTCGCTCCTCGTCGTCGCGCTGATCGTGATCCATGTCGTCACGAGCGTCCTCGATGGATTCGCCCCCATCTCGCTGATCGACGGCCTGATCCCTCTCCATTCCTCTTATCGCTCGCTCTGGCTTGGCCTGGGAGCGCTCTCCTTCGATTTCATCATCGCCCTGGTGGTGACGAGCCTCGTCCGGCGCCGTCTCGGCTACCGGAGCTGGCGGGCCATCCATTGGCTGGCCTACGTGAGCTGGCCCATTGCGGTGCTGCACGGAGTGGGCACGGGCACCGACGTCAAGGCCGGCTGGTCGCTGGCCCTCACGGTTGCCTGCCTGGCCGCCGTGGTCGCCGCAGTAGCCATACGGTTGCGCGACACGGTTTCGGCGAGTCCGGGGGTCCGGGCCGGAGGAACCCTCCTCATGGTCGCCACTCCCCTTGCTCTCATCGTCTTCACGATCCAGGGACCGCTGGCCAAGGGCTGGTCACGCCGAGCGGGTACGCCGGTGCGACTCCTGGCCGGCGTGCACCCGGCGAGCAGCAAAGCAACCAAGTCCACGACCACCCCCGCTTCGGCGCCACCCGCGGCGAAGAGTCGCCTCGCGAGCGCGTTCACGGCCAACCTGCAGGGAACCGTCGCTCAGACCACCGCACCAGCCGGCGCCATCGTCGAGCTCGGCCTTCGCCTGAGCGGCGGGGCCACCGGGCAGCTGCGGGTCAGGATGGGGGGCGCGCCGCTCAACGGTGGCGGTCTCTCGCTCACCGGAAGCCAGGTGGATCTCACCGGACCCGGACTGCCAACGGCCCTCGCCGGGAAGGTCACCTCGCTTCAGGGCAACCGGATTGTGGCCCGGGCGTCCGACGCCGCCGGGCTCACGATGCAGCTGCGAATCACGCTCTCGATCGATCAGAGCAGCGGTGCGGTGACGGGCACGCTCAGCGGTACTCCATTGAGGAGTGGCCGATGACCAGCTGGCTCGAGGGGCATCCCGGTCTTCCGCGGCTGCTGGCCGGGCTCGACCCGACGGGGGCGCCGATGACGCTGGCCGAGCACTCGCGAGTGCATGGCGAGCTTCCGCACCGCCCGGCCCACGAGCTGATCGAATCGATCGAGCGCAGCGGGTTGCGTGGCCGGGGCGGGGCCGACTTTCCGACGGCGCGTAAGTTGCGCGCCGTCGCCGACGGGCGGCGCGTGTCCGCCGTCGTCGTCAACGGCTCCGAGACCGAGCCGGCCAGCGCCAAGGACCGGCTGCTCCTGTCCCGCATGCCCCACCTTGTTCTCGACGGCGCCGTGCTCGCCGCCAGCGTGGTGGGGGCCTCGGAGGTGATCGTCAAGGTCGGGGAGAGCTCGAGCGGCTCGCTTCAGGCCCTGGAGGGCGCGATCTCGCTCCGCCCCGATGACCCCGTTCCGGTCCGGATCGTGGCTGCCCCGGAGGGCTACGTGGCCGGAGAGGAGAGCGCGGTTGTTCAGTACCTCAACGGTGGGCCCGAGCTCCCGACATTGGTTCCCCCGCGACCCTTCGAGCGCGGCTATCGCCGCCGGCCCACCCTGATCCAGAACCCAGAGACGCTGGCCCAGGTGGCGCTCGTCGCGCGCTTCGGCGAGCACTGGTACCGGGAGCTCGGAACCAGTGCCGACCCGGGGTCCGTGCTGGTGACCATCTCCGGGGCCGTTCGTGCGCCCGGTGTTTACGAGATGGCCTTCGGGACCCCGATGACCGACCTCATCGAGGCAGCGGGCGGCTCGGCCGAGGATCTGCGGGCGTTGCTCGTGGGCGGCTACTTCGGCACCTGGGTCGCCGGTGGTGAGGCGATGCGGCTCCGGCTGTCCCGAGAGGAGCTGCGGTCCGTGGGCTGCTCGCTCGGCTCGGGCGTGATCATCGCGCTCGGCCGCAGCGCCTGCGGTCTGCACGAGACGGCGCGGGTCATCGACTACCTGGCCGAGCAGTCGGCCGGGCAGTGTGGCCCGTGCACGTACGGGCTGCGCGCCGTGGCCGACGGCGTCGCCGCGCTGACCGAGAGAGGAGGGCGCGGCGAACGCGAGCGCATCCTCCGCTGGATCTCGGAGATCCGGGGCCGGGGCGCCTGCCACCACCCCGATGGCGCCGTGCGCTTTGTCACCAGTGCCCTGTCGGTCTTCGCTCCGGAGATCGAGGCCCACGGCAAGGCAAGCTGCCGCGCTCGTCCCGCAGGGCTCCCGCTGCCCGCCACCAGCATCCGCGACGCCTACCCGCAGGGAAGGCGCTGATGAGCCTGCGGCTCAAGGTCAACCCGATCGCCTGCGAGGCGCACGGCCTGTGCGCCGAGATCCTGCCTGAGCTGATCCGCCTGGACGACTGGGGCTATCCGATCCTCGATGACGCCGCGGTCCCGCGTGACCTGGTGGGGCTGGCCGAGCGGGCCGCGGACGCCTGCCCGACGCTCGCCCTGCTGCTCGAGGACGACGGCCTCACGCCCCGCCGCTGAGCGGCCTGTCAATGTCCCCCGGGTGAGCCCTACCGCATTGGCTCTGGCGAACTGGGCAGCCGCGCTCGATCCCACCGAATTCGATCTCGCCCTGGCCCGTGGCGCCCTGCTTGACACGGCGGCCGTCGTTCTGGCGGGAGGCCGGCAACCGCTGGCCTCCCTGTTCGACGATCTGGGGGAGGCGGGGCGGTGGGCGGCCCGGGCGCACGTCCTCGACTTCGACGATCTGCATATGCCCTCGACGGCGCACATCAGCGCCGTCTGCGTGCCGGCCGCGCTGGCCGCAGGGGGCGGCGAACGGGCCTACCTGGCCGGCGCCGGGGTGATGGCGCGTCTCGGCAGCGCACTGGGCTGGCGCCACTACCAGGCTGGCTGGCACGCCACATGCACGGCCGGAGCCCCGGCCGCCGCCGTCGCCGCCGCGGTGGGCCTCGGCCTCGACCCGGAACGGATCGCCGTCGCCCTGGCCCTGGCCGTACCGGCCGCCGGGGGCGTGCAGCGCGCCTTTGGCACGCCGGCCAAGGCGCTCCAGGTCGGCTTCGCCGCCGAGGCGGGCCTGCGAGCGGCGCGGCTGGCGGAGCGTGGTGCCACCGCTGACCCAGCCGCTCTGGAGGACTGGCTGGCGCTCGTGGGGGGAGACCCCGCGGCGCTCTCGCTTGACGGTCCCGCTGTGCCCGGGGGGCTGGCGGTCAAGCTCTACCCGTGCTGCTACGCCCTCCAGCGCCCGATCAGTGCCGTCGCCCGGCTGCCGAAGGTGACGGCCTCTGAGGTGGCGACAGTCTTGGTCCGCACCCCGGAAAGCTCTTTGCAGCCCCTGATTCACCACACCCCACGCTCCGGCCTCGAGGGCAAGTTCAGCCTCGAGTACGGCATCGCCGCGGCGCTCCTCGACGGCCATCCGGGACTCGAGAGCTTCAATGACTCGGCGGTCGTCCGGCCGGAGGCCCAGCGGCTGGTGGAGCGCGTCCGGACGGTGGCCTTGGCCGGGGGCGCGGGACTGTTGACGGGCGAGGTTGAGATCGAGATCGAGCTGGAGCGATCCGAATCCCTGCACACCCGGCTCGGCCTCCCACCCGGGGCGCCCGAGCGTCCGGCGAGCGCGGACGAGCTGGCGGTCAAGCTCGCTGCCTGCGCGCCTGATGCCGTCGATGAGCTGCACGCCCTCGACTGGGAGTCGGCGCGCGCCTACCTCACGGCTCGAGCCTGACCGGTGGCCCCGGTTCCGGCGGCGGATCATCATCGGAGCTGGGCAGATCGAGCTGCCACCAGCCAACGTCATGCCATTGGCCGAACTTGTAGCCGATACGACGGTAGATCCCCACGAGCTCAAAGCCGCACGCCTCGTGCAGGGCGACGCTTGCCTGGTTGGGCAGCGTGATGCCGGCGCAGACGGTCCGGAGGTTCTGGCGGGCCAGCAGCTCGAACAGGACGGTGTAGAGCCGCTTGCCCACGCCCCGGCCGCGGTGTCCGTCGGCGATGTAGGCGGTGCACTCGGCGCTCCACCGGTAGGCCGCTCGCTCGCGGTGCGCCGAGGCGTACGCGTAGCCCACCACCTCGCCGTCGACCTCGGCGACGAGCCAGGGGTAGTGCTCTGAGATCGCCGTGATGCGCCGCGCGAGCTCGTCCGCGTCGGGTGGCACGGCCTCGAAGGACGCCACGCCGTCGGCGACAGAAGGGGCGTAGATGGCAGCGCAGGCGGCGGAGTCCCGTTCCGGGTCGGCACCGCGAATGTGGATCGTCTCGGTCATGGGGGTACCGCCCCGAAGGCTACGATGGCCGTGATGGCCGTGCGCACGAGTCAGGCAGGCGTCCTTGACCTCCAGGTCCTGTCCGACGAGCAGCGCGCCTTCGTCGAGTCGATGCGCGACTTCGCGGCACGTGAATGCGGCACGCGGGAACAGCGCGATCGCCTCACCGACCACGGCCGTGAGCCGCACAACCAGGAGATCTACGAGCGCGTGGCCGAGCTCGGGTGGATCGGCGTCTCGATCCCCGAGGCCTACGGCGGAGGTGGAGGTGGCGCCGTTGACATGTGCCTGATGCTCGAGGAGACGAGCCGGGGGATGATCCCAGTCCAGTTCGTTGGCGTGAGCATGATCACCGCCGGGGCAGTGGGGCGGTTCGGCTCCGAGGAGTTGAAAGGGGAGCTGCTGGGCGGAATTGCGCGTGGGCGGCCCGAGTGCATCGCCATGTCCGAGCCTGAGGCCGGGTCCGACGTGGGGGCCCTGAAGTGTCGCGCTGAGCAGGTGGACGGCCACTACGTGGTCAACGGGCAGAAGACGTGGATCACCGGCGCCCACCTCGCCGACCACATCCTGCTCGTGTGCCGGACGCGCCGCGGCGAGGACAAGCACGACGGCATCTCGTTGCTCTCGGTCCCGCGTGAGACGCCGGGTGTGGAGACCCGGCTGATCGAGACGATGGCCGGCCGTGAGGTCAACGACGTCTTCTTCACCGACTGCCAGGTGCCTACCGAGCGGCTGATCGGCGTCGAGGATCAGGGCTGGCGGCAGCTCATGGCAGGGCTCAACCACGAGCGGTTGATCATCGCCGCCCAGGCCCTGGGCATGGCCCAGCGGGCCTTCGAGGACACGCTTGACTACGTCAGGGAGCGGCGTCAGTTCGGCCGCGCGGTCGGGACCTTCCAGGCCCTCAAGCACCGGCTCGCCGACCTGGCGACGGAGATCGACACGGCGCGGTTGCTCGTCTACGACGTCGCGGCTCGCTCGGACGTGGACCCGTCGGTCACCCTCCCACGCCAGGCCTCGATGGCCAAGCTCAAGGCCACCGAGGTGGCCAAGCGCGCCACGCTCGAGGGGATGCAGATGATGGGCGGAGCGGGATACGCCGTCGAGTACGACATGGAGCACCAGGTCCGCGTCGCCCTGGCGACCACCATCTACGGCGGAACGAGCGAGATCCAGCGGGAGATCATCGCCCGCACGCTCGGGCTGTAGGGCCCTCACACCGCGGCGCCCGGAGGAGTAGCGTTGGCGGATGCCCCTGATCGACCTCACATATCCCGCCGGCACCTTCACTCCAGAGGACCGGACCGCCCTCGTCGACGAGTTGACGACCGTCCTGCTCCGGGCCGAACGTGCGCCGGACACCGACTTCTTCCGGAGCATCGCCTGGGTCCACGTCCACGAGCTTCCCGAGGGCTGTGTCCTGGCCGCCGGCCGCCCGGTCACGGAGCCCACGTTTCGCGTCCAGGTGACGATCCCCGAGGGCGCGCTGTCTGACCGCCGCAAGGCCGAGCTGGTCTCCGAGGCGACCCGCGTCGTGCTTGAGGCGGCGGGCCTGGGCGAGGCGGACGCTCTGCGCGTGTGGGTCTTGATCAGCGAGGTCCCCGACGGCAACTGGGGTGCCGGGGGGAACGTGATCAGCTTCGCCCAGCTTGCGGGCTACGCCGCCCAGGAGCGCGAGCAGCCGGGGTCGGCTGTCGTGATCCCCGCAGCCGACGCGGTCGCCTGAAGACGCGCAGCGGGTGAGCGCCGGGATAGCCTGCGTCAATCCGAGACCGGCTAGGGCCGGATCGGTCCACGATCGATCACCTTTGCGTGAGCGTGATGGATTTGGGCCCTTATAGGAGCCAAAAGTCATCACGCTTGAGGTTGTTGGGCTGCCGACCGGCCGCGGAGTGGGTGAGCGCCCCGGAAGCGCTCGCGTGCAACGCATCGCGCTTCCGGGGCGCTCACCCGCGCAGCCGTTAGCTCGTCATGCCGCTGAACTGCCCGCCGGTGATGTTGAGCACCTGACCGTGGATGTAGTTCGCCCACGGTGAGCAGAGGAGGAAGACGCCGCCCGCCGCCTCCTGAGGCGTACCCGGCCGGCCGATCGGGATCAGCATTGGCGCCATCTTGCGCATCTGATCCGGGATCCCCAGCTGGACCTTCTCGCCGTCGATCTCGGCCACGTTCGAATCGTCCTTGGTCGCCGTCAGCCGGGTCTCGATGTAGCCGAAGGCGACGGCGTTGACGTTGATCTTGAACTGGCCCCACTCCTTGGCCAGCGTCTTGGTCAGCCCGACCACGCCCGATTTGCCGCTGGAGTAGTTGGCCTGCCCGGCGTTGCCCATGGTTCCGGAGATCGAGGAGACGTTGACGATCTTGCGGAAGACCTCGGTGCCCTCCTCACGCTCCTTCTTCGCCGGCTCACGCATGTGCGGGGCCACCGCGCGGCACATCCGGAAGGGGACGATCGTGTGGATGTCCAGCATCCGCTGGAACCACTCGTCGCTCATCTTGTGAATCGGCGCATCCAGCGTGTAGCCGGCGTTGTTGACCAGGATGTCGACCTTTCCCCACTCGTCGATCACCTTCTGGACGAGCTCGTCGGGGACTCCGGGCTTGGTCAGATCACCCGCGAATACGAGCGTGTCGCCCTGGATCTCGCCCGCGGTCTCCTCGGCCACGTCGCCATCCAGGTCGTTGATCAGGACCTTGGCGCCGTGCTCGGCCAGGAGCTCCGCCGTGGCGCGGCCGATGCCGCGGGCCGAGCCGGTGACGATCGCCACCTTGTCGTCCAAAACTGCCATGTGTCTGTGAGCCTTTCGTTTGCTTGCGGTGCGGGCATCATGGCAGGGCGACTCGGCTCTGTGCGCCCCAAGATTCCCTTTGCCGGGTAGAGTCGGCGCAGCTTGATGAACGCGCGAGAATGGATCGCCGCCTACGCCCACCAGCTCGGGACCGAACCGCCCTCCAACCAGGAGTGGAGCACGCTGCTCGACCTGGCCGGCGAAGCCGCCCATGCCTCTGAACGCGTGGCCGCGCCCGTCTCCTGCTGGATCGCCGCCAAAGCGGGCGTCGACCCGGCCCAGGCCCTGAGAACCGCCCGGGAGCTGGGCAGCGATGCCTGAGCGGGAGCACGATGTCGTGGTCTTCGGGGCCACCGGGTTCACCGGGGCCCTGACTGCGGAATATCTGGCCGAGAACGCGGACCCGGGCACCCGTTGGGCGATCGCCGGTCGGAGCCGGCAGAAGCTGGAGGAGCTCCGTGCTCGCCTGGGGCCCGGCGAGGTCAAGATCCTCGAGGCCGACATCGGGGATGAGAACTCGATGCGAGAACTCGCCGAGTCGACCAGGGTCCTGATCACGACCGTGGGGCCGTACATCAACTACGGCGAGGCGGTCGTCGCAGCGTGTGCCGCCGCCGGCACCGACTACGTCGACCTCACCGGCGAGCCGGAGTTCGTCGACCTGATGTGGCTGCGCTACCACGACCAGGCCCGGGAGACCGGCGCCCGGCTCGTCCATTCGTGCGGGTTCGATTCGATCCCCTACGACCTGGGGGCGCTCTTCACGGTCGAGCACCTGCCCGAGGGGGTGCCGATCGAGCTTCAGGGGTTCATGCGGGCCGGAGGGACGTTCTCGGGCGGGACGATGCAGTCGGCCATCCACGCCATGAGCCGGTTGCGCCAGAGCCTCCAGGTGGGGAAGGAGCGCCGGAACATGGAAGCCAAGCCGCAGGGTCGCCGGGTCCGCGGGGTTCAGGGGCGGCCTCATAACGATCCCGTGGCCGGCGGCTGGGTCGTCCCCTTCCCGACCGTCGATCCCCAGACCGTCCTGCGGTCCGCCGGCGCCCTGGACCGCTACGGCCCTGACTTCAGCTACGCCCACTACCTCGTCGCGGGCCCGCTGCCCGTGCTCGCCGGGGTGGCCCTCGGCGCTGGGAGTGTGATCGCTCTGGCCCAGCTCCCGCCCACGCGTGCGCTCCTGCTCAAGCTGGCCAAGGCGCCCGGGGAGGGACCCAGCCCCGAGCAGCGGGAGAAGGGCTGGTTCAAGGTCCGCTTCCTCGCCCAGGCCAACGGGCAGCGGCTCATCACCGAGGTCTCAGGCGGCGATCCCGGCTATGGCGAGACCTCGAAGATGCTCGCCCACGCCGCCCTCTGCCTGGCCCATGACGATCTGCCCCAGACGGCCGGCCAGGTCACACCGGCGGTGGCCATGGGCGACGCGCTGATCCGGCGTCTGCAGCGGGCTGGAATCCGCTTCGAGGTCACCGAACGATGACGACGATCACTCCGCAGGAGGCGGTCGACGCCGCCAACCACGTCTTCGGGAGCCACCCCAGGTCGCGGGCGCTTCACGCCAAGGGAACCCTGTGCCGGGGCACCTTCACGCCCACGCGTGACGGGGCCCGCCTGACGCGTGCCGCGCACTTCCACGGTAGTCCGGTGTCGGCGGTGGTCCGGGTCTCCAACGCGTCGGGAGACCCGAACTCGCCTGACAACGTGCCCGACGTCCGGGGCCTGGCCGTCAAGCTCGAGCTGCCCGACGGCAGCCACACCGACATCGTCACCCAGAGCCTTCCCTGGTTCGCCTTCGACCAGCCGAGCGGGTTCGTCGAATTCTTGCTCGCTCAGCGGCGGGGCCCGTCAATGGCCTGGCGCTTTCCCGCGTATCTGATCCGCAATCCGCGCATGATCAACGTGCTCCGCGTCAACCTGCCCGCACTCAAGGTGCCCGAGAGCTACGCCACGCTGCGCTACTACGGCATCCATGCCTTCCGCTTTCTGGCCACGGACGGAAGTTCCCGCCACGTCCGCTCCGAGTGGGTTCCCCAGGCGGGGGACCGTCGCCTGAGGGGTCGCGAGGCGAGGTCACGCGGCCCGGAGTTCCTCCAGGAAGAGATTCGGGAGCGCCTGGCCAAAGGTCCCGCCCGCTTCACCCTCGAGCTCCAGCTCGCCGCCCCCGAGGATCCCGTCGACGATCCCTCGCAGCGTTGGCCGGCCGAGCGCCAGCGGGTCAACGCGGGGACGCTCGAGCTCACGCAGGTCGACGAGGAGACCGACCAGAACTCGCTGGTGTTCGACCCCGGGCAGGTGACCGAGGGCATCGAGCTCACCAACGATCCGGTCCTCCAGTTCCGGCCCCGGGCCTATTCCGTGTCCGCCTCACGCAGGATGTCAGGCTGATGTCCGAGCCGTGGACCGCCGCCGACATCCCCGACCAGGACGGCCGTGTCGTCGTGGTCACCGGCGCCAACAGCGGCCTCGGGCTGATCGACTCCCGTGAGCTGGCCCGGGCCGGTGCCCGGGTGCTCCTGGCCTGCCGCAACACCGAGAAGGGGGAGACGGCGGCCCAGCGGATCCGCCAGGCCCACCCCGAGGCCGAGGTGAGCGTCGCGGCGCTCGACCTGGCCGACCTGGCTTCGGTGAGAGCATTTGCTGAAAAGGCGCCCGAACGGGTCGATCTCCTCATCAACAACGCGGGCGTGATGGCCCCGCCGCGCCGCCTGACCAAGGACGGCTTCGAGAGTCAGCTGGGGACCAACCACCTGGGCCACTTCGCGCTCACCGGGTTGCTCCTGCCCCACCTGCTCGCCGCCCCTGAGCCGCGGGTGGTCACCGAATCAAGCGGCGCCCACCGCATCGGACAGATGAACTTCGACGACCTCCAGGGCGAGCGGCGCTACATCAGGTGGCTGGCCTACGGTCAGTCGAAGCTGGCCAACCTGATGTTCGCCTTCGAGCTCCAGCGCCGCGCCACCGAAGCCGGCACCGCGCTCAAGAGCCTCGCCGCCCATCCCGGCTATGCCCGGACCAACCTCCAGTTCGCGGCGCCCCCGCCCCACGAACGCGTGCTCATGGTGCTGACCAACCGGCTCGTGGCCCAGAGCGCCGAGATGGGCGCCCTGCCCACGCTCTACGCCGCGACGGTGCCTGACCTCCCGGGCGGTAGCTTCATCGGTCCCAACGGCTTCATGGAGCAGCGGGGGCACCCCCACATCGTGACCGCGGCCGGCAAGGCCTACGACGATGAGGCGTGGCGGCGGCTGTGGCAGATCTCAGAGGAGCTGACCGGGGTCAGCTACGAGTTCGCCGTGCCAACCACGCGGGCTTGACCGATCTGCGTAGTGACGGCGGAGCGGCCCTCGAGTGGGCAGCTCGCTATCTGGAGCGGGTGGGCGAGCTCCCGGTGTTGGCCCAGGTCGCCCCCGGGGAGATCCGCTCCCGGCTGCCGGCGAGCCCTCCCGAGGATCCGGAGCCCTTCGCCGACGTCCTGCGCGACCTCGACGAGGTGCTCCTGCAGGGGGTCACGCACTGGCAACATCCCCGCTACTTCGCCTACTTCGCCACGAGCGCCTCGGAGCCGGCGATCCTGGCTGAGCTGCTGGCTGCGACGCTCAACTCGGTGGCCATCCTGTGGCGGACCGCCCCGGCCGCCACCGAGCTCGAGGGGGTGGTGCTCGACTGGACGGCCCAGCTCCTGGGCCTTCCGAGCGGGTGGCACGGCCACATCGAGGACAGCGCATCCACCTCGACCCTGGCCGCGATCATCGCGGCGCGGAAGGCCACGGGGCGGCGGGTGATCGTTTGCTCGGAGCAGGCCCATTCCTCGGTCGAGAAGGCGGCGCGAATGCTCGACCTAACACTGCGCACGGTGCCGTGCGATGAGGAGCTCCGGATGCGGGCCGACGCGCTGGGGGATCTGTCCGAGGCCGCCGTCGTCGTCGCCACCGTTGGGACGACCGCGTCGACGGCCGTCGATCCCGTGCCGGCGATCGCTGAGGCGTGCGAGCAGAGCGGAACCTGGCTGCACGTCGATGCCGCCTATGCGGGAGCCGCGATGGTCTGCCCCGAGTTCCGCTGGGCCTTCGCGGGGGTCGACCGCGCCGACTCGCTGGTCGTCAACGCCCACAAGTGGATGCTCACGCCGATGGACTGCTCACTCCTCTGGTCCCGCCGACCCGAGGACCTCCGCGCCGCTTTCAGCGTCATCCCGGAGTACCTGCGCACTCCGGACGCCGAGGACGCCCTGTCCCTGAGCGAGTACGGACCGGCGCTGGGACGCCGCTTCCGGGCCCTCAAGCTGTGGGCCGTCCTGCGCTGTCACGGGGCGAGAGGACTGCGTGAGCACATCCGGCGGGGCGTGGCACTGGCCGAGCGCTTTGAGGCCTGGGTCGCTGAGGACCCGGCCTGGGAGCTCTGCGCCCCGCGCCGGTTCTCGGTCGTCTGCTTCCGTCTCACGGGGGAGGACGAGCGCAACCGCGAGCTACTGGCGCGCGTCAATGCCTGCGGGGATATTTTGCTCTCCCACGCCATGCTGGCCGGCCGCTACGTGCTGCGGCTGGCGGTGGGGCAGATGCATACCCGGGAGGAGGACGTCGAGCAGGCATGGCAGGTCCTGAGAAGCGAAGCCGCTGGGCTGTGATCGCAGCGACGGCCGGCGCCGCGCTGGCGCTCGCGGTGGCGCCGGCAGCCGCCCAAACCCCGCCGCTCCCCATCCCCACGCTCAACGTCCCGCCGGCGCCCACCTACATCGGCAGCCCGGCCACACCCCACCCGGTCGACGGCATCCCGGCCACGCCGCAGAACCCGTTCATGGCGCCCAACGGCCGTTCGGAGATCCACGACGACGGCTGGCAGACCGACCTGAGCTGGTGGGGCGGCCCGCTGGGCAACCAGCCCCAGCAGTTGTCCAGCTATCTGGCCGCGGGGCTGCCCCCCGGGCCGGGGCGTGACTGCGGCTCGATCACCTTTGACCGGCAGGGACGTGTGATCTCGGTCTGCGTCGCCGCCTCCGGACCGACGCTCTACATGTTCGACCCCACCACGCTGGAGACTCTGGCCACCTTCCAGCTCCCGTTGCGCCAGCACCTACCGAGCAACCTCTTCCAGGACTTCACCGGCGGCGGCTACTTCTACCTCGACAACCAGGACCGCGTGATTGCCGGCACGACCACACACCACATCTATGTGATCGCCGAGACGCCCGGCGCTCCCGGCTTCACCCTCGTCCACGACTACTCGCTGACCTCGGTCGTGACCGCGAGCGAGGACATCTCCTCGGCTCTCCCGGACAGCAATGGTCTGCTCTGGTTCGTGACCAAGACCGATGGGGTGGTCGGCACGCTCAATCTGTCCAGCGGCCAGATTCGCACCATCCACCTCGGTAACGGGGCTGAGGGCGAGATCGAGAACTCCTTCGCCACCGACCAGAACGGCGGGGTCTACATCGCCACCAACCGCAAGCTCTACCGCTTCGGCGCCGGCTCCGATGGCGTACCCAAGATCGTCTGGCAGGTCACCTATCCCAACAGCGGCGAGCGCAAGCCGGGCCAGGTCGACGACGGCACCGGGACAACCCCCACGGTGATGCCGGGCGGCTACGTGAACATCACCGACAACGCCGACCCGATGGACATCATGGTCTACCGGACCGCCGCCCACCCGAGCAAACCGCGCCAGGTCTGCCAAGTCCCGATCTTCTCCAAGGGCGCGAGCGCAGACGAGAACTCGATCATCGCGGCCGGCCGGAGCATGATCGCCGAGAACAACTACGGCTACACCGATCCAACCTCGGTCCAGGGCAAGACGACTTCGCCGGGCTTTGTCCGCGTCGACCTGAATGCCAACGGCGACGGCTGTCACACGGTGTGGACGAACACGACCGAGTCCGCGCCGACGGTGGTTTCCAAGCTCGCCCTGGCCAACGGACTCCTCTACACGTACACCGCCAATGCCAGCGGGGACTGGTACTGGACCGCCCTGGACTACCGGACGGGCCAGGTCGTCTACAAGATCCTGGCCGGCAACGGCACCGGCTACAACAACAACTACTCGGGCATCTCGATCAGTCCCAGCGACACCGAATATGTGGGCACCCTGGGCGGGATCCTCGCATTGCGCGACGGCGTGACCACGGCCCAGCCGGAGCCGGCCGCCGCCACGCCGGCTCGGAGGACCACGCACAAGCGACGCAGGGTCAAGCACCGCATCAGCCGCCCGGCGCGCCGGAGGGCCGGCTTCACCGGCTGAGCCGCGGCGTTCAGGCGAGGGCTGCGGCAGCCAGACCCAGACCGCCATCGACGCGGAGCACTGCTCCGGTGATGTACGCCGCGGCGGGGGAGAGGAGGAAGGTGATCACCCCGGCGAGCTCCTCCGGGGTGCCGAAACGCCGCAGCGGGACCGCCGCCCGCACGCTCTCCTGCACGTGCTCGGGCATGGCCAGCACCTTGGGGGTGGCGGTGAACCCGGGCATGACCACGTTGGCGCGGATGCCGTGCGGCGCCCACTCCGCGGCCAGCGTCCGAGCCATCCCCACGAGCCCCGCCTTCGCGGTGCCGTAGGCCACCTGACCCGGGATTCCCACCTCGGCCGCGGCCGAGGAGATCAGGACGATCCGCCCGTCACGGGACGCGGCGAGCGCCGAGAACGCCGCCTGCACGACCCAGAACGCCCCGTAGAGGTTCGTCTCGAGGTCCTTGCGCCACTCCTCCTCGGAGAAGCGCTCGGCGCGGTGGATCGTGTCGACGATGCCCGCACCGGCCACCACCGCGTCGCAGCCGCCGAGCTCCTCAACCGCCGCCTGCACCCCCGCGGCCGCCGCGCCACGGTCGCGCACGTCGAACTGCGCCACGTCGCACGCCGCCACGCGGCACCCGCTTTCCTCCAGCGCCGCCACCACCGCGCGGCCGATCCCCCCGGCCGCGCCGGTGACGATCACGCGGCGGCCCGACGGGCTCAGCTCAGTCGGCACGGGACTCGTAGCGCTCCCAGTGGCGCGCCGGGATGTCGGCCGGATCCTTGTACCAGTACCAGGTGCAGGGATCACGGCCGTAGTCGTCGGGTGGGTCGCTCGGATAGAGCGGGTAGCCGATCCATCGGATGGGCAGCGCCTCGTTCATGAACGAGCAGTGGGTGCAGTAGAGGGGAAAACCCTCCCGCCCGTAGCTCCAGTCGTGCCCCCGCTCGGTCACGCCATAGCCGTTCGGCCCCTCGTAGCGGCCCATCCGCACGAGCCGCTGCCCCGAGCCGCACGGGTTCATGGCAAAGGTGAACTTCTCCTCGTCCTCGGTGATCGTGAACGCACCGGGGTGCGGTCCGGTGCCGCTGCACGAATGCGCCCGCCAGGTGGCGGCCAGCGCGTGCACGATCTCACGGCGGTCGCGCGCGGCAATCTTCTCGACGTCGCGCTTCCAGCCTCGCCCCTGTCCTGAGCTCCAGGCCTCGGCGACTGCGTCCTCGCCGCAGCGCTCCTGGACGAAGCTGATCAGTCCGGCGATGCCCTCGACCATCAGGTCGTGCAGGTGGCGCCACTCGTGCTTCATCGCCTCACAGAGCGCCCGGGCCGCCTCCACGTCGCCGCGGTCCAGCGCCTCGATCGCCCGGTCCATGGTCGGGCGTGACATCTCCGCCAGTTCCTCATCGCTGAACCATCGCTCGCTCATCAACCCTCCAGGTTCGTTCGCGGTTAGCCTCACGGAAACGCCAGAGGGGGTCAAGACCTTGAGCTTCGAAACGCTGCTGTACGCCACCGACGGACCGATCGCGACGATCACGCTGAACCGTCCGGACCGGCTCAACACGATCGTTCCGCCGATGCCTGACGAATTCGAGTCGGCGGTCCGGGAGGCCAGCCTCGACTCTCAGGTCAAGGTGATCGTGCTCCGCGGCGCGGGCCGCTCCTTCTGCGCCGGCTACGACTTCGGCGGGGGCTTCCACCACTGGGACGAGGGGCTCACAACCGACGGCGAGTGGGACCCCGGCAAGGACTTCTCCTGGGCGACCTCCCCCTACGGCCCGACCCAGAAGTTCATGAGCATCTGGCGGACGCCCAAGCCGGTGATCGCCCAGGTCCACGGCTGGTGCGTGGGGGGCGGGAGCGATCTCGCCCTCTCCGCCGATCTCATCATCGCCTCCGAGGACGCCCAGATCGGGACGCCGTACTCACGCATGTGGGGCTGCTACCTGTCCGGGATGTGGCTCTACCGGCTCGGTCTGACCAAGGCCAAGGAGCACGCCCTGACCGGCAAGCCTCTCTCCGGACGCGCCGCCGCCGGCATCGAGCTGATCAACGCCGCCGTCCCGTTCGAGGAGCTCGAGGCGAGGGTGGCCGAGCAGGCGCGCCAGCTGGCGAGCATCCCGGCCTCGCAGCTGGCCGCGATGAAGCTGATCGTCAACCACGCCTACGAGAACATGGGCCTCCACGCCACCCAGACGCTCGGTCCCACGCTCGACGGGCTGATGCGCAACACGCCTGAGGGGCACGCGTTCATCGATCGCGCATCGAACGAGGGGGTGAGGGCGGTCACGCTGGCCCGCGACGAAGCCTTCGGCGACTACAGCGCCAGCCGGCACCGCAGAGCGCCCGGACCCGAGCCATGTGATCGAGCCGTAGGGCTCAGATCCCGATCTGGGAGCCCACCATCACCGTGCGCTCGGGAGAGAGGCCGAACGTCTCGATCGGGCTGGCCGCGTTCCGGGCCATGGCGGTGAAGAGCACCTTTCGCCAACGGCTCATCTCCGGATCGGCCGTGGGGGTGATGGTGATCCGGCTGACGAAGTAGGACGCGTGCTCGAGGTCAAGGTTCTTCTCCAGCAGGCCCCGCTTGCGCGCCAGCACCAGCGCCTGGGGGACATTGGTGGTGTCCTGGTAGCCGGCGTGGATCGTCATGTGGATGACCTTGTAGAGGCCGCTGCCGAGGATCTCGACCGCAAAGCGGTCCTGGAGCTCAACGTGCGGGACGCCCAGGGACTCGATCGTGACGATCAGGACTTTGTCCTGGAGCACGTGGTAGTGCTCGACGTCGGCCCGCAGCGCGAGCGGGGTGGTCGACTTGCCGGGGCTCAGGTAGATGCCCACCCGCGGCACCCGGTGAAGCGGTGGGTCGGACATCCGGAGGCCGTAGAGGAATTCATCCAGCGAGCCCTCCTCCTCGCTGCGGTTCCGGGTCACGATCATCGCCCCCTTGCGCCACGTCACCATCAGGATCGCCGTGAGGAGTCCGACGCACAGGGGCAGCCACGCCCCGCGATCGATCTTCGACAGGTTCGAGCTGAAGAAGGAGACCTCGACCGTGAGCAGCAGGCCACCCAGAAGAACGAGCTTCCACGCGGCGGTCCGCCACAGTGAGCGCGCCACGGCGAGGAAGAGCACCGTGTCAAGCACGAACGTCCCGGTGACGGCGACGCCGTAAATGGCGGCCAGACGCACCGAGTGCTGGAAGATCAGGACGAGGGCCCCGACGCCGAAGCCGAGCGTCCAGTTGACCACGGGGACGTACACCTGCCCCTCGAACTTCGACGTGTGCTTGATCTTCAGCCGGGGCAGGAATCCCAGCTGGATCGCTTGGCGAGCGATCGAGAAGGAACCTGTCAGGGCGGCCTGTGACGCGATGATCGTCGCTGCGGTGGCCAGGATCACCATCGCGAGGCGCCCCCCGCTCGGCACCAGGAGATAGAACGGATTGCTCACGGCCCGCGGGTGGGCCAGGATCAGCGCGCTCTGGCCCAGATAGGAGAGCACGACCGCGGGCAGGACGATGCTGAACCAGGTCAGCCGAATCGGCTGGGCCCCGAAGTGGCCTCGGTCGGCATAGAGCGCCTCGGCGCCCGTGACTGCGAGCACAACGCCCCCCAGCACGAGGAAGCCGGCGAAGCCGTGGCCGACGAGGAAGCGCGCCGCCCAGGAGGGAGACAGGGCCTCGAGCACGCCGGGGTGCGCCACCACCTCACGCGCGCCGAGAATTCCGATCACGGCGAACCAGATGAGGATCACCGGTCCGAACAGCCAGCCCACAGCGCCCGTGCCGTAGCGCTGGACGGCGAACAGCCCGGCCAGGATCCCGAGCGAGATCGGAACGACGAGGTGCGACAGCCCGGGCGCCGCCACGTTCAACCCCTCGACGGCCGAGGTCACGGAAATCGCCGGGGTGATCATCCCATCGCCGAAGAACAGTCCCGCACCGAAGATCCCGAGGGTGACGAGCAGCGCCGTGCGCCCCACTCGCCGGCGCAGGATCAGTGCGCTCAAGGCCATGATCCCGCCGTCGCCCCGGTTGTGGACGCGCATCAGGATCCCCGCGTACTTGACCGACACGACGATGGTGAGCGCCCAGAAGATCAGCGACGTGATCCCGTAGACGCCCGACAGCGTGGGCCGCGCCGCCGAGGCGTGGAGGGTGAAGATCACATGCTCGGTGTAGAGCGGACTCGTGCCGATGTCGCCATAGACGACGCCAAGGGCACCGAGGGCCATGACCAGTCGTCCGGCCTGAGCGACGATGTCACGCTCCTGCTCGGCCTTGGCGCGGACGTACGTGCTGTCGGCGTTACGGAGCGGTGTCGGGGCCACCGGCCAATAGCCGAGCTTGTGCGCGGCCATGTTGAAGTTCCGGCGAGGACCCGGCTTGGCGACTGGCGCCGAGTCGCCGTTCCGGGGGTCAGGAGCTTTGTGGGCGGCTTCGTGCAGGCTGCGGCGGCGGTGCGGCGCGCTCATTGTCCGACTCCCTGAAGAAAGCGCTCGTCGCGCCGTTGCCTACGAAAAGGCGCCACCGCTTTGGTGTGCGCGACGTTCCCTTGCGTCCGTGCCGGGTTCCTCTCACGCCGGGCGTCACGCCGCGGTCGCTCGTACCGTCGTTGGTTGGTCCGCTCCGTCTCGGCAAGGCGCGCCGAGGTAAGCCGATGGCGCGTGCGCGCGCCATCGGTACTCCTACCTATCTTGCCTAGGGCTGGACCAGCCCCCGCCGGATGGCATAGCGGGTGAGCTCCGAGCCGTTGCGCATTCCCAGCTTGCCGAGGATGCGCGCCCGGTGGTGATCGACGGTCTTGCGGCTGATGACCAGTGCTTCGGCGATCTCGTCGCTTGTGTAGCCCTCTCCGATCAGTTTGACGACCTCGAGCTCACGCGGCGTGAGCAGGTCCTCCGGCACCGCCTCGCCGCGCCGGGCCCGCTCGAGGTAGTCACGGACGAGGGCCCTGACCGCCTTCGGGTAGAGAAATGGCTCCCCTCGCATGCTGGCCCGGCAGGCCTCGACGAGATCACGATTGGCCGCCGTCTTGAGCACGTAGCCAGAGGCTCCCGCCTTCAGCGCCTCGAAGAAGTACTGCTCGGAGTCGTGCACCGAGAGGATCAGAACCCGCATGCCGGGACGGCGGCGGATGAGCTCGGCGGTGGCTTGAAGACCGGTCAGCCGGGGCATCGAGACATCGAGGATGGCCAGGTCGACCTCGTTCTCGATTGCCTTCTCGACCGCCTCTGACCCATCCTCCGCCTCCGCGACGACCTCGATGTCAGTCTCGGACTCGAGCACGGCCCTCAGGCCGCTGCGCACGACGGCGTGGTCGTCGGCCAGGAGCACGCGGGTCTTGAGCGGGGTCACCATCAGTCGACCCGCGCGGGGACCGTAAGCCGGACCTCGGTGCCGTCGCCGTTGGCCGAGCTGATCTCAAGTTCGGCTCCGATCAGGAGAGCGCGTTCACGCATGCCGCGGACGCCGCCCTCACGCGGGGCGGCAGGCATTCCGCGCCCGTCGTCTGAGACCCGCAGCGCAACGTGGTCTTCACCCCGGTGCAGCGAGACAGTCAGGCGGGTCGCGCCGGCGTGGCGCAGGGCGTTCGTCATGGCCTCCTGGGCAACGCGGTAGATGACGAGCTCGACCTCAGGGGCGAGCGGTGGCAGACCGCCTTCAAGCTCGCGATTGATCTCGATCCCGCTCTGGTCGCCGACGCGTGAGGTGAGGGCGATGAGCGCGTTCACCAGGCCGAGATCGTCGAGTGCCTCGGGTCGGAGCTCGCGCCCGATCCGGTGGACGTCGTCGAGGCTCCGCACCACGCTCTGAGCAATCTCCCGGAGCGCCTGGTCCTGGCTTAGCGCTTCTCCGGCGGCGCGCTCGGCGCGGAGCGCCACCGCCGTCAGCGTCTGGCCGACCTCGTCGTGGAGCTCCCGGGCGATCCGAGCGCGTTCGCTCTCCTGGGCGACGAGGGCTCGCCGGCCGCTATCTCGCCGCTCGTCCTCCAGGCGGTCGAGCATCGAGTTGAGAGCCTCAGCGAGTGCGACGACCTCGCGGCCGGCGCCGGACGGGGCCTGCGCGCGCCGGCCCGGGAACCCGGGCTCGACCGCGCCCATCACGGAGGCGAGCCGGCGAAGCGGCCCCAGGACCCGGCGCAAGAGGACCAGGTCGATGGCCAGCATCACGATCAGCCCAAGCGACAGGACGGCGAGCTCCTGCAGGGTGGCCACGCGATGCACGGTGGCCGGCGTGAAAGCGAGCAGAGCCAGCGCCACCACCCAGATGACGGCGTTGACTCCGAACACGCGCCAGAGCAGCGAAACACTTCCCCACCACCTCCGTGCGCTGGTCATAGGAGAGGATTATGGCCGGACCGCATTCGCCCGGCACGACATCATCTGGTGACGCCCGTCACGCGCCGCGCACGCGGCCAGTGCTCACGACACCATTTTACGGTGAAGTTACAACACCATTTTACGGTTAAGTAATTGACACCACTCTACGTGAAGTAACAGTTCCTACACGGCTTTGACACATCAACTTGAAGCTGATACCAGTGTCGGGTCCGATGTCGAGGGAGGGGATCATGGTCAACCAGGTTCGTCGAATCATCATCTGCTCGCTCGGCGCCGCCGCAGCCGCGCTCGCACTGACGGCTGCACCCGCCCTGGCGGCAAGCTCGACAGTGCCCACCACGACCTGGCCGGATATTCCCGGGCTGATTGCCGGGCCCCATGTGGCGGCGGTGGGCCCGCCTCCTCAGAGCGCGCAGTGCATCGCCGCCTACGGCATCGCCTGCTACGCACCGGAGGACATGCGCAACCAGTACGACTTCAAACCCACCTACGCTGCGGGCAACGGGAACGCGGGCGCGGGCCAGACCATCGTCATCTTCGACTCCTTCGGGAGTCCCACGATCCGCCAGGACCTGGCCGCGTTCGACGCCTCCTACAACCAGCCCGACCCGCCCTCATTCAACATCTACCAGCCTGAGGGCAACGTGACCTACCCATACCTCAACGACTCACCCTCGGCGGTGGCGCACAGCTTCAAGGATCAGCAGGAGATCGGCTGGGCCTATGAGACGACGCTCGATGTTGAGTGGGCGCACTCGATGGCGCCGGGGGCCAACATCGCGCTCGTGCAAACCCCGAAATCCGAGACCGAGGGCGTGTCCGGTCTGCAGAACCTCCAGAACGCGCAGGAGTGGGCGCTTGACAACCACATCGGCACGACCTGGTCGAACAGCTTCGCGGCCACCGAGCAGACGTTCGAGAACCCCTCGGTGGTACAGCGCCTGAACCAGCTCTACCGCACCGCGGCGAGCGACGGGATCAGCGCCTTCTTCGCCACGGGCGACCTCGGCGCGGCCAACTATGACAAGCAGTGCACCGGCTCCCAGGCCCCCAACTGCCCGCTCTATCCATATCCGACGGTGAACTTCCCAAGCTCGAGCCCGGACGTCGTCTCGGTCGGCGGCACCGAGATCCCGTTTCCACAGCCAACGCTTGAGTTCTACAACCCCGAGGCGGCCTGGAATGATTGCTGCGGCTCGGGCGGTGGCGGCTACAGCGTGGTGTTCGGCGAGCCCTACTACCAGAGCGGCAACGCGATCCCCGATCCGACCGGAACGCGGGGTCTGCCTGACGTGTCCTACAACGCCGCGCTGATCAGCTCGATCCTCATCTTCGAGACCTTCGATCCCGCAGGCAAGGGCTGGGTGCCGATCGGGGGGACGAGCGCAGCGGCGCCCCAGTGGGCGGCGATCGACGCGATCGCCAACAACGCTGACGGGCAACTCGGGTTCTTGACCCCGCGGCTCTACCAGATCTACGCCAACAAGCCGGAGTACGGGCTGGCCTTCCACGACATCGTGGCCGGCAACAACAGCTTCGCCGGGGTCCCGGGTTACAACACGGCGCCTGGGTGGGATCCGGTGACGGGTCTCGGCACGCCCGACGTCAACAACCTCGTGCAGGCACTCAAGAGCACCACGCCGGGCGCGGCCCCGTAAGCCCCTAGTCCGCGAAGCAGTACGAGTCGCTCGTCCGGTCGGCGCCATGCGCCGACCGGAACGTCATCGTGCAGATTTGGTGACTGCGCGGTCAGGCGGTATTCTCACGCCACCTGTCTGGGGATGGACAGGGGCGAGATATCCACGGAAGGAGCAGCATCGTGATGGAGCACGATTGGGGCGTCTACCTGCAGTGCGCGAAGCCTGTAGGTGATCAAGGTCTCGGCGGCGGGGGTGAGCCCCGCGTCGACTTCCCGCTGGGAAAGGCTCAGCCGTCGCGTGATGTGGCGCGCCTCGAGGACGTGCTGAGCACGAAGGAGGTCGACCCTGAGCTCGCCGCCTGTCTCCAGGCCGACGCCGCCGGCGACCCTCAGGGCGCCACGAACCTCGGTGTGTTGCTCGAGCAGCGGGGCGATCTGGACGGCGCGCTGGCCGCCTACCGGCGGGCCGACCGGCGAGGCGACGTCAACGGAGCGTTCAACCTCGGTTGCCTGCTCGCCGAGCGGGGTGACCTGAAGGGCGCCCGGGCCGCCCTGCAGCGCGCCGACGAGCGCGGGGATGCCGCGGCCGCTTCCAACCTCGGCGTGCTGTTGGAACGCCAGGGCGATCTCGATGGCGCGCTCGCGGCCTACCGCCGCGGGGACGAGCGCGGGGACGGCGCCGCCGCGCTCAACCTGGGCCTGCTGCTGGCCGCCCGGGGCGACCTCGATGGTGCCCGGGCCGCCTACCGGCGCGCGGCGGAACGGGACGATCCCGAGGTCCGGGAGCGTGTCGCCGAGGCCGAGGCTGAGATCGCGCCGGCCGAGGTGAGGATCACGGGGCTCGAGACGCCGACCAGCGAGCGGGCCGGCTCACGCACCCCGTGGATCATCGCCCTGTGCGTCCTGGCTCTCGTCGCGGTGATGGTCGTCCGGCGTCGCCGGCGGCGTTGAACTACCGGAGCTCGGCTGAGGTCTTGCCGAGGAGCAGGCGGGAGATGATGAGGAGCTGGATCTGCTGCGTGCCCTCGAAGATGTCGAGGATCTTGACGTCCCGGGCCCACTTCTCCAGCAGCTCGCCCTCGCCGTAGCCGACGGCGCCGGCCAGGGCCACGCAGCGCAGCGCCACATCCGTGCCCACCCGTCCCGCCTTGGCCTTTGCCATCGAGGCCTGGAGCGAATTGGGCTTGCGGTTGTCGGCCATCCAGGCCGCGCGGAGGGTGAGCAGTCGCGCCGCCTCCCAGTCGGACTCCATCGAGATGAACTCAGCCGCGGCCGCGCTCTGGGCGTGGAGGGGCGTGTCGTAGTCGATCTCGATGCCGGCCTCGGCGAGGAGCTCACGCGTGCGGTCCAGGCACGCCTGGGCCACACCGACGGCCATCCCGGCCACCAGGGGACGGGTGTTGTCGAAGGTCTGCATGACCCCGGCGAAGCCGCCCTTGGGGGCTATCTCCGGGCTCCCGAGCAGGTTCTCCTTGGGCACGCGAACGTTGTCGAGCACGAAGTTGGCCGTGTCCGAGGCCCGGATCCCCAGCTTGTGCTCCAGGCGGTCGAGCTTCAGGTTGGGGTTGTCGCGCTCGACCACGAACGACTTGATGGCGGCGCGGCCCTGACTCGGGTCGAGGCTGGCCCAGACGACGATCAACTCGGCGCGGTCTCCGGAGGTGACGAAGATCTTCTCCCCGTTGAGGACGTACTCGTCGTTCTCCTCGTCGTACTTGGCCGTGGTGCGGATGGCGGCCGAGTCGGAGCCGGCCTCGGGCTCGGTGATGGCCATGGCGGCCCATTTGCCACCGAAGCGCTGGAGCTGCTCCTCGTCGGCCACGGCGGCGATCGCCGCCTGGCCGAGGCCCTGGCGGGGCATGGTCAGAAGCAGGCCGACGTCGCCCCAGCAGAGCTCCATCAGCCCGAGCAGGGTGGCCATGTTCGAGCCGTTGCGGTTGCCCGTCTCCGCCGGCTTGGCGCCGTTGCCGCCAGAGCCGGAGCCGACGCCGCCGGCGCCGGCGCCGCTGGGGGAGGCGCCCTCCATCACGGCGGCGAGCATGTCCAGCTCCTTGGGGTACTCGTGCTCGGCCAGGTCGTACTTGCGTGAGTTCTTGCGGAAGATCTCCGTGGCCACCATGTGGGCCTGGTCGACGAGCTGCTGGAACTTCTTGGGGGTCTCGAGGTTGATCATCAGACCAGGAGAGCCCCTTCCATCAGCCCCGCGGCGCGGAGGTCGCGGTACCAGCGCTCGACCGGATGCTCCTTGACGTAGCCGTGGCCACCCAGCAACTGGACGCCGTCCGAGCCGATGGCCATGCCGCGCTCGCCGCACAGGCGGCGGGCGATGGCGGCCTCGCGGGAGAAGCTCAGGTTCTGATCCACGCGGCTGGCCGCCCGGTAGGTGGCCAGCCGCATGCCGTCGAGCTCGATGGCGATGTTGGCCACCGTGAAGGCCACGGCCTGGCGCTGGGAGATCGGCTCGCCGAAGGCGCGGCGTTCGTTGACGTACTTGACCACGTAGTCAAGGACGGCCTGGCCGGTGCCGACGGCGACCGCGCACCAGGCGAGCCGGGACAGGCTGACGCACTCGGCATAGACGGCGGGATCGGCCTCGCCCAGGAGGGCACCCTGGGGCAGGGTCACGTTCTCGAAGATCAGCCGGCCCGTGCCGGCGGCACGGACGCCCATCGCGGGCTCCGGCTCGACGCTGATGCCCTCGGTCTTCGACTCGACGATGAACAGCGCCGGTCCCCCGTCGAGCTCGGCGGCCACGATGAACACCTCACCGTCCGAAGCGCGGGGGACGAGCGCCTTGACACCCTCGAGCGTGTAGCCGCCCGGGGACTTGCGCGCCTTGGTCTGGAGCGCGAAGGGGTTGAACAGCGCTCGGGGCTCAAGCACGGCGAGCGCCGCGGCGGGGACGTTCTCGGACACGAACTCCGGCAGGTAGGTCGACTGCTGATCGGCGTCGCCCCACAGGCTGAGTGCGGTGGACACGCCGGCCGGGGCCAGGCAGGCGACGGCGATCCCCATGTCGCCCTGGGCCAGGGCTTCGCTCATGAGCACCGAGGTGACGGCCGAGCGCTGCTCGACGGCCCCCCCGAGCTCCTCGGGGACGCCGACCATCGAGAGGCCGAGCTCGTTGGCCTGAGCCAGGAGCGCCGGGGGGGTGGCGCAGTCGGCGTCGGCCTGCTCGGCGACCTTGCGCAGGCGGTCGAGCCCGAACTCCCGCACCGAGTCACGGAGCATCTGCTGCTCGTCGTCAGGCTCGATGTCGAAGAGGTCGGTCCGGGGCTTTTTCGGCTGGCGGGCCGGGCCGGAAAGCTTCTGGGCGGCGGCGAACGTGCGGCCGGCGCGGGCGGCGGTCCGGGCCGTGGTCTTGGAGGCGCCGGCGATGAAGCGCTCGGTCGGCTCACGGAGGCCCAGCCGGTCGAGCAGATCGGAGGCGGCGAGCTTGTTCAGGGCGCGAAGCCCGGCGGCCATGCCGCGCTCGGCGAGATTCGGTTGAGAGGCCATGACGCGACTACACGATAACGCTGTTCGGTGTTACATCGTTTGGTGTCACGATGTGCTCAAGAGACAGGTTTTCGGTCTCTTGATGGCAGCAGGTTTCCCACCTTCTCAGAGTCTTATGCGCCTTTAGTAAAACGGCGTCATGCTTCGAATGTGCGGGTCCTGATCGCGGAAGACGAGCGCCGGCTGGCGGACGCGATCGCCCGCGGGCTGCGCCGAGAGGGCATGGCCGTCGACCTGGCTCCCGACGGCAGCGACGCGCTGGCCAAGGCGCGGGTCGTCCGCTATGACGTGCTCGTGCTCGATCGTGATCTGCCGGGAGTGCATGGCGACGATGTGTGCCGGACGGTGCGCGCGGAGCGGCCTGACACGGGGATCCTCATGCTGACCGCCGCGGCCGGACTCGAAGACCTGGTCGAGGGGCTCTCGCTCGGAGCCGACGACTATCTGCCCAAGCCGTTTCGCTTCGCCGAGCTGGTGGCCCGGATCCGCGCGCTGAGCCGACGCTCCTTTCCCTGAGCGACGTTAACAGTTTCGGAAGAACTCCGGGCGCTTACGCGTAGCTGACGTCGCCGTCGGTACACCAGGTTTGCCCGCTGCGCGTGCGATCTCGTACGAGGCCGGGCCCTAGCGATGAGACTCGGGGATAAATGGCATCTGTACGTGCTGGCGCTGCTCGCCGTGGCGGTGGTGGGGTCTCTCATCCCGGGCCCGCCCCGGGCTTCCCCTGACTAGCCGACGATGGTGACCAGCGCCAGCGTGGTCAGGCCGTCGATGAAAATGAACAGCGGCACTCGGTGGTACCAGTGCGAGCAGAAGCTCGAGGCCCAGTAACCGCCAAGCCCTGCAATGAAGTCAAAGTAGAAATGCTGGGCGTAGAGCTTGGCGCTGAAGCCGTGAATCTGGCTCAGGTCGAACAGCGGGCTGAATAGTCCCGCTGCCAGCAAGGCGATCAGCGCGAACGGGAGCCAAACGCGGATGGTGACGCCGAACACGCGCCGGTTCATGAGTTCGGGGGAGAGGAGCTGGATGAGCCGCATGGGACAGACTGTACCAAATGATGAGACTGAGTCTCGTTATCGGTCTGTTGAGACTCAGTCTCAATCCGCCCGTTCGAAGGCTAAGCTTGTTCCATGGCCCACGGCGATCACGCCCACGACTGGACTGAGCATGCCCATGCGGTACTCGCCCGGGCGGGACTACGGCGCGGCGGTGCGCGGGAGCGGATCATCGGGCTGCTGGCCCAGGAGCCCTGTGCCCTGAGCGCCGTCGAGGTCGAGGACGCCCTCCGCGCCGATGGGGGGCGAATCGGCCGGGCGAGCATCTATCGCGTGCTCGATCTGCTCGTCGAGCACGGACTTGTCGAGCGCGTGGCCGTGGGGCCTGGACTGTCGCGCTTTGAGCGGGTCATCCCCGGCGGGGAGCACCACCACCATCTGGTCTGCGGCCAATGCGGACGCTTGGTCGCCTTCGATGATCCAGGCCTCGAACGAGCCATCCACCGTGTCTCGGAGCGGCTCGGGGCGCGCGTTGAGCACCACGAGGTCACGCTCCGCGGCGCCTGCGCCGACTGCGAGGTCTAGGCGCCGGCTGGGTTCTACCAGGCGTCGACAGCGGGCCGGCGCTTACCCGGCCGCGTCCACCACTGGCGGGTGTGCGGGCTGAAGAGCTGTCTGATCCAGCGCCGGCTCTCGGCGGGATCGATCACGTCGTCGATCTCGCCGTAGGCCGCCATGTTGATGCCCTGGCCCCGCTCATAGGCGGCGGCGACGGTAGCTTCGAACGCCCGCTCACGCTCGTCCGGATCCTCGATCGCCTCGAGCTCACGCCGCATGCCGAGGCGCACCGCGCCCTCGAGGCCCATACCTCCGAACTCCGAGGTCGGCCAGCCGACGCAGAAGAGGCCGGCCTTGAAGCCACCCCCGGCCATCGCCTGGGCGCCCAGGCCATATCCCTTGCGCAGGACGATCGTCCCGATCGGGACCTCGAGGTTCGCCCCGGTGAGAAACATGCGGGAGAAGTGGCGTACGGTCGCCGTGCGCTCGGCCGCCGGGCCGACCATGAACCCGGGCGTGTCGCAAAGGAAGAGGATCGGGAGCTCGAAGGCATCGCATAGCTGCATGAAGCGCGCCGCCTTGTCGGCTCCGTGGGCGTCGATGGCGCCGCCGAGGTGGCTCGGATCGTTGGCGATCACGCCGAGCGGCTGCCCGTCCACGCGCGCGAGCGCCGTGACTATTCCCAGGCCGAAGCCGCGGCGGAGCTCGAGCACGTCGTCGAGGAGGGCATCGATGATCTGGCGAACGTCGTAGATCCGCTTGCGGTTGGTCGGGATCAGGTGGCGGAGGGTGTCCTGGTCCTTCGGCTCTGCGGGCTCGGTGGCGCCGTGGAAGTAGGACAGGTAGCGCTTGGCGGCGGCGACCGCGTCCGCGTCGTCGCCGACCCGCAGGTCCACGACGCCATTGGCGGTCTGGATGTCGATCGGCCCGACCTCAGCCGGCTCGAACACGCCGAGGCCGCCGCCCTCGATCATCGCCGGGCCGCCCATCCCGATGCTCGAATCCTCGGTGGCGATCACCACGTCGCAGCAGCCGAGCAGGGCTGCGTTACCGGCGAAGCAGTAGCCGGAGGCGATGCCGACGAGGGGGACCAGGCCGCTCAGCTGGGCGAACAGGTTGAAGGCGCGGCAGTCGAGCCCGGCCACGTGGGGCCAGTCGACATCGCCGGGACGACCCCCGCCGCCCTCGGCGAAGAGCACAACGGGGAGGCGGCGTTTTTCGGCAATCTCGAACAGCCGGTCCTTCTTGAGGTGGTTGCGCATCCCCTGGGTGCCGGCGAGCACGGTGTAGTCGTAGGACATGGCCACGCTGGGATGGCCGTCGATGTCGCCGATGCCGGCGACCAGGCCGTCTGCGGGGGTGCGACGGATGAGCTCGTCCCGGTCCCGCCGTCCCTCCTGGGCGGCGAAGATCAACGGCCCGTACTCGACGTATGTGTCCGGGTCGACGAGGTCAGCCAGGTTCTCCCGGGCCGTGCGGCGGTTCTGCTCACGCCGCTTGGCCACTGCCTCCGGGCGTGCCTCGTCTTGGCCGAGAGCGTGGCGGTCGATCACCGCCCGGAGGTCCCGCCGCGGCTCGTCGGACGGCGGCTCGGTCGTGCCGGGTGTCTCGGCCCTGGGCGCCCCGTTCATCTCAAGCACCGCCAGCAGCTGCCCCTCATCCACCGTCTCGCCGACCTGCACCTCGATCCGGCGGACCACGCCGGCGGCCGCGGCCACGATCTCATGCTCCATCTTCATCGCCTCGAGCACGATGAGCGCCTCGCCGGCGCCGACGGGCTCGTCCGGCTGGTGGGCGACGGCGATGACCGTGCCGGCGAAGGGCGCGATGAGGTGAGACTCGTCCGACATCGCTGGGATGATCCCGCACCGCGATGGCAGAGTTGATCGTCGACGGCGATGAGCTCGTGGTGCGGCTCTCGGGCTGGGAGCGCGCCGCCGCCTTTCACGGCGATGTCACGGTCCCACTCTCAGCCGTGCGTGAGCTCTCCGTGGAGGCCCGGCCGTGGGCTGTGCTCCGCGGGATTCGCGCTCCGGGGACCGGGTTCCCGGGTGTGATCGCCTACGGGGTCAGGCGGCTGACCGGCGAGCGGCCAGACTTTGTCGCCATTCTGCGCCGGCGTCCGGTGGTGCGGATCGAGCTCGATCCGCCAGCCGAGTTCTCCCGGCTGCTCATCTCCGTCGCTGACCCCGACGAGACGGTGGCCGGGCTGCGCAGCTTCGCTCGGGCGTAGCCCGCCGCGAGCTGCTCCATCGAACGGGAGAATCGAGTTCCGCGAGATCTAGGGTCGGGCGGGGACTAGGTGCCGAGCGCCGCGAGAAGCGCCCGCGGCTCGACGTTGTCCGAGGCGTCCTTGGCCATCTGCTCGAACAGGACCTCGCCGCCGGGGGCGATGACCATCGCGCCGCCGAGCTGGGCCGGGTGCCCGAGGGTCCGGCCCTGGAGCTTCCGCGTTCGGAGTGTCGTGAGCGCGCCCTTGGCTACGACCTTCGGTCCCAGGAGATCGCCCACGCTGCCCACCTTGGCGCCCGCCGCCTTGTAGCTCCTGCGCTCCTCGTCGGCGAGCACGGGCAGCTGGATCTTCTGGCGGCGGCGGAAGTGGGCGGCGTGACGCGGCGTCAGCTGACCGATGAGGACGAGCTGGACGCCCGCCGCCTCGAACTCCTCCCGAGCGCCGTCCAACTGGACGGCGTGGGCCTGGCAATAAATTCAGCCGTAGTGGCGCAGCCAGACCAGCGCCACCGGCCGTTTGGCCCAGAGGTCGCCGAGGCGTACCTCGTGGTCATCCTGGTCGGGAAGGACGATGTCGGCCAGAGCGCTCGGCACGTCAAGAAACCTACACTCCCGTCATGACCGCCGTGGAGCCTGAGGTCCTGTGGACGCCGTCCGCGGAGCGGATCGAGCGGGCCACGCTGACCCGGTATCAGGAGTGGCTGGGCAAGACGCGAGGGCTGCGGTTCGATGATTACCAGGAGCTCTGGCAGTGGTCGGTCGCCGAGCTTGAGGACTTCTGGAGCTCGATTGCCGAGTTCTTCGAGGTCCAGTTCCATTCCGAGCCCCAGGCCGTGCTCGCATCGGAGGAGATGCCGGGGGCGACGTGGTTCCCCGGAGCCACGCTCAATTACGCCGAGCACGTATTCCGGGGGAAGTCTGGGTCGGAGGTTGCTTTGCGCCACGCCTCCGAAGTGCGTTCGACTGAGGAATGGACATGGGAGCGGCTGCGTTCGGAGACCGCCTCAATTGCCGGGGGGTTGCGGGCAGCCGGCGTCGGCCCCGGAGACCGCGTGGCGGCCTACATGCCGAACATCGCCGAGACGGTGGCCTCGTTTCTGGCCTGTGCCTCGATCGGCGCCGTCTGGTCCTCGGCGGCGCCCGAGTTCGGCGCTCGCAGCGTGATCGATCGCTTCTCGCAGATCGAGCCCAAGGTGCTGCTCGCCATCGACGGCTACCGATACGGCGGGCGGGACCACGACCGTTCCACGGCAGTCGAGGAGATCGCGGGTGAGATCCCGGGGCTGGAACGGGTCGTGCGTCTCGGCTACCTGGACGGCTCCGGATGGGAGCCCGATTTCCTGGTCCCGGATGCGCCGCTGGAGTTCGAGCCGGTGCCCTTCGATCATCCCCTCTGGGTCCTCTACTCGTCGGGCACCACGGGTCTCCCCAAGCCAATCGTCCACGGCCAGGGCGGGATCCTCATCGAGCAGCTGAAGAAGGGGCACCTGCACCTCGACGCCCAGCCCGGTGACCGTCTGTTCTGGTTCTCGACCACCGGCTGGATGATGTGGAACTTCCTCGTCGGGGTGCTCTTGACCGAGGCCTCGATCGTTCTCTTCGACGGGAATCCGGGCTACCCGGACATGAACCGGCTCTGGGACCTGGCCGAGGAGACGGGAGTGACGACGATCGGGACGAGCGCCGCCTTCATCGCCTCCTCGATGAAGGCCGAGGTCACCCCGCGCGGCGACGGGCGGTCGCTGTCGGCGCTGGCGGCGGTCGGCTCGACCGGCTCACCGCTCTCGCCTGAGGGGTTTCGCTGGATCTATGACGAGTTGGGCGATGAGACGTGGCTCTTCTCGACCTCGGGCGGGACCGACATGTGCACCGCGTTCGTGGGCGGGGTCGCTGTCCTGCCGGTCTACCTGGGCGAGCTTCAGGGCCGGATGCTCGGGGCGTCGGTGGAGGCCTGGGACCCATCGGGCCGGCCGATCGTGGACGAGGTCGGCGAACTCGTGATCACCCGCCCCATGCCCTCAATGCCGTTGTTCCTGTGGGGCGACTCCGATGGCTCCCGTTACCGCGAGAGCTATTTCGACATGTACCCGGGCATCTGGCGTCACGGCGACTGGATCAAGATCACCTCTCGTGGGACCGCGGTGATCTACGGCCGCTCGGATTCGACCATCAACCGCGGCGGGGTGCGGATGGGGACCTCGGAGATCTACCGCGCCGTCCTGGCCCTGGATGAGGTGGTGGATGCGCTGGTCGTCGATGTGCCGCGGCCCGGCACAGACGGATGGATGCCGCTGTTCGTGGTCCTCCGCGACGGCGCTTCGCTGGACGACTCGCTGGTGGATTCGATACGCCGGCGCATCCGGTCGGACGTCTCGCCGCGCCACGTCCCCGACGAGGTGGTGGCCATCCCCGAGGTCCCGCGCACGCTGTCGGGCAAGGTGCTGGAGGTCCCGGTCAAGCGCATCCTGACCGGCACGCCACCCGACGAGGCAGCGTCACGAGAGTCTTTGGCCAATCCGGCGGCTCTGGATTTCTTTGTCGACCTGGGGGGTGGAAACTCCTAGCTGGAGGCTCATACGAGGGTGATGGAAAAGGGACCCTATAGGGGCCCAAATCCATCACGCTCACGATGGATGAGTCGATCGACAGGCGAATTGCGGCCCTGGCCAGGCGCCAACGGGGGTACGTCACCCGTCCCCAGCTCCTGAAGTTGGGACTGAGCGAGCGGGCGATCAAGCACCGGGTCCATGTCGGCCGCCTCATCCCCGTCTACGCCGGTGTCTACGCCGTTGGCCACCTGCCGACGCTTCCGCAGGAC
Source organism: uncultured Solirubrobacterales bacterium (assembly GCA_963733555.1). GTDB lineage: Bacteria > Actinomycetota > Thermoleophilia > Solirubrobacterales > Solirubrobacteraceae > Palsa-465. The sequence continues at coordinate 155,736 of CAVTDO010000002.1, forward strand.
CAGGCGGTGGGGGCGCTCCTCGCCTGCGGCGACGGGGCGGTGCTCAGCCACAGCACCGCCGCCACCGCCTGGGGCATCTTCAAGCGCTGGGAGACGCCGTTCGAGGTGACGACGGTGGTGGTGCGGAAGCGAGGCGGAATCCGGGTGCACCGGGCGGCGCTGGAGCGGCGGGACAAGAAGACGCAGATCGGACTGCGGGTGACCAGCCCGGCGCGGACGCTGCTTGACGTCGCGCCTCGGCTCAGCGATAAGGGGCTTCGCCGGGCGGTCAACGATCAGCGACGAGCGGGTTACCTACGCCTGCCCCAGCTGGCCGACGTGCTCGAGCGCTTCCCCCGCGACCCTTCGAGCCGCCGCCTGCGCCCGCTGCTCGACGCTCCGCGGGGCGCACCGACCCGCTCGGAGCTGGAGGACAAGTTCGTCGCCTTCTGCGCGCGGTTCGGTCTCCCGGAGCCGGAGACCAACGTCTGGGTGGCCGGCCGGGAAGCGGATGCCTGGTTCCCCCGCGAGCGTCTGATCGTCGAGCTCGATGGCTACGAGTTCCATTCGGACCGCTGGAGCTACGAAGGCGACCGCGACAATGACGCCACGGCGCTCGCCCTCGGCATCGCCACGGTTCGAATCACCGAGCCCCGCCTCGACCGTACGCCCGAGCGGGAGGCGAAGCGGCTCGCGGCAATCCTCGCGCGCCGGCGCGCTTTCTTACCGTTCTCTCAAAGTCCGCTGCCATCTTCGGAAGGTCTGCAGGGATGACCGTGACGGAACGTCTGCTCAAGCACAAGCTTCTCGTCGGCCTGGTGGCCGTGCTCGTCCTGGCCGGGGGCGGCGCCGCCTATGCGGCTACGCAAACGCAAACCAATCCCCGGCAGGCGCTCCTGAACGATGTCGCCAAGCGGCTGAACGTGAGCCCCTCCCGGCTTCGCTCCGCGGTTCAGGGCGCGCTGCTTGACCGCCTCGACGCCGCGGTCAAGGCCGGCCGGATCAGCCAGGCCCAGGCCAACCGGATCAAGCAGCGGATCGACCAGGGCGCTCTGGCCTTCGGCCCCGGCGCCCACCGCGGATTCTGGCGGCGGGGCCTGGGACCGGGTGGGCGATTCGGCCCGGCAGGCCCGCTGTTCGGACCCTTCGCCGCGGCATCGAAATATCTCGGCCTCAGCGCGCCGAAGCTCTTGTCAGATCTCCGCGGCGGCAAGACGCTGGCCCAGGTCGCGCAGGCCCAGGGCAAGTCGGTGAGCGGATTGGAGCAGGCGCTCGTCTCCGCCCAGACGACCCGACTGGACAAGGCCGTAGCCCAGGGCGCGCTGACCAAGGCACAGGAGCAACGTCGCCTGAGCCGCCTCAGCAAGCGGATCGCTCGGCTGGTTGCGCACGCCCGCGTCATGGTCCCGCCCGCGGGAGGACCGGCAGGTCCGCCCCCGCTGTTCAGAGGGCCAGCCGACGTTCCCCCCGGCCCGCCCCCAGGAGGACCGCTGCCCCCAGGGGCGTAAGCGTTCTTACCGGCCCTTCATCCTTCTCTTCGGGGTTTTTCACCCGCGGGTGCTGAAGTTGATGGCCCGGGAATCGAAGTTGATGGACCGGGTATCTAAGACAGAGAGCCAATGGCAGGAGTTGCAATAAAGAAATGATGCGTCCGACCCGTCTGCTTCCCCTTCTCGCCGCCGCCGTGATCGGCGCGGCGATCGCCGTCGTCGTCGCCACGAGCGGCAGCACCCACTCGACGACCACGACCGTGGTGCAGCCGTCACGCGGCGCGGCGCTGCCGAGCTCCCTGACCTCTGCTCAGGGCGAGTCGATCCACCAGATCTACCGCCAGGACGCCCCGGGTGTGGTCGACATCACGGTGACGGCGACGGCGACCTCAGGCGGGTTCTTCGGCGGCGCCCAGCAGACGCAGGGCGAAGGCGCGGGTGTCGTGTACGACATGAAGGGCGACATCCTCACCGACGAGCACGTGGTCGACCACGCCACCAAGGTGACCGTGACCTTCGAGAACGGCTACAAGGTAGGAGCCACGGTGGTGGGCACCGATTCGTCGACCGACGTGGGCGTGATTCACGTGAACGCCCCCGCCTCGCAGCTGCATCCGATCGCGATGGCCGACTCCTCGACGGCTCAAGTGGGTGACCCGGTGGTGGCTATCGGCAGCCCGTTCAGCCTCCCGGAGACGGTGACCTCCGGCATCGTAAGCGCGGTGGGCAGGAGCATTGACGCGCCCAACGGCTTCTCCATCACGGGCGCGATCCAGACTGATGCGGCGATCAATCCCGGTAACTCGGGTGGTCCGCTGCTCGATGGGAACGGCCGCGTCCTCGGCCTGTCCGATCAGATTGAGACCAACAACACGACACCGACGGGACAGGGTTCCAGCTCGGGCGTTGGGTTCGCGATCGCCTCGAACATGGTCGTGCACATCGCCGACGAGATCATCGGCGGCCATTCGATCAAGCATCCCTATGTGGGCGTGGATCTGAACGGGAACTCGACCGGCGGGGCTGAGATCAATCAGGTCCAGCCCGGCTCGCCGGCGGGGAGCGCCGGACTGCAGCAGGGTGACGTCGTGACGGCGATCGACGGGAAGAAGATGACCTCGACGCAGCAGTTCATCGAGACCGTGGACAACTACAGTCCCGGGCAGACGATCACGCTGACGGTCAAGCGCCGCGGGAGTACTCGGAGCATCAAGCTGACGCTGGGCACCCGCCCGAACTCGGCGCCGAGCGCCGGTTAGCCGGGCGGCCGAAGGCCTAGCTGGTGGCCGCCGCCCACTGGGCCAGGGCGTGTTCCATGAGCTCTCGGTGAACCGAGCGGTTGCCGCCGGTGCGGCGCACCCAGTGTCCCTCGGAGTCGAGTATCCAGGCGTTGGTGTCGTCGGCCAGGCAGCGCTCGAGCGTGTCGGTCAGATCCGCCTTGAGCTCCGGGTCCTCGACCGGGGCCACGAGCTCGACCCGCGTGTCCAGGTTGCGCGGCATGAGGTCGGCTGAGCCGATGTAGTAGAGGTGCTCCTCGCCGCGGAAGAAGGCATAGATGCGTGAGTGCTCGAGGAAGCGCCCCACGACCGAGTGGACGTTGATCGTGTCGCTCACGCCCTCGAGGCCCGGGATGAGGCAACAGATCCCGCGCACGATGAGATCGACCGGGACACCGGCGCGGGAGGCCCGGTAGAGCGCCTGAATGCAGCGCCGGTCCACGAGCGCGTTCATCTTCATCACGATCCGTGCCTCCTGCCCGGCCTCGTGGGCGGCGATCGTGCGCTCGATCTCCTCGACCAGCCCCGTGCGCAGCGAGCCGGGCGCGATCAGGACCTTGCGTTCACGCACCGGGTGCCCATAGCCGGTGAGCGTGTTGAACAGGTTGGCCACCTCCTCACCGAGCTCGTGATCGGTGGTGAAGAGGCCGAAGTCCTCATACAGGCGCGCGTTCTTGGCGTGGAAGTTCCCCGTCCCGATCATCACGTAGTTGCGCACCGTGCCGCGCTCGCGTCTGACCACAAGGATCGCCTTGGCGTGCGTCTTCAGCCCCGGGATCCCGTGCACGACATGTGCGCCCGCCTTCTCCAGCGCCCGTGACCACTGAATGTTCAGCCGCTCGTCGAAGCGCGCCTTGAGCTCGACCAGGCAGACCGCCTGCTTGCCCTTCTCGGAGGCGCGGATCAGCGACGGCACCAGCTCGGAATCGTCCGAGGTGCGGTACACGGTCATCTTTATCGCGAGCACGTCGGGATCGTCGACAGCCTGCTCAACGAACCGCTCGACGCTGGCCGAGAACGAGTGATACGGATAGTGGACGAGCACATCGCTGGTCTGAATCGGCGTGAACACGTCCGCCTTCTCATCGCCCTCGCCTGCGCCGGGGGCAAACGACGGATGCACCACCGGGGTCCAGGGCGGCAGGCGCAGCTCCTGGTGCCCGTCGACCCCTGCGATCTGCCACAGGTCTGACATGTCGAGCAGCCCGTCGACGTCGTAGACCTGCAGCTCATCGACGTCGAGCCACTCGACCAGGCGTGAGCGCAGCTCCGGATCCATGCTGCCCCCCGCCTCCAGACGCACCACTTCGCCAAAGCGGCGGCGGCGGAGCTCGTCCTCGACCGCGGCAAGCAGGTCGTCGGCCTCGTCGTTGACCTCGAAGTCGGCATCGCGGGTGACGCGGAAGAGGTCGTGGCTGATGATCTCCATGCCCGGGAAGAGCACGTCGAGGTGGCGCGCGATCACGTCCTCGAGGGGAATGAAGGTGTTCTTCCTGATCTCGATGAACCGCGGCAGCACCTCCTTGGGCACCTTGACCCGGGCGTAGGAGTCGTGGTCGAGCTCTGGGTCGCGCAGGCGGACGATCAGGCTCAGCGAGAGGTTGGAGATGTAGGGGAAGGGTCGCCCGGGGCCGATGGCGAGCGGAGTCAGAACGGGGAAGATCTGCTCCCGGAAGTGCCGCGCGATCTCTTCATCCGAGGCGCCGGAGTCCTCGCAGTTGACGACCCGAATGCCGTTGTCCGACAGCTCGGGGCAGATCACCCTCTGGAATTGGCGTGAGTGGCGGCGGTCCTGCTCGCGTACCTTCTCGGAAATCCCCTTGAGCGTCTCGGGCGGAGACAGACCGTCCGGACCGCGTACGTCGATGCGGGCGTCGACCTGATCGTGGACCCCGGCGACGCGGATCATGAAGAACTCGTCGAGATTGGTGACGAAGATGGCGAGGAACTTCACCCGCTCAAGCAGGGGCTGCGACTCATCCTCGGCGAGCTGGAGCACGCGGTCGTTGAAATCGAGCCATGACAGCTCGCGATTGGTGTAGAGCGACGGGTCATTGAACTCGTCGAGCACCTCGGCCAAGCCGTCGGCGGCGCTCCGCACCTGGGCCACACTCGCCCGAGCCTGGACCGCGGCCGCGGCCTCATCCTGACGGCTGGCCCCCAGCGGAGCCCGCGCGCTCACCGGGTGGCCACCGGCGCCGCGGCGGCGGTGGCAATGGCCGCCAGTTCGGCGGGCCGCAGGAGGACCACCAGCTCACCCTTGGCGATGCCGGCCAGGCCACCCTTCTTCATCCGGGCCTGCGTGCCCGTCAGGTCATGCAGCAGCAACGAGAACGAGGGGTCGTGTCCCACGAGCAGCACGTTGCCGAGGCCCGCGGTGATCTCGCTGACGTCAAACGGCTCACCGCCCAGGGCGGACTCGATCGTCACCTCCACGCCGAGCGGCTCGCAGGCCAGCTCCGCCGTCTGAAGGGCACGCAGCTTGGGACTTGACAGGCAGGCGTCGATCTCCTCGCCGAGGTAGGCCAGCGCCCGACCCGCCGCCTCAGCCTGAGTGCGTCCCTTCTCGGTCAGCGGTCTCGCTTCGTCCGGCTCTCCGTCGGCTGCTTCCGCATGTCGCAGCAACCAGAGCATTCCCCGGGAACTGTAGCCCTCCACCGCATCGAGCGCTAAGTCCGAGAGATTCCCTATCAGCCGGTGAAGTTCGGCGTGGTGACCACATGTACCGCGGTAGCCCCGGCGACCGTGACCCGGGTCACCGAAGCCGCAGTGCGGGCCTGGTGGCGACGATTGCCGTCGACCGCGTCCGAGCGGACGAGATAGCTCCCCGGAGCCAGGGCGACGCGCAGGTGGAGCTGCCACCTGGCCCGACCTGTGGCGAGGTATTCCACCGGCTGCTTACAGGGGCGCGGCCGGCTCAGCTTGCCACTGCGCAGGACGAACCGGCAGCGTCCTGCGGCGGCCGGCCGGTAGATCATCACGTAGACGTGCGTGACCTGCTCGCGCTGGTGCTCGGCGGCGCTGGCGAACACGCACGCCGGTTCACCAGCCGTGCCCGACGCGAGAAGGAGCCTCCGAGTGGCGTGCACGCGGCGTTTGTTGAGCTTGGAGTAAGGACTTGTCGAACATGCCGTGAAGGAATGGCCCGTGTAGAACGCCGGTGGCAACGGTTTGCCGACGCCGGGGACGCTTCCCGGCGGCTCGTGTACGGGCAGGCGCAGCTGCAGAGCGGCGAGCTGGATCGTGAACTGACCGTTCGACGTCCGCGCGTAGGGTGAGTCCTGGCCCAGCAGCTCGAGCTTCGGTATGTGCCCGGCAGCGAAGTGCCAGGCACCTGGGTGAAGCTGGAAGACCTGGAGGCCGTCCGGGTTGTTCGAGTCGATCCGGTAGATCCCGTGCGCGACGAGTGTCTCGGTGCTCGTGCTCGGATCGACGTCCCACAACCGCGCTGCGATGAACGGGAACGTGCCGGTGACGTTGAGGTCAGCGATCACGGTTGGGGAGCCGAGGAGTGTGTAGCCCGCACCCTGGGCGGCGGGGAGCCGGTAGGTGGCGACGCCGGCGCCCTGGTCGGTGGCCGCAGCGGTGCCGCAGGGATTGTTGCCGGCGAGAACGGGATCAACCGTCTTGGCGATCGTCGGGTTGCCGGCGCTCGAGAGGATCGTCTGCACCGCGCCTGAGCTGTAGTCGACCTCGCCGGGATGGAGAGCCGCCCAGCTCGAGGCCGTGTAGGGGCCAGCGGAGGGGGCGCTCGCCGGACAGGTCTCGATCGTCGCGGTGGCGCTCGGGGCGGGCTGGCTGCCGGAGCCCTTGAGGTAGGAGTCGAAGAAGCTCTGGATGGCGTTTGACAGGAGCGTCTTGTCGCCGCTCTTGTTAGCCGCGCGCTCGTGCCCGAAGTCCCCGTCGAGGAGCGAGACGGGATCAGACGGGTACAGACTCCGGTCGAGGTTGTAGTAGCGAAGCGCCTCGTCGACTGGGAAGAGGTCGTCGGTGAAGCCGTTGGCGATGAGCAGCGGGGCGGGTGCCTCCCGGCCGAACCCGAAGGCCCCGTCGAGCAGGTAGTAGGGCGAGTGGTACTGAGCGATCTGCTGGACGAGGCTCGTCGCCTGCGGGTCCGCGTCGTAGGGCTCGCCCGCATTGAGCAGCCCGTACCACGTGGTCAGGTCCGCCTGCGAGTTCAGCCCCGGCGGCGCATAGTTCCCGGACTGCTGACCGAGGGCGTAGAGGCCGGAGACGAACGATTGCTTCTCAACCCCGATCGGCGACAGGTCGGCGGTAGCCGAGGTCACCTGATAGTCCAGCGTACGACCGTTCGGGACCAGGGAATAGGCGAGATCAGACCACGGAATCACCGGCGCCGCGGCGGTGACGGAAAGCGGCGTCCCGGCGGGGCTCGTCCAGGGGCTGAACGAGCCGTCCGCGTTCATCACCCGGTCCTTGAGCGTGGCCAGCTCAAGCGAGACGCCACCGCCGTAGGACTCGCCGGTGACCCCGATGTGGCCGGGGCTGGCGATCCCCTCGTCAGCGAGCAGGCCGATGGCGTACTGAACGTCCCGGGCCTCGTAGCGCTCGTCGTCGAGGCGGATGTAGCCGTTCGGGCAGACGGCCGCATAGTGGAGCGGGTTCTCGGCCGACTCGGCCGCCTTGCCGCACGAATCGCCGAAGCCGCGAGCGGTGAGCTCAAGCACGGCGTAGCCGTCCTTGGCCCAGCTGTCGGCAGTGGGTCCGTAGAACTCGGTGTTGTTGGGTCCTCCGCCCGACGAGCCCCAGCCGTGGCTCTGCACGATGAGCGGGTACGGACCGTCGCTCCCTGAGGCGGGCGCGGGAGGGAGGATCACGTAGGCCTCAAGCGGCGCGCCGTCGAAGCTCTTCAGGCGCAGGTCGGGACCAGCGGTCCCGTTATCGCTGCCGTGACACACGCGGACGCCATCGGACTGCGCCACGCACGGGACGGGGCCGCCGCTGATCGTCTGGCCGCCGAACACGTTCGGGATCGCCGCCGAGGCTGCGGCCGGCGCCAGCAGCAGCATGGCAACGACCGCCACAAGCACGCACCTTCTCATCCCCGCGGCAACATAATCCGCGTCTGGGACAGATGCGCCGGTTCAGCCGATGAGGAGCCGGCGGCCGAAGACCCGCTCGAAGGCTTCGCTGTCGCCATAGCGCTCGACGCTCCAGCGCGGCAGCGTGAGGTCACCCGCCGCCTCGAGGTGGAGGTCGACTCCCTTGCCGTTGCCGTGCAGGCGAACCTCGCGGACCGATTGGTCGCGCCCCCGTTCCAGGTGCTCGGCCAAGCGCAGGATGACGGAGCAGCGCGCCACCAGCTCCTCGTCGCCGTCCCGGGCCAGACTCGCCATCTCGCCGAGCTTCGGTAATCCCTTGCGGTGGTAGCGGCTGATCTGGGCGATCAGGGCCCGCTCACGAGGGTCGAAGCCGGGCAGCTCAGCGGAGACGATCAGATACCGGCTGTGCTTGTGGTGGTCGTCATAGGAGATAGTCATGCCCACGTCGTGAAGCATGCCCGCGGCCCAGAGCAGCTCTCGCTCGCCCTCGGTGGGCTCGAGCAGTCCACCCGCGGCCAAGGAGTCGAACATCTGGAGCGAGAGCTCAGCCACGTGCTCGACGTGCTCGAGGTCGGCCTCGTACTGAATCGCCAGGTTGCTCACGGCGGCCACGCGGACGTCCTCGAACAACGGGTCGCGTCCGCGGAACAGCTCGCGATCGAAGAACACGCCCTCCCGCAGTCCGGCCTCGTTGGCCTCGATCCCGGCGAAGCCGCCGGTCTGGAGCACGCCCTCAATGGTGAGCGCCCCGGCCAGGATGATGTCGCCGCGCCCAGGTTTGATCCCGGAAATGTTGCCGCGCTTGGCCGGCTCGAGGGAGGCCAGCTCGTCGATCAGGTCGGAGAGCGCCTCGGTCGTGAGCATGTAGCCCTGGACGCCGACATCGGTCTGATCCGCGGCGTTCTGGGCCGCGGCGGCCAGGTTGCGGACGGCGCCGCCGATGCCGACCAGTCGCTCCCCCGCCTCGGAGAGCCACCCCACGTCCGACAGGGTGTCCCGCACCCGCTCGCGCAGGCGCTCGAGATCCTTCTTGCGCGCCGGCTTGGAACCGGGGAGGAGCTCCTCGGTGAGCCGGACGGCGCCGAGGGGCAGCGAGCAGAGCTCCTGGGCCCGCCGATCGGCGACCTGGATCAGCTGCATGCTCCCGCCCCCGAGCTCAAGCACGGCGCCGTCGCGCAGCGTCGAGGTGTTGATGGCGGCGACGTAGCCGAGCCGCGCCTCCTCGTCGGACGAGAGGATCTCCACCCGCAGCGGCGTGGCCTCACGGGCGGCGCGCAGGAACTCGTCGCGGTTCTCCGCGTCGCGGATGGCGCTCGTGGCCACGACGTGGACCTGGTCCGGCGACAGGCCGGCGGAGGTGCAGAAGTGCTCGAAGATGACGAGCGTCTCAAGCCCGCGGGCCATCGCCTGGTCGCCGAGCCGGCCGGTCTCGGACATGCCTTCGCCGATGCGCACCGTCTCGTAGAGCTCGTCGGTGCGCTTCCACCACGCGGTGGGCCCGGCGCCCCCGAAGGTGAAGACGACGAGCCGCCAGGAGTTTGAGCCGAGGTCGATCACCGCGACCTGGCGGCTTGGCTCATGCAGCCGCGCCGCGGCCCGGGTGGTGCGCCAGCTCACATAGGGATCATCGTCCGCGGCGCGGACGGCACACGGCTCGGCCGGCGGTCCGAGGCGGCTCTCTCAGCGGGCGGCCATCTGCCGCGAGGGGCGCGGCGGCTGCTCGGTGTCGTCCTCGGCGTCGTCGCCGTCGTAGGCGGGCGGGAGCGGCTCTCCGGCCAAGTAACGAACGATGGCGCCGATCAGAAGGAGGGTCAGAATCACCGCGCTGGAGACGCACCATTCGCAGATGGCGTGAATGGAGAAAAGCTCGCGGTAGGTGAGGTAGGCGCTGAAGCCGACCCCGATGACGGTCAGGCCGAGCGTGGCGATCCGGCTCTCCTCACGATCCGGCGCCAGCAGACTGCCCAGAATCCCGATGTAGCCGATCAGGCCGAGCAGGGCGACGGGCACGCCGTCGACCTTCGACCAGATCGAGGTCTGAACCTTGAGGCACGACTGCCCGGCCGTGCAGGCGGGCTTGATCCCGGCGTAGTGGATGTAGGTGAGGTAAGTGGCCACGCCGAACCCGATCACGGCCACAACGATCATCACCCGCCGCAGGGTTCGGCTCACCGGGGGTGCCTCAGCTCACAAGCTTGATTTCGGACGTGATCTCGCTGTAGTTGGAGGGGAGGCTCTGGATTGGCGTGGCCTGTCCCTTGGGCCCGCGCACGACCAGCGTCGGCGTCGCGGTGAAGCCGAGCGACTGGGCGCTGGTGCCGTCGCTGGCCACCTGGGCCTCAAGCGTCGAGCTCTGGCGGTTGGCCTGCCAGCTGGCCAGGTTGAGACCGGGGACCTGCTGGGCGATCGACTGCAAGAAGGCGGGATTCACGTACTGGGAAGTCTCGGGCTGCTGCTCCCGGTAGAAGAGCTCGATGTAGTCCCAGGCCTTGTTCTGGAGCCCGGCGGCGTAGGCGGCGGCTTGCTGCTGACTCCACATCGCCGCATTGGGGCCGTTTCCCGTGGCCGTCTCCAACGAGCGGTAAACGATCTTGGCCTTGCCGGTGCGGACGTACTGGCTGACCAGCTGGTCGAAATAACCGCTCCCCGGGGTTCCGTCGGACGTGTTCGCGCTCGAGGAAAGCGCGAAGGTGTCGCAGACCGGGCACTCCAGGTCTGCGTACTCCGTGATCGTGACCTTGGCGCTCGGAGAGCCAAGGGTGGCCCCGGACTGGGGGATACCCGCGAGGAGGTTGCTCACAGCGGTGATGTCCGACTTGGCGGCGGCGCTGTTGGCCTTGACCACAGTCCCGCTGCTGCCGCCGCCCGATGTGCTGATGGCGATCGCCACGGCGACGATCACGACGGCGAGAACGAGAACGCCGCCGAGCATCCGGGTCCGGCGTGTGCGCGCCGACCGTTCGGCAGCCGCACGCTCCTCGGCCAGGCGGCGAGCGCGGGCTTCTTCCTTTTGCTTAGTCCTCGAGGCCATCAGCGAATAGCGGCGCCACGTGGCGCCTGGGCAGCAGGATAGAGGACGAACATGCGGCCAGGGTTTGGCTTCATATGGGTTTCTTAATAGGGAAAGAGAACGGACGGGCGGAGCCGAACGCTGGTACCGACACCAGTAACGAGGTACGCTATTTCCGTGTAAAGAGGGTGTGAACCGGTGGCTTGACGATGCATTCCGTTCGAGACGGTAGATACAGTCAGCACCAGATGTTGGCCGAGCGCAGCGACCAACCGGAAACGGCAGGCCCGGCAGCTCGAACGCCGGGTCGACTGCAGATCGCCGTAATCGACCGGGACCCAGGCTTCATGCAGGTGCTGGGAAAGCGTCTGCAGGCTTTGGGCTGCGAGCACCGCGTGCTCGGCAGCCCGGTGACGCCGGACACGCTCGTAGCCATGCGCCTGAACGCTCTGGTGCTCGACCTCTCGATCGTCGGGCCAGATTGCTGGGACTATCTGGAGCGGATCTGCGGGCGGCTACCGAGCTTGGCGGTTGTCGTCTGCACTGGCCCCTCGTCAGTGGCCCAGCGAGTCCGGGGCCTGCGCCTGGGCGTGGATGCCTGGGTGACCAAGCCCTGCCATCCGGAGGAGCTGATTTGCGTCATCGAAGCTGCACTGCGTCGCCACCGGCGCAGCGAGCTGGCAGAGCTGGCAGCTCCGAGCACGATCGGTGAGCTCACGATCCGCCCGGATCTGCATCAGGCCTACGCGGGCTCCGCGAACGTCGAGCTGACGGCGCGGGAGTTCGAGATCCTCCACCTGCTCTCGAAGTCCGACCGCGTGCTACGGCGCGAGGAGATCTACGAGCGCGTCTGGGGCTACGCCATGGCCCACGGCGACCGGTCGGTCGACGTGTTCGTCCGCAAGCTTCGCCAGAAGCTCCGCACCGCATCGCCGGCGTGGAGCTATATCCACACCCACTTCGGGGTGGGCTACCGGTTCGCGCCGACGCCCGACGATGGCACGGAGCCGCTGGAGGCCGGGATCGGCCCCGACGCCGCACCTTCCGAAGCGCTGGATCCCGCACTCATAAGCTGAGCTAGCGAGGGCCTCCGCAGCGCCGACGGGGCTGGCCGCTGCGCTTCGTCACAAGTTGTTCACAACGCGGTCACCACTGCGTAACCACAGTTACGCGCAGCGGGGACAGCATTTGATCTCGCTTTGTCGGCAACCGCTCAACCGCTGCCGGTACCCGACCCGACCCAACGTGAGCTGATCGAGGTCGGGCCGCTTCAGATCTTGCCCCGTGATCACATCGCGAGGGCGTGGGGCCACGGCCTCATGCTCTCGGTGAAAGAGCTCAATCTGCTGACCGAATTGGCCAAGCGCGCGGATCGGGTCGTCGGCCGCGAGGAGCTCTTTCAGCTGGCCTGGGAGCGTGAGATGCGACCTGGCGATCGCTCGGTCGACGTGTACGTGCGGCGGTTGCGAGTGAAGCTGGAACGAGCCATGCCGGGGTGGTCCTTCATCCACACCCATTTCGGTTTCGGATACCGCTTGGCGCCCGAGCGTTCACAACTTCCTGACGACACGTTCACAACCAGATAACACCGGCGGCTCGGATCCGTCCGAGACTGCCGCAAACATCTAAAAGGAGAAGACATTGAAGGCACGCCGCATTAGTGCAGTGGGGATCGCCATTGTTCTGGCAGGCGGAGTTGCGGCCTGTGGCTCCAGCAATTCGAATTCGAACGCGAGCTCGCCCAACAGCGCGGGCTCGGGAGGAGGATCGTCCAGTGGCTCGTCGGCCACCATCAACGGCGCCGGATCGACCCTGGCCGCTCCGATCTATCAGCAGTGGGGCTCGACGCTGAAGTCCCAGAACGTGACCGTGAACTACAACCCGGTCGGCTCCGGTGCCGGCCAGACCCAGCTCGCGGCCGCCACGGTTGACTTTGCGGGCAGCGACCCGGCGCTGAAGCCGGCGGACACAGCCAAGATGAAGGGGCCGGTCCTGCAGTTCCCGGTCGCCTTCGGGGGCATCACGCTCTCCTACAACCTGAGCGGCGTCAAGAGCGGCCTGAAGCTCGACGGTCCCACGATCGCCAAGATCTTCATGGGTCAGATCAAGTCGTGGAACGATCCGGCGATCAAGGCTCTGAACCCCGGCATGAGCTTGCCCAGCAGCTCGATCGCCGTGATCCACCGCTCAGACTCCTCAGGCACGACCGCAGGCTTCACCACCTTCCTCTCCGACACGGCCCCGGCCTGGAAAGCGGCGGTCGGCGAGGGCAAGGACGTGAAATGGCCAACGGGTACCGGCGCCAAGGGCAACTCGGGCGTCGCCGCGGCGGTCAAGCAGACCCCCGGAGCCATCGGCTACGTCGAACAGGCGTACGCACTGGAGAACGGCTTCACCTACGCCGCGGTGAAGAACTCCGGCGGCAACTACGAGCTCCCGACGATCCCGAACACGTCGGCGGCCGCGAACGGAATCAAGGTCCCGGCAGACCTGGGCATCTCGACGATCAACTCGCCGAACCCGGCCGCCTACCCGATCGTGTCCCAGACGTTCATCGACGTCTACAAGGACGCGTGCAAGAACGGCGGCGCGAGCTCAAGCACGGCCAGCGGGCTCAAGCGATTTTTGACCTACGCCTTCGGGGCCGGTCAGAAGACGCTGGGGGCCGGAAGCAACGCGCTTCCGTACGCCCCGCTGCCCCCGACGCTGGTGGCCAAGGACCAGGCACAGCTCGGCACGATGACCTGCAACGGGTCGGCGATCTCGTAGAGGACGCTGGTGGAGGCAAGCGCCACGACACTCCCCGGCGGCCGCTCGGTTATCGAGCGGTCGCCGGGCTCGCGCCTGCCGGATCGCCTGCTGCGCTGGGGCCTCGGGGGTCTGGCGGGGCTGATCCTGGTCCTGATCGCATACTTCTTCATTCGCCTCATCGGCCAGTCCCAGAACGTCTTCAGCACCTACGGGCTGAAGTTCGTCTTCGGCAACGACTGGGACGTGAGTCGCAACATCTACCACGGCGCAGCACTTGTCGTGGGCACGCTTGTGACTTCCACACTGGCGCTCGTGATCGGGGTTCCCGTGGCCATCGCCAGCGCGCTCTTCATCAACGAGCTATGCCCACGCCGGGTCCGGGGCGCGGCCTCGGTGCTCGTGGACCTGCTGGCGGCGGTCCCGTCGGTGGTCTACGGCCTCTGGGGGGTGTTCGTCCTCTGCCCCAAGCTGCTCCCCCTCGAGAAGTGGTTCGCCAGCACCTTCTCGTTCATCCCCTGGTTCGGTGGCGGAACGCCCGCCCTGTACAACTACTTCGTCGCCGGACTGGTCCTGGCGATCATGATCCTGCCCATCGTCTCGGCTATCTCTCGGGAGGTGATCGGGACGGTGCCCGCGGAGGACAAGGAGGCGGCGCTGGCCCTCGGGGCCACGCGGTGGGAGATGATCCGGATGTCCGTACTGCCCTATGCGCGGCCGGGTATCACCGGGGGGGCAATGCTCGGGCTGGGGCGGGCGCTCGGCGAGACCATCGCCGTGGTGCTTCTGATCGGGAACGCGCCGGTGATCGGGCATCACCTGTTCAGTCAGGGCTACTCGCTGGCTGCAGTGATCGCGAACGAATTCGGCGAGTCGACCGGGATCCACACCTCGGCGCTGTTCGCCGCCGGGTCAGTCCTCTTCGTGCTCACGCTCATCATCAATCTCATCGCCCGGCGGTTCGTCTCCCGCGGCGCTCACGGGCGGCGCGGAACCGGGGCCACCGGTATGACGATCGCCGCGGGCCGGGCCGGGGGTGAGCGATGAGCACGGTCCGAGCGCGCCTGGGCACGCACAGCCTGCCCCCGGTGTCCCGCCGGCGCCGGAACACGGATCGATTGATGCGCGGGCTACTCACGGTGGGCTTCGCGGTGGCGCTGGTTCCGCTGGTCCTGATCCTCTACTACCTGCTCAAGAAAGGGCTCGGGATCTGGAGTGCGGGCTTCTTCACCACCGATCCCACCGGGAGCTTCTTCGGCGATCCCGGGGGCATTCGCAGCGCAATCCTGGGGACGCTTGAGATCGTCGGGCTGGCCAGCATCATCGCCATCCCGGTGGGGATCGGAGTGGCGCTCTATCTGACCGAGTACGGCAAGCAGTCGCGCTTCGCCAACCTCGTCCGGTACTTCGTCGACGTGATGACCGGCGTCCCGTCGATCGTGTTCGGGCTGTTCATCTACATCGTGCTCGTGGTGGCCAAGATCGGCGCGTCCGGATTCGCCGGATGGAAAGGCTCGGTCGCCCTCTCGCTGCTCATGCTCCCCATCGTGATCCGCTCGGCTGAGGTGGTGTTGACCCTGGTTCCCAACAGCCTGCGGGAGGCGGCGTTGGCGCTCGGGGCGCCGCGGTGGCGAGTGCTGGCGCGTGTCGTCCTGCCCACCGCCACCCCCGGGCTGATCACCGGCTCGCTGCTCGCCGTGGCACGGGCCATGGGGGAGACGGCTCCACTGCTCTTCACGGTCAGCATCGCCTTCTCGCTCAGCGGGAACCTGAACGGGCAGATGGACTCGCTTCCCTTCCTGATCTACAACGACGTGCAATCGCCGCGCACCGCCATCGTCAACGTCGCCTGGGGTGCCGCGCTTACCCTGGTGGTCCTGGTCCTCATTTTCAACCTGCTCGCAAGAGCCGTAGCCAGAAGGAGCCGCATGGCATGATCCCGACTGAGATTTGGACCAAGGAGCGCACACAGGTGTCGGCTGAGAGCCCGCCCGCGGGAGAGGCCCAAGCGGTTCCGCCTGCGGAGCGCGCTAATGGACGTGCGGGCCACGCGGTCAAGCTCCAGGACCTGCAGGCCTACTACGGCGAGCACCACACGATCAAGGGGATGTCGATCGAATTCGCCGCCAATCAGGTGGCGGCGATCATCGGTCCCTCTGGCTCGGGAAAGTCGACCGTCGTGCGCTGTATCAACCGAATGCATGAGGAGATCCCAGGCGCTCGCGCCGAGGGAAGGGTGATGCTCGACGATCTGGATGTCTACGACCCCGAGGTCGATGTGACGGCGGTTCGCCGGCTGATCGGGATGGTCTTCCAGCGCCCGAATCCGTTTCCCACGATGTCGGTATTCGACAATGTCGCGGCGGGACTTCGACTGACCGGGACCCGCAACGGCAGCGTTCGCGACCGGGTCCACGACTCGTTGCGGGCGGTGGGCCTGTGGGAGGAGGTAAAGGACCGCCTCAATGATCCCGGTACAAGCCTGTCCGGCGGTCAGCAGCAGCGGCTGTGCATCGCGCGGACGATCGCCGTGGAACCTGAGGTGATCCTGATGGACGAGCCGTGCTCCTCGCTTGACCCGGTGGCGACACTGAAGATCGAGGAGCTCATCCACGAGCTCAAGTCGCGCTACACCATCGTGATCGTCACCCACAACATGCAGCAGGCGGCACGCGTTTCTGACACCACCGCGTTCCTGCTCGACGGGCAGCTGGTCGAGCACGGAGCCACCGAGCAGATCTTCACCAACCCGGGTGACGAGCGCACCGAGCGCTACGTCACCGGGAAGTTCGGCTAACGCCCGACGATGGAGGAGGTGCGCCACCAATATCGCGAGGACCTCAAGGCCCTCGAACAGCAGACGCTGGGCGGCCTTGACCTAGTCACCCAGCAGCTCGACCGGGCGCTTGAGGCGATCAGCTTTCAGGATGTCGAGCTGGCGGCCATGGTCGTGGCTGACGATGACCGGATCGACGGCCGCTACCTGGAGGTGCACCAGGCGCTCCTGTCGCTGCTGGCCCGCCAGGCGCCGGTGGCGGGGGATCTGCGTATCGTCGCCGCGCTGCTCCACATCCTGCGCTGCATGGAGCGGATGGGCGATCAGTGCGTGAACATCGCCAAGCTGGTTCCCCTGTCCGGGCACGAGTCGCCCAAGGACAAGGACATCCTCGACGCGCTTGAGCGGATGGGCCAGCTCGCCCGCTCGCAGGTGGCGGAGGCCAAGGAGGCGCTCGCCTCACGCAACGAAGAGGTGGCGCGTGACCTCGTGCGCCAGGACTCGGAGATCAACCGCCTGAACCGCCAGATCTTCCGGCGCGCCGTCGAGGTGGGGGACCACATCGAGATGCGCGAGTGGGCGATGTTCATGATCCTGGTCGCCCGGTGCCTGGAACGGATCGGCGACAACACGGTGGACATCGCCGAGCAGGTGGTGTTCGTGGTCACCGGCCTGTTCCGGGAATTCGCCGACGCCTCGACCGTGCGGACCGAGTCGGCTCCGGCTCCGTAAGCGGCGATTATCCTGGCGCTGTGGCGCCAGCCCAGTCCAAACGACGCTCACGCAAGCGACGCCGCGCCACCGGGGCGAGAGTGACGGCACCGAGGCCACCGGTTCGACCGGCCGAGGCTCGCCGTCCCGAGGGCTCCCCGGGGGAGCTCACGCTGATTCTCACCGGCCGCAGGTACGGCGAGCCGCCGCCCAACCCGTTCGGCGGCCTGCCCGTATCCGAGCTGGCGATCTTCTTCGGAGCGATCTCGGCGATCGTGGGCTGGGTGGATAAGGCTGCGCCTGCGTGGATCGCGGGAATCGTCATCTGCGCGCTCGGAGTCACCGAGGTCACTGCGCGGGAGCACTTCTCGGGATACCGGTCGCACACGACCCTGCTGGCGGGTATCGCCGCGGGAACGGTGGCCGTGGCGCTGATCCTTCTAGTCGGCGGGGCCCTTCAGCGCGGGACGGTGCTCCTGGTCGCGCTCGCCGTGTTCGCGATCCTCGTCTGGCCCTTGCGCAAGCGCAACCTGACCGCCCGGCAGGCCCGGCTCATCCGGCCACCGATCCCCTGAGGCCTCCAAGGGCTGGACGGGGAGCCTCAGGGTGAAGACCGCCCCGCCGTCGGGGGCGTTGGCGACATCAACCGACCCGTGGTGCTGCTCGGCCACCTGGCGAACGATGGCCAGGCCGAGCCCGGAGCCCTGCTTGCCCCGCGAGCTCGCCCCGCGGTAGAAGCGGTCAAAGACGTAGGGGAGATCGGCCTCAGCCACCCCCGGTCCGTGGTCACGTACGCGGACGCCGGCGGAGTTCACCTCGACCTCGACCGCTCCTTCGGCGGACGAGTGGCGAGCGGCGTTGTCGAGCAGGTTGTTGACGGCGCGGCCGAGCCGATCCGGCATACCGATGATGAGACCTGAACTGAGCCTCGTCTCGAAGTGGACGTGGGGGAAGTTCCGCTTCGCCCGGGCGACCGCTTCGGTCACCACCTGATCGAGGCGCACGTCCTCGGTGGCCTCGGGCGGCAGATCGCCGCGCGCCAGCTCGATCAGATCGCCGATCAGGCCGGTCAGCTCCTCGGTCTGCTCGACCACGTCGGCCAGCATCCGCCGGCGCTCCTCCTCACTCAGGTCGGGGTGCTCAATTCAGGAGCTCGATGTTCATTCGCAGGCTGGTGATTGGGGTGCGCAGCTCGTGCGAGGCGTCGGCCACGAGCTGGCGCTGGGCTCGCGCCGACTCGTCCAGCTCGCTGCGGGAGGCACCCAGGCGGGCCAGCAT
The DNA here is from genome assembly GCA_963733555.1 of uncultured Solirubrobacterales bacterium. GTDB lineage: Bacteria > Actinomycetota > Thermoleophilia > Solirubrobacterales > Solirubrobacteraceae > Palsa-465. Next base: position 174,068 of record CAVTDO010000002.1, read on the forward strand.
CGCGTTGAAGCGGGTGGCCAGCTGCCCCACCTCGTCGTCGGAGTGGACGCGAATCCGGGCGGTGAGGTCCTCGGTCTCGGAGATGTGCTGCGCTGTATCGGCGACCTCGGCCAGCGGGGCCAAGACACGCCGGGCGGCCAGGCGGCCGAGGACGAGAGCCAGGGCGATACCGCCCAGGATGAGGACCAGGAGGAGGAGACGGAGCTTGGAGAGGACGCTGTCAACCGTGTTCAGCGGCCGCGCGAGTTCAACAGCGAGACCCTGACCCCCGAGGGGAAGCGGGAACCTGAAGACGATTTCTCGCAGATGGCTGCTTCCCACCTCTACATCAGTCAGAAAGGTGCCTCTTATCCCCGAGGCGACGTTGAGGACATGGGGGTTGACGGGGAGCGAGATGTTGCCCTCTCGGCCGTACACGGTGCCACCAGCCTGGACAATCTGGATGTAGGGCGCGGGACCCCCCGCGCTGGCCGGGAGACCCGGGAAGGGACGATCCAGGTGACCGGTCTGCTGGATTGCCAGCGCCTGCGCCTGCAGCGCCCTATCCACCTGGCCCCGCAGCTGGTTGCGCACCACGACGTAGCTGATCGCGGCCATGAAGATGACGGCGATGCCCACCGCGACCCCAGCCGCCATGCCGACCCGCCGACGGAGGGTCATCAGTCTCGCAATATGTAGCCGACGCCGCGCACTGTGTGCAGCAGGCGCGGCTCACCGCCGGCCTCGGTCTTGCGTCTCAGATAGCCCATGTACACGCCGAGGGCGTTCGAGGTGGGCCCGAAGTCGTAGCCCCACACCTGCTCGAAGATCTGGGAGCGCGTGAGCACCTGGCGCGGGTGGCGCAGGAACAACTCGAGCAGCAGGAACTCGGTCTTGGTGAGCTCGATCAGGCGCTCACGACGGTGGACCTCGTGGGCCACCGGATCGAGGACGAGGTTCTCGAAGCGCAACACCTCATCACCGTCGCCCGTGCCTGTGCGCCGCAGGAGGGCGCGCAGCCGGGCCTGGAGCTCACGCAGGGCAAACGGCTTGACCAGGTAGTCATCCGCGCCCACATCAAGCCCGGCGACCCGGTCGTCGACGGCATCGCGTGCGGTCAGCATGAGGATCGGCGTCCGGTCGCCGGCGCGCCGCATCCGCCGTGCCACCTCGAGGCCGTCGATGCGAGGCATCATCACGTCGAGCACGACCGCGTCGGCCGGGACCGCGGCGAGCGAGTCCAGCGCCTCCTGCCCGTCCGCGGCGAGCTCGACCTCGTAGCTCTCGAGGCTCAGGGCCCGCTCGAGCGCCCGCCTCACCGCGGGCTCGTCATCGACCACCAGTACGCGCGCCATACGAAGAAATCATGGCGGTCACGCGTAAAAAGTGGCGAAGAGTGGCCATCATCAGGGTGTGCCGGCAAAGAAGCTCTCGGAATACGACCGCAAGCGTGATTTCCAGGCCACCCCCGAGCCCGCCGGCGACGGCAAGGCGAAAGGCGCCCGCACGCGGAGCGCAGCGGCCCGTACCAAGGCAGAGCACCGCTTCGTCGTCCAGCAACATCACGCCACCCGGCTGCACTGGGACCTCCGCCTGGAGCACGACGGCGCACTCGCCTCGTGGGCGATTCCCAACGGGATCCCGCCCGACCCATCCGAGAACCGCCTCGCGGTGCGGACCGAGGACCATCCGCTCGAATACCTGGAGTTCGAGGGCGACATCCCCAAGGGGCAGTACGGGGCGGGGAGGATGCGGATCTGGGACCGGGGCACGTTCGAGCCCCACAAGTGGGAGGAGCGGAAGGTCGAGGTCACGTTCCACGGCGAGCGGCTGAAGGGCCGTTACGGCCTGTTCCCGATCGGCCGGGACGGGGACACTAAGAACGATTGGATGATCCACCGCATGGACCCCGCGGAGGACCCAGAGCGAGTGTCTATGCCCGAGCGGATCCTGCCCATGATGGCCCGGAGTGCCAGCACGCTCCCGCGTGATCAGAAGCGCTGGTCCTTCGAGGTCAAGTGGGACGGCGTGCGCGCCCTCGCCTACGCCCAGCCGGGGCGTCTGCGGGTCGAGAGCCGGAACCTCAACGACATCACCGCCACCTACCCGGAGGTGCGCGGACTGCTGGATGACCTGGGAATGCACGAGGCGGTGCTCGACGGTGAAATCGTCGCCTTCGACGAGCAGGGCAAGCCGAGCTTCGAGCGCCTCCAGAGGCGGATGCATGTGGCCTCCCAGAGTGCGGTCAAGCGCCTGGCGACGAGCCTGCCCGTCGTCTACGCCATCTTTGACCTCCTCTATCTCGACGGGCACTCACTGCTCGAGCTGACCTACGAGGAGCGCCGGCGCCGCCTCGAGGCGCTCGACCTCGGTGGGCGGGCCTGGCGCGTGCCGGCGGTCCACCCCGGCGAGGGGACAGCTCTCCTCAAGGCGACGCGTGAGCAGGGACTCGAGGGAATCGTGGCCAAGCGGCTTGACTGTCGCTACGAGCCGGGCCGTCGCTCGGGCGCCTGGCTCAAGATCAAGAACACCCTCCGGCAGGAGCTCGTGATTGCTGGCTGGATCCCGGGCGAGGGCCGGCGCACGAAACGCATCGGCGCCCTGCTCATGGGCTACTTCGAGGACGGCGCCTTGGTCTACGCCGGGCGCGTCGGCACGGGGTTCACCGAGGCCACGCTCGAAGATCTGGCACGACGGCTGGAACCGTTACGGCAAGATCGCTCGCCCTTCGACCGCGGACCGCGTCTGCCGCGGGAGGCGGTGTTCGTCGAGCCGAAGCTCGTGGCCGAGGTCGAGTTTCGAGAGTGGACGCGCGACGGGGTCATGCGGGCGCCCTCGTTCAAGGGGCTACGAGACGATAAGCCGAGTGCCGCCGTCGTCCGCGAGGGCGGAGAACCGGCCGAGCCGGGAGTGCCGGAGACGCTCTTTGAGGCGGTCGAGCCGCTGCCCGACGGAGCCCTGGGTGTCACCGTCGACGGCCGGCGGCTGAAGATCTCCAACTGGGACAAGGTGCTCTATCCCCAGACGGGCTTCACCAAGGGCGACCTCGTCGGCTATTACGCGCGCATCGCCCCGTTCCTTGTCCCGCATCTGCACGATCGGCCGCTGACCCTGAAGCGCTACCCGAACGGCGTCGAGGACAAGTACTTCTACGAGAAGCAATCGCCCTCGCATCGCCCTGAGTGGGTGCAGACCGCGCGGATCGGCGACATCAACTACACGCTCTGCCAAGACCGGGCGACGCTGGTCTGGCTGGCCAACCTGGCCGACATCGAACTCCACACCTCGCTGTCGCTGGCCGGGGCGCCGGAGCGCCCGACCATGCTCGTGTTCGACCTCGATCCCGGACCGGGGGCGGGGCTAGTTCAATGCTGCGAGGTGGGGGTGGTTCTGCACGGCCTCTTCAGCCAGCTCGGCCTGGAGAGCTTCGCCAAGACCTCAGGCTCCAAGGGGCTCCAGGTCTACATCCCGCTCAACGGCCCCCTCACCTACGAGCGGACCAAGCCGCTGGCCCGCCGCATCGCCGAGCTACTCGAGCAGCGGATGCCTGAGCTTGTCGTCTCCCGGATGACCAAACGCCTGCGGCCGGGCAAGGTGCTCGTCGACTGGAGCCAGAACGACGCCCACAAGACGACGGTGAACGTCTACTCCGTACGTGCGCGTGAGCGGCCCACCGTGTCGACCCCCGTCTCCTGGGACGAGGTGGCGGAGTGCCGGCAGGAGGAGAACGAGGCGAGGCTCACGTTCACCACCGATGAGGTCTTGGAGCGGACCGCCGAGCAGGGCGATCCGTTTGCGCCCGTGCTCAGCCTGAAACAGGAGCTGCCGGCGACGTAAGCTTGTAGGCGATGGCGACACCCGATTCGATCACGCTGCGAAACCGGTTGCTCGTGGCTACATCCATGTGGAAGGAGACGACCCGCGAGCCGCTGCCGCGGCTGGCGCCGGGCGATCCCGCCGACCAGATCCAGAGCTTCGAACTGCAGCTCGTAAACCGGCTGTGCGAGAGCGCGACGGCTGAGAACGCCCGGGAGATCGCCGACCGCACCTGGGACCTCGTCCACGATCGGCCCGACTCCGATCCGGTCAAGCGGCGCGTGGTCGAGATCCACGAGGCCCTCGCCCGGATCACTCGCCTCGGCGACTAGCCCGGGGTAAGGTCGCTGGCGTGCGCGACGGCCGGCGCGGCCGTCTCCTCACGAGCCACCCGGTTGCCCTCAAGCCCGGCCGCCGCGTAGGCGTTGGCCTCGTCCAGAGTCTCGTGCTCAAGCAGTTCGGCCACGAGCGAGTCGAGGTTGGGACGGTGGGTGCCGAGGAGCTGGGTGACCTCGGCGTGTGCCGACTCGACAATCCGCCTCACCTCCTCGTCGACAACGCGCTGGGTTGATTCCGAGGTCTCGGCGGCGCCGGGAAAGAAGGGGCTCGAACCCTCGCTGGGAATCACCGCGATCGGCCCGATGAGCCGGCTCATGCCCCAGCGGCCGACCATCCGGCGAGCGATCTGGGTCAGGTGCTGTATGTCCGATTCCGCGCCGGTGGTGATGTTGCCGAACACGATCTCCTCCGCGGTGCGCCCGCCCAGCGCCACCTTGATCAGGGCCAGGAGATACTCCTCGTCGAAGTTGAAACGATCCGCATCTGGGGCCGAGAAGGTCACGCCCAGCGCCTGCCCACGAGGGATGATCGACACCTTGCGCACCGGGTCGGCGCCCGGGACGAGCATGCCCACGATGGCGTGCCCGGCCTCGTGATAGGCCGTCCGCCGGCGATCCTCCTCGGTCAGCATCACCTTGCGCTCGGCCCCCAGGACGATGCGCTCGAGGGCGTCGGTGAGGTCCTGCGGCGTGACCCGCTCGTGCTCATGCCGGGCGGCCAGGAGCGCCGCCTCGTTGACCAGGTTGGCCAGGTCGGCCCCGACCATGCCCGGGGTGGTGGAGGCGATGGCGCCGAGGTCGACCTCAGGGGCGAGAGGGACCGAGCGGGTATGGACACGGAGGATCGCCTCGCGCCCGGCACGGTCCGGGGGCTGGACGGAGACGCGGCGGTCGAAGCGACCGGGGCGCAGGAGGGCCTGATCCAGGACCTCAGGCCGGTTCGTAGCCCCGAGGACGATCACCCCGGTCCGGGGGTCAAAGCCATCCATTTCGGTGAGGATCTGGTTGAGCGTCTGCTCACGCTCGTCGTGGCCACCGGAGATGTTGGCTGCGCCCGAGGCGCGGGAGCGGCCGATGGCGTCGAGCTCGTCGATGAAGATGATGGCGGGAGCGGCAGTCTTGGCCTGGGCAAAGAGATCCCGCACGCGCGAGGCGCCGACGCCGACGATCATCTCGACGAACTCGGAGGCCGACATCTGGAAGAACGGGACACCGGCCTCGCCGGCCACGGCGCGGGCCAGGAGCGTCTTGCCCGTGCCCGGCTGGCCTGAGAGAAGAACGCCGCGGGGAATCTTGCCGCCCAGGCGGATGTACTTGTCCGGGTTCTTGAGGAAGTCGACTATCTCAGTCAGCTCCTCCTTGGCCTCATCGATTCCGGCCACGTCGGCGAAGGTGATCGGCTGCTCCTGGCCCTCCACGCGCCGCGCCCGCGAGCGCCCGAAGCTCATCAGCCCACCGGCGCCCCCGGCCGCTGCTGCCCGGCGCATGAGGAAGACGAAAAGGAGCACGAGGAGAATCGTGGGCCCGAATCCGAACAGGAGCTCCGAGATCAACGAGGGGTTGTTCTGCACCGGGTGGGCGTTGATCGTCACCCCGTGGTCGGCCAGCAGCTTGAACAGCTGGTTGTTGTTGGCGAAGGACGGGATCTGGGTGGCGAACAACGTCGTCGGCTGCCCGGCCTTGCCGTAGGTGATGGCGTGCTTGAGCGTCCCTTGGATGGACTCGCCGGTGGAGGAGATCGAGCTGACGTTGTTGCCCTGGGCCTGGGCCAGGAAGTTCGGGCTGTAGGGGATCTGGACCCGGGCCGCCGGCTGAAGGGCCTGGGAGGAGATGTAGAGGTTCAGGGCCAGAAGCCCGAGAACGATCAGGACCACGAGCCAGCGCGGGTTGGGGCCGCGCGACGGGGTGCCGCCCTGGCCGCCGCCGCGACCGTCGGGGGCCGGCGTCACTCGCCACCCTGAGCCTCCTCGCTTCTCCTGCTGCCCCCCGGCGCCGGGGGTCTTGCGGCCCGTGCCGTCACGCGCCGGGGGAACATCTCGCCGGTGCGGCTCCTGCGCGGGTGATGGATGGGGGTCCATATGACTGATTTTGGCAGGCGCCCACCGGGAACCCGAAGGCTTTCTTACGCGCTCCCTATGACGTCTTCGATGCGACGGCGAAACGACTCGGCGCCCTCCACCGTAGCCCCGGCACCGCGTGCCAGGTCGGCCAGCAGCCGGTCTGAGGTGACCACCCGCACGGTGGCAGGCCGGGGATCGGCGCGGAGCAGGCGGACGATCTCGTCATCCGCGGCGTCCGCTTTGGGTCTGGGCGCGTGGCGAACCTCGACCACGGTGGAGCGAATCGGCGGACGGGGCGGGCGCTCGAAGACGACCGTCACCTCCTCGCCGTCGCTGGCCGCCCAGCGTTCGAGCATGTCGACCAGTCGGAGCATCGCACCGTCGCGGTCCTTCCACCAGGCGTCCGGGCGGGTACCGATCACGTTCATGCCATCGACGATCCAGCGCATGCCCGGCTCTCAGCCCTCGTCGGAGCCGGGCCGCTGCCGATTGCGCTTGCGCTCCGCTCGGCGGCGCTTGGAATCCAGGCGGCGGCGCACCGAGGCGCGGGTCGGCCGGGTCCCCACCCGTGGGCGCCGGACCTCCAGCGCGGTCCGCAGACGCTGCTGCAGTCGCTCCAGGGCCAGTTCCCGATTGCGGGCCTGGCTACGGGCATCCTGTGCCGTGGCCGTGACCCGAGGGCCACAGCGGGCGATGATCCGGAGCTTCTGCTCAGGGGCGAGCGAGGACTCGGCCACGTCGAGCACCGCCTCCACGCGTGAGGCGGTGACATTGGCGTGCTGGCCCCCCGGCCCGGACGAGCGAGAGGTGCGAATCGTCACCTCCCGGAGGGGGAGGCTGACACCACGGCCGAGCGGCATCGGATCGTCCATAGAGGTAAGGATGACCGTCCAGGCGCCTTGATAGCTTCTGCGCCGACAAAGCCGTCACGGGACGGCCGAACGTAAGTGCAGGCCACGGGGTGCAGGCAGGATTTCCTCCCGGGCTAGCAGCAAAGACGCCAAGGAGGAAAGAACTCCATGCCTACGGGAATCGTTAAGTGGTTCAACGACGAGAAGGGCTTCGGCTTCATCGCCTCCGATGGTGGTGGCAAGGACCTGTTCGTCCATCACACCAGCATCAACTCCGACGGATACCGCTCGCTCGCCGAGGGCAGCCGGGTCACCTATGAGGAGGAAGAGGGGCCGAAAGGTCCCAAGGCGATAAACGTCCAGAAGCTGTAAGGAGAGCGGGCGACTCTCCGCACCTGCTTACATTCCGTCAGTGGGTGGGCGCACCAGGCGTGATCAATGACCAAGACGATCGAAGAACGCGAGCGCGTCATCGTCCGCTTCGCGGGCGACTCGGGCGACGGGATGCAGCTGGCCGGGAGCCGGTTCACCGACGCCACGGCGGTGCTCGGCAACGACCTGGCCACACTGCCGAATTTCCCGGCTGAGATCCGGGCTCCCGCCGGCACGCTGGCCGGCGTCTCAGCGTTCCAGATCCACTTCGCCTCCCGGGACATCCTCACCCCCGGCGATGCCCCCAACGTGCTCGTGGCCATGAACCCAGCCGCGCTCAAGGCCAACCTGTCCGAGATCGACCGCGGCGCGACGATCATCGTGAACGAGGACGCCTTCTCGAAGCGCAACCTGGAGAAGGCCGGCTACGACGCCAACCCCCTCGAGGACGGGTCGCTGAGCGAGTACCGGGTGCACCGGATCCCGATGACGGCGCTGACCACCCGGGCCGTCGAGGGCGTAGAGGACGCCTCGACCCGCGACGCCGGGCGGGCCAAGAATCTCTTCGCCCTCGGCGTCCTGTCCTGGCTCTACGGCCGCCCGACCGAGGTCACGGAGCGGTGGATCGAGCAGAAGTTCGCCCGCCATCCGGCCGTCATGCGAGCCAACCTGGCTGCGTTCAATGCCGGCTGGTCGTTCGGGGAGACGACAGAGCTTCTGGACGTCCAGTACCGGGTCAAACCGGCCACTGGGGTTCCGCCTGGGACCTACCGCAACGTGAACGGCACGGCGGCGCTGTCGCTGGGCTTGATCGCGGCAAGCGCGCGGAGCCACCTCCCGCTGGTCTTGGCCAGCTACCCGATCACCCCCGCGTCCGAGCTTCTGCATGAGCTGAGCCGCCACGCCAGCTTCGGCGTGACCACGATCCAGGCCGAGGACGAGATCGCTGCCGCGGGGATGGCGCTCGGCGCCGCCTTCGGGGGACGTCTCGGCGTCACCGCCACGAGCGGCCCGGGGATGGACCTCAAGGCGGAGGCGATCGGGCTGGCGGTGATGCTGGAGCTGCCGCTGATCGTGATCGACGTCCAGCGCGCCGGTCCCTCAACCGGGATGCCGACCAAGACCGAGCAGTCAGACCTGCTCATGGCGCTCTACGGGCGCCACGGCGAGTCGCCGCTCCCCGTGCTGGCGCCGAGCACGGCCGCGGGGTGCTTCGAGATCGCCTTCGAGGCGGTCCGGATCGCGGTGCGCTACCGGACGCCGGTGATCATCCTGTCCGACTCCTTCATCGCCTCGTCCTCGGAGCCGTGGCGGATTCCGGATGTGGGTGCGCTGCCGAGGATCGATCCGGCCTTCGCCAAGGCGCCGGCCGAGGGCGAGGAGCCGTTCATGCCCTACGCCCGGGATGAGCGGCTGGCCCGGCCCTGGGCGGTTCCCGGCATTCGCGGCCTTCAGCACCGGATCGGAGGCATCGAGAAGGCCGACATCACGGGCAACATCTCCTACGACGGCGCCAACCATGCACGGATGACCGAGCTGCGGCAGGCCAAGGTGGCGGGAATCGCGGAGGACATCCCGCCGGTCGAGGTCGACTCCGAGCCGGGAGCCACTCTGCTCGTGCTTGGCTGGGGCTCAAGCGAAGGAGCGATCCGGGCCGGCGTGACACTCGGCGCGTGAGGCCGGCAACCGCGTGGCCAGCGCCCACCTGCGCCACCTCAACCCGTTCCCCTCCAATCTGGGCGAGGTGCTGCGGTCCTTCGACCGGGTGCTGGTGCCGGAGATGAACACCGGCCAGCTGGCTCAGCTGCTGCGGGCCCGCTACCTGGTCGACGTCGAGTCCTTCTGCAAGGTCCAGGGCCAGCCCCTGTTTTCCGGCGAGATCGAGATGGCGATCGCGGAGCGGCAATGAGCATCGAGATCAACGGAGACCACTCGGGCGGCCACGACAGCGGGGTGTCGGCGACGCTCACCAAGGCCGACTTCCAGTCCGATCAGGAGACGCGCTGGTGCCCGGGCTGCGGCGACTACGCGGTGCTGTCGGCGGTGCAGCAGTTCATGCCCGAGCTGGGGATCCCCCCTGAGCGGATCGTCTTCATCACCGGCATCGGCTGCGCGGGGCGATTTGCCTACTACATGGACACCTACGGGATGCACGGCATCCACGGCCGGGCTCCGGCGCTGGCCACCGGGCTGGCCGCCTCACGTGAGGACCTCTCCATCTGGGTCGTCACCGGCGACGGCGACGCCCTCTCGATCGGCGGCAACCATCTCATCCACGCCCTGCGCCGCAACGTCCCGGTCAAAATTCTGCTCTTCAACAACCAGATCTACGGCCTGACCAAGGGCCAGGCGTCGCCCACCTCCGAGATCGGCAAGATCACCAAGTCGACCCCGTTCGGCGTGGCCGACCAGCCGTTCAACCCGGTATCGCTCGCTCTGGGGGCCGAGGCGACCTTCGTGGCCCGGACGATCGACCGGGACCGCCACCATCTCACCGCGGTCCTGCGCGCAGCAGCCGAGCACGAAGGGACGGCGCTGGTCGAGATCTACCAGAACTGCCCCGTTTTCAACGACGGTGCCTTCTCGGCCCTGACCGACAAGGACGTCAAGGACGCCAACCAGATCCGCCTCGAGGCCGGGCAGCCGATCCGCTTCGGCGCCGAGGACGAGCGAGGAGTGGCTCGAGCGCCGGACGGTGGGCTTCAGATCGTCTCCGTCGCCGAGGTCGGAGAGGAGGCTCTGATCGTCCACGACCCCACGCGGCGGGATCCGGGGCTGGCTTTCTCACTCGCCCGCCTGGCGGAAGATCCGACCGGTCCGACCCCGATCGGGGTCTTCCGGCAGGTCAGCCGCCCCGTTTACGGGCGCCCGAGCAAGATCCTGGCCGACCCCGTGGCCGACACGGAGCTGTCGGAACTCCTCGCCCGCGGCGAGACCTGGACCATCGCCTGAGCCGCTAAGTGCGTCTTTCGTAGCCGCACTATCTAAAGGCGGCTGCTCTTCCGGACGAAGATTCCCTATGTCGGTGGGATCGGAGTTCGAAGCTGAATCTGGCGGATTCGCACGGCCGGGGCTGATCCCCCGGGCGACGCCCTTCCTGGCCCTGGTCCTAGCCGGGTTCCTCGTCATCCCCCTGCCGCCCGACGACCACCCCGGGCCGTTGTTCGCCGCCGGTGCGCTCCTGCTCCTCGTGATCTCGGGCATTGTGGTGGCTCCGTGGGGCCGGCTGCCGGCCTGGGCCCAGGTTCTGCCCATGCTGGCCTTTCTGGGTGTCGTGGCGCTGCTCCGCGGCGCTGAGGGCGGCTCCGTGTCAGCCGAGGCACCGCTCGCGCTGGTGCCGGTCTTCTGGTGTGCGCTCTACGGAACCCGGCGTCAACTGGGCGTGGTCATCGCCGGAATGGCGCTCATGTTCGTCGTCCCCAGGCTGGTCATCGGCGATCCGCACTACCCGGTGACGGAATGGGAACGCGCAGGCATCTGGTCCCTTACGGGCCTCCTCATGGGCCTGACGGTGCAGAGCCTGGTGGCCCGGATCAAACGCCAGGCCGTGCTCCTCAAGGAGCTGGCCGGAACCGATGCCCTGACCGGGGTGGCCAACCGCAGAACCTGGGACGAGTCGCTGGCGCTGGAGATCGAGCGCTCGATGCGCAGTCATGAGCCGCTGGCCCTCGTCCTCCTGGATCTCAACGGCTTCAAGGCCTACAACGACGTGCACGGACATCCGGCTGCCGACCGCTTCCTCAAGGAGACGACCTCGGCCTGGACGGCGGCGCTACGACCCACCGACACTCTGGCCCGCCTTGGGGGGGACGAATTCGGGCTCCTGCTGCCCGGGCTCGGGAGCGACGAGGCCGACGCGGTGGTCAAGCGGCTCGAGGAGCTCGTGCCCGGAGGGCAGACCTTCTCTGCCGGACTGATCGAGACCGACGGAAGCGAACGCCCGGAGGAGCTGCTCGTACGGGCCGATGCAGCGCTCTACCGACTGAAGAGCACCCGTGCTGGCGCAGGGCCAGGAACGGCTCCGGCGCTCAACCCCAGCTAGGAAACGGCTCGGGCCAGGGCGGCCACCCCGGCGGCCCCGAGCACGACCACAGCCAACGGGGCCCGGCGCGCCAACGCGAACACCGCGAACACGGCCCCGAGCGCTCGGGCGTCCAAAGTGAGCGAGCGCCCCTTCCCGAACGTCTCCACGACGACCAGAGCGGCTAGGAGCGCCGAGGCGAGGACCCCGATGACGCTCATGGCTCCGGCGGGGAGCGACCGGCCGCCGAGGACCAGCGGCCCCGCCAGCTTCAGGCCCGCGGTGATCAGGGCCAGCGCGGCGATGAGGACCCAGATCCCGGTCACGGACGCAGTCTCGAGGCGATGACCGCGGCCGCCCCAGCGGCCAGGATGGGCAGGCCGGCTGGCACCAGCGGTGTCAGGGCCAGGGCGATGGCAGCTCCGCCGCAGGCTGCCGCCACCCGGCGCCTGCCCCGCGCCTCCTCGAACAGGAGAGCGATGAAAAAGGCGGGAAACAAGGCGTCGAGCCCGAACTTATCTGGATTGCCGAGGCCGCTCCCAACCAGGACCCCGATCACCGTGCCGACGATCCAGCCTCCGTATTGGGGCGCGCTTGCCCCGACCATGTACCAAGGGTCAAACTTGCCATCCCCCCGGCTCGCCGCTGCCCATGACGCATCGACCGTGGCCATGGCAAAGGCGGCCCGAGCCAGCGGCCGTCCCCCCAGCGAGGGAGCGAGGGCGAGGCCCATGGCCAGATACCGGGCGTTGAGCAGCGCACCGGCTGCGATCGCCGCTCCGGTGCCACCACCGGCGCTCAGAACCGCCAGGGCCCCGAACTGGCCCGCCCCGGAGAAGACGACTACCGACATGACGATGGGGGCGACGGAGCCCATGAGCGGGCGAGCGAGAACGCCGAAGGAGATGGCAATCGCGAATACGGCGACGCCGAACGGCATCCCCCGGCGGATCCCGGCTCGAAGCCGCTCCCGCCCCGAGCCGGGCTCGCGGTCAGCCGGTCCCAAGGCCCCGTTTGCGCCATCGGCCTGCGAGGTCGTGGGGGGCACCCGGGGCGTCGGTTGGTCAGCCGGCGACGTAGCCGCCGTCGGGCTCCACGGGGAGCCCTGCCGCCACCCAGTCGAGCAGTCCCCCGACCATGTTGTGGGCCTCGAATCCGGCGCGGATGAAGGCCTCGGTGGCCATAGCCGAGCGCGAGCCGCTGCGGCAATAGAAGACGACCGGCCGGTCCGGGTCGATTGTCTGGGCCTTGGACGAGAGCTCGGCCAGCTCGATAAGGCGGGCTCCGGCGATCCGGCCCGCGGCGAACTCCTCAGGCTGGCGCACGTCGATCAGCTGAATCGCTCCGCCGCGCATGAGCGCGGCCACCATCCCCGGCGTGTAGTCGGCCACGCCCTCAGCCTACCCGCCTGGAAAGGCCGCCTAAAGGAGGCTGCCCGGCCGCCCGATAACAAACGTCGTGGAAGTGCGCTAGTCTGCCGCGCCACATAGCCCAGCCGAATCCGGAGCCCTCAGGAGCTCCGGAGCGGGGAACCCACTGGAGCCTCGGCTCCATGGGGCGAATCGCCACAAGTTTCGTGGCGTAGCGCGATCTCTTTCAGCGCGAGCCCGACAGCTAACCCCGTAGGCGGAAAAAGAGAAGGGAACAGGTTGTCGAAGGCGGTCTCCGTCCGGTCCGGACGAAACGCAGCGTTATTCATAGGTCTTTTGCTGGTCCTGATTGCGCCCGCCGTGGCCCAGGCCGGGAGCGGCGGCTCGGGCATGGGCGCGAGCGGCGGCAGCTCGTTCCTCCCCGGCGGCTCCGCGCTGGCCAACGGCAATGGCAAGAGCAAGGGCGATTCCCGTCATCTCGGCGACCGTGCGCTGCACCAGGGCATGAGCGGCCATGACGTGCGAGTCCTCCAGGCCTATTTGAGCTTCGCCGGCTTCGGCACCCAGATTGACGGCTCCTTCGGCCCGGCGACCCAGCAGAGCGTCCTCGCCTTCGAGCGCCAGCAGGGCCTGGCCGCCGATGGCGTCGTGAGCATCCCGCTGTCGGTGAAGCTCCGTCAGGTGGTGGCCCAGGTGGCGGCGGCGCCGCCCGCCGGCAAGACCCGGATCAACCCGGATGGAACGGCCACCGCACCCGCCGGCGCTCCCGCCGTCGTCCAGGCCGTTGTCGCCGGCGCCAACCAGATCATCAACACCTCGTACTGCATCGGCGGAGGTCATGGCAGCTGGAAGTCGAGCTGCTACGACTGCTCGGGCTCGGCGAGCTATGCCCTGCACGCCGCCGGCCTGCTCAACACCTCCGAGGACTCGACCGGGCTGGAGTCCTATGGCGCTCCCGGTCCCGGGCAGTACATCACCATCTACGCCGACGCCAGCCACGCCTTCATCGTGGTGGGGGGCCGCGCGTTCGACACCGCCGACTACGGCGGCCCGAACATTCCCGCCGGCAACGGTCCGCGCTGGCGCTCTGATCCGATTGGCAACCTGGCTGACGGCGGCAACTACACCGTCCGTCATCCGATCGGCTTCTAGGGCTTAGCCCCGGGTGTCGCGGAAGGCGGCGCCGGCCCGGACCAGCGGCTTGGCCGTGGTGGTGGGCGTGGGACGCCGCGCGTACAAATAGGCACACACGCGGCGGGAGCCCAAGCTGGTGCTGGCCTTCCAGTAGGTGACGCTCTTGAAGGGCGACTTCCTCTCAGCCTGGGGCAAGACGGCAAAGCCCCACTCCGACGCGGGCAGGGAGTACTCGGCTGGCGCCGTGGACCGGCAGAGACGCCCGCTGTACTGGATGAAGGCGACCAGGTAGGGCGGGCGGCGCCGCCTGCCGTAGTGCCCCGCGATCGAAACCGTGTAGCGGTGCCCCGGGTATACGGAGACGGGGGAGACGCTCACAGTCAGAGAAGCGCCCACGGCGCTTGCGGCCAGCGCGCCCGATCCGAGAGCGACGCCCAGCGTGACTGCGATCCTGGCCAGCACTGAAGGCGCCATGTATAGCGAACCGTCCTGCCCGAACGCCCCAGGCGGGCGGAGCGAGTTGCGTAGGATCACGCTGAGATGCGCGCTCGGCCGCCCACGCTGAAACGAATCCTCGTGGCTGCTGGCGCCGCCCTGATCGTCGGTCTGGGCGGGGTGAGCCTGGTTGCCGGCTTCAGCCAGTCCTTCCCGGTCCGCGTTCTCCAAGCCCTGGCCGTGTTCGCGGCCGGTGCAGTGATCATCGGCGGGGCCGTGATCGGGGTGATGATCCGCCTGGCGGGTTGGCGGGACCCGGTGTCTGAGGCCGAGTTCGACGCCATTGTCGAGCGTGCCGAGCGCTTGGCCGCCGCCGAGTCGTGGGGTGACAGCGAGGACTACGAGGATGAGGGCGATGACGATGACCTGTTCGACCCCTACGACGAGGAGGACTTCAAGGCTCTGGTCCGCTCAGCCGTCGACGACCTTCCCCTGGAATTCCACCACGCGCTAGAGCATGTTGCGGTGGTCGTCTCGGACTCAGGGCGACGTCAGCACCTCTATGGCCTCTACCAGGGAGGCACCGTGGCCCGCGACTACTTCCACGATCGGATCGTGATCTTCCGGGACACCCTGCTGCGGGACTATGGCCACGACACCGACCTGCTCAAGGCGCAGGTCACCCGCACCGTGCGCCACGAGCTCGCCCACCATCTCGGCTGGGACGAGAAGGGCGTCCGCGGCCTCGGGCTGTAGCCGTCCGCGTCAGAGGCCACCGCGATGATGATCGTGATGACACCGCAGGCGACGACCGCGCAGATAACGGCCGTCAAGACGCGGCTGGAAGCGCTCGGCAACCTGCACGTGCTGGTCATGCCCGGCGAGCTCACGACGGCGATCGGCGCCATTGGCGATCCCGAGGGCGTGGCTGAACTCGGGCTCGAGGCGATGGCCGGTGTAGACCGGGTCGTGCCCATCTCACGGCCCTACAAGCTCGCCTCTTCCGAGCTCGCGCACCACGAGCCGACGGTGCTGAACATCGCCGGGCGCACGGTGGGTGGCGGGAAGACGTTCTGCCTCATCGCCGGTCCGTGCACGGTCGAGTCGCGCGAGCAGACCCTGTCCGTGGCGCGCGCCGTCGCCGCCGCCGGGGCCTCGATGCTCCGGGGCGGCGCCTTCAAGCCGCGTACCTCGCCGTTCTCTTTCCACGGGCTCGGCGGCGCGGGTCTGGAGATCCTGATTGAGGCGCGGGCCGAGACCGGCCTGCCGATCGTCACGGAGCTGCTCGACACCCAGCACGCCGAGCTCGTGGCGGAGTGCGCCGACGTGATCCAGATCGGGGCCCGGAACATGCAGAACTACTCGCTGCTCGAGGTGGCAGGACAGATGGGCAAGCCGGTGCTGATCAAGCGTGGTCTCTCCTCCACCGTGGAGGAGCTCCTGATGGCGGCCGACTACGTGCTCAAGGAGGGCAACGAGGCAGTGATCCTGTGCGAGCGCGGGATCCGGACCTTCGAAAACGCGACCCGCTTCACCCTCGACCTGAGCGCGGTGCCCTGGCTGAAGCTCCACACCCACCTGCCGGTGATCGTCGACCCGAGCCACGCTGCGGGCGATCGCCGGCTGGTCGGCCCCCTCTCCTGCGCGGCGGCTGCCGCCGGCGCCGACGGCCTGCTCGTCGAGGTGGCGCCAGACCCCGAAACCGCTCTGTGCGACGGGCCTCAGCAGCTGAGCGCGGGCGAGTTTGGCGACTATGCGCAGGCGGTGGTCGCGCACGCAGCGCTGACCGGCAGGCAGCTCGCATAGGGTCTCGAGCCCTAGCATCCGAGACCAGACCCGACTCAAGACCAGGAGACCAGATGCCAGAGGCAGTGATCGTCGACGCCATCCGCACCCCGATCGGGCGCGCGTTCAAGGGCTCGCTCAAGACCGTCCGCGCCGACGATCTGGCGGCGACGCCGATCCGGGCGTTGATTGAGCGCAACCCCGACGTGGACTTCGCCGAGACCGTGGATGTGATGATGGGAGCCGCCTCCGGGGTTGGCGAGCAGGGCTACAACGTGGGACGGAATGCCCTGCTGCTGGCCGGGGTCGACCACCACGTTCCGGGCTGCACGGTCAACCGCTTCTGCGCCTCCTCGCTGCAGACGATCCGGATGGCCTTCCACGCCGTCAAGGCGGGTGAGGGTGACCAGTACGTCGCCGCCGGTGTCGAGGCAGTGTCACGGGCCGGCCTCGGAGCCGGAATGAGCGATGACGCCAAGAACCAGGCGCTGAATGGTCAAAACGGCGCCGCCTACGACGTCTACATCCCGATGGGGCTCACGGCCGAGAACGTCGCCGATCGCTGTCACGTGAGCCGCGAGCAACAGGACGAGTGGGCTGTCATCTCTCAGAATCGGGCCGTCGAGTCCCGCGACTCCGGCCATTTCGACCCGGAGATCGTCGCCGTCACAGTCCCGGCCCACACGGACGTCGACAAGGAGGGCAACGAAATCGACGTGCCTGAGACCGTGGTCGACAAGGACGACGGCCCCCGGGCGGGGACGACGATGGAGGTCCTGGCCAAACTGAAGCCGGCCTTCAGGGAGGACGGGACGGTCACGGCCGGGAACTCATGCCCGCTCAACGATGGCGCCGCCGCGGTGCTCGTGATGTCAGAGGAGAAGGCCAAGGCGCTGGGTCTGAAGCCCAAGGCGCGCATCATCGCCTCCACCGTGGCTGCGATCCGGCCGGAGATCATGGGCCTCGGCCCGATTCCCGCCATCCAGAAGCTCCTCGAGGCGACGGGGATGAAGATGGAGGACATCGACATCGTCGAGATCAACGAGGCCTTTGCGGCCCAGATCGTTCCCTGCAAGGAGGACCTGGGAATCCCGGACGAGAAGCTCAACCCGTTCGGTGGCGCGATCGCGCTCGGCCATCCCTTCGGCATGACGGGGGCTCGCATCATGACCACCCTGCTCAACGGGCTGACCGCCCTCGACGGGACCTACGGGATCGAGTCGATGTGTGTGGCCGGCGGGATGGGCCAGGCGATGCTCGTGGAGCGGCTGAGCTAGGTCAGGCTGGACGCCTGACTCGCTCTCTAGAATCCGGTCACACCGACTGGCTGGGGAGAGAGGGACAAGAATGAAGCTAGGTAGTTGGCTTACTAAGGCGCTTGTCTGCGCCCTGACCGTCCTGGGACTGGGTGCAGTGTCGGCCCTCGGCGCAGCATCGGCCTCCGGCGGGCCGCCGCTGCCCGCGAGCGATCCGTTTTATGCCTACCACCACCCGCTCGCAAGCATCGCTCCGGGCACGATCCTCAAGACGCGCACTATCGTCCTGGCGGGGGCGAGCGCAGGCGATCCGACGCACGCTACCCAGGTCCTGTACCGGACCACGGGCGAGCTCGGTCAGCCCACCGTCACGGTGGCGACGATCATTCGCCCGTTGTCGGCTGGCCCGACCAAGATCCTCTCCTACCAGACGGCCTACGACGCGCTCGGAGATCAGTGCGACCCGTCCTACACGTTGCGACAGGGAAGCCGGCCCTACAGCCTCGGGAGCGAGGAAGAGGGCGTGATCCTCGCCTACGTGAAGGCCGGCGATACGGCGGTCGTGTCCGACTACGAGGGCGAGCGGCTCGATTGGGTCGCGGGACAGGAGTCCGGCTACGGCACACTCGATGCGCTCCGCGCGGCCGAGCACATCCTCCACGTTCGCGCGGCCAAGACTCCGGTGGCGATGATCGGCTACTCCGGAGGCTCGGTGGCGACCGAATTCGCCAGCGAGCTCGCCCCCACCTACTCGCCCAAGCTGCACATCGTGGGTGTGGCTGAGGGCGGCATTCCGGTCGACCTGTTCCACAACACGACGTACGTCAACGGCAGCCCGTCCTGGTCGGCGACGATCCCCGCCACGCTCGTCTCACTCGCGCGTGGCTTCCACGTCAGCCTCAGGCGCTACCTGTCGGCGTATGGCCTGAAGGTGACCAACCAGGTCAAGCACGAGTGCATCACGACCTTCCTCGGTGCTTATCCGGGGCTCACCTACCAGAAGATGCTGAAGCCCAAGGATCGCGACATCTTCAAGATCCCCTCGTTCGTCAGGCTCACGGATCACCTGATCATGAGCCGGACTGGGACGCCGAAGGGGCCCCTGTTCATTGGGGTTGGCGACTCCGACGGCACCGGCGACGGGGTGATGGTGACCAAGGACGACCAGGCGCTGGCGCATACGTATTGCAAACGGGGCGTCTCGGTTGAGTTCAACGTTTACACGGGTTCCGACCACGGTCAGGCGGCGGTCAAGTTCGACCTTGCGGCTCCCGCCTTCCTCGCCGCTCGCCTGGCCGGAAGGCCGGTTCCGGACGGCTGCAGCTCGATCGGCCCCGGCAACTCGCTGGCGCCGCTGCCCGTGCCGCGACGGGCGCCGTAGCTCCCCAGCCTGGGAAGGCCTACGTAGAAACGCTGGAGGCCGGCTCTCGGCCGGCCTTCAGCGCGGGGCCATGCGCAGCGCCCCGTCGAGCCGGATGACCTCACCGTTGAGCATCTCGTTCTCGACGATGTGCGCGGCCAGGGCGGCAAACTCCTCAGGCCGACCGAGGCGCGGCGGGAAGGGGATGGCCTGGGCCAGCGCCTTGCGGTTTTCCTCGGGCAGCCCAGCCAAGAGGGGCGTGTCGAAGGTGCCGGGCGCGATCGTGCACACCCGGATCCCACCCCGGGCCAGGTCCCGCGCGGCCGGGAGGGTCAATCCGACGATCCCACCCTTGGAAGCCGAGTAGGCGATCTGGCCGATCTGGCCGTCGAAGGCGGCGATCGAGGCCGTGTTGACGCATACGCCTCGCTCACCCGATTCCGTCGGCTCCTGCTCAAGCATCGCGGCGGCGGCCAGGCGGAGCACGTTGAAGGTCCCGATCAAGTTCACCCGGATCACGGTCTCGAAGGGATCGAGGTTGTGCGGCCCGCGGCCCGAGGCCACCCGCTCGGCCCACCCGATGCCGGCGCAGCAGACGCTGATTCGAAGACCGGTGGGTAACGCCTTGGCCGCGGCGACGGCCTGAGCCACCTGCTCGGGATCGGTCACGTCAGCCTGCACCGAGCGCGCTCGGTCGCCCAACTCGCCTGCCAGGGCCTCGGCACGCTCCTCGTTGACGTCTGCAATGAGGATGTGGGCGCCGTCGGCGTGCAGCCGCCGTGCCGTCGCCTCACCGAGCCCTGAGGCGCCGCCCACGACAAGGGCGCCGCTGCCGTCGATCCGCATGCCCGAACCCTACCTAGGGAGCAGGGAGCCAGCTCACTCGGCGATCCGGAAGCCCGAGAAGATCTGGCGCCTCTGCGGGAAGTCCCAGTTACGGAAGGTGGGAGTGGCCACGCGGGTCCTGGTGGCCCACGAGCCGCCTCGGAGAACCCGGAAGCCCGCACCGAAGAAGGGCTCCGAATACTCGCGGTACGGATTCGCGCGGAAGCCCGGGTAGGCGGCGAATTCGCTCGCCGTCCATTCCCAGACGTCACCGATCAGCCCCAGGACCCCGTAGGGGGAGGCGCCGGCGGGGTGCGCGCCGGCCAGGGCGGGCCCTTCGGCGATCAGGTCGAGGTTGGCGTGGACCCCGGGCAGCGGCGGTTCCTCACCCCACGGAAACGTTCGAGCTACTCCGGTCTCCTGATCCCAGGTCGCGGCCTTCTCCCACTCCGCCTCGTTCGGGAGGCGCACACGGTGGGCGCGGGCGAAGGCGTCGGCCTCGAACCAGGAGACATGGACGACGGGACGGCCGGGATCGAGTGGCTCGAGCGCTCCGAGCCGCCACTCGGCGGCGTGGTCCGGCGTCCAGCCCCCCGGTCGAGTGATGTCGTACTGCTCCTTCCACGCCCAGCCCTCGTCGGACCACCACTCGCGTCGCTCGTAGCCGCCTCCCTCGACAAAATGCAGATAGCTGGCATTCGTGGTCGGGTGGCGGCCGATCTTGAAGTTGCGCACGTCGGTGCGGTGGCGGGGGCGTTCGTTGTCGTAGGCAAAGCCGATTCCGGGCGCCCCGAGGGTGCACTCGCCACCGTTCACCTCGATCAGCTCAAAGCCCGTGGTGGGCGCCGGTGACCAGAGCGCGGGTGGCGGCTCGGCAATCGCCGGGTCGAGCCGGGCCAGCTGCATCGTCTGGACCATGGTTTCGTTGTGCTGCTGCTCGTGGCGGAGCACCAGCTCGTGGAGCACGCCGTCGCCGATGCCGCGCTCGTCGATCACGTCCAGCGTCCGCTCCCGTACCTGAGCCAGGTATTCACGGGCCTCACCTGCGCGGAGGAAGGGCAGATCGCCGCGGCTGGCCCGCGGGGTCTCCATGGCGTCATAGACATCGAGGAGCTCGGCGTGCAACAGCGGCCGCTCGCCGTAGCGGTGCACCAGCCACAGGTCCTCGAAGGCCGCGATGTGCCCGAGGTCCCAGGCCAGCGGACTCATCAACGTTGAATGAACCTGCTCGAGCTCCGCCTCCGAGAACGACGCCACGAGGTCGAGGGTCCGCTGCCGCGCATCCTCAAGCGCGCTGATGAGCTGGTGGGCCGTCCTGGTTGCGCTCGGGCTGCTCATGGGGTCAGGCGGTAACGCAGATAGAGGCTGTTGTCTCTCTCCAGAGCCCAGACTAGAGCCATGCTCTGCAGTTCTGAGAGCTCGGGGCCATTGGTGATCGCCGGCTCGGCGCCGCCCCCCGAAAGCTTGGGGCCGAGGGTGAGGAACATCTCGTCAACCAGGCCCTCGTGAAGCAGACCGTTGAACAGCGTCGGGCCGCCCTCGCACAGGAGCGAGCGGATGCCGAAGTCTGAACGCAGGCGGCGAAGCACGGTGGTCAGCGTGAGCTCGCTCGGATCGATCCGTACGACCTCGACCCGAGCCTCGAGGGCGGGCAGATCGAGCCCCAGGGGCCCAAAGACCACAATCCTCGCCTCAGGTTCGGCGAAGATCGGCGCCTCGGTGGGGACGTCCCCGTGGCGCGTGACCAGGCAAGCCAGCGGTTCTGCCTCGCGTCCGGCAGCGAGGCGTCGTTCACGCCGTTCGGGGTCACGGGTCATGCGGCCGTAACGCTCGATTCGCATCGTGTGGGTGCCCGCCATCACCGCCTCCGCCTGCTCCCGCAAACCGTGGAACATCTCCCGGTCGACGGGGTCGCCGAGCGGGGCGGAGCGCCCCTGGAAGGTGGCCCGTCCATCCGCGGTGGCGATGAAGTTGACGATCGTGTACGGCCGATCGGGGCCGGCCTGCTCCTCGAGCTTGAGGCCGGCCAGCAGGTCCGGGATCTCCACGAGGGTGTCCTGGGGGATCAGCTGCTGCAGCTCCAAGGCGTACCCGAACCTACCACCGTCACGCGCGGCCAAAGCGGTTAGTCTGCCACGGCAATGGATCTGAGAGCGCTCAATCGCGGCGAGCTGCTCGCGATCGTGGGGGCGGTTCTGATCGGCATCTCGGTCTTCCTGCCCTGGTACTCGCTCGGCAACCACTTCACGCAACTCAACGGCTGCGTTGGTCCCAATGCATCGTGCACCGGCTGGCACTCGCTCCTTGTCATTCGCTACCTGCTCCTAGCCGCGGCCGCCGCCCCGCTCATCCTGGCCTGGATCATCATTCGCGGTCATGCCCTGTCGTGGCCGAGGGGTGAGCTGACCGCGGTGGTGGGGGTGGCGGCGCTGGTCCTCGTCCTCTTCCGCGGGGTCGTCGACAAGCCGGGTGCTCCGGCCGACCAGATCGGCCTGAGCACGGGCTGGTTCGTCGCCCTCGCCGGGACCCTGCTGCTCATCGCGGGCGCCGCCTGGCGCTATCAGGAGAACGCCCCCCGACGGAACCCGCCGGGGGTCCTGTGAGCTTCGAGTCGCCGGAGAACCGACCGGACCGCAACCTCGCTCTCGAGCTGGTGCGGGTCACCGAGGCGGCGGCCCTGGCCGCAGCGCGGATGGTCGGCCGGGGCGACAAGGAGGGGGCCGACCAGGCCGCGGTCGACGCCATGCGCTACGTGCTCGAGTCGGTCTCGATGGACGGTGTGGTCGTGATCGGCGAGGGAGAGAAGGACGAGGCGCCGATGCTCTACAACGGCGAGCAGATCGGCGACGGCACCCCGCCTGAGGTCGATGTGGCGGTAGATCCCCTGGAGGGGACTCGGCTCACCGCGCTGGGCATGCCAAATGCAATTGCCGTGATCGCTCTGGCCGAGCGCGGGGCCATGTTCGACCCTGGGCCGGCCGTCTACATGGAGAAGATCGCCGGCGGCCCGGAGATCGCCGATCTCCTCGACCTCGACCGGCCGCTCCGGGAGACGATCCGGCTGATCGCTAAGCGCAAGGAAATCGACATCCGGGACGTGATGGTCGTGATGCTCGACCGCGAACGCCACCATGAGGCCATGGCCCAGGTCCGTGAGGCGGGGGCGCGGGTCAGGCTGATCACCGATGGCGACGTGGCCGGCGCGATGCTCGCCGTCAGCGATAACACCCCCGTGGATCTCCTGTGGGGAATCGGGGGAACCCCTGAGGGCGTCATCTCCGCCGCGGCCATCAAGTGCATCGGGGGCGAGCTCCTGGGCCGGCTGTGGCCGCGCGACGAGGAGGAGCGCCAGGCGGTGGTCGACGCCGGGTATGACCTCGACCGCGTGCTGCGAGCCGAAGACCTGGTGCGCGGTGAGGATGTCTTCTTCTCCGCCACCGGCGTGACCGACGGTGATGTCCTCCAGGGCGTGCGCTATCAGGGCGACCGCGGAGCCACGACAGAGTCACTGGTCATGCGCTCGCGCTCGGGCACCGTGCGCCGGGTTCAGGCCCGCCACGACCGGGGCAAGCTCCGGGTGCTGACCGGCGTGCGCTACGGCTGAGCCGCCCGCTCGCCCTCAGGGCGGAGGTCGAACTCACGCGCGATCCCGTTACCGACGCCGACCCAGCTCTTTAGCCGGCCGACCTTCGACTGCGCCAGGTCGAGGCGGGCGAGCGAGCGCAGGAAGGCATGGGTGACGAGGATGTGAATCGCGTTCTGGGTCACTTCGTAGACCGGAGTGCTGAAGCCGACGGCGATGGCGGGGTAGAAGTTGGCCACCTCGACCTCGATCCGCACCTTGGCCTTGCCGCTCGTCTGGCCATCGTCGAGCCGAAGCACGTCGAGGGCGAGAAACCCGCAGCCCCGGCCCGAGCGGGCGACGAGCAGCCCGTCGCGGATGCGCCAGCTGACCTTGCCATGTCCCGACTCGACGAGATACTCCGGCGCCTCGAAGCGCAGCAGCGTGAACGGGCGGCTCAGCAGCACGACGCACCGCTCGTCGGTGCCGTAGCGGACTCGGATCAGGCCCAGGGTCACCCGAGAGAGGAAGCGCCAGTAGGTGCGGGCGAGGTTCTCCAGATTCTCCGGCGCCCACAGGCGTTCGAGCTGGGCCTGAGGAAGCGTCAGCTCGGCGGCCTGGACCGAGCGCACCGCCCCGTCCTTGGCGATGACGGTCGAGTGCGGGGGGAGAGGATCACGGCCTGGGCCGGCTGGTGACGGCGCCGCCGCTCCCGAGCGGCGACCAGGGCCGCGAGCAGGGCGATGAAGGCAAGGATCACGGGCACGGCGTTGATTCTGTCAGCGGGTGAGCGGCGCGAGCGCCACCGGCGTCCCGGCGGCCAGCGAGCCCTCTCCGGCAGGGATGAGGGCGAGGGCCTCGGCACCGAGGAGCGAGGTGATGACATGGGAGCCCTGAGGACCGTTTGGCATCGCGACGGTGGTGCCGGCCCGGCGCTCCAGGCGGACCCGGACCGCTTGCTCGCGTCGCGGGTTGCGGGGCACAGAGGCTCCGAGCTCAGCCTCGGCCGCCGGCGGCTCGCCGCTTCGGCCCTGGAGCGCGACCAGGCCCGGGGCGACGAACAGCGAGAAAGTCACGGCCGCTGACACCGGGTTGCCCGGGAGGCCGAAGACGAGCCGTCCCTCACGCGTTCCGAACCACGTTGGCTTGCCCGGTTGTAGGGCCACCCCCCAGAAGATCTCCTCTACGCCGAGTCGGGCCAGTGCGGGCTTCACATGGTCGTGAGGACCGACCGAGACCCCACCGGAGACGATCACCACGTCGGCCGTGTCCAGCGCGTCTCTGAGGCCCGTCTCGGTGGCGGCGGCGTCGTCGGCAAGCCGGCGGGCGGTGTCGCTCACCGCCCCGCAGCGCCCGGCCAGCGCCACGAGCATCGGTCCGTTGGAGTTGTAGATCTCGCCCGGCTCGAGATGGTCTCCGGGCTCTCGCAGCTCATCGCCCGTACAGAGCACGGCAGCCCGCGGGCGCCGGGCCACCGAAACCTTGGCCGCGCCGGCCGAGATCGCCGCCCCGAGCTCCGCCGCGCCGATCAGCGTCCCCGCCGGGAGGACGGGCTGGCCCGAGCGCATCACCTCACCCGCGGGTCGCACGTGGGCGCCTGGCACGACCTCGGCGCCGACCAGGACGACGCCATCCTGAAGCTCCACTTCCTCCTGGGGGATGACGGCCGTGGCGCCCTCGGGAACCGCGGCACCGGTGGAGATGCGGATCGCCTCGCCCCTGCTGAGGGCACGCCCGCTGGGCATCCCGGCGCGTGACTCGCCGACGAGCTCGAGCCGGCGTCCGGCCGGCCCGGCCTGCACCGCGTATCCGTCCATGGCTGAGGCGGGAAAGGGGGGGACGTCGCCGGTGGCGGTGACCGGGGCGGCGAGCACGCGGCCGAGGGCGTCGAGCACGGGGATGGTCTCCGCGGGGAGCGGTTCTGCGGCGGCCAGCACGCGCCGGCGCGCCTCATCGATGCTGATCAGGTCCGCCATGGCCACATTGTCGCGGCGCGGCGGCGGATGGGGGGATGGGCCGGCGGGGCGATCAGCTGCCGCGGGGCAGCGAGGTGGCGCCCAGAGTGGCGGTCCCGGTCATCCCGAGGACCTTGCCCGTGGCCATCGTCAGATCCCAGTCGGCGTTATGGGCGTAGGGGCCGCGGTCGATCACCGGGACCACGACCGTCTGGCCGTTGTAGTCGATCGCCACAGGGGTGCCGCAGGGGAGGGTGCGGTTCGCCACGCCGATCGTGCTGCGCCGCAGGACGATGCCGCAGGCCGTGTGGTGCCCCCAGAAGCCAGGGCCGTAGAGGGTGGCCACGGAGGGCCGGTAGACGATCACCGTGACCGTCGGGGCGCCGGCCGAGGCGCTGGCCCCGCTGGCCGAACCGACCTCGGCGCGTATCGAGAAGCGGCCGATGTGATTGGTCGCCCAGACGGCGGAGAAGGCCCCGTTGCCCTGGACCTGGCCGCTGGCCACCGGCTGCCACGCCCAGTCCGTCTTGGAGCCGGCGATCTCGATCTCCACCGTCTTGCCGGCGTCAGAGGAGGGCAGCGAGCCGGTGACGACCAGCCCGTGGCGCAGGATTCCGGACGCGGTGGTTGAGATGCTCATCCCGTCGCCGCTGGCGCTGACCGTGACGTTGCCGGGCTGGGCGGTCGGCTGGTTGGGCCCGGTGGTCCCCGAGGCACCACTCGAAGCGCCGTAGCCGCTTCCGCCGGAGCCGCCGGCCGCTTGAGCCAGCGCCGGCACGGCAAAGCCGGCTGTGCACACGAATGCGGAGATGTAGGGAATAGCGCGACGGATCACGATCACTGGGCAAATGGGTGACGCCTACGGGGTGAGCTGACGGGCTCGCGCTGGTTTTGCGCTACGGCCCCTTACAGGGCCGATTCGCCCCTGCGGTCCTGACGGACCGCAAGTGGTTCCCCCGCCGATCCTCCGCGGGCGGAGAGATCGTTCGGCGTGGACTGGCGCGGCAGTATACGAGTTGGCTTCGCGAAGGGTGCCGAAACCCCTCCCGCTCTTGAGAGGCTAGCGTCCCCGGCCCGGGAGCTCCGGCGCCCGGCGTTACGGGCGGGGAAAGCGCCCCAGGGCGCCGCGGAGCGCCTTGGCCCCCAGCGTGGCGCCGATCTCGGTCAGCTCGGCGGCGGCCTGGAGGGCAGTACGGAGGACCGGGAACTCGGTACTTGGCTCAGGGCGTTGGCTGCGGTTGCCCCGGGGAACGCCCCGCGGCTGGGCGGGCTGGGCCAGGCGCTTTGCCCGGGAGCGCCTCGCCGGACCGGCGCCGGCCGCGGTGGCGCGGCGGACGGGGGTGGCTACCGGTTGCGAAGGCTTGGCGCTACTGGATTTCGGCTTGGCCGGGCTCGAGGCGGCCCGGGCCGACGGCTTGGCTGCGCCCGTGGCCGGTTTAGCGGCCCGGCTTGATTTGGCCGTGGTGCGGGTGGATTTGGCTTTTGGGCGGGTGGATTTGGCCGTCGGGCGTGTGGATTTGGCCGCGGTGCGGGTGGATTTGGCTTTTGGGCGTGTGGTTTTGGCCGCCCGGCTGGCCGATTTAGCTGTGGAGCTCTTCTTCTCGACCTGCGAGGTCGTTTCGGGCTGCGGGGTGGCCTCCGGAGCCGACGCCTCACGGGCGGGGCGCTTGGCGCTTCGCCGGTGCGGGCGGGAGCGCGGGAGCGCGCTGAGCAGGTCAGTAGAGCGATCGTCAGTCATAAAACCGGAGAAAGACCGGAGCTTGCGTCCAACCTGAAACGGATTTCGAGGTTCTAGGTAACAGTCTTCGACAGACTGCCGAAAAACGTCTCATAAAGGCCGACCCAAACCGATCGGAGGCGTTCGCCAGCACTATACTGGCCGCTTGAATGGCGGCCCTGCGGCCTCGGGCTACGCTCGTTGTTCGTACGCCCTGGGTGCCGGCAGCCACCAGGGTCGGCAGTAAGACCTGAGAACGGGATGAAATGTCAGTAGCGGAACTTCAAGAACTCGAAGAGATCAAGGGCCTCGTCAATCGGGGCCAGCAGCTCGGTGTCCTGACCTACGCGGAGATCGCGGGTGCGGTATCCGAGCTCGATCTCGACGAAACCGACGTCGAGGAGCTCCACGGCTTCCTCGAGCGAGCGGAGATCGAGCTCGTCGAGGAGCTCGACCCGGCGATTGCAGCGGCTGATGTTGAGCGCGCGCCCGACAAGCGCGGCGGACGCCGCAAGGCGCGGACCACCCTCGACCTCAAGCCGGACATGACCACCGATTCCTTGCAGCTCTTCCTCAAGGACATCGGCAAGGTGAGGCTGCTCACGGCTCAGGAGGAGGTCGATCTGGCCAAGCGCATCGAGCGCGGCGACCTCGACGCCAAGCAGAAGATGGTCGAGTCCAACCTGCGACTTGTCGTCTCCATCGCCAAGAACTACCGCAACCAGGGGCTGCCGTTCCTCGACCTGATTCAGGAGGGCACGCTGGGCCTGGTGCGCGCGGCTGAGAAGTTCGATTACCGCAAGGGCTTCAAGTTCTCCACCTACGCCACCTGGTGGATCCGTCAGGCCATCGCCCGCGCGCTCGCCGACAAGGCCCGGACGATCCGCATCCCCGTCCATGTGGTCGAGAAGCTGAACAAGATCGGGCGTGCCGAGCGCAAGCTCGTCACCGAGCTGGGACGTGAGCCCACGGCCGAGGAGATCGCTGAGGTCACGGGCATCGAGCCCGACGAGGTTGAGTCGATCAAGCGCTCTGCTCAAGCGCCGGTGTCGCTCGAGAAGCCGGTGGGTGACGAGGAAGAATCCGAGTTCGGCCAGTTCATCGCCGATGAGCGCGCCGAATCCCCTTACGAGCGGGCGGCCGAGATCCTCACCAAGGAGGCGCTCCGCGAGGCGCTTGAGAACCTTTCCTACCGCGAGCGGCGCGTACTCGAGCTTCGGTACGGGCTCGGCGGCGAGCATCCTCGGACGCTCGACGAGGTCGGGCGGACGTTCAACGTGACGCGCGAGCGGATTCGCCAGATCGAGAATCAGTCGCTCAAGAAGCTTCAGTCGCTGGCGGAGGCGCAGAAGCTGCGCGACGTTGCTTAGTCGCGGTCCCGCGTAACCAAGCCCTCCGTCGAAACCGCTTGCGCGAGTTTCGCCGGATGGCTCGGCTACGCGTTCCCCATCGACGCGTCCGCGCCGAGCTGGCCTTCACCCGCTTGCTCGCTTGAGCGAAGCTTCTCGCGCTCATAGGCCTGGGGCGTCCGGAAGTGGTGCCATCCCTCAAGGCTGCTCCATTCGTGGCCGATGAGGGTCTGGATGTTTGAGCTTGAGCCTGCGCTGAAGTGGATCGTTGAGAACGATGGGTCGGACCTTCACCTGAAGGTGAAGTCGCTGCCCCTTGCCCGGATCAACGGCAGCCTGCACAAGATGGACCAGTGGGATGTACTCCAGGAGGAGGACACGGTCCGAACCGTCCGCGAGATGCTGGCGGGTAACCCCGACAAGTGGGCGGAGTTCGAGAAGGACCACGAGGTCGACTTCTCTCACGCCGTCCCCGGCCTGGCTCGCTTCCGCGTCAACGCCTTCCACCAGCGCGGCACCGTCTCGGTCGTCATGCGTGTCATCCCCTACGGCGTCAAGACGGTCCAAGAGCTCGGGCTGCCCCCGGTGCTGGCCGAGATCGCCGATGAAGAGCGCGGTCTGATCCTGCTCACCGGCACGACCGGCTCCGGCAAGTCCACCACGCTGGCCGCGATCATCGATCACATCAACGAGACTCGGCAGGCCCACATCGTCACCATCGAGGACCCGATCGAGTACCTGCACAAGGACCGCAACTCGATCATCAACCAGCGTGAGGTCGGCATGGACACAGAGTCCTTCAGCCGCGCCATGCGCCGAGTCCTGCGCCAGGACCCCGATGTCATCCTGATCGGCGAGATGCGTGACCAGGAGACCGTGCGTACGGCCCTGTCCGCCGCCGAGACGGGCCACCTCGTCCTCTCGACCGTCCATACGCTTGACGCCCCCGAGAGCGTCAACCGCATCATCGACTTCTTCGAGCCCCACGAGCAGAACCAGGCCCGCGCCATGTTGGCCGGGACGCTTCGCAGTGTGGTCTCCCAGCGCTTGGTCCCGACCCGGGACGGGAACGGCCGCGTTGCGGTGTGCGAGATCCTGCGCATGACCGGCCGGGCCCGGGACATGATCATGGACCCCGATGAGACCGGGAATCTGCGTGAGGTCATCGCCGAGGGCGAGTACTACGGGATGCAGACCTTCGACCAGGCGCTGCTCAAGCACTTCCAGGCCGGCCGGGTGTCGATGGAGGATGCGATCCACGTCGCGTCGAGCCCCCACGACTTCAAGCTGCTGGTCGCGGCCGAGGGACGCACTGCGACCTCGATGGCGGACCTCATGGGCTCTGACGGTGGCTCCGAGGGCGCATCAGCCGGCCCAGAGACGCTCCGCACTCCCGTCCCGGTCGGCGGACCGGCGCAGGGGAACGGCTCGGCGCCGCCGAACGCGCCCTCCGGCGGCCCTCCCGGTCTTCACCAGTAGACCTGTCGCCCGCAAACCCCATGCTTCACTTGCTGAAGCATTGCGCTAGACTGGGCCATTGATGAGCTCCGACAGCACCTGTCCTGTCTGTCGCACCGCCGAGATCGTCTGCGGCAAGTGGACGTTGCTCGTAATCCGCGACCTCGCCGAGGGGCGCTCACGCTTCTGCGAGCTCGAGCGCTCGCTTCAGGGCATCAGCCCGCGGACGCTCTCGCTTCGCCTCCGTGCCCTCGAAGAGGAGGGCATCCTCAGGCGTCAGACCTATCCAGAGGTCCCGCCGCGTGTCGAGTACGCCCTGACCGAGAAGGGCCGGGCGCTGGTACCCCTGATCGAGGACATGCGGCTCTACGGCCGGGAGTGGCTCGACTGCGACGCAGACGCCTCCGGTGAAATTTCCTCCACCAGACAGCCGGAGGCGGCAGTAGTCTGACGCCGCATGCGGATCTCCGTCGCGGCTGATGAACTGACGGGCGTCGCGCAACCGCTGATCCAGGACCTGCGACAGCGGGGGCACGAGCCGATTCTCCACGGGGCCTACGTCGAGGATGAACGCCCCGATTGGGCGTGGGCCTGCGAGTCTGCAGCCCGCGACGTGGCCGAGGGGCGCGCCGACCAGGCGATCGTCCTCTGCTGGACCGGCACCGGGGCGGCGATCGCCGCCAATAAGGTTCCAGGCGTCCGGGCCGCGCTGTGCAATGACGTGAAGACGGTCGAGGGAGCCCGGCGCTGGAACGACGCCAACGTCCTGGCCCTCAGCCTCCGCCGCACCGGAGTGATCGAGCTTGAGGCGATGCTCGATGCCTGGTTCTCCGAACCGGCCAGCGACGATCCCCAGGACCTAGAGAACATCGCCCACCTGACGGAGATCGAGGCAGGCGGCGCGAAGGCGCCGTCCTCATCCGGTCAGTCCGAGTCGGCCGAGGCGAGCCAGGCCGAGGCACCGGCCAGCCAAGGGCCGCCGGCCCGCCAGACACGGAGCAAGCGCGCGGCGAAGGGCTGAGGCGGCGCTAGGCGCCGTCTTGCCGGGGCTTTCATCGCTGCCCGCCGGCACCGAGAAAGAGAATCAGGCGGGCTTGGTCACCTTGAACGTCGACGAGGCGATCATGTGCCCGTAGCGCGCGCCCCTGCGTGATCCGTAACCGGGCCAGACGTACCAGCGATAGCGACCGGGCTTGAGCTTGTACTTGTGACCGGCGAACGACCAGGACCGGCGCAGCAGCAGGGTTGTCTTGCTCGGCCAGATGCTGAGCACCTTCTTCCCGGCGCGGTAGATCTGCACGTTGTAGTAGTTAGCGTGGGCCGCTGCCTTCCAGTGCAGCCGCAGTGACGAACCCGCGCGCGCGACCGAAGCGACCGGTGTGGCGGCTCGATATTTCACCGGCACCGAGATCGTGGCGTAGTTGCCGGCCTGGTCGTGGCAGCCGCCCGTGACAGTGCCCGAGGACGGGCCGCTGTACGTCACGGTGTCGCAACTCGCGATTCCCGACACGCCGTCCACGCCGTTGAAGTGGAACGTGACAGGGCGTGTGTAGTAGCCGCCCGAATCAGGTGCGCGGGAGGGAGTGGCGCCGGTGACGGTCGGGGGCGTGTCGTCGTATTTGAGTGAGAGGCTGGTGGTGGCGACCTTGCCAGCGTTGTCGGTGCAGCTCCCGTTGATCGTCACGTTCGCGCCCGCCGGACCGCCATAGGTGTTGGTCGGCGAACACGCCTGGATTCCGGAGAACGCGCTGCCGGAGAACGAGACGCTGACCGGGTGGTTGTACCAACCGTTTGGATCAGGGGACCGATCGGCGGTGGCGGTGATCGTCGGCGATGAGAGCTCCACATGGACGGTATAAGTCCGCTTGATGTCGTCCGAGGAGGCAGTCCAGATGGCCTCGCAGGCAGTTGTCGCGACCAGGTCGTGCGAGCTGGGTTCCACACCCGCACAGCCGGTGGTGCTATCCGGGGCAGGAGACTGACTGACGACCCAGGTCACCGCTACCGGGCTCGTATACCACGCTCCCGTGCACGCCTGTCCGTTGCACATCGGGGTGACGGAGTCGTCGGCACTCGCCACCGGCGCTGCCGCCAACCCCGCCAGCGCCACCAACGTCACCACCCTCCACCTGATCCTCATCGCGTGCGCACCCCCTCCATCTGCCGGAGCAGTCGGAGCAGGGAGCCGCTCGCCAGGGCCAGGACCGCCAACGCAAGTGCACCGCCAAGCAGGAGCAGACCGTTCCGCGGGGCCGGTAGCGTGCGCGCCCCAAGAGCCGTCGCGTCATAGAGCGGGTTCAGACGCCACGGGCTCGTCAGCCGGCGCGCGTCGAGCGCGATTGACCGGGCACGGTGGTGGACACGAGCAATCGCCACACGGGCTGGCCGCCTGGTCACCGACGAGGGATGGACGGCCGGCGTGGCGGTCGTCGTAGCCGTCCGCTCGGTGCTGTTCGGCGAAACGACCGCTGTGCGCGTCGAGCTGGCCTGCGAGACCACAGGCGCCGCGCTCTGCGATGAGGACGCGCTACCGGTCGAGGGCTGGGTCGCCGCCTGGGGAGATGGATCCGGACTCGGGCCAGCCGGGCCGGACGAAGGGGCGGACTGCGGCGCTGGATCCGGTGACACCCCACTTCCGGCCGCCCAGGCAGCCGGCGTGCCGAATCCGAGGAACAGGACAAGGCCCGCCACGGCCAGGCCTCCACGAAGCCCTGCCAGCGGGACGTGGCTCCTGAGTCTTGGTAAACCGATGCGCCACGTGGGGCAATCCATCAGTCGAACCCGCAATAGCCCCTCGCTCGCTTGCTCGTACCCGCCTCAAGCTAGGCCTGCAACGGGCTCAAGCACAAATTTAGCCGCTTGGAATCCATTTGCCGCGGTTTGGCGCAAGATCTCATGCGCGTGGCATCGGGCCGCGGGACGCCCGGGTCCGCCCGCTCAGGGCGCTCAGCTCTATGAATAGGGGCAGCCGCTCTGGGGGCCGGTGTTGCTGGACGGAGACGATCGGCGCATCAGCAAACCGAATTCCTCAGTCCACGTTCCCTGTCCCACGCCGGCTCCCACCGAGCGGGAAGTCACCCCGGTCCCGACGTCGCGAAAGCTCGGACTGAGAATGTTGCGGCAGTGATCCTGGCTCGCCATCCAAGCCGCCACCACCGACTGGGGCGTCGCGTAACCGGACGCGATGTTCTCGGCCGCCGCTCGCCAGTCGTAGCCGCCGGCGGTAAAGCGCACGGCGAAGTCGGCACCATGACTGAAGACGCCACTTACGACCATGGCCTGGGTGTGGCTCTGGGCGATCCCATTCAGTCGCGCCGAGGCCCGGACGGCAGGCAACCCGCGCGCCTCACGTTGCTGGTTGATGAGGCAGACAACCGAAGCGCGGATCACCGCGGTCGCAGCGCTGCCTACCGGCGTGTCGGCGTAGGCGCACTGCGCGGACAGCTTGGCCCGTGACGCACGGTGGCCACGGGCCGCCGCGCCTCTGGCCGGGACCAGGGCGAGTAGGACCGCCGCGGCGATGCACACCGCGACGCCGCGCATATCGAGCCTCGGGTGGGAGCCGGGATGAAATGGTTTCGCGCCCTTGGCTCGCGTGCTACGAAGTTCAGAGATGCTTCGACGAATCGAATCGACGTCCCGGGTGCGCCATCTGATCCGGTCTCGAACGCGTGAGCCGCTCATGGGGCCTGAAGCGAGCCGAAGCTCGGACGGGGTCGGACGAGGAAGCGCGCCCCCCGGGACGCTCTGCGGCGGCATGGACGACCGCAGAGCGAATCCCGGGACGCGACGGGCATCAGCTGGTCCCACGGGCCGTGATCAGCGCGGCGCTCTCGGACGCCGCAGATCGAGATCTCGGCCACCAACTGCGTGGATGCCCTCACGCCTCTCTAGTTCGCCCGCACGGCCGACGCTGATCCGGGCAAATCACACGAAATCTCCTGGTATCGGCCGCGTGATATCGCGGTATCGCCCCCTTACCGGGACGATTGGGAAGGGCTCATGACCTCCCCTTCGGGCCCTGGCGGGGGAGCGGAACGTGAGCGGCTGATCGAGTCCCACCTGCCCCTCGTGCGATCGATCGCGCGGCGCTACGCCGGGCGCGGCGAGACGCTCGACGATCTGGTCCAGGTCGGCGCGGTCGCGCTGATCCGCGCCAGCGATCGTTTCGATCCCGATCGCGGGGTGTCGTTTGCGGCCTTCGCCACGCCTGCGGTCGAGGGGGAGATCCGCCGCCACCTGGGCGACCAGGCCGGCTCCCTGCGGATCCCCCGCCAGCTTCGCCAGATGACCGGTCAGCTCGCCCGCTCACGCAGCCAACTCGCGGCCTCACTGGGGCGCGTGCCCTCCGTGGACGAGCTGGCGAGCGCCCTCGGAGTCGAGCGCGGGCACGTCGAGCGGGCACTCGAGGCCGAGCGGGCTCGTGATCCCCTCCCCGCCGTGTCAGAGGACGTCGAGGCGGCCGCCGACTCCGAGTCGCTGGAGGCGACCGACGACCGTCTGCTGCTTGAGACGAGCACCCAGGTGCTTGATGAGCGAGAGCGCCAGATCGTCTTCCTGCGCTTTCATGCCGATTTGACCGAGCGGGAGATCGCCGAGGAGGTCGGGATCTCGCAGGCACAGGTCTCTCGATCGCTCACCAAGGCGCTCGCCAAGCTCCGCCGAGAGCTGGATCGGGAGCCTCCTCAGACCGGCGCCGGTGATACCACTGAAGGCGCGGTGATACCGGCCTCTGAGGTTGCTGAGCAACATAACTTTCAGCCCTCGGCTGGTCGAAACCGCCCAGCCTCAGAGCCTGCGGACACTAAAATCGGGGCCGTGGGTGCGTTGGAGGAGCAGGCCCGTCAACCCCGGGCGACCGGGGCGTCAGGCAACCAAGACCCGGTCCTGCCCTACCACGTGACCGTCAAGCCCGGAGAAGGCGATCAGGGCACCGGCTGGATCGCGTCGGTTGACGAGCTGCCGGGTTCTGAGGCCCGCGGCGCAACGCCAGATGAGGCGGTGGAGAACCTCCGCGCTGCCATGGATGGCTGGCTCTCGGCGGCGGCGGAGGATCCGCGCGTGGTTCCGCCGCCCCGTCGCGGTGGTTCCAAGGGAAAGCGAGCCTCCGCCCCGAGCGGCCGCTTCCTGGTCCGGATGCCCAGCGACCTCCACGAGGAGCTGACCCGCGCGGCCGAGCGTGAGCAGGTGAGCTTGAACCGATTCGTTACGGCGCGGCTGGCGGCGTCGGTCTCCTCCGCAGTGCCCGCGGCGCCTTCCGACTCCACGCCCTCGGGCTCAAACGCGGAGCCGGCTCGCCGACGGAACCTCCGCATGCTCATTGCCGCCAACCTGGCCATCGTTCTCCTCGCTGCCGCGGCGGCGATCACGCTGCTCGTCCTCGCTCTCGAGAAAGGGCTCTAGCCCCGTCGGCGGCTCGGCGCGCTGCAACGTGCGCTGCGTGTGAAGGATCGCTCGGCGTTGGGGCGAATTCGCGGTCGTGCGCAACGCCGATTTACACGCCATCCTTGAGGCCTTCACGACCGACGCCGCCATGCAGCTCACGGCGGCAACGGTGGAGGGGGCCGAGATCCCGTTCGAGCTCGTCGAGTCCGCAGGGCGCGGCCGCGGAACCCCCCTCTACTGCTACCGCCCCCAGACCGACGCCTTCATCGACGCCCGTCTCGGGCTCCTGTCCGCGCTGGCCACCTACGCCCCCGCGGCGCGTTCTCTGGCTGGGCTAGACCGCGTGGCCGCCTACCTGGCCGCCCGCGGGGAGCCGGTACCCGTCGAGCCCCGTCCGCGCGCCGATGCGGCGCTGGCCGCCTTCCTGCGCGTGGTCTTCGCCGAGCGCAGCGAGTTCGGTTTCGAGCCGGAACGCTTCGAGGCCGCCTACCAGGAGCTCGAACGTTCGCTGTACGAGGGTCAGTGCCTGACCACAGTGGTCGCGCCGCTCCTGGGCCTCACGCTTGAGGACACCGACTCCGAGCTCTCGCTGGGCGACGGACTGTCGCTCGTCTGGGCCGACGCGATGGCCGACGCACCGCTCGAGGCGGTGCGGGGCGATGCCGGCCAGCCCCACGTGCTGGTCAAGCTGACCGTGACCCAGGACCCGATGCAACCGCCCCCGCTCTCGCTGGCCCGGACGCGCTTCCGCCGCCTGCTCACGGCGCTTCGGCTGTTCGAGCGCGGCGGCTATGCCCTCGGTCCCCTGGCCTGGATCCGGATGGACACCGGTCCGTGGCGCCTTGTCCCCTTCGGCGTAGCCGGCCGCCCGCGGCTGCCCGTCGTCATCACCGCAGACCAGGAGGACGAGCTGCGCGCCTTCGCCAACCTGGTCGAGCAGCGGCGACCCTACGAGGGACCGGTGGCCTGGGCACTGGCCCGGTTCGAGATGGGGTGCGAGCGGCTGGTCCCCTTCGAGGCGCTGACCGACTACCTCCTCGCGCTGCGGGTGCTCCTCGAGCCCGAGGGCCCGGACAGCGGCCGCCTCTGCGCACGTCTGGCGGCGATCTGCGCCCCGGAGGAGCAGCGTGACCTTGTGACTGCCCGCCTGGGTCGCGCCGTGGTGCTGGAGCGCAGCGTGATCGCTGGCGGCGTCCCGCCGGAGCCGGGGGCGGCAGAGCTCGTCGACGAGCTCTGCGAGCACCTGAGCGCTCTGCTCTGCGATGTCCTCTGCGGACACCTCGATCCCGATCTCGTCCGCGTGGCCGATGACCTTCTGGCCGGCGAGATCGCCGAGGAATTAATCGGCGAGCCCGATCCCCAAACCGGCGAACAGCCGGTAGCCTTTCCAGTGGCCGCTCCCTACTCGGTCTCCGAGGAGGCCGGGAGTGTCATGCCCACCAGGCACGACATGTAAGTCCTGGGGTATCAAGTAGTCAGGGGGAGCGCGATCACAGCGTCGAGCGGGCGATGCCCGCTCGTCCTGTATCTGGGGGTAGGTCCGGGTTTATGCTCACGGTCATGGCCCCCGTCACCGTGCCCACTGTCCACCCGGCGTGCTTCAACGTGCCTCGGATCAGCGACGACGGCTTCGAGGAGCTCTGCCATCTGGTGACCGAGACCGACGCCAACCGCGCCCTGTGCGGCAAGGACGTCACCGACTATCCGTGGAATCCGCCCTGGCCGTTCTGCGAGGCCTGTCTGGCCGTGTCCCGAGGGAGGCTCAATTGAGCGAGCTGGAGCTCAACTGCGTGGTCGAAATTCCCAAGGGCAGCCGCAACAAGTACGAGTACGACGCGGAGCTCGGCGCGATCAAGCTCGATCGCTTCATCTCCGCCTCGGTCGTGTATCCGACCGACTACGGCTTCGTGCCCGAAACCCTGGCCGTGGACGGAGACCCGCTCGACGTGCTCGTGTGCGTCTCCGAGCCGACCTTCCCCGGCTGCGTCGTGCCGGTCAAGATCGTCGGTCTGTTCAAGATGGCCGACGAGAAGGGGGATGACCCCCATGTGCTGTGCGTCCCGCGCAACGATCCGGGCTGGAACCACATCGAGGACGTGGATGAGCTGCCGCAGCAGCTGCGCTCGGAGATCAGCCACTTCTTCGCCGTCTACAAGGACCTCGACGCCGACCGCCACTCCGAAGTCCTCGGCTGGGGTGACCGCGAGCAGGCGCTGAGCACGGTGGAAGACGCACGCCGGCGCTTCCAGGACGCCTCGGGACACTGACCGGAGCACCGCTCCACGTGTTCCACGTCGAGCTGCGCCAGTTCCCGAACGTTGCCCGCGCATTCAACCTGAGCCCAGAGGAGCTCCACGCGCGCGTCGTCTCACCGTGGACGGCCGGGCAGGCGTTCGACCTCAAGGATCACCGCTGGGACCCCAACCGCGCCAAGCTCACGATCTACCAGGGCCGTGAGCTCGCGGCGGAGGACCTGGGGATGGGGCGGGGGTGGGGAACGGTGACCCGCGGTGGGGAGGAGGTGACCGAGCAGCTGCTGGCGGCGGCGCGCGAACGGGAGGAGGGGCCGGCGGAGCTGGACGAGGTCAAGGCGCGGCTGCTGGCGGCCGCGGCGGCAGCGCCAATCCCGCTGGCTCAGGTGGTTGAACTCGCCGGCGATGTGACCTGGCGGGCGAGCGAGCGGCTGCGCGTGGCCGAGCAGACGGTGTGGGAGCTGCTGCACGACGAGCGGCTCACCCTCCTCCAGGACGGCACCGAGGTCACGCGTGACGGCTGGCAGCCGGTGATCCTGAACTGGTGCTCGTGGGCGGCAGGGGGCGCGGTGTCGATCCAGGCCTCCGCCAACGATTAAGCGACCAGATCGGCGATCAGCTGCTCACGCTCGCGCGCGGACGCGAACAGGTAGCGGTGCATACGCAGGAGCCCCTCCAGGTCGTGCACGTCCTCGTCGAGCTGGGGCACGACCAGCAGCGGCTCGTCGCCGAGCGCGTTGGCCAGGCGCTCGACGTTGAGATCGTCGCGCCGCGCCAGCACGTGGTAGTCATGGAAGTTCTGCGCCACGCGGGAAGCCAGATCGGCTCCCAGGGTTCGGCGTAGCGCCGGCCGCACGTCCTCAGGCTCTGAGCCGTCGAGCAGATCGTGGTGGACTCGGTTGACGATCACCCCGGCGAAGGGCAGCCCTCCCTGCTCGAGCGTGCGGTGGAACCAGATCGCCTCCTCGATCGGCTCGCGCTCGGCCGAGGTGACGAGCACAAACGCGGTGGTCCGGGCCCGCAGAAGCTCCTCCACCTGCTGGGCGCGGAGGCTGAAGTCGTTCGTCATGTCGCCGAGCAGGCCGAAGAAGTTCCCCAGGTCCGTCAGCAGGTCGACTCCGGTGAGCTGGCGAAGCGCCCCGAGCAGCGGGGTGGCGCTCCGGCCCAGGACTCGGATGCCCCGGCCGGCGGGTCTGGCCAGCGCCTTGAGGCGCTGCCCTCGAGGAACGAGCTCAGCCGCTGGGGCGCCTCCAGGAAGTCGAGCGCGTTGCGTGACGGCGGCGTGTCGAGGACCAGAAGATCGAAGTCGTGCTCCCGGTCGAGGTCGTAGAGCTTGGCCACGGCGGTGAACTCCTGGGAGCCGGAGACGGCGCTTGAGAGCTCGCGGTAGACGCGATTGGCCTTGATCTCCTCGGCCCGCTCGGGATCCGGCGCCACCCGGTCGATCAGCTCATCGAAGGTCCGCTTCGGGTCAAGCATCATCGCCCACAGCTCGCCCTGGACCTCGAGCCCCGCCTCGGCCAGCCGCCCCGCCTCCACGCGGTGCGGCTCGTTGGGGAGCTCCTCAACCCCCAGCGCGTT
Source organism: uncultured Solirubrobacterales bacterium (assembly GCA_963733555.1). Lineage (GTDB taxonomy): Bacteria > Actinomycetota > Thermoleophilia > Solirubrobacterales > Solirubrobacteraceae > Palsa-465. The sequence continues at coordinate 212,929 of CAVTDO010000002.1, forward strand.
GGCCAGACGCTGAGCCGGGTCGATCGTGACCACGGCCACCTTGGCTCCCTGGGCCGCCATGCCGAGCGCGATCGCAGCCGAGGTCGTGGTCTTGCCGACCCCGCCCGACCCCGCGCACACGCAGATCCGCTTGCCCTCGAGCAGCTCGGCGACACTCATCGCCGGCGGCTCCGAAGCGCCGCCTCGAGCGCGTCGGCCAGCGCTCCGACCTGGCGGGGCCCGAACTGCTCGGTAAATACATAAGGGAGCTCGACCAGGCGGCCGTTGACCCCCGCCTTGAGGCGGGCCTGCTGCTCACGCTGGTTCTCGGCCCGGCATTGCTCGGCCAGGGCAGCCCGCAGGGCCGTGCGGGAGAGCTGTGAGCGGCTGCGCTCGAGCGCATCTGCGAGCTGGCCGACCTCGCGCCGGATCGAAGCGGACCGGGTATAGCCCGTTCAGCACCACGAGGTCAAGCGCCAGCTCCTCCCGTTCCACGTCCTCACACAGCGTGAGCGTCTCGTTGACCGGCATCTCCTCCGGCGTGGCCACGGCGACAACGCCGGTGAAGTCCTGGTCGGCCAGCGTCTCGGCGATGGTCCGGCCCTGATGGGCGATCGGCCCCACGCGCGCTATGTCGGCGAACGTCCGCGGGGTCCGCAGCAGGCCGAGGCCGTGGCCGGTGGCCGGCGCGTCCACGATCACCAGGTCATACGGGCTCGCCCCACGCGTGCGGCGGTGCAGCTGCGCCAGCTCCCACACCTTCCCGATGGTCAGGAGCTCCCGCATCCCCGGTGTGGCCATGGCGAAGGCCTGAAAGAGACGGCTTCCGGCCAGCGCGTGCCCGAGCGGACCGACCTTGACCCGCAGGTACTCGTCCATCGCGTTCTCGGGATCGATCGAGATCGTGAACAGGCGTGTAGCCAGCTGTACCTCTTCGAAATGCTCGCCGTAGCGGTCGAACAGGCCCTGCACGCGCTGCTGGCTCGAGAGCTCGGCCACCATCGTCCGCAGGCCGTGCCGCGCGCCTAGCACCCCGAGGGCGGCGGCCACCGTGGACTTGCCGACGCCCCCTTTCCCGGTGACGAAGATCAGCCGCTTGTCGAGCAGTTTGGTCACGCTGGCGCAGCGTAGCTGGGCCGGTTGCAAAGGATTCCGGCTCTAGCGTGCGAATACAGGCGCGTATGAGTCCCCTCTGCCATCGGAGCCTCCTGTGCCCCTCAAGGTGATTGCGTTCGCCAACCAGAAGGGTGGCGTCGCCAAGACCACGACCACGCTCAACCTCGCCGTGGCCTTTGCTGAGGAGGGTCACCGCGTTCTCTGCGTCGACATGGATCCGCAGGGCAACCTGACCATGTCGCAGGGAATCGACCCGGACACGCTCGAGAAGTCGATGTACGACGTCCTCGTCCACCACACCTCGATCCGGGAGGTGGTCCGCAAGCGTGAGATCGACATGGCCTGCGCCTCGATCGACCTCGCCGGAGCCGAGATCGCCATGTCGACCATGATCGGCCGCGAGCGCTCGCTCCAGAAGGCGCTCAAGGAGGTCGACAAGGATTACGACTTCGTCTTCATCGACACTCCGCCGAGCCTTGGCCTGCTCACGATCAACGCCCTCACAGCGGCCCACAAGGTGATCGTCCCCGTGCAGTGCGAATATCTGTCGATGCGCGGTCTCATCCAGCTCCAGAACACGCTGGCCATGATCCGTGAGAACCTCAATCCCGATGTGGACATCGAGGGGATCTTGCCGACGATGATGGATACCCGTACGCTTCATGCCAAGGAGGCGATCGAGCTGCTCGAGGAGAACTTCGGCGACCGTGTCTTTGCGTCGCGTATCCGGAAGACGATCCGCTTCGCCGAGGCACCGGTGAAGGGTATGTCGGTGCTGAAGTACGACCCGAACGGGGTCGCCGCCGATGCCTATCGACAGCTCGCCAAGGAGGTTCTCTCACATGCCAACCGGTAAGCGCGCGAGCATGCGTGAGGGCCCCCTCGCCGCCCTCTTCCGCCGGACGACGGAAGATCAGCCCTCTGATTCGCCCGCTGCCGACGCTTCTGCGCCCAGCGGCGAAGAGCGGGCACCGGAGACCGCTGGCGCCTCCCCGGCTGAGCCGACGCTGGAACCGCGCGTCCCCTCGCCGCAGGAGCGGCTGCGCCAGGCCTTCTCCTCAGACATTCCCGAGAGCCTGCTCGAGCGACCCACCCCGGCGCCGGTCCGCCACCGCGCCGAGCCGATCGCTCCCGCCGATCGCTACACCGAGAGCTACCCCCGGCCGGTCACGGTCGGTAACCCCGTGATCCGCGTCGTCGGAGTCGGAGGAGCCGGCGTCAACGCTGTCAATCGGATGGTCGAGGCCGAGGTCGCGGGTGTGGAGTTCCTGGCCATCAACACCGACCTTCAGTCGCTCCAGCTCTCGGCTGCCCATGAGACGCTGCATATCGGCGAAACCGTCACGCGCGGGCTCGGCTCCGGTGCCGATCCGGAGCTCGGACGCCGCGCCGCGCACGAGGACTCCGACCGGATCAAGTCCATGCTGCGAGGCTCGGACATGGTGTTCATCGCCGCCGGCGCCGGTGGCGGCACGGGCACCGGCGCTGCGCCGATCGTCGCCCACATCGCTCGTGATCTGGGCGCCCTGACCGTGGGAATCGTCACCCGGCCTTTCGAATTCGAGGGCTCACGGCGTCGTGACCAGGCTGAGGCGGGGATCGGCGACCTCTCCGAAGAGGTCGACACGCTGATCGTGGTGCCCAACAACCGCCTGCTCTCCGTGCTTGACCGCGGCACCTCGATGGTCGATGCCTTCCGGGTGGCCGACGACGTGCTCCGCCAGGGGGTTCAGGGCATCTCGGACCTCGTCACCCTGCCCGGGCTGATCAACCTCGACTTCGCCGACGTGCGCACGATCATGACCAGCGCCGGCAACGCGCTGCTGGGGATTGGGATGGGCACCGGCGAGCGCCGGGCCATCGACGCCGCCGAGCATGCCGTCGCTTCCCCGCTGCTCGAGACGAGCATGGAGGGCGCCCACTCGATCCTTCTCTCGATCACCGGCGGCAACAACCTGTCGCTATGGGAGGTCAACGAGGCGGCCCGAGCCGTTTCCGAGGCGGCGCATCCCGACGCCAACATCATCTTCGGGGCGATGCTCGATGAGAAGCTCGACGATCAGGTGTGGGTGACTGTTGTGGCCACCGGCTACGCCGATGGCCGCCCGCGCCGCCACGCGGTCGAGCAGCCCGGCATCGAGGAGTTCACCGCGCCGCGGTCGCCGCTGCGCGTGCCGAGCGGCGAGGTGAGGGTCAGCCGTCGCCCGGCGATCGATCTAGACGTCCCTGAGTTCCTCCCCAGAAGGTAGGCGTTCGATGGCCGGGCGCCAGCTCGGCGTGATTGCGGCCGGTCACGAGGTGACCGCACGGGTGGGGGGCGACGTCCTGCGAGAGGGCGGCAACGCGGTGGACGCGGCTGTGGCCGCGATGCTGGCCTCGTTCGCCTGCGAACCGCTCCTCACCGGGCCCGGGGCGGGGGGCTACATGCTGGTCGTCTCGCCGGATGGCGAGGCGTCACTGCTCGACTTCTTCGTCGAGGCGCCGGGGCGCGGCGGCGACCCGGCGGCCCGGGCCGAGCTCATCCCGATCACGATCTCCTTCGGCGATGCCGTCCAGGTGTTCAACATCGGGGCGGCGTCGGTGGGGACCTACGGCACCCCGGCGGGGATCTGCGAGGCCTCGGAGCGCTTCGGCCGAATTCCGCTCGCCGAGCTCGTGCGCCCGGCGGCTCAGCTGGCGCGCGGTGGAGTCACCGTAACCCGGGAGCAGGCGTACCTGTTCGAGCTCCTGGGCGACATCGTCCTCTCGACGGCGGAGTGCGCTGCGGTGTTCGCCCCGGATGGGCGCCTCCCGCGTACCGGCGACACCATTCGCCAGCCGGAGCTGGGGGATGTGCTCGAGCGATTGGGGTCCGAGGGTCCCGCGCCTTTCTACACCGGTGACATTGCGCAGGCCATCGCCGAGTGGGTCACCGAGCGCGGCGGGATGCTCACAGCGCCGGACCTGGCGGCGTTCGGAGTGATCGAGCGGGAGCCCATCGAGGTCGGATACCGCGAGCGGACCGTCCTGACCAACCCGCCACCATCGGCCGGGGGGATCCTGATCGCCCGGGCGCTGGCCTGGCTCCAGGAGGACACCGGGCCGCCGGACATCGAGCGGGTGGTCGAGGTGATGGAGCGCACCCAGGCGCAGCGGACGGCGGAATTCCTGTCCGGGCTCGACGACCCTGGGTTTGTGCGCCGCTTTCTGGCCGCCAGCGGCCCGCTCGGTTCGACCACCCACATTTCGGTGCTGGACCGCGAGGGCGGGGCATGCGCGGTCACATGCTCGAACGGCTCCTGCTCCGGCGTGCTCGTGCCCGGCACCGGGGTTCACCTCAACAACATGCTCGGTGAGCAGGACCTCAACCCCCTCGGATTTCACCGCGACCCCCCCGGGCGGCGGATGCCGAGCATGATGGCGCCGACGGTGGTGCTGCGCGCGGGGGTGCCCGAGCTCGTCCTGGGCAGCGCCGGCTCGAATCGGATCCGCTCCGCCATCCTCCAGACGATCCTCCGCGTGGTCGACGAGGGCCTCCGCGCCGGAGCCGCCGTCGACGCGCCGAGGGTCCACTTCGAGGACGGGATCGTCTACGCCGAGCCGGGAATCGACACCGCGGAGCTCGAGCGACGCGGGCGGGCGATAGCGCGCTTCCGGGATCGCAACCTCTTCTTCGGTGGCGTTCAGGCGGTCGAACGGGACCGCAATGGGGACTTTTGGGGCGGCGGCGATCCTCGCCGTGGTGGCGCGGCGATTACGGTGCAGGCGTGAGATGGATCCTCGTGGGCGCGCTCCTCGCTCTGCTCGCCGGCTGCGGCTTCGCCGTCCAGTCGCCTGACCTCTTCCTGCTCACGCGCACGGGCGCCGGCGGCAAGCTGACGCTGCTCGTCAACGACGGCGGAACCATCGCGTGCAACGGCGGACGGCCGCGGCGGCTGTCGGACCCGTTGCTCCTCCAGGCACGGGATCTGGCCAGCTCGCTGGGGGGAGATGCCCGGGCAAAGCTGAGAATTCCCTCACCCGCCAACAGCGTCTACCGGTACACCATGCGCCTCCAGCAGGGCACGATCGCCTTCCCCGATACCGCCGCAGCTACAGGGAAATATCCCCGGTTGGCCCAGGCGGAGCAGTTCGCCCTCCGGGCCGCCCAGCAGGGGTGTGGACGATCCGCCTGACCGGCACCCCGGCTTAGCTGCCGTAAGCCCAGCCGCTACTGTGCCGCCTCGTGCTCGCGCTGGCCGCCTCAAACCACGGCTTCACGACCTTCCGGGCGATCGTCCTCGGGGTCCTGCAAGGGGTGTCCGAGCTCTTCCCGGTCTCGAGCCTCGGCCACACCGTGCTGTTCCCGAAGCTCTTCGGGTGGAGCCAGATCGTCGCGTTTCAGTCCCGGCCGGAGTCGCCCTGGCTCGCGTTCATCGTCATGCTCCACGTCGGGAGCGCCGTCGGTCTACTGATCTATTTCTGGCGCACCTGGGTTGAGCTGGTGCGGGCGTTCTTCGTCTCGCTCAAGCGGATGATCGGGCTCCGGCGATGGTCGATCGAGACCAGGGACGAGCGGCTGGCCTGGCTCATCATCGTCTCGAGCATTCCCACCGGGATCCTCGGTATCGCGCTTGAGCACACGGCTCGGACGGCCACCGCGAAACCGGAGATCGCGGCGATCTTCCTGGTCGTGAACGGCGCCATCCTGCTCGGGGCTGAGCGCCTGCGTCGCCGGGCCGAAGTCCGTGAGCTCGCCCGGCGCCACGGAGCCGGAGAGCGAGGGCGTGAGCTGACCTCGCTCAGCTACGGCGAAGCGGCAGGGTTGGGGGTGGTGCAGTCAGCGGGGTTGATCGCCGGAATCAGCCGCGATGGGGTGGTAATGGCGGGTGGGCTAGCGCGAGGTCTCGATAACGAGGACGCGGCTCGCTATGCCTTCCTACTGGCCACGCCGATCATTCTGGCCGCCGGCCTGTACAAGATTCCGGACCTCACCGGCCCGCTCGGCGCCGGGATCCGGGGCGCCGCGGTGATCGCAGCTGTCGCCGCAGCCATCACCGCAGTCTTCACCGTGCATTTCCTCATGCGCTACTTCCGCCGCGGCAACCTCCGCCCGTTCGGGATCTACTGCATCCTGTTCGGGATCGCGATGGTCGCTTACAACGCCTAAATTCCTCCGCCGAAGCGGATCTTCCCGTTCGAGCGGGCACGCTCCTGGGCTCGGTCGATCAGCTCGAGGCGCTCGACCGCGGCGTGGAAGAGGCGGGTGACCAGGCGCAGGCGGGCGTTCTCGGAGCGGAGGTCGAGCAGGCCCTGCTTGGCGTCGGGTCCGAAGTCGACTGTGGCCGCCATCGCGTAGGCGTCCATCTCAGCCAGCTCCGCAGCGTCGGGATCGTCGTCGGTGGCCCGCCGCACCAGCTCGGAGTAGGCCTCGTGGGCCTTGGCCAGGAGCTCGGGGTCGATGGCCTCCTCGCGGTCCGCCAGGAACTCGACGACTCCGGCTGGGTAGGCCAGATGAGCCAGGCGCTCGACGACGCGGAAGGGCCGGGTCCCGCGCGTGAGCAGGTTCATCCGGCCGTCCTCGGTCCGCTCGAGCACCTGGTCGATCTCGCACGCGCAGCCGGTCTCCCGCAGCCCGTCGTCGGCGAGCCAGACGATGCCGAACTCCTTCTCTGCCTCCAGGCACTCGTTCATCATCGTCTTGTAGCGCGCCTCGAAGATGTGGAGAGGGATCATCTCTCCCGGCAGCGCCACGATCCCCAACGGGAAGAGAGGGAACTCTTGGCGCAGGCCGTCCGGCATCCCGGCCCCTAGTCTAAGGAGGCCGGGGGAGTGGTGATGACGGGACTACGGCTTACGCGCGGCCAGGAGCAGGTTGTAGAAGATGGCCGGCGGCAGGAGCGGCTCCAGCACGCGCTCGTCGAGCTGCTGGAGGAGCAGGTAGCCGTGAAAGGCGTACTGGCGCCAGAGCATGGGCACCTGCGCCGGATCGGCATTGGCCTCGAGGGCGCGGTTGAACCAGCCGAACCAGCTGGCCACGAGCTCCTCTCCGCGGACCTTCACGTCAACGAACCCCGCCTGCCCGGCCAGGGCGATCAGGTCCTTGGGCACGAAGGCGTGGATGTCGACCAGGCGCTCCAGGCTGTGGTCGTGCGCCTCGACCGGGTCGTGCCCGGACGCCCCGGCCGGCGGGGCGGGCTGGGCCCGCAGCAGCGCCCGCCAGAGCGGAGCAATCGTGTGGGCGCTCCGCTTGGGCACCGAGGCCAGCTTGTCCCCGGTGCGTGAAGGCTCCCCGGCGAAGGCGATCCGCCCGCCCGGACGCAGCACGCGATGGAACTCGGCGAAGGCACGGTCCAGGTCTGGCAGGTGGTGGAGCACCGCGTGCCCGAGCACGAGATCGAAGCTCTGGTCGGGGAAGGGCAGCGACTCGGCGTCGGCCCGGGCCGTTCTCACCGGCACGCCAAGGCGGTCGGCGTTGGAGGAAAGCGTTCGCATCATCCCGGGCGAGATGTCAGTGCACGTCGCCTCTCGTACGACGCCGGCCTGAAGCAGGTTGAGCGTGAAGTAGCCGGTGCCGGCGCCGATCTCCAGCGAGCGCGGATAGCCCCGGTCAAGCTCGGGGCCGAGGAGCTTTCGGAGCTTGCCCAGGACCTGGCTCTGGCCGACCTCGCCGAAGTCGATTCCCCACTTGGAGTCGTAGCTCGAGGCGGCCACATCGTGGTACCGAGTGTTGGCCTCCCTGATCTCGTCCGAGCTCCGAACCGCCTGCATAAGCGGGCGGACATTACCCTCTCGCCGATCTCATGACTGCCTACCTCCAGCGAAACCAGCCGCCCGGCGTACCCCCCCTCGAGCTGACGGGCGAGAGGACGCTGCCCGACGTGCCTGAGGAGAACTACTGGTTTCAGCGCCATCTGGCGGTCTACGAGTGGATCGGCGCCCGGGTGATCGGCAAGCGTGTGATCGACATGGCCTGTGGCGAGGGCTACGGCTCTGAGGTGCTCTCACGCTCGGCCGCGAGTGTGCTCGGTCTCGACGCCAACCCGGAGGCCCACGAGCACGCCCGCCTGCGCTACCAGCGGCAGAACCTCCGCTTCGACCGCGGGGTGGTGGAGAGCTACGGCGAGCCGGGGGCCTACGACGCGGTCGTCTTCCTTCAGACGATCGAGCACGTCCAGGATCCGGGTGGGGTGCTCCGGCACTTCCGATCGATCCTCGCGCCGGGCGGTGTCGCCTACGTGTCGACTCCCAACGTGCTCACGCTTGCCCCGGCGGGCGAGTCGCGGTCCGGCAATCCCTGGCACATCCGGGAATACCGGGCCGACGAATTCGATGCCCTGTGCCGGGCCGAGTTCGGCGACGTCGAGCTCCTGGGTCTCTTTCACGCCCGCAAGCTCCGCGCCCATGCCTGGGCCCTGTCGCTGGGCTGGGACCGCGTCCACGCCGCCCTCGGCATCACCAAGCCCTTCTACGACCGCTTCACGCCGGCGATCGACTCACGCGACTTCGCCCTGCGTCCGGCCACCGAGCGCCCGGCCGAGCTCGATCGCGCGCTGGACTTCCTGGCGGTCTGCCGGCTCTGACCGGCCCGGTCCCGGTGACGAGGGCCGCCGCAGCGGGCCCTCGTCACGGCACCGGCGAACTAGCCCGCAGCGGTTCCGCTCGGCGGGGGCCCGCCGGGCATTCCACCGCCTGGACCACCCGGGCCACCATGGCGCCCGGGCCTCCGAGCTCCTGCAGCGAGCTGTTGAGATGAACCTCAACCTTGCTGCCGTCGGACTTCGTCACCGTGGTCTCGTAGCCGGTGCGGGTGTAGTCGGTCGTTACCGGACCGGCCGTGCCACTCCCGACCAGCTTCACCGCGGCGGCCTGCACCTTCGTGGCCTGCGTGCCGGCCACGGCGGTCTCAGCATCCTCGTGCGCGGCCGTGCCGTGGGCGGGTCCGTTGAAGGCGGGGCGAGCGGATGAGCTTGAACCGCTCTGGCTCCCCGTGGCACCGGTGGTCCCGGTCGTCCCGGTCGCCGTAGCATTAGCGATCGCCGCGCCACCGAGCCCGAATGCAGCCAGAGCTGCGGAAGTGCCCAATACCTTTTTGGCTTGTTGGAACATCACGTTCCGTCCTTTCCCTTCGTCCGGGATGTACCCGGGTTCTCCTCAACGATCGGCCGCCGGTGTATGAGCGGTGTGGCAAGCGACTAAGAGGCGATGAATTTCCGCCGGTACACCCGTCTTAGAGGGTGTGATCTCCCAAACTCCCCAGGAGGAAGCAATGCCCAGCACCAAGACGCAGGTCAGCAAGATCGCCACCGTGATAATCCCGGTGGGCGACCAGGACGGTCAGATCGCCTTCTACGTCGACAAGCTCGGCTTCGAGAAGCGGATGGACGTGCCCTTCGACGGTAAGTACCGCTGGGTCGAGGTAGGCCCGGCCGACGGCGAGACGACGATCGCCCTGGCTCCGCCTCCCCCTGGGGGCACCCAGCCGGGCAATCGCGAGACGGGCATCAGCTTCTACGCCGAGGACGTCGATGCCTATCACGCGCAGCTGAAGGACGCGGGCGTCGACGTCGATGCCGAGGTCAGCCGCATGGGCGACCCCGTCCCGCCGATGTTCTGGCTGCGCGACCCCGAGGGCAACACCCTCATGGTCGTCGGCTGAGCCACCTGCGTTGCGGCTCGGGCTTGGGCGCCGCCCAGGTCCGGGCCGCCGGCTCAGAAGCCGGTCGAGCTGGCGGTGTCGATGGATCCCGAGGTCAGGATCAGAACCCACAGCGCGGCGGTGACCAGGCTGAGGAGGGCGATCCAGATGGCGTGTCGGGGCTTGCCCAGGCGGAGGGCCACGACGACGGCCAGGGCCAATCCGAGTGGTGGGATCGAAATCGCGGTGATGTAGGCGAGCACCAGCAGCCGGCTCAACCCTTCACTGGGCTCTTTGGCCGAGGCGCCGTTGCTCGACGGGTATCCGGCCCGCCAGCGCTGGTCGTCCGAGATGCGTGACCTGCCGCTGATGCGAGCATCGTAGACCGGAGGGCTCGGGCCCTGACAAATAGCCTCCGTGGGATGACGCCCCGAGGCGAGCTGGCCATCGTTCTCCACACCCACATGCCGTATGTGGAGGGAGGGACCCCCTGGCCCCCGGCCGACGAGGCTGCGTTCCAGCAGCGCCCGGACGGCTTTGGCGTGTGGCCCTTCGGCGAGGAATGGCTGTGGGAGGCCGTGGCCACCTCTTATGTTCCGCTGCTCGAGGTCTTGGGGCGGGCCCCGATCACGCTGTCGCTGACGCCTGTGCTCTGCGACCAGCTCGAGGCCCCGGGAGCGATCGACCGGTGCCTGCGCTTCCTCAGCGAGGTGAGACCGGAGTCCCATAGCCGTGATGTCGAACATTTCCGGAGCCGGGGTGAGGACGCGTTCCTGCCCGAGCTCGAACGCTCAGCGGCCGAGTACGCCGCGGTGGTTGAGCGGCTCGCGGCACTTCCGGACGGGCTCATGGCCGAGCTCGGCCACCATGCCGGCTGGACGTCGGCAGCCACTCACGCCGTGCTCCCGCTGCTGGCCTCCGACCGCGGTATCGCGCTGCAGGCCCAGACGGGCATCACCGCGCACCGGCGGCGCTTCGGCGACTGGGCGGGTGGCTTCTGGCTGCCCGAATGCGCCCACGCCGCCTGGCTCGACGAGCTGCTCGAGGAGGCGGGGGTGCGGACGGTCTGCGTCGAGCTCACGCGCCGCTTCGGGTTCGGCGACGCGCGCCAGCTGCGACCGCTGGCCACGGAAGCCGGTCCGGTGCTCTGGCCCGTTGACCGCCAGACGATGTCCTTGGTCTGGAGCCAGGAGGGATACCCATCGCATCCGGCCTACCGCGACTACCACGGCCTGACCCCCCATCACCACCGCGTGTGGCGAAATGACGGAGACCCGTACGACGTCTCGGCGGCCCGGGCCCAGGTCGGCGAGGATGCGCGGGACTTCGTTGCCCGCGCCGCCGCGCGCGTCCGTGACGGTGGCGTCTGCGTGTGCGCGCTCGACACCGAACTCCTGGGGCATTGGTGGTACGAAGGGGTGTGGTGGTTGTCGGCGGTGATCGAGGAGGCGGCGCGGCAGGGCCTGCAGCTGACCACCTTGGACGAGGCGCTCGAACGCCATGAGCCGGAGCCTGCGCCGCCTGATCTCGGCGTCACGAGCTGGGGCACCGGTGGCGACCTGCGGACCTGGAGCGGGCCTGCGGTAGCGGAGCTCGCCTGGCTGGCCCGCACGGCTGAGCTCCGTGCCCTGGGCGTAGAGGGGCAGCCGGGCGAGCGGGCGCTGCGTGAGCTCCTGGCTCTCCAGTCGAGCGACTGGGCGTTTCTGGCCGCCTCCGGGACGGCGGGCGAGTACCCCCGGGAGCGAGCGCACTGGCATGCCCGGGCCTTTGAGCGCGCGCTCACGAGGCCCGCCGAGCTGGAGCCGGCGCTGCGGAACCTGGCCCCCGAGCTCGTGGGGTGGGGGGGCTAAGCCGCGCCTACTCCCAGCGAAACGTCTTGGGCGCCTTGCGCATCCGGATGAGCCGCGCCGGCACGCCGCCCACCACGGCGTTCTCGGGCACGTCCGCGGTCACGACCGAGTTGGTGCCGATGACGGAGTTGTGGCCGACGTTGACGCCGCGGAGCACGCAGGCTCCGTAGCCGATCCACACGTTGTGACCGACGTCGACGTTGCGCTTGTAGATCCCCTGGAGACGGATCGGACGCTCCACCTCCACCATCCCGTGGTCGAAGTCGATCATCATCACCCGGTCGGCGATGATGCACTCACGTCCGATGGCGACGTGCTGGAAGGCGGAGATCGTGCACTCCTGGCCCAGCACGGACTTGGCTCCGATCGACACCTCCCCCTCGTGGGCGCGGATCTTGCAGCGGTGCCCGATCCACGACCAGCGGCCGAGCCGCACCGTGGCCCCGCGGCCGATCTCGAACTTGACCCCGGGGCAGATGAAGCAGAGCCCGTCGGTTTGCAGGCGCCCGCGCCAGCGGAGCTTCAGCCACAGCCAGCGCGCGGCCAGCCGCGCGTGGCCGAGGGTGAGCATTCGATGCTCCCGCGCGAAGCGCAGGAAGGTGAGCGGGCCGCCGTGCAGGGGGGGCGGCCCGGAGCGGACGATCGGCGGCAGCGCATGGGGGGCGGGCGGCCGATCCCCGCGTGGACGGGGCCTGCTCGGAGCAATGGACACGGCGGGATCGTAACGGCGTGCGGCAGGCGGGGGCCGAGCGCCCTGGCATGATGATCTGCCTCATGGCGGACGCGGATCAGAAGCTGGCCGAACGCCTCCTGGCCGGCGACAAGCGTGCCCTGGCCCGGGCCATCACCTTGGTTGAGAACGACGACCCCGAGGGCTGGGCGCTGGTCCGCGAGATCTACCCCCAGACTGGCCGCGCCGCCGTCTTCGGCTTCACGGGACCGCCCGGAGCGGGGAAGTCGACCCTCCTCGGGGCGCTGACCAAGCTCGAGCGTGAACGTGACCGGACTGTCGCCGTCCTCTCGATCGACCCCTCTTCGCCCTTCAGCCGCGGCGCGCTTCTGGGCGACCGGATCCGGCTCTCTGACCACTTCCTGGATCCCGGTGTCTTCATCCGCTCGATGGCCACGCGGGGCGCCCTCGGCGGCCTCAGCGAGGCAGCGCTTCAGGCCGCTCTGCTCATGGACGCCTCCGGTCGTGACGTCGTGCTGCTGGAGACGGTGGGCGTCGGCCAGGCCGAGGTCGACATCATCGACCACGCCGACACCGTCGTGCTGGTGCTAATGCCGGGATCCGGCGACTCGATCCAGGCTCTGAAGGCTGGGGTGATGGAGATTCCCGACGTGATCGTGGTCAACAAGGCTGAGCACCCCCTGACCGACACGATGGTGCGGGAGATCAGGGGCGTCCTGGCGCTCGGCCCGCGGGAAGGCTGGGAGGTTCCCGTGCTCCGGACCGAAGCCGCGCGCGGCAAGGGGATCGAGGAACTGGCCGACAAGCTGGCCGAGCACCGCGCCTACATCGAGTCAGAAGGAACGCTGGCCGCGCGCCGCCGGCGCAACCTGATGAACGAGGTGCTCGGGCTCGCCACCTACCGGATGCGGCGTGAGCTCGAGGCTTCGGTGCGTGATGATCCGGAAGTCCAGGAGCTGCTCGATCGGGTTGTCTCCCGGGAGATCGACCCGGCCAGCGCGGCTGAGACGGTGCTTGAACATCAAGCCGCGCAGCGCACCGAGGCTTAGCCGGCGGCGAGCGACGAGGCTTAGCCGGCGGCGAGCGTCGCGATCACATCGGCGAGGACTTCCGGCCCGGTGATCTCGACTTGTTCCTGGCTGTAGCGGTTCACGACCAGCCCGGCGCGGCGTAGCGCGAGCTCCTTCCGCCGGTCACGGTCTCGTTGCGCCGGCGTGTGGTGGTTGCCGTGGCCATCGATCTCTACGGCGACGCCGTTCCGGCGCCAGAGAAAGTCGACCTTCCAGCCGGCAACGCGGACGTTGACTTCAGGCAGAGGCAGATTGCCTGCCTCGCACAGCTCGAGGAAGGCCCGCTCGGGCCGGCTACGCGCGTAGGCCAGGCGCGGCTGATGGCGGCTGAGGGCCGTGCGAAGCTTCGCGCTGCCGGACCGTCCGTGGCCGAGCAAATCGCTGATCTCGGCAGGTTGAGGACGCGGTGGTACTCGGCGTTGGCCAGGGCGACGCGGACCTGGTTAATCGGCGCGCCGGCCGCGTAGTCGAGGAGGGTCTGGGACACGGTGGTGATGGCGAGGCCCTTGTGCCCGGTGCGTTGGCAGACGCGTCGCCGATGCACGGTGATGCCGCGAAGCGACCGGCAGCGCCGCGGAGTGCTGACATGGATGCTTGGGCGGGCGCTCGATCAGCCCATACCACCAGGACGCTGTCCCATGGCTCAGCATCGCGCCCGGTCCCGCATACAGAAGCGCCGCGGCCAGATCAGCCCTCGACGCTCGGCGCGTCGTGGCCGAACGGCGTAGACGCTGGGGAGCTTGGGATGGAGATAGCCCTGCCCGACCCAGGTGCTGGATCATCGTCTTCGCCACGCCCAGCTGCCGAAGCTGGCGCCATGCGATACGACCAAACTGCCGGCTCGCCAATCGGCCCACACGATCTCTGGCGATTTGGTACGCCATGGCTTAACCCAGACGCCATCGTTCGGGCATGGCGGGGATGGTCGCGGTCCGAACTGCAACGAAACAAGACCGCTAACTGCAAAAAGACTGCTTCAAGCCCCGAGACCGCGCGCGATCACCATCTCCTGGATTTCGTCGGTGCCCTCGCCGATGGTGAGGATCTTGGCGTCGCGGTAGAAGCGCGCCACCGGGTACTCCTCGATGTAGCCGTAGCCGCCGTGGATCTGGACCGCTTCGTCCGCCGCGTGGACGGCGAGGCGGCCGCTCTTGAGCTTGGCCTGGGCAGCGGTGAGGCTGAAGTCCCGGTCGTTGTCCTTGAGATAGGCGGCCTTGTAGACGAGCAACCGAGCCGCCTCGATCTCCGTTGAGAGGTTGGCCAGCTTGGCCTGGATGATCTGGAATTTCGAGATCGGCTGTCCGAAGGCGCGGCGCTCCTTGGCGTAGGCCAGCGCCTGGTCGAGTGCTCCCTGGGCCAGGCCGACCCCCATCGCCGCCACGCCGATGCGGCCAATGTCGAGGATGCGGAGGAACTGACGCAGCCCAGCCCCACGCTGCCCGAGCAGGTTCTCCTCCGGGACCCGGCAGTCGACGAAGGACAACGGGCGGGTGTCCGAGGCGTTCCAGCCCATCTTCCGGTAGGGCGGTCCGGGCTCGTAACCCGGAGTCCCGTTGGCCACGAGCAGGTTGGAGATTTCCCGGCGCTCGCCGGTCGGCGAGGTCACCGCCGTGATCGAGACCACCCCGGAGATGTCGGTGCCGGCGTTGGTGATGAACTGCTTGGAGCCGTTGATCACCCACTCGCCGTCCTTGAGGACGGCCCGGGTCTGGGTGTTGCCAGCGTCCGAGCCCGCCTCGGGCTCGGTCAGCCCGAAGGCCCCGAGCCGCTGCCCGCTACAGAGCTGGGGGAGCCACTCCTGTTTCTGCGCCTCGCTCCCGAAGAGGAAGATCGGCTGGGTGCCCAGCGAGGTGTGGGCGCACAGCGTGATGGCGACCGAGGAGTCGACGCGGGTCAGCTCCTCGACCACGAGGGCGTAGGCCAGCGAGTCGCCCCCCGCCCCGCCGTACGCCTCGGGAAAGGGAATCCCCATCAGGTCCAGCTCGGCCAGCCGCCTGACGATCTCGTAGGGAAAGGCGTGGGTTCGATCGAGCGCCTCGGCTACGGGCGCCACCTCCTGCTCAGCAAACTCCCGGACCGTGTCACGGAGCAGACGGTGATCCGGGGGAGATCGAAGTCCACGGCCGCAGGGTAAACCCCAGCGATGGCGGCAAAGGCGCTCCGGGTTGAGCTCGGCGAGGTGACCGAGGGCGGTGTGGCGCCGGCGATCATGGCCATCGTCGATCGCGGCGTGGGTCAGAGGCCGGACCTGGTCAAGACCCTGGAGGCCGTGATCGAGCTGAATTTCGAGGAGCCCTATCCGCCGGTCCGGATCGTCTTCGACCGCGGCCACGTGCTCGTCGAGGACGGCTCGGCGGAGGCGCCTGACGTCCGGGTCGCCGGGGCGCTGCCGGACCTGGTGAGCCTGATGGTGGCGCCACTGGTCGGCGGCGTGCCCAACCCGATGGCGGCCAAGGGCCGGGCGGCGCTCGGGATGGTCGCCCAGCGGCGGGTCAAGTTCGAGGGACGTCTGGCGCTCGTGCGGCGGTTCCTCGCGGTGATCCGGATCTAGTCTGCGGCCGGGGCCCCGGACCGGGCCAGCTCGACGAGGAGCCGGACCCCGAAGCCCGTTGCGCCCTTGCCCACGAAGTAAGGGCGGTGGACGTCCCAGGCCGTCCCGGCGATGTCGATGTGTGCCCAGGGGACATCTCCCACGAAGTGGTGCAGGAGCTCGGCGGCCGTGATGGCCATGGCCTCACGCCGCTCGGCCCGGTTGGTCAGCTGGGCGTAGCGGCCCTTGACCAGCTCGGCGTAGTCGGCGTGCAGAGGCAGACGCCAGACCGGCTCGCCGGCGCGCTTTCCCGCCTCCTCCACCCGGTGCGCCCAGTCGCCGTTGTTGGCCATCACCCCGGCGTATACCGACCCGAGCGCGACCTGGACGGCACCCGTCAGGGTGGCGATGTCGACGATCTCGTCGCAGCCGAGCTGGCGCGCGTAACACAGGCAGTCGGCGAGCACGAGCCGGCCCTCGGCGTCGGTGTTGTTGACCTCGATCGTCGTCCCGTCGAGGGCGCGGACGATGTCGCCCGGCTTGACGGCGGTGCCGCTGGGCATGTTCTCAGCGGCCCCGACCAGACCCAGCACCCGGACCGGGGTGCCCGAGCTCGGCCAGCGCCGCGATGGCCTCGATCACCGCCGCTCCGCCGAGCATGTCGAACTTCATCTCGTGCATAGTCGCCGGAGGCTTGAGCGAGATCCCGCCTGAGTCGAACGTGATGCCCTTGCCCACGTAGGCGAGCCTTGAGGACCCGGCGTTCGGTCCCTCATATTCGATCCGGATCAGCCGAGCGCTCTCAGGCGAGCCCTGGGCCACGGCGGCGAAGGCGCCCATTCCGGCGTCCCGGATCTGCTCTCCGTCCATCACTTCGACGGTGATCTCCGGGTGGCGCTCGGCCAGGCCCCGGGCGTAGTCGGCCAGAGCGGCCGGAGGCAGGTCGTTGCCCGGCGTGTTGCCGAGGTCCCGGGCCCGGTTCTGGGCCGCGGTCACAATGGCCGCCTCGTGCGCCGGGGCTGAGAAGTCCTCGGTGCTGGCGATGATCAGCCGCTCGAGCCCCTGCCGGTCCTGCAGGCGCGGGGCGGTAGCGGTCAAAGCGATAGGCGTGCAGCAGCGTCCCCTCGACGAGGCCGCGGACGACCTCGGCCCGCGCGGGCGGGGGCACGATCCAGCACAGAGTCCGGGCCGACAGCTCGCCGGCCCGGCGATGCACGGCGGAAGCAGCCCGGCGAGCGCGCTCGGGACCGAACTCAGAGCGCTCGCCGAGCCCGACCACGATGAGCCGGTGCCCGTGCTCGTGGGCGACGGCGAGGTGGCCGAACTTGGGCCGGGCTTCGCCGCGGCGGATGAGAGCGTCGACGACGCCGTGGCCGGTGTCGCCGGTCGCCTGATCCTCGAACAGGCCGACGGCGATGGTGTCGGCCCCGGTGGCGTCGCCGGGCTGTGTCGTCGCCTCTATCAGCACGGCTCCGCGACGCTAGCAGCGTGGGCACGGCTGCTCACGCGGAGCGGAGCCCGGGATGACTACGATTGGCCGACGGCGCCACCGAAACCACTGGAGACCTACTAGATGCCCAAGACCGTGATCCTCTCAGCCGCCCGTACGCCGATCGGAAAACTTGGCGGCGGCCTGGCCGGCCTCGACGCGACCGAGCTGGGCGGGACCGCCATCAGGGCGGCGCTGGAACGGGCCGAAGTGGCGCCGGAGCAGATTCAGCACGTGGTCATGGGCCAGGTGCTTCAGGCTGGACAGGGACAGATTCCCTCGCGCCAGGCCCAGATCAAGGCGGACATCCCGAAGGAGGTCTCCTCCGAGACGATCAACAAGGTCTGCGCGTCGGGGATCCGCGCCGTCGGCCTGCTCGACGCGGCGATCCGCGCCGGCGACATCGAGGTGGGGGTCGGGGGCGGCATGGAGTCGATGTCACAGGCTCCCTACCTGCTGCCCGGCGCCCGGTTCGGCCTCCGCATGGGCGACGCCAAGGCGCTTGACGCGATGGTCCACGACGGACTCACCAACCCCTTCTCCGGCAAGCAGATGTTCGTCGAAGCCACGGAGGTCGGCGACGAGCTCGAGATGACTCGGGCTGACATGGACCGCTGGGCGCTGCGCTCGCACGAGCGCGCGGTCCAGGCCACGGACGAGGGACGCCTCCCCGAGGAGATCGTTCCCGTCACGATCAAGTCGAAGAAGGGCGAGACCACGGTCGAGATCGACGAGGGTCCCCGCCGTGACACCTCGCTGGAGCGACTCGCCTCGCTCCCCGGGCTGGTGGGCAAGGAGGGCTCGCACACCGCCGGCAACTCGCCGGGCGTCAACGACGGCGGGGGCGCACTCGTCGTGGCCAGCGATGAATGGGCCAAGCGCAACGACCGGGCCGCACTGGCCACGATCATCGCCCGGGCCGCGGTGGGCGACGAGTTCGCCTATCTCGCCCGCACGCCGGCCAAGGCGGCGCAGAAGGCGCTCGAGCAGGCCGGGCTCAACGTCGAGGACATCGATCTCTGGGAGATCAACGAGGCCTTCGCCTCGGTCACGCTCAACTCGATCCGGATGCTCGGTATCGATGAGGAGAAGGTCAACGTCAACGGCGGTGCGGTGGCGCTCGGGCATCCCATCGGAGCCTCGGGCGCCCGGATCCTCGGCGCGCTGGTCCTGGAGCTCAGGCGTCGCGGCGGCGGCCTCGGGTGCGCGGCCATCTGCTCCGGCGGTGGCCAGGGCGACGCGGTGATCATCGAAGTGAATGGCGGCTGAGGAGGACATCCTCCGGCCGCCCCCCGCGACGGCGGCGTTCTTCGACCTGGACCGGACCCTGATGGAGGGCTCATCGGCCTTCCAGTTCGGGCGCGCGGCCTTCAAGGCGGGACTCCTCTCCCGCCGCCAGCTCATCTCCGACGGGTGGGCCAACGTTCGCTTCCGCCTCCAGGGGGCGACCGACGAGACGACCCACGCCCTGCGGGACCGCATCTCGGCCTCGCTCGAGGGCACTCGGGTGAAGGACCTCGAGCGGCTTGGGCCGGACGTCCTGGCCCGGATCCTGCCGCGGGTCTATCCCCAGATGCTCAGCGTCGCCTATGAGCATCAGGACGCCGGTCGGCGCGTCTACATCTTCACCGCCGCCTCGCAGGAGCTGGCTGAGCTACTGGCCCACGTGCTCACCTTCGACGGCGGGATCGGCTCGCAGTTCTCAAAGGTCTCGGACGGCTGCTTCACCGGCGAGCCGACCGGCCTTTTCATCTACGGCGCCGACAAGGCGCGCGCCATCAAGCGCCTGGCCGAACGCGAGGGCATCGACCTCGAGGCGTCATACGCGTACTCCGACTCGTCCTCCGATCTCCCGATGCTCCGCGCCGTCGGCCACCCCGTCGCCGTCAACCCGGACAAGGAGCTCCTGGCCGAGGCGCGTGAGAACGGCTGGCAGGTCCTGCGCTTCGACCGGCTGGGGCGAAGGCTGAAGACAACAGTGGGCGTCGCGGGCGCGGCGGCGGCCGGAGGCGCCGTGAGCGCCGCCGTGGTCCGCCGGCGGCGCAGCGGTTTGGCCGCCCGCCTGCGGCCGTAGACTCATCAGACATGGCCACCCGCTCGAAGGTCTCAGACGAGGAGCGCTGGGAGCGGGAGAAGTTCGCCACCACGCCGGAGCGTGACGCGCCGTTTTCGACGATCTCCGGTGTGCCGATCGAGCCGTTGTATACGGAGCGTGATCTGCCGGCGGATGCCGGAGGAGGCGATCGGGTTCCCGGGCGAGTTTCCGTATACGCGTGGCGTGTATCCGTCGATGTATCGGGGTCGGTTGTGGACGATGCGCCAGTTCGCGGGTTTCGGGGGCGCCAGGGAGACCAATGAGCGGTTTCGCTACCTGCTTGACCACGGCCAGACGGGGCTCTCGACGGCGTTTGACATGCCGTCGCTGATGGGGCATGACTCTGATCATTCGCGTTCGCTGGGTGAGGTGGGGCGGGAGGGGGTGGCGATCGACACGCTCGAGGACATGGAGACGTTGTTTGAGGGCATCCCGCTTGATCGGGTGAGCGTGTCGATGACGATCAACGCGCCGGCGGCGATCATGCTCGCCTTCTATGTGGTGGCGGCCGAGCGTCAGGGGATCGGCCCGGAGATGCTGGCGGGGACGATTCAGACCGACATCTTGAAGGAGTACATCGCCCAGAAGGAGTGGTGTTTCCCGATCGATCCGGCGATGCGGCTGGTTACCGACATGGTCGAGTGGTGCGCGGATCAGATGCCGCGCTGGCATCCGATCTCTATCTCCGGCTACCACATCCGGGAGGCGGGTTCGACGGCCGACCAGGAGCTCGCGTTCACGCTCAAGGATGGGCTGACCTACGTCGAGCATGCGGTCGCGCGCGGGCTCGACGTGGATGACTTCGCGCCGCGGCTGTCGTTCTTCTTCAACGCCCACATCGACTTCTTTGAGGAGATCGCCAAGTACCGGGCGGCCCGGCGGATCTGGGCCCGGGAGCTGCGTGACACGTTCGGCGCCCGCAGCGAGCGTTCGCTCTTGATGCGTTTTCATACCCAGACGGCGGGCGTTTCGCTGACGGCTCAGCAGCCGCTGAACAACATCGTGCGCACGGCGATCGAGGCCCTGGCGGGCGTCCTGGGTGGGACGCAGTCGCTGCACACCAACAGCTTCGATGAGGCGCTGGCGCTGCCGACCGAGGAGGCGGTGCGGGTGGCTCTGCGGACTCAGCAGATCATCGCCGAGGAGACCGGGGTGGCCAACACGATCGACCCGCTGGGCGGCTCGTACTTCGTCGAGGCGCTGACCGACCAGATGGAGGAGAAGGCCTACCGCTACTTCGCCAAGATCGACGAGCTGGGGGGGATGGTGGAGGCGATCAAGACGGGCTATCCGCAACGGGAGATCGCGGACGCGGCCTTCGTCTACCAGAAGGAGGTCGAGGCGGGCGTGCGCAAGGTGGTCGGCGTCAACGCCTACTCCGAGGGCGACGATCACCCCACGCCGATCCTCCGGATCGACCCGGAGCTCGAACCGCAACAGATCGCCCGCGTGCGCGCGGTGCGCGCGCGCCGGGACGGCGAGCGGGTCACGGCGGCGCTCGATCGGCTCGTGGAGGCCGCCCGCGAGGAGCGGGAGAACCTCATGCCCCACCTGCTCGAGGCCACGCGCGCCGAGGCGACCGAGGGCGAGATCGTGCAGGCGCTCCAGACGGTATTCGGGACCTACACCGAATCCCCGGCGTTCTAACTAGAATCCCGCGCCGCCCATGGGCGCCACCACCGAGAGAAAGATCCGCGTCGTCGTGGCCAAGCCCGGCCTGGACGGCCACGACCGCGGCGCCAAGATCATCGCCCGCGCGCTGCGCGACGCCGGGATGGAGGTCATCTACACCGGGCTTCACCAGACACCCGAGCAGATCGTGGAAACGGTGATCCAGGAGGACGCGGACGCGGTCGGGCTCTCGATCCTCTCCGGCGCCCACATGACGCTCGTGCCCCGCATCCTCGAGCTCCTCAAGGCGCAGGGCATCGACGACGTAGTGATCACCGCCGGGGGAACGATTCCCGCCGATGACGTGGAGGAGCTGAAGCGCCAAGGCGTGGCCGAGATCTTCACCCCCGGCGCCTCAACCCAGGAGGCAGTCGACTTCATCCGAGACGCCGTCGCGCAGCGGCGAGCCTAGGCGCGAACTTTGGCCAGGAGGTTGAGTTATGCGACGACAGCACGCCAAAGTTCGCCCCCAACACAGCCGATTGACTGGTCAGTCAACCGGGTATAGTCCGCCGCCGGTACGCCGCGCCTTTCAGCCGAAACAGCAGTCCTGCATGGGATTAGGAGGAACCAGTTGAAGATTTGCGTCCTGGTCAAAGAGGTCCCGGACGCCGCCGTCGAGAAGCGAATCGACTCCTCGACCGGGCGGCTTGACCGTAGTGGAGAGAAGAACCTCAACCCCTACGACACGCACGCGATCGAAGCCGCCATGCAGATCCGCGAGGGCGGTGCGGTCGAGGTCGATGAGATCGTCGCCGTGACCATGGGGCCGGAGTCGGCCATGCGGGCCCTGCACAAGGCGGTCTCGCTCGGCGCCGACCGCTCGCTGCATCTGACCGACGACGCGCTCGCGGGCTCGGACGTCGCCGCCACCGGCTACGCGCTGTCCAAGGCGCTCCAGAAGGAATCGCCCGACCTGGTCCTCCTGGGCCAGCAGTCAGACGACGGCGAGTGCTACACGATCGGCGCCGTGGTGGCCGACCACCTGAAGATGCCGTCGCTGACTCAGGTGATCAAGATGGACGTCGAGGACGACGGACTGCGCTGCGAGCGCCAGGCCGAGTACGGCTACGACACCGTCCAGGTCTCGTTCCCCGCCGTGATCTCGGTCGGCGACGCCATCAACGAGCCCCGCTATCCGTCGCTCAAGGCGATCATGGGCGCGCGCAAGAAGCCGCTCGAGTCGGTGAGCGCCGGCGACGTCGGGATCGACGCCTCCGAGGTGGGCGAGGCGGGCTCCCGCGTGCACTGCGGTGACTTCCACGATCCCGAGGCCAAGCCGCCGGGACAGATCATCGAGGACGAGGACACCGATGAGACGGTCGAGAAGATCGTCGCCTGGCTTGAGGAAAGGAAGCTGATCTAGACATGGCCGACGTTCTCACATACGTCCTTCACTACGAGGGCGAGCTCAACAAGAACTCCCTCGGCGCCGTGTCGGAAGGCGCCGCTCGGGCCAAGGAGATCGGCGGCGAGTGCCACGCCCTCGTCCTCGGCGGCGATGACCTGACCGACGAGCTCTGCTCGTCGATTGGCGCCTACGGCGCCACGAAGGTCTTCCGGGCCAAGGGCCCCGAGGGTCTGGCCCAGCCGATCGTCGACGCGATGGCCCAGGTCATCGGCGAGAACGGGCACTCCTACGCGCTGTTCGGAGGCGGTCTGCTCGGGTTCGAGATCGGCGCCGGCCTGGCCGCCCGCATGCGCGCCGGCGTGACCATGGAGGTCATCAGCGTTCGCGCCGAGGACGGCAAGCTCGTGGCCGAGCGCCCGATCCTCCAGGACTCGAAGATCTCGGTCTCCCGCTATGAGGGCGACCTGGGGATCATCATCGGGCGGATCAACGCCTTTGAGTCCCGGACGGTGGACGGTGGCTCGGCCGAGGTGGTCGACGTCGACGTCGACTACTCGGAGTGGTCCAACCAGGCCAAGATGGTGGAGCGCGGCGAGCAGCGCGGCGCCGACGTCGACATCGAGGGCGCCGACATCCTGGTCGCCGGCGGCCGCGGTCTCGGCAAGCCCGAGGGCTTCGAGCTCGCCGAGGCACTGGCCAAGGCATTCGGCGGCAACTCCGCCGTCGCCGCCACGCGCGCCGTGGTCGATGCCGGGTGGTACCCGTACGCGGCCCAGATCGGTCAGACCGGCAAGACGGTCTCGCCGAAGCTGTACCTGGCGGCCGGCATCTCCGGCGCGATCCAGCACAAGGTCGGGATGCAATCCTCGGAGAACATCGTGGCCATCAACAAGGACGCCAACGCGCCGATCTTCGAGTTCTCCGACCTCGGGATCGTGGGCGACCTGAACAAGATCCTGCCCAAGCTGACCGAGGCGATCAAGGCCAAGAAGGGCGGCTGATGGCGTCGAAAAACGGGTCAGCCCCCGCTCCCAGCGAGTTCCCGCCACCCGTCGACTCGGTCAAGGAGTTCGTCAAGCGATCGCTCGACGACGAGGAGGACCGGATCGACGTTGGGGTCGTCATCGTCGGCGGGGGGACCGCCGGCCTGGCCTGCGCGAACCGGCTCCTGCAACTGCTCGGGGATGATCCGGAGCTGATGGAGTCACTCGGGGAGGTGCCCGTGGCCATCGTCGAGAAGGCCAAGACATGCGGCGGGCACAACCTGTCCGGCGCGGTGATGCGGCCCGGGCCTCTTCAGGAGCTCTTCCCGGAGATGTCGCGGGAGGACTGGCGCAAGGAGCGCTTCGCCTTCGGCGAGGTGACCAAGGAATCCGTCTACCTGCTAACCGGGCCCAAGAGCAAGCTCCGGGTCCCGATTCCGGCGGTGCCGAACTTCAAGAACCACGGCAACGAGGTCGTCTCGGTGGCGGCGCTGGCTCGCTTCCAGCAGGCCAAGGCCGAGGAGGGCGGCGCCTACGTCCTCACCGAAACCTCAGGCGCGCAGCTGATCGTCGAAGACGGCAAGGTGCTCGGCGTCCGCTCCGGCGACAAGGGGCGGGGCAAGGATGGCGAGCCGCTGGGCAACTTCGAGCCCGGGACGGATATCGGGGCCAAGGTCACCGTGCTGGCCGAGGGCTGCTGGGGCCACCTGACCGGCGCGGCGATCAAGGAGTTCGGGCTGGCCGAGGATCGCGAACCGCAGGTGTGGGAGCTCGGGGTCAAGGAGGTGTGGAAGGTTCCGAAGCCGCTCGATCGGGTGATCCACACCTTCGTCCAGCCGTGGCCGCTGAAGGTGTCAGCCAAGTACGGCCAGCTCGGAGGCACGTGGATATACCCGATGCAGGACGAGAAGACGGGCGACCACCTGGTCTCGATCGGGTTCGTGGTCGACCTCAACTACCGCGACGCCACCACGTCGGCCCACGACCTGCTCCAGGCCTTCAAGACCCATCCTCTGGTCAGGGACATTCTCGAGGGCGGCGAGCGGATCGCCTGGGGAGCCAAGGCGCTTCCCGGTGGCGGCTACTGGTCGATGCCGAAGCTCTCGATGCCCGGAGCCGTCCTGGTCGGCGACGCGGGCGGGATGGTCGATACGGCCGCGCTGAAGGGTGTCCACCACTGCATCAAGTCCGGGATGCTGGCTGCGGAGGCGATCTATAAGAGCCTCAAGGGGGAGGGCGAGCTCTCCGACTACGAGGACGCCGTGGAGAACTCGACGATCGGCAAGGAGCTCTACCAGGTCCGCAACGCCCGCCAGGCCTTCCAGAAGGGCTTTCTCGTGGGCAGCCTGCTGGCCGGCCCGGCGATCATGTCCAAGGGCAAGGTGCCGCCCGGGCGGCAGGAGTGGCACCGCGACGATGCCGAGCCGATGTTCATTGGGGACACGAAGGAGCGCTATCCCAAGCCGGACGGCAAGTACACGTTCGACAAGCTGTCCTCGGTGTACATCTCCGGCAACGCGACGCGGGATGACGCGCCCAACCACATCCGCGTTCGCAAGGAGGTCCCGCGGGAGATCGCCGAGACCTGGCGCTGGATGTGCCCGGCCGGCGTTTACGAGATCCCCGATGACGCCCCGGAGCACGGGCCGGTCGACGTGGTGGTCAACTACACCAACTGCGTTCAGTGCGGCGCGATCACGGCCAAGGGCGGGCGCCTCACCCCACCCGAGGGCGGCGACGGGCCGCTCTACCAGATCACCTAGACCTTCCGGGCACGATCGCGTTGGTCCGCCTGCAACTTCCGCGTTCGGGAGTTGTTACAGAAGCATGCGCCTCCTCTCCGCCTGGCTGATCGCATTCGCCCTGGCCGCGGGGCCCGCCGTCGCCGACGCCAGCCAGCCCGCCCGGGCCACGCTGGACGGATTCGTGTGCGAGCGGGCGGGCAATGCGCTGGACCGGGTGATCGCGGTGGTCGGCGTGATGCGGCCGATGTCCGGGACGCAGCGGATGCAGATGAAGTTCGTCCTGGAGCGCAAGACCTCGGGTAGCTACGCCTTCACTCCGGTCCAGGGAGGCGACCTCGGTCGCTGGCGGGAGCCCAATCCGGTCACGCTGGGCCAGCAGCCGAGCGACGTGTGGAGGCTGCGCAAGCTCGTGGCCAATCTGCCCGGTCCGGCCACCTACCGCCTCCGCGTCATCTTCCGCTGGCTCGGCTCAGGAACCGCCGTGCTGGGCCGCTCCATGCTGAGCAGCGAGACGTGCTCAGAGCCTCAGTGAGGCGCCCGGGCCTGGCTACAATCAGTAGTAATGAAGACTGAAACGCATCCCGAATATGTCGAGGCCCACGTCCGCTGTACGTGCGGCAACGAATTCATGACCCGCTCGACGAAGTCTGAGATCCACGTCGAGATCTGCTCCGCCTGCCATCCGTTCTACACGGGCAAGCAGAAGCTGGTCGACACCGGTGGCCGAGTGGAGCGCTTCCAGCGCCGCGTGGCCAAGGGTCGTCGGCCCCGCACCCCGACCGGCGCCTAGCTGCCCGGGCCGGGGTCGGGCCAGCCCGCTCCGATAGAACCCCTTAACAGGCCGGGCCGATGATCGACGAGCTGGTCGGCCAGATCGAGGCTCGCTTCGCGGAGCTCCAGCAGGAGCTCTCAGACCCGGACGTCATCAGCGACCGGGATCGCTTCCGCGAGGCCAGTCAGGCCTACAGCGAGCTCGAGCCCGCGGCCAAGCTGGCGGCCGAGTACCGCCACGCCGCCGACGACGCCGAGGGGGCGCGTGAACTCCTGGAGGACGGGGACGACCCCGAGCTCCGCACGCTGCTCGACTCATCCCGCCAGCGCTTGACCGACCTGGAGGACGAGATCCGCCTGGCCATGGTCGAGCGCGACCCCAGCGACGACAAGAACGTGATCATCGAGATCCGGCCCGGGGCGGGGGGAGATGAGGCGGCGCTGTGGGCGGGCGACCTCTACCGGATGCTCACCCGCTACGCCGAGCGCCGCGGGTTCAAGGTCGAGCCGCTGGCCATCGGCGACGGCTCCTACACGTTCGAGGTCAAGGGCGACAGCGCCTATTCGGTGTTCAAGTACGAGGGCGGAACCCACCGCGTCCAGCGCGTGCCCGAGACCGAGTCCCAGGGCCGCATCCACACTTCGACGGCGACGGTGGCGGCGCTGCCGGAGGCCGACGACGTCGAGGTCCAGATCGACCCCGGCGAGCTCCAGATCGACGTCTACCGCAGCTCCGGGCCCGGCGGCCAGTCGGTGAACACGACCGATTCGGCGGTCCGGATAACCCACAAGCCGACCGGCATCGTGGTCTCGATGCAGGACGAAAAGTCGCAGCTGCAGAACCGCGAGCGCGCCATGAAGGTTCTCCGGGCCCGGCTCTATGAGCGGGCTCTGGCCGAGCAGCAGGCCGAGCTGGCTGCCAATCGCCATGCCCAGGTCGGGACCGGCGAACGGGCGGAGAAGATCCGCACCTACAACTTCCCGGAGCGCCGCGTGACCGACCATCGCATCGGTCTGCGCCAGCACAACCTGGACGGGATCCTCCTCGGCGAGCTCGACGAGTTCACCGATGCTCTTCAGGATGACGAGAAGCGCCGGCGCCTCCAGGAGCGCACCGATGCCTGAGACAGCGGCGGGTCTGAGCATCCGCGAGGCCCTCGCCGGTGCGACCCGAGCCCTGGCCGAGGCCGGGTCCGAGACGCCGAGGCTCGACGCCGAACTCCTACTCGCCGAAGCGCTCCAGGTGAGCCGCTCTCGCCTCGTCCTCGATGCCGACAGCCCGCTCGAAGCCTCGGAGCGCTTCGCCGCCCTCGTGGCCCGGCGAACGGCGCGCGAGCCCACGGCCTACATCCTCGGGCGCCGGGACTTCCGCCACATCACCCTGGCCGTCGATCCGCGGGTCCTGATTCCCCGGCCTGAGACCGAGCTCCTGGTGGAGGTCGGGCTGACCCTTCCGGTTCAGTCCCGCGTGCTCGATGTCGGCACCGGGAGCGGGGCGGTTGCGCTGGCGCTGAAAGAAGAGCGCCCGGACCTCGACGTGTGGGGCTCTGAGGTGAGTGAGGAGGCGCTGGCCGTCGCCCGGGCCAACGGGCTCGCCCTGGGGCTTGACGTGCACTGGCTCAGGGCCGATCTCCTCGCCGGGGTTCCGGGGCCCTTCGACGCCATCCTGGCCAACCTGCCCTACGTGGCCTCGGACGCGCCGCTGCCGCCGGAGATCGAGCGCTATGAGCCGGAGTCGGCGCTTCTGGCCGGAGCGGACGGCCTCAAGCTGATCCGGCGGCTGATCTCGCAGGCGGCACACCAGGTGCCGCTGCTGGCACTGGAGATCGGTTTCGACCAGGGCCCTGCGGTGACCGAGCTCATGAGCCACGCAGGCTTCAGCGCCGCGCAGGTCCTGCGCGATCTGGCCGGTCACGAGCGGGTGGTGGTCGGCCGCCGGTGAGCCCGGAAAGCCCGGCCGAGTCGTTCGAATGCTGCATCGCCGCGGGCGGCGTGGCCGTCTTTCCGGCCGACACCGTCTACGGACTGGCCTGCGATCCCGACAACCGGGTGGCCATCGAGCGTCTCTACCGCCTCAAGGGACGCCGGCCGGACAAACCCTCGGCGCTCATGTTCTTCGATCTTGCGGTGGCGCTCGAGGCGCTGCCTGAGCTCGGGGAGCACACGCGGCAGGCGATGCGGGCGCTTCTGCCCGGCGGGGTGACCCTGCTGCTCCCCAACCCCGCCGAGCGCTTTCCCCTTGCCTGTGGCGATGATCCCGGAACCCTCGGGGTGCGGGTGCCCAGCGTCCGTGAGCTCGCCGGGGTGGGGGGGCCCGTCCTGCAATCGAGCGCCAACCGGGCGGGGGAACCCGACGCCCGGCGCCTCGAGGACGTGCCCGAAGCGATCCGTGCGCGGGCCGATCTCGTCATCGACGGCGGTGAGCTACCCGGAACGGCCTCGACCGTGGTCGATCTGCGCCGCTACGAGGAGGACGGCTCGTGGCTCATTCTGCGCCAGGGAGCGGTGGGGGAGGCGGAGCTCGAGCGCGTCCTGTCTGCCCAATTCCACTTCCATCCCGAGAGCTATGAGGCCGAGATCCGAGCCGATATCCCGGCCTATGAGGAGCTCCAGCGCGCCCTGGTGGCCGCCAGTGGCACCGGCGCTCGCCGCGTCCTCGAGTTGGGGACGGGAACCGGCGCCACGACCGAGCGCCTGCTGGCGCAGCATCCGGAAGCCGAGGTCGTCGGCGTCGACGAAAGCCCGGAGATGCTCGAGGCGGCACGAGCGCGCCTTCCCGGCGACCGCGTAGAGCTCCGGGTGGGGCGGCTCCAGGACGAGCTCCCGGACGGTCCCTTCGATCTGGTGGCCAGCGCCCTGGCCGTGCACCACCTCGATGCGGCCGAGAAAGTGGAGCTGTTCCGGCGGCTCGCCGGCGTACTCGCCCCGGGCGGCCGTTTCGCCCTGGCCGACGTCGTCGTGCCTGAAGACCCCGCCGAAGCCCGCACGCCATTCACCCCCGGGTTCGACAAGCCGAGCCGGGTCAGCGAGCAGCTTCGATGGCTTAAGGAGGCCGGATTCCGGCCCGAGGTCCGCTGGGAGGATGGCGACCTGGCGGTAATTGCGGCTGAGGTTGGCTGAAGATCCCCGAGACCGCCACCCTCGCTGGTACCTTTGCCGCTAGTGAGCGTCGATTTGCCCCACGACTTCTTCAACCGGCCCCTGGCCGAGGTGGATCCTCAGATCGCCGAGGTCCTGGCGCTCGAGCTCGAGCGCCAGCAGAGGACGCTCGAGATGATCGCCTCTGAGAATTTCGTACCTCAGGCCGTGCTCGAATGCCAGGGCTCGGTGCTCACGAACAAGTACGCCGAGGGATATCCGGGACGCCGCTACTACGGCGGGTGCGAGTACGTCGATGTCGCCGAGCAGCTGGCCATCGACCGGGCCTGTCAGCTGTTCGGGGCCGAGCACGCCAACGTCCAGCCCCATGCCGGCGCCCAGGCCAATGAGTCCGTCTACCAGGCCCTGATGGAACCGGGTGACGTGCTCATGGGGCTCGAGCTGGCCCATGGCGGCCACCTGACTCACGGCATGAAGATCAACTTCTCCGGGCGGCTGTACAAGATCGTGCCCTACCACGTCGACCGCGAGACGAGCCTCGTGGACATGGACGAGGTCGAGGGCCTGGCCCGGGAGCACCGGCCCAAGGTGATCCTGGCCGGCTGGTCGGCCTACCCGCGCTTCCTCGACTTCGAACGCTTCCGGGCCATCGCGGACGAGGTGGGGGCCTACCTGGTCGTTGATATGGCCCACTTCGCGGGGCTCGTGGCGGCCGGTCTTCACCCCAGCCCGGTGCCGCACGCCGACGTGGTCACGACCACGATCCACAAGACGATCGGCGGTGGGCGGGGCGGAATGATTCTGTGCCGCCAAGAGCTGGCCAAGAAGATCGACTCGGCCGTCTTTCCGGGCCAGCAGGGGGGGCCGCTCGAGCACATCATCGCTGGCAAGGCCGTCGCGCTTCTGATCGCCATGTCCGACGCTTTCCGCGAGCGCCAGGAACGCACGGTGGCCGGGGCCAAGGCCGTGGCCTCCGAGCTGCTCGGCGCCTGCAGCGGAGTCAACGTCCTCACCGGCGGCACCGACGTTCACCTCCTGCTGTGCGACCTCCGCGAGTCCGAGCTCGACGGCAAGCAGGCGGAGGACCGGCTGGCCACGGTTGGGATTACGGTCAACCGGAACGCCGTCCCGTTCGACCCGCGCCCGCCGGCCGTTTCCAGCGGCCTGCGCATCGGCACCCCGGCTCTGGCCACCCGCGGGCTCCAGGTCGAGGACTTCGTCGAGGTGGGGAAGATCATCGCTGAATCCCTGTGCAGCGAGAACTTCGACACCCACCAGGCCGACCTCGCCGAGCGCGCGGCGCAGATCGCCGAGCGCTACCCGCTCTACGCCGGCCTCGGCGCCACGGCCGCCGTCTGAACGGGGTCTCCCGCGCCTGAACCGTCTGCCTCGGGCAGCCCGCGGCGACGCAGTCCCGCCCGGATGCGATCCTTCGCAGGCACATGAACTATCTGCACGCCGTTCTCGCCTTCGTGGTGGCGATGGTCGTCGCCCTGGTGCTGACACCGTTGGCGGCGCGCGTGGCCCGGCGGACGGGTGCCATTGCCATGCCGAGCGAGCGGGGGCTGGCCGAGCGGGTGACCCCGCTCATGGGGGGGCTGGCCATCCTGGTCGCGGTGGTCGTGGCCGGGTTCATCTGGCTGCCGGGAACGATCAAGCTCCCGCACACCGCGCACACCCCACGCGGCGCCGGGGGCACGGTGCACACCTGGACCATCCTGGTCGGCGCGTGCGTGATCACAGCGGTGGGGGCGATTGATGACTGGCGCAGCCTGGCCCCGATCCTGAAGCTGGTGGGTCAGGTGGGAGCGGCGGTGATCGTCGTGGAGGGCGGCGCCGTCGTGACCGACGTGACGCTCCCCTTCGTCGGGGCGCTCCAGTTCCCGCACGAGGGCGGGTTTTTGACCGTGCTCTGGCTGGTCGGGATGATGAACGTGGTCAACTTCTCTGACGGGGTGGATGGGCTGGCCGCCGGGCTGTGCGCTATCGACGGCGTCGCCTTCTCGATCATCGCCTTCGACCTCAACGTGCCGGGTGCGGCCATCCTGGCCGCGCTCACCGCCGGGGCCTCACTCGGCTTTCTGGCCCACAACTTCTATCCCGCCCGGGTCTTCATGGGGGACTCGGGCGCCAACCTGCTCGGCTATCTGCTCGGGGTGGCCGCCGTCGTCGGCTCGCTGAAGACGGGCGCGGTGGTCGCCCTGGTCGTCCCGCTGGTCATCCTGGCCGTGCCCTTCCTGGACACGAGCTTCGTCATCGCCAAGCGCCTCAAGTACCGGCGCAAGGTCTGGCTGGGCGACGCCAATCACTTCCACCATCGCATGGCCCGGATCGGGTTCAGCCAGCGCAAGACGGTCGCCTACCTGTACGCCTGGACGACGCTCCTGGCCGGCGTTGCCGTCGCCCTGCGCTTCGTCCCCTACTCGGTCCACGTGGCCGGCCGTCACTACTACCGCGCCGGTTGGCTGGCCTTCATGATTGCGCTCGGAGTGGTGGCCATCGCGGCCAGCGTCTACCTCGTCTACGTACTGGAGATCCTCAAGTTCAGGAGCTTCCGGGCCCGCGAGCTGCGCGAGTTCGATCCCGACACCAGTGAGCACGAAATCGATACCCACGTGGCCCGCGAGCTGGAGACGGGCGAGTTCGAGCGCGTCCAGCTGGGGCCGGCCGAGGCCGGGGGGCCACCCCCGGCGCCGGCCCCGCCTCCGACCGCGGGACGCCACCGTTGACGGGACTCAATCGAACCGAGCGCGCGGCCGTCGGCGCTGTAGCGGGTGCGACCGTCCTTGCCGGGGTGGCGCGCTACCTGAGCGGATTCTCCCAAGTCGCTGCCTTCGTCCTGGCCACGCTGGCCCTGGCCGGGATGGCATGGCTCGTTTCGTTCGCCACGGAACAGATGGGGCGCAGGTTCGGCCCGGGCGCCACCGGCGTCATGCAGTCGACCCTCGGCAACCTGCCCGAGTTCTTCGTCGTCCTGTTTGCGCTGAACGCCGGTCAGCTCGTGGTGGCCGAAACGGCGCTCATCGGGTCGATCGTGGTCAATGCCCTGCTCGTGCTCGGTCTGGTCATCATCGCCGGGGCGCGGCGGGCCGACGACGGCGTGATGCGCTTCAGCACCAAGTTGCCCAACGACACCGCGACCCTGCTGCTGATCTCCACCTTCATGATCATCCTGATCGCGCTCACGCACACCGTGGGAGACACCGCGAGGCATCACATCAAGACGATCTCGATCGTCGGGGCGGTGGCGATCCTGCTCGTCTACGCATGGTGGCTGGCTCAATATTTGCGGAGCGACGTCGCCCCGGCGGAGGGCGAACCGGCCCGGCTGTCAACGACGACGGGCCTGGTCCTGCTGGCCGCCGGAGGCGTGGGATCGGCGTTCGTCTCGGACTGGTTCGTCCATGCGCTGACGCCAACCATCAAGACGCTCCACATCACGCAGGCCTTCGCGGGCCTGGTCATCGTGGCCATCGCCGGCAACGCGGTCGAAAACGTCGCCGGCATCTTCCTGGCCGCCAAGGGCCGCTCGGAACTCGCCATCTCGGTGGTCAAGAACTCGGTGGCCCAGATCGCGGCCTTCCTCTACCCGCTGATGGTGCTCGTCTCGCTGTTCACCGCTACCAGGCTCACCTTCTCGATGTCGCCGGTGTACGCGGGCGCCCTGTTCGGAACTGCGGTGATCATCTGGCAGGTGACCGGGGACGGCGAGGCGACCGGCTTCGAGGGGGCGGCGCTGATCGCGGCCTACGTGATCCTGGCCATGGTCGCGGCGTTCGAGACGTAGGTCAGGTTCGGCTGCTAACCTGACGTTTACGTAAGAACCGAGCCGACCGGCCTGCCTGGCCGAGGCGCTTGAGATCCCGAATCGGAGGCCCCTTGCCGCAGCTCTCAAACGTCCAACCCCTCTCCTCCAGGCGCTTGCGCCGGCCCGGGATCCACGAGGACTCCTACAAGTGGTGGGCGCTGTCGTGCACCAGCCTGGGCATGCTGCTCGCCACCATCAACTCGGGCACGCTGATCATCGCTCTGCCCGACCTTGAGCGAAGCCTTCACACCAGCCTGCTCGAGCTCGTGTGGGTGATCCTCGTCTACATGATCGCCTCCACCGTGCTCGTGCTGAGCGCGGGGCGGCTGTCGGACCAGTTCGGGCGAAAGAAGGCCTATATCGGCGGCTTCGTGCTCTTCGCGCTGGCCTCTCTGGGCGCCGGCTTCGCCGGCAACGGCACGCAGCTCATCCTGTGGCGCATCGTCCAGGGCCTCGGCGGTTCCTTCCTCTTCGCCAACGCGGCAGCCATCGTCACCGACGCCTTCCCGCGGAAGCAGCTCGGCCTGGCCATGGGCACGAACACGATGGTCGCGGCGGTGGGCCTGGTCATCGGCCCGGTTCTGGGCGGCGCGCTCGTCGCCATCAGCTGGCACTGGGTCTTCTGGTTCAACGTCCCGCTGGCCCTGGCCGGCAGCGCCTGGGCGTGGATGATCCTGCGTGAGCTGACCGGGCGTGACGAGGACACGACGTTCGACTTCGCGGGCACCGTGACCTTCCTGATCGGGCTGACCGGGCTCGTCCTGGGCATCTCCAAGGGCGGGATCTCAGGCTGGAACAACCCTGTGGTCGTCGGCGGCCTGATCGCCGGGGCGGTCATGTTGCCGGCCTTCGTCCTCATCGAGCGCCGTCACCCGGCGCCGATGCTCGACCTCGCGATCTTCAAGAGCCGGCTCTTCGCCGCCGCCTCCGCGGCCGCGTTCATCAATGGCCTGGCCCGCTTTGCCCTGATGTTCGTCTTCGTCTTCTACTTCCAGGGGGTCCAGGGCAACTCGCCGATTCTGGCCGGGGTCAAGCTCGCCCCCCTCGCGGTGGGCATGTTGATCTCCTCGCCCTTGGCGGGGATCTGGGCCGACCGGCGCGGGTCACGGGGCATGGCTGTGGCGGGGATGCTCGTCACCTCGCTCGGACTGGCCCTGATGACGACCCTCGGGCGCGACACCGCCTACGTGGCGCCTGGCCTCTACATGTTCATCGTCGGACTGGGCAGCGGGATGTTCAACTCGCCCAACACCGCCGCGATGATGGGGGCGGTCGCCGCCCACCGGCGTGGCATTGCCGCCGGTGCCCGCGTGCTCGTCCAGAACACCGGCGCCGTGATCTCGATCGCCTTCGTGCTCGCCGTCGTCACCTCTTCGGTCCCCAAGGCGGTCCTGTTCCGCGTCTTCTCCGGCCTGGCCAGACACCTCACGAACGCCCAGCTCGTGCCCTTCATCTCCAACATGCACACGGCACTCTGGTGTCTGGCCGCGGTCTCGTTCCTCGGCGCCTTCGTGGCCGCGGCGCGACCCAAGCATGTTGGTCAGGCGGTGGCGAAGCCGGAGCCGACGGGGATCAAGGCGGCGGCGTGAGCGCGACCCGGGAGACGCTGCGGATCGGCGAGGTCGCCGAACGGACCGGGACGACCCCCCGGACGATCCGCTACTACGAGGAGATCGGGCTCCTGCCCTCGGCCGGCGAGCGGGAGCTCGGCAAGCACCGCTGCTACACCGAGGCCGACGTCGAGCGGGTGCAGGAGATCCTGAGGCTCCGCAACCTGCTCGGGCTCTCGCTCGAGCAGCTCTCGCAGGTGCTGGCCGCGGAGGAGGCTCGCGCCGAGATCCGCCGTGAGCTGCAGAAGTCGGAGGATCCCGAGGAACAGCGGCGGCTGCTGGGCGACGCACTCGGGCACATCAGCACCCAGCTCGACCTCGTCCGTGGCCGGCGGCGTCAGCTCGAGGAGCTCGAGCGTGAGCTCGTCGACAAGCGGCGGCGGGTGCAGAAGCGGATCAGCGACCTCACGGAGTGATCGCCGCCGCCATCAACCGGCGGCTGGCCGGGGTCGACCGGCGGGCCATGGCCACGCTGTCGGCGGGCCACCTGTTCACCGACATCTCGCAGGGCGCGGTACCCGCGCTCCTGGTTCCGCTGGTCCAGCAGCGTCACCTCAGCTATGCGGCGGCCGAGGCGCTGATCCTGGCCGCGACGATCTCGAGCAGCGTCATCCAGCCGCTCTTCGGCCATCTCTCGGACCGGCTCTCGCTGGCCTGGCTGATCGTCCTCGGTCCCGGGCTCGGCGGCCTGGGCATCGCCCTCGCCGGACTGGCTCCGAACTACGCCCTCACCTTCGCCGCGATCCTGCTCAGCGGAATCGGCGTGGCCTCGTTTCATCCCGAGGCTTCACGCTTCGCCAACTACGTCTCCGGTACCCGGCGGGCCAGCGGGATGAGCCTGTTCAGCGTCGGCGGTAACGTCGGCTTCGCCCTCGGTCCCGTGATCGTCACGCCGCTGGTCATCGTCTTTGGCCTCTCGGGGACCGTCTTCGTGCTCATCCCCACCTGGCTCATGGCGGCTGTGCTGCTCCACGAGCTGCCGCGGCTGCGCGGCTTTCGCACCGACGTGGTGGGTGGCCGCGTCCAGGCCTCCCAACAGCGCGAGGAGTGGAAGCCCTTCTGCATCCTCGCGGGCGTGATCGCGCTGCGCTCGTTTGTGTACTTCGGCCTCGTCGGCTTCATTCAGCTCTACTACGTAAACGTCCTGCATGCGAGCAAAGCGCTGGGCAGCGCGGCGCTCACGGCGATGCTCCTGGGCGGCGCCGTGGGCACGCTGGCGGGCGGCCCGCTGGCCGACCGCTTCGGGCGGCGAGCCGTGCTCATGGGCTCGATGGTCGCGCTTCCGCCCCTGATCATCGGCTTTCTGCTCTCAGGCCCCGTCCTCGGGGTTGTGCTCCTCGCCGTGACCGGGGCGGTGACGATCGCCACCTTCGCGGTCACGATCGTGATGGGCCAGGAGTTCCTCCCCGGGCGCATTGGCGTCTCCTCAGGGGTGACCATCGGGCTTTCGATCGGCCTCGGCGGGGTGGGAGCCCCGCTCCTCGGATTGATCGCCGACGCCCATGGGCTGCGGGCCGTCTTCGAGACGATCGCCGCCCTGCCGATCCTGGCTTTGCTGGTGACGCTGGCTCTGCCGCGGCAGGCGCCGAGCACGGGTCCGCTCAGGGGTGGAACTCAGGCGCGAAGGCGGGGAACTTCGCACTCGAGAGCCTGCGGCGTAGGGCGTTCCGGGTCCGGGGGAAGCGATAGAGACCGAACGGCCCCACCGGGTTGATCCCCTGGTTGTAGATCATCATCCGCACCCGGGGATGGGAGGTCGCCCATCCGAAGAGCTGGCTGATGAAGCCCGGGTCATCGCCGGTCTCGCCGACGGCGTACTCGCCGAACACGAAGGGCAGGCCGGGATAGGCGTTGTAGAAGGCGCTGAGCCCGCTGAAGTTGGGGGCAGATAGAAGTCGGTCCCCACCCAGTCGACCCAGGCTCGCCCGGGCCAGTAGTCGCTCGGCTGGTTGCCGGGCACGTCAGGATCGCCGGGGGCGACCTGGGGCACCCAGAGCATGGCCACCTTGGCCACCGGCAGGTCGCGGTGGCCTGCTCATAGGACCCGGGCGGCTGGCCGGCTACGCCCTGAAAGACCTCGCCCGCCGGGGGCAGGAAGGGGTTGGCCAGGGCGGCTTGCGCACCGATGAGCAGGAATGCCAGGGCGGACCCCGTAACCACGAGCCATCGAGGCCGTACCCTCTCCCAGAAGATCTGTCGCAAGCCGGGCACACCTGTTTTATCGGCCGCCCAGCTGGAGAGTTTTGTCAGATCGGTCGATTGTCCACACTGTGACCTCTTTTCGCGTGCGCCTATCCGATCGTGTGCCCGCGCTCGCCGCTCTAGCGGCGGCGTTCATCGGGCTGATCAACATCGCTTCGGCGCTGACCCCGAGCATCCGCTGGCGTGGCCACCTGCTCCTGGAGTTCGAGCCGCTGGAGGCGATGCGGCTGTTCCACGCTCTGGCCCTCCCGGCCGGAGGCGCGCTCCTGCTCGTCGCCCCCTATCTGTTCAAGCGCCGGCAGCGGGCCTGGCACGCCGCGATTCTGCTCATGCTGGCGCTGGGCGTGGTCGACCTTTTCAAGGGCCTCGACTTCGAGGAGACGGTCCTGACGTGGGGTGTGGCCGCGGTCCTCATCCTCTCCCGCCAGGCCTTCACCGTCCGCCACGACCCGGTCACCCTGCGCTCGGCCCTGTGGCGGGTCCCGCTGCTCGGAGGGCTTGGGCTGGGCGGTGCCGCCCTCGCCACCTGGGTCTCCCAGGGCCACCCCTCGGCGGGCTCTGTCCTGCGGGAGACCGGCGATCTTCTGAGCGGGCAGCCGGGGCCGCTCCGCTTCGCACGTCACTCGGCGCTGCACTACCACTTCGCCTGGATCCCGCTGACCGTCCACGTCGTCGAGCTCGGCACGCTCCTGGCCATCGCCTATGTGATCTTCCGGCCCCTGGCCGCGCCCCGGGCGCTCCCTGACGCCGCGGCTCGCCGCCTGGCCACGCAGCTGGTGCGCTCCCACGGGCGCGACACCCTCTCCTTCTTCAAGCTCCGCGGCGACAAGCAGTACTTCTTCTCCACCGAGCGCCAGGCCTTCGTCGGCTACCGGATCGAGAACGGCGTTCTGCTCCTCTCCGGCGATCCCGTCGGGCCTGAGGCGGCGATCGATCCGCTGCTGGCTCAGCTGCGCTCCTTCGCCGAGGCCCGCGGGCTCAAGGTCGGCGCCGTCGGAGCCAGCGAGGCCATGCGGCAGCGCTTCGAGCAGCTGGGGTTGCATTCGCTCTACCTGGGCGATGAGGCGATCATCGACCTGGAGAAGTTCTCCCTGGAGGGCCGTCCGATCCGCAAGGTTCGCCAGTCGGTCACCCGGTTGCGCAAGGCGGGCTACGACTCCGAGCTCCATGAGCTGAGCGCGCTTGACGCGCCCACGCTGGCCGCGGCCGAGCGGGTGCTCGAGCTGGGGCGCCAGGGCGCGCCGGAGCGCGGATTCTCGATGGCCATGGACACGATCTCCGGTCCGCACGTCGACCAGACGCTGGTGCTCCTGGCGCGCGACGGCGAGGGGACGGTCCGGGGCGTTCTGCACTTCGTGCCCTGCTATGGCCGCTCGGCCGTGTCGCTCTCGTTCATGCGCCGGGACCCGGCCACGCCCAACGGGCTGACCGAGTTCATGGTCGCCACCGCCACCGAGCTTCTGCGCGATCGCGGCCTGTGCGAGCTGTCGCTCAACTTCGCCACCTTCGCCCGCTGGATGCACAGCCCCGAGCGTTGGCACGAGCGGGCTCTCGGCAAAGTGGTCTCGGTGCTCAACCCGTTCTTCCAGATCGAGAGCCTGTACCGCTTCAACGCCAAGTTCTTCCCCCGCTGGGAGCCGCGCTACCTGGTCTATGAGGGGACGCTGGGCCTTCTGCGCGCGAGTCTGGCCGCCGCCTGGGCGGAGGGTCAGCTGCCCAAGCCGCGGGTCCGCCGACCGGGGGTCGGCGGCCGGGGCGCCAAGCGCCGGCGCCGCACGTCGGTCGCGGCGCGCTGAGGCGCCGGACCGCCGCTCGCTGAGCACCCCGCTCGCCGAACGCTGAAAACGGGTAAGCAGGTACTGTCCGCCTCCCCGTCGCTACCCTAGCGGCCCCTGGAGTCGGCCACACTCCCTTGATCAGCGGTTACCGAAACACCCCTTCGCCATCCGCCATCGAGCCCGATGGGCTGATTCTGCTGCGCTATTTCGACGTTGTCCTCGTGGTCGTCGGGGCGCCGATCCTGCTCTTGATGGGCGCCTCCGCCGCCGGCTACGGCGTGGGCGCCGGCGGCTGGATCGTTCTCCGCCTCGCCGGCCTGGGGCTGGACCGCTACCTGGCGATGCACCCCGACCCGCGGCGGGAGATCTCGCTCCGGCTTGCCTACCTGATGAGCCGAGTCTTCCTGCTGGCGCTGGCGGTCATTCTGGTCCGCAAGAGCGACGGCAAGGACGCCGCGCTGACCACGCTCGGGGTGATCGTGTTTGCGTTCACGGTGGCGCTCGCCGTCTCCTTCCTCCAGCGGCCGAAGGGGCGGCGATGAGCCGGACACGGAAGCTCCTGCTGTCGGTAGGTGGAATCTGGCTCGGCGGCACCATCATCCTCGCCTTGGCCCTCGGCTCGGCGGGCAAGAACAACTCGTTCCAGATCCAGAACGAGTTCAAGCTCACGAACTGGGTCAACCTCGGAGTGCTCAGCATCAACCGCGCCGTGGTCTACCTGTTCCTGGCTTCGATCCTCACGGTGGTGACGATGCTCTGGATCGCCCGGCGGATGCAGATGCGTCCCAACCGGGTCCAGACGGCAGTCGAGCTCGCCTACTCATTCATCCGCGACCAGATCACCGGCGACAACATGCCCGACTCGGAAGCCCGCAAGTGGTTTCCCTTCATCGCCGCGCTGTTCCTCTTCCTGTGGTGGTCGAACATCATCGGCTACCTGCCCCTGCCCACCAACAGCGAGGAGAAGTTCAACCTCTTCGGGGCCCACATTCCCGCCTTTGCGCTGTACGCGGCGACGGCCAACATCTCGGTCCCGCTGGCGCTGGCCCTGGTCGTATTCGTCGTCTTCAACTGGGAGGGCATCCGGGCTCACGGCCCGATCGGCTACGTCAAGAGCCTGATCCCCTCGGGGGTGCGCGGCCCGATGCTGTTCCTGATCTTCCCCCTGGAGGTCATCTCCACCTTCATGCGGCTGATCTCGCTGACCGTCCGGTTGTTCGCCAACATCCTGGCCGGGCACATGATCATCCTGTTCATGGCCGGGGGCCTCGCCGTGATCCTCGGCCTGTCCTTCCTGGGCTGGTTCACCCTGCCCTTCGGAATTCTTGTCTACCTCTTCGAGCTGGGGCTGATTGCCTCGCTCCAGGCGTTCATCTTTGCGGTGCTCACCGCGATTTACATCGGTGGCGCCACGACCACCCACTGACACCAAGGAGCTGACCGAATTGCTTTCACACCTCTTGTTCTTCGCGGCCTCGTCCTCGTCCAGCGGCGTTGGGGCGGGACTGGGGATTGGCATTGGCGGCGGTCTGGGCGCCGTGGGCGCCGGTATCGGCATCGGCTTCATCTTCGGGAAGGTGATCGAGGCCGTCACCCGTCAGCCGGAGATGCGCGATGAGATCACGAGCATCCAGTGGCTCGGCTTCGCCCTCACGGAGGCCTGCTTCTTCTATGGCCTCGTCGCGGGCCTCCTGTCCTACGTCCTCAAGTAGATGGGAGCTTCCGTCATCCTCACGCCGGCCTCCTCAAGCGGCTCCTTCCTGATCTCGCCCAATGTGGGCCTGATGGTCTGGACGCTGCTCCTGTTCGCCCTCTCCATGTTCCTGCTCTGGAAGCTCGCCTTCCCGCGCATCTCCGCCGCCCTCGACAAACGCCAGCGCGCGATCGAGGAGTCGATCGACGCCGCCGACGAGACCCGCCGGAAGGCCGACCAGCTGCTCGAGGAGTACCGCGAGCGGCTGACCGAGGCGCGTGAGCAGGCCCAGGAGATCATCGACCGCGCTCGCAAGGCCGGCGAGACCCATGAGCGTGAGTCTGAGGAGGAGGCGATCAAGCGGCGCGAGGCCCTGATGGAGCGCACGCGGCGGGAGATCGAGTCAGAGACGCGGCGGGCCATCCAGCAGATCCGCCGGGAGGTGGCCGATCTCACCGTGCTGGCCACCGAGAAGGTCACCCGCAAGACCCTCACCGACGACGATCAGCGTCGCCTGGTCGAGGAGGCCCTGTCCGAGCTCGACTTCAGCGCCCTGGCGCCGAGCCGGCAGGAGGACTGATGGAGGAGATCGCCGAGGTCTACGCCCGGGCTCTGTTCGAGGTGGCCCAGGAGCAGGACAAGCTCGACGAGGTTCACGAGCAGCTCGAGGCGTTCGCCGAGGCGATCGCCGAGAACCGGGACATGGCGCGGTTCTTCTTCTCGCCCTACTTCTCCACCGAGGAGAAGAAGGAGGGCCTCCACAAGACTGTGCAGGGAGCGGACGAGGCGGTCATGAACTTCTTCGAGGCGCTGCTCGAGCGCCACCGGATGCCCGTGATCTTCCGGATCCGGGATCGCTTCGACAAGCTCTGGGAGGAGGAGAACAAGCTCCTGCCGGTCGAGGTCACGAGCGCGATCGAGCTTGACAAGAAGACGGTGAACGACATTGGCAAGAGCATCGGGGAGCAGGTGGACCGCAAGATCGAGCTCTCGAGCAAGGTCGACCCTGAGATCCTCGGCGGCGTGGTGCTGCGCGTCGGCAACTTCGTCCTCGACGCCTCCATCCGCAACCGGCTGGAAAAACTTCGTAAGCAAGTCGCCCAGGCGTAGCTAGCCTCGCCTGTTTAAGGAGTCACCTAACGTGCAGATCAAGCCAGACGAGATCACCTCAATCCTTCGCAGCCGGATCGAAGGCCTCGACGAGGAAGAGGCCGACCTCAGCGAGGTCGGAACCGTCCTCTCCGTGGCTGACGGCATCTGCCGCATCCACGGCCTCGACAACTGCATGTCGTTCGAGATGCTCGAGTTGCCCCACGACGTCACCGGCCTGGCCCTGAACCTAGAGTCGGACAACGTCGGCGCCGTGCTCTTCGGCGAGTGGGACAAGATCGTCGAGGGGGACACGGTCAAGCGGACGAAGCGCCTGCTCGAGATCCCGGTGGGCGAGGAGCTCCTCGGACGGATTGTCGATCCGCTCGGCAATCCGGTGGACGGCAAGGGCGAGATCGACACCTCCGAGACCCGACCCTCGGAGCACAAAGCGCCGGGTGTGGTGCTCCGCCAGCCGGTCAAGGAGCCGATGCTGACCGGGCTCAAGGCGATCGACTCGATGATCCCGATCGGCCGCGGCCAGCGTGAGCTGATCATCGGCGACCGTCAGACGGGCAAGTCCTCGATCGCCATCGACGCGGTCATCAACAACCGAGACCGGGACCTCTTCTGCGTCTACGTCGCCATCGGGCAGCGCAAGTCGACCGTCGTGGCGCTGGCTCAGACGCTGGAGGAGAACGACGCTCTCGACAACACGATCATCGTCATGGCCGCCGCCGACGAATCGGCGCCGATCAAGTTCCTGGCCCCCTACGCGGGCTGCGCGATGGCCGAGCACTTCCTCTACAACGGCAAGGCGGCGCTCGTCGTCTATGACGACCTGACCAAACACGCTTACGCCTACCGGCAGATGTCGTTGCTGCTCCGCCGGCCGCCGGGCCGCGAGGCCTACCCGGGCGACGTCTTCTATCTCCACTCACGCCTCCTGGAGCGGGCGGTCAAGCTGTCCGACGACCTCAAGGACCCGGAGACGGGTGAGGAGCGGCCGGGCGGTGGCTCGCTCACCGCGCTGCCCATCATCGAGACCCAGGCCGGTGACGTCTCGGCGTACATCCCGACCAACGTGATCTCGATCACCGACGGCCAGATCTACCTCCAGCCCGACCTCTTCCGCTCTGGCGTGCGCCCGGCCATCAACGTCGGCATCTCGGTCTCCCGAGTCGGCGGAAACGCTCAGATCACCCCGATGCGCAAGGTCGCGGGACGGCTGAAGCTGGACCTGTCTCAGTACCGCGAGCTCGAGTCCTTCGCCCAGTTCGGCTCCGAGCTCGATACCGAGACCCGACGCACGCTGGACCGCGGGGAGCGACTGGTCAAGATGCTCAACCAGAACGAGCGTGACCCGATGCCGGTTGAAGATCAGGTGGTCCAGATCTTCGCCGCCACCAACGGCTATCTGGACCGGATCGCGGTCGACAAGGTCGAGCGGTTCCTGGCTGATCTGGCCGACTCCGTCCGTGGCTCTGAGCCGGAGACGGTGAAGAAGATCGCCGAGGGCAACTGGGACGACGACGTGCAGAAGTCGCTCGAGGACGCGATCAAGCAATTCGCCGAGGACTTCGGCTATGACCTCGACGAGGAGGGCCACCCGCTGGAGGAGGAGAACGAGGACCGGGATCGCGAGAGCAAGAGCCGCTCCAGCGACTCGGACTCGGACTCGGACTCGGACTCGGACGAGAACCAGGACGGCGAGGAGGAGGCCGCCTAGCCCCGAGCGGCCGATCGTCTGATGCCTGTTACCCAGCGCGACGTCAAGGACCGGATCAGTTCGGTCAAGAACATCCGGCAGATCACCCGGGCCATGGAGATGGTCGCCGCGGCCCGGCTGCGGCGCGCCGAGCAGCGGATCGAGGCGCTGCGGCCCTATGCCGACGCTATTCGGCGCATGACTCGCCAGGCCGCGGAGGCAGCAGGGGACCTGCCTCGTTTGCCGATCCTGCAGGAGCACAGCGACGTGAAGACGGTGGGAATCCTGCTCGTCGCCGGTGACCGGGGGCTGGCCGGCGCGTTCAACTCGAGCATCGTCCGGGCCGGGGTGGCCGCCGGTCGGCGCCATGAGCGAGAGGGCCGGCGGGCGGTCTATTTCGCCTCGGGCCGTCGTCCCGCCACGTCGATCACCTTCCGCGGGCTCGACCTCGTCGACAGCTTCACCGGTTTCACCGATCGTCCGGCCTACGCCGATGCTCGCCGGATCGCCGAGCGGCTGATCGCCGCCTACGTCGATGACGAGGTCGATCAGGTGGAGATCCTCTACAACCGCTACTACTCGGCCATGACCCAGGAGGTCACGCGGGAGACCCTGCTTCCGCTCCAGCGGGCGACGCTCCTGGGGGAGGACGACGAGGACGACGGCGATTCGGAAGCATCGGAACGTGACGAGGACTCCCAGCCGCGGGCTCTGGTCGAGTACGAACCCGATCCGGAGCAGATCCTCAGCCGCCTGGTGCCTGATTACGTCGAGGTTTCGATCTACCGCGCGCTGCTCGAGTCGACCGCGTCCGAGCACGGCGCCCGGATGACGGCGATGCGCAGCGCCTCAGACAACGCGAACACGCTGATCGACGACCTGACGCTGCAGATGAACCGGGCCCGGCAGGCGGAGATCACCCAGGAGATTATGGAAGTGGTAGCCGGAGCCGAGGGGCTGACCGGGTAGACCCTAGACTGGAGATACATGTCTGTAACCGAAGAATCCGGGGCTAAATCCAAGGACCAAGATAAGGGCGAGGAGCGCGAGCAGTCTCAGAACGGCCAGGGCTCCGAGAAGCGGAATATCGGCCGCATCGAGGAGATCCAGGGGGTCGTGATCGAAGCCGTGTTCCCCGAGCAGCTGCCCGAGATCTACCACGCCCTCCTGGTTCCGCGGCCCGACATCGCCCGGCAGGAGGAGGACGTCGACATCGCCGCAGCCCACGAGAAGTACCTCGTCTGTGAGGTCCAGCAGCACCTCGGCGACGACCGGGTGCGGGCGGTAGCCATGGACTCGACCGACGGGCTTGCCCGCGGTACCGAGGTGATCGACTCCGGCGGCCCGATCACGGTTCCCGTCGGCCGGGTCACGCTGGGGCGGATCTTCAACCTCCTCGGCGAGCCGATCGACCTGGGCGACGATCTGCCGGACGATGTCGAGCGCTGGCCGATCCATCGTGCCGCGCCGGAGATCGACGACCTGACCCCGTCGCAGGAGATGTTCGAGACCGGGATCAAGGTCGTCGACCTGCTCGCCCCCTACACCAAGGGCGGCAAGGTCGGACTGTTCGGCGGTGCCGGCGTGGGCAAGACGGTGATCATCCAGGAGCTGATCCGCAACCTGGCCGAGGAGCACGAGGGGCTGTCGGCGTTCTGCGGCGTGGGCGAGCGCTCCCGCGAGGGCAACGACCTCTGGCTTGAGATGAAGGAGTCAGGCGTGCTCGAGAAGACGATGCTCGTCTTCGGTCAGATGAACGAGCCGCCCGGTGCCCGCATGCGCGTCGCCCTGTCCGGGCTGACCATGGCCGAGTACCTGCGCGACAACGAAGGCCAGGACGTGCTCCTGTTCATCGACAACATCTTCCGCTTCGTCCAGGCGGGATCCGAGGTCTCGGCGCTGCTGGGCCGGATGCCCTCGCAAGTCGGCTACCAGCCCACCCTCGAGACGGAGATGGGCGAGCTCCAGGAGCGGATCACCTCCACCAAGAAGGGATCTGTCACCTCGATCCAGGCCATCTACGTG
Organism: uncultured Solirubrobacterales bacterium; assembly: GCA_963733555.1. Lineage (GTDB taxonomy): Bacteria > Actinomycetota > Thermoleophilia > Solirubrobacterales > Solirubrobacteraceae > Palsa-465. The sequence continues at coordinate 257,878 of CAVTDO010000002.1, forward strand.
CCGGCCGACGACCTCACCGACCCGGCGCCGGCGTCCGTGTTCGCCCACCTGAACGCGACCACGACGCTCTCGCGGTCGATCGCCGAGCAGGGCATCTATCCCGCCGTCGACCCGCTCGACTCGACCTCGGACATCCTCAAGGAGGACATCCTGGGGGAGGAGCACGTGCGGGTGGCCAATGAGGTCAAGTCGGTGCTTCAGCGCTACCGCGAACTCCAGGACATCATCGCCATTCTCGGTATCGACGAACTCTCCGACGAGGACCGCCTGACCGTGAACCGGGCCCGCAAGATCCAGCGCTTCCTCTCCCAACCCTTCCACGTGGCCGAGCAGTTCACGGGCACGCCGGGTGTGTACGTGAAGATCGAGGACACGATCAAGGGCTTCGAAGAGATCCTCCAGGGCAAGCACGACGACCTGCCCGAGCGTGCCTTCTTCATGAAGGGAACGATCGAGGATGTCGTCAAGGATGCCGGCGGGGCCAAGGATGAGGCCGAGGACGACGAGGAGGGTGAGGCGGACGACGAGGAGGCGCGCGGCGAGTCCGGGTCCGAGGGCGAGGAGGACTCGAAGAGCGAGTCGGGCGCCGTGGCCCAGGCCGAGTCCGAGGACGAGCCCCACGACGCGACCTCCGACGCGAGCTGATGGCCCACGAGAAGTTCCGGGCCGAGGTCCTGACGCCTGACGGCAAGGTCTTCGACGACGAGGTGGAGATGGTCTCCACCAAGACCGCGGTCGGTTCGATCGGTGTGCTCGCCCACCATGCGCCCGTGCTGGCCATCCTCGATCCCACGGAGCTCCGGCTCTACCGCAGCGAGTCGGAGGTGGAGACCTTCGCCCAGTCCGAGGGCTACCTGCAGGTGGTGAACAACCGGGTCATGGTCCTGGTCGAGGAGGCCCATCCTCCGGACCAGCTCGATACCAGCCGGCTGCGGGAGCGCCTCGATCAGGCCGAGCGTGAGCTTGAGTCGGCGGGCGACGACACCGAGAAGCGGCGGGTGGCCGAGCGCGATAAGGCGCGCTGGGAGCGGTTCCTGGAGATAGCGGAGGGGAGCTGAGGCTCCCCTATCCTGGGACGCGTGCTTGACGAGCGTGTCCTGGCTGAGCGTCTGATCCGCTACGACACCTCGCGCCCGGAGGACATCGTCGCGGCAGCCGGATTCGTCCGTGGCTGGCTCGAATCCCGTGACATTGAGGTCAGGGACATTGAGCACCGTGGCCTGCCGGTGCTTCTGGCGGAAGTGGGAAGCACCTCCGACGACGCGCCGTGCATCATCCTGCACGGCCATCTCGACGTGGTTCCGGGACGCGAGGAGCAATTCGAGCCTCGTATCGAGGGCGATCGCCTGATTGGGCGCGGCGCTTACGACATGAAGGGTGGTTTGGCCGCCATGATGTGCGCCCTCAAGGACGTGGAGGGCCACGAGCATGTGAAGGTCCGCCTGATCTGCGTGCCCGACGAGGAATCCGAGGAGCTCGACGTCCGCTCGACTGACACCATCGTCAGATCCGGCATCGGCGGGGACTTCGCGATCACGGGTGAGCCGACGGATCTGCACATCGGGATCGCGGCCAAGGGCGTTCTGGCCATGCGGATCGAGGTGACGGGCCGCTCCGCGCACAGCTCCACTCCCTGGCTGGGCGACAACGCCGTGCTCAAGGCAATCGATGTTTTCCGCGCCATAGAGACGCTGCCCTTCTCACGGGAATCCTCCGAGCTATTCGACCGGCCGTCGATCAACCTGGGACGGATCCAGGGCGGAGACGCTCTCAACAAGGTCCCGGACCGCTGCCAGATGGCGGTTGACATCCGCTTTCTGCCCGAGCAGGACTCCGAGGACATCCTCGACCAGGTCAGGGGAATCCCGGACGCCCACGTGTCCAAGACGTTCATCTACCCGCCGGTCACGGTGCCGCGGACCAATCCCTACGTCCTAGCTCTCCGCGAGGCCGTAAGCCGCTCCCACGAGCAGGCGCTGAGCGTCGGCCGTGACGGCGCGTCCGATGCGACGGCGTTTCTCGCCGCCGGCATCCCGGCGGTTGAGTTCGGGCCGGCCGGCGCGGGCCATCACGGACCGGAGGAATGGGTCTCGATCTCCTCGCTCGCCCGTTATCGGCGGGCCCTGGGTGACTTCGTTCGTGCTCTGCCGATGAGCCTGAGCGAATCACAACCGCCCGAGCCGGGCCTGAGGGCGATCGACGGCGGGCTGAGTTGAGGCTGATGCCTCGATCGCGCTGGCCGATGGTGGCCATCGTGGCGTCGCCGACGCGACCGTAGACGCGCATCGACGGCCCTCCCGGAACCGCGACCGGCGGCTCGCTACCCTCGGGCGCCCATGGCAGCGGTGCGTGAGCCCATTGCAGTAATCGGGACCGGTTATGTCGGCCTGGTCACGGCCGCCGGTTTCGCCGAGCTCGGAAACGAGGTGTGGTGCGTCGACATCGACGCCGACAAGATCGCCCGCCTCGAGCGGGGGGAGATCCCCATCTTTGAACCCGGGCTGCGGGAGTGCGTGGCCCGCAACCGTGAGCGCCTGCACTTCACGACCGAGCTGGCCCCCGCCCTTGAGCACGCTCGCCTGCTCTTCGTTGCCGTTGGCACCCCGTCCACCTACTCGGGCGACGCCGACCTTTCTGCCGTGCATGCGGTCGTGGCGTCCATGCCCAAGTCAGATCGTCACGCCCTGGTCATGAAGTCGACCGTTCCTGCGGGCACCGGCGCGGCGATCAAGCGGATCTTCGTTCAGCAGGACAAGGCAGACTTTGCCTACGTCTCCTGCCCGGAGTTCCTCAAGGAAGGCTCCGCCCTAGCGGACTTCCTGGAGCCTGACCGCGTCGTGGTTGGGGATGACGGGGACTGGGCCGGTGACGCTGTGGTCGAGCTCTACGCGCCTCTCGCCGCCCCGCTCGTCCGCACCGACATCCGCAGCGCGGAGATGACCAAGCTCGCGTCCAACGCCTTCCTGGCCACCAAGATCTCCTTCATCAACGAGATCGCCAACGTGTGCGAGGAGACCGGTGCCGACGTGACCGAGGTAGCGCGCGGGATGGGACTGGACCGCCGGATCGGACCGAGCTTCCTGAAACCCGGAGTCGGCTATGGCGGGAGCTGCTTTCCCAAGGACGTCTCGGCCCTCAAACAGCTCGCCGGCAACTCTGGCTACCACTTCCAACTCCTCACCGCGGTCATCGAGGTCAACGAGCTGCAGAAGCGGCGGGTCATCGGCAAGCTGCAGAAGCACCTGGGGTCGCTGGTCGGCAAGCGGGTGGCGCTGCTCGGGCTGGCCTTCAAGCCCAACACCGACGACATGCGCGAGGCGTCGTCTCTGGTCCTGGCCGCTCGGCTGCAGGCCGACGGGGCCAGCGTACGGGCGTATGACCCGGTGGCCGAGGAACAGGCGCGCAAGCTGATGGTGGGAGTCGAGTTCGCCGACTCGGCAATCGGCGCTGTGGAGGGGGCGGACGCCGTGGTGATCGTCACCGAGTGGCCTGAGTTCGCCGAGCTGGACTGGGCTGCTGCGGCCGCCGCGATGGCCGGCCGGCTGGTCGTCGACGGGCGCAACTGCGTGGAGCCTGAGCAGGTGATCGAGGCCGGACTCTCGTACGAGGGCGTGGGGCGCGCGGCTGGCAGGTGACCCCGGCGGCTGCATGCCGCGGAGTCGAGAGAATGCGTATCGTCCCCAGCTTGCTGCGAGGGGGAGAAAGAGACCGGTGACGGAGGCGGCACTCGACCGTGAAGCGATAGCCGCTGTCGACAGCACCCGGCAGCTGGACGACATACTCGGGCTACCTGACCACCTGCGCGACGCGCTCTGGCGGGTCGAGTCGGCCAATCTCGAGCCCCACGATGCGACGGGCGGCCTGATCGTCGCCGGGATGGGGGGCTCAGCGGTGGGCGGGACGCTGGCCCGGGCGGCCCTGGCCGACCGCGCACTGCGGCCGATCGTCGTGATCCGCGGTTACGGACTCCCACCCTGGACAGCGCCGGAGAGCACCGTGCTCTGCTCTAGCTACTCCGGCAACACCGAGGAGACCCTGGCCGCCTATGAGGCCGCGGGGGCCCTGGGAGCGCGCCGCATTGTCGCCACCACCGGCGGCAAGCTCGCGGCCGCGGCGCGCGAGGATGGGGTGCCCGTGATTCCCCTGCCCGGCGGATTCCAGCCCCGTGCCACAGTCGGCTATTCGCTCGTCGTGGCGCTCGAGGTGGCCGCCCTGAGTGGGGCGGGGGAAGGTTTGCACTCCGAGATCGACGTGGCTGCTGCCCGGACCGAGGAGCTCATCGGCACCTGGGGCCCCGGCGGTGCGCAGGATGAGGTCCCCAAGGAGTTGGCGCGGGGACTTCATCAGACCGTGCCCCAGATCGCCGGCTCGGGGCTGACCGCGCCGATCGCCTACCGCTGGAAGTGCCAGTTCAATGAGAACGCCAAGATCCCGGCCTTCTCGCACGAGATTCCTGAGCTGGACCACAATGAGATCGTGGGCTGGCAGGGCGCGCGGGAGCTGGGGAAGTTCTCTGCCGTCTTCCTGGACGACTCGGACCTCCATCCCCGCATCCGGCAGCGGATCGAGCTGACGCGCGCGCTCATTGCCGGCGAGGCGGTCGGGACGTTCAAGATCGAGAGCGTGGGGGAGAGCGCCATCGAACGGCTCCTCTCCCTGGTGTTCCTGGGGGATCTCGTGTCGCTCTATCTCGCCGTGCTGCGCGGGGTCGACCCCGGGCCGGTGGCCATTCTGGATCGTCTCAAGCGCACCCTGGCCGGCGGCTGAGACGGGCAAAGCGGGCCCGGCATGGTGCCCGCTCTCGACTTAGGTGAGGTGGATCCCGCGCTGCTCGTAGAGCCGGCGGTCGGCGGCGGCGAGCAGCTGCTCGAGCGTGTCGCCGTCCTCCGGGAAGGTGGAGGTGCCGACCGTGACGTCCCAGGGAGTGGCCAGCCGCAGGCTGCCCCGGGCGGCGGGAACCTGAGCCCTGACCCGCTGAGTCATGGCGGCGGCGCCCGCGGTGGACTGCTCGGCCAGCAGGACGGCCAGCTCGTCGCCACCAAATCGGCCCACCACATCGTGGGTTCGGGCCGAATCCCGCAGGAGCGTGGTCACGCGCCGAAGCAGGCGGTCGCCCGCCAGGTGCCCCTCGGTGTCGTTGACGGCCTTGAGCCCGCGGACGTCCACGAAGGCGAGGGCCATCGGGTGGCCGTAGCGGCCGGCACGGTCAAGCTCGCGCTCCGCGGCCGCGATGAACCCGCGGCGATTCAGGACGCCGGTGAGCGGGTCGGTAACCGCCGCCGTGGTGACCGCAGCCACCTCGCCGGCCTGGATCCGCACCCTCCGGCCCGAGCGTAGAGCGGCCGTCCCGGCCAGCGCGGCCAGACCCATAGCGGCCGCGAGCGCGATCCACACCCCGATGGGGATCACATTGATGACGTGGTCGATCACCGTCGCGGCGGGGTTCAGCACCGAGGCCTGACTGCTCGGCCGCCGCGACCGGCGAGCCTTGGCGCCCTTGACCGCCGCGCGGGTCCCGCTCGCCGAGGCTGATCCGCTTCCGGCTGATCCGCTTCCGAGCGACGCAGTCCCCGGGGCCAGCGCCCCCACGATGTCGGACGAGGCGTCCGAGTCGGAGCTCGTCGAGCTGAGGCTGGAGAAGAGCGATCCCGTGCGTCCGCTCAAGCTCAGACCCAGCGCGCCGGCGGCGGAAGAGGACGTGGTGGTCGAAGAGGCGTTCCCGCTGGGGAAGCGCGATCCGGCCCGCCGATGGGCCGTGCTACCGCGCCCGATGCTCGTCGTCCGGGTACCGGTCGCGGCAGCCGGCGTGGCGGCCGAAGCCGGAGCGCTCGCCGGGGCGGCTGAGCTGGAGGCGGCGGTCGCGGGAGCCGAAGTGCTGGGGGCGGCGGAGGCCGCCGTGGCCGCCGGGGCGGCATTTCGTGCCGTTGCCGTTGCCGTTGCCGTTTCCGTTTCCATTGCCGTTTCCGTTGCCGTTGCCGTTTCCGTTCCCGTTGCCGTTCCCCGGGCCAGCGAAAGCGGCGGCGGTCACCGCGGGGCCACGGGTCGCGGCGCCGTTGCCGTTGCCGTTGCCATTGCCATTGCCATTGCCATTGCCGCGGCCCCTGCCGTTCCCGTTCCCGTTGCCATTGCCGTTCCCGTTGCCATGGCCTCGGCCATTCCCGTTGCCGGCGCTCTGGTTGGTGGCCTGGACGGTCTGGGCCGGCGCGGCGGTCTGAGCCGGCGCGAAGACGTTGTTAGCGCTGTTGTTGCCGCGCCCCTGGCCCTGGCTGTTGCCCTGGCCATTTCCGTTGCCCCCGCCGTGGCCGTGGCCGTCGCCATGGCCGTTGCCGCCGCCCTGACCCTGGTCGCCACCGCCGCCCTGACCCTGGTCGCCACCGCCGCCCTGACCCTGGTCGCCACCCCAGCCGGCGCCGGGCTGCTGAGAGACCTGGCCTGGCGGGCCCTGGCCGTCTGGTCCTCTGCCTTGGGGTCCGTGGCCATCGCCATGGCCGAGCGCAGCGGGCACGAGGAAGCCTGCCCCGCCGAAGGACATCAGCAGCGCCGCTACACAAATCAGCTTCCTAGGTTTTTGTCTCGTGCCCGCCATCCTCAGGTCGCAAAGGGCTCCGCGGAAAAGCCCAAGGATCCCGTCCCTATCGCTCTCGAACCATCCATGCTAGGTCCGACTTTAGGCGTACATCCCGCTTTTGGACGTATGTCGTACTCGTGGTCACTGGTCCCGCCAAACCTTGACACGCTCGTGGTAACCTTTGGCGTTCGATGGATGGCTTGACGATCAACGAGGCAGCCCATACGACCGGATGGTCGGCCCGGATGCTTCGATACGTCGAGCGAGCCGGCCTGGTCACGCCAGGACGGTCACCTTCAGGCTACCGGCTTTATGGAGCCGGCGAGCTCCAGAGACTCCGCACGTTGAAGGAACTTCTCTCCCGCTTTGGCATCGCTCTGTCCGATGTCGCCTTCGCCGCGCGCATGGAGTCAAGCCCGGAGCTCCGGGAGGCGGTCGGAGCCTGGCTCGAGGCACAGCCACGCCGCCCCGAGTACATGACATCCGAGGACTGGCTCCGTTTCGAGCAGGAAAAGCACGAGCGCCTGCTGGCCGTGGCGTAGCGCCCAAACCATCAGCCGGGATCAACCACCGTGGAGGAACTATGAGCACGACTGCCCCCAATACGACGACGTCCAAGCTTGACTTCAAGGTCGCCGATCTCGGCCTGCACGAGTTTGGGCGCAACGAAATTCGCCTCGCCGAGCACGAGATGCCGGGACTGATGGCGACTCGGAAGGAATTTGCCTCCAGCCAGCCTCTGGCCGGGGCGCGGATCACCGGCTCGCTCCACATGACCGTCCAGACGGCGGTGCTGATCGAGACCCTGGTCGCGCTGGGTGCCGAGGTCCGGTGGTGCTCGTGCAACATCTTCTCCACCCAGGACCACGCGGCGGCAGCCGTTGTCGTTGGTCCTGACGGAACGCCCGAGGATCCCCGCGGTGTGCCCGTCTTCGCCTGGAAAGGCGAGACCCTTGAGGAGTACTGGTGGTGCGCCGAGCAGGCTCTCCTGTGGGGCGAGGGCGAGGGTCTGAACATGATCCTCGACGACGGTGGCGACGCGACCCTGCTCGTCCACAAGGGCGCCGAGTACGAGCTGGCGGGTGCGGTGCCTGACCCCGCCGGCGCCGATAACGACGAGGAGCGGATCGTGCTTGAGCTGCTCCAGCGCTCGCTGGAGGAGGATTCGGGACGCTGGACGCGCGTCGCCGAGGGGATCAAGGGCGTGACCGAGGAGACGACCACGGGGGTCCACCGCCTCTACCAGTTCGCCGAGCAGGGCCAGCTCCTGTTTCCGGCCATCAACGTCAACGACTCGGTGACCAAGTCGAAGTTCGACAACAAGTACGGCTGCCGGCACTCGCTGATCGACGGCATCAATCGGGCCACCGACGTGCTCATCGGCGGCAAGCTCGCGGTCATCTGCGGGTACGGCGACGTGGGCAAGGGCTGCGCCGAGTCGCTGCGCGGCCAGCGCGCACGTGTCGTGATCACAGAGATCGACCCCATCTGCGCCCTGCAGGCGGCAATGGACGGCTACCAGGTCCTGACGCTGGAGGACGTGATCGAGACGGGCGACATCTTCATCACCGCCACTGGCAACCGTGACGTGATCACCGCCGAGCACATGAGCCGGATGAAGCATCAGGCGATCGTGGGCAACATCGGCCACTTCGACAACGAGATCGAGATGGCCAAGCTGGCCAATACCCCGGACATCAAGCGGATCAAGATCAAGCCGCAGGTGGACGAGTGGGTATTCCCCGACGGACATTCGGTCATCGTGCTCTCCGAGGGCCGGCTCCTGAACCTTGGCAACGCCACCGGGCACCCCAGCTTCGTCATGTCGAACTCGTTCACCAACCAGGTGATTGCCCAGATGGAGCTCTTCACGCGCCCCGACGCGTACGAGAAGCGCGTCTACACGCTGCCCAAGCACCTCGACGAGAAGGTGGCTCGGCTCCATCTCGACGCTCTCGGCGCAAAGTTGTCGGAGCTCACCCCGCAGCAGGCGGCCTACATCGGGGTCCCGGCTGAGGGTCCGTACAAGCCCGACCACTACCGGTACTAGGCCGAGCCGGAGCGCGAACTTTGGCGCGCTGGGTGAGTTATACGACGATGGCGCGCCAAAGTTCGGCGGACTGGGCGACATAGTGTCCCTACCACCGCACGAGGTGGCCGATCTGACGCTGGCCGACGAGGGAGAGACGCGGGTCGAGTGGGCCTGCGGGCAGATGCCGGTGCTGGGGCGGATCCGGGAGCGTTTTGCCGCCGAGCGCCCGCTCGAGGGCATTCGCATGGGCGCCTGCCTTCACGTCACCGCCGAGACCGGCGGACTGCTCTTGACGCTTGCGGCGGGCGGCGCCGAGGCCTCGCTCTGCTCAGCCAATCCGCTCTCGGTCCAGGACGACGTCGCCGCGGCCCTCGTCCGCCATCACGGCATCGCGGTGCGGGCGGCGCACGGCGAGGATCTGCTGAGCTACGCCGAGCACATCAGGGCCACGCTCTCGGACGCTCCGCAGATCACCCTGGATGACGGCGCGGATCTCCTCATCACGGCCCACGAACGCGCCGACGATGTGCTCGACGGGGTGCTCGGAGGCACCGAGGAGACGACAACGGGGCTGGTTCGTCTGCGCCGGCTCGAGCAGGAGCGGGGGCTTCGGTGTCCGGTGCTGGCGGTCAACGAAGCCCGCACCGAGCGCGCGCTCAACGATCGCCACGGCACCGGCCAGTCGGCGCTCGACGGGATCATCCGGGCGAGTCATGTGCTGCTCGCCGGCCACACCGTGGTGGTGATCGGGTACGGCTGGGCTGGCCTGGGTATCGCCGAACGCGCTCGGGGCGCGGGCGCGGAGGTGATCGTCTGCGAGGTCGATCCGCTGCGCGCGCTCGAGGCGCGGATGGCCGGCTACAGGGTCATGCCGGTGCTTCAGGCCGCCGAGCGCGGAGACATCTTCATCACAGTGACCGGTTCCCGCCGGGTCCTGGGCCGGGCGCACTTCGAGCGCATGAAGGACGGTGCCCTGCTGGCCAACGCGGGACACTTTGATGTCGAGCTCGACCTCGATGAGCTCAAGGCTCTGGCCGGCGGCGGGATTCGCCGGGTCAGGCCGCTGGTCGAGGAGTACCGGCTGGCCGACGGGCGCCGGATCAACCTCCTGGCCCACGGGCGCGTGGTCAATCTGGCTGCCGCCGAGGGTCATCCCGCGGCCGTGATGGACGTCTCCTTTGCCCTCCAGGCGCTGTGTGTCGAGGAACTGGTGCGCCGTGGCAAGGAACTCGGCCCCGGCGTCTGCGCGGTCCCGGAGGCGATCGACCAAGAAGTGGGAAGGCTGAAGCTGGCCGCACTCGGGGTCGAGATCGACGAGCCGACGCCTGAGCAGGAGCTGTACCGGGAATCCTGGATCTGATCCTGACCGACGTTCCCGGGCCCGGCCGATCGGGGCCGTCTCCGCGCTCTGACACGATCTAGACATGCCTGACGAAGACCTGCGGGCCGGAGTCGACCTCGGCGGCACCAAGATCGAGGCGATCGTTGTCGATTCCGAGCACCAGCTCCTCGGCTCGGCTCGCCGCCCTACGCCGACCGAAGGGACGCCGGCCGACGTCGCCGACGCGGTCGTTGCCGCCGTGCGCGAGGCATGCCGGAGCGCGGGCATCGAGTCGTCAGCGTTGAGCGGCATCGGGGTCGGCTCTCCGGGGCTGGTCAACGAGTCGAGTGGCGTCGTCGCGAGCGCCCGCAACCTTCCCGGTTGGGACGGGAGCTTCCCGCTCGGTTCGACCCTGACCTCCGAGCTCGGCGCTGAGGCGTTCGTCGGCAACGATGTCCAGGTGGCGACCGAGGCCGAGTTCCACCTTGGCGCCGGCCGCGATTACGAGTCGCTCCTCGGGGTGTTCTGGGGCACCGGCGTGGGCGGCGGAATCATCCTGGACGGAAAGCCTTGGCTCGGTCGTGGCGGCGCGGGCGAAATCGGACACATGGTGGTCAAGGTCGACGGGGCTCAGTGCACCTGCGGACGCCGCGGATGCATGGAGGCGTACGCGGGACGGGCGGCCATGGAGGCGCGGGCCCGGCGCCGGGCGGACGGGGGCAGGCACACCGACCTCTTCCACCTGATGAAGGAGCGTGGGCGCACCCGGCTGACGAGCGCCATCTGGGCCCACGCCCTGGAGCGAGGCGACGAGGTGGCTACCGAGATCATCGACAAGGCGGTCGTGGCTCTGGGGGCCGGGATCGCCTCGGCGGTCAATCTGCTCGACGTCGAAGCGGTGATCATCGGCGGTGGTCTCGGTGTGCGGTTCGGCGAACCCTTCGCGCAGCGCATCGCGGCGGAGATGCTCCCTCACCTGTTTCACGACGAGCACCCGCCGGACGTCCATGTGGCGGCGCTGGGTGACCTGGGAGGCGCCATCGGCGCCGCTCTGCTCGTGCGGCGAGCCGGACGTAAGGAGTTCATCTCAGCCTAACTCCGGCTTGTGGCGCATCTCACACAACTTTGACAAGATGCTCATGCGCGGGGGCGTGAGGCGAGAGGAGAGAGGGGCGTTCTGAGGAGTACTGGCGGTTCGTTATTCGCGACGCGCGTCGCGGCCGTTGGTTCGCTCGTGCTCGCCGTCGTGGTCATCGCGCTTCTGCTGCTTGGCACCGGCTCGAAGTACGTCCTGCGGGCGAACTTCCGGGACGCGGGGGGTCTGGTCATCGGCAACCAGGTCCTGATCGGTCCCGCCACGGTGGGCACGGTGCAATCGATCGGGCTGACGGCAGACGGCAAGGCCCAGGTGACGATGAGCCTGGACTCCGACGCCTCCCCGGTTCCCCAGGGGACGATCGCGCGCGTCTATGAGAACTCGCTCTCCGGCAACGCCAACCGGTACGTAGTCCTCGAGCCGGGCGCCCGCAGCGCGCCGGCGATTCCGAGTGGCGGCGTCATCCAGGAGACCGACACCCGGTCGTTCGTCTCGCTCGACCAGCTGTTCGACACCTTCGATCCGCTGACCCGCGCCGGCCTGAGCAACTTCATCCAGGGCGAGGCATCCAGCGTCGCGGGCCGCGCTCACGCCGCCAACCAGACGCTCCGGTACTTCGCTCCTGCGCTCTCCAGCACGAGCGACCTGACTGCCGAGCTGACGCGGGACGAGCCGACGTTCGACGCGCTCCTCGTCCAGGGTGCTCAGGCCATGCAGGCGCTGGCTTCACGGAGCCAGCATCTGACCCAGCTGGTCGCCAACACCAACGCCACCACCGGAGCCATCGCCCAGCAGAGCACGGCACTGGAGCAGGCCCTGTCCCTCTTCCCGGGCGCCCTGACCAGGTCTACCGCATCGTTCCAGGGCCTCGACACCACCCTCAACGCGCTCGATCCGCTGGTCTCCGCCTCCAAGCGCGGGATCCGCCGGCTGGCGCCGTTCAGCACAGAGCTGCGCTCGCTCGTGGCGGCCTCGATTCCGACCATCGGGAGCCTCGACGCCCTGATTCGCAACCCGAGCGGGAACGGCGACCTGCTCTCCCTTGTCCGCGCCACGCCGTCCCTGGCCCGGATTGCCGCCACAGCCTTCCGTCACATGATCGCGGAGATGAACAACTCCCAGAACCAGCTCGACACCTTCCGTGAGTACACGCCCGATTTCGTCGCGGCGCTGAGCAACCTGGGCCAGACCGGCGCCTACTACGACGCCAACGGTCACTACGCCCGGACGCAGCCGGTGTTCGACGCCTTCGCCCTGGATGGCTACAACCGCCTGGAAACCCAGCCGCCGTCACAGCGCTACAACGGGCTCCATGTCGTGCACGGACGCTGTCCGGGCGGCGCGGTGCAGCCGGCGCCCGACGGCTCTGCCCCCTGGGCCGTACCCGGCTGCGACTCCTCGACCACCCCGCCCGGACCATGAGGCGCCTGGCCGTCATCGCCCTGACGCTGGTCGCCGTGCTCAGCGGCGCCATCGTCACAATGGGCAGCAAGGGAGGGGGCGGCGGTGCCTACACGGTGCGCGCGATCTTCGACGATGCTGCCTTCGCCGTCGGCGGGGAGGAGGTCCGGATCGCGGGTGCACCCGTGGGGACGATCAGCTCGCTGAGCGTGTGTGTCCCGCGCAAGCAGAGCTGCCCGCCGGGCACCGCCTACAAGGCGGCGGTGACCTTCACGATCAACCGGGCCGGCTTCACCCCCTTTCACACCAACGCCTCGTGTGCCATCCGACCGCAGTCGCTGATCGGGGAGAAGTTCATGGACTGCAATCCGGGCACCGCGAGCGCGCCGCCACTCGGCCGCATCCGCAGTGGCCCGGGGGTGGGGAAGTACTACCTCCCGGTCACGAACACAAGCTCACCCGTCGACACCGACATCGTCCAGGACATCTACCGGGACCCGGTGCGTCAGCAGTTCTCGCTCATCCTCGACGAGCTCGGCACCGGTCTGGCGGCCCGCGGCTCGGACTTGAACGCGGTCATCCACCGGGCCGACCCCGCCCTCGGCTACACCGATCAGGTCCTCCAGATTCTGGCCCGGCAAAACCGGCAGCTGGCCCAGCTGGCCCGGGACTCAGCCACTGTCCTTACCCCGCTGGCGCGAAACCGGGAGGCCATTCGCCAGTGGGTGATCCAGACCAACAGGACCTCGGTGGCCAGCGCGGCACGCGCCCCCGACATCAGGGCTTCCTTCCACCTGCTGCCGTCGTTCTTGCGCCAGCTGCGGCCCCTCATGGCCGATCTGGGGTCGCTGGCCGATCAAGGGACGCCAGACCTGAACGCGCTCAGTCGGAGCGCCCCGGCGCTGGCGGCGCAGTATGAGGAGCTGGTCCCCTTCGCCAACGTGGCGCGGAAGTCTCTTATCGCGCTCGGTTCGGCCGCGCAGCAGCAGCAGCCGGCGTTGCTGCAGACGATCCCGCTGGACAGGCGGCTGCTCAAATTCGGGCAGGCCGGGGTGCCGAGCTTCCGCCTGCTGGATCAGCTCCTCTCGAGCTTCGACAAGACGGGCGGGATCGAGGACCTGATGGGGGTCCTGTTCCACGGGACCGGGGCGACCAACGGCTTCGACTCGGCTGGGCACTACATCCGCACCGAGGCCTTGGTGGGGAGCTGCACGGGCTACGCCAAGGCCGTGGTCGCCGGCTGCTCGGCCAACTTCACACACACCGGTGCGGCGGGGGATGCGGCGTCAGCGGGCTCGGGTCCCGTCAGCCCGGCTCTCGCCGCCGCGACCCGGGACCTCAGCCACTCGGCGATTCCGGCCGCCAAGACAGCCGTACTCGGCCACCTTCTCCAGTACTTGATCGGGAACGGGACATGAGCGAACGACGCCGCTCCGGAGGCTTCATAACGAGCCCGGTCTTGATCGGGGCAGTCACCGTGCTCGTGGCCATCGTCGCCGTGTTCCTGGCCTACAACGCCAACAACGGCCTGCCCTTCGTCCCCCGCTACGACCTCCGTGTGCAGGTCCGTGATGCCAGCGAGCTGACCAGCGGCGCCGAGGTGCACACGGCGGGTGGCGCGCTGGTCGGCCATGTGGACAGCATCGATCCGGCACGCACGAGCGCCGGGCAGCCGATCGCGGTGCTCAACCTGGCGCTCAACAAGAGCATCGAGCCGCTGGCCGCCAACTCGACCTGGCGCGTGCGCCTGAAGGCGGCGATCGGCCTCAAGTTTCTGGAGCTGACGCCCGGCACCTCGTCCCGCACCCTGCCCAACGGCGCCACGGTCCCGCTTTCGCACACGAGCGAAGCGGTGGATCTCGATCAGGTCCTCGACATGTACAACCCGCCCACCCGGGCGGGAGTCATCGCCGCCACCGCAGGCTACGGCTACGGCCTGGCCGGACGCGGCTCGGACATCAACGAAGCCATCCATGCCTTCCTCCCGCTCGTCACCGACCTGGGACCGGTGATGCGGAACCTCGCCTCCCGGCGCACCGACTTCGGCGGCTTCTTCCACGGCCTGGAGGCGTTCTCCAGCGCCGTCGCCCCGGTGGCTCCCGAGCAGGCGGATCTCTACGTCAACATGGCGACGACGTTCCGAGCTCTGGCCGGGGTCGCGGTTCCGTTCCTCCAGAACTGGATCTCCCAGACGCCGCCCACCTTCCGGACCGTTATCGCCCAGGCGCCGGGGATCGAGCCCTTCCTCACCGACACCGCCGCCCTGTTTCAGGAGCTGCGACCCGGCTTCGTCACGCTGCCAGAGAGCGCGCCGGTGCTGGCCCAGACGTTCAGGCTCGGAGTCGGGAACCTGCCGCCGACCTACACCGGAGCCGACTCGCTGAACGCCGAGCTGACCAGCCTGGCCCGCAAGCTCGCCAGCTACGGGCAGAACACCACCGTCCAGCAGGGGCTCGACCGGCTCACCCTGACCGCATCCAGCCTGCACTCCCCGCTCGCCTTCCTGACCCCGGTACAGACCACCTGCAACTACATCACCCTGTCCTTCCGGAACTTCTCCAGCCTGCTCTCGGATCCCGTGTCCACCGGCACCCGCCTGCGCTTCAACGTGGTGGCTATCGACGACGTGCCGGGGGAGGAGTCGGTCCCCTCGCAGTCGCCCTTCGTCACTCCGGACACCAATCCGGCCGATTCGCACGGACCGATTCATGTCGATCCCTATCCGAACACCGCCTCGCCGGGCCAGGCCCGCGAGTGCTCGGCCGGTAATGAGCCCTTCTCGGCCGCCCACGCCGTGATCGGCAATCCGGCCGGCAACGTCGGCGTGAAGACCGACAAGACGACCCGGAGCCTGAAGTGAGTCGCGACCGCTCCCGCCCGGCCGTGAGGCGCCACAAACCCCGCGTGTCCCACTTCGCTTCCGGCGTCATCGCCGCGGTGATCGTGCTGGTCGTCTGTTTTCTCGTCTTCGGCGGGTCGCTTCCCTTCTCTGGCTCGCCCTACGTACTCAAGGCGATGTTCGCCTCCGAGACCCAGCTCCACATCCCGTCCGAGGTACGGATCTCCGGGGTCAAGGTGGGCGAGGTCGTCTCAGTCACCCGCGTCCGTGGCTCTGGTCAGGCGGGTCAGGTCACGATGGACATCAACCGGGATGGCCTCCCCGTCCACGCCGACGCCACGATCAACGTCAGGCCCCGGATCTTCCTGGAGGGCAACTTCTATGTCGATCTCAATCCCGGGTCGCCGAGCGCCCCGGTGCTGCGCTCGGGCTCGATGTTGCCTCTGGCCCAGAGCTCCGGGCCCGTTCAGCTCGACCGGGTGCTCTCGGATCTGAACTCCGACAGCCGGAAGAATCTCCAGACGCTCCTGCAGGGAATCGGGCTGGCTCTGAATGGCAAACCCCAGCCCGGACAGGACACCGGCCAGGACCCGAGCGTGCGCGGCCTGACCGGGGGACAGGGGCTCAACGTCTCGCTCAAGTACTCGGTCAGCGCCTTCCGCGCTTCGGCCATCGTCAACGACGCGCTTCTCGGTATCCAGCCGCACGATCTCTCCGGGGTGGTCAGGGGCAATGAGGAGGTGCTGGCGGCGCTCGCGGCGAGTGGCGACCAGCTCCCGAGCCTGGTCGACAGCTTCAACTCGACCATGGCCGCCCTGGCCTCGCGGCAGGCCGACCTGAGCGCCACGATCGCCGCCCTTCCGCCCTGGCTGAGAGCGACAGACAGCGCGATCGGTCCCCTCGACGCCTCCTACGCCCCCACTCAACGGCTGGCCCGCGTGCTCATCCCCGGCATCAACCAGCTCGATCCGACGATCGGCACGGCGCTCCCGTGGCTGAAGCAGTCGATCGCGCTGATGTCCCGCCAGGACCTGGGGGGGCTGCTCTCGGACCTGACTCCCGCGGTTCAGAACACGGCGAGCTCGCTCTCGGCCACCAAGTCGCTCCTCATCGCCTCAGACCAGTTCGCGCAGTGCTTCAGCCACAACATCGTCCCCGCGGGCAACGAGGTCATCACCGATCCGCCGAACAGCACCGGCATCCCGGTCTACCGCGAGTTCTTCCAGAGCACGGTCGGGCTGGCTGGAGCCACGGGGAACCTCGACGGCAACGGGCGCTACCTGCGGGCCTCGGCAGGCGGGGGATCGGATCTGGTGCAGACGAGCTCGTTGGCCCAGGCAGGCCCGCTGTTCGGGAACGCCGTCCTCCCGCCGCTCGGCACCCGGCCCGCCTGGCCGGGTCAGGCCCCCCCGCTCAAGCGGAGCGTGGCCTGCTACCGCAATCCCGTCCCCAACCTCAACCAGGCGGCCACGGGAGGCACCCCGTGAGACGCGCGATCTCGATCCACCGCCGCGACTTCATCGCCATCGTCGCCCTGTTCCTCGGGGCGATAGCGGTGAGCGGCTACATCTTCGTCCACCAGCCGTCGTTCACGTTCTTCCACAGCTACTACACGGTCAACGCGCAGTTCTCCAGCGCGGCTGCTGTGACCGCCGGCCAGGGACAGACGGTTGATATCGCCGGTGTCGAGGTGGGGCAGGTCGGCGGGATCAAGCTTGAGAACGGCCACGCCGTCGTGCAGATGAACCTCTACAAGCAGTACGCGCCGGTGTACCGCAACGCCACCGTGCTTCTCCGGCCTCGGACGCCGCTCAAGGACATGTACCTGGAGCTCTATCCCGGAACCCCGAACGCCGGTGCGATTCCCGCCGGCGGCACGCTCCCCACCGCCGCGACCAACCCGGATATCGACTTCGCGCAGATCCTCTCCTCGCTTGACGCCGACACGCGTGACTACCTGCTCCTGCTCTTGGCTGGTGGAGCGCAAGCCTTCCGCGATCCGGGGAACGGCGGGGAGCAGCCGAGTTCCGCCGCCGTGGCCGCGCTGCGTGGGGTGTTCAAGCGTTTCGCCCCGCTGAACCGGGACACCGCCACCTTTACGCGTCTGCTGGCCGGCCGTAAGCAGAACATCCGCGCTGCGATCCACGGCCTTGAGCAGGTGACGACCTCGTTGGGCAGCGTGCAGGGCCAGCTCACCTCCCTGATCGACTCTTCCAACACCAACTTCCAGGCCATCTCCTCGCAGGCCGCCCAGCTCCAGACCGCGCTCACGCTGCTGCCCGCGACCCTGCGCCAGTCGGCGGTGACCTTCGACAAGCTCCGCGGCTTCGGTCAGGCCTCGGCCTCCTCCGCGTCACGTCTGCTTCCCTGGGCCCGCGCCCTGGCGCCGGCGCTGGTGGCGGTGAGGCCGTTGTTCAGGCAAACCACGCCGGTGATCCGCACCGAGCTGCGCCCCTTCACCGTGGCCGTCCAGCCAGTGGCCCGGATCCTCCGTCCGGCGGCAGCGGCGCTCGCCGCGGCCACGCCGCCACTGGCCCGGTCGATCAAGGTCCTGAACTCGCTCTTCAACGAGCTGGCCTACCAGCCCCGGGGCGGTAAGCCGGGATACCTGTTCTGGGGCTCGTGGCTCAGCCACATCGCGGCCAGCCTGGCCAGCCAGCAGGACGCGCAGGGGCCGATCGTGCGGGGAACCTTCATGGCCTCGTGCGGCGAGCTCCAGCTCTTTGAGGTCACGCTGGCGCAATCGACGCCGGCCATCGGGAATCTGCTCGCGCTGTTGAACGCGCCCGACTGGAGCACGCTCCCCGGGGTCAAGAACGGGAGCTGTCCGTCAGGATGAACAAGCAGGCCCCCACCGCGAGCCGGATTCTCACCATGCTGGCTTTCGCCGGTTCATGTGTCGGATTGTTGGCTTTTCTTTGGATCTCCTTCGGCGGCGCGACTCCCTTCGCCCCCCAGGGTTACAGGCTCAGTGCCGAGTTCAACCAGGCGCCCCTTCTGGGCACGCAGGCTGATGTCCGGATCTCCGGAGTGAACGTCGGCAAGGTGATCAGCGTGGGGCTTGACCCCCGCACCGGGCGCACGCGGGCCGTCCTCCAGATCGAGTCGCGGTTTGCGCCTCGGCCAGCTGACACGCGGGCCATCCTGCGCGCCAAGACGCTTCTCGGTGAAACCTACGTTGAGCTTTCGGCCGGATCACGCTCGGCCCGGAAGCTCCGCGACGGCGACACGATCCCGAACTCCCAGATCGCGCCCACGGTGCAGCTCGACCAGATCCTCTCCACCTTCGATCCCGCCACCCGCCATGCCTTCGAGGTCTGGCAGCAGCAGGAGGGGATTGCGCTCACGGGCCGGGGCGAGAACCTGAACGCGGCGCTGGCCGAGCTCTACCCCTTCGCCACCAACGTGGACCGTGTGCTGGCGGTGCTGCGGCGTGACGGTGCCGATACGAGCACGCTGCTGCGGGATACCGGGGTCGTGTTCTCATCGCTCGCCGCCTCGCCCTCCCAACTGCAGGGCTTCATCCGCCACGCCAACCAGACCTTCGCCGCCACAGCGGCCGAGGACAACTCACTCGCGGCCACGGTGCGCGCCTTCCCGGGCTATCTGATTCAGACTCGGGCCACGATCAACCGAGTGGCCCGCTTCGCTCACACGACCAAGCCGCTGATCGACGAGTTCCGGCCCGCCGCGGTGCAGCTCAGTCCCGCACTCCAGGGCACGGTGAAGCTGGCCCCCGAGCTTCGAACCCTGATGGCTGACCTCGGCCCGCTCGACGCCCCACCCGGCGGGGGGCTCACGCAGGCGGCCAAGGCCGGGGTTCCGGCGCTCGAGCGCTTCCTTGACAACAGCGTGCCCTGGCTGGGCCGCCTGAAGCCATATCTCGGCGGGCTGATTCCGATCATCGACTACATCAACGCCTACCGTCGGGAGATCGCGGGCTATTTCGCCAACAGCACGGCGAGCACCCAGGGCACCGGGCTCAACTCGGCCCAGACCAAGGCCTTCCACTACGCGCGGATCTCGAACCCGATCAATCCCGAGGTGCTCGCCGCCTACCAGCACCGGCTCGAGAGCAACCGGGGCAACCCGTACATGGCCCCGGATGGCTACAGCCAGCTCGTGAGCGGGCTGTCCGTCTTCGGGGGCTACCTGTGCACCAACAACGCGCAGCCCTCGATCGGGCCCAGCGTTCCCCCGTCGCTGGCCGACGTCCTGCGAAACGCGTACTACACCCCGTCGCCGGGAGGACCGCCATGCAGGTCCCAGGCGCCCCTTGGTGAATCCACCACGGGCCAGCAGCAAGAGTTCCCTCATCTAACTGCACTCCCATGAGCACGCCGGCTCTGCTCAAATATCACGTCGCCAACATCCAAAAGGAGGAGTTCATTTGCGACGACTAATCATCATCGGGACGGTCTTGACCGCTCTCGTTGGCGCAACCGCGGCGTACGCGGCGTTTTCCAATACCTACAGCGGGAGCAAGATCGACCTCGCCCCGAAGGTGGCCGGTAGCAGTGCGCATCCGGCCAGCGTGGGCGAGACCGAGGTGCTCAAGGCCGGAAGCACCACATCCGGAAACCGGGCGGCGCCGCTGATCGATATCAAGACCACGATCTATGGCGTCAAGACGAACGGCAAGAAGCTCCCCGTCTGCACCGACAAGATGATCGAGGCCAACACGACGCAGTACGACGCTGCATGCCCGAAGGGTTCGATGATCGGCTCCGGTCCGGTCTCCTCGCTCCTGGGGCCGGCCAGTGACCCGTCGGCCTCCAAGGGGACGGCGTGCAACCCGTTCCTGCACGTGTACAACGGTGGCCCGAAGACGCAGGTGTTCTTCTTCGTCACCAACGCGGCCCATCAGTGCGGTGGCCTGCGCACGGGCGCCACGGCCCCGTACGACGGCCACATCTCGTACAAGGGTAAGAACCTGGTCATCAACGTCCCGCTGCCGCCGGACATCTCCAACAAGGTGGCCAACCAGGTGGGTCTCTACGGTTCGCTGATAGCGGAGACGCTGGTCTTCCCCAAGTCCACCAAGTACATGGACTCGGTGGCCTGCGCGGCGCACGGAAAGCGCGCCTGGTCGATCCAGTACACCGATCAGACCTACAACGGCGGTACCGAGACCGAGACGGTCAAGGGCACCGACAAGTGCTGAGCTAGAAGTCATGTCCGGAGCCGCGGGGCGACCCGCGGCTCCGTACATCGTCTCCCTGTCGACTTGCGTCGACAAACCGGGGGCTTGGGTCTAGGCTGGGAGGGCGCACATCCATCCCGCCACAAGGAGGTCGGTCGATGCGGATCGACGTCAAGGGCCGCAACCTGGCTGTCTCCCCAGAGCTCCGCGATCACGTAACCAAGCGGTTCCGGAAGATCGAGCGCCAGGTCTCCGAGCTGGCAGAGCTCGAGGTCGAGCTGTTCGAGGAGCGCAACCGGGCGATCGCCGATTCGCAGGTCGCGGAGGCGACCCTCCATCTCAAGGGGGTGACGCTCCGCGCGCACGCGGCCTCGCCGGACATGCTCCATTCGGTCAACCAGGTCGGCGAGGAGCTGGCCCGCCAGGTCAAGCGCCACCGCGACAAGCGGCGCCGGCGCCGTGAGGGACGGTCGGTCGTGACGCCGACCGGCGCGGCCGGGCCGGGAGCCGGCAGCGCGCCGCCGGTGCTCGACGCCGAGATGATGCTGGAGGGCGGCGAGGTGGTTCTCAAGGCCCAGGTGATCCCTGAGCCCGAGGGCCCTTAAAGCTCGGTTGAGGGTCTGTCGATAGCGTCCTGAGACCGCTTTTCGGCGGCCTGAAAACGCGCCCTGAGGGCGCCAGACCCACTGCTACGCTAGGCCTCTATGTCCATTCTGGACCGTGCGCTTCGCATGGGCGAAGCCAAGAAGTTCAAGACCTACGAGCAGCGCGTCGGACGGATCAACCTCTACGAAGAAGAGCTTCAGCACTCCGACGACGCCGAACTTCGGGAGGCGGCCGACGGGCTGCGCGAACGGGCCCGGGCGGGCGAGAGCCTCGACGATCTCCTCTTCGAATGCTTTGCGCTCGTGCGGGAGGCGGCGAAGCGGTCGATGGGCATGCGCCACTTCGACGTCCAGATGATCGGCGCCATGGTCCTCCACGATGGCGCCATCGCCGAGATGAAGACCGGCGAGGGCAAGACGCTTACGGCGACCCTGGCCGTGGTGCTGAATTCTCTCGCCGGGCGCGGGGTCCATGTGGTAACCGTCAACGACTACCTGGCCCGTCGTGACGCCATGTGGATGAAGCCGGTCTACGACGCGCTGGGCGTCACGGTCGGCGTGCTGCAGAACATGCAGCCCTACGAAGAGAAGCGCGACGCCTACGCCGCCGACGTCACCTACGGGACGAACTCCGAGTTCGGCTTCGACTATTTGCGTGACAACATGGCCAAGTCCCTGGAGGAGAAGGTCCAGCACGGGGGCCGGCCCAAGCCTGAGGCGGGCAAGTCGCCGTACCACACCTTCGCCATCGTGGATGAGGTCGACAACATCCTCATCGACGAGGCGCGGACGCCCCTGATCATCTCCGGCGCGCCCGAGCAGGCGGCTGAGCTCTACGTCCAGTTCGCCCGGCTGGCCCGGCAGTTGGAGCCCGGCAAGACGCCCGAGGGGATGGACCCGCGGACCAAAAAGGAGTTCGTTGCCGACTTCGACTACGAGTTCGAGGAGAAGCACAAGACTGTCTCGATCACCGAGCGCGGCGTCTCCAAGGCCGAGCGCTTCCTCGGCATCGACCACATGTACCGGGCCGAGAACGGGCACCTGGTCAACCACCTGATCCAGTCGCTCAAGGCCGAGTCCCTGTTCAAGCGTGACGTCGACTACGCCGTGGTCGACGGCGAGGTCAAGATCGTCGATGAGTTCACGGGCCGGATCCTCGAGGGCCGCCGCTGGTCAGAGGGTCTGCACCAGGCGGTCGAGGCCAAGGAGGGCGTGCGGATCCAGGAGGAGAACCAGACCCTGGCCACGGTGACGCTCCAGAACTACTTCCGCATGTACGACAAGCTCGCCGGCATGACCGGTACCGCCCTGACCGAGGCGAACGAGTTCATGAAGATCTACAAGCTGCCCGTGGTCCAGGTCCCGACCAATCAGGAGATGGTCCGCAAGGACCACAACGACCAGGTCTATAAGACCAAGGACGGAAAGTGGAGCGCGGTGGAGAGGGAGATCGAGGCACGCCACAAGCTTGGCCAGCCGGTCCTCGTCGGCACGATCTCGGTGGAGGTCTCGGAGCTGCTCTCCCAGGGCCTCACGCGCCGGGGCATCCCCCACACCGTCCTGAACGCCAAGCCCGAGCATGCCGAGCGGGAGGGTGAGATCATCGCTGAGGCCGGCGCCCCTGGGGCGGTCACGATCGCCACCAACATGGCCGGCCGCGGCGTCGACATCAAGCTCGGGGGTAACGAGGAGCACCTGGCCCGCTTGGAGGTGGCCAAGCTCGGCCTCCAGCCCGGCGACCCCGACTACGAGCAGCACTTCGAGAAGGTGCTGCCGTCAATTCGTGAGCGCATCGAGGACCTGCGGGAGCAGGTGCTTGAGTCAGGCGGCCTGTTCATCTTGGGTACCGAGCGACATGAGTCCCGCCGGATCGACAACCAGCTTCGCGGCCGGTCCGGCCGCCAGGGTGACCCGGGCGAGTCACGCTTCTTCCTGAGCGCTCAGGACGACCTCGTGCGCCTTTTCGCCGGCGACCGGATCTACAAGATCCTCGACCGGCTGGGCACGACCGATGACGAGGGCAACGAAGAGCCGATCGAGGCCAAGATGCTCTCCGGCCAGATCGAGAAGGCCCAGCGCAAGGTCGAGGAGCAGCACTTCCTGATGCGCAAGCACACACTCGAGTACGACGATGTGCTCAACCAGCAGCGCGAGGTCATCTACAACTACCGCGACGAGATCCTCGAGGGGCGCGACATGAGCGATGCCGCCCGTGAGGAGGTCACCAACCTGGTTGAGCGGCTGGTCGAGGAGTACACGGCCGGGGACTACGTCGACGATTGGGATGTCGAGGGCCTGGTGCGGCGCGCCCAGGAGATCCTCACCGCCTCGGACGAGGTGGCGGAGATCGATCCCAAGACCGTCGACCGCGAGGAGCTGACGGCGGTCCTCCAAGAGGAGGCGATGGCCCAGTACGACCGTCGCGAGGAGGAGTTCGGGCCCGAGCTGATGCGGGACATCGAGCGCTTCCTGCTTCTGCAGACCATCGACCAGCGCTGGGTCGAGCACCTCTACGACATGGACTACCTGCGGGAGGGCATCCATCTCCGCGGCTTCGCCCAGATCGAGCCGCTTGTCGCCTACAAGAACGAAGCTTTCGAGCTCTTCCGCGATCTCATGAACTCGATCTGGACCGACTTCGCCCAGATGATCTACCACGTCGAGGTCACCCCCATGGGGCCTGACGGCCAGCCCTTGCCCCCGGCGCCGGCGCCCCGGCGGGTGAGCCCACGTTCGAGCTCGTCCACCGGCGGTGGCCGCGTCACCTACTCAGGCGGCGGCGTCGCCCAGGGGGCGGTGGCCATGGCGGCGGCCGCCGCCGGCGCCGCCGAGGGCAACGGTCACGCTGAGAACGGGGAATTCGAGGAGCCGGCCGTGGTCCAGGTTGAGCAGCGCCGGGTCGGCGAGGAGGAGCAGATCGGGCGCAACGACCCCTGCTGGTGCGGATCGGGCAAGAAGTTCAAGAAGTGCCACGGGGCGTAGGGGCCGGCGCAGGCCCCGAGGCTACGCCCCGCTGCTTACATTCCGTAGCGTGGACGACGTCAGGGTCTCCGACCAGGAGCGCGAGCGGGCCGCGCAGCAGCTGCGGGACCATTTCGCGGTGGGCCGGCTCGATGAGGAGGAGTTCAGCGACCGGGTGCAGCAGGTCTATGCGGCCCGCACCGCGCGGCAGCTGCAAGCGCTACTGGCGGACCTGCCCCAGCTGCCGCTCAGCCCCCGTGAGCAGAAGGCCGCCCTGGCTGCCCGGCGCAGCCAGCTGCAACGGCGCCTGATCCAGGAGACAGGGGGCGGCGTCGCCCTGTTCGCGGTATGTACGGTCATCTGGGCCGTGTCGGACGCCCACCGCGGCAGCTTCTGGCCCATCTGGGTCGCCATCGTTGTGCTGGTCCCCCTGATTCGGAACGCGTGGCGTCTCTACGGCCCGGCGCCTCAGCTCGATCGCGTCGAGCGTGAGCTGGAGAGGCGGGCACACCACGGCGGCCGGCGGGGCCGGCGCCGTGGCGGCTGGTCCTAGCCCTGACGCAGGTGCCGGACTCGCTCCGGGGTGACCACGTATTTGACTCGCTGTTCGCCGGGCTGGCGGAACGGATACTCGTCCTGGCCGATGTACTTCTTGGCCAGGGCGTTGATGTGCTCATCAGCGCCATCCGTCGTCCCCTCGGCTCGGCCGCGGATCTCGACGTAGTGGTACGGATTGCCGGCCTCGTAGACGAGGATGGTGATCCGCGGATCACGATCCAGGTTGCTCGGCCACTTGCGGCCCTTGGCGCTGTTGACCGCGACAGTCCCGTTCTCGGCGTTCACCCAAGCGATCGCTGAGTGAATCGAGCCGTCCTCGTTGAGGGTCGAGACGACGGCGTAGTTCGGCTGCTCGAGCAGCTCCTTTACCGGCTGATCAGATAGTTCGCTCATGGAACGGAATCTACCCGGCCGCGAGAGCGTGAACACAGCCCGCTGCTAGGGTGGGCTCGTGGCCAGCGTTCACTCAGAGCCGCTCTCGCAGCGCCTCGTGGCAATCCGCGAGCAGTTGAAGCTGCTAGCGGACTATCTTTGACCCAGCCGGCCTGAACGAGCGCGTCCAGGCGCTCGAAGAGCAGATGGGGGAGCCCGGCTTCTGGGACGACCAGGAGCGCGCGGCGCAGGTCGGAGCCGAGCACGCCCGGGCCAGCAAGCGCCTGGTTCTCTACCGCGACCTGGAGCGTGACGTCGCTGACCTGGAGCCGCTGGCTGAGCTGGCCGAGGAGGACCCGGAGATCGCCCATGAGCTCGAGGAGCAGATCCAGAGCGTGCAGGCGCGCCTCGACGAGCTCGAGGAGCAGCGGCTGTTCTCCGGGCGCTACGACGCCGGCGACGCGCTGGTGACGGTCAACGCCGGGGCCGGCGGCACGGACGCCCAGGACTGGGCGGAGATGGTCCTGCGGATGGAGATGCGCTGGGCCGAGCGCCGCGGCTTCGATGTCGAGCTCCTGGAGGCCTCACCGGGGGAGGAGGCCGGGATCAAGTCGGCCACCTTCCTCGTCCGGGGCGAGAACGCCTACGGTCTCTTCTCGAGCGAGAAGGGAGTACACCGGTTGGTCCGCCTCTCGCCCTTCGACGCCGCCCACCGGCGCCAGACGAGCTTCGCCGGGGTCGAGGTCTCACCGGTGGTCGACGCGGCAGACGGCGTGGAGATCGACGACGACGACCTCCAGATCGACACCTACCGGGCCAGCGGAGCGGGCGGCCAGCACGTCAACAAGACCGACTCGGCCGTTCGGATCACCCACCGGCCGACCGGGATCGTTGTCCAGTGCCAGAACGAGCGCTCCCAGTCCTCCAACAAAGCGGAGGCCATGACCATGCTGCGCTCCAAGCTGCTCGAGCTTCAGGAGCGCGAGCGCCGGGAGGAGATCGCCAAGGAGCGCGGGGAGGCGCAGGACGTCAACTTCGGTTCGCAGATCCGCTCGTACGTGCTACATCCATATTCGATGGTCAAGGACCACCGGACCGGCCATGAGGTGGGCGACGTCGCCCGGGTCCTCGACGGCGACCTGGACGGCTTCGCGCGGGCTTACCTGCATCGGGCGGCGAAATGACCGACGTCCCAAGCCGAGGCGCCGAGCCGCCCTCAGCCCAGCCCACGGCGCCCTACCTGGAGGCGATAACCGCCTACGGCTTCCGGGGCTCGAGCCGCTTCCACGTCCCCGGCCACAAGGGGGGCGCTGGCGCCGACCCGGGGATGCGCATGGCCTTCGGCGAGCGGGCGCTCCTGCTCGACGTCCCGCAGGACATCGAGGGCATCGACGTCGGGCCTACCCCGACGCCCTACGAACGGGCCGAGCTGCTGGCCGCCGAGGCCTATGGTGCCGAGCGCACCTGGTTTCTCACCAACGGGGCCACCCAGGGCAACCACGCCATGTGCCTGGCCATGGCCGGGCCGGGAACGCGGGTCGTGCTCCAGCGCAACTCCCACGCCAGCATGGTCGACGGCCTGATCCTGAGCGGCGGCATCCCCGCCTGGGTGGCGCCTGAGTACGACCCGGAGCTGGGTATGGCTCACGGTGTAACTCCGGAATCCTTGGAGGCGGCGCTCCGGGGGGCGCCGGAGGCTCGGGCCGCCTTCATCGTCTCGCCGACGTACTACGGCATGGCCGCCGACGTCGAGGGCTGCGCCGAGGTGGCCCATGCCGCGGGCGCGGCGCTGGTGGTCGACAACGCCTGGGGTTCCCACTTTGGCTTTCATCCTCGGCTCCCCCGCTCACCGCTCGAGCTCGGCGCCGACGCGATGCTCGCCTCCACCCACAAGATCGTGGGCAGCCTCACCCAATCGGCGATGCTGCTGGTGGCGAAGACCGAGCGGATCGACATCGGCGCCGTGGCCCGCGCCGTCCGCCTCGTCCGCTCCACGAGCCCGAGTGCGCTCCTCATGGCCTCGCTCGATGCCGCCCGGCGCCAGCTCGCGGTGCACGGAGAGGCACTCCTTGACCGGACGATCCACGCCGCCGAGGACGCGCGCGCGGCGATCGACGGGGTGGCCGGATGCTCGGTGGTGGGGGAGGGACTCGTGGGCCAGCCCGGCGTCGCGGGCTGGGATCCGCTGCGCATCGTGATCGACGTGCGCGGAACGGGCCGCACCGGTTACGACGTGGCGGCGGCGCTGCGCTCGAGCTACGACATCTATGTCGAACTGGCCACCCACGCCACGCTCGTCCTCGTCCTCGGGATCGCCCAGCCGCTCGAACCCCTCGAAGGCCTGGCCCACGACTTCGGCGAGGCGGTCGCCTCGATCTCCCGGGCCGGTACTTCGCCCGCTCTGACCCGCGGTCCGGCCGCGCTTGAGGCCGGCACCGCGCTCTCGCCCCGGGAGGCGTTCCTAGGGCGGGGGGAAACGGTTCCCGTGGACGAGGCGGTGGGCCGGATCTCGGCCGAGAGCATCGCCGGCTACCCCCCCGGCATCCCCGCTCTGCTGCCGGGGGAGCGAATCACCGACGAGGTCGTGGGCTACCTGCGGGAGCTGACCTCCGCCGGGGCCAGGCTGCACGGCGCGGCGGATCCGAGCTTCGCCACTGTCCGGGTTCTGGTCGAAGAGTCTCGCTGACGTGGACGGGCAGGTCATCCGCGACGCGGTCGACCGCGCGCTGGCCGAGGACGTCGGCTCAGGCGATGTGACCACCGAGGCCACGGTGCCCGAGGGCGCTCGCGCGCGGGCCCTGATCACCCAGAAGGCCCCCGGGGTCGTGTTCGGGATCGAGCTCGCGGAAGCGAGTTTCCGCACGCTCGACGCAGCGATCCGTTCCGAGCGCCTGGTGGAGGAGGGTGTCTGGCGTGACGGCGGACCGGTGCTCGACCTCGAAGGATCGGCCCGGGCCATCCTGACCGGCGAGCGCACCGCGCTCAACTTCCTCCAGCGCCTCTCCGGCATCGCCACCCTGACCGCGCGGTGCGTGGAGGCGGTGGCCGGAACCGGAGCCCGAATCCTGGACACGCGCAAGACCACCCCTGGACTGCGACTGCTGGAGAAGGCCGCTGTCGCCGCCGGAGGTGGCACCAACCATCGCATCGGCCTCTTCGACTCCGTGCTCATCAAGGAGAACCACGCGGCCATCGCCGGAGGGGTGGGGGAGGCGGTGCACCGAGTCCGGGAGGCGGCGCCGGAGATGCCCTTGGAGGTCGAGTGCCGAAGCCTCGACGAGGTCGAGCAGGCCCTGGCGGCGGGGGCGCAGAGGATCCTCCTGGACAACATGAGCCTCGCCCAGCTGCGAGCGTCGGTTGAGCGCGTGAGGGGCCGGGCTGAGCTGGAGGCGAGCGGCGGCGTTACGCTCGAGACGCTGCCGGAAATCGCCCGCACCGGCGTAGACTTCATCTCGGTGGGCGCACTCACCCACAGCGCTCCGGCGCTTGATCTCAGCCTGATCCTCGAACCGCTCTCATGAACCTTCCGATGCTGGGTGCTCTCGAAGCGCCCCTGATGCTCGAGAACATCCCCGCCCTCCAGGACGACGTCCGCGAGCTGGCGCGAGAGCACGACGCGGTCATCCTGGCCCACAACTACCAGCTTCCGGAGATCCAGGACGTGGCCGACTATGTCGGCGACTCGCTCGGCCTCTCCCAGCAGGCGGCCGTCGCCGAGGCCGAGACGATCGTGTTCTGCGGCGTGCACTTCATGGCCGAGACCGCCTCGATCCTGTGTCCGGAGAAGCGGGTGCTGATCCCGGACCCCGACGCCGGCTGCTCCCTCGCCGACTCGATCACCGCCGCCCAGCTGCGCGACTGGAAAAGCCGGCATCCAGGCGCGGTCACGGTGATGTACGTCAACACGACAGCTGAGGTCAAGGCGGAGACCGACTACTGCTGCACCTCGGCCAACGCGGTGAAGGTGGTCGAGCACATTCTCCGCGAGCACGGCGAGGAGACCGAGATCCTGTTCGGTCCCGACATGTTCCTGGGCGCCTACGTCGAGAAGACGATTGGGCGCGCGATGCATGTCTGGGACGGCGAGTGCCACGTCCACGCCGGAATCCGGCCGAGCGACATCGCCAGCGTGCGCGCGGCAAATCCCGGCGCCGACTTTCTGATCCACCCCGAGTGCGGCTGCTCGACCAGCGTTATGGAGTACGTCGCGGCCGGCGACATCGACCGCGCCGGAGTCCACATGCTCTCGACCGGCGGAATGCTCCGCTACGCCGAGGAGCACCCCCAGGGCACCGCCATCGTGGCCACCGAAACCGGCATGTTGCATCCGCTCCGCCACGCCTCGCCGGAGGCTCAGTTCATCGCCGCCAACGAGGCCGCACACTGCCGGTTCATGAAGATGATCACGCTCCCCAAGCTGCGCGACGCCCTGCGGGACGGGGTGCACGAGGTGAAGGTCCCGGCGCAGATCGCCGACCGTGCGCGGGTGCCGATCGAGCGGATGGTCGCTATCAGCTAGCCGTGAGGTCGAGCCCTCGCTCGGCCGTTTCCCGCACCACGCGCAGCGTCCCGAGCTTGCGTTCGAACTCAGCCGGGGTGTAACAGTGGATGTCCGCCGGGGCTCCCATCTCGAGCGCGTCCCACAGGGCGCCGGCCTGGTAGACGCGCTCGAGCCACGGCATCCCGTCGTAGGCGGGGGAGATGAGGATGAGGATGAACTCGGGCCCGCGCTCGCGCTGCGGGGGTGCGCCGGCCTGATCGTCGACCCGCGCGCCGCCGAGAATCGCCTGCTCGATCGGCCAGCGATCGCCGAGCCGGTCGAGGTAGCGGCGCAGTTCGGTCCGGTTGAGTTGGGCGGCGCTCGACACGCGGCTTTCGATTGTCGCGTGCCAGGGGTGCGTAACGCAATGCCTCAGTAGCGCGCGATGGCGCCGACCATCCGCCCGAGCAGGAGCGTGCCCTGGGTGTTTGAGGGCCCGTCGATGAAGAATGCGAAGGCAAGCTCATGACCGCCGCGGCTGTGGCAGTAGCCGGCCAGGTTGGTGACGTTGTCAAGGGTCCCCGTCTTGGCCTGGCACCGGCCATGGGCGGGTGTGCCCTGGCCAATCCGCCTAACGGTGCCGCTGACGCCGACCACGGGTAGCGCGGCAAGGAGCGCTTTGCCGTTGGCCGTCCCCCACACCGCACGCAGGAGCTCGACGACCTGGAGGGGGGAGGTCTGGTCCTGTCGCGATAGGCCCGAGCCGTCGACGATCGCCGGCGTGAGTCCGAGCCTCGCCATGGCCTGGGTGATCACGGCCGCACCGGCGAAGGTGGTCCCGGCTCCGCCGAACCGAACCCCGAGCTGCTTGGTCAGCATCTCGGCGAAGAAGTCATCCGAGGGAACGTCGGTCAGCTTGAGCAGGATCGACATCGGAGGTGAGCTGACCGAGGCGAGCGGCCCGGCTCCCGGCGGTGCGACGCCTGGACGTCTGGAAGCTCGCGCCTTGATGCCGGCTCCGCGCATGGTCAGAACGAGCTCATGGACGGCGAAGGCGGCGGGACTGAGAGTGCCGCTCGTAGCCCCGTGGTCGTAAGTGAGCGCCGCCAGCTGGCCGCCGAGGTCCGGGACGTCAGGCGCGTAGCCGCTCGAGGGAACGCCGCGGCGGGAATCGAACAGTGAGGCGTCGCCGATCACCCAACCGGTGACCCGGCGAATTCCCGAGTGGGCGAGCTGGGCCACGACCTGCTCCGCGGTGGGACCGTAGCCTTCCTCCCACACTTGGTTGAACCCGCCGTCTCCGAAGGTGGGATCGCCTCCGCCCCGGACATAGAGGTTCCCGTGCCAGACCCCGCCGGGCCCGAGGTGTCCGCTCCCGAGTACCTCGGTCTGGAGTTCGCCGCGGGGACCGAGGTCGTTGAGGGCGGCGAGCGAGGTGTACAGCTTCTCGACCGAGGCTGGGGGCCGGTTCACCGCGGCGCGCGCGGAAACGAGGGTCCGCCCGGCGGTGATGTCGTAGACGACGGCTCCCGACGAGCCCCCGGCGCTCCGCAGGACGGCGCCGAGCGCGCTCGTGAGCCGATCGCGTGCGGTGGGGGGCTTGGGCGCGGCCGGGGCCGAGGGAGCTGGCACCGGCACGCGGGATACCGAGCCGGCGGCTTTGTGGGGGTGCCTGGGGGCGCCCCCGCAGCCCGCGAGCGCGATCCCGGCCAGCCCCCAGAGAACGGCGGCGCGGGGCGGCCTCAAGCCTCCGCGAAGTCCTCCACGGTATGGGGCCCGACGACGGCCACGGCAAGCTGATCCGCGACCGCCTCAGCGGTCTCCACAACCTCGTCGAAGGTCACCTCGTCTAGGAGCTGGATCGCGCGGTCGGGACCGACGTCCTCCCGGTAGACGATTCGCTGCTGCGCGGCATGGCTGGCCACAGCGCGGCTGTTCTCGAACGCGATCGCTCGCGCTCCGGCCGCATAGGCGCGGGCCCGCTCGACCTCCTCAGGTGTCGGGCCGTCCTCCCTGAGCTCGGAAACGATGGCCCGCATCCGCCGGTAGGCCTCCACCGATTTCCCGGACTCGAGGCCCGCTGAGAGCTCCAGCACCGGCGCGTCCGAGTAGGCGTGGGCGAAGGAGCCCACGGAATAGGCGAGCCCACGCTGCTCACGGATTTCGTCAAACAGCCGGCTCGCCATCGAGCCGCCGAGAAGAGTGGAATAGATCTGCAGGGCGGCACGGCGCCGGGGCTCCGTTGCGTCGAGCCGGGGGCGGTAGGCCATACGCAGATGGGACTGACTCGAGTCACGCTCTCGCACGAGCACACGCGGCTGAAGTGGGGGCGCCGCCTCGACCGGCTCAGGCTCAGGCTCGGCCGGAAAGCGCAGGAAAAGCTCCTCGACCGGTCCCTCCTGGAGGTGCTCGAGGTTGCCGACGAGGAAGGCTCCGCCCCGGCTGGGAGCCCAGCGCCGGGAGCGAAAGGCGACGATGCCCTCCCGGGTGAACTGCTCACGGATGTGCTCGACCGAGCCGAGCACCGGGCGCCCCAGGGGGTGATCGCCGAAGGCGGCCTCGTCGATCAGGTGCCCGGCCTGAACTGCCGGCTGATCGTTGGCCCGGGCGATCTCTTGGACGACGACGCCCCGTTCGCGGTCAAGCTCGCCGGCGTCAATCCGCGGCCGCCCGACGAAGTCTGTGAGCAGGTCGGCGGCCTCGAGCGCCCGCTCGGCTCGCGCCGTGATGTGGAAGGCGACCAGGTCATGGCTCGTGTAGGCGTTGATCACGGCCCCGATGCCCTCAGCCGCCTGGTTGACATCCCGGTAGG
This sequence comes from uncultured Solirubrobacterales bacterium, assembly GCA_963733555.1. GTDB lineage: Bacteria > Actinomycetota > Thermoleophilia > Solirubrobacterales > Solirubrobacteraceae > Palsa-465. The sequence goes on from CAVTDO010000002.1 coordinate 290,066, forward strand.
TGGGGAACTTCTCGCCGCCCTTGAATACGAGGTGCTCCAAGAAGTGCGCCATCCCGTTCTCCTCAGCCCGCTCGCTGCGCGCGCCGGCGTCGAAGGCGACGAGGACCGTCACCGAGCGTGTTCCCTCAACGGGGATCCGGTAGACGGGGAGCCCGGTCTCAAGCGTCGAATGCGTTATCGCAGGCACGGTGTAACGGTAGCGAGCGGAGGGACCGTGGCCCGTGCAACCGCCGTTGCAGAGGGGGCTCGGCCTAGCCTTGCCCGAAAGGGCTTCGCTACGCTGGCGGACCGATGGCCACCTCTTCTTCTGGTCGCCTTCGCCGGAGCCGCCCGGCGACTCGTACGCCCGCGCCGCTCATGCCCGAGCATTCCGAGTCTGCCCACCCGCGCGAAGCCGCCCCCACGATCGTGGATTTCCGCGGTGTCTCCAAGCGCTATTCAAGCGGTGACCGGGGGCTCGACGGAGCCACCTTCTCGATCGCTCGCGGCGATTTCGTCTTTCTGGTCGGAGCCACGGGCTCCGGCAAATCAACTGTGATGCGCCTCCTCATCAAGGAGGTCGAGCCGACCGAGGGGAAGATCTCGGTCGCTGGTCACGACCTGAGCGAGATCCGCCGCAAGCGGATCCCCTTCTACCGCCGCAATCTGGGCGTTGTCTTCCAGGACTTCAAGCTGCTGCCCTCCCGCACCGTGCATGACAACGTGGCCTACGCGCTGCAGGTCACCGGCGGGACCCGGCGCGAGATCCGGGACAAGGTGCCGGACATCTTGCGCCTCACCGGGCTCTCGACCAAGCTCCACAACTATCCCGATCAGCTCTCCGGCGGTGAGCAGCAGCGCGTGTCGATCGCGCGGGCTTTCGTCAATCACCCGCCACTGCTCTTGGCCGACGAGCCGACGGGCAACCTCGACCCCGAGACGAGCATCGACATCATGCGGTTGCTCTACCGGATCAACCGCACCGGCACCACCGTGCTCGTGGCCACCCACGACCATGCGATGGTCGACAAGATGCGCCGGCGCGTGCTCGAGCTCTCCGAGGGCAAGATCGTCCGCGACGAGGCCACCGGGCGCTACACGAGGGACGAGACGACCCGCGAGTTCGCGCGCCGCCTGCGGGCGCCGGATGCCCGCCCACCCGGGCTCTGACCCCATGCGTCTGACCTTCTTCGTCCACGAGGCCATCCGGTCGATGCGGCGCAATGCGGCGCCCAGCTTTGCTGCGCTGGCCACCGTGCTCGTGACGATGCTCGTGGTGGGTGTGTTCATCCCCGCCGTCGAGGTGACCAACAGCGCCGCCAATACGGTACGCGGCCGGCTGATCGTCGACGTCTACATGAAGAACAATGCCACCACGGCCGACGCGGCTCGGGTGCGCAAGGAGATCCTCGCCCTCCCGCACGTGAAGACGGTGCAGTTCGAGTCAAAGGCCCAGGCCTACGCCCAGCAGCAGAGCCAGAACCCGGCTGCCTACGCGCTGCTCGGGGGGACCAACCCGCTCCCGGACACCTTCCACGTGAATCCGGATAACCCGGCCAACGTGCTTGCGATCGACAGCGCGCTGACCCCGGGCGGGCGGAACCTCGACCCGATGGTCCAGACCGTCTCCAACAAGAAGGGCTACACCAAGAAGGCGCTCGAGCTCACCTCGGCGGTCAAGTGGGGCGGTCTGGCCTTCGCCGCGCTCCTCACGATTGCCTCGATGCTCCTGATTGCCAACACGATCCGGCTCTCGCTCTACGCCCGGCGACGTGAGGTCGAGGTCATGAAGCTCGTCGGGGCGACGGACTGGTTCATCCGCTGGCCGTTCGTGATCGAGGGAGTCATCGTGGGCACGGTGGGCGGAATCCTCGCCATCGTCGTCCTGGGAATCACCAAGGTGGCGCTGCTTGATCCGCTCTTCTCCGGCTGGTCTCTGGTCAGCCAGATCCGGACGATCGCCTTCCCGGCTCTGATCGCCATCCTTTTGGCTGCCAGCGCCTTCGTCTCGGCCGTCGGCTCGGGTCTCTCGCTGCGCCGTTTCCTCCGGGTCTGAGGTCTGACCGGCCCGGGCGAGGACCCGGTTCAGGCGCTGAACCGAGGCAGAGGCCCGGCTACTCTCCGGACATGGTCTACCGTCGTGCCCGCGGACCCCGTGTCGTCGCGGGCGTAGCGCTCGCGCTGATCCTTGTCGTGATCGGGATCTGGCTTGGGGGACACCCGAGCTGGATGCCTGGCGGGCTGCGCAATGCCTTCGTGTCGAACTCAGGCGCCCAGCTCGTCAACGACGAGCTCAGCACCATCACCCAGAGCTACTACCGACCCATTGATCGGACCAAGCTGCTGAACCTCGGCATGGGGGCAATGGTGCAGAGCCTCAATGACCCCTACAGCCGGTACTACGCCCCGGCGGCGTACCGCGCGTTTCTGGATCAGTCAAACCCCCACCTGAGTGGGGTGGGGATCGACGTGGTGCCCGACCCGCGTGGCCTGCGGATCGTCGACGTGTTCCCGCATTCGCCCGCCGCCGTGGCCGGGCTGGCGCACGGCGACCTGATCATCCGGGTCGGCTCGACCCCGCTCTTCGGACGCTCCTCGGCCTTCGCCTCGCGACTGATCCGCGGGCGCCCCGGGACCCACGTCGTGCTCACCGTGGTGAGCCATAAGCGCACGCACGCGATCACGGTGACTCGAGCCAACCTGGTCGTTCCCGTGGCCAGCGAATCGATCGTGACGTACCACGGGATCAAGGTGGGGAACCTGGGTCTCACGGCGTTCACCGACGGCGCCGGCAATCAGCTGCGAGGGGACGTCAACCGTGCCTTGCGCTCCGGCGCCCGGGCGCTGATCCTCGATCTCCGGGAGAACGGCGGCGGCCTGCTGCAGGAGGCGGTCAACGTGGCCAGCATTTTCATCCCCGACGGGACGATCGTCTCCACCGACGGGCGTTCCCAGCCGCGCCAGGTGTACCTGGCCCGGGGCGGCGCGATCTCGACCTCGATCCCGGTCGTCGTACTCGTGGATCGGGACACCGCCTCGTCGGCGGAGATCGTCACCGCCGCGCTCCAGGACCGGGGCAGGGCCAAGGTCGTGGGTACGCACACCTACGGCAAGGGCGTCTTTCAGGAGATCATGCCCCTTCCCAATGGCGGAGCGCTGGATCTCACGGTGGGCGAATACTTCACGCCAAATGGACGCAACCTGGGCGGCGGCGGCGTGCGTGAGGGGGCCGGGGTCACTCCCAACGTCTATGCCGTCAACAATCCCGCCGCTCCTGGCGATCACGCGCTGACGGTGGCTGAGCGGATCGTCACCGCCGGGCTCCGGTGACCCCGGCCTCGACCGCTCGCGGCCCCGGTAGCCGAGGTCTGGGAGCGCCTCACGTGGCGGTGATCGAGCGCCGGGGCAAGTTCCTGGTCGCCGAGCCGTTCTTCGGCCCCGGGCCTCGGATGGCCATCTCCAAGGACGCTCGGGCTGCCCTCGGGGACCTGGTCGTCGTCCGGGCCGCGCCCTCGCGAAACGGTCGCGGCGGTGGCCGGGCAAGAGTCGAACGCCGGCTCGGGCGGCCTGGAGTGGCCCGGGACGTGATCGAAGCTCTGATGGTCGACCGTGGGCTGCGCCGGTATTTCGATCCTGCGGTGGAGCGGGAAGCCCGCACCGCGGTCGAGCGCCGCTCAGCCGAGCGCGCGGGCAGCCGGCGGGACCTGCGGTCCCTGCCGACGTTCACGATTGACCCGGTCAGCGCGCGGGACTTCGACGATGCCATTTCGGCCGAAGCCCTGGGCGACGACCGCTGGCGGGTGTGGGTGCACATCGCCGACGTATCCGCCTTTGTGGCTTCGCGGGACCTCGTCGACCGCGAGGCCTACCGTCGCGCCACGAGCACCTACGTGCCGGGAGCCGTCGAGCCCATGCTGCCCGAGGCTCTGTCCAACCACGCCTGCTCGCTGGTCCCCGGTGAGGATCGTTTCGCGGTCACGGTGGAGATGACGATCGAGCGGGACCGGGTGACGCAGAGCGCGTTTCACCGCTCGCTGATCCGCTCCGACGAGCGCCTCGACTACGACCAGGTCGATCGGATCTTTGCCCGCCGCGAGGCGGCGCACGAGCCGTGGGGGGAGCCGCTGACCGCCGCGCGCGGGGCGGCCGCCGGCCTGGAGCGCCGCCGCGCCGCCCAGGCAGCGATCGTGCTCGGGTCAGCGGAGCCGGACTTCGTCTTCGACGACGAGGGCAACGTCGTGGACGCCGAGCCGGTCATGCAAACCGAGGCGCACCGACTGATCGAGCATCTGATGATCGCCGCCAACGAGCAGGTGGCGGGCTTTCTCGAAGCCCGACAGATCCCGGCGCTCTACCGGGTCCACGAGCGACCCGATGGTCCGGCCGCCGAGCGGCTGATCGAGCAGCTGGCCTCGCTCGGGGTGCCCACCCCAGCGGTCCCGGGCGGCGCCCTCACCCCCCAGCAGGCGGCCGACGTCGTGGGGGAGGCCTCGCAGCTCGTCGAGCAGTGGGTTCGCCGTCAGGGACACGGTCGCCGTGCCCTGACCAGCCTGATACTCCGCTCGCTCAAGCAGGCCTATTACGACCATCGCAACCTCGGTCACGCAGGGTTGCAGTCACCTCGCTACTGCCACTTCACCTCGCCCATCCGCCGCTACCCGGACCTGATCTGCCACCGCGCGCTGTTGTCGGCCATAACGGGTGACGTCCCGGCCCCGGAGGCCTCGTTTGTCGCCGCGGCCGGACCCTTGACCTCGACCCGGGAGCGCGAGGCGATGAGGATTGAGCGAGACGCCGATGACGTGGCCCTGTGCTTCATGCTCCAGCGGCGCCTGTCCGAGACCGGATGGGAGCAGGAGCTCGACGGGGAGGTGGTGGGGCTGATCGCCTCCGGTGCCTTCGTCGCCTTCGGGCCCCGGCTCCAGTTCGAGGGGATGCTGCCCGTGCGCCGGATGCGCGGCGATTGGTGGGAGCTGGGCGAAGAGGGCACGATGCTCGTCGGAACCCAGACGGGCCGGGCGCTTCGGCTCGGGGATCCCGTGCGAGTGCGGGTCGATGGCGTGGATGCCCCGCGAGGGCGAGTGGATCTGGTCCCGGCCCAAGATGTCGAGATGACGGAGGATTAGCCTCCTATGGCCAAGGGTCGTAAACGCAAGACCGCTGCAGGAGACATCGCGACCAACCGGCAGGCGGCATATCGCTACAACCTGCTCGAGCGCTTCGAAGCCGGGATCGCGCTCACTGGGACGGAGGTCAAGTCGCTGCGCGAGGGTGGCGTCCAGCTCAAGGACGCCTACGCGGCCGTCCGGGACGGCGAGGTGTGGCTGATCGGGATGTACATCGCCCCGTATGGCCCCGCGGCGCGGGAGAACCACGATCCGGAGCGGCCGCGCAAGCTCCTGCTGCATCGAGGCGAGATCGAGCGCCTGATCGCGAGCACCCGGGAACGGGGCCTGACGATCGTGCCGACGCGGGTTTACTTCTCCGAGTCGGGATCACGGGCCAAGGTCGAGATCGCGCTGGCCCGGGGCAAGGACGTCTACGACAAGCGAGAGACGATTCGCAAGCGGGACGCCACGCGGGAGGTCCAGCGCGAGCTGCGCGAGGCCCATCGCTGAAAGTCGGTGCGGGGGCGGCGTATTCCGCCGCGGGGCCCGGTAAGGTGGCAACCATGACTATCGGGGCAGCAATTGTGCTGATCGCAGTCGGTGCCGTCCTCAAGTGGGCGGTCACAGCGCACGTCAACGGCTTCAACATTCAGACCGCGGGCACGATTGTCTTCATCGTCGGCCTTCTCGGCCTCGTGCTGGCCATCATGTACACGTTCTGGTGGTCGCGTGAGGCCCGGTACGCCGACGAGACAGTTGTTCGCAGGCGTGGACCGGGTGGACCCGGCGCGCCGCCGCCGCCCACCTACTGATCCGCGAACAGCCGTCTAGCTGAAGGTCCGCGTGAGCGCCGTGGCGTGCATGCCCACGACGAGCAGCGCGATCAGGCTCAGATAAACCGCGGCCACCAAAGCTCGATCGAGCGGCCGCACGCGGTAGTAGGCCTCCTGCTGGGGTCCCCCGGCGCGGCGGAGGCTCCACCGCTTGTACGTCGCATAGCCGGCGAAGATCAGGATGATGAAGATGATCGGGTTGGGGAAGATCAGCGCGAGCGGGACCATGGCGGCGAAGCCGACGAACCACATCCAGGGCGCCATTGCGGCCATCGCCCGGCCGCCGTCCAGCGGGATGACGGGTAGCAAGTTGAACAGGTTGAGGAAGAAACCGGTGAAGGCCAGGGCACGCCAGAGGTCGTTGCCGGTGGCATGCCAGATGAAGATGCAGGCCGCCGAACCGACGCTGCCGAGGATCGGTCCGGCCAAGCCCACGCGCGCTTCGGCGAGCGCGTTCTCGCCCAGCGACTTGGCGCTGATCACCGCGCCCATGAACGGAATGAACATGGGCGCACTCGCCTTGATTCCCTCGCGGCGGAGCTGGATCACGTGTCCCATCTCGTGGACGAAGATCAGGACCACGAAGCCAACCGCGAACGTCCAGCCGAAGACGAAGCTGTAGGCGGCCACCGAGACGAGCATGGTTCCCGCCGTGGTCAGCAGCTTGAGCTTGGGGAGGAGCAGAAGGATGGCCTTGAACTTGGCCAGAAAGGCGACGATGGCCGCTAGCAGCGCACTCAAGCGCCCGCGCGGCTTGGAGCGGCGCACGGGACCATGACCGGGCTCTGACGGCCGGCCAAGGGTGCCCCAGGCCGTCTCAGGCTCCGGTGAGGCCGGGGTGCTGGGCGGCTCCTGTGCCGGAGCCGGAGCCGAAGCCGGAAGCCATCTTGGATTGGATTCCATACTCCTTAAGTGTGGCAGCCAACCAGGGGTTTCCGGCATCGCTTGTGCTGGGTGGCGCATATTCTGCCGATATACTTACGAGAGCAGTGACCCCCGGGGACGACTGGCTTCGACGTGGTTGGATCGTGGGGGTGGTTGCGAGTCGAGGTCCCGGGCGGCCTCGTAAAACACCCGGGAAACAAATAAGTGCGAACCATCACACGCACACCTACGAACTCGCTGCTTAGTAGCTAGCTACTAGGCCGAGTTTCGGTCCCGCCCCTTCGTTTGCCTGCGGCGGAGGGCTCGGGTCATTAGCAGGCTCACCCGGTGAGGAGCGCTCCGACCGAGCCGGGGACAATTTCAGGAGCTGGCCCTCGACAACCCCGCCGGCGTGGCGAGTCGAGAGCGAGATCAGAGCGCCGGATACGCTCGTAGATACCACCTCACACGCAACTGCGGACGCGGGTTCAATTCCCGCCGTCTCCACCTTTGCAAAGAATTCGAACCGCCCTCCGCACCAGCGGGGGGCGTTTCGGTTAAGGCCAGTGCATCGAGGGTCGTCACCGCCCGGTAGAAGGGGCGACCGATATCGGGCGTGACCAACTCCATCCGGATCGGCCCTAGAAGATTCCGGAGCACCTGGGCGGACCGCGCCGTGCGCTGCTCGAGCACCTGCTGGAGGTTGCTGAGCCGGTCCTTGATCCACTCGACGGGCGGAGTCCGGAAGACGTTCTCTCGGCTGCGGCAAAGGCCACCTACCTCTGCGGCGAGCGATTCCACCCGCCGCTCGGTCTCGACCAGCGCCTTCGCGAGTGCTTGGCTGCCACGCCCCTCACCGATGAAGTCGAGGAAGTTGGCCATGCGGCGCTGCTCGGCCGCAAGCTCTGCCTCCTTCAGCCTCAGCGTGTCCGGAAGGTCGGCGCGAAGCTTCGCAATCTCCTCCTCGACGCGCTGCAGGACGTACGCGACCTGCTCGGGTTCCGAGATCCGCTCCTTGATCGCCCCAAGAATCACCTTTTCGGCGAGCGTCCTACGGACGAGCGTCCTGTTTTCGCATGCGCCCTTGGTGGCGGCGAGACAGCCGTAATAGCCGCCAGCCTTGCCGCTGACCTGGGCGATCGTGCCGCCGCAGCAGCCGCAGACCATGCCGCCCGCGAGCAGGTGAGTGGGGAAATGCTTTTGCCGGCTGCCCTGCTCGCCGGAGAAGCCGCGCTTGCCGTTGCCACCCGGCCAAGTGCGATGCATTTGCTTCCGGCGCTCCCTCACCGTCTCCCACAGCTGTGCTGGGATGATCCGTAGTTCCTCGTCCTCTCGAACGATCCATTCCGACTCCGGTTTCTCGAACCGCCGGCGGCGACCCGTCTTCGGGTCCCGTCGGCTCTCAGTTCGGTTCCAGATCCAGCGCCCGGCATACTTCTCGTTGTCGAGGATCCGACTAATCGTCGCCGGCGACCATCCCTTCGCCGACCGAATGGCTCCGGGTACGTTCTCCACGTTGAGCGTCTTGACGATCTTCGTCAGCGGCATGCCGTCGGCGTATGACGTGAAGATCCGGAGGATGATGGCGGCCTCCTTCGGCTCGATCTCCATCTTGTAGCCCTCAGGGCGCGGCCGGCCCTTTTTGTCCATCCGCATCTCGCCGACCGGCACCGAGCGGTAGCCGAATGTCTTCTCTCCCACGAAGAATCCACGCTCCTTCTGACCGATCTGTCCCCGGAGCGTCTTCTTCTTGAGATCACGGAGCTGAAGCTCGTTGAAGATCCCCCGAACCTGGATGGCCAGCGTCGACTCCTCGTCGGTGCTGTCGAGACCGTCCGCCACCGAGATCACCCGAATGCCTTCGAAGTGGAGCTCAGCGATGATCGAAAGCATCAGGTGGTTGTCCCGCGCCAAGCGCGAGAGGTCGTCCACGAACACGACCTCGAACTCTCCGGCCCGGGCGGCAGCCATCAAGGCAGCGAGGGCTGGCCGATCGGAGCGGGCGCCCGACTGCGCCTGGTCCGCGTAGATGTGATCGTCCGAGATGGTGAGGGATTGCAGTTTTGCCAGCTTCCGGCAGGCGGAGACCTGGTCGTCGATGCTCTCCGGCCGTTGGTTCTCGGAGCTGTAACGGGCGTAAATGGCAGCGGTCATCCTTAGGCTCCTTCAACGATTCTGTGGCCGGGTCTCTGCTTCAGCCGTTGCCTCCATGAGCCGGACGTATTCGGCGGCGAGCTGAGCAGCGAGGTGGTCAAGCAGGTCACGTATTGGGGGAGCGAGCGACGATGAATCCCGCGGTGCCTCATTCGCGCGGCGTTCCGATCCCAACATGTTGATAGACATCGTCTATCATCGGCCGGACGGAAAGCTGATGCGCCGGGAGGACCTCAGTCGAGTGGTAGCGCTTTCGCGATCGCCGTCACGCTCAGCTCGAGCCTGGCGAACTCGCTGTCCTCTGGACCACCAAACTCGGTGCCTTGTCCCGACACCCCCGGGATCGCCTGGACGCCGCCGGTCCATCCATGTCCGTTGCCTCTAGCTGCATCGAGGGGGATACCCCCGAACAGCTTTAGCCGCTGTCCTGCCCCACCGAGAGAGAAGTAGAGCGTCTGGCCATCGCTGATGATCACGCGGAGATCAGGAGACCGCTCGTCCCGAAGGCTGGACGTGAGCGAGAACCCCGGGATGTCCTGCTGGAGCTGCTGCGCGAAGGACCGCAGCACGTGCACCACCGCGCCGGCGGCGGCGATCGGGAGCAGCATGTCCCGCAGCCTGAGGGTGACCGCGAGTTCGAGGAAGTTCCGCTCGGAGAACACGCGGCTTGATCCACGGCCAGCCGCGTCGTGAACGTCGGGCACCACCACGCCCTTCTCGCAGAGATGAATGAGGCGGTGCTGTGGAACGTCCAGCCTTCGCGCAACCTCAGAGAGGCTGTAGGTCCGCTCCTCAGTCATGATAGACAAAGTCTATCCCCGCTCCAGGAGGAACTCAGCCAGATGTCCCCTCCCGTTCGAGTGATTGGCTCGTCCTGTAGATCACAGACTCCTCGGCGGGATGCGGGCTTGGATGCCCGCATTCCGACGAGGAGTACCCGCGGTGGGAGCCGTCGTCGGAGCGACTGCGGCTGCCGCGGCGCCGCCGGGCCGAAAAGGGACCGGCAAACCAGCCGGATGAGCCTACGATCGCCGGTCGAGTCGGCACGCATGCGTTCCGTCCGCGGGTGCTCCTACAGTCGAACACATGTTCGGTAAACAGGGAAGCTTCCCGCTCGACTTCAGCACGTCCGAATCCCCGGACAGAATCCCTGCCACCGTGATAAACGCTCCGTACCGCGCGATCTCGCTGTATAGCGGCGCAGGTGGCCTTGACCTCGGCTTCGCTCGGGAGAGGTTTGAGATTCGCTGGGCTATCGACCACGACCCATTTGCTGTTGAGACCTACAACACCAACCTCGAACCGTATGCGTGCTGCGGCGATGTCCTGCAGATAGATCCACCTCGCGGGCTTCGACCCGACATCGTGATAGGTGGCCCGCCCTGCCAAGGCTTCTCGGTGATTGGACGGATGGATCCCGAGGACCCCCGGTCGCGTCACGTCGATCACTTCTTCGATGTCGTCGAGGAGGTTGAGCCTCGCGCATTCGTGATGGAAAACGTGAAGGCTTTGGCCTTGAGCGACCGGTGGACTGAGATCCGCAACCGCCTAACGGATCGGGCGGAGGCGCTGGGTTACGAACGTGAAATCTTCGTGCTCAACGCGGCCGACTACAACGTCGCGCAGACCCGCGAGCGTATGTTCCTGATCGGGATCAGGGGCGCAAGGCCGGAGCCGCCTGCCCCGACCACGAAGGGCCGTCCGCCTACGGTCCGTAGCGTGCTTGAAAAGCTTCCTCGCTACGGAGAGCCGGGAAACGACGCTGGCTGTACCGCGCGAGTGATTCCGGCGAGTAAGCCTGTAATGCGGCCGACCGCCTTCCGTGGCAGCCTCTTATTCAACGGCTCCGGCCGGCCGCTGCTCCTTGATGGTCACGCAAAGACGATCCCTGCGTCGATGGGGGGGAACGCGACGCCGATTCTCGACCAGGAAGAACTCGAGCACGGTGCGAAGCCGTGGGTAGTTGAGTACCACCGACGACTACTGAACGGCGAGGCGCCGGTAAAAGACGCCCCGCCTAGGCTCAGGCGGATCACCGTACAAGAGGCGGCGGCGCTCCAAAGCTTTCCGCCGGGGTGGGCCTTCGTTGGTCCGCGAGTAGCGCAGTACCGCCAGGTCGGGAATGCGGTGCCTCCCAACCTTGCCCAAGCGGTTGCCGGAAGCGTCAGGCGGGTGCTGGAGCAGCTTGACTCCCTCGCACCAGCTGCGGTCCTAGCGGCCTAGGCTCACTCCTTCGTCTTCGGCTGCCAGCGACTAGCGATCGCTGCCCACGTTCCAATGCCTTGGTCTGACGCCCGAATGTCACGAAGCGCCTCGGCGAATAGCCGAGGCAACCTGGCGCAGAAGTCGGACAGTGCGACGTCCCCGCTGCTCAGCGCCTCGTGCAACAGTTCGCGCGAGCCCTGCGTCACACGCAGGACCACTCCATGGCGGTCCTCAGCGCGGATGATGACGGCCGTGCGGTCGAAGCCAATTAGAGAGCCGGGCTTGAGGACGGCGACCAGCGCCCGTTCGAGCTTCGCGTCGGCCGCATCTTTTGCCAGGCTGTCGGCAGTGGATTCCTTCGTGTCGACCTGCTTAACCTCGGCCCCGATCACCTCCTTCGTACCGCGCTTGACGCGAACATCGATCCTGCGCGGATCGTTGCGGGAAGGAAGCGACGCTTTGAATCCAGCCGCGCGGTAGGCCGCGGCCACCAACGCCATCCCCGTAGCGCCTCCTTGTGGGTTGGCTCCTACGAATCCGTCTAGCACCTTCACGAGGTCCGTTAGGGACGGTGTATTCGGCATCGCTGTTGGGATCTGTTGGACCGCCGCTCCTGGCGCGACTCTGCGCCGCACGCGTATGTAAGCGGCCAGCGCCTCCAGCGCCTGCTTCTTGTTCATCTTGTTTACGTCGACCAGCCAGGTGAGGATTAGTTGGAAGAACGGCTTGTGATCGTCACGGATCCGATCGAGTGCAACGTCCCACCGCGACGAGCCCACGAGCGTGCCGTGGTTAATCGGATCGCGGTCGCTACTCGAGCCGATGTCGTACCCAAACGATTGCTTCTTGCTGCCCAGTGCCGTCGCGGCAGCTCGCAGGTTGAACGCACCCGCGCTGCCCTCTTGCGCCTGAATGACGAGCGCGTCGACGTCCGGGTTGGTGGCCTTGGCCAAGAGGACAGAGCCCACGGCCGCGATGAAAGCGACGGATGGGCTCTCGCTCAGCTGTTCTGTTCTCTTGAGCCAGGTCGCCGGGAGCTTCTTCTTGCCGATCGCGAGCACATAAGCGTTCTCCAAGGTCTGGGCCAGCTCCGCGGAGTGCAGCGTGATTGGCACGCGTAGAGACTACGTGGCGGCTCGTACTCCGCGTACGGCCGCCTCGATGCGATCGGCCGCCTGGACCCGGTCCTCGTGCTCCCACACGACCACGAGGTGCCAACCCGCGGCCTGAAGCGCGGCAGCATTCCGGCGATCCCGCGCGACGTTGCGGTCGAGCTTCGCTCGCCAGTACGCAGTATTGGTACGCGGCGTGATCCCGTCTGTGGGACAGCGGTGCCAAAAGCAGCCGAGGCATTCAATTGCGACACGCTGTCGGGGAAAGACGATGTCCGGCCGAAAACGTAGCCCCGGGATTGGTGCTACGTGTTTGCGGAACCTGAGACCGCGACGATGTAGCTCCCGTCTTAGCGCCACCTCATGACGAGTGTCTTTGGACCGGTTGCCTCGCATAACCGCGCGAACGTCCGGCGAGGAAGCTGGCGGCGGCGTCGGCAGACGGACATTTGGGGCTAGATCCTGAGCCATAGGCAGTGCCGGGCTTTCGGAAAGTAGCCTTCCGGGGCATGAAGTTCACTAGCCAAGACCGCTCGCTGCGCCAAATTCTCGCTGGAAGCTACTTCTACGTCCCGCGCTATCAGCGCCCCTACTCGTGGACGCGGGACAACGTGGAGGACCTGTGGTCGGACGCGATCGAGAACAACGAGCGCGGCGACTACTTCATCGGGTCGATGGTGGTCCATCCCAAGCCTGGATCGGACGACACCATGGCTGTAATCGACGGTCAACAACGACTGACGACTCTTCTGATGATCCTGTGTGCCGTCCGTGAGGCGGCTGACGAGCAGGGTCTCGAGAAGCTCGCGAATGGGACCCATAACGTCGTAGAGCGCAGGGACGAGGACGACAATCCCCGGTTCGTGGTGGTCGCTGAGACGTCTCGAAAGTTTCTAGACGATCACGTCTTCGCTCGCGGCCCAGACCAACTCGGGCCTCCTGAAGGTGTTGAACAAGAGGCGATCGCCGACGCGTACCAGCGAATCGGTGCTTTTGTCGGGAAGATCGTGCAGGACGTCGCAGACGACGAAGCGATCAAGCCCGCCAAGAAGCCTCGCGTCATCGAGGATCATCTCGACACCGTTCGCAAGAAGACGCTCGGCCTGCGCGTCGTCTTCGTCGAGGCTTCGGGGCAGGACGACGCTACGACGGTTTTCGTGACGCTGAACTCCCGAGGTAAGGATCTTGAGCCAGCAGATCTCGTGAAGGCGCAGCTACTCCAGCACCTGCCCAAGGGCGGCGGTCTGGATGCCCCGTTGGAACGATGGCAACGAATCGTGGCGAAATTCGATGCGTCGCAGGTCGATATCGACATGACCGAGTTTCTGCTCGTCGTTTGGCGATCCCGATATGGCTCAACGACCCGCAAAGCGCTGGACAAGGACGTCCGGAAGACCATCAAGAAGAAGGACGCCAACAGATTCCTGACGGGCAACTCACGGGGGACGCCGAGCTGGCCAACGGCAGGTCGTGGAACCGTCGTACCGTCACTGGCAGAAGAACCAGACCCAGCCGCGGGACTCGCTTCGATTCTTTCTGGCCTTCGGCATCCGTCAGCCGCGGCCGCTGCTTCTTTCGCTGTTACGCGCGTACGACGCCAAGCACATTAGCTATGCCCAGTTTCGGCGCGCAACGAAAGCAATTGAGGATTACCACTTCACGTTCAACGTCCTAGCCGGCAAGAGTTCGAGCGGTGGCATGTCCGCCTTCTATGTCAAGCGAGCGCTTGGATTAGAGGAAGCAGCTAGCAAGCAAGCGCGAGCCCAAGTCATCGACGAGCTGATCTCCGAGCTCGCGTGGCGGCGTCCGAGCGACGACGAGTTCGACGCGGGCTTTAAACGAACTCTGGTTCACAGATGACTACACGGCCGATAAGCGACAGATCCAGTACGTGCTGCGACGGTTCTACGAGCATTCCGCCCCTAAAGCAGTTGTGGACTTTGAGAAGTTCACCATCGAGCATCTAGCACCACAGAGCGGGACGGGGGATGAGCTCGGACGGTTAGGGAACCTCATCTACGTCTCCGAGACACTGAACAACGCTCTTGGCACTAAGTCATTCAGCGCGAAGAAGCCGATCCTCGAGGCTGCCAAAGAATGGATCCCGTCCGAGGTCCTCGCCGCGGATAAATGGAACGACAAAGCGATCATCGAACGAACGGCTGCCATGGCATCCGAGGCGCGGACGGTGATCTGGGCAGGGTAATCCAGCGTCAGCGCAGTCCGACTTAGGGGCCTCGGACCAGATCCAGGTCGGGTAGGGGTTGTCCTCCGTTCGGGTCAAGGCTGCGGCAAGCGATTGCCACTCCGATAATGGAAGTCGCACGAGCGACCAGAGAAGATTTCTGGAGCCCGGGTGCGATCCACCGGCCAGACGGCCCGCGTATCGGCCAAGATGTAGTGGAGCATGAAGCTGTTCGACGACACTCCGTACGCGCAGTCACTACGTGCGGAGCCGCGGGTCCTCCCGGTTGCGGGCGAATGGCGCGGAGGCTTGAGTCACCCTCAGTTTGAGTACGAGAGCGCTCGTGCGGTCTTCGGTATCCGTGAGGGCTGGGGTCCGCTCCTGATCGCGCCGGACACCAACCTGTTGATCGACTTGGTAGAAGCGTACGACTCGGTCGAAAGTCATTTCGGGTTGGCGCGGCCCGCTTCCCATTGGGGATCGGAGAGATCCCGTTGACGCGCTCCGGGAACTGTTTGCTCTTTGGTTCCATCGCGATGTCCGGTGGGCCGTTTCTGACCTCTACATCGATGACTCACGCACGCCGCTGTCGGTGTCGCGAAGGGACGAGCGAATGCGCGTTCTCGCGGCGCTGCGAATGGACCTTGCCGATCGTGGAGGATTCGGCCGCGGCGTACACGAGTGGAACCTCACACCGGAAGAGACCGAGAGCCTCAAGCGCTGGATTGTGCAGGACCGAAATGCACTGGAAGCTGTCCTCCCGTTCGCGAAGAAGGCGGAGGCTCTCCTTGCCGGATACGACGGACGACTTGTTGCGGATGCGCTTCGAGCTGGATGCCACGTCTTCTTCACCGAAGACCGCGGGGTGCTGCGGCACCGGCGCAGCTGCTCCTCGGATGGGGATTGTCGGTCCTGCGGCCAGGTGAGTTGCTCGACGAGCTTGATTGTGCTGGCGCACTCGCAATTGGCTCCGGAAGCGGCTCAGAACCGGTGCCTGATCTGCTGTCGCTGACCCGGTTCTATGAGATGCAGCCCCGGTAGGGTTGCGCGGATCGAGCCGAAGGCAGGTAGGCCACAGGTCCATGCCCTCGTCCGGTCGGCATGGAAGCCGCGGCTTCAAGGCGCGCGGGGAGGATCACGCACTTCCAACGCCGCCTCCCGCTGGGGACTCTCGATCTAGCGTCGCCCGTCGGGGCGACGCTAGATCGAGAAGTGCATGTTGCGGCCGATGAACGTCGCTCGATGAAGGCAGGCGGTAACGGCCAACTTGGTTGAGAATCACCGCTCGATCCCGTCAGGCGAACGCCTTCATCGAACGAGGGGTCGTTTATCCGGTCGCCCGCTGTACATCCGGATGGGAAGCGGATACCTTCAGGCCGAAGAGTGGCGGGGCGGCCCCGGTGATCAACGAGTGCCGCCCCACCATCGCGACGGAGCTGCGGAGCTCCTCCAGGCAGCCTTCGCTCGCCCTTCTGGATTAGAGCCGGGTGTGGACCCCGGCCGAGCCGCGCCGGGTTTGGACCCCGGCACGGCTTCCATGCTTCTGGATTGATTGAGGAACTGCTTCCGGCTCTGAATGCGTGGACCCCCGCGAGCCGGAGGTATCGCGGCAATCCGATTGAACTCGAGCTGCAAATCCCCCTGGCGTCGGCCCCATGGATGGTCAACGGGTCGAGGCGGAGGTACGCACTCGAGCGCTTCCAAAAGGGCCGCGTGGATCCGCGTGTTTGGCCGGGCGCGAGCTGCAAGCGTCGCAGCCTCCCGATGCAGCCGCTTCCAGCGGTCGATGGCGCGGCATAGTGCTGCCAGATTTGCCGACCGCAGTGGTGTGCGTCGAAGCGAAAGGAGCTGCGATCTGACTGCCCCTACACGGCGTGCTTCGCTCGGGGTCAGGCCGGAATACCTAACGAATGGCGCCGAGAGGTGTTGGGGGCGGTAGCCGGTCTTTCCTGAAACCGTCTTCACGCGCTGACCGAAGAGGAGCAGCTTCGCAGCCCGGTCCATTCGGTGGTCGCGAACGAACGAGTCCCAGGTATGCCCGGCCTCGCCCAGTATCCGCTGTACCTGGCGCTCGCAGTAGCCGAGTTCGAGCGCGGCTGTTCCCAGGCTCAGATCCCGAGATGCGATGTCTTTCGCAACGAGCGCTAGAAGCTTATCGAGGATGGCTCGATGGCGTTCCTTTGTGGTGTCGCGCGGAGGCACACCACCGTTTTACAGCACAAATCGGCGGTGTCCCGGGTCCGACAGAGAACGGCACCTGTCCCGCTCCGCAACTGCGCTCGCTCCGTCGCCTTAGCTCGACAGTGTCGCGGCGCGCCACCGTAACGACGCATCTTCATCGCCGGTCGAGTCCGACTAGACCAATACGACGTTCCCGATTGAATCAGTCAGCTGACGCGAGCGCTAGAACGACGCCACAATTCCCAGCGCAGGCAGGCCTAATCGAGGATGTGGCTTTGCAACCGGTCCCACCTCATGCGTCCCGGTTGCGCGTTTTCTCGAGCCTCTTCCAGCGATGTGTGCCCCACTTGCTGCATGACGGCCTCGGTACCCTGCACCGGGCGTGACGCTAACGGTGGCATGGTACCGTCATCGTCGGTCAATGGACGACCCGTGCTCACGAGCGATAATCGATTGAGCGGGGGGGAGCGGTGGGATGGGTGCCCCAAAATCCTGACGCTGCCTCGCAGCGACGCCCTGATGAGTTTTGCTGGCGTCACGCACGCCGCGTACCCAATGATGCTGCAGCTCACGAACTCGATTGCGTTCTATCCGCCGTCGCAGGAGCGACGACTCGATCTCGCCCATCTCGCTGGACACTCGCTCCGACTCTTCAATCAGATGCGAGAGCTTGTGAACGGTCCTTTCGCAATTGGCCAAGCGGAGCCAGACCGCCCAGGTGCCCTCTTTCTGCTTGGTGGGTATTGATGGCGCTACCGGGCGTTCTACGTATGGAATCTGTCCTCGAGGAGAGCTGCTTTCGCTACCGGCGGGTGGTAAGAGGTGGCGCGGGCGACGACGGATGGCACTTTCATTTCGCTGGCGACATCGATGCCGTTCAGTACGCACGCGCGCCTTTTCGAGCTGCTTGGCGCACCAGGCAGAGAGCGGGTACAAGCTGATGGTCTGGATATGGAGCCGTTTGAGGTGCTCCGGGACGTGATCCGATCAGGGCGCTTCGATTCTGTTGGAGGGGCCCCGCAGGTCAGCGAAGGTCTACGACATCTCAATACGCAGTTCTTTGCCGTTGAGTGGGAAGGTGGGCTGTCGTGGTAGGACGCCCAGTCCTGGCGTACGAGCGAGCCTTCGTTCCCACACTCAATACAGATGATCCGGAGTTGCAGCGGCGTTCGCACCAAGGTCTCGGCGACGCTCTGCCTGGTGAGGCGGAGCCCATGCCCGACGAGGAGGAAGCCTAGGCAGACTTGTGGCTCGGGCTACCTCTAGCGTGGCTCATTCAGAGCGGGCCAACGGCTTCCCCGAGCTTTGGCAACGGTCTTGTCGCTCACGTACAGCGCCCGCGCGATGGCCTTGTCGCTAATCTCCAGTTCGTGCAACTGCCTCGCCTTCTTCAGCAATCGGCAGGTAGATCGGCGCCTTGGAGTAGTCGACGATCACCGCCTCTACCGGGATACCCGCCGCGGTTCGAATTCTTTGCGTTCGCGTCCACCTCATGACGGAAAAGCCCTGCTCGCGCGGGGTTTTTCTGTTTCGACGTGGAACCGAGGTTCGAGCCGGCTAAGCCCCGACTCGTGGGCTCCTCGCGGCGCGCCTCAAAGGAGCCGCGGCTTCCGGCGGCGGGATGTCTTGGGCGGCACAGCGCTTGGCCGTCTCGATGAAGCGCACCACTGCTGGCCTTGTCTCAGCCTCCCGCCAGACCAGCGACACCTCGGCGGGGTCAACGCCAAGCAATGGCCGTACCGTCAAGCCGGGTCGCACGAAGGCTCTGGCGAGACTTTCGGGCCCCATGCAGATGGCTTCGCCGGCGGCGATCAGGGCGGCCGTCTCGTCGACTGTCTCGGCCGCGGTTGCCGCGTAACGGATGGGGCACGTGCGTAGATGAGCCAGGTGCAGGGCGTCAGCGACGGGTTGTTCGATGCCCGGCGGCACGCCCGGGACGGGCTCATCGGCGACGTCATCGAGGGTCAGCGAAACCCGGCGGGCGAGCGGGTGCGCTGCCGCCAGGCAAACCATCCGCGGCTCGCGCCGCAACACTTCGATCACCACCTCCGGAATGACCTCGGGGTCCCAGGCCAGAGCGACGTCGACGCGGGCGTCACGGACGGCTGCCGACTGGTCGGCAAGCGTTAGCTGGCGTACCTCGGTGCGGACCGTGGCGGCTACCTGGCGGTAGGCGCCGAGGATCTCGGCCGCGGGCAGGTTCCACGGGGGCACGAATCCCACCACCAGCGACGGCGGCGGCAAATGGGATTGTGCCGCCTGAACCGCTGTCTCAGCCGCAGCGATCGCCGCGCGCGCGCGCGGCAGGAAGGCATCGCCAGCCGGGGTGAGTCTCACGCCGCGGCTGTGACGTATCAGCAGCTCGGTCCCAAGTCGCAGCTCGAGCTGCTTGATCGACGCTGACAGCGACGGCTGGCTCAGGTGCAGCCGCTGGGCGGCGCGGCTGAATTGCCCGCACTCGGCGACGGCCAGAAAATTCCGCATGTGCGCGAGCTCAACCACAGCTTCGGCCCGGCTTCGGCGAGTCTGCCGGGGAGCGGCAATATAGCCAACGCCTATATCTGTAGGCAACTCCGATTGATCGGCCGAGGTGCTCCACTGATACTGGCGGTGAGGGCGGGCCGCCGGCATAAGCGTGCTGAGGGAAATCGGGCTCACACGGCTAGCGGGTCCCTCTTGGATGCGGTCGAGCTCCGCGGAGCCATCAATCAGAAACGGAGGAGGACACATGAGAAGGCGATGCAGACGGTTGATTCCCGCGGCCGCCACGCTTGGGGCTGCCGGCGCTCTCCTGATTCCCACCGGCGCCTCGGCGACCGGCTCGCTTCCCACTCTCAACATCGCGCTTCAGGGAACTCGGGGCATCTCGGTCTCAGGCAGCACCGTCTCGGGGGCGGTGAACGTTGTTGCGAGGTTCAGCGGGAAGGCGCCAGGTGGACCGAACGGCGGTCCGGCGTTCGGAATCGTGCGGCTGGATCCCGGGGCGAACATCCAACAGGCGGCCGGGGCCGTTCAGAGTCATGGGGGAGACATCAACGCCCTGACTCCCTACGGGACACTATTCGTGTCCGAGACCGCGCCGGCGACCGTGCAGACAGTCCTGTCACCGGGCAACTATGTCGCGCTTAATATCACTGGCAGGGGACAGCCGGGCTTCGCACAGTTCACCGTCAGCCAGGCCTCCTCGCCCGCCGCGCTACCCGCGGCAAAGTCCACGGAGACAGCGATCGACTTCGGCTTCCGGGGGCCGACGGTCCTGCACGACGGGACGATCGTGCGCGCCAAGAACGGTGGGTGGCTCGTCCACATGATCGATCTGATCGGCGTGCGCAACGCAGCCACCGGCAGGGCAGTCATGGCGCTGCTCCGGGCGGGCAAGGACGGCAAGGCGCAAAGGCTCGCGAGCGGGCCGTTCGTCTCGCTGCTCGGCCCATCCTCACCCGGTGCGCTCCAGCAGGAAGGCCTCCAGACAAAGCCGGGTTACTACGTCGAGGCTTGCTTCATGAACACCCTCGACGGCAGGGAGCACACGCAGCTCGGGATGCTCCGGCTGGTTCGCGTCGTCAAGTAAGGCGGCAACCCGGGTCGCGCGGGGTGAGGAAGCCGCGCGACCCGTATGCCATGGCTCCTAGTACGTCACGTCCATTCGAGTGGCGATGGCCGGCGGCCGGATTGCTCGTGATCACGGGCAGCATCCACGTCGCGCTGGTACCCGCTCACCTGCGGGAGGCCCCATACGCCGGCGCACTCTTCATCGCCTTAGCCGGCGCCGCGGTAGCACTTGCCCTGCTGCTTCTCGTGTCAGACGCGCCGCTCGTGTGGCTCGGCGCGACGGTACTTTCGATCGCCGCCCTCCTCGCTTATGCCGCCTCACGGTCAGTGGGACTGCCGGCGCTGGGAGATGACATCGGCGACTGGCTAAACCCGCTGGGCATAACCGCGGCGATCTCGGAGTCCGGCACCGTCGTGGTCAGCGCTTGGGCGCTGCTCCGCTCCCGCGCCCGCGGTGACGTTGCCCACGCCAGCCCTGCAAACAGGAGGTGGGGGGTTCGATCCCGACTAGACCGCTAGCGCGGGTTAAGGGCGAGCGTCGGTTGGTCGACGTCCTCGTGGAAGAACCAGCAGCGCGCTGAGCCCGGGGGCCACCGATGGTTGCCGCAGGGGTTGAGGTCAGGATCGGTCGGCAAGATCGCCGAGCTCGGGTAAGGCACCGCGTGCCAATCGGATGAGCAGTTGCGCCATCCGTTCGCGTGGTTCCCCTGGGTGCTCAAGCCACCAGTTCGCAACCGACTCGCCGGCGCCGACGAATGCGTGGGCGAGCACCTCGCTGGTCTCGCTGGCGTCGGAGCCACCAGCCCCGAGAAGCAGGCGATGGACGATCGCCGCGATCCGCGCGCGCAGTTCCGCAACCTCCGCCGCGACGGGCCCACCCTGGCTCACCGCCTCGCGGTAGAGGAGGGCCCATCCCGGACGATGCTCGTCGACGTATCCGAGGAACGCCAGCGTCCCCCTCCAGAGCCGCTCTCCAGGCGGGGCATCCGGACGGGCGGCCTCGCGCATCCCCGCCAGCAGCGCGCGCCCCTGCTGGCGCAGGTAGGCCACGTAGAGGCCTTCCTTGGAGCCGAAGTAGTGGTAGAGCATCGGCTTGGAGATCCCGGCCCGTGCGGCGATCTCCTCCATCGACACCGCGTGGAACCCGTTCGCCGCGAATGACTTCCCCGCGACCTCGAGCATCTGGCGCTCGCGTTCGGGCCGCGGCATACGTCGTTGGGGAGCTCGAGCATCTGCGGCGGTGCGGCTTGCGGGGTCGGTGTTAGCCATGGGTTACCCGTGGGTAAGTTACTCTTCGGTAAGAAATCCGCAACCGAAGATTGGAACATGAGCTACGACTTCGTCGACCAGATGATGGAGCAGAACAAGTCCGGCGAGCTGCGTTCGCCGGTGTCGCAGACCCTCGAGATGAACCTCGTCGAATTCGGCCGGGGCGAGGCTGTCTACGAGATGGAGGCCAGCGAACGGCTCGCCAACCCGCTGGGAGTGATCCAGGGCGGGGTGGCCACCGCGCTGGCGGACGCCGCGATGGCCGCCGCCACCACCACGGTGCTCACCGATGAGGAGATACAGAAGAGCGCGATCACCACGATCGACATCTTCGCCCGGTTCATCCGCCCGGTGAACGCGAACAAGATCGAGCGCCTCCGGGCCGAGGCGAAGGTTGTCCGAGCCGGCGGCCGGCTGGTGTGGACCGAAGCCGACGTGCTGGCCGACGGCGAGGTCGTGGGCAAGTTCGCCTCAACCGGGATCCGGGTCGCCTTCGACCCGGAGGCCTATATCGCCGGGCAGGGAGGTTCAAATGAGTGAGCCTGGGCCCGAGGTGATGGCTCGCTTCGTCGGCGCCGAGAACGTCGAACGAGGCCGCGTCTATCTCGAGCAGCTCGATCCCGAGCTGCACCGCTACATCCTCGACTTCGTCTACGGAGAGGTCTACGCCGGCGACGCGCTAGATGCCAAGACGCGTGCCCTGTGCACAGTCGCGATGCTCGCCACCCTCGACCAGCAGCTACAGCTCGGGGTCTACGTCAACGCGGCTCGGCGTCAGGGCGCCAGCGAGGAGGAAATCCGGGAGGTATTGCGGCAGGTCGCGGTGTACGCCGGCTTCCCAAATGCTTGGAACGCGCTGGCGACGATGAAGGCCGCGCTCGAGCGCTTTGACGAAGCCGGGGAGGACGAGCGATGAGCTTCTCACTCGAACTCAGCGAAGAGCAGCAGGCGCTGCGCGACAAGACGCACGCGTTTGCGCGGGATGTGATCCGCCCGGCGGCAGCCGAATACGACCGCGCCCAGGAGCTGCCCTGGCCGATCCTGCAGGAGGCGGCGCGTCAGGGCCTCTACGGCTGGGAGCTCTACGCGGAGCTGTCGGTCGATCCGACCGGGTTGTCGCTGCCGATCCTGATGGAGGAGCTTTTCTGGGGTTGCGCCGGCATTGGGCTGTCGATCGTGATGCCCGCGCTCGCGCTCGCGGCGATCCGCCAGGCCGCCACTGACGAGCAGCTCGCTCGCTGGGCGCCTCAATGCTTTGGGACGCCGGATGACATCAAGCTCGCGGCGCTCGCGGTGACCGAGCCCAGTGGCGGCAGCGACGTGCGCTCAATCCAGACCCGGGCACGCAAGGATGGCGATGACTGGGTCATCGAGGGCCAGAAGGTCTTCATCGGCAATGGGGGGATCGCCGACGTTCATGTTGTCGTGGCGACCGTCGATCCGGAGGCAGGTCATAGGGGACAGGGCGTGTTCATCGTCCCGAAGGGAACGGCCGGTCTGCAGATGCTGCGCAAGCTCGACAAGCTCGGCTGCCGCGCCTCGCACACCGGCGAGCTCGTCTTCGAGGACTGCCGCGTGCCGGCCGACCATCTGCTGGGCGGCGAGGAGCGCCTGGAGGAGCGGATTGCCAAGGGGCGTGAGGCCGAGCAGGGCTCACCCCCGCCTGCCTCGGCAGACCAGGAGGGCGGCACGGAGAGGGCGGTGCAACGTCGAAGCTCCGCCGCCCTCGGCGCCTTCGAGCGGACCCGGCCGATGGTCGCCGCCCAGGCGATCGGGATCGCCCGCGCGGCACTTGAGTTCGCGCGGGACTACGCGGTCGCGCGTGAGGCGTTCGGGCAGCCGATCATCGAGAACCAGGGCATCTCGTTCCCGCTGGCCGACCTGGCCGCGGATATCGATGCCGCCCGCCTGCTGACCTGGCGAGCCGCGTGGATGGCCGCCCAGCGCCACCCGTTCGAGCACGCCGAGGGATCGATGAGCAAGCTCAAGGCATCAGAGGTTGCGGTCCGGGCCTGCGAGCAGGCAATCCAGACGCTCGGCGGGTGGGGCTACATCAAGGACTTCCCCGTCGAGAAGTGGTACCGGGACGCCAAGCTCTACACGATCTTCGAGGGAACGAGCGAGATTCAGCGGCTGGTCATCGGGCGCGCGCTGCGGGCTAACGCCGACACAGAGCCGCTCGACCAGCGGATGGAGGCGCCGCGATAGACCACTATCACGGCGATGCTTGCCGTCACTCTCGGGTCGTGACCCGCTCGATCATGTCCGGTTCGGTGAGAAAGTGGCGGGCGGCGATGATCAGCCGTCCGTTGAGTCGGTGCAGGGCGCAGAAGGGGCCGATCTCAGGCTCTCCGGCGGCCACCCTGAGTGCACCGACAGCGAAAACCTTTCCATCGCCCAGGTCCCGTACGTCCGAGAGAACGATCCGGTGCGGGTGGCGGAAGCTCATCAGCTGTGTGAACCACTCCCGTACACCGCTGTGCCCGTGGTAGCACTCTCGTAGTCCGTCCAGCCTCAGCGGACGAAAATCGACGCCGACCGACAGACTGGTCAACATCCCGTCGAGATCCCGGGCGTTGAAGGACTCGATCCATTTGGTCAAAATCTTCTGCCGTATCTCGGCGTTCGGCGCGGACACGCTATGCGCTCCGCCCGCGATCCCGGTGGAACGGTGAGATTTGCGTACTGCCGGCGAACGGCGATCCAGACATGAGCCAATCCTGATCCGAGAGCCATCATTACGGACCAGAATGTGGGCCACCGCCGGTGACCGCGGATTCGTTCCGATCAACTGAGCAACACCGCGCCGTCGTGGTGGGCCACCGCGCCGCGAATCGCTGGTGAAAGGTTAGCGCGGAAAGCCCTGGATAAACAATAAATGTTGAGTGTTAATACGGATCCGGCGCAGCGGCGTATTCGGCGTCGGTGACCTGGCGGCCCCAGGTCACGGGGCGGCCGGATTCATCGTTCTGCTGCATGGCGATGTGAGCCATGAAACGATTGGGCGCGGCACCGTGCCAGTGGTTTTCCCCCGGCTCGAAGAACACACGGTCGCCGGCCCGGATGACCTCCACGGGACCGCCCTCGCTCTGACAGAGCCCCACCCCCTCTGTGACGTAAATCGTCTGGCCGTGAGGATGGGTGTGCCAGGCGGTGCGGGCGCCGGGGGTGAAGTGAACGTGGGCCGCGGCGAAGGTCGAGCTGCCGGCGGGAGCGGCGATGGCGTCGATGTACACGCCGCCGGTGAACCAATCGGCCGGCCCTTTGCCGGTATCTAGAGAGCTGCGAGTGAGCTGCATTACACCCCCTGGCGGCTCGGGAGGCGTGCCCGGAGCGGTCCGGACGCGCCTCCCGCCGCGTAGCTTCTAAGCGCCGACGGTCGCCCCGACGGCCTGTTCGATCCGGTCGCCGAGCTCCGGATCGATATTCCGCCAGTACTCGAGGGCACGCCCCAGCACCGGGTCAGAGACACCGTCCGCGAGATGCCCTGAGATGTTCGAGACCAGGCGCTCACGCGCCTCGTCGTCGAGTACCTCACGCACCTGCGTGCGGGCTTGACCGTAGTCATCGTCGTCGGACCGCGGCGTGTAGGCCGACCGGACCATCTCACCGTCGGCTGCCCACAGCCCCGCATCGTCGGTGGCTGACGGGTCCGCCGCCGGGCCGCCGTAGGAGTTGGGAGCGTAGACCGGATCGGTCACATTGACCGTCCGCCCGACGCCGTCCTTGCTGTAGCTGTGCACCGACGCGTTCCGCGCTGTGTTGACGGGGATCTGCTTGTAGTTGACCCCGAGCCGCGCCCGGTGGGCGTCGGAGTAGGAGAACCCGCGGGCCAGGAGCATCTTGTCCGGACTCAGCCCGATTCCCGGCACCAGGTTGTTGGGCTCGAACGCCGCCTGCTCCATCTCGGTATGGAAATCGGTCAGGTTGCGGTTGAGCGTCATCGTCCCGACCTTGATCAGCGGGTAATCGCCATGCGGCCAGACCTTGGTCAGGTCGAAGGGGTTGAACCGATAGGTCCTGGCCTCCTCGAAGGGCATGATCTGCATGTAAAGCGTCCAGCTGGGGTGATCGCCGTCGCGGATCGCCTCGAACAGGTCCTGGCGGTGGAGATCGGGCTTCTCTCCGGCGAGCCGGTCGGCCTCCTCCTGGGTCAGGCACTCGACCCCCTGATCGGTCTTGAAGTGGTACTTGACCCAGAACTTGTCACCGCCGGCGTTGACCCACATGTAGGTGTGACTCGAGTAGCCGTTCATGTGACGGTAGGTCTTGGGGATACCACGGTCACCCATAAGCCATGTGAGCATGTGGCTCGACTCCGGCGATAGGGTCCAGAAGTCCCACTGCATGTCATGGTCGCGAAGACCGTTGTCGGCTCGGCGCTTCTGGCTGCGGATGAAGTGCTGGAACTTCATCGGGTCACGGATGAAGAAAATCGGCGTGTTGTTGCCGACCATGTCGTAGTTGCCCTCGCTGGTATAGAACTTCAGCGCGAACCCGCGGGGGTCACGCCAGGTGTCCGGGCTGCCGCTCTCGCCGGCCACGGTGGAGAAGCGAGCCAGCATCTCGGTCTTTACGCCGGGCTGGAACAACGCTGCCCGCGTATAGGCGCTCACGTCCTCGGTCGTCTCGAACACGCCGAACGCGCCGGATCCCTTGGCGTGCGGCTGGCGCTCGGCGATGCGCTCGCGGTTGAAGTTGGCCATCTGCTCGATCAGGTACTGGTCCTGGAGCAGGATGGGACC
This sequence comes from uncultured Solirubrobacterales bacterium, assembly GCA_963733555.1. Lineage (GTDB taxonomy): Bacteria > Actinomycetota > Thermoleophilia > Solirubrobacterales > Solirubrobacteraceae > Palsa-465. Next base: position 316,253 of record CAVTDO010000002.1, read on the forward strand.
GTCCGGGCCGACGGTCAGCGAAAACTCGTCGCTGGCTACCGGGGCGCCGCCGTCGGTCGTGGTGCGCGGTGGCTTGTCTGTCATAGGGCTGCTTTCTCCTTGCGGGGCGAGTTGAGTGTTGTCTGGCAGGTGGGGCAGAGACCCCAGAACGTGACCTCGGCCTCATCGATGATGAAGCCGTTGGCGTCGGCCGCTGTTAGGCAGGGCGCCGCGCCGACGGCACAGTCGATGTCGGTGATCGCACCGCACGCACGGCAGACGACGTGATGGTGGTTGTCGCCGACGCGCGTCTCGTACCGAGCCGGACTCCCGGCGGGTTCGATCCGGCGCACGAGGCCCGCTCCGGTGAGCGCGCCCAGCACGTCGTAGACGGCCTGGGTCGAGATCGTGCCGTCGCGGTCGCGTACGGCCTGGGCAACCTGATCCGCGGTCACGTGCTTGCCCTCGGTCACCTCGGAGAGCACTGCGACCCGTGGCGCCGTGACGCGCAGTCCGGCTCCCCGGACAGTGGCGGCCAGGTCAACACGGCTGATCGAGGTCACTGCTCGAACCATAACAGTTATCCGGAGTCATTCAATTCTGGATCAGGTTCCAGAATGGACCGCGAAATCGGCGTGTCAAGCTTGCCGCCCGCCCCTATGCGCCGCCTGTTTGAGCCCATTGCCACCGATCGCGCCGCCCGCCGCTGGGCCCAGCTCCTGTGCGGGGTGATCCTCTACGGGGCGACGGCAGGGATGCTCGTGATCGCGGGGCTCGGGCTGGACCCGTGGGATGTCCTCCATCAGGGCCTGTCGAGGACGTATGGCCTGGGGATCGGCACCTGGGCGATCATCGTCAGCTTCGTCGTCCTCCTCGGCTGGCTGGCGCTGCGCCAGCGCCTCGGCCTGGGAACCCTTGTCAACGCGGTCGTGGTCGGTCTGGTGATCAACCTCACCGTCTCCACGTTTCACGAGCCCCATGCCCTGTGGGCCCGGGCCGCGGTCCTAGTCGGGGGTGTCGTCGGTAACGGCATCGCTACGGGCCTCTACATCGGGGCCGGGCTTGGTCCAGGCGCACGCGACGGCCTGACTACGGGCATCGCCGGCCATGGTCACTCGATCCGCGTCGTCCGCACGATGGTCGAGGTCGCGGTGCTGATCACGGGGTTTCTTCTCGGCGGGAAAGTTGGCATCGGCACGCTCCTCTACGCGGCCGCGATCGGCCCGATCACCCACCGGACCATTCCGGCTCTGGCCATTGATGATCGGCTGCGGAGCCTGCGTTCCGCGAGACGCCGCGGTCCCGAAACAACCGCACCCTGAGTCGCCAACGAGGCGTAGGATGGCCCACCGTCTGCGTGAATTGAAGGGCGGGAGGGATGTCCATGGGTCGTATTGCCAGTTCAGTGGCGGGGCTCGGCTTGGTCCTTGCGGTCTGCCTTTGCTGGTTGGTCGGAGAGGCCGCGGCCGCCGGCAATCCGTCGCTTCCCTCCGTGTCGTCGGGGGCCCGACCCGGCCCGGATCTTCTCTATGCCGGGCCCGCCACGGCGCCCCAGCTCGAGAACACCGGCGCGTGGAAAGCGCCGCCGATCCTTGTCTCCGGCGCCGAGGCGTACCGGAATGGCGAGTTCCTCTACCAGGACTTCCTCTACGACGACCATGGGGGCGCCGGGACGGCAGACCCCACCGACCCGTTCAGCCCCTCGGCGAACCTGTTCGCGCCTGATCACGGGACGCTCACGTATCCCACGAACACGGCGGTCTACGGGAACAACGCGGCCGACCTGGTCGAGTTCCGGGTCAAGCCGATGAGTGATGCCACCGCCTTCCGGGTGACGATGAACACGATGCTCGACCCCAGCGTCGAAGCCTTCACCGTCACCCTCGGCGACTCTGCGGTGTCCTACCCGTGGCCCTTCCTGGCCGGCGTCAGATCGCCGGCCCAGTACTTCCTGACCGTGCACGGAAGCACCGGCGTGCTCACGAACGCGCTCACCGGACTCCCGGTCACTCCGGCGCCCTCCGTCTCGGTCGACACGACCCGGCGTCAGATTGAGGTGCTGGTCCCGCATGCCGCCTGGGACCCCGGCCGCTCGGTCGTCCGGATGGAGATGGGCACCGGCCTGTGGGATCCCACGGCGAACCACTACGTGGTGCCCGGGCCGGTCGCCACGACGACGCAGCCCGGCGGTGCCAGCGCCGACGGAGAGGCGATCTTCAACCTGGCCTTCCGGACCCACGAGCCGGTCCCGAAGATCTACTCCCCGGGAACGTCGAACACGATCGCCGAGGGCGGCGTCCAGGTCAAGCAGGACGGCAGCTGGTGGCGCGAACGTGATCAGGGCGATGCGCTAGCCAACGGCGACGTCTCACAATTCAACGCCGAGGTTGACTTCTCCAAGCTGCTGGGCGCCGTCAACGACGATTCTGGAATCCCGCAGACGGGCGACATCGACCGGATCTACGCCACCCACTTCGCCCTGGGGCAGGGGGTCGATTACAACGCCACCTGCGTGGGCGGGACTGCCGCGCAGAAGGTATGCACCGGACGCTACCTGGGACAGCTCCAGCCCTACGCGCTGTACGTGCCCTCCCAGCCCGTGCCGGCCAACGGCTTCGGCCTCGTGATCGCCATGCACGGCCTGTCGGCCAACTACAACGAGTTCCTGGGCAGCCACAACGCGGCGCAGATCGCCAACCGGGGCACCGGGTCGATCTTCGCCTCCCCCGAAGGACGCGGGCCGGACGGGACCTGGTCCAACTATGCCGAGGCGGACGTGTTCGACATGTGGAACGACATCGCCCGCAACTACCACCTCAACCCCGCCGAGACCGACGTCACCGGCTATTCGATGGGCGGCGAAGGAACCTACGAATTGGGTACCCGCTGGCCTGATCTCTGGGCCCGTGCCTTTCCCATCGTGGGTCCACCAACCTCCGCCGGCTCGTTCAAGAACTTCCGCAACATCCCGGTGATGGCCTGGTACGGGCAGAACGACGAGCTGGTCGGACCCGAGATGAGCGAAGAAGCGTTTGCGAACGCACTCACCGCCGGCATCCGCTACGACCACTGGCTGTTCACCCCCGCCGGCCACATCACCGAGGGCAACAACGACGAGTACACGCCCGCGGCCGCCTTCTTCGGTGACGCCACGGTGGACATCAACCCCAGGCACGTCACCTACTACTACGACCCCACGACCGACAACCCGGTGATCGGTTCCGCCGCTCACGCCTACTGGTTGTCGGCAATCAAGCTCCGGAGCAGCGGGAGCGCCGGCACACTCGACGTCCGGTCGCTATCGAGCGGCTACGGGGATCCGCCAGTCGAGCCGGTCCAGATCGGCTACCACATCCTCTACGGCGGCTCGCACGGGCCGCTCCCCTACCAGGAGCGGACGATCGGCTGGGGGCCGGCTCCCGCGGAGGCGGCTTCGAACACCCTCGTGATCAACGCGACGAACGTCAGCGACGTCACGATCGCCGCCAACCGTGCCGGGGTCACCTGCGCGGCCAAGCTCGTAATCACGAGCGATGGCCCGCTACGCGTCACCTTCACCGGCTGTGGTGTCCCGCTCACCCAACCCGGTTGTCCCGCGGCGACCGGCCGCCTCTCCCGCACCACGCTCGGCCTGGCCCAGTTGGGCATGACGCGGGTTCGGGTCCACCGCCTCTACCACCTGAGCTCGAATCGGGGCAAGCGGTTCGAGGACTTCTTCTGCCTGGCCCCCATCGGGGTGCGCGTCGGCTACGCATCGCCGAGGCTCCTCGGCGGCCTGCGGCGATCGCAGCGCGGTCGCGTCCGCAACCGCGTCGTCTGGATCTCGACCTCCAACCGGCACTACTCCGCCGCCGGTGTTCGGCCCGGGGCCAGGCTCGCGGCGGCGAAGCGGCGACTGCGCCTCTATCCCGGCACCCAGGTCGGGCTCAACCGGTGGTACTTCGGGAGCGACGGATCGGCAACGGTGCTCTTCAAGGTGCGGCACGGCGTCGTCGAGGAGATCGGGATCGCCTCACCTCAGCTGGTGAGGACGGCCGGGCAGCGCCGACGCTTCCTGCACAGCTTCAGCTAGCGCCCCACCAGGGGTTTCGCCGAGCGCGCCGTCCTTGACATGATCTGGGCCCTGCACCAGAGAGGAGCCTGATGTCGTCGTCGCCTCAAGACTTCAATGCCCAGATCATCGACGAGTTCCGTGCCAACCAGGGGCGCGTCGGCGGCCCGTTCGAAGGAGCGACTCTGCTTCTGCTCCACCACGTCGGTGCCAAGTCGGCAACGGATCGCGTGAACCCGCTCGTCTACTACGGCGATGGAGACCGCTACGTCGTGTTCGCCTCGAAGGCGGGAGCCCCGGCGAACCCGGACTGGTACCACAACCTCAAGGCGAATCCGGCCGTATCGATCGAGGTCGGGACGGACAAGCTCAACGTGGTTGCCGAGGAGGCGACCGGTGAGGAGCGGGACAGACTGTTCCACGCCCAGGCCGAGCGCTCTCCCCAGTTCGCCGACTACCAGGAGAAGACCGACCGAGTGATTCCGGTGATCGTGTTGACCCCGAGCGGCTAAGCCGCCGCGGGCACGCGATCCAGCAGCGATAGCAGCTGCGCCCGGTCCGGTCCCAGCAGCGGCGGAGGGCCACTGTCTCTAGCCAGCTCGGTGATTCGCTCGACAAAGCCCGGATCCGCGAATGCTTCGCTCATTGGAGTCAGGCAGGCACGTGAGGCGAGGTAGGTGCGGAAGACATCGGGGTCACGGGCCACCGCAGCGAGCAGCGCCCGCCGGCGCAGGTTCGCTGCCGTGGGGCTCTGACCGGGGTCTCTGCCGTTACGCAGAGCCTCTATCTCGGCGAAGCGCGCCCGATCCTCCTCGACGGTCTCCCGGTACCACGGCGTCAGCTCGGCCTCGGTCATGGCATCCCACGCTTCGGAGAACCGGCGCGGATCCTCGAGGTGCTCTCGCACCACGTCACGGAGACGCTGGACGTGCATGAGGCCAAGGGAGATGCCGCGCCCCAGCGACGGGTTGGAGCAGGCCCAGGCATCGCCGATGGCGGCGACCCCGGTGGCGACCGGGCGGTTGCCCCGGGCGAAGCGCCGGTAGCGGTCGACGACCCCACCCATGGCCAGGATGCCGGTGATCGGCTCACCCTCAAGCCACTGCGTGTGCTGCGGGCAAGCGCGGAGGACCGCCGTCCACAGCTCCGGGTCCCGCAGCTGCTTCAGGGGCCGGTCTCCGGCGGAGATGACGACAGTGACCGACCAGGTGGCGTTATCGCCCGGGATCACGAGCAGGGAGAACGTGCCGACGGGAGTCAGCAGGGGGGCGCGGATTTCAGGCATCGCCCCGTCGCGGCTGCGGAAGAAGCGCGTGTAATAGATGAATCCACTGTCTTCGATCTCCTCACGGACCGGGCCGCTGCCCGCCGTTTCGAGCCACCGTGGAAGCTGCGAGCGGCGACCCATGGCGTCGACGACTAGATCGGCGCTCAACCGGTCGCCGGCTTCGGTCAGGACGCCAACGACGTGGGGAGTTCCGTTGTGGCGGGTGGACAGGATCTCCAGCACGCCCACGCCGCGACGAAGCTGCAGCCCCCGCTCGGCCTCGGCCGCGCGGGCCAGCGCCTGCTCGACCACGGGACGTCTGGCCGTGAGCGTCGCGAAGCGCTCGTCGCCGTCGCGAGGCGAGCGATCCTGGATCTGCGGCGGCATCAGAGCGAGCATGTCGAACCTCGTCGCCCCGGCGGCCTCGAGCGCTCTCGCCACGTCCGGTAGTTCCCGCTCCAGCACCGCTCGGGCGCGCGGCTGCAAGAAATGCGGCATATGGAACTGGGCTACACCGTGGCGCGGCCAGTGATCCAAAGCCTCATCAACCGAAGGAGGAACTCCTCCAAAATCCCGTTCGAGCACGGTCACGTCGTGTCCGTCGCGGCGCAGCAGGATCCCCGCTGCCAGCCCGCACACTCCGGCACCCAAGACCACGATCCTCGCCATCAGCACTCCCAACAAGTCCGGTTTGGCCGGCGCACCCTCGCGTTGTCAACGCTACTGCGACTAACAGCCGGCACCAAACCGACTAAGCGAAAAGCCGATGCCGGGGGTCTAGGCCGGCAGGAAGTCGAGCAGCAGCCGGTTCAGATCGTCCGGAGCCTCGAGCTGCATCCAGTGACCCGGACCCTCGAGCCGCTCGTAGCGCCACGGGCCGCTGAGGCTCTGTTCCGAGTTCGTCATCTGGCGTTCGGTGAGGGCCATGTCGCCTGAGCTCCAGACGCCCATGGTGGGAGCGGTGATGGTCGGCAGCGACCGCCCACGTGCCAGCCAGGCCCGGGGCGGGACGTTCGCCCGGTAGTAGTTCAGCGCCGGGGTGAGGGAGGCATTGGCCTCCAGTTCCGCGATGACCGCGTCGGCGTCCGGATGGCGACCCCAGTCGCGAAAGTTGGCCCAGTCATTGGCCGAAAGCCACTCCTCGGCGATACCGGGAAACTGGAACAGGAGCATGTACCACGACTTCTCGTATTGCTCATAGCCGCCGGCGCGCACTGTGGCCGGGTGCCCCACCGACAGTGTTACCAGGTGGTCGACGTGATCACTCATGAGCGCGGCCAGAGCCCAGGCCACCGCGGCGCCCCAATCGTGACCGACGACATGGGCGCGCTCGGCACCCGCGTCGCGAAGCACTGCCACCACGTCGCCGGCGAGGGTCCGCATCGCGTAGTCCTCAACGGCGGGGGGCTTGTCGGAGCGGCCGTACCCCCGCATGTCCGGGACCAGGACCCGGAAGCCCGCCTCGGCGAGGGCGGGAACCTGGTGGCGCCACAGCCGGCCCGTGTCCGGAAAGCCGTGCAGGAGGATGACCGGCCGGCCCTCGCCGGTCACCTCGTATTCGATGCCCACGCCACCGACGTCAACGCGCATGGGCGCTCATTCGCCGACCCGCGGGCGGCCGGCATCGGCGAGCTTGAGGGGTACCAGGCCGTAGGGGTCGATGCGGTAGACCATCGAGACGCGGTGAAAGCCGTCGGCGATGTCGGTGCCGTCGGCGCCGCCGACGACCAGCACCGGGCTCAGCTCCTTGCCCTCAATCACCTTGATCAGATCCTTGACCACCCCCGGGTCGTCGAGCGGGGCCGGGGGGAGGCCCGTGGCGCGCAGGATGTCGTTGGCCCGGCGAGTGGTCAGCTTGGCCTTGCGGAGCCGGGCCACGGCCCGGGTCGCCGCGGGGGCGGGAAGCTTGATCGACAGGTAGGCCTCAGCGGCCGCGTAATCGTGGTCGGCGACCTCCTCGCGCCACTTGATCGGCACCTGGGGCGATTCGGTCTTGGCGTCTTTGTCCTTCGCCATCTCAGGCCCTCATTTCGGGTTGTGAGGAGGGGGGCGGATCCAGCCGCCCGCTGGCCGCGGCCCGGGCGGCGGCGTCACCCCCGCGACCGCGCAGGACCCAGGCGCAGCCAACCGCGATGAGCGCACCCGCCACCGGCCCAGCCACGTAGGCCCAAAACGAGCTCCAGTCACCGGCTACCAGCGCCGGTCCGAAGGAGCGAGCTGGGTTCATGGAGGTTCCGCTCACCGGCGCGGCCCATAGCCCGGCCAGGGCGATGTAGCCGCCGACGCCCAGGGCGCCGATCGTGCCGACGTTCTGGGCGGCTGAGGCTGTGCCAAGAATCACGCTCACAAGTCCGCCCGTCAGGGCGACCTCCATGAGGAAAGCTTGCCAGGTGCGGTACCCCGGGCCGGGCAGAGTGGCACCGAGGTGCGCGACGTCCCCGAAGACGCCCAGCAGGAACAGGCAGGCGAGCGTCGCTCCGAGGAGCTGTCCCATCACGTACCACGGCACCCGGTGCCAGGGGAAATCGCCCCGCAAGGCGAAGGCCACCGAGACGACCGGGTTGAGGTGAGCGCCAGAGACAGCGCCCATGAACAGAATCACCGCCATCACCGTCAGTCCCGGCGCCACGACCGCGGCGGCCAAGCTGATCTCGCCCTTGCCGTGAAGTAAGCCTCCTCCGGCAGCGGCCAGCACGAGCAGGAATGTGCCCAGAACCTCGGAGAACAACCGCCGGTAGCCGAGCCCAGGGTCCGCGAATTCAGACGGCGACCCGAAGGTGAGCCAGAGCCTGTAGTGAGCGCGGTCCTCGACCGAAGGCCTCGGTGTGGTCGGGCCCTGAGGCATCGAGAAGGAGTTCGGCGGCGATGGATCCAGCCCTCCCAGGGGAGTCAGTCCAGGTAGCTCGTCACCTCGGCTGGAGCCAGCCGCTCCGGCGGTTCCTTGTCCTGCCGAGGCCAGCCGAGATGGATGAGCGCCACGAAGTGCTCGTGTGACCTGACGCCCAGAGCCGCGAGTCCCTCAGGCGTTCGGAGCACGCCCGGCGTCCGCCAATAGCCGGCCAAGCCCCGGGCATGGGCGGCCAGAAGGACGGCATAGACAGCACAGGCGGTGGCGTTCTGGTCTTCCTGATCCTGCACTGGGTCATCGGAGGCGACGGCGGTGGCGGCGATCAGCGTGGGGGCACGGTCGAGCTTGGCTGCCGCCTCCGGACCGGCAGCCTCCTTCAGCCGCGCCAGCGCGCCGGGACCAAGGACCCGGAAGCGCCAGGGATTGGTCAGGTGATGGTTCGGCGCCCATCGCGCCAGCTCCAGCAACTCATCCAGCTGCTCACGTGGGACGGGCTCGGGGCGGAAGGCCTTGTGTGTGCGCCGGGTCCGGATCGCCTTCTCGACATCCATTCGATCTACGCTAGCGACGCGGTACGGCGCCGAAAGACCAAAACTCCGTAGGCTCAGCGGTCCATCGCATGGACGTGGACGCCCAACGCATACCCACGCTCGATTCGCTGGGGGTGGTGATGGAGGCGACCGCCCGCGTCGATGAGACCCTTGACCTGGCGGCGGCGTACCTGGATCCCTCCCTGGTCGACGTCCTGCGGATCCTGGGCTTCAACCAGGAATACGTGTCCGCCAAGGGGTCCTATCTGTATGACCGCGCGGGCCGGGCCTACCTCGACTTTCATACCGGCGAGGGGTTCGCCAGCCTCGGCCACAACCACGCCGACGTCGGCGAGGTCCTCAAGGCGGTGGTCGAAGCCGGGCTCGTGGACGGTGTGCAGATCCACTACTCGCCCCTGGCCGGGATGCTCGCCGAGGAGCTGTGCCGGCGCCTGCCCGAAGGCCTCGACGCGGTGTTCTTCACGAGCAGCGGCGCCGAGGCCGTGGACTCGGCGATGAAGTTTGCCCGGGCGGCAACCCGCCGGCCCAGGCTCATCTCCTGCGAGCAGAGCTTTCACGGCGTGAGCCTGGGGCCCCTGTCGCTGGTCGGCGATGAGTTCTTCAAGGAGGGCTTCGGACCGCTGATCCCGGGCTGCAGCCTCGTGCCCTACGGGGACCTTGACCGCCTCGAGGCCGAGCTCCGCAGCAAGGATGTCGCCGCCTTCATCGTCGAGCCCGTCCAGGGCCGGGCGGTGACCCTGCCGCCGCCGGGATATCTCCAGGCGGCCCAGGAGCTCTGCCGCCGCTACGGGACGCTGTTCGTGCTCGACGAGATTCAGACCGGCCTGGGGCGGACCGGGAAATGGTTTGCGCTCGAGCACTGGGACCTCAAGCCGGACTTCGTGCTCGTGGGCAAGGCCCTGAGCGGCGGCTACGTGCCCGTGGCGGCGATGGTGACGACCCGGGAGATCCACGACCGGGCGGTGGGAACGCTCGAGCGCTCCTACGTCCACCAGTCGACCTTCGGGCGCAATCGCCTGTCCATGGCGGCTGGGCTGGCCACCATGCGCGTCATCGAGCGTGACGGCCTGATCGAACACAGCAACAAGGTGGGGACGCTCCTTCACGAGGGCCTCGCCGCGCTGCAGGACCGCTACGACATCGTGGGAAGCGTGGGTGGGCTGGGGCTGATGCTCGGGATCGAGCTGAGCGCTCCGAGCTCCCGCATGGGCCGTCTGAGCTGGCGACTCATGCACCTGGCCAGTGAGGGCCTGTTCCCGCAGCTGATCGTGGTTCCGTTGCATCGCGACCACGGGATCATCACCATGGCTGCGGGCAAGAATGACGTGATCAAATTGCTGCCGCCGCTCACTCTGGGTGAGGAGGAGGCGATGAGCTTCCTCAGCGCGCTTGACTCCGTGCTCGCCGAGTGTCAGGGGGAAAAGGGCAAGAACTGGGGCGTGGTCCGGGACATCGCGTTGAGCACCTTGTCTCGCAAGTCACGCTCCAAGTGACCACCGGCCTCCCGGCAGGCCTCGATCCAGGCGCTCGAGACCTCTGTCTCGTCACCGGCGCGAGCGGGTTCATCGGGGGGCATCTGGTCGAGCGTCTGCGGCGCGAGGGACATCCGGTGCGTGGCCTCGTCCGCCGGTCCAGCGACACCGCTCGTCTGGAGGCGCTGGAGGTTCCGCTCGCCTACGGAGACCTCAGCGATCCAGCCTCGCTGGTGCGGGCCAGTCAAGGCTGCCGCTACGTCCTCCACTGCGGCGCACTGGTCTCCGATTGGGCCTTGGTCGATGAGATCAGGCGGATCAACGTCCTGGGCACCCGGTGCCTCCTCGAGGCTTCAGTCGCCGCCTCGGTCGAGCGTTTCATCCACCTCAGCTCCACCGACGTGTACGGGTACCCCGGGCTGCCCGCCGTGGACGAGACGTACACGCCGAAGCGATTCGCCAACTGGTACGCACAGACGAAGTGGGAGGCCGAGGCTGAGGTCCGGCGGGTGCAGGAGAGCGGCTCGCTGGACTGCGTGATCCTGCGTCCGGCCACGATCTATGGGCCACGCTCGGAGGAGGTGGTCGGCGAGATGGTCCGGGCGCTGCGTGGCGGGCGCATGCTCCTGCTCGATCGCGGCCGCGCCGTCGCGGGTCTGACCTATGTGGAGAACCTCGTTGATGCCGTCGTGCTCGCCCTGGGGAATCAGACTGCCCCGGGCCAGGCCTTCAACGTCACCGATGGGTTGCCGGTCACCTGGCGCGGCTTCCTCGACGATCTGGCCGACGGCCTCGGCTGTCCCCGAGCGCGGTGGAGCCTGCCCTACGGCGTGGCGAATGCGCTGGCCCTCACGCTTGAGCACGGTTACCGCTTTCTGCGCCGGATGACCCGTCTGCGCACGCCGGCGCTGCTCTCACGCCAGGCGGTTCATGTCCTGGGGCGGCCGCAGGATTTCAGCAACGGCAAAGCCAGAAGCGTGCTGGGGTGGGAGCCGCGGGTGGACTACACCGCGGGTCTCCAAGCCACCCTGGCCTGGATCCGCGATGCGGCCTGACCTAGTCCGTCGGCTCGAGCACGAAGACAGGGATCTGGCGCTCGGTCTTTGTCTGATATTCGTCGTAGGCCGGCCATACCTCGACGGCGCGCTTCCACCAGACCTCCCGCTCATCCCCTGAGAGCTCGCGGGCGGTGTAGTCGCCCTTGGAGGGACCATCCTGGAGCTCGACCAACGGGTGCTCGACGAAGTTGCGGTACCAGGCGGGATGTTCAGGCGCCCCTCCCTTCGAGGCCACCGCGGCGTACACCCCGTCGTGCTCCACGCGCATCACCGGGTTCTTGCGCAGCTTCCCGGAGCTCGCCCCCATCGATGTGATGACCACCACGGGGACGCCGCGGAGCTCGGTGGCTCGGGTTCCCCCCGAGCTCTCGTACTCCTCGACCTGGTCTCGGACCCATTGCGCTGAGCTCGGCTCATATTCGCCTTGAAGTGGCATTCGGCTCTCCTTCTCGCGGACTGACTGAAACCGAGACTAGAGAAGCCGCCGAGAGTGGCGATCGGCCGCTACGGTGGCGATGGATGCGGCTCGCCAGCTGGAACGTCAATTCGATCAAGCAGCGCCTGCCGCGATTTCTGCCCTGGCTGGACGAGCGCGGGCCTGACGTGGTGTGCCTTCAGGAGACCAAGCTGGCCGATGAGGCCTTCGCCGAGGCGCTGGGTGACGAGCTCTCGCGCCGGGGCTACGAGGTCGCGGTCCATGGTGAGGCGACCTGGAATGGCGTGGCCATCCTCTCCCGGGTCGGGGCGGAGGACCCGGTTACGGGCATTCCTGACGCCCCCGGGTTTCCCCACCCTGAGGCGCGAGCCGTGTCGGCGACCTGCGGCGGCATCCGGGTCACCTCGGTCTACGTGCCCAACGGACGTTCGCCCGGCTCGGAGCACTACGCCTACAAACTGGCCTGGCTGGCCGCACTGCGGGACATGGTGGCCAAGGGGCCCGAGGCGGCGATCGTGTGCGGTGACATGAACATCGCTCCCACCGACGAGGACGTGTTCGACCCCCAGGCCTATGTCGGCCACACCCACGTCACCCCGGCCGAGCGACGGGCATTGGCCGAGCTCACGGATCTCGGTCTGCACGACGTGGTCCGGGAACGATGGCCGGAGGAGCGCATCTTCTCCTACTGGGACTACCGGGCCGGGATGTTCCATCAGGACCTGGGCATGCGGATCGACCTGATCCTGGCCAGCGATCCGGTGGCCGCCCGGGTCAAAGCGGCCTGGATCGACCGCCAGGCCCGGAAGGGAAAGGGCCCAAGCGATCACGCGCCGGTGATGGTTGACCTCGATGAGGCGCCCGACGGCGACATAGGGCCCGTCGTACCCCCGCCGTCGGCTCCGGCGGCCCGCCGCGGATCGGTCAAGCTACCTCAGTCGCGGTGACGATCCCGGTCTCGGGAGGGCTGCACCCGCTTCGGCTCGCCGGGCATCTTGGGGTAGTCGGGCGGGTAGGGCATGTCGCCCTGGCCCTCAGACTGATCCCGCTCGTACAGGTCGAGCAGTGGCCCGAGTGAGAACGCCTGGTTGTTGATCTCGGCCTGACGGTCACCCACCTCGGCAAAGCGAGCGGGCATCGTCGCCACCGTGAACTGCTCCGGAGAGACGTCGGGCAGCTCGTCCCAATCGACCGGTGCCGAGACGGTAGCCCCGGGCTTGGGCCGGATGCTGTAGGCGCTGGCGATCGTCCGATCCCGCGCGTTCTGGTTGTAGTCGACGAAGATCCGCTCGCCCCGTTCCTCCTTCCACCAGTTCGTCGTGACCTGACCGGGAAGGCGCCGCTCGAGCTCACGGCCGAAGGCGATCGCGGCGTGGCGGACGTCGGTGAAGGTCCAGCGCGGCTCGATGCGCACATAGATGTGGACTCCACGGCCCCCGGAGGTCTTGGGAAAGCCGCGGTAGCCAAGCTCGCCGAGCAGGGTTCTGGCTGCGCCGGCCACGCGCACCGCATCCGCGAAATCGGTTCCCGGCTGGGGGTCGAGGTCGAGGCGGAGCTCATCGGGATGGTCGACGTCGTCGCGGCGCACGGGCCACGGGTGAAAGGTGATCGTCCCCATCTGGGCCGCCCAGCCCACAACGGCGATCTCGGTGGGGCAGATCTCGTCCGCGGTGCGGCCGGAGGGAAACTTGATTTCCACCGTCTGCACGTACTCAGGCGCTCCGCGCGGGACTCGCTTCTGAAAGAAGGCGTCGCCACCGCCCTTCTCCCGGGTCGAGAGGACGATCCCGGGGTGTACGCCCTTGGGCCAGCGCTCGAGGGTGGTGGGGCGTCGCTCGACGGCGCGCATGATCCCGTCGTTGACGGCCAGGTAATAGTTGACGATGTCGAGCTTGCTCACCTCGGACGTGCGCTCAGTGGCCGGGAAGATGACCCGGCCGGGGTTCGAGACGCGCAGGTCACGTCCTCCGGCGTCCACCGTCACCTCTTCTGTCTTGGCCATAGGTGGAAGTTCTACGGCACGGGCGACGCGCCTCCTGAGACGCGAGACTAGGGCGGTGGAGAACCGCGCTGTCGCCGATCGCCTGGAGGCGTTTGCGGCCCTGCTCGAGCTGGCAGAGGCCAACCCCTACACGGCGCGCGCCTACCGCCGCGCCGCCGAGACGATCCGGGCCACACCGCTGGACATAGCCGAGCTGGCGCGGGCCGGCCGCGCTCGTCAGCTCCGCGGGATCGGCCCGGGGATTGAAGCCCGGCTCCGAGAGCTCGTGGACACGGGCGAGATCGCCGAGCTGGCGGAGCTCGAGCGTGAGCTGACTCCGGAGCTCATCGGGCTCGGCCGCTTCCTGGGGCTGACGGCACGCCGGGCGATGGAGATCGCGCGCTCACTCGAGTTGACCACGGCGGAAGAGTTCCGCGCCGCGGCGGCTGCGGGCCGCCTGCGGGACGTGCCAGGCGTGGGACCAAAGCTCGAGGCGCGGCTGCTCGAGGGGCTCGCCCGGGAGGCCGAGCCGCGCCCGCGCCAGGGCCTCCTCCTGAACCGGGCCTGGGAGCTCCTGAGCCGCATCGCCGAAGCGCTTGACGGCGAGGTGGCCGGCGATGCCCGGCGCTACCGTGATTCCTGCGAGGCCCTGGCCGTGGTGTGCACCGCGGCGGACCCCGCTCGGGCGCTCGAGCACTTCGCCACCCTGCCGCAGATCGTCGCGCTGATCGAGAGTCAGGAACGAAGGTCGGTGGGGGTGACGGTCGACGGAATGCCGGTCGAACTGGTGGCCGCCTCGCCCGAGCGCTTCGGGACCGAGCTTCTGCGTGCCACCGGGTCGAAGGGCTACGTCGAGGCGTTGGGTCCATTGCCGGACGCGGCGGAGGAGCGGCAGGTCTATCGCAAGCTCGGCATCCCCTGGTGTCCGCCCGAGCTGCGCGAAGAACCCTTCACCGGCCGACCGCCTGAGCTGATCGAGCTGACCGACATCCGCGGCGATTTGCACTGCCACACCACCTGGTCCGACGGCCGCTTCAGCGTCGAGGAGATGGGGCGGGCGGCGCGCGATCGTGGCTACGCGTACGTGGCCATCTGCGACCACACCCCGGCCGTGGGCGCCGTGCCGGGCCTCACCCCGGATGACGTCCGCCGCCAGGGGGAGGAGATCGCGGCCGCCAACCGGGTGCTCGCGCCGTTCCGGATCCTGCGCGGAATCGAGTGCGACATCCTTCCCGACGGGCGGCTGGATCTTCCCGACGAGACGCTGGCCGAGCTCGACTGGGTCCAGGCGAGCGTGCATGGCGGTCAGCGGATGCCGGAGGCCGAGATGACGCGCCGCGTCGAGGCGGCGCTGCGCAACCCCTACGTCCGCTGCCTCAGCCACCCCAAGGGGCGCTACATCAACCAGCGCCCGGAGAACGCCCTCAACCTCGAGCGCGTGTTCGAGGTCGCGCTCGAGGAGGGCGTGGCCTTCGAGGTCAACGGGCTCCCGAACCGGCTCGACCTGAGCGGAGAGCATGCCCGGGAGGCGCTCCGGGCCGGCCTTCAGCTCGTCTGCTCGACCGACGCCCACTCGGTGCGGGGCCTCGGGAACATGCCCTTCTCGGTGGCCACGGCCCGCCGCGGGTGGGCGGTGGCGGCCGACGTTCTCAACACCCGGCCGCTGGAGGAGATCCTGCAGCGCTGATTTTCGCTGGCCACCCAGGTCATAAGCTGCGAACTCGAGCTAGCGAACGAAGGAGAGGACATGGCTGAGCACACGGTCGGAACCCGGGAGGAGTGGCAGGCCGCGCGGGCGGAGCTCGCCAAGCTCGAGGCTGAGCAGGCAGAGCTCGGGCAGCGGGTCACCGACCAGCGGCGTCAGCTGCCCTGGGTCCCGGTGGAGAAGGAATATGCCTTCGATACCGAGGCAGGAAAGAAGACGCTGGCGGAGCTGTTCGAGGGCCGCTCCCAGCTCCTGGCCTACAACATCATGTTCGGGCCGGAATACAGCCTCGGGGCCTGTCCCGGCTGCACGACCCTGGGCGACGAGCTCAGCGCCACGCAGGTACATCTCGCCCACGAGGACGTGACCCTGGTCTGCTTCTCACGCGCCCCGATCGACCGGCTCATCGCCTACAAGCAGCGGATGGGCTGGGACTTTCCCTACGTCTCGACCTACGAGACCGACTTCCCCTACGACTTCGGCCTCGCGCTGCGGGCCGGCCAGGCGCAGAACATCCCCCCGCTCAAGGAAATCATCGATAACCCGCCGGAGTGGATGGAGAAATGGGGTCGGCAGATAGGAGCCCCGCTCGAGGACGGGCTGCGCGAGACCCCGGCCTGGATTGCCTTCGCGCGGGAGAACGGAACCGTCTTCCATACCTACACGGTCACGGCGCCCGATCCGTTCGTGGCCCCGTACCACTCTTTCCTGCTCCAGCGCACGCCGAAGGCCAGCGACGAGCCGCCCGGGGCAACCCGCAAGGACGAGTATCCAGACTGACGTGCGGTGCGTCGCGCCCGCTATCTTCGGCGCCAGTGATAAGACGGCACGGCAGGCCGGTCCGCGGGTCGTGGCTGCTCGGGGCAGCACTTGGGTTGATCGTCTGCTTTCTCGTCGTGGCGAGCGCCAACGGGTTCGACTTCGACTCCGATTTCAAGCGAGCCGGTATCACCGTGCTTCGGCCCGTCGTCCCCGGCCGGGGTGCGACGGTCATCACCGTGGGCCCGGGCGTAATCGGCCGCGCGATCCCGCCCGGATTCGTGGGCCTGTCGCTTGAGTACTCGACGGTCGAGTCCTACACCGGCACGCGTGCCACGGCCATCAACCCCGTCCTCGTAGGCCTGATCCGAGGGCTGGCTCCGGGGCAGCGGCCGGTGCTGCGGATCGGGGGCGACAGCACGGACTGGGCCTGGTGGCCGGTGCCCCACATGCGCACGCCGGCCGGCATCAGGATCGTCATCGGCAACCGCTTTGCCGCGGTTCTCCACGCGTTGGCCAGAGCCGTGGATGGGCGGGTGGTCCTCGGCATCAATCTGGAAGCGGACAGCCGCGGGATCGCCACGGTCGAGGCGACCCAGCTGTTGCGACGCGTCGGGGCCAGATGGGTCAAAGCGCTCGAGGTGGGTAACGAGCCGGAGCTGTACGGGACCTGGCCCTGGCGCATCACCGCGAGTGGACGCCGGATCATCGGACGAGCCCCTGATTACGGAATCGCCGCTTACGTCAGGGACTTTCGCTCCATCGGCTCCGGCCTCCCGCGCGCGCCGCTGGCCGGACCGGCTTTCGGGGGTCCGATGTGGATCAGTCGCATGGGCGAGTTCCTCAACGGCGAGCCACGACTTGGGCTCGTCACGGTCCACACGTACCCGCTTCAGGCGTGCGACACCCCCCTGGTCAAACCAACCTATCCGACCATTCCGCACCTCTTGGCTTTCCGGGCCTCCGGCGGGTTGGCGAGGTCGCTGGCGCCGGCGGTCCTCCTCGCCCACGCGCGGGGTCTGCCCCTGCGGGTGGACGAGATCAACAACGTGGCCTGCGGGGGAAAGC
The DNA here is from genome assembly GCA_963733555.1 of uncultured Solirubrobacterales bacterium. GTDB lineage: Bacteria > Actinomycetota > Thermoleophilia > Solirubrobacterales > Solirubrobacteraceae > Palsa-465. Next base: position 333,428 of record CAVTDO010000002.1, read on the forward strand.
GGGGGGTGAGCAACAGCTTCGCCTCCGCCCTGTGGGCGCTGGACACGATGTTCGCCATGGCGCACTCCGGCGTGGACGGAGTCAACCTCCACACTTTCCAGCACGCCATCTACGCCCTGTTCACGACGCGGCGGCGGCACGGCCAGTGGGAGGCAAGGGTGGCCCCGGAGTACTACGGATTGCTCCTGTTCGCCCGCGCTGCCCCCGCCGGATCCCGTTTGCTGAGCATCCACGGAGCCGGTGGCAGCCTGCGTGTCTGGGCCACGCGGTCTCGCCGCGGAACGATCCGGATCGTCCTAATCAACGAGGGCTTGCACGGCCGGGTCGTCGTCGTGCACGATCCGGACCCAGCCGCTCTGGCCGGGTATGAGGCGCTGCGGGCACCCGGGCTGCCGGCCCGCCGAGGCGTGACGCTGGGCGGAGCGAGCTTTGGTGCCTTCACGGTGACGGGGAGCCTGCGCGCGCCCCGGAAGATGGCGCTCCGCGCGTCCCGCGCCGGCTACGTGCTTCGCCTCCCAGCGGCGAGCGCCGTGATGCTCACGGTTCCCGACCGTGACGAGCCCACGCCTAGCGGCGTGTAGTGTGGCCGCGATGGCGGTTACGACGCTTCTGGGCCGAGCCGGGCGCGGGCTCGTGGCCGGCCTCATCGGGACGGCCACGATGACGGCTTGGCAGGGGCTCTCGGCCAAGCTCCAGAGCCGGGGTCAGGAGGACGCGGGTGGCGGTGGCTCCGAGCCTGCCGATCCCTGGGCGGGCGCCCCCGCGCCGGCGAAGGTGGGGCGCTTGGTCCTTCTGGCGCTCGGATTCGACGTTCAGGCTGACAAGATTGATCTGCTCACGAACGTCATGCACTGGAGCTACGGGACCACGTGGGGAGCCGTCTATGGCGGCGTCATGGGGAAGCGCGCGCACGAGCGTCCCCTGGCCCGCGGTCTTGGCTTCGGAGCCTGGGTGTGGGTCATGTCCTACGTCCAGCTCGTCCCGCTCGGCATCTACGAGCTCCCGTGGAAGTACTCGCCCCAGGAGCTGGCGATGGATCTCTCCTACCACCTGGCCTACGGCGCCGGCGTTGGGGCCGCCGGGGCGCGGGTCGAACCGTAGAGCCTCCGCCGGCCCCCTCGGGACTCAGCGGCCCGAGCCGGCTCCGCCGGCCATGGCCAGCTTGAGCTGGCGGTTGGCGATCAAGGCCGGGGTGGCGGCGAGGAGGAAGTTGAAGATTCGATAGGCCACCACCGCGGCCAGGGCGGGGGCGAGGGGCTCCCGCACCCAATAGAGCGAGTAGGTCATGAGGAACTCCGTGATGCCGGCCCCGCCCAGCGGCAGCGAACGCCGCGTGGCCGCATAGCCCGTCGCGTAGGCGATGATCACCTTGCCGAAGTTGGGATCGAGCCCGAAGGTGCGCAGACCCCCATAGAAGGCGCCGATGTCAGCCGCCCAATAGAGCGCCGTGCCCAGCCAGGCCCCGGCGTACCGCCGTGGGTTGCGGGCGAGATCGTGGAGCACACCCACGCCCTCGAGAACGTGGACCAGCAGTTGGCGCCGCTTGCCCCGGCGCAGCCAGGTGAAGCGTTCGATCCGCCGTGGTTCGCTCAGCCAAAGCGCCAGTCCGAACCCGACGGGAACCGCTATCGCCCACGGCCAGAGCAGGGAGGGGAGGATGTTGGCGCCCGTGGCCAGGAAGACGATGGCGACGACGCAGGTGAGGGGCGCCAGGACCGCCCACTCGAGGACCCCCAGCGCGATCACCGTGACCCGGGCGCTCCGCTCGTCCTGGTGGATGGCCTGGAGGAATGCCTTATCGATGCCGAAGCCGCCCGCCAGGGCGAAGGGCCCGAAGCCGGCGACGACGACTCGGGCCACCATGGGGAGGGCCACGGTCTTTCCTCGCATGTTGGCCAGCGTCCGGTAGGCGAGGACATAGGCGGGGTAGGCGAGGAGCTCGGCGCCGGCGATCAGCCCGATCCACGCCGGATCGAAATGGTTGAACGCCTTGCCTACGGCATCCGCCCCGGTGATCCGCGCGATGACCAGCACGGCGATGCCGGCGATTCCGGTAGCCACGGCCGAGCCGACGAGGGGCCGGATACGGAGTTGGCCGCGAATCCCGCGGATCTTGTCTAAGCGAATGACCGCCGGCTTTCCGTCAGCGTCCCGGCGCGCCGGCGTGCCAGACGGAGAGAGCGAGGAAGGCGGCCACCGCAACGGGAGGAATCCACCAGGCGGCGATGCTGGTTCCGGCGACCAGCGCTGTTACGCCCAGGGCGACGACAACGCCGGCCGCGATGCGCCAATCGTCGCCGACCACGAAGTCCCAGAGGAAGCGGCCAAAGGCAACGAGCCGGCTCATGCCCGGAGGGCCGCCTCATCGCCGACCGACACGGGCGCGGCACTCCGGCGCCGAGACGTGAGCCTGACGAGGGCCAGCGCGAAGAGGAGTGTCGCGGGGATCAGCCCCAGCAGCGCGGCGTCGCCGCCCGGCCAGTGGGCTCCCGCGCCCTCAGTGCCCCAGAACATGCCAAACGACGTCAGCATGGCCCCGACGGCAAATTTCATCGTGTTCTCCGGCACCCGGGCCAGGGGCGCGTGCACCGCGACGCCGGCCAGGATGACGACCAGTACGGCCGCCGCGGCCGCCACCGCCGCGAGCCCGACGTCGTGCTGGTTGGCGCCGAACGTGAGCACGATGAACACGACCTCAAGCCCTTCCAGGAGCACGCCCTTGAAGGCGATCGTGAACGAATAGGCGTCAAACCCGGGGCCGAGCTCGCCGGCCCGCCGCGCGGCGTCAAGCTCCTGAGCGTAGGTCTCACGTTCGTCGTGAAGCGCTTTGGCTCCGGCGGCCCGCAGGATTGCCTTGCGCAGCCACTGGAGCCCGAAGATGAGGAGCAGCGCCCCAACGACTACCCGCAGCACGTTGATGGGCAGCGCGGTGAGCGCGGGGCCGAGGGCCGCCGTCAGCACGGCCAAGGTCAGAGCGGCCGCCCCAACGCCGGTGAGGCTGGATCGCCAACTGCGGGTGTAGCCGACCGCGAGCACGATGGTCAGCGCCTCGACGGCCTCGACCGCGCAGGCCAGGAAGACCGAGAGGGCGAGGCCCAGCTGCGCGCCGGTCACCGCGCCACGTCGCCCGAATGCTCGCTTCGGCCCATGTCAGCTCACCCTAGGTCGCCGAGCTTAAGCTTTTCTGTGGCGGAGCTGGGAGGCGGCGAAGAAGCGCTCGATAGCGTCGTGGGTGCGGCGCGGCTGCTCGAGCTGGGGAACGTGTCCGCAATCCAGGAAGAGATGCTGGGCGCTGGGCACCGCCTCCTCGACGTGCTGAGCAAAGGCGGCGGGGACGATGGCGTCCTGCTTGCCCCACACGAACAGGGATTCGACGCTCAGCTCGGGGAGCCGGGTCCAGAAGCCGTTTGGCCCGTGGGGCTCCTCCAGATAGATGTTCCGCGCCGCGGCGTAGAAGGCGGCGCGGCCGGTCGGGGTGAGGTAGGAGCGCAGGAACTCGTCGATTCCCGCCGAGGTCCATTCCTCATCGGAGCCGGGAATCACCCGGCGCACGATCGCCTCGACGATCGGCCGCGGCGCGGGCTGAATCGCCCCGAGCTGTGCCGGGACCCAACGCAGGTAGGGCGCCCATCGACGGGAGCGCAGCCAGGCCAGCGATGGGGCCAGGAGGGCCAGCCGCCCCACACGTTCGGGGTGGCTCAGCCCGAGCTCGAGAGCCACTCGTCCGCCCATGCTGTTGCCGACTACGTGGGCGCGCTCGATCTCAAGTGCGTCCAGCAGAGCGATCATGGCGCGGGCGAAATAGGGCGCGTCGTAGGCACCTCGCAGCGGCTTGTCGGAGTCACCGAACCCCGGTAGGTCCACCGCGATCGCCCGGTACTCCGGGGCCAGCGCGGCCAGCGTGGGGAGGAAGGAGGCCTTCGTGGCACCAAGGCCGTGGATGAGAAGCACGGGAACGCCGCCACCTGCGGCGAGGGTGGAGATCCGTCCTACATCGGTCCGGACCCTCTGGAGCCGCAGGCGACCGGCCCCGCCCGCAGGGGCCGTGGCGGCGAGGAACCCAACCCCGAGATGCAGGTCGCGCCGGACACGCAGACGGCCGGCCCGGAAGGCGGCCATCCCGCCCCGAAGGTCGGTGGCGACGGACTTCCACGTCGCCTCGTCGGCGATGAGCTCGGCGTCCGGGGTGCCCGAGGCGGCCTCAAGCCGCGCCGCCCCGTCCGCGATGATCACGTCCTGGGCTTGCGGGCCGGCGCCCTCGATCCGGACCCGGGCCTGAGACCGGCCGACGTCGAACACCTCGGGGTCGAAGCGGCTGAGGAGCTGGTCCAGCGGAGAGGTTGTCGTGGGGGTGAGAGGCATCTCGGAGGTGGCCATCATGCTCTGTCATACCCGTCTGAGCCGTCTGGTTACTGCCACGAGTCCCCCGGTCACGAGCAGCGGAAAGAACGATTTTCGAAGCAATTTCCGTAAATCCGAGGCGTCGAGGATCGTCGTCGTCTTCCATTGCCCCAGGCTGCCGTCGATCTCGAGGCGCCCATCGTGGAACCGCACGCGGTCCACGCGATATTCGTAATCACCGACCGGCGAGCTGATCTTCACGAGCGGACTGCGGGGCACGCCTCCGTGCGGGGCGGGACGAAGCGGGAGAAGATCTTGGCCAGGGCGGCGACCTGCTCGTCGCTCAGAGAGGCAAAGAAACGCCGCTGCACCGCGGCGAAGTGGCTGGCCTGCGCGCGCCGCACAAGGTCGAGTCCGGCTTCGGTGAGATGCCCTTCGACGGCCCGGGCGTCGCTCTTGACCGGTCTGCGCTCGACAAGGCCCCGTGCCGCGAGCGAGTCCACGATCCGGGACACCCGACTCAGACTGAGCCCACAGTGGGCCGCCAGGGCGGATAACCCGAGGCTCCGATCCGGGGCCGCCGCCAGGCGTCCCAGGAGCTCCAGGGCGCTGATGGTCAGGCCGTGCTCGGTCTCAAGCTCCGCGTCGAGGGCCCGGGTCAGTCGCTTGTGGGTCTCCAGCAGTCCGATCCAGGCGTCAGCGTGGACCTGGTCCCAACTCGCCAGCCCGTCATCGCCAAGGGCGTAGGCGCACTTTCCGGCGTCTATGGGGGTGGTGGCTGACATATGCTTGCGCTAGCAATTTTAGCCCGGAGAAAGGACCTATTGGATGGAGCGCGAGCAGATCATCGAGGAGCTGGAGGACGGCATCCTGACCATCACGCTCAACCGCCCGGACCGGCTCAATGCCTGGACCGAGACGATGGCCCAGGAGTTGATCTCCGCCTTCGACCGGGCCGACGCCGACGATGACGTGCGCGTGGTGATCATCACCGGGGCGGGACGCGCGTTCTGCGCCGGGGCTGACCTGGAGCGCGGCGGTGAGACCTTCGACTCGCGAACCCGGGAGAGTACGGGTGACGTACGCCGGGACAACGGCGGCCGCTTCACGCTTCGGGTCTTCGAGTCGAGCAAGCCGGTGATCGCCGCCGTGAACGGGCCTGCCGTGGGGGTCGGGGTGACGATGACGCTGCCCATGGACATCCGCCTCGCCGCCGAGGAGGCCCGGTTCGGCTTCGTCTTCACGCGCCGGGGGATCGTGCCCGAGGCGGCCTCGAGCTGGTTCCTGCCTCGGGTGGTCGGGGTCAGCCAGGCACTCGAGTGGGTGAGCACGGGGCGCGTCTTCTCGGCTCAGGAGGCCCTGGAGGGGGGCCTGGTACGCAGCGTGCACCCGGCCGACGAACTGCTCGACGCCGCGCGGGGGCTGGCGCGGGAGATCGCCGACAATACGGCCCCCGTCTCCGTGGCTCTGGCCCGGAAGATGCTCTGGCGGATGCTCGGCGCTGAGCACCCGATGCTCGCCCATCGCGTCGACTCCCGAGCCATGGCCTCCCGCGGTCAATCCGCCGATGTGGTCGAGGGCGTGACCTCGTTTCTGGAGAAGCGCCCCGCCCGCTTCAGCGACCGGGTCAGCGACGGTCTGCCAGACGTCTTCCCCGACTGGAGCCCGCCGGACTTCAGCTGAGGACGGCGCGCAGGTTTCCACCGCGCCCAGCCCGCGTTTAGCCACCCCGAGCCCGGGGCCCCGAGTCTCTCGGCTGCTAGACTATTGCTTGCCAGCAGGCAAACAATATTTATGCCGACACTCAGCCCAGAACTCGACCTCGATACCGCCGCTCGCCTGCGTCAGGTGATCGGGCGCCTGTCGCGGCGACTGCGCAGTACGGCGGCCGCCCGCGACGCCGGATTGACTCCGACGGCGATCTCGCTGCTTCTCACCGTGGCCCGCGTCGGCCCGCTGCGGCTGTCCCAGCTCGCCGAGAGCGAGGGCATTAACCCGACGATGCTCTCGCGGGCGATCGCCGGGATGGTCCAGGACGGGCTGCTCGCCCGCCAAAGCGACGAGGGCGACCGCCGCGCCGCCTGGGTCGAGGCCACCGCGGCAGGACACAAGCTGGCCCAGCGCATGCGCCGCGAACGCACGCGCGCCGTCAATGAGGCTCTGGAGACCCTTCCGGAGGCCGAGCGCCGGCGGGTCGAACGGGCGCTTCCCGCCCTCGAAGCCCTGTCCGAAAGTCTGAAGGGGCGGACACTTTGACCAGGGTGATGCGGGTCGGCCGGACCACCTTCGCCTCGCTGTCAGTGCCCAACTACCGCCGGTATTACGGCGGCCAGGCGATCTCGCTGACCGGCACCTGGATGCAGATGACGGCTCAGGCGTGGCTCGTTCTCACTCTGACGCACTCGAGTACCGACCTCGGCATCGTCATTGCCCTTCAGACGCTGCCGGTGCTCCTCCTTACGCCCTACGGGGGCCTGATCGCGGACCGGAGCGACAAGCGCCGGATCATGGTCGCTCTCCAAAGCGCGATGGGCGTGCAGGCCCTGATTTTGGGTTTGCTCACGGTCACCGGGAACGTGCGCCTTTGGGAGATCGGGGTGCTGGCCCTGATCCTGGGCGTCAACAACGCCTTCGAGAACCCGTCCCGCCAGTCGTTCATGCTCGAGTTGGTCGGGCCTGAGCACCTGCGCAACGCGGTCAGTCTCAACTCGGTTCTGGTCAACGGCGCGCGCACGGTCGGGCCGGCCGTGGCCGGCATCCTCATCGCCACCGTCGGCGACGGCGTCTGTTTCCTGGTCAACGCTGTCAGCTTCGTGGCGGTGGTCGGGTCTCTGGCCACCATGGACCGGAACGCGCTCCGCCCGAGCCCGCCCGCGCTCCGTGAGCGCGGTCAGATGCGCCAGGGCTTCGCCTACGTTCGCCGGACGCCGCAGTTGGCTGTGCCGCTCCTGATGATGGCTGCCGTCGGCTGTCTCACCTACGAGTTTCAGGTCTCGCTGCCCGTGATGGCAAGTCGCGGTCTGCATGTGGGGGCGACCGGCTTCGGCTTCATGACCGCGGCGATGGGCGTCGGCGCCGTCATCGGAGGCCTCTGGTTGGCCGCCCGTGGACGCACCGGCTTGGGTCCACTGATCATCGCCGCCACGGCGTTCGGCTTCGCCATGGTGCTGGCGGCTCTCGCCCCGAGTCTCGGGCTGGAGCTGATCGCGCTGGCCCTGGCCGGCGCCGCCAGTCTCACCTTCATGTCCACTGGCAACTCCACCCTCCAGCTGGGCGCGGACCCGTCCATGCGGGGCCGGGTCATGTCACTCTGGTTCGTCGCCTTCCAGGGCTCTACTCCGATCGGCGGGCCGATCATCGGCTGGGTGATGGGCGAGTTCGGGGCTCGTGCCGGACTCGGGGTGGGCGCCGTCACGTGCCTGATCGTGGCGCTTGCCGGTCTCGCGGTCTGGCGTCGTCACGAGTCGGTTTCGAACCGGCCGAGCTTGAGCGTCGGCGCTGTCGGGTAATTCGTCGCCGCGGGCGGGCGACCGGCTGAGCGGGCGGGCGGGTGGCCCTCCGCCGGTCGATCGGACACCATGTCTCCGGTGATCGTGCGCAGGCGTCTGTTGTTGGTTCTGGCTGCGCTCGCCGTGTGCGCCCTCACCGGAACCGCACTTGCCGCGATCCCGTTCTGGACGACCTATCACCACGACCCGGGGCGGAGCGGGATCGATCCTGATTCGACCTCGCCGGTGGCACCGAGCCAGGCGTGGCAGACCGCGGCTCTCGATGGGCCGATCTGGAGCCAGCCGCTGGTCTACGGCGGCGACGTGTACGTGGCGACGGAGAACGACACCGTGTACGCGTTGAACGCGTCCACGGGTGCCGTGGTCTGGCAGAGACATGTGGCGACGGCGGTGCCATCAGGTCAGCTCCCGTGCGGAGACGTGAGCCCCGTGGGAATCACCAGCACGCCGGTAATCGATCCGGCGACCGGGCGGATTTATGTGGTCGCAGACACATGGAACGGGAGCAGCGCCTCCAGCATCGCCCACGACATGTTCGCTCTCAATCTGAGCGATGGCAGACTGGCCGTAGGGCCGGCGGCGGTCGACCCACCCGGGAGTGTTCACGCCGACCAGCTACAGCGCGCCTCGCTCGCCCTCGATGCCGGCAAGATAATCATCGGCTACGGAGGCAACGACGGCGACTGCGGCACCTACCACGGCTGGCTCGTCGCCGTGCCCGAGGGGGGAGGGGCCCTCCAGACCTTCGAGGTCGATCCGAGCACCAACCAGGGGGCGATCTGGGGCTCCGGCAATGCGCCGGCCATCGATTCGGCGGGCGACATCTGGACCTCGACAGGCAACGGCAGCAGCAGCAGCTTCGGCTACCAGGAGTCCGTCATCAAGCTCGACCCCAACCTGGGCGTCCTGGACTGGTGGGCGCCGTCGAACTGGTCCTCGCTCGACTCGAGCGACACCGACCTGGGCTCAACCATGCCTTTGCTCCTCCCGAGCCGGCTTGTCTTCCAAATCGGTAAGGGCGGCGTCGGCTACCTGCTGAACGCGTCCAACCTGGGGCATACGGGAGGTGCTCCCGTCTACCAGGCCAGCGTGTGCACCGGCAGCTGGGGCGGCGGCATCTACGTAAACGGCGTCATCTACATCTCGTGCTCGAACGGCATGCACGCCCTGGCGCTGAACACCAGCACCCGGACGTTCAGCGCGGTGTCCGGCTGGACGGTCAACGCAAGCGCGTCCGGGCCGCCCATCTTTGCCGGGGGGTTGGTGTGGTCGGCCAGCAGCGGCGTGGGCACGGACAACGGGACGATCTACGGCTTGGATCCGGGCTCGGGGGCCACCCGCTTCTCGGACAATCTGGGCGGCTTCGAGCATTTCAACACCCCGAGCGCCGGGGGCGGGAAGGTGTTCGTGGCCGATGACACCAAGGTGACCGCCTTCCAGGTCGCGAACGCGCCCGGGGCAACGCCGACTTCGCTGGCCCCCGTCATCTCGAACCTCCGTGTCCGGGTGGTGAAGGGCAAGCTGCGAATCGGCCTCGTGCTCTCCGAGCCGGCCAAGCTGACGGCGGTCGTCTCGAAGCTCGTGGCGGGACGGCGAGTGCGCCGCCAGTGCCGCGCGGGGGCCAGACACGGACGGCGTTGCACCGCCGAGCTCCAGCGAACCACCCTCCGGATGACCGGCCGGCGAGGACGGAACTCCGTCCGGCCCCGGATGCACGCGCTGCCCCCCGCTCGCTACGCGGTCACCGTGACCGCGCTCACCGCGTCCGGTGGCCGCTCCAAGTCGCATACGGTCGTGATTGTCGTTCGCGGCTGAGTCGTGACCAGACGCCCGGTCACGGGCGTGACCGCCGCTCTTCACACGCCTTCGGCGGAGGAGTAAGGTCGGCCTCGGCCGGCTGAGGAGCACCGAAGGCGGCCTGAACTGCGACTTTGGAGGGAGAGAGAATGAGCACACCCGTATCGGTGCGCCTCAACGTCAACGGCGTCGAACACCAGCTGGAGGTCGAGCCGCGCCTGCTTCTCGTCCACGCGCTGCGCGACAACCTCGGCCTCACCGGCACCCACATCGGCTGCGACACATCCAACTGCGGTGCCTGCACGGTGCATCTCGACGGCAAGCCGGTCAAGTCGTGCACCGTCCTGGCCGTCCAGGCGGACGGGGTCGAGGTGACGACGATCGAGGGCCTAGCGCCCGAGGGCGAACTCCACCCTGTCCAGGAGGCGTTCTGGAACGACCACGGCCTCCAGTGCGGCTACTGCACGCCGGGGATGATCATGGCCGCGGTAGGGATCCTGGCCGAGAACCCGAACCCGACCGAGGAGGAGGTCAGGCACGGCCTCGAGGGCAACCTCTGTCGTTGCACCGGCTACCACAACATCGTCAAGGCGGTGCTCAGCGCGGCCAAGACGAAGGGGGGCAGCATCGAGACGTCAGCTCCGGCGCAGGTGGCCTCATGAGCGCCACAGTGAGCAGCGACGGGAAGGCCGGCACGGGATACGTAGGGCAGGCCATGCGGCGCAAGGAGGACCCCCGGATGGTCCGGGGACGCGGCCGCTACATCGACGACATCGTGGTCTCCGGAACCCTGTGGGCGGCGATCGTCCGCTCGCCGGAGGCCCACGCCAAGATCATCTCCATCGACGCCTCGGCCGCGAAGGCCCGTGACGATGTCGTCGCGGTCTTCACCGGGGAGGACCTGGCCGGCGACTTCGCCATGCCGATGGTCATGGCCTGGGCCCCGCCCGGGGTCGAGATCAAGACGCCTGAGAACTGGCCCCTCAAGCGCGATCAGGTCAAGCACGTGGGAGACGCGGTGGCCGTGGTCGTGGGCACCGACCGCTACTCGGTCGTCGATGCCGCCGAGGAGGTGGTCGTCGAGTACGACCCCCTGCCCGCGGTCGTCGATCCGGAGCAGGCGCTGAAGGACGGATCGCCGCTCGTCTGGGAGGAGTTCGGAACCAACAGGACACACGAGTACAAGGTCGCCGGAGGAGACATCGACGCCGCTCTGGCCGAGGCCGACGTGGTGGTCGAGCAGCGGCTGGTCAACCACCGGACTGCGGGAGCCCCGATCGAGACGCGAGGCGTGCTCGCCGACCCCCACGGCGACAACATCACTCTGTACTCGGCGACCCAGATCCCGCACATCGCCCGTTTCATCCTGTCGCTCGTCACCGGCGTCGCGGAGGACAAGCTCCGGATCATCGCCCCCGACGTCGGCGGCGGCTTCGGGGCCAAGCTCAACGTGTATCCGGAGGAGGCGCTGATGGTGGCCCTGGCCCGACGGCTCGGGCAGCCGGTCAAGTGGATCGAGACGCGCTCGGAGAACATGATGACCGCGCACCAGGGGCGCGACCAGATCAACTACGTCACCCTCGGGGCCAAGCGTGACGGCACGCTCACGGGCTGCAAGGTCCATGTGGTGGCCGACCTCGGCGCCTACCAGCTCCTGCTCACGCCGTTCATCCCGGAGCTCGGCTTCCCGGTCATGGGGGGCTGCTACAAGTTCTCCGCCATCGAGGCCACCTTCGAGGGCGTGTTCACGAACAAGGTGTGTACGGACGCGATCCGAGGTGCCGGCCGCCCCGAGGCGACCTATTGGATCGAGCTGATGATGGACAAGCTGGCCCGGAAGCTCGACATGGACCCGCTCGAGCTGCGGCGCAAGAACTTCATCGGCAAGGACGAGTTCCCCTTTACGACCGCCCTCGGGATCACCTACGACTCCGGCAACTATGAGGGCACGCTGGACAAGCTCCTCGACCGCTTCGACCTTGACGCCTTCCGGCAGGAACAGGCCGAGCTGCGTGAGAAGGGCATCTACCGCGGGGTCGGCTTCTCGACCTGGGTCGAGGTGTGCGGGCTGGCGCCGTCACGGGTGGTAGGTCCGCAGGGCGTTGGCCTCCAAGCCGCGTTCTGGGAGTCGGCCATGGTCCGCGTTCATCCCTCCGGCTCGGCCACGGTATTCACCGGGACCTCACCGCATGGTCAAGGCCTCGATACGAGCTTCGCCCAGATCGCCGCCGATCGCCTGGGACTGGAACCGGACCAGATCGAGGTCCTTCACGGCGACACGGACCAAGGACCGTGGGGCTGGGACACCTACGGGTCACGGTCTCTGTCGGTAGGCGGCGAGGCGGTGGTCCGCGCGGCCGAGCGCGTCCAGGAGAAGGCGAAGCGGATCTGCGCCGCGCTTCTAGAAGCGGCGCCCGAGGACATCGAGCTCTCGGACGGGAAGTTCCAGGTGCGTGGTTCGCCCGACAAGGCCAAGACGATGGCCGAGATCGCCGGCGCGGCTCACATCCCCCCGCAGGAGCTGCCCATGGACATCGAGCTGGGGCTGGAGGCCACGGCGGCCTACGACCCGGAGAACTTCGTCTTCCCGTTCGGGGCCCACGCGTGTGTCGTGGACGTCGATCCGGAGACGGGGAAGATCAAGGTCGTCCGTTACGTCGCTGTGGACGACTGCGGTCCCGCGGTCAATCCGATGCTGATCGACGGACAGGTTCACGGTGGCATCACCCACGCCATCGGGCAGGCGCTGTACGAGCGAGTCGCCTATGACGACTCCGGGCAGCTGGTGACCGGCACGTTCGTCGACTATGCGCTCCCGACCGCCGCCGAGCTTCCCAGCTTCGAGACGGATCGGACCGAGACTCCGTCGCCGGTCAACTCGCTGGGGGTCAAGGGCATCGGCGAGGCGGGGACGATCGCCGCCACGCCTGCGGTAACGGCGGCGGTGCTCGATGCGCTGGCGCCGTTGGGTATCGAATGGATCGACATGCCGCTGGCGCCCAGACGGGTGTGGGAGGCCATCGAGCAGGCGAAAGGAGGTGTGGCGGCATGATTCCCGCTGAGTTCGATTATGTGGTGCCGGACAGCCTGGAGGAGGTTCTCCGGGCCCTGAGCGAGGGCGGCGAGGACGCCAAGCTCTTGGCCGGTGGCCACTCACTGCTGCCGCTCATGAAGCTCCGGCTCGCCGCCCCGTCGCTGCTCGTCGATCTGCGCAAGGTGTCGGGGCTGCGCGGGATCGAGCGCTCGAACGGGGAGTGGCGGATCGGCGCGCTGACTCCGCACGCCGAGCTAGAGCACTCGCCGGAGCTAGGTCTCGTCTCTGTCGCCGCGGGAACCATCGCCGACCCGCAGGTCCGTAACCGAGGAACCATCGGCGGCTCGCTGGCCCACGGCGATCCGGCCTCCGATCTGCCGGCGGTGATGCTCGTCACCGAGGCCTCGGTGACGCTGCGAGGTCAGCAGGGCGAGCGCTCGGTGGCGGCCGGAGACCTGTTCCAGAACTACATGGAGACCGCGGTCGGTCCCGACGAGGTCCTGACCGAGGTTCGCCTTCCCGCGCTCGACGGCTGGGGCTTCGGCTTTCAGAAGTTCAACCGCCGCAGCGAGGACTGGGCGATGGTCGGAATCAGTGCCGTGGTCAAGGCCCGCGACGGGCAGTGCGAGGACGTGCGGGTCGGACTTACCAACATGGGCTCGGTCCCGCTTCGCGCCTCGGCGGTCGAGGAGGCGCTCCGGGGGCAGTCGCTGAGCGCTGAGAGCATCACCGCCGCCGCCGAGCACGCGGCGGAGGGAACCGACCCGCCCGCGGATCTCAACGCCAGCGCTGAGTACAAGCGTCATCTGGCTCGTGTCCTGACCCGGCGTGCTTTGGAGCAGGCCGCTGGGTTGTCATCATGAGCGGGTGACTTTCTCGCAGCTGGCGTCCACTGAGCAGACGAGCGCCGCCCTGGGCGGCGAGGGTTACCTCGCCGACCGGCCGCTGGCGCTCGCGGTTCATCTGGCCGTGGTTCTGGGGCAGCCGCTGCTGCTCGAGGGCGAGGCCGGAGTGGGTAAGACCGAGGTTGCGCGGGCGCTCGCGTCGGCGGTCGGAGCGCGGCTCATCCGGCTGCAGTGCCACGAGGGCATCGATCTGCATCACGCCGTCTATGACTGGGACTACGCGCGTCAGCTCCTGGCCCTGCGGGCAGCGGAAGGCGGGATCGACGAGGGCGAGCTCTTCTCCCGGCGTTTCCTCCTGCGCCGGCCGCTGCTTGATGCGCTTGAGTCCGAAGAACCGGTCGTGCTCCTGATCGATGAGGTCGACCGAGCCGACGACGAGTTCGAGGCCTTCCTGCTCGAGTTCCTCTCCGATTTCGCGGTCACCATCCCGGAGCTCGGGACCGTGGCGGCACACGAACGCCCGGTCGTCGTCCTCACCTCCAACCGCACGCGGGAGCTGCACGACGCCCTCAAGCGCCGCTGCCTCTACCACTGGATCGACTACCCCGCTCCAGAGCGGGAGCGGGCGATCGTCGAGGAGCGGATACCCGGGATTCCGGAGGCCGTGGCGGCGCGCGTTGTAGCCGCCGTCGGGCGGCTGCGCGAACACGGCGACCTGTACAAGCTGCCGGGGGTGGGGGAGACGTTGGTTTGGGCCCAGGCGCTGCTCGCCCTAGGCGAGGAGGCTGACCTGGACGACACGCTGGGAGCGGCCCTGAAGGTCCACGAGGATGTCCTCCGGGTGCGTGAGAAGAAGGTGCTCGAGGGTGTCTGAGGCGGGCGCGCTGATCGAGCGGCTGAGCGCCCTGGCGGCAGCGATGCGAGCCCAGGGAACGCGGGTTGGCGTGGGCGAGGTCCTGGCCGCCCACCAAGTGCTGGCCGCAGTCGACGCGACGTCCCGGGAGGACACCCGTCTGGGCCTGCGTGCCGTCATGTGCGCGGACCGAGTCGACCTGGGGCGCTTCGAGCTCGCCTTCGCCGCGGTGTTCGGCCGAGGGGCACTACCGGAAGGCGGCCCCCTCGCCGACCTGGGCACGATTGAGCGCGAGGCGCTTCCCCACGCCGCCGTTCCCGGCGCCACGGCACCCGAGCTCGTGGCCGCCGACGAGCTGACGGCGGTACCCGCGGCGTGGAGCGACGCCGAGCTCCTGCGTGAGAAGGACTTTGCGTCCTATACCGAGGCCGAGATGGTGCTGGCCCGAGACATGATCGCCCGGCTGGCCCGGCGGGGCCCGAGCCGGCTCTCCCGCCGCACCCGTCCCGTGCGCCGGCGCCGGGGCCATCAGCCGGATCTGCGGCGGGTGCTGAGGGCGTCCATGCGAACCACGGGCGAGCCGATCCAGCGCCATTGGCGGGCCCCGAAGCGGAGGCCGCGCCAGGTTGTGCTGGTGTGTGACGTGTCAGGCTCAATGACCCCGTACGCCCGGATGCTCCTCCAGTACATGCACGCCTCGGTGGCGGCTCGGCGGCGCGTCGAGGCCTTCGTGTTTGGCACCCGGTTGACCAGAATCACCCACGAGCTCGAGGGACGTGACCACGACCGGGCCCTGGCCCGGGCGACGGCGGCGGTGTCCGACTTCTCCGGCGGCACCCGCATCGGTGCCGCGCTGGCCGAGCTCAACCGGGCCCACGGACGCCAGATCGGTCGCGGCGCCGTGGTGGTGATCCTGTCTGACGGCTGGGACCGCGGGGAGCCGGAGCTGCTCGACGCCGAGATGGCGCGCCTGCGCCGGAGTGCCCACCGGCTGGTGTGGCTCAACCCGCTCGCCGCCCACCCTGATTTCGAGCCGCTGACGCGCGGAATGCGCGCCGCGGTGCCGCATACCGACGAGCTCCTGGCCGGCAATTCGTTGGCCTCGCTGGAGGAGCTGGCGAGCATCCTGGAGGAGATCTGAGCTTTGCGCGACGTACTACCTGAGATAGAACGCTGGAGAGAACGTGGCGACCAGATCGCCGTGGCCACCGTGGTCGGTGTGAAGCGCTCGGCCCCCCGCGCTCCGGGGGCCAAGATGGCCGTGAGCTCGACCGGGGAGATCGCCGGCGGCGTGTCCGGCGGCTGCGTGGAGGGTGCCGTCGTCGAGATTGCCGAGCAGGTGATGGGCGGCGCGGGACCCCAGCTCGTTCACTTTGGGATCCCTGACTCGGACGCCTGGGATGTCGGCCTTCCCTGCGGCGGCGAGATCGACGTGTGGGTCCAGGAATACGCTCCGGGGGGTCGCTTCGAGGAGATCGCCCGTCGCGGAGGCCGCGCCGCCGAGGTGACGCTGCTGGAGGGCGCCCGTCCCGGCGCCAAGCTGCTGATCGACGCCGACGGGGGGAGGTCGGGATCACTTGGCGCCCCCGAGATCGACGACGAGGCAGCGCGCGCGGCTGGAGAGCTCCTGTGGACCGACTCCTCGGAGCGGCGGGGCCCGCTGTTCATCGACGTCACAGCGCCGGCCCCCCGGCTGATTCTGTTCGGGGCGGTGGACATCGCGGCCCACGTGTGCACGCTGACCCGTGACTGCGGATGGCGGGCCTTCATCGTCGACCCGCGGGCCCGGTTCGCCACCCCGGAGCGGTTCCCCGACGCCGAGGAGGTGATCGCCGCCTGGCCTGAGGAGGCCTTCGCCCAGCTCGGCGGGATCGATCCGGCTACCTCCATCGTCGTCCTCACCCACGACCCGAAGCTCGACGACGCAGCGCTGACCATTGCGCTGCGCTCGCCGGCGCGCTTTGTCGGCGCCATGGGCTCACGCCGGGCTCAGGCGGCGCGGCGTGAGCGATTGCTGGCCGCCGGTCTCGGCGAGGAGGAGCTGGAGCGGCTCTCGGCGCCGGTCGGTCTGGACCTGGGCGCCATCGCCCGGGAGGAGACGGCGCTATCGATTCTGGCCGAGGTGGTAGCGGCGCGTCACGGCCGTGACGGCGGCCGCCTGGCGGTGGGCGGCGGACGCATCCATCAGGTGCCGGCGTGATCGCAGGCCTCATCCTCGCGGCCGGCGAGGGCACGCGCTTCGGACCTGAGCCCAAGCTTCTGGCCGACTTCGAGGGACGGCCGCTGGTCGAGCACGCGATCCGGGCCCAGTGCGGGGTAAGCGAGCTGGAACGGGTGGTGGTGGTTCTGGGGGCCTACGCGGGAGAGCTCCGGCGGCGGGTGAAGTTTGGACGGGCCGAGGTGATCGTGTGCGAGGACTGGCACGAGGGCCAGGCGGCGTCCCTGCGGCGTGGTCTCTCTGAGCTCTCTGAGGCTTCGAAGGTGATCGTGACGCTGGGTGATGAGCCGCTGATCACATCCGAGGTCGTCGGCCGGTTCGCCCGGGAACCGTCTGGAGCCCGGGCGGTCTACAACGGGCGGCCGGGACACCCTGTTGTCCTCGGACCTGATCAGATTCACCGCGTGATGTCGTTGGACGGCGACCGTGGCGCCCGGGATCTGCTGGGCGATGGGCCCAGGATTGAACTCGGCGGAGCCGGCGACGCCGGACAGGACGTGGACACTAAGGAAGACCTGGAGAGGATGCGCGATGAAGCTAGAGCAATCGTTTGACGTCGATGCCCCGCTGGAGCGGGTGTGGGAGGCGCTGATCGACGTCGAACGCGTGGCCCCCTGCCTCCCCGGCGCCGCGGTGACCGGGCGTAACGATGACGGCACCTATAACGGCGCGTTCACGATCAAGATCGGTCCGACCACCGCTTCCTACACGGGCAAGCTCGAGATGCGGGACGTCGACGAGGCGAGCCACAGCGCGACCATGCACGCCCAGGGCTCCGATAGGCGAGGCCAGGGCGGCGCCACGGCGACGATCGTCTCCAGCCTGTCGGCAGCCGACGGGGGCACTCGGGTTCAGGTTGTGACCGACTACCACATCACCGGCCGCCTGGCCCGGTTCGGGCGCGGCGGGATGATCGAGGACATCTCGGAGCGGCTCCTGCGAGAGTTCGCCGGGCGGCTGCAGTCGTCGCTGGCCGGCGGGGGCAGCGCCTCGACGGCCACGGGTACGGGTCCCGGGGCCGGGGTCGTCACCGATGAGGGGCCGGCGGCCGAGGACGAGGCGCCGACCGCCGTCCACGAGGTCGTGCCGCCACCGGCTCAGGAGCCCGCGACAGCATCGGGCTGGTCTCCGGCCGCCGCTGAAGCCGACGCGCCGCCTCCACCCTCTGAGGTCGCAGCCGTGGCCGACGCTCCGGAGCCGACCGCCGGACACGCTCCGGAGCCGACGGGATTGCCGGAGCCTCCGGGGGCGGTAGAGCCGGCGGGGGAGAGCGAGCCGCTCGAGCCCGCGGCGGCGACCGAGCCGCCGCCGCCCGGCGAGCCGGCACCGGCACCCGAGGCCGACCTGGCCGCAGCGAGCGCCCCGGTGCCTCCCGCCCCGGAGCCGGAAGCTTCCGCGGCACCCGAGCCAGCCCCGCCTGAGCCCCTCGCGCCTCCGCCCCAGGCCGAGCCTGCGGAGCCCGCGCCTCCGCCGCCGCCCCCGGCCGCCGCGGCGCCGCCTCCAACCCCACCACCGCCACCGCACAATCCGCCGCCCCCTCCGCCTCCCGCCGCCGAGCCGCTCGAGGCCGGATCACTTGTGGGATCCGTCCTCGTCGACCGGGTCAAGCGCAACCCGAAGCCGCTCGTTGCGGTGGCCGGCGGGCTGCTGTTGCTGCGGATATTGCGGCGCCGCCGCTAGCCCGGATGAGCGTGATGGAAAAGGGCCCCTATAGGGTCCATTTTCCATCACGCTCCCCGCGCTACCCCAGACCCTCTCGGCCCGCCGGCTCGTCGAAACTGGCCAGCGGCTGGAGGGCCATGAGGCCGGAAGGGTTGATCATCGGATGGGTCCGGTAGTAGTGGCGGCGGATCTCCTCGAAGCTCACCGTCTCGGCGACGCCGGGCCACTGATAGAGGTCGCGCGTGTACGGCCACAGGTGCTCGTACTCGATCAGCTTGCGCAAAGAGCACTTGAAATGGATCTGGTAGACGGCGTCGAAGCGCAGGAGCGTCGTGAACGAGGCGGATATCGGTCTCCACCGGCTCCGCGCCGAACAGGAAACGCCGGTCTGAGAGGCGCTCGTCGAGCTCGTCCAGGGCGGCGAAGAGCGAGATGACCTCCCGCTCGTAGACCTCCTGCCGAGTGGCGAAGCCCGCCTTGTAGACGGCGTTGTTCACGTTGTCGTAGATGAACTCGCTGAGCCCATCGATGTCCTCACGCAGCGACTCGGGATAGAGATCGATCGGGTGCTCGGCCAGCGGCGCGAAGACCGTGCCGAGCATGCGCAGGACATCGGCCGACTCGTTGTTCACGATCACACCGTCCCGTTTGTCCCAGAGCACCGGCACGGTCACCCGGGCGTCGAAGTCCGGATTGGTGGCCGTATAGGCCTGGCTGAGGAATTCGAAGCCATTGAGCGGATCGATGTACTCGCCACCGGTGAAGGCCCATCCGCGCTCGTCGCGGATTGGATCGACGTACGAGATCCCAATCGCCTCCTCAAGGCCCATGAGCCGCCGGGCGATGATCGTCCGGTGCGCCCAGGGGCAGGCGCGGGCAACGTAGAGGTGATATCGGCCCGCCCGGAGTGGGAATTGGGCCGAGTCATCGTCCGTCACCCAGCGCCGGAAGGCGCTCTCCTGCCGGCGGAACGAGCCGTCGTCAGAGGATTCCCGGCCCAGGGAAAAGGCAGGGGTCGGAGTCGCAGACATGCCT
The DNA here is from genome assembly GCA_963733555.1 of uncultured Solirubrobacterales bacterium. Taxonomy (GTDB): domain Bacteria; phylum Actinomycetota; class Thermoleophilia; order Solirubrobacterales; family Solirubrobacteraceae; genus Palsa-465. Next base: position 352,722 of record CAVTDO010000002.1, read on the forward strand.
CGACTCTAGCGGCGGCTGGTTCGGTCGCCACTCTGATTCGACGTGGATTTACCCGCATAAATGGGTATGTCGGAAGGGCATGGCCGCCACCTCGGATCTCGAGCGCTACCGGACCGTGGCCCCGCTGGGGGTCGGCGGGATGTCGACCGTCGAGCTGGCCGAGGACACACTCCTGGGCCGCCGGGTCGCGCTCAAGCGCCTGCACCGCGACGAGGACACCCAGAACCATTCGCGGCTGCGCCGCGAGGCGTTGATCGGCGCCTCGATGACCCACCCCAATCTCGTCTCGATCTTCGACATCCTCACCGCCGCCGAGGGCGACGACGTGATCGTGATGGAGTACATCGAGGGTGAGACGCTCGCGGATCTGGTCCGGCGCGGTAGGCCGGGCACGGCCATCGCCCTCCGGGTCCTCACCGGGGTGAGCGCCGCCCTGGACGCCATCCACGCCCAGCGGATCGTCCACCGCGACGTGAAGCCGGGCAACATCCTCCTCGGCATCGACGGCAGCGTGAAGCTGGCCGACCTGGGTATCGCTGCGGTGCCTGACCGCACACAGATCACAACAGACGGCGCTGTCCTGGGCACGTTCAGCTACATGGCGCCGGAGCAGCTCGAGGGCACGAAAGCGACCCCGGCGGTCGATGTCTACGCGCTCGCGGCGGTGGCCTTCGAAGTTCTCTCAGGCAAGCGTGCTCGCACCGAATCCAACCCGGTGGCTCTTGCGCACGCAATCTCGACCCAGCCGCCACCTGACCTGCGCAGTGTCTGGCCGGAAGCGCCCGCCGCGGCCGCCGAGCTGCTGACCCGTGGGATGGCGCGTGATCCAGCGACTCGGCCTCGCTCTGCCGGCGAGCTGACGGCACGTCTCCAGGCGGCGCTCGAGCCGCAGGCGACGGCGCCGATCAATCCGCCCGCGCACGCCCCGGAGCCACCGCAACGGCAATCCAGCGCGGCTCCCGCCGCTGCGGCCGCTCCCGCCGCCGCGGCCGCGGCAGCCGCCGGAGCCGGCGCCGCTGCGGCCAATGATCCCGCCACCGCCGAGGCGGCGAGCGCTGCGCCGCCCGCCAACCGTCCGGCTGAACCCCGTGTCCGCCAGACACCTCGGCCGCCACGGGTTCCACCATCGGGACCGGCCAGAGGCGGCCGGTCCCGTGGTCCGGCTCTGGCTCTGGCCGGGCTGGTCGCCGCGGCCGTCGTGGCGGTCATCATCATCGCCAGCAGCTCGGGGACCTCTCATCACACCGCCCAGACGACCGCCGGCAAGCGTGCGAGCACCCACCACGGCACGGCGGGCTCGAGCAAGTCGAGCTCTTCAGGGAGCGGATCTACCAGCTCATCTTCCGGTGCGGCCAGCTCGTCCTCGACAGCGGCAGCCGCCCCGTCGGGCGGGTCCGCCGCCGCGTCGGGCGGGTCAACCGCCCCGGTGTCGGCGGTGGAAAGCTTCTACCACCTGGCGGCGGCGCATCAATACAGCTCGGCTTGGGCGCTGGCCGATCCGAACTTCCGCAGTCAGCTGCAGGGCTACCAGAGCTTTGAGAGTGGTCAGTCGGCCGATCGTTCGATCACCTTCAACAGCGCCAGCGTGACCAACCAAACCGGCAACACCGCCACCGTCTACGTCCGAACGACCTCGGTACGTGACAACGGCACCCAGCACTGCTTCGGGCCTGTCAACGTGGTACGCGGCTCATCCGGCTGGCTGCTCGACCGCATCAGCATCAACTGCCAGTAGCCCGCGGGCAGTCCGGATCAGAGCTGACGTGAGGACCAGAGCAGCGCCGCCAGCACCACGCTGAGGATGGCCACGACGAGGCCGGTGATCCAGCCTTGGACCTTGTTTGAGCCCAGGATGGCTCCGAGGAGTACCCCGATCCCGATGATCCCGGCGGTGGCGACAAGCCGGACCAGCCCCCGCTCGATCGCGAAGCGCCGACCCTGGCGGCGGGGCAGCATGTTTCCTTCCGACTGGCCCGCGGGCTCAGCCGTCTGGCCCTCAGTCCCGCCGGCCTGGCCGGTGCCGTCTCGGCTTGGGTCAGTCTCTCCGCCGCGCCTGCGAGTAAAGCTCATGAGACTCGTTATCCCCGTTCCGGCGAATTAAGAATCCGCTCAGCCTCCTGACCGCGAGGCGGAGTACAGGCGGACCAGGAGGGACTCCATGGCCGGAGATGTCACCTGATAGCCCGGGCAGCAGGTGGGCCCGTTGGCCGCGCTGATCCCGATCTCCAGGTGAGGGCCGGTGGAGATCCCGACGATCCCGCAGCCCACCGCGGCTATCGGCTGACCCGCCTGGACCACGGTGCCGACGGGCACGAGATCAGGCGCAGCGTGACCGTAGTAGATATAGCGGCCGGCCAACGGGCCGCCGGACACTCGGAGCACCGGTGCATACGGCCCGAAGCCGGATATGCCTTCCTGGACGATCACGCCGTCGGTCACGGCCACCTCCACCGCCCGCCTACCGCATGCGCGGCCCCGCGTGGAGATGTCGACCCCCAGGTCCGGCGACCAGGTACTCGGCGGCTCGACCGCGCTGAGCGGCGTGATCGGGAAGACGAATCCCTGATTCGCGCCGAGCGAGTTCAGCTCGCGGGCCACCTTCTGCTCAGTCTTGAGCTCGCGCTTGACCTCGGCCAGGCTTGGGGCGTGCGCGTTCGGATTGCCGACCGGCGGCGGGGTATCTCCGTAGGTCGGCGCCGCGGAGCCGATCGGGGCTGAACGACGTGGGGATGGGCTTGCAGCCCGAGCGCAGCCGCACCCCCGCTGGCCTTGCTGGGGGCGCCCTGGGAGGCCGCCGACCCGCAGCCGGCCAGAGTCGCCAGCGCGGCGACAGACAGCAGCCAGTGCCCGCGCCGCATCGGCTCAGGCAGCGGCGCGAAGACTTGCCAGGGGCGGACGCTCGATCTGTTCGGCCCCGCGGCCGCAGCTCGGCCGCCCCTGGCAGGGTGAACCCGGCCGGCAATGGGCCCTCGAGGCGGCCTTGGCGCTCGAGCCGGGAGGCCACCGCGCGCAGGACGGCAAACGCCATGGGCCCGAGGTCCCGCAGCGGCTGGTGGGCGTTCTGGCGGACCTCGAGATCGACCTGGGCCAGGCCATCCAGGCCGACCGCCTCGTAGGCATCCAGCAGGAGAGCCACGTCGACGCCGTAGCCAGTGACGAAGGGCAGCCGCTCCAGGAGCTCCCGCCGCGCCGCCACCTCCCCAGCCAGTGGCTGCGCGACGCCGGCCAGGTCGGGATAAAAGAGATTGAGCAGTGGGCGCGCCATCAGCTCGGTGACACGCCCGCCCTCGTCAGGGAAGACCGCGCCTCCGATCCGGAAGGGACGCCGGTAGGAGCCCTTTACGAATGCGACGTCTTCGCGACAGATGAGCGGCCCCAGGAGCCCGCAGGGGAAGTGGGCCCCGAAGGCCTCGGAATCGGCGTCGAGGAAGCAGATGAGATCCCCCCGCAGGGCAGGAAGGGCACGCCACATGGCATCGCCCTTGCCGAGCACCGGTCCGAGGTCGGGCATCAGCCCCTCTTGGTCGTGAACTTCGGCGCCCATGGATCGGGCGATCTCCGCCGTGCCGTCGGTGGAGTTATCGACGACCACCAACTGGTCGATCACTCCGAGCTCACATAGGGGCAGTAGCGCGCCGAGGATCGCCCCGATTGTGGGCGCCTCATTCCGGGCGGGCAGGCACACCGAGACCGTGCCCGCGCGCTCCGCGAGCAAGCGCTCGGGGGGAAACTCCGTGTGGGTGAAGGTGTGGCTGCGGTGCCAGGCCCGAGCGCGCAGGGACATGCGCACAGGATGACAGCCGCGCGGTCTTAGACTCCCCGCCGTGGGGCGGGACGAGATTGCTTACGCGCGCAACGGGGACGTCAACATCGCCTACCAGGTGGTCGGTGACGGGCCGGTCGATCTGGCGATCGTGGGCGGGTTCGTCTCGCACCTGGAGATCCTCTGGGAATCACCCCCGGCGGCGCATTTTCTGGAGCGGCTGGCCTCCTTCGCCCGGGTGATCCTCTGGGATAAGCGTGAGCAAGGACTGTCGGATCGACTCGGACAGCCCCCGACGCTCGAGCAGGGGATGGATGACCTGCGCTGCGTGCTGGACACCGTGGGGTCGGAGCGCACGGCTCTCGTCTGCGTATCCGAGGGCGGACCGATGGGCCTGCTCTTCGCGGCGAGCTTTCCGCACCGGGTAAGCCATCTCGTTCTCTACGGGACGTACGCCAAGATGACGCGTTCAGAGGACTATCCGGAGGGGATCCCCCGAAAGATGCTCGACCGGTTCCTCGACGCCGTGAGCGAAAACTGGGGTGGGCCGGATGCGCTGGCCCTGTGGGCGCCGAGCGTGGCTGGGGACGACGAGACCGTACGGCACTGGCGGCGTCTGATCCGCTCAGGCACGAGTCCTTCCGCGGCCACCGCGCTCATCCGCATGTACTACGACATCGATGTGCGGCCGGCCCTGTCCTCGGTCACAGCACCTTCGCTCGTGTTGCAGCGCCGAGACGATCGCGTCGTGCCCGCTCCGATGGGCCGCGCGCTGGCCCGCGACCTCCCCGGGGCCCGGTACGTGGAGCTGGAGGGCAAGGACCATCTGCCCTGGACGGAGAACCCCGACGAGCTACTCGACGAGATCGAGGAGTTCGTGACCGGAACCCGCCCGGAGCGTCAGCCCGAGCGCATGCTGGCCACGATCATGTTCACCGACATCGTCGGCTCCACGGAGCGTGCCGCCAGCGCGGGAGACCGCGAGTGGCGGCGGCTGCTCGAGCAGCACGACGACCTTATCCGGCGAGAGCTGAGTCGCTACCGAGGCCGGGAGATCAAGCAACTGGGCGACGGCTTCCTCGCCGCCTTCGACGGCCCTGCCCGGGCTGTCGAGTGCGCGACGGCGATCACGGAGCGCGTGCGCCTGCTTGGCCTCGAGGTGCGGGCCGGCGTGCACACCGGCGAATGCGAGGTTCGGGGCGGCGATTTGGCTGGGATGGCCGTCCACATCGGGGCCCGGGTGGGCGCCTGCGCGCAGTCAGGCGAGGTCCTCGTTTCCGGCACTGTCAAGGACCTCGTCGTCGGCTCGGAGCTCCACTTCGAGGACCGAGGGACGCGGGAGCTGAAGGGCGTGCCGGGAGAGTGGCGGCTCTACGCCGTGGCGGGCAGCGGCTGAGCGGCGCCGCGCCCTCTATCGTCACCGGGGCGATGTCCACGAAGTCCCGTTTGCCTCGGTTCGCCGTAAAGCGCGGAGGCCCTGGGCGCGAGCGGCCGGGAAAAGCCGCCCGGGAACCGCTTCCCCCGGGAGCTTGGAGCCGGCTGTGGGCCTGCACGGCCGCGGCGGCCCTGCTCCAGCTGGACGGCACGCTGATCACCGTCGCTCTGCCGTCGGTGGCGCGCAACCTGCACGTGTCCAACGGCGCGACGGCGATCGTGCTGAGCGCCTACTTCCTCGCCTATGCGCTGGCGTTGGTTCCCGGTGGGTCGCTCGTCGACCGCTTCGACGCCCGCCGGCTGGCGTTGTTGGGGCTGGCTCTGTTTGCGCTCGGCGCCGCCGCCGGTGCGGTCGCGCCCTCGATCGGCGTGCTCGTGGCGACCCGGGTCCTTCAGGGAGTCGGGGCCGGGCTGGTCAGTCCGGCGGCACTGGCCGGGGCGGTCAGCGGGTTTCCGCCCGAGCGACGCGGCGGTGCGCTCGGGATCTGGGGAGCGAGCGCGGGAATGTCGAACCTGCTCGGCCCGGTCATGGGCGGCCTCCTGACCGTGGCGCTCGGCTGGCGTGCCGACTGGTGGGCCCTGGTTCCGCTGGCACTGCTCGCGGCGGCCGGAATCGTGCGCTTCCTGCCTCCCACAGTGCACGGGGAGGACACGAGCCATCCCGTTCTCAACGCGACCGTCGTGGGCGCATCACTGGTGGCGGCGCTCACCTTCGCGGTCATGATCGGGAGCTTCTATCTGGCCGAGCAATATCTGCAGCGCGCCGCCGGCTTCTCGGCTCTCGGCGCCTCGGCGGTGCTCGTGGTGGTCGCGCTTCTGGTCGGCGCCGCGGCCCCGGTGGCGGGAAAGCTGGTGGATCAGCACGGCGAGCGCTTGCCCGCGGTGGCGGGCTTCCTGGCCGCCGCCCTCGGCCTGCTCATCCTGGGGATTCCCGGTGTGCCTCTCCACAGCGCGGTGACCGTCCTGCCCCTCGTCCCCATCGGCCTCGGACTGGGGATGCTCTTCGTTCCCACCTCGCGAGCCGCTCTGAACGCCACTCCCTTGGCCTCTCACGGTAGGACCTCCGCGCTGCTCTCCGTCGGGCGGCTGCTTGGGGCGGGCGTCGGTGCCGCGCTGGCCGGGGTCGCCGTGGCCGCGGGCGTCAACGACTCGAACGTCCACACCGCGCTTCTCATCGCCTGCGCCACCTGCCTGGTCCTGGGCGTACCCGCCGCCTCTCGGCTCGGCGCCGGACCGCCGGGAGCGAGCCTGATTTCAGAGGCGTAGCCAAGAAGGACTAGAGTGGCGGCTGCTTCCGTGCGCTGCGCCTGTATCGACATCGGCTCGAATACGACGCGGCTCCTCGTCGCCGAGTGCGCTCCGGACGGGCTCTCGGTGGTCCACCAGGAGCGCGCCTTCACCTACCTGGCCTGGAGCGGGCGGCCTGACGGCGCCATCGCGGCCGACAAGCTCCAGGAGGTGACCGACGTGGTGAGCGGGCAGCTGGCCACGGCGAGAGACCTCGGCTGCGAGCTCGTCCGGGCGGTGGGCACCGCCGGGATCCGCCGGGCTCCCAACAGCGCCCAGCTGATCGCTGCGGTCCGAGGCGCCTGCGGCATCGAGGTGGACATCCTGACCGCGCAGGAGGAGGCGCGGCTGGCCTTTGTCGGCGCCGCCCAGGCGCACGCCCAGGCCGCCGCCGGCCCCCTCGGGGTGGTCGACGTTGGAGGCGGATCCTCGGAAATGGTGGTCGGCTACGCCCCCGATCAAATCTCCTGGTCGGTCTCGTTCCCGCTCGGGTCGGGCGATCTGGCCCGCAGGTATCTGGGCTCGGATCCTCCGACCGCGGAGGAGATCGCCGAGGCGCGCCGTGAGGTCGACGCCACGCTGGGCGAGATCGACGTGCCCCAGCCCGCCGAGGCCGTGGCCGTGGGGGGCAGCGCGGCGTCCCTGTCCCGGCTGGCCGGACGGATCCTCGATGCCGCCGCCTTCGCTCGCGCCCTGGCTGAGCTCATCGCTGTACCGGGCCAGGAGGTGGCTCGTCGCTTCGGGGTCGAGGTTGAGCGAGTGCGGCTCCTCCCGGCTGGCCTGGTCATCCTCCAGGCTGCCTCCGAGCGCTTCGGTACCCCGCTGGCTGTGGCCGGCGGAGGGCTGAGAGAGGGTGTCCTCATGGAGGCCTCGCGTGGCTGACGGCGACGCAACCCCGCCTCCCGAGGAGGACCTCCCGGTCACCCGCGCGGACGACCCCATCTCGCCCCGTGAGGCGATCGCCCAGATGCGGGTCCGAGCCCCCACCCGGGGAAATCGACGTCTGGAGGCGCTGCTCGACGCGCGTCAATGCCGACCCGCAGATCAAGGCGCTGTGGCACGTTTCTGCCGTCAACGCGACCCGGCGCCTGGGCATGTCCGACCACAGTTGGGTCCACATCCAGATCGTCCTCAACATCGCCCTGCGACTCGGGCGGCTGCTCTTCCGCCGCGGCGTCGTCCCCAGCGTCGTCGCTGACTACGGCATGACCGAGCGTGACGCCGAGGTCGTGATCGCCACCGGCTGCCTCATGCACTGCCTCGGGATGGCCATCCACCGTGAGGACCACGAGCGATTCAGCCTGTTCCTGACCGCCGACCGGCTCGCCGACCTCCTGGCCGGCGCCTATGAGGAGCCCGAACGGACGATCATCGCCGCCGAGGCCCTCCACGCCATCATCGGCCACCGCCGCAAGGGCCGTCCCTTCACCGTGGAGGCGGGGATCGTCAGGGTGGCCGACGCCCTCGACATGGCCCGCGGCCGCTCCCGGGTTCCCTTCGAGTCAGGTCACCAGAACATCCACTCGCTCTCGGCCTACGCGATCGAGAAGGTCAAGATCTCGCCCGGGCGCGATCGCGCCGTCCGGGTCGAGATCAACATGTCCAACAGCGCCGGGATCTTCCAGGTCGACGAGCTGCTGGCGACGAAGCTTCGCGGCTCGGGTCTGGAGGAGCACATCGAGGTGATCGCGCGGATCGAGGCCGAGCACGAGCAGCGGCTGATCCCGGTGTTCCGGATCTAGCAGCGGCGGGCGGTCCTACCCCGGCTTCACGGCACTGACCAGCCCACCCTCGTGCTCGAGTGCCTGGACGTCGATCTGCTCGAAGCCAGCACGGGTGAGAGCCTCATGCCACCAGTCAGGATCGGCCGGCTGCTCCCAGTTGCCCGTGAGGTAGCGGATGAGGTTCTTGAGCAGCCGGATGACTCCGGCCGGGCCGCGGCGGGCGAGTGACCAGATCTTGACCCCAATGATTCGCCGTGACCGCTCGTTGCCGAGAGTGGGGCGGAACATCATGTCCCCGATCACGATCCGGCCGCCCGGGCGCAGGACGCGATAGGCCTCAGCGATTCCGCGTTGCTTGTCGGGGTCGCTCAGGTGGTGATAGGCGTAGTTGGAGACCACCACCGTGGCCGAGCCGTCAGGCATGGGTAGGTCGATCGCGGTCGCCGTCGTCGGCTCGACGTTCTCCAGCCCGAGCCGGGTCGCCTCGCGCTCGAGGTAGCGGGTCATGGCCGGGGAGATGTCGACCGCCCTCACCTGGCGAACGGCGGGCGCCATACCGAGCGCGAGCAGCCCTGTGCCTGACCCCACGTCGATCACCCGGTCACGGGCCCCGAGCCGCGCGCGGGCGAGGATCCGGTCACGCATTCGCCGGAAGCCGGGCGTCTGTGCGAGCTCCCGGGTGGCCTCGACGTGCCGGTCCCAGTCCTTGAGGGTGGTGGGCATGGGCCGAGGCTACCCGGCGGCCGCACAGCCTCCACACCGCCGTGCGGCGAATGTGGCCACTCTCATCAGAGAGCCTGCCGCAGAGCTACCAGCCGCCGCGCCAGTCGGCGCTGACGGCGCGGCGCTTGGCCGCGTCCATGCGGGCATGCTTGCGCCGGTCGAGGCGCCACTGGATGAGCGAGAAGGCAATGATGATCGTGGGGAAGAAGATGATCACCAGGTACATCGCGTAGGTGATCGTCTTGTCGGTCGTCTCGCCGTACCAGCCCTCACCGGCGTAGGCCTTGGCGGCCAAGGCGTTCGGGGCCAGCACGAGGAGCGCCAGTCCGACGCTCATGACCGCGCTGAGGATCCTGGCTCGCCGCATGCCCGCCGTAGGCTACCTGACCGCCTGCGCGGCCTCCAGGCCGGACGGCCTGCCCACGGATTGGAGGGCCTGGAGGAGAAACGGGTTGTAGTCCTCAGCCTGGCTGATGATGTCGAGGTGGTCGATCGGCGACTCGAACACCGGGCCGCCGGCCGCCGCGGCCAGCTCCCGCTGCCTGCCAACCGGTACGAGCTGATCACGGGTCGTGATGAGCACCGCGACGGTCGGAGCCACGCTGCCCAGCCAGGGGCGGGAGTCGAAGCGGCCGAGCTCCCGGCCCGCCTCGGCGATGTCCCGGGCCGAGTGGCGCATCATCTCCGACTGGGCCCAGATCGTGCCCGGATTCTGGGGCAGGCCGGCGCGGCGGAAGCCGAGGCGCCAGAAAGAGCGGGGGGCGAAGGACAGGCTGAGGCCGAGGACGCCCATGGTCCGGAAGGCGCGGCGCGATTGCGGATCCTGCCAGTGCTGCGCCGTCCCGCTGAGGACGACTCCCCGGGCGACGTCGGGATGGTCACGCGCCACAAGCTGGGCGATGGTCCCGCCCATCGAGTAGCCGACGATCAGCGCCGGAGCCAGGTCGAGCGTCCGCAGCACCCCCGCGGCGTCGGCCGCGCAGTCGTCCAGGCGGAAGGAAACCAGCGGCCGCAGACCGCGGCCATGGCCCCGGTGGTCGATGGCTAGGACGCGGTAGCCCGCTTCGGTCAGCGCCGCGTAGGCGCCGCACCAGTTGAGGTCGGCGCTGGCCATCCAGCCGTGCAGCAACATCACCGGCGGCCCGTCGCCGCCCGTGTCGCGGATGAAGAACTCACCCCGCCCGGGCACGAGCACGGTGCGCGCGGGGGGCATCTCGACGGGGGGTAGGGGAGGCCAGGGAGGCTGCCGGACCGGCCAGAGACGTCGCATGGAGCGGATCGTACCCAGCTGATCAGGGTCCATCACCCTCCTACCATCCCGCCTGGAATGGCGGTAGTGATCGCATCAGATCTCGGGAAGGACGTGGCTGGCGATCCGCTGCTGCGCGGCATCTCGTTCAAGCTCGAGCGCCGGGATCGGATGACGCTCTCCGGGCGCAACGGCGCCGGCAAGACGACACTCCTGCGGATGCTCGCCGGGGAGGCATCGGTCGACCAGGGCGAGCTCGTGTTTGCCAGGGGCGTCAAGGTGGCGCTCCACGACCAGCGCCCGCCGCGGGAGCGGAGCCTGACCCTGCGGGATTACGTCCTCTCCGGCGCCAAGGAGCTGGTCGCCATCGAGGGGGAGCTCGCCGCTCTCGAGCAGGCGATGGCCGAGGGGGCCCACGACGAGGCGACGCTGGGCCGCTATGCCGAGGCGCAGGCGCGGCTTGAGAACGCAGGGGGCTATGGCTGGCGCCAGAACGCCCTGGCCACTCTGCGCGGTCTCGGCTTCCGTGAGGATTCGGAGCTCGACCGGTCTCTGAATACGTTCAGTGGGGGCGAGCTGACCCGCGCCTCGCTGGGGCGGGCCTTGGCCGGAGCGCCTGACCTGCTGCTCCTTGACGAGCCGACCAACCACCTCGACATCGAGTCACTGGAGTGGCTCGAGCAACACCTGACCGGGCTCGACGCCGCCGTTGTCCTGGTTGCCCACGACCGCTGGTTCCTGGAGGCGGTGGGCACATCGGTGCTCGAGCTCGAGGCGGGCCGCGGACGCTTCTTCCCCGGCCCCTGGCATGCCTGGCGGCGCGAACGGGCGGCCCGTGAGCTCGCGTTGGGGCGCGCCATCGAGCGCCAGGAGGCCGAGATCGCGCGTCTCGAGCGCTTCGTCACCCGTTTCCGGGCCGGCACGCGGGCGCGCCAGGCCCAGTCACGGGCCAAGCAGCTCTCGCGGATGCAGCGCGCCTCCCGTGCGCCCGCAGACGGGGCCGCCCTGGAGTTCGCCTTCAAGGCCCCGGAGCGGAGCGGCCGGGTCGTCTTTGAGTTCTCCGGGGGGCAGATCAGCGTCGGCGAGCGCGTCCTGCTCCACGATGGTGAACTGTGGCTCGAGCGGGGCGAGCACGTGTCGCTGGTCGGACCCAACGGGGCCGGCAAGACGACCCTGATCGAGGCGCTGGCCGGGAGTCGCCCCCTCGACGGGCAGGCAGAGAACGGCGGCCCGCTGGTTCAGGGGAAGCTCAGCACCGGGCACAACGTCAAGATCGGCTTCCTCTCCCAGCACGCCGAGGAGCTTGGCTCGGGCACCGCCCGCACCGTACTCGAGGCGGCCCAGCACGCGACGGGGCTGACGCCGGGCAAGGCACGAGCGCTGCTGGGGCGCTTTCTCTTCTCCGGCGAGGACGCGGAGAAGGAGCTCGCCGTCCTCTCGGGCGGCGAGCGGCGGAGGCTTTCGCTGGCCATCCTTGTGGCCTCCGGGGCCAACGTCCTGATCCTCGACGAGCCGACCAACCACCTCGACCTGGAGAGCCGTGAGGCCCTCGAGCAGGCGCTGGGGGAGTTTCCGGGCGCGCTCATCCTCGTCTCCCACGACCGGGCGCTGCTCGACGCGGTGGGCTCCCGGACCGTCGCCTTCACGGACCAGATGCTGCACAGCTATGTGGGCGGCTGGCCGGAGTACGTCCGCGTGCGGGAGGCGCGCAGCCGCGAAGCGGCAGCCAAACCGGACCGGACCCCGCCGAAGCCGCCGCGGCCGGCCAAGGCTGCCGCCGCGGGTACGAAGGACCAGGACCGGCTGGAGCGGGAGATCGAACGTGCCGAGGCGGCGCTGCACGAGCTGGAGGACGAGCTCTCGCATCCCTCGGCCTGGACGGGAGCCGAGACGACCGCCAAGTCGACCGCGCGACATGAGGAGGCCAGGCGCACGGTGGAGGAGCTATACCGCCGGCTCGAGGAGATCGCGGGGTAGGCGTACCCTTCAGGGGCGATGTCCCTGGCCACAGCCCGCAACATCCTCATCATCGTCGTCCTCGCCGCGCTCGTCGTGCTCATCCCCGGCGGGGGCACGGGGGCAAGCGTGACCCTTCAGGCTGTGTACCTCGTCTTCCTGGCCACGATCGGCTGGTTCGCCTCGCTGATGTACCGCCAGCACCGCACGACGATCTACTCGCTCGGCGACCGCCGCCGGGCCATCCTGTACGTGGCGGTGGGGGTGGCGGTGGTGGTTCTCGCCGGCACCTCGAAGCTCTGGCAGTCAAGCGGGGGCTCGGTGGCCTGGCTGGTCCTCCTGGGCGGGGCGGTTTACGCCGTGGTCGCAGTGGTGTGGACCGCACGTAGGTATTGACGGCGCCTTGAGGCGCGTCGTCGCCGGCCAGTTCCTGGCGGACTGGCTGATCCTGATCGGGGGCCTGGGGCTGTTCGTGTCCCTGTTCCTCATCTGGAGCCACCAGCTGCCGCCCCACGTCGTCGGCCTGCTGGCGGGGTCGCCGGCCCTCCACGGTGTGCCCGCCAATCCCACTGGCTGGCAGGTCTATTCCGTGGCCGATGTGATCCTGGCACTGGTGGCGATCTCGCTGTTCGCGGTTGCCCTGCGGGGCCGCTCACGCGGGTCCCGGGTGACCGCGCTCGTCGCTGTTGGCCTGGGTCTTGCCTTCACGGTGCACGCCGCCAGCGTCGCCCCCACCAACGGTCTGCTCCTCATCGGCCCGGACAATCCACCCGCCTATCTCCCGCACGACGCGACGCCGGGCGGGGGCGAGACGCTGGCCCTCATCGCCCTGGCTCTGGCCGCCGCTGGGCTTCTTCTCTCCCTGGGCTTCGACCTATCCTCGAGGGGTGTCCGTAGTCCCCCCTGATCGCCGCCGAGATCTCCCGGATGACCCCGGCGTTTACCTGTTTCGCGATGCTCGCGGCAAGGTCCTTTACGTCGGCAAGGCCAAGTCGATCAAGAAGCGGGTGGCTTCTCACTTCTCCAACCCCAGCACCCGCGGCGGGCGCGGGCTCGTCGACCAGATCGACCAGGTCGAGGCGCTGGTCGTCCATACCGACGCGGAGGCCCTGCTCGTCGAGCAGAACTTCATCAAGCAATACAAGCCGCGCTTCAACATCCGCCTGCGCGACGACAAGTCCTACCCCTACATCGCCATCAGCCTCGACGAGGAGTTCCCCCGGGTTTATTTCACGCGTGAGCGTCACCGCCGCGACCGGGCCTACTTCGGCCCCTACTCCAACGCCAAGCGCGTCCGCTCGACCCTCGAGGTGCTCGGCAAGGTGTTCATGTTCCGCTCCTGTGAGGGGCCGACGCCGGGGCGGCGCAGTGGCAGCCCCTGCCTGGACTACTTCATCAAGCGCTGCGAGGCCCCGTGTGTGGGCTACGTCAGCCGCGAGGACTACCGGGCGGGCATCGACGGAGTGATCGATTTCCTCTCCGGCCGCTACCGGGACATCGAGCGCGAGCTCGAGCACTCGATGCAGGCCGCCGCGGCCGAACAGCGCTTCGAGGACGCGGCGCGTGAGCGCAACCGGCTCCGGGCCGTGCGCTCGCTTTTGGAGCGCCAGCGCGTGGCCCACGACAGTGGGACCCTCGACGCGATCGCGGTCTCCGTCTCGGAGACCGAGGCCAACGCCCAGGTCTTCCAGGTCCGGGATGGCGTCCTCTCCGACCGCCAGAGCTTCTACCTCGACAACGAGCCGGGCGGCGACATCGCCGACGTGGCCGAGGCGTTCATCCTCCAGTACTACGCCTCGGCCATGATGGTCCCGCCGCTCCTCATCGTCCAGCGCGAGCTCGGTCAGCGGCCCGACCTGGCCGAGGCCCTGGCCCAGCGGCGCGGGGCGCCGGTGGAGATCCGCGCCTCCGAGCGCGGCGACAAGCGACGGATTCTCGAGCTGGCCGAACGCAATGCCCGGCTGGCACTTGACCAGGAGAAGCTTCGCTCCGAGCGCCGCCGCCAGCAGCGCGTGGAGGCACTCGACGGCCTCCAGCAGGCGTTGGGTCTCGACACGATCCCGCTTCGGATCGAGTGCTTCGACATCTCCACCCTGATGGGCACCAACACGGTGGCCTCGATGGTCGTCTTCGAGGGTGGCGCGCCGAAGAAGTCCGACTACCGGCGCTTCAAGATCCGGGACTCCGGCAACGGGGGCGAGCCGGACGACTTTGCGGCCATGGAGGAGGTTCTCGGCCGGCGCCTCGCCCAGTGGGAGCAGCAGCGCGAGGTCTCGCCCCACGACAAGGCGTATGACCCCTCGTTCGCGGCGCTGCCCAACGTTGTCGTGATCGACGGAGGTAAGGGCCAGCTCTCGGCCGGGGTGCGGGCGTTGGCGGGTTTTCGCGAGCGTGGGGTGATGGTGATCTCGCTGGCCAAACGGATCGAGGAGGTGTTCATCCCTGGGCGGGACGAGCCACTTCGCCTCCAGCACGACACCACCGAGCTCCAGCTTCTCCAGCGCGTGCGTGACGAGGCGCACCGCTTCGCCATCACCCACCACCGGATCCGTCGCGATCGGGCCATGACCGCGTCGATCCTCGACGAGCTCCCGGGCGTTGGTCCCGCCCGCAAGCGCGCGCTGTTGAACCACTTCGGCTCACCGGAGGCGATCGTCGGTGCCTCACGGGAGGAGCTTGAGGCGGTGCCGGGATTGCCGGGGAAGCTGGCCGGCCGTGTCTACCGGGAGTTGCACAAGACTGGGGTCTAGCTAGAGGAGGCGCCTGAGCTCGGCTACGACCTCGCGGCGGCCCTCGACGAGCTCACGCCATAGCGCGTCTACCTCCCAGCCGGCGATGTAGACATTCGTCTCAGGCACGGGCAGGCGGGCGGCTTCGCAGATCTCCAGGAACAGGACCTCGTTTTGGCTCTTGGTGCGGGCCAAACGCGGCTCGTGGGCTTTCAGGGCTTGGCGCAGCCGTGTCGAGCCAGGGCGTCCCGGGCCGAGCTGAGCCTGGATGGCTGGGACGTTGAGGATCCCGTTGTAGTCGGCCTTGGCCAGCGCGCGGCGAACGGTCCGCAGCGGGGCTTGTGCGGCCAGGTCGAGGAGGGTCTGGGGGAGGGTGGTGGTGGGCAGGCCTCTGTGCCAGACGCGGTCGGTTCCGCGGCGTTGGTGGATCCTGATGCCCGGTTGTGACCGGCATAGGCGGGGGGTGCTGACCTGGATCGTGCGGGGCTGCTCGTCGAGGAGCCCCAGCCACCAGGCGGCGGTGGCGTGGCTGAGCATCGCTCCGGGGCCGGCGTAGAGGAGGGCCTCCGCCAGCTCGGCCTCGGTCTCGCCGGAGCTGTGGCCGAGGGCATAGACGCCGGGAAGGCGGCGATGAAGATGGCTCTGCCGGAGCCACGCCGTGACGGTCGTCCTGGGGACGCCAAGAGCCTTGATCTGCGCCCAGGTCACCCGACCCCATTGACGGCCGGCCACCCGTGCGAGCCGGACTTTGCTGGATTGGCTCGTCATAGACATACCGATTCAGCATCGTCCTCAGAACCGCGTCACGGAACAAGACGCGTTCGTACCAAGACCGCTACGAAGTCAGCAGCGCCGCGCTCCCGGGGGGCATCGTGATCGTGTAGGTCCCGCGGGATGGCGTCACGATCTCCGTCTGGGGCGCGCCCAGCAGCCCGGTGCGGGTCTCGCCGCCGAATGTGGCACCGCCGAGAGTGACGCCGCCCCGAGAGGTGACGTTCGGGGCCTCGAGGCGCTCCAGCCGGCCGCTCGCCGGCCCCCCGGGCAGCTGGAGCTCGACACGGTAGGCGTTGGCCGGGTCCTTGTTGATGAGCACCGTCCTCAGCTTCCCGTGGGCGTCACGCGTGGCCCACACCTTGAGCGGCCCGCTCGGCGAGACCGAGACCGGGACGAGCCGAGCCCCGGGCGGGAACGCCTGGGCGAACATGAGGAGGCCGTAGTACTCGGGGTGGACGAAGGCCTCCCAGTGCCGCCGCACGTAGCGAACGGTGAAGAGCTCGTAGGCCGCTGTCGGGAGGGTGTGGATGTTGACCCCGTCGACCCCCACATCGGCCAGGTTGAACAGCGTGTCGAGCACCCACAGCGCCGAGGTGAAGGTGCCGCTGACCCCGCGCTTGCCCAGGCAGCTGGCCACGCTGGCCGAGTTGAGCTCATCGAGGCGGAAGGGGACGTGATGGTTGCGGGCAACCGCCGCGGCAGGGGCCACCGCCTGGGCGAGACCGCTCGAGGCCTGGTCGCTGAGGAGGTTCGCGACCGAGGGGTAGTCGGTCTGCGCGGGGTTGGTGAGGCAGCCGTGGAGCGGATATCGGTGCACGGTGGTCACGGCCAGCCCGGGTTCGGCGGTGAGAAACTGATCCAGCCCGCTCAGCCAGTTGAGCTCGGCGAAGGCCGGCCCGACGACGGGAACCGGGGGGAGCGCGGCGCGAAAGCGTGAGAACTCGGTGATGAACTGGCTCAGGGCGTAGTTGTTGGGGCGGGCCCAGACCCAGTGGCCGCGGCCGAACTCGGTCCGGTACCAGGGGAAGATCCCGTAGTTGTCAGGCTCGTTGCCGATCTCCAGGCCCTCGATGTAGCGCCGGCCGACGCCGGCCAGGTAGGCGCGAGCCTCGGCGGCGGCCAGGTCCGGCCGGTTGGCGGCGAAGTTGACCCCCATGATCATCCGGGCGTTGGTGGCCGCGGCGAGGCCTTTCACGGTCGCGAGCCACCGGGGGGTCAGGGAGTAGCTGATGCCCTGAGGCGCCACCTGGTGGCGGATCGGGAACCAGGTGGCGTCGGTGCTCTCGCCGCCGATACGCAGGACCGGGCTCTGAGAGCCGGGGGCGAGGTTGCGGATCAGCCCGATCAGCACCGGATCCACGCGCTTCGGATTGCGCCCGGTGTAGAAGTGCAGCCAGTTGAACTCGAGCGAGAGGCCGAGGAAGCCGGCCGGCTGCGGGCGGCCCGTGGGGGCGCTGCCGACACTGGCCGAGACGAGCGGATCCGCCCGGGCGCCGTCGGTGTCGAGCACGGTCACGACGGCGGCAACGGCGCCGATGACGAGTGCGATACCGGCGGCCACGAGCAGCTTGCTGACGCGGGGGGCCTGCACGGGGGCGATGGTGTCATACCGCATTCGTAAGCTTGTGTTCATGCAATCGACGCCCACCGAGGAGGCGCAGGCCGCCACCGTCGGTGGAGAACCCACCTCTGCGCTGACCGACCTGGTGATCATCACCGGGTTCTCGGGCGCGGGGAAATCGACCGCGATGGCCGTGTTCGAGGACGAGGGCTACTTCTGCGTCGACAACCTGCCCTCGGAGATGATCCGCTCGCTGGTCGACCTGTTCATGCACCAGGGCTCCAAGGTGGCCCGCGCGGCGGTCGTCTCCGACGTGCGCGGCGGCAGCTATTTCGAGGGACTCGCGGCCATGCTCGACGATCTGCGCGCCGCTGGGATCAAGCACCGCGTGCTCTATCTGGAGGCGGATGAGCAGGCGCTCCTGACCCGCTACAAGGAAACCCGCCGCCGGCATCCCCTGGCCCCCACCGGGAGCGTGACCGACGGGATCGCGCGGGAACGGGAGGCCCTGGCTCCGCTTCGCAACCGGGCCGACGTGGTGATCGACACGAGCGGCCTGACCGTGGCCATGCTCCGGCGCAAGCTCGCCGACGAGCTCCTACCCACCCCGACGCCGGGGCGCCTGGCCGTGAGCTTCGAGAGCTTTGGCTTCAAGTACGGGCCGGCGCGGGACCCCGATCTGCTCCTCGACGTGCGCTTCCTCCCCAACCCCCACTACGAGCGCGAGCTGCGGCCGCTGACCGGCGAGGACCAGCGGATCATCGACTACATCAACCGTCACGGAGAGCTGGACAAGTTCTACGAGCACCTCCACCCGCTACTCGACTATCTGCTCCCTCAGTACCTGGCCGAGGGCAAGGCCCATCTGGTGGTGGCGATCGGTTGCACCGGCGGCCGGCACCGCTCGGTGGCTATCGCCCGGCACCTTGGGGAGCGTTACGCGTCGGACCGCGAGTATCTCACCGAGGTCGTGCACCGGGACGTGGACCGGCCGGTCTGAGGTCTGTCCGGGGCTCGCCTTCGCCGGACGAGACCGGCTAGCCTTCAGGGACGCCGAACGGTCGCGGACACCGGTCGGCGTTCGTATTTCAGCGCTACAAGGAGGAGCTACTCGCATGGCGGTTCGCGTCGGGATCAACGGATTCGGGCGGATTGGGCGGAATGTGTTTCGCGCCGCCTACGAGCGCGGCGCCGACATCGAGTGGCTGGCCGTCAACGACCTCGTCGACCCGAAGACGATCGCCCACCTGCTCAAGTACGACTCCAACTATGGGCCCTTCCCCGGCTCGGTGGAGGCCACGGAGAAGGGACTGCGGGTGGACGGGAAGGAAATCCGGGTGCTGGCCGAGAGGGATCCGGCGCAGCTGCCGTGGGAGGATCTCGGCGCCGAGGTGGTGATCGAGTCCACCGGCCTGTTCACCGACCGTGAGAGCGCGTCCAAGCACCTGCAGGCGGGGGCGAAGAAGGTGGTGATTTCGGCTCCGGCCACCGATCCCGACGTGACCGTCGCCCTGGGCGTCAACTTCGACGAGGCATATGACCGAGAGGAGCACCAGATTATCTCGAACGCCTCGTGCACGACCAACTGCCTGGCCCCCGTCGCCAAGATCCTCCACGACACGGTGGGTATCAAGCACGGGCTGATGACCACGATCCATGCCTACACAGCGGATCAACGGCTTCAGGACATGCCCCATCGCGACCTCCGCCGGGCGCGGGCGGCCGCGATCAACCTGATTCCGGCTTCGACCGGCGCGGCCAAGGCGATCGGGCTCGTCATCCCCGAGCTCAACGGCAAGCTCCACGGGATGGCGGTGCGCGCCCCCGTCCCCACCGGAAGCGTGGTCGACCTGACCATCGAGGCGGAGCGGGAGACGACCATCGAGGAGATCAATCAGGCGCTGCGCAGCGCATCCGAGGATGGCCCGCTGGCCGGGATCCTCGTCTACACCGAGGACCCCATCGTCTCGACCGACATCGTGAAGAACCCGGCCTCCTCGATCCTCGACTCGCAGCTCACCGCGGTCATGGACGGGACGATGGTCAAGCTCATCTCCTGGTACGACAACGAGTGGGGCTACTCGAACCGGATCGTGGAGCTGACTCAGAGGCTGCTTTGAGGACGCTCGATGACCTCGGCGACATCGCCGGGAAGCGGGTGCTCGTGCGGGTCGACTTCAACGTGCCCCTCAAAGACGGCGAGGTGGCGGATGACACGCGCATCCGGGCCGCACTGCCCACCATCAACGAGCTGCTCGAACGGGGGGCGCGCGTGGTGTTGGTGTCCCATCTCGGCCGCCCCAAGGATCATGAGCCCGAACTGTCGATCCGCCCCGCCGCCGACCGTCTGGCCGAGCTCAGCAGCGTGGATGTGACACTGGCTCCGGGAGTGGTGGGTGATGAGGTCAAGGCGTTCGCCGAGAATCTGAACCCGGGCCAGGTCCTGGTGCTTGAGAACGTGCGCTACGAGCCAGGAGAGACGGAGAACGATCCCGAGCTGGCGGCGGAACTGGCGGGGCTGGCGGACATCTACGTGGACGACGCCTTTGGCGCCTCGCACCGGGCCCATGCCTCTACCGAGGCCGTGGCCCGGCTCCTCCCGCACGCCGCGGGCCGTCTCCTGGAGCGTGAGGTGAGCGTGCTCTCCCGGGTGCTGGAGAACCCTCAGCGGCCGCTGGTGGCGGTGCTCGGCGGAGCCAAAGTTTCAGACAAGATCGCGGTCATCGATCGTTTCCGGGCCCTCGCCGATGCGGTGCTGATTGGCGGCGCGATGTGCTTCCCCTTCCTGTCCGCCCAGGGCCACAGCGTGGGCAACTCCCTGTGCGAGCCCGATGACGTGGAGCTGGCGCGCCGGACGCTGGCCAGCACCGGTGAGGCGGACATCGAACTACCTGTCGACCTGGTGGTCGCCGACCGCTTCGCCGCCGAGGCCGAGCCGCGGGCGGTCGACGGCGTGGACGTGCCCGAGGGGATGATGGGCCTCGACATCGGACCCAGGACGGCCGAGGCCTACGCCGGCGAGATCAGCCGAGCTGGGACGGTGTTCTGGAACGGCCCCATGGGTGCCTTCGAGCTGGCGGGGTTTGCCGCCGGGACCCGGGCCATCGCCGAGGCGGTGGCTGCCGCTCCGGGGATCACGGTGGTGGGGGGTGGCGACTCGGCCGCCGCCATGGCCCAGTTTGGGCTGACCGACCGGGTAACGCACATGTCAACCGGAGGTGGCGCTGCCCTCGAGCTGATCGAGGGCAAGGCGCTTCCCGGAGTGGAGGCGCTGGCATGAGCCCGGACGAGCGGGTCCCGCTGATCGCCGGCAACTGGAAGATGCACAAGACCGTCTCCGAGGCCGAGACGTTCATTGCCGAGTTGTTGCCCCGCGTCTCCTCGCTGAGCGGGGTCGACGTCGCTGTGTGCTCGCCTTTCCCAGCCCTCGGCCCGCTCGTCGACTCGACCCGCGGCTCGGGCGTCCAGGTCTTCGCGCAGAACATGCACTACGAGACCGAGGGGGCGTTCACCGGCGAGGTGGCGCCTCCGATGTTGGTCGAGCTCGGTGTGCAAGGCGTCGTCCTGGGCCACTCCGAGCGGCGGCAGATGTTCGGGGAGAGCGACCGGGCACTTCAGCAGAAGGTTCCGGCCGCGCTGAACCATGGGCTCATCCCGATTCTGTGTGTCGGAGAGACCGAGGAGGAGCGCGAGGGAGGGGAGACCGAGCGCAAGCTTCGCCATCAGATCCGTGAGGATCTGGCCCGGGTCGAGAACGAGCGGTTGGGTGACGTGGTGATCGCCTACGAGCCGATCTGGGCCATCGGGAGCGGCCGGGTGGCCACCCCCGAACAGGCCCAGGAGGCGATCGGCTTCATCCGCGCTCTGGTGGCTGACCGTGCGCGTGAGCAGGCCGAGCACACGCGCATCCTCTACGGGGGGAGCGTGAACGCCGATAACGCTGCCTTGCTGCTCGCGCTTCCCGACGTCGACGGGGCACTGGTCGGGGGCGCCAGCCTGGCCGCCGACTCGTTCGCCACGATCGTTTCCGCCGCCTGATGGCCCTCCCGCCGGGGCCCCAGTCGGTCCCGGTTCCGGCGGTGACGTTGATTGTCCTGGACGGCTGGGGGATGGCTGAGCCAGGACCGGGCAACGCCATCTCGCTGGCGAAGACGCCGCGGTTCGACGAGCTCTGGTCCACGTATCCCCATACGCAGCTGGTAGCGGGTGGTCGCGCTGTCGGCCTGCCGGAGGGCCAGATGGGCAACTCCGAGGTCGGGCATATGAACCTGGGAGCGGGGGCGGTGGTCATGCAGGACCTGACGCGGATCGACGAGGCCGCGGCACGGGACGGCTTTGCCTCCAATGCGGTTCTCCACGAGGCCTTCAGCCGAGCCGAACGCCTACATCTGATCGGACTCGTGTCCGACGGTGGCGTGCACTCGGGCTGGCACCACCTCGAGGCCCTGATTCGCCTCGGTGCCGAGCTTGAAGTTCCCGATCTCGTGCTGCACGCGTTCACCGACGGGCGGGACACGCTTCCGAGCGCCGGCGCCGGTTACCTGGAGACGGTGGAGGGATGGATGGCCGACGCTGGGGTGGGAAGGGTTGGCTCGGTGGTCGGTCGCTACTTCGCCATGGATCGGGACCAGCGTTGGGACCGGACCCAGCGCGCCTATGACCTCCTCGTACACGGGAAGGCTGAGCACGAGGCCGCCTCAGGCGCTGAAGCGGCACGGGCCGCCTACGAGCGTGACGAGACGGACGAGTTCATCACCCCGGTGCTCGTCGGCGAGGAGGGGCTGATCCGGCCCGGCGACTGCGTCTTTGCCTTCAACTTCCGTCCGGACCGGATGCGCCAGATAACCCGGGCGCTGGCCGAGCCGGGGTTCGACGAGGTGGATCGGGCCGGAGCGCCGGCGCTCAAGCGCTACGCGACGATGACTGAGTACGAGGAGGGCTGGAGCTATCCGGTGGCATTTCCGCCCGAGCGGCCCGCGGTGACCCTGCCCTCGGTCCTGGCGGAGCACGGGCTGCACCAGCTGCACGTGGCCGAAACGGAGAAGTACGCGCATGTCACCTATTTCTTCGGCTGCGGCGCCGAGGAGCCCTTCGCGGGCGAGCGGCGCGAGCTCGCGCCCTCACCGCGGGATGTCCCCACCTACGACCACAAGCCCGAGATGAGCGCCCGTGAGGCGGCCGCCGCCTTCGTCGAAGCATGGCGGGAGGACTCGCCCGCCTTCGGGATCATCAACTTCGCCAACGCCGACATGGTCGGCCATACCGGGGTGATCGAGGCGGCGGTGACGGCCGTCGAGACGGTCGACGGCTGCTTAGGCGAGGTCGTCTCGGCCGTGCACGAGTCAGGCGGCACGTGCCTGATCACCGCCGATCACGGCAACGCCGACAACATGCTCGAGCCGGACGGGAGCCCCAACACGGCGCATTCGCTGAACCCCGTCCCGGTGATCGTCACGGTCCCGGGGCTGCGTTTGCGTGGGTCCGGGGTCCTGGCCGACGTCGCGCCGACGGTCTTGGAGCTCCTGGGAGTCGAGCAACCGTCGGAGATGACGGGGGAGTCGTTGATCGAACGGTAGGCGAGCCGCTAGACTTGACACGAAGTCACTTAGATTTCATACTGTGTCAAGACTGCAGTGCGAAAGCCTTTCGAAGGAGGTTGAGATGGCACTCATTCGCTGGGAGCCGGTTCGTGAGCTCAACACGATTCAGAATGAGATGAACCGGCTGTTCAACACGTTCTTCGAGACATCCGGGAGCCAGGGCGGCGCCCCGTCGGCATCGCGCCGGTGGCTACCGGCCATGGACCTGGTCGAAAGCGGTGACGAGTTCGTCCTCCGCGCCGATCTGCCAGGCCTGAGCGAGAACGACGTCAATATCGAGCTCGAGGACAGCGTGCTCACGGTCTCCGGTGAGCGCAAGTCCGAGCATGAGGAGCGCAAGGAGGGCTATTACCGCCTGGAGCGCGCCTCTGGCAGCTTCTCCCGGTCGCTGACCCTCCCTGAGGGCGTCGATCCGGAGAAGGTCCAGGCCAACTTCGCTCGCGGCGTCCTGGAGGTCCGGATCCCCAAGCCCGAGCAGCGCAAGCCGCGCAAGGTCACGATTTCCGCCGGGGCCGGAGCGTCGAACACCGTTGAGGGCACGGAGAGCCCCGGCAGTACCGGCGGGCAACTGAATTCAGACGCGCCCCTCGGCGCCGCCGCCTAGCCGAAGGACCCTTCAGACGAGGACGGATCGCCGCACGCGATCCGTCCTCGTGCTGCTCGTGGCGGCTACCAGGCCGTTCGCCGGCTGAAGAGCCAGATAGCGGCGAAGACGAGCAGCAGCAGGAGCAGCGGGTGAACGGCGACGCCGAGCACCACGGCTAGTACGACGATGACTACAGCAATCATGAGGTCACGAATCACTTGAAGCCTCCGATCGATTGGGTGACCGCCTAGCTCTACCCCGTTCGCGCGGTTCGCCAATCCCGTGAACCCGCAGCGGCACGTAGCCTGTCAGCGCCATGTTCACGATCCACGCCCGTGTCCCCGATTCGTTAGCGCGCAGCGGGACCCTCCACCTGGCCCACGGTGACGTGCGCACCCCGGCCTTCGTACCCCTCGCCACGCGTGGAGTGGTCAAGACGCTGGAGCCTCGCGATGTTGAGGGGCTCGGCTTCGAGATGGTTCTCGGCAACACATTCCACCTGTTCCTCGCGCCCGGACCGGACCTGGTGGCCCGGCTCGGCGGGCTGCACGAGTTCATGCGCTGGCCCCGGCCGATCATCACCGACTCAGGCGGCTTTCAGGTCTTCTCGATGGGACACGGCGGCGTGGCCGACGAGATCAAGGGCCGGCGCCGCGACGCCCAGCAGTCCGACGGGACGATCCTCGCCATCGAGGAGGCCGGGGTCCGTTTCCGCTCCTATATCGACGGCAGCGAGAAGTTCATCTCTCCCGAGATCTCGATGTCGGTCCAGGCTGCTCTGGGGTCGGACATCGCGCTCGCCTTCGACGAGTGCACGCCGTTTCACGTCACCCGCGACTACACCGCCCGCTCGATGGAGCGCACCCATCGGTGGCTAGAGCGTTGTCTGCGCTGGCACTCCGAGCACGGGCCGCCGGAACAGGTTGTCTATGGGATCGTTCAGGGCGGGGTGGAGCACGACCTCCGCCTCGAGTCGACGGCTGCCGTGGCGGCCAGCGGAGGCGGCGGTATAGCGGTCGGCGGCTCGCTCGGCCAGGACGAGGCTCAGATGCACGAGGTCGTCGGCTGGACGACGGCTGAGCTCGAGCGCCTGGCCCCCGAGCGGCCCCGGCACCTCCTCGGGATCGGCGACATCCCTGGCCTCATCCGTGGTGTCGAGCTGGGAATTGACACCTTCGACTGCGCGCTGCCCACCCGTCTCGGCCGCCACGGTGTGGCCCTCGTTCCCGACCCCGAGGCCCGCTGGCGGGTTGATCTGGCCAAGGGACGCTGGCGCGAATCGACGGCGCCGATCCTCGAAGGCTGCGGCTGCCCGGCCTGCTCTGGTGGCTTCACCCGCGCCTACGTGCACTATCTGCTCCGGGCCGGGGAGATGACCGGTCTGCGCCTGGTCACGCTGCACAACCTGACCTTCATGGCCCGGCTCATGGACGACCTGCGAGCCGGCATCGACCAGGGACGACTTCCCGAGGTGGCCGCCGCCCTGCGAGCGGGGGCCGCTCCCGGGGCGGCTATTTCGTGTACTGATTGATCAGGTTCGAGAGCGAGTTGACCGCGCTCTGAGCGTCGTGGGAGACCGTGGTGCGGATGTTCGTCGCCGTCCGCGAGGTGCTGGTCGAGAGGACCAGCGCGATCACGACTGCGGCGGCGAAGAGGAGCCCGACGAACAGACCCAGGAGAACCCGACGCGCGGCGCGACCACGGCGGCGAGGTGGCTCGGCGTAGGTGGCCGGGGACCGCTGATAGGGGTCGGTGGCGTAGGGGCGAGGCTCAAGGCGGCGGACCGGGCGCGTACGCGCGGTGGCGGGGCCCGCCGCCGGACGGGCGCGAGTGGCCATCCGAGTGGCCGCCGTGTCATCGCGGCCTGAGACGACCCGGGTGGCGCCGGTGCCGAGGGCGGCGGTGCTCGCCGCGGCCACCGGCGGGGCGATGCCATGGGCCCCCTTGCGCAATCCTTCGGCGAAGCCAATCGCATCCGGGGGCCGGCGCTCCTGGTCGATGGCCAGGCCCAAGGCCACCGCCTGAGCCAGCTCGTGAGGCACCTCGGGATTGATCTGATCGAGCGGGGCCGGCGCCTCGCGCTGCTGCTTGAGCGTGAGCTCGGAGAGCGAGTTGGCTTCGTAGGGCAGCCGCCCGGACAGGAGCTGGTAGGCGACGACGCCGAGTGAGTAGATGTCGGCCCGCGGGCCCGCCTCCTCGCCCCGCGCCTGTTCCGGCGCCAGGTAGGCGGCCGTGCCCAGCACCGAGCCGACCTGGGTGATGCTCGACTGGCCGGCGGCCCGGGCGATGCCGAAATCGGCCAGCTTGACCACCTCGGCGTCGGAGACGAGCAGGTTGCCCGGCTTCACATCCCGGTGCACGACGCCGTTGCGGTGCGCGTAGTCAAGGCCACGGCATGCCTGGCTGATGATCTCGACCGCCTCCTCGACCTCGAGCCGCCCGTTGTCACGCAGGAGCTCAGCGCACGACTGCCCGGGAACGTGCTCCATGACGATGAAGTGCTGATGCTGCCCCTCGTCGAAGCCGAAGTCGAAGACCTGGACGATGTTGGGGTGGATGAGCCGGGCGGCGGCCAGGGCCTCACGGCGGAAACGTGAGACGAACGTCGGGTCGTCGGCCAGGTGCTCGGCCAGGAGCTTCAGCGCCACGTAACGCTCGAGGCGCTGGTCGAAGGCGAGATGAACGGTGGACATTCCGCCGACCCCGAGCCGCCGCTCGATCCGGTAGCGCCCCGCGATCGTCTGACTATCCGCCATTGCCATTTCCGTTCCCGTTATCTCCGCCGCCGGGCGGGCCGACCCCGCCACTGCTATTACCCGGCGTGGTGGGCGTGGTTGCAGGCGTTGTGGGAGTGGTGGGCGTGGTGGGGGTCGTGGTTGTCGTGGTGGTCGTCGTGGGTGTCGTCGGGGTGGTGGTCGTGGGGGTGGTGGTCGTCGTGGTGGGAGTCGTGGTCGTGGTGGTCGTCGTGCTCGTCACGGGCCGGCACTCCGAGACGGCCAGGCTGCTCACCTGGTTGTCCTCGCTGGTCAGAGCCTGGCGCAGGTCGGCACTTACGGTTTCCGGCAGAGTCGACACCTGGCGAGCCAGGTTGCGGGTAGCGCTCTGCACGGTCGTGCAGCGGCCGGCGCTGAGCGCGGATGAGACTTGATTTAGCTGGTTTTGCAGGGCGCTTGCCTGGCTCCCGGTCAGCAGTCCAGCGCCGCTGCCGCCGCATCCCGCGACGAAGCCGACGACAAGGCTCAGGCTTCCGGTCAGGAGCGCGCGATGAAGATTGCGCATCCGGGCAGTGACTTTAGA
This sequence comes from uncultured Solirubrobacterales bacterium, assembly GCA_963733555.1. Taxonomy (GTDB): domain Bacteria; phylum Actinomycetota; class Thermoleophilia; order Solirubrobacterales; family Solirubrobacteraceae; genus Palsa-465. The sequence continues at coordinate 379,405 of CAVTDO010000002.1, forward strand.
GACTGGTGCCGTTGGCATCTCGTTAGCCGCGTGCGGTGTCTATTGGCCGTAAAGCAGTCGTTCAGCGAGCGAATCGGGCAGCTTGGCGGCGCGAATCGCCGCCGCCGCTCCGTCTATGTCGTACTCGACCCTCCGGTAAACGGCCTTCCACGCCCCGAGATCGAGCTCGAGCCAGGCGGCTCGGGGATCGCCGTCCCTCGGTTGCCCAACACTTCCGGGGTTGATCAGCCATTCGCCCGTGGGCAACTCGAGCTCCTCCTCAGCGGTGCGCGTCTGGCCGGTGGCCGGCTCACCGGGCACGCGGGCGAAGGAGAGCGCCACATGCGAATGCCCGATCAGGCAGACCCGGTGCGACTGGACGTCAAGGCAGAGCTCAGCCTGAAGGGCCGAGAGGACGTATTCCCACACCGGATCGCGGGGACTGGCGTGGTAGAGCCCTGCCGCTTCCTCAAGGTTGAGTGGCTCCAGCGACTGGAGGTAGGCCAGCGTTTCGGCGGAGATCGTCTCCTGCGTCCAGCGGGCGGCCAGCGCGGCGCCGCGGGAGAAGTCCTCCAGCGCCAGGTCGCCACGCACGCCGAGATCATGGTTTCCGGCCAGGCAGATCGCCGCGTGGTGCCGCGCCAGCTCGACGCAGGCGTCCGGATCGGCGCCGTAGCCGACGAGGTCGCCGAGGCACCAGAGCTCCTCGCAGTCGGAGGCCTCGATGTCCTCCAGCACGGCCTCAAAGGCCTGCCGATTGCCGTGAATATCGGAGACGATCGCCACTCGCATCGTGGCTACAGTCTCCCCGGTGAGCCCGCGCGCACGCATACACGTCCTCTGGCCGCTGCTCGCGGCCGTCGCGACCGCCGAGGCCGGAGCCCGGCTGCTCGCCCCCCGCGAAGCCCCGATCGAGCCGGCTTCGGTGGACGTCGAGCGGTACTTCAGCCCCGAGGAGGTGCGTCGCGGGGCCGCCTTCGCCCGCCCCCAGCTCGCCCTCGGCCTGGCGCGTTCCGGCCTCGAGCTAACTGCCCTGGCTGGGCTGGTGGCCGCTGGGCGCCGCCCGGCGCGCCGGTCGCTGGGCTCTCGCCTGCCCCGCTTGAGACGACGCTCGACGGCCGAACGGGTGCTGAGCAGCCCCTCCGCGGGGGCCGCGGTGGCCGCTGCGCGGCTGGCGGTGGGTTTGACCGTCCTCGGGCTGCCGCTGTCGGCGCTGGCGCGGCGCCGGGCCATGGCCGTCGGGCTGGTCACCCAGCCCTGGCGAGGCTGGGCGGGCGACCTCGTCAAGCAGCTGGGAATCGAGAGCGTCCTGGCCGGCGGTGCTGGGGCCGCGGTCGTCGGGCTGATGCGGCGCTACCCCCGCGGTTGGTGGCTCCCCGCGTCCACCGGCTCGGTGGCCCTTGGGACTCTTCTCGGAGCGCTGGCGCCCGTGCTCCTGGACCCACTGTTCAACGACTTCGAGCCCCTTCCCGAGGGCGAGCTGCGCTCGGACGTGCTTGCCCTGGCCCGGGCGGCCGGAGTCGAGGTCGGCGAGGTCTACGCCGTGGATGCCAGCCGCCGCACGACGGGGGCCAACGCCTATGTCACCGGACTCGGCCCGACCAAGCGCGTCGTCCTCTTCGACACCCTGATCGACCGCTACAACCGAGAGGAGATCAAGGTCGTGGTCGCCCACGAGCTTGCCCACGTTCGCCACCGTGACGTGCCCCGCGGGATTGTCTTCGGAGCGCTCGTGGCCCCGGCGGTTGCCCTGGCCGTCCAGCGCCTGAGTTCGGTCCTGGCCCCAGGGCGCGAGAGTGAGGACAGCCTGCCTGCGCTGGCCCTGGCTGCGGCGCTGGTCACCGGGCCAACCGCCCTCATCGGCAACCGCCTCTCCCGGGCGCTCGAGCGCAGCGCCGATGACTACTCGCTAAAGCTCTCCGGCGCTCCGGAGGCGTTCGTCTCCTTCGAGCGGGCGGTGGCGCTCCAGAACGTGGCTGACATCACACCGCCGAGCTGGCTGAGCGCGCTCCTGGCCAGCCATCCGCCCACGCTTGAGCGGATCGGGGCCGCGGTGGCATATGCGCACCGCGCGGCCCCAGCGCCGGACCCCAGCCCGGCTGAAGCTCCGGTCTAGGCCTCGGGGGGCGGCTCGGTCCCGCCGTACTCGGAAGGCGGCGGCGGCTCGGTGCCACCGTATTCGGGGAGGTTCTTGATCCCCTCCCGCGTCTCCCACTTGGAGTAATTGTCTTGCATGGCGTCGATCAGCTCGCGCATGAACTTCGCCGAGAGGTTGATCCGGCTGACCACGACGCCCGGAATCTCCTCGTCCTCGACCTCGTGGTCGACCCGCGCGAAGGTGATCGTGAACTCGTAGTCGGAATGGCTCACGTTCGCGAAGTTGGCGTAGGAGCCGGCCATGATTTCCGGCGAGAAGTGGATGTTGATCCGGCGTTCGTTGCGATCCGCGTCGTTCATATCGACCGTAGTATCTCAGCCGTGCGAATCCTCGTCGTCGCCGTGGGTCGGCTGCGGCCACCGTTCGCCGACGACGTCCAGCACTATCAGAAGCTCCTGGCCCGCCACGCGCGGGTCGAACTGGTCGAGGTTCGCGAGGATGAGCAGGTCGGGCGCAGGCTGCCCGAGCGGGCCTTCGTCTCCCTGCTCGACCGCGGAGGCGAGGAGCTTGACTCGGTCGCGTTGAGCCGCTTCTTGGAGCAGCGCCGGCAGAGCGGCCAGGACCTGTGCTTCGTGGTCGGGGGTCCCTACGGCCTTGACCTCCATGGCGTCGATCACCGCCTCTCGCTGGGCAAGTTGACCCTGCCCCACCAGCTGGCCCGGGTCGTCTTGCTCGAGCAGCTCTACCGCGCCCATAAGATCCTGGCTGGTGAGCCCTATCACTACTGAAGCCGACACCGACCCCCTAGGCGAGCTGGATGGCCGTGTCCGCGCGGCGGCCGCCGCGGTCCGCGGCGCCTCCGGAGAGCCCTCGCCGCAGCTGCGCCTGGAGCGCTCACGGCGCGAAGGCCAGGGCGACTACTCGACCAACGCGGCCATGCTCCTGGCCCCGGCGCTCGGCACGGCCCCCCGGGAGATCGCCGAGCGGATCGGAGCCGAGCTCACGGCGGTGCTGGGGGAGAGCCTCGAGCGGGTCGAGGTGGCCGGACCCGGCTTTTTGAATCTGTTCCTGTCGGACAGCTGGTACCACCAGGCGCTGGGCTCGATCCTCGCCGCCGGCGACGGCTTCGGCGCCGGCCGAGCCGAGCCGCCCGAGCGGGTCCTGCTCGAGTTCGTCTCGGCCAACCCGACCGGCCCTCTCAACGCCGCCAATGCCCGGCATGCCGCCTACGGAGACGCGCTGGGGCGGATTCTCGAACGCCAGGGCCATACGGTCTGGCGCGAGTACTACTTCAACGACGCCGGCAATCAGATCCGCCTCCTGGGCGAGTCGGTGCGGGCCCGGGCGCGGGGCGAAGAGGTCCCGGAGGGGGGTTACCAGGGTGAGTACATCACGGAGCTGGCGACCCAGATCCCCGGGGCAGCCGACCTGCCGGGCCCGGAGCTGGCCGCGCGCGCCGTGGACCTGATGCTCGACCGGGTCAAGGCGACGCTCGAGCGTTACGGCGTCCACTACGACCAGTTCTTCAGCGAGCAGGCCCTGCACAAGGGCTCGCCCAGCGCGGTCGAGCGGACGCTCGGTCGGCTGGAAGAGCGGGGGCATATCTACGTCTCGGAGGGAGCCACCTGGCTCCGGACGACCACCTTCGGCGATGACAAGGACCGGGTGGTGATCCGCTCCAACGGAGAGCCGACCTATCTGGCCGCTGACCTCGCCTACCTGGAGGAGAAGCGCGAGCGCGAGTTTGACCGCCAGCTCATGCCAGTCGGCGCCGACCACCATGCCTACGTGCGTGAGCTCAAGGCGGCGATGGCAGCCCTGGGCGGCGACCCTGACACCGTGGAGGTGCCGATCCTCCAGTTCGTGCATCTGGTTCATGAGGGTGAGGTCCTGGCCATGTCGAAGCGGCGCGGAGATTTCGTCACCCTCGACGATCTGCTCGACGCGATCGGCGTCGACGCGACCCGGTTCTTCATGCTCCGGAGCTCCCACGACCGGACCCTCGAGTTCGACCTCGAGCTGGCGCGCCGTCAGTCGGCCGAGAATCCCGTCTACTACGTGCAATACGCCCATGCTCGGATCGCCTCGATGCTCCGCCGCCTGCCGGAGGGCCGGGTGGGCACGGCGATCGAGCCCGGGGTGGGCTGGGGAACCGAGCCTCTCCAGCGTCAGGAGCGCGACCTGATCCAGAAGCTGGCCGCCTTCCCCGAGGAGGTGGCCGAGGCGGCGGCGCGGCGGGCCCCGCACCGGATCACGCAGTACGCGCTCGAGCTGGCCCGCGAATTCACCGCCTTCTATGAGGCCTGCCGGGTGATCGGCGCCACGCCGGCCTCGCTCGAGTCCTTCCGGATCGCGCTGTCATTGGCCACGCGGCGGACGATCGCCTTGTCCCTCGGCCTGCTCGGGGTGAGCGCGCCCGACTCGATGTAGCCGGGCGGGATCAGCCGCTGAAGTGGCTGAGCTCGTCGTCCAGCCGACGCTGCTCGGCGGGATCGAGGGCAGGGCCGGAGGGGAGCGTCTGGCGAGCCGCCTGGGCTCGGCGGCGCCACCGGGGGAGGGTGAAGAGGAGGATGGCGACGCCGGCGAGCAAGATGGCCGGGGGAAGGATGTAGACGGTGAGGTTGAAGCCGTGGGCGGGGGGGCGGCCCAGCACGGCAGGTCCGTACTGGACGACCAGCTGGCGCTCGATCTGGGCCTTTGTCTCGCCCTTGGCGATCAGGCCCCTGATTACACCCCGCTCCTGGTAGGCCTCAGGGGATTCGGCGACGGCCAGCGGCTCGTTGCAGACGGTGCACATGACGTCGTTCTCGATGTCCAGGAGCGAGGCCCGGGCGTGAGTCGCCGCGGCAACACTGCCGGGGAGCGCGAGAGCCGCGAAGAGGGCGAGCACCAGGACGGCCAGCGCCGCCGTTCCGCGTCGTGAGCGTCCAATCACGAGCGCTCGGTGAGCAGGGGAGCGACGGTCTGCTGCAGCCAGCTGCCGGCGAGCTCGTAGCGCCGGAGGGCAACGATCCGGCCCTGGCGGTTGATCACGAACGTCTCAGGCACGCCGTTGATGCCCCACGCCTGTGCGAAGTCGCCGGATACGTCGCGCAGGACCGGATAGCCGATGTGTTCCTGGTGAACGAAGCTCTCGGAGTCGCCGGTGTCGTCCTTGTAGGTGATGCCGACCACGGTCCCGTTGTGCCCGGCCAGGATCCGCTGCTCGCGGTCGAGAATTGGCGCCTCGGTCTGGCAGGTTGTGCACCAGGACGCGAACACGTTGACGACGACGACCTTGCCGCGGAAGCCGGCCAGCGTTTCCTTGGCCGAGGATCCGAGTACTGGGAGGGCCAGCTGAGCACTCGGCGGGCGCGGGTGAACGCCACGGCGGAGCGCGGAATCAAGCGATTTATTGACCCCCTGATTGCTCACGCCGAAGGCGAGCAGGGCCAGGAGCCCGATCGCGACAGCGACGATCACTCCAGGGATTACGAAGCGGCGCATACGGCCGACCAAATGTAATAGGTGCCGGATGCCGGCTCGCCGCCCAGGGGGCGGTGACTCCCGCGGGTGCGCGGTGGAACGGTTCTGAGTTGCGCGGGCCGCCCGGGGGGTGAGATGCTTCCGCCGCCGTCGCCCCGGCGGCGTCATCGAACGGGAGAGGCAGAGGGATATGAGGTTGTGGACGTGTGGGTTGGCGGCGACCGCTGCGCTCGCGGTCGCGGCGCCGGTGGCCTTGGCTCAGTTCAATCCGGTGGTCGAGGAGCAAAACTTCTCCAAGACCCAGGAGCGCCAGACGATCTACACCACGCCGCAGTATCAGGCGCTTCTGACCACCGTGAGCGCCCAGAATCTCCTGGACGCGCAGGCCATCCAGCAGAATGACCCTGAGCGGCAGTTCTACACCGACCTCTGCTGGCAGGAGGGCACTGGCTGCGCCGGCGACGCCCGCCTTTACGACTGGGGTCCCAAGGACTACGGGATGGTCCACACCGTACTCTGGACGGCGCGGAACGGGGCGACCATCTCCGGCCACGTGTGGGCCACCAAGGCGGGTCCGGCCAAGCGGCCGCTGATCGTCATCACCGTGGGATCGGTTCAGGCCGACGAGGAGATGTACTGGTACGCCGCCCAGGCGCTGGCCAAGGACGGCTATGTGGTCCTGACCTGGGATGCCCAGGGCCAGGGGCGCTCGGACACCTCCGGAGAGGCGCCGGACACGAATGAGGGCGTTCCCGCCCAGAGCGACGGTCGGCCGTTCTTCGACGGCACCGAGGACGCGATCAACTTTGCGCTCTCAACCCCCTCGCACCCCTACGAGCCGGTGCCCAGCTGCAGCACGGGGACGAGCCATGCTGCCAAGCAGAACCGCCGTGTGGCTGCGGGCCTCGACGCGGCTTACAACCCGTTCTGGAACCTGGTCGACCCGAACGAGGTCGGCCTGGCCGGCCACTCCTACGGGGCCGCCGGAGTCTCTTACATCGGCCAGTGGGACAAGCGCGTCAAGGCCATCGTGGCCTGGGACAACCTGGGGACGCCAAGCCCGAGCGGTGTCAGCTTCAACGGCATGCACGTCGGCGAGGCGGGCTGCATGAATGCGGCGGACCGCACCACGGTCCCGATCCACACGCCGGCGCTGGGGATGTCGGCCGACTATTTCCTGCCTCCGACACCGAACACCTCCGAGCCGGACCCGACGGCGAAGAGCACCGAGTCCTTCGCCTACTCGAAGGCTGGTGTCGACACCGGCGAGGTCATCATCCGCGGTGGCTCGCATCTCGACTTCTCCTTCATCCCGTTCCCACCGACCTACACCAACGGGCCACCCTTCGGGGCGACGCTGCGCGGAGCGGACATGATCGACTGGTACACGAGCGCCTGGTTCGACAAGTATCTGAAGCAGGACTGCACGGCCGACCCGCGGCTCCTCACCCAGCGCTGGCGTTATGACGGGGAGGAGGCCTCTATCGACCCGAACCACGACGGGAACATGTTCAGCTTCTACTACCCGTCGCGACTCGCCATCCATTTGGCCAACGGCACGCGCTACGACAACGAGAACCTGCGTGACGACACCAACGGCCTGACCTGGGCCGACGGCTACAACGGCCAGTACGCCTACATCGACATTGACCGCAGCCCCGATATCGCGCGGACGAACGGGGGCGCCTGCCCGGTCTCGGCGAACGCCGCCGCGTCGGCGAAGCGGCTGAAGGCGCGGCGGGCGGCGGCCCGGAGGCGGCGTCGCCGAGCGGCCGCGAAGCGGCGGAGTCGCGGAGCCACGTTCACGGGCTAAGGCTTCGCCTGACCTCACGGCCGGCCCCGATCTCAATCACGGGCTGGAGTCTGGGGTTCAGCCAGCGGAGGACGGCGAGTAGTTCCGGTTCACGTAGGGCTACGCAGCCTGCGGTCGGGCCGTTCACCCAGCTGTGGAGGAAGATCGCTGAGCCGGGCGCGCTGGCGCCGCCGATGGTGGGGTCGACGTTGAAGCGGATGACGGCGAAGTATGGGTAGGCGACCGTCTCGGTCCACAGTCCCTCGGAATGGGAAGCGAAGCGGGGCCTCACGTCGCAGCGCACGTGGACGAAGCGGTTGTAGCGGGGGGTATGCGGATCCGAGTCCCACCAGTCGCCGCACTGGAGCTGGTGGTAGGGATAGTGCAGTCCGCCGGGCTTTGGTTGGGTGCCATAAAACCGGGCTCCGATTCCGTACACCCCGGTCGGTGTCGAGCCGTCGTCCTCATGCCGGCTGTCCCGAAGCCCGCTGTAGCCGGTTTCGGCCTGCCACGGGCCGAAGACGACGTGCCAGGGAGATCTCGGGGTGGCGCGCTCGTAGGTACGGAAGGTGGCCAGGTAGTTCGCCGGGTCGTAGGTCGGGCTGGAGACGACGATCAGCTGTTCGGCCGCGGCCGGGATGTGACGGCCTTCACGTGCCCGGGCCGGCTTCGGCGAAGCCAGCAGGACGAGCATCGCCAGGGCCGTGATCGCAGCGGAGATCCGCGAGGTCAGCGCGAGTGAGAACACGCCGGAGGACCGTAGCGCTCCGCAGGCGCGTCCCGGCCCACAAAAAACGTGGCCCCGAACTCTGGGGCCACGTTCCGCTTACGATGGTTATGGAGCGAGCCCCCGGGTCCCGCTCGGACGAATAGGGGCTCTATGTATGAACTCGATATCCCACAGATACCCGTCAGCGGGGGCGGTCGATCAGGGTTGGACGAACGTCGTAGGGCGGTGGTCGGGCCAGGCAGACCCGGCGCACCGGCGCCCTCTGAAGCTGCGGTAGCCTTGCCGGTGAATACGCGCGGTGGTAGCTCAGTTGGTAGAGCGCAAGCTTCCCAAGCTTGAGGTCGCGGGTTCGAGACCCGTCCGCCGCTTCGCCTCGGGGAGGGGCACGGTCGCGGCGCCGATCGGCTCGCTCAACGGAGGTCGATCGCGGCGACGATGCTTTCTGCGAACTGGTCGGGACGGGAAAGGAACGGGTGGTGCCCAGCCGCGAACTCGACGAGTCGAGTTCGATCCTTGACGCGCCGGCGCTGGACGTCGGCCGGGGTGGCGAGATCCTCGGTGCAGACGAAGTACGTGGCGGGCTTGTGCTGCCAGGCGATCTGGCGGGGCGGCTGTCCGAACGGGGTCAGGGACTGGCGGGTGAGACGGCCGAGCGCTTGGTTTGGCGAGCTGGGTCATCCGACTCCACCACCAAGCGGCGTCGCGGACGCAGGCGCCATGAACAAAGACCAGAGTGCTCATCGCGATGGATCCTCTCGAAACGCACCTGAGTGTCGGGCCCGCCGAATCTCATCGAGACGCACCGTGATCAGCGTCTTCACAAGCGTCTTCGGGAGGGGACGGTCGACGGGGAAGTGCAGGGCACTCTTGGTCATCGTGTAGCCCTCGAGCTGGTCGGAGAGCTGGGGGAGGATCGACCCGCTGAACGGCAGGTAACTCAGGTGATCCCTGAACGCGGCAAAGCCGGCGACCGTCTTACCCGCTACGCGGAAGGCGGGAACGCGGTAGGAGATGACTTGCTCGGCTTCTGGGACGATCTCGAGAATGGTCCGCCGCAATGCCTGCAGCGTGCTGCGCTTCGGCTCGTCGACTCCTTGCAGGTACTCATCGACCTCCTCGGCAGACACCTTCGGCAGTCTACGAGCGGCCATGGGAGCTCCACTGAATATCAAGGTGCCAACCGGAAGGGTCGCGCGGTGATTGCCGCCGCCTTTCAGGATGTACGTCATTTCACCCCGGCCACTCGTGCTCACCTTTGATCGCCACCTCGTCGTCGAGGTCGCGGCCACATTGATCGCCCGCGTCAGTGGCTTTCCACAGCCGGGGATAAGGCTCGCCTCCTAGGCGTCCGGACGTCTAAGGTGAGCCGGCGTGGTTCGGCTGATCACCTGGAACGTCGCGCGGCGCGCCGATCGGATCGTCGGACAGGCTACGGCGGTAGCCGAGCGGGAGCCGGACATCGTCGCGTTACAGGAGGTCACTCGCCGGACCGAGGCTCTGTGGAAACGTGCATTCGAGCTGATGGGGCTGGACCATTCCCGTATCTCAGCTGTCGCAGGTGTTGCACCTGGGGGGAAGGCGGGTCCGCGAACGCTCGTGATGATCGGCTCGCGGTTCGCGCTCGAGGATGTCGACGAGCCACTGGCGGTTCCCCGCGCCGAGAGCGCGCTGAGTGTGCTTGCGCAAACTTCCTCGGGTCCGTTGGAGGTCAACTGTGTGCATGTGCCGAACGCCGCCAACGGGTGGGTGAAGGTCGAGACGCTCCGGGCGGTGCGACGCGGGCTTGAGACGCCGAGTCCCGCACCGCGGGTGCTCTGCGGAGACCTGAACATCCCGCGGCGGGAGCTGGCGGACGGCACGACGATCTCGTTCGCGCGTGACTCGCGCGGTCGTCTGCGTTCAGATCGAGGCCCGGAGTGGGACGCCGCGGAGTTGGGCGTTGTCCCCGGCCTGCGGGACTTGGGATATCGCGATGCCTATCGAACGCTCCACGGATACGAATCCCGTTCACCAAGCTGGACCTGGAAGACGATTGCCGGCCACGACGGCGGCTGGCGCCTCGATCACATCTTTCTCTCCCCAGAGCTTCTCCCCGTCTCCTGCCAGTACCACCATGAGTGGCGAGAGGAGGGGCTGAGCGATCACTCGGGACTCGAGACCGAACTAGAGCACACCCCTTGAGGAGGGCACGGTCCTAACCCAGGAGCGAGTGCGACCCGATCACTCCAGCGGGATCCGATCGCTGCCGATGTCTGAACGTGTGTCGCAGGCTCCTCCATCGCCCGCCACGGCGCCGGTAGTTTCGGAGGCGTCGGGGCTTCCGTATGGGCGCCCGGTCCGACGCCGGATCGCGGTGCCGCTTTTGCTGGCCCTCGGCGTGGCTGTGGTGGCGGCGCTGGCGCTCTCGCACGACCATGTCACTTATTACCGGATCGACTCGGGCTCGATGGCGCCCACGCTGCCCATCGGGAGCCGGGTGGCCGTCGAGCCCGGGCTGTCGCCCAGGGTGGGGGACATCATCGCCTTCCGCGCCCCCGCAGGAGCGGTACCGGCCAATCCGATCTGTGCCAACCCTCGGCAGGGGGCCGGTTTCTCGCAGCCGTGCGGGTTGGCCACGCCCGACGGCTCACGCGTCACCTTCGTCAAGCGCATAGTCGCTGGACCCGGAGACATGGTGCTCATCCGCGCCGGTCACGCTGTTGTGAACGGAGTCACGAGTAGGGAGCCGTTCGCCGCCTCCTGTGAGGGGGCAGATTGCACCTTCCCGGAGCCGATCCGGGTTCCCTCCGGGGAGTTCTACGTGTTGGGTGACAACCGCGGGTCCTCCGACGACAGTCGCTTCTGGGGGCCGATCCCGGCTCGCTCGATCGTGGGAGTCCTCGTCACCTGTCAGCCTCTGCAGACCGGCTGCCAGCCGCGGCACTGAAAGTGATCCGGGCGGGGGACGGATCGGCGGCCAGGCGGGCGGCGATGGCGGCCAGATTCAGTTGCCGATCGGCGGAGCATCCGCCGACGATCGTGTTCCCCACCCCCTGGCCGAGCACCCAAGTCCGGGGGTAGGCGATCGCCATGCCCGCAGCGACGGCACGCACGTCACGGGCCGCGCGGCCGTCGACGACGTTCACCAAGGTCAGGGGTGCGACTCTCGCCGCGTCGGCGAGGGCTTCCGCCGCGACGAGTCTTTCGGGGACGCGAGCTCCGACGAACGCGTCGATCACGATGGCGTCCCAACTGCCATCAGGCTGTGCCCGCACGTGGTCTCTTCCCTCCGCGTGGCGGATTCGAAGCCCGGCCGCGCGGCGCAACCCCAGGTGCTCCCGAGCCAGGGCAAGCACCTCGCCATCGACTTCGCAGACCTCTTGGCGCCCCGCCGGGTCCTCCGCAGCCAGCGCGCGCGCCAGCGCACAGGCCCCGCCCCCGATGTGCAGCACGCGCCGGGCGCGAGCACCGCGAAGCACGATCCGCAGCCACCGCGTGTAGTCGAACTCGAGGTGCGTGACATCCGCGAGGTCGACATAGGAGGCATCCATCCCCCCATCACGCAGGAGACGACCTGATGGGCGTCTGGGATCGAGTTCCGCGATCAGTTCTCCGCGCCTGGCGATCGTTCTCGTGCGCTGCTGACGGTGCGGCACGTCAACAGGCTGGCACAGGGCGAGCCTGGTCCGACGGTACCCCCGTCAGCGGGTCTTGTGGCAGTCGCAGCGGCAGGGGCGCCGCCCGGTCAGCACGACGACGAGCGCGATCAGTGCGAGGAGGCAGAGGGCCGTGATCCAGTTGTTCCGCGATGACTCGGCTTGCGCTGCGGGCAGAGGCTCGGGCTGGGGCGGAGGCGGGGTGCTGATCGGCGGGGGCGTGCTTTCCGGCGGGGCGATGCTGGTGGGGGCCACCGGCTCCTCGATCACCTCGTCGTCGGGACGTGATTCGAAGGCCGACGTCTGCTCGAACAGGAAGGCGGCCCGAAGGGCGTGCGCCGCCACGTAGCTGGGGAATGTGGCCTGATTCTGAGCGCGGACGGGGAGCTGGGGGGGCTCGGCCACCTCCGCTTTGTCGGCGATGAACTCAGATTCGCCGTGAGCAACTTCGGCCTCCGGGGGAGTCGCCGCAGCGGTCTTGGGTGCGATGACAAAGTTGTCGTTGGGCGGCAGGACGCTCAATACGTCCTCGAGCCGGGCCACGTCTCGGCCTTGGGCCAGATCGATGACGAGCTCATCGCTCGTGTCAGTGGCCTCCGTGCGAGCATCCTCACGCGGGTTGACGGTCAGAACGTCTTCCAGGCGCGCGACATCCTGGGTGGTGTGGGGCGTGTCATCGGCGACATCCTCCGGCGCCGAATCGAGCTCTACGGCAGCGGTGGAGGATCCCGCGCCGATTCGGTCGCTTGTCTCCTGCGCTGTGTCAGCCAGAGCCTGCTCCAGCCGCACGACCTCTCCCAGCACCTGAGCAGCGGTCAGATCGGCGGCGCGGGCCGCGCCCCCGGTCAGCGAATCGATGTGCGCGCGGCAGGGGGGACAAAAGCCGTAGCCGCCTGTCGGCTCACCACAACGTGGACATACCTTGCGATCGTGATCCATCACGACACTGCTCCTTCCTTGGTCACCCATCCGGTATCGGTGCCGCAACCTCGTGGCTTGAAAAAATGCCGGGCCACCTAAACAACGCGCTTAGGCCGGTTCGACATAGCTACCATGCGCCGCCATGCCGAGTCCCGCCCTGCGGCGGGGACTCATGGCCGTGGCGGGCCTGCTGGTGGCGATCGGGATCGCGGTGGTGGTCGTCGTGCTGTCTGCTGGGAGTAAGCCCCGCCATCACGCGGTCACCGCCGCCCGCACGGCAACCACCCCGCCGCCCAAGCCAAAGCCGCCCCCCGCTCCGACTGACAGCCCGTGGCTCGTCTACGGCTACAACCTGGCCCGGACCCGCGCGTTCCCGCATGGGGAGAAGCTTGATCCCCCGTTCCACATCGGGTGGCGCTACCGGGATCACGCGCTGCTGGAGTTCCCGCCCGTGATCTACGACAACACCCTGTACTTCCAGGATGCCGACGGACGAGCCAAGGCGGTCAACACCGCCACCGGACAGATGCTCTGGCTCCGCAAGGTTGGCACCCTGGCCGCGGCCTCACCTGCCATCGATGTGCGCCACAAGCTGGTCTTCTTCACCCTGCTCTCGGCGAGCCCGGGAGCCAGCGTTCCCGGTAACGGCCGGATCGTCGCTGTGGCCATGAAGACGGGGAAGGTCGTGTGGTCGCACCCGCTCCCCTCCGGCAGCGAGTCCTCGCCGCTGGTCCACGGGCTGAGCGTGTTCGTTGGCGACTCAGGCGGGACGGTCCACTCGTATCGGACCTATGACGGACACCTCAACTGGGCCTTCTCGGCCAGCGGGGCGGTGAAGGGCGGCGTGGCCTTCGCTCACAACACGATCTACTTCGGCGACTACGGCGGGCGGGTATATGCGGTCAACGCCGCCAACGGCCGGGAGATCTGGTCTGCCTCAGCCGGCGACAGCGTTTACTCGACGCCCGCGGTGGCGTTCGGCAAGGTGTATGTGGGCAACACGGGGGGTGGTGTGGTGGCGCTCTGGGCCAACTCAGGCGCCACGGCCTGGACGGCCTCGACTGGGTCCTACGTCTACTCCTCGGCGGCCGTAGCCAACGTTCCGGGGGTCGGACCGACCGTCTACATCGGCTCCTACGACGGCACCTTCTACGCCTACAACGCTAATTCAGGCGGGGTGCGTTGGAGCCATTCTGCTGGGGGGCGAATCGACGGATCGGCGACGGTTCTGGGCCATGTCGTCTATTTCTCCGACCTCGGCTCGAACTCGACCGCCGGACTGGACCTGCGCAGCGGACGCCAGATCTTCTCCTTCCCGGACGGCGAGTTCAGCCCGGTGATCACCGATGGGAAGGTCGTGTTCCTGATCGGCTACTCGACCATCTATCAGCTGCTGGCCAGGAAGTGAGACGGGGCGCCCCGGGGGGTCAGGAGACGGGAGCGACGGGTCAGCTGATCAGACCGAGCCGCATGCCCTTGGCGACTGCGCCGGCCCGACTGCTCACATCGAGCTTGAGATAGATGTGGCCGAAGTGGGTGCGGATGGTGGCGCGGCTCAGCGACAGGCGTTCGGCGATGGAGGGGGCTGACAGCCCGTCGGCGGCCAGCTGGAGGACATCTCGTTCACGCGGTGTGAGCATTGCGGTCGGGGAGCCGGTCGGCCTTGATTCGTCCATGCGGGTTGGCAAGTCGCCGAAGAGCGAACGCGATCATATCCTTCAGCACTCAAGAAAGCGTGCGCAATCAACCGCCGACGGTCTGCACCTCAGTGCTTCGCACCTTCGTGGGCGAGCTCCGCCGGGAAACGGAGAAGAGCATGAAGGCGATCAGCGTGCCGGTGGCGACGATGCCTCCCCCGAGGAGAGTCGCGCGCGCGCCGACCAGTCCAGCCATTGGACCGGTGAGCGCAAAGGAGAGCGGCACGAGCGCCATCGAGACGAGCCAATCGAGACTTGCGACCCGACCCAGAAGATGATTGGGGACCCGCGCCTTGATCAGCGTCCCCCAGACGACGTTGGCCACGGCCCCGCAGGCCCCTCCGACGAGCGAGATTGCGGCGAAGAGCCAGGCCTCTCGCGCTACGGCATACCCAGCGAGGGTCAGAGACTGGAGCGCCCAGCCGGCGAACATTGCCCGCATCGCCCATCCCGGCAGCCCGGTCTGACCGACCGCCAGCGCCGCGAGGAGAGCGCCCACCCCGCCCAGAGCTCGGATCAGACCCAGGGTGGCGCTGCCGCTGTGGAGCTCGTTCTTGACCAGGAAAGGCAGCAGCACCTGGTAGGGCCCCCAGAACAGCAACACGGCGAGCGAGGCGGCGAGCAGGGTTCGCCACAGCCAGGCGTTGGCCAGGACGAACCGGATCCCCTCACCCAACCCGGAGACCATGGCCTGGCCGAGCGGCGGGGCCGGGGTCTCGGCCCGGGGAACCCGCATCGCCAGCAGGGCACCGGCCGCGGCCAGGAACGTGGCGGCGTCGACCAGGAACGCCGGGCCGGTTCCAGCCACGGCGATGAGGGCGCCGCCGAGCGCGGGGCCGACGAGCTGGACAGAGAGCGGGCGGACGAACTGATCGAGCGCGCTGGCGTCAGTGAGCTCGTCCGGAGCGACGAGCGTTGGCACCAGGGCCTCGAAGGCGGGCAGGGAGAAGGCGGTGGCGGCGCCGTATACCCCGACGAGGAGGAGCAGGGTCCAGAGCTGAATCACGCCCGCGCAGTCGAGGACACCGATGGCGGCGATGGCCAGGGCCTGAGCCAGGCTTGCCCCCAGGAGGACGTGCCGGCGCTCCAGGCGATCGCTCAGCGTGCCGCCGAGGAGAAGGCAGCCGACCATCGGAAGTGTCCAGGCGACCCCGACGAGCGAAACGGACATCGCCGTGTTGGAGAGGTGGAGCGCCTCCCAGATCATGGCCACGAAGTAGATGCCGTCGCCCAGCAGCGAGACGGTCATTCCGGCCCAGAGCAGGGCGAAGTTCCGCCTTCTCAGAGGCGTCAGCAGTCGCACGCGTGAACCCTTCCTGACTGCTGTAAGCACGGTGGGACGCTCGGATGAGCGCCCCACCGTGCCCAGCTTGCTCACGGCTGAACGACCTTCATGCTGTCACCTCCCCGTGATCGGGATCTGTCGCTTGGCGAGATAAACGAGCTTGATGTGGGACGTCTCGTCGGCCTGGTCCTCCAGGACGGCGCCGCGGCGCTGGCCGAAGACGGCGCAGCACTCGAGGCCGGACCGCTCCATGGCGGCCACGATGGCGCTCCTAGGGTGGTGGCGCTGGACGTGGCGCATGGTGTGGCGCTCCCAGAAACCCTCAGGGTCCTGGGCGAAGATCTCGACCGTCGCGCTCGCTCCCTCGCCCGGCTGCAGCGTGGGAGCGGCCTCCCCGCGCCAGGCGAAGAAGATCCCACCCTGCTCCCTGACCTCGGTCTCGGCAAACGAAGTGCGGTAGGTGGCGAGCGAGTTGACGTCGAAGGCGAAAATGCCCTCCGGCGCCAGGACTTGGGCCACCCCGGCGAACGCCGCCTCGAGATCGTCGTCGCTGAGGAGGTAGTTGATCGCGTCGTCGAGACAGAGGACGAGGTCGAACTCCCCAAGTTCCGGAAGGTCCCGCATGTCGGCGACCGAGAAAGCATCCGCCAGCTCAGGCACCTTGCGCTGTGCCTCACGAATCATCCCCTCCGAGATGTCGCAGCCCCGGACCGAATAGCCGCGTTTCACGAGCGGTAACGTGCTCTTGCCCGTTCCGCAGGCGAGATCGAGGGCCCGGCTGCCGTTCAGGCCGAAGGCGCTCGCCCGCTGCTCAATCGCGGCGATCCAAGGCTCGTAGGCGTAGGCCGAGGTGAACTCGTCGTAGAAGGGCGCCAGGCAGTCATAGCCAGTGGCGGCAGGGTCCAGGGTGGCAATCGTGGCCATCATTGGTCGATGACCCGCGAGCGCTCAGTTTCGTTTCAGCACAGTCAGCTTTTTCTGTATTCGTCGTCCGGGACCCGATGGCTGTTGCAGCTGAGCACTGGGACTGGTCGCTGATCCGCAGGCGCTGCCGGGCTGAAGCGCTTCGAATCCTGCGCAGGCCCCAGGACGCCGAAGACGCGGTTCAGGAGGCGCTGGCCCGGGCCTGGCGGAGCCGCCATGCCTGCCGGAATCCGGAGGCACCGATTCCCTGGTGCCTTCAGATCACGCGCAACGAGGCGATCCGGCTGATCGGGCGCAGGCAGCCGCGGGCCTTTGATGAGCCGCTTGATGAGGATTACGCGGAGGACGCCGGGGCGGGTGAGGAGCGCCTGCGCGTGCTCCTGCGCGTGGATGTCCGTCGAGCGCTTGAGAACCTTCCACCGCGTGAACGTCAGCTGATTGCGTTACGGTACCTGCATGATTACTCGCACTCGGAAATCGCCGAGGTGCTGGACATTCCCGAGGCCACGGCGCGCGTGCGGCTGCACCGTCTTCACAAGCGTCTTGAACCACTGCTCTGAGGAGGCCAGGTGAAGCGCTACCAGGACATCACGGATCCCGCGGTCGCGAAAGCTCTCGCGCACCCGTTGCGGACGCGCATCTTGGCGGCGCTGGAAAACCGGACCGCCAGCCCGACCGACCTGGCTTCAGAGCTGGACGCGCCGCTCGGCGTCGTCAGCTATCACGTCCGGCGCCTGCACGCCCTGAAATTCCTCAAGCTGGTCAGGCGGGTGCCTCGCCGGGGTGCTGTCGAGCACTACTACACGACCGTCGCCGGCCCGAGGATCACCGACGATGCGTGGATGTCGACGCCGACCATCGTCAAGCAGGCCACCATCAGCGCCGCGCTAGCCGAACTTGGCACCCAGGCCAGCTCGGCCGCCGCCGGCGGCGGCTTTGACCGCGCCGACTGTCATCTCACGCGCACGCCCGTCACCGTGGATGCCGCTGGCTGGCAGGAGATCTCCGGTGAGCTGTCCGCGATGCTGGACCGCATCCAAAAGATCGAGGCTGAGAGCCAAAAGCGGCTCCTGCGCAGCGATCACCAGGACGAGCAGCGGGCCACCGTGGGTCTGATGCTGTTCGAGTCGAGCGTGGCGGTGCCGCCCCGCCCACCGGCACCAAGCCGCTCCCGCGCCGGCAAGGCGAGCCGGAACGGTCACAGCAGCTGATACAAGCTCCTCAGACAGGAGTACTGACGAGGGGCCCCAGCTCGGCTTGGAGCCGCTCGACCTGCTTCGCTTGCAGTGGCGCCAACGGTCGGCGCACATCTGCACCCACCCTCACGCCGCGTAGAGCCAGTGCTGCCTTGACCGAGGCCTGAAAGGGAGCGCGGGAAAGCACGTCGCGCAGCGACGTGACGAGCCTCAGCTGCTCGGGGGTCGGGTGGCGGACGAGCGAGACCACCGCCTCCGGAAAGGCGGCGGCGACGCCCGAGACGGCGCCCACCGCGCCACCAGCGAGCCCGTCCGGAATCAGGGCCTCGGCGCCGATGAAGATGTCGAGGCCGATCTCCAAATAGGGCGCCACCTGGTCAAAGGGGGAGTCCGAGACCTTCATCCCGACCAGGTTTGGAGCCCGGTCGCGCAGCTCCGCGACCAGCTCCACAGGAACCGAGTAGCCGCTGCGCGCCGCGTACTCGTAAACGTAGAAGGGGACAGGAGCACAGGCGCTGGCGGCGGCTGCGAAATGCTCGAGCAACTCAACCGCGGTCAGGGAGAAGTAGGGGGGAGCGATCACCGCCACGCCGGCCGCCCCGGACTCGGCGGCATGTGCCGCCAGCGCGCTCGTCTCGTCGGTCGTCTGGGCGCCACAGTGCACAATCACCGGCAGCTCGCCAGCGGAGTTGAGGGCCAGCTCGGCGACACGGCGGCGTTCGGCAGACGAGAGCAGGATGCCCTCTCCGGTTGTCCCCAGGACGAGAAGCCCGTCGAGGCCACTCTCGCCATAGAAGCCGTACAGGGACGCGAAGGCCGCTTCGTCCAGCCGTCGGCCGCCGTCCTTCAGCGGGGTGACCGCGGCGGCCAGGGTACCCGAGATGCGTTGTGGGGTCATCAGCTGATGGTGGCACGAAGGCAGGTTGGCGAAGCCCGCACTGCGGGTACCAAGGCCCTGTGTCGAACTCGAAAGCTCGTCTCCAGGTCGCGGTCACCGGGCCCACCGGTACCTTCGGCTCGGGCCTGATCCCGCTGCTCCAGAAGAGCCCGCGTGTCTCCCGGATCATCGGGATCGCCCGCCGGCCCTTCGACCCTGCCGCCCATGGCTGGAGCAAGATGCGCTATCGCCAGGGCGACGTTCGCGACCCCGATGCGCTGGGCGAGGCTTTCGCCGGTTGCGACGTCGTCGTCCACTTGGCCTTCATGATCACCGGCAACGCTGACGCGCAGACGATCCGCACCATCAACGTCGACGGGACGCTCAACGTGTTCCGCGCCGCGCGGGACGCCGGCGCGGAGCGGTTCGTCTACGCCTCCTCCGTGGCCGCCTACGGTTTTCATCGTGACAACCCCGTGGGGATGAAGGAGGACTGGCCGGTGCGCCCGGCCGCGCGCCTCTTCTACGCGCGTGAAAAGGCCGAGATCGAACACCTGCTGGGCGAGGAGGCCGAGCGGGAGAAGAGCCCGGCGCTATACCTCGTGCGCCCGCCGATCGTGCTGGGGCCGAATGCCATGGGAGCGAAGGGAACGATCCCCGCGCCCGTGGCCGGGGCGGGACGCCGGCTCCTCGCCGTCCTGGCCGGCCTGCCCGTCCCCGTTCCGATCTTCGCCCCGGCCGTCCCGGTCCAGCTCATCCACGAGCACGACGTGGGCCAGGCGCTGCTCAAGTGCGTTCTCGGGGACGGACCTCCCGGCGCGTACAACATCGCCGCGGATGATGTCCTGACCGGGGCCGACATAGTGCGCGAGCTGGGGCTGGCGCCGTTGCCGGTACCGTCGAGCCTCGTCCAGGGGGCGGCCCGCGTTGCCGGCGCGTTGCCGAAGCTCCCCTTCGTCCCGCCGGCCGCCGACTGGGTCGAGGCGGCCAGCCACCCGGCGATCATGGACACCACAAAGGCCAAGGAGGAGCTGGGGTGGGTGCCGGAGTACACGGCCATCGAAGCCCTGCGGGCGACCCTGGAAGGTGACGGCGGCTGATTCGCCGCTCCGGGCGCCCGACCGGTTGAGGTCGAGGATTACTCTTCTGGCATGAGCCTTGTCGGGCCACCGCCGATGTCGTTCAACCCGGTGCGGAGGCTGACCGACGATCTGGTGGCGGAACGACGCGCGGAGGCCCCATTTCCCCCCGGGGAGACATGGTTCAGCATCCGCCGCACCCGCGGTTTCGTGACCCGTCCACTGGACCTCCTGCTCGACGCCTATGAGCGCTTCGGTCCCGTGTTCACGATGCGGGTCTTCCACAGCAACAACGTCCTGATGATCGGCCCGGAGGCCAATCACCACATGACGGTCTCGCACGCGAGCAATTTCAACTGGCGCGAGGGCAACATGGGGGACCTGGCCGCCCTGATCGGCGATGGGCTGCTGACGACCGATGGCGAGTTTCACCGCCGGTCGCGCCGCATCATGCTCCCGGCCTTCCATCACGAGTCCATCGCCGCGGCTCTCGGGGCGATGAACGACGAGATCATGACGGCAGTGGACGACTGGCCAGACGGGGGCCGGATCGATGTCTACCACTGGACCCGCCGCCTGGCCTTGCGGATCGCCATGCGCGCTCTGTTCGGTCTCGATCCCGATGCGGCCGGGGCACAGGCGGACGTCGCCCGTTGCTTCGAGACGGGCCTGGCCTTCTGGGCCCGCGACTACTGGCTGCAGGTCATCCGGGGACCGGGAACTCCTTTTGCGCGGATGCAAGGAGCCCGCCGAGAGCTTGACCGAATCCTGTTTGCGGAGATCCGTCGGCGCCGAAACGAGGGTGAGCGGGGACGCGACCTCCTCAGTCTGCTCCTCGACGCCAGCGATGAGGACGGCGGAGGACTCAGCGATCAGCAGATTCGCGATCAGGTGATGACGCTGCTCTTTGCCGGCCACGACACGACAACCTCGACGATCGGCTTCATGTTCTATGAGCTGGCTCGTCACCCCGACGTCGCCTCCGAGCTCCGCCGGGAGCTGGACCGGGAGCTCGCCGGCGAGGTGCCGACGGCCCGCCAGCTGATGAGCGGGGAGCTCGCACTGCTCGAGATGGTTCTCGACGAGACGCTGCGGATGTACCCGCCGGCGTGGATCGGCGCCCGGAGGGCGATCGACACCTACGAGTTCGCCGGGCACACCGTCCCCGGCGGGGCCTACGTCAACTACAGCTCCTGGGTCTCCCACCATCTCCCGCACGTGTTTCCTGAACCCCGGGAGTTCCGCCCGGATCGGTTCACGCCACAGGCCAAGGCGGCGCTTCCCAAGGGGGCGTACATCCCCTTCGGCGGCGGCTCGAGGATCTGCATCGGGATGCGCTTCGGGCAGCTTGAGGTCAAGGCGATCGCGGCGGCGCTGGTCCGCCGCTTTGACTTTCGCCTCGAGCCCGGCTACGAGTTGCAGATCCGCCAGATGCCGACGATCGGGCCCAAGCACGGCGTGCCTCTGATCGCACGGCGGCGAGCCCCGGTCTCGCTGACTCCCCCGGCGCTCGCGGCGTAGTCACAATTTCCGGAGAATTTGGCATTACCCAGAGCCTCCGTGGGTAGGACAACTCCAATGGCGAGTGAGAACGGCCCCCTCGAGGAGACGCTGAGGATCGCCCAGGGCGCTGCCAGGGCCAACCTGCAGATGATGTCCGCCGCCGCCGAGGACATCGCGGAGGCGGTGACCGGGCGCCGAAGTTCCGACCCGTTTGCGTTCCGCGATCCCAAGTACATCGAGCGCACTCTGCCGGCGTTGCGCCTGTCGTCGAAGCTCTACTTCCGTGCCGATGTCCGCGGCCTCGATCACATTCCGGCCGACGGACCCGTGCTCCTGGTCGGAAACCACTCCGGTGGGACCTACATCGCCGATACGTTCGTTTTCTCGCAGGCCTTCTACGACCACTTCGGGACCGACCGCCGCTTCTATCAGCTCGCCCACGATCTGGTCTTCAAGGTCGCCGGACTGCGTGCCCTGGCCCAACGCTACGGGACAGTGCCGGCTTCGCCGGAGAACATGGGGCGTGCCCTGCGACGCAACGCGGCGCTGCTGGTGTACCCCGGCGGAGATCATGAGACCTTCCGCCCGAGCTGGGAGTCCGACCAGATCGATTTCGCCCACCGGACCGGCTTTATCAAGCTGGCCCTCAAGCACAACGTGCCAATCGTCCCGGTGGTCGCGATCGGCGGCCAGGAGACCGCGCTGTTCCTGGGCCAGGGGCGCAGGATTGCCAGTGCCCTTCAGCTCGACCGCCTGGCTCGTCTCAAGGTGTTTCCGGCCGCGGTAGCGCCGCCGTTTGGGGCCACCCTCCTGGACCTCCCGATTCGCGTGCCGCTCCCGGCCAAGATCTCGATCCGGGTCCTCAAGCCGATTGACCTGCGTGACCGCCTCGGTCGCAACCCGGACCTCGACGACGGCTACCAGCTCGTCACTTCGACGATGCAGCGGACCCTCACGCGGCTCGGTAACGAGCGCACCCTCCCGGTTCTCGGCTAGCGGTACCAGCAAGCACCCGCGTGGACCGCCGCCGTGCCTGGGGGGACGGTCCTCAGTTGGTTGAGCGCACGATTGTTGATCACGCAATGATGTGCTATATTTGTTGCTCTAGCAAGCAACGTCATTCGCGGAGACGGCGGCAAGAGCACCCGTCCTTCGTCTTCAATCGTTTCAGGAGGTTTTTTCATGAGCACCACCGAGATTCAGGCAGTTCCTGCCGGGACCTGGGCGGCGGACAAGGTCCATTCGGACATCGCGTTCGCTGTCGACTACATGGCCGGCACGTTTACGGGCAGTTTCTCCGACTTCGACGCGGAGGTCAGCGACGGCGTCCTGCGCGGGAGCGTTCGGGTCGCCAGCATCCAGGTCAAGGACCCCAACCTGGAGGCGCATCTCCAGGCGCCGGACTTCTTTGACGCCGAGCGCAATCCCGAGCTCACGTTCGAGTCTCGAAACCTCGATCGCCAGGGCGACCAGCTCACGGTTGACGGTGAGATCACGATCAAGGGCCACACCGAGCCCGTCGAGATCACCGGCACGATCGGCGACCCCATCAACGATCCCTACGGCGGTGAGCGCTTCGGTCTCAAGCTGGAGGCCAAGATCGACCGCACCAAGTTCGGGATCAATTGGAACAACCCGCTGCCGAACGGGGATCCCGCCCTGTCCAACGAGGTCAGGCTGATCGCCGACCTGCAGCTCTCGAAGCAGTCGTAGAACGATGAAGGTCCTCGGCATCAGCGGCGGCCTGCGCCGCGACTCGCACAACACCAAGCTGCTGCGTGCAGCCGGGGAGATGTTCGAAGCGGCGGGGCTTGAGTTCGAGATCTATCCCGACCTCAAGCTTGTGCCGCCCTATGACGAGGACGACGACGTTGATCCCACCCCGGCGGCCGCAGCGCAGCTGCGCGCGGCCGTCGCGGGTGCGGCCGCAGTCTTCTTCGCGACTCCGGAATACAACTCGTCAATCCCTGGGCAGCTCAAGAACGCCGTCGACTGGCTCTCCCGTCCCATAGTGGCAAACGCGCTGCTCAACAAGCCCGTGGCCGTTGTCGGGGCGAGCACGGGCATGTTCGGCGCCGTGTGGTCACAGGCGGAGCTGCGCAAGACCCTGTCGGCCTCCGGAGCCCGTGTGCTTGACGGCGAGGTGGCCGTCGGACACGCGCACACCCGCTTCGAAGACGACGGCACCCTCAACGACCCGAACCTCGTCGAACAGCTCGACGAGGTGGTCAGGACGGTGGTCGGAGAGATCAAGCCGGTGCGCGAGGAGTGCGCGGCGGTTTCGGCCTGAGCTAAGCGGCGACGGCTGCGAGTCATCGGTCAGCTCGTGCCGTCCGAGTGGCTGGCGATGCTAGCTGCTGGCTGTGACGCTGCCGTCTAGGTAGGGTCCCGTCCAAATTCCAGTTCCTACAAAGGAGCAACACATGCCGCAGGCCAAGCGCGGGGGATCAGGCGGATCAGGTTCAGGGAAACGGTCGAGCTCAGGCGGTGCGCGGCGAAGCACCCGCAGCACCAGCGGCTCGAGCGGCTCGAGCGGACGGAGCAGCAGCGGACGGAGCAGCAGCGGACGGAGCAGCAGCGGGCGGAGCAGCTCAAGCGCTCGCTCCGGTTCAAGCAGCCGTTCTGGCTCCAGCAGCCGAAGCGGTTCGAGCGGTCGCAGCGGTTCCAGCAGCCGTCCAAGCCGCAGTCGCAGCACGAGTTCTCGCACCCGGTCGACAAGCAGCACGCGGTCGCCTGCGGCCAAGGTGGATCCGCGCGTCGAGGAAGCTGCCAAGCGCATCCGCCGTCTCAACGACCGCATTATCGATGCGGGCAAGGATGCGGGCGAGACCACGCTGGCGAGCTACGAGCGCGCACTGAAGGCGATTGCCAAGGCGATCCAGAGCGGGCCCGGCTCAAGCGATGTCGAGTGGGTGTCGAATCTCGCGACGGCCCAGGCGAAGTTCATTCGCGACCTGACTACGTCGTGGACATCGGCGGCGCGAAAAATGCTGAAGTAAGAGCCGCTTTCTCCGTGAGCACGAATGCTTCGATGACGCAGGGCGGCGAGGGGACCGAGCTGTGGACGGCTCGCGCCCTGATCGCCCGGCACAGGCGGGCGGCTTTGGCCCTGGCCGGATTCGTTGCCCTGATGGTTGCGACGATCGTCTTTGCCGCCATCGGGTCGAAGGGCGGCGCCGTCACCGACGCCACGACGTGCACCCAGTGGGGTTCGACCAACCAGAATGGGCAGACCGCCTATGGCAAGCTTTACCTCAAGGAGCATGGGGCGGTTCCGAAGTACGGTGATTCTCCGGCGGCTGTGATCAATGCGATCAACTTCGGCTGCGGCGTGGCCTTCGGCGACGACGTGTCCGACACGGCCACGGTCGTGCAGGCGATCACCGGCACCTTCTGACACTGGGGCCTGAGTTTTCCGGGCGCCCGGCGCCGTGGTCAGGCCTCCCGTGCGACCGGGGGCACAGCCTCGAGCGGATGGCTCAACAGATCGGCCGGCAGGGTGAGCGAAAAAATGGAGCCGTGGGGGGTGCTTTCGACGGCGCAACTGCCGCCGTGGCGCTTGGCGATGGCGTCCACGATGGCGAGTCCGAGGCCGACCCCGCCCGCCGAACGGGTGCGCGCAGCGTCGGCCCTGGCGAAGCGATCAAAGATCCGCTCCCGCGCCGCGTCGCCGATCCCGCACCCTTCGTCCTCAATCTCAATCAAGGTCGCCCCGTGGTCATCGATCCGAGCCCGAAGCTCGATGGCGTCGTACTCACCGGTGTACTTCACGGCGTTTTCCAGCAGCGCGTCGAGCGCCGTGCGGAGCCGATCGCAGTCGGCCAGCAGCTGTCCTGAGACAAGCGGTCCGAGCCGCCATGCCCGCGGCGCCACCTCGGACCACCGGATGAACACGTCCTCCAGGAACGGCTCGAGCTCGATCGGCTCGACGCACAGGAAGTCAGGCTGATCAGCGGCGGCGAGGAGCAACAACCGTTCGATGATCGCGTTGATTCGTGCCAGCTCGTCGAGCGCGATCTCGATCTCACCGTTTTGCTCACCCCGGGTTCGGGCCAGCTCCAGCTGTCCCGTCGCGATCGTCAGCGGCGTGCGAAGTTCGTGCGAGGCGTCTTGGACGAAGCGCTCCTGTCGCCGGAGCAGCGAGCGTCGCTCCTCCGCCCGCGCCTGGGCTACCCGCAGTGCCTCCACGCGCCGGCGAGCGTGCCACACCATGGCCAGGAACATAGTTGCAATCAGGGGGACGGAGACCACGCTGTCCCAAGAATGGATGCCACGGACCGCCTCGTCGAGCATCGGGGCTGCAGTGACGGCGATAACGCAGGCGAGCACGAGCAGCGTGATCCGCAGCGGCCAGAGCCGGAAGCCGTAGACGATCGTCAGGCTGATCCAGATCAAAAAGAACGGGATCGTCCGGAGGTTCGTCAGCACGAACATCGCCACGCAGTTGGCGATCGCGAAGGCGAACCAGACCAGCTCGACCCGGTAGCGGTGCAGGAAGCGTCCCGACTCAGGCCGCAGCGCGATACCCCGCATTTCGCACCGTCTCGATCGGCGTGCCGGGACCGAGTCGTCGGCGAAGCCGCCGGACACAGACATCAACTACGTTCGAGCGCGGATCGAAGTCGTAGCCCCAAACCTCAGCGAGGAGCCGTTCCCGGCTGACGACTTCGCCCACGTGTCGCATGAGGAAATGAAGGACGTGAAACTCACGGTCCGACAAGTCCGCCACCGCGTCTCCGACGCGGGCCTGGCGGCGAGGCATGTCGAGCTCCAGATCCCCCACTGAGAGTCTCGACCCTTCGTCGGTGAGCTGGGAGCTGCGCAGGTGCACGCGGGCCCGCGCCAGCAGCTCGTCAAGCGAGAACGGCTTGGCGACATAGTCGACGGCACCGAGCTCGAATCCGCGCAGCTTGGTCGCCAGATCACCACGAGCCGAGAGGATCAGTATCGGGAGCTCGGTACGAAGCTCGTGCAGCTCCCGCAGGACGTCGAGCCCGTCGCGCCCCGGGAGCATGAGATCCAGGATCACGAGCACGTAATTGCCCTTGAGCGCGCGGGCGATGCCGTCCTCGCCATTATCGGCGACGTCGACGGCGAAACCCTCGGCCTCGAAGGCGCGGGCGAGAAAGGCGCGAATCCGCGCCTCGTCCTCAACGATCAGTATGCGCATTCCATGCCCTCCTATAGCTGTGCGCCCCAGCACCCTATCCCGCCGAAGATGACTTGTAAATGACGGACCGATGACATTCATGTCATCTAACTTTGGGACGTCCGCAGGTCGCTATATAAAAGGCCCCGAGAAGAGAGGATGGCCTCAATCGCAACTCTGACTCGGGGGCGCATGAGGATCGGTCTTGAGCGCACTCGCTAAGCGTGCGGTCTGGATCGCGATCCTGACTGGCGCCACGCTGGCCGCAATCGGGCTGTACATCGGCCTGTACCTGGTCAACGTCCCAGGATCCGCGGCGGCGACCCAAAACGGCTCGGGGACAAATCTGTACCTGGCTACGGTCGCGGCGGCCGAGGGCACAGACCCACACCCCACGTGGGTCTCCTACTACGCCGTCAACGCGGACGGCACGAACTGGCGGCACAAGACGACGTACGTGCTGCCGGCCAACACGGTCGTGCACGTGACGATCTATCAGTTCGATGGGCAGTCGGGCCTCCGCAACCCGTTCTTCGGCCAGGTCAGCGGCACGATCGGAGGCAACATGCTCATGAACGGAAAGCCGACGCAGGCGATCAATCCCGATTCCGCCTCGCACGTATTCGCGATCCCTGAGATTGGACTATCGGTTCCTCTGGAAGGCATCGCCGACGATGCCAAGAACCCGTGCGCCAACGCGCCGTGCCCGTTGAGCACCGATCATTTCACGGTCAGCTTCTCGTTCCGCACCCCGGGGAAGGGCCTTTATCGCTGGCAGTGCTTCGTGCCGTGCGCCGCGGGGTTCATCCAGGGATTCGGGGGACCGATGCAGACGGTCGGTTACATGGACGGCTTTATAAAGGTCGTGTGAGGGAGAGCGCGTGACGGACGAGCGGCATCACTTCCGCAATTTCGCGCTGCTCTGGCTCGTGGCCTGCGTGATCGTCACGCCGATCATGGTGTTCGTGGTCGGTCCGGGGCTTCCGCCGGGTAACGGAACCGTCGAGGCTGCCGGTCAGGTGGTCGACAACACGGTGCTGCTGGCCCTGGCGACCCCCGTCGCCCTGATGGTGCTCGTCTACCTGGCCTACGCGGTGTGGGCATTCCGCGAGCGCACGCCCGAGGTGGTGCTCGACGGTCCCCCGATCCGCGGGGACGCGAGCATCCAGTTCTGGTGGCTCGTTGTGACCACGGTGCTCGTGCTCCTGCTGGCCGGCTACGGAACGGCGAGGCTGCTGGCCGACGGGTCGGGCGGCGGCCAGGGCCCCAACCCGATCGCCGTGCCGGCGGCAGAGAAGGGCATCCCGGTTGTGCCTGTTCAGGTGATCGCCCAGCAGTGGCAGTTCACGTACCGCTGGCCAACCTACGGCGGGGTCGAGACCCGGGGGCTCGAACTGCCGGCCAACACGCTGATCAAGTTCAACGTCACTTCGCTTGACGTGATCCACTCGTTCTGGGCCTACCAGCTGGGTGTCAAGGCAGATGCCAACCCGGGCGTGAACAATGTCGCCTATGTGACCACGAAGGCCCCACTTACGTTCAACGTGCGCTGCGCCGAGCTGTGCGGCGTGTGGCACGGCTACATGTTCAGCTCCGGGCAGGTCGTGCCAAAGACGCAGTTCGATGCGTGGATCACGCAGCAGCAGGCGCAATACGGACCCGCGACGAAGAGCCTTCCCCCCTATTCGAAGACGTACTTCCCTGACCCACAGAGGAGAGGCGGATGAGCGCGATCGCAGTGTCCCCTCCAGCGCGGCGTTCTGGCTGGCGGCAGCTGATGGGCTTCAACATGCTGACCGGGATCGTGCTCGGCGTCGCCGGCTGGTTCATCGGCTACAGCGCCATCGGCATGCACATCCACGGCCAGGGCGTCGAGTACTACTCGGTGAGCGCCGGCCAGAATGACATCGCGGTAATGCTCGGCTACCTCTTCGGCGTGGTCGGGTTTTTGCTTGGGCTCGGGTTCGGCAACTATCCCTTCCGCCGACTGCTTGGGCACCCGCCGTCGCTCGCCGAGCACGAGGAGGAGGAAGAGGGGGCATTCCGGTACTTCACGCTCAGTACCGACCACAAGGTGGTCGCGAAGCAGTACATGGTCGGGATCGGGGTGTTCTTCTTCGTGGGTGGGCTGAACGCGATGCTCATCCGTACCGAGCTGCTCCAGCCCAACGTCCACGCGTTCGGTGCCAACCAGTACCTGACCCTCGTCGGCATGCATGGGTCGATGATGATGGGAATCATGACCTCAGGGATCCTGGGCCCGTTCGCCAACTGGCTCGTGCCGCTGATGATCGGCTCACGGCGGATGGCCTTCCCGCGCATCGAGTCCTTCACGTTCTGGCTGCTGATGGCCGGCTCGGTGATCCTGGTCACGACGATCTTCTTCGGCGGATTCCAGACCGGCTGGACCGGCTACCAGCCTCTCGGGAGTCAGAACACCGTCGGCTACGACGCGTATATCGGCTTCTTCGCCTGTGTCGGTCTCTCGATGGCGCTCTTCGGATTCAACCTGGTGGCCACCATCACCACGATGCGGGCGCCGGGGATGACCTGGTCCCGGCTGCCGATCTTCGTCTGGGCGACCTATTCCACGGCCTGGCTGATGCTGCTGGCCGCCCCGATGCTGATCGCCGCCCTGCTCATGGGCGCGATGGATCGGACGGTCCAGACGGCCTTCTTCGTCCCCGGCCAAGGTGGCAGCTCGTACCTGTTCCAGAACCTGTTCTGGGTCTTCGGCCATCCGGAGGTCTACATCTTGGCCTTGCCCGGCATGGGGATCGTGCTTGAGCTCCTGCCGGTGTTCAGCCGCAAGCCGCTCTGGGGGTATCGCCTCGCGGTGGCCGGGATACTGGGGGTCGGCTTCCTCAGCTTCTTCGTGTGGCAGCACCACCTGTTCGTGTCCGGCATCAACGCAGACCTGCGCCCGTTCTACATGCTGTCCACCGAGCTCATCTCGCTCCCCACCGGCTTCATCTTCCTGTGCGCAATGGGCACGCTGTGGCGTGGCCGAATCCGGTTGACGGTGCCCATGCTCTTCTGCCTGGCCTGGATATTCAACTTCCTGTGGGGCGGGATCAGTGGCGTGTTCAACTCGGACGTGCCGAGCGATGTGACGACGCACGGAAGCTTCTTCGTCATGGCCCATTTCCACTACACGATCATGGGCGGCCTGGTCTTCGCGTTCTTCGCCGCGATCTACTACTGGGTGCCGAAGATGTACGGCTTCCGCTTGAACGAGAGGCTGGGGAAGGTGCACTTCTGGGTGATGTTCATCGCCTTCAACTCGACGTTCGCGCCGCTGTTCGGCCTCGGCTTCCTGGGCATGCCACGGCGTGTCGTCACGTACTCCCCCAGCTTCCAGGGGCTCAACGACTGGGTGTCGGTGTCAGCCTTCGTGCTCGGTCTCTCGATGCTCGTGTTCATCGTGAACGTGGTGTGGTCGCTGCTCATCAAGCGCGAGCCGGCCGAGCCCAACCCGTGGCACGCCAAGTCGACCGAGTGGGGGCTCCCCACGCCGGTCCCGCTCCACGACTTCGACCGGATTCCGGTCTTCGAGCCGGATCCCTACCCCTACGGGGAGCCGGTGCCGGCGCGGCCGCCCCTCGCGGCGCCGGTAGGAGGGAGCGCGTAGATGGGAGCCTCAGCACCCAGCGCTTCACACATCGAGCCCGAACCAGCCGAGTGGCAGCCGCGGGCGATCTGGGTCGGCGGCCGGCTTCTCTGCGGCTCGGTCTCCTTCTTCTTCGCCTCGTTCGTGTTCGCCTACTTTTACCTGCGGGCCCTGAACACCAACCACCACTGGAAGATCGGCTCAGTCCACCCGTCCGAGGGGCTGGGAGTGGCAATCATGGCCCTGTTCCTGGTGGGTGCCGTGATCTACCGGCTCACGAGCCGGCGCGGCGAGTTCGACGAACTCGCGGGAGGGATCATCGCGGTCGTCTTCGCGCTGCTGGCGATCGCCCTGCAGTTCTTCGAGTACACGACGCTCGACTTCGGCGCTGCCAGCGGCGGCTATGCCGCGGTGTTCTTCGGATGGACGGCAACCTATGCGGTGGTCGCGCTGATGGGGGCCTACTGGGTCGAGATACAGGTCGCCAGCATCTGGCGCGTTCGGCGACGGGGCAGGACACGGCCAACCGAAGTGCCGACGACTGAGTCCGCGCTGCTCAGGGCCGGGCTTGAGGCGTCCTCGTTCTACTGGGCCTACTTCGTCGGCATCGGCGTGCTGGCCTACATCCTTCTGTACCTCGTAGGACCATGAACCTCGCCGACTGGTCGCTGGACCCGTCGCTCGTCTACGTAGTCCTGGCGGCCTGCCTCTACGTGCTGGGTAGCCGGGGGCGTGATCGGCCAGCGCCGCTGCACGCCGCCGCCTTTTTCGCGGGCCTGCTGACGATCGTGGTCGCGCTCGACTCGCCGATCGACGCCTATGCCGATCAGCTCTTCTGGGTCCACATGCTGCAGCACATCCTGCTCCTCACTGTCGCGCCGCCGCTGGTTCTGCTCGGTCGACCGTGGCCGCGCATGTGGCGGGCGCTCCCTCTGAGGCCACGGACCGAGATCGCCCGGACCCTCGCCCGGGCGCGCTGGACCGCGCCGGTCCGAGCGCTGGCGCGGCCGCTCCCGGCCTGGGTCCTGTTCAACGCCACGATCATCGCCTGGCACGTCCCCGCCGCCTACGACGCCACGCTCACCTCGGGCGCGGTGCACGTCTGCGAACACGTCATGTTCTTCTTCATCGGGGTGCTCTTCTGGGCCCGGGTGATCGACCCGGGGCCGCTGCGCCCGCGGCTGGTGTGGCCGCTCCGGATCGCTTTTACCTCCAGCGCGATGGTCGTCGGTTGGGCCCTGGCGATCACGCTCGTCGTGGTCCCGCACCCGATCTACGGGTACTACGCGGGCCTGCTGACGCGTCCCGGCGGGATCTCCGCGCTGACCGACCAGCAGCTCGCGGCCGGGGTGATGTGGGTCCCGGGATCGATCGCCTACACGATCACATTCATCATGGGCTTCTACCGTTGGCTGGAACCCGAGAAGCCGCCCAGCCGGACCTCGGCAGCGTTCACGACTTGAGGAGAAAAGAGAAATGACGTCATTCGCCAGCTTCCTGGCCGGCTCGCTGCTCTCGCTACTGCTGCCGGTGCTGCTCCTGATCGCGCTCGGCATCTGGTCGCTTCGTTACACCCGCGCGGTCCCCGAGCCGGTCGAGGGCGAGGATCCGAGCGCCGTGCCGGCCACGCTGGATCCCGGGCCGGGCGAGCCGCCTGAGACGAGCCACACGCCGGGCGAGGCGTGATGAGGCGCGGATAGCGCCTCGCTGCGTCTCGCTGGGGGCGGCTACCAGGCCTGAGTGTCGCCGCAATCCGGGCAGTCGACCGAGGTCGAAACCAGCGCCGCGAACACGTGGCCGCAGCTGCAGGCATACAGAGCTCGGTCCTGCGAGGACCCCCCCTGTCGCCTCGGTCGGGACGGCTCGGTGAAGCTGACCGCGGTGGCGTCGGCGGCCGCCACTCGCCGGTGGGCGGGGGCGCGCTCGCTCCGGCTCTGGCGTCGGCCCCAGAGGAGACTGGTCGTTTGTGTGCGTTTTGCCTTCATCGCTCTATCGAGTAACGGCATGACAGAGGATTGGTTTCGCCCCTGGCCCCGGGATTCCTGGATTTTTAACCAGACGCTAATTCCCGGCCCCCGGGACCGAACTTCGCCCCACGGCGGGGGAATCCGCCCTTCTCCCGCCAATCAGGCTGAGGCCCCAACGGCTGACCAGCGAGCCGGTTGTGGGAAAATCGGCTCGGATGGACCCCAGTCGCAAGCGCGCCATTCGCCTCACGGTCGCTCTCACAGCCGCCCTGCTGCTGGCCACGGCGCTCATCTACACGTCCTTCACGGCCGGCCGGGATGAGCTCACCGCCGGCCAGCTCCTGACCCGGGCCCAGCCTGGGCGCTCCTACATCCTGGCCGGCACGGTGCTGACCGGCTCGGTTCGCCGCCAGGGTGATGCCCTCCTGTTCCGCGTCCGGGACCCGAAGCAGAGCGTTTCGGTGCCCGTTCGCTACACGGGCATCGTGCCCGACCCATTCGCGGCCGGGCGGGGCGTCGTCGTCACCGTCGAGGAGCAGCGCCCCGGCGCCCCTAACTTCATCGGCGAGCAGAACTCGCTCAGCACCAAGTGCCCGTCCAAGTACCAGGCCGCGGCCGGCGCCAGCGCCGCGTGATGTCGGAAGGCGACGGTTGACCATGGCGCCGGTTGGGCGGACGCTCCTCATCGTGGCGTTGCTGATCGCCGTCTACGGCATCTTCGCCTCGCTCTACGGGGCCCGGACCGGGCACCGCGAGTGGGTCGACTCTGGCCGTCGCGCCGTCTACGCCCTGGCGGGGGTGACGACCGTGGCCTGGGTCATCCTGGAGGCCGCCTTCCTGCGCTCTGACTTCAGCTTCAACGTCGTGGCCAGCCACTCCTCGACCACGACGCCGACCTTCTACAAGCTGGCCGCGCCGTGGTCCTCGCAGGAGGGTTCGCTGCTCCTGTGGGTGTGGCTGCTCTCCCTGTGGTCGAGTCTCATCCTGTTCCTGACCCGCAGGCGGGTGCGGGAGATCGCTCCCTACGCGACCGCGGTGCTCCTGGGGTTCGGCGCCTTCTTCACCTCGCTCGCCACCTTCTTCGCCAATCCGTTCGCCACGAGTGCCAGCCCGCCCAGCGAGGG
This sequence comes from uncultured Solirubrobacterales bacterium, assembly GCA_963733555.1. Taxonomy (GTDB): domain Bacteria; phylum Actinomycetota; class Thermoleophilia; order Solirubrobacterales; family Solirubrobacteraceae; genus Palsa-465. The sequence goes on from CAVTDO010000002.1 coordinate 412,436, forward strand.
GGCGGGTCTTGACCCGCTGCTTCTGCATCCGAGCATGATGATCCACCCGCCCATGCTCTATTCGGGCTACACCCTGATGACGGTGCCCTTCGCCTTTGCCGTGGGGGCCCTGATCACCGGGCGTCTCGGGTCCGAGTGGCTCTCGGTAACCCGGCGTTTCGCCCTGGCCGGATGGCTCTTCCTTGGGGTCGGGGTCGTCCTTGGAGCCCGCTGGTCCTACACCGAGCTCGGGTGGGGCGGCTACTGGGCCTGGGACCCGGTCGAGAACGCGGCCCTGATGCCGTGGCTCTGCATCACTGCCTTCATCCACTCGATGATGATCCAGGAGAAGCGGGGGATGCTGAAGGTGTGGAACGTGTCGTTGGTCTTGGCCAGCGGCACCCTGGCTGTCCTCGGGACGTTCCTCGTCCGCTCCGGCATTCTCTCCTCGATCCACGCCTTTGGCGCCTCCACGCTGGGCGTGCCCTTCGTCGTCCTGCTCGCGGTGATGGTGAGCGGCGCCGTCGGGCTCGTGCTCTGGCGCCGGGAGCAGCTGCGCTCGGAGGCCCAGATCGACTCCCTTCTGTCCCGGGAGGCGGTGTTCCTGTTCCAGAACCTGGTCCTGGTGGCCATGGTCTTCGTGATCTTCTGGATCAACTTCTTCCCGCTCATTTCCCAGGCCATCACCGGGACGAAGATCTCCGTCGGGCCGCCCGCCTTCCGGCCCTTCATCGTGCCTCTGGCTCTAGTCCTGGTGGCTCTGGCGGGGATCGGCCCGATCATCGCCTGGCGGCGCGTCACGGCGGCCAACCTGCGCCGGAACTTCTTCATCCCGGTGCTGGCCGGCGTGGTCTGCTGCGTGGTGCTGATCGCGGCCGGCGGTGTGGTCACGCGGCCGTTCGCGCTGGCCATGTTCGCCCTCGGGACGTTCGTGCTGGCCAGCGTGGCGCAGGAGTTCTGGCGCGGCACGGGCGCGCGGCGGGCCATGACCCGCGAGCCAGCACCCGTGGCACTCCTCAGCCTGGTCCGGCGCAATCGCCGTCGCTACGGCGGATACGTCGCCCACGCGGGCGTGGCCCTGCTGCTGATCGGTGTCGCCGCCTCCTCGTCCTTCCAGCATTCGCGCAACGTGACCCTGATGCCCGGGCAGAGCACGAGCGTCGACGGATACAAGATCGCCTACGTCCGTCCCACGGTGACGGCCACGCCCCAGAAGCTTTCCTTCGGCGCCGTCCTGCGCGTCAGCAAGGGAGGCCGCCCCGTCACCACACTACGAACGACGCGCGGTTTCTATCCCTCGCAGGATCCGACCCAGGGACCGATCGGTCGGTTCTTCAACGGCGAGGCCGACAGCAACGTGGGACTCCGGGCCGGTCTGACGCGGGACATCTGGACCGTCGTCGATCCCGACCTGACGCCGCTCCAGAGCCGGATCGGCAAGGGCGACGCGCTGTTCGCCTCGGCGATCCCGAAGACGATGACGGCGGCCACTCACTTGCCGCCCGCCAAAGCGCAGGCGGCGGTCGCCGAGCTCTGGCAGCTGCGTGACCAGGCCATCGTGGGCATCGCCTCCCGCTACGTGAGCCATCCCTGGCCGATCAACTTCCTCTTCATCGTGGACCCGCTGGTCACCTGGATCTGGCTCGGGGCGCTCATCGTCGCCTTCGGTGGGCTGATCTCGCTCTGGCCGGCCCCCCGGCTGGCTCGGAGCCGGGCCGTGGCCCCGGCTCCGGCCCGGACTGCACCCCAGCCTGTCGCGGCGGTCCGCGAACCGGCCTGATACGCCCGTGGACTTCGTCGTCGTCCTCGTCGTCCTCTTCCTCGTCGTGCTGGTCATCTCGGCGCCACTGCGGCGGGCCCGGACCGCCGATCCGGAGGTGAGCGGCGAACTGGCAGAGCTGGATGCGGCCCGGGAGGCCAAGTACCGTGAGATTCGCGACGCCGAGCTCGACCACCGCACGGGCAAGCTCTCGGACGCCGACTACGAAGCGCTGGACGGCGGGCTGCGCGCCGAGGCGATGGAGATCCTGCAGCGGATCGACGGGGTCAGCGAACGCGAGCCGGGGCAGCCGGCAGGGGCCGCGTCGCCCTAGCCATTACCATCCTGGCCATGTACACGGTTCTCGGAATCGTCCAGGTCTTTCTGGCCGTCGTGCTCGTGTTCCTCGTCCTCATGCACTCGGGCAAGGACTCCGGTCTCTCGGGAGCGTTCGGCGTCGGGACCGGCGCAGGCCCGCTCGGCGGCGGCTCGCTCGTCGAGCGCAACCTGAACCGCTGGACGGTCGTGTTCGCGCTCCTGTTTGCGATCAACACGATCGTTCTGATCAAGATCTCCTGAGACGGGGAGCGCCCGGTGGGCGCGTCGTGGAGCGCTCAGCCGGAGGAGCAGGAGATTTTCACGTTATGTCCGCCTGGACTGTGGCTCGTCGCCTTCGCCCCGCCCAGGCCGACAGGCCCGGCGGGAGGCGGCCGTCGGTCGAGAGCCAGGAGCCGGCCAGGATCAGGAGGAGGCCGGCGACCGCGCCGGCGCCCGGGCGCTCGCCGAGGAGGGTGACGCCGAGGGCGACCGCGATCAACGGGTTGATGTAGGTGATCACCGTGGCGCGACTGGTACCGGCCTCGCGAATCAGGATGGTGAAGATCACGAACGCCGCCGCGGTGCAGAGAAGTCCGAGGACGACGACCGCGCTCACGGCGCCGAGGCCGGGGTACCTGTGGGGTGGGTCGAGGGCCACCGCCGGGGCGAGGAGGACCGCGGCCATGGCCAGGCTGGCGCCGACCAGGGCCCGGGGATCGAGGCCGGCCAGGCGGTGCTTGATCAGCATCGGTCCGATCGCGTAGCCGATCGCCGCCAGCAGCACCTCGCCGGTGCCGATCAGCTCGCCACTGCGCCCGGCGACGTCGAGACCCACCAGGGCGACCACGCCCCCGAACCCGATGAGCAGGCCGAGCCCGCGGATCGGGGTCGGCTTCTCCGAGGGGTCGAAGCGGATGGCCAGCAATGCGCCGATCAGGGGCACCGAGGCGATGACGATCGCGGCCAGCGAGGAGGAGACGTGCTCCTCGCCGGCGGCGAGCATCGGAAAGGGCACCGACACCTCGGCGACGGCGTAGGCGAGGAGCCAGCGCCACCGGCCTCGGAGCCCGCGAAGGACGCCGGCGTGCCAGCCCAGGGCCAGCAGCACGACGGCGCCCAGCGCGACGCGGGCCCAGGCCAGGGTCGCCGGGGGTACCCCGTCGCGAACGGCGATCCGGATCAGGAGATATGGAACCCCCCAGATCACGGACATGACGGCGAAGGCAAACCAGGCGCGCCGACTCATGGCGCCCAGTCTGACACGGCCGTGAGGCCGTGAAAGCTAGGCTCAGTAGGCCGCGCGGTAGAGCGCTCGCAGCTCGGCGAGGTCTGCCGCCGGGGGGGTCAGAGCGAGCTCGGGTCGCCCTGAGGCCTGCTGCGCGCACACCTCCAACTGTTCCTCGCTCACGCCCGCTTCCCGGAGCTTGCTCCGTCCGCTCACCTGGAGCAGGCGGCGAGCCAGCTCGGCCGGGGGCAAGCCGAGTCCGGCCATCAGCTGCTCGTTCCACTCAGGACGCCGTCGGGCCAGGGCCTCGGTGGTGAGGGGGAGCATGATCGTGTTCGCTGCGCCGTGCGGGACGCCGGCGAACCGGGCCAGCGTCTGGGCCATCACGTGGTGCAGCCCATAGCCGGCGGTGCCGATTGAGTAGCCGGCGAGAAGGGCGCCCAGCGCTAGTCGCTCCCGCGAGTCGTCCTCGATCGGCGACTCGCCGAACGCCTCGGCGATCAACTGGGCGGCGGCGACGCCGGCCAGTGCCGCCACCGGGTGAGCTTGAGTGCTCGCGGGTCCTTCGATGGCGTGGCCGAGCGCGTTGCCCGCGCTCTGGGCCAGATCGGCCACCGACTGCGAGGCGCACAGCTCGGGATCGTTGAGCACCAGGGTCGGGCGTATCCGTGGCGTCTCCGGTGGCACGCCGGCTGCGTGACGATGGATTGAGGTCATCTCCGCCCCGGAGAGCGTCGTGGGAATCGCGGCGACCCGGCGTGGGGGATCGGCCGCGGCGAGCGCCTTGGCCGTGTCGATCACCCGGCCTCCCCCGAGGGCGACGAGCAGCGCGCCGTCAACCTGGCCTCGGAGCTCGCCCGCCAGCTCATCCACGCGCCCTGGTGGGACCTCATGTACCCGGGCCGCGAGCTCCGCCAGTTCCGGGGCGGCCGCCCTGGCGCGGGAGGTGGTCAGGAGCGTGAACGGCTCGTCGAGAAGATCCCGGGCCTCGCGCCGCCGCCCGCGCCCGAAGACGATCAGTCGCTCGCCATCACGCCACTGAAATGGCGCCACGGAGACCGGTTGGATGGACGACATTGGCTGCACCCTACCCGCGGGCACGGGGGCATGCCCTAGCATCGCCGTGGCGCCGGGGCGCCACGGCGATCGCATGAGAACACGGCCCAGATCCCACCTTCCCCGGCGCCAGCTGACCCCCCCGTTCGCTGCTCTAATTGCCTCGGCAGTCGTCCTCGTCGCCTGTGGCGGCCACGCCGCCGGTGCCGCGTCGACCGGGGCCGCGACGAGGACCACGCCACCGCCCGCGGCTTCGGCAAGCGTGCCCGGCGGCGACTGGACGCGCTTTGACTACGACGCCCAGCGCAGCGGGGCCGGGCCGGCGAGTACGGGAATCAGCGCCGGCAACCTGGGCAGCCTGTCTCCTCGCGTCGTCAAGCTGGACGGGACGGTCGATTCCTCGCCCATAGAGCTCCACCACGTCGTAATCGGCGGCCGTTCACGGGACGTGACGGTGGTCACGACGACCTACGGCCGCACGATCGCCATCGATCCCGGGACCGGGGCCAAGCTGTGGGAGTTCGTGCCCAGCGATATAGGCGCCTACCAGGGGAGTGCGCAGATCACAACCGCCACTCCGATCGCCGACCCCGACCGCCGCTACGTCTATGCGGTGAGCCCCGACGGACGCATCCACAAGCTTGACCTGGCCACCGGGCGTGAGGTCCGCTCGGGTCATTGGCCGGTGGGAGTGACCTTTGATGCCCGCAAGGAGAAGATCGCCCCGGCGCTCAACCTCAACGGGCCGTGGGTGATCGCGACCACGGGTGGCTACTACGGCGATGCGCCGACCTACGAGGGACACGTGGTTCTGATCGACCGATCCGACGGCCACATCGCCTCGGTGTGGAACGCCGAGTGCTCAGACCGCCACCAACTGCTGGCGCCGCCGAGCTCCTGCCACGCCGACACGAGCTTCGGTGGCTCGGCCATCTGGGCCCGGGCCGGAGCGGTGGTGGAGCCGGGGAGCGGGCGGCTGCTCGTGACGACCGGGAACGGCCCCTTCAACGGATCGACCGACTGGGGCGACAGCGTGCTTGAGCTTTCATCCAACGCGGGTCGTCTCCTTCACAACTGGACCCCGCGCGACCAGGCCCAGCTGAACGCCCACGACACCGATCTGGGCAGCACCGCGCCCGCGCTACTCCCGGAGACTCACGGCTACCGGCTCGCCGTTCAAGGCGGCAAGGACGGGATGCTCCACCTGCTTAACCTGAACCGGCTTGACGGCACCGGCGCCGGGGCCGGTGGACAGACGGGAGGCGAGGTGCAGGACATCAGCTCGCCGGGGGGCGGCGAGGTCATGACCGCCCCGGCGGTCTGGCACGGCCACATCTTCGTGGCCGACGACTCGGGCACCGCCGCCTACACGGTCCGCGTCGACGGGCGCCCGCGTCTGGTCACCATGTGGCAGAACGGAAGCGCGGGCACGAGCCCGGTCCTGGCCGGCGGACTCCTCTACGTCTACGACGAGCAGGCCGGAGTACTGAAGATCTACAACCCCGGGACGGGCCGGCTGCTCCGCTCGCTGCCGGCGGCCTCGGGCCACTGGAACAGCCCGATCGTCGTCGGCGGCCGGGTCATCCTGCCCACCGGCAACGCCAACAGCCACGCTTCCCAGGGGAAGGTCTTCATCTACCACCTCCCGGGGCACTGAACGCGGGCGAGCGCCCGGGGCGCCGAACGCCCGCGACTGGGTCCTCAGCCGAGGCCGAGGACGTGATTGAGGAGGTTCCGGGTCATGGCCACGATCCGGGGATCAGGCGCCCGCGGCGTGTTGGGACCCGCACTCGGCACCGGCTCGAGTCCGAGCTCCCACCCGAGCGACCCGGTGTTGAACACGAGCGCTCCCGAGGGGGCGGTGTAGATGGTGGTCTCGGCCCGGTTCTGATCGGGGCCGGGCACCGGCTCGCCGGCCTCGGCGCTCATGCACCTGCCCGCGCCTGATCCGATCAACCGCGTGTTCGCCGGGCTCTTCCCCGTGCGCATGTCGAGCTCGTAGCCGACGATGCCCGGGATCCGGGTTGCCGCGGTGATCCCCGAGCCGGCGAACAGCCAACCCGGTTTCAGCCACGGGGCTGGCCGCCAGGTGAAGTAGCGGTAGGTGGGGGGGCCGGGCACGCGCAGGCGAGGATCGATGCAACCCAGGTAGGCCGACCCGGTGAGGGGCGCCCCGCCCTGGGGGAAGGGTCCCGTGGGATGGGCGTGGTTGGGATCGAGTGCCGCGTGTTCCTTGTAGGAGACGAGCGAGTGGCCGGGCTCCCCCGCCTGGCTGGCCGCCGACGAGGCTGGGGCATAGCGAACTCGCCAGGCCATCGTGTCCGAGCCCAGGAAGATCAGGTCGGTCCCGGTGTTCCGGGCGGCGGCGAAGCCGCTGGCCTGGCGCTGGGACCAGTACTCGGAGTGGCCGAAGTCGATGACCGCGCGGTGGCCCAGCAGCTGACCCGGATCCTCGTCCACCGACTCGCTGGCCGTGTAGGACACCGGATAGCCGTAGCGCTCCAGGAACCACACCAGGGCCACATCACGGGCGAAGAACTGTCCGGCTCCGGTGACGCTGTCGTAGGGGCGGTCATACGAGACCTCGATGCCCTGGGTCGTGCCCGTGACCGCGACCCGATCGGTCCCACCCCGGTACAGGCTGTCGCCACCCCAGGCGTTGTAGGCCTCATAGGTGGAGGTCGGGAGCTGAGCCAGCAGCGGCTGCGGGCGGGTGTCCCGGACGACGAACACGCAGTCGCTCTGTCCGGTGCGGGCCGTGAGCTTGGCGATGTAGACCCCGCTCGGCAGCGCCGACGGAATCGGAAACGAGAGCGTGGGATGCCAATCGCACTCGGTGAGCCCCGTAGCCGACCTGTGGGTGCAGACGGGCTGGGCCGATAGGGGCAGAGAATCCGAGCTCAGGACCTGGCGCCCACCCGCGCCTCCATACCAGCCCATCCGGTAGATCGCGATCCGGACCTTCGCCGAGCCGGAGGCGCTGACGTAGATCCGCTCCGTCTGGCCCGGGCTGATCGCCTCCTCGGACACGTACGCGCTGAGGTCGCCCCTCCGCCGGCCACCGACGTCAGCGGCGGGGCCCGGCAGACGCCAGCCGCGGGAGCCAGGCAGGCGATTCTCGGTTGCCGCGGACGGCTGGGACCCCCTGATCCTGACCAGCCAGCGATACGGGCCGCCGGTGGCCAGGGCGGCCCCGCTGGTTCCACGTCGCTGCCGCGCCTGCGGGTGGTGCCCGGTCCCCCCACAGCCGCCCACGAGGAGGGCGAGGGCGAGGGCGGCCAGACCAGGGGGACGGCGCCGCCGACCAGGGGGGGTCGCAATCACCCCGTCCAGAGTGCCAGGCGCGAGCCGCCTACGGCACGAGGGCTTCGAAGGAAATTCTTATGGGGATTTGGCGGCGGGTTGGGTAGCGGTTCTAGTGAAGGCGTAACAGCCCGACACCGAGAGGAAACGAACTGACATGACACTCGCCCTTATCATCTGCGCCGTCCTTGCCGTCGCCATCGTTGCCGTTCTGGTGACGCATCTCGGGTGGAGCATCGCCACCCAGCACCGTGATCACGAGGTCATCGAGACTGGCCGCGTATCCCGGCGTTGGATCTGGTCCCGGCCCCAGCCGCCCCGTCATGCCCGGCCGGAGCAACGCTCAGGCGCGTAGGAATCAGCCGGAGGCCGCGCCCGCCCTCGCGCGGGCGCGCTCTGGCTGGGTCTCCCCCCGGGGCAGCGGCTCTTCACCGGCGTCCGAGCCCTCGGCGAGGTAGCGGCCGCCGCGCAGCAGCGAGGCTCCGGCAGCGATCAGGCAGGCGACGATCGAGAAGATGAATGTCTCGTGCAGGCCCGTCTCGAAGGGACCGGAGATCAGGTGGGGGAAGAACGAGCGGCCCATGAGCAAAGCCTGGCTGTGGGTGTGCAGAGCCGCCAGGGTGTGGGCTCCCACGAGCTGCTTGATCGGGTTGAAACCCAGGAAGGCGGCAAACAGGACCGAGATGGGGGGGAGCGCCGCGGCCTGGTGGGCAGCGATAACGCCCACCCCGTGAGCCTGGAGTCCGGAGCTCAGAGTCGCGGGCAGGCTGCTCGAGAGGCCCACGACCATGAGCGTGAAGAAGACCCCGACCGAGATCACCTGGGCCGAGTTCTGGAAGGTCTGGTTCATTCCGCCCCCGGCTCCGCGATCGCCGCGGGGCAGGCTGTTCATCACCGCAGCCCGGTTAGGGGAGGCGAACATGCCCATGGATATCCCGTTGAAGGCCAGGATGGCAGCGAACACGGGATAGGAGAAGTCGATGGGCAGGAGGATGAGGAGGAAGAAGCTGAGCGCCGCCCCCACCATGCCCCCGCTGGCGAAGCCGCGCGCGCCGAAGCGATCGGACAGGTAGCCGGACAGAGGGCCGCTGATCAGCATGCCCATGGTCAGCGGGAGCATGTAGATGCCGGCCCACAGGGGCGTGTCGACGAAGTCGTAGCCGTGCAGGGGCAACCAGATCCCCTGGAGCCAGATGATGAGCATGAACATCAGCCCTCCCCGCGCCACGGCAGAGAGGAAGGTCGAAAGCGTCCCGAAGGTGAAGGCCCGGATCCGGAACAGGGGTAGGCGGAACATGGGGTCGGCCACGCGGCGCTCGATGATTCCGAACGCGGCGAGCAGGACGACGCCTGCCGCCACGAGCGCGAGCGTGCGCGGTGCGCCCCAGCCGGTCGAGTGGCCATTCGAGGGCCGGATGCCGTAGGTGACGGCGATCATGAGGCAGATGAGCCCGGCCGCGAAGGTTACGTTGCCCCACCAGTCCATACGGGCGCGGCGGGGTGTGCTGATCTCACGGAGCTTCAGATACGCCCAGACGGTTCCGAACAGCCCCACCGGCACGGAGATGAGAAAGACCAGACGCCAGCTGACCGGGGCCAGCAGACCCCCGAGGACCAGCCCGACGAACATGCCGCTGACGCCCACGATGTTGTTGATGCCGAGGGCCATGCCACGCTGGTTCTCCGGGAAGGCGTCGGTGATGATCGCCGCCGCATTGGCCATCAGGCAGGCGCCCCCGACGCCCTGGACGATGCGGAAGGCGATCAGGTAGTCGGCTCCGATCGCGCCGGTGAGCCAGTCCACCGCCAGCAGCAGCGAGGCCACGGTGTATATGACGAAGCCCAGGTTGTAGATCCGCACGCGTCCGAACATGTCGCCGAGCCGCCCCAGGCTCACGATGAGCACGCTGCCGACGATCATGTAGCCGAGGATCATCCACAGCAGGTAGAAGCTGTTGGAGGGGACGAGCGGGTTGAGCTTGATGCCACGGAAGATGTCCGGCATCGCGATCAGGGTGATCGAGAGATCGAGCGTTGCCAGTAGGACGGCGAGGGTGGTGTTGGAGAGGGCTATCCACTTGTAGCCGTCGTCGACGCCTTTGCCGTTCGTGCTCACGCGGCTATATTCTACAGGCAACCTGTTCAGGTAAGCTGTCCTTTATGAGCGCCACCCGATACAGCCGAGGAACCGGGCACGAGACCGGAACCGGACCCGCGGGGCCCGATACGGCCCAGCTGGCCAGCGATCTCCGGGTCGTGCTTGGCCAGCTCATGCGCCGGCTCCGAGTTGAGCACCGCTTCTCGATCTCGCATGGGACGGTGCTCGGACGGCTGGATCGCGAAGGGGCCCAGAGCGTTAGTGACCTGGCCGCAGCCGAGCGCGTCCGCCCCCAGTCGATGGCCCAGACGGTGGGGGACCTCGAGGCGGCAGGACTGGTGAGCCGGGAGCCAGATCCGCGCGACGGTCGCCGGGCGCTCGTCGACCTGACCGCGGAGGGGCGCGTCGTTCTGGGCGCCGACCGGGCCCAGCGGGAGGGCTGGCTGGCTCAGGCCATCAGCCACGGCTTCTCGGCGCAGGAGCAGGCGATCCTGTTCGAGTCCGTGGAGCTGCTGCGGCGCCTGGCCGAGGCCGAGCCCGAGGGGGAGGCGAGGTAGTCCAGGCGCTCAAAGTGGGTAGGGTGGCTGAAGCGGGGTTTTTTGGCGCATCTGGGCGGGGGTTTTCAGCAAACCAAGGTTCGACGGATGTCGAACAATGCTATAATTCGATGCACATCGAACCAAGACGAAACAGCGGAGAAAGTCCTGAATCCTGAAACTCATCGCGACGGCGCCCCACGCGTCCGTGGCGGTCACGAAACCAACACAACTGAACCGCAGCGGACCCGCCGGGCCCGCGTCGGGAAGGGCAACGCCCGGCAGAACCGCCGACGTGCGGCGCATGTCGGCGAGCGTGTCCAGGCGGCGGAGCTGCATGGCGTCACTGGCACGCCTGAGGCGCTCGAGCTCTTCCTGCGTCGGGCGCGTGTGCACCCGCTGCTCACCGCAGCCGAGGAGATTGAGCTTGCCAAGCGGATTGAGCGTGGCGATCTCGAAGCCAAGGAGCGGATGATCAACTCCAACCTGAGGCTGGTCGTATCGCAGGCCCGGCGCTATCAGGGACACGGTCTCTCCATGGAGGACCTGGTCCAGGAGGGCATGCTGGGGCTCATCCGAGCCGTTGAGAAGTTCGACTGGCGGCGCGGATTCAAGTTCTCGACCTACGGGACCCTTTGGATCCGGCAGGCCATCCAGCGCGGACTCCAGAACCACGGGCGCACCATTCGCGTGCCCGTGCACGTGGCCCAGCGCCAGGTCAAGGTGCGCAAGCTCGAGAGCGAGCTGAGCGCCAAGCTCCAGCGCGAGCCGACCGACGAGGAGATCGCGGCTGTGGCCGAGCTCCCCGTCGACGAGATCATGGAGCTGCGCGAACTCAACCGGGCCATGACGAGCCTGGACCAGCCGGTCGGCGAGGACGGCGAGACCGCCTTCGGCGAACTCCTGGCCTCGGACGCTCCCGAGCCGTCCGAAGAGGTGGCGGACGCCGAGCGTGATCGCCGAGTCGATGAGCTCGTGGGCCAGCTGCCCGAGGAAGAGCGGAATGTCATCCGGTTGCGCTTCGGCCTGACTGGTGACGAGCCCCTGACGCTGCGGCAGACCGGGAGTGAGCTCGGCATCACCACCGAGCGGGCCCGTCAGCTCGAGGCCAAGGGGCTGGAGCGTCTGGCCGGTCGGCCGGAGCTCGAGGCTCTTCGCCCGGCCGCCTAAGGCGACGTAAGCTCCCCCTCGTGGGGATCCCCGAGGACTTCGAACCACTCGCTCCGAGCCCGTTCTCGGAGCGGATCGGGCCTCTGTATGTAAGCCGGTGTGATTCGGTCCCCGTCATCGGGGTCCGAATCGCACCGCATCACGCCAACCGCCTGGGCCGGGCCCATGGCGGTCTGCTGATGACCCTGGCCGACATCGCGCTGAGCCGGGCCGTGCGGGAGCATCTACCGGCCGGGGCGACGCTGGCCACGGCCGATCTGCACATCGCCTTCCTCGAAGCCCTGGGCCAGGACGACTGGCTCGAGGCGGTGCCCAGCATCGACCGGGTGGGCCGGGCGCTGATTCACGCCAGCTGTCTTCTGCGCTCCAATGGCCGAAGCGTGGCCCGGGCGATGGGAACCTTCGCCGTGCGGCTGGGCTGAGCGCATGGCTGCGGCCACCGACTCGAGCGCCACCCCGGGATTCTTCTCGGCCCGGACGGCGTGGGCCCGCAACCTCGAGGAGCCGGTGCGCGTGTTCCTGCGCACCGAAACGGGCGGGGCGGCCATCCTCCTCGCCGCCAGCATTGCCGCGCTGATCTGGGTCAATCTCGACGCCGGCTCCTACGACAAGGTGTGGCACACGGCCCTCAGCGTGCGGGTCGGCGGGGGCGAGGTCTCCCAGAGCCTCCGGCAATGGGTCAATTCGGGCCTGATGGCCTTCTTCTTTTTGTCCGTGGGGCTGGAAGCCCGGCGCGAGTTCGATCTCGGCGAGCTTCGGGAGCGCCGCCGGCTGTTCCTGCCCGCGACGGCAGCGATCGGAGGGATGGTGGTTCCAATCGCCATCTACCTGGCCTTCACCGCGGGCCACAGCTCGGCCAGCGGGTGGGGGACGGCGATGTCGACCGACACCGCCTTCGCCCTGGGCATGCTCGCGCTCGTCGGGCGGCGCTTTCCGCAGAGCCTGCGTACCTACATCCTCACAGTGGCCGTCGCCGACGATCTGGTCAGCTTCGTCGTCATCGCCACCGTCTACACACACTCGATCCGCTTGGTGCCCTTGATCGTCGCGATCGCGGTGCTGGCGTGTGTCCTCCTCCTCCGGTTGCGCGGAGTCCGCAACGGAGCCGTCTACTTCATTTCTGCTGTTGTGGCCTGGGTGGCGCTCCTCAAATCAGGCGTCGACCCGGTCATCGTCGGCGTCGTAATGGGCCTGCTCTCCATTGCCTACCCGGCCGGCCGGGAGGACCTGGAGCGGGCGACAGACCTCTTCCGACTATTCCGCGAGCAGCCGACCTCGGCGGCGGCAAGAACGGTGCGGGAGGGCGTGCGGACCGCGCTCTCGCCCAACGAGCGGCTGCAGCAGATCTACCACCCGCTCTCGAGCTATGTGATCGTGCCGGTCTTCGCCCTGGCCAACGCCGGCATTCCGATCACGGGCCACTTTCTGTCCGTCGCCTATGGCTCGCCGATCGCGCTTGGCATCATCGTCGGGTACGTGGCCGGTAAGCCGATCGGGATCGCCGGCGTTACCTGGCTGATCTCCCGTCTCAGCCGGGGCCGCCTGCGCCCCCAGGTGGGCTGGGCCTCGGTCGTCGGAGGGGGAGCCATTGCCGGGATTGGGTTCACGGTGTCGATCCTGATTGCGACGCTCGCCTTCTCCGGCGTCGAGCTGCAAGAGGCGAAGCTGGGCGTGCTCACGGCGGCCGTCTGTGCATCCCTGCTGACGCTGGTTGTCTACCGGACGACAAAGATGCTGCCCCACGACTGGCGGTTGCGGGCGCTGGTCGGTGCTCCGCAGACAATCGTCGACCTGGCGACGCCGGTTGACCCGGAGCACGACCACATCCGTGGCCCACTCCACGCGCCGGTAACCCTGGTCGAGTATGGGGACTTCGAATGCCCGTATTGCGGCCGGGCCGAGGGGATCGTCCGCGAGCTCCTGGCCGACTTCGGCGATCTGCGGTACGTGTGGCGGCACCTGCCGCTCAACGACGTGCACCAGCACGCCCAGCTGGCCGCCGAGGCGAGCGAGGCGGCTGCCGCCCAGGGTCGTTTCTGGGACATGTTCGAGCTGCTCCTCACCCATCAGGACGCGCTCGGCATGCGCGACCTGATCCGCTATGCAGAGGAGCTTGAGCTCGACGGCGACCGGTTTCGCGAATTCCTGCGCAAGAGCAAGGGAGCGGGGCGTATCGCCGAAGATGTCGCGTCGGCCGATGCCAGCGACGTATCCGGAACCCCGACCTTCTTCATCAACGGACTCCGCCACTACGGCGCCTACGACGTAGAGACGCTTTCAGGCGCAGTCAAGGCGGCCCGCGCCCGCGCTGCGGTCAGATCATGAGCGGGGTGGTCCGGATGCCGGCCGAGTTCTCGCCTCACGAGCGGACGATCATGGGCTGGCCGTGCCGCCACGAGCTGTGGGGCGAGACGATGGGCCAGGCGCGGGCGGACTACGCGACGGTGGCCAATGCCATCGCCACGTTCGAGCCCGTGCTGATGATCGCCAATCCCGGCCAGGACGCGGCTGATGCCCGGGCGGCCTGCGGAGCCGGCGTGGAGGTCATCGAGCTGCCCCTCGATGATTCGTGGCTGCGAGACAGCGGCCCGATCTACGTGCATGACGCATCCGGGCGCCGGCAGGCGGTGCACTTTCGCTTCAACGCCTGGGGCGGAAGGTTTCCCCCCTGGGACAGGGATGCTGAGGTGGGCGGTCTGGTGGCGCGGAAGCTCGGCGACGACGTGGTCGAAGCTCCGCTGGTCCTGGAGGGCGGGTCCATCGCCGTCGACGGCACGGGCACCCTGCTCAGCACCGAGCAGTGTCTGCTCAATCCCAACCGGAATCCGGGCCTCGGCCGGGAGGACATCGAGGCGGCGCTGGCCGAGTATCTGGGCGCCGAGCGGATCGTCTGGCTGGGGCAGGGGCTGATCGAGGATCGGGACACCGACGGCCATGTCGACCTGATCGCCGCCTACAAGGCACCCGGTCACGTCCTGCTGCAGATGGTCGAGGACGAAAATCCGAATCACGGCGCCTGCGCCGAGAACCGAGAGCGGCTGAGGGCGGCGGAGATCGAGGTCACCGAGCTCCCCTTTCTGCCCTACACGACGGTGGCCGGGGAGCGAATCGCCGCCGGTTATCTGAACCTCTACGTCTGCAACGACGCCGTGATCGTCCCGGTGATCGGCGCCGAGACAGACGAGGCCGCGCTGTCGATCATCGCCTCCGCCTATCCCGAGCGCGAGGTGGTTCCGGTACCCGGGGCGGTTCTGGCCTACGGGGGCGGTGGTCCCCACTGCATCACCCAGCAGGTCCCGGTTAACGTGGACGTTTCGGATGCCTGAGCGCCCGCAAGTCCTCACCGCCTATCCGCCGTTGCCCTCGCCGGCGCGCACGCGGCCACCGGAGCGGGCGCCGCTCCGTGTCGGCGCGGTCCAGGAGCGCTGGCAATTGGATCCGGAGGCGCACCAGGAGGCGCTGGCAACCGGGATCCGGGTCGCGGCCGAGGAGGGTGCCCGGATCGTCTGCCTTCAGGAACTGACGCTGTCTCCCTACTTCGCCATCACCCCGGACGGTCCTGAGGCGGCAGGCGCCGAACCTGAGGAGCTCGAGACGGGACCGACCGTCGGTTTCGCCCGCCGGATGGCGGAAGAGACTGGAGCCTACGTTCACGCCTCGCTCTATGAGCGGGCCGATGCGGAGGACGGCCTCGGCTACAACACGGCCGTCCTGCTCGCCCCCGACGGCCGCCTCGTCTCTCGCACGCGCAAGCTCCACATCCCGGTCACCGCCGGCTACTACGAGGACCGCTACTTCCGTCCCGGCCCGGTCGACCAGGATCCCTTTCCTGTGGTCACGGTTCCCGGCGCCGAGGGGGTCCCCGGCGCCGATGGCGGAGCCCGCCTTGGCCTTCCGACCTGCTGGGACCAGTGGTTCCCGGAGCTGGCGAGGGCCTACTCGCTGGGTGGGGCGGAGGTGCTGATCTATCCCACCGCGATCGGTTCGGAGCCCGACCATCCCGGATTCGACACCGAGCCGCTCTGGCAACAGGTGATCGTGGGCGCCGGGATCGCCAACGGCACATTCATGGTCGCGGTTAACCGGACCGGCGTCGAGGAGCCGATCACCTTCTACGGGTCGAGCTTCATCTCCGACCCCTACGGCCGGATCCTGGTTCAAGCTCCGCGTGACGAGCCGGCGGTCCTAGTGGCCGACCTCGACCTGGACCAGCGCCGGGACTGGCTTGAGCTGTTCCCGTTCCTGAGCACGCGCCGGCCGGAGGCCTACGCCAAGCTCACAGAACCGCGGGCCTCTCAGAACGTCTAGCGAGGCTCGAGGACGACGAGCGGGATCTCTCGCTGCGTCCGCTCCTGATAGCCGCCATAGCCGCTGTAGGTTGCCACGGCCTTCGGCCACAGGCGCCTGCGCTCCGGGGCGGTGGCTACGCGGGCGCGCACCGGGCGGCGCTCGCGCCCGATCTGGACGACGGTCTCGGGATTGGCCCGCAGGTTGTGGTACCAGGCCGGGTTCTTCGGGTGCCCGCCCTTGGAGGCAACGAGGACGACGTTGTCCCCGTCCTCCACGTAGACGAGGGGGGAGGTGCGCTGGATTCCGGACTTGGCTCCGAGGTGGTCGAGAAGGAGCATCGGCGGCGCACCCGGGAAGCGGTGGCCGATGAGACCGCCGCTCAGGCGGTAGGCCTGCGTGTGCAGCCCCATGAACCGGCGCAGGAGCGGCCAAGAGCGGTCGGCGAGCGACATCACATCCACACGGACGATCCTAATGCCCCGCGGGCGCGCTAGCTCTGCGGGGTGCTGCCGTTGTTGTGCATGCAGAGCAGGTCGCGGGTGACGCTGAGCCGTGACTGCCGGGCGCCTGCCTTGGCGATGACCGAGAACCGCACCGCGTCACCCATGCGGAGAGCCCGGGTCCGGAACGAAACCGAGTACCAGGCCAGCCGCGCGTTGTGCCCCTGCGCGAGCTTGCACGTCCCCTGCAGGCAAACGGTGACACGGTTCCCGGCCGTTGGTCCCATGCGCGAGTACACGAACACGGACACGGTGCGGGTCACCGTGGCGCCGCCGAAGTACCCGACCTCCTCGCCCTTGAGGAGGGCGCTCGGGCCGGCCGCGGAGGCGGCGGCCGGGCCCACAACGGTGAGGGTGAGCATGACGACGACGAGCGAGATCTTGCTTCGCAGCATCTTCCCCATTTCGGCCGGGCGCCGGAATCTCCTTACCGATTCGGCGTCGTCACAGCGGATGTCCTAAGACGGAGACCCACATCAGAACGGCAGGCTGTGGAGCACGAGTTGGCCCTCTGGCCAGCTCAGGCCCGGGCGTAGTCCCCGCCACATGGTGTCGAGCGGCATCACGGCATGCCCGCCGGGTTGCAGGCCTGAGCGCTCACCAGCGCAGCCTCGACAATCTCCCGGGCCAGGCCGCGCCCCCGGAACCCGGCGCGGACGATGACTCCACCCAGTCCCACCACCGGGAATCTCTCCTCGCCCACCTGGGCCTCAGTTATGACCAGGCCGGTCGAAGCGACAGCAGTGCCGTCGTCGTTCTGCAGGGCGACGTGCCTCTCCTTGGGACGGAACTGGAGCGTGACGTCACCGACCTCGAAGGGATCCGTCTCGCCTCCCTCCAGCTCCGAGCGCCGCTGGGGCGTGAGCTCGCCGAATTCGATCAGCTCCATGCCCGGATCAAATCAAGCCGTGCGTGTAAGTGCGGGTGTCTGGGTAGGTTCGGATCGTGGGCATCCTCGTCTACCTCATACTTCTCTTCGTCATCGGACTGTTCGTGGGCGCTCTGGCGCGACTGCTGCTTCCGGGGCCGGACCCGATGAGCGTCCCGATGACCGCCTTGGTCGGCATCTGCGGGACCTTCAGCGCCGGTCTCTTTTCCTGGTATGTGCTGCATCGCCACGGGGCGGGCCTCGTGCTCTCGGTCCTCTTCTCGATGCTCGTCGTGTGGATGTACCGCCGCTCGCACAGGGGCGGCTACGCGAGCCGAGGCCCCTTGGGCCGGCGCGGGCGTCTCTAGACCCCCGTTCAGGGCAGCGTCAGCGACGGGGTGGTGACCGTCACCGATGGGGTGCTGACCCCGATCGTCGGCATGTTGATCGGGCCGACAGGTGTGGTCACCGTGACCGACGGCGTAGTGACCGTGACCGAAGGGGCGGTCACTGTTGCCGATGAGGGATTGACCGACACCGACACCGGTCCCACCGAGGTGGATACCCCGCCACCCGAGGAGCCGCCACTCGAGGAGCCGCTGCCGCCGGAGGAGCCGCCGCCGGACGACGCTCCGCCGCCATGCGATGCAGAGCCCGTGCCGCCCCCGGCCGCCGGGGGAGCGGAGGAACCTGAGCTCGGCCCCCCAGCGGTTTGAGGGTCGGGGTTGGCACTCGGCGTCGGGGCGAGGCTCGTCTGTGGGCCGGAGCCGGGCCGCCGGGATACCGCCCGAGTCCGGGTGTGGACGCCCGTGGCGCCGCGCCTGGCAACGGTGCGAGAAAGCTGTGCCGGCGTCGAGCGGCGGTCCGAGGACACGAAGGTGGCGTGGGTGGCTCGTGCCGCGCTCACCCGTGAGTGGCTCGCCTGCGCCGGGTGGGGGCGATTGTGACTGACCGGCTTGGCCAGCCCGACGGCCGTGGTGCCGAGGACCCCGGCCGCGGCGATCGCCGCGACACTCTTGGCCAGGGGGGCCGCGGAGCTCAGCCCCCAGCGCCAGGGCAGAAGTTGCCCTGGCCCGCTTGACAGGATCGAGCCGATGGCCACGGCGCGCAGGCCCGAGTAATGGCTGCGGAAGGCCTGCACCGCCTCAGGGTCGAGCTGCGTCCCCGCCTCCTTGGTCAGGATGGCCATGCCCTTCTTGTGGCTGCTCGGGGCGCGGTAGGGCCGCTTCGAGGTGATGGCGTCAAAGGTGTCGGCGACGGCGATGATTCTCGCTCCGAGGGGGATGTCCTTGCCGGCCAGGCGGCTCGGATAGCCGGTGCCATCGAGGCGCTCGTGGTGATGGAGAACCATGGCGGTTATCTCCTCGTCACCGAGCCGCTGGGCCATCTCCGCGCCGTCCACCGGATGTTGCTTGATGACCGTGAACTCCTCGGCGTCGAGCCGCCCCGGCTTGTTCAGAACCTCACGGGGCGTGTTCAGCTTTCCGATGTCGTGGATCGCCGCCGCCGTGCGCACCTTGGCGATCTGCTCCGGGCTCAGCCCCATCCGCTTGGCTATGGCCACGGCATGAGCGGTAACCCGGCGGGTGTGGCCGTGGGTGTAGGGATCACGCGCTTCGAGCGCGGTGGCCAGCTCCTTGAAGTATTCGACCTGATGTTCGGTGGGGAGCTCGACCCGGTTGCCGAGGAGCTCGACAGCGCGGGAGATCCGGCGCTCGGTGCGCAGCCGGCGTAGCCAGCCCCAGATCATCAAATCGGAGAAGACCAGATCGTGGGAGTCGCGACGCTTCCTCCACCAGGCGCTTCCCGCCGAGGAGGTGCCGAGCGAGAGGATCATGGCCACCGGGCCGGTGACGAACACGGAGTCGAGAATCCCGCCGCTCACAAGGAGGGATACGACGCCGATGGGCAGGACGATCACAACCGCGGTTGCGGCCAGTGCGTGCGGCAGGTACCGCCTCAGTTTGGGAGCGTCATGATCGCCCACCGGTTGGTGTATATCGGCAATTTGCGGGCAAACCTAGAGCTAGGGGCGAGCCGTGGACGCTTGTCCGACCTCAGCTCGGCCGGGCGGCCTTCTCTGTGTGGCCTCCGAACTGCTTGCGCATGGCCGAAAGCACCTTGTTGGCGAAGTCGTCGAGGTCACGTGACATGAAGCGTGAGTAGAGCGCTGTGGTCAGGACCGGCGCAGGCACACCCACGTCAATCGCCGCGACCGAGGTCCAGCGGCCCTCGCCTGAGTCGGATACCCGACCTGAGAACTCCTGGAGGTCCGAGGACTCATACAGGGCCTGGGCGGTGAGGTCGAGGAGCCAGGATGCGATCACGCTGCCGCGCCGCCACACCTCCGCGACCTCGGTCGTGTCGATCTCGTACCGGTAGTACTCAGGGTGCTCCAGCGGCGCGGTCTCGGCGTCAGACTCCTGCTCCCGGGTCCCGATATCCGCGTTGTGCAGGATGTTCAGGCCCTCGGCGTAGGCGGCCATGATCCCGTACTCGATCCCGTTGTGGACCATCTTCACGAAGTGACCGGCGCCACTGGGGCCGCAGTGGAGAAAGCCGGTCTCCGACGGGCTGAAGTCGCCCGTGCGACCCGGCGTTCGCGGTGCCGCTTCTGGGCCCGGAGCGATCGAGCCGAAGAGCGGACCCAGCCGGCCCACCACATCGTCCTCGCCGCCGACCATCAGGCAGAAGCCGCGCTCAAGCCCGAACACACCGCCGCTCGTCCCGACGTCCACGTGGTGGAGTCCCCGCTCCTTGAGCTCGGCGGCGTGGCGGATGTCGTCGTGATAGTGGGTGTTGCCGCCATCGATGATCACGTCGTCGGTCTCGAACACCTTCGCCACGTCGCGGATCGCCTGATCGGTGATGTCTCCGGCCGGGACCATGATCCACGCCGTCCGCGGCTTCTCGAGCTTGGACGCGAACTCCTCCAGTGAGCGAGCGCCGGTCATCCCCTCACTCTCCATGGCGCTGACCATCTTCTCGTCACGGTCATAGCCGACACAGCTATGCCCGTCCGCCATGAGACGGCGCACGATTCCGGCTCCCATCCGGCCGAGCCCGACCATTCCCAGCTGCATTGGTGTGTCTGTCGCCATCTCGTGACTCTCCGGGGTTGTGGGGGGTTTGGGTCAGCCGCACCGTATCCTGTGCGTCGATGCTGGGCCTACCTGAGGGGGTGACCGCCTGCCTGTTCGATCTCGACGGCGTGCTTACCCAGACCGCCAAGGTTCACGCGCAGGCGTGGAAGTCGATGTTCGACGACTTCCTCAAGAGCCGGGCGGAGGCCAGCGGGGAGGAGTTCGTGCCCTTCGACACCCACGGCGACTACGACGATTACGTCGATGGCAAGCCGCGCTATGAGGGCGTGGCCTCCTTTCTGGAGTCCAGGCACATCGAGCTGCCGCAGGGCACCCCGGACGATCCGCCGAGCGCGGAGACGATCGACGGTCTCGGCAACCGCAAGAACGAGTTGGTCCTGAAGCTCATCCACGACGACGGGGTCCAGGCCTACGACGGGTCGGTCCGTTACGTGAAGGCGGCCGCCGAGGCCGGGCTTCGCCGCGCCGTGGTCTCATCGAGCACGAACGCGCGTGACGTCCTAAAGGCGGCGGGGATGATCGACCTGTTCGAGGAGATCGTCGACGGAGTGGTCGCCGACCGTGAGCATCTCAAGGGCAAGCCGGCACCGGACACCTTCCTCGCCGGCGCGCGCCTGTTGGGGGTCGAGGCCAAGGCGGCATGTGTCTATGAGGACGCTCTGGCCGGCGTCGAGGCCGGCCGGGCGGGGAACTTCGGGTTCGTCGTCGGTGTCGACCGGGTGGGGCAGGCGGACGCGCTCAAGGAACACGGCGCCGACGTGGTGGTCAAGGACCTGGACGAGCTTCTCTAGTGCCCCGAGCCAGACATTCGACACCCTTCGAGTCGCGTCCGGCGGCGCCAAGACTCTGACTCGAGACGCTGTGCCGATCCAGCACCCCGCCTTCCCAGTCGAGCCCTGGGTCGTGCGTGAGACGCACCTGGACGTAGAGCGCCTAGCCCAGACGGAGTCGGTGTTCGCGCTGGCCAACGGCCACATCGGGTTGCGCGGCAATCTCGACGAGGGAGAGCCCTCCGGGTTGCCCGGGACGTATCTGAACGGCTTCTACGAGGTGCGGCCGTTGCCCTATGCCGAGGCGGCCTACGGGGATCCGGAATCCAGCCAGACGGTCGTCAACGTGACGAACGGGAAGATTTTTCGCCTGCTCGTGGAGGACGAGCCGTTCGATGTCCGCTACGGCGAGCTGCGCAGCCACGAGCGGGTGCTGGATCTCCGGGCCGGCGTCCTGACGCGGCAGGCCGAATGGCTCTCGCCGACCGGCCGTCTGGTGCGGGTCTCCTCGACGCGGCTCGTGTCCTTTGTGCAGCGCGCGGTGGCCGCGATCCTCTACGAGGTCGAGCCCCTGGACGGCGAGGCGACGGTGGTGGTCCAGTCGGAACTGGTGGCCAACGAGTCGTTACCTGACGGTGGCATGGATCCCCGGGTTGCGGCGGTGCTGGCCGCGCCGTTGCAGTCACGGCTCAACGGAAGCCAGGACCAGCGGGCGTTTCTCGTCCACACGACCAAGTCGAGCGGGCTCACGCTGGCGGCGGTCATGGACCACGTGATCGAGGTCGAGGATTCGCCCGAGGTCGCGGTTGAATCGTTCGAGGACATAGCCCGCCTCACCCTCACGACCACGGTTCGCCCCGGGCAGCCGCTGCGCGTGGTCAAGTTCCTGACCTATGGCTGGTCGCAGGAACGGTCGGTGGAGGCCGTCCGTGACCAGGGGGCCGCGGCGCTCGCGGGGGCCAAGCGCCGGGGCTGGGAGGGTCTGGTTCAAGACCAGCGGGAATATCTCGATGACTATTGGCAGCGGGCCGACATCGAGATCGAGGGCGACCCCGAGCTTCAGCAGGCGGTTCGCTTCGCCATGTTCCACACGCTGCAGGCCGGCGCGCGAGGCGAGCGGCGGGCGATCCCGGCCAAGGGCCTCACGGGCTCCGGTTATGACGGGCACACGTTCTGGGACACCGAGGGCTACGTCCTGGGCATCCTCACCTACGTGGCCCCGCAGGCCACCGCCGACGCCCTGCGCTGGCGTCACGAGACGCTCGATCTGGCTCGTAAGCGCGCCCAGGCGCTGGGCCTGCGCGGCGCCGCCTTTCCGTGGCGGACGATCAACGGCGAGGAGTGCTCGGGCTACTGGCCGGCGGGGACCGGGGCCTTTCACATCAACGGCGATATCGCCGGAGCGGTGATCCGCTACCAGCTGGCCACCGACGACGAGGACTTCGACCGCGAGGTCGGGATGGAGCTCCTGGTCGAAACGGCGAGGCTATGGCGCTCACTCGGCCACCACGACATTTCAGGCGCCTTCCGGATCGACGGCGTTACCGGCCCAGACGAGTACAGCGCGATCGCCGACAACAACATCTATACGAATCTGATGGCGCAGGCCAACCTGCGCGCCGCGGCCGAGGCCGCCGAGCGCCAGGGCGCACGTGCCGCCGAGCTGGGCGTTGACGAGGAGGAGATGGCGAGCTGGCGCGATGCCGCCGACCGGATGCTCATCCCCTATGACGAGGCCCTGGGCGTCCACCCGCAGGCCGAGGATTTCACCGAGCACCAGCGGTGGGACTTCGCGGCGACGAAACCGGATCAGTATCCGCTGCTCCTGCACTTCCCCTACTTCGACCTGTACCGCAAGCAGGTGGTCAAGCAGGCCGACCTGGTCCTGGCCATGTTCACCCACGGCGATGCCTTCAGCGACGAGCAGAAGCTGCGCAACTTCGACTACTACGAACAGCTCACGGTTCGCGATTCCTCACTGTCGGCGAGCATCCAGGCCATCCTGGCCGCCGAGGTGGGCCATATGGACCTGGCCTACGACTACTTCGCCGAGGCGGCGCTGATCGATCTGGAGGATCTGGAGCACAACACCCGGGACGGGTTGCACATAGCGTCGCTGGCCGGCGCGGCGGTGGTGGCGATAGCCGGATTTGGGGGCGTCCGTGATCACGGGGGGAACTACACCTTCCGACCCCGGCTGCCCGGGGCGCTGACCCGGATCGCCTTCCGGCTCCTCTTCCAAGGCCGACAGCTGGGCGTCGAGATCAAGCACGAGGCCGCTAAGTACTCGCTGCTCTCAGGCGACCCCCTCGCGATTCACCACTACGAGCACGAGGTCAAGCTCGAGCAGGGCAAGCCGACTGAGCTCTCGGTCCCGCCTCTGCCTGAGCGCGAAGCGCCCCGTCAGCCTCCGGGCCGCGCCCCCACCCACCGGCGGCCGCCGCGCTGAACGCCAGGGCTGCCACTGTGGCCAGCCCGAAGGCAGCGGCGGGTCCTGAATCGACGATGGTCAGCGCGACCAGCTCACAGAAGACCACGAAGCCGGCCATCCCGGTCACGGTGCCGCGGAGCATCTCCACGGCGGCACCGGGGCCGGATCCACGATGCGCAAAGACTGTGAGCATTGAGGCGACGACGGGCAGGGCCGCGAGCATTCCCCCCGCCGTGGGTCCAAGCCGGCTCACCGCCGCCGACAGCGCCGTGACGAGCAGGGCGGTCAAGGCGGCGCGCGGTGCGAGGGCCGTGCTCCTGGCGAGGACCGGTGTCGGGGCCGGGGTCTGGCTTCGCCTTCTCCACCTCAGCGCGACGCCCACGCTGGCCAGCGAGAGGGCGGCAATCACGCCAGCGGAGATGGCGTCGATCCGCCCCGCCCAGGCCCCTGCAGCGCCGGCGGCGAGCGCCGCGGCCAGCCACCCGGCGCCGAGACTGGCCCGCCAACCTCGCCGCCGTGCCGTCTCGGCGTAGACCAGGCTGAACGCGGCCAGGGTCACGAGCCCGAGCAGCGTTCCGGCGGCGGCCTGCGCCGTGGCATGGGCTCCGTGCTCCAGGGCGGTCACGAGCAGAAGCGGTCCGACGATGGCGGGAAAGGCGGCGAGAACGCCGGCGACCCGCGGCCCCCAGGCCCGCTGGGCAAGCGTGGCCACGACCATCAGACCCGGAGCGAACACGAGCTTGATCAGGATCGGCGCCATCGACCGAGGCTAGCCCGGTGTCAGCCCGTGAAACGCGCCCGGTGTCGCGAGCGGGTGATTTGGCGACGCCGAACCCGGCGGTGTGGCTTGACCGCGCTCGCGACGGCAAACGGCCGGGTGCCACAGGTGAAGAAGTAGGGCAGCTGGTCGAGCCGGGCGGTCACCGTGGCGGAGAGCGGGCCCTGGTAGCGGCGGCCGGTAACGGGGCTTCGCCAGCACCCCGCGGGGAAGTAGACGTCACGGGAGCTCGCGGCCTCGGTGACCACGGGCGCGACGAGCACGTCGGGTCCCAGCAGCCACTCCTGATCCTGCTCCGCGGCCACGGGATCGGACGGATATTGGAGCCACAGCGGGCGCGTGATGGGCATACCGGTGAGGTCAGCCTGGCGCCACAGTCTCAGGATCAGCGGCCGGGCTGCCAGGTGCAGAGCGGTGAGGGCGGCGTAGATCCTGACTGTCTGCGCGTCGTAGGTCCAGGGGGCGTGGGTCCCGGCGGCGACCGACCCGTGGAGGCGAAAGAGCGGAGATAGGGCCGCCCACTCCGCCCAGCGAGTGAAGAGCTCCTTGGTCGTCGCCTGGTATGGCCCGATATCGAGGTAGCCCCCGATGTCGGTGCTGTAGCCGTAGGCACCCCCGATGGCGCGGTTGAGCATGTCGGTGGTCAGCGAGGCCAGGCCGGAGGCACGGCTCCAATCGGTCGTCTCGTCCCCGGGGAAGTTGGCGCTCTCGTAGGCCGCGTCGCCTGGAGTGCCCGAGTAACCGGCGCGCGTGTAGAAGAAGATCTGACGTCCCGGATGCTGGCGCTCGTACGCGCCCACGACCTCGCGGGTGGCCAGGTCGAAGAGAACAGGCAGGCGGTTGTGCATGGCCGCCCCCGTCTCGCCATCGTGGAAGTGCATGTCGGAGAGGACCTGCTCGCCGAAGTCCTGCATGAAGCCGTCGGCACCCAGGTTCAGGGCGGCGCGAATCCGGCTCTGCCACCAGGCCACGGCGGCCGGGTTGGTGAAATCGATCACCGCGGCCGGGTCGTTGAAGTTGGAGATGAAGGTGTACGGGCTTCCGTCGGCGTGCGTGGCGACGTAGCCGTGGGAGACCGCGTAGTCGTAGTCCACGGGGTCGTCGGTCCCGGTCGTGTCGGTGCCGACGAAGGCACGGAAGTAGAGCAGCGGGTGGATTCCCAGCTGCTTGAGTTCGGAGATGAAGTGCCCCAGCACCGGGGGAGGGAGCTCCGCCCACCCCTCGATCCGGTAGCCGTCGACGTGAAGGTGGTAGCGCTTGAAGTTGTCGATGTCCGACTGCACCTCCTGCGCGTAATTGGCGGCCGGATCAGACGGGTATTTGACAAGCCGGTCGAACAGAGACCCCGCGGCCCAGCTCGGTGGCGCCGGCTGGCGCCCTGTGATCTGCGTGAGCTGGGCCATCGCCGGCGGCGCGCCGGCCGGGACGACGACGTAGTCGAGCCCCGGAGCGGCGACCTCGGTCTGCCAGGCATCCGGGCGATCTGAGTCCAGCCGCCAGTGTGAGATCTCATTGCGGCTGAGCAGGAACCCGTAGCCGTGTGAGGAGGCGAACGACGATTGCACGTAGTAGGCGGCTTCGGGGCCATTGGGGAACATGTAGGTATCCCCCCCCGGCGAGGTGGGCTCGGTCAGCTTCTGGGCGCTTCCCGAGCTGAGGTTCTCCTGCTGCAGCCAGTTGTAGAACTCGGCGCCGTGCTCATCGAGAGAGTTGTGGCGACCTCCGAAGCCGTGGAACGCTTCGTCGGGCCCGGAGCTGAATGAGTCGGACATCGTGGCCAGGTTGGCCGTGCTGCTCGGGCTGACGTGGACCGCGAGAGCATCGGCCGGCCCAGCCGGGGCGATGGTGACGTCGAGCTGGCGGCCGGTGGGATCGTTGGTGGAAAGGACGAGCGAGACCCCGTCGCCCTGGGTCTGCGCGCTGAGCACGGACTGAGCCGAATATTCGATGCCACCCTCGGTGACGGAAGCCAGGTTTCCCTCCCACTCTCCGGCGGGTTCCTGGGTGAGCGACTGGGTGCCGACCAGGAACGACAGGGGTGCGTAGAGGGTGGGGGCCGCAGGGCTGATCGTCCCGAACTCGAGCTGAGGCACCGGGGCGACCGGGAAGGGGAGTGCCGATGAGCCGGACTCGGCGAGCACGGTTCGCCCGGCTGGGTCGAGAAACCGGATCCCGAAGGGAAGGCGGTCAACCACCGCACTGGCACCACCCGGCGTCCTCACCACGATCTGAGCGGTGCTGATCTGAACCAGGGGGCGCTCACGGGCCAGGGCCGCCGGGGCACCGAGGAGGAGCGCCAAAGCTGCAGTCAAGAGTGCGGCTGAGAGGCAGCGGCCGATGGCGGGGATTATCTCCCGCTGGCAGCGGCCGCGCTCAGGTTCGCCTGAGGCGCCGGTCCCGGAGGTAGAGGTCGGCCGCGCGACGCCCGGACACGCCATGAACCGCTGGTCCGGGGTGGACCCATGCCCCGGCCACATAGAGACCGCGGATCGGAGTCCTGCCTCGGCACAGCGCGGGATCGGGTCGGAAGATGAGCTGCTGATCGAGCTCGCAGCTGCCGCTGGCCAGGTCGCCGCCGACCAGGCTCGGGTTCGCAGCCTCGAGCGCGTTCGGGGGGCGGACCGAACGCGCCTCGATCAGGGCCCGGAACCCGGGCGCGAAGCGTTCGATCTGCTGCTCCACACGCTCGGTCATCTCCGACTCGCTGAGCGTCGAATCCGGGGGTATGCGGGCGTAGGCATACAGCGTGTGCTTACCGTCCGGCGCCCGGGTGCGGTCGTGCAGCGACTGCTGACCCACCACCAGGGTGGGCCGATCGGGGAACCGGCCTACGCTGGCCTCGCTCAACGAGAGGGTCACTTCATCAAGGGACCCGCCGACATGGACCACTCCCGCCTCACGCGCTCCAGGCGACGTCCAGGGCACGGGTGCCGAGAGGGCCCAGTCGAGCTTGACTGTGCCGAGCGAGTAACGCCAGCCATCGAGGCGGCGCTGGATACGGCCGGGCAGTGCGCCCGGGGGAAGGAGACCGACAAGGACCCGTGGGCTTGCGGTGCAGACCACGGCGTCGACACCGAGCCGCTGACCGTTGCGCAGCCGAAGGCCGGTGATGCAGCCCCGGTCCAGTTCGATCGCCTCGACCCCGGCTTGGCAGCGGAGCTCTCCGCCGTGCCGGCCCAGGCGGCCCACCAGCGCTGCGGTTACAGTCTGGGATCCGCCCCGGGCCAGTGGCCAGCCCACGTGATGGGCGAGGAAGTTGAGCCCGAGTGAGAACACGGCGCTCCCAGGAGACTGCGGCGTCACGTCGGCGTGGGCGCCGGATCCCGCCAGCCAGGCCGCGGCCTCATCACTACCGAAGAGCTGCCGTCCGAGTTGAGCCGACGAGCCCACGGCAATCGGCGCGAGCTCAAGCGCCTTGGCCCTCAGGCCGGCCAATAACCGAGCCGCCGGCCGCACCGGGGGGATCGGGCCGAGCGCGGACTCGATCAGCGGCTCCCGATGGGGCCACAGGGTTTGCACGAGCTCCTGCCAGGCACGGCCCGCGCCCGGAGCGGACCGCTCGAGAGATTGGACCGTCGCGGTCAGGTCGCGGTGCAGGGCGATCTCTCCGCCTTCCTCATCGGTCACATGGACCATCGACAGCGGGGGGTTCACCCATTCGACCTCGAGCTCGAGCTCCCGGAACGTGGACGATGCGAGAGCGAGGGGAAAGAAGGCAGCGCAGGTGTCGTGGCAGAAGCCGGGCAGGGTCAGCTCTTCGCTTCGCACCGCGCCGCCCGGCCTGTCGGCCGTCTCCAGGACGGTGACCTCGCAGCCCGCCTCGGCGAGCCGGATTCCGGCCACCAAGCCGTGGTGGCCGGAGCCGATGATGCCTACTCGGGAGGGCATCTGGCTTCTCTACCCGATGCCAATGACGCCTTACATTTTCCTTACACCCGTCTTGCCGCTGGCTTCGAAGCTCCGGGCAAGCTTGCCTCGTGACCGTAGACGCTAGCTTCTGGCTTAGGGACGATGCGAATCCTCGTAATCGAAGACGATGACGCAGTCCGGGCCGCGGTCCGCCGCGCCCTTCTGCTCGGTGGCTACGAGGTTCTTCAGGCCCCGACGGGCGAGGCAGGCCTGCTGCGCGCGCAGCAGGACGTCCCCGACGCAATCGTGCTTGACCTCGGGCTGCCCGACATCGACGGCGTGGAGGTCACGCGAACTTTGCGCCGCTCCGGCGACCGCACTCCGATCCTGATGCTGACCGCGCGGGCGGCGATCGAAGACAGGGTGGATGGGCTGGAGGCGGGCGCTGACGACTACCTGGTCAAGCCCTACGACGTCCGGGAGCTCCAGGCCCGGCTCAAAGCGATCATGCGCCGGCACATCGATGGTGCGGACGGCCGCCTTCTGCACTTCGCCGAGCTCGAGCTCGATGCCGATGCCCATGCCGCCCGCATCGGTGACCGGGAGATCGAACTCACCCGCACCGAGTACCAGTTGCTCGAGCTGTTCATGCTCAACCAACGCCGCGTCCTGTCCTCGGAGCTGATTTACGATCGCGTCTGGGGCTATGACTTCGGACCCTCGGGCAACGCGCTTCGCGTTTACATTGGTTACCTGCGGCGCAAGCTCGAGGCGGAGGGTGGTCGACGTCTCATTCACACGGTTCATGGCGTCGGGTACGTGCTGCGGGAGCCCTAGATGAGCCTCCGCCGGCGGATCGGGGCAGCGGCAGCCGTGGCGGTCGCCGCGGTGGCCGTGGCCCTGTCGATCACCGGCTACTTCAGCACGCGCTCAGCCCTGATCGGGCAGATCCGCACTGACCTGCGGGCCCAGGCCCAGCATTACCTCCAACCGACCCCGCGCGGAACCGGTGGCGGTCAGCCCGACAACGATTTCGGCCGACCGGAAGGTAAACAGGGCGGGTTTCCGGGACCGCCCGGGCTGGGAGGCGCAGCGGGCTACTTCCAGACTGTGAACCCGAACGGCACGGTTCACGCCAGTAGCACCGCCCGGCTGCCCGTTACCAGCCAGGTCCTTGACATCGCGCGCGACCATGGCGGGAGCACCTACTTCTCGTCCACCGTAAACGGCGCCCACGAGGAGATATACGCCGCGTGGGACCCGGGCGGTCAGCACGTGGTCATGGTCGCCGAGCCGCTCACCGACGCGGACTCGGTGCTCGACGGATTGCTCCTGACCTACGGGCTTCTCATCGTCGGTGGGGTGCTTCTGGCCGCCCTGCTCGGATTCGCCGTTTCCCGCTCGGCTCTGCGACCGATCGAGCGCTTTGTCGCCCGCACCGAGCGCGTCACCCAAACCCTCGACCGGCCGGCGCGCCTCGAGGAGACCGACGCGATCGAGCTGCGCCGGCTCGCGGCCAGCTTCAACCAGACGATCGCCGCGCTGGAGCGCTCGATCGAGGCGCAGCGCCACCTGGTGGCCGACGCCTCCCATGAGCTCCGGACGCCGATTGCCGCGCTGCGCAGCAACATCCAGATCTTCCTCGAGGCTCATCGCCTGCCTGAGCACGAGCGGGGGGAGCTGCAGGAGTCGATCCTGGCCGAGCTTGATGAGCTGACCCAGATCGTGGCCGACGTGATGGAGCTGGCTCGCGGTTCGGCGCCGAACCTCAACGCCGACGACGTCGAGCTCGACACGATCGTCAGGGATACGGTCGAGCGTGCGCAGCGCCGGGCACCTGGGCTCCGTTTCAACCTGGACCTGGAGCCGACGGTCGTGCCGGGGGTCCCGGAACGGATCGGCCGTGCCGTGACGAACGTGATCGACAACGCCGGCAAGTGGAGCCCCCCCGACGGAGAGGTGGAGATCCGGCTCCGTGACGGGGTGCTCACGGTCCGCGACCACGGTCCCGGCTTCGGCGAGTCTGACCTCCCGCACGTCTTCGATCGCTTCTACCGCGCCACCGGCGCGCGCCGGATGCCCGGTTCAGGTCTCGGGCTGGCCATCGTCAAGCAGGCGACTGAGTCTCACGGTGGGTACGCCCGCGCCGCCAACGCACCGGATGGTGGTGCACTGCTGACGGTGAGCTTCGGACCCGCGGTGTCGGCGCCTCAGACGGCGCCCGCCCCCATTGGCGGCCCGCAGGAATCGGCGGTCTGAGGCCTTCAGGAAGGCTCTTAGAACTTTTTGACAGATATCCAACAAGGCTCTTTCACGCGGGCCCGAAGATTGAACTCGTAAGGAGTTAAGCCCGCTGAGAAAGAGGCCCTGAATGTTGCTCATCGTGATTCTGAACGCAGTTCTGGCCGTCATGATCGTCACTGCGATGGTTGCCCTCCACATCCGGGCGATCGCTGCGGACCGCCGGCAGCACGGTCTCCTGTTCGCCGCCCAGCAGCGTGAGCGCCCCACCCGCCGCGTCACCCATGCGCCGGAGTCCCGGCTGGCCCGCCGCACCCCCCGGGCGACCCGCCAGCCTTTCGCCTCGCGGTAGCTGAGCTCTCAGGCCGCCAACTTAGAAGACCGCGCGTGCCATCCGGCGCGCGCGGTCCTCTAGTTGAGCACCCGCACGTCTTCCGGCGCCACCCGCAGTCCGACGAGCGTGCCCTCCTCGAGGTGACCCTGGCCGTTGCCGCGGTCCTCGATGCGCGCGGTTAGGCGCGTCAGCCGGACGACGAGAGCTCCGCGCTCGGGGCGCACGCTGAGCACCGTGTCGGTAAGGAGGCTGTGCTCGGGCTCCGTCAGCTGGACAGTCCAAGGGTGGAAGGCCACCTGAACCCGTCCGCGGGCCGGGCTCATGCTCCGGAGCTCCCCGCCGCCGTCGAGGGTGACGATCGAGCCGGAGGCAGCGGGCTCGGCGGTACCGGTGAGCGTGTTGGCGCCGGTGAGCTGCGCCACCAGGGCGCTCGCAGGAGCCTGAATCAGCTCGCGCGGAGGGCCGAGCTGGACGATCTGGCCCTCGGCCAGGACGCCCACGCGGTCGGCGAGAGCGGCAGCGTCCTCGAAGGAGTGGGTAACCAGCAGTGTGGGCAGGCGGAGGTGGGGGAGGAGGTCGGCGAGCTCGAAGCGGACCTGCTCCCGCGTGATCGCGTCGAGCGCCGCGAACGGCTCATCGAGGAGCAGCACGCGCGGCTCGCGGGCCAGCGCCCGGGCCAGGGCGACGCGCTGGCGCTCCCCACCGGAGAGCTGACCGGGGTGCGCCTTCGCCAGATGCTCCACGCCCAGGCGGTCGAGCAGATCCGGCCGATCTCGACGGCCCGCAAAGCGGACGTTCCCGGCCACCGTGAGGTGCGGGAAAAGGGCGTAGTCCTGAGGCAGGTAGCCGACCCGTCGCCGCTCGGGCCCAAGCTGGACGCCCCGGCGGGTGTCGAGCCAGAGCTCCTCGCCCAGGGCGATGCGTCCCGCGGTGGGTCGCTCGAGACCGGCGATGGTGCGTAAGAGCGAGGTCTTGCCGGCCCCCGAGGGGCCGACCAGCGCCAGCGTCTCCTCGCCCAGGGTCAGCTCGACACGAAGATCGAACGACCGCCGGGGGAGGGTGATGTCGGCGCTGAGGTCCATAAGCGTGCCAGCAGCTTCGCGGTGAGCAGGATGGCAGCGCTGACGATTATCAGCAGCACCCCGATGGCGATCGCCTGATTGAGATTGACGTCGAAGAGCGAGTAAACAGCCAGGGGCAGCGTCTGAGTGGCCCCCTGGAAGCTGCCCGCGAACAGGATGGTGGCGCCGAATTCGCCCAGGCCACGGGCGAAAGCAACCGCCGCGGCGGCCCCGAGTCCGCCGGCGGCCAGGGGCACGGCCACGCGGACGAGCCGTCGCAGCGGTCCCGCCCCGAGCGTCCCCGCAACGTCGAGGAGCGTCGGGTCGACGGCGGCAAAGGCGGCGATCGCGCCCCGGAGGTAGAAGGGGCTGGCCACGAAGAGGATGGCCAGCACGACAGCGGCCTGGCTGAAGGCGAGGTCGATGCCGAGCACGGTCAGGGTGTGAGAGAGGAGGCCCAAGCGCCCGAAGGCGACGAGCAGACCCAGGCCCGCGACCGCAGGGGGCATCACGAGCGGAATCTCGACGATCGTTATGACGAGGCTGCGTCCGGGAAAGCGGGAGCGGGCAAGGACGTAGGCGAACGGGGTTCCCAGGCCGACCATGAGGGCAAAGGCGATCCCGTTCGTCTTCAGCGAGACGAGGATGGCGTCGGTGGCCACCTTCGTGCCGAAGCCGCGGATCAGGTCGGGCAGCGGCTGGTAGGTGACGAGCGCGATGATCGGCAGGAGGAGGAAGGCCAGCACCACCGCGATCACAAGCGCCGCCCCCACAGCGACACCCAGGCGCGTCACCCTCGGGCCGCTGAGAGCGGCCCATCCTCGGGCGGCGGCGCTCACGGCGGCCCGAAGCCGTCCGCCCTCAGCTTGGCCTGCCCGGTGGGGGAGAGGACAAGTGCGACAAAGGCCTTGGCCCCGCTCTGGTGCTTGCCTGCCTTGACCACCGCAACGAAGTCCTTGGCGCCGGGCTTGGCGGCCGCGGGAAGCCGGATGACCTTGACCTTTCCGTGCGCCGCCTTGGCGTCCGTGATGTAAACGAACCCGGCGTCCGCCTGACCCAACGCGACGTCGGCCACGGTCTGGCTGACGTCGGTGGTCTGGCTGACCACGTTCTTCATCGCCGCGCTGGTGATGCACAGGTTCTTGAACGCCTTCCGCGCGTAGTCGCCACAGGGGACAGTCGCGTTGCAGATGACGAGCTTGACCCCCGGCTTGGTGATGGCGCTGACCGACTGGATATGGGCTGGGTTCGCCTCAGGGACGATCAGGACGAGCGTGTTGGTGGCGAATTCGACCGGCTTGCCCACCAAGCCCTTGGCGAACAGCTGCGCCGGTTGCTTGGGACTGGCGGCGGCGTACACGTCGGCCGGCGCGCCCCGCTCGATATCGGTCTCCAGGGCCCCCGAGCCGCCGAAGGTGTACCGGGCGCCTGGGTCGATCTGCGGGAAGACCTTGGTCAGGGAGGCGGCGGCGAGAATCGTCGGCGGTGTCGCCCCGGGATGGCTGCTGCCTCCGCACCCCGCGAGGCCAACTCCGGAGGCGAGCAACGCCAGCAGGGCGAGAGGGCGGTGGGGACGAATCACCAGTCGAGCCAGGATGCTGGCACAATATCGTGATCATGGAATCACCGCCACGGCCGCCGGCCGGCCTGCGAGAACGGCGGCGTCAGTCCGGGCTGACGCAGGGCGAGCTCGCGGCCCGGGCCGGGGTGAGCCGGCAACTTGTTGCCGCCGTCGAGTCAGGTCAGAACGCGCCCTCGGTGGATGCCGCGCTCCGATTGGCCCGCGCTCTGGCCACGACGGTGGAGGCGCTGTTCGCTCCTGCTGGGACCGGCGTACTACCTGCGGTGGCAGAGCACCTCCGCGAGGGCAGACCGTTGCGCGTGGGCCGGGTCGGTGACCAACTGGTCGCCGCCGAGCTTCCCGATCACGGCGCCGCGGGGGCGGCCTGGGCCCGCCCCGACGGCCGGCTCGAGGCCGGGGAGCTGCGGCTGTTCGAGAACGCCGCGCCCGCGGGTCTCGTCCTGGCCGGCTGCGATCCCGCGCTCGGGATCGCGGAGGGGATGCTGGCGGGATTGGGCGAGCGAAGCCTGCTGTCCCTCTCGGCACCGACCGGCGTCGCCCTGCGCGCGCTGGGGCGAGGGCGTATCCACGCCGCCGTGGTTCATGGGCCCGGCGAGCTTCCCCTTCCTCCACTCTCGCTCCTCCGGTTGCACCTTGCGCGCTGGCAGGTGGGACTCGCCCATCCGTCCGCGGTGACCTTCACAGGTCTCGAGGGGGTGCTGGAAAGCGGCCTTCCCCTCGTCCAGCGTGAGCCGGCGGCGAGCAGCCAGCAGGCGCTCGAGCGGGCGCTGCACCGGTGCGGACACGTGCCATTGCCCGCCGGCCCGCTGGCCTGCGGGCACATCGAAGCCGCACGCACCGCCGCGATCCTGGGCTGCGCCGCTCTGACCACGGAGTCGGCCGCGCACGCCTTTGAGCAGCGCTTTATCGCCCTGGAGGAGCACACGGTCGAAGTGTGGGTGAGCCAGCAGTGGTCAGCCCATCCCGCTGTCGAGGCGCTGGGCGAGGTGCTGGGAAGCGCCGCCTTCGCCGACCGCGTGGGTCAGTTCGGCGGCTATGAGCTAGCCGGCTGCGGCAGCCGAATCTAGGGCCCCGAGCATGGTCTCCACCAGAGCGGGTGCCGGCCCCACCCGGGTCGAACGGGGCGGCCGCGCCTGGCGCTCGTCACGCTCGAGCACGCGGATCAGCGCGAAGACGAGGGAGGGGTCAAGCTGGGTTCCCGAGGCGGCCAGCAGCTCCC
The DNA here is from genome assembly GCA_963733555.1 of uncultured Solirubrobacterales bacterium. Lineage (GTDB taxonomy): Bacteria > Actinomycetota > Thermoleophilia > Solirubrobacterales > Solirubrobacteraceae > Palsa-465. The sequence continues at coordinate 446,907 of CAVTDO010000002.1, forward strand.
CCATCGCCGCGTCGTAGGAGAGGGCCTGGCGGTAGGAGCGGTCGGTGCGCATCGCGTTCCACGTGTCGCAGCAGGAGATGATGCGCGACTCGAGGGGAATCTCTTCGCCGGCCAGTCCATCCGGGTAGCCATCGCCGTCCCAGCGCTCGTGGTGAGAGCGGACGATGGCCGCGACTTCACGCATCGAACCGCCGACCCGATCGAGCATGCGCTGGCCCTCCACGGTGTGAGTCTTGACGAGCATCCACTCGCGGGGGTCGAGCCTGCCCGGTTTGTTGATGATCTCCTTGGGGATCGCGATCTTGCCCACGTCGTGGAGGAGCGCTCCGAACTCCAGGTTGCGCAGCCGCTGAGGATCGAGACCGATCTCCTGACCCACGGCCAGGGCGAGGAGGACGACGCTCTGGCAGTGGCGCCCGGTGTAGCCGTCGTCGGCCTCGACAACGTCACGGAGCACGAGTGCAGTCCCGCGGTAGGCGTCGCGGAGCTCGAGCAGGCTCTCGAGGCGGGCGCGGCGCTCCTGTGAGAAGACCCTGAAGATGGCCAGCAGCGGCAGGAGGGCGAGCACGGCCAGTGGCGAATGCGTGAACTGCTTGGCCACCACGAGGGCGACGCAGGACAGCCCGGCATCGACCACGTAGATCCACCAGTCGGTGAGCTGGGCCGAAACTGTGGCCGCGCGATCCATGCTCTGGCGCAGGGCCGAGAGGACGAAGTCGAGCGCGAACTGGGCGGCGAGAGCGACAGCGAGGAGCCCCAGACCGGCCGAGCGAGGGGCGACGCCGGCCACGACGAAGATCGCCGCCGGCGCGATCAGAGGGGCGGCGTTGGCCGGCACGGTGACCAGGCGTGAAGGGCGTAGCTGGCCTCGGATGACGTCGATCAGTTCGTGGGCGGCGATCACGAGCATGACCAGGAGCGGAACCAGCGCCGGGGGGGCGGCAAACCACAGGGGCACGAGACCGAGCTGAGTGGGCACGGTATAGCCGAAGGGCAGGTCGATCCGCACGTACTCGGCGGCGAACAGGACGAGCAGGCAGGCTGCGACGGGCAGAAGGTCAACCTGAGCCGGGAGACCGCGGGCCAGGAGCGCCGCCTGGATGACGGCGAAGAGGATGGCGGGGGCGAGGGCGGCGAACAGCTGCCGAGCCGTGATGGAGGAGGCGTCGCGCTGCAGCGTGTCCTCGAGCACCTCCTGCTCGGCGTGACTGGGCGTCAGCGACATCTCTCCCTAGTCGGCGTGTGCTGTCCGTTTCCTGAGCCGGGGACTAGGTCTCCGACGCTTGCCCGATCGAACGACCGTCCAGAAACCCTTGGGCCGGTCCGGTCGGGGCCCGATAAGGGGCCAGAGACAAAACTGAAAGGGCAAACTCGGCGTGAGCCGGGGACGCAAAGCTAGGGGTCTCACACCAGGTGAGATAGCTCGGCTGCCGATGACACCAAGGACAGGTGAAGCGCAGCCATGAAGGGCCTTTTCAGGAAGCGATGCGTATCGGCGGGGGCTGTGATCGCGCTCGCGGCAGCGGCGCCCGGAGCGGCATCAGCAGCACCCAGACCGGCATCGGCCGGACCCGGACCGTGCCCGGATTACTCGCTCTCCCAGCCGTTTCTGGCCTGGGGCGACAGCAACCAGTACAGCCTGCTTCCCGGCGAGAGCGTCGACAACGTGGACGGTACGGGCTGGCAGCTGAGCCGAGGCGCGCACCTGGTGAGCGCCCCGGTTGAGGACGGCAGCGCAGGGCAGGTGCTCGACATGCCCGCCGGCTCGGTCGTGGTCACTCCGCCCATGTGCGTGAATGCCTCCAATTATCCCGAGGCGCGCGCGATGGTCAGCGATGTGTTCGGAACCGAAGGAGTTGCGGTGTATGTCTCCTACCAGGGCGACGGACCCGGAGGATGGGCGCTGGCAACGGGAATGATCAAGAACCCTGCTCCGGGCTGGTATCCGTCAAAGCCGATCATGCTGCACGCCGGAGAGCTGAGGGGCGAGCACACGGTGCAGTTCACCTTGGTCGCCTACGGAGGCGAGTACCAGCTTTACAACTTCTACGTTGACCCGCGCCGCAGTCGCTGACCCTCCCACAGCGGCTCCGATTGGAGCGCATCACGGCGGGCTCCGTCTCCCGACGGGGCCCGCCGTCTTCACAAGTGAGTACAACCTTCCGCCGCTGCTCGTGTAATGGTCCCTGGGGGATGTCCGCACCGGCGGCCGGTCCCGCGTTATGAGCACCAACCTGCTCCCCACCTGGAGATCCCGGGCCGTGGTCCGGCCTGGACGCCGTTCCCGGCTGGCCCGCATGCGCGTCCGGCTCGCCGACGGCACCGCCACCACACTCCACGTGGCCAGCTACCCGCGTGAGGTCTACTCCCCGCGGGTCGTCGCGCTCCAGCGCCCGGAGCAGCTAGTGCAGTGGTGCCGCGAGCAGGGCGTGCGCCACGCTGTAGTGGGCGGCTTCTTCGTCCGTCCGGAGTACGCCCCGCTGGGCGCTCTGCGCGTAGACGGGGTTGACCTGCCGTCCGTGCCCTTCGCCGCCCCGTGGGACGCGGTGCGGGCCTGCCTGCACATTCTCGATGGGGAGCTGGGCATCGCGGCGCGCGACCAGCTGCCGCCCAGCGGGGGCCACCTGCTCCAGGCGGGGCCTTTGCTGGTCAGCCGGGGAGAGCGCGTGATCGAAGATGGAATCGACGCGGAGGGGTTCTCCGCCGCCTCGCACCAGTTCGACTCCGACATCACGGCGGGGCGCTATCCGCGGGCCGCTCTGGGGCTGGCGGACGAGCGACTGCTCGCCGTGGCCTGCGACGGACGCACCGGACGGGATGCGGGGATGACCCTGGCCGAGCTTGCCGACGCGCTAATCGACCTCGGGGCGACCGAGGCGATCAATCTCGACGGCGGTGGGTCGGCCTCGCTGGTTCACAATGGTCGGCTGCGCAATCGGCCGCGGGAGGAGCACGGTGCCGATCTGCTCGGCGGGCGCCCGATCGTGACCGCGATCGTGTTCGATTCGCGGTAGACCGCGCCTCCCGGACCGAAATCCGGCGTAATAATCGGGGTGTCCAAATGGCCCCCACCGTCCTCTCGGCAATCCTCTTCTCTCCACGTGGCGGGTCGGCGCACGCGGCCCGCGCGCTGACGCGGGGTCTCCGGGAGCGAGGCTGGGAGGTGAGGATGGTCGCCGGATCCCGTGGCGATCTGGGGTCCGACGGTGACGCAGTGGAGTTCTACGGCGGCGAGTTGCATGGCGTGCGCTTCGATGAGGCGCTGGCCACGGCCCAGCCGCTGGCCTATGACGGCGCCTCCGGGACGGCCCCCATGCACCCCTCCTACGAGGACCGCCCCGGCGCCGCCGACCGGGTGTTCGCGGCCCTCGACGATCTCGACTACGAGCGGCAGGTGCACGCGTGGACGCGGGAGCTCCGCGACGCCGGCGCTGCTTCGGCCGACGTCCTGCACCTCCACCACCTGACGCCGCTCAACGAGGCGGCGGCCAGGGTGGCCGACCACGTACCGGTGGTGGGCCAGCTGCACGGGAGCGAATTGCTGATGCTGGAGCGGATCGCGGCCGGAGCCCCGCCCGACTGGGAGCACGCCGAGCGCTGGGCCGAGCGCATGCGGCGCTGGGCCCAGCGGTGCCAGCGGCTGCTCGTGGCTCCGGCAGGGGTGGACCGAGCTCTAGAGCTGCTCGGTGTCTCGCGTCAGCGCTTGGTCATCCTGCCCAGCGGCGTCGACACGGAGCTGTTCTCACCGCATGAGGTCGATCGCGCTGCGGTGTGGCACCGGGTGCTCGTCGAGGCGCCTCGGGGCTGGCTGCCCGGGGAGGCCCCGGGAAGCCTGCGCTACGGCGCAGACGCGGTGGCGCCGCTTGCCGACTCGACGGTCCTCGTATACGTCGGGCGGTTCACCGCGGTCAAGCGGCTCGATCGCCTGATCGCCGCCTTTCAGAAAGCCGGCCGGCGGGCCGCGTCTCCTGCCTCGCTCGTTCTCGTGGGTGGTCACCCCGGCGAATGGGAGGGAGAGCATCCGGCGGCGCTGGGCGAGCGGCTGGGGGTCGAGAATCTGTTCCTGAGCGGCTGGTATCGCCAGGAAGAGCTTCCCGACCTGTTCGCGGCTTCCGATGCGGTGGTGATGGCCAGCGAGCGCGAACAGTTCGGCCAAGTGCTCGTCGAGGGGATGGCCTGCGGGATTCCCGTGATTGCCCCGCGTCTGCTCGGCCCGGCGATGATCGTCGAGGACGGGCGGACCGGCTGGCTGACCGAGCCCGACGACGAGGACGCGCTCGAGAACGCGATTCTGGCCGCGCTCGACGCTCCGGCGGAGCGGGCCCGGCGGGGTAGGGCGGCCCGGAAGGCGGTTCGGGAGCGCTTCTCCTGGAAGCAGATCGTGAGCGAGTTCGCCGACGTCCTCGACGACGTGATCGATGAGCAGCCCCGGGCGGTCACGCCCCCGGCACCGGAGATCGTGGGGTAAAGCAGAGCTCGGCGCGCTCAGCCGCTGAGGGTGGCCAGGCGCGGGACGCTCCCGGCCTTCTCCATCTGCGCGCCCGCGGCGGGGGCGTGCTTGAGGTAGCGGTCGAGGAAGGCGATGGTGACCCGCTCGACGATGCCGAGCTGAGGCTGCTCGGTCGTGTAAGGACCGAGATGCGGGGCTCCCAGAAGCGAGAGCAGGAACTTCGGCTGCGGTGCGAGGCGGAAGAAGTGGTGGGTCGAGGACGGTAGGTTCACGGTGTCCGCGGTGCCCTGTACGGCCAGGAGAGGTGGACTCGGGGCGGGGAAGTCATAGCCCCTGAGCCCGGGGATCATTGCGCCGGAGAGAATCATCGCGGCGTTGATGCGGTGGTCGACGTCGTGCTCGTTGTAGGCGAGGGCCAGTGCGGTGGAGCCGCCGTCTGACTGGCCCGTGACGGCGATCTGACCTTGGTCAATCAACCGCGAGAGGATGCCGTGGCCGGTCGCGTCAGCGGCCAGGATCCGGGTGATGACGAAGCTCATGTCGGCCGGTTGGTTGACCAGGTCGGATTCGTCAGGGTCGCCGGGCGCCCCCGGGTTGGTCAGAGGGAAGATGGGAGCGACGACGACGTAGCCGGCTCGAACCCACGCCTGCAGGAGCGCGGAATAAGGGCCCGGAGTGATGTCGTAGCCATGGGCGAAGACGACGAGCGGGAAGCCCCCCGCAGTCCGGTCAGGTGGCGCGCCCAGCGAGTCGAGAAGCGATCTGTCGGCCGTCGGGTATCTGATCACGGTGACGAGCCGGCGCGGGACGGAGCCGCGCCCCGCGATGAAGACGTGGCGAGAAGGATCGGTGTAGGTCACGACGATCTCACCGACTCCGAAACCCGACGTCGGGGCCGGGGCCGAGAGGCTGCCCCCGCCGCTTTGGCCCGGCACGCCGGCAGCTTGGCCAACCGGGACCGCCGCGCCTCCGATCAGGAGGAGGAGCGTGGCGATGAGCCAGCGTCTCATCGACCGATCATGCCCGCCGGGCCTGCTGTCGCTTAGGTGCGGCCGAGCCGCTCCTCCTCCTCGACCGTCCGCTCGGCGGTGGGCAGCGCCTCGAGGCGGCCATCGGGAATCGGCTCGCCACTCTCGATCGAGAGCCCATAGGTCCCCTCGGCCAGCCGTGCCTCAGCGCGCTCAACCGCGGCCAGGCCCTGCTGGAGATCCTGCCGGCGCCCCGCGTCGTACTCGTCCTGATAGAGCCCCTCGTCGTCGAGATCGTTGGGCTCCACGCGGTCGTCCCCCTCCAGCGTGCCATCGAGCGCCGCCAGCGCCTGCTCGATGCGCTCGCGCTCCTGAGCCAGTAGTTGCTGGGCGCGGGCGGGCTCCATGGTTCGTATCCTACGCGCCCGGGCGGCCCGTGCGGAGCTCAACGGGGCGAGATCTTCTCGCGGCCTCGCCATAGCGGGCGAGCGCCTCCCGCCGGGCGGCCGCGTGGTCGACGATCGGCGCCGGGTAGTCACGGCCGACGATGCAGCCGGCCCTGTGCTGGACCGCGTCGGGCATCGTCCAGGGCTCGGCCAGATATTCGTCGGGGACCCGCGTCAGCTCCGGCACGTAGCGGCGAACATAGACGCCGTTCGGGTCGAAGCGCCGCTGCTGGCGCGCCGGGTTGTAGATGCGGCGAAACGGGGGCTGAGGATCCACCCCGACGGAGGCGATCCACTGCCAGTTCCCGTTGTTGTTCGCCTCGTCGCCATCGATGAGCAGGCGCATGAACCAGCGCTCGCCCCAACGCCAGTCGAGGCCCAGATCCTTGGTCAGGAACGACCCCACCACGAGGCGGCCGCGGTTGTGGATCCACCCCTCGCGGCGCAGCTGGCGCATGGCAGCGTCGACCACCGGATAGCCTGTCCGGCCCTCGCACCAGGCCTGAAAGCGCTGCTCTGCCCGGCTCCAGCGGATCGTCCCACGGTAGCGGGGCTGAAATTCGTGGCGGGCGTTACCCGGAAAATGGGCCAGGACATGGGCGTAGAACTCACGCCAACAGAGCTGGCGGCGGAAGGCATCCTCGCCCACCCCACGCCCCAGCCGCTCCTCGACCTCACGCGGCGAGACGCAGCCCAGGTGCAGGTAAGGAGAGAGGCGCGAGGTGCCGTCGGCGCCCAGGTCATCGTGGGCGATGTCATAGCCAGCTTCCCGTGTGCGCAGGAACCTCTGCATCGCACGGCGTCCGGCTCTCTCCCCGCCGGGCTCGGCGTCCGTCACCTCCTGCTTGAGCCCCAGCTCCTCGAGCTCCGGGAGCTTCACTCGTGTCAGTCCGGACGGCAGCGAGGGCAGGCGACGCGGAGTTGGCAGAACCTCTCGACGCCCGCAGCCCAGCCAGGCGCGGTGAAACGGCGTGAACACCCGGTACGGCTCCCCGGCCGATGTCCGCAGGCCGGCCGGGTCGTCGACCGCGAACAGTCCAGGCCAGGCGTGCGCCTCGACGCCAGCCTCTGCGAGCTTCTGCCGGACGGCGTTGTCTCTTCGCACCGCGAAGGGGCCGATATCCGCGGTCCAGAAGACCTGGTCCGCGGCGAGCTCAGAGGCCAGCTGGGGGAGGATCTGCTCAGGGCGCTCCTGCCGCAGGACGAGACCGCTGCCGCGCCTGCGCAGCTCGACCTCGAGCTCGGCCAGGGATTCAAGAAGGAATTGGGTCCGCGGGCCCGAGGCGTGACGACCGTGAAGGAGTCGATCATCGAGGCAGAACACGGGAACCACCGGCCTCCCGGTGGCCAGGGCGGCGTGCAGAGCCGGATGGTCGTGGAGCCGAAGGTCGCGCCGGAGCCAGAGCAGGATGGTCATCCGAGCAGGCGCGACACCACCGCCTGGCGGTAGTCGAAGATGCGCTCGAGGTCATGCCGGTTCTCGGCCTCCGAGAAGAAGGCGAAGACCTCGCCCAGCGGCCGGGGCAGCACCTGCGCGCGCTCGAGCCGCTCGAGTCTCACGCCTCGATCAGCGACTGGCAGAGTTCCCACAGGCGCCGGCGCTCAGCCGGGTCCTCTTCCCCCGCCCCGAGTGCGTAGTGGGTCGGGCGGGGTCGCCGGTCGTGCCAGAAGAGCCCTGTGTGCTCGAGCGCCTCGGGCGCGCCGCCGAGCCAGACGATCGTGTCGGCGCCCTCCTCGGGGCTCCGGATGATGGCGCCGGTCAGGGCGCGGAATACGGGCAGCCAGTCGCGCACTCCTTTGGTATCCACCCAGCCGGGGTGCATGGCGTGGACGACGACGCCCTGATCGGCTAGCTCCTGGGCCCACAGCTCCGTGATCACCACCTCCTCGCGCTTGGTCCGCGCGTAGAGCTTCTTGGGCGAGTACGAGGTGTGCTCGGATTGGAGGTCGGCCCCGGGGAGGCGCTGGCCGTACATGCCTCCCGAGCTCACGTTGATGACGCGAGCCGGTGCGCTCCGGCTCAAGAGCTCGCTCAGCCACGAGGTCAGAGCGAAGGGAGCGAGCACGTGGGTAGCGAACATCAGCTCGTGGCCCTCGGGTGAGCGCTCGCGCTCGTCGGGCATGGTTCCGGCGTTGTTGACGACGACGTCGAGTCGCTTCTCCTCGGCGTTCAGGCGGTTGGCCAGCGAACGCAGCGCGTGCGTGCTGCTGACATCGCAGCCCAGCGGGCGCACGTGCGCGCCGGGGACGGCTTCACGGATCTGCTCGGCGGCCTCCGCGGCCCGCTCCTCGTCCCGGGCGACGGCCCGGATGCCGGCGCCCAGCCGAGCGAAGCCCTGACAGGCAGCCAGACCAATGCCCGAGGCCGCGCCGGTGACCAGGACCACGGCTCCGTCCATGCGGGGCGGGTCGGCCGGCCAGCCCGGCAGATGCCGCCGCACGTGGAGTCCGACGTCCCCGTATCCGAGCACGATCGAACGGTCGAGCAACGTGTCGATGACCTTGGCGGGACTCACGTCTCGCACCATACCCGAACATCTATGTCGGAAAACCTGTACGCTCTGTTCATGTCGCGCGGAGAGACCAACTACGGGATGGGTGAGGTGGTGGAGCGAACCGGGGTCGCCGAGGCCACCCTGCGGATGTGGGAGCGCCGGCACGGATTCCCCTCACCGGAGCGCCTGGCCAGCGGGCACCGCCGCTACACCGAGCGGGACATCGAGCAGATCCGCAGCGTCGCCGCCAGGCGGGCGTCCGGCCTCTCGCTCACCGCGGCCATCGAGCAGGCACTGAGCGCCGAAGCCGCGCCGGCGACCTCCGTATACGCGGCCCTCCGGCGTCGCCGGCCGGACCTGGAGCCCCGTGTCCTGGTCAAGCCGATGATGCTCGCCCTCGCCCGCTCGATCGAGGATGAGGCGCTTTCTCGCGCTCAGCGCATGCTTCTGTTCGGCTCCTTTCAGCACGAGCGGTTCTATCGCCAGGCCCAATCGCGCTGGCGGGAGCTGGCCCGCACCGCGGATGTGGCCGTGGTCTTCGCCGACTTCCCCCGGGTCCGCATGCCCCGAGGCGAGGCCGCCGAGGTCCCGGTGCCGCGCGAGCATCCTCTGAACCGAGAATGGTCCGTTGTCTGCGAGGGGGAGGACTTCGCCGTCTGCCTCACGGGCTGGGAGACCCAGGACAGGGCCGGCCCGGGAGACCAGGGAAGATGCTTTGAGGCGGTCTGGAGCGTGGAACCCGATGTCGTGCGCGAGGCCACGCGAATTTGCGCCGGGCTTGCCGCCGATAAGCGCCCGCAGCTCATCGACCGGGTCCGGGAGCGGCTCGACGCGCCGCTCTCGCTGCCGCCCGAGGCCCAGCTCTGCCTGGCCGGCTCGCTCACGGCGCGGCTGCTCGCCTATCTCTCCGATCGCATGATCCGAACCGCGCCCGTTCGCGAACACAGAGCATGAGGATCGCCGTCATCGGTGCCGGTGTCTCCGGGCTCACCTGCGCCCACATGCTTCATAGAGAGCACGACATCGTGGTCTACGAGGCTGCGGATTACGCAGGCGGCCACGCCCACACCGTGTTTGCCGAGACCCCCAGCGGGGCGCACGCGGTGGACACGGGTTTCATCGTCTTCAACGACCGCAACTATCCGGGCTTCGAACGCCTGCTCGCCGAGCTCGATGTGGCCACCCAGCCATCGCAGATGAGCTTTGGGGTCAGCGACGGGAGGGGCTTCGAATACAACGGAGCCTCGCTCAACGGGCTCTTTGCCTCCCGCGGGAACCTCGCGCGCCCCGCCTTCCATCGCATGATCGCCGACCTTGTCCGGTTCAATCGTGACGCCCGGGAGCTGCTGCAATCGCGCGACAACCCGTCGCTGGGCGAGTGGCTCAGCGAGCGGGGCTACAGCGACGCCTTCATCGAGCGCCTGATCGTCCCCCAGATCTCCGCCGTCTGGTCGGCCGATGCGCAAGCCCGGTGGTCTATCTCGGCTCGCTTCCTGCTCGAGTTCTTCGACAACCACGGGATGCTCGCCTTCCGGGGCCGTCCGCGCTGGCGGACTGTTTCGGGCGGATCGCGCAGCTACGTTCAGGCCATCGTCCGGCCCTGGCGCTCCCGCCTGCGGCTGGCCACGCCGGTCACCGAGGTGCGGCGGGACGAGGCCGGGGCGACCGTCCGGACGCGTGACTCGCTCGAGCACTTCGAGCGGGTCATCCTGGCCACCCATTCCGACCAGGCGCTGGCTCTGCTGGCCGATGCGAGCGACCGCGAGCGTCAGGTGCTCGGCGCCATCCGCTACCAGCCCAACGAGGCGGTGCTTCACACCGATACGTCGCTGCTGCCGCGCCGGCGCCGCGCCTGGGCGAGCTGGAACTACCACCTGCGTGACGAGCTCGAGGGTCCTCCCACGGTGACCTACCACATGAACCGCCTGCAGGCCATCGAGGCTGAGGTCGAGCTGTGCGTGACGCTGAACCGAACCGCGGAGATCGATCCTGAGCGCATCGTCGGTTCCTTTGCCTACGCGCACCCGATCTTCACCGAGGCGGCGGTGTCGGCTCAGGCTCGGCACGCCGAGATCAGCGGGCAGCGGCACACGCACTACTGCGGCGCCTACTGGGGCTGGGGCTTTCACGAGGATGGGGTCCAGAGTGCCCTGCGCGTGGTCGAGGAGATCGGGGTGGCACGACCGGAGGTGATGGCCGCGTGAGTGCGCTGGAGGTCGCTCCCGGGCAGGTCTATGAGGGCTCGATTCGCCACCGCCGCTTTGCCGTTCGCCAGCACAGCTTCGAGCACCCTCTGGCGCTCTTCTATTTCGACGTCGAGCGAGTCGGCGAGGTGGCGGGCGGCCGGCTGATTTCACGGCGCCCCGGCCTCCTCCGCTTCCGCCGTGAGGACTACCTCGGTGATCCTCGGCTCCCGTTAGACGTGGCGGTGCGCCGGCTCGTCGAGACGCGCACCGGCTGGCGGCCGGACGGGCCGATCCGCCTTCTCACGCAGCTGCGAACGCTCGGTCACTGCTTCAACCCCGTCAGCTTCTACTTCTGCTTTGACCACGGCGAGCGGCTCGGGGCCGTGGTAGCCGAGGTGACGAACACCCCGTGGGGCGAGCGTCACGCCTACGTCCTGCGTGATCAGGGCGACGGGCCGGTGCTCCGTGGGAGCTTCGAGAAGCGCCTCCACGTCTCGCCCTTCATGGGCATGGAGCAGTGCTACGCCTGGCGTGCCACGACGCCCGGGCCGACGCTCTCGGTGCACATCGAAAACCTGGAGCGGGGGCGCCGTGCCTTCGACGCCACGCTGTCGTTGCGCCGCTCCGCCCTGACCCGGGCGAGGCTGCGACGCGTCGTCGCGCGCTACCCGCTGGCCAGCATGCGAATGCTGACCCTGATCTACGGCCATGCGCTCGTTCTGGCCCTGAAGCGGATACCGATTCACCCGAAGCCCCAGGCGGTGGCATGAATCCCGCCCGGCGTCTCCTTCTCCTGCTGCTGGCCCGCATGCCTGCCGGCCAGCTGACGATCCTCGAGCCCGGCCGGCGCACGGTGCTGGGAAGCGGGGAGCCGCGGGCGACGGTGCGGGTCAACTCGGCTCGGGTCTGGCGCTCACTCCTGCACGGCAGCCGCGGGCTGGCCGATGCCTACGCCAACGCGCTCTGGGAGACCGATGATCTCAGCTCGGTGATCAGGGTGGCGGCTCGTAACGCGCCCGTTTTCGATCGCTGGCGGCGACGTCTGGCCTGGCTCCGTGTCCCCGCGCAGGCGCTGCGGGGCGTGCGGGGCGCGAATTCGCGGGGCCGTAGCCGCCGCGATATCGCGGCCCACTACGACCTGGGCAATGACCTCTTCGAGCTGATGCTCGACGACACGATGATGTATTCGTGCGCCTACTTCCCCGAGGAGGACGCCAGCTTGGCTGACGCGTCGCGGGCGAAGCTCGAGCTGGTGTGCGAGAAGCTCGATTTGGGCGCTCAGGACCACGTGCTTGAGATCGGGACCGGATGGGGCGGGTTCGCCGTCTATGCCGCCTCAACCCGAGGCTGTCGGGTCACCACGACGACGATCTCACGCGAGCAGTACGAACATGCCCGGCGCCGCGTCGAGGAGGCGGGGCTCGGCGAGCTCGTCACGGTTCTCTGCCAGGACTACCGCGACTTGCGCGGCCCCTACGACAAGCTGGTCTCGATCGAGATGATCGAGGCGGTCGGATGGCGCAATCTGCCCACGTTCTTCAGGCGCTGCTCGGAGCTGCTGCACCCGGCAGGAACCATGCTCCTGCAGTCGATCGTGATCGATGACCGGGCCTACGAGGTGGAGAAGGCCTCCCGGAGCTTCATCCGCAGCTACATCTTCCCCGGCGGGACGTTGCCCTCGCTGGAGGTCATGGCCCGCTGCCTGGCTGACGGCACCGATCTGCGCCTCGCCGATCTCGAGGAGCTGACGCCCCACTATGTGCAGACGCTTCGCCACTGGCGGGGCAACTTCGAGGCGGCCACCGAGGAGCTGGAGCGCCTCGGGTACGACGAGCCTTTCCGGCGCCTATGGCGGCTCTATCTCGCCTACTGCGAGGGCGGCTTCGCCGAGCGGCGGATCGGCCTTGTGCAGATGCTCTTGGCCAAGCCCGCCCGCAGCGTGAGCCGCGCCCCCCGGGTCCTCACTTCTTCCGGCGTGCGCTCCGGGCCAGCGCGTGGTGAGCGGCATCGCTCTCACGTTCCGGCCGCGCGGTCAGCTGGGCGGCGGCATCGTGAAGCGCTGAGTCCGGGTCCGCACGATCCAGCGCCAGCTCGGTGAACGTGCGCATGCGCCGTTTCGTGCTCTGAAGGAAGGTCTGCCGCTCGTGGCCGCGGAGGAGACGAAAGCCGAGGCGCACAAACGGGTTGGGGATGTGGGCCACGCAGGCGATGGCGTGGACCCGGAACTCGACCGTGCCGTCATCCAGCCACTTCCAGACCTCCCAATCCATCTGACCTCGCTCGACGTGTCCCTCGAGCGTCCCGTAGTTCCAACCCCACACGCAGGCCCTCCGGGGACCGATCTCCCGGATCTGCTCGTAGACCTCGCCGACGCGGACACCGACGTAGAGGTGGACCAGGCCCAGAGCCTGAAGCTTCAGCAGCATGTTGCGCTGACCGAGGGGGACGTCGGGGTCGTAGTAGGCGCGCACGATCGAGGGGTCCGCGAACTCATAGCCGCTCATCAGGCGCCGGGCGATCGCCCAGCTCCCGTCGGGTGTCGGCCGGCCCGGCGGTTCCGGGGGGAGCGGCTGGCATAGGTCTGTGATCGTCCAACCGGTGGCCGGCGACGCATCCCGCAGCTCGCGGGGGTCGTAGTTGAGCGGCCGGTTCGCCAGCTCGGCCAGCCGGCGCCGGACCCGCGGCGGCCCCAGCAGGGAAGAGCGGTTCACCTCTCAGTCCCCCTCGAGCTCGATGCGTTCGGTCTGGATCTCGATCCCGCCCGTCATCCGGCCTCCGGCCAGCTTGCACACGCCCTCCAGGAACGAGATCCACATGTGCGCCTGAACCTCCTTGGCCATGCGCAGGCGGTGGTAGAGCAGGTTCACGAGCCGGCCGCTCGACCGAGCCCAGGACTCGATCTCGAACACCAGCTGGTTGTGGTCCCCCTGAGTGGCGCGAAACTCGATCTGCCCGGCCTCGAGATGACCGGCCAGGGTGGCCAGCCGAAAGAATCGCGGTCCCACCGCGACCACGCGCACCGGACCGTCCCAGGGGCCCGGCATCCGGACCACGAACTCGTCGCCGACCCGCAGGCGGCCCGCCTGGCCTTGCACCTGCTGAAAGCGCGCGAACTTGGTTGGCGAGACCCGGTTGGGCTCCGCCTGCACTTGTTCCATCAACTCCTCAGGGCCGAGCGGCGCGTCCCGGATGTGGGTTCTGTACCGGCGGTGAAAGAGCGGCCCGTAGCCCTCGTTCTGGGGTTGGACCTCCTCGGCGCTGACGCCGTCCGGGTAGCGCATCAGATCCGGGAGGGGGGAGGGCGGGGTTCCCGCGTCCTCGCGCCGGCGCATCGGGGTCGTGCGCCACATGTAATCCCAGGAGGTAAGGGCGATTCCCGCCGGCCAGGTGGCAGCGGTGAGCCAGCGGCGGCGGAGGGCGGGGCGTTTGGGCATAACCTCTACGTACCCAAGGGGAATCTTGAACAATCCGTTCAGGTCGGGGGCCGGCGGGGTAGCCTGGGGGCTATCCGCAGGCTGCATCAAAATCCCTCGCCTCTGATCAGGCCGCTCCATGCCGCCGGTCTGCGCCCCTGGCACATGCAGTTTCTCTCGCTGAGCTCGGTCGGGCTCTGTATCGGCCTGTGGATCCGCGCCAAGACGGTCGATCAGGACGAGCGTGGCAACGCCGAGCGCAGAGCTCTGTTCGTCGGTCTCTGGCCGCCGACGATCTGGCTCATCGGCGAATCCCTGGAGCGGCTCGAGTAGGGGGTCTCTCAGCGGGAGATCGAGCACCCGCTCCGCCCGGCCTGGGTGATCCGGGATGCACAGCGCGCCGTAGGAGGTTCAGACACTCGACCAAGGAGATGTGATGTCTGATCCCAGTCTCACCGGAGACTCCCGCCCCGAGGAGGGCGCGGTCATGGCGCTGGCGCGCGATGATTTGGAGCGGAAGAAGTTCCTCACGATGGCCGGTCGCAATATCGGCGCTGCGGCGGCCGCGACCGGGTTGGCCACGTTCATCGCCGCGTGCGGCAGTAGCGCCAAGAAGGCGACATCCAGTGCCGCGGCGACGAGCACCCCAACCGCAGCGGCGGCGACGGGCAGCGGTTCCAATTCCGGCGACCTGGCCATCGTCAACTATGCGCTGACCCTGGAGTACCTGGAGTCGCAGTTCTACGCCAAGGTCATTTCGAGCGGGCTCTTCCATGGCCCGACGCTGTCGATCCTCAAGGACTTCGGCGCCGACGAGGATGAGCACGTTATCGCGTTGAAGAAGGCGGCCTCCAGCCTGGGAACCCCGGCGCCTCGGCCCACCGGCAAGTTCCCGCTGCACAGCGCCACCCAGGTGGCCCAGCTGGCGGCCACGGTGGAGAACCTCGGGGCCTCGGCCTACCTCGGGCAAGCGGGGAATATCCAGAGCAAGGAGATCCTGGCTGCCGCACTGAGCATCCACACAATCGAGGCCCGGCACGCGGCCACGCTCAACACCTTGGTGAAGCTCTCGCCGACGCCGCAGGGCGCGTTCGCCAAGCCGATGAACATGAGCCAGGTCCTGGCCGCCGTCAAGCCGTTCATCGCCTGATGCGCACGCGAGAACTCAGAAAGGACACGAACATGACGAATGGTGAAATGGCCAGCCCTGAGCTGGCGCCAATCGAGGTACACGGGATGTCACGCCAGAGCTTCATCCTGCGCGGAGCCCTGGCCACCGGAGCCGCACTGGGCGCGGGAGCCGTGGGCCCGTTCGTCGGCAATGCCCTCGCAGCGGCCGGCTCAACCGACATCGACATCCTCAACTTCGCCCTCACGCTGGAATACCTGGAGACGAACTTCTACACGGTGAAGGGCAAGGCCGTGGGGCTCTCCGGTGAGGCGCAGCGTTTGGCGAGGAGCTTTGGCGAGGAGGAATCAGAACACGTCGCCGCATTGACCAAGGCGATCACGGCGGCCGGCGGAACCCCGGCCAAGATGCCGACGTTCACCTTCCCGGTGTCCGACCAGGCGAGCTTCCTGAAGCTGGCCTACACGCTGGAGAACGTCGGTGTCGGGGCCTACAACGGTGCTGGGCCGTCGCTCCAGAACAAGCAGTACTTGGCGGTGGCGGGCTCGATCGTCCAGATCGAGGCCCGGCACGCTGCGGCCATCGCGGTGCTGACGCATCGGCCCATCACGCCGGATGGCGCGTTCGACAAGCCAATGACCATGGCGCAGGTGCTGGCCAAGGCCAAGCCCCTGATTGGGTAAGTGAGCTGGGTGAGGCGTCCGGAGCTTCGGCTCGGACGCCTCGCTCACCGCCGATCAGTGCGCCCGAGAAGACTCGAACTTCCACGGACCATTCGGTCCACAAGGCCCTCAACCTTGCGCGTCTACCAATTCCGCCACAGGCGCGTGGGGTCGGCGGCAGTATAGCCCTGGCGGGATGGGGGCCGACGGGTCTGAAGGCCCCGGGGCTCGGGGGTTTAGCCGTGCGGCTGGGGGGTCGGCCGGCATGCCTTGTATCCGTCCGCAGACCTCGCTACCTTTCCGAACAGGTGTTCGACGTAGAGGGACCAGCAGGCCTACTAGCAAGGAGCTGACGATGGACCTGACCAAGCGTCAACAGGAAATCTTCGACTTCATCAAGCGCTATTCGGCCGGCCACGGCTACCCCCCGACGGTCCGGGACATCGGCAAGGCGGTCGGCCTCGCCTCTTCCTCGACGGTGCACGCGCACCTGGCGAATCTCGAGCGGATCGGGATGCTCCGGCGTGACCCGTCCAAGCCTCGGGCCATCGAACTGCTGGACAGAGCGGCGGCGGGGGTGCGCAACCTGGTCGATCCGGGGCTCCCGCTGATCGGCCAGGTGGCGGCGGGCCAGCCGGTCCTGGCGGAGGAGAACATCGAGGACTACGTGCAGACGCCCACCGAAGCTGGGGGCGAGGCGGGGGACTACCTCCTGCGCGTCCGGGGTGAGTCCATGAAGAACATCGGCATCCTCGACGGCGACCTCGTTGTGGTCAAACCCCAGGACGTGGCTGAGGACGGCGAGATCGTCGTCGCTCTGGTCGGCGAAGAGGCCACCGTCAAGCGCTTCTTCCACGAAGCGGATCACATCCGGCTCCAGCCCGAGAACGACACCATGGAGCCGATCCGCAGCCGCGACGTACGCGTAATTGGCAAGGTGGTCGGGCTGATGCGGAGCCTGTCCTGATGTCAGCCGTCGCCGTGGCACTGACGGACCTCGACCGCGGGTTCGGTGAGCGGGCGCTGGACGATCTCATCGTCCGCGCCTGGGAGGAGCTCACCGCACACCGCGGCGTGGCCTGTCCGGTCTGTGGCGGCGAGATGGACCCGGCGTACGGTGCCCGGGCGAAGCCCATCGCCGGGCGCTGCAAGAGCTGTCGCAGCACGCTGAGTTAGTCGGCCTTCTAGCGCCGGAGAGGACGAGCTGGCGCTACCCTGATAGGGCAGGCTGAGCAGCTGCGGAGGTGTAGACCTTCGAGGAAAGTCCGGACATCACAGGGCAAGGTGGTTGGTAACGCCAACCCGGGGAAACCCGCGGGAAAGTGCCACAGAAATAACACCGCCTAAGCCTGGAGCCGCTGCAGAGCTTCAGGCCGGTAAGGGTGAAATGGTGCGGTAAGAGCGCACCGGCGTCGCGGTGACGCGGCGGCCAGGCAAACCCCACCTGATGCTAGGCCAAGCAGGACCGTTCGTAGGTGACCCGCCAAGGTCCGGGTAGGCCGCACAGATGGATGGCTGCTCTCGACAAAATCCGGCTTACAGGCCTGCTACGGAAAAGCCCCGCCTCGGCGGGGCTTTTCTATCGCTTTAGTTACGCTGCGAGCGCCGTGGCATCAGATATCCGCCACCCGCTGTTTGCCCGCTGCTTTGACCGGCTGAGTCACCTTCTGGAGCCGGAGATCGGTCGTCGCCGCGACGAGCTTCTATCAGGCCTGTCGGGGCGGGTGCTGGAGATCGGGGCCGGCAACGGAATCAACTTCGACCACTACCCGTCCTCGGTCGACGAGGTGGTGGCGATCGAGCCTGAGCCGTACATGCGCACCAAGGCGACGCTGGCCGCCGAGTCGGCCGCGGTGGGGGTGCGGATCGAGCCGGGGGTGGCCGAGGCGCTCGAATTCGAGACCGGCAAGCTTCGACGCCGTCGTGGCCTGTCTCGTCCTCTGCTCGGTCTCGGCACCGTCCCGGGCACTCGCCGAGGCCTTCCGCGTCCTCAAGCCGGGCGGCGAGCTCAGGTTCTTCGAGCACGTGCGCTCGGATCGTCCGGCCAAGGCCCGCCTCCAGTCCCTGGCCGATGGCAGCCGCGTCTGGCCCTGCGTGGGTGGTGGCTGCCACTGCTCCCGTGACACGGTCGGAGACATCACGGCTGCGGGCTTCCGAGTTGAGCAGCGCGAGTCCCTGGACGTCGGCCCCCGGTGGGGGATCACCAACCCGCACGTCCTCGGCCGCGCGGTCCGGCGTTAGCGGGAACCTCACGCGCTACCGGGTTACACCCCGAGCCTGGGCGCATAGCGGGAACATACGTCCCGCTATGCGCCCAGCCTCATTCTGAGGGTCGCGCCACGCGGCTAGCCGTGGGTCGCGCCACGCGGCCGGCCACAGCCCCGGGCCTAGTACGGGAGCGGGCCTCCCGTGGCCCCGATGATCGCCCCGATCACCCCAGCGGTCACGAGGGTCGAGACGATGCCGCGGCGTGCCGCCAGGAGCGCGACGACCGCCGCGCCCAGAAGCACGAACTGCCAGGTCTCGACCAGTGCGCCGGCGAGCGGAATGGCGGCTCCCAGGATGGCGCCGATGGCCGCGGGTCCGGCGCCGCCGAGAAAGGCCTGAGCGCGGCGGTCCTGCCTCATACGGGCGAAGTGGGGCGCTCCCACGAGCACGAACAGGAAAGACGGGGTGAAGGCGATGACCGCGGCGAACAGACCTCCGCCCAGGCCATGCGCGGCGTAGCCGACGGCGGCCACCGTGGCCACGACGGGACCGGGTGTCACCTGGCCGAGGGCCACGGCGTTGAGGAAGGCGGTGGCGGTCATCCAGTGATAGGTGTGCACGGCATCTCGCTGCATCAGCGGCACGATCACGAAACCGCCCCCGAAGGACAGCGCGCCGACCTTGAGCGCCACCCAGGCCAGCGCCCCCAGGCCGCCCGCGCCCGCGGCGGCCGTCGGCAGCAACGGCGCCAGCACGGCGGCGCGGTGAGGTGTGTCAGTCCGCAGCCCGAGCTCGAGGATTCCGCAGCCCAGGAGAACGAGTACGAGCCAGGGTCCGACCAGCGCCGCTGCGCCAGCGCCGAGAGCGGCATAGAGGAGCCAGCGCGCCCGCCCTCGGCTGGCCTCGTGCGTGCGGCGCCAGCTCGGCCCGGCCAGACCGAGTCCCGCGCGCAGGGCCACCGCGGCCACGGCGGCCCCGGCTCCGGCCCCGGCACCCCGGATCCAGGCCGGCGGATGGTGGGTGAGGAACAGCTCGGACAGGGCGAGTATGAGAATCACGGCCGGGGCGATGAAGCTCAGGCCGCCGACGAGCGCGCCGGCGGGTCCGGCCACGCGGCGGGCGCAAAAGATCGCCAGCTGCGTCGAGGCCGGCCCTGGGAGCAGGTTGCACGCGGCGATCCCGTCCTCGAACTCCTGGGGCGAGAGCCAGCCCTCACGCTCTACGACGAGCCGGCGCAGCAGCTCGATGTGGGCCGGCGGACCGCCGAACCCGGTGACGCCGATCCGTGTCCACTCCCGCGCCACCCTGGTCAGGGGGACGCCGGGAGCGGCTTCAGCCATCGCTCTCGGAGACCGGCGTCGCGGATGGCCGCCCGGCGCCTCGCGCCACGGCGGCCAGCCGCTCGCCTTCGAGCCGGTGCATGACCCACTCGTCGAGTCGCTGGGCGTCCAGCTTCACGTAGAAGTCGAGGGCGAGGGAGTTCCAGTCGAGCGCCGCCCACCCGAGCCGGGTGCACCCGCGCTCCAGGGCGAGCGCCGCCACCGCGGCCAGCAGGGCCCCACCGACGCCACCCCGGCGTTGTTCAGGGGAAACGAACAGGTCCTCGAGCCACAGCCCGGGGCGGCACTCCCAGGTCGAAAAGGTGCTGTGAAAGAGGGCCATGCCGACGGGCGCCTCGTCTCGCTCGGCAATCAGCGCCTCGGCCGTGGGCCGCTCGCCGAAGAGCGCCGCGGCCAAAAGCTGAGGATTGCCGCGGACCTGACCGGGAGCGCGCTCGTACTCGGCCAGCTGCTTGATGAAATCGAAGATCAGATCCACGTCCCCTGGCTCGGCAGGCCGGATCCTGATCTCAGCGGGAAGCGCCACGGCGAGCCGACGATAGCGGCGGTGCGAAGATGTCGCGTTCGTGGCTCCGCTTCTGCCCAACCAGCTCACGCGCCCGCTCGAACGGCTGGGCGCCGCTGCCCAGAACGCGCTTGAGGTGGCGCGCTTCGGCGGTCTGGCTACGGACGAGGAATCGTCCCCCTTCGAGGTCGCCGGCGAGCACCGCGTGTATCGGCTGCGGCACTACTACCCGGAGGCCCAGCGCGACCCCGGCCCGCCCGTCGTTCTCGTGCCCCCGCTGATGCTGGCCGCCGAGGTCTACGACGTGGCCCCGGGCACGAGCGGGGTGACGATCCTGCGCGAGCACGGTGCCGACCCGTGGGTGGTCGACTTCGGAGCTCCCGAGCGGGAGGAGGGGGGACTCGAGCGGACACTGGCCGACCACGTGGTCGCGGTCTCTGAGGCTGTCGACGCGGTGCGGGAGGCCACGGGCCGTGAGGTTCACCTGGCCGGCTACTCGCAGGGCGGGATGTTCTGCTACCAGACCGCTGCCTATCGGCGGGGTGCAGGGATCGCCTCCGTGATCACCTTCGGCAGTCCCGTGGACACGCGCCACGGGATGCCCTTCGGGTTGCCCGAGCAGTTCGCCGCCGACCTGGCCGATCTTCTGGCCGAGAGCTTCCGCCGGTGGTCGGTGCCGGCGTGGGTGAGCCGCACGGGATTCCGTCTCCTTGACCCGGTCAAGACGATGCGCCACCAGCTCGAGTTCGTTCTCCAGCTGCACGATCGCGAGGCGCTTCTGTCCCGCGAGCATCAGCGCCGCTTTCTCGAGGCCGATGGCTGGGTGGCCTGGCCGGGACCTGCGCTGGCCGATTTCCTCGGCCAGTTCATCGCCCACAACCGGCTGCTCGAGGGCGGGTTCGTGATCGAGGACCGGCTGGTCACCCTGGCCGACATCACCTGTCCAATCCTCACCGTCGTCGGGACGGTCGACCAGATCGCTCCCGCCGCCGGTGTGCGGGCCGTTGTCGCGGCGGCGCCGCAGGCCGATGTCTACGAACTGTCGATCGACGGCGGTCACTTCGGCCTCGTCGTGGGTTCCGGGGCCCGCGCTCGCAGCTGGCCCGTGGTCGCCGCGTGGGCGCGCTGGCGCCAGGGCGACGGCGAGCTTCCGGCAGAGGTTCACCGCCCGCCCGAGGAGACCTCGCTCGAGCTGACCCAGACGATGCGGAGCCGAGCCGCCTACGGAGTGGAGCTCACCGCCGGCGTGGGGGCGGGGATCGCCCGATCAGTCGTCGGGACGGCTCGGCGGGCCACCCGCACTGCGTTCGAGCTCACCCGCGAGGCGGCGGGCCAGCTGCCGCGCCTAGCGCGTATGGACCAGATTCATCCCGGCAGCCGGATCTCGCTTGGGCTGCTGGTCGAGGAGCGGCGCCGGCGGGCCCCGGACGGAATCTTTTTCCTCTTCGAGGACCGGGCCTACACGGCGCGGGATTTCAACCAGCGCATCGACAACGTCGTGCGGGGCCTGATCGAGATCGGCGTCCGCCAGGGCGAGCACGTCGGGGTCCTGATGGGCTCAAGACCGAGCGCCGTCGCCCTCACCATGGCCATCAGCCGGCTGGGCGCGGTGGCTGTCCTCATGCGGCCTGACGGTGACGTGGCGCGCGAGGCCGAGCTCGGTCAGGTCGAGCGAATCGTCGCCGATCCCGAGCGAGCGGACCTGGCGGCGGGAATCGGGGCCGCCGAGACCTATGTGCTCGGCGGCGGCAGCGGGCGCCGGTCGCTGGGGCCGCTGGTCACCGACATGGAGCAGATCGACCCGGGGCAGGTCACCCTCCCGGGCTGGTACCGCCCGAACCCGGGCCGGGGGCGGGATGTCGCCTTCATCGTCTTCACCGGCGAGGGCCAGCGCACCCGGATGAGCCGGATCACCAATCGCCGGTGGGCGCTCTCGGCCTTCGGGACGGCCTCCTCGGCCGCACTGTCTCCCGCTGACACCGTGTACAGCGTTACGCCCCCCTACCACCCCTCCGGGATGATGACGAGCATCGGCGGCGCCATCGCCGGCGGGGCGCGGCTGGCCATGGCCCGCAGCTTCGACCCCTCGACCTTCTGGGAGGAGGTCCGCCGCTACGGAGTCACCGTCGCCTCCTATACCTGGACCCTGCTCCACGACCTCGTCGAAGCACCGCCCGAGCCGGGCGAGCGCCACCACCCGGTGCGGCTGTTCATCGGCTCGGGGATGCCGCCCAACCTGTGGCGCCGGGTCGAGCGGCGCTTCGCACCGGCCCGGGTGATCGAGTTCTACGCCTCCACCGAGGCCGGGGCCATCCTCGTCAATCTGCGTGATGTCAAGCGCGGGGCGATGGGGCGGCCGCTCCCGGGAAGCTCCGAGGTACGAATCGCCGAGTACAACCTGCAGGCGGGCGGTCTGATCGTCGGGAAGGGTGGCTTCGCCACGGAGTGCGGGGTGGATGAGGTGGGCATGCTGCTGACCCGGGTGGGGCTCGATGAGCCGCTCAGCGTGGTCGCCCTGCGGGGAGTGTTCGCCCCCGACGACACCTGGGTGGTCACCGGCGATCTCTTCCGCCGGGACGCCGACGGCGACTACTGGCGCCTCGACGGCGCGGCGGACGTGATCAGGGCGGCGGACGGCCCCGTGTTCACGAGCCCGATCCGCGACGCGCTGGGCGAGCTCGACGCCGTCGATCTGGCCGTGGCCTACGGCGTCCTGTCTCCCGGGGGCACGCACGAGGTGGCGGTGGCGGCGGTGACGTTGCGAGACGGTCACGAGCTCACCCCCCGGGACCTGTCGCAGGTCCTCGGGCGGCTGGCCCCGGAGCAGCGTCCGCTGATCGTGAGGACGGTCAAGCGAATCCCGGTCACCACCTGGTTCCGTCCCCTCACCGGTCCTCTGCGCAAGGAGGGGATTCCACAACCCGGCGAAGACGTCGAGGCGTGGTATCTCGACGCGAGCCGGGAGCGCTACCGCCCCCTCACCGAGGCCGCCCGCAAGCGCTTGGCCGGCGCGGGCAATTCGAGTCCGCGCCGGAGCTCCGGCACCAACGCTAAGCGGGCAGCGACTCGCCCGAGTAGAGCTTGATCACCCTGACCGCGCCCGGGGGCGCGGCGTTGATGCAGAGTTCGCAGAGCACGCACTCGTCGAGGTTCGCCTCGACGATCTCGACGCGGCCCCCCGCGTTGGTGAAGATGTCGACCGGGCAGACCTCGGCCAGCTTGGCCGCCAGCTGAGGGTCGGCGGCCGCCGACTCCTCCACCTCGACGTTGATGAACATCCCGTCGTGCGTCGTCGGCTCGGCGCTCATACCCGGGTTCCCATCTTCTCCTTGACGATGGTCGGGATCTCCGAGATCTCCTCGGCCACGACGATCCCCGCCTCGGCCAGCCGGGCGATCTTCTCGCTCGCCGTGTCCTCCTTGCCCTCGACGATCGTGCCCGCGTGGCCGAAGCTCATGCCGGGCATCTCGTCCATGAAGCGGCCCGCCATGAAGGCCACGATGGGCAGCCGCGAATTATTCTCGGTCACCCAGCGGGCCAGCTCGGCCTCCATGCGGCCGCCCGGCTCGGTGTAGATGACGATGGCCTCCGTCTGCTCGTCGGCCTCGAACAGGGGCATGAGCTCGGCATAGCTTGAGCCGATGATGGCGTCGCCGCCGATCGAGACCGCGGTCGACTGGCCGAGCCCGGCCGCGGTCAGGGTCGAGGACATCTCGGTTGTCATGCCGCCGCTACGTGAGATCACGCCCACGGGTCCCGGCGTGTAGGACTTGGCCGCATCCTTGGCCGGGCCGCCGATCCCGCCCATCTTGATCACCTCGGGGACGATGATGCCCAGGCAGTTGGGGCCGATGATGCGAGCCTCACGCTCGGTCGCCAGCTCGACCATCTCGGCCACGTCGCCCCGGGGGATGCGCTCGGTGACGATGACCACGAGCTTGATCCCGTTCTCCAGAGCCTCGAAGACGGCGTCCTTGGTGAACGCGGGGGGGACGGTGACCACGGAGCCGTCGATGGGACCGCCGTGATGCTCCACCGCCTGGGCCACGGTGTCGAACACAGGCACGCCATGGACATCACGCCCCAGGCGCCCCGGCGTCACGCCGCCGACGATCTTGGCGCCCTTGCCGTAGTCCAGGCACTCCCGGGTCAGGTTGACTGCCTCCCGGCCGGTGATGCCCTGGACGATGAAGGTCGTGTTCTCGTCGAGCAGAATCGACATCAGGTATCCGTCTCCGCGCCGAGGTCGGCGGTCGTCTGGCGAAAGCCGCCTGGGGGAGCGGCACCGTTGCCCCCCGAGCCGCCCTGGATCTTCTCCACCGCCCGGCGGGCCGCCTCGTGCAGGGAGACACTGCGGTCGGCGTACTCGACGCCATAGTGGTCGAGGATCTTGAAGCCCTCCTCCTCCCAGGCGCCCGGGATGCGGAAGATGGCGATCTTCTCGGCTGGGTCGTAGCCCAGCTCCACGCAGGCCTTGATGACCCCGCGGGCGACGATGTCGACCCGGGTGTTGGAGACGATCGACATCATCACGGCGATCTTGTCCACGCCCGGCTTGGAAAGCACGAGCTTGGCCAAGCCCTTGGCTTTGCGGACGGAGGGGTTGCCGCCGATCTCGCAGTAGTTGGCTGGGTCTCCACCGTGGGCGCGGACGGCGTCGAACAGGGTCAGTGAGCCGCCGCCGGCCCCGATGACGAGACCCAGGTTGCCGTCGAACTCGGTCACGTTGCCGGCCACGCCGCGGTGGTCCTGGGCATCGACCTGCTCGCCGGCGAGCTCGAACTCCGTGGGCTCACGGGCCTGGCGCGTCTCCTCATCGCCCACCCCGAGCTCGTGCAGGAGCGCCTTTTGCCGCGGGCGACCCTCGTTCTCCATGTCCATGTGGGCATCGAGGGCCAGGAAGGAGCCGTCCTCGAGCTCTCCCAGGGGATTGATCTCGGCCAGCGTCATGTCGTACTGGAGAAAGAGCCGGGCCAGGCGGGCCAGAATCGGCGTGAGCCGGTTCAGGGGCGACCCGCTGACCCCGAGCGAGGCGACCAGCTGCTTGGCCTGCCAGTCGGCGAAGGGGCGCAGGGTGGAGAAATGCATCCGTGCCACATGGTCAGGGTGCTGCTCGGCCACCTCCTCGATGTCGATCCCGCCCATGTCGGAGAAGAGCATCACCGGACGCTTGCGGATGCCGTCCCAGACCACGCCGGCGTAGTACTCGTGCTTGACCGCGGCCTTCGAGTCGACCAGCACGCCGCGCGGCATGTGGCCGCCGATCTCCAACTCGAGGATGTTCCGGGCGTGTCCCTCGGCCTCCTCCGGCGTGTCGGCGAACTGGACCCCGCCGGCCTTCATCCGGCCGCCCGTGAGGACCTGCGACTTGATCACCACGGGGCCGCCGATCTCGCCCGCGATCGTCCTGACCTCCTCGGGGGTCTTGGCGAAGCCGTGCCGAGTGACGGGGATCCCCGCCTTGGCCACGATCGCCCGCGACTCGTACTCAAAGAAGCGCATCGAAGGCGCGGGAGGCTAGCGGAGCCGGGCCGGGGCAGCCCCGCTGGCTTATTCCCCTGAACCCGATCAATTTGGTCGAGTATGTGCTAAACAACTCCACCAAGCTGATCGACTTAGCTGCGATCTTTGACCAACTCTGACGCCAAGGGGTCTAGATGAACACAGGAACATGGCGCGGGCGCCACCTCCCCGCGATGAGCCGCGTCGCCCGTCTGGCGGCCCTTCTCCTAACCGGGGGGGTGGTCCTTGCTGCGTGCGGCGGGTCTTCCGACACCACGAGCACGGCCAGCAACGCCTCGGCGAGCGCCTCGTCCTCGAGCGGCAGCACCAAGACCCAGCTCGCGCTGGTCGCCTACTCAACGCCCAAGAAGGCCTACGACGCGCTCACGGCAGCCTACGCGCAGACCCCGCAGGGCAAGGGGGTCTCGTTCAGCCAGTCCTTCGGCGCCTCCGGCGCCCAGAGCCGGGCCGTGGCCTCAGGTCAGCCGGCTGACGTGGTCGCCTTCTCGACCCAGCCTGACCTCACCCGCCTGGTCAAGGCGGGGGTGGTTTCCTCGAGCTGGAACGCCAACCCCTACAAGGGCATCGTCAGCGACTCGGTGGTCGTGATCGTGGTCCGCAAGGGCAACCCCAAACACATCACCGGCTGGGATGACCTGGTCAAGTCCGGTGTCGATGTGGTCACGCCCAACCCGTCCACCTCAGGGAGCGCCCGGTGGAACATCCTCGCCGGCTACGGCGCCGAGCTCAAGGAGGGCAAGAGCCCAGCCCAGGCCCTCGCCTACGTGAAGACCCTCCTGACCAAGAACGTGAGCGTTCAGCCCTCGAGCGCCAGCTCGGCTCTCCAGACGTTCACGAGTGGCAAGGGCGATGCGCTGCTCGACTACGAGAGCGACGCCATCTCGGCTGCGAAGGCCGGGGATGAGATCCAGTACATCGTGCCCAAGCAGACGATCCTGATCGAGACGCCGGTCGCGGTGACCTCGGGCAGCTCGCACAAGAGCCAAGCCCAGGCGTTCGTCAACTGGCTGTGGTCAGCCCCGGCGCAGACGCTGTGGGCGAAGAAGGGCTACCGCCCGGTGCTCCAGTCGGTGGCGAGCCAGTTCACGAGCAAGTTCCCCACCCCGCCACAGCTCTTCACGATCAAGACGCTGGGCGGATGGACAGCGGTGAACAAGACGTTCTTCGGCGCCTCGACCGGGCTGATCACCAAGATCGAAGAGGCGGCGGGGGTACCCACTGTCTCCAGCTGACGCACTCGCGGCCGGGGCGCCCGCACCGCGGGTACCCGGCCCACTCGCGGCCCGGCGCCCGCGAATCCGGGCCGGCCGCGGCGGCCTCGGGCTGGGGATCGCCACGCTCTACATGAGCGTGATGGTCCTCATCCCCCTGGCCGCCGTGGCGGTCAAAGCGTTCACCCAGGGCACGGGCACGCTCTGGTCCTCGGTCACCAACAGTGTCGCCCTGACGGCCCTCGGCGTGACCCTCGGCGCCTCGCTGCTCGTGGCGGCGATCGGCGCCGTGATGGGAACCCTCGTGGCCTGGGTCCTGGTGCGTGACCGCTTCCCCGGCAAGCGCTTCGTCAGCGCGCTCATCGACCTGCCCTTTGCGCTGCCCACGATCGTCGCCGGCCTGACGCTGATCGCGCTCTACGGGCCCCAGAGCCCGGTCGGCATCCACCTCGCCTACACGCGCGCCGCGGTCCTGCTGGCGCTCCTGTTCGTGACCCTTCCGTTCGTGGTCCGCGCGGTCCAGCCCGTGCTCATCGAGCTCGACCCCGAGGTGGAGGAGGCGGCCAGCTCCCTGGGCGCATCGAACCTGACCACATTTCGCCGCATCGTCCTGCCGGCACTGCGCCCGGCGATCATCTCCGGGACTGCGCTGGCCTTCGCCCGGGCGGTGGGCGAGTTCGGCTCGCTCGTCCTGCTCGCGGGCAAGGTGCAGATCGCCAGCCTCGTCATCTACGCCGACATCGAGAACGGTGACCCCCAGTCCGCCGCCTCGCTCTCAGTGGTGCTTCTGGCCATCTCGCTGCTCGTTCTCTTCCTCATCCGGCGCTGGGGAGGCCGCAGTGCGCCTTAGCCGCCCGGCTGCCCTCTCGCTGCGCGCGGTCGCGCTCGTCTACCTGGCCCTGCTGCTGCTCCTGCCGCTCGGGGTGATCTTCGCCAAGACCTTCGAGCACGGGGTCGGCACCGCGTGGTCCTGGATGACGACTCCGGCCGCGCTCAGCGCCTTCTGGCTGTCGGTTCTAATTGCGGCGATCGCGGTGCCGCTCAACACCATTTTCGGAGTCGGCTGCGCGCTCGCCCTCGTCCGCGGCAAGGCCCGCGGCCGGGCCATCCTCGACGCTCTCATCGACCTGCCCTTCGTCGTCTCGCCCGTGGTCGTTGGACTCGCGCTCGTCCTCGTCTACGGCCAGGGGGGCTGGTTCGGGAGCTGGTTTTTGCACCAGGGGATCCGGATCATCTACGCCCCGACCGGGATGATCATCGCCACCGTCTTCGTCTCCCTGCCCTTCGTGGTCCGGGAGGTGGCCCCGGTGCTGGTCGAGGTGGGGGAGGAGCAGGAGCAGGCGGCGGCCACCCTGGGTGCCTCGGGCTGGCAGACGTTCTGGCGCATCACGCTGCCCTCGATTCGCTGGGGGGTGGCCTACGGCGTCGTCTTGACTACGGCGCGGGCGCTGGGGGAGATCGGGGCCGTGGCCGTCGTCTCGTCCAATGTCGCCGGTTCGACCCTGACCCTGCCGCTGCTCGTACAGCAGCGGGTGACCACGTCGTTCGGCTCCCAGGCCATCACCAGCTCGTACGCGGCGGCGACCGAGCTGGCGGTCATGTCGCTGCTCGTGCTCCTGGTCATGACCCTGCTCGCGCCGAGAAAGGGAGATTCCCGATGAGCATCGAGGTCCAATCAGTCACCAAGCACTTCGGCGAGTTCACTGCCCTCGACGAGGTCAGCCTCACCGTCGCCGAGGGCTCGCTCACGGCGCTGCTGGGGCCGAGCGGCTCAGGCAAGTCGACGCTCCTGCGAATCATCGCTGGCCTCGAGGCTCCGGACGCGGGGATCGTCCACCTCGACGGGCGTGACGTCACCGTCGCGCGGCCCCAGGACCGGGGCATCGGCTTCGTGTTTCAGCACTACGCCCCCTTCGCCCACATGAGCGTCCGGGAGAACGTGGCCTTCGGGCTGCGGATCCGCAAGCGTCCCCGGGACGAGATCCGGGCGCGTGTGGACGAGCTCTTGGCCCTGGTCGGCCTGACCAAGTGGGGCGAGCAGCGTCCGGACCAGCTCTCAGGCGGCCAGCGCCAGCGCATGGCCCTGGCCCGGGCCCTGGCCGTCCAGCCCCGGGTCCTCCTCCTCGATGAGCCCTTCGGCGCCCTGGACGCCAACGTCCGCGGCGAGCTCCGGCGCTGGCTGCGCCGCCTGCACGACGAGCAGGGGGTGACGACGGTGCTCGTGACCCACGACCAGGAGGAGGCGATGGACATCTCCGACACGATCGCGGTCATGAACGCGGGGCGGATCGAGCAGGTGGGCTCTCCGCGTGAGGTCTACGACGCCCCCGCCACCGATTTCGTCATGAGCTTCATCGGCCCCGTCAGCCGCATCGACGGGCAGCTCGTCCGCCCGCATGACGTGTCGGTCTCGCTCGAGCCCGCGCCGGAGACCGTGGAGGCGATGGTGACCAGGGTCGTCCACCTCGGGTTCGAGGTGCGCATCGAGCTCGAGCTTCCCGGGGGCGAGCGCGCCCACGCCCAGCTCACCCGCGGACAGACCGAGCAGCTCGAGGTCACCGCGGGCGACATCGTCTATGTGAAGTGGACCTCGGAGCATGCTCCGAGGTCTCCGGCGGTGCATGCACCGCCGGACGGGGACGCGCATGCGCGTCCCCGAACCCCTAGCGCGTGACCCAGGCCTCGGGGTCGTCGGCCAGGCGGTTGATCTTGGCCGGGATGTGGCTGGCCGCGATGTCGGCCAGCGTGACGTGCTCAACCACCGCGCGCAGGTTCGCCCGCACGGCGATCCACACCCGGGGGAGCGAGGCCGCGGCACCGTCATAGGCGGCCTCCTCCGGGGGGCCGCCGCGGACGCTGGCCAGCGGGCCTTCGACGGCGCGGATCACGTCGGCCACCGTGATCGCCTCGGCGGGCTTGGCCAGGCGGAAGCCGCCCTCGGCACCGCGGTGGCTGCGCACGATGCCGGCGTGACGCAACTCGGAGAGGATGTTCTCCAGGAAGTTCAGGGGGATGCCCTGGGCGGTGGCCACCCGCTCGGCCTTCACCGGGCGCTCATCGTCGGCCGCCGCGAGCTCGACGGCCGCCCGGACGGCGTAGTCGGCCTTGGCCGAGATCCGCATCGAAATCCGCTAGACCGCTGCGTGCTCGAACCCGTAGGCCTCGGCCAGCTCCGGGTCCTTGTGGGCGAGCATCTCGGCCAGCGAGACCATGACCTTGCACTGCTTCCAGGTGGCGTCGTCCTGCATCTTGCCGTCGATCATGTGCACGCCGCGGCCGTCGGGGATCGCCTCCAGCACCTTCTTGGCGAAGAGGACCTCGTCAGGGTCGGGGCTGAACACCTTCTTGGCGATCTCGATCTGCACCGGATGCAGCGACCAGGCGCCGACACAGCCGAGCAGGAAGGCGGCCCGGAACTGGGTCTCGCAGCCCTGCGACGTCACGGATGTCGCCGTAGGGGCCGTAGAAGGGGAGGATTCCGGCTGAGGTGCAGGCGTCGACCATGCGGGCGATCGAGTAGTGCCAGGGATCCTGCTGGGCCGTGGCGCGGGGCCGATCGGGGTTTTCCGGATCGGGGTCCTCGATCACCCGGTAGCCCGGATGGCCACCCCCGACGCGGGTCGTCTTCATCCGGCGTGAGGCGGCGAGGTCGGCCGGCCCGAAGCTCATGCCCTGCATGCGCGGGCTGGCGGTGGCGATCTCCTCCAGGTTGACCACGCCGAGGCCGGTCTCGAGGATGGCGTGGATCAGGATCGGGCGCTCGAGCCGGCCTTGGCCTCGAGCTGGGCGAGCAGGCGGTCGACGTAGTGGATGTCCCACGGTCCCTCGACCTTGGGGATCATCATCACCTCGAGCCGGTCGCCGATCTCGCGAGACGATCTCGGTGATGTCGTCGAGCACCCAGGGCGACTCGAGGCTGTTGACTCGGGTCCAGAGCTGGGTCTCGCCGAGCTCCATCTCCTTGCCCACCCGGATCAGGCCCTCGCGGGCCGCCACCTTGCGGTCAACCGGGACCGCGTCCTCGAGGTTGCCCAAGCAGGATGTCCACGGTGGGGGCGATGTCCGGCGCCTTGGCCACCATCTTCTCGTTGGAGAAGTCGAGGAAGTGGATCATCCGGGACGGCTTGAACGGGATCTCGAGCAGCGGCGCCGGGGCGCCGATGGCGAGGGCTTGCCGAAGTCGCGGGGGTTGCGCAAGGGGATTTCTCCTGTCGGTTGCCACACGAACGCTAGCGACGGCTTCAGATGAGGCGACAGGCCGCCATCGACGGTCAGCGTCTGCCCGGTGATGTAGCTGGCCTCCTCGGAGAGCAGGAAGACCGCGGCCGCTGCCACCTCCCAGGCCGTGCCCTGGCGGCCCAGCGGGATCGGCGTCCTGGCGCGGGACGGCCGGCCCGCCGAGGCCAGCCGCCCGAGCGGGGTATCGATCAGGCCCGGCGCCAGCACGTTGGCCCGAACGCCGCGGCGCGCCGCCCTCGAGCGCGGTGTGCCGGCACAGGCCGAGCAGTCCCGCCTTGGAGGCGTCATAGGCGGGATCCGGCTCCCCGGGCCGCAGCCCGGCGGTCGAGCCGATGAACACGATCGAGCCGGTTCGTCGCAGAGCGGGCAGCGCCTCACGCGCGACCAGGAAATGGCTGCGGAGGTTGACCGCGGAGGACCAGATCCCAGTCGCGCCGCGGTCGTGCCCTCGAGGCCCCGGCCGGCCGCGATGCCGACGTTCAGGACGAGGCCGTCGAGGCGGGTCGGGCGGCGGCCGATCATCGCATCGGCAGGACTCCTCGTCGGTCGCGTCGGCCACGACGCGCCGAGGCGCTCGCCGCTGCTCGGCCTCGATCAGCTCGACCGTCGCGCGCGGCGGCCGCCTCGTCGCGGTCGGCGCAGATCACCTCGGCGCCCTCCCGGGCGGCCAGCACCGAGATCGCCCGGCCATTGCCGACCGGCGCATCGGGATCCGGCGAGGGTCGCGTACCCGCGCCCACGACGAGCACCCGGCGGCCGGCCAGCCGGCCCGGCGCTCACGATCCGAACCCCTCCACGCCCTCCTCGAGCGGGACGCCGAGCGAGTTCAGCGTGAACGCCACCATGTGGTAGTGGCCGACGACCATCGGAACCTCGATCAGCTGGGCCTCGTCGTAGCGCGCGGCCAGCTCGTCCCAGGTGGCGTCGTCGATCCGGGCGCTGGCGTGGAGCTCGTCCGCGGCCCGCAGCAGAGTCGCCTCGAAGGGATCCCAGCCGGCCGCCTCCGGACCCTCCCGGACCCGCTCGATCTCCGCGTCCGAAATCCCCACTGACTGGCCGATCAGCCGGTGCTGGGCCCATTCGTACTCGGCCTGGCAGAGCCAGCCGGTGCGGAGAATCAGGAGCTCCCGCTCCCGCGCCGGGCAGCTTGCCGGCCAGGAGCTTGCCACCGAAGGGGAGCCAGCGGCGGAACAGGCCGGGGTGGCGGACCAGCGTGGCGAAGATGTTGGACGCCGGCGCTCGGCCGAGACCCTCACGCCGCCCAGGCAGCTCCCGGGCCTGCTCGTCCTGCTCCTCGGGCGGGAGCGGGGGGATGCGGGGCTGGGGGCGCCGGGGACACGCTGGCGGCACGCTACCACCCGGCTGACCCCGCTCGCGGCCCGTGAATGGCATCCTCAATGTCCCCACCGACTCAGGAGAAGTGATGACAGCAACCGGAAACGTCGAGACCGACCAGGCGGCGCGTGAGGCGTCGGGCGCACACCCCTACGGGCGCTACCTGGAGGAGTTCGAGGTCGGCGCCGTGTACAAGCACTGGCCGGCCAAGACGGTCACCGAGGCCGACGACCACCTGTTCTGCCTGATCACCATGAACCACCACCCGCTGCACATCAACGACGTGTACGCCAAGGAGTCCCAGCAGGGGCGCAACGTGGTCGTGGGGCCGCTCGTCTACTCGCTCGCCCTCGGGATGAGCGTCTCCGACGTCAGTGGGAAGGCGATCGCCAACCTGGCCACCGAGGAGCTCAGCCACCCGGCGCCCGCTGTTCCACGGCGACACGCTGTTCTGCGAGTCCGAGGTGCTGGAGGTCAGACCGTCGCAGTCCAAGCCCGACCGCGGCACCGTCAAGGTTCACACCCGCGTGCTCAACCAGGACGGCGTCCTGGTGGCCGAGTTCAAGCGCGTGGTGCTCGTGCCCCGCAAGGAGGCCGGGAACGGCTCCGGCGCGTCCTCGTCGGCTGAGTCGAACGTCGAATAAACCCCTGAAGCAAGGGCGCTGGGCGTCGAATGGCGCCCAGCCGGGGGCTCTTTAACCCTTCCCCGGGTAGGCTTCTCCACGCCACCGAAGACCTAGGAGTGCTGACGAACATGGCCCATACCGCACCGAAGCACCAAGCCACCACCGACCACGCGGGACTGCGGGCGTGGGTGGAGGAAGTAGCGGCTCTGACGCAGCCGGACGACGTCCAATGGTGCGACGGATCGACGGAGGAGTACGAGCAGCTGTGTCAGGTCATGCTGGATGCAGGGACGATTCAACGGCTCTCCGAGGAGAAGCGGCCGGGCTCGTATCTGGCCCTCTCGGACCCGGCCGATGTGGCCCGGGTCGAGGACCGGACCTTCATCTGCTCCAAGAAGGAGGCGGACGCCGGGCCGACCAACCACTGGCGCGAGCCGGATGAGATGCGGGAGACCCTGACCGAGCTCTTCACGGGCTCGATGCAGGGCCGCACGATGTATGTCGTCCCCTTCTCGATGGGGCCGATCGGCTCGCCGATCTCCTACATCGGCGTGCAGCTCACCGATTCGCCCTACGTCGTGGCCTCGATGCGGATCATGACCCGGATGGGCCAGGAGGCGCTCGACGCGCTCGGTGAGGACGGGGACTTCGTGCCCTGCCTGCATTCGGTGGGTATGCCCCTGACCGAGGGCACCGAGGACGTGCCCTGGCCTTGCAACGCCGACAACAAGTACATCGTCCACTTTCCGGAGAGCCGGGAAATCTGGTCCTTTGGCTCCGGGTACGGCGGGAACGCCCTGCTGGGCAAGAAGTGCTTCGCTCTGCGCATCGCCTCGGCCATGGCCCGGGACGAGGGTTGGCTGGCCGAGCACATGCTGATCCTCAAGCTCACCTCTCCCGAGGGCGAGAGCAAGTACATCGCGGGGGCTTTCCCAAGCGCCTGTGGGAAGACGAATCTGGCCATGATGATCCCCTGCCTCGAGGGCTGGAAGGTCGAGACGATCGGCGATGACATCGCCTGGATGAAGTTCGGCTCCGACGGGCGCCTCTACGCCGTTAACCCCGAGGCGGGCTTCTTTGGCGTCGCTCCGGGAACCAGCCAGCGCACGAATCCCAACGCGCTCAAGATGCTCGAGCACGACACGGTCTTCACCAACTGCGCCCTGACCGACGGCGGCGACATCTGGTGGGAGGGGATGACCGACGAGCCGCCCGCGCACCTGACCGACTGGCGTGGCAACGATTGGACGCCGCAGTCGGACGGCACGGCGGCTCACCCCAACGCCCGCTTTACGGTCGCCATCGACCAGTGCCCGTCAGCGGGGCCGGGATGGGACGACCCGGCTGGGGTGCCGATCGACGCGATTATGTTCGGTGGCCGCCGGGCCGCCGTGGTGCCGCTGGTTTTCGAGGCCCGGGACTGGGAGCACGGGGTGTTCCTGGGCTCGACGATGGCTTCGGAGAAGACGGCGGCCGCGGCCGGGACCGTGGGCGAGCTCCGGTTCGACCCGATGGCCATGCTCCCCTTCTGCGGCTACAACATGGCCGACTACTTCGCTCACTGGCTGAACATAGGCCGCCGCGACGGGGCCCAGCCGCCGAAGATCTTCCACGTCAATTGGTTTCGCAAGGACGATGACGGCAAGTTCCTCTGGCCCGGTTTCGGCGATAACTCTCGTGTCCTGGCCTGGATCTTCCGTCGCTGCGACGACGACGCCGAGGCGGTGGAGAGCGAGATCGGCCTTGTCCCGCCGAATGGCGAGGGCGGGATCCCCACCGAAGGCCTCGAGATCGGTGAGGAGGCGATGGCCAAGCTGCTTGAGGTCGATCCCGAGGAGTGGCGGCGCCAGATCCCCCAGATGCGCGAGCACTACGCCCGCTTTGGGGACCGGCTGCCCAGCGAGATGCGTGAGCAGATGAAGGGGCTCGAAGAGCGGCTCGGCTGTTAATCGGCGCTCCGCGGGGGCGCGTTCCAGAAGCGCTGGCGCGCTGCGCGCGAGCGCTTCTGGAACGCGCACCCGCTTCGCGTGATTCGTAGCCGGCTCTTACTTCTCGCGGCATAGCCTGGGTTCGTGGCGCTGCCGTTTATTCCCTCTGACGCTGGGCTGCTGCTGCTGCAGGCGGGGATGGTGGCGGCGCCGCGGGCGGCGCCGCGGTTCGCCCTGGCTGAGCGGCTGCGCGGGCCGGCCTGGGCAGCGGTTCCGATCGGCTCGATCGTCCTTGTGGTCTTCGCCATCCGGTTCGTCTCCGGCACGGCGACTGGACTCACGTATCTGGCCCTGGTGGCGGTGCCGCCTCTGGCCGCGGCGGCGCTGGCCTGGGCGGCCCGAGGCGGCGGCTATGGCCCGCGCCGCACCGCTGGCGCAGTGGGGGTCACGGCGTTGTTGTTCGGGGTGGCCTGGGCGTTTCACCGGAGCCTGGCCGGCGGCGCGGCGGCAGCGATCCTCTCGGGTCTCAGCTGTGTCACCCTGGGCGTCCTGCTGGCGGCGGTCGCGCCGCCGGGCTGGCTCAAGTTGGGGATCGTGGCCATGGCCGCCGCCGATACCTGGCTCGTCCTCTCCGATCTGCTCCAGGCGCCGAACGCGACGCTGATCGCGGCCCAGCCGGTGGGCGGCTTGCCTCAGCTCCAGAGCGAGCTCTTCGGGACCGTGAGCATGGGCTACGGCGATCTCTTCGTGGCCGCGCTGCTCGGGGCCGTGCTGGCCCGCGATATCCGCCGCCAGTGGCAGGCGGCGCTGCTCACCCTTGTCCTGGCTGCCCTCTTCGACCTGCTCTTCCTCGTCATCAACGAACTACCAGCCACCGTGCCCGTGGCGGCGGCGCTGATCGTGATGGAGGTGCGAGGGCGGGTTAGTGCGGGCCCTCGGCGGTCGCGGCGGGGGGACGCGATTCCTCGGCCAGTGAGGTGATGGTCAGGACACCTCGGGCCGCTTCTTCCAGGACCTGGGTGGCCTCCTCGGCGGAGCGGGCATAGAGCTCGACCAGCAGGTGGACGACGATCCGGTCATCGTCGTGCTTGTGGAAGCGGACGTGGGTGAAGAACTCTCGCGTGCCGTGGTCGCCGAAGGCGGCGTAGGAGAGGGCGTCGCCAGCCTCGGGGCCTGAGCAGGTTTCGACGTCGTCGGAGTCGACGGTCACCGTGCACGAGGCAACCCAGGGCGTCCCGGCGATCATCCGCTCCCAGCGGTCCTCGATCGGCTCCACGCGTCCGTTGTGGAAGCCGAGGTGCGGCTGATCGTGCATGCATTCCAGGCACTGGACGACGGCCTCCTGCATCTCGTCCACGACTTCGCCCCGCTCCCCGCTCTCCGGGTCGATCCGGTGGATGCCCTCGTAATGGACCTGGACCTCGAGATTCTGCGACCAGCAGCGGTAGCAGCGCAGCCAACTCTTGACCGAGGTTGAACCCTCCATCAGGGTGATTCTACGATCCCCAGGTGAGCAAATTGCCGACCGGGGCGGCGCCAGCCGCACAACACCCGGCTGGGCGGCCAGGCGATCGTCCGGTTGGGGTAGTGCTGGCGGGGGGATCAGGCCGCCGGATCGGCGGCAGCAAGGCGATGGTGGCACTCGACCGCCGCCCCCTCATCGCCTACCCGCTGCAGGCGGTGTGGCGGGCCCTGGGCAATGTGACGATCGTGGCCAAGCTCGACACCGAGCTCCCGAGCGTGCCCGGAGTCACGGTCTGGATCGAGCCGAGCGAGCCGCGGCATCCGCTGACGGGAATCCTGCACGCCCTCAGCCTGGCCGAGGGTCGTCCGGTGCTCGTCTGCGCCGGGGACATGCCGCTGGTCACGTCCGGGCTCGTCGCCCGGATCGCCGCCACCGACCCGGGTGCCGCGCTCGCCGTGGTGGCGAGCGGCGGAGACGGGCTCCAGCCGCTCCTGGCCTGCTATCAGCCCGCGGCGCTGCTCCGGCTGGCCGAGGCGGCTCGGGATCCGGCGGTCCGGTTGCGGGACGCGGTCGCGGCCCTCGATCCGCTCTCGCTGGAGGTCGGGGACCCGGACCTCCTGTTCAACGTGAATACGCCCGATGACCTCCTGCAGGCGGCGGCGATGCTCGATCGGCGCCGGGCCCAGGAGAGCGGGACGGCTGGGGTCTAGCCGAAGGTGAAGTCGTAGGCCTGGACGCCGGGCGGGACCTCGATCGTCAGGGCGTGGAACTCGGCCTGAGGGAGCGAGACGAGCGAGTAGAGACGCTCGGAGTCGACCGTGACCCGCCCCGCGTGAACGTCGGCGCCGGCGGCCGAGGCGGGAAGCGGGCGGCCGTCGAGAAGCACGCGCACCGTGCGCGGGACGTTTCCGGCCGAGGTCATGACCAGATACACGTGGGCGGCCTGGAAGCCGGCCTGGATCGCCGCACCCGCCGCCGCCGGCGTGGCGAACTCCGAGCTCACGTGCCAGGCGCCGCGGAGCGCGAACTCGTTGAGCGCGGGCTTCGCGATCCCCGGGTAGCTGCTTACGCCCCCTTTCAAGGCCTCGGCGAACCCGCTGGCCCGCTGGTCGTTCAGGTAGGTCTCCGGGGTGGCCAGGCCCGCCGAGGGCATGAGCGCGCTGGCGCTCATGGGCGGTGGAAGGTCATGGGCGCCGGCGTTGTACAGGAGCTGGCGCACGGCGGCCTCGGACTGCTTGTAGTTGCCCTCACCGAACTCGGTGTGGCGAACCTGCCCACGGGCATCGATCAGGTACTCGGCGGGCCAGTATTCGTTCTGGTAGGCCTGCCAGGTCCCGTAGCGGTTGTCCTGCACCACCGGATAGGACAGGCCGTCGGAGTGGATCGCCTGCCAGACGTTGCTCGCATCCTGCTCGAAGGTGAACTCGGGCGTCTCCACCCCGACGATCTCCAGACCGTAGGGGTGGTAGGTGGCATAGAGGCCCTTGAGGAACGGGAGCGTGCGGATGCAGTTGATGCAGGTGTAGGTCCAGAAGTCGACCAGGACCACGTGGCCCCGGAGTCCGGGCAGCGTGAGCGGCCGGCGGCCCGGGGTGTTGAACCACTGCTGGGTCTGGGTGAAGTCCGGCGCCGGGCCCAGGTTGGGGAGGGACGGCGTCTTGACGCCCGGAATCGCGACGCCGGTGGCGGCGGGCATGGGGACGTTCGCCGCTTCCTGCTGGCGAACGGCGAAGCGCGAGCGCGGGCGGAGCGAGGCCAGCCGGTTCTGAACCGCGGAGGAGTTCTCGAGGCTCCGCGTCGGATCAACCAGGAAGGCGGGCAGGCTGGTGTCACGAGCCAGCGCCTCCTCGAAACGGACGTCCAGGTTGAAGGACATGGCTATGCCGGTCAGGATCAGCACCACACCGAGCCCACGCTCGATGGCCAGCCCCCGGCCGACCTGTCGGATCCGGCTCACCACCGCGCGCCCTCCCAGGGCGTAGAGGAGCATCAGCCCGGACAGCCCCACGGCGAAGCTGATGGCGACGGCGACCACGCGGAGCGAGGCGCCGCTCGAGGCGCTCACAGCCGTGACGGCAGCCAGGATCGGACCCGCGCAAGGAGCGCAGACGAAGCCGAGAGCGCCTCCGACAGCCAGGCCGGACCAGAACCCGGTGCCGCGGGTGCGGGGCCCGAAGCGGGCGAGCCGGGACAGCGGCGCCTGAACCCGGGCGGCCACCGAGGGGAGGAGCATGAGGAGGCCGAGGACGAAGAGCGCGGCGATGGCAACGTCCCGGGCGGCGGAGCTGGCCAAGCCCACGCCCTTGACCAGCTGGGCCAGGGCGACGATGGCCACCGTGAAGGTGATGGCCAGGCCGAGGACGATCCCCAGGGGGCGCCGGCGCCCGCCGGCGGCAGAGGCCGAGAGGAGGGCCGGGAGCACGGGGAGCACGCAGGGCGTGATCGCCGTGCCGGCGCCGGCCAGGAGCGCGAAGGCCATCAGGAGCACCATCAGTCCTCAGATGATCCTCCCCGGGAGGTTACGAGAGCATTAACCGCCGATGGCGGACATCGTGCGGCCCGGCTGGATGAAGCCAGGCTCGCCGACGTGGTGCTTGAGCTCCTTGCGCCACACCGCGGCCCGGATGATCTCCTCAAGCTCAGCGTCACCGGCCCCGGCCCGGAGGGGGCCGCGCAGATCCGTCTCGTTGAGGGAGAAGAGGCAGGTGCGAAGGCGCCCGTCAGCGGTCAGCCGCACCCGGTTGCAGTCGGCGCAGAAGGGTTCTGAGACGGGATTGATGAACCCGATCCGTCCATGGCCGTCGGCGAACTCAAAGACCCTTGCCGTGGCCGCCGGCTCCCGGGGCGTGGGCTTGAGCGGGTACACGGCGTGGATGGCGGCGCGGATCTCGGCCCCGGTGAGAACCTGGTCCGAGGTCCAGGCCCGGTCGGCATCGAGGGGCATGAACTCGATGAAGCGCACCTCGTAGGGGGTGCGCCGGGCCAGTTCGGCGAACGGGATCACCTCCTCCTCGGTGAAGCCCCGGATGGCTACCGCGTTGATCTTGATCGGGTGGGCCTCCGGGAAGGCCGCCAGCACACCAAGCCCGCGCAGCACCTGGGGCAGGGCATCACGCCGGGTGAGCTCGAAGAAGCGGTCCCGCTGGAGGCTGTCCACCGAGATGTTGAAGCGGTCGACTCCCGCGGCCACCAGGGCGGCCGCATCCCGTTCAAGCAAGAAGCCGTTCGTCGTCACCGACAGCTCGCGCAGCCTGGAGATGGGCTTGAGCATGGCCACGAGTTTCGGAAAGTCCCTCCGGACCAGGGGCTCACCCCCGGTGAGGCGGATATCGCCCACGCCCAGCCCGGCGAAGACAGCCACCAGGCGGGCGATCTCCTCAAAGCGAAGGATCTCATCGCGCTCCAGCCAGGGGAGGCCCTCCGCGGGCATGCAGTACTGGCAGCGGAAGTTGCAGCGGTCGGTCACCGAGACGCGGAGATCGCCGATCAGGCGGCCGTGCCCGTCTCTGAGGGGCTCGGGGCTCACGGGATAAGCCTACCCCCGAGGTGGTTCGGTCCCGCGGCCCTCGGCGAGAAGAAGTCCGAAGGCGACCATGTCCTGCTGCTCCTGCTTGCCGCGCATGAAGGCGCGCAGGACGCCCTCGCGGAGGAAGCCCGCCCGCTCAGCCACCCGTTGGGAGGCCCCATTGCCGGTGGAGGCGTAGAGGTCGATTCGCTCGAACGCGAGCGAATTGAAGCCCCACCCGCAGATCAGCCCGAGCGCACGCGTAGCGTGCCCCTGGCCGCGCCCGGAGCGCGCCAGCCAGTAGCCGGCCTCGGCGCGGCGGTGCTGCCAGCTGATCCGCATGAGCGCGATCGATCCGAGGAGCCGGTCGTTGGAGGAGACGATGGCAAAGGGCGCCGCCGTTCCGGCGAGTAGCGCGTCAAAGCGGTAGAGCAGGAAGGCCTGGGCATCAGCCTCGCCGTAGGGTTCGGGGACGTTGGTCCAGCGGGCGATCTCCGGGTCCTGGCACGCCTCGGTCACGGCGCGCAGGTCGGAGTCGCGCCAGGGCCGAAGGAGCGTGGGCCCGTCGGCCAGCGGCTCGCCGGGGAGAACGATCTTGCTCACGAGGCCCGCGCGCGCTGCTCCAGCGACCCGGTCAGGGTGGGGACATCGAGACCCTCGTCCTGCTCGGCCAGCCAGCGCTCGGCCTCTCTGCGGCCGCCCAGGGACCGGAGACCTCGTTCGCCGTGCTCGGCTACGAAGTCGGCCAGCGCGTGCAGGCGCCGCGCCCCGAGCCGGCGCTGGCGCAGGTCGACCCGGTTCCGGTGAGCGTCGAGGGCATCAACGAGGTCGCTCGATTCCTGAGGGCGGCGCCACCGAGGAGACAGCGACAACGGTCGTGTCCGGCGATCCGAGCGCGCCGAGGGCGGCGTGCAGGTCGCTCACCGCTCGGGTGGCGATCTGGCCCAGGTCGGCCTTGGTCACGACGAGCACATCGGGGATCTCCATGATCCCCGCCTTGAGGAACTGGAGGACATCGCCCGAGGCGGGCTGGACGACCACCGCCACCGTGTCGGCGACATCGGCCACCTCGGTTTCTGACTGGCCCACGCCGACGGTCTCGATCACGACCACGTCAAAGGCGGGGGCCAGCGCGGCGGCGGCGGCCCGGGTGGACGGAGCCAGGCCCCCGAGCCGGTTGCCGGCAGCGTTTGAGCGGATGAAGACCTGGCGGTCCGAGGGATCGAACTCGATGCGGGCCCGGTCGCCGAGGAGTGCCCCCCCCGAGCGGCGCGAGGTGGGATCGACGGCCAGCAGGGCCACCGAGCGCTCGCGGTTGCGCCAAACGGAGATTAGGCGCGAAAGGAGGGAGGACTTACCCACCCCGGGTGGCCCGGTGACCCCGATGATGTGCCCGGGCGCCTCGCTCCCCAGCTCGCCCGGCGAGACCGCGGCCAGGAGCGCACGAGCCTGCTCCCGGGCCTGAGGCGTCTGGCTCTCCAGCAGATTGAGCGCCACCGGGGCGGCGGTCAGGTCTCGGTCGCGCAGGCGAGCGCCGAGCTCCCGGCCATCCGGCGAGGAAGCCGTCAAGCCGGCGCGGGGCTGTCGACTCCGTTGCGCTCGGCGACGAGCGCCACGATGTCGCGCATCATCCGGTTGAGATCCCAGTCCTTGGGGGTGTACACGGCCGCCACCCCGGCCTCCCGAAGCCAGTCGGCATCAGCCTCCGGGATGATGCCCCCGACGATCACCGGCACCTCGCCCGCACCCGCCTCACGCAGCGCCTCAAGCACGGCCGGAATGAGCTCGCGGTGCGATCCGGAGAGGATCGAGAGCCCGACCACGTGCACGCCCTCCTGGGCGGCGGAGGTGGCGATCTGGGACGGGGTGAGCCGGATGCCCTCGTAGACCACATCCATCCCCGCGTCACGGGCCCGGACGGCGATCTGCTCGGCCCCGTTGGAGTGCCCGTCGAGACCGGGCTTGCCGACGAGGAACTTGAGCCGGCGCCCGAGGGCGTCGCTCAGCCGCTCGACCTCCTCGCGGAGCTCGGCCACGTCCTGGCTGCCCACGGCGGCGGCTTCGCCCACGCCGGTGGGGGCGCGGTAGTCACCGAACACGCCCCGGAGCGTGGCCGCCCACTCGCCGGTGGTCGCGCCCGCCCGGGCGGCGGCGATGGTGGCGGGCATGATGTTCTCGTGCTCGTCGCGGGCGACTCGG
The DNA here is from genome assembly GCA_963733555.1 of uncultured Solirubrobacterales bacterium. Classification (GTDB taxonomy): domain Bacteria; phylum Actinomycetota; class Thermoleophilia; order Solirubrobacterales; family Solirubrobacteraceae; genus Palsa-465. Next base: position 488,740 of record CAVTDO010000002.1, read on the forward strand.
TCCAGCTCGGCCAGGGCCTCGTCCACGGCCGCCTGATCCCGCTGCTCGCGCCAGCGCTCCAGGGCCTCCCGCTGCTGGGCCTCGACCTCCGGGTCGACGACGAGGATCCCGCCGTCGGCGTCGGCCGTGAGCGGCGAGGGCTCGCTGGAGGTGAAGCGATTCATGCCCACCACGGTCAGCTCACCGGCTTCGATCCGCCGCCAGCGCTCGCGGTGGGACTCCACCAGCGCTGCCTTCATGTAGTCCACAGCCTCGACGGCGCCCCCCCGCTCACGCACCCGCTCCATCTCGTCGCGGGCCGTCTCGACCAGCTCCTCCACGAGGCCGTCCATGACCTTCGAGCCCTCGAAGATGTCCGGGTACTCGAGCAGGTCGGTCTCATAGGCCAGGATCTGCTGGAGGCGTAGCGACCACTGCTGGTCCCAGGGCCGAGGCAGCCCGAGCGCCTCGTTCCAGGCCGGGAGCTGGATGGCCCGGGCCCGTACGCTGCGTCCCAGGCTCACGGCCAGCGCCTCAAGCGCGATCCGGTAGACGTTGTTCTCCGGCTGAGCCTCAGTCAGACCAAGCGAGTTGACCTGGACGCCGTAGCGGAAGCGCCGCTGCTTCTCGTCCTGTACGCCATAGCGCTCACGGCCCAGCTCGTCCCACAGGGTGGCCATGGCCCGCAGCTTGGCGTGCTCCTCGACGAAGCGGACTCCGGCGTTGACGAAGAACGAGATGCGGCCGAACACGCTGCCCATCAGATCCGGGGGCACGCGCTCGCGCACGGCGTCGAGCACGGCAATCGCGTTGCTCATCGCGAAGGCGATCTCCTGGATCGGGGTCGCCCCCGCCTCCTGGAGGTGGTAGGAGCAGATGTTGATCGGGTTCCACTTGGGAACGTGCTCCACGGTGTAGGCGATCGTGTCGGCGATCAGCCGCATGCTCGGCCCGGGTGGGAAGGCGTAGGTTCCGCGGCTCAGGTACTCCTTGAGGATGTCGTTCTGGGTCGTGCCCTGGAGCTTCTCCTCAGGCACGCCCTGGTCCTCGGCCGTGACCACGTAGAGGGCGAGCAGCCAGGCCGCGGTGGCGTTGATCGTCATCGACGTGTTCATCTCGTCCAGGGGGATGCCGTCGAGCAGCGTGCGCATGTCCCCGCGGTGGGAGATCGAGACGCCGACCTTGCCGACCTCGCCCCGAGCGAGCTCCTGATCGGGGTCATAACCAGTTTGGGTGGGGAGATCGAAGGCGATCGAGAGCCCGGTCTGGCCCTTCTCCAGGTTGCGCCGGTAGAGCTCATTCGAGCGCCGGGCGTCCGAATGCCCGGCGTAGGTGCGCATCAGCCAGGGCCGGTCGCGCTCCGGAAGCCGGGGGGAGCTTGTCTCCGCCATGAAGGGAATTGTATGGGCGGTCTCCCGCACGTTCGCCCTTTCGCAGGCTCGGGTACCTTGAAGTCATGCCTGACGAAAGCAACGCCCCCACCGAGCACGCACTGCTTCAGGAGATCACGGCGCCGCTGGCCACGCTTCCCGACGATGCTGTCCCTGAAGTGTCCGAGGTCGACTTTCCGGTCGCCATGCGCGGCTACGACCGGCTGGCCGTCGACGCCTATGTGAAACGCACGAGTCAGCTCGTGGCTGAGCTCCAGGCGACCCGTTCGCCGGAGGCCGCGGTCCGCCGCGGCCTCGAGCGGGTCGGCGAGGAGGTGTCCGGGATCCTGCAGCGGGCCCATGACGCCGCCTCTCAGATCACCGCCCGGTCCCGCAGCGACGCCGAGGACCGGCTCGAGCGCTCGCGCCAGGAGGCGACCAAAATCACCGCCGACGCCGAGCGCCGCCTCCGGGATCTCGATGCCGAGACCGACCGGATCTGGGCTGAGCGCCAGCGGATCGTCGAGGACGCGCAGCAGCTGGCGGGTCAGCTGCTGTCCCTGGCCTCGGCCGCCGCCGAGCGGTTCCCGGCGGCGGATGACCCTGAGACCACGCAGGGAGACTCGCCTCGCCCGGTCCTCGCGGCTTCGGGAGGCGTGGACGAGGCCGGATCGACCGGCCTCGTCGAGGATCCGCCGATGCTGGGTGACGGCGACGAGCTGCCAGTGGCCGAGGAGCCGCTCGAGGACGATCCCGACGACGCGGGGTCGACGCGGGTCATGCCGCCGATCACACCCTCGGAGTCGGTCGCACCCCCGGAATCAACCTCGGCCGAGGAGGACGAGGCCGGCTGAGCAGCGCGGCCGCGCGGATGCGCCTCATCGACGTACGCCATCTCGGCCGCCCCCGAGTCATCGGGTGCTGGGCCGTGGGTGACGTGCTGATCGACCCCGGACCCACCTCGTGTCTGGACACGCTGCTGGAAGGGCTTGGCGGCGACCGGCCACGGGCGCTGCTGCTGACCCACATCCACCTTGATCACGCCGGGGCCAGCGGCTCGCTCGTCGAGCGGTGGCCGGACCTCGAAGTCTACGTGCACGAGCGTGGCGCCCCGCATCTGATCGACCCCTCACGCTTGCTTGAGAGCGCGCGCCGCCTGTACGGGGAGAACATGGACCCCTGGTGGGGCGAGATGGTTCCCGTGCCGGAGGCGAACCTTCACGTGCTCAGCGGTGGGGAGGTGCTGAGGGGCGGAGCCTTCGAGGTCGCCTACACGCCCGGCCACGCCTCCCACCACGTTTCCTATCTGCACGAGGGCACCGCCTTCGTCGGCGACGTCGGAGGGGTGCGGATCACCGAGTCCTCGCTGACCATTCCGCCCACGCCGCCGCCGGACATCGATCTCGAGGCCTGGCACGAGTCGATTGCGCGCGTGCGCGCCTGGCGCCCGGAGCGGCTGGCCATCACTCATTTCGGGGCCTACGAGGACGTGGATCGTCAGCTCGACGAGCTCTCGCCCCGGCTCGATGAGTGGGCCGAGCGGGTCCGGGCGGGCCGACGAGGATGCCTTCATCGCTGCCGTCGAGTCCGAGATCGAGGCGGGCGCCGACTCCGGATCTGCTGCCGCACTTACACGCAGGCGGCATCGCCGACGCAGCTCTATGCCGGGCTTGAGCGCTACTGGCGCAAGCGAGCCGAAAGGGTGCCGCCGACAACTGGACCGCCGGTATCCTGACCCGGATGGCTCAGATCATTGAGCTGCCCCGGGTGGGCGGCCCGGGTACCGGGTCGGGCGGCCTGTGGCGGGTGATCGTCCTCAACGACGAATTCAACACGTTCGACCACGTGGCCGAAACGCTGTCCCGCGTGATGCCGGGCCTGACGCTGGCCGACGGCTACCGGTTCGCGGACCAGATCCACAACACGCGGGCAGGCCATCGTCTGGAGCGGCCCGCGCGAGGACGCCGAGCAGTACTGGGACCGGCTCGACGCCGCCGGACTGACGATGGCGCCGCTGGAGTCGGGCTAGGAGGGGTGGCCTGACCCAGCCGGATGCTGGGTCGTGGTAACCGCTGAGCGACCGGAGCGGCTAGCGGTAATTCGGAGCGGAGGCAGTGAGACCAGCAGCCGGATGCGGTTTCGCGAGCTTCTGAGCCTGGCGCTCAGGGCTGACCCGGACGACGTTCCAGACCAGCCCGAGCTTCTCCAGCAGGACGATCACCAGGCCGGTCGGGTCGGCCAGCCGCTCCCACCAGCGCAGGCCGTGGAAGGCCGAGGTGGGGAAGGCGTGGTGGTTGTGGTGCCAGGCCTCGCCCATCGACAGCGGGGCGAGCCAGAACACGTTGCGCGACTCGTCCTCGATGTCGAAGCGCTTGCGGCCGAAGAAGTGGCAGATGGAGTTGATCGACCAGGTGACGTGGTGGAGCAGGAACACGCGGACCAGGCCGCCCCAGAGCAGGGCGGTGAGGGCGGCGCCAACGCCGCCGCCGATGATCCACCCGAGCGCGAACGGGATGGCGAAGGTGAGCGTGATCCAGAGACAGAACAGCTTGTCGATGACTCGGAGCGCGCGATCCTTGACCAGGTCAGGGGCGAAGCGCTCCGGTCGGCGGTACCGACGGTCTCGAACAGCCAGCCCGATGTGCGCGTGCCAGAGACCCTTGAGCGCGCCCCAGAATGCCCGGGCCGCTGAGGTGCGGCGAGTGCGGGTCGCCCTCCTTGTCGGTGAAGGCGTGGTGCTTGCGGTGGTCGGCGACCCAGGTGATCACCGAGCCCTCGACCGCCATCGACCCCAGGATCGCGATCACGGTCGCGGAACGCGCGCGAGGCCTCGAAGGCCCGGTGGGTGAACATCCGGTGGTAGCCGAGGGTCACACCGAGGCAGGTGATCACGTAGAAGCCGATCATCAGGCCGAGCTCGAGCGGGCCGATCGCGCGGTTCCACAGCAGGGCGATCGCGGCGACAGCCCGACGCAGCGGAAGCGCGACGCCGATCAGGTTGAGATCTTGTGCGTTCGCGTCATCACGGTTAGTACCCCGGTGGCCGGCTTGAGTTGCGGCCTGGGGCTCGGGCTGCGGTTCGGGCTCCGGTTCGCGCGTTAGAGCGGGACCTCGGGACCGAGCGCACCGGCGATGCCAGCTCCTCGTGCCAGACGTATGTGACCGGGATCTGGTACTTGCCCGAGTTGCGGCGCCGGAACTCGATCATCTCCGGGCCCTCCCAGTAGCGATACCAGTCCCTCGTGCGAGTCGAACCAGGCCATCTGGACGATCTTGTAGCGGTCATCATTCGAGCGGTGCACCGAGTACTGGGTGGCGCCGTAGCGCAGGGCCAGCGGAGCGGCGCGCACGACCTCGGCCGCCAGCGCGTCCTGGCGCAGGACGGTGGCGTACCAGTCGACGTGAACGACTCCGGCCACCGCTAGCCCCCGACCTCGGCGTGGATGGCCCCGGGGCCTTCGGACGGTCTTGCCCTGGCCCGCCTCGGTGGCGCCGACCAGGATGGAGATCTTGCCCAGGTGCTTGTTCTCCAGCATCAGCTGATGGGCCTCAGGTACCCCCTCGAAGCCCAGCGTACGCCACAGCACCGGCCGGATCAGGCCCTGCTCGATCAGCTGGTTGGCCTTCATGCACTCATACGCGTTGGCGAAGTGCGAGCCGATGATCTGCTTCTGGCGCATCCACAGGTGGCGGACGTCGAAGTCAAGGTTGTAGCCCGTGGTCCCGGCGCAGATCACGACCTTGCCGAAGGGGCTGCACGCAGAACACCGAGGTGGGGAACGTCGCCTTGCCGACGTGCTCGAAGACGATGTCCGGGGGCTCACCGAGGATCTCCTTGACCGCCTTGGCAAAGCGCCGCGACTCGGCGAAGCGAGCCTTCTCCTCCTCCGGCGTCTCGCCGCCCTTGCGCATCATCCCGGCGAACTCGTTGCGGTTGACGTAGCCCGTGGCGCCGAGCTCCATGCACGAGCTTGCCCTTCTCATCGGAGGAGACGACGCCGACGCACTCGGCGCCCGCGGCGGCGCAGAGCTGAATGGCGAACACGCCCAGTCCGCCCGCGCGCACCCCAGATCAGGACCCGGTGACCGGCCTGGAGCTGGCACTGATCGATGAGCATCCGGTAGGCGGTGAAGTAGACGAGCCCATAGGAGGCGGCCTCCTCCCAGGTCAGGTTCTGGGGCCGGGGCAGGAGCTGCTGGGCCTGAACCTTGGTGAACTGGGCGAACGACCCCCAGGTCGTCTCGTAGCCCCAGATCAGCTGGGAGGGGGCGGCGAGCGGGTCAAGACCGTGGACCTCGGGATCCTCGTAGGAGGCCATGTTGCAGTGGATCACGACCTCATCGCCCGGCTTCCAGCGGGTCACGCCCTCGCCGACCTTCCAGACGATGCCGGAGGCGTCGGAGCCGCCGATGTGATGGCCCCACTCCGGGTGGTCGCCGTAGCGGAAAGACCGACACCGGCTTGCCCTGAGCGGCCCAGACGTTGTTGTAGTTCACGCCCGCGGCCATAACCCGGACGATGACCTCGAAGGCCGCGGGCTCGGGGACCTCGATCTCCTCGAGCTGGAAGGCGTCCATGGGCTCGCCCTCGCGCTCCTGGCGGATCACCCAGGCCGCCATCGTCGGCGGCAGCTCGCCCGGCTCGACGTCGACGTTGGACACCTGGCTCAGATCAACGGCCAATGCAGTTTCACCTTCCTGAAGTGGGCACGATTCGGGGAGGCGGATCGTACCCGGGCAGGCCGGGCGGCGCGCTCCCGCGGGCTTTCAGGCGGCCAGTTCCGGCTGCCTGGTCAGGCGACGAGTTCCGGCTCTCGGGCGGCCGTGGCCGAGATCTCCGGCTCAGGCGCCGCCGGCGCCTTGGCGCCGGCCTTGCGCTCGATGAGAACGGCTGCCAGGACTGCCGCCACCACGGTTGCGATCGCGCTCACGGTCAGTCCCGTGCTGAGCGCCGAAACGAAGGCGTGGTTCGTGGCCGTGACGATCTGGTGGGACACGTGCCCCCCGGAGACGCTTCCCCCGGAGGCGAGCGCGTTCGCGATGGTGGCGCGGGTCGCCGCGGGGACGTGGGGGAGGCTTGAGGTGAGGTCAGCGGTCCCGATCGCGGTCACCAGCGCGCCCATCACCGCGACCCCGAAGGTCCCGCCCACCATCCGGCTCATCGACAGCGTGCCCGAGGCCACGCCGGCCTTGGTTCGGTCGACTGAGTTCATCGCCGCGGTGGACATCGGTGACATCACGAGGCCCATGCCAATGCCCATGAGCACGAAACCCGGGAGCAGCAGCCCGTAGCCGGTGTGGGGCGTAATCCCGGACTGGATGAACAACGCCCCCGCGACCACCAGCAGCCCGAGCGTCATGAGTGGCCGTGGGCCGATGCGGTCAGACAGCCGTCCCGCGATGGGTCCGGCGATGATGATCAGGACGGTCGAGGGCAGGAAGCGCAGGCCGGTCTGAAGCGGCGAGTAGTGGAGCACGTTCTGCAGATACAAGGTGAGGAAGAAGAACTGGGAGAACATGGCGAAGGTGACGAAGAAGGCGACCAGGTTCGAGCCCAGGAAGGAACGGGAGCGGAAGAAGCTGAAGTTGACCATCGGGGCCTTGGTACGCAGCTCGATCCGCGCGAACGCGATCAGCCCGACCACTGCGATGGCGAAGAGGGCGATGATCCGGGTCGAGCCCCAGTGCCAGCCGTTGCCCTCGATCAGGGCCAGGACGAGGGCGGTGAGGCTGGCCGTGAGGGTGACTATCCCGGCGTAGTCCACGGTCCGGTCGACGGTCTCATCCCGCGTCTCGCGAGTGGCGAACAGGGTGACGGCGATCGCGATCAGGGCGATCGGCGGGTTGATGAAGAAGATCGCCCGCCAGCTCACGGACTGAGTGAGGAAGCCACCGAACACGGGGCCGATGGCCAGCGCCATCGCGCTCACCCCGGCCCAGGTCCCGATGGCCATGCCGCGTTGCTCGGGCGGGAATGACTGGGTGATGATCGACAGCGTCGCCGGCATCATGAACGCGGCACCGATGCCCTGGACGGCTCGGAAGGCAACCAGGATGCCGCCGTTCGGGGAAAGGCCGATGATCGCGCTCGAGACGCCGAAGATCAGGACGCCGATGAGAAAGATCTTCCGGCGCCCGAAGATGTCGCCGAGGCGCCCCCCGGTCACGAGCAGGACGGCGAGCGTCAGCGTGTAGGCGTTGATCGTCCACTCGAGCGACGACAGCGAGGCGTGGAGGTCACGCTGGATAGAGGGCAGCGCGACGTTCACGACGGTGTTGTCGAGCATCATCATGAACAGGGCGAAGCACATGGCGCCGAGCGTCCACCAGCGACGGTTTTCGTCGGTGATGAGTCGCTGGCGGTGGGAGTTCAGGCGTGTGGTCATTTCGAGGGCTCCAGTTGCGGGCGAGAGGCGGCGAGCTCCTCCCGGGCGAGCAGCTTGGTCAGGACCTGAGCCAGCGCCCGCCGTTCGGCGCTGCTGAGTCCCACCACGAAGTGCTCCAGCCCGGTGAGCCGCGCCGCGTTCAGACGGGCGATCGCCTCCCGGCCCTGGTCGGTGAGTTGGATTCGCTTCATGCGCCGGTCCTCGACATCCTCGTGGCGCTCGATGAAGCCGCGATGGACGAGGTCCTCGACCAGCCGGCTGGCCGCGGGGAGGGAGACGTGGACCGCCTCGGCGCCCTGCTTGAGCGTGAGCGCGGTGGGGTTGTCATCCAGGTGATGAAGCAGCTTGATCTGGCTCAGCGACAGCTCAAGCGCACCCACGGCCTCGAAGAGGTCCGCGTTGCAATGCTTGTGCAGGTGCGAGATGAGGGCGTAGAGGTCGGCGGCCAGCGCCTTCACGTCGACGCCCTGGGCATCCGTCGCGGTTACTTGCACTTCAGAAGCTGTTGCTTGCATGCATGCAAGTATTGCAAATTCGGAAGCGATTTGGCAGGCGGAGGGCCGCGATGCGGGCGATACGCGGTAGCGGCCGGCCGATCGCGAGCCTGGGCGTATTGCGGGACCAGGAGTCCCGCTAGGCGCCCAGGCTCAAGGGCGTCGTCGCCGGGAGGCCCGCCCCGCGGCGGGCCCGCCCACCTACCCGCCTAAGGCTGGCCGACGTCGCTGTTCGAGTTGGCGCGGAGGGGGCCGACGTGGATCAGGGCGGGCTGGATCCCGGTCGGGGCGGCGGCCGCGGCCTCGGTGGAGCTGTCCGGTGCGATGCCGACCGTGTAGTCGCCCGGATTCTTGAACTCGACGGTCAGCTGGGCTGTGCCCTGGGGACTGATGGGTCCGGTGTCGGCAAGCGCCTGTGAGCCTCCGGAAGAGGTGACGGTGAGCGACTCGGCATTGCTGGCCTGGTTGGTGATGATGAAGAGCACGGGCCCGGCGCCGACAGAGCCGGGAGACACGGATATGCGCTGGTCGTTGACGTACACGGTCAGGTTGACCGGCGCGGCCGGACGGGGGTCATTGGCGAAATGCTTGGCGGAACCGCAGGCGGACACCGCAAGGGAAGCCGTGAGCGCCAGCATGCCAAGCCTCGTCGTTCGCATCGTGAAGCAGCCTCTCCTCTCCAAGAGAAGACGAACCCTAATAGACCTGCAGGCCCAGCGCGAGCGGAATTCTCAGGTCGAGTTCTGGTTCAGAGTTCGGCGCCGACGCTCAAGTTGACGAAGTTGCCGCTGGAGCTCGGCCCACGACTCGGACTCCACGCGGTCATACTCCTCGCCCTTCAGATCCCGCAGACGGCGGCTGTAGGTCTGCCATGCCTGGCGTTCCCCGTCGTCGAGCTCGCGGAGCTTGTCGGCGTCGTGGACGATCGCAGCCATGGTCACGACTCCTTCATTGCTTCCATGGCGCCAAGAGTACCCCTCGGGGTGGCGGTCTAAGACACCAATGTTCGGAGCGGTGCCTGCAAGGCGGATTGCAGTGCGTCCGGAGCGCCACGTATCACCGTGGGCTTGGATCTGCTCGAGCAGCGGCTGGCCACGGCGGAATTCGTCGTCGTCGACACCGAGACGAACGGTCTCGGCGGCGATGCCTGCGAGCTCGTCGAGGTGGGCATCGTGCTTGTGGGAGGAGGCGAGCTCCACGATCGCTGGTCATCGCTCGTGAGGCCGAGCGCGTCGCTCCGCCGGAGCATCCGCCGGCTCACGGGGATCACCCAGGAGATGGTGGAGCGGGCCCCGCCGCTCGAGGACGTTCTCCCGGCGCTCGCGCCGATGCTCACGGGCCGGCCCCTGGTCGCCCACAACGCGCCCTTTGACCGCCGCGTCCTGCGTCAGGCCTTCGAGCGAATCGGCCTCGCCTGGCCCGAGCCGCCGGTCCTCTGTACGGCTGCTCTGGCCCGGGCGCTCCTGCCGCTCCAGAAGGAGCGCCGGCTCGGCGCTCTGGCCGAGGCGCTGGGGATTGAGGTCGAGGTCGCCCACCGCGCCCTGGCCGACGCCGAGACGTGCGCCAAAGTCCTCTGCGCGCTCTACCCGCGTCTCTGCGCCCACGCGAGCACGGTTGCCGAGGCGCTGGCGCTGATCGCCCCGCGCCGCCGCCGCCGGACACCGCCGCGGCGCCGCGCCCTGACCGCCGACGCGCTGCCCCAGCTCGACTTCTCCCAGCTCCCCCGCGACCCGGGCGTCTACCTGTTCCGCGATACCGCGGGACGAACGCTCTACGTGGGGAAGTCGGTGTCGATCCGCAGCCGGGCCCGGGCGCATTTCGCCCCCTCGGCCAGCCACGGCGAATGGAGTCGCCACGCCTCGACGGTGGATTACCGGCCCACCCGCTCAGAGCTCGGCGCTTTGGTGCTGGAGAACCGGCTCATCAAGCAGCTCGTGCCCCCGGGCAACGTGCGGCTCATGCCCCGGGACGACCGCCTGCTCTACATCCGCTGCCGGCTCGACATCCCGTTCCCGATCCTCGAGGTCTCGCCTCAGCCCGCCGCCGGCCACGCCGTCACCATCGGTCCCCTCCGCGGCCGACCCCTGGTGCGGGAGCTCGTCGAGCAGCTCGACTCGATCTTCGGTCTGCGCCACTGCGGGCGGCGGCTCCCGCGGCGCGAGCACCCCTCGGCCTACGGCCAGATGGGCCGCTGCCTCTCGCCCTGCCTCGGCGATCTTGACCCCAACCTCTATCGCCGCCGGCTCGACGAGGCCCTGCGTCTGTTCCAGGGCGAAGGCGGCGCCCGGCTGCTTCGGCACGTCGAGGCCCAGATGCGGGCCGCCTCGGCCGAGCAGCGCTTCGAGCGCGCGGCCTGGCTGCGCCGCCGCCTGCGCCGCCTCCAGGTGATCCTGGGCCGGCTCGAGGGCGTGCTCGAGGCCACCCACGCCCGGCCGCGCCTCCTCCTCGCCACCCATCCACTCGAGCCCTCACGCGGCGATGCCTTCTGGCTCGTGGGTGGGCGGCTCGTCGATTGGGGGGCGATGCCGGAGGACGCGCGCGAACTGAGTGAGCGCACGTCCGCGGCGCTGGCGCGTGGCGGGCGCACCGGCGAGCTCGGCGCCCACGTTCCCCCCGATGAGATCGATGAGGTCCGCCTGGTCAGGACATATCTGGCCTCCCATCCCGCCCTGCGGCAGCTGGTCCTCGATCCGCCGCCGAGCGTTGATGCGCTCCGGAGCTTCGCGTCAGGCGAAGGGGAGGTCGACCACCTCGGCGGTGCTCGGGGCGGAGCCGACGGCGACCATGGCGCCCAGCGGCACCTCCCGGCGGACGAGGCCCAGAGCCACCGGGCCGAGGCGGGGGGAGACGGCCACGCTGCCCAGATGTCCCACCTCACGCTCGCCGAAGCGGATCGGATCGCCTGAGGCCGCGGGAGCCGACAGTCTCAAACCGCGGAGGTGCCGGTTCGGCTTCCCGCGGTAGTGAAGGCGGGCCACGGTCTCCTGGCCGACGTAGCACCCCTTGGTGAAAGAGACGGCACGCTCATTCAGGCCCGCCTCCTGGGGGATCACCGTCTCATCGAGGTCGATGCCGTAGCGCGGACGTCCCCGCTCCACGCGCAGAGCCTCGGCCGTCTCCTCAGAGACCGGGACGGCACCGCCCTGCGCCAGAGCCGTCGTAAGCGAAGCTGTGTCGCCGGCCTCGCACAGGAGGTCGATGCCGACGTCGGTGCGGATCGCCCGGACCGCGGCCCCCGGGAGCTGGCGTGCCACGTGGGTGTGCTCGGGCGCGTCGGCGAGCTCCTGAAGGCCCGCGACTGAGAACGTTTCCGGGCCGATGAGCGAGACGAGGCCGCGTTCCAGCGTCCGCTTGTGCAGCTGGACGTCGTAGCCGATCATCGTGCGGCGGACGGCGTTGAACAGCGCCTGGAGCGCCAGGCGCTCGGTGTCGAGAAGGAGCTCTTCTCCGGTATCGAGGATCCGTAGATCGGCCAGCATCTTGCCCTTGGGGGTGAGCAGAGCGGCGTAGCAACCGGTCCCGGGTTCGAGTGAGTCGATGTCGTTGCTCACCTGACCCTGCAGGAAGGACTTCGACTCCGCACCGGTGAGGGCGAGCTTCCCGCGCTCGGAGCGGTCGAGGAGCCCGCAGGACTCGGTCACGGCCAGGTATTCGGGAGTCAGCGCGACGGTTGAGCTCACAGGAGAAACATAGCGGCGCCCGAGCCCGAACTAGTTGGCCAAAAGGGAAAGTTTGGATTACCATAACTTTTATCATGGTAAGACAGGATTTACGCGTAGGCGGCTGATGGCGAGCCAGGAACTACGCACTTCGGCGGTGGAGGACTACACCAAGGCGATATACGCCCTGGAGTTGCGAGCACGGGAGCCGGTGACCACGAACGCGCTGGCGGCGCGGCTCGGCGTGACGCCGGGGTCCGCTTCCGCCATGGTCAAGCGGCTGGGTGAGCTCGGGCTGGCCGAGCACCGCCCCTACCACGGCGTCTCGCTGACCGACCAGGGGCGGCGCGTGGCGCTGGAGGTGATCCGCCACCACCGGCTGCTCGAGCTGTATCTGGTGGAAAGCCTCGGCGTTCCCTGGGACCGCGTGCACGAGGAGGCCGAGGTGCTTGAGCACGTGCTCTCCGAAGAGCTCGAAGAGCTGATCGCGGCCAAGCTCGGTCACCCCACGCACGATCCTCACGGCGACCCGATCCCGACCCGCGAGCTGCAGATCGTGGAGGGGCCGACGGCCAGCCTCCAGACGCTGGAGCCGGGCGACCGGGCGACGTTCACCCGCGTCTCGGACTCCGATCCGGAGATGCTCCGTTTCCTGGCCGCCCGCGGGATCGCGCCCGGGGAGCGCCTCGAGGTCGTCGACAAGCAGCCCTTCGATGGCCCGCTCTACGTCCGCTTCGGCGAGGAGATCCACGTTCTGGGGGGCGCCCTGGCCCGGGCCATGCGGGTCGAGGTGCAGGCGTGACGCCGCCGGCTCAGGACTCGGCGCTGGCCCTCCCCGCCCCGGCCACCCCGCCCGGCCTGCGCCACGAGGACGAGGACCGCTCCGCCGACCGCGCGCGCGTCTTCCAGGCCCGCCACGGCCGGCGGCGCTGGCTGCTCCTGTGGCTGCTCGTGGGCCCGGGCATCCTGGCCATGCTCGGCGAGAACGACGGCCCGAGCATGATCTCCTACGCCACGACCGGGGCGACATACGGGCTGGGAGCCTTTCTCCCTTTCACGCTGCTCACCTTCGGGATGGCGTTCGTCTGCCAGGAGATGGCGATGCGGGTCGGCGCCGTCACCCACCGCGGCTACGGGCAGCTCGTCCTCGAGCGCTTCGGACGCCTCTGGGGCTGGTTCAACGCCGGCGACCTGGTGCTGACGAACCTCGTGACCCTCGTCGCCGAGTTCGTGGCCATGCGGGTGGGGCTGGCCTACTTCCATCTCTCATCGGCTGTGGCTGCGCTGCTCGGCATCCTGCTCGTGGTGTTCACCATCAGCGGTGGGCGCTACTGGCGCTGGGAGCGGATCGTCCTCGGCCTGGCCGTCTTCAACGGCCTGTTCCTCGTCGCCGCAATCCTCAGCCACCCGAAGTGGGGCTCGGTCGGCCACGCGCTGGCGACCGCCTCGCCATTCCCGGGTGGAAGCCTGAACACGCTGCTCCTGCTGATCGCGTCAACCGTCGGGGCCACTGTGACTCCCTGGATGATCTTCTTCCAGCAGAGCGCCTCGGCCGATAAGGGGCTGACACCGGAGGATCTCCGGCATGGCCGCTACGACACCGCGCTGGGCGCCGTCCTGGCGGCGATCTTCGGCATCGGCGCCATGATCGCCGGCGCGGCGCTGGCCCGTCACGGCGGGGCCAGCATCCAGGGGCTGGCCGGGGCTGGCTTCCCGCGGGCACTGTCGAACATCGCTGGGCACGCCGCGGGAACCGTCTTCGCGCTCGGGCTTATCGAGGCGGGCGCGGTGGCCATCCTGACCATCTCGGCCAGCACGGGGTACGCCGCCGCCGAGTCGATTGGGGCGCCGAACAGCATGAACTACAACGCCCGGGGGGCGGCCATCTTTTACGGCGCCAACGTCGGCGCCGCGGTGATCGCGGCGGCGATCATCCTGATCCCCGGCGCCCCGCTCCTGGCCATCGCCCTGAACGCCAACGTGCTGGCCACCGTGCTGCTTCCCGTCGCACTGGTGTTCATGCTCATGTTGGCCAATGACAGGCAGTTGATGGGCGAGTTCGTCAACGGCCGCCTGCACAACCTCGTTGCCGCGTCGATCGTGGCCTTCGTCGCCCTCAGCGGAACCGCCTACGCGGTCGACTCGTTTCTCCAAAGGGTCCACCTCATCTAATGCCGCGAGGGACAAAAGCCGTGTACAGGCCCGACGAGATCCTGCCCAACTACCTCGAGGCCGATCAGCTGGCGGCCGAGACCTCACGCCCGGTCCCCGGCGCCCACCTGTCGCATCGAGCGATGGTCGGACTTTGGGTGCTGCGCGTATTCGTGATCTTGTCCAGCGCGATGGTCATCTACGTGTTTGTCGACCAGCTCGGGTAGGGGTGGCCTCCGGGAATCGGGCGTGACCTCGGTAGGCTGCGCTCGATGGCTCTCGCCGACACCTTCGAGCAGGTCGTCGACTCGCTGCCCGACGACTGGACCGACCTCGAGCTCGATCTGCGGATCTTCGACGAGCGCCGCTACATCGACGCGGCAACCTTGCTCGTGACCTGCAACGCCCAGCCCTACTCCCGTCACGACTGGCACTGGCGCCTGCTCGTCGCTCACCGCTTCGGCCATGCCGCCGCCGCTCCGGCCGTCCACGCCGCGCTCAGCCTCCTCGACGAGGCCGAGATCGAGGGCGAGCTGGCGGTGCGGGAGGTGCGCACCGGGCGCGTCGAGGTCACCCAGATGTGGGGCCGCACCGAGTCGGTGCGCCGGGAGTTCAGCCGCATCCGCGCCCAGTAGTGGCGCGCGTCGTCGTCTTCGTCCCCGACCTGCTCTTCGGCTCCAGCGTCACCGCTGCCGTGCAGGCGGCCGGCCACGACCCCGTCCTGGTGGCTGACGGGGCGGGGGTGCGGCGTGAGCTTTCGGGCGCCGAGCTCCTGATCGTCGATCTCACCGCCGATGCCGGCGAGCGGATCGAACAGGTCAAGGCGGTGGCCGACGTTCCGCGGCTCGCCTTCTACTCCCACGTCGAAGCGGACGTACGCGCCGAGGCCGAGCAAGCCGGCATCGAGCTCGTCGTTCCCCGCTCCCGCATGGCGCGGGAGGGGGCGGCGCTGATCACCCGGATGCTGACGGGCTGACAAAGCCCGGCTCGAACGTCTTCGCCACATCCGGCGGCCGGGGCACGATCCCGAAGCGGGCCTCCCAGACCGCCCAGCGCTGAAGCGTGGCCGGATCAAGCTCGCCTACCTGCCCGTTGGCCGCGCGGAAGGCGGGGAGGAGGCCGGAGAGCTCCGCGTCTACGAGCGTCGGGTCGAGGCCCGGAACCTGACGCTCGAGGTCGCCCGCGCTCCGGGCGGGATGGGCGAGCGTGAACCGATATCCGGCCACAAGCGCGCGCACGACCGACCGGGCCAGCCCCGGGTCACGGCGAAGCTCCGCTGTGCTGGCGCAGAGCACGAGCTCCGGGTAGGGCGGGGCGCCGTAGTGGTCGACTTGGAAGACGTGGAAGCCAGGCCGCCGTCGTTCGAGGGTGACGCCCTCGTCGTTCCAGAAGGCTGTGGCGGCGGCGACGCGCCCGGCCAGGAGGTCGGCCACGGCGTCGAAGCCGATGGTCACCGTGTGCACCTGGTGTGGATCCCCGCCGGCGCCGGCGATGACCGACTCGAGCACCGCCGTGTCACTGGGCACTCCGGTGATCCCGACCGTCTTTCCGTCGAGGCTGCGCGGGCTGCGGATCCCCGGGGCGGCGATCACGGCGGCCAGCGGACGCTCGACGATGGCCATGAGCCCCACGATGTTCGACCCCCGCTCGCGGGCGATCGCGAGATCGTGGATGTCGAGGATGGCGAAGTTCACGCGGGCGGCCTGGAGCAGCTTGATCGAGTCGGTCGAGCCCGAGGGAATGATCACGTGCAAGCGCACGCCGGCGGCACGATCGAGGCCGTGGGCGACGGCGGAATAGATCCCGGAGTGGACGGCGTTGGGGGTGAAGTCGAGGACCAGCGAGGCGCTCCTTGGCTTCGACCCTGCACCCGCGCCACAACCGGCCATCGCCGCGGCGCACGCGAGGAGCGCCAGCAGGCGCGCGGAGGTGCCTCCGTAGAATCCCCTGGGCGAATGCGCCGCCGCGTCACCTTCAGCCGCAACTTCACGCTGTCGCTGTCCCGAACCTGCCGCTGCTACTGCAAGTACTGCGCGTTCGCCACGCACCGACCCCATCTCTACCCGCCGGAGGAAGTGCTGCGGATCCTCGACCATGCGGCCAAGCGCAACGTCAAGGAGCTGCTGGTGCTGACGGGCGAAAAACCCGAGCACAACGCGGAGGTGGCGGCACGGCTTCATGAGTACGGGCACGAGGATTTCACGTCCTACGTCGTGTGGGCGTGCGAGCGGGCGCTCGAGCGAGGGCTCCTGCCCCACACCAACCTCGGTGTGCTCGACCGCGGCGAGCTGGCGCAGCTGCGGGAGGTCACCGCCTCCCAGGGGCTGATGCTCGAGTCGGTGGCGGAGCGTCTGATGGAGACCGTCCACGCCGGGTCTCCCACCAAGCACCCGGCCCGCCGGATCGAGACGATCGCGCGCCGCGGGCGAGCTGCGCATCCCGTTCACGAGCGGGGTCCTGGTCGGGATCGGGGAGACCGAGGAGGAGCGGGTAGCGGCCCTGGAGAAGCTGGCCGAGCTGCACGCGCGCTATGGCCATCTCCAGGAGGTGATCCTCCAGAACTTCGTTCCCCACCAGAGCTATTACGGGCAGGAGCCGGCCGAGATTGCGGGCGCGGCGGCTCGTGAGTACTGGCAGACCGGCGTCTGGAGCGGTCCTGACCAGTCCGCTCCGGCCTGGGCCTCCGAGGTGACGATCGAGGACATGAAGCGGCTCATCCGCGAAGCCCGGCGGCTCCTTCCCGGCGTGGGGATCCAGATCCCGCCCAACCTGTCCGACTGGTGGACCGAGCTCGTCGCCGCCGGGGCGACCGACCTGGGGGGGCTCAGCGCCAACGGCGATCACATCTCGCCCGAGCATCCCTTCCCATCTCCCACGGTGGTCCGCAAGCAACTGCGGGAGCGCGGCGTGGCGCTCAGCGAGCGCCTCTGCGTTTACCCGGAGTACATCGACGAGACCTGGATCTCCCGGCCGGTGATGGACGTCATCAAGGCTCGCTTCTGGTCCTTCATCCCGCGCCGCGGGTCGGGGCGCCGATCCGACATCTCGGTGCCCGACGACGCAGCGCCGCGAGCCGTCGAGCGGGCGCGGGAGGGCGAGCGGCTGACCGAAGGGGAGCTGACGGCGCTCTTCTCGGAGCGTCGCCCCCAAGTGATCGAGGAGATGCGCCTGGCCGCCGACGAGCTCCGCCGTGAGCTGGCCGGCGAGACGGTGACCTTCGTCGTCAACCGCAACATCAACGTGTCCAACATCTGTGTCGTCGGGTGCGCTTTCTGCGGCTTCGGGCAATCCAGACGCTCCCCGGACGCCTATGAGCATTCCGAAGCCGATTTCGAGCGGCGGATCGAGGACGCGGTCGACTTCGGCGCCACCGAGATCTGCATGCAGAGCGGGATCCATCCCGAGTGGGGGCTCGAGGACTACGAGAAGTGGCTGCGCGTGGCCAAGCGGGTGGCCCCGGAGCTCCACCTGCACGCCTACTCACCGATGGAGATCTCGCACATGTGCGACGTCAGCGGCCTGCCCCCGCGTGAGGTGTTCTCCCGCCTGCGCGAGGCAGGACTCGGCTCCACGCCGGGAACCGCGGCCGAGGTGCTCCACGACGGAGTGCGCGAGCGAATCTCGCCCAACAAGCTGCCCGTGGCCCGGTGGGTCGAGATCATCGAGGCCTCCCACGCCGAGGGGATCCGATCGACCGTGACGGTCATGTTCGGGCACATCGAGGAACCCTGGGAGCTGGCCGAGCACATGCGTGTCGTGCGTGAGCTCCAGGAGCGCACGGGCGGCTTCACCGAGTTCGTGCCGCTGTCGTTCATCCCCTTCCACACGCTGCTCGGACGGACGCACGGGATCGAGGAGATCTCCGAGGCCGAGAACCTCAAGCACACGGCGGCCTTCCGGCTCGCCCTGGGCCGGACGGTCACCAACCTCCAGGCGAGCTGGGTCAAAATGGGGCTGGAGGCGGCGACCGAATCGCTGCGCTGGGGAGTCAACGACCTCGGCGGAACGCTTATGGAGGAATCGATCAGCCGCATGGCCGGGAGCTACCACGGCGTCAAGCTCGAACCGCAGGACCTCGTTGCCGCCGCCCATCGCGCCGGGCGCCCGGCGGCGGAGCGGACCACGCTCTACGAGATCAGGCGCCGCTACGAGCTGCCTCAGCCGGCGGCGGCGTGAGCACGGCGCCGTCCATCTTCGCCGGCGTCGAGCCGCTGGAGGTGTTCGTCGAGCTGCTGTCCGACATCGACGTCGAGACATCGTCCACCGAGTTCTACGACCGGATCTGTGAGGCCATCTGCCGGCTGACCACGATGCGCCGGGCCGGGATCTTCATGGCTGACGCCGATCGGGGCAGAGTGCGGGCGGTCGGCGCCTACGGGATCGACTTTTCCCGGCTGGCGGCGCTCCGGCCGACGCTCGTCAACACCCCCATCGCCCAGCGCGCTCTCCTCGAGGACCGCGTCGTAGTGATCTCGGAGCGGATCGAGGAGGAGGTCCCGCCCGAGTACGCGGAGCTGCTCGGGATCACGACCCTCGTCTGCACGCCGCTGAGCGCGGCCGGACGCGCCTACGGGGTGATATGCGCCGATCGGGGTGGGGGCACGTTCGAGCTCTCCGATGGCGAGCTCCATCTGCTCTGGACGCTCGGCAAGACGGCGGCCCTGGTCGCCGCGGCCCGCAACGTGACCCGCCAGCAGGAGCGCACCCGGCGGCTCTCGGACCGGCTCGAGCTGGCGCGGGAGGTGCATGAGCGAGTGCTGCAGCGCCTATTCGGCGTCTCGCTGGCCCTGAGCACCGAGCAGCCGCTTGACCAGGAGCAGCGCGATCGGTGCCTGGTCGAGATGCGAGAAGCGCTGAGCGATCTGCGCCGCGCTCTCGAGCGTCCGCTGGCGCCACTGCCGCCGGAGACGGCGACGACGCTGGCCGAGGAGCTGGAGCGGGTGCGGCGCTCGCCGGGGATGGTGGTCGAAGTCGATTGGCGGGGCGACTTCAGCGTCCCCAGCGATATCGAGCCGCTGGCCCAATCGCTGCTGGCCGAAGGGCTGCGCAACATCTCCAAGCACGCCCGTCCGACGCGGGTGGAGGTGCTGGTGGCTCGCGACGAGGACACGTTCACGCTCGAGGTGCGAAACGACGGCGCCACCGGCGGCCCGCCGGCCGCCGGGAGCGGGGGGATGGGGCTGAGGCTGGCCGCCTTCGAAGCCCTTCAGCACGGCGGGGTCGTCGAATCCGGGCCGGTGGATCCCGACGGGTGGCGGGTCCGTCTCGTGGTCAGACTCGGAGCCGACCGAGAGTGACGGCGGCCGGCACCGAGCCCCGGAGCGACAGCTCGCCCAAGCAGGAGCGACGGCTCCGCGTACTAGTGGTCGACGACCACGACGTCGTGCATTGGGGGTTCCGCGTCTTGCTCGCCGAGCAGCCCTGGGTCGAGCGTTGCCTGGCGGCGCGGACGAGTGCCGAGGCGCTCGCCCTGGCGCAGAAGCTGCGTCCTGACGTGGCGCTGGTCGACCTCTTCCTGGCCGGAGAGTCAGGCGCCGAGCTCTGCCAGGCCATCCGCCAGACCTCGCCCCAGACGCGGGTGCTGCTCATCTCCGGGGCCGGGCGCATGGCCCCGGCGGCGGCGCGCGCGGCCGGCGCCTCAGGCTTCATCTCCAAGGAGTCCGACGCCCGCAAGGTGGTGGCGGCGGTCAAGGCTGTGGGGTCCGGTCTGACGATGTTTCCGCCCAAGACCGACCAGCCTGAACCGATGCTGACCGAACGGGAGCGGGACGTTCTGGAGCTCATCGCCGACGGCTCTACCAATCGTGAGATCGCCGAGAGGCTCTACCTGTCTCCCTACACGGTCAAGGAACACACGAGCGTGCTCTACCGCAAGCTCGGCGCCCGCAACCGGGCCGATGCGGTGCAGCGGGCGCAGCGGATCGGCTTGCTGGGGTAGCGCTCCGGCGCCTCAGCGCCCGCGGCGCATCACACGCTCGACCACCGGCAGCTTCAGCCCGTGGGGGATGTAGCGGCTGGCGAGCATCGCCGCGCGCATCGGAAGGCCGGGCACGACCACTCGCTTTCCCGACTCCAGCCCCTCAACCCCGGCGGCGGCCGCGTCCTTGGCCGAGATGAGTGCCGTGCTGGGCACCGCTCGTTCGAACGACTGCCCCCCTGCCTCCCAGCCCGCGATATTCCAGAACTCTGTTTCCACCGGACCCGGGGCCAAGGCGGTCACGGTTACTCCCCGTCCCGAGACCTCCTGGTGGATGGCTTCCGAGAAGGTGAGCACGTAGGCCTTGGCGGCTGAGTAGCCGGCGGCGTAGGGAAGGGGCTGCATCCCCGCCGTAGAGGCCACGTTGAGGATGGCGCCGCGGCTGCGCTTGACCATCGCTGGGAGGAACGTCGAGGTGAGAACCACCACCGCCTCGACCAGCACCTGCACCTGCTCGAGCTCCCGCGCCGGATCGGCCTCGGAGAAGGCACCGCCGGTGGCGAAGCCGGCGTTGTTGATGAGGATCTCAACGTCCAGCCCCAGCTCGGTGACGCGCCCCTGGATCCGCGAGCGGGAGGCGGGCTTGGACAGATCCGAGGCGATCGTCTCGGCCCGGATGCCGAACTCGCCGCTCAGCTCCTCGGCCAGCGCCTCCAGGCGTGCCTTGCGGCGGGCCACCAGCAGCACGTTGTGGCCCCGGCGAGCAAGCTCCCGCGCGATCTCGGCTCCGATGCCGCCAGAGGCACCGGTGACCAGCGCCGCGGACTTCTCACTCGGCTTGGGAAGGCTCATCGAGGCGAAGCCTACCTCCCCCCGATCGGGGGGAAGTCGGTACCCGGGCTGTACCCGTGAGGCGGGGCGTGAGTAACTGACACAGATGCTCGAATCCGCCGATTACACGCGTGAGCAGCGGGCCCCCCTGGCTGAAGGCGCCGCGTTCGGGGTCGGCCGTGCGGCGCCTTACTCGGTGGCCATCCAGCTGCCGGCGAACCGCATCAGCACCGCGGAGCTCGCGGAGCGGTTCGGCCTCAGCGAGGAGTGGATCGTGTCCCGCACCGGTGTGCGAGAGCGTCCCATCGCCGGTCCTGAGGAACGGCTTTCAGATCTCGCCGCCCGGGCCGGCCTCGCTGCCCTGGACCGCGCCGGAGTCGACCCGGCTGAGGTGGACCTGGTGCTAGCGGCAACGATGACCCAGGACGAGCTCACGCCGAGCACGGCGCCTCTCGTGGCCCACGCCATCGGGGCCTACCGCGCCGGCGCCATCGACGTGGGCGCTGCCTGCACCGCCTTTCTCTCCGCCGCGTCGATCGCCGCGGCCCAGATCGAGACCGGACGCTGTCGCTGGGTGCTCGTGATCGGAGCCGACTTCATCAGCCGCCTCGTCGACTGGGAGGACAAGCGCAGCGCACCCCTGTTCGCCGACGCCACCGGCGCGGTGGTGTTCGGGCCGGCCGGCGACGGGCCTGGTGCCGTGGGGCCGATCGTCCTCGGCGCCGACGGCTCGGAGGAGGCTCAGGCCATCGTCATCGAGCACCACGACCGGAAGATCAGGATGAACGGTCCCGAGGTGTATCGCAACGCTGTGGCTCGGATGACCGAGTCGACACTCCAGGCCGTGGAGCGGGCGAACATGACGCTCGACGACATCGATCTCTTCGTCTACCACCAGGCGAACGTCCGCATCACGCGCGCGCTGGGTGAGCGCCTGGGGCTCGACCCGGCCAAGGTCGTTGATTGCATCGAGTACTACGGCAATTCCTCCGCAGCGACGTTGCCGCTCGCGCTGGCCACAGCGGAGGCCGATGGCCGTCTGAAGCCCGGGACGCGCCTACTCCTGGGGGCCTTCGGTGGGGGCTTCACCTGGGGAGGTGGCGTTATCGAGTGGGGGGGCGGCGAGCGATGACCGAGCGTGCCGGTTGTGCGCTGGTCACGGGCGCTTCACGGGGCATCGGGGCCGCCATCGCTCGCGGGCTGGCGCAGGATGGCTGGGCGGTGGGCGTCAACTACCGCAGTGACCGCGCCGGCGCCGACGGGGTGGTCGAGGCGATCGAACGTGATGGCGGCCGGGCCGTGGCCGTGGGTGCCGACGTCGCGGATCCCGCGGCACCGGAGGAGCTCTTCGGGAAGCTGGAGGCGCATTTCGACTCTCAGGTCCTGGCCCTGGTCAACAATGCCGGGATCAACCGAGACGACCTGACACCGTCACTGGGTGACGAGGACTGGTCGGCGGTGATCGAGACCGACCTGAATGCCGCCTTTCGGCTCATGCGGCGCGCGCTCGTTCCCATGATGCGGGCTAGGACGGGGCGGATCGTGAACATCGCCTCGGTATCGGGGCTGCGGGCCAACCCGGGACAGTCGAATTACGCCGCCGCCAAGGCGGGGCTGATTATGCTGACCAAGACGGCCGCCGTCGAGGTGGCTCGCCGGGGGGTGACGATCAACGCCGTTGCCCCCGGGTTGATCGAGACCGACATGACGGCGGATCTGCCGAAGGAAGTGCTCGGAGCCGTCCCGGCGCGCCGGGTGGGGACGCCGGAGGAGGTGGCAGCCTGCGTAAGGTTTTTGGTCTCGGACGACGCCAGCTATGTCACAGGCGCTGTGTTGACCGTGGACGGAGGGCTGGCCGCATGACGGCGCCTGAGCACGAACGAAAGGAGAACCCATGCCAGCAGTAACCACTGAACAGGTCGAGCCGCGAGTCGTCGAGGTGCTCGCGAGCTTCGGTCCCGATGCAGACCAGATCACCCGCGACTCGACTTTCGAGGAGCTTGACATCGACTCGCTGGACCTGGTCGAACTGGCTCAGGTCGTCGAGGACGAGTACGGCGTCGTCCTCAAGGGCGAGGACATGAAGGCGCTCAAGACTGTCGGTGACGCGGTCGACCTGATCGTGAGCCGGGCGGACGCATAGTGCCCCTCGGGATGAAGCGCAGGGTCGTCATCACGGGCATCGGCGCCGTCACCCCGCTTGGGGTGGGGGCGCGGCCGTTGCATGAGCGCTGGGCGTCCGGCGTCGTCGGCATCGTCGACGGCGCCGGTACCTGCGGTGATTACGAGCCCTCGGATCATCTGACGGTCAAGGAGGTCCGGCGGATGGATCGCTTCTCCCAGCTCGCGCTGACCGCGGCCGGGGAGGCCCTGGCCCAGGCCGGGTGGGATCAGGAGCCGCCCTTCGATCCCCTGCGTGTCGGCTGCGTGATCGCCACCGGAATCGGGGGTCAGAACACGGTCGAAGCCCAGCTCGATGTGCTCCGAGAGAGGGGACCGAAGATGGTCTCCCCGCTCGGGATTCCGCAGTACATGCCCAACGCTGCCGCGGCTGCCGTGTCGATGAAGTACCACCTCCAGGGCCAGGCGTTCGGAGTTGTGTCGGCCTGCAGCGGTGGCGCGCACGCCATCGGGTTGGCGCTGCGAATGATTCAGTACGGGGACGCCGACGCAGCAGTCACCGGCGGCTCGGAATCCACCCTGACGCAATTTGCGTTTGCCTCCTTCGGGGCGATGCAGGCCCTTTCGCCGACGGGCATATCGCGCCCGTTCGATCTCCGCCGGGACGGTTTCGTGATGGGCGAGGGCGCTGGGGTCCTGGTGCTCGAGGAGGCAGAGGCGGCCAAGGCTCGCGGCGCAACCATCCTGGGGGAGGTGGCCGGCTACGGAGCCACGGCCGATGCCTACCACCTGACCGCCCCCGAACCGAGCGGCGCTCCCGCCGCCCGCGCCATCGAACTGGCTCTGGCGGATGCCGGGTGCGGCGGGGAGGAAATCGACTACATCAACGCTCATGGGACGTCGACGCAGCTCAACGACGCGGCCGAGACGGCGGCCCTCAAGCGGGCGCTCGGGGAGGAGCGGGCCAAGCGGATCCCGGTTTCCTCGACCAAGTCGACCATCGGTCATCTGCTCGGTGCCGCCGGTGCCGTCGAAGCCGTGGCCACGGTGGAGACCCTGCGCACCCGCGTCATCCCACCCACCCTCGGCTACGAGGTTCCCGATCCCGAGCTCGACCTCGACTACGTTCCCGGCGAAGCCCGGCCGCTGATCCTCAGCAACGGCCACCCGCCCACCGCGATCTCGAACTCCTTCGCCTTCGGCGGCCACAACGTCACGCTGGTGCTCCGGGGGCCCGCATCGTGAGCGTCGCCCTCCAGAGCGAAGCCCGGAAACGGCTGTCTCCGCTCGAGCGGCTCGAGGCTCTGTGCGATCCCGGCAGCCTCGAGGTGATCCGCTCACGCGTGGTCTCCGGTCGCCTGGGTGCCCGCGCCGTCCACGGCGACGGCGTGGTCGGAGGCACCGGGCTCGTGGCCGGGCGCCCCATCGCCTGCTACGCCGAGGACGGCAGCTTCTTCGGGGGCTCGCTGGGCGAGCGTCACGCCGACACGATCGTGCGCGTGCTCCAGACCGCCGGCCGGGCCCGGATCCCCGTCGTGGGTTTCGTCGAATCCGGCGGAGCCCGGATGCAGGAGGGCACGGCGGCGCTGGCCGGTTACGGACGCATCTTCCGGGAGACCGTCGCCCTCACCGGCGTCGTGCCGCAGATCTCGGTCGTCTCCGGCGCCTCGGCCGGCGGCGGGGCCTACTCGCCCGCCCTCACCGACCTGGTGCTCATGACCGAGGACGCGGCGATGTTCCTCACCGGCCCCGGCGTGGTCCGGGAGGCGCTGGGCGAGGACGTCGACGCCGCCACTTTGGGCGGTCCGCGCGTGCACGATCGCAACGGCGTCTGCCACCTGGTCGTGGCCGACGAGCAGCACGCCGCCCTCCAGGTCCGGGAGCTTCTCTCCTACCTCCCCTCGTCGGCCGGTGAGGTCGTGCCGCTCACCGCGCCCGACGATCCGGAGCTGGCCGACCCGGGTTCGGTCGTGCCGGTCTCCGGGCGGAGCGTGTACGACGTCCGGGAGGCCCTGCGCGGGATTGTGGATAGCGGCTCACTGCTTGAGATCTGGCCGCGCTGGGCGCGCAACGTGGTCACCACGCTGGCCCGCGTCGAGGGACGGCCGGTGGCCGTCGTGGCCAACCAGCCTCACCATCTGGGTGGGGTGCTCGACGCCACGGCGTCCGACAAGGCGGCACGCTTCATCACCTTCTGCAACTCGTTCGGCCTGCCGCTGCTGGCCATCGTGGACACGCCGGGCTTCATGCCCGGCACGCGCCAGGAGCAGGCGGGGGTCATTCGCCATGGCGCTTCGCTCGTCCGGGCCTTCGCCTCGGCCTCGGTGCCGAAGCTGACCGTTGTCCTGCGCAAGGCCTACGGCGGCGCCTACATCACGATGAACTCCCGTGACCTCGGCGCCGACCTGGTGCTGGCCTGGCCCGAGGCGGAGCTGGGGATCATGAGCGCCCGCGCTGCAGTGGGCGTCGTCCACCGGCGGGAGCTGGCCTTGGCCAGCGATCCCGAGGCTGAACGCGAGCGCCTGGCCGGCGCCTACGCCGAGGAGCACTTGCGGGCCGATTCGGCGGCGGCGGGCGGGTTCATCGACGAGGTGATCGAGCCGGCGGACACGCGGCGCCGGGTCGCCGCCGCGCTGCGGACACTGGCCAGGTCACGCCTGTGATCCTGGCCGGCAAGCGGCTGCTCATCACCGGCGTCATCACCAAGGACTCGATCGCCTTTCACGCCGCCGAGCAGGCCCAGCGCGAGGGTGCCGCCGTCGTCTTGAGCAGCTTCGGCCGGGTGCGCCGGCTGACCGAGCGCGCGGCCGAACGCCTTCCCGAGCCGGTCGAGGTGCTCGAGCTCGACGTGAACAACGAGGACGACCTCCGGGCGGTGGCGGACGATCTCTCGAAGCGCTGGGGCCAGGTGGACGGGATTCTCCACGCCATCGCCTTCGCCCCCGAGGACGCCATCGGGGGCAAGTTCATGACCGCGCCGGCGGAGAGCGCGACCCAGGCCTTTCTCACGAGCGCGTTCTCGCTCAAGGCGCTGGCCGGAGCGCTGGCGCCCCTGATGCCGAGCGGGGGAAGCGTCGTGGGCCTCGACTTCGACGCCTCGCTGGCCTGGCCGATCTACGACTGGATGGGAGTGGCCAAGGCCGCGCTCGAGTCGGTGGCCCGGTACCTGGCTCGTGACCTCGGTCCCTCCGGCATTCGCGTCAACCTTGTCTCGGCAGGCCCACTCGGCACGGTGGCGGCCCGCGGGATCCCCGGCTTCGAGGCGCTGGCCAAGCTGTGGCCGGCCCAGGCCCCCCTCGGTTGGGACATCGAGGACCCCCGCCCGGTGGCCGCCGCCATCTGCTTTCTCCTCTCGGACTACGCGCGTGCCGTCACGGGCGAGATCCTTCACGTGGACGGCGGGTTTCACGCCATGGGCGCGCCCACCGCGCTCTAGGGTCGGGGCCCAGTGAGGCACCTGGCCACCTCCTAGGCTGAGGCCATGGAGAGATGGCTCACCGACGAGCGGAATGTGCGGCTGTGCGCCGTGCTCGGGGCCCTGGCGATCGCCTTCTCGAGCATTCTCACCCGGCTCAGCCACGCCTCGCCTTCAACCGCCGCGATCTTCCGCTGCGCCTATGCCCTCCCGGTCCTCGGGCTCCTGGCCTGGTGGGAGGACCGGCGCTTCGGTCCTCGCCCGTGGCGAGCGCGGCGTACAGCCATCATGTCCGGCGTCTTCTTTGCTGTCGACCTGATCTTCTGGAACCGCTCGATCGCCGACATCGGAGCCGGATTGGCCACCGTCCTGGCCAACATACAAGTCGTCCTCGTGCCCTTGGCGGCCTGGGCCTGGCTGTCCGAGCGCCCGGGCCGGCGCGTGCTGGCGGCGCTGCCCATCGCGCTGATCGGCGTGCTCCTGATCTCCGGCGTCCTCGAGAAAGGGGCCTACGGCCGGGACCCGACCGGTGGCACGCTCTACGCCCTTATCGCCGGCGTGTCCTACGTGGGCTTTCTCCTCCTACTGCGCCGGGGCGGAGCAGATCTCCGGCGGCCCGCCGGGCCGCTGTTCGACGCCACCGCGACCTCCGCCGTGCTCTGCGTGATCCTGGGGCTGATCCTCGGCGACGCCCACCTCGTGCCCTCCTGGCCGGGCGCCGGGTGGCTGATCGTGCTCGCCATCACCTCGCAGGTCGTGGGCTGGCTGCTGATCACGGTTTCCCTGCCGAGGTTGCCCGCCGCCCTCACCTCGCTGCTCCTGATGGTCCAGCCGGTCGCCTCGGTGGCTTTCGCCGCCTGGATCCTGAGCGAATCGCCGAGCCCGCTGCAGCTGGCGGGCGTCGTCGTGGTGCTGGCGGCACTGCTCACCGCGACCTACAGCGGGCCCGGTTCGGCCTCCGTGAGGCGCCTCGGTTACGCGATCGCCGGGGCGTCAGGCAGCCGCTCCAGCGCGGCGGCCATGTCGTCCTCGGAGAACTCGAGGTCCTCCAAGCGGCCGGCCAGGAAGGCCTCGTAGGCGGCCAGGTCGAAGTGACCGTGGCCGGAGAGGCCGAACAGGATCACCCGCCGCTCGCCGGCCTCCCGGGCCGCCTCGGCCTCCTCGAGGACGGCGCGGATGGCGTGGGCGGGCTCGGGGCCCGGGATGATCCCCTCGGTCCGGGCGAAGCGAATCGCGGCGGCAAAGACCTCGTTCTGGTTGTAGGCCCGCGCCTCGACCATCCCGGCCTTGACCAGGCCACACAGCATCGGCGCATCGCCGTGATAGCGGAGGCCTCCGGCGTGAACCGGGGCGGGGACGAAATCGTGGCCGAGCGTGTACATCGGCATGAGGGGCGTCAGCCCGGCCGTGTCGCCGAAGTCGTAGCGGTACGCGCCCCGGGTGAGGGTTGGGCAGGCGGTGGGCTCGGCGGCCAGGAAGCGCATCCGGGCGTTGCCCCGAAGCACCTGGCGGACGAAGGGGAAGGTCAGACCGGCGAAGTTCGAGCCCCCGCCCACGCAGCCGATGATCACGTCCGGTGACTCGCCCGCCATCGCCATCTGGGAGATGGCCTCCTGGCCGATCACCGTCTGGTGCAGGCAGACGTGGTTGAGCACCGAGCCGAGCGAGTAGTTCGTGTCGTCTCGCGACGCCGCCACCTCGACCGCCTCGGAGATGGCGATTCCCAGCGACCCTGTCGGATGCGCCTGATTGGCGCGGCCGGCCTGGGTGAGATCGCTGGGTGAGCGGTGCACCGTGGCGCCCCAGGTTTCGATCATCGAGCGTCGGTAGGGCTTCTGGTCATAGCTTGAGCCGACCATGAAGACCTCGCACTCAAGGCCGAAGAGCGAGCAGGCGAAGGAGAGCGCGGAGCCCCACTGCCCGGCTCCCGTCTCGGTGGCGAGGCGCTTGATTCCCGCCTGGGCGTTCTCGTAGGCCTGCGCCACCGCCGTGTTCGGCTTGTGCGATCCGGCCGGGGAGACGCCCTCGTACTTGTAGTAGATGTGGGCCGGGGTATCGAGCTCGCGCTCCAGACGCCGGGCGCGGAACAGCGGGGTCGGGCGCCAGAGCTTGTAGACGTCCCTGACCTGGTCTGGGATCTCGATCTCCGGCTCCTGGGAGACCTCCTGCATGATCAGCGCCATGGGGAAGATGGGCGAGAGATCGTCCGGCCCGGCCGGCTCGAGCGTCCCCGGGTGAAGCGGCGGTAGCGGCTCGCCGGGCAGGTCCGGCAGCAGGTTGATCCAGTGGGTGGGGATCTCGTTCTCGGAGAGCAGGTATTTGGTCGTCTCCTGGGTCATGGCGCTGAAACCTACCTGAAGAGATCCTCAGCTTGAGGACGGATCACCGGCCGGATCCCCGGTCCGTCGTCGACCGTGGTGTGACGCTCGGCGCCCCGGACCACGATCGCCGGCTGGGCCAGGTCCTTGCTCCGGACGAGATCGGCTGCGGAGGCCAGTTCGTCGGCGACCGCAATCACTGTGGCCTGAAGTTCTCGCCCGTTCGAGTCGCTGCGTCCCCGCCAGTCATCCAGGGCGGTGATACCGGCGCAGCCGATGGCGATGTCGCATTGCCCGATCCGCCATGCGCGCCCGAACGAGTCGGTGATGACGACGGCGGGACGCGTGTTCGTCAGCTCTTCGATCCGGCTGCGGATGCGCCGGGCCGACTCATCGGGGTCGAGCGGCAGGAGCACGACGTCGTCTTCTCCGGGCACATTCGAAGCGTCCACGCCGGCGTTGGCGCACACGAAGCCGTGCCGCGTCACGGAGATGAGCACTCCGCGCTCGGCTCGCAGCACCTCCGCCGATTCATCGAGGACCGCCTGCACGTGGCGCGGGTCCTTGTCCAGCTTCACGCCGAGTTGCCGCGCCTCCTGGCTGGGCTCTACGTCGGTGAGCGTCCGGATCCGGCCCTCGGCCTTGGACACGATTTTGTGCGCGATCACGAGAACATCTCCCGCGGTCAGCGGTGCGGCGTCGGATTGGCCGCGCAGTGCGGAGACGATGACCTCGCCCAGGTCGTCCCCGGGGGCAATCTCCGGCAGCCCCTCGACCGCCCGGACGCTCAGCACCGGGAGAGCAGCTCGTGGGTGCGCAGACCCTGCTCCGGCAGGCTGCCGAGGGCGGCGAGATCCTCTGGGGTGTCGATGTCCAGACCCAGGGACGGGACCGGGACGATCTCGTGGGCGATCCCGGCTGACTCCGCCAGCCGGGCATGGCGCTGAGCGCTCCCGGGCCCGAAGGCCGGAGTGAGGGCGTCTGGCGGGGTGATGAGGAGCGCGTTGGTACCTGTTCCGTGCCGGTCGGGGACGATGATCACGGAGGGCTTCCCGGCCTCGCGAGCCAGGAGCTCGTTGACCTCCTCAGGCTCCACGGCGGGGCAGTCACCCGGGACCAGGAGAACCCGCTCGGCACCGGAACGGACGGCCTCGGCCACCCCGA
Organism: uncultured Solirubrobacterales bacterium; assembly: GCA_963733555.1. GTDB lineage: Bacteria > Actinomycetota > Thermoleophilia > Solirubrobacterales > Solirubrobacteraceae > Palsa-465. The sequence continues at coordinate 518,545 of CAVTDO010000002.1, forward strand.
GTCTTGCGGCGGCGTTGTGTCCGTCCTCAGCGTCGACGACCACCCGGGCGCCCTGGTCCCGAGCCACCTCCGCGGGCGCCGATCCGGCGGTCACGACGATCACCTCGTCGAGGTCGGTCGCGGCGAGAGCGCCCAGCACGTCGTAGAGCATCGCCTCGGCCAGACGGCGGCGAAGAGCGGGTTCAAGTCCCGAGCTGAGGCGCTGCTTGGCGTTGGGAAAGCTCTTGACCGGAAGGATGGCCAGCGTGCGCATCGAGGGCGAACGCTAGCCGGTGCCGGTCGCGGTCAGCCCGAGGGCGAAGGCGAGCGTCTCCTCGGCCACGCGAGCGCGAGCCTCCGGCGTATCCATGAGAACGTTCGTCTTGAGCACGGGAAGCCGTTCCGTGCTCTCGTCGGCCACGAGACCATCGATCACCCCGGCGTAGATGGCCGCGATGCCGTCGCTGTCCAACGGATGGCCCAGCCAGCGCATGAAGGGCTCCGTGGGACCCTTCACGACAGACCCGTCGACGAGGGGGCTCACGGCGACGACGGGGGCTCTGCTTTGTTCCAGGGCCGCGCGAAGGCCGGGGACCGCCAGGATCGGCCCGATCGAGATGACCGGGTTCGAGGGGCCGATGATGATGGCCTGGGCGCTGGCGATGGCCTCGAGCGCCTCAGGCGCGGGGCGGGCGTTGTCGGCGCCCCGGAACTCGACGTCATCGATCGGTCCCTCTGCGCGGCCCTGGATAAGGAACTCCTGGAGCCCCCAATAGCGGTCGTGAGCCATCACCCGCGTCCGGACCGGGCTGTCTGACATGGGCAGCACGCGGGCGCGGACGCCCAGCGCGGCGGCAAGGCGTTGCTGGGCCTCGCTCAGGCGGGCGCCGCCGGCGAGTAATCGTGCCCGCTCGATGCCGATGGCGAGGTCTCGGTCGCCGAGGTTGAACCAGATCTCGACCCCAAGCTCACGCAGCCCGTCCATCGTCTGAAATGTGTCGGCCGCGAGTCCCCATCCGCGCTCATCGATCCGGTCGGCCAGCCAGAAGGTGACCAGATCCGGATCTGGGGAGACGTAGGCGCCGTAGATCTCGATGTCATCGCCCGTGTTGGCGAGGACGACCAGCTCCTCCGCTCCGACCACATCCAGCATGCCGCGGGCCAGCTTCGCGCCGCCGGTGCCGCCGGCGAGCACGACGACGGGGACGCTCACAGCCCGGTGATCTTGATGCCGGCCGCCACTTTGTTGCGAGCGTTGATCGAAATGATCAGCGCGGTCAGCTGCTCGGCGATCCGCGCCATCTCAAGCCGCCCGCAGTCGACGGGGCGCAGGCCCTCGATCCGCTCCACCAGCGCGGCCAGCTCGGCCTTGTCCTCAGCTCGGTCTCCGCAGATCAGCACATCCTCGTCGAGCCGGCAGTCGAGATCGGACAGATGGGCCGCGCTGACGGTGTGAAAGCCGGCGACGACCCGAACGCCTTTGGGCGCCATCTCCTGGGCCTGCTGAGCCGCCGAGCCCTGCCACACGCCGAGCGTCCGGGTGGCTCGGCCGCTGACCGCTGCCGCCAGGGGAACCGTCGTGTCGACGAGCAGCTGACCCTCGCTCAAAGCCTCCTTGAGGTTGGTCAGATTCTCGGACTGGTTACGGAAGGGGACGGCCAGGATGACGATCGGCGCCCCCTTGACACCCTCGGCGTTGTCCGCGCCCCGGAACGAGCCGTCGGGAACGGCCTGATGGGCTCGATCGGCAGCTTCCTGGGCGCGACCCGGGTCGCGGGAGCCGATGACTACCGGGACTCCCGCCTGGCCGAGGCGCACGGCGAGGCCGAAGCCGAGGGCTCCGGTACCGCCGACGATGCAGACGGGTTCTGCCAAGCGGCGCAGTGTAAGGTTCCGCGCCCGATGGGGGATGCGCTGGAGGTGGGGATCGAGAACTCGCAGGGGTTCGTGGTCGACGGTCCGCTTCTGACCGACGTCGGCGGCACCTTGGGCTTCGAGGTCCTCTCGACCCCGAGCATGATCGCGATGATGGAATACACCGCTTCCCAGCTCGTCTATCCGAGGCTCGAGGCGGGCCAGGCGACGGTCGGGTTCGAGGTGTGCATCAAGCACGTGGCCGGGGCTTCCAAGGGCACGCGCTGCACGGCCCAGGCCCGGCTCGAGGAGATCGCCGATGGTCGCAAGCTCCGCTTCGCCGTCGAGGTGAAGGCGGAGGATGGCCGGACGATCGGCGTGGGCCGCCATGAGCGGCGCATAGTCGAGGCCCGGACGTCCGCTTCGTGAAGCGGTTCGGGGGCTGGGTCGCGGGGGCGATCGTCGGTGGCGGAGTGCTCTGGGTTCTGTTTGCCGTTGTCTGGCTGGTTTCCACGCCAACCGCTGCGGCCAACCAGACGCCACCGCAGCCTCTGCCGGTGCAGGGTGCCTCACTCGTCCAGAACGGCCAGCGGCTGGTCTGGCAGGTCCAGCTGGCGCATCCGTTTTCGCCCGGCGCCCTGGCCCGCTCCCACCGGGCGCTGTGCCTGATCTTCGAGGGACCGCGATCCGATGCGGTGACGGGCGAGGCCTGCGTCGCCGGACCGGCCCGGCATTCCTCAGCACCGCGGCTGCTCTATATGAAGGTGACTGGCGCCCACTCTGGGCAGGCCCTGCCGATGGCGGCCGTGGTCACGCGCACGAGTACCAGTGAGCTGACCGCCAGCTTCCTTCCCGCGGCGGTCGGCCTCGGTTACACGGACCTCCGCTGGCAGGTCGTGAGCAGCCTCCGCGGAGCCGCATGCGCCCCGCCGACCCCAAGACGGGCGAGCTGCTTTTCCGTCCTCCCGAGCCGGCCAGCCCTGCTCAGTCTTCACGTCCCGGTGCTCATCGGCTGCGTGGCCAGCGGGCCTTCACTGGTCTACCACGGGCCCTCCCAGGGGCGCGAGATCGCCTTGACCTTCGACGACGGACCCTGGAGCGACCCGCCGGCGAGCGAGTTCCTGGCCGCGCTGGAGGCCGAGCAGGTTCCGGCCACGTTCTTCGAGATCGGCCGCCAGATCCCGCTGTATGACCCCGATGGGGCGATCGAGCGGCGGATGCTGCGCGACGGGGACATGATTGGCGACCACACCTGGAGCCATCCCGACGTGGCCGCGCTGCTGCCGGCACGCCAGCGTGCCCAGCTGCTCGACGCGGCGGACGCTATCCGCCACGCGACCGGTGGCTTCACGCCGTGCCTCTGGCGCCCGCCCTACGGCGACATCAGCCCGGCCCTGGTCAAGCTCGCGCGGTCCCTCGGGCTCATCACGGTGATGTGGAACGTGGACCCCCGGGACTGGGCCAACCCCGGGGTCAATGCGATCTACTCGAACGTTGTCTCCCACGCCACCCCTGGGGCGGTGGTGCTCCAGCATTTCGGCGGCGGGCCTCGCTACCAGACCCTGGCGGCCCTCCCGAAGGAGATCGCCACGCTGAAGAGCCGGGGATACCACTTCGTGACCGTGGCGCAGATGCTCGGGCTGAAGCCGCTCTACCGGTGAGGCGCTCATAGAATCGCCCGTATGAGCGCGCTTCCGGCCCAGGTTCGCATCCGCGAGGTCGGTCCCCGCGACGGCTTTCAGAACGAGCCGGAGGTGATTCCGACCCCCGAGAAAGTGCGCCTGATCGAGCTCCTGGGGCGGACCGGGGTGAAGCGGATCGAGGTGACGAGCTTCGTCCGCGCCGACGTCATCCCGCAGCTCGCCGATGCCGAGGAGGTCCTCGAGGCGGTCTCGCTGCCTGAGGAGGTGGCGGTGAGCGTGCTCGTCCCGAACGAGCGAGGTCTTGAGCGAGCCTTGCTCCACCGCGACCGCTTTCAGGAGATCAACGGCTTTCTCTCCGCCTCGGAGACCCACAATGAGAAGAACGTCGGACGGTCGGTCGTCGATTCTCTGCAGGGCCTACGGCGCATGTTCGCCCGGGCGGCCTGGGAGGGCCTGCGCTGCGAGGGGGTGATATCGACCTCGTTCGGCTGTCCGTACGAGGGGCAAGTTCCCGTGGAGCGCGTCCTCGAGATCGCTCGGAGCCTGGCCGAGGCAGGCTGCGAGGAGGTCGGCTTCGGCGACACGACGGGGATGGCCAACCCGGTCCAGGTCCGGGAGTTCTTCTCGGCCGCCTTCGACGCCCTCCCCGGGGTGGAGCTCACCGCGCACTTCCACAACACCCGGGGCCAGGGTTTGGCCAACGTGTTGGCTGCGCTCGAGTCCGGGGTTGAAAGCTTCGAGTCCTCATTCGGAGAGCTCGGTGGGTGTCCGGTTCCCGCGGGAGCGACCGGGAACATTGCCACCGAGGATCTGGTCTCGATGCTGCACGAGATGGGGATCCACACCGGGATTGACCTCGCCGCGCTATTGGACGCCGCTCGTGCCGCGCAGCAGGTGCTCGGCCGGCCGCTCGGCAGCCACGTCCTCTCCGCCGGGCCTGTGGAGTGGAGCTGAGCCCCTCGTGACCGAGGTCGACAAGACCGACGCCCTCACCGACGCGGCGCGGCGTGCCCTGGCCGGTGGCCCTGAGCGCCACCGGGAGAAGGCGGCTGAGCAGGGCAAGCTCCCGGTACGCGACCGCGTCAGCCAGTTGTTCGACCCCGGCTCGTTCGCCGAAGAGGGGCTGCTCGCCAACTGGGAGCAGGAGGGGCTAGGCGCCGATGGCGTGGTGACGGGCATCGGGAGGGTCGGCGGGCGCGCCGTGGCCCTGATGGCCAACGATCCCACGGTCAAGGCCGGATCCTGGGGGCCTAAGACGGTCGAGAAGATCCTCCGCATCCAGGAGCGCGCGCTCTCGCTGCGCATCCCCCTCGTCTACCTGGTCGACTCAGCGGGCGCGCGCATCAACCAGCAGGTGGAGATGTTTCCGGGCCGGCGAGGGGCGGGTCGGATCTTCTTCAACCAGGTGCGGCTTTCCGGTGTCGTCCCCCAGGTGTGTGTGCTCTTCGGGCCGAGCGCCGCCGGCGGCGCCTACATCCCCGCCTTCTGCGATGTCGTGATCATGCGGGAGGGGAACGCCTCGATGTATCTGGGCTCGCCACGGATGGCCGAGATGGTGATCGGCGAGAAGGTGACCCTGGAGGAGATGGGCGGGGCGCGGATGCATACGTCCAAGAGCGGTGTCGGCCACGTCCTCGTCTCCGACGATGCCGACGGGGTCGAATTCGCCAAGCGTTACCTGAGTTATTTCCCGGGCTCGTATGCCGAGGGCCCGCCCGGCGCGCCACCCGCGCCGCCGGCCTCCGAGCGTCCGATCGCGGAGATGATCCCGGCCGATGAGAACAAGCCCTTCGATATACAGGAGCTGATCGATGCCCTGATCGACGAGGGATCTTTCTTGGAAATCCACGCACGCTGGGCGCGTGAGGTCGTCGTCGGCTACGCGCGACTCGACGGGCGGGCGATCGGCATCGTGGCCAATCAGCCGAAGGTCAAGGGCGGTGTGCTGTTCGTCGACTCGGCCGACAAGTGCGCGCGCTTCATCTGGACGTGCAACGCGTTCGGGATCCCCCTGCTCTTCCTGGCCGACGTCCCGGGGTTCATGATCGGGACCCAGGTGGAGAGGGAGGGGATCATCCGCCACGGCGCCAAGATGATCTCCGCCGTCTCCGAGGCGAACGTGCCCAAGCTCTCGGTAATTGTGCGCAAGGCCTACGGCGCCGGGCTCTACGCCATGGCTGGCCCGGCGTTCGAGCCCGACTGCTGCATCGCTCTGCCCACGGCGTCGATCGCCGTCATGGGTCCGCAGGCCGCGGTCAACGCGGTCTACTACAACCAGCTTCAGGCCATCGAGGACGGCGACGAGCGGGCCGCACGCACCGAGGAGCTCCGCGCGGAGTACGCGGCCGACATCGACATCCTCCGTCTCGCCTCGGAGCTCATCGTCGACGCGATCATCCAACCCGACGCGCTACGGGGCGAGCTGATCCGCCGGTTCGCCTTGGCCAGCGGCAAGCACCGCGATTGGCCGGATAAGCACAACCCGATCACACCGGTGTAGCGGCGCCTCGCCGCTGCTCCTCGCCGACGGCGGCGTCGACGCCATCGATGAGCAGGAGGGCGAAGCTGGCCGCTCGCTCGAGGGCCCGGGGATCGATGGTGGCGGGGAGGTCGGCCTGGCGGTGAGATTGTGGCGGCGATCCGTCAGTGTCGAGGCAACCGATGGTCAGGGTGGGCAATCCGGCCAGACGGAGGGGGAGCGCGGCGGCGTTGCCGCGGCCGCGGTGGGGGGCGGCGCCGAGATATGCCTCGTCAGCGGCAACCCGAGCGGCGATGCGGTGCATGGATCGGGCGGACCGGGCTGGCAGGAGAGCCCCGTCGCTCTGCCACCAACGCGGGGTTCCGCCACCGCAGGCGGCGATTTGGAGGATGACCGTGTCGGCCCGGTCGTGTCGCCTCTTGCGCCGGGCACGGCGAGCCCGGAGGTAGCGCCGGAGCCCGATCTGCTCCGCATCGCCAGCGCCGGTGAGCAGGACCTCAACGTCGAGGTGCTCCGGCGCGACGGCCATCAGGGAGGCGGCGGTCTGCAGGGCGACGGCCACGCCGCTGGCGTTGTCGCTTGCGGCCGGCGACCAGCTACCCGTGGCGAGCTCGAGCAGGAGGGCGAAGCCGAGAACGAGTCCGACGGTGGGCACGAGCTGAATCGCCCCGAGGACCGGGGAGGGGTGGCCCTGATCTCGGAGGGCCGCCACGACGATGAGCCATGCGATGGCGATGGCGAGCCAGCCGAGCCAGCCCGGGGTGACCCCGTGCAGCGCTCGCGTGAGCCGTGCGGTGAGCGGCCTGAGCCGATAGGCGAGGCCGACGCGACCGGCGTCGTAGTTAACGGTCAGGACCAGGCGCGTGCCGTGTGGCTCGGTGGCGGGGAGGATCACGTTCTGGCTCGCGCGCTCCGGGGTCAGGCGGCGGCCGAGGGAGATGCCCGTGAGGCTGTCCGCAAGAACGGAGAACAGCGCAATGCCAAGGAGGGTGATGCCCGCGATGGGCGACGCGAGGGCGATCAGGCTGCCGGCCACGGCCAGCGCGACGTGCCAGAGGTGGGCGAGGGCCCAGTTGGGGCGGCACCAGAAGGTCTGGATCTCCGCCTCGCGCGGGTGGTCGGCGAGGCGGGCGGCGAGCCAGTTGGCGGCCCGGCGCTCGGCATCGCTCCCGGCCCCACGGCCCTCGAACGCCGTGAGTCCGTCGATCGTGGCCTGCGGGTCTTGGGCGTCCATGCGGGCGGATGATGGCATCGGATAGAACCCCGAGGATGAACAGGGCGAGCTTGTGGCCGCAGTAGACGAGCAGGAGCTGCTGGCCGTCGCGCGGGACGCGGCGAACGCGGCGGCGAATGAGCTGCGACGCCGCTTCGGGCGTTCGGTCGAGGGCGTTCACTCGAAATCGACCCCGACCGACCTCGCCTCCGAGGCGGACCTCGAGGCGGAGGGGGTGATCCGGGCGCTGCTCGCGGAGCGACGGCCCGGCGACGCGATCCTCGGTGAGGAGGAAGGTGAAACCGGCGAAGGCGAACTCCGCTGGGTGATCGATCCCCTCGACGGGACGATCAACTTCCTCTTTGGGATTCCCGCTTTCGCCGTGAGCGTGGCCTGCGAGGACGCCTCTGGCGGTCTGGCCGGAGTGGTTCTTGACCCGATCCGGGAGGAGTGCTTTGAAGCGACCCGTCACGGCGCGGTGACGCTCAACGGCGCCACGATCTCCGGGTCGCAGCGCGCGGAGCTGGCGACCGCGATGGTCGCCACCGGCTTCGGCTACGACTCACACGTGCGCGCCCGCCAGGCTGAGGTGGTGGCGCGCGTTCTGCCCCGGGCGCGGGACATCCGCCGCTTTGGCGCGGCCGCTCTCGATCTCGCCTGGTGCGCCTGCGGGCGTTGGGACGCCTACTACGAGCGCGGCGTCAAGCCCTGGGACATCGCCGCCGGGACGTTGATCTGCCAGCGAGCGGGGCTTGAGGTCCGGGAGCTACCGGCCAGCGATGAGGACGCGGCGGGACTGGTGGTGGCGCCGGCGGGGCTGATCGATGAGCTATATCCGCTCGTGACCAGCAACCACATCTGAGGGCGAGCGGGTTACCCGCATAGACTTTGCTTCGCGCGGCGGTGGCGGAATGGCAGACGCGATGGTCTCAAAAGCCATTGTCCTCACGGACGTGTGGGTTCGACTCCCACCCGCCGCACTTTGAGTGGCTAGGCGGCCGCGGGCTGCGGGCCGCCCTGCTTGGGCGGTCCGGTCTGGACGGGGGTGAATCCGCGCCGCTTGGCCTCTTCGGCCGGGACTTCCATCTCGACGTTCCAGCCCTGGGCAAACCCGAGCATGGCGAAGAAGATCAGGAGAACCTGAACGGGAGCGAGCAGCAACGTGAGCAGGCCGAGGAAGTCCGGTGAGAGACCGCCGCCACCGAACACGGACTGGGCTCCAGCGAAGCCCGAGTTGCTGCGATCGAACCAGCTGGTGCCGGACGCGCCGAGGCCGGAGATCACCGTCATCATCAGGAGCAGGATGGCCAGCCCAGCGGTGATCGGCAAGAGCCCACGGGCCCAGCGGGTGAAGATGTAGAAGGCCATGAGCAGGTAGGCGATGATCCAGACGAAGTTGACCGGTTTCAAGCCCTGCAGCTTCGACCAGCCGCCGATGGTCACGATCAGCATCAACGCCACCGAGATGAGCATGATCACGGCGACGATCGCCTTCGTGACCTTGTTCCCCGATTTCTCCCGGTTCGGATAGACGACGACATATCCGGGCGTGAGCGTCCGGCGCTGTGCCATGGAGTGGAACATACAAACTCGGGCGAGGAAATGCAGCAGTTTGGCCACCACCTAAATGTCCTGAGCCTGTCGCCGCAGCCCCCGGAAACCCTCCCGGGCCGCGTAGAATCGCCTTCGCAGCGGGCGTGGCGGAATTGGAATACGCGCCAGGTTTAGGTCCTGGTGGGCGAAAGCCCTTGGGGGTTCGAGTCCCTCCGCCCGCATGGCCGCCCGCATTCTTCGGCTGTGCCGCTTCCGATGCGCCTCACGACCAGCTGCCGGTTACCATCCTCACGGCCCCCAGGGGAGTGAGTTAATGGTTATGCGCACGGTCTCCAAAACCGTGAATCCGGGTTCGAATCCCGGCTCCCCTGCTTGAAATCTCACACCGTCTACCGCACCTTCCGCACCGAGCAGCGGCGGGAGTTTGTCCGGATCACCGAGGATGTGGAGGGGGCGGTGCGGGAGGCGGGGATCGAGGAGGGGATGGTGCTCGTCGCGGCGATGCACATCACCGCCGCCGTGTGGATCAATGACGACGAGCCGGGGATCCAGGCCGATGCGCTTGAGTGGCTCGACAAGCTGGCGCCGCCGAGTTGGGAGGAGCCTACGAATGAGGTTGCGCGGGAGCTGCTGCCTGATCCCGGCGACTACCGGCATCACCGCGGTGGGGAGGACAACGGGGACGCCCACCTCAAGAACCTGCTCGTCCACCACCAGGTCATCGTTCCGGTAACCGAGGGCCGGCTTGACCTGGGACCGTGGCAGCAGATCTTCTACTGCGAGTTCGACGGGCAGCGGTCCAAGCGCCTGATCATCAAGGTCATGGGGGAGTAGCCGGTGGAGTCCTCCCGAGTGTTCGCGGAGGGGGCACTCGCGGACCAGGTCGCGCTCGTCACCGGTGGGGGCACGAACCTCGGTAAGGCGGCGGCAGCTGAGCTCGTGAGGTGTGGGGCCTCGGTCATCATCGCCGGGCGCCGGCAGGAGGTCCTGGAGGCGGCAGCCGAGGAGATCGGCGACGGCTGCACGTCCGCCGTTGGCGACATCCGTGAGACCGAAGGCCAGGAGGCTCTCGTTCGTGCGGCGCTTGAACGCCACGGTCGGCTCGACTTCCTCCTCAACAACGCGGGCGGCCAGTACTTCGTGCCGGCGGAGGCGATCGCCCAGAAGGGATGGCGGGCCGTACAGCGGCTCAATGTCGAGGGCACGCTCGGCATGTGCCGAGTCGCCCACGCGCTCGCCATGGGGGCGGCCAAGACCGGAACGATCGTGAATGTCACGGTCTCCCCACACCAGGGGTTTCCGGCGATGGCACACACGGGTGCCGCCCGGGCCGCCGTCGAGGCCTTCACCCGGGAAATGGCCAGCGAATGGGCCAGCGACAGGGTCTCGGTGATCGGGCTGGCGCTGGGCCGCTTTGCCACCGAGTCCTTGCGTAAATATCCCGCCGAGCTCTGGGAGAGGGCCGCCCTTTCGGTCCCGCTTCAGCGCCTCGGCACCGTTGAGGAATACGCATGGCTGGTTGCGCTCCTCGCCTCGCCACTGAGCACCGCCTTTTCCGGCTCCGTGGTCACGCTCGATGGCGCGCTTGACAACTGGAACGGTCCCTGGCCGCCGCCTGACATCACCCGGGACGGACAGGTGCCCACCGAGGAACGGCGGCCGGCTGGGGCACCCCCGGTCTAGCGTCCCCGGTTACCATCTGGGCCGACCCGCGGGCGAGGTGTCAACGGTTGCACGGGAGCCTTCCAAGCTCTAGGAACGGGTTCAATTCCCGTCGCCCGCTCTTAGCCGGACCCCCGCAGCGAGAGAGGAGACGCGGATGACGCCGGACGTATCCAGCGCGGTGGAGGAAATCCTCAACCGCGCGGTAGATGATGGTGCCCTGCCCGGCGCCGCCTTCGTTCTGACCGGGCCGGAGGGCGACGTGCGAGAAGTGACAGCAGGCACGCTGCGTGCCGGAGGCGAGGAGCCGGTGGCGCCGGACACGATGTACCGGCTGATGTCGATGACCAAGGCGGTGGCCAGCGCCGGCGCCCTTCAGCTCGTGGAGCGTGGCGAGCTCCGGCTCGACCAGGAGGTCGCGTCGATCATTCCGGAGTTCGGGGAGATAAAGGTGCTCGACGGCTTCGATGGCGACGAGCCCCGTCTGCGGGATCCGGTGCGGCCCGCCACCGTCCAGCACCTGTTCACACACACGTCCGGTCACGGATACGTCTTCCTGAGACCGGAGCTGGTGCGCTACTACGAGGTCACGGGCCTCCCGGACCCGCTCTCGGGGGTGCGGTCGTCCCTCCAGCAGCCACTCGTCGCCGACCCGGGCACGGAGTGGAACTACGGAATCAGCCTGGACTGGCTCGGCCTGGTCATAGAGGCGGTGAGTGGCCAGGACCTGCCGTCGTATCTGACCGAGCACGTGCTGGGACCGCTGGGAATGATGGATACGACGTTCACGCCCACGGACGAGCAGCGATCGCGCATGATGGCTGTCCACAGCCGGACGCCAGATGGGGGCTTAACGATGCGCGGAGCTCGACCTCCCGAGCGAACCGGAGTACTGGGCCGCCGGACACGGCCTCTACGCGACGGCGGGCGACTACGCCCGCTTCATGGCGGCGCTCCTGGCCGGGGGCGAGCTGAACGGCAAGCGCATCCTCCGCCCGGAGACCGTCGATCTGATGTTCACCGACCACCTGGCCGGGATCCCGCTCCCGCCCGAGGGCACGAAGTCGACGATGCCTGAGCTGAGCAACGACGTGCCCCCGCTGCCCTTCGCGCAGACGTTCGGGCTGGGGTTGCACGTGTTCAACGAGGACCTTCCCGGCATGCGGCGGGCGGGAAGCGGCGACTGGTCAGGCCTGTGTAATTGCTACTACTGGATCGACCGCACCTCGGGCGTGGCGGGGGCGTTCCTGACCCAGGTGCTGCCCTTCTTCGACGGCCCGGTGTTCGAGGCGGTGCTGGGAACCGAGCAGGCGGTCTACGCCGGGATGCTCGCGGGGAGTCAGCCGCACGCCTAGAATGACCCCGACCACGGGGAGTGGCGCAGTCTGGTAGCGCACCCGGCTGGGGGCCGGGCGGTCGCAGGTTCAAATCCTGTCTCCCCGATTGGAAAGCACCGCAAATCGCGGGCTGGGCTATAGGGGACGGTGCCTGCGAAATGCTCGGCTCTGGATCGCCGCGGTACTTCGGTGCCTGGCGCTCTCCGGCTGCCAATGGCTACAGCAGGTGCTCGGGCGCTGCACTGCGGTGGCCGTCGGAACGCCGATGATTGGGGCTCGGACGAGGAGCCGCTGCAGTTTGCGCCCGTCATCGTTAGGAACAGTGCTGCCACTCCGACGGCGACGAGGATCGCGATTGCGGTGAGACCGAGGCTGGCTGCGCTACGGAGCTTGGTGCTCATGTCGGCGTTGCCTGTGCGGGTCGACACGGTGCGTTCGCCGCCGCCGGGTGGCGGATGCGTCAGCCTGTCGCGGCGGGGGTCGCGTGGGTGCGCCGCCCGCGGCGCCCAGATGCCACGAGAGCTCCTCCCAGGCCAACCATCGTCAGAGCAATGCCGCCGGCGGCGCCGATGCCGGCGTCGCCCCAGTCAAAGCCGTTGGTGGGAGCGCTCACGCGCACGACGGTTGGCTGGCTGACTGGCGCTGTGGCCTGGTTCTGCATGCTCGGACTGCCCGCTGGCACACTGGAGCCGTTCGCAGTGAGCTCGAAAGACCTCGCCAGCGCGGAGCTGCCGCTGGCGGCGAGTCCGATGGCGACGAGGGCACTGGTGGCGATGCGGTGGCGTGTGGTCATGCGACTGCCTCCTCTGGTGGTTGATCGCTCGGCGCGATCCGATGGCCAGCACGGTGCCTCTCGCCGGTCGAGGATCGGTCGATAGCGGTCAACACCTGGTAAACGCCCTGCAATCGCGGCGTTCCTGGGGCCTCCAGCCAGGGTGGTAGCGTTGGCGTCGGGGTCTACTCGGTGATCGAGTTCCGAATTCTGGGGTCGCTTGAGGTTGTCGATGACGACCACCCGATGGAGCTCGGGGGCCCCAGGCAACGGGCGCTGCTTGCTGCACTGCTCTTGCACCGACGCGAGCCGGTCTCGTCAGACCGCCTGATCGATGAGCTCTGGGGTGAGCGGGCGCCGCCCACCGCGCGCAAGATCGTCCAAGGCTACGTCTCAAGTCTGCGCAAGGAACTCGGGGATGGAGTCGTGATCAGCCGCGGTCACGGATATCTCCTCGAGGTCGAATCCGGCCAGACCGATGCGGACCGCTTCGAGTCGCTGGCGGCCGACGGTCAGCGCGCACTTGCACAGGACGATCCGGGCCGCGCCGCTGACCTGCTTCGCGAGGCGCTGAGCCTGTGGCGGGGGCCGGCGCTCGCGGAGTTCGCCTACGAGCCCTTCGCGCAGTCGGAGATCGGCCGGCTGGAGGAGTCACGCTTAGCTGCGCTCGCGGATCGGATTGACGCAGAGCTCGCCCTCGGGCGGCACGAACAGCTGGTGCCCGAGCTCGAGGCACTCGTCCACCACCATCCTTTGCGTGAGCGGTTCACCGGTCAGCTGATGCTCGCGCTCTACCAATCGGGTCGCCAGGCGGACGCGCTCGAGACCTATCGCATCGCGCGCACTCGCCTGGTCGACGAGCTCGGACTGAACCCTGGCCGCCAGCTCCATGAGCTCGAGCAACGGATCCTCGCTCAGGACCCGACGTTGGACGGCAGTCCGCGGCGCCGCCGCCCAGAGCTGCCCGACGGGGCTCGCCGCCGTGGACGGGGAGGGCTCTTGATCGCGGCCGGCGGCGCGGTGCTGCTCGCCGCGTTGGCTGCACTGGTCGTGGTACTGACGAGCTCGGGCGGGAGCGCCGTTCGTGTCGCTGCCAACTCGCTCGCCGCCATCGACGTTCGCAGCAACCGCGTCGTGGGCGCAGCTGCGGTGGGTGCCAGACCCGGTCCGGTCGCGTTCGGCTCTGGATCGCTTTGGGTTGCGAACCTCGATGACCAGACGGTCTCGCGGGTCGATCCACGCACGCTGGACACACTCGGCGCGGTGACGCTCAGCGCTCCGCCGACAGGGATCGCGACCGCGGGCGGCGGTGTATGGGTCGCGACGTCTCTGCCGACCGCGACCTTCGTCTCGGCGAGCCGCATCGACCCCCAATTCGGCGCGATCGATCACACGGTTCGCATCTCCGATGTGGCCGTGGGGAGCCCCGCTGCGATCGCCGCGCGAGGCTCGACCTTGTGGGTGGCCCCGAGCTCCGGTGAGCTGACGGCCCTTGATCCGGTGAGTGGGCGGATCACCGCGCAACTCGACCCTAACGCCGCCCCGCAGGGGATCGATGTCGGCGCCGATGCAGTGTGGGCGACCGACAGCGAGGCGGACAACGTGACTCGAGTGGATCCCACCGGCGTGACGAGCCCGCTCGCCGTAGGTCACAACCCGAGTGGGATCGCGGTCGGCGCCGGCGCGGTTTGGGTGGCAGACACGGGCGACAACGCGGTCGTCCGGATCGATCCGAGCACCTCCTCGGTGACGATGACGATCCCGGTCGGGCACCAGCCGGCCGGTATCGCCGTCGGCGCTGGGTCGGTTTGGGTCGCCAACAGCGGCGACGGGACCGTGACCAGGATCGATCCGGGGAGCAACAAAGCGATCGCGACGATCTCAGTCGGGGGCAGCCCGCAGCAGATCACCGTCGCCGGTGGACGGGCGTGGGTGACGGTCGACGAGCAGACGATCCAGACAGGAGGGGCGCTCGCAAGTACGAGTACCGCCACCGTGGAAACGCCGCAGGACTTCGGACCCTTTGATCCCGCGGTGGCCGGCAATTTCCAGGTCCTGTATGCAACCTGCGCGATGCTCCTCAACTATCCGGACAAGCCGGGTGCGGAGGGATCACGGCTCGTGCCAGAGGTCGCGCAATCGCTTCCGACTCGGTCAGCCGACGGCAGGACCTACACGTTCACGATCCGCAGAGGCTTTCGCTTTTCGCCGCCCTCCGGCGAGCTGGTCACCTCCCAGACCTTCAAGTATTCGATCGAGCGCACCCTCAATCCGAAGATGAAGAGCCCGGTCTCCGCAGAGTTCCGCGACATCGTCGGTGCGTCCGCGTACATGGCCGGCCGAGCCGCCCACATCTCGGGCATCGTGGCGAGCGGTGACACGCTCGCGGTCCGCCTCACCGCGCCGGCCCCCAGCTTCCTCGCGCGGACCGCCGAACCCGCCTTCTGTGCCGTCCCGACCAACACGCCGATCAAGCTGGGCCTCCGCGTGATCCCGTCTGCCGGCCCGTACCGCATCACGTCCTACACACCCGGGCAGGGCGTGGTCCTGACCCGCAACCCCAACTACCACGGTAACCGCCCCCGGCGTCTGGCCCGGATCGAGGTCTCGTTCGGAGCATCCGCCCAACGCGCCATCGCGCAGGTCGACGCGGGCACCGCCGACTACGCCGAAGCCGGCTTCAACCGGGCCCAAGCGGCGGCGCTTAACGCTCGCTACGGGCCCGGCAGCCCGGCCGCCAAGGCACAGCATCAGCAGTTCTTCGTCAACTCGTACCCGCAGCTCGACTTCTTCGTTCTGAACTCCCACCGTCCGCTATTCGCCGACGTCCGGCTCCGGCGAGCGGTCAGCTACGCCATCGATCGTGCGGCGCTGGCGCGGCTCGGCGACTTCTTCCAGCCGGCGCCCGACCAGCCAATCGACCACTACCTGCCGCCGGGCATGCCTGGCTACCGGGACGTTCACATCTACCCACTGACTCCGGATGTGGCCAAGGCGAGTGAGCTGGCCAGGGGGCATCGCGGCGCGACGGTGATCTTGTACACCTGCGATGTCTTCCCCTGCCCCGAGCAGGCTCAGATCGTCAAGAACAACCTCGCTGCGATCGACCTCCGAGTCGAGGTCAGGAAGCTGCCGGAGGAGAAGCTGTTCGCAACGCTCGGCACCCCCGGCGCGCAGTTCGACCTGGCCTGGAACGGTTGGATCCCCGACTACCTGGACCCGGGCGCGATGCTCGATGTCCTGCTCGAGCAGGGCACGGTCGAACCCACGCTCGTCGACCCAGCGTGGCGTGCACGCCTGGCGGCCGCGTCGCGACTCACGGGCGCCGAGCGCTATCTCACCTATGCCCGCCTGGACGCGGATCTCGCTCGCGCCGCCGCACCATTGGTCGCGTTCGGGACTCTCCCGGGACTCGACTTTTTCTCAGCGCGGATGGGCTGCCAGGTCTTCCTGCCTCTGTCTGGCATCGACCTCGGCGCGCTGTGCATCAGGCACCCACACAGGTGATTGCAAGACACAAGACCCGAATCACAAGTGTGCCCTACGCGGGGGCTAGGTCGTGCCGACGGGGGTGACGTCGCGCATAAGCCGCATCGCGGTGGGTGCGTTGGCGGGGTAGAAGGCCTCGATCGCCAGCTCGGACAGGGTGATGTCGGCGGCGGTGCCGAACGTTGAAAGTGTGCTGAAGAACGCCAGTTCGCCGGTGCCGTCGGTGTCGAGGAGCCTTAAGGGCAGCACGATGTCGGCGGGCCGGACGTCGGCGTGCGGGGCCGCTACCTGGACGCCGGGGTAGGCGAGCAGCTCGTCGTAGAGCTCCGCTAACCGCGGATCGCCGGTGATCTGCGCCTCCCGCCGGACGCGATATAGGAGATGAGCGCTCCATTCGCCGAAATTGAGCGTCCGGGGTGCCATGCCGTCGGGGTGTAGCGCGACGCGCATCGCGTTGGCCGGCGGTTGGAGCAGCTGCGGAGCCACACCCTCAAGCAGGAGCCCGAGCGCGTCGTTAGCTGCGATCAGGTTGTGATAGCGATCTATAACCAGCGCGGGATAGGGCTCGTGAGCGCGCAGGAAGCGGTCGAGCGCTTGGCGCACTGACTCCATCTCCGGGGCATCGAGCGCCCGCTCGGCATAAACGGGTGCGTAGCCCGCTGCGAGCATCAACGAATTTCGCTCGCGTAGAGGGATCTCAAGCTCCTCAGCCAAGCGGATCACCATCTCCCGGCTGGGACGCGACCGGCCCGTTTCGAGGAACGACACGTGCCTGGCCGAGACATCGGCGTTCAGCGCGAGCTCGAGCTGGCTCAGGTTGCGACGTGCGCGCCATGCCCGCAGCAACTCGCCGATCGGGGACGGAGGTGCCGTGGCGACCACCAGGCAAAGGTACCTCGCGGACGCGCCGCTGGCGATTACCTGTCAGGTAATGCGGGGGAGGAGGCGGCTGAGAGCCGCCACGCCGATCAGCAGGAGCGCAAGCTGACCAGCCGCGAGCTCGAACGCGGTCGCGTACCCGCTATGCAGCGCGCCGAAGAAGATCACTCCCGTGACCGCGACGCCGAGCGCATTGCCCACGTTCTGCGTTGTGCTCAGCATGCCGGACGCCGCTCCGGCCCGCTCCGGCTCAAGCGAGGCCAGGAGCGTCCCGGCCAGCGGCGAGAGGACCAGGCCCATGCCCGCGCCGACGAGTACCAAGCCGGGAACCAGCACCAGCAGCGACCCGCGCACGCCGATGTCAGCCGCAGCGCCAAGCAGCAGGAGATGGCCGACAGCCAGGACGAGCGCACCACCAGCAATCACTCCGCGCCCGTGGCGATTTGCGAGCCCCGGGGCCAGCGAAGATGTGCCCACATACGCAACCGCCAGGATCGTGAAGACGAGGCCTGCCGCCAGCGGGTGTAGGCCGCGCCCGAGCTGGAGGTACAGCGCCAGCACAACGAAGAATGAGGCCTGCCCGGCCCAGAAGCAGAGCTGGGTCGCCAGTCCTGCGTTGAATGAGCGGACCCGGAACAGGCTCAGATCGAGCAACGGGTCGTCGCCGCGCGCCGTCGCCCGCCGCTGGTGAACGACGAGCGCACCCAGCAGCACCGGTGCGCCCGCCAGCGAGAGCCACGTCCACACTGGCCAACCGTGCTGGCGGCCCTCGACCAATGGAAGAACGAGCGCCGTCAGGCCAACCGCGGCCAGAAACATGCCACCAAGGTCCAGCTTCGACCGCGACCGCGGCGGCGGGGCCGGGATCAGCCGCGGCGTGAGCGCGAGCGCACCGATGCCGACCGGAACATTGATCAAAAAGCAGCTGCGCCACCCGAGCCCGGCGGGGTTGAGCGTGATCAGCGCGCCGCCGATCAGCTGCCCGCCGACCGCTGCCAGGCCCATGCTCGATCCGTAGGCGCTCAGGGCGCGCAGACGATCGGGACCGCTATAGAGGAGGCCGATGATCGACAGCACGCTGGGCGTCAGTAGCGCCGCCGCGACGCCCTGCACCAACCGCGCCACGACCAGCTCGGCGGGGGTGCCGGCGACGCCGCAGGCAGCCGAGGCCAGCGTGAACAGGGCCAATCCGAGCGAGAATGCTCGCCGGTGGCCGAAGCGGTCACCGAGGCGCCCACCGGTGAGCATGAAGATCGCGGAGGTCAGCGCATAGCCGGCGACGATCCACTCGACCGCCCCGTTGCTCGCGTGGAGCCGCGCTTGGATGGACGGGAGCGCGACGTTGACGATGAAGAAATCGAGGACGACCATGAACGTCCCGGCGAGGACGACAGGAAGCGGAGCCCACCGGGTCCACGTTCCGCTGATGCGTTCGCCAGAAAGGGGGAGGGAGGTGTCGGTTGTGCTCATGCCGAGCAGGATCGCCTCCAGGCGCTCGAGCGTCGATTACCTCGGCGGTAAGGCACCTACCTGCCAGGTAATCGACTCGTACACGCCGGCCCCGTGCCCGCGAAGCAGTTTCACAGGATGGCGCTGCAGGCCGTCCAGCAGGAGGGCACGAAGGTCCTCCCCGGCATCGGCTAGCCATTGCGCTCCTCCCGGGGTGCCACCGTGGTGGTGGCACCCCGGGCGAGAGCCAGCTCAGGTCATTCAGAAGCCGGAAAGAGATCGTGGGAAGGTTTCGGCTCGTCGCGGCGTCGAAGGGTCAAACGGCACCCGTGCAGCTGCCCACCTAGGGGGTGAACCGCCAGGTGGAGCAGGATCGCGCTCGGCCGTCCTGAGACCAATGCACATCGCTCTCCTCTGTGTCCGGCTTCTCCTTGCGGGCGTGTTCGCGCTCGCGTCGGTCACAAAGCTGGCTGACCTTCGCGGATCGCGGGCGGCAGTCGCCGGCTTCGGGGTGCCAGCGAGGTTCGCGTCGCTGTTAGGCGTGCTGCTGCCCGCCGCCGAGCTTGCCGTGGCATTGGCGCTGATCCCGGCGAGCAGTGCAAGCGTAGGCGGCCTGGGGGCGGTCTTGCTGCTGGGGACCTTCGTGCTGGCGATCGCTCGCAGCCTCCGGCGCGGGGAGGCGCCGGACTGCCACTGCTTCGGGCAACTGCACTCCGAGCCTGCCGGACGACGTGCGCTCGCCCGGAACGCGGTGCTCATGGTGCTGGCGGCGTTCGTAGCCACGGCCGGCCGGGGCAACGCCGGCCCAAGCGCGAGCGCATGGATCGGTCGGCTCGGGGGGGCAGGTGTGGTCGCGGTCGCTTCAGGGCTCGCGATCGCTGTGCTCGCGGTTAGCACGGGCTGGGCGCTGCTGGCGCTGCTGCGCCAGAACGGTCGCCTGCTGGTGCGGATTGACGAGCTCGAAGGCCGGCTCGACGACTCCGGCGCGCCCCCCACCTCGAGACCGCATCATGGCCTGGCACTCGGTGAGCCGGCGCCGGCATTCTCGCTGGAAGGCCTGTACGGAGAAAGCGTGACGCTCGAGTCGCTGACAGCTGCCGACGCACCGGTGCTGCTCCTGTTCACCGACCCGAATTGCGGGCCATGCAACGCGCTGATGCCCCAGATCTCCGGCTGGCAGCGCGAGCACGCTGGGCGTCTGACTGTCGCGGTCCTGACGCGCGGCTCGGTTGACGAGAACCGCATCAAGGTGCGGGAGCACGGGATCGTGAGCGTTTGGATCGACTCCACGCTCGAGGTCTACAACGGGTACCGGGCAAACGGCACGCCCGGTGCTGTCCTGATCGACTCACAGGGGCGAATCGCGAGCGCAGTCGTCGCGGGCGCCGAGGCGATCGGAGAGCTGGTCGACGCCGCCACGAGCGCGCCAACGGTACCCATCGTGGACGTCCCGGCAGGCCGAGAGCCGCCACCGGCACCGGTGGTCCCGCAAGTTGGCGCGGACTCCCCATCGCTCGATCTCCATGACCTGTCGGGAGAGCCCATCCCGCTGTCCGTGCCCGATCGCGACACGCTCGTGCTCTTCTGGAACCCTGGCTGCGCCTTCTGTCAGCGGATGCTCGACGATATCCGCGCCTTCGAGCAGTCAGCCCCGCCCGCCCCTCGTCTGCTGCTGATCTCGACGGGATCGGCCGCGGAGAACGAGGCGCAGAGGCTCATGGCGCCGATCGCGCTTGACACCGCGTTCGCGGCCGGATCCGCGTTCGGAACGA
The DNA here is from genome assembly GCA_963733555.1 of uncultured Solirubrobacterales bacterium. Classification (GTDB taxonomy): domain Bacteria; phylum Actinomycetota; class Thermoleophilia; order Solirubrobacterales; family Solirubrobacteraceae; genus Palsa-465. The sequence continues at coordinate 538,627 of CAVTDO010000002.1, forward strand.
CGGGCACCCCATCGGCAATTCTGGTCGACCGACACGGCCGAGTCGCGTCGGGGCTTGCCGTCGGCGCGCCGCAGGTGATGGCGCTGGCGAGGGCGCCGGCGGGGAGTGGAGCCTAGGGTGCGCGGCCCTCGTGACAGTCCGCTCGACGCGATCGCGCGAGGGCTCGCGACCGGGATGTCGCGCCGCGAGGCGCTGAAGACGGGCGGCGCGGCTGTCATCGGCGCGGTCGCATTCACGCCTGCGGACGCGTGGGCGGCGCTCACCGGCCGGTGCCCGGAGCACCGGGTCAACTGCCACGGCACATGCTGTCCTCGGGGCGAGGTGTGCCTGCCAGATAAACACCGCCGCGGCAAGCATCGCTGCGGCTGCCCTCGAGGTCACATCCGGTGCGCCGGGAAATGCGTGAACCTCGGTACCGACGTTCACCACTGCGGCTCATGCCACCATTCATGTACCTCTGGGCAGACGTGCACGTCCGGGCATTGCACTGGTACCCCGGCGCAATGCCCTACCGGGCAGACCATGTGCGGGACCGCGTGCGTCACGCTCGCGAGCGACCCGCGGAACTGCGGCGCCTGCGGCACCGTTTGTTCGTCCAGCCAGGTGTGCTCGAATGGCACGTGCACGGCTGAGTGCCCCGCCGGGCAGACCAACTGCGGCGGAGCCTGCGTTGAGCTTTCGAGCGATCAGAACCATTGCGGCGCCTGCGGCACCGTTTGTTCGTCCAGCCAGGTGTGCTCGAATGGCACGTGCACGGCTGAGTGCCCCGCCGGGCAAACCAACTGCGGCGGAGCCTGCATCGATCTGTCGAGTGATCCGAACCATTGCGGCAGCTGTTCGAACGTGTGCCCGACCGGCGCAACGTGTTCAAGCGGAGCTTGCGCTTGCCCAAGCGGAACGACCCTCTGCAACGGAGCCTGCGTCAATCTCCAGACCGATGTCAACAACTGCGGCAGCTGCGGCACGAAATGCTCGCACTGCTTCTCGACCCCATCGTGCATGAGTGGCACATGCCAGAACGCCTGCGCGCCAAACTGGGTCAATTGCTCGGGGAATCCGCTCGACGGCTGCAACTGCCTGGGCACCACTTGCAACGGGACCTGCTGCGCCAGCGGTCCGTGCAACCCCTCGACCTGCCCCTGATGTGTGTTCGTCCGGCGGCGATCCTCGTTGCCCTAGGCGGAGGCGAGCTGGGGCTCCGGATTTGGTCTGTCGAGAGCGAGCCATTCCGGAAGACTGGCTGCGGGCATTGGCCGTGCAAGTAAGAAGCCTTGAGCGATGTCGCAGCCGCCAGCGCGCAACGCGGCTAGGACTTCTGCGTTTTCGATGCCCTCGCCGACCACGCGTAGGGATAGGTTGTGCCCGAGGTCGATGATCGATCGGACGATCGACTCATGAGCGCCGTTCTCAAGCATGTCGGCTACGAAGCTTCGGTCGATCTTCAGCTCCGTGACCGGCAGCACGGACAGGTAGGCAAGTGAGGTCTGGCCCTGGCCGAAGTCGTCGATGCTGATGCTGACGCCGGCCGCGGACAGCCGCCTTAGCACCTCCGCGGCACGTTCGGGATCCGCCAGCAACGTCGTCTCGGTTACCTCGACAATCAGTCCCTCAGGTGGAACGCCCGTCTCATCCAGGATGCGCATGACATCGTCGTCGAACGATCCCCGCGTGAGGCTCCGGGCTGACACGTTGACGGCGACGCTGAGATGGGGGTAGCAAGCTGGTACCTCTTCCAGCGCTGTCTTGATCACCCACCGGGTCAGCCTGTCGATGACGTCGGTTTGCTCTGCTAGCGGCAAGAACCTGCCGGGGGGCAGAAGCCCCTCGGTGGGATGCTGCCAGCGCACGAGGGCCTCGACCGCCGTCACTTGCCCATCCGGAAGCGAAATCTGAGGCTGGTAGTGGAGCACGAGCTGTCCCGCCTCGATCGCGGTACGGAGTCCGCTGACGAGGCTTAGGTTGTGGGCGTCATACTGATTGAGCGATTCGCTATAGCGCATGACGCCGGTGTGGTGGGCCTTGGCGCCGTACATGGCGAGGTCTGCGCGCTGCAACAGGACGTCAACATGATTGCCGTCCTGGGGAGCCAGCGCGTACCCGATGCTGGCCTCCATCGACAGTGGGAGCTCGTCGATCTCCACCTCGCGGTCGATGATCTCACGCAGACGCCGAAGCGGTGGTTCGGGATCGCCGACGTCCCGCAGTATCAGACCGAACTCATCTCCGCCTAGTCGCGCGACAGCGTCTCCCGGGCGCATCGCAGCGGCGAGCCGGCGGCTGAGCTCGGTGAGCAGGCGATCGCCATTGTGGTGACCGAGCGTGTCGTTGACCTCCTTGAACCGATCGAGATCAACGATCGCCACAACAGCCGGGTGCGCAATGCTCGCCGCAGCGATGGCGCGTGATGCATGCCGGTGAAACGAGGTGCGGTTGGGAAGCTCGGTCAGGGCGTCGTGCTCGGCGAGGAAGGCGTTGACCGCCAGCTGCCGACGGAGACCTCGCGTTGCCGAGACACTGATGGCGATGATCACCAGGTACAGAGCGGCTAGCCCCAGCGCGAGATCGCGGTAGAGACTGGATAGGCCGGCATTCACGTCGCGGCTGATCGGGGCATACGGCAAGTAGAGCTCCAGAACTCCCACCCGATGAGACGGAGCGCCCGCGACCAGCGGCTGGTAGATCTCCACTGCCGCCACCCCCGCCGAGCCCAGATCGTTGGAATCGGCGTTCAGTCGTGTCAGACGCGCGACGACGTTGCCCCGGGCCGCGGCGAGGGCCTCATCTTCTGCGTGCTCGCTGAAACCAGATCCGTCGTCGGAAAAGACCACCCGACCGCCAAGGCTCCGAAGCCGCAATCGGAGCACGTGACGCTCGCCGACCGCGCGTGTCACCAGGCGACGAAGGCGCTGGCGCTCGGCCGCGCTGAGCCCGGCGCCCAGTATCCGCCCGTCGAGCTGTGGCTCAATGGCCGTCTGGGCAACCAGGATCGCGTCAGAACGGCCCTGGGCCAAGCCCCGGCGGGCCGCCTCATCGCGAATTGCGGCTGCCAGCACTGTCCCCAGCAGCAACACCGGTATGAGACTCACCACCGCGTAGAAGGCGAACAGCGGTATCTTCGAGCGCCGCGCGCGTTGAAGCCCGGTCATACCTCATCATCGGCACCTGGAGGACGGCCGTTGAGCCAAGGTAGACGCGGAGGGCGTCGGGTTGCACGCCAGAACTGCTGCCATTCCTTGACGTCTCCAAGTGGTCGCGAGCGGTAATGCCGGTCCCGTCTTCTTCTCCGATGCCGCCAAAAGCGGGTGAGCGGCGGCCGAATGAGAAGAGAAGGCCGCCGCTCACGCCTGGGCCCCCGCCGCAGCACGGATGGCCGCCCGGGGGCGAGCGGTTCCGAGCGCGTGGGCTTGGGGGCTAAGGGGATGTCACTTCACCACGTTGCCGGCGGCGTTTAGTGCGTCCCAAGTCCCTCCAAACTGCGTGAAGCCGACGTATCCAGTGCTCCCGGGTCCGGCGTCGCCGACGTAGGTGTAGAGCGGATGTCCGGCGTAGGTGACCTGGCGCGAGCGCCCGACTCTGATACTGCCCAGGAGGCGAGCATTGACGCCCTTACCTGCAATCGTCTGCCCGTTCGTCGTCAGGAACGGCCATACCGAAGCGCAGCCGCTGAGACCCGCGCAGCGGTCCCGGTTGCGTGCGTCGCGCGTGAAGACATAAAGCGTGAAGCCCCGGCCGTTGGCCAGGATCGTTCCGACCCCGGTGTGGCGAAGCTGGACCTTCGTCGCCGCGGCCGCGATAGCAGGCGCGCAAAGGCACGCGGTAACAGTGATCATCACCAGGACGGCGCGTCGGGCAATGCCAGTGTGTCTCATCAGGTTCGCCTCACTTTCATCGTGCTGTTCGGGGACGGAGTGAATTGGTCCACTCGGAATCGTCGATCTGAACTGACCCTCATGCTCGACCAGACGCCGACGGGGAGCAGATCATTCCCAAGCGCGATACGTGGCCCCGGTGTCCTGTCCGCCGAGGTGGATCACAGCTTTACTCCGCTGTCGGCTGCGTGACCCGGTGAGCCCCAGCCCGGGAAGGAATCCGACGCGGTCGCCGTCCCTATGGGCAAGCTCACCCCGACAACCGCAAGATGGCAGCGAAAGGATTAGATGATGAGGGCAAGCCAGCTAAGAGGCGTTGTGGCCCCCTGTGCCACCACGGCGATCGTACTCGCGATCACGGCCTGCGGCTCAAGCCACTCCTCGGCCACCCATGCCACCACGAGCTCTGATCCGGTCGCAAGCACGCCCACCACGACCGCTTCACGAGGGCTGGCTCCCCCGCGTCTCCGGATCATCGCGCCTCGGCGCGGCGCTCGCGTCACCCCGACGCTGACCGTCCGTGTGTCGCTCACAGGCGGCACTACGACCGGACCACGCCCGCTCAAGTACAGGCTTGATGGGACTCTCACCCGCCTGGGATCGGGACGGCTGACCTTTCATGGTCTGGCGCCGGGGCTCCACCATCTCGTTGTCGTGCTCACTTCACGACCATCCATAAGAGCCACGGCAAGCTTCACCGTCCCCGCTCCAGCGGCTCCGTCCGCGTCGGCGGCGCCGACGGCCGCCCCGGCCACAAGTTCGACCGCCCCGCCCCCGACCGCGACCCCGACCACACAGCCGGCGCCGAGCACCACACCTGCGCCCGCGCCGCCGCCGAGCGGCGGCATTCCCCAGGGTCCGAACGCAGGAGATGGCGACGCCGACAACCATGGTGGCCCCACCGACGGCGATGGAAACGTCTAGCCACTGCACTGGCCGCGGTGGCGGCGGTTCGTCCCCCTCCTCGTCTTCGAACCACCCAGGCCGCCACCGCGATTAACTCAGGCTCGTCGAGCAGCATCTAGGGGAGTCGGAGCAGGCCTCGCCTGACCACGGTCCTGCCCGAGCCTCCGAAGCCCGTTGGCTGTACGGAAACGCTGATCCGCACCCTGCGCTGCTGACGGAGGGCCTCCAGCACCGCGCCCCTCAGCGCAAAACGTCACGCGAACTCGACAGGTTTGGGGCTTGGCGGGTGGAGCGCCGGACGCGACTAGAGAGTTCCGGTCGTCGCGGCGAGGTCCCCAGACCCCGAGTCGCCCGAGGTTCGGGATATCCCGCCGCCGGAGCCTGAGCCGCCATCGGATGGGCTGGCGACCGTCGACATCATCTGACCCCCGCTGCCGGTGGCAGCGCTACCGCTCGAAGCACTGGTTGAGCCGCCGCTCGAAGCACCGTCGGATCCGCCGTTCAAACCACTGTTGGATCGGTCGGTGCCTGATCCCGAGCTAACGCTGTTGCCTGAGCCGCTCGAGGTGCCAGACGGGCCCGAGCCGCCCGACCCTCCGGACCCCCCATTCCCGTCCGAGCTCCCTTGGCCGGCGCCGGTGGAGCCGCCACTGGAGGTGGCGAAGCCGGTCGCCGAGGAAACGCCTCCGTCAGAGCCACCGCTCGAACGCCCACCGCTCGACGCTCCGCCGTCGCCGCCACTCGACAGTACCTCGTGGTCTTTCTTGTTTCCGCTCCCTGCAGCAGTCCTTGAACCGCTATTCACACTGGGGCCAGCGCCTCGTTCATCACGCGTTGCGGCCGACGCGGCTCGCGGGTCGGCGGAACGGTCCGGTGGTCCCGCCGCAATAAACGACCCTGTGGCGACGACGCGGGCTCCGACCGGCGTGTACAGGCCAGCAGCATCATGTGGAGCCGCGGCCCGGGCCGGAGCATGGCGATGGACGTGATCGGGGAGCAGGACACTTCCGGTTCCCGCGACGGCTCCGGCCACTGCGATCACCGCTGATCCCTTCACCATGAGACCGACGACTCCGGCTCCTCCTCCACCGGCCAGGGCCTCGACAGTCGCTCGCGTGGAGCCAGTCCTGACCTCGCCGCGCCGTAGGACCCAGCTGAGAGCCGGACTTGGGGTGATCGCCGCCGCCGCCGCGCGCAAGGTCTCTCTGGCGCGGTAAACGAGTCCGCGCACCGCCCCGCGGGACAGCCCCAGAGCGGCGGCCACCTCCGCGCGGCTGGCCCCGTCGAAGGTCGTGCTGACCAGCGCCTGGCGCTGGAGCGTCGGGAGGGATGCCATCGCGTCGAGGGCGGCGCGAGCCCGGAGTCGCTGCTCGACCAGTTGGTCGACCTCGGGTCCCCCCGCCGTCGCCTCGAGCTCCTGCGGTTCTGCGAAAGCTGTTCGCAGATCGCTGACGACGACGTTGTGCGCGATGCGGTAGAGCCACGGCCTGACCTCCCGGACCTCAGCGCCGCTCTTCAGCGCTTTCCAGGCCTGCAGCAGAGTTTGCTGGAGCGAATCCTCGGCATTTCCCCAACGAGGCTGCAAGCGCCGGCAGTAAGCCAGCAGCTCCTTGCGATACCGCCCGACGATCGCCTCAAATGCCGCCGCGTGGCCATCGCGAGCCAGCTCAACCAGCCGGCTATCCGGTTGGGACTGAAGGAACCTTAATGACAAAGCGAGGGGGCTCACCGCAGTATCAAGGACGCCGGATCGGTTGGAAACCTTCCCGAGATGGCGACCGGCGGCCCCGCAGCAGAGGGGCCGCCGGCCACCGGCCGCCGGTCGATGGTCATCCCGTTTCCGGGCCTGGGTCTATGAACCGAGCTCGACCTTCGTCCAGACATTCCCGGTGCTGGAAATGCGGAGCTCGGCCTCCCGCACGACGGTCCCGTCGGGCACGTTCGCGGGCGTGCAGTTGGTGCCCGCTTCGTTCTCGTTCTGGTTCTCGTTGGCCTCGTTCTGGTCCTCGTTCTGGTTCTCGTTGGCGTCGTTGGCCTCGTTCTGATCCTGGCCATGTTCGTCGCCGCCGCCGCTCTGATCGTCGCTGCCGCTCTGATCGCCGCTGCCGTTGTCTCCGTCCGCGTGCATCGTCTGGCTTTGCGAGGGCGCCATGCACTCCGTGTTGCTCGTGACCGCACCACGGATGGGTCCGTCGCTCGTGCTGATCGTGAGGATGCCGCCGGCGAACGACTGCACGGTGCCGGCGTTGTCCGCCGCGTTCGAGCTGGTGGAGCCGCCACTCGCATCGCCGAGGCGCAACACGCGAGCGTGCTGGGTGCGGCTACGGTGATGGCGGCTGTGGTGGCGCGCCAGCGCGCTCGCTGGACCTAGCACGAGCAGCGTCAGTGCCGCTGAAAGGATGATCGTGATTCGTCTCATTTAGCTACCTCCATGGCAGAGGCCCCTGGGATGGGGCTTCGTGGGGATGTGTGGCTGGTAGGACGGAGGACCACGAAAAACGTCACGTCACTCAGTTGCCGACGCATGACCTTCTGCAACTGCTAGAGGCGGGAAGGATTCCCAAGCGATCGGCGTCCTCGGAGCGAGGCATCGCAGGCGATGCCCGGCTGCGCATGACAACACGCGAGGAGACCACCAGTCGGGATCTTCAGCCGTCTAGCGCTCGTATCGATGATCGACGACTCGGGCCCGCGCGCGCTGCGCTGTTGCTCACTGCGGCAGTGGGGTGCGCGCTTGTCCTCGCCCTGACGAGCTGCAGTCGATTCTCGGAGACGGCGAGCGCGGGCTCGACCTACGCCTTGATGCAGATGAACCTGTGCCTGTCCGGGATCGCGGATTGTTATTCGAAGGTCAAATATCCCGCCGGGGTGGAGGATGCGGTGGTCCGGATCCGTGCGGCGCACCCGGACGCTGTCACCTTGAACGAGGTCTGTAGCGGTGACGTCGCGCTGATCGCCCGGCGGACGGGTTATCACCCCCGCTTCTCGAGGGTGATCTACCTGGGCAAGCCACTGCCGTGCGTCCGCCCGGGCGGACGCGGGCTCTTCGGTGACGCGCTGCTCACGAGGGCAGCCATCGAGCGCACCGAGAGCGACACATTCGAAGCAGAGGCCGGTCCCGAGAGGCGGGAGTGGCTGTGCGTCAGCACCCGAGTCGGCGTCGAGGTGTGCACCGCCCATCTCGCCTCAGACGAGCTTGATGAGGTGGCGGCAAACAGCCCGCAGTGCACCGAGCTCACGGCGCTCCTGGCGCGTCGCGCGATCGCTCAAATTGTCATCTTCGGGGGCGACATCAACCGTCGTTCCTCCTGCGCTCCCCGCGGCTTCTGGACCCGCACCGACAGGTCCGCCCACCAGGACCCGGGGAGCCAGCAGGTGTACGGGACCGCCGCGCTCCGCTTGCCCTCGGCCCAGGTCCTGCCGGCCAGACACACCGACCACGACATCCTGCTGGTCCGTGCACACCTGACCGTCCAACCCTAGTTCGGTCAGCTGCCTCGCGACGCTACGACCTCTGCCCGGCTACGGGCGTCCCGCGTCTTCTCCGCAACGAAAGCGATCTTGCTGACCCGTCCTTCCCGAAGCCAGTCGCTCCAAAGGCGGTGGGAGGCCAGCAGCTCGTCCAGGGCCTGAGCTCCGATCTGCGCCCGAATCGCCGTGGCATCGGTGGCAAATGCGTCGAGCAGCGACTCCGCTACGGCACGATGCGACTCGCTGCAATCTCCCTGCCAGCGGACAACCAGCCCGACCCTCTCTAAGCAGGCGAGCATCTCCGGCAGAGGGGTGAGCCAAACCGTGTCAGGGTCAGGCATCCTCGCGCGCTCCGCGTCGCTGAGGGGCACGCCGGCCTCCAGGGTGAAGGCGAACCGGCCGCCGGATGTAAGCGCCCCGGATATCTCCCCGAGCAGGGTTTCCTTATCCGGAAACGCCAGCATGGTCTCAAGCAGGAGCACAACATCGAACGGCCCGTGAGGAATCGGGGGGACCCGGGCGGCTTCGAAGCGACACGGAAGATCGCCGGCTCGCTGACGTGCGATCTCGATGGCGCTGGCGCTGAGGTCCACGCCCAGATACGCGCAACTCAGCTCCTGAGTGAGGAACCGCCCGGGGCCGGCCACTCCGCAGCACACGTCGAGCACGGAGATTCCGGGGGCAATGCCGGCCCGCCGCGCGAGGGCGAGAATTTCTCCGGCTCGCATGAAGCTCTCCTGCTCGACGAACTCGCCGGGGGCGTACGCGGCAACCCGGGCGCTTTGCAGGGCCCGCACGAACGGCTTGCGCTCGTCCTGCTTCACGGCGAGGTCAGCCCAGGCCGGTACCCCGGGTGCCTCTCAAGCGGCCCGTCGCTCACGCTCCGAAGAATGACAGCCCGGGTGCGGGAAGGCTTGACACTGCTCCAGCGTCATGGGGCGTATGGAAGCAAGCGCACAGCCCCTGAGGGCAGCCGGAATAGGACGAACGAAGCGAGCCGTTCATTCCGGTCCGCTGATCGGGCTGATCGCGCAGGTGCTGCTGCTGGCAGCGCTCGCCGGGACAGCCGGTCTCAGCCCCGAGGGGTGGGGTGTCGGACTCACCTGCGCAGTCATCATGACCCGGGCTCTGGCATGCGGACTGTCCCGCTACCGGTGCGACCGGCTGGGAGCCGCCGACTGGGTGACGCTGACGCGGGCGTCGCTTGCGGTCGGTGTCGCCGCGGTGGTCACGGACTCGTTCTCCCACCGCGCTCCGCTCACGCTGCTCGTGTCAATGACTGCGCTCGCGCTCGCGCTGGACTTCGTAGACGGATGGGTCGCGCGCCAGACGGGGACAACGGCGACATTGGGCGAGCGGTTCGACGGTGAAGCCGACGCGTTCCTGATCCTCGTCCTCAGCGTGTATGTCGCCCGCTCGCACGGCGCCTGGGTGCTCGCGATCGGCGCGGCACGCTACGCGTTCCTGGTGGCCGGGTGGCCGCTGCCGTGGATGCGTACGCAGTTGCCTCCGCGCCATTGGCGCAAGGTGGTCACGGCGACCCAGGGGATCGTGCTGACCGTCGCGGTCGCCGATCTCCTGCCCCTAGCTCTGACCCAGGCCCTCGTCGGGGGCGCCCTTGTCCTCCTTGCCGAGTCGTTCGGGCGCGACGTGTGGTGGCTGTGGGCACACCGCGCCACCGAGCACCAAGAGACGTCGGCGGGAAGCGACGTCGGCGCGAATGTCAAGGTCACCGAGCCCGCGGCCATCAATCGCGGCCTGGCACGGAGAACGATTGGCGCCGGCCTGACGATCCTGGCCTTTCTGCTCGTGTGGGCGGCGCTTGTCGCTCCCAACCACCCGCAGGCTCTCACGCTCACGGCGTTCCTGAGGGTGCCGCTCGAAGGCCTGGTTCTCATCGCGCTGGCCGTGGTCCTGCCGGGCGTTCCGCGCCGGCTCCTTGCCGTCGTCCTGGGCCCGACGCTGGCCCTACTGGTCATCCTGAAGATCCTCGACATCGGGTTCTATACGAACTTCGCCCGGCCCTTCGACGTCATTGGGGACACCGGCGACGTGGGGATCGGTGTCGAAACGCTGCGCGGTGCTCTCGGGAAAACGCAGGCGGACATGCTCATCGTTGGCGCCGTGGCATTGGCCGCCTCTCTGCTCGTCTTCATCACCTTGGCGATGCTTCGGGTGATGCGGGTGGCGGCCGGGAACCGTCGGGGATCATTGCGTGCCGTCGCGGCGCTCGGCGCCGTCTGGCTCCTTTTCTCGTTCTTTGGCGCGCAGCTCCTCGCCCACACGCCCCTTGCCGCCGCGGGGAGCGCCGGCTTCTTCGTCCACGAGGTAGGTGCGGTCGAGGCCGACCTCCGTGACGAGGGCGTCTTTGCGAACCAGATCAGGCACGACCCCTTCGGCTACACCCCAGGCAGCGGGCTGCTTACAGGTCTGCGCGGTAAAGACGTGCTGCTCGTGTTCGTCGAGTCTTACGGACAGGTCTCGGTCCAGGGGTCCTCGTTCTCGCCGGCAATCGATGCGCTCCTGGACAGGGGCACCGGGCAGTTGCGGGCCGCCGGGTTCTCCGCTCGCACCGCCTTCGTCAATGCGCCGGGTTTCGGCGGCGTCAGCTGGCTCGCGCACTCCACCCTGCAGTCTGGCGTCTGGGCCAACAGCCAGAGGCGCTACGACCAGCTCGTCGCCACGAATCGCTTCACACTCAGCGATGCGTTCAACCGGGCCGGGTGGCGGACGATCAACTTCGCGCCGGCCGACGATGAGTCCTGGCCGGACGGGACGTCGTTCTATCACTACGACAAGCTCTACGCCCGCCATGACCTGGGCTACCAAGGCCCGGGTTACAACTACGCGCCGATGCCCGATCAATACATGTTCGCGGCTCTGCAGCGCCTCGAGCTCTCAAAGACCCACCGTCGTCCCCTGTTCGCGGAAGTCGACACGGTCTCGAGTCACATGCCATGGGACCGCATTCCTCAGATGATCCCGTGGAACGAGGTGGGCAACGGCTCGATCTTCAAGCGCACCCCCACTTTCACGGAGCCGAGCTCTTTCTGGTGGCACCCCAAGCAGGTGAAGGCTGCCTACGCCCGCTCGCTTGAGTACTCGCTGAACACCCTGATCTCGTTCGTCCAGCACTACGGCAAAAGAAATCTCGTCCTCATGGTGGTGGGTGACGAGCAGCCGTTAGGGATCGTGAGCGGCCAGACCACGAATCACGAGGTGCCGATCTCGCTCATAGCCCACGACCCGTCGGTGCTCAAGCGGATCACCGGGTGGGGCTGGCGAGCCGGCTTGCGACCCAGCCCCCAGGCGCCCGTCTGGCCGATGAGCGCCGTCCGTGACCGCCTCTTCACCGCATTCGGCCCCCGACCGACGACCCCTCGTCCCTAGTGGACGTAGAGCCGTGACGGCAAGCTCGCCAATCCGACCTCCTGGTGCCGCCGTTAGAAGCGTCCCTCGGTGGTCCGGCCCAGCGGTCGCCGCCGCGGTACTTGGGATCGTCGTCTGGCGTCTCGGTACGGGCCCGTTCCTCGCGGGTATCCAGGCGGTCGACGGCCGGGCGCTATTGGTCGTGTCAGCCATCTTCTTCCTCACCACCGTCTGCAGTGCGTGGCGGTGGACGATCGTGTCCCGCGGCCTCGGTGTCCGCCTCTCCCTACCGGCCGCCGTCGCCGGCTACTACCGGGCGGTGTTCCTCAACCTCATGCTCCCGGGCGGTGTCGCCGGAGACGTCCACCGCGGTGTCACTCACGGTCGTGAGGTGCACGATGTCGGCCGAGCTCTGAGGGCCGTTGTGTGGGAGCGCGGTGCCGGACAGGTCGTCCAGGCCGGGCTGGCGATCACTGTCCTCCTGGTGCTGCCGTCTCCCGTGCGCTCGTTCATGCCATTGGTTGCGGCTATTGCGGTCGCGGTCGTCCTCGGGCTCGTCCTCGTGGCCCGAGTGAAAGGGAGAGGCGGGCGCTCCAGATGGACGCGCGTACGGAACGCCGTGGTGTCCGACGTCCGCAACGGAGTCCTGCGGCGGAAAGCGCTCCCGGCGGTCATGCTCGCCTCCGGCCTGGTGTTCCTCGGCCACGCGGCCACCTTCCTCGTCGCTGCGCGGGCCGCCGGCGTCGACGCATCGGTCGTTCGGCTTCTGCCGCTGGCGCTGGTCGCGCTACTGGCCATGGTGCTGCCGAGCATCGCCGGCTGGGGACCGCGTGAGGGAGCGACCGCCTGGGTGTTCTCTGCGGCCGGTCTCGGGGCGGAGCGTGGCGCCGCGACCGCCGTGGCGTACGGCATCTTGGTGCTCGCCGCAAGTCTTCCGGGGGCGATCCTGCTGGTCCTCGGGTGGCTTTCGCGCCGCCGGGTCTCGAGCACTCGATCTGGTCGGCGGGTCGTCCTTCGGCCGGAAGGAGCCGCGGATGTGTGATCGCCCCTACACGCTGCTGTCCTGCTGCGCGTCGATCGACGGCTACATCGGCAGTGCGGCCTCACGGCTGCTGCTGTCGAATGACGCCGATTTCGACCGGGTCGATGCCGTCCGGGCCTCCTGCGACGCGATTCTGGTCGGCGCGGAGACTGTGCGGATCGACAACCCGCGGCTGCTCGTGCGATCGCAGGCGCGTCGTGAGGAACGGGCCGCGCGGGGCCTTCCGGAGTCGCCGATGAAGGTGACGGTGACCCGGCGCGCCGAGCTCGACGCACGGGCCGCCTTCTTCAACCTCGGCGAAGCCGAGAAGCTCGTCTACTGCGCGGCCCCGCGGGTAGCAGACGCACGCGATCGTCTCGGCCCGGTCGCAACCGTCGTCGACGCCGGCGAGAACATTGAGATGCGTACCCTCACCGCCGACCTGGCGGCGCGAGGGGTCGACCGGTTGATGGTCGAGGGCGGCGGGACGGTCCACACACAGTTCCTCACCGACGACATCGTCGATGAGCTGCAGCTGACCGTGGCACCCGTCTTCGTCGGCGATTCGGAGGCGCCGCGGTTCGTGCGTGACGGGGTCTTCCCCTGGAACCCGGCCCGTCGGGCTGAGCTCGTCGAAGTTCAGAAGCTCGGCGACGTGGTTCTCCTGCGCTACGCCCTGTCGTCACGGTTCCGGGAGCAAGGCAACGGATGTTGACGACGCTCCCTACGGCGGCGATCCGCACCCAGGTCGAGGTGCCGCTGCGCTTCGCCGATGGCTACGCGACCGACGCCAGGGTGTTCAGCTTTGAGGGGCTCGTCGACGGGCGGGAGCACCTCGCTTTCGCCCTCGGCGATCGCACCGCTCCCCATTCCGCAGACGAAGACGGCGTCCCGTTGATTCGGCCGCACAGTGAGTGCCTGACGGGCGATGTGTTCGGGAGCCAGCGGTGCGACTGCGGGCCGCAGCTGCGGGAGGCCGTGGAGCGCATCGCCGAGGCCGGCGGCTACCTCCTCTACCTGAGGCAGGAAGGTCGCGGAATCGGGCTCTATTCGAAGCTGGAGGCGTACGCACTCCAGGACACCGGAATCGACACCTACGAGGCGAACGTCGCGCTGGGCCACGAGGAAGATGAGCGCAGCTACGTCGTGGCGGCGCAGATGCTGGACGCGCTCGGAGTGTCACGGGTGGCGCTCCTCAGCAACAACCCCGACAAGGTCCGGCAGCTGCGCTCCTACGGCGTGAGCGTCGTCGAGCAGGTGCCGACGGGCGTCTACCTGTCTGCCTCGAACCACCGCTATCTGGAGACCAAGGCGCGCCGGGGCCGGCACACGCTCGCGCTCCCGAGCCTGCTCAGGTCACGCTCAAGCGACGGCCGCTTGGCGGAGCCCGGCGCGGCCGCTCTCCGGTAGCACCGGTGCTCCAAAGCCGAACCGCCGCCAGACGCCATCTGGTGAACAACAGAAAGGAAGCGCGATGTCAATCAGATCCGAGAGCCGCATAGCGATCTCCCGCAGTGTTCCTGACGTGTGGGTGTATGTCTGCGACGTCGGACGCTGGCCGGAGTGGGCACCAACGGTTCGCGAGGGTTGGGTTCAGGGCGGGGGTCCGCTTCTGCCCGGCACGAAAATCGAGCAGTGGGCGAAGGGTCCATTCGGGTCCACTCACCACCGGGCCCAGACCGTGACCGCGGTCAGTGCACCGCGCTCGGTGGCGTTCGCCGGGCCGATGGGCACGTCCGCGGCGCGATGGGGAATGGAGCTCGAGCCAATCGACGATCGGCACACCGAGGCCACGATGTGGGTCGAGGTGGACCTCAAGAACCTCATGCGCGCCATCCCCGGCCGCGTGCTCAATCGCAGGATTCGCAGCGTGATGGATATCGAGATGGCGGCGATCAAGGCTACGCTCGAGTCCGCTACGCCGCGTGCCTCGGATTCCGATCTGGACGCGGATGGGCTAGTGCATCCGCTCAGGAGCGCATCATGAGGCAGACCGAGAGCCCGCAAGCGCACCTAATCGAGACGTATCGCAAGAAGGCGAAGCACTACGACGTCACCTCCCGGTTCTACCCCATGCCTGGTTACCCCCAGCGCACCCAGCGCCTCCAGGCCGTACAAGCCCTCGGACTTCGTCCGGGCGACAGCGTGGTTGATATCGCCTGCGGCACAGGCCTGAACTTCTCGCTGATCGAGCAGGCAATCGGTCCCGAGGGGCGGATCGTCGGTGTCGATCTGACCGACGCAATGCTCGCCCAGGCACAGCAGCGGGTCGAGATCAACGGTTGGAGCAATATCAGCCTCGTGCAGGCCGACGCGGCCGAATTCGAGTTCCCAGCCGAGGTCGACGGGATCCTGTCCACCTACGCGTTGTCGCAGGTGCCGGAATGCGGAAATGTCATCGCCCACGGTGCCTCGGCCCTCTCCCCGGGTGGGCGCTGGGTCGTGCTGGATCTCAACGCTCCGGACAAGCTGCCTCGGTGGCTGGCGCAGCTAGGGATCGCAGTCCTGCGGCCCTTCGCCTCCATCGACGAATGGATCGCGCGCCGCCCGTGGGAGGCCATTCGGGCAGCGATGCAGGACTGGCTGACCGATCCCTCCTGGAACCAGTTGTTCTTCGGGACCGCTTTCCTCGCTGTCGGGTCCCGCGGCTCTGGGACCGCCGATCAACCCCAGCTCGAACCCCAGCTCTCATCGGGCTGAGGGTCTGGGCAGAACCAGCAAGTCGGCATGCTGGACCGTGACCGCGAGCCGCCCGGCTCTTGCCTCCGCCAGGCGTCGGCGTAGGTAGACGTCGATCTCGTCGGCCAGATCGACCTGCTGCTCGCACGCTGCACCTACCCACCCGGTGAGCCATTCCCCCGCCAGCTTGGCCTGCGCGTCGCCGAGCCGCCACGGGCTCGGCCGGACGAGGACCTCGACTCCCGGCTCACCGAGCTGCTCGACGGCGAACGCAATCGCATCCGGGCCGACGAGGCGGCCGCGGTCAGTCAGGCGGCGTTGGTGGGCATCAAAGGCGGCGGCGACACGCTGGTCGAAGGGATCCTCCGGGCTCAGCTCGACGCGACCGGCCACGGATAGGGTCAGAAGCACCGGACAGTTTGTGCTCGCACAGAGGGTGACCAGCCCGGCAAGCTCCTCCTCAGTCAGGACGTCGAGCAGCGCCGAGGCGGTGATGAGGCTCGCGTCGGCGAGATCACGCGGACGGAGGCTGGTGATGTCTGACTGCTGCACCTCGACGCTGACCGGGGCCCCGTCGGCGGCCCGAGCGGGGTGCTCGACGGCGGCGACTTCCAGCAGGTCTTCGTCCAGATCGTGTAGAACCCAGTGCTGGGACCCGGACAGGAGAGGCGCGAGCCACCGGCCCATCGCGCCGGTGCCACACCCGAGATCGTGGATCGCCCGGGGCCCGGTTGCCGGAAGCGCCCCCT
The DNA here is from genome assembly GCA_963733555.1 of uncultured Solirubrobacterales bacterium. Taxonomy (GTDB): domain Bacteria; phylum Actinomycetota; class Thermoleophilia; order Solirubrobacterales; family Solirubrobacteraceae; genus Palsa-465. Next base: position 554,691 of record CAVTDO010000002.1, read on the forward strand.
CGAGGTGTTCGACGAGCTCGCGTGCACGGGCCGCGGCGTCAGCGGGCTCGCGGAGGGCAAGCCATCTCCGACTGACGCGGGTACGTCCGGCGGTCATCGCGAGTCGCCCAGCACACCTGATATCACCGACGCGGTGCTGGACCACCGGGGCAGCGACTCCCGCCGCTCGCGGGCGGCCTGCCGCAGCCGCGCTCTGAGTTCGGCCTGTCCGAGCCAGGCCTGGAGCGCCGCACCGAGTGCTGCCGGATCCTCCGGCGGGACCAGCACCCCGGGTCGGCTGCCACGGCCGCCGTGGCCGAGGGCTTCCGTGGCGCCGCCCACCTCGGCTGCCACCACCGGCAGGCCCCGTGCCAGAGCTTCTGTGATCACCATGCCGTATGTCTCGGCCCGGGACGCCAGCACCAACAGGTCGGCGCCCGCGTAGCTGCGGTCGAGCTCGGCGCCGGCTCGAGGACCCACGAAGCGCACCCGGTCGTCCAGCCCGGCCTCGAGTGAGCGCCGGCGGAGCGTTTCGACAAACGCCGGGTTGCGGTCAACCCGGCCCACGCAGACACACTGCCAGGACAGGTCCGACACGGTCTGCAGCGCATCGAGCAGCACGTCGTGGCCCTTCTCGGGTATCACCGCGGCGACGCAGAGGAGCGCGCCCGCCCCCTCGGTCCCGGGTGCGAGCTCGGCGGCCGCCACTCCCGGCTCGGCGACGTGTACCGCGTCCGGGCGCAGCGGGTAAAGCTCGAGCAACCTGCGCCTGCTCCACCGGCTCGTCGTGACGACTGCAGCTGCGGCCGAGAGGATCGCGTGCTCGCGCATTCGAATGCTCTCGGCCGGGGCCTCTGCTGGGCGGTGGCCGAGCGGCATGTGCACGAGCACGACCAGGCGCAAGCGACGCGCCTCCGGCACGAGCACCTCAGGCGCTGCGGAGGCGACGAGCCCGTCGAGCAGCACGACTGCGTTATCGGGAATCGGGGCCAGAACAGTTGCCAGGGCCGCTAACGACGCCGGATCGGATCGCGGCCAGGAGCCGGGTACGGCGTGTTCGTGCACCGACCAGCCGAGCGATGCGAGGCCGCGGCAGGCATGGCGGTCATACCCGTTGCCTCCACTCGGCCGGCCCGGATCGTCGATGCCGTCGGGTACGACGACGTGCGCCGTCGTCACAGCGGCCGCTCGTAGCTCGCCCAGGCGAGGTGCGACTCGCGCAGGGTCACGGTCAGCCCGTCGAGCCGGCGGGCGGCCTCGCCCAGGGCGCCGGCTTGCAGCTTCTCGGCGAGTCGATCTGCGACTACCCGGGCGAGTGCCTCGGTGGTGGTATTGATGTCCGCGAACGCTGGCTCCTCGTCGAGATTGCGATAGGTCAGCTCGCCCACGACCGCATGCAGCTGCTCCGCTGCGCGACCGATGTCAACGACGACGTTGTCGGCGTCGAGAGTCGCGCGCCGGAACGTCGCATCCACGGTGTACGTCGCGCCATGCAGGCGCTGGGCGGGCCCGAACGCGGCGCCCCGCAGGCTGTGGGCGATCATCATGTGGTCACGTACGGTCACGCTGAACATGCCCTACACCGGGTCGTAGGTGATCATGTGACAGAGCGCCGGCATGCTCCCGGCAGACAACCGGGACATCACGTCGGGCAGCTCTCGGAAGGGTGATTGCCCGGTGACGAGGGCATCGAAGGCGGGGTCGCGGAGGAGCTCCAGGGCGAGTCTGAGCCGGTCAGCCGTAGTGCGCCGCCCACTACGGGCCGGAGAGACAGCGCCGACCTGGCTGGCACGGATGCCGAGGCGACCGGAATGGAATGCGCCGCCCAGCGACAGCCGCACCTCTCGGTCGCCATACCAGCTGAGGTCAATGACCGTTCCCTCGGGCGCCAGCAGGTCCAGCGACCGCTGGAGGCCGGCAGACGTCGCGCTGGCGTGCACGACGAGGTCGCGTCCGTCTGGGGCGTCGTCGGGCAAAGTGAAATCGACGCCCAGCGCGGCCGCGACGCCGGCCCGACCAGGATCAACGTCGACAAGCGTGACCTGCACAGCCGGGAACCGGCTCAGCAGCCGGGCGACGCAGCAGCCGACCATTCCGGCACCGACGACCGCGACTCGGTCACCGAGGAGGGGTGTGGCATCCCACACGGTGTTGACGGCGGTCTCCACGGTGCCGGCGAGAACGGCACGAGCGGGGGGCACGCTCTCCGGCACCGGCCTCACCGCGGTGGCAGGGACGACGTAGACAGTCTGGTGCGGGTACAAGCAGAAGACCGTGCGGCCGCGCAGCGCCGCCGGTCCTTCCTCCACGATGCCCACGTTCAGGTAGCCGTACTTGACTGGCCCCGGGAACTCCCCCTCCTGGAAGGGCGCGCGCATGGCGGCGTACTGGCTCGGCGGCACACCGCCGCGGAACACCAGTGTCTCGGTGCCGCGGCTGATTCCCGTCCGTAAGGTGCGGATCAGGACGTCGTCTGGTCCCGCTACGGGCAGCGTGACCGCCCGGATCTCCCCACAGCCCGGCGTGCGCAGCCAGAACGCGTGCGCTTCACCCCGCACGGGCCTCACCTGGCCGACGGCCGGGGCCGACAGATCATGAACTTCGCCGCCCCGGGCGCCCAGCGTCCAGAACCCGTTGTGCTGCATCGCTCCCACCTTCTATCTCGATTGCGGTCTCTCCTGAGAGACGCGAGGGGACGCGAATCCTTCCTGGGAAGTTGCTTAGCGCATGCTCTGTCGGGAAGGTTTCCGGGACTGGTGCGTCGTTAAGCTTTGACAGATCGGAGTGAGCAGATGGCGCCAAAAACACAGAATCCGAGCCCCGCACAGCTGGCCGACCTCTCGGCGCTAGCGGACGGAAGCCTCGACCCCGCCCGCTCGCGGGCGGTCGAAGCGTGGATTGAAAGCTCGCCGGAGCTCCTCAACCTTTACGAGCGCGAGCGCGCGGCCGTGGGCGTTATGCGCCAGGCCGCCGCGGAGCGCGCTCCGGTGGGGCTGCGCCTGCGTATCCAAGAGCAGCGCGTACGGCCAGCGCGCCGGTTTCGCGTGGCGGGCTATGGCGCCCTTGCTGGCGCGATCGCGGCGGCGGTCCTGGCGGTGGTGTTGGTGTTGCCAGGGGGCGCTCCGGGATCCCCGTCGGTCTCAGAGGCCGCCGGGCTGGCCCTGCGGGGACCCATGGCACCAGCCCCGCCCCCTGACCCCGTTGACCCACGCGGCAGGCTAGGGGATCGGTTACAGGAGGTCTACTTCCCCAACTGGGCGGCGACGCTCGGGTGGCGTGCAGTCGGGAAGCGCCAGGACCGCCTCAACGGGCGGGCCACCACGACCGTTTATTACAAGCGGGGGGAGGGACTCGTCGCTTATACGATCGTCGCTTCCCCAGCGCTCGCACCCCCGTCGAGTTCGGTAACCCGGTTCAATGGCTTCGAGCTGCGTGACTTCAGCCTCGCGGGCCGCACCATCGTGACCTGGCAGCGCGCCGGTCACACGTGCGTGCTATCCGCCGCTCACGTGCCCCTTAAGACGCTCGAGCAGCTCGCCGGCTGGCGAGCGAGCGACCTCACCGACTAGCCCCCTGCGAGTCAATCGGGGCGTCGGGCTCCTCTTGGGCGGCGAGCCACCCGGCGACGCGCTGGCGCGCGCGATGGAGCCGCGTCGTGATCGTTGCCTCTCGAACACTGAGCGCCCGCGCCGCCTCTCGGTACGAAAGACCGACCACGTCGATCGCGATCAGCGCGTCGCGGAAATCCTCTGGCAGTGCCGAGATGGCCGCGTAGAGCTCGGCGGAGGCGATGCGGGCCTCCGGTTGGGGCGCCCGCGGATCCTCGAGGAGGTCCAAGGAGTCGGGCAGGGGGGTGGTCTGCGGCCGCCGTGCCGCCGAGCGGCGCTGACTGAAGTACGTGTTGCGTAGCACTCGAAGCAGGTAGCCGATGTCATCGTCGGACCGCAGGTACCGTGGCTTGCTCAGGACCCTGGCAAAGGTCTCCTGAACCAGGTCCTCGGCCTCCTGACGTGAGCCACAGAGACCCCAAGCCGCCCGGTAGAGCCGGTCAGTGTGATCGCCCAGCGCCTCTGGATCCAGCTGTCGTCCGCCGCTCATCCGCCCCTCGACAGGATATGAAGACCGCCTGCCATAACGGCAAAGCTAGCCGACCGGATCGAAGCGCGACCTGGGGAAGGTTTCAGCGGACGACGGCGTCCATCCGCTTGAACCCGATCCCTGGAGGAGAGACATGAACGGTTTGCCGAGGCGTGTGTTTAAGGGCGGCCCAATGGCGGCGCTCGGCGTCATCGCCGCCATCGCGGGGTTGGCCACCGCAGCTTTCGTAGGAGTCGCGATGGCCAAGACCTTCGCCCTGGAGGTGGCCAAGAACGCCAACGTGACCAGCCAGACCAGAACGACCAAGACGGAAAGCATCGTCGTGACCGCGAGCGGCCGAGCGGTCTACACCCTGACCGGTGACAGCCCCCGTCACCCCGAATGCACCAAGGCCAGCGGCTGCTTCACCTTTTGGCCGCCGGTCACGGTCTCCTCGGCCAAGAAGCTGAGCAAAGCGCCCGGGATCCGCGGCAAGCTCGGCGTCTGGCACCGGAACGGGTTCTTCCAGGTCACACTCGCCGGCCACCCCCTGTACCGCTACGCGGCCGACGGTCAGAAGGACAGTGCGACGGGGGAGGGAATCAACGCGTTCGGTGGGACCTGGCACGTGGTCAAGGCGGCTGTGACTGGAGGGCCGACCCCATCAGGCGGCACCCCAACCAGCACGACAACCACGACTACCACCACGATGCCGACGACCACCTCGACCACGTGCCTGTATCCGCCCTATTGCTAAGGCACGCACCGGATGGAACCGGGATATTTCGCCGCATCCGGGGTACCCGGCTGGCTCAGCAGCTGCGTGAGTCTGAGCCTCGCGCTGAGGCTTTAGAGCCGGCGCGGTTAGGACTTGATGGCGGCGATCTGTCGCCGTAGCTTCCGGCGGGCGTTGGCGCGTGACCGCACCGCTCGGGCTGTGAGAACTGCAGCCTCGTGCTCCTCAGTGGTCATCTGACGGATGAGAAGCGTTCCGTTGGCGATTTGCACTCGAATCTCTTCTAGGCGCTCGGTGCGTAGCGCCTCGCTGCGGCGTCTTAACGGATATTGGAGAGCCATTGAAAAGACCAGCCTTTCTGACGGTTAACTCACTTGATCCCATCGGCACCTGGTGCCGCTTCGCGACCGTAGTTATTGCGGATCGGCTGGTCGGAGCTGGGTCAGGCTCCGGCGCTGCGCCCCGTCGGCGTCGAAGTTCTCCGGATCGAGCCACCGCTCGAAGGCATCACGCCTCGGCGGCCACTCCCGGTCGATGATCGCGTACCAGGCCGTGTCCCGATTACGGCCCTTGACGACCAAGTGCTCACGGAAGATGCCCTCGAACGTGAAGCCGAAGCGGTCAGCGGCCCGGCGGGAGGGGGCATTCAGGGCATTGCACTTCCACTCCAGCCGGCGGTAGCCGAGGTCGTCGAAGGCGTGGCGGGCCAGCAGGTAGATGGCCTCGGTCGCCGCCGTGGTCCGCTGCATCGGAGTGCCGAACCAGATGTTTCCGATTTCGATCACCCCGTGCTCCGCGGTGATGCGCAGATAGGAGGCGATCCCGCGCGCTCGCTCAACACCCGAAGGAACGAGGGCAAAGAACAACGGATCCTCCGAGCGCTCAGCCGTGCTCAGATCACGCCGCATCTGCTCGACGTCGCGATAGGGCCCATCGAAGAGATAGGTCCAGATGGCGGGGTCGCCCTCGGGCGGATGGGAAACGGCGTAGAGCGACTCGGCATCCCGTTCGGCGTCCAAGCGGCCGGAGAGTGACGTAGCGCCCGCTCAGCTCCTGACGCGCGGGGCGCGGCACGGGGTGGAACTCCAGCGGCTCGCCCAGAGGCCGGTCAGCGGGCATGGCGGGGGAGGTCTGAGTTCATTTCGACAACCCTATGCTGGCCCCATGCTGGATGCCGAGTCAGCTCTGCGCGCCGCCCGCCGTCCCCTGGTCATCGGGATGGGGGGAGGGGGCGACGTGGTCGGTGCCCTGGCCACGGCGGAGCACTCTCGGGCCTACGACGGAGCGGCGCCCGTGCTGGGCGGTCTGGCCTGGGAGCGGCGCCCCATCGACCCTCAGCCGGGACCACGGCGCGGCGATGAGATCGAGGACGCGGAGGAGATCGCGCCCGGGATCCTTCTCGCCGGCCCGTCGACGCGGGTGCGCGAACGGGATATCTACTTCGCGGAGTCGCGCATGGCGGAGTTCCTGGGCGAGCCGACCGTCCTCGTCGACGTGAGCGCCGGGCCAGCGGCCGTGGCGGCCGGGTTGTCCGAAGCGGTGGGAAAGCTTGATTGCGACCTGGTCGTCTTCGTGGATGTCGGCGGCGACGTGCTGGCACAGGGTGATGAGCCCGGGCTGCGAAGCCCGCTTTGCGACTCCATGATGCTCGCTGCCGCGGCGCGGCTCGGCCGGCGCGGACACGCCGTCCTGGGCGGGCTCTTCGGGATCGGCTGCGACGCGGAGCTCACGCCCGCCCAGGTCCTGGAGCGCCTCGCGAGGGTGGCCGCTGAGGGAGGTCTGGCCGGGGCCCGGGGACTGACCGGTCCCGTGGCGGAACGCCTCGAGGCTGCGACTCAATTCGTGACCACTGAGGCCAGCGCCCAGGCGGTCCGCGCCTTCCGCGGTTCCTCTGGTCAGGTGGATATCCGGGGCGGTGCGCGTACGGTAGAGCTCAGTCCAATGGCTTCGGTCACCTTCTATCTCGACGTGGAGGCAACGATCGCCAGCGTTGGCCGTTTGGCCAGGGCCGTGGACGGCGCGGAGAGTCTCGAGGAGGCCAATCAGGCTCTCAACGAGTTGGGGGTCAAGACCGAGCTCGACCTCGAACGCGACGCGGCGAGGCTGTGAGACCGAAGCCGGGGAAAGCAGCCACCGGGAGGATCTGAGGATGCAGGTGACGGGCACGCTGCTGGCCGGGCGCTACCGCCTTGAGGAGGTGATCGGACGCGGCGGGATGAGCACCGTCTACCGCGCGTCCGACGAAACCCTGGGCCGGACCGTGGCGGTGAAGGTCCTTCTGCCGACCTTGGCAGATCAGGACCCGACCTACTCGGTTCGGTTCGAGCGCGAGGCGCGAGCCGCGGCTGCCTTGGCCAACTCGTCTGTGGTGGCCGTCTACGACGCGGGCGTCGATGACGGAAGCCACTACATCGTCATGGAGTACGTCGAGGGCCAGAGCCTCGAGCAGGTCCTCCGCTCGGGGCGGCCCCTCGAGATCCCTGAGGCGTTGGGCATCGCCATGCGCGTGGCGGAGGCGCTGACCGCCGCCCACGCCGCCGGGATCCTGCACCGGGACATCAAGCCGGCCAACGTGATGGTGACCGAGGGGGGAGCGGTGAAGGTGCTCGACTTCGGCATCGCGCGCCGGCTGGACGGGACAACCATCACCCAAGTCGCCTCCGTGGTCGGCACCGCCGCCTATATGGCGCCCGAGCGGGCCCTGGGCGAGCCCGGGGATGCGCGCGCCGACATCTACTCATTCGGTTGTCTGCTCTACGCGATGCTGACGGGAACTGCGCTGTTCGGCGGGGAGGTCTCGGCCGCCGTACTGCACCAGCAGATCAACGCCGAGCCGCGTCCGCCGAGCAGATTGCGCGCGGGCCTCTCCCCGGAGCTTGACGCGCTCGTCCTCGCCATGCTGGCCAAGGCGCCGGATGAGCGGCCGTCGACGGCCGCCGAGGTGCGCGAACGGCTGTCCCGGCTCCCCGAGGCGAGCAAGATCAGTTCGCCCATGCCCGCCCCGGCAGGGCTGACGAGTGCAACCAGGCCGATGACGGCGGCGACGGCCCCGCTTATGGCCGCGGGAGCGCCGGTCCGTCGTCGCCAGCCGTTGCTCGCCGATCACCGCCGGCGCGCGATCGTGATGGCGATCGTGACAGCGCTGATCACGCTGATCGCGGTCGCGCTGCTCAGCAGTGGGGGGCCATCAGGTACGAGTGCTCGCTCGACGGGCACGAGACCGCAGAACACCACGCCGACCCGGACGACCACGGCCGCCACCACCCATATAGCCACGAGCCCGACCGCCACGCCGAAGCCCGCCAAGCCGAAGCCCGCCGCGCCTCCGGGACCAACCAGCCCTCCCGGCCACCGCGAGAAGCCTCCGGGGCACGGGAAGAAGCACGGCCACGGCGGCGATTAGCCCTCGTTCGGCTGCTCCAGCGAGTGCCAGGGCCGTGCGCGGATAACCCACAGGGCAGCGCCCAGGAGCAACAGCCCGCAGAGCACCCAGCCGAGTGTGGTTGTGTCCAGCCCCACGTACTTGAGCCCGGAGGCGAATATCACGAACGCGATAACCGGACGGATGTAGCGGTCCGGCACGCTCGAGGAGACAACCGAGCCAACCAGCACGGCGGGCACGCTGCCGATGATGAGCGAGGCCGTGACAGAGAAAACGACATGGCCGAAGAGCAGTGCGCCGACAGCGGCGGCGCAGGTCAGCGGAACCGCCTGAGTCAGATCGGTGCCGACGAGCTGCTTGGCGGCGATCGTCGGGTAGAGGAACAGCAGAAGCACGATCATCAGCGACCCCGAGCCGACCGAGGTCATGCCCACGATGAGGCCGCCGATGATCCCGATCGCGACGGTGGGCAGCGGACGCACGCGGAGCTCCCGGATGGAGGCGGTTCTCCGGTTGGTGCCGCCGCGCCAGTCCAGGACCAGGCGGAGCACCATCGCCGAGGCCCCGACGAGGAGCGCCGCCCCCAGCGCGATCTCAATGTTGTTCTGGGCCGACTTGGCGTGGCCCATGACGTGGAGCAGGTAGGCGCCGAGAAACGCGGCCGGAACCGACCCCAGCACCATCCGGCGGACCAGCTTCAGGTTCACCGTGCCGGCGCGCAGGTGTACGAGGGCGCCGAACGGCCGCATGACCACCGCCGCGACCAGGTCGCTTGAGATCGCGCTGGCCGGCGTGACCCCGAAGAGCAGGATGAGCATCGGCGTCATCAGCGCCCCGCCCCCGGCACCGGTCATGCCGACGAGCAGGCCGACCACCGCACTGCCGATGATGATGTAGGGGTCCAGGTGCAGGAGCGATCAGGAGCTCGAGGCCAGAGGCGGCAACCTATCGCGTGCGCTCTGGTCGGGGGTCCCGGCGATGTCGAGCAGCTCGCGGGGCGGGTCGCCGTAGAGAATCCATTCGCCGCCCGTGGAGCGGATCAGGCCCCGGCGGGTGAGGTCGGAGAGGGCGCTCGTCACCGTGGGCCGCCGCGCCGCCACGAGGTCGGCGAGCAGGCTGTGGGTGAGGCGGAAGGGGACCACGGTGCCCTCGGTCCGCACCCGCCCCCAGCGGCCGGCCAGGTGCCAGAGGAGCATGTGCAGACGGCTGTCGACGCGAGCCTGATGGACGATGGCCATGTTGACGGCAAGGTTCCGGGCCCGCTGCATGGCCCGTCCCACCAACGCCGCGGCCAGCTCGGGGTAGGTGCCGATCGACCGGCGTACGAACGCCTCATCGAGCAGGGCCAGGCGGGCGGGCTCGACGATTGACCACTCCATCTCGACCCGGAGGGTGGCCGAATCGGACTCCCACTGCCATGGGCGAAGCAGGTCGCCCTCTCCCAGGAGCTCGGCTCCGAAGCGTCCGTCGATTCCGACCCGGCGGACCAGGAGCCCGTGCAGGACCAGGATTCCTAGTCCGGTGGCGAGCGGCGAGGTCTCGGACACCCCGTCGCCGACGGGGACCCGGATCTCCTCTGCCGTGCAGGTTTCGATGGCCTGGGCGCGCCGGGCGGGGCTGATGACCTCGGCAAGTTCTGTGTCCTCGCGCAGGAGGTAACAGACCGTACCCCCGAGGTGGCGGAGCGGACTCACTATTTCAAAGGTAGCGAGCCGTCAGGCGGCGGCTGCGGCCGAGCCTGGGTCGAGCCTGTCGCCCAGCTCAAGCAGGGCGGCGCTCACCGCCTTGTGGCGCTCGAGGGGAGCCATGTGCCCCGTGTCCTCAAGGATGGTAAGCCGCACTAGGTCCGGCAGCAGCTCGGCAATCCGGCGCGCGTGCCCGGGTGGTGTGAGCCGGTCCTTTTCGCCGCCGATCACGATGGTCGGCACCGTGAGGCGGGGGAGGGCATCGTGCAGTTCGAGCTCGGAGAGGGCAATCCCCACGCTGCCCCGGACGTCCGGCGGGCAGGCAATGAGCAAGCGCTCGAAGAAAGCCACCTGGGCCGGAGTGGCCGCCGGGCCGAAGGCGACGTAACGGATGGCGCTGGCGGTGAGCGGGGTCGAGAAGCGGGGGAGGGGGGCTCGGCTGCCCAGGAACCCGTGCACGGCAATCGTCTTGTTGATGGCCTTGGCCACGCCAGGCACCGGGACCAGCAGCTGTTCGGCGATCAGGTCTCCCACTCCAGTGTTGATGAGGGCGGCAGCGCCGGCCCGCCGCTCCACGTCATGGTGCTCGGCCCACGCTGCGATGGCCATCGCGCCGAGCGAGTGCCCGGCCACCACAGCTCGGCGATCCGCCGGGACCACCTCGGCCAGCACCGCCTCTAGATCCTCGCCAAAGCGCTCGAGGGCGTAGTCGTTCTTGGCGCCCGGTTCGCTGTCCCCGTGGCCCCGGAGGTCGTATGCCGTGACTCGGAAGCCCCGCTCAGACAGCGCATGGATCTGGTAGATCCAGTACTGAAGGCTCTCGGTCCACCCGTGGGCCAGGACGACGGGCAGGCCGTCGCGACGGCCAAAGCTCTCGGCGTGCAGCACCGTCCCGTCGGCCGAGGTGATGGACAGCGGCTCGCCGTGGGGCGGTTCGGCGAGCACCGCCTGCTCAGGATCGTCAGCGATCTGGCGGCGAAAGCGCTGCTGAAAGAGGAGGCCGGCCGTGAGGGCACCGGCGCCGGCGGCGGCTGAGCCCCAGATCCATGGGTTTCCCGGAAGCCGCGTCAACGGCCACAACCCTACAACCAGCCCATCGCTCCCCAGGCATAGGATTCGCCGGGATGCGGATCGGCGTGCTCACCGGCGGCGGGGACTGTCCTGGCCTGAACGCTGTTATTCGTGCCGTCGTGCGCAAGGCAGTCGACGGCTACAACGACCAGGTGATCGGCTTTCGCGCCGGCTGGCGCGGCGTGATCGAGGACACCTTTGAGGAGCTCACAATCGAGTCGACCCGCGGCATCCTCCCCCGCGGGGGGACGATCCTTCAGAGCTCCCGCACCAACCCCTTCGGCCGGGAGGACGGCGTCGAGCGCATCCGGCAGACACTGGCTGCCCACGAGCTCGACGGCCTGATCCCGATCGGCGGCGAGGACACCCTGGGCGTCGCCAACCGCCTTCAGGCCGAGGGTGTCAACGTGGTCGGGGTCCCCAAGACGATTGACAACGACCTGGGCGGCACCGACGTCACCTTCGGCTTTGACACCGCGCTCCAGATCGCCACCGACGCCATCGACCGTCTGCACACGACAGCCGAGAGCCACAACCGCATCCTCGTCGTCGAGGTGATGGGGCGGACGGCCGGGTGGATCGCGCTTCACTCCGGCGTCGCCGGGGGCGCCGACGTGATCCTCATCCCGGAGATCCCGTTCGATATCGACGAGGTGTGTCGCCACATTCGCCGCCGCCACGACCGCGGGCGCTACTTCTCGATTGTCGTGGCCGCCGAGGGCGCCGCCCCCAAGCAGGGGACGATCGCGGTCAGCCGTGAGAACTCCTTCGACGAGTTCGGCCATCCCCGGCTCGGCGGCATCGGCTACGCGCTGGAGCGGGAGATCGAGGAGCGGACCGGCTACGAGACCCGGGCCACCGTGCTCGGCCACGTTCAGCGGGGCGGGACACCTACGGCCTTCGACCGGGTCCTGGCCACCCGCCTCGGCCTGGCCGCGATCGACGCCGCGCACGCGGGAAGGTGGGGGACGATGACGGCGCTCCGCTCAACCGCGATCGAGCTCGTGCCCCTGGCCGATGCCGTGGCCGAGGTGCGCCACGTCCCCGCGGCCGAATACGAATCCTTCGGGATCCTGTTCGGCTAGCGACCTTTGTGTGAACAGGCGGTTTGGCGGGGTCCCGATCTGACTATGCTGGGCATAGTGCCCCGCGCCGCGTTCCTTGCTCCATGACCACGACTGAGTCCACCACCGAACTGGACCGGCTGTGTGTCGACACGATCCGGACGCTGTCGATGGACGCCGTGCAGAAGGCGAACTCGGGGCATCCGGGCACCCCGATGGCGCTTGCCCCGCTGGCCTACGTGCTTTACACGCGCGTCATGCGCCACAACCCGGCCGACCCGGACTGGTTCAACCGCGACCGGTTCCTGCTCTCCGCCGGGCACGCGTCGATGCTCCTCTACTCGAGCCTCTACCTGACCGGCTATCCCCTCACGCTCGAGGACATCAAGCACTTTCGCCAGGTCGGCTGGCCGACCGCCGGGCACCCCGAGCGCAAATACTCACCCGGGATCGAGGCCACCACCGGTCCGCTGGGTCAGGGCATCTCGATGTCGGTCGGAATCGCCCTGGCTGAGCGCATGCTCGCCGCTCGCTTCAACCGCGATGGCCACGAGATCGTCGATCACTACACCTTCAGCATCGCCTCCGACGGGGATATCCAGGAGGGGGTGGCCTCCGAGGCCTCATCGCTGGCCGGACATCTCGGCCTGGGGCGGCTGATCGCCTTCTATGACAACAACAAGATCCAGCTCGCCAGCCCGGTCTCCACGGTGTTCTCGGAGGACGTGGCCATGCGCTACGAGGCCTATAACTGGCACGTCCAGGACATCGGCGAGGACCTCGGACTCGATCGCCTGGAGGAAGCCACGCGCGCCGCGATGGAGGTCGAGGACAAGCCGTCGCTGATCATCCTGCAATCGCACATCGGCTACGGAAGCCCGAACAAGCAGGACACCTCGTCCGCCCACGGCTCACCCCTGGGCGAGGATGAGGTGCGGCTGGCCAAGGAGGCCTACGGCTGGGACCCGGATAAGCACTTCTATGTCCCTGAGGAGGCGCTGGCCCACTTCCGCCGGGCCTGCGATCGAGGGCGTGAGCTCCAGGCCGACTGGGAGGAGCGCTTCTCGGCCTACCGCCAGGCCTTCCCCGAGGAGGCCAAGTTGCTTCAGCAGATCGACGCCGCTGAGCTGCCCGAGGGCTGGGAGCGTGACCTCCCGCGCTTCTCGCCGAACGACGATCCGATCGCCACCCGCAAGGCCTCGGAGAAGGCGATCCAGTGGGCGGCGGCCGCCATACCGCAGCTGGTCGGCGGCTCCGCTGACCTCGCCACCTCGACGAACACGGACATCGATGGCGCCGGCGATGTCGAGAAGGGCCACTACGAGGGCAGGAACCTCCGTTTCGGCGTCCGGGAGCACGGAATGGGCGCGATCGTCAACGGCCTCGGGCTGCACGGCTTCCGCGCCTACGGCGCCACCTTCCTGACCTTCTCTGACTACATGCGCGGGGCGGTGCGCCTGTCGGCGCTCATGAAGCTGCCCTCGATCTGGGTCTGGACCCACGACTCGATCGGCCTCGGGGAGGACGGCCCCACCCACCAGCCCATCGAGCAGCTAGCCGCGCTCCGGGCCATGCCCCGCCTGAACGTGATCCGCCCCGCCGACGCCAACGAGACGGCACTCGGCTGGCGCTTTGCCCTCGGCTCCCCCGACAACCCGACGGCGTTTGCCCTATCCCGGCAGAACCTGCCCATCCTGGATCCAGAGAAGATCCCCGACGACGCGATCGAAAAAGGTGCCTACGTCCTGCGCGATGCCGAAGGCGGCGAGCCCGAGCTGATCCTGATCGGGACCGGCTCCGAGGTCTCCCTGTGCCTCGAGGCGGCGGATCTGCTCGAGGGCGTCCGAGTCCGCGTTGTCTCCATGCCATGCATGGACACGTTCACCAACACCGATGAGGCCTACCGCGAGCAAGTGCTTCCCGCCGCCTGCCGAGCCCGCGTCGCCGTCGAGGCGGCGAGCCCGATGGGCTGGGACAAGTGGATCGGCGCGGACGGTGCCTTCGTCGGGATGGAGACCTTCGGCGAGTCGGGACCCGCCAAGGACGTCTACGAGCATTTTGGAATCACGGCGGAGCGGGTCGCGTCGCTCGGCCGCGATCTTGTCGAGCATCTGACTGGAGAGCGATAGATGAGCACAACGACGAACGTGAATCCACGACTCGAGGCTCTGACCAAGGCGGGGGTGAGCGTCTGGCTCGATCAGATCAGCCGTGAGCTGATCGAAAACGATCTGCCGCGTCTCATCGCCGAGGACAGCCTGCGGGGGATGACCTCCAACCCATCGATCTTCGATAAGGCGATCCTCGGCTCCGATGACTACGACGAGGATCTCAAGTCGCTGGCGCGCGAAGGGCTGGACGCGCGGGAGATCTACGACCGGATCGCGGTCAAGGAAGTGCAGGCGGCCGCCGATGTGCTGGCACCAGTCCACCGTGAGACCAATCACCGCGATGGCTTCGTCTCGCTCGAGGTGGCGCCTGACCTGGCCTTCGACAGTCAGCGGACGATCGACGGCGCACGGACGTACTGGAAGATGCTCAGCCGCCAGAACGTGATGATCAAAATCCCCGGTACGCCCGAGGGCGTCGACGCGATCGAGCAGGCCATCTACGAGGGGATCAACGTCAACGTGACGCTGCTGTTCGCGGTTGAGGCTTACGAGCGGGTCGCGGAGGCCTATCTGCGCGGGCTCGAGCGTCGCCAGGAGGAAGGCCTGCCGCTGGATGTCAACTCAGTCGCCAGCTTCTTCGTCTCCCGCGTGGATACGAACGTCGACAAGAAGCTCGAGGAGCTGGGACGCACCGACCTCCAGGGGCGGGCGGCCCTGGCCAACGCGCGGGCGGCGTACCGGCGCTTCAGGGAGATCTTCAGCGGACCTCGCTGGGAAGGTCTGCATCACGCCGGCGCGGCGGTCCAGCGCCCACTCTGGGCGTCGACTGGAACCAAGAACGACGAATACTCGGACACCATGTACGTGGACGGGCTGGTCGGCCCGCACACCGTCAACACGATGCCTATGGCGACGCTCGAGGCGGTGGCCGATCACGGCCATATCTCAGGCCCCACGGCCGAGACCGATCCCAGTGAGGACCTGGAGGCTCTGGCGGCGGCGGGGATCGACATGGACCAGGTCACCGACGAGTTGCTGTCCGACGGCGTCGACCAGTTCGCGGACGCGATGAAACATCTCCTCGAGGGAATCGAGAAGAAGGCGCCGCGTTGACCACGGGCGCCCAAGGCACGATCCTGGGGGAGATCCCGGCCGAGCTCCACGGGCCGGTCACCGAGCGCGCCCGGGAGGCGAGCCAGGAGAAAGTCGCCCAGCGGATCTGGAGCCGCGACCCGTCGCTGTGGGGTGGGCCTGGCGTTCCGGAGATCGAGAACCGGCTCGGCTGGCTGAGCGTCGCCGACACGATGCTTGAGCATGCCGGTGAGCTGCGGGCGTTCGCCGACGGGGTACGGGCCGAGGGATTCAGAGACGCGGTTCTGCTCGGGATGGGTGGGTCCTCACTGGGTCCTGAGGTGATTCGCCGCTCGTTCGGCGAGCTTCCCGATGGCCTCCGCCTCCAGGTGCTCGACTCCACCCACCCCGATGTCATACGCGCGGTGCAGGAGTCGGTCGATCTGGAGAAGACGATGTTCATCGTCTCCTCGAAATCCGGCGGGACGATCGAGACGTTGTCGCACTACCGCCACTTCAAGACTCTCGCCCAGCCCAACCAGTTCGTGGTCGTCACCGACCCGGGAAGCCCGCTGGAAACCCTGGCCGAGAACGAGGGGCTGCGCCGAACCTTCCTCAACCCGCCGGACATCGGCGGCCGCTACTCCGTGCTTTCGTACTTCGGGCTGGTTCCGGCGGCCCTGATGGGCGTCGACGTCGAGGAGCTCTTGCGTCACGCCCAGGAAAGCGAGCAGACCTGCCAGGACGATTCGCCTGAGACGAACCCGGGCCTATGGCTCGGGGCGGCGATCGGCGAACTGGGGCGCCACGGCCGCAACAAGCTCACCTTCTTCGTCGATCGCCCGCTCGAGAGCTTCGGGCTGTGGGCCGAGCAGCTCGTGGCGGAGTCGACCGGCAAGCAGGGACGGGGGATCCTCCCGGTTGCCGACGAGCCGGTCGGCGAGCCGGGCGTTTATGGGTCCGACCGCGTGTTCGCCCACCTGCGAAACGCCGATCAGCCCGAGGAGCGCTTGGACAAGGCGGTTGAGCAGCTGTCCGCCGCCGGTCACCCGACGATCACCCTTCAGACCAACGCACCGATCGATCTCGGCCGGGTGTTCTTCCTGTCCGAATTCGCTGTCGCCGTCGCGGGGTGGGCGCTGGAGATCAACCCGTTCGACCAGCCCAACGTGCAGGAGGCCAAGGACGCCACCAAGCGGGTACTCGACTCCGGTGAGATTCCGGCCGTGGCTTCGGCGAGCGACGAGCAGCTGCGCGCGCTTCTGGCCGACGCCAATCCGCCTCACTACGTGGCCATCATGGGCTACCTGGCTGCCTCGGATGAGCTCGACGCCGCGATCGCCGATCTGCGGGCGACGATCCGTGAGCTCACTGGTGCCGCGGTGACCTTCGGCTACGGGCCCCGCTTCCTGCACTCGACGGGCCAGGAGCACAAGGGCGGTCCCCCGACCGGCCGGTTCCTGCAGCTGGTCGACGACCCCCGCGCGGACATCGAGATCCCCGGCGAGAGCTACACGTTCGGCAGGCTGATCGCGGCGCAGGCGGCCGGCGATCTCCAGACGCTCCATAACCATGACCTGCCCGCTGAGCGGGTGAAGCTCGAAGGCGATCCGGCGTCCGCGGTCAGGGCGCTCAGCGATCGCATCGCCGCGGCGCTAAAGCGCGGGTAGCGGGGGAGGACCGGCGCTATGAGCACTGCTGTCGCAGACGATCTCAGCGCCGAGAACCCGCTTGGCGAAGGCCTGGAGCGCCTGCCGGTTCATCCCACGGTGCTGGTTATCTTCGGCGCCACGGGCGACCTGGCCCACCGCAAGCTGCTCCCCGCGCTCTACAACCTGGCTCACGAGGGTGCGCTGCCCGAGCGCTTCGAGCTCATCGGGATCTCGCGCAGCGAATATTCCGACGAGGAGTTCCGCGAGGAGGCACGCCAGTCGATCGCCCGCTTCTCCCGCCGCGAGTCCGACAAGGACGTGCTCGATGGCCTCCTCCAGGACCTGCGCTACCTCCCCGGAAGCTTTGACGACGAGCAGGTGTATTCGAGGATCAAGCAGACCATCGGGGAGTTCGAGGAGCGGGCCGGTTACCCCCTGAACCGGGTCTTCTACATGTCGACGGCGCCCAAGTTCTTCCCCCTCATAGCCGAGCGGATCGGCGCCGCCGGGCTCGATAACACCGAAGACCGCGAGACCAGGCTGGTGATCGAGAAGCCGTTCGGCTACGACCTCGGCTCCGCGCGGGAGCTGAACGCGCAGCTCCTCAGCGTGTTCGAGGAAGCCCAGATCTTCCGCATCGACCACTATCTGGGCAAGGAGACGGTGCAGAACCTGATGGCGTTCCGCTTCGCCAACACGCTGTTCGAGCCGGTATGGAACCGCAACTTCATCGATCACGTTCAGATCACGGCGGCCGAGGACATCGGGATAGGGGGCCGGGCCGACTACTACGACCGGGCCGGCGCACTGCGCGATCTCGTCCAGAACCACATGCTCCAGCTCCTGTCCCTGCTGACCATGGAGCCGCCGAGCTCGTTCGACGCCGATCGAGTACGCGACGAGAAGGTGAAGGTGCTGGAGGCGATCGTGCCGCCGAGCCCGGACCAGGTGGGGGGGATGGCCCTGCGGGCGCAATACGGCCCGGGAACGGCCGGAGGCAAGGAGGTTCCCGGCTATCTGGAGGAGGAGGGCGTCCCTGGCGACTCCCGGACCGAGACCTACGCCGCGCTGCGTCTCCACGTCTCCAACTGGCGGTGGGCCGGAGTTCCCTTCTATCTGCGAACGGGCAAGCGGCTGGCGCGCCGACTGACCGAGATCGTCGTCACCCTCAAGCCGGTTCCGCACATAGCGTTTCAGAGCACCGGCTCGGTGGGCGTGCAGCAGAACCAGATCATTCTCACTGTGCAACCCGACGAGGGCGTATCGGTGGCGATAGGCGCCAAGATTCCCGGCACCCGGATGCGAATCCGCCCCGTGCACATGGAGTTCCGCTACGGCACCGCCTTCTTGTCCGAGTCGCCCGAGGCCTACGAGCGGTTGATCCTCGACGTGATGCGCGGTGAGGCGACGCTGTTCACCCGGAACGACGAGATCGAAGCTCTGTGGGCCATCGTCGACCCGATCCTCACCGCCTGGCAGGAGGATACGAGTTCGCCGCTCGCCGAATATCCCGCCGGGTCGGCTGGTCCCGAGGAGGCGGGAGAGCTGATGGAAGAAGGGCGCACGTGGCGAAGGCTGTGAGCGCCTCGCCCAGGGGCCGGAGGAGCCGGTGAGCGAGGACGTCTGGTCGGCCCAGGACACCGACCCCGACGCCATTGACTCGGCGCTGCGGGATCTCCTGCGCAAGCGACACGCCGCGGACCGAGCCGTCGCCCCGGCCCGGGTGCTCAACCTCATCGTGGTCGTCGACCGGGAATCGAAGGATGAGGTGTCCGAGCGCCTGCGCAACGTCGGCCGCTACCACGCCTCGCGAACCATCCTCTGCACGGTCGAGGATGGTCGGACGACGCTGGACGCGGTGGCCACGATGGACTACGAGGAAGGTGGGGAAGGGGAGGTTCACCCGGTGCGGGAGCGGGTCGCGCTCGAGCTGGGGCCGTCGCACCTGAAGCGGCTCGACACGATCGTCGACCCGATCCTCCTGGGCGAGCTGCCGACGCTGCTTTGGTCACCCCATGGCCACGACCAGGCCGTGGAATCCCTGCTTCCGATGACCGACGTGATCTTGCTCGACTCCGACGACGAAGAGGTCTCAGGCGGCCTTCGCCGCGCCGCGGACCTGCGGAGTTCGGCCTACATCGTCGACCTCGCCTGGCTTCGCACCACGCCCTGGCGGGAGCGACTGGCCGCGAGCTTCGACTTCCCGGCGCGGCGCGACGCCCTGGGCCGGCTGACCGAGGTCTGCGTCCGCCACCGCTCCACCTCAACGGCCAGCGCTGTCCTCCTGGCCGGATGGCTCGCGACTCGCCTCGATTGGGAGGTCTCACCGCTACATGGCAACGGCGATGGGCGGCGGGGAAACCTTCGCGCCGCGGACGGAGAGCGGGAGATCGAGATCACACTGGCGCCACAAGATCAGGAAGCCCCGGGTCTGGCCGGCGTGACCGTGGGCTGGGAGGGTGGATGCTCACTTTCGCTCGACCGCGGTCGCGGTGGCCTGCGCGCCCACCAGTTCGGCGAGGAAGGGCAGGAGCGGTCGTGGCGGGTCCTCGGTGCCTCACGCGGCGAAGGGCTGATCCTAGGCGAGGGGGTGCGGCAGGCGCTGCTGCGAGATCCCACCTATGCCCCAGCCCTCGACGCGGCGCTGGAGCTCTCAGGAGCCGGCGAGCAGTGAGTCTCGAGATCGAGGTACTAGAAGACCCGGCTCGTGCCTGCTCGGCGATGCTGCTCAGCGCCATGCTCCACGGGGGCGACGTCGTGCTGACCGGCGGCAGCACTCCGCGCGCGGCCTACGAGGAGCTGGCCCGGGCGATTCGTGCCGTGAGCGGCGATCTCGGCTCAACCACCGTCTGGTTCAGTGACGAGCGCTGTGTAGCGCCGCACGACGAGCTGTCCAACTTCCGTCTCGTCAAGCAGGCGCTGCTCGATCCGCTCGCCGACCTCACCGCCCCGATCGTGGTGCGCATGCACGGGGAGGCCGGGCCGGACAAGGGCGCCGACGCCTACGAGCGTGAGCTTCAGGAGGCCGGCGAGCCTGAGTTCGACCTCGTGTTGCTGGGACTTGGACCGGACGGCCACTGTGCCTCGCTGTTTCCCGACCAATCGTCGCTCGGGGAGCGGGCACATCTCGTGGTCGGCGTGGAGGAGGCGGGGCTCGAGCCCTTCGTCCCTCGCATCTCGCTTACCTTCCCGGCGCTCGCGTCCGCCAAGGAGATCGTCTTCCTCGTCACCGGCGAGTCCAAGGCTGAGGCGGTCTCCGCCGCCTTCGGGGAGGGCTCGAGTCCTGATCCGCGCGTCCCCGCCTCGATGCTCGTGCCGCTAGCCAACGAGCTCAAGGTCCTGCTCGATCCGGCCGCGGCCGCCCGGCTGTGAGCAGCTCCGTCGTTGGCGTCGACCTCGGGGGCACGAAGGTCGCTGCCGCAGCGTTGTCGGGCGGCGAGTTCGGCGAGTCCGTCATCCGCCCGACCGACCTCTCGAGCACCC
The DNA here is from genome assembly GCA_963733555.1 of uncultured Solirubrobacterales bacterium. Classification (GTDB taxonomy): domain Bacteria; phylum Actinomycetota; class Thermoleophilia; order Solirubrobacterales; family Solirubrobacteraceae; genus Palsa-465. The sequence goes on from CAVTDO010000002.1 coordinate 575,002, forward strand.
AGGCGCTGGTGGGCCAACTCGCGGAGCTGGTCGACGAGGCCAAGCCGGGCCAGCTCGATGCGGTCGGGATCGGGATCCCGTCGGTGGTGGAGTTCGAGACCGGACGCGCTGTCTCATCGGTCAACGTTCCGCTGGCCGATGTGCCCCTGCGCCAGGTCCTCGGGGAGCGACTCGGCGTGCCGGTGTTCGTTGACAACGACGCCACCGTGGCCGCACTGGCCGAGGCCCACGACGAGACCCTGCAGCTGGTCGCGCGCAACCTGGTCATGCTCACCGTGGGCACCGGCGTCGGCGGCGGCCTGGTTCTGGGGGGGAGGATCTATCGTGGTTCGACCGGGGGCGCCGGCGAGCTCGGGCACACGATCATCGGGTTGGGGCTGCAGGGCGAGGAGGAGGTGCCGGGGGCGCAGGGCTTCCCGCAGGCCGGATCACTCGAGGCGGTGGGCGCCGGCCATGCGCTGGACCGCTTCGCCAAGGAAACGGCCCGCCTGTATCCGGAGTCAGCCTTGGGTCAGCTCGTGGCCGAGGGCAAGACTCCGACCGGCGGGGATGCGGTGGCCGCTGCCCAGGCCGGCGACCCGGCCGCCGTGCGGACCGTGCAGGTTTGGGCCCAGCGGGTCGGCATCGGCGTCGCCAACGCAATCAACACCTTCGACCCCGACGAGATCGTGCTCGGCGGCGGCGCCGCGCTGGCCGGAGAGCTTCTCCTCGGCCCCGCCACCGAGGTCGCCCGCGCCTACGCTCATCCCGGCCTGGCCGCCCACGCCACGATCCGGCTGGCCCGCCACGGCGTTCGCGCCGGGGTGCTGGGAGCGGCGCTGCTGGCTCAGCACGAGCTCGAGCGCACGGCCGAGCCGTCCGCCACCGAGGTCTCATGAGCGCAGAGCATCCGAGCCAACGTCGACGAGAAAGGGGTCCTGATGATCGTGGCCTGCGGTTTTGATCACGCCGGGTTTCCATTCCACGACCGCCTGATCGCGGCCATAGAGGCCAGCGGCCACGAGGTGCTCGATCTGGGGACGCACTCCACCGAGCCCGTGGACTATCCGGACAAGGCGCTCGAGGTGGGGCACGCCGTCCTCTCGGGCCGTGCGGAACGCGGCATCCTGGTCTGCGGCTCCGGGGCTGGTGTCTCGGTCGCCGCGTGCAAGATCCGCGGCATCCGCGCTGCCACCATCCACGACACCTACACCGCGCATCAGGCCGTCGAGCACGATGGCGTCAACGTCCTCTGCCTGGGCTCACGGGTGATAGGGCCTGAGGTGGCGGCGGAGATCGTGCCCGCCTTCCTGGGCGCGGTCGTCTCCGATGAGGAACGCCACGTCCGCCGGCGGGCCAAGATCGACGAGATCGAGCGCACGGGAGGGGAGCGCGACACGGCGTGAGTGACATCGTCGTGGTGCGCCACGGGGAGACCGAATGGAGCGCCAACGGGCGGCACACCAGCCGCACCGATCTGCCGCTCACCGAGCCCGGGCGGGAGCGGGCCCGGGCGCTGGCGCCTGAGCTCGCGGGGCGCAGCTTCGCCCTCGTTCTCTGCAGTCCGTTGCGCCGGGCGCGGGAGACCTGCGAATTGGCGGGCTTTGCTGAAGCGGCTGAGCTGGCCCCAGATCTCCACGAGTGGGATTACGGCGACTACGAGGGACTGACCACGCCGCAGATTCTGGAAACCAATCCGGATTGGAATCTCTGGCGCGACGGCTGTCCGGGAGGCGAACAGCCGGCACAGGTGGGGGCCCGCGCCGACCGGGTCCTCGATCAGCTCCGCGGCGCCGGGGGGGACGCTCTGGCCTTCGCGCACGGCCACATCCTCCGCGTCCTAACCGCCCGCTGGCTGGACATGGGGGTGGCCGCCGGGGCGCGCTTTGCCCTCGACGCAGGCGCCACCGGGACACTCGGGTTCGAGCGCGCGACCGAAGTCCTGGGGCGCTGGAACGTCTAGGCCCGCCGGGCACGCGGAGCTTCCGGACCGTCAGGCTGAGACATGACGAATGTCATGGGTGGTTTCGGCCGCTCGGCACTTCCGCAGCGTCCGTCGCGGGCCTAGGCTGCTGAGCATGATTAGTTCCTCTGAGCTGGCGATCGAAGTGCACGACCTGCGCAAGACCTACGGAAGTGTCGAGGCGGTGCGCGGCGTCAGCTTCGAGGTCGCCCGCGGCGAGGTGTTCTGTCTCCTGGGACCCAACGGCGCCGGCAAGACGAGCGTTGTAGAGATCCTCGAGGGCTACCGGGTGCGGAGCTCCGGCGAGGCGTGCGTGCTGGGCCGGGAGCCGGCCGGAGCCGCGCGGGAGCTCCGGGAACGTGTGGGCATCGTGCTTCAGCAGTGCGGCGTGCAGAGCGACCTCACCGTGGCCGAGCTGATCGAGATGTACGGCCGGTATTACTCGCGCCGGCGGCCGGTGGACGAACTGATCGAGCTGGTCGATCTGGGCGAGAAGCGGAACACGCGGGCCAAGCACCTGTCGGGCGGGCAGTTGCGCCGGCTCGACCTCGCCCTCGCCCTGGTCGGCGATCCGGAGCTGGTGTTCCTGGATGAGCCCACGACCGGGTTCGATCCGGCCGCGCGCCGCGGCGCCTGGTCGGTGGTGCGCTCACTGTGCGAGCTTGGAAAGACGGTCTTTTTGACCACCCACTACATGGACGAGGCCCAGTCCCTGGCCAACCGGGTGGCGATCATGAACTTCGGGCAGATCATCGCCAGCGGCCGGCCCGATGAGCTGGGCGGCCGTGACCTGCGGCCGGCCGAAATCCGTTTCCGGCTCCCCAGCCAGTGGTCGCTGGGAGATCTTCCGGAGATTCCGGGAGAGCGCTTGATCGCCGGCGACACCGTGACCGTGCTGACGCGCGAGCCGGTGGTGGCCACGCAGCGGATCACCACCTGGGCGCTGGAGCACGCGGTCGAGCTCGGGCACTTCTCGGTCAACCAGCCGACGCTCGAGGACATCTACCTGGAGCTCACCGGCCCGACGCCCGCCCAACCACAGATCGCCTCCTCACCGGAGGCGGCCGTCAGCCAGGGGGGATCGGCGTGAGCGCGGTACCTGCCTCATCCCTGCGGCGCGACCTCGGCCTGGTGGCCTGGCAGGTTCGTTACGAACAGCGCGCGTACTGGCGCAACCGGGGACGTGGCCTCTTCACCTTCGCCTTTCCGCTCATGTTCCTCGTCATCTTCGCGAGCCTGAACAAGGGCGTACGCCTGCACGAGCTGGGCGGACTGCCGTACGACGACTTCTTTGTGCCGGGCATCCTGGCCTACGGGATCATCGGGACGACCTACGTGAACATGGCCATCAGCACCGCCATCCTGCGTGACCAGGGCATCCTGAAGCGGATGCAGGGTACGCCTCTGCCACGCTGGGCCTACGTCGCGGCACGGATCGGCTCAACCGTGCTCATCGTGGGCGCCATCACCGTCGTCACGCTGGCCCTGGGCGCGACCGCCTACAACGTAAACGTCCGCGCGGCCACCTTGCCAGGGCTGATCGTCACCCTGCTGCTTGGCACGGCGGCGTTCACCACGCTGGGAATCGGCATCACGCGATTCATCTCAAACGCCGAGGTGGCTCCCGTGGTTGTGAACCTCACCGTGCTTCCCCTGACCTTCATCTCCGGGGTCTGGTTCCCGGTGAACGGCATGCCCAAGGCGCTGGCTGACATCGCCAACGCCTTCCCCATCCGCCCGCTGGCCGGTGGCCTTCAGTACGCGTTCAACCCCCACACCGCAGGCCCGGGGTTCAACGGACAGGACCTCCGCACGCTGGCCATCTGGACTGTGGTGGGGGTGTACCTGATGCTCCGGACCTTGCGACGGCCGGAGGGCGAAGTGCGATGACGGACCGGCCGGACGCGACCTCGTGTGAGGACTGCCCGGAGACGGAGCGCCCGATGCGAGGGCTCTGGTTCGAGGGTCGTCCGCGCGGGGCGGCGCGGATGAGCGCGGCCTTCATCTGGCTCGCCTTCATCATCTTTCCGGTCGTCACCGCCTTCGCCAAGCACGGCACCGCCGTCGCCCACGGCCTGACGATCGGCGGGGCGGTGGTGTTCGTGATCGCCTACATCACGCTGGTGATGGTCTGGCGCCGGCGCCATGCCGACCGGGCTCGCCTGGCGCTGTTCGCCTTGCTCGTGGCGATCGCGACCGCCCTCACGCTGAGCGACGGGTCGAGCTGGGGATTCCTGTTCACCTACTGCGCCGCCTGTGCCGGGCTGATCTCGACGCGCTGGGGAATGGCCGGGGTGCTTGGCTGCGCCGGCCTGGCGGGCATCGCCTCATCCGTCGGCGGCGCTAACGGCGGGCAGGTCATCGGCTGGGTGGCGAGCACCGCCGGGATCGGCCTCTTGATCCTGGTCATGCGCGACCTGCGCATCCGCAACGAGCAGCTCGGCCGGGCGCGGGCCGAGCTGGCGCGGATGGCCGTGGCCGAGGAACGCGAGCGCTTCGCCCGTGACCTGCACGACCTGCTCGGCCACAGCCTGTCGGTGATAGCGCTCAAAGCCGAGCTGGCCGGCCGGCTCCTCCCGGAGCGGGCCGATGAAGCCGCGGGCGAGATCGCCGAGCTCGAGACGGTTGCCCGTGGGGCTTTGAGCGAGGTGCGAGAGGCGGTCAGCGGGTATCGCCAGCCGACCCTCGACGGGGAGCTGGCAGGGGCTCGCATGGCGCTCTCGGCGGCCGGGATCAAGACCGACGTGGTTCGCCAGCCCACGGTGCTCGATCCGGGAGTTGAGGGAATGCTGGCCTGGGCGGTCCGGGAGGGCGCGACCAACGTCATCCGCCACAGCCGCGCACGGCACTGCACGCTGACGATCAGCTCGAACCTCGTCGACGCCGGTGTAGAGGTGCTCGACGACGGCGTCGGAATGCAGAGCGTGAACGGGAACTCCGGCCACGGCCTGGCAGGACTGACTGAGCGAGCCCGGAGCCTGAACGGCCAGGTCGAGGCCGCGGCTCGGTCGGGCGGCGGCTACCGCCTGGCCGTGACCATCCCGCTTCCGCGCTCGTGATCTGGATCTCCCGCTCGTGATCCGGGTCCTCATCGCCGAGGACCAGGGGATGGTGCGCGGCGCACTGGCCAGCCTGCTTGCCCTGGAGCCTGACATCGAGGTCGTGGCCCAGGTCCCGCGGGGAGACGAGGTCGTTTCGACTGCCCGTGATGCCCAGCCCGATGTGGCGCTCCTCGACATTGAGATGCCAGGCGCCACCGGACTCGAGGCCGCCGCCGAGCTCCGGCGTGAACTACCCGACTGCCGCGTCCTGATCGTCACCACCTTCGGCCGGCCGGGCTACCTGCGCCGTGCGATGGAGGACGGCGCCTCAGGCTTTCTGCTCAAAGATTCGCCCGCCTCGGACCTGGCGCGCGCGATTCGCCGCGCCGTCGCCGGCGAACGCGTGGTCGACCCCGGCCTGGCTGCGGCGGCCCTGAGTGAGGGCGCGAGCCCGCTGACCGACCGTGAGCGTGAGGTTCTGGCGGCCTCCCGCCGGTACGCCACCGTGGCCGACATCGCCGGGGCTCTCTACCTGTCCCCTGGAACCGTCCGCAATCACCTCTCGTCGGTGATGCGAAAGCTGGACGCCCGGAACCGGGCGGAGGCGGTGCGGGTGGCCGAGGAGAAGGGGTGGCTGTAACGGGGCGGATCGCTTCCGTGCGGCACCCTCACTAAACTCGTGGGCGCGAAGCGGGCGTGCTGGAATCGGTAGACAGGCACGGCTCAGAACCGTGTGCTCGTGAGAGCGTGGAGGTTCAAGTCCTCTCGCCCGCATCGATCTGACCATCGGTCAACCCTGAGCCGCTAGGAAGTCGGCGGACTCAGGGCGTCCCCGGACCAGGAGCGCTCGCTCGGTCAGGACCTTGCCATGCCTCACCGCGGCGACCGTGTAGCGGCCGGGGGGCGGCACGCGACCGTGGATTCGCAGGATGACCCGGTGCCGACGCCGGCCAACGCGGAGCCCTCGCTTACGGGCCTTGACGTGCCGACCATGGACGAGCTCAACTTCGATCCCGCTCATCGTTCCGAAGTTGGTCTCTAGCTCCACGACGATGCCACGCAGCCGCCGGTTCACCCTGGCCGAGCCGATCTCCAGGCGCTGGGTCCGGGCGGACTGGACGCTTCCTGGCGGCGGGATCGCTCCCGGGCCCGTCGTCGTGCAGGCGAGCCGGGCCGGAGTGTTGCCCGCAGGCGCGAGCGCGGGCAGTTCGGGGAAGGTCGGCCGGCCTGCTTTGAGCGCCTGGAGGTCGAGGAAGTCCGTCAGGTCGTTGGCGTTGGCGTCGCGGTAGGTCATGGCGGCGAGATTCCACTTGCGTTCCAGGAAGGCCAGGATCGAGGTGTGGTCGTAGAGGACGGAGCTGACGTGGTTGGGTTTGGCATACGGGCCGATAACCATCGCCGGCACCCGGAAGCCATAACGGGCGTAGCCGTCGTAGGTCGACTCACCCGGATTCACGACCGGGGCGATCGAGTCAGGCGCTACAGCGGCTGGGGGAGGGACATGGTCGTAGTAGCCCCCGTGCTCGTCGTAGGTGAGGATGAAGAGCGTCTTTGACCACAGGGGTGAATTGCGCAGCGCGTCGATGACCTGGCCCAGGAAGCCCTCGCCGACGGCGAGGTTCTGGGGATTCTCCTGGGACTGGGTGCCGTAGTCCGGATCGAGGAGGCTGAACTGGGGCAACGTTCCAGCCTGGGCGTCGCTGAAGAATTGCGAGATCGGCGGTGCGTTCGTCTTGTACGCGGTGTCATTGCCCGGATAGAGCTCCATCGTCGCGCCGGTGGGATAGCTGGCGGCGTAATCGGCCCAGCTGATTCCGGCGTCAGTCAGCCGGTCGAAGATGGTTCCGTTGGCCGCCGGGGCCCCCAGCGTCGAGTTGGCCGCCGCGTTGCCGGGACCGGTCCCGATGTCGTCCGTCATCCCCTGAGCGGTGGCCGCGATCAGGAAGCGACGGTTGGGATCGGTCTGGCCCAGGCAGCTGGAGAACCAGCGGTCGCCGATCGGGAACGTGCTCGCCAGGGCGTATGTGAGGGGGAGGTCATCGCCCGTCCAGTACCCCATGGCCACGGGTCCCACGAGCTGCGACGTGGCCGGACTGATCGTGCTGCGCACGAACCCGTCGTTGCGCCCGTTGTCATACGCGTTGTGGCTGGTCGCCCACTCCTGACTCGGTGTGTTGGAGAGCTGGCACGTTGTCGGCATCCGAAACGCCCGCTGGAGACGTCCGTCCGGATACGGGTTGGTCGCCGTCGGCAGCCCGTCAGCCGCCAGAGTGAAGCCATCCCCGCGGGGCCGCTGCCCGCGGCCGCGCCCCAGCATGCCCAGGATGTTGTCGTATGAGTGGTTTTCCAGCATGAGGACGACAACGTGCTCTATCTGTGGAAGCGTGTCGGTGCCCGTCGGGAGCGATGGATTGGGCAGCGAATCCGGCAGGCGCATGGCCACCCGTCCCAGCACCCGCAGGGCCTCGACGCGAGATGCATGCAGCTGTCCCGCGCTGAGGTGCCGGAGCCACCAGGGCCTCCGCCGGAGGAAGACGCGCCCAGCAAGCGAGGAAGACCCGGCGATGGCTAGGCCGCCGAGGAGGAAGGTCCTTCGCGTGTCTTGGCGATCAAGCGGATCGTGTCGCGGCACCAGCGCTCCCTGCGAGCGGGAAACTATCACCGTCCGTCCACGGCGGTGCGTCCAGCCCAGGCTGGGCTCAGCCGGTGAAGCGCGGCGGCCGCGGCGCCGGAGCGACACTGGCGATGACGACGCCGTGCGCGGCCAGCAGCCGGCCGTTCTTTCGCGTCCTCACCGTGTAGTGGCCCGGCGGTGGCAGCTTGCCGTTCACGGACAGGACGACGCCGGCACCCTGGCCGGTGACGCGGCTCAGGCGCACGTGCGCCACGGCCGCACGGCCGCGATAGAGGTAGACGTCAACGCCGTGAATGGTCCCGTTGCGGGACTTCAACTCGACCACCACGCCGTGCAGCCGCCGATCGACGGTTGCCGACACGATCGTGAGCGGGGGGCTGGTGCTCGTCTTGGTCGTCTTGGCCGGGACAGGCGGTGTGCCGCCCGAGGGCGTACCGCCTCCCTGATTACCGCTGCCCTGGCTACCGCCGCCCGGTGTGCCGCCGCCCTGGGGACCGCCCCCAGTGGCCGCGGCGACGAAGCCAGGTCCGGTATCGACGAGGGCATCGCTTCCATCCGCGCCGACCCCGGTGCATGTGTTGGTGGGCGCATCGCAGGCCACGGAGCTCAGCTGCGCCGAGTTGCTGCCTGAGCTCGGTGCTGTCACCTGCCACCACTGGGCCCCATCCCACTGCATGACGAGCGGCGACGTCAAACCACCCTGAGTCGCCGTCGTCGAGCCGACGCTGGAGCAGTTGGAAGCGCTGACACAGGAAAGCGCCACAAAGTTCGTCGCGTAGCCGCCCGGATTCGGGCTGCTCACGGCGGTGAAGGGGCCGCTGCCGCTCCAGGTCTCGACCAGACTCTGCTGCGGCGAGCCCTGTGACCCGACGGCCATGCACGACGAGGCCGAGGTGCAGTCAATCCCGGTGAGGATGCCACCGGTGTTGTCGGTGGACAGCGTCGACCAGGTCCAGACGCCGCCGCTTTGGGTTCCCTGCAGTGCGATGGCACCGCTGAAGTTGCCGCTGGTCTGGAAGTAGGTCTGGGCGTTGCCCACGCCGATGCAGCTGTCGTAGGTGGGGCATCGGACAGCTTCGAGGGCACTGTTCGTCTGGCCCGGGTTGGGGCTAGAGACGTGGCTGAACGTCCACCCGCCGGCACCTTCCGTGCCCTGCAGGACAAGGGTCTGCTGACCATGCGGGGTCGAGAAGGTGTTGGAGAAGTCACCTACCGCAGTGCACTCGTTCGGGTTGGTTCCAGTGCCGGCGGTGCAGCTGACGCCCCAGAGGAAGTTGTACGTGTCGCCCACCAGGGCGGTCGGGATACCGCTCCATGTTGTCCCGTCCCAGTGCTCGATAAGAGCGTGATAGGTGACGAGCGGATAGCCGCCGGTTTGGTAGCTGCCGACCGCGATGCAGTCATCGGCGGCAATACAGCTAACTGACGAGAGCGAGTCGTTTTGCCCGGAAACCGTGGCTGGCGTCTGGGCGGTCCAGGTCCCATTGTCGCCTACCAGAATGCGTGAAAAGCTGCTGCCGCTGATGATTGTCCGCCCCACCGCAACGCAGTGGGTGGCGCTGGTACAGGCCACGCCGGAGAGCGGTGCGCCCGTGAACGCGGGCTGACCTGCGACCTGCGTCCACGTCGTCGTCGCGTCACTGGCCGACGCGATCGCCGGCGCGAGCATCAGCAGCAGTCCCACGACCCCGCCGACGCAGAGTCGGTTCCAACGAAAAGCCCCGGTCATGATTCCCCTCGTCCCTTTTTCGCCCTCTTATGCTGTTCGGTAGAAAGCCTGCCGAACGACGCGGCACCGATCCTAACAGTGTGTCCGGCTCACAATCAAGCCGGTCAAGCGCGGCCGGACGAGCCCGGCACGCCCACGCTAGGCTCTAACCGACCCAAGCTGCGCCGCTATCGTCTAGGGGACTAGGACGCCGCCCTCTCACGGCGGAAACCCGGGTTCGAATCCCGGTAGCGGTATGACCAGCAAAGCCCTGCTAGCGCGGGGTTTTCTTTTGCCAGCGGACGGTCAGACTGAGCCCTCGATGGCATTTAGCGGGGACGAGAGCCTGCGGCTGAGCCGACACCTCGGGGAGCTGATCCCGGCCCCTAGCCGAACGCGAGATCTTCCTGCGCGGTCCGCCGCTGATGATCCGCCCCGTCCGGGCCAGCCTGGGCGCGCTCGGGGTCCCTCGCCGCCGAATCCACCGCGAGCAATTTGCCCTAGCCGCTGAGCCCGTTCGCCTGAGAACAAAGCGGCGCGGGCGTGCGCGCGGTCGCCTCGCCTCGAGTTGATGCGCCCGGCGAGCCGACTGGCGCCGTCCGAGTGGCAGTTCCGGAGTGGCGGCGGCTTATCGGCCACGGGAAGGTTTTCGGTACCCAGGATGTCGTAAGTGATCAAGACCGTCGGCACGCTCGCCGAGCGGGGGTCTGGAGCAGGAGGGAGGACGGATGCACAGCATGAGGTGTCCGGTGGATCCGGAGGCGGAGCGGTCGCCATGACATCTTCCATTGGCCTTCCGGCCGCGTTCTCCAACGTCGTGGGGTTGCCGGTGCTGGCCGGTGCTGTTGCGGGTCGGAGGCTGTCGCAGCTTGCGCGCTTGATGATTGCCACCTCAGTGTTCGTGTGCGCCTGGCTCACAACTGCGGCGCTTGCTGCGATGCGGGCTCCGGAGTGGACGATGTTCATGGGAGGTGCGGTGATCGTGGCGAGCATCGTTGTAGTCATCGCGATGCTTCATCTCTGGACGCGGGGGGGTGCCGGAGAGACCCAGGAAGAACGCCGAGGCGATGAAGGCGGAGGAGGACCCCGACGCCATTGGCCGGACGCTCCGCAACCTGGAGGGGGCGGAAGCGACCCGAGCTGGTGGCCCGAGTTCGAGCGTCGTCTCGCGCTGTACGCAGCCGAGCGGGAGCGCGGGCGGCCCTGGCTTAACCAACTCCGACAGGAGGTACATACGGATGGAGCCGCATCACCCTTCGGTGGGCGGTCACTCCACGGGTAGCTCGTCATTGCGTTCACTTTCTGAACGGGGCCCGAGGATTCGCCGCTCGCGCTCATCGATGCGGAGATCGTTGATGCTCGCCTCGCGGCGGATCATCAGGCCGTGCTCGTCGAACTCCCAAAGCTCGTTGCCGTAGCTTCGCCACCACTGTCCCTCACGGTCACGGCACTCGTATTGGAACCTCACCGCGATCCGATTCTCGTCACAGGACCACAGGTTCTTGCGTAGGGCATAGTCGAGCTCACGCTCCCACTTTGCACTGAGGAAGGCGATGATTTCGGCCCGACCGGTGACGAATGCGTCCCGGTTGCGCCAGACCGAGTCCTCGCTATAGGCGAGTGAGACCCGCTCCGGGTCGCAGGTGTTCCAGGCGTCCTCGGCGGCCTGCACCTTCTGGGCAGCGGTTTCACGCGTGAACGGAGGGAGGGGCGGGCGATCATCCACCGCCATCACGATGTCACGTTGGCACTCGCGGCGAGTCACGGGGTAAGCGCCTCGAGCAGCTGTCTTGCCGGGCGGATATCGGTGATTTGCATCACGTTCGCGCCGGCATAAAGTGGACCTGAGTCGAGCAGGGCGTCCGGGCCATCATCGGTTGGGGGCTGTGGGCCGAAGAAGGGCCGGGAGGGCCGCTGGCCTTTCAACGCCCGAGCCTGCATGGCGTCCGGAAGCCGGGCGGCGAGTGGCGCAGAGAGCCGGTTGACGGCTCGGATCCAACTGGGCGCGGCGTTACCGTCACGCAGCCAGCGCCGGGTCGCGGCGTTCGGGACCACTCGGTGGGGCGCGCCCGGCCATCCGAGCCCGAAAAGCTCGGTGAGCAGGGTCGTCTCGGCCTCGAGGCAGCGGCGCTGGTACTCGGGATGCGCGCGACTCTCGTCGCTGAGGAGAAACCGCGTTCCGGCTACCGCAGCGGTTGCGCCGGCGTCGAGGACTGCGCGTACGCCCGCCCGGTCGACGATTCCTCCGGCGGCGAGAACCGGGATTCGTACGGCCGCGCGAACCTGTTCGAGAAGGTCGAGCATGGGGACGGTTCCTCGGACGTGGCCGCCGGCTTCGACGCCCTGGGCGATTACCGCGTCGGCTCCGGCCGCAGCGGCCGCTTTCGCCTCCGCGACCGACCCGCACTGGTGAATCCACGTGCCTGCGGCGAGCCTGCGGGGCTCGCCCCAGAAGGTCACGACCACGTCGGCGGCGGCAGCGGCTGCGACGTCGCCGGGCCTGAGGAAGGGCAGCAGCAGGTTGACCGCGATCGGCCGTTCGGTGAGCCTGCGCGCAGCCGCAAGCTCGGAGGCGATCGGCGCCCGGGCACCCGCGATCGTCCCCAGCCCGCCGGCATCAGAAACGGCGGCGGCAAGCTCGTGACGCGCAACGGCACCCATGCCGGCCTGAACGATCGGCGCCTCGAGCTCACGCAAGTCCAACGTCGGAGCCATCTTCGGCCTCAGAGTACGCAAGTAAGAAGCTCGCCCGCGATGACGCCAACTAAGCATGAGCAGGTCTTCTCCGACAGCCTCCGTGTTCTCAGGCATCGAGTGAGCGTGGGCTCGATGCGCGACGGTGCGGCCAACTCCGATCCAAGCTCTGACCCGGTCGTGGCCTGGCGAGCGGAGCGCCTCCGGGGGGCGGGCTTTTCAGCCGGCCTCGCGCGCCGGGTCGCCTGCCAGCCCGCCTACGACCTTCATGCGCTGCTCGAGCTCATCGATCGCGGGTGTCCGGCCGAACTGGCGGCACGGATACTGGCGCCGGTCGACGAAGCCACCGGGCGATGCTGACCCCGGCCCGAGAAGCCTCGCCGGTGGCCGCTGATAGCGTTTCGCACGGTGGGGCACGAGCTATGCCTGCTTCACGCGAGAACGCTGCAGAGGTTCAAAGACGCCCCGACGCGGCGTCGCTCGTCTGGCTGTCTCGCCTGAGAGCCGAGGGCCCGGCGCGCGAGGAGGCAACCGGCGAGCTGCGCGAGCTTCTACTCCGTGCCGCTCGCTTCGAGATCAGCCGGCGACGTGCCAGCACGCCGCACCTGCGCGGTCCTGACCGCGACGACCTCGCCCACCAGAGCGCCGACGACGCGCTGATGGCGATCCTGGCCAAGCTCGATGACTTCCGCGGAGAGAGTCGGTTCACGACCTGGGCCTACAAGTTCGCCCTACTCGAGGCTGGGGTCAAGCTCCGACGGCGGGCCTGGCAGGACCGTGAGATCTCGCTCGAGCCTGAGCACTGGGATCTGATCGGCGACCCCCGTCCGGCTCCGGACGAGAGCGCGCAAACCGATGCCCTGATTCGCGCCGTGCGTGATGCGATCAGGACGAAGCTAACGCCCCACCAGCGCGAGATCATGCTGGCGCTCACCCTCGACGACGTCCCGATCGACGTCCTCGCCGAGCGCCTGAATTCCACCCGCGGCGCCCTTTACAAGACGCTGCATGACGCACGGCGCAGGCTGCGCGAGCAGCTCTCGACGCAGGGATTCGATGTCGCCTCCAGCAAGGAGAGCAAAACCCCATGAGCGAACCGCCGCAGATCAACGCCGAGCGCTTGGCGCAGATCCTGGGGCCGCCCGAGCCGGAGCTGACCTGCGAGGAGTGCTTCGACGCGCTCGACCGCTACGTCGAGCTCGAGCTCGAGCTCGCCGGCGCCGCGGCCGACGAAGCGATTCCGGGACTGCGCCCGCACCTCCAGGGCTGTCCCGCCTGCCGTGAGGATCACGACAGCCTGCTCGCCTATCTCGGGGACGCGGCAGGGTAAGAACCAAACGCGCCACGACGCAAAGAAGGGGATGGCACACCTCATCCCCTTCGACACGGAGGACAACATGTCAGCCACTGTCTTCGCGCCGCGCGAACGCCCTCGGGCGCTCGGCCACCACCTGGCGCTGCTCAAAGCCGATCCCGGCTACCAAAGCTTTACCCTGCTGAGGATCGGCTTCACGGTCCTGCCGATCGTGATGGGCGCGGACAAGTTCGCCAACGTCCTGGTCAACTGGGAGAAGTACCTGGCGCCCTGGATCCGCCACCTCAGCCCCCTAAGCGCGACCCATACGATGTACGTGGTGGGAATCATCGAGATCGTCGCCGGTCTCTCGGTGGCGCTCAAGCCCCGCTACGCCGCCTACATCGTCGCCGCCTGGCTCGCCGGAATCGTGATCAACCTGCTGAGCTACTCGGGCTACTACGACGTCGCCCTGCGCGACTTCGGATTGATGCTCGGTGCCCTCACGCTGGCCAGGCTCGCGTCTCGCTATGACCCCCCGGGGATCACCAACATCCGGTCCTAGCGACAGCGTCGGGCAGGCGCGGCGCCCCCGGAGCGCCTGCCCGAGTCGCCGGCCAGGACGCTGACTCCATCCGGCGCTAGCGGAACCGACCCGTCGTGTCCAACCCGCGAAGCCACTCCAACGCAAAACGGTCCCTTGCCCTTGGACTCGGCAAGCCGAGCCAGAACCTGGTATCGGTCGCCAGTCCGATCTCCAGGTAAGAAATCGGGGCTCAGCCTCAGCTAACGAGCTATGGCCCGCCGCCATGGAGATCCAGACGAGCGTTTGCTTGAGCTTGCGAGCGCCGAGGAATGAGGCCGCATTCGCTATCTCCTATGAGCCTGCCTGAGCGCACGACGCAGCCCACTGGGCCCAGCGCGGGACGGGCGCCAATCGACCTCGGCGCAGCCGAGGCCGCCGCCCGGGAACTGCTGGTGGCACTCGGGGCAGACCTGAAGGCCGAAGGGCTGCGCGAGACGCCGCGTCGAGTCGCCGGCGCATATGCCGAGCTGCTGGGTCCCGAACCTTTCAACCTCACTACGTTCCCGAACGACGAGGGATACGACGAGCTGGTGCTCGTGCGCGACATCCCGTTCCGGTCGCTGTGCATGCACCACCTGCTGCCCTTCCACGGCGTGGCTCATGTCGCCTACCTGCCCGACGAGCGGATCCTCGGCCTGTCGAAGCTGGCGCGGGTGGTCGAGCATTTCTCACACGATCTGCAGCTACAGGAACGCTTGACGACCCAGGTCGCGGGGTGGTTGCAGGAGCAGCTGCGACCGAAGGGAGTCGGCGTGGTCCTGGAAGCCGAGCACCTGTGCATGTCGCTGCGCGGTGTCCAGACTGCGGGAGCTTTGACCATCACGTCGGCCTTGCACGGTTTGGTGCGGGACGACCCGCGGACCCGCGAGGAGTTTTTGAGCCTGACCGGAGGGAGACACAGATGAGCGAGCAGACCTATGTCATCGTCGGCGCGAGCTTGGCCGGCGCGAAGGCGGCCGAAGAGCTCCGCGAGCACGGCTTCGACGGCCGAGTCGTGCTCGTCGGCGCCGAGCCCGAACGGCCATATGAGCGACCGCCGCTCAGCAAGGGTCACCTCCGCGGCGAAACGGAGCGCGAGAAGGCCTTCGTGCACCCGAGCGAGTTCTATGAGGAGCAGCGGATCGAGCTCCTCACCGGGCGACATGCAACCGCTCTCGACCCCGCGCTGCGCACGGTGATGCTCGACGACGGCAACGCGCTCAACTACGACAAGCTGCTGCTGACAACCGGCGCCGAGCCGCGGCGAATCGCCGTTCCCGGCGCGGATCTGGAGGGCATCTACTACCTGCGCACCTTGGCCGACTCTGAAGCGCTTCGCGCGCGTCTCAAGGGGGGCGGGTGGTTGGCGGTGGTCGGGGCCGGCTGGATTGGTTCCGAGGTCGCCGCGTCGGCGCGCCAGATGGGCGTCGAGGTGACGCTGATCGATCCCCTGGAGCTACCCAACGAGCGCATCTTCGGGCCGGAGATCGGCTGGTTCTACCGTGACGTCCATGCTGAGCACGGCGTCTCACTCGCGCTCGGCGACGGCGTCGAGGCGTTCGAGGGCGACGGCGAGGTGAGGGCGATCCGTACGAGGAGCGGGCGCCGTATCGAGTGCGACTTTGCCGTGGTCGGGATCGGGGTCGTGCCACGTATGGAGCTGGCGCGAGACGCTGGACTCAAGGTGGAAAACGGCGTCGAGGTCGATCAGGCGCTCCGAGCCTCGGCCCCAAACGTCTACGCGGCCGGCGATGTGGCCAATGCGTGGCACCCGTTCTACGAACGACCGGTTCGGGTGGAGCACTGGGCCAACGCGCTCAATCAAGGCCCGGCGGCGGCGCGCTCGATGCTCGGTGAGGAGGTCAGCTACGACCGCATTCCCTACTTCTTCTCCGATCAGTACGAGATCGGGATGGAGTACTCGGGGTATGCCAGCGAGTGGGATCAGGTCGTGCTCCGCGGCGACCGCAACGCGGGCGAGTTCGTCGCCTTCTGGCTCAAGGACTACCGGGTGCTGGCCGGCATGAACGTCAACGTCTGGGACGTCAACGAGCACGTGCAGGCGCTGATCCGCTCCCGGCAGCCGGTAGACGTCGATGCCCTGGCTGACACTGACACGCCGCTCGAGTCGCTGATCACCTCAGCCGTCACCGACATCTCATAGGAGCAGCGATGACCGCGAACGAAAATTTGAGACGCCTGCGCGAAGCGGGCGTCTCCATCTGGCTCGACACGCTGTCGCGCCAGCTGCTTCAGAGCGGCGCGTTCGCGGAGCTGATCCGGGACTACAGCGTCACCGGCGCCACCTCGAACCCCACGATCTTCGCCCAGGCGATCACCGGGTCTGACCTCTACGACCAGCAGCTGCGCCGGCTGGCCGATGAGGGCGAGCGCGATCCGCAGGAGCTGTTCTTCTCGATCTCGCTTGACGACGTGCGCGATGCCGCGCGATCGTTGCGGGCCGAATACGACCGCAGCGACCGGCGCGACGGGTTCATTTCCTTCGAATGCACGCCCGATCTCGCCGACGACACCGCCGCGACGATCGCGCAGGCGAGCGACCTTTGGCAGCGGCTCGCCCAGCCCAACGTGATGATCAAGGTCCCCGGCACCACGGCGGGAGTACCGGCGATCGAGGAGCTCACCCGCCAGGGGATCAACATCAACATCACCCTGCTCTTCTCGGTCGAGCGCTACGAGGACGTGATCGACGCGTATATCCGCGGACTCGTTGCCCGCGCGGACGCCGGCGAGCCGGTCGACCACATCACATCGGTCGCCTCGTTCTTCCTGTCGCGGATCGACACCAAAGTCGACCAGCAGCTGGACAATGCTTCACCGCTGCGCGGGAAGGTGGCACTGGCCTCGGCCCGGGTCGCCTACCAGCGCTTCCTCGCGAAGTTCACCAGCCCGGAGTGGGAGCCCCTAGTGCAACTGGGCGCCAGGCCCCAGCGGCCGCTCTGGGCGAGCACCGGAACCAAGAACCCCGACTACTCGGACGTGCTCTACGTGTCCGAGCTAATCGGCCCGGACGTCGTCAACACGATGCCCGAGCAAACGCTGCGCGCGTTCGCCGACCACGGCGAGGCTACCGCGACGCTCGCCGTCGACCCGGCCGGTGCAGAAAGGACCCTGGCGGATGCGACGGCCGCCGGCATCGACCTTGCGAGCACCACCGACGAGCTCGAGCGCGAAGGCATCGAGTCGTTCTGCGCTTCCTACCACGAGCTACTCGACTGCGTACAAGCAAAGCTGGGCGCGCTCGCAGCACGCGCGAGCTGAGCCGCGAAGCAAGAGGTGGACCGCTCCGGTGGGCGTCTCTCGGATCGGTCACCGCGGGACGGCGGGATGCCCGCGGTTAACGAACATCAGTCGAACATTCATCTCCCGTTTCACTCCTATCGGCGCCGGCCCTCGACGAGCTTTAACCTGGAACGCAGGGTTTTCGAGGATGCTCCCGCACCCCTAACTGCTCTCTCACGGCGGAAAGCCGGGTTCGAATCCCGGGCATCTCGAAGTCAGACATCGCTTCGATGGTACGAATGATCGCGGCGTGATTAGACACGGGATCTGCCGAATGGGAGCCAACGTGGACGTGGTTTCCACGTGATCACTCGCCAGAAGCGCAAGTCCTGTGCTCGCCCTCGTCCAACCCGCGGTATTCGATGCGGGCATCACGAGTTAGCCCGGCAATAGCGCGTAGAGGACTCGGTCTTCGCGTCGGCCGCCTGCAGGCCGGTAGCCCCTTAGTAACCCCTCCCGCTGGAACCCCAAGCGCTTAAGGACACGCGCCGACGGAGGGTTGGCGGGGTGCGCCGAAGCCTGCACCCGCTCCATCCCCAGAACTCGGAAACTCCACTCAATGAGCAGCCATATCGCCTGGGAAGCGAGCCCCCCGCCTCTCGCCTCAGAACTAAGCAGGTATCCCACCTCGCCGAGAGCCGCATCCGTCGGGTCTGTCCAACGGACGATGGACCGGCTGCCGGATCAGAGCGCGCCCTTCGTTGAAGCAATCTAGGTCTAGTCTGAAGGAGGACTTCCATATGTTTCGCCGACATGACCGCGGCGATTATCCAGGCCGACCATCTTCTCTTCCACTTCGCGCGCGACGGCGGCCTTCAGATGAGACAAGGAGGGCAATGAGCGAGACCACAGTGATCGCCGGCGGAACGGTGGTGACGGCCGAGGGCGAGTTCGACGGCGATGTCCTGATAGAGGGGGAGACGATCACCGCCGTAGGCAAGGTCGCCGCACCGGACGGCGCGACGGTGGTCGACGCCGGCGGTTGCTTCGTGCTCCCCGGCTTGATCGATAACCACACGCATCTGTCGATGCCGTTCATGGGAACGATGTCGTCCGATGATTACGACACGGGCACGCAGGCGGCAGCCGCCGGCGGGGTGACCTGCCTCGTCGACTTTGCAATCCAGCAGCACCCAGATGACTTGCAGTCCACCTTGGACGAGTGGCGCGGTCGCGCCGACGGGGCCGCGCACGTCGACTACGGCTTCCACATGGCGATCACGAACGCCAGCGAACCGGTTATCGAGGAGATGGGCGCGATGTCCGAGGCCGGCATCTGCTCGTTCAAGCTGTTCATGGCCTACAAGGGGGCGCTCATGGTTCGCGACGACGAGCTCGCTCTCTGCATGGAGCGTGCGCGCGACCTCGATGCACTGACGATGGTGCATGCCGAGAACGGCGACATCATCGACCTGCTCGTCAAGCGCGCGCTCGCGCGGGGTGACACCTCGGCGATTCATCATGCGCTGACGCGCCCCGAATGGGTCGAGGCCGAGGCAACGGGCCGCGCTGCCCGGATCGCCGAGAGCACCGGGGCCACGCTGTTCGTCGTCCACGTTACGTGCGCCGCGGCGGCGGCCGAGATTGAGGCAGCGCGGGAGCGCGGCGTCCAGGTCACCGGCGAGACGTGCTTCCAGTACCTGGTCAATGACATCGACGACCTTCGCCGCCCCGGGGCCGAAGGCGCCCGCTACATCTGCTCGCCGCCGTTGCGGGACGCCTCCAACCACGAGCCGCTGTGGGAGTACGTCAGGCGGGGCGTACTCGAGAGCATCTCGACCGACCACTGTCCCTTCAACTACGAGCAGAAGTCACGCGGCTTAGAGGACTTCAGCCTCGTCCCGAACGGCCTTGCGCTGATCCAACACCGCCTGGCAAAGCTCTGGGACGAGGGGGTCAACGCCGGGCGCATCACCCGTCCCGAGCTGGTGGCCCGTACCTCGACGACGATCGCGCGGCGCTTCGGGCTCGACCGGAAGGGCGCCCTGATGCCGGGCAAGGACGCTGACATCGTCGTCCTCGATCCCCACGCACCTCGCGACTATGGGCTTCAAAACTCGTTCATGAACGTCGACTACGACCTCTACGAGGGCGAAAGGGCGACCGCGAGCGTGCGCCATACGTTCTCGCGCGGGACTCTCGTCTATGACCGCGGCCAGATCCTGACCGAGCCTGGACACGGTCGGTTTGTCCACCGGTCGCTCCGATCGGACGCGGACGCGGTGGCGAGCCGGTGACCTCGCTCCGGCTCGATCCGGCGGCGGTAATCGCCGACCTCGACGAGCTCGCTAGCCAGAGCGGCGGACGATTCGCCGGAGCTGACCGGCTCGCGTGGACCCCCCGGTGGCTCCAGGCGCGGGAGTGGCTCCGGGCAAAGCTCGACGCGATCGGACTCGAGCCCCGCCTCGACGAGGCTGGCAACATGTGGGCGTCGATCGACGGCGAGTCGGACGGGTTCCTGATCGTCGGATCACACATCGATGCGGTGCCGGAAGGCGGCTGGCTCGACGGCGCACTCGGGCTCATGACCGCGCTGGAGGTCGTGCGGCAGCTGCGGCGCCAGGGAGGTCCGCTCGCGATCGGGGTCCGTTTCGTCGACTGGGCGGACGAAGAAGGAGCTCGGTTCGGCCGCAGCCTGCTCGGCTCGTCGGCGTGTGCCGGAACGCTGGTGCCGGACGACGTGCGCACGCTCACCGACGCAAACGGCGTGACGCTCGGCGACGCGCTCGCCGCGTGCGACATCGATCTCGATCGTGCCGTCAGGGCGGCAGGGTCACTTGGAGGGGCGGCGGCCTACCTTCGAGCTCCACATTGAACAGGGGCCGGTCCTGCTTGACAGCGGTCGGCTGGCAGCGGCTGTATCCGGAACCTTCGGTGTCGAGCGGCACCTCGTGACCTTCACGGGCCAGGCCGCTCACGCAGGGTCGACCCCGATGCGATTGCGCCAGGATTCGCTGGCCGCAGCGGCGCGCGCAGCGCTCGAGATCCGGGAGAGCGCGATCAAGCACGAAGGGGTCGCGACAGTTGGCCGGATGGACTCGACGCCGGGTGTGATCACGGCAGTTGCAGGGCGCACGGAGATGCAGCTGGACCAGCGCCACCTGGATCAGGAGGCGCTTGAGGCGATGTTCGGAGACGCCGTCGCAAGTTGCCGTGCTGCGGCGGGTGAGTTCGGCTGCACGTTTGAGGTGAGGGATGTGTTCAAGGCCACTCCGACGCCGTTCCATCCGACGCTCGTCGACGTCGCTCGGGCCGCCGTGGGCGACGCCGGTGGCGGTGACGGTGAGCCAGTTCCGAGCGGACCGCTGCACGACGCCACAGAGATCGGACGGATCGTGCCGACCGCGATGATCTTCGCCCAGTCTGACCCTCCAATCTCGCACGCGGCGATCGAGGACTCGCCGGAAGCCGCTCTGACGGCGGCAATCGATGCATATGGCCGGACAGTCGAGAGGGTCATCGACCTGATTTCCGAACGAGGGGGGCAGCTTTGAACTTCGGCGTCGTTCTCCAGACCAACCCGCCTGCGGCCCGCGTCATCGAGCTGGCTCGCCGGGCAGAGACCTTCGGGTTCACCCACGCGTGGACGTTCGACTCGCATCTGTTGTGGGAAGAGCCGTTCGTGATCCATAGCCGGATCCTCGATGCCACCCACAAGCTCATCGTCGGGCCGATGGTGACGAACCCGGCGACCCGGGACTGGACCGTTACCGCGTCGCTGTTCGCGACGCTGAACGAGATGTACGGGAACCGCACGATCTGTGGCATCGGTCGGGGCGACTCGGCGGTGCGGGTAATTAACGGCAGGCCGGTCAAGCTCGCGGAGCTGCGTGCGTGCATCGAGGTGATCCGGGGGCTGGCAAACGGCGGCACCGTCGAGTACCGCGG
Organism: uncultured Solirubrobacterales bacterium; assembly: GCA_963733555.1. GTDB lineage: Bacteria > Actinomycetota > Thermoleophilia > Solirubrobacterales > Solirubrobacteraceae > Palsa-465. The sequence continues at coordinate 596,072 of CAVTDO010000002.1, forward strand.
CACCACGTTGCGCTTTCCGTGGAATCCCCAGAGTCGCCTCCCGATCTGGGTCGCGGGCTATGGCCCGAACGCGCTAAAGCTCGCTGGAGAGGTCGGGGACGGCTTCATCCTCCAGCTGGCCGATCCTGACATCGCCGCTTGGAGCATCGAGGCTGTGCGTGAGGCGGCGGCGGCTGCGGGCCGCGACCCGGCAGCGCTGACGATGTGCGTCGCCGCGCCGGCATATGTGACCGACGGCTCCGACGCGGCGCGCGCACACGCACTCGATCAGTGCCGCTGGTTTGGCGGGATGGTCGGCAATCACGTCGCCGACATCGTCAACCGGTACGGAGGCGAGGGCGCCGTGGTCCCTCAAAGCCTCACGGACTACATCGCGGGACGCCAGGGATACGACTACAACGAGCACGGCCGCGCCGGTAACACGCACACGGAGTTCGTGCCAGACGACATCGTCGAGCGGTTCTGTCTGATCGGGCCGCCCGCCTCACAGGTTGCGAAGCTCAGGGAGCTCGCGGCCGTCGGAGTCGACCATTTCGGCCTCTACCTTCAACACGACGCCCAGGACGCGACCCTGTCGGCCTTCGGTGAGCACGTGATCCCAGCCGTCACCGGTGCGCTGTCCGCTCACGGCTGATCCGCGTCAGCCGATCGCTAGGTAGGGCCAGGGATCAGGCGTGGCAGTGCTGACCAGCGTCTCTCCTGTTCTTCTGGTGGCGGACCTTCGGCGCTCTGTGGACTACTTCAGCAACCGTTTGGGGTTTGAGTGTCACGTGTTCGGGGATCCGCCGAACTTCGCTACGGCTACGCGTGATGCAGCGGTCGTCCTCATCGCCGTTTCTGATCAGCCCGAGCGCCTTGTGCCTCACTGGCAGATCGTGGACATGATGTGGGATGCGTACATCCGCGTCGACGATGTGGACGCGATCTACGCCGAGGTTCAGGAGCGCGGGGCGGGCATCGACTACACGATCTACGACTCCCCGCACGGCTTTCGCGAGTTCGGGGTGCAGGATCCCGATGGCCATCGTCATGACCTCGCTTCCCAGCGATGAGGTAGTCGAGGCAATCACAACCGGCCCCGGGGGTCTCATCGCCGGTCTGAGCGAAGGCAAGGTCTGGACCGACCTGAGCACAATCAGCCCCGGCGTGAGCCGCGAGCTCGCCGCCCGCGTGCGTGACGAAAGTCCCGGGGCATGGATGCTCGACACGCCCGTGTCAGGAAGCGTGCCGCAGGTCCAAGCCGGAACGCTCACAATCATGGTCGGTGGCGACGAGGACGCCTTCCGGCGCGTCGAGCCGGTCCTCGGCGTTTTGCGTACGCGGGAGTACGTCGGTCAGAACGGTCAGGGGCTCGTGCTCAAGCTGGCGATCAACATCAGCCTGGCGGTCCAGATGCTCGCCTTCTCCGAGGGCCTTCGGCTCGCCGAGCGCGACGGAATCGATCCTCATCGCGCCGCCGAGATCATGACCGAAAGTCCAATCGGCTCACCGATGCTCCGAGCCCGCGTCGCGCTCGTCCTCCAAACCCGACGAAACCTGGTTCGACGTCGAGTTGATGCACAAGGACATCCGCCTGGCCCGCCAAGCGGGCGTCGAGCTCCGGACGCCGCTCCCTACCGCCGCGGTCGCCGACGAGATCCTGACCAGAGCAAGCGATCTCGGATACGGACATCGGGACATCGCCGCGGTCCACGAAGTCCTCGCCCACCTACCTGCCGTCAGGGTCGCTACTGGCTGACCGACGCCTGCCGGGCGACCTCACTTGGTCAGCAGCCCTCCATTCGCGGAGCCTGACGGTGAACTCGGGGACGCGGGAAGCGCTTGAGCAGCTTTGCCTTCCCGTTCCAGGAATGCTCCCAGCTCGGCGATCGTGCTCATCAGCGGCGCAGGGAAGACGACGGTGGAGTTCTTGTCGACGGCGACCTCGACGAGGGTCTGGAGGTTGCGCAGCTGCAGCGCCAGGGGATGGGCCATCATCACATCCGAGGCGCGGGCTAGCTCACCGGCGGCGAGGGCTTCGCCCTCGGCGGCGATGATCTTGGCGCGCTTCTCGCGCTCGGCCTCGGCCTGACGGGCCATCGCGCGCTGCATGCTCTCGGGCAACTGGATGTCCCTGAGCTCAACGACCGTGACTTCGATGCCCCACTCCTCGGTCTGCACGTCAAGGATCTCCTTGATGTTCAGGTTGATCTTGTCAGTCTCCGACAGCGCCTCGTCCAGGGTGTGGCGTCCCACCACCGAGCGCAGCGTCGTCTGAGCGATCTGATTGATCGCCTCGGCCACGTTCTCGATCGCGATCACCGAACGGATCGGATCCTTGACCCGGTAGTAGGCCACCGCGGACACGTCGATGCTGACGTTGTCCTTGGTGATGATCCCCTGGGATTGGATCGGCATCGTGATGATCCGCAGTGACACGCGGTGGATGCGCTGGACGAACGGCACGACAAAAATCAGCCCCGGTCCGCGCGCCTCGCCCGTCACCTTCCCGAGCTTGAAAACCACTGCGCGCTCGTACTGTTTGATGACGTAGGCAGCGATCATGGTCTTGCCTTTCTGGGCGGAGTGGGGGGGACCTGGCTCACGGTCACAATCCGCCGGGGTCAGGGACAGGGAGGGAGACGGCGACCGCCTCCGGCAGCGAGTGGGGAACGTCCTCGAGCGTGACGAGCCTGAATCCGAAGGTGCCGTCGAGGCTCAAGGCCTCGGCCGGCTGATCGCACTCCGGGCAGGCACGGATAACGGCAGCCGCGGCGGGACTGAAGCGCAGCCGGCAGTTGGGGCAGCAAACGTGGGTCATAGGGGTCACCGGCGATTCTTTCCGGGCAGGCCGTGGCCGCATTCGGGGCAGACCCGGTTCATCACCGGGTGCTCTGAGCGCTCGTCGTCCGGCTCGAAGTACACCCGGTGGCGCCCCAGGCCGGACACCCGCAGGACATGCCCGCAATCAGGGCAGGTGTAGAGCCGTCCTGGACCCGGCCCGGCTGGGGGAGCAGCCCGCTCAACCGGTGGGCTCAGGGTCCCGCTGGTCACGGGGTCCCATCGGTCCGGCGCGGTACGCGGGTGAGCCAGTGGAACCGGGCGCTCGCCACGAGCCCGAGTAGCCAGCCGAGGATGGCGGCGAACAGCACCAGCCACACGAGCGACACGTCGGAGCTGCCGAAGACCCAGTTGACCTTCACGTGAGCGGTGTTAGAGACCGCGAGCGCGATCAGGAACCCGAAAAGGGCGACCGTCAGGATGGCAAAGCCGTGCAGGCGCGCCAGGTGGGCCATGCGAAGTAAGCGCTCGAGCCGCGTCTCCCTGCCCGGCGCGGCGACCGGCTGGGCGGGGGCGGCGCCGGAGTCCGTCGCGATCGGTGACCCGTTGCTAGGGGTCCCTGCGGTCGTACCAGGGCCTACTCCCGGCGCGGGCGAATAGGCCGGCGCGCTGCGGGTTTTGGAGAACATAGTGAGGACCTCCTCAGGATGGGGCGAGGGGAGCTTCAGGGTCCTCTCGAAGATGCTTGATCAGCATATCAGGAAAAACAAGTCTAGAAAAGTTAGACTATGTAAATGGCCCCGGCCACCACCCCGAGCTGGACATTCCTGACCAACCATGCCCAGGTGCTGGTGTGCATCGCTCACGACCCGGGGATCCGCCTGCGTGACATCGGTGAGCGTGTCGGGATCACCGAGCGGGCCGCGCACCGGATCGTCGTCGAGCTCGCCGGCGCCGGCTACATCACGCGCGAGCGAAACGGGCGCCGCAACCACTACACGATCAACGGGCATTTTCCCCTGCCCGATCCGATCGCCGGCAAGCAGAATGTGGGCGAGCTGTTGGCGATCCTCACGGGCGCCCCGGCGACTGGGTCGCGGGAGAAGGCCCCGGAAGCGAGCGGATGATCGCCGGCCTCCTGCTCGCGGTCGGGTGCGCGTTGACCGGCAGCGTCGGGGTGCTGCTCAAGCAGCGCGGCGCGGTGGCTGCGCCTACGGTGCTCGCGCGCCATCCCCTACGCAGCGCCGTCGACCTGTTCGGCTCGAAGTGGTGGACGGTGGGTAGCTGATCGCCCTGGAGCATGGCTACTGCACGTTGGCGCCCTGTCGCTGGCCTCGCTGTCGCTTGTCCAGGCCGTCATCTCCGCCGGTCTCGTGTTCCTGGCCATCCTCGCCGAGCGGTTCTTCGGCTTCCAGCTCGGCAGCCGGCAGTGGGCCGGGCTGCTCGTCACTGCCGTCGGACTGGCGGTTCTGGCGCTCACCCAGGCCCCGACGACGCACGACCACGCGTCAGCGACCGCGCTGATGGCGCTCGAGAGCGCCGTGATCGCCCTCAGCGGAGCGGCTGATCTGTGCTTCGATCACATCTGAGCGGCTCCGTTTCCGCGAGGGGATCTTCCTGGCCACGGCCGCGGGCGGCCTGTTCGGCTCCTCCGATATCGCGATCGAGCACCTAGTGCACCCTCAGCGATCCCATGCTGCTCCTCAACCCGTGGACGCTGTCGGCGCTGCTGGCGATGGTCGTGCCCTCTACGCCTCCGCGCGGAGCCTCCAGCTCGGTCCCGCGATTGCCGTCATCACCTTCACCTCTCTGATCGGCAACATCGTCGCGCTGGTCGGCGGGATCCTTGTCTTCCACGATCCGATCGGGCACACCCCGGGCCAGGTCGCCGCGCGGATCGCCGCCTTCTGCCTGGTCATTCTCGGCGCGGCGCTGCTCCCGCGCCGGTACCGCGTCCCCACATCCCCAGCGGCCGACGGGCGGGCCCCCATCCCGACGCAGCGATGGCAACCCGCGACGGGTCGCGGCGTGAGCCGAGCCTGGTTCCCGGAAGGCGATCGTCAGCCTGTCTGAGTCCGAGCCTAGTTGAGGGAACGCTCCGGCTCGGTAGCTTCCAGCGTCGTTGACGCTGTGCTGGAGCGGCTCGGCGTCCGCCAGCGGCGGAGGTTGGCCACGCGGAGGATTCGCTCGGCTTCGCGATCCTCCTGGAGGTCGCGGAGCCGTCCCGCCAGGAGGGCCGGAAGGGTGACGATGCCCAGGAGCCTCGGCTCCGGGCCGCCGCGCGACGACCGGCATCCGGGTCACGTTGCGCTCGGCCATCCGATAGGCGACGTCGCGCAGGGTGTCGTCGGGGTGCGCGACCGCTACGTTGCGCGTCATCGCTTCGGCCCACGGTGAGCGGAATCTCCTCGCCCGACTCCTCCGAGCCACTGCGGCGTCGAACAGGTCGCGGCGAGTGATGATGCCCGAGCAGCTCGCCCGTCGGCCGCCCGTGACCGGGTAGAGCCGCTGGCGCTGGGCGGGACTTCTGGTCGCATGACGCTTCGTCCAGGAACTCCTCGACCAGCTTCCGCGAGGCTGTCGCCGGCGTCATGGACGACGATGTCTGCTCCGTCCATCACCTCGCGCACGAACAGCACGACAGCGGGTCGACGTCGTATTCGCGCGTCAGGTGGAAGCCGCGGCGGGCGACCTTCTCGGTCAGCACCGAGCGCTTGAGAAGGAGGGAGGTGAGCAGGTAGGCGGCGGTGGCCGTGATGAGCAGCGGCAGGATCGCCGCCCCAGCGGTGCGTCAACTCGAGCGAGAACACCACCGCGGTGAAGGGAGCCCGCATCACGCCACCGATCACGCCGGCCAGGCAGATGAGCTCCCAGAAGCCGGGGGGCGCCTGCGGCAGCACGTGCGCCCCGAGGGCGCCGAGCGCGGCACCGATCATGAACATCGGGGCCAGGACCCCTCCCGAGGTGCCGGAGCCGAGCGAGAGCGACCAGATCAGCGACTTCACGACCAGGATCCCCACGATCAGGGAAGTCGTGGCCTGGCCTCGGAGCAGCTCGCGGATCACGTCGTAGCCGACGCCGAGCGCCCGAGGCTCGATGAGCCCGCCGAGGCCGATGATCAGCCCGCCGATCGCCGGCCACCACATCCAGTGGATGGGCAGGCGGGCGAAGCCGTCCTCGGCGGCGTAGACGAGGCCGGTGAGCAGGACCCCAGGCACGCCCGTCGGCCAGGCCCGCGACGACACAGCCGCCGAGCACGAGCGCCGATGGATGGAATCGCGGGACCGCTGACCGCGAACACCGCCGCCGTTGCCCAGGATCTGCCAGCGGACGCAGCGTGGCCGTGGCCACCGCTGTGGCCACCGGGATCATGCTCCGCGGGCGCCATTCGAACAGGAGCAGTTCGACCGCCAGCAGGACTGAGGCCAGCGGGGCGTTGAACGTCGCCGCCATCCCCCCGGCGGCGCCCGCCACCAGGAGCGTCTTGCGCTCGTCCGCGGTCAGTCGCAGGAGCTGGGCGAGGATCGAGCCCAGCGCACCGCCGGTCATGATGATCGGGCCCTCGGCGCCGAACGGGCCGCCTGAGCCGATCGAGATCGCGGCCGAAATCGGCTTGAGCAGCGCGACCCGAGGCTGGATCCGGCTTCCGCCCGTGAGGATCGACTCGATCGCCTCCGGCATCCCGTGGCCGCGGATCTTCTCGGAGCCGAAGCGTGCCATGAGGCCCACGACAAGCCCGCCGGCGACCGGAGCGAGCAGGAACAGCAGCCAGGAGTGGGAGCCGGCTCCCGGCGCCACCAGGGCCGTGGCGGCCCGACCGTAGAAGAACAGGTTGGTGAACAGCCCGATCAGCCGGAGCAGACACCACGCGCCGAGCGCCGAGAGCGCGCCGATCGGGAGCGCCAGCGCGCAGATAAGGAGCGCTCGGGTCGTGATCGTGAAATCACCGAGATGTCGAGGACGGTCGTTCGAAATCACGCTTCGTTCGAGATCGGGCTTGGTTCGAGAGCACGCTGGTAGATGAGGTCGGCCCGGAAATTAGTCAAACGCGTCCTGGGACGCGCTGGTTTACCCCGGAGGCCCGATTCCAGGCCTGCGCACGGCGGAGCGCATGCCGCCAGATCTCGCCGCGAGCGCCGCCGAAAGCAGATCGGGCCGCCCTAGCGGCCCGCGGAGCTCATCCCATCTCCGACCCCAGGGCGAGCGCCAGAGCCTGGGCGGTGTGGAGCGCTCTACGGCCGGTGGCTTGCTTGACCTGCGAGCGGCAGGAGAAGCCGTCGGCAATCACGAGCGCCTCGGGCGCCGAACGAACGGCCGGGAGGAGGTGGCGCTCCACGACACCGATCGGGACCTGGCGGTAGAGCGACAGGTCGGAGGCGTAGAGCGCCCGCGAGGCGTCGCTGAATCTGGCCTTGCCGGCCACCTCGCGGCTCAGCTCGGCAGCCAGAGCACGGGCGTCGACGCCCGCCCGCCGGCCTGGAGGAGCACCCGACGTCGTGCCCGTCGTCGTGGTACGCCGCGATCGTGTTCCTACGCGTGCCGGACCGGTCCCCCGGAGGGGCGGGAGCGTCGCGCTCAACGGGTCACCTTTTCCTTGGCCCGGGCGATCACCCCCATCGGGCTGGCTGAGAAAGTCGACTCGTCGATCGCCTCGCGACCGATGGTCAAGGAGATCCGGCGTCGATGCTCCTCGCCCCGGAGCAGTGCCTGAGCGAGTGCCTTGGCCTGATCGGCTGTGATCTTCGGAGGCATCGGCGGCTCGTTGGGATCGACGACGCATTCGACGAGCACCGGGCCCGGAGCGGAGAGTGCCTGCCGGAGGGTCTCCTCGCACTCCGCGGCGCGCTCGATGTGAAACGCGGTCGCCCCGCATCCTTCAGCGACCTTGACGAAGTCGACAGGGGCGAAGTCGACGCCGTACTCGGGGTTCCCGATGAAGATCATCTGCTCCCACTTGATCAGTCCCAGGACGTTGTTCTTGAACACGATCACCTTGACGGGGAGCTCGTGCTGGAACAGCGTCGCCAGGTCGCCCATCTGCATGGTCATCGAGCCATCGCCGGTGAAGGCGATGACCTGGCGGTCGGGGAACGCGGTCTGCACGCCGATGGCGTAGGGGAGAGCCGCCGCCATCGAGCAGTTGGTGCCGCTGTAGGTGAATTTCTGGCCCCGCCGGAGCGGCATCTGCGTGCCCCAGTAGGTGACCTGCCCTGAGTCAGCGCAGACGATCGCATCCTCGGCCAAGGCCTTGGATAGCGCCCAGGCGACCGTCTGAGGCTTCATATACGGCTCGTCCTCTCTGGCCGCCCGGTGCTCGAGGAGTCTCCACCACGCCTTCATCCCGTCCTGCGCGGCGGTAAGGAACGACCGGTCCTCGTGTCGCGAGAGCAGGGGCAGGAGTGCGCGCAGGGTGTCCCGGGCGTCGCCCACCAATCCGACTTCGGCCGGGTAGCGCAGGCCGATCCGCTCCGGCTTGTCGTCGATCTGGACGCACTTTGCCTGGCCGGGGGGCGGGTAGAACTCGATGTAGGGCATCGTTGAGCCCACGATCAGCAGCCCGTCGCAGGATTCCATCGCCTCCTGGGTCGGCCGGGTTCCGATCACTCCGATTCCGCCCGTCGTGTATGGCGAGTCATCCGGGATGCAGTCCTTGCCCAGCGACGCCTTGGCCACCGGGGCGGCGAGCGTCTCGGCCACCTGCTCAAGCTCCTCGCCGGCGCCGCGGGCTCCCTGCCCGGCGAGAATCGCGACTCGCTCGCACCCGGCCAGAAGCTCGGCGGCGCGCAACAGCTCCTCGTGCGGCGGGACGCGGCTGGGGGTCCGGTAAGCGGTCGTCGAGTGGCCCTTGACGTTTCGCTTGAAGCGATTGTCCTCGCCCACCTCGGCGACCTGGTAGTCGATGGGGAAGGCGATGTGGGAGGGGAGTCGGTGTGACAGCGCCGTGCGGCAGGCGATATCCACAACGTTCACGATGTGCGCCGGCCCCATGATCCGCTGGTTGTAAGCGGCGAGGTTGCTGAACAGGTAGTCGGTGTCGAAGTCCTGCAAATAATGCGTGCCGATCAGGTCGTGATAGGTCATCCCGGTGATGGCCAGGAGGGGAGCCCCGTCCAAGCGAGCATCGAGGAGCCCGTTCGCCAGATGGATCGCGCCCGGGCCGGCGGTGGCGAAGCACACGCCGAGTCTGCCGGTGAGCTTGGCGTAGCCCACCGCTGCCATGGCGGCGACCTCCTCGTGGCGGACATGGATGTAGCGAATTTCGCCGTCGCGCTTGCGTAGGGCTTCCATGAAGCCGTTGATCCCGTCCCCCGGGAAGCCCAAAGATCGTGTCGACGCCCCACTCCATCAATCGCTGCACCATCAGGTCCGAAGCCGTGTCAGCCACGCTTGCTCCTCTCTCCTCGCGAGTCGGATTGCTGCTTGGGTTACCGGCTTTGGTCCCAGCGCGATCAAGAGCGGTTCGAGCGATGACAGGCTGCGTCAGCATGCGTACTGCCCTGGGTAGGTTGGCCACGATGGCGGATCTCCCGGACTACCCCCAGATCGACCGCGTTCGGCTCCTGGACGCGGTTCCCAGCCTCGGCGTGGGCTTGAGTGAAGAGGAGCGAGCCGCCGTCCGTCGTTACGCCGTGGCTGATGTGATCGAGCTCTCGCGCGGGACCCATTATCCGCGGGATCGCTTCGACGGGGAGGGCCTGCTCGGGCTGCTGGTCCTGGATGGCCTCCTCATCCGGCGGGTCGCGGTGGGCGATCGCCAATGCGGGGAGCTCGTTGGCCCCGGCGCCGTGCTGCGGCCGTGGGACGACTTCGGTCAAACCGCGCCGCTTCCCTTCGAGGTCAGCTGGCGCGTGGTCCGAGACATCCGGCTGGCGCAGCTCGATCGGCGCTTTCTGGCCACGATCGTGCACTGGCCCGCGCTGATCGAGACGTTTACGGCCCGCGCTACCGAGCGCGCCCATACCCTCGCCTTTAACGTGGCCATCCACTGCCTACGCCACGTGCACCTCAGGGTGCTCGCCCTTCTTTGGCATTTGGCCGACCGCTACGGCCGGGTCACGCCCGAGGGCACCGTCGTGCCCCTGCCGCTGTCCCACGCCGATCTCGCCGAGCTCGTCGGCGCGCAGCGACCATCGGTGACGGTCGCGCTCGGGCGACTGGCGGACGACGGACTGGTCAGCCGAGGACCCGATAACGGCTGGCTCCTCAGCCATGAGCCACCGTCGGAGTTACGGGATATGCGCACGCGCCGACGCTCCCCTACCGGAGCCGCCGCCGAGCCAGATGACGACGGCCCCGAAGGTGAGGAGGGCATCGAGCGCATGGCTGCCAGCACCTAGCGCTGGCGGGAGCGCGGCTTCTCGGCTGACTGGCGGAGAGTGGCGCTGGCGGCCGCCTCACCGGTGGAGGGGTCCGTTCCGTAGCGCGGGTCGGTCGGATCCAGGATTGGCTGGGGCCGCTCGGGATGGAGCCTGATCCGCCGCGCGCGCTCGCCGGCGGTGGGATCGATGAACGGTTCTCTGAACATGGTTCCTCCTTGGCTCGAGATTACGTTCACCGTGTTTTACCGCGGTCGATGTGGCCGCTCAGCTGCGGTGGTAATCGCTTGAACCGGCACGCCGGGTCGCCGGCCGTGTCGGTATGCAGACGAACCGTTCGCCTTCGGGGAGCGAAGGCTCGCCGGGTGCTGGTCGCCGGCCACGGCGGCGGTCACTACACGAACAGCTTTCCCTGTTCGCCGGTCAGTTGCGAAACCGCAGGGGTAGAGCTTCTCCCGGGTGCGCGGTAGTCACATGGTGAGGGATCGCATCGATCCAAACCCCATCAACCACCCGCCCAAGGAGGTATGACATGAGCACAGGCACCCCTCCCGGTGCCCCCACCACATCCAACGGAGCCTCGGGCGAGCTCAGCCTATGGCGTGATCACGCGCGAGTGTTCCTGCAGCCGATTGCCGCTCCGTCGATTCTCGGACTCTAGGTCGGGGTGGCGCTCCTCGGCGTGTTCTACCTGGTTGGCGGCAGCGGCTGGGAGAAGGCCGGCGGCTAGGTGACGATGGCCTTCACCTTCACCGCCTTCTATGCCGCCACCGCCATTATGCTGGCCAGCGCCTTCGGCCAAGTGATCTTCCCGCTCGGCAAGTACGGGCGAGAGGCCAACGTCCCCGGTGGGGGGCACACCTATCCGATCCAGTTCGAGCTGGGTGAACCTGGCGTGAGACAGGGTCAATAACCGCGCCTCGCCGGCGGCGCCCTCATCCGCGGGCGAGGCGTGCCGGACCCGGCGTTTTCCGGGCTGGGGAACGCCGACCATGCAGATGAAAGGAACCGTGATGCAACCGATAAGAACCCCCGAGACAAAGCGACCGGAGCGTACGGGCTCCACCCGCCGCCGGCCGACCACGCTCGACCGCCACCGGGTTGCCGTCGTCCAAGCCGAGGCCCGCCGGATAGCTCGGATCCTTCAGCCATTCGGCGTCCTGCGCAAAGACGATCTGAAGCGCAGAGCCCGCGCTGCCAGCTGGCACGAGGGAAGCTTCGAGACGGCGCTGGACACCGCGGTTGCCTCGGGGGAGATCGAGCGCCTCCCGCTCGGCTTCTACAAGACGGCGGAACGGAAGCCGGGCCCCCGGTCCGCGTAGCGACCGTCCATGGACTTCGCCCTCCGGGTGCCAGAGACCAAGGAGCGATCGCTGGAGGAGCTCGAGCGGGAGCTTGGCACCGCTGGGACCGGAGGCGCCACCGCAGGCGAGCAGTTCGCCTAGCGTGCGCCATCCTTGGGGCGGCGTTTTCGCCCAAGCCCCGCGGATCGGAGAACCATGCCCACCAAGTGCAGCCATCTGGACGCGATCGGGGTGACCGAGCTGCCGGAAAGCGTCGACGGCTGTGACGACTGCTTGCGCGAGGGCGGTGTCTGGCTGCATCTGCGCCTTTGCCTGACCTGTGGCCACGTCGGCTGCTGTGATGACTCTCCCCATCACCACGCCACTGCGCATGCCGGCTCTTCCGGGCATCCCTTGATTCGCTCGCTCGAGTCCGGAGAGGATTGGAGCTGGTGCTACGAGGACGAGCTAGCGATGATCATTCCGCAGATCCGCGGACATACGCGGATCCCGCCTTCGCCGATGCTGATGGGCTGACCCCGCGCGCCATATGACTGCCCGAGGATGCCCCTGCTCGGCAGGCATGGCTCGTGCGTGTCCGGGATCACCGCTGGTCCCCGATGCAGCGAGCGATCCTCATCAGCACGATCACTCTCACGGCCGGCTCGCTGTTCGTCACGACCTACTCGCTGGCGCTCGGCGATCCGGTGCCCCACCGCATACCGGCGGCGCTGGTCGGTCAGCCGGCCAGTCACCAGATGACCGTGAAGGCGGTACAGGAGGTGGCCAAGGACAGTCTCGCCTTCCTGCCCAGCGCCTCCCTGCGCGACGCGCTGCACTCGGTTGACGAGCAGAACGTCTACGCGGTCCTCGATCTCAAGACAAGCCGTCCCACGTTGTACGTGGCCAGCGCCGCCGGAGCGTCGGTGGCGCGGGTGCTCAAGGAGATCTCCGCCGTCGATCCGACGGTCCGGGTTCTCGACGCCCACCCGCTGGCCGAGGATGACCCGATCGGCGTCGACATCTTCTACCTCATGCTCGTCACGACGATCATCGGCTTCATCACGGTGTTCCAGGTGCGGGCCCACGACGCGGATCTTGAGGAGCAGCATCACTTTGCCTTCGTGCTGCTGCTCGCGTTCGTCGCCTCGCTTGCCATGACCGCGGTCGACGGCCCGTTGTTGAACCGGCCCGCTGCCGTCTGCCCGGAGGAATGGGGGACCCTCGCGCTGCACCTGCTTGCAGTGGCCTCCTTTGCCTCCCTGATGGTCGTCCTCATCGGCCGCTGGGCCATCCTGCCGACCTGGCTGTTCTTCGTCGTGCTCGGCACCGCCTCCTCGGGCGGCGCCGTCTCGCCGCCGCTCCTCCCACAGCCCTTCGCCTTCCTGTCCCAGTGCTGCCCTCAGGCTCGACTGTGACGGCGCTGCGCAACGCCATCTACTTCCGCGACTACCAGCACGTGCGGCCGCGGGCGGTGCTAGGCGTTTGGGCGCTCGGTCTGTTCACGACCTGGGTGATCGTTTCTCGCCGGCACGAGCGGGGCTGACTTCCGCCAGCGCCTCGCCGAGCCGCTTGCGAGCTGCGGTGAGGCTGACGGCCGACCGCGTGATCTCCCGCCAGGGATCGCCGTCTCGCTCAATCCGCTCAGGCACGGACGCGACGGTGAAGCGCTGGGCGTGTGTCCTGCGGTCCTCCATCTCCTCCCAGTGCAGCGGCGTCGCCACCGGCCCCTCCGGACGCGCCCTGACCGCGTACGGAGCCACCGAGGTGTGGGCGTATGCGTTGCGCATCACGTCGATCAGGATCTTGCCCCCGCGCTTGGCCTTGCGCTGCTCGATGGTGAACAGCTCCGGCTCCCGCGCGGCGGCCAGCTCGGCCACCCCACGGGAGAAGTCACGCACCGCCTCGAACTCCAGGCGCCGCTGGAGGGCGACGACGACGTGATAGCCCCGTGACCCGCTGGTCATGACCCAGGGACGCAGGTCGAGCTCACGCAGAAGGTCGCCGATCAGGAGCGCGGCCCGGCGCACCGACTCGGCATTGTCCCCTGACGGATCGAGGTCGATGACCAGACGGTCGGGAGCCAGAAGCTTGTCCCGGCGGCTCAGCCACTGGTGCAGGGTGATGCAGGCCTGGCCGGCCAGATAGACGAGCGTGGCGGCATTCTTGGCCACCACGTGCTCGACCTTTCCCTTGGCCGCGGACACCTCGACTCGGTCGATCCAGTCCGGAAAGTAACGCCCGATTCGCTGCTGCATGATCCGCTCGCCGGCGATCCCGTCCGGGTAGCGCTCCAGGTTGAGCGGCCGGTCAGTGATGTGGCGAAGCATGGTCTCCGCGACCGCCTCGTAATAGGCCGCTAGGTCGGCCTTGCTGATCCCGGGCGGGATCAGCACCTTGTCGCGGCGAGAGATCTCGACCGCGGCGGGGCGCGGGGCGCGCTTCCGGCTCAGGACGGCACCTCACGCACGACCTCACGCGCCGGCTTGTCGTCCCGCAGGCCCTGGTAGCGCGGCTGGCGGAGCTTGCTGTCCCGCGTCCATTCCGCGAATCCGATCTCCGCCACCAGCTCGGGCTCGACCCAATGGGCACCGCGCGGTGGGCTGCCGGCGTCAAAGGGGGAGGAGTCTCGGCGCAGCCGGCCCAGCTTCCGGGACAGCTCCGCCAGCGATCGATGATCGAACCCAGTGCCGACCTTGCCGGCGTAGCGCAGCCGGTCCTGGTCGTAGTAGCCCACGAGTAGCGCCCCCAGATGCTGGCGGGATCCCTTCGGAGCCGTCCAGCCGCCGATCACGAGCTCCTGGCCGTGGGCGCATTTGAGCTTCAGCCAGTCGCGGGAGCGCGTGGGCGTGTAACGGCCGTCCGCCCGCTTGGCGATGATGCCCTCCCAGCCGCGCTGGCAGGCCGAGCGAAAGGCCGCCTCACCCGCTTCCCGGCGATAGGTCGTGTAGCGAAGGTGACCCCGGAACTGCACCGTCTGCCGGAGCAGCGCTTTGCGCTCCAGCAGCGGGAGCCCTCGGACATCTCGCCCGTCGAGCTCCAGGATGTCGAACAGGTAGTAGTACACGGCGACCGGGCTCTGGCGGGCACGATCGGCATCGGCTATCCCCATTCGCTGTTGGAGGCGCCCGAAGCTGCTCTGCCCGCGGGCGAAGGCCACGATCTCGCCGTCGAGGAGCAGATCGGGTCCATCCACGGCGAGGGCGTCCACAAGCTCCGGGTAGGTCTGGTCAAGCCGGCGACCGGTCCGCGAAAGAAGGTGAACCCGGCCTGCGCTTCGGACCGCGCCGCAGCGCTCGCCGTCGAGCTTGCGCTCGAACACCCAGTCCGGATCGGAGAAGGGCTGATCGGACAGGACCGCCTTCATTGGCGCGTAAGCGGTCATTGCCATGGCGTCCTCATCGCGCCAGGCCTACCCTGGGTCGATGGGCCAGGAACCGAGGCGCCCGCAACCTCGCTTTGCCGACCGCCGCGACGCAGGCCGGCGCCTGGCGGCGGAGCTTTCCTCCTACGCCGGCCGGGACGATGTCGTTGTCCTGGGCCTGCCCCGCGGCGGCGTTCCGGTGGCTGCCGAGGTGGCACGAGCTCTGGGGGTCCCGCTCGAGGTGTTCGTGGTCCGCAAGCTCGGTGTGCCGGGGCACGAGGAGCTGGCCATGGGAGCGATCGCCTCTGGGGGCGTCAGGGTCCTGAACGAGGACGTGGTGGGGGCGAGCCGGATCTCGCAGGAGGAAATCAAGCGGGTCACCGAGCAAGAGGTGGAGACGCTGCGAGAGCAGGAGAGGGCGTACCGCGGCGGTCGAGAGGCGGTAGAGGTGCGTGACCGGGTCGCCATTGTCGTCGACGATGGCCTGGCCACAGGGGCCACGATGCGCGCGGCGATCGTCGCACTCCATGAGCTGGGAGCGCGCGCGATCGTGGTGGCCGTGCCCACCGCTCCCCGGGAGACGTGCCGATCGCTGCGCAGCATCGCCGACGAGGTCGTGTGCGTCACCTCGCCGCACCCGTTCATGGCGGTGGGCCTGTGGTATGGCGACTTTGCACCGGTGAGCGACCAGGAAGTGGGAGAGCTGCTTGGCGCCTGAGCTCGCGGGACGACCTACCGGACGGGCCCGCGGGAGGCCCGAGTGAGCCTCCCGCGTGTTGAGCCGCCAGCGTCGGTTCAGCAGCCGGTTGCCGGCTGCCGGAATCCCGCGAACGGGTTGAGATCGCCCATCAGGGTGTAGCGCCCGACATTCGCCGATGCCGACTGGGTCGGCTCCGAGACGTAGTTCGGTGCCAGCCTCATGAACCAGGGCAGGAATACCTCGTCCTCCGGGTGGTAGTAACCGTCCGCCCTCGTCTGCCCGTTGGGCAGCCGGCTCTGCTCGTAGGTGTTCGTGCCCTTGGCAAAGCCGATGGCGACGACCGGATCACCGGTTTCGAGAACTCCGGTGCACCCGTACTGCGGTGCCGTTGGCGTCACCCAAGGCTCCACCGTGTTGTTGACGAACGGGTCGTCAGCCCACTCGGAGATCTCGTGGCTGAGCGCGTGAATGTCCTGGAGCGCCCAGTCGGTCGGCAGGGGGGCGGTGCGTGGATAGGTTCCGGGGCGGACCCAGGATGCCCACGCGAACGTCTGAACCTGCGCGTTGCCATTGGAGTTAGCGCTGCCGCCGCCTAATCCGGAGGCACGCGTGCCATGGAAGCCGATGATGCAGCAGCCGCTCTTGTCCTGAAGAAGGACGTCGTTGCTCAGGTAGATCGGCAGGTGCGTCGGGTCGGCCGTCTGCTCGAGGTTGTTGATCTGAGCCGACCACCAGGACGCGTTCACCACCGGGAAGATCACGCCCTGAGGGCTCTGCTCCAGCGTTCCCTGGTTCGCGGGCACGTCGATGGTGACTGCCGGCATCGTGTTCGGGTGGAGGATCAGGTGGTAGCTGCTACCCGCGCCGACCTTGATGAACTGGGCCCGCATGGTGGCGTCCTCCAGCTGGAGCGACAGCCCCTTGTCGCCCTGGGACAGAGTACCTCCCGGGCCCCTGATGAGCCGCGGGAAGTTGGGAAATTCGCCTTGTGCAGTCGCGGCCGGTGTCGAGCCGTAGTTGTTATTGGCAAAGACCGGGGACGCCAGGGTGGGTCCGAGCACGGCGGTGCCGTCGTAGGTCATGCCGTCGAAGTTGACGATAAGGGGCGTGATGTCGGCCTGAACCGTGACTGAGCAGCCGGCTCCCGAGCAGCTGTTGGGATCGGCGCCAACCATGTTGTAGCCGTAGTTCACGCCGTTGTTCGGATCGGTGGTGCTACCCCACCAGTGCGGCACCGTCCGCGTCGTGGGCAACACCGATGCGCCCCCGCTGACCGTGATTGATCTCGCATCGTTCGGCGACCCGCTGGTCGGCTGTGGCTTGACCGTGGGTGTGCCTGAGACGCCAGTGGAGGCGGCGAAGGCCGTTCCCGCGGCAAAAAAGCTGGTGATCGCCCCGGCGAATACCACGAGGCACAGCAATCTCTTCATAACTCTCCCCTTAGGTTCGGTGATCGACCCCCGCGGGCGAGTGTAGGCGCGGCGGGCTCCCGCCCGTTAGAGCTCATCGGGCACGTTGGCGCGCAGCTCAGCCAGCCATGTCTCGGCCGTGCTGTCCGACGGGGCCCGCCAATCGCTTCGCGGCGACAGGGCTCCGCCCGATCCGACCTTGGGCGCGTTGGGCACCGCCGAGCGCTTGAACTGGCTGGTGTGGAAGAAGCGCTCTAGGAACACCTCCAGCCAGTGCTTGATCTCGGTCAGGGAATACTCGTGGCGCCGCTCCTCGGGAATCAGGTCGGGCCACGCGCCCGGCCTCCCGGTCGCCCCAGATGTGGTGGGCCAGGAAGGCGACCTTGCTGGGGCGGTAACCGAAGCGCAGGATGTAGTAGAGGAAGAAGTCCTGGAGCTCGTACGGGCCGACGACGCTCTCGCTGTCGGCGCCGGGCTTGTCCGCATCGGGCTCCTGGCTGGGGATCAGCTCGGGGGTGATCGCCGTGTCGAGGATCGACTCGAGCGTCTGCGAAGCCTCGGGGCCGTACTGCTCGGTCTCGATCGCCCACCGGAGCAGGAACTGGATGAGCGTCTTGGGAACGGAGGCGTTGACGTTGTAGTGAGACATCTGATCACCCACGCCGTAGGTGCTCCACCCGAGCGCCAGCTCCGACAGGTCACCCGTGCCGACGACCAGACCCCGGTGGAAGTTGGCCAGACGGAAGAGGTGGGAGGTCCGCTCTCCGGCCTGAACGTTCTCGTAGGTGACGTCGTATTCCAACTCTCCCTCGGCCGCGGGATGCCCGAGATCACGGAGCATCTGCGTGGCCGCGGGACGGATGTCGAGTTCGTTGGCCGTCACTCCCAGCGCCTCCATCAGAGCCCGGGCGTTGGAAAGTGTGTGCTGGCTCGTGGCAAAGCCGGGCATCGTGTAAGCGAGCACGTTGGAGCGGGGGAGGCCCAGGCGGTCAACGGCCCGGACGGCCACGATCAGGGCGTGGGTCGAGTCCAGGCCGCCTGAGACACCGATCACCGCCTTGTCGATCCCGGTGGCCTGCATTCGGGTCTCCAGCCCCTGCACCTGGATCGAGTAGACCTCTTCACAGCGCTCGTTGCGCCGGGCGGGATCGGCGGGCACGTAAGGGAAGCGCTCGATCTCCCGCCGCAGCCGCGCCGGGGCGCCCCGCACCCCGAGCTCGAACTCGATCCGGCGCATCCGCCCCAGCCGCCGCCGGTGGTCGTGCACTGAATCGGTAAAGCTGCTCGTGGTCGAGCGATCGGACACCAGGCGGTCCAGGTTGAGGTCGGCGAGGATCAGCTGCTCGGAGTCGGAGAAGCGCTCTGACTCGGCCAGCTGCTCGCCGTTCTCATGGATCAGCGCCTGTCCGTCCCAGGCCAGATCGGTTGTCGACTCGCCGACGCCGGCCGAGGTGAAGACATACCCGGCGATGCAGCGCGCCGAGTGGGAGGCGCACAGGAGCCGCCGGTAGTCCGCCTTGCCGATCGTCACGTTCGAGTCCGACAGGTTGGCCAGCACTGTGGCGCCGGCGAGGGCGCCGAAGGTACTGGGCGGGATCGGCGACCACAGGTCCTCGCAGATCTCCACGCTGAGGGTGAAGCCGGGCAGGTCACGGCTGGCGAACAGCAGCTGCGAGCCGAATGGGACTGTGTCTCCGAGCAGCCGCAGTTCATCGCCGACCAGATCCCGGGCGGCTCGGAAGTGGCGCTTCTCGTAGAACTCGCGGTACTCGGGCAGGTAGCTCTTGGGGACCACCCCGAGGAGGCGTCCTCGGTGGATCACCACCGCAGTGTTGAAGAGCGCCCCCTCGGCCAGGAGCGGGGCGCCCACGACGAGCACCGGCAGCAACTCGGCGCTGGCCGCCACCAGCCGCTCGAGACCGTCGAGCACCCCCTCCACCAGGGCCTGTTGATGGAACAGGTCCTCGATCGAGTAGCCGGAGAGCCCGAGTTCCGGAAACACGACAAGCGCCGCATGGTCATCGCTGGCCTGCCCGGCGAGGCCGAGGGTGCGCTCCGTGTTCACCGCCGGCTCGGCGATCTTTACCTGCGGCACGGCCGCCGCCAGCCGCACGAACCCGTGCCGATAGAGGGATCCGAAGTCTGCTGCGTCGCGGGGACTCATCGGGGGTTAGGATCGCATCGTGCGCTCGGCGGGCTGCATGGCGGCTGTCATCTGTTCGCTCGTCTTGGCTGGGGCCGCCGCCGCATCATCAGCGGATCCATACTGCACCGGGTCCTATGGCGGGGCGCCGCCCCGCGCTGACGCCCCCCTTCGCTTCGGGGTCGACCCGGGTATCGCCGGCAGCGCCGGAGGCGTGCAAACCCCGACTGTCCCGGACGATCCGGCTCGCGACCTGTCGGCTGTCAAGGCGCTTGATCCGCCGGATCGAGCCATAGTGCTTCGTCTCAACCGGCTCTTCTGGTCAGACGGCCAAGCCGGTATCGACGCCTTCGAGCAACAGGTAGCGCTTTACACCGGCGCCGGGTTCGAGGTCGAGATCCAGGTGCGCTACCACCCGCCCCAGGGCGACGCGGGGAATCTCTCCGCCTGGGTGGCCTACGTGCGGCACGTGGTGGACTCGTTCGGGGCCAACCCCCGGGTCGTGGCGATGACGATCACCAATGAGGTCAATTTGACCTTCTCGCCCAACACGTCGGACGGCTATTACGCGGGCGCGGAGGACGGCGCTGATTCAGGGCATTGAGGCCGCGCACGCCGAGGCCACGGCACGCGGCTACCGGCAGCTGCGCTTCGGCTTCACCTACGCCTACCGGTTCTCGCCCCAGAGTGACGCGGCCTTCTTCGCCTACTTGGGGGCGCACGGAGGTCCGAGCTTCCAGCGAGCCCTGGGTTTCGTCGGAGTCGACTTCTATCCCGGCACCATCTATCCGCCGGCGATGACCCCGGGCGACACCTATGCCGCCGAGCTGGCCCAGGCGGCCGGCGTGGTGCGTGACTGCTACGCCCCGACGGCTGGGATCGCCGCCGGCGTGCCGATCTGGTTCACCGAGAACGGCGTCCCCACGGGGGTCCTGTCCGAGGCCGAGCAGGCCGCGGCGCTGACCGAGCTCGTCCAGGCGGCGTGTGCCTATTCGGGAACC
This sequence comes from uncultured Solirubrobacterales bacterium, assembly GCA_963733555.1. Taxonomy (GTDB): domain Bacteria; phylum Actinomycetota; class Thermoleophilia; order Solirubrobacterales; family Solirubrobacteraceae; genus Palsa-465. The sequence continues at coordinate 616,048 of CAVTDO010000002.1, forward strand.
TTCAACATCACCGACTACCGCTGGTTCAACCTGCGGGACTCCAACTCCAGCCCGCCCCAGTCGCTGCTCGGCCCCACCTTCGCCGCCTTCGGGCTGCTTCGGGACGACTACAGCGAGAAGCCGTCCCTTGCCGCCTACAGGGCCGAGATCGAAGCCTGTGGGGCCCGCCCGCCCGCCCTCACGGTGGCGAAACGGGCCCGCCACCGGCGCCGCTCTCACCGCGCCACGCACCGCCACCGACGCGCACGGCGTCGCCAGCCCGTTACCCTAACCGGCTAGACCGGCCCGGTTTTTCTCGTGGACATCGCCAACACCGCCCAACCCGAGGGGCCGTCAGCGTCCCCCCAAGCGGCGACGCTGGAGCTGCGCGGCGTCTCCAAGCGCTACCCCGGGCAGCGCCAGGCGGCGATTGAGGACCTCAGCTTTACGGTGGGAGCGGGGGAGGTGTGTGTGCTCGTCGGCCCGTCGGGATCGGGCAAGACCACCGCCTTGCGGCTGATCAACCGGATGATCGAGCCAAGCGGCGGGGACATCCTGCTCGGGGGCGAGAGCGTCCTGAGCCAGGAACCGCATCAACTCCGCCGCCAGATCGGCTATGTGATCCAGCAGGTCGGGCTGTTTCCCCATTTCAGCGTGGCCGACAACGTGGCCACGGTGCCGCGGCTGCTCGGCTGGGAGAAGCGCCGCACGGCAGCCCGGGTCAAGGAGCTGCTCGAGCTCGCAGGCCTCGACCCGGACGAGATCGGGCCGCGTTACCCGGCCCAGCTCTCCGGGGGGCAGCGCCAGCGGATCGGAGTGGTGCGGGCGCTCGCGGCCGACCCGCCGCTCATGCTCATGGACGAGCCCTTCGGGGCCATCGATCCGATCACCCGTACCCGGCTCCAGGATGAGTTCGCGCGCCTTCAGGCCCAGGTGCGCAAGACGGTCGTCTTCGTCACCCACGACATCGACGAGGCGATCAAGATGGGAGACAAGATCGCCATCCTGCGTGAGGGCGGGCGGCTGGCTCAGTACGACACGCCCGAGCGGATCCTCACCGACCCTGCCGACGAGTTCGTGGCCGAATTCGTCGGCGCGGACCGGGCGCTGAAGCGCCTCGGCCTGTCCACCCTGGCCGACGTCGAACTGGTGCCGAAGAACGGCCAGCCGGTCGGAGATACGGTCGATCTTCACACCACAGTGCGCGACGCCCTCTCTCAGCTGATCGCGCACGGTGGCGGGCCGCTGGCCGTCATCGGCGAGAACGGCGAAGTCGCGGGGATCGTCACCCTGGCGCTGCTCGGCGGTGTCCTGGCCAACGGCCGGCTGTCGGATCGCGAGACGGCCTCGTGAGCCTTGTGCTGGCCGCCGGCGGCCCCGTCATCCCGACCTTCGGCGGGAGCTCGTCGTTCGCCTGCGAGCGCAGGAACGGCCTCTTCTGCACCCACTGGTTCAGTCAGAACTGGGGCACCGTGCTGTGGCCCGCGCTCCGTCAGCATGTCGTCCTGACGGTCATCGCCGTGGCCATCGGCTTTGTCATCGCGACCACGCTGGCTTTGATCGCCTACCGCCAGGGCTGGGTCGAGAGGCCGGTGATCATCGTCACCTCAATTCTCTACACGATCCCGTCGCTCGCGCTCTTCGAGCTGCTCGACGGCGTGCCCGGGCTCGGGCTGAGCAGTACCACGGCGGAGGTGGCGCTCGTGTCCTACACGCTGCTGATCCTGTTCCGCAACACGCTGACCGGACTGCGCGAGGTGCCCGGCGAGGTGCGTGAAGCGGCAGCTGGAATGGGCATGGGCCGCAACCAATCGCTGCTACGCGTCGAATTGCCGCTCGCGCTGCCGGCGATCATCGCCGGACTGCGCATCGCCACCGTCACCGTGATCTCGCTCGCCACCGTGGCCTCGCTGGTCGACAACGAAGGACTCGGGGTGCCGATCCTGCGCGCCGTGGCCGACGGTGTATTCAAGACTGAGCTGATCTCCGCGGGCGCGCTGGCGGTGCTCCTGGCGCTCGTAGCCGACGCCCTGCTCGTCGGCCTGCAGCGGATCCTCACCCCGTGGACGCGGGCCTAAGCGATGCACAACTTCATCCAGGCCTTCCACTTCATCGGGTCCAACGGGCAGCTGGCCGGGGTGCCGGGTGCGCCCACGCTCGTGCACCTCACGCTGGAGACGCTCAAGGTGGCGGCGATCGGCATCGCCATCGCGCTCGTGATCGCGATCCCGATCGGAGTTTGGCTGGGCCACATTCACCGCTTCTCGTTCCTGGCCATCAACCTGGGCAACGTCTGGCGTGCGCTGCCGAGCCTCGCGGTTCTGGCGATCGGGGTGGCGCTACTGGGGATCGGCCTCAAGAACGTCGAGCTGGCCCTGATCGTCCTCGCCATACCCCCGATGATCACCAATGCCTACGTAGCCATTGATGGCGTCGATCGCGAGACCGTCGACGCGGCGCGGGGAATGGGGCTGACCGAGTGGCAGATCGTGCGCCAGGTCGAACTGCCGATGGGCATTCCCCTAATTTTCGCGGGTATCCGGACGGCGTCGCTGTTCGTCATTTCGACCACGACGATCGCCTCTCTGACCGGCTACAGCGGAACGCTGGGCGACATAATCAACAACGAGGCCAGCTACCGGCTGCCGGGCGTAATCGGAGCGGCCTACTTGATCGCCGCTCTCGCGCTCGGCGTCGAAGTGGTGCTAGCGGGAGTCCAATCGGGACTCACCCCACGCGGGATCAAGCTGGCGCGCGGCGAGCAAGCCGCCGCAACCTTCGCGCCGCTCGTGAGCGACGCGGCGTAACGACCTACTCCGAAATCAACGACCAGGAGAAGACATGAGGACATCCTTGAGACCATGGAAGACCGTTGCAATGGCGCTCGCGCTGATGCTCGCGGTGGCCGCGTGCGGCAGCTCAAACTCGGGCAGCTCATCGACGTCGAGCAGCTCCTCGAGCTCGTCATCGGCCTCGGGGTCCGCCTCGAGCGGCCCAGGCAAGGGCAAGCCGCCGATCGTGATGGGCGATAAGAACTTCGACGAGGAGTACCTGCTCGGCGCGCTCTACCAGCAGGCCCTGCAGGCCAAGGGCTATACGGTGACGCTGAAGGGCAACATCGGCAGCTCGGAGATCATCTGGACGGCACTGAAGAACGGCCAGGTCCAGATGTACCCCGAGTACACGGGCACGCTCCTTACAGCGATCGCCGGAGACACCAAGCCGCCCAGCAGTGCGCAGGAGACCTACAACCTGGCGCAGGCGTACGTCGAGAAGAAGGGCTTCACGCTGCTGGGCCAAACGCCGTTCTACGACGCTGACGGCCTGGCCGCCACCAAGGCGTACGCCCAGCAGCACGGCCTGTCAACGATCGCGGACATCAAGAAGCTGGGTCCGGTTACCTACGAAGCGCCGGCGGAGAACCGCACCCGCTACGACGGCCTGGTCGGCCTGCGACAGGTCTACGGCCTAAAGAGCCTGCAGTTCGTTCCCCTGGCCGAGGGCCTCAACTACAAGGCGCTCGATTCCGGGCAGGTGAAGATCGCGACGATCTTCACCACCGACCCGCAGCTCCAGAGCGGCAAGTACACGGTGCTCACCGACACCAAGAAGCTCTTCGGCTTCCAGAATGTCGCGCCCGTGGTCAAGAAGAGCCTGGTCCAGACCGAGGGTCCCGCCTTCACGCAGACGATCAACAAGGTCAGCGCGCTGTTGACCTTGCCGGCGATCATCAGGATGAACGCCGCGGTAGCGCTGGATCAGCAGTCGCCCTCCGCTGTGGCGCATGCCTTCCTGCAGGCCAACGGCCTGCTCTAGGCGCAGGGTGGTCTTCCCGTGACCCGGGCCCGCCCATCTCCCAGCGCGAAACGCGCAGGGAGGTGGGCGGGGGGCCTGGGCAAGGGCAAGCACAGCTCAGAGGGCCACGAGCTGGGGGTGCTAGGCGGCCTGGCGGCGCTGAGCCTCGACGCGCTGTCGAGCGTCGCCTACGGGCCCCAGGCGATGTCGGGTTCACGGTCAGCCAGATCGGACTCGTCGTGCACTGGAGCAAGGATCGGCCGCGCCGCTGGCAGGTGCGGGCGGTGCTGAACGGCACCGGCGCGCTCATGACCGGCGCCGCGGTCCTGATCTTCCTGTGGAGCAAGTTCCTGGTCGGCGCCTGGGTCGTGGTGGCCGCCATCCCGCTGGAGATGGTTCTGTTCTCCCGGATCGAGGGCTATTACGCGCAGGTGGCGCGTGAGCTAAAGCTGGGCAGGACCCCATCCGCGCCTCGCCAGCGGGAGAGCATCGTTGTCGTGCCGAGCACGACCGTGAGCCTGCTCACCCAGCGGGCGCTGAGCGCCGCCCTTTCCCTCGGCGACACCGTGGTGGCGGTGGCCGTGGCCGGCGATGAGGAGGAGTGTGCGCGGATCAAGCGGGCGTGGGACGAGTGGCACTCCGGCGTCGCCATCGAGGTCTTGCTGGACCCCCAGCGCTCGCTGATCCGGACTGTGGTCCGCTACGTGAAGTCGGTGGAGAATGAGGACGTGATGATCACGGTCCTCATCCCGGAGATCATCCCCCGCAAGCGCTGGCACGAGATCCTCCACAACCAGCGCGGGCGGCTGCTGGGGGCCGTGCTCAAGACCCGCTGCAAGGTGATCGTGGCCACCCTGCCCTTCCATCTTCACGACTGATCAGGACGCCGGCAGGGAAGATGGCCAGGAGAGCGCCGGTTCTCGGCTAGCCTGCGAATCGATGGCCGAGCGAGGACGCTACCGGCGCACGCTGCACGAGGCGGCTCATAAGGCCGACGATCTCGACATCGCTCTCGAGCCCGACGAGAAACCAAACCCGGGCGCCCGTCCCAAGCCGAAGCGCGTCTACCACGAGGCCGCTCACAAGCTCGGCTATTGGGGTCAGGCGGATGGCGACGGGGAGGACCCGGAGTCCGAGGAGGCCCAGCGTCGCTTCGCAGAGCTGGCCGACTACCACCGGGATGTCATCACGGACGCCGGCCGCGCCGTCCTAATCCTCGGCGCCCTGGGGGTGGTCTACGGGGATTTGGGCACGAGCCCGCTCTACACCGACCAGGTGATCTTCACCACCCACCGAGCCGCAGCCCAGGCCACTGCGGCCGGAATCTATGGCGTCTCGTCGCTCATCTTCTGGGCCCTGATGGTGATCGTCTCGATCAAGTACGCGGGGTTCATCATGCGCGCCCACAACCGGGGGGACGGGGGGATCATGGCCCTGACCGCGCTGCTCTCCCGGAGCCGGGCGGCCCGGGCGGGCACCCTGGTCATGCTGGGGATCTTCGGCGCCGCCCTGTTCTTCGGCGATGGGATCGTCACGCCGGCGATCTCCGTCCTCGGGGCGGTCGGAGGCATGCAGGTCGTGGCGCCGAGCCTCGCCCACTTGGTCGTGCCCATCTCGGTCGGAGTCCTGCTCGCCCTCTTCGTTGTCCAGCAGTTCGGCTCCGGCATCATCGGCTGGCTCTTCGGCCCGATCATCCTGTGCTGGTTCCTGGTCATCGCCTTGATTGGCCTCTCTCAGGTGGTGAAGGAGCCGGGCGTCTTCCAGGCGCTCTCACCCAGCTGGGCAATCCGCTTCTTGGCGGACCACGGCGCCGCCGGCTATCTGACCCTGGGCGGAGTGGTCCTGGCCGTGACGGGGGCCGAGGCGCTCTATGCCGACCGCGGCCACTTCGGGGCCACCCCGATCCGGATGGGCTGGTTCGGGATCGCGTTGCCCGCGCTGATCCTCAATTACCTCGGTCAGGGGGTGTGGATCCTCCACCACCCCCAGACCACGAGGCACACGGACACGTTCAACCCGTTCTTCTCGATGGTCCCGCGGTGGGGCCTGTGGCCGATGGTCATCCTGGCCACGATGGCCACGATCATCGCCTCTCAGGCGGTGATCTCCGGCACCTTCTCGGTGGCCCGGCAGGCCGTCCAGCTCAGGTTCCTGCCCCGGCTCAAGATCCTCCATACCTCTGGAACCGAGGGACAGATCTACGTGCCGGTTGTCAACTGGGCGCTCTGCATCGGGGTGCTCACGCTCACGCTGATCTTCCGCAACTCGAACCGGCTCGGGGACATCTACGGCGTCGCCGTGACCGGCACCTTCCTGCTCAACACGATCCTGTTTCTCGGCGTCGCCCGGCTGCTGTGGCGAACCGCTCGGCGCCGCCTGATTCCGATCGGGGTGCTGTTCCTGACCGTCGAGGCCGCCTTCTTCAGCGCGAACGTGGCCAAGATCGAACACGGCGCCTGGCTGCCCCTGGCCATCGGCCTCGTGCTCTCGCTGGTGATGGTCAACTGGCGCCACTGGCAGACCGTCGTCACGCGCAACCGGATCGGCCAGGAGGGCTCGCTTGAGGAGTTCCTCAACGGCCTCCCCGACCAGGACCCTCAGCTCGTTCGCACCCCGGGCGTGGCGGTGTTCCTCAATCCGAACAAGGAAACGACGCCGCTGGCGCTCCGGGCCGAGGTCGAGCACACGCACGTTCTGCACGAGAAGGTGGTGATCGTTTCCGTCGACACGGTCAGCATCCCTCACGTGGACACCTTCGATCAGTTCGTCGTGGAACGAATGGGCCGTGGCCTGTACAAGGTTTTCCACGTGACCATGCGGGTGGGCTACCACGACCGCCTGAACATCCCGGGGCTGCTCAAGCTGGCGCGCATGCGCGGGCTGCTCGAGCGCAACCTCGATCTCGAGCATGCCTCCTACTTCGTCTCCCGGATCACGATCTCTCCGACCCGGGCCAAGCCGCTTGAGATGGCGGCCAAGAAGCTGTTCGTCACCATGGCCCGCAACGCAGCCAGCCCGATCGAGCACTTCGGGCTGCCCGGCGAGCGCACGGTGATCATGGGGGGCCAGGTCCCCGTCTGAACGGCGGCCGCCGCGGTCCTCGCCATCCCGTTGCAGGACTCCGGGATCCCGGGGCGAAACGCAGGGCATGCTGCTCAAAAGACATCCTCCGCGCATCCAGACCACCCCGACCCAGACCAACCAAGGCTTCGAGCACATCGACGCCGGCGCGCTGGCCGTTCTGCGATGGCTCAAGGCCAACCAGGTCGACTTCGTGCTTGTCGGAGACGTGGCTTCCGCCATCCGCGGTCACGAGTCCGGCAGCGGTCCCGCGGCCATCGTGGCCGCCCCCTACCGGCGCAACTTCGAGCGGCTGGCCCGGGCGCTTGACGCCACGGGCGCGGCCATCCGTCTCGACGGTGCCGGCATAGGCGGCGAGGTCGACACGACACCGACCAAGCTCACGGCCGAGAAGCTCGCCCGCGGGCAGCTATGGACGCTTCGTTGCGGTGCCTACGACCTCGACATCGAGGGCCACATACCCGGGCTCGAGAGCTACCAGGATCTCCTCTACGAGGCTAGCCGGTACGAGCCCAGCCCTGGTCTGAGTGTTGAGGTGGCCTCGCCGGAGGACATCGAGCATTGCGCCCACGTGCGCCGCACCGGCAGCGCCCCGGAGATCAAGATCATGCGCACCGCGCCGGCCTGAGCCGTCAGCCCAGCGCCGATTGAAGCGACTCCAGCCCGTTCCCGGTGACGAGCGGGCCGTGCGAGACCAGGACATGCTCGACGGGGGGCTCAGCGAGGCGACGGAGGATCTCGCGTAGCCGAGCGGGGCCACCGTCGGGCTGGGTCCAGGGGTCCGGACATACGCGGAGCTCGCCGTCTGGGCGGCGGAGCATCGCGTCCCCGAAGAGGAGCGCCCGCTGCTCAGGCAGCCACAGTGCGATCTCGTCCGCGCGCTCGACGTCGGTCACGCGCAGCCCGCCGTGGACCTCATCGCCGTCCTTGACGCCGTGGTCATATCCGTGCTGCGGCACTCCCTCGGGAGCCGGCTTGGCCCACACCTGCGCGGCGTAGCGGCTCGCCGCCTCCGCGACGCTGCGCTGATGCCAGTGGCAGGTCCGAATCACGCCGGCACAGCCTCCGCTCTCGCTGAGGAGCCGGTCGAGCGAGTCCCAGTCGTCGACCAGGGGGTCGACGAGCACGACTCCGGCGCTGGTGCTGATCGCCCACCAGGCGACATCCGGATCCCAGCCCTCATCGCCGCCCTCCTCCTCGGTCCACTCGGGGTGGCGCGCCTCGAAGCGCCACACCCCGTTCAGGATCTCTCCGCCCTGGCTCAATTCAGCGATAGCGCCCCGGCTCCCACAGCGGCTCCTCGCCCGCGTTGGCGGCGCGGCTGAGGATGAAGAACAGGTCGGAGAGCCGGTTCAGGTAGCGGATGACCTCGGGGTTAAGCTCCTCGCCGCCTTCGATGGCGCGGCGCTCAGCGCGCCGGCAGACGGTGCGGCAGACGTGGAGCTGGGCTGCGACCCGGCTTCCGCCGGGCAGGACGAACGATTTGAGCGGCGTGAGCGTCGCGTTGACCTCATCGCACCGCTGCTCGAGCCATTCCGTCTGCTCCGGAATCACGCGCAGGCGCTCCCGTTCCGGGTCCTCAGGCACCGCGATGTCAGCCCCCACGTCGAACAGGTCGTTCTGAATGTGACGGAGCCATTCCGCGTGGGCCTCCGCCAACCCCTCGGTACTCAGTGCCACCCCGACCTGGGCGTTCAGCTCATCCACCGTGCCGTAGGCCTCGATCCGGGGGTGCGTCTTGGGTACCCGGCTCATGTCCCCAAGGTGCGTTTCACCCGAGTCACCCAGCCGGGTGTAGATGCGGGTCAGATTGACGGTCATCGCGTCCTTTTAGTGTAGGCCGGGGGTGGTTTTCGGCTTGCGGCGGCTCTTGCTCCTGTGGGTTCAGACCGCAAAGCGACACTAACTCGCCAATCCCCGCGTGAAAGCGAGGCGCTCGGCGGGAAAGTGTCGAAAATCGACACCTACTCGCCGAGGGAAGTCCGTTTGATCGATGGTCGGCGAGTAAGTGTCGATTCCGGGGCGTCGGTGGAGGCCCGGATCAGGGCGATTGCCGAGCGGCAGCGAGGACGTGCATCACGCGGCCAGCTCCTGGACGCGGGAATCGCCGCCGGGGCGATCGCGCGGCGGCTGCGCTCGGGTCGCCTGCATCAAGTCCACCGGGGCGTCTACGGCCTTCCCCATACCGGTGAGGTCCCGCTGGCCGCTGAGACCGCCGCACTGCTGGCCTGCGGGGACGGAGCGGCTCTGAGCCATCACAGCGCGGCGACCCTTTTGGGGCTTCGCCCCGGGACCGCCAGGCCCGTTCACGTGACGATCCCGGGCGCGCGCGGCTGCCCGGCCCCGGAGGGGGTCCGGGTGCATCGGAGCATCAACATCACCCCCGTCGATATCGGGCTGCACGAAGGACTCCCGGTCACCTCCCCCGCCCGCACGCTCCTTGACGTTGCAGGGACGCTGAGCGACCGTGACATCGAGCGCATGCTCGACGAGGCGCTGTTCGCGCGACGGATCCTCAAGCGCGCAGCGCTCGAGGACCTGCTGGCACGAGCCGGAGGCCATCCCGGGCGCTCGAGGCTCGCCCGGGTGGCCGCCAATCACACCCACTCGACCAAGACCGACTCTCGGCCTGAGGAGCGGCTGCTGCAACTGATCCGTGCCGCAGCTCTGCCGGAGCCTCGCCTCCAGGTCCCCGTCCTCGATTACCGGCTCGACCTGTTCTGGGCCGATCTCCAGCTCGCCGTCGAGGTCGACGCCTACGGGACCCACGGCTCCCCGTCGCGCTTCGAAGCCGACCGCCGGCGTGACGCCCGGCTGCTGACCGAGATGGGGATCGTCGTCCTCCGCGTAACTCGCACCGCGGTCGAAGGGCGGCCGTTCGAGGTGCTCGGACTGATCGCCCGGGCCATCGGCCAGCGAGAGGGGCAGCGCCGGTCGGCGTGAGCGCGGCGCGCGATAGGATCCGCGTGTTCGAGGTCGGTGGTCATGGGAAGCCGGTGAAAGCCCGGCGCGGACCCGCCACTGTGATCGGGGACGCCAGCCGCACTGAAGGCCACTGGTGAGGACAACTCACCGGGAAGGCGCGGCCGGTAGGCCCGTAAGCCAGGAGACCAGCCTCCGGCCACAAGCCATATATGCCCTCGTGGAAAGGGGTGGCCCTATGAAGAAGGTAGGAATCGTTCTCTCCAGCACGCTGGTGCTGGCCGGCTTTGCGGCCGTGCCGGTCGCGGTCGGATTCTCCGCCCGCTCGGCTTCGGCCGCAGGCCCAACGGTGACGGTGCAGATCCAGACTCGGACCAAGACCCTGCTGCACTCGACGACCGTGCGCGGCAAGACGGGATGGATCACCAAGGGCGGGACGCCCACCGGAAAGTGCTCGGGTGTGAGCGCGGCCGGCGCGCTCGATTCGGCGACGCACGGCCGGTGGACCGGCACCTATTACGCCAGCGTGGGTGGGATCTTCGTTTCGTCGATCCTGCACGTGAAACCAACCGGCTCCCATTACTGGGGCGTCTACCTGAACGGCAAGTTCTCCAACAGCGGCATCTGCGCCATCAAGCTGCACCAAGGAGAGCACCTGCTGTTCAAGGTCAAGTGAGCGAACGCCGCCGGCGTGGGGCGGCCGGTAGATGAGGTCGAAGGCTGCGGTCACGGCGAGCGCGATCGTTTGCGCGCTCGCGCTCGCCGGCTGCGGCCTCGGTCCGGGTCCCGGCACCGGCGACGTCTCGGTGACGGTGACGCGCGACTTCGGCGCGCACGGGATCGCGCACGCGACGGAGGCCCGGGTGCCTGGGTCGGAGACCGTGATGCGCACCCTCACACGCCGCCTCCGAATCACAACGCGCTACGGCGGAGGCTTCGTCGAGTCGATCAACAGGGTCTCTGGAGACCCGTCCCACGTCGATTGGTTCTACTACGTCAACGGCGTCCAGGGGGCCAAGGGAGCGGCCGTGACGGCGGTCCACCGCGGCGACCGTATCTGGTGGGACCTGCACGACTGGAGCGCCACGCAGTCCATCCCGGCTGTTGTGGGATCGTTCCCGGAGCCATTCCTGCACGGCGTAGGGGGTAGGCGCCTGCCCACGGCCATCGAGTGCGCCCCCGATGTCGGGCGGGCCTGCACACGGGTGGGCAACGAGCTCTCGGCTCAGGGGGTGCCGGTGGCCACGCAGCTCATCGGGACGGGATCGGGAACCGACTCACTGAGCGTGGTGGTCGGAACATGGCGTGACGTCCGCCCGGAGATCGTGGCCAGCCTGATCTCGCAGGGCCCCAGCGGGAGCGGTGTCTACGCCCGGTTCGCCAACGGCGGGTCGGAGCTCGATCTCCTGAATCCCCGCGGCCACGTGGCACGGCGGCTGGGATCGGGGGCTGGGCTCATCGCGGCCACCGCGTCGGGGTCCGACCAGCCGACGTGGCTCATCGTCGGGACCGATTCGGCGGGCGTGGCGGCCGCGGCGGCGGCGTTCAAACCCGCTGCTCTCAATCATCATTTCGCCCTCGCCGTGTCTGGGTCGAGCGAGCTGCCGGTGCCCGTGCAGGGTGGAGCATGAGCTACCGGCGCCGGTCCAGCCCGCTGCATGCGGCTCGGGCCGCCGCCGGCCTCTTCTACTGCCTGTCGCTCGGCTGCGCGGCGCTGATCCTCTCGGCCCCGCTGGCCCTCGGCGTGGTGGCAGCGAGCGTCGTGCTGGCCGGGATGGCCGCTGGGGTCGGCCGCGAGCTGCGGCGGGCCGCCCGCTTCGCCGTCCCCCTGGGGCTGCTGGTGGCGCTCGTCAACGCGCTGGTCTCCCGCGACGGGCTGACCGTGATCTGGCGAATCGGCGACCTGCCTCTCCTCGGCCACGTCGACGTCACGCTCGAGGCGACGGCGTACGGGGGCGTGCTCGGATTGCGCGCCGCCACCCTGGTTCTCTGCGGGGCGCTCTACACCGTGGCCGTGGACCCGGACGAGGTCCTGCGTCTGTTCCGCCGCGTCTCGTTTCGCTCCGCGCTGACGGCAACCCTGGCCACCCGGATGCTGCCGATCCTGGCTCGTGATTCACGCCGGATGGCCGACGCCCAGCGCTGCCGTCCCGGGCCGCCGGCCACCCGCGTGCGGCTCCTGCGGGCGACCACGGCAGGGGTGCTCGACCGCGCGCTTGACGTCGCCGCCGCGCTCGAGGTCCGGGGCTACGGAACGGCGCGCCGGCCACCGGTCTACCGGGCGCCCTATTCCCGCCACGATCTCGGTTTCATGGCCGCGGCGAGCGCCGTCCTGGGGCTGGCGGTCCTGGCCCGGGTCGCGGGCCTCGAACCGTTCACCGCCTACCCGGCGCTCCGAGCACCGGTGGGCGCCGGAGAGCTTGCAGCCTCGGCCGGGATTCTCATCTCTGCGCTCCTGCCCTTCGCCGATCGTCGGGGGATCGAGCGATGAGCCTCCTTGAGCTCTCACACGTCAGCTACCGCTATCCCGGTAGCCGAGACATGGCGCTGGCGGACGTCAGCCTGGAGGTTGAGCCGGGTGAGCTGATCGTGCTCGCCGGAGCGACCGGGTCAGGCAAGTCAACCCTCCTGCGCATCGCCTCCGGGCTCGTCCCTCACTTCTACGGTGGTGAGTTCTTTGGTCGGGCCTGGGTGGCGGGGATGGACGTGCGTGAGCACGGACCCGGGGACCTGGCCGCGGCAGTGGGCACGCTGTTCCAGGACCCGGAGACCCAGGTGGTGATGGGGACCGTCCGCGCCGAGCTCGCCTTCCCGCTCGAGAACCGGGGCGAGTCCCAGGTCGCCGTGGCCCGGGGGGCTGAGGAGGCGGCACTCGCCCTCGGGATCGAGCAGCTGCTCGACCGCACCACGGACACCCTGTCCGGCGGCGAGCTCCAGCGCGTGGCCCTGGGGGCGGCGCTGCTCGGGCGCCCACGGCTGATCGTGCTCGACGAACCGACCTCGCAGCTCGACCCGGTCGCCGGGGATGAGCTGATCGGCACTCTGCGGCGCCTCAACGAGGACCTCGACGCCGCCATCCTCCTGGCCGAGCACCGGCTCGAGCGCTGCCTCGGCCTGGCTGATCGCGTCATCGCCCTCGACCGCGGACGCGTCGTCTGTGACAGCCCCCCGGCGCGCTTTTTGGAGTGGGCGATCGCAGAGGCCCCGGAATTGGCGACCCCGGGAGCTCGGCTCTTGGCCGGGGTGGGGCTACCGCCGGCCCCAGGGGTCAAGCGGGCACGCTCGGCTCTGCGCGCCAGAGGGCTGCTCCCCGACGTGGATGAGAGAGCGACGTCCTCGCGGGCAACACCTCGCCCAGCTCGCCGAGAGCCCGCGGCGCTGGTCTTCGAAAGGGTGTGGCACGAGCTGCGGGAGGGCCGCGCCATCCTTCGCAGCTTCTCTCTGACCGTCCGTCCCGGCGAGCGCGTGGCGCTGATGGGACGGAACGGAGCCGGCAAGTCGACGCTCCTTCGCCACGCCGCAGGCCTGATGGACCCCACCCGCGGACGCGTCACGCGGGGCGGCCGGGTGGCCCTGCTCCTCCAGAACCCGAACGACTACCTCGTCCACGAATCGGTCGCGGCCGAAGCCCCCGCCCGCGCCCTCCAGGCGGTCGGTCTCGATCCGCTGCGCCTGGCCGCCCGCCATCCCCGCGACCTGTCGGGGGGTGAGAAGCAGCGCCTGGCGCTGGCCACCGTGCTCGGGGACCCCGAGGAGGAGGTGGCGGCTGTCGTCTGCCTGGATGAGCCCACACGCGGCCTCGATCGGCGGGTCAAAGGGGAGCTGGCAACACTGCTTCGGCACCTGCCGGGGGCGGTGATCGTGGCCACCCACGATCCTGAGTTCACGGCAGCCTTCGCCGACCGCGTGGTCTTGCTGGCCGATGGCGCGGTCATCGCCGATGGCTCAGTGGCCGAGGTGCTGGCCACCGGCACCTACTTCGCCACCGAGACGGCTCGCGTGCTGGGCGGCGCCGGCGGAGCCGTGACCCCAGAGGAGGGAATCGTCCTGCTGAGCGAGTCCGCGCCGGTGGAGACCCCCGCATGAGCTGGCAGATCGGAGCTTCAGCGGTGCTTCTCGTGGCGCTCGTGGGGGGATTCGCCTGGTATGAGCGGATGCGACCCGACGCCCGCGTGATCGCCCTGGTTGCGACGCTGGCCGCCTTCGCGGCGCTGGGCCGAATCGCCTTCGCGGCGCTCCCCAACGTCAAGCCAACGACCGACATCGTGCTCATCTCCGGCTATGCCCTGGGGCCGGCTCCGGGCTTCGTGGTCGGAGCGGTGGCTGCCCTGACGTCCAACTTCTTCTTCGGTCAGGGACCGTGGACGCCGTGGCAGATGGTCGGCTGGGGGATGACGGGCCTCGCGGGAGCCGGCCTCGCCGTCGTGACCGGTCGGCGGATCGGCCGCTTGCCGCTCGCTCTCGTCTGCCTGATCACCGGCTTTGCCTTCACCGCTCTGCAGGACATCGGCGACTGGGTGAACTTCAGCGACCACAGCCCGGCCCAGTTGGGGATCTATGTCGGCAAGGGGCTCGGCTTCGACACCGTTCATGCCGTCGGGTGCCTGGTCCTTGCCCTGGCCTTCGGGCCCGCCCTGGCCCGCTCCCTGGAGCGCTTCGTCATGCGGCTGGAGGTCCGATGGGTGCCCGATGGCCGCATTGCCGCACCGGTCCTCATCATCGCGGCGGCTCTGACCCTCGCCGATGGGGCGGGCTCCGGCTCCGCGCGAAGCGCCGCCAGCCCGGTCACTTACCTCCTCTCGGCCCAGAACTCCGACGGTGGCTTCGGCGCCGCCCCGGGGCAGTCCTCGTCGCCACTCTTCGCGGGGTGGGCCGTTCTGGGCCTGGCTGCCGAGGGCGAGAGCCCCAGCCAGGTGGCCCGGGGCGGCCACAGCGTGATCGCCTATCTGCGCGCCGGCGCGGGAGCAGGCACCGATCCCGGTTCCCTCGAGCGGACGATCCTGGCCGCGGCAGCGGCCGGGGCCCACCCGCGCAACTTCGGCGGCCATCACCTGGTCGCCGCCCTCGAGGCGAGACTGGGCCGGGACGGCGCGGTCTCCGATCAGACCAACCTGACCGCATTCGCCGTGCTGGCGCTGCGCGCGTCCGGGGTGACTCCGGCACCCAGGACGCTGGCTTGGCTCGTGGCCCAGCAGGATCGGGACGGCGGGTTCAACTTCGCCACAGCCGGGGCCGCGAGCGACGTGGATGACACCGGGGCCGTGCTGGAGGCGCTGGCCGGCGACGCCCGGACGGCGGCAGTCAGGTCACGGGCGGTCAGATTCATCACGCGCCAGCAGGACAGGGATGGGGGATTTCCGGCTTCGCCGGGCGCCGGCTCCAACGCTCAGTCAACCGCCTGGGCCGTGCAGGGTCTGATCGCGGCCGGCGCCGATCCGAGCTCGCTGCACCGCGGCGGGGCGCCCTCGCCGCTCTCCTACTTGGAGTCGCTGATCGCGGCTGACGGCCACGTCCGGTACTCGAGCTCGAGCGACCAGACCCCGGTCTGGGTCACGGCTGAGGCGGCGATGGCGCTGGCCGGCAAGCCACTGCCCCTTAGCGCTGAGCCGCGGCCACATGTGGCCACCCATCGTGCCCCGGCGCCCGCGCGGAAGGCCTTCCGGCTCTCCCAGCACGCGCACGCCAAGCCCCCCCAGCCGGCGCGTTCCGCGCGCACCCACCCGGATCTCGCACTCAGGCTGGCCTCCGACGCCGGGATCCTCGACGCCGTGGTGCTGGCGCCGATCGGGATCGGGTGAGGGGGTCGGCGCGCCACAAAGTCGGTAGCCTCCCGCCGCGCCGATGCAGATCGGGGTCCCCAAGGAGATTGCAGAAGGCGAGCGTCGCGTGGCGCTCGTACCCGACGTCGTGCGCAAGCTGCTCGCAGTCACGGGCGAGCAGGACGCGCCCCAGAACGAAGTGATCGTCGAGCGGGGGGCCGGGGAGGGTGCCCTCATCCCCGATGCGCAGTACGAGGAGGCGGGCGCCAGGCTGGCCGATGGTCCCGATGAGGTGTTCCGGGCCCAGATGGTGGTCAAGGTGGCTCCCCCCAGCGCCGAGGAGATCGGCCGTCTGCAATCGGCGACCATCCTCGTCGGCTTCCTCCAACCGCTGACCAACGGCGACGGCATCCGCGCCATTGCCCAAACCGGCGCCACCAGCTTCGCTCTGGAATCGGTGCCCCGGATCAGCCGGGCCCAGTCGATGGATGCCCTCTCCAGCCAGTCCAACGTGGCGGGTTACCGAGCCGCGCTGATCGGCGCGCAGGAGCTGGGCCGCTTCTATCCCATGCTGATGACGGCCGCTGGGACGATCCGACCCGCCACCGTGCTCGTGCTCGGCGCCGGGGTGGCCGGTCTGCAGGCCATCGCCACCGCACGGCGTCTCGGCGCCGTGGTCCAGGGCTTCGACGTCCGGGCCGCGGTCAAGGAGCAGGTGGAGTCCCTGGGCGCCACCTTTCTCGAGTTCGACCTGGGAGGTGACCTGGAGGGTGCGGGCGGCTACGCCCGCGAACTCACCCCCGAACAGCAGGAGCTTCAGCAGAAGCTCATGGCCGAGGCGATCGGGAAGGTGGACGTGGTCATCACGACGGCGCTCGTCCCCGGCCGCCGGGCCCCGATTCTCGTCACCGAGGAGGCGGTCAGGCTGATGAAGCCGGGCTCGGTCGTAGTCGATCTGGCCGCCGAGGCGGGCGGCAATTGCGCGCTCACCGAGCCGGGCCAGACGATCCTGGCCCATGACGTCAAGATCGCCGGGCCACTGAACGTCGCCAGCACGATGGCCGAGCACGCCTCGCAGCTGTACGCCCGGAACATCGACGCTCTGGTGGGCCTGATGATCAAAGACGGTCAGCTCGATCTCGACTTCGAGGACGAGGTGATAGCGGGCGCGTGCATCACCCGGGACGGAGAAATCGTCAACGAGGCGGCCAAGCAGGCCGCCGGTGCCGCCGCCGCTTAGAGGAGGAAGCATGGATCCGCTCGTCATCGATATCGCGGTGCTGGTGCTGGCGGGCTTCGTCGGCTACACGGTGATTTCGAAGGTCCCAAACACCCTGCACACGCCGCTCATGTCGGGCACCAACGCGATCCACGGGATCGTCGTGCTCGGTGGCCTGCTGCTCATGGCCGAGTCAAGCGGTGTTCTGGAGAAGGTGCTCCTGGTGATCGCGATCGCTTTCGGGACGATCAATGTGATCGGAGGCTTCCTGGTCACCGACCGGATGCTCGAGATGTTCAAGGCCAAGGACCCGCCCAAGGCCGATGAGGGCGACGGGGAGGACGCCGGATCGTGACCCAGGCGGGCACCGTCTTCCTCCAGACCACCACCTTCATCGACGCGGCTTACATCGTCGCGTTCGCGCTGCTCATCTACGGCATGACGGGCCTCACGGGGCCCCGAACGGCGGTCCGTGGCAACCAGATCGCGGCCGCTGGCATGGCGATTGCGGTGATCGCCACCCTCCTGCGCAAGGGTGAGTTCCACGGCTCCAGCACGGTTTGGCTGATCATCGTCGGGGTCGCGATCGGGACGGCGATCGGCGTTCCGGCGGCCCGTCGGGTCCACATGACGGCGATGCCGCAGATGGTCGCGCTGTTCAACGGCGTCGGCGGCGGTGCCGTGGCCCTGATCGCCTGGGTCGAGTTCCGCCACCACTTCGGCGGGAACTGGCCGCTGCGGTCAGAGATCTTCGAGCTATTCGGCGCGATCGTCGGTTCGATCTCGTTCTGGGGCTCCAACATCGCGTTCGGCAAGCTGCAGGGGATCCTCTCGGGGAGCCCGATCAAGCTTCCCGGGCAGGCCGTGATCAACCTGCTCCTGGCGCTGGTTGCGCTCGCCAGCGCCGTGATTCTCGCCGCCGGCACACACTCACAGGCGCTGTTCATCCTCGGGATCCTCGTCGCCGCGGGCGTCCTCGGGAACATGGTCGTGCTCCCAATCGGAGGCGCCGACATGCCGGTCGTGATCTCGCTGCTCAACGCGTTCACGGGTCTTTCCGCGGCAGCGACTGGTGTGGCGCTGTCCAACCCGGTGATGATCGTCGCCGGGATGATCGTGGGCGCCTCCGGAACGATCCTGACCAACCTGATGGCCAAGGCGATGAACCGTTCGGTCCCCGCCATCGTGGCGGGAGGCTTCGGTGGCGAGGTCGCCGCCCCAGCGGGCGGGGACGAAGATCGCGGCCCCATCAAATCGACGACAGCCGACGACGTGGCCATTCAGCTCTCGTATGCCCGCCAGGTGGTGATCGCCCCCGGCTACGGGATGGCGGTCGCCCAGGCCCAGTACGCCGTACGGGATCTGGAGAAGGCGCTTGAGGGTAAGGGCGTCCGGGTGCTGTTCGCGATTCACCCGGTGGCGGGGCGGATGCCGGGCCACATGAACGTGCTCCTGGCCGAGTCACAGGTTCCCTATGACCTCCTCAAGGAGATGGACGAGGTCAATCCGGAATTCGCCCGCACCGACGTGACCCTCGTCATCGGGGCCAACGACGTCACCAATCCAGCGGCCAAGAACGAGCCTGGCTCACCCATCTACGGCATGCCGATCCTTGAGGTCAACCAATCGAAGTCGGTGATCGTGCTCAAGCGCTCGATGGCCTCAGGCTTCGCCGGGATCGACAATCCGCTCTTTTACGAGCCGGAGACGAGCATGCTCTTCGGGGACGCCAAGCAATCTGTGAGCGAGATCACTGCTGCGATACAGGCTCTATAGATAGAGTGGGCGCGGAATGGATCCTGCCAGGCTGAAAGCGATCCCGATCTTCTCGGAGCTGTCCGACGAGGAGGCCAAGCGCCTGGCGGCGTTCGCCACCGAGACGAGCGTCGCCGAGGGCCAGATCCTGATGAAGCAGGGCGACTACTCGGTCGAGCTGATCGCGATTGAGGAGGGCACCGCCGATGTCGTGCGTGACGGGGAGAAGATTGCCTCGCTCAAGCAGGGCGACCTGATCGGTGAGATTGGGCTATTCGAGCGCCAGCCACGGAACGCCGACGTGATCGCCACCTCACCGATGCGCGTGTTCAAGCTGACCCATTGGGAGATCCGCCGGATGTCCGACGACACCGTCGAGCGGATCAAGCAGTTGATCAAAGAGCGCACCGACCGGGGCGTCGCCGACCCCGCCCAGTAGCCGCCGCGCCTGGACGCTCGTCCGCTCGAGGCTTATCCGTCTCACGTTTCTGTTACTGTGGCGCGCGCCGAGTCCCCGGCGTGCCGCCCCGGGGAACGGGGAACCCAAGTCATTTGGGGCGAGTCTCGCGGTGATCCGTGAGATGCGCTCAGCAGTTGAGCGCTAGCCCGTCAGCTAACCCCGTAGGCCACAGGCGTTCATGTAACCGGTTCCGCGGGGATGGATGTTGCACGTCTTTCGCAGGTTTAAACCGAAGAGCTTGACGTCCTGCCTAGCCGTGCTCGGCGGATTGCTGCTGCCGGCGGCAGCCGCCTGGGCGGCCTCAGGCGGCGCCGCGATGATCACGCAGAGCGACCCGCACGGGATCGTCACGGCACAGACCTCGTCCTCCGTGTTCACGCGCATGCTTCGCCGGGGCGACCGCGGCGCCGACGTGAAGACGCTCCAGAGCTGGCTGTCCGACGTCGGCTACGTCGTGCCGCCCAGTGGCTACTTCGGCTCGATGACCAAGCGCGCGGTGTGGAACTTCCAGAATGCCCAGCAGCTGCGGCCGGTGAGCGGCTCGGTAGGACCGCGCACAGCGGCGTCCCTGCTCGCCGCGGTCAAGCAGGCGGCGCTCAGCAGCGCGCTTGCCGACTCAGGCGGGTCAGGAGCGCTGACGGGGGGCTCGAGCAGCGCGGCCACCACCGGCTCTTTGGTCTTTCCCCTCAAGCCGCTCAGCCGCGTTCTCCCCTCCAAGGACTGGTCTCTTGACCAGGGAATCGACATCGGGACGGTCAACAATGCCTGCGGCTCGAAGGTGGTCGAGGTGGCGATGGCGCCGGGAAAGATCGTCCAGGAGGGCATCAGCGGCTTCGGCCCCTACGCCCCCGTGATCAAGGTCTCAAGCGGTCCCTACACGGGCCGCTACATCTACTACGGCCACGCTGCTCCTGCCCTCGTTCCGGTCGGTGCCCAGGTCACCGCCGGCGAGCCGATCGCCGATCTCGGATGCGGTGACGTCGGCATGTCCGACGCCCCCCACATCGAGATCGGGATCAGCGCCCCCGGTGGCCCGACCTGTTGCCCCGGATACCAGGAGACGTCACCAGCCTGGTACCAGGTCGTGCTGTCGCTGTTCAAGGCCGCAGGAGGCCACTAAGGGCCGCCGGAGGCGGGCCTAAGTAGGCTCGCGCCATGATCCCTCGCCGCAGCGCCATCGAGGCACTCCAGGGCGAGCGCTTCGATCTCGTAGTCGTGGGGGGTGGGATCACCGGGGCTGGGGTGGCGCTTGACGCCGCGTCACGCGGATACAGCGTGGCCCTGGTCGAGAAAGCGGATTTCGCCTCCGGGACGAGCAGCCGGTCCTCGAAGCTCGTGCATGGCGGCCTGCGCTACCTGCAGAAGTTCGACCTCGGCCTAGTCCGCGAGGCCCTGCTGGAGCGCCAGCTGATGGTCAAGCTGGCGCCGCACCTGGTCCGGCCGCTGCCCATGGTCGTGCCCGCTTTCGATGGAGCCCGGCCTGACCGCCTGGTCGGTATCGGGCTGAACATGTACGACGTCATGGCCACCCCGGCCCTGCGCGGCCGCCGGGGCGGCCGCCGAGCGGCTCAGTTGGGGGGACGGCCACGCCGGGAGGACGAGTCCGTCGTGGAGCCCGAAAGCGACTGGAGCCCGGCCCGGCACCGCACGATCTCCGGCGCGGAGGTGGTGGAGCTGCTGCCGGCTCTGGACGGGCGGAATCCCACCGGCGGATACCTCTTCTACGACTGCCAGACCGACGACGTCAGGCTCGTGCTCACCGTCCTTGGGGAGGCCGAGCGCTTCGGGACCATTTGCGCAAACCGCCTCGAGGTGGTGGAGCTGCTGGACGGTGGCGGCGACGAGTCCGGGGTGCTGGTTCGGGACACAGAGACGAGCGAGTCGTTCCCCGTCCGCGCCAGCAACGTGATCAACGCCACCGGGGTATGGGCCGACCGAATCCGGCCGGAGGAGCTTCACTCGGAGGCCGAGGTTCCCAAGATCGCTCCGAGCCGGGGAACGCACATCACGGTCGCCTTCGCCGATCTGCCTCTGGTGGGTGGCGCGATTGTCCCGGCCGGGGAGGGCAGGTCGATCTTCGCCCTGCCCTGGCTGGGCCGGAGCCTCCTGGGCACCACTGACAACAACTACTCCGGAGACATCGATCATGTGCGCCCGGACCCGGATGACATCGACTACCTCCTGACGGCGGCGAACTCGTTCTTCGGGACCTCGCTGGACTCAGGCGATCTGGTCGGTGCCTACGCCGGGGTCCGGCCGCTGATCTCCTCCGGGGACAGCCGTAAATCGGTCGACATCTCACGCAAGGCCGAGCTTTACGAGACCTCGAGCGGGCTGATCACGATCACCGGCGGGAAGCTCACGACCTGGCGGCGGATGGCCAAACTGGCCGTGGACCGCCTGGTCGAGCGCGAGGGACGGGACGCTCCCTGCCGCACGCACGAGATCCCCCTCGGCCAGCCGGTCGACCCTGAGGCGCTGCCCCGTGTGCCAGGGGTGCCGGACGCGGCCTACGCGGCGCTCGCGGCGCGCTACGGCTTTGCTGCCGAGCAGGTCCTGGCAGTCGCGGCAGAGACCCCGGAGCTAGCCCAGCCGATTGTCGAAGGTCACCCTGACCTCCTGGCCGAGGCTCCCTTCTCGGCTCAGCGCGAGCAGACGCTGACCGTCGGCGATGTCCTGCTTCGCCGCACCCGCCTGGGCTTGCTGGCCGCCCCCGACCTCCATCTCCCGGAGAGTCAGGTCCCGCGGCGGGTGGCCGAGGCGCTCGCCGGCGTGCTGGGCTGGGACGCGAGGCGGATCGAAGCAGAGGTGGATGGCTGGGCGCAGGAGACCGCGGCTGAGGGCATCGGCGGCCGATGAGCGCGCCGGAGCGCCCTCTGCTCACCGCCGGCGGGAAGCTCTCTCTGGGGGGCCGTCCGTGGCTGATGGGCATCGTGAATGCCACGCCCGACTCGTTTTCCGATGCGGGGGAAAACCGGACGCTCGAGGCGCGCCTCGAGCTGGCGGGAAGGCTGCAGGCCGACGGCGCCGATGTGATCGACATCGGGGGCGAATCCGGGGTCACCAACCGTCCGGCGGTGTCTGCGCAGAAGGAGATCGAGCGTGTCGTGCCGCTCATCTCAAGGGTCGTGGACGAGCTCGGCGCCGTCGTTTCCGTTGACACCTACAAGCCGGCCGTGGCCCGGGCTGCGGTCGCGGCCGGGGCGGCCATCATCAACGACGTCAGCGGCCTGCGCGATCCCGAGCTGGCCGAGGTGTGCGCGGAGACCGGAGCGGCGCTCGTGCTCATGCACACTCGGGCGGCCCCCAAGGAGAAGCTGTTCGACCCCAGCCTTGACGGGCGGGTGACGGACGATGTCGAGGCCTTCCTCGCCGAGCGGATCGAAGTGGCACTGGAGCGTGGGATGGCGTTCGAGCAGCTGCTGCTCGATCCTGGCCCGGACTTCGGCAAGACGCCGGCTCAGACGGTGGAGGTGCTCCATGATCTCGAGCGCTTGCACGCGTTCGGGCGGCCGCTTCTCCTCGCCGTGTCCCGGAAGGACTTCGTCGGCGCACTGACCGGGCGTGCCCCTCGGGAGCGGCTTGCAGGCACGCTGGCCGCCGTGGGGTGGGGGATCGACGCCGGGGCGCACATGCTCCGGGTGCACGATGTGGCCGCTACGGCGGACTATCTCGCCGTTCACGCGGCGCTGGCCGCGACGGTCGAGGTCGCCGGATCGCTTCGCCTGGCCGAGGACCTGCGCCGGGAACCTGGCCGCTAGAGTTGCTGCAGTCCGTTCGCCGGCCGCTGCCCCCACGCGGCCGGGGCTAACCGAAGGTTCAACCGAAGGAGACTCCCTTGTCGATCATCGATCGCGACTCGCTCGAACAGAGCCCGCTCGCCGACCTGCACGCCATTGCCTCGGAGCTGTCGATCGACGGCTACCGACGCCTGCGCAAAGAAGAGCTGATCGACGTCATCCTGCGCCGTCAGGAGGGCGATACCGGTGAGGCACCGGACGCCGGCGAGGCGCCCGGCGCCGCTGAGGACGCCGAGCGGGATGAACCCGCCCCCGCCCGGCGTCGCCGGAGCCGGCGCGGAGGCCGGAGCCGGGGAGGCTCTGGCGCCCGCGGCGAAGAGGACACGGAGTCCCCGAGCGAGGGGGCCGCTGAGATCGAGGCCGAACTTGACCGCGCCGACACCGCCGGCACCGCCGACGCTGAGGCCTCTGAGGCCAGTGAGGACGAGACGGTGGAGGGTGTGGTCGAGCTTCTACCCGGGGGCGCGGCGTTCGTGCGCCTGAACCCGCCCGACCCGTCCGATCAGGACGTCTACGTCTCCGCGGCACAGGTGAGGCGTTGTGAGCTCGTCTCCGGCGATCGTGTGGCTGGGCCGCGCCGGCCGCCGCGACGCTCTGAGCGTTTCGCCTCGCTGGTCCGCGTCGACACGATCAACGGCCGTCCCGCCGCCGAGGTGGCCGACAGCACCCGCTTCGAGGACCTCCCCGCGGCCTTCCCCAGCCAACCCTTCGGTTTCGATTCTGAGGACCCGACGATCAAGCTGATCAGCGAGCAGCTTCCGATCGGGCGCGGTTCCCGCGTGGCCATCGTGGGCGAGCGGCAGTCCGGAAAGACCGAGACGCTCCGGCGCCTGGCCATAAGCCTGGCCGGACAGGAGGGGGTGGAGCTCTGGCTCCTCCTGGCTGGCGTGCGGCCCGAGGAGATCACCGAATGGCGGGCCGGACCGGTGGAACCCGCGGTCACGATCAGCCTTGCCGCTTCGCCGGAGGCGCAGGTGCAGGCGGTGGAGGGTGCCATCGAGCAAGCCCGCCGCCTGGCCGCTCGCGGTGCCAACGCCGTCGTCCTCATCGACACGCTCGAGTGGCTCCCCCCAGCCGCCGCGCGGCGGACCCTGGCTGCGGCCCGCAACATCGCCGATGGGGGTTCACTGACCCTGATCGCCACCGCGCCGGCCGCGGTGGGCGGGGAAACCTCGGTGATTGCGCTTGATGCGACGCTCGCCCAGTCCGGCAAGTTCCCGGCCATCGACACCGAGGCGAGCTGGACGATGCGCGCGGAGCAGCTCCGGGGCGAGTAGCCGCCGCTCCGAGCTGCCGTCCGGGTGCCCCTCGGCTCCGGGCCGGGTAGGCTGGTGGCGGTAAGTGAGGAGGGAGAGATATGCGGCAGCTGACGGCTCTTGACCAGCAGTTCCTAGCGCTCGAGGATTCGCGCCATGTAGGCCACGTGGGCGCCCTGGCGGTGCTCGACCCCTCGTCCGCGCCCGGCGGCCGACTCACCCTGGAGGACCTCCAGCTGCTGATCGCCGAACGGCTGCCACTCGTGCCTCCGTTTCGGTGGCGGCTGGTCACGGTGCCCTTCGATCTCGACTACGCCTACTGGCTCGACGACGCCGATTTCGACCTCGACTTCCATGTGCGGGAGCTCGCTCTTCCGCCGGGCGGCGCCGACGAGAAGCTGGCCGAGCAGGTGGCGCGGATCTTCGCCCGGCCGCTGGACCGCGCACGCCCGCTGTGGGAGCTGTATCTGATCCACGGCCTGCAGGAGGGGCGCGTGGGCGTGATGAGCAAGATTCACCACGCGGTGATCGACGGAATCTCCGGCAACGAGATCATGGGCGTGCTGCTCGACACGAGCCCGGAGGGGCGCGAGCCCCCTGACACGTTCTCCGATGCGCCGGATCTGCCTCCCGGGGATGTGGAGATGCTGGCCCGCGGGGTTCTCGGCGTCCCGCGTTATCCGCTGCGGCTGCTGCGCTCGATTCCCAAGGCGCTGCCCAACGTCGCGGAGGTCCCCCAGCTCGCCAACATTCCCGGCGTGGGTCTGGCGGGCCGGCTGGCCGCGGAGGTCCAGCACCTGCTCGGTGGCGGCCGGGTCATAGGCCAGCGGAACCTGGTGCCCCCGCGGACCACGTTCAACGGCCGGATCTCATCCCACCGCCGCTACGCCTTCGGGCAGCTCTCGCTGGACGAGGTCAAGGCAGTCAAGGATGCCTATGGCGTCACGGTGAACGACGTGGTCGTCTCGATCTGCGCCGGCGCGGTGCGCCGCTGGCTGATGGAGCACAACGAGCTGCCTGAGGATCCGCTCGTGGGCCAGGTGCCGGTGTCGGTGAGGCGGGACAAGGAGCAGGGCACGTTCGGCAACCGGATTCTGCTCATGACCGCCCCGCTGTTCACCGACGAGCCGGACCCGATCCGCCGCCTGCAGCGCACGCATGAGGCGCTGATGGAGATGAAGGAGCGCCATCGCGCGCTTCCGGCCGAACTGCTCCAGGACGCCAACGAGTTCATTCCCCCGGCGCTCTTCGCCCGCGCAGCGCGACTTACCTTCGGGCTGGCTACCGGTCCGGGGAGGCCGGCCTGGAACCTGGTCGTCTCAAACGTCCCCGGGCCGCAGTTTCCGCTCTACATGGCCGGGGCCAAGCTCGAGGCCAACTATCCGATCTCGGTCATCACCGACGGCATGGGCCTGAACATCACCGTGATGAGCTATCTGGGCCAGCTCGACTTCGGGATCGTCGCCGATCGGGAGCAGATGCCTGACCTGTGGTCGCTCATCGGCTGGCTGGGCGACGCGCTGGACGAGATCAAGCCGGTGGGGAAGCCGAGTAAGCCGCGCAGCGCCAACGGCAAGCGCGCGGCCACGCCGGCAAAGCGCAGCGCCAACGGCAAGCGCGCGGCGGCGCCGGCAAAGCGCAGCGCCAACGGCAAGCGCGCGGCGACCAAGTCGAAGCCCAAGGCCAAGCCAGGAAGTGCTCGCAATGCCTGAGCAGTTTTGCGACGTCGGGCGCGGAATCACCCTCTGCTACGAGACGTTCGGCGAGGAGTCCGATCCCCCGCTTCTCCTGATCATGGGACTGGGGATGCAGATGCTCGGCTGGGCTGATGACTTCTGCCGCCAGCTGGCCGAGCGAGGTTTCTACGTCGTCCGCTACGACAACCGCGACGCCGGCCGCTCGACCCACATTAAGGGTCGGCCTCCCTCACCGGGCCAGCTGTTGCGCCGGCGGATCAACCCCGTCCTCTACACGCTCAGCGACATGGCCGAGGACGCTCGGCGCCTGCTTCAGGAGCTGGGGCTCGAGCCGGCGCACGTGGTCGGCGCCTCGATGGGCGGGATGATCGCCCAGATGCTGGCGGCCGAGCACCCCGCCTCGGTGCGGTCGCTCGTCTCGATCATGTCCAGCACCGGCAGCCGGCGGAGCGGACAGCCGTCCCCGGCCATCTATCGCTATTTCCTCAGTCGTCCCCCGTCGGACCGCGAGGGCTACATCGACCGTCAGGTCAGTGTGTTCACGGCGATCGGGTCCCGAGGACTTCCGCAGGACACCGAGCGCCACCGGGACATCGCCGCCCGGTCCTGGGACCGAGGTGTTGATCCCGCCGGCTCGGGGCGGCAGCTCGGGGCGATCATCGCCTCCGGGAACCGAACCCAGCAGCTGCGCTCGATCGCGACCCCGACGCTGGTCATCCACGGGTCCAAGGATCCGATGGTCAACCGCTCTGGCGGCGTGGCCACGGCGCGGGCGATTCCCGGCGCGCAGATGATCACCATCGAGGGGATGGGGCACGACCTGCCCGAGGCGGCGTGGCCTCAGATCCTGGAGGCGATCTCAGAGCACGCGCACGCAGCGGACCGGGAGCCCATCACGGCTCAGTAGGCGGTCGTCCGCGAGCGATGCCGCGGACGTGCCTTGTAGCGCGGTTCCCCACCCCGTGACCAGAGGAGCTGGTCGGTTTCGGGGGCTGTCGTGCCCGGCCGCTCCGCCACGATCAGCTCGACGGCGTGGAGGGCGCAGGCGCGGATCTCCACCTCCTCAGGCGAGTCGTGCTCGATCAGCGCCTCTCGGTCGATGCGCCGGATCAGACCTGCCTCGAAGGCGAGGATCCCGTCTAAGCGAAGAACGTGGGGGACCAGGTTGTCGGCAAAGATGGTCAGGCGGTCCAGATCTCCGAACCGGGCCACATGAGCGCGGTGCAGGTCGGCGGCGGCGATCTGGGCTCGCTTGAGAAAGGGGACGGTGAGGCCCTCGTAGGTCGAGACGTCGGCGAAGGAGTCCCAGGTCGCGAGGCGCTCGACGAGGGCCTCGGCTGAGTCTTCCGCCACCGCCGAGAACCTCCCGGCCGCTTCGACGTGGTGCCCGAGGTCGTTGAGCGAGGCGGCGAAGAGGGCCATGAGCTCGTGCGTGGGGTCTTGGGAGAGGGTGCGGGCGATCTCGGCGGCGGTCATCGCCTGAAGCTCATCTGGGCTCCACGGCCCCTGGTGTTCGAAGCGCTCTCGAACCCCGGCGGCGATCGTGTGATAGCCGCTTTGGCCGGGGCGCTTGTTGAGCGTCGGGAACCAGCCCGAGCCGAAGTTGATGGCGTCGAGGGTGAGCCAGAAGGCAGCGCGGTCCTCTTGGCTGCCTGGGAGCGTCTCGTCCTCGGCACAGCTTGTGGGCGTGGGAAGCGACACCGCGTAGGCGGGGATCGCGTCCTGGTTGATCCGAACGTACCTGGCCCGGCCGGCCACCTCGGCCGCGGCTTTACGGAGCTGGGTCAGGAGCTCAGCCACAGTGGCTTCTCCGGGAGCCTGGGCGTATAGCGGGACCAGGAGTCCCGTTTCTTGCCCAGGCTCGGGATTCCAGCCGCTTCGACCACCACCCTCGATACCGTAGAACGTAAGCCGATGCCTGAGACGACGACTGACCTGGACGCCCTGCTCGAGGGGCTGAACGAGCCCCAGCGGGAGGCCGTGACCTACCCTGGCGGCCCGCTGCTCATCCTGGCTGGGGCAGGCTCCGGCAAGACCCGCGTCCTCACCCACAGGATCGCCTATCTCCTGGCCACTGGGACCGCTCAGCCGCACGAGATTCTCTCCATCACCTTCACCAACAAGGCGGCGGACGAGATGCGCGAGCGGGTCGGATTGCTCGTCGGGCGCCGGGTCAGGGCCATGTGGGTCATGACGTTCCACTCCGCATGTGCCCGGATGCTCAGGGCCCACGCCGATCGTCTGGGCTACACGCGCCAGTTCACGATCTACGACCAGGCCGACTCCCGGCGGCTGATCAAGCGCTGCCTGGACGACCTCGGGGTGGATCCCAAGCGCTTCACTCCGGCGGCCATCGGCTCACAGATCTCGGACGCCAAGAATCGGCTGCGCGATGCTGACGCCTACGCCCAGATGGTCGGGTCGTTCTTCGAGCAGACGGTGGCCGATGTCTACCGCGCCTATGAGCGTGAGCTGCACCGGGCCAACGCCATGGACTTCGACGACCTCCTGGTCCGGGCGGTGGATCTGCTGCAGCTGTTCGACGAGGTTCGTGAGCGCTACGCCGAGAACTTCCGTCACGTGCTCGTCGACGAGTACCAGGACACCAACCACACCCAGTACCGGCTGCTCCAGCTGCTGACCAAGGAGCACCGGAACATCATGGTCGTGGGCGACGACTCGCAGGCCATCTACGGCTTCCGCGGCGCCGACATCCGCAACATCCTCGATTTCGAGGACGAGTACGTGGATGCGCACGTGGTCAAGCTCGAGCAGAACTACCGCTCGACCCAGACGATCCTCGACGCCGCCAACGCGGTCATCTCCAACAACCGAGGGCGTAAGTCCAAGCACCTTTGGACCGACCTCGGGCAGGGCGACCCGATCAAGGTCCGCGAGCTCGAGGACGAGCACGCCGAGGGCCGCTTCGTCACCGGGGAGATCCAGCGGCTCATGGACGAAGGCACCTCGCTGGACGAGGTCGCCGTCTTCTACCGCACCAACGCCCAGTCGCGGGTGCTGGAGGACACGCTCACGCGGGCCGACATCGCCTATCAGGTGATCGGGGGAACCAAGTTCTACGAGCGGGCGGAGATCAAGGACGCGATCGCCTACCTGATCACCCTGGTCAATCCGCAGGACGTGGGCGCCTTCGCGCGGATCGTCAACTCCCCTCGGAGGGGGATCGGCTCGACCTCGCTGTCCCGTGTCCTTGCCTACGCCAACACGACGGGTGTCACCATCTGGGACGCGGCCGCCGAGCCCGAGCATGTGCCCGGCCTGGGCCCCCCGGCGGTCAAGGCGCTGCACCGGTTCATGGCCACCATGCACGTCCTGAAGGAGCGCGTCGAGTCCGGGGCCACCGTGGCAGAGCTCCTCAAGGAGGTCCTCCAGGAGACCGGATATCTGGAGGCGCTTGAGGCGGAGCGGACGATCGAGGCCCAGGGGCGGATCGAGAACCTGGAAGAGCTCGTAAACGTGGCGGCCGAATACGACGCCTCCGAGGCCGAGACGCATTCGCTGGAAGAGTTCCTTCAGCAGGTCACGCTGCGCTCGGACGCCGACGAACGCTCCGACGATGCCGGCGTGGTGACCCTCATGACACTGCACAACGCCAAAGGGCTTGAGTTCGGGATCGTGTTCATCATCGGCTGCGAGGAGGGGGTGTTCCCCCATTCGCGGGCTCTCGATGAGGGAGGGCTCGAGGAGGAGCGTCGGCTCTGCTACGTCGGCATCACCCGCGCCGAGCGCGATCTCTACATGTGTTACGCGCGTACCCGCAACGTGTTCGGGTCAAGGACGTGGGGCGCGCCGAGCCGATTCATCGGCGAGATCCCCAAGGAGCTCACCGACCGGGAGGAGCGGCCCTCCTTTGCCGGAATCCGGGCCCGGGCAACCTCATGGAGCGGCGGCGGCACGGGCGAGACCTGGTCACGCTCCGAGCCGGTTCCGGCCGCCTTCCGGCTGGGCGAAGACGTCATCCATCCGAGCTTCGGCGACGGTGTGGTCACCGGGCTTGAACCCGGAGGCATCGTCGTCATCCGCTTCAGCAAGGACGGCTCGGAGCGCAAGCTCGTCGCCGACCTGGCGCCGATCAGGAAGCGCTAGGGCGAGCCCGACGGGTCGTCTAGGATCGCCGCGATCTCGTCCAGCAGCGCCTGCTCCGGGTCGCTGACCTCCTTGCCGCCCATGCCCAGGAACCCGCCTTCCCGGTGCGCCTTGGCCACCGTCTCGGCGACGAAGTAGACGAAGCGCTTGTAGGCGTTGATTTCGTCCTCGATGGCGTGCTGCTCGAGGATCGAAAGCGCGTGGCGCAGTGTGGCCAGCGCCTCTTGGTGAAACTCCTCCGGGTTGCCTGCCGGAGCGGTGGGGTCAAACGAAGGAGGTGTGGTCAGGATCTGCTGGAGCAGCTCATCCCGGTAGGTCTGGCGCGCACTGGCATAGGCCTGGGCGATGCCCAGGGTCTCCCGCATCCTCCCTCCGCGGCTGGCGGCCATCACAAGCATCGCGGTCAGATACGGCGCATTGACGATGGCCGGCCATTCTTCGGCGTTGAAGGCAGCTTTGGTGGTCATCGGCGAGTCGCCGCAGTCGCCAATGTGGCGGTGAGGGCGAGGCCCAGTGACGCTAGGCGGAGCGAATTCCGAACGAGTGCGGGCATCCCGTGCCAGGAAACCTAAGGGAATCGGTCTGCTCTCGTGGCAATACCCGCCGGGAGGCGAACGCAGAAGCGCGAGCCGGGAGCGATTGAGCTCCCGGCTCGCCCAATCCGGGTTGGGATCTAATTGACCGCCAGTCCGGCGGCGCCGCTTCCGGTGGAGACCGGAACGGAGCCGAACTCGGTGAGGCTGCCGCCGTTCACGGCGAACTCCCCAATCTGCCCGGTCGCCGTTTCGTTGAGGTAGAGCGTCCGCCCGTCGGTGCTGAGACGCGCGTCAACCGCCTTTACGCCCTTCCCGCCGGAGACGGGAGTGCTCCCCAGGAGGGTGAGCGATCCGTCCCGGGCGATCGAGTAGCTCGAGATGCTGCCCGAGGCGGTGTTCACCGTGAACAGATACCCGCCGTCATGGCTTATCTCCACCCAACACGGCGCCGTCTGGTCGTCGGCGAAGGGAGACCCTTCGACCGAGAACAGCGTCCCGTCACGGGCCACGTCGAAGGCGGATACGGTGCCGGCTCCGGCGCCCCCGTGGGCGTTGGATACGAACAGCTGCCTGGGGTCCGTGGGACGGAACTCGCTCCCGAACGGACCGGGTCCCTGGGCCGGGAAGGGTGAGCCGGCGGCTGGATCCAGCCGGCCATCGCGGCTCACCCGGAAGCTGTCGATGGCTGAGGCGGCCGGGGTGGTCCCCACCCGCGTGCCCACCAGGTTCGTGCCCGTTGAGTTGAACAGCACATCGCCCGGCTGGGCGTCGGCCGGGAGGCCGAAGGTGGCGCCGGGGAGCGGCTCCAGCTGCCCGTGCCAGCCCAGCGCGAAGCCTGTGTAGTTACTGCCCGCGCTCCCGGCGTTCGCCACATAGACGAGCCCATCGTGCTCGGCCAGGCTCACCGGATCGGCGCCTCCGGAGGACACCGGTCCGCTGCGCACCTGGGTCAGGGTGCCGTTGCGGTGGATCCGCAGCACCGAGATCTGGTTGCTGCCGGCGTCGACCGCCAATAGGTAGCGCCCGTCGCTCGAGACTTGGACCGCGCCCTGGGAGGCGAGACCGCTTCCCGTGCCGGCCCCGCCGGCCGCGAACGGGGACCCCGGGATGGGGGTCAGCGTCCCGTCGGCGTGGCGATCGAATCCGCTGATCGTGTTGGTGGGAGTGCTGTTGTCATTGGTGTAGACGTGACCCACGATGTGGTCAGCCGACGCCGCGGCCGGCCCGGCGAGGGCTAGGGCGAGACCGGCCGTGGCTCCGAGCACGGCAACTGCGCCCCGTAGCAAAGAAGGCATGTGCTTCCTCTCTTGGTTTCAGAGTTCAGGTAAGTGACCTGAAGCCGACCTCGGAAAATTTCAGGACCACTTGAGCGCGTTCCCGGGGTCGGTGCCTCGCTTCCATTGGAGCAGGGCGAGTGGTCGGCGTCAACGAATCTGGGAGCGTTGACATCACCTCGTAATTTCTTACGGAAATGTGCCCCGGGCCGGCGGTTCGTCCGCTCCTTACGAGCCGGTGAACAATGTCCCTGAGCCCTTCCATGCAGCACGAGATGACCCGTAAGGTGACCGGATGAGTCCGCTGTCTCCCCATCAGCGGGCCAAGGTGCTCGTCGTGGACGACGAGCCGGCCATCGCCGACGTGGTGTCTCGATACCTGCGGCGAGCCGGCTACGAGACCGCGATCGCCGGCTCTGGCCAGGACGCCCTGAGCCAGGCCGAACGGGCCCGGCCCGACGTCGTCGTGCTCGATCTGATGCTTCCTGACATCGACGGCCTGGAGGTCATGCGGCGCCTGCGGCGAGACGACCGGCGTCGCGGAGCGATCATCCTGCTCACGGCGCGGGGCGAGGAGTCAGACCGCGTCATCGGATTGCGGCTCGGGGCCGATGATTACATCGTCAAGCCGTTCTCCCCGGCGGAGCTCGTGGCCCGGGTGGACGCGGTCCTGCGGCGGATCGATCCCGTACCCGAGCATGAGCCGCCGCTCAACTTCGGGGGCTTGGCCATCGACCCGGCGGCCCGGACGGTGACCCTGGACGAGCAGCCGATCGAGCTCACCCAACGGGAGTTCGAACTGCTGCTCTTCCTGGCCCGGCATCCCGGGCAGGCCTTCACGCGTGACCAGCTGATGGATCACGTCTGGCAGTACAGCTTCTACATCGACACCTCCACGGTCACCGTGCACATCCGTCGCCTGCGGGCCAAACTCGAGCCTGACCCGTCCCGACCGCGTCACATCGAGACGGTGTGGGGCGTGGGCTATAGGTTCGCTCCGTGAGGCTCCGCCTGACCCGCATGGTCATCGCGGT
Organism: uncultured Solirubrobacterales bacterium; assembly: GCA_963733555.1. Taxonomy (GTDB): domain Bacteria; phylum Actinomycetota; class Thermoleophilia; order Solirubrobacterales; family Solirubrobacteraceae; genus Palsa-465. Next base: position 648,722 of record CAVTDO010000002.1, read on the forward strand.
CGCCGTAGCCGCTGCCCTCTCGGCCATCGCCTGGCCGATCTATGGTGCCGGGGCCTTTCTCACGTCGCTGGAGATTCTGGCCCCGCTGGGGGCGGTGACGACGCTGCTGGCCGACCTGCTCGCCTCCCACCGGCTATGGATCCGCGGCATCCATCGCCAGCTCGGCGCGCTCGCGCTCCTGACCGTGGCGCAGCTCGCGGTAGCCGTCGGCCTGTTCGCCGCCCTGATGTTCGTCTCCAGCCACGATGCCTTCTTCGTCGCGCTGGCCACCGGCTATGCCGTGCTCGTGGGCGTGACCGCGGCTCGGCTCGTGGCCCGCCGCGCGCTGACCGATCTCGACGCCGTGCGCGCCGCAGTGATGCAGGTGGGCGAGGGATCTCGGGACCTCCGGATACCCACCCAGGGACAGGACGAGTTGGCATCGCTCGCCGCCGATGTCGAAGCGATGGCGGCCAAGCTGGCCAGCGAGGAGCGGGCCCGGCGGGAGCTCGTGGCCTCGGTCTCACACGATCTCCGGACGCCGATTACCACCCTTCAGTTGATCGCGGAGGGTCTGGAGGACGGCATCTTCGAGCCCGAACGGACCCGGGACCAGCTGCAGCTGATGGCCACCCACGTGCGGGCGCTCGGGATCCTGATCGACGATCTCTTCGAGCTCTCTCGGCTCGAGGCTGGTGATGTGCGCTGGTCGATGGAACAGGTCCGGCTCGACGAGCTCGTCCGGGAGACAGTGGAGGCGATGCGCCCGCAGGCAGAGGCCGGTCGGGTGGCCGTGCGGGCCGAGTTGAATCAGGGCCTCGGCCCGGCGCGGGGTAACCCGGAGCAACTCCAGCGCGTGCTCTTCAACCTGATCCAGAATGCGATTCGACATACCCCGGCCGATGGGAGCGTCGTGGTCCGGGCAGGCCCGGGCCCGGGGCCAGGGGTCGAGGTGGAGGTGGCCGACACCGGCGTGGGAATCGACGCAGCGCTCGGAAGCCGGATCTTCGAGCCGTTCGTCCAGGGACCGTCCCGGGTGGCGGGGGTGAACGGGTCCGCTGGGCTGGGCCTGGCCATTGCCAGGGCCATTGTGACCGCCCACGGCGGCCGAATCTGGCTGGCCGATGGAGGTCCGGGCACCCGGATCCGCTTCAGCCTTCCCGCGGGCTGAAGCGCGGGAGACGAATCGTCAGCCGGCTGCGAGCCGGGTGCTCTCAGAAGTGCCCAGCGACTCCCTCGGCCGAGATGCGCCGGGTGTCCTGGGGGCCAGGCCGGAGGATGAGGATCTCGGCTGGGACCCGCTCGAGCAGCCATTCCAGGTCATTGGCGGTGAGTCCCTTGTTGGGACTGTCGGTGGCGGAGACGATCACTCGGTCGATCGGCTCGGACTGAATGAGACGGCGGAGCGCGTCCCGGTAGGTACGCCCCCGGGCGACCCGGGAGTCGACAGCCACGCCCTGGCTCGTAGCGCGCTGCTCGATCGCCTCGAGCAGCGGCATGCCGTTGCTGGACTGGACGGGGAGGGCGGAGTCAAGGGGCAGCTGGCGCGGGACTCGGGCCAGAAAGGCGGGCATGATGGTCGCGTTCTCAGCCTGGGCCAGGCGGACTGCGGCCTCGAAGGCACGGCGGGAGATTCCCAGCTCCGTGAACGGGAGAAGGATGCGCCTCACGGCCCGGGGCCGATCCTCACGCGGCCGACGACCATGGGGGGGAAGCCAGAACCCGGCGGCCAGCCCGATGAATAGACCGGCCACGCCCACGCCGATGGCCACAGGCGCGGTCATGACCGCTCCTCCCCGGGCCGGGCTGCTCGATCGGCCACGATCCGCACATCGACGCCGGGAAGGATCTCCATCAGGCGTTGGGGGAGCGGCATGCGCAGGCGGGCGAGCCCGCGGGGCTGAGGGCTGCGGCCGAGCAGGATGTAGGTGCTGCGCTGACGCCGCGCCACCTCGGCCGCCATCGCCGCCACGTTGTCTGACTCCTCAACCAGCAGGTGGGCTCCGAGCAGCGAGGCGAGCTGGCGCAGCGCAGCGAGTCCGCGCTCCTGCTCAGGGGTCAAATCACCGTGGGGTGATTTCACCCACAGGAGGTCGAGGTCGGCGCCGAGGCGCTGAGCCGAGCGCCAAGCTCGCCGGACCAGGCGCTGGGCCGCCGGATCGGGCTCGATCAGGGCGAGCAGCCGCTCGCCGACCGCCCGTGGGGCATCGCCGGTCAGCGTCTCGCCGTTGGCCTCGGTCAGGCCGGCGTTGGTCAGCCGGCGGTGACCCACGTCCTCGGCCACCTGCCGCAGGGCAACCTCACGCAGGGCGGCGAGGTTCTCGATCCGGAAGAAGTTGTTGAGCGCCGAGTCGATCCGCTCGGCCGGGTAGATCTTGCCCGTCCGGAGGCGCTCGAGCAGCGCCTCCGGGGTCAGGTCGATCATCACGATCTCATCCGCACGCTCGAGGACGGCATCCGGGATCGTCTCCCTGACCCGCACGCCGGTGAGCTCGTCGACCTGATCGTTGAGTGACTCCAGATGCTGGACGTTGACGGTCGACATGACGTCGATCCCGGCCGCGAGCACGTCCTCGACGTCCTGGTAGCGCTTGGGGTGCTCGACGCCGGGCACGTTCGTATGGGCCAGCTCGTCGATCAGGCACAGCTCAGGGGCCCGGGTGAGGATTCCCGGGAGGTCCATCTCCTCAAGCTGGGAGCCGCGGTAGATGACCCGGCGACGGGGGATGCTCGGGAACCCGTCGGCGAGCCGCGCCGTCTCCGCCCGCCCATGCGACTCGAGCAGCCCGATGACCACATCCCGCCCGGCGTCCTGCTCGGAGTGGCCTTCGAGCAGCATCCGGTAGGTCTTGCCGACGCCCGCGGCCATGCCCAGGAAGACGCGAAGATGACCTCGGCCCATGGGGCTCGGGTTGGCCGCGCCCACTCCCGGGGGAGTCCGCAGCTCCGGCACGATTACGCGCCAAACACGTTGTGAACGATCAGGTCGATCAGCTTGATGCCGATGAACGGGGCGATGATCCCACCCAGACCATAGATCCACAGGTTGCGGCGCAGGAGCGCGCTGGCGCCGATGGGGCGGTATTGCACGCCGCGCAGCGACAGCGGGATGAGCAAGGGGATGATGATCGCGTTGAAGATGATGGCGGAGATGACGGCCGACCTCGGGGTGCCCAGGCTCATGATGTTGAGGACGTGGAGCGGGCTCTGGCCGACCTTGGTCACCGCCCAGGTGGTGGCGAAGACGGCGGGCAGGATGGCGAAGTACTTGGCCACGTCGTTGGCGATGGAGAAGGTGGTGAGGGCGCCGCGGGTGATGAGGAGCTGCTTGCCGACCTCGACGATCTCGATGAGCTTGGTCGGGTTCGAGTCGAGGTCGACCATGTTCCCCGCCTCGCGCGCGGCCTGAGTCCCCGTGTTCATGGCCACGCCGACATCGGCCTGGGCGAGCGCCGGAGCGTCGTTGGTGCCGTCGCCGGTCATCGCCACCATGCGTCCCTCGGCCTGCTGGTCTTTGATCAGGGCCAGCTTGGCCTCCGGCGTGGCTTCGGCCAGGAAGTCATCCACGCCCGACTCCTCGGCGATCTTGGCCGCGGTGAGCCGGTTATCGCCGGTGATCATGATCGTCCGGATGCCCATCGCCCGGAGCTGGTCGAAGCGCTGGCCCATGCCCTCCTTGATCGTGTCCTTGAGATAGATGACGCCCATGACCTGGGAGTCACGTGCCACCGCCAGCGGTGTTCCGCCCTCACGCCCGATGCGGTCGAGCACGGGCTGAAGCTCGGCCGGGGCCGGCCCCCTCGTTCTCGACCCACCTGATGATGGCGTCGCCCGCGCCCTTGCGGAGCTGGCGCCCATCGAAGTTGACTCCGCTCATCCGGGTCTGGGCGCTGAAAGGGACGAACTCGGCGTGGAGCTGGGTCATGTCGTGTTCACGTATCCCATACTGCTTGGCCAGGACGACGATCGATCGCCCCTCGGGAGTTTCGTCGGCCAGCGAGGAGAACTGGGCCACCTCCGCCAGCTCGGGCTCGCCGACCCCGGGCATGGGGATGAACTCCGAGGCCAAGCGGTTGCCGATCGTGATCGTGCCCGTCTTGTCGAGCAGGAGCACGTCGACGTCACCGCTGGCTTCGACAGCGCGACCGGACAGGGCGAGCACGTTGCGCCTGACCAGCCGGTCCATGCCCGCGATGCCGATGGCGGAGAGGAGGGCGCCGATGGTGGTCGGGATCAGCGCCACGAGGAGCGAGATCAGGGTCGTCTCGGAGATCGACGTGTGGGCGAAGAGCCCGAAGGGCCGCAACGTGGCCACGACGAACATGAAGACCAGGGTCAGGCCGGCCAGGAGGATGTTGAGCGCTATCTCATTGGGCGTCTTGCGCCGCGCCGCCCCTTCGACCAGCGAGATCATCCGGTCCAGGAAGGAATGTCCCGGCTCCTGGGTGATCTCGACCACGATGCGGTCGGAGAGGACGCGGGTGCCGCCGGTGACCGCGCTGCGGTCGCCGCCTGACTCGCGAATCACGGGTGCTGACTCTCCGGTGATGGCGGACTCGTCGACCGAGGCGATTCCCTGGATCACCGTTCCGTCGCCGGGGATGAGCTCGCCCGCCTCGACCACGACCACGTCGCCCTTGATGAGCTCGGAGGCCGGCTTGGTGCCACCACCCTGCAGCGTGGCCACCGTCTCTTGCCGCATGGCGCGCAAGGTGGCGGCCTGGGCGCGGCCCCGTCCCTCGGCGAAGGCTTCGGCCATGTTGGCGAACACAACGGTCAGCCAGAGCCAGATCGAGATCGTAAACGTGTACCAGCCCGGGTCGTTCCCGCCCAGGGCCTTGCCTCCGAAGACCTGGATCAACCACGTGACGGTGGTGATCAGAGCGCCGATCTCGACCACGAACATCACCGGGTTACGGATCTGCCAGCGGGGATCGAGCTTGAGGAAGCTCTCGATCAGCGCCCGCCGGACTATGTCCGGCTGGAACAGCGAGACGGCGCGGCGCTCGGTCACAGAATTACGAGACGGCACGTCCGGTGGCATCAGGCGCTCCCTTTGAGGCGATCGAGGGCGAGGTTCAGCTCAAGGACGTTGACCCCCGGCTCACCGGAGAATCCGAGGCCACGGCCGCTCGTGTACGTCGAGAGCAGGTGGTCAACCTGCTGGAGCGACAGACGACGGACGTCGGCGATCCGGCGGGCCTGGATGTCGGCGTTCGCGACGGAGATGTCGGGGTCGATCCCGGAGGCCGAGCTGTCGGCGGCGTCGACGGGGACCTTGGCGGCGTCTAGGCCGCCCGGGTAGTACTTGCCGTTGAGGGTGATGTAGGCCTGGATGTTGGAGCTGATCTCGGTCAGCGTGGCCTTGCTGTTGGGGCCGAGGTTGGAAAACGCGGTCGCCGCGGGGTTGTCGGCTGGAACCGTGGCCGAGGGGCGGGTCTGGAAGTAGCGCGGATCAGGGGCGGTGACCGGGTTGCCGTTCTGCATCTCGGGCTTTCCGTTCTCCAGCACGACGGTGCCGAAGTTCTGGCCGATGATCTTCGAGCCCACGAGGCTGCCGCCGGCGTACACCTTCTGGCCGTTCGCGTTGCCCGGGAAGGCCACCTGGCTCACGCCGGTGACGACCAGCGGGTAGACGATTCCGAGCAGCAGGGTGAGCACGAGGATTCCGATGGCTGAGGTGATGAGGTCACGTTTCATGTCAGTAGAGGTGGGGTGTCAGGCCCTGGACGATCGGGCCGAGAAGGAGGGCGGGGAAGAAAGTGAGCGCGCCCACGAGGACGATCACGCCGATGAGCAGAACGGCAAAGGTGACGTTGTCGGTGCGCATGGTCCCCAGGCCGGTGGGAGTGGCCCGCTTCCCAGCCACAGCGCCGGCCACGGCGAGCGCGAAGAGGATCGGCGCGTAGCGGGCAAGCAGCATCGTGAAGCCGCCGAGGAGGTCGGCCAACTTGATCCCATGGGCGCCCAGATTGCCGGCGTTGGGCTGGATGTAGCCGGTGTATCCCGCCAGCGCGGAGCCGTTGTTGTTGGCCTGGGAGAGGTAGGCGTAGAAGCTCTCCGAGAACCCCTGCGGTGAGATGCCGGCCGCGGAGGAGATCGAGGCGCGGCCAGCCCTGCTGGCCGTGGCCAGGGCAGTGCTGAACAGGGCGGCCAGCGGCGTGATCAGGAGCCCGATGGTCACGAGCTTGATCTCCCGGGCCTCGATCTTCTTGCCCAGGTACTCGGGCGTGCGGCCGACCATCAGCCCGCCGATGAACACCGCCAACAGGACATAGAGGAGGATCGAGTAGAGGCCGGTGCCGACGCCGCCGAAGATCACCTCGCTGGCCGATAGGTTGGCGAACGGGACGGACCCGCCGATGCCTGTGAAGGATTCGATCGCACTGTTGACCGCACCGCACGATGTGACCGTCGTGACGACATCGAACAGGGCCGAGCCGGCGATCCCGAAGCGCTGCTCCTTGCCCTCCAGGTTGCCGCCCGTGGAGCCGGCGATTACCTGCGTGTGCAGGCCCGCGGCGTGCTGGGCCGGGGAGCCGTGGGCCTCGGCGATGTAGGCCACCGCGGCGGCGCACACGAACATGAACATGACGACGCCATAGATCGTGTAGCCCTGGCGCCGGTTGCCCGTCATCCGCCCGTACATGAAGATCAGGGCGGCCGGGATGGCCAGCACGACCAGCATCTCGAAGAAGTTCGTGAAGGCCGTGGGGTTCTCGAACGGATGGGCCGAGTTGGTGTTGAAGAAGCCACCGCCGTTGGTCCCCAGCATCTTGATCGCCTCTTGCGAGGCCACCGGGCCCATGGCGATCTGCTGGGGCAGGTGGGTGATCGTGCTGACGTTCAGATAGTGCGAGAAGTTCTGGATCGAGCCCTGGAACACGAGCACCAGCGCGATCACGAAGGCGATCGGCGTGAGCACCCAGAGGATGGTCCGGATCAGGTCGAACCAGAAGTTGCCCAGGCTCTTGCCCGTGCGGCCGACGATCCCGCGAATCAAGGCCACCGCGACGACGATGCCGACTCCCGCGGAGAGGAAGTTCTGCACGGTGAGCCCAGCCATCTGGCTGAAGTAGCTCATCGTCGTCTCTCCGCCGTAGTACTGCCAGTTCGTGTTGGTCAGGAACGACGAGGTGGTGTTGAACGTGACGTCCCAGGTCCCCGAATGGAAGTGCTGTGGGTTCAGTCCCGTGAAGTCCCAGAGCGTCTGGGTTCGAAGAATGAGGTACAGGAGGAGCCAGCCGGCGAGCGAGAAGATGATCAAGCTCTTGGCGTAGGCCTTCCAGTCCTGTCCCCGGCTGGCGTCTACGCGCAGGATTCGGTGGAGCCAGCGCTCCGGACCGCGGAACAGCGGGTCGAGGAACGTCCGCTCTCCGGCGTACACGGCCGTCATGTAGTGCCCGAGGGGCATGGCGACTGCGGTCAGGATGACCACGAAGGCGAAGATGGTCAGCCACCCGGTGAAGGTCATCGATGCCTCAGAACCTCTCGCCGCGCAGCAGCGCGTATACGAGGTAGACGCAGACCAGGACCGAGACGATCAGCCCGAGGAGATCGGCGCCACTCATATCCGGTCGATGCCCACTATGAGCACGTAGAGGATCGAGAACATCAGGATCCCCAGAATCACTGCAACGATGTCCATGAACCGATGGTCGTCGAGGCGGTGTGAAGGCGCCGTTCAGGAACGGGCCTGCGGCATGAAGATGCTGTGAAGGGCCGCGGGGTGGACCGCGCTCAGGCCGCGAAGCGGTATCCGACTCCCGGATCGGTCCGGATGTAGCGCGGTCCTTCGCCCGGCTCGATCTTGCGTCGCAGATTGGCCACGTGGGCCCGCAGGACCTGCGTGTCCTCGCCGTAGCCCGGCCCCCACACCGTCGTGAGGAGCTCACGATCGGGTCATCAGCCGGCCTCGGTTGCGAGCCAATGCCCTCAGGAGCTCGAATTCCTTCGGCGTGAGGTGAATCTCCTCTCCCTCCCGCCGCACGATCCGGGCCGCGAGGTCAAGCTCGAGTCCATCGGCGGTGATCACCGGCTCCTCCGGCCCCGCGCCCACCCGTCGCAGGGCGGCCTGGAGGCGGGCGACGAGCTCTCGGGGGCCGAACGGCTTGGTCACATAGTCGTCAGCGCCGGCGGCGAGGGCCCGGACCTTGGCATCCTCGTCGCCGACCGCGGAGAGGACGATGATCGGCATCTGACTCCACTCGCGCAGCCGGCGGCAGACCTCGACGCCGTCGACGTCGGGGAGCACGAGGTCGACGATGGCGGCATCCGGATGCTGGACGGCAGCGATGTCGAGCGCCTCCTCGCCGTCGGAGGCCGGGAGCGCCTCGAAGCCTGCGTCGCGCAGAATCACGCGCAACGCGCGGAGGATCTGTGTCTCGTCATCGCAGACGAGGATGCGCGGCCCGTGGCTCACGCCACCCCGGCCGGCGCCCGCTCGGCCATGGGCAGCTCGACCACGAAGCTCGACCCCTGACCGGGCAGCGAGTCGACAGAGATCGTGCCGCCGTTCGCCTCGACGAAGCCCTTGGCTATCGCCAATCCGAGTCCGGAGCCTTTCCAACGGCCGTTCTCGGCCGGGGTACCGCGGTAGAAGGCCTCGAAGATACGGTCCTGCTCGGCGGGTGGAATACCGGGTCCCTGGTCGACGATGCGGACGATCACGTGCGCCTCGCCGGAGCGAACCCGGACCGCCACCGGCAGGCCGTTGGAATAGCGCCATGCATTCTCAAGCAAGTTGGAGAAGGCCTGGTGGAGCTGAGCCGCATCAGCTCGCAGGGCGGGCACGTCCGGATCGATGCTGATGCGCACATCGACCGGCGCCGGAACGGGGAGAGAATCCCGTGCCGCCAGGAGCACCTCCTCGATCGAGATCCAGCCGGGTTGCGACACGGCGCGCCCGGCCTGGAGCCGGGAGAGGTCGAGCAGCTTGTCGATCAGGCCGGACAGCCGCTCTCCCTCTTCGACGACGGCCCCCACGAGCTCACGGCGATCCTCGTCGCTCAATGACCTTGCGGCCAGGGCATGGCCGGCGGTCACGATCGCGGTCACCGGTGAGCGAAGGTCATGGGAGACCGAGCGTAGGAGCGCCGTCTTGAGATCGTCGCTTCGGCGCAGGGCGGCCGTCTCCACCGCCTCAGCCTGGATGGCGTCGCGGTGCAAAGCGATGGCCACCAGCGCCTCGAGCGCGGGGACAAGGTGGGCCCGAACGTGTTCGACGGCCTCCGGGGTCAGATCGTGGGAGACGAGCAACGTCGCCAGCTGGACTCCGTCGGCATTTCGCAGGGGGAGGTCCAAGCGTCCCGGCGCCTGGACCTCGCCCAGCTCGATGGCTGCTGACGGAACGGCCAACGTCTCGCTGACCCGGCGGGCTGCCGTGCGCAGGGCCGCGCGCGTGTCCTCGCCGGCCAGGAGCTCGCGGGCCAGCCCGGCCGCCAGATCGGCCTCGCCGCGGCGCCGTTCCGTCTCAACCGCTCGGCTGCGGGCCAGCTCGGCCACTCCGCTCACCACCGCGGCAACGAGCGTGAAGGCGGCCACGGCGACCCAGTTGCGGGAATCCGAAATGGTGAAGTGCCCTACGGGGGGGATGTGAAAGAAGTTGAACGCGGCCGCGCTGGCCAGCGAGGACGCCAGCCCGAGCGCCAGGCCCCAGTAGACGGAGACGAGAAGCACGGCGGGCAGGTAGACGACGCTCAGCGAAACCACGGGGGCAATCGTCTTGAGCGGATAGATGGCCCCGGTGGCCAGGGCGACGGCGAGCATGGCGACGGCCACGCCGAGCCATCTCGGCGGGCGCTCCAGGCCCAGCGGACGCGGAAACAGCGAACGCACCGTCAATCAGCGTACGCCGCAGGGCCCCCATCTAGAAGGGCTATGACGGCTAGGAGTGACCCGGGGCGCGAGCTGATTCAGCTCGCGCCCCGGCCTCCGATCCGTCCTAGAAGGGACAGTGGGCGGCGAGGCCCCAGCTCCGGGAGGGGAAGGCCCAGCCAACGGGCAGTGCGAGATCTGCCGTCCACGTTCCCGCGGACCGCGCCCACCCTCGGATGGGGCTTCGACTCACGCCTAGTCCGATGTACCGGTACTCGGGTGAGAGGAGGATCTGGCAATGGACGACGCTGTGAAGCCAGGCCGAGACGGCCTGCCGAGGGGTCATGAACCCGGTAGAGATCGCCTCACCGTAGGCGCCCCACCGAAAACCGGCGGCGCTGATCCGGGAGGCTGGGCTGGTACCGCCCATGCCGGCGTGGCCGAAGTATCGGTCGGCCACCATCTGGTTGTCGTGGCTCTGGGCTGCTGAATCCAGCTGACCCTGCTCGTGCAGCCAGGGTAGGCCGCCTCGACTCCTGAAGCGGTTGATGAGGCAGACCACCGCGGAGCGGAGCTCAGCGGTGGAGGCCTTCCTCACCGAGGCGTTTTGGTACGCGCATGCGCGACTCACGGAGGCCAGGGGTGTGGCGATCCCGCCAGTCGTGGTGTTCAGCCCGGCGGCTAACACGTCGCCGAGCGGTAATGGTGCGGAGCGACCCGCCGCATCGGACGGGACTAGGGCGGAGAACTTCGCGAGGGCCGAACCGGCGCAGCACAGAAGCGTCAGCGCAACCGCCGCCGCTCCCACGCATCGCGTAGCCCGCCCGTGGAGGACTCGTGACACCTGTTATCCCTTCTCTTTTGGCGCCTACGGGGTTAGCTGTCGGGCTCGCGCTAAAAGAGATCGCGCTACGCCGGGAATTCGGCGATTCGCCCCGTGGAACCAGTGGTGGTGCGACGTAGCGCACCCGCCATCGGCTTCCAATCGGGTCCCCCGCTCCCGCGTGCCGTGGCACCGCGGGATTCGGCTGGGTTATGTGCCGCGGCAGGGTACATAACGTCTCGGATGCGCGCAGGGCGGTCGGCCGAGGCCCGAGCATCGGTCGACCTCGGTCCCGCCTCTCGATCCTCTAGCGTCCCTGGAATGGCGGCCACGATCATCGACGGCAAGGTCATCGCCGGCCAGGTTCGGGCCCAGGTGAAGGCCGAGGTGGAGGCGCTCACCCGCGATGGAAGGCCCGCTCCCGGTCTGGCCACCATCCTCGTGGGTGACGATCCGGCCTCGGCGATCTATGTCGCCAACAAGCGCAAGGCCTCGGCCGAGGTCGGGATCGCCGACTTCCACCAGCATCTTTCCGACCAGAGCACGCAAGAGGAGGTGGCCGCGGCCATCGACGCCTGCAATGCCAATCCGGAGATCAGTGGGATCCTCCTCCAGCTGCCGGTGCCGCCGCAGCTCGATGGCACTGCCCTCACGGCGAGGATCGCCCCGGAGAAGGACGTCGATGGGCTCACGCCGGTCAGCGCGGGACGCCTGATGCACGGCTCCCCCGGTCTGCGACCGTGCACTCCACTTGGGATCATCGAACTGCTCGATCGCCACGAGGTCGAGTTCCGTGGCGCCGAGGCGGTCGTGGTGGGACGCTCGAATCTGGTCGGCAAACCGGTGTCCTTCCTGCTCCTCGAGCGCAATGCGACGGTGACGATCTGCCATTCCCGGACCCGTGACCTGGCCGCGGTCTGTGCTCGGGCCGACATCCTCATCGCCGCGGTGGGCGTGGCCGAGTTGCTCGGTGCCGAGCACGTCAAGCCGGGGGCCGCGGTCATCGACGTCGGCATGAACCGGACCGAGGCCGGCCTGCGGGGCGATGTGAACTTCGCGGCCGTACGCGAGCGAGCCGGCCTGCTCACTCCGGTCCCGGGTGGGGTGGGCCCGATGACGATCGCGATGCTGCTCCGCAACACGCTCACGGCGTCAATTCACCAGTCGGGATAGCCGTGGCGGCTCGCAACCTCACCCGGGGCGAGCTGATCAGCGGGGGGAGCGCGCTCGTCCTGCTCGTTCTCCTGCTCGTCGTCCCCTGGTATGGCGTGGACGGGATTCCCGGCCGTCCGGGGACCCGTGCCGGAGGTGCCGTAACTCAGACCGGGTGGGAAGGCCTTGCGGATATTCGCTGGCTCATCCTCGTCACCGTCCTCGTGGCCTTCGCGACCCTGGCGGTGCACACCGCGGGGCCGGCCCGCCAGACCGTCGCGGCCTTACGTCTCGGCCTCCTGGCCCTCGGCTGGGTGGACGTGGTGGCGCTGGTCGTCCGGGTGCTAGTTGATCTCCCCTCCTCCGACAGGGTCGTCGATCAGAAGCTGGGCGCCGTGTTCGCGCTGCTCGCAGGTCTCGGGCTCGCCTTGGGCGCCTCCGAGTCTGTGCGGGAGCAGCGCCTGCGCCTGGCGGCCGCGGCCGGCTCGACCGGCGAGCACGCAATCGACACCGGGGCTGAGCCGCCTCGGTGATAATCCCTGGCCATGGGTTTACGCCCCTCACGGCTCCGCTGGCCAGAGTGGGTCATCGGCGCGGGCGGTGTCGTGCTCCTGGTCGCGATGGTGCTCATGCCCTGGTACACGCTCACGCTGAGCTCGCACCCGCCGGGACCGATCTTTCTCGTGCCCCAGCAGATCGACGGGTGGCACGGACTGAAGATCGCCCACTGGCTGCTCCTGGTCACCGCGCTCATGGCCCTGGCGGCGTCCTTCTTTCAGGCTCAGCGGCGCGCCCCAGCGCTCCCCGTCACGCTGGCGCTGTTCGCCGCGCTTCTCGGGGGGGTGAGCACCCTGTGGTTGATCGTCCGGCTCATCGACCCGCCTGGGGGCCGGGGAATCGGAGGCTGGATCGGGCTGCTCGGCGCGGCGGCGGTCGCCTACGGCGGCTACGCCTCGCTGCGGATGGAGGGAATCGCCCCGGTCGACGCTCCGACCCAGATCCCGACCATCGACCTGGCGAGCCGGGCACCCGGCTGAGCCAAGGAGCGATACCTAGAATGGGCCGGAGATGCTCGACCGCGCCCAGGTACTACACGTCGCGCGGCTCGCCCGGCTGGAGCTGACCGACGAAGAGGTTCAGCGGATGGCGGGGGAGCTGTCCAAGGTGCTCGATCACGTCGAGAAGATCCGTGAGCTCGACCTCTCCGGGGTGGAGCCGACAGCTCACGTGATCGATGTGGCCGGCGTGGTGCGGGCGGATGAGGCAGAACCGTCGCTTCCCGTCGAGGCGGCGCTGGCCGCCGCCCCCGAGCCGGTCAAGGTCCCGGCCGGCCTGGGCTTCGGGGTCCCCAGCCCGGGTCAGGCGCCCGGTGAGTGACATCCTCGACCTGACGGCCGCCGCGGCGGCCGAAGCCGTGCGCACGGGCGAGCTCGACCCGAGTGAGCTGTTCGAGGCCTACCGGCAGCGCGCCGCCGCCGATGAGCTGAATGCCTTTACGTGGGTCGCCGACAAGCCGACCAGCGATACGGCGAGCGACGCCCCGTTGGGTGGCGTGCCGCTCGCGGTCAAGGACCTCTTCTGCACCGAGGGGGTGCCCAGCCAGGCCGGCTCGCGGATTCTGGAGGGCTACCGGCCGCCCTACACCGCCACCGTCGTGGCCCGGCTCCGTGACGCCGGGGCGCCTCTCCTGGGCAAGACCAACCAGGACGAATTCGCCATGGGATCCTCGAACGAGAACTCGGGCTTCGGGCCCGTCCTCAATCCCTGGGACCGCTCGCGCGTCCCCGGCGGTTCCTCGGGCGGGAGCGCCGCCGCGGTGGCGGCCGGGCTGGCCCCATGGGCCATCGGAACGGACACGGGAGGCTCGATCCGCCAGCCGGCGGCACTTTGCGGAGTGGTGGGGATGAAGCCGACCTACGGAGCCTGTTCACGCTACGGGATGATCGCCTTCGCGTCCTCGCTCGATCAGGCGGGGCCGTTGACCCGGGACGTGACCGATGCCGCGCTCCTGCTGCGCCACATGGTCGGCCGCGATCGCCGTGATTCGACCTCGCTCGAGTTCCCGGAGGAGATCGGATTGCCGAGCCGGGAGGATCTCAAGGGCATACGCCTCGGGGTCCCCGAGGAGCTGACCGGCGCCGATGGCGGCGTCGAGCCCGGTGTCCGGGAGCGCTTTGAGGAGACCCTGCGCCGAGCCGAGGGGCTCGGGGCGACGGTCGAGCCGTGCCGGCTGCCCCACGCGCCGCACGCCCTCTCGGCCTATTACCTGATCGCCCCAGCCGAGGCCTCGGCCAACCTGGCCCGCTACGACGGGGTCCGCTACGGCCTGCGGGTCGACGGCGAAGAGGGCCTGCTCGCCATGTATGAGCGCACGCGGGCCCAGGGCTTCGGTCCTGAGGTCAAGCGGCGGATCATGCTCGGGACCTACGCCCTGTCGAGCGGCTACTACGAGGCCTACTACGGAGCGGCGCAGAAGGTACGGACCAAGATTTCCGAGGACTTCCGCGCTGCCTTCGAGCACTTCGACCTGATCGCGACGCCCACCAGTCCCTGGACCGCGTTTGAGCTCGGGGCCAAGACGGAGGACCCGCTGGCCATGTACCTGAACGACTTCTGCACGGTGCCCATGCCGCTGGCCGGCATCCCGGCCATCTCGATTCCCTGCGGGTTGAGCGATGGCCTTCCGGTGGGCTTCCAGCTCGCCGGCCCGGCATTCACCGAGAACCGGCTGCTCGAGGCCTCCTACGCGCTCGAGCGGGCGATCGGTTTCGACGCCACCCCGGCGCGAAGGGCGGGCGCCGCGTGAGCGCCGTCGAGTACGAGCCGGTCATCGGCCTTGAGATCCACGTGCAACTCAAGACACGGACGAAGATGTTCTGCGGCTGCGAGGTCTCGTTTGGGGATCCGCCCAACACGCACACCTGTCCCACCTGCCTCGGGCTCCCCGGCGCGCTGCCTGTGGTCAACGAACGGGCGGTCCAATTCGGGATCATGATCGGACTCGCCTTCGGGTGCGAGATCGCTGAGCGATCGCTCTTTCACCGTAAGAACTACTTCTATCCCGACAACCCCAAGGCCTACCAGATCTCGCAGTACGACATCCCGCTGTGCCGGGGCGGTCATCTGGGCGACGTGCGCATCCACCGCGTCCACCTGGAGGAGGATGCGGCCAAGCTCAACCATCTCGGGCAGAGCGGGAGAATTCATGGCGCCGACCGGAGCTGGGTTGACTTCAATCGCTGCGGGACCCCGCTGGTAGAGATCGTCACCGAGCCGGACCTGCGCACACCGGAGCAGGCTCGGGAGTGGCTGACCGTGCTGCGGGAGACACTGCGCCAGCTCGGCGTCTCCGACGTGAACATGGACGAAGGCTCGCTGCGCTGTGACGCCAACGTCTCGGTCCGCCCGCGGGGTACGAGCGAGCTGGGGACGAAGACCGAGCTCAAGAACATGAACTCCTTCCGCTTCCTGGAGCGGGGGATCCGGGCCGAGATCGAGCGACAGGTGTCTCGCCTCCGGCTCGGCGAGGCGGTCGTGCAGGAGACGCTCCACTACGACCCGAGCACGGAGACCCTCACCTCGCTGCGCTCCAAGGAGGAGGCGCATGACTATCGCTACTTCCCGGAGCCCGATCTGGGGCCGGTCCTCGCCAGCGAGGCGCTGGTCGGCCAGGCCCGGGAGGCGCTGCCGTCGGAGCTCCCGGTGGAGCGAGCGGAGCGCTTTGAGCGTGAGCTGGGGCTGAGCGCCGCGCGGGCACAGGAGCTCGCCTTCCGGGCCGAGTTGGGGGCCTACTTCGAGCGCGCGCTGGCGGCGGTTGAGGGGAACGGGGAGGGGGGGCTCGACGCGGTGGAGCTGGCCAACTGGATCCCCCAGCTCGTCGAGCGCATCGGCGACGCCGACCCGAGCCAGAGCAAGGTGGCCCCGGAGAGCCTGGCCGGGCTGGCGGCGATGGTGAAGGCGCGCGAGGTCAGCCGCGATGCCGCCCGTGAGGTCCTCACCCGGCTCGTGCAGGACGGGGGAGACGCCAGGGAGATCGTCGCGCGGGAGGGGCTCGGCGCCCTCTCAGGCGAGGAAGACGGCCTGGCCGAAATCGTTGCGCAGGCCATCGCGGCGGATCCCGCGGCCGCCGAGCAGGTCCGGACCGGCAACATGCGGGCCATTGGCCCGCTCGTCGGCCATGTGATGCGGGAGACGCGGGGGCGGGCGGACGGCGGCGAGGTGACGCGGCTCATCCGCCAGCAACTCGGGCTCTCCTGAGCCTCTGGGCGGGGACCCGGCCGGGGCGTAGCATTGACGGACCGCGCAACCGTCATGTGGAGGTAAGCCATGTCACGACTGATCCGGATGGACCACACTGGTCACACCGAGTTGGCCCAATGGACCGCGGATGACCCCGCGAGTGTGGAGGCAGCGGTAGCCAGCTTCCGCCAGGAGCTCGAGCAGGGCTACTTCGCTGTCGTCTCCGAGGGCGAGGGGCGGGCCGCTCAGGTGCGGGAGCTCCCCGTGGAGGCGCCCCTCGTGATCCTGCGCCGACCCATCGCCGGGGGGTAGGTTGGCCGAACCGGGCCTGGCCATCGAGGGCGCGGGGCTGCCTGAGCTGGCCCGCGTCTGGTGGCGCCCCCGGGTCGGAGAGCGGCGCCTGCGCCGAACCGGGCGGCTGTGGACCCTGGTCGCGCTTGCCCACAGCCTGCCCTTCCTGGGCGCGGCCATCGCCCTCGGGCTGCTCAAGCCGGTGACGATCCCGATCGGACTCGTGCTCGTGGTCCACGCCTGGGCGATCCCTGAGCTCTACGCCGCCCGGGGGGCCAACGTGGTGAAGACCAGCCGTGGGCGCACCTCGCGCCCGGCCGAGGTGGTGGCCCTCGGGCTGCTCGGTGACCTCCTCGGCCATCGGGCGCGGGAGCTCCACGCCCGCACCGGACTGGCCATGGAGCGCGGCGCCTTCGGTGTGTGGCTGCTCGGCGAGGCCGGGGCACTGCTCGTCCGGACGGGCGGGCGAAGGGTTCACTGCTATTGCGTCCGGGTCGCCGACGGTGAGCTTCCGCCCAGTGATCGCACGGCCCACCTGTTGCTGGCCCTGCGTGAGGACGAGACGGGCTTTGCCACCGTGGCCAACCTAGCCTTTGCCGGCGCCGTGTGGCGACTGCGCCGCCGGGTCCCCGCGAGAGAGCGTGAGGCGCTGGCCGCCGCGGCGCATGAAGCGCGGGCCACGCGGAGCAGCGCGTCTTAGCATCTCTGTACGTTGGGCCAATGTGGCGCTGAGGTCGAAGCCCGATCATTCCGCCCATGACACGTCCCGCCACCTCATCCAGGGTCCTGTTGGTCGAAGACCGGCGCGCGGGCGCCGGCGCCCCCGCCGTTGTCACGGTGCGGCGCTATCGCCTGGCTCGTCTGCGCTTCGACGGACCGGACGCCGAGCCAGGCGGGCGCTTCGAGTATCTGAAGCGCACGCACGACTAGTAGGCAAATCTTCAGATCCGGCCGCACCGGCGCGGTACGCTTCTCGTATGAGAACTGAGATGGAGGCACGCCCCTCCCACACGCCGGTCCTGCGGAAAGCGGTCGCCGGCGTAGTAGTGATTCTCGTCGCTGCGCTGGCGGTCAAGATCGCGATCGGGTTCGTGATGGCGATCTTCTGGACGATTGTCGCCGTGGCGGCCGTCCTGGCCGTGATCTGGGCGCTTAAGACGCTGATCTGGTAGCCCGCCCGATGGCTGGCGGTAGCTACGTCGTCATATGCCTGTTCTTCGGGTTGGCTGGTGGGGCCGTCGGCCGGATGAAAGGCAGCTCGTTCTGGCTGTGGTTCCTCATCTCCGGCCTCGTGCCGATCGTCGGCCTGCTGACTGCCGTCTTCTACCGCTGGGAGAACCGTGAGCTGCGCCGCCAGTGTCCGCGGTGCGGGCGCGTGGTGAAGCTCTATGACGCCAAATGCATGCGCTGCGGAGAGGAGCTTGAGTTTCCCGAGGCGGCGATCGTCTCCGAGGCGGGGATGCGTGAGCGGGAAGGCGTTGGGAGCGCTCCGTAGCGGCACCTAAACGGCCGCCGCCGAGCGGCCGAAAACCGTTGTTAGACTGGCCCATTCGAGCCGCGGACAGGCCGAGAAAGCTGCGTCCGGGCTTGAGCCCTTCCGTATCAGCGAACAAGGAGCCATAGCAGCGTGCGCGCAGTCGACGCCCTGATGGAGTGTCTGAAGGCCGAGGGGGTCGACGTCGTGTTCGGGCTGCCCGGCGGAGCCAACCTGCCGACCTACGACGCCTTCTATGACGCCGGGATCCGCCACATCTTGGTCCGTCACGAGGCGGGGGGTGGGCATGCTGCCGAGGGTTATGCCAAGGCCACGGGCAAGGTTGGGGTCTCGCTCGGCACCAGCGGCCCCGGGGCAACCAATCTGGTCACGCCGATCTGCGACGCGATGATGGACTCGGTCCCGGTCGTCTTCCTCACCGGCCAGGTGCGGACTGAACTGCTGGGAACCGACGGCTTCCAGGAGGCGGACACGATCGGGATCACGATGCCGATCGTCAAGCACAGCTTCTTGATCCAGCACCCGCTGGAGATCCCGCGCTCGATCCACGAGGCGTTTCACATTGCGCGCACGGGACGCCCTGGTCCGGTCGTGGTCGACATCCCACAGGACCTGAGCCGCGCGGACATTCCCTACGAGCCGGTGACCGACGTTCACCTCCCCGGCTATCAGCCCACCACCGACGGCAACCAGAAGCAGATTCGCCTCGCCGCCAAGGCACTGGCCAACGCGCGCCGGCCCGTCATCTATGCCGGGGGCGGGGTTGTCAGCGCGAACGCGTCGGCCGAGCTGACCGAGCTCTGCCTGTCCGACCGCCTGCCCGTGACCTGCACGGTGATGGGGCTGGGAGCCTTCCCGGCGCCCCATGAGCAATGGCTGGGGATGCTCGGGATGCACGGCACCCGCGCCGCCAACTATGCGATGGACGAGGCCGACCTGATCGTGGCCATCGGCGCCCGCTTCGATGACCGGATCACGGGCAAGCTGTCGGAGTTCGCCCCCCGAGCCAAGTTCATCCACATCGACGTCGATCCGGCGGAAATCTCGAAGAACGTCCCCGCCCACATCCCGATCGTTGGTGACGCCAAGAACATCATTCCCCGGCTGACGGCTGAGTACCGGGCCCTGGGCGCCGATCCGGCGCGGCTGGAGGAATGGTGGTCACGCATCAGTGCCTGGCGGGAGCGCCATCCGCTCCGCTATGAGGACTCGACCGACTCCGAAATCAAGCCCCAGTACATGATCGAGGCGATCTATGAGGCCACCGGAGGCGACGCCATCGTCACCAGCGACGTGGGTCAGCACCAGATGTGGACGGCGCAATATTTCCACTTCCCCAAGCCGCGGCGCTGGATCAACTCCGGCGGGCTGGGCACGATGGGCTTCGGCTTGCCGGCGGCGATGGGGGCCAAGGTCGGCTGTCCGGATCAGACCGTCGTCTGCATCGCCGGCGACGGCTCGGTGCAGATG
The DNA here is from genome assembly GCA_963733555.1 of uncultured Solirubrobacterales bacterium. Lineage (GTDB taxonomy): Bacteria > Actinomycetota > Thermoleophilia > Solirubrobacterales > Solirubrobacteraceae > Palsa-465. The sequence continues at coordinate 667,987 of CAVTDO010000002.1, forward strand.
AACATGCAGGAGCTCTCGACCTGCACCCAGGAGGGGATCGGGATCAAGGTGTTCATCATGAACAACGGCTATCTGGGCATGGTTCGCCAGTGGCAGGAGCTCTTCTGGGACAAGCGCTACAGCCAGGTCGACATGGGCAACTGGCCTGACTTCGTCAAGCTCGCCGAGGCCCACGGCGCCACCGGCATCCGGCTCACCGACAAGAACACGCTCGTCTCGGACGTGCGTGACGCCCTGGCCGTCGACGGGCCGGTGCTCGTCGATGTGCGGGTGACCCGGGAAGAGAACACCTATCCGATGATCCCCGCTGGCCAGCCGGCGCGGAACATGGTGGGCTGAGATGGGCGAGCCGGCGACCAAGGACGTACTTTCGCTCGACGAGCTCGAGGCCGCGGTGGGCGTCCGAACGGGACGCAAGCACACGCTGTCGATCCTGGTCGAGAACAAGCCCGGAGTCCTGACTCGGATCACCGGCCTGTTCGCTCGGCGCGGATTCAACATCGACACGCTGGCGGTGGGTCCCACCGAGAACGAGCGGGTGTCCCGGATCACGCTCACGCTCGACGGGGCGGTTCATCCGATGGATCAGGTGACCAAGCAGCTGCACAAGCTGATCAACGTCCTGAAGATCCGCGACCTGGAGCCTGAGGAGACGCTGAGCCGCGAGTTGGCGCTGTTCAAGATCTCGGCCGACGGCGCGGCGCGGACCGAGGTTATGCAGATCTGCGACATCTTCCGGGCCAAGATCGTTGACGTCACCCGGCGCTCGGTGATCGCCGAGATCACTGGAACGTGCGAGAAGGTGGACGCGTTCGAGAAGCTCGTCAGGCCTTTCGGATTGATCGAGATGGCCCGGACGGGCGAGATCGCGATCAGTCGTGGACGCAGCGAGACCTAGGGCCACCGCGCCGTTTCGAAGCGGGCCAGCCCCAGCGGGGCTGGACACCCGTGAGCTGGCTCGCCTTGAGCAGCGGATCGGCGCGGCCCTGCGCCGGGCTCGAGGGTCGGGCAAAGCGGTCATCGCCAGTCTGACGGCGACGCTGGCGGCACCGTTGGATCCCACCGCGGTAGTCGTGGCCTCACGCCGGGATGGCGAGCCGTGGTTCTGCCTCGAACAGCCCGACCGCCAGGGGACCGCGCTGGCCGCACTGGGTTGTGTCCGACTGCTCGAGGCATCGGGCGAGGATCGGTTTGCCGAGGTGGCAGCTCGCTGGCGCGCCATCTGCGCCACCGCCCTGGCTGACTGGAGCCCGGGTCCTCCCGGTTCGGGGTTGGCCGCTCTGGGGGGCTTCGCGTTTGCAGCCGACGGCGGGACCTCGGCGCCCTGGGAGGGCTTTGCCGCCGCCTCGTTGATCGTGCCTGAGATCTCGCTGGCCCGGCGGGGAGGGGAGACTGCCCTGACCCTCAACCTGGAAATTGCCCCTGACGACACGGCGGAGGAGTTGATGGGACGCGCCCAGGCTCGCCTGGGCGAGCTCCACAGCTCACCGCTCCCCCTCCTTGATCCCTCTCCCACGGGCACCTACCGGGTCATGAGCCCGATGCCGCCAGCGCATTACGAGGAGGCGGTGGTGCGTGCGGTCCAGCGCATCCGTGGCGGCGAGATCGAGAAGGTCGTCCTGGCTCGGGAGGTCGAGGTGCACGCCCCTGTGGCCCACGACCCGGGAGCGGTGTTCTCCCTGCTTCGCCAGGAGTTCCCCGCCTGCTACGTGTTCGCGGTGGGGCGCGGCGAGGCCACCTTCCTGGCCGCCAGCCCCGAGCTCCTGGTCCGGCGCGAGGGCCAGCGCGCCAGCACCGTCGCGCTGGCCGGATCGATCGGCCGCAGCGCCGACCCAGCAGTGGATGACCACCTGGGGGAGAGGCTGCTGCGCAGCGACAAGGATAGGGAGGAGAACGCGATCGTGGCTCGGCGGATCACCCGCACGCTGCGTCCGCTGTCGGTCTGGGTCACCGCCGCCCCGGAGCCGGTCCTGGTGCGGGTGGCCAACATTCAGCACCTGGCCACGCCGATCCGGGCCCAGCTGGCGGATGCCGTACCGGCCATCGAGCTGGCCAGCGCGCTGCATCCCACTCCCGCTGTGGGTGGGGAGCCGCGCCGGCAGGCTACGCAGATGATCCCGGCCCTCGAGGGCATCGACCGGGGCTGGTACGCCGGCCCGGTGGGGTGGACTGACGCCTCGGGTGACGGCGAGTTCTGCGTGGCCCTGCGCTGTGCGCTGCTCCGGGGATCGCTGGCCCGCCTGTATGCGGGCTGTGGGATCGTGCGTGATTCGGATCCGGCCGCTGAGCTGGCCGAGACCGAGGTGAAGCTCGGCGCACTGCTCCCGGCGCTGGCCGGCTAGGGCGGCGCCCAGCTAGTGGACCCACCCGGCCTCGCGCTGGCGGGGGTGAGTGGTTTCTAATCGCCGGCCGACTCGGTTGAGGACGGGCGGTGGGTATCTTGCCTGCGATGCCCTCCCGCAGCGTCGCCGCCCGGCGTAGAGCGATCCGCCGGCGGCGGACCGTGGCCGCCCTGCTCCTGATCGCTCTGCTCGCCTTGGTGGTCGGAGCCGTCGTCGGTCTCTCGGCGAACGGCGGTCACCCCTCGGGCCATCCCGGCGTTGGTCCGGCCGTCGGCGGTGCCCCGCGCGGACACCGCGGCGGCACGGTCAATATCTACGCCCACACGGAGGTGGGGATGCTCACGCCGGTCACACGCAAGGCGCGCTACCTCGTCTACGCGCCGGACTCTCAGGGCGACGGCGTCTACGTGATTGACCCGCTGACCTACAAGGTGATCCGCTACATCCCGACCGGCGCCGTAGTCCAGCATGTGGTGCCGGCGTGGGATCTGAAGACGCTCTACGCCACCAACGACATCGGCAACAGCCTGACTCCGATCAATCCGGACACGGGGCAGCGCGCGGGCCCGAACATCCCGGTCGATGATCCGTACAACATGTACTTCACCCCCGATGGGCGTCACGCCGTCGTGGTCGAGGAGGCGCGTGAGATCCTGGCCTTCCGCGACCCGCACACGTTCGCGTTGCAGAAGGCGCTGAATGTGGGCTGTCCCGGCGTTGACCACATGGATTTCTCGGCCGACGGGAGCTTTGCCCTGGCCAGCTGCGAGTTCGCGGGGCTGATGGTCAAGGTCAATCTCGCCACCGAAACCGTGGCCGGCTACGTGCACGTGGGCGGGAGCCCCCAGGACGTGAAGCTCTCACCCGACGGCCGGACCTTCTACGTGGCCAACCGTTACCTACCCGCCCGCGGGTCAAGCGGCGTCCAGCTGATCGATGCTCGCACCATGCACGTCATCGGGTTCATCCACACTCCACTCGACACCCACGGCCTCTACGTCTCCCGCAATACCAAGGACCTCTACGTGACCGACCGTGCCGGGGGCGCGGTCACAGTGATCGACTTTGCCACCCGCCGCGTGGTGGCGGTGTGGAAGGTCGGCGGGACTCCCGACATGGGCAACGTCAGCCCCGACGGGAAGGTGCTGTGGGTGTCTGGCCGCTACACGGGGCGGGTGTATGCCATCTCGACCCATACGGGAAAGCTCCTGGCCAGCGTCCCGGCCGGCGTCTCACCCCACGGGGCCTGCGTCTGGCCGCAGCCCGGCCGTTACTCGACCGGGCACACAGGCGTGATGCGCTGAGGCTCAGCGCCGGCGAGCGCGTGCCCGTCGGCGCCGGGCCCGGGCGGTGTGAGCTCTTCGCCGCCACATGGTGATACCTCCAGCCAGGCCGACGGAGACGGCAGCCAGGGTGAGCAGGGGCACCAGCACCCCGCCGTCCTCCCGTCCCCTTGGCTTCAGCCACCGGGGCGCCGAGCCGGCGCCCCGAAGCGACGGCGATCTTGGGCACTGCGCCGAGGGCCGCCTGGGCCAGCGCATTGCCCGGCGCCGCCGACGGCCGGGGCAGGGCGCTGACGACCGCGCTGGCGGCGGCGCTCAGCCCGGCGGCTCCATAGCCGTTCGGCATGACCACGAGCAGCGGTACCTTGCCGTCGCCGAAGGTGATCTCCTGGTCGAGAAAGGCGGCGTACTGCCTCGGCTTGCGGAAGAAGGTCGGGATGGCACCAAGATCGATCGGCGAAGCGATAAGGGCCACCTTGAGCTGAAGGTGAGCCCTGTGCGCTGCCGCCACCTCGGCGTTCAGCGCCGCCTGAAGGCTTGAGGACACATGCGTGCTGTAGGGAAAGAAGACGTTCTCTCCGAGCAGGATGTCGCTCGCCGGATCGGCGTCGGCCAGGGCCCGGGCACAGGACAGCGACGCCGTCAGAAGGACGAGAACGCCGACGGTCGCGAGCCGGGACACGATCACGGCAAGACTACGAGAGCGTGCTCCGCACGAGCAGAATCGCGATGACGAGCGCCGCCGCACCTGCGGCCAGCGCGAGCAGCGCCGCGGCGAGACGGAGGCGGACCGAGCGGCTGAGGCGCTCGCGGCGTCCGGTCGGTTTCATGGGAGCCTGGTTCACGAGCTCGCGTCAGGGTGAACGGCGTTACGATGTGGCGGCCGTCGATGTAGGTCAGCAGGAACATTCGCCAGGTTCCCGGCTCAGGGAGCAGGACACCCACGTGCAGCAACCCCGGGCTGGCTCGAGCTGCCGGTGACCCGGTGGCGCCCAGCACCGAGGTGCAGTAGCGCGCCCCGGGGCTGCAAACGTGGGTGTGGAAATAGTCGAGCGACCTCTGGTGGATGAAGATCGCGTGCGCGAGTGCCCCGCGCCAGGTGCCGAAGGCGGCCTTGCGCCCGTTCGGGATCGGTGACCTTGATGGTCAGGAAGGTCGCCTGAATCGCCTTGGCTGGGGATGGCCCTGGATCTGGAAGTGGTAGCCGTCGACAACCTCGCTCGGGCTGGTAGGGCGCGGCACCGGCTGCGGGTGGTAGGCCCCTTGACCGTCGACCCAGGTGAAGAGCTGAAAGTTGATCGGCTGATCCGGGCGCGGGTGCGCCGGGTAGGCGTCGATGATCACCCGATAGCGCCCCGGAGTCGGGAACACCACCGGCTGCGAGACGGGCCGCCGGGGGCGATGTCCGAGTCGTCGTACTGGATGTGGCTGTCGTCGGAGCGGACGATGATCAGGTCGACGCCCGCGTGCGGCTCGCAGCACTGCGGTAGGCGGTCAGGGGCTTGCCCGAGGGCTGCTGGATGGTGAAAGACATGTCGTGGGTCGCCCGGGACGACGGGAGCGGCGGCTGGAAGTCTGAGAGGCTGTAGGTGCTGCGGCGGGCGCGACGCTTGCGGGACGCTCGACTGCCCGGCGCTCGCGCATCACTCCGCAGCGACCGGCCAGGACGATCGCCGCGATTAGCGCCGATGGCGGCTGCCCGACAGATCGGTGACATCACTGCGCATCTGTTTGCTCCGTTATCCGTTGGCCTGGTCGAGGATCAGCGCGCTGAACGGCGGGCCCGACCCCGGGGCGATCTGGAAGGTCAGCCCCCACTCGCCGACCATCACGAGCGCCGGGCGCGGCGCGCGTGTACACGCCGGGCGCGGTCTCGGTCAGCTGGTACTCCTGCTGGGGCATCTGCATCGTGGTCATGTCGAAGGTCAGGGTCACGTCGGCGCCGCGCACCGGGCTGGCCGGCCTTGGTGATCCGCAGCGCGAACGAGTCGGGCGCGGCCGCCCGGTTGGGTGAGACCAGGAGCTGCAGCCTGTACCCGCCCGGTTGACCGCGCTTCACGACGTGCCCGGGCCCGACCCGGGCCAGCGCCGAGTTCTGGAGCGCGAACGCGGGTGGCGGCGGCGCAAGACTGGAGAGCACCGCGGCGGCGAACACGATCCCGGTGACGAGCACGACTCGCCGCTGACGAGCCGGCGCAGGAGGCGTGCCGCGGGCTCGCCGAGCTCGGGCTGATCGCCGCGGCCATCAGCCGCGGCCGGGTGCGCAGCAGGTTTCCCGACGCGATCAGCAGCGCGACGCGCGAGCAGCCCGTCTTGACCAGGATCGCCTGGCCGTAGCCGGTCAGCCAGAGCGCGTCGACCGCCGGCAGGTGGTCAACGGCCTCGCCGATGCCGCTGCCGCCAGCACGACCACGGACCCGAACGCCAAGCGCCGAGAACCGCGGCACGCCCGCCGACAGCGCCGCTGACCCGCTCCGCGCGGCGCAGCGAGAACCAGAAAATCAGCAGCCCGACGAGGCCGCCCAGCCACACCGAACCGGCGGTCATGTGCAGCCAGTCGAAGCGAGGGTGAGCCCGCGCGGCGAGGTCTGCGCGGCGTGGCCGGCGGCCCCGGGCACGACAGGACGGCCACGGCGGCAAGAGCGCGCCGCACGCTCGCCGCCAGCTCCGCGACCGACCGGTGCTCGCGCTCGGGGCGGTCGACCCACAGCGCCACCCAGGCGGCCAGCGCAGAAGAGCGCGAAGCAGAGCTCGAGCTTGAGGATCGCGCGCCCGAACGCGGTCACGCCGAACAGGGGCACCAGCGCGCCGACGTCGAACACGGAGCGCAGCGAATCGTTGGCGGTGGCGAAATCGAGATACACCGGGATCGCGATCAGCCGACCAGCAGGCGACCGCGAATGCGGTCGGACACCGCCCGCAGCCTCACCCCGGGACGCGCCTGACCACCGGACGCAGGACGACAAGATCCGCAGCACGAAGAGCCCGATCGCGATCATCACGGTCACGAACATCAGCCAGCGGGTGATCAGCAGCTGCGGCGTGGTGGCCGTCGCCGAGATGCTCGGAACGCTGGAACTGGGGCGCCGGCCCGGGGTTCGGTCCCACCGCGTACGTGAACGCCCCCTGCACCGGGTGGCCGTCGACCGAGATCGCTCGCCAGTAGATCAGGTACCAGCCCTCGGGCAGGTGGGGTCGCAGCGGCACGACCAGCGTGTCCGGATTCGCCGGCGAGCGGCGCACCGGGCCGGTCGTCTCCTGCTGGCCCCGGGCATTGGTGACCGAGATGATCGCGAACCGCGGCTCGACCGCCTCGTCGTAGGTGAGCTGGATGTTCGGCGGCGGACGAGTTCAGCACCTGGCTGGCCGCCGGGACGGTCTTGACCAGGTAGGCGTGCGCCGAGGCGGCGCTCGGCAGCGCCAGAGCACGCCGCGAAGGCCGCCAGCGCGCACAGCGATCCGGTGCCGGCGCCTCACGCCAGGTGCGCTCCCGCGAGCCGCCGAGGAGCGCGAAGCCGCCGGCAAAGAGCCCGAGCGCGCCGACGACCAGCGCCACGATCGTGAGCACCGAGACGCCGCCGCCGCCGAGCGAGCTCACCGCCTCGATCGTCGGTGCGGGCGCGGCCGAGGACTCGGGACCGGCCCAGTCGACGATCGAGCCGTCGGAATAGGTCTGCTTCGACCTGGAACGTGTAGGTCCCGGCGGCGCGGGCTGGGCCAGGAACTGGAACAGCGTGTCCTCGCCGGTCGGGGTGTCTGCCGCCGGTCCAGCGTCACCTTGGTGATCACCGCGTTGTCACCCGAGCCGGTCTGGGCGAGCTGGACGTGCCAGCGGGGCGGCGGCGGCACGAAGGAGTCGATGCCGAAGCCGGACGGGAACGGTCATCACGAGCTTGGTGGTCGTCAGCCCGCACTTCTCGGTCGGCACCGCCAGGCTGTAGAGCTGGAGCTTGTTAGCGACCGACACCGCCGGGCTGACCCGGGCATGAGCTGATGCGACCGCGGGCGCCAGCAGCACGGCGGTTGCGGACGAGGACCGCGGCGTAGCGGCACTCGCTCGATCAGCGGCTTGAGCTTCATTGCTTTATGGCCTCCTCGCTTGGACGGATTCAGACGGCGCCCAGCTCAGGGCCCGTCCCGGACAGCGCTGCTTAGCGCAGGTGGGCCGCGGCCCGACCAGCCGTCGGCCAGCGGAGCCAGGCGCGGCAGCGAGCGAGCGTGACCCGGGAGCCGCACGGCGAGCGGGCGCCGCGGCGCGGCGAGCGATCGCCGGTCGACGCTGTCGTGATGCGACCTCTTGCAGCACCCAGCGGGCGCCGTGGAAGACGGCGGCGAGCACCAACGCCGACGGCCGCGCGGCCGGAACCGCCCACCAGCCACCGTCGCCGAAGATGCCGGCCAGGCCCCCGGGTGTCCGGTCGCGAGCAGGCCTTCCAGGAACTCCTGCGAGGCGTAGATCGCCACTAGGCAGAGCCGCGCAGAGCAGCCACAACGCTGCGAACGAGAACGTGTATCGCGGGAGCGAGGACTGCCCGGCGAAGGCACGGCCGAGCGAGCGAAGGAAGCCTCCGGCCGCGAGCGCGAGCAGCAACACGATCCACGGCACGACCGAGTGCAAATAGGAATGGCCCTGCGCCTGCAGCTCCGTTCCGGCGCGCCCGCCGAAAGCCAGCCAGTAGCGCAGCTGGTGCACCGCGAACGCCGCGGCGGGCATCAGGGCCAGCGGCGCGAGTGCGCCTGATCACCACGCCGCGAACTCGGCACGGAACCGGCATCGTGACCGGAAGATCGAAGCCGCTCATAGTGTCGGGCGGGAACTCATAGCTGGAGTGGGGCGGGACGGGGGGGCCCGACCTCGAGCACGATCTCCGCGTGCCTCGTCAACGGCACCTGACCGACCGGCCGAGTCGAGCGACGGCCGTTGATGAACACGGCGACCTGCCCGGCCGCGGGCGCGGGAAAGGAGGCCAACCGGTGAGCCGACAGCGGCTCGCCCCAGGAGCGAAACAAATCCGAGACCGTGACACGCGCGCCCGGGCGCACGAGTATGAGCCCCGTCGGATCGATAGTCACCAGCTCGCCGTAGCAGGCGGCGCCCGAGATCCGGCCAGCCGAGAAGGTCCTGGGGGCCCGCGTGCCGATGCCCTGGGCGATGAGTACGACGCGGTTGACCGCGAAGAGCTCAACGTGGACCCCGAACCGCGCCCCGAGCGCGACGTCGAGCAGGGCCCGAGGACCGGACCCGCGGCCGGGGGGATGAAAGCGCGCCCCGCGGCCGATCGGACGAGCCTCGAGCACCAACGCGCGCGGGATGCCGGCCAGCGGGTCCGGCTGCTGACTGCCGCCGCAGGCGGTGAGCGCCGCGGCGACCGCGGTCAGGCCACCGAGGAGCACGGCACGACGATGCCTCAGGCCAGCTCCCAGCGCCGTCATCCTCGGTCTCGTAGTCGGGCGCGGCCGAGCCGATCTCGCCGCTGGTCGGCGAGTCTGAACACCAGGGAGCAGAAGCGCGACCCCGGTGCCCAGGCAGAGGACGGCTGAGGTGCGGGCCGAAGAAGGCCGGCTCAGCTGCCAGGACGAAGCCCTGAAGCAGGGTCGGGCTCAGCCGGCACCCTGCCACAACCCGACCAGGGCGATCACGAGGTAGGTGAAGTAGCCGTGGTGCACGAAGAGCAGCCGGTGTAGCGCCCAGAGCGCAAAGGCCAGCACGGCGACTAGCTCGATCAACTGGAACACGCTCACGGTGGGCCGCCCGCGGAGGTCGCGTCCGAGGACTGCCACCGCCAGCGCCACCAGCGCGATCATGCCCAGACCACGGGCCAGCCGGCGGTCAAGCGAGGGGCGGCGAATCCTCCATCCCGCGAGCACGCAGGCCAGGAGTACGACGATCGGCCAGAACCACGCGATCGACGGGTTATCAGCGTGCCACAGGCCGCCCGAGAGAGCCGTGGGCCGCCCGTTGACGAGGAGCGGGACCCGCCAGCTCCCGACGAAGGCGCTGCCGGGGGCAATGGCCACACTGGCCAGGGCGTGCAAACGCCCGTCATGCCAGCTGTAGCTGGTGCCGCCGCTGACAGGCTGCCAGTGGGGCGGGGTCGCCGGACCTAGGTTGGCCGGAGGGGACAGGAGCTGGAGTCTGGTTGAGGTAGTACATGGCCGAGTTCTCGTTCACCTCCACGCCGGAGGAGGAGAAGCGCAGGTACGGCGCGCCGCGATAGTCGAGGACGGTGAGCGTGAGCCCTCGACGCACCTGGAGCCACATCCGCTGATCCCCGTCGACGACCTTGGCTTCGACCCCCGCGGGAACGGAGCCGACGCGGGCCAGGTAGCTCGAGGCGATCGGTGCCACCGGACCGTGGGCAGCGGCAGGGGGTGCGAAGGGGCCTGCCGTGACAAACGACGCCACCAGCACGATGAGGAGGCCGAGGAACGGAGGCCGGGCCATAGACTTGGTCCGGGCCGAGGTGGCGGACGAAATCCCAGCTTGGGCCATCGCAGATGAAGCACTCTACGCACGCGATAGAGGACTGGCGTCGGCGCTCGCTTCTGGTCGCCGCCGGCTGCTCGATCGTGCTCGGCTTTCTGTTCGTCTGGTCGGCGCGACCGGCTCGGGCCGATGGGGACCCCGCGAGCGACGTCCTGGCCACGCAGTCTCTGTTCCTGCCCCAGGACGCGGGGGTACCGGCGGCGCAACAGCTTCAGCTTGGGGCGCTCGTCGCGGAGGCCGCCCGGTCCGGCTATCAAGTGCGGGTCGCGCTGATCGCCTCGTCGACCGACCTGGGCTCGGTCACGGAGCTCTGGCGCCAGCCCGGCAGCTACGCGAAGTTCCTCGGCCAGGAGCTCTCGCTCACCTACCGCGGAATGCTGCTAGTGATAATGCCCAACGGCTTCGGCCTCTACGACCAGAACCGCTCGCTCACCCAGCAGCAGCGGGCACTCAGTGGCGTCTCGCTCCAGCCCGGCGGTCCTGGGCTGGCCAGCGCAGCCGAGCAGTCCCTGAAACGCCTGGCCGCCACAGCCGGCCTCTCGCTGGCGGTCCCCCGGACTCAGGCTCCGGGATCCACCGGTTCGTCGGACGTAATCCCGTGGATAGTTTTCGCCCTGGGACTCGTACTCACCGGGATTGCCTGGGCGGCCAGCCTGCGCGCGCGGCCCCTGGGGTCCGGGCGCCACAACGCTCCCGCGAGCTGACGATTACGAAGACCTCGTCACCTGCGCAGCGCTTGCGTGGCGACATCCGAGTCCAGCGTGCCCTGCGTCTCGTACTGACCGGTGTGCACGGTAGACGATCTTGCCCGCCCGGTTGATGAACACGGTCGTCGGGGTGCCGAGCAATCCCTGGGGGATGATCGACGTGAGCTGGGCGGAGCTGGTGTGGTAGCTCGGGTAGCTGACCGGATGCTGCTGCATGAACGCCTGGCCGTCGATGACCGAGTCGCCGATATCGGCGCCCAGGAACGCCACCTGACGCCCATAGTAGGCGGAGGCGGTCGCCGAAGAGGCCGAACTCGGCGACACACGGGGCGCACCAGGATCCCCAAACGTTCAGCACGATCGGATAACCGCGAAGGGAGCGGATCCGCCTCTGCAGGGCAGCCCGGTCGCCGAGGACGCGGTTGGCGTGCGCATGCACCTGGGCTAGAGCCGGGGGCGAGTTCGACAGCTCGGCGGCCGCGGCTGGCGCTTGAGGGGGCGTTGGGCGATCGGGCCAGCGCGGCTCTCACCTGGTGGATGATCCTGGCCGTCGAGGGCATGCCGCCGACGGACACGTCGTAATACCAGAGGAGCTGGCCCCTGGGCGATGTCAGGACGAGCCAGGGCTCATCCTGGACCTCGTAGCCGTCGGCGATGCGCCCGCTCCGGTCGATGCCCACCGGAAAGGCGAGCGGACGCCGTAGCGTGTTCAGGAAGTTGGTCAGGCTGCTCGGCGCAGCTTCGAGGCTGCCCTCGTCAACCGCGGTGAGCGGCGGAAGGTGGGCTCTACTCGCCTGGGCCTGATAGGCGCCGAGTCCCTCGAGTTGACGGCGCAGGTCCAGCACCTGCTGATCCCAGCTGGCGAAGAACACATACAGGCGCGGTGAGCTGGCGGCGCCGAGCGCGATCGTGCCGCCTCCCGCCCGCGGAACACGGACGCTGCGCGTGGGCGAGATGCCCGCGATGTGAGCGTAGGAGAGGTGCGAATGGACGGCAGGATGCCCGGGCAGGAGCCGCGAGGCCTCCTGGGCCAGAAGCTGTCCCAGCTGAGGCACCGCGGCGTAGGAGAGCTGGGACAGGTAGAGCTTGGCCAGACGCCCGTGGGTGTCGATCACATAGAGGGCCGGCGTGTGGTCGATCTGTCCGGCCTCGATCTGCACCCCGATGTGGTAGGAGTTCCAGACCCGCTTGAGCCGGGGCAGCGGTGCGGTGAGGAAGCTCCACTGGTGGACCATCCCGTGCGCCTCCGAGTAGGCGCGCACGTCCCTCACCGCCGTGGCCGCGGGGTTGGCGTCGATGCCGAGCAGGGCGACCTTCGAAGCCGCCGGGCCGAGCATCTGCTGGGCCTCGACCATCGCGGTCGTGGTCAGAGGACAGATGGTCGTGCACTCGGAGTCGTTGAAGGCGAGCAGCACCACCCGGCCGCGCAAGCTGTGCAGCGAGACGGGACGATCGAATTGGTCGGTCAGAGTGAAGCCAGGAGCGGCGCCGGAAAGCGGCTGGCCGGGGTCGAGCGCGGGATTGGTAACCAGCGCGTTGGTGCTGACCGGCGTCCTGTGCTCTGGTCACAGCCAGGACACCGAGCACGACCGCGGCCACGATCAGAACGGTGGCGAGGATCGCCAACTTGGACGGGAAAAATGACCGCTGGGCGCGGGCGGCTTCTGGTTCGGCGTGCATTTGGAAATGGCCCCGTGCGTTGGCTTCCGGCCACCGGAAGTTACCGGGTGGCGCCGCTGCGCTCGGTCAGCCGTGCCTGTCGGTTGCCTCGGCGATCCGCCGGTGCAGGGCCAAGTTCTGCTCCCGGTCGGTCCGTATCTCGATGATCGTCGCGCCGGGGCCCGCCAGAGCCTGGTCGAGGCTGGATCTGAGCTCGGCCTCATCTCCGGGATGCTCATAACCGAGGCCGTAGAGCTCCGCGGCATGGGCGAACTCAAGCCCGTGCGGGGTGGCCACGTGCTCCTCGAAGGCGTCCGTCTCCCCGGCCACGGGGAGGAAGTGGAAGATCCCGCCACCGTCGTTGTTGAGGAGGACGATGGTCAACGGCAGGGTGAGCCGCCTCGCGGCCAGGAGGCCGCCGATGTCGTGAGCGAGTGCCACGTCGCCGATGAGGAGCACGGTGCGATGACCCATGGCCGCCACGCCGAAGGCGGATGAGACCGTCCCATCGATCCCGTTGGCCCCACGATTGGCCAGGATCCTCGGCCCCTCCGGATTCGCGGCCGCGAATTCCTCGATGTCGCGGATCGGCATCGAGGAGGCGACAAACAGGGTCGTTTCGGGGCCGAGCCACTGGCTGAGCCGCCGCGCGACGAGCGGCTCGGATAGCCCGACGCCCAGAAGCTCGTCGATCGCGTGCGCCACGACGGAGTCCAGCTCGGTCCAGGCCTCCAGCCACCCGTCCTGCACCGTGATGTTCTCCGGACGGGGCAGCGAACCGTGCAGGCGCATGGCGACGACCGAGTTCGGATCCTGCCAGGTGCGGTGCGGGTCGAAGGCGATCTGAGGAACGTCGGCGAGTCCGGCCAGCCAGGTCCGGAGAGGCTTCGAGGTGGGAAGGTCGCCCAGGCGGAAGATGAAGTCGGGCTGATGCTCCGCGATGAAGCCGGACGAACGGAGGAGGAGGTCGTAGTGGGCCACGGCAGCCGGTCCACGACGGGCTCCCGACAGGGGATCGGCGAGCACGGGGATCCCGCTGCGGGCCGCGTACTCGGCGACCCCCACCGGATTCGGCGTGCCCGCTCCGGCCACGATGAGGAGCCGCCCGGTCGGATGGGGGCCAGGCCCCGAAGCCGGGTCCGGGGCCGCGTCGCGCTCGACGATCACGTAGGGCTGGCCATCGCCCCGAGCCGTGCCGTCGTCAGGCAGGGCCCCGTCGAGGACCAGCGGCTCGGGGAGGGGGAAGTTGAGGTGCACCGGCCCGGGCGGCCCCTCCGCGGCGGTGGCGTAGGCACGGCAGGCCAGCGTGCGCATCCAGCGCAGGCGTTCGGGTGTGGCCTCGTGCACCCCGGCCTCGAAGAACCACTTGACGGCGTTGCCGTAGAGCTTCAGCTGGTCGATCGTCTGCCCGGCGCCAACCTCGCGTAGCTCGGGTGGGCGGTCGGCGGTGAGGAGGATGAGCGGCACGCGGGCGTGGTAGGCCTCGATCACCGCCGGGGCGAGATTCGCCGCCGCGGTGCCGGAGGTGCAGGTGACGGCGACCGGACGTCCCGAAGCCTTGGCCGCGCCAACGGCGAAGAAGCCCGCGCAGCGCTCATCGAGGTGCGACCAGCAGCGAAGCCCGGGCTCTCGAACGAGCGAAAGGACGAGCGGGGTGGAGCGCGACCCGGGCGAGGTGCAGGCATGCTCCATTCCGCAACGCTCGAGCTCCTGGGCGAAGGCGGCAAGCAACAGGTAGGTGTCGGTGGCGGTCATGATCCGTGGTGCTCAGATGACGCCGACCGTTCTACTCCTGCACGGCTTCACGCACACCGGCTCCAGCTGGGAACCTGTGGTCACGGCGCTGGGCGAACGCTATCGGGCGATCACGCCTGACCTGCGTGGCCACGGCGCCTCCGGCGATCTGGAGCCGGTGACGCTCGAGGCGGTGCTGGATGACCTTAAAGCGCTTCTGGGCTCGGATGCGGTGACGTTGGCCGGCTACTCGATGGGGGGCCGGATCGCCCTCCAGGGTGCGCTGGCCTGGCCCGAGCGGGTGGAGCGCCTGGTCCTGATCGGCGCCAGCCCGGGAATCGCCGAGCCGGCGGAACGGGAGGAGCGGCAGCGGTCCGATGAGGCGCTGGCCGCCGAGATCGACCGCTCGGACATCGAGGACTTCGCGCGCCGTTGGGCCGAGACGCCGGTGCTGGCCGGCCTCAGCGCCGAGGCCCGGGCCGCGGCTCACGCCGACCGTTTGCGCAGCCGCCCCGCGGGCCTCGCCCGCGCGTTACGGGGACTGGGCACGGGAGCCTTGCCATCGCTGTGGAACCGGCTGGGGGAGCTGCCGATGCCCGTCTCGCTCGTGGTGGGCGAGCGCGACGAGAAGTTCCGCGCCGTCGCCGAGGGGATGGCGCGGTCGCTGCCGGCGGCGGAGATCGTTGTCGTGCCCGGGACTGGCCACGCGGTGCACCTCGAAGCGCCGGCGCAGGTGGCCGAGGTGATCAGGGCGAGCCTGGGCGCAAAACGGGACTCATGGTCCCGTTAGTTGCCCAGCCTCGCAGGCTGCGTCGGTTCTAAGCCGCGAAGCGCTGCGCCGCCCGAGCCTGGGCCTTGGCACGCTCGACCTCACGGTCCTTGGGCGGAGCCGTCGTGTGGAGGTGGGCCAGCAGCTCGGAGGAGGCGAGCGTCACGGCATCGACCGCCTTGACGAAGGCCTCCTCGTTGACGCGTGAGGGCTTGTTGGAGCCGCTGATCTTGCGCACGTACTGGAGGGCCGCGGCGCGGATCTCCTCCTCGGTGGCGGGTGGATCGAAGTTGTGGAGAGTTCTGATATTTCGGCACATGGCGCCAACTCTAGCCCGAGGGGGTGAGGTGGACAACGCGCCGTCGCAGCGGGAGAATCAGACGGTGGCTCAGGACCGAGCGTCTCGCCGGCAGCTCGCGCGCACGCTAAACGCGGCCTATGACGATGGTTTGCTGAGCGCCGAGACCTTTGCCACCCGGGTTGAGCAGCTCTTCCGGCAGCGCCTCATCGATCCGAGATCTCTGATCGGCGATTTGACCTTCCGGGCGCAAAGCGGGTGGCGGGAGACATTCAGCGCGTTGCGCGCTGCATTCGAAAACTGGATCGCCTCCCGCCGCGGGGACCGTGAGCTGCTGCTTGCGCTCGATTGGGGCGGCGATCCGGGCGAGCTCGTGATCGGCCGCCACTACGAATGCGACGTCGTCCTGACCGATCCGAGCGTGTCACGCCGCCACGCGCGGATCGTCTTCCGCGACGGCAGCTGGATCCTCCAGGACCTGGCCTCGACCAACGGAACCAAGGTCAACGGCGCCGGCGTCGGCCGCTGCGTGCTCCGGCCGGGCGACCACCTGATCCTGGGCACCGAGCGCGTGCGCGTCGACTAGGAGGAGCGGAGCGACCGCGCCATCTAGCGCCCACCGTACCAGCGCTCGAGGCCGTCCCCGAGCCCGGCGCCGGGCGGCGGCGACAGGCGTCCTTGCTGGGGCGTCATGGGTACGGGCCGGTGATCGAACTGCGACAGGGTGGCCAGGCCGCACGCCCGGTCCGGGCCGATGACCGCCGCGGCGTGGAGGGCGGCGGAGATACCGAGCGGTCCGTCGAGTGTCGAGGCGAGGTAGACGTCATACCCGGCGGCGCGGGCGCGCCGGGCGGCGTCGATCGTTCCCGTGATCCCGCCGCAGCGGGAGATCTTCAGACACGCCGATGTGCAGACGCGATGATCGAGGGCCCCGGGGAGCGCCGCGCTCTCGTCCATGGCCAGCTCGACCTCGGTCCGTCCCCCGAGCTCGGCCAGCGCCGCGAGGCCGTGCACCGGCTCCTCGCAGAGCTCGATCCCCGCCGGAGCCAGTGCCTCCAGCGCCGCCGTCGCTTCGGGGACCGTCCAGGCGCCGTTGGCGTCAAGCCGGATGGCCATGTCTGGGCCGGCGGCAGCGCGCAGCGCGGCCAGCCGCCCGGCGTCATCGCCGATCCCGACCTTGACCTTGACCACCCGGTACCCCGCCTCGCGCGCCCGGAGGGCAGCGGCAACGGCCCCAGCGCGATCGGGAGCGGCGATCGTCTCGTTGACCTCGACCGCGGGGATATCGCTGGCTCCGAGCAGGCGCCATGCCGGTTCGGCGTCCCGGCGGCCGGCGAGATCCCAGAGGGCGAGGTCGACCGCGGCCAGCGCCTGTGGCAGGACGGCCGCCTGGGCGCATTCCCGCAGGAGCTCAGTCCGTTCCCACCCGTCTGAACGCGCCAGCGGGCGGCGGCAGTCCTCGAGGGCGGCCCGGCAGTCCGCCAGGCGAACCCCGTCGTAGGACTCGAGGGGGGCCGCCTCGCCAAGGCCAACCCAGCCCTCCGCGTCCTCGATTCGCACCAGGAGCAGCTCCCGAACCTCCGTGGGTCCGGTGGCCGACACGAAGGGTGTCCGGAGCCGAACCGTGACCGGCTCGATGGCCAGTTTCACCGGCTCAGGAGGAGGCCGGCCGAGAGCAGCACGCAGAAAACGAGCTGGAGCATCCCGTTGCGGGCCAGGGCCTCGTTCAAAGATGCCCCATCGGTGCGGTTGCGCACCGTGCGAACGAGGCGGGCGCCCAGGGGCAGGGTGAGCCAGGGGAGGAACATCCAGGCGCGGAGGGGACCGAAGATCCAGGTCACCGGCGCCAGTGCGTAGGCGAGATAGATGATCACGGCATAGAGCGTTCGTGTGCGCTCCCGGCCCAGCCGGACCGCCAGCGTCCGCTTGCCGGCGCGGCGGTCGGTCTCGAGGTCCCGGATGTTGTTGACGACGAGGATGGCGGTGGCGATCAGTCCCACCGGCACGGCGAGGGCGAAGGCCTCCCAATCGAGGTGCTTGACCTGGACGAAGAACGAGCCTGCGACGGCGACGATCCCGAAGAACAAGAAGACGAAGATCTCGCCCAGTCCCTCGTAGCCGTACGGCCGTGGACCGCCGGTGTAAAGCACGCCGGCCAGGATCGAGGCGGCGCCCACGAGCAGGAGCTGCCAGCCGGCGACGGCGATCAGGTAGCCCCCGGCCAGGACGGCGATCCCGAAGGAGACGTAGGTGGCGACGAGGACTCGCCGGGGCGGAACGAGACCCCCAGCGGTCACGCGGACCGGACCCAGGCGATCCTCGGTGTCCGCCCCCCGGCGGGCGTCGGAATAGTCGTTGGACAGGTTGGTGCCGACCTGGATGAACATGGCGCCGATCAGGGCGGCCACGAAGCGCAGGGGATGAAAGAGGCCGAGGAAGCCCGCCAGGGCGGTCCCGACGAGGACCGGCGCGACGGAGGCGGGAAGCGTCCTAACGCGGGCGGCCATGAGCCAGATCCGCATCCCGCTCGGGGGGCCCATGGGAATCGGCCTGGGGGCGGGATCGGCCTCGGTGGGTGCGGCAGGGATGCCCATCGCCTCAGGCGCGGCGGGGGAACTGCTGGAAGTCCGGCCGGCGCTTTTCCAGGTAGGCGTTACGCCCCTCCTGGGCCTCCTCAGTCATGTAGAAGAGCAGGTTGGCGTCGTGGGCCAGCTGCTGGATCCCGGCCAGCCCGTCCTCATCGGCGTTGAAGCTGGCCTTGAGCATGCGCAGCGCGAACGGCGACATGGCGAGCATCTCCCGGCACCACTGGACCGTCTCTTCCTCGAGCTGTTCCAGGGGGACGACGGCATTGACGAGCCCCATCGCGAGTGCCTGCTCGGCGTCGTACTGGCGACAGAGAAACCAGATCTCCTTGGCCCGCTTCGGGCCGACGAGGCGGGACAGGACACTGGCACCGAAGCCACCGTCGAACGAGCCCACCTTGGGCCCCGTCTGGCCGAAGCGAGCGTTGGCCGCGGCGATGGTCAGATCGCAGACTACGTGCAGGACGTGACCGCCGCCGATCGCGTAGCCGGCCACCATCGCCACGACCGGCTTAGGCATGCGGCGGATCTGGATGTGGAGGTCGGTGACCTCGAAGCGCCCCACGGCCTGATGCTGGCCGGCCGCGGACGGGTCGGCCCCGGTCACATAACCCCCGCGGCTGCCCCGGACCCGCTGGTCGCCGCCGGAGCAGAACGCGTCAGGTCCCTCACCGGTCAGGATCACCACTCCGACGCTCAGATCCTCCCGGGCCCGGGCGAACGCGTCGGAGAGCTCGATCACCGTCTCAGGCCGGAACGCGTTGCGAACCTCGGGCCGGTTGATGGTGATCTTGGCGATGCCCGCATCGTCGCCGGTGGCGAGTTCGTAGCGAATGTCGGTGTACTCGCCGGCCGGCTCCCAGGTCACGCTCACGTGAGCTGAGACTACCGTTCAGGCATGGAGTCCTGGCTGTACATGGCCGCTGCCAAGCAGCCCGACCGCCCCGCGATCGAGTCGCCGGACCGGACGCTCAGCTACAACGCGCTGGCTCGTTTGGCCGCAGCGTCGGCGGGCGCGCTCAGAGAACAGGGAGTGGGGTTCGGCGATCGGGTCGCCCTCGAGATCGAGGACCGGGTCGAGTTCCTCATCGCGCTTCACGCCTGCCTAATCATCGGCGCTCCGGCTGTGCCCATCGACCTGAGGCTGAGTGAGAACGAACGTGAGCTCAGGCGCCGCGGCAGCGTTGCGGTCCTTGGTTCAGCGCCCACGGGACGAGATCAGGCATGGGGTGAGACGAGCATTGGAGCCGAGGCCATCGCCACGGTCATGCACACCTCGGGCACCACCTCCGAGCCCAAGGCGATCGAGCTGAGCTACGCCAACTGGCTGGCGGCGGCACTCGGATCGGCTGTGGCCCTCGGCCTTGACGCCAACGAGCGCTGGCTGTGCCCAATGCCCTTGACCCACGTGGGCGGCCTCTCGATCCCGCTCCGCAGCGCCATCTACGCCACCACGGCCGTCCTCCATCCCCGGTACGACACCGAGGTGGTTCTGGAGGCGCTGATGGAGCCAGCGCGTCGAATCACGCTCGTTTCGCTCGTCCCCACGATGCTCGACCGGTTGCTCGAGGCCGGCCTGCGTGAACCACCGAACCTGCGCTGGGCGCTGCTGGGCGGAGGCCCCATACCGCCGGCGCTGCTCCGGCGCGCCGAGGCGGCCGGCGTCCCTGTGGCTCCCACCTACGGCATGACCGAAGCCTGCTCGCAGATCGCCACCTTCGGCTGGCCGCTTCCCGGGGTCGAGATCACCACGAGCGACGGGGAGATCCTCGTCCGAGGGGCCACCGTGGCCGCCAGAGCCCTGTCCGAGGACGGCTGGCTGTACACCGGCGACCTGGGCGAGCTCGACGCGCACGGGCGGTTGCGGATCACCGGTCGCAGCTCGGACACGATCGTCACCGGGGGTGAGAACGTCGCTCCGGCCGAGGTCGAGGCTGTGCTCCTTGAGCACCCGGCGGTCCTTGACGCCGGCGTTTTCGGACGCCCGGATCCTCAGTGGGGCGAGGTGGTGCTGGCGGTCGTGGCAGTGGACGACGGCGCCGCCCCGGACCCTCAGGAGCTCCGCGCCTTCTGTGCCGAGCGGCTGGCCACGTTCAAGGTCCCGAAGGCGATCGCGTTCGCCCCGGAACTCCCGCGCACCGCGTCGGGAAAGCTCCTACGCCGGCAGCTCGGAGGACTCGTATGATCGGGCCGTGGCAACCGTCAAGCGCCTCGAAGATGCGCGGCACCGCGGCGACGCCGGAGACGATGCCGAACCCCACGATCTGACGATCGAGCAGCTCGCCGGGGAGACCGGCATGTCGGTCCGGAACATCCGCTCCCATCAGGCCCGGGGGCTGCTCGCGCCGCCCGAGGTGCGGAGCCGGGTCGGCTATTACGGACCTGAGCACGTGGCCCAGCTGCGACTGATCCGTGACCTCCAGGAAGAGGGGTTCAATCTGAACGGGATCAAGCGGCTGCTCGAGGACACCCACGGCACCGCGGAGCGCCTGCTCCGCGTCCGGCAGGCGCTGGCCGCGCCGATGAAGGATGGGCCCGCGGAGACCCACACGGCGATCGAGCTGGGTGGGCGCTTCCGGCTCGAGCCCGATGAGGGCCGGGAGATCCTGGCCAAGGCGGTCAAGATGGGGGTCCTCATCCCGCTCGGGGGGGACAACTACGAGGCCCCGAACCCGTCGCTCCTGGCCGTGGGCGATGAAGCCGTACGAAGTGGAATCCCGCTGCGGGCGGCGCTGGCCGTGATCGAGGACATCCAGGGGCACTGCGACTCGGCCTCCCGTTCCTTCGTGCGCCTGTTCCTGCGTGAGGTCTGGCGACCCTTCGCCAAGGAGGACATGCCGGTTGAGCGCTGGCCGGAGATCGAGGACGCGGTTGAGCGCCTGCGCCCCGCCGCCTCCGAGGCGCTGGTGACCATCTTTCAGGAACGTCTGGGATTCCAGATCGAACGAGCGCTGGGGGAGATCACGCACAGGCTCTCCGAACGCAAGCACTAGCCATGGCCTCGCCCGACGATCTGCGTCTGGAGATGCTCGAGCGCTGGGACCGCGCGGCCGCCGGCTGGAGCCGTCGCGCCGATGCGGTCCAGGAATTCGGGATGCGGGTCTCGGTCTGGCTGGTCGAACACCTCGATCTCCAGCCCGGCCAGATCGTCCTCGACCTGGCTGCCGGTCCGGGCGACACCGGATTCCTCGCCGCCGAGCTGGTCAGGCCCGGGGGCAAGCTCATCTCCAGCGATGCCTCGCGGGCGATGCTCGGCGTGGCCACGGGCCGGGGCCGTGACCTCGGCGTGACCAACGTCGAGTTCAAGCAGCTCGAGCTCGAATGGATCGACCTGCCCACGGCCAGTGTCGACGCCGTGCTCTGCCGCTGGGGGCTGATGTTTGCCGTCGATCCAGCTACGGCCCTCACCGAGACCCGGCGCGTAATCAGACCGGGGGGAGGATCGCCCTGTCGGTGTGGGGAGCGCCCGCGAAGAACCCGTGGGCGACGCTCATCACCCGCGCCCTGGTGGAGCTAGGGCACGCCGAGCCACCCGACCCCGAGGCGCCCGGCATGTTCGCCCTGGCCGACCCCGAGCGGCTGCGTGAGCTGCTCGAGGACGCGGGCTTCGTCGAGCCGGTCATCGAGGCGGTGGACCTGACCCGACCGGCCGCCGACGTCGAGGATTTCCTTGAGGAGTCAGTCGATCTCAATGCGCAGCTGGCGGATGCCCAGCGACGGCTCTCGCCCGAGCAATGGACCGAGATCAAGGCGCGGATCGGAGTCTTGAGCGAACCCTTCTCCGGAAGCGAAGGGCTCCGGTTTCCAGCTCGCGCCCTGGTCGCCGCAGCTAGTGCCTGAGCGACCGAATTCCTGCGCCTGAACCCGCTCTTGCATCCTGAAAACGGGCTTGCAGCCCTTGAGGATGAGCCAGGGTGGGAAAGAATGGCCACCATGCGGGTGCGCTCTGCGGCGCTTCTCGCCTCCGCCGTTGCCCTCACGGCGCCGGCGCCGGCGGCAGCCGATTTCGTCCACGTCGTGGGCCCCGGGGAGTCGCTCTCCTCGGTCGCCGCGGCCGACGGTCTCAGCGTCGCGCAGCTCGCGGCGGCCAACGGCCTGCCCACGACGGCGCAACTCGATGCCGGTACCGCGATTCAGATCCCACCCCAGGGGGGCTCGGTTACCGCCCCTGCGGCGGCTACCGGGAGCGGCGATGGCGACGCCGATGGCGACGACACTGTCGCCACCACGGCGGCGCCGGTCAACGCCCCCGCGGTCCTCGGCGGGGGTGGCGCCTACGTGGTCCACGCCGGCGACACGCTGTCGGCTATCGCGGCGCGGGCCGGCTTGAGCATCGCCCAGCTGGCGGCCCGCAACGGAATCGACCCGAACGGCGTCCTCCTTTCCGGCTCGGTGCTGCGACTCTCCTCCGGCGGGCCGACGCTCCCGGTGAGCTCCGAGACCGCTCCGGCCGCGGCGAGCCAGCCCGTCGGTCCCGCTGCCGAGGGATCGGCGGTCAATCCTCCCTATCCAACACCGGAGATCGTCACCCCATCGCAGGTGGGCTCGATCGCGGCCGCCAACGGAGTCCCGTCCTCGCTCGCCGATGCCATCGCCTATCAGGAGAGCGGCTTCAACAACAACGAGGTATCGACGGCCGACGCGCGCGGCGTGATGCAGATCCTTCCCGGCACCTGGGACTGGATCCAGCAGACCCTGACTCCCGGAGCATCACCGCTGGCTCCTGCCTCCGCCCTTGACAACGTCCGGGGCGGCGTGCTCCTGCTGCACTCGCTCCTCAATTCGACGGGGGGGAACCCAGCGTTGGCTGCGGCGGGCTATTACCAGGGGCTGCCCTCGGTCCAGCGTTACGGCGTCTACCCGTCCACCCAGCAGTACGTCAACAACGTGATGTCGTTGGCCCACCGCTTCGGCGGAGGTTGACCGCCCTCGCCCACCGCTCCGGCGGGGGCTGGCGCGCCGCTGGAGTCTTCCTCCGCCGCCTGACCGCTACGCTCCCGCGCCATGTTCTATGACGACGACGCGGATCTCGGACTGCTCGACGGTAAGACCGTCGCGATCATCGGGTACGGCTCGCAGGGCCACGCCCACGCACTGAACCTCAAGGACTCCGGCGTAACGGTGGTCGTCGGGCTGCGGCCTGATTCGAGCAGCGTCGGCAAAGCGCGGGAGCACGGCCTGCCCGTCGAGGAGCCGGCCGAGGCGGCCAGCCAGGGTGACATCGTGATGATGCTCGTCCCCGACGAGCTCCACCGGCAGGTTTGGGAGCACGGGGTGCGTGATGGGGTCGCCCCCGGCAACCTGCTCCTCTTCGGGCATGGCTTCTCGATCCACTACCACGAGATCGAGGCACCGCCCGAGGTCGACGTCGCCCTGGTAGCTCCCAAAGGACCCGGCCATCTCGTCCGCCGCCAGTTCCTGGAAGGCTCAGGCGTCCCCGGGCTCGTCGCGGTGGAGCAGAACGCCAGCGGCCAGGCGCTCGATCTGGCCCTGGCCTACGCCAAAGGCATTGGCTGCACCCGCGGCGGGGTGATCGAGACGACGTTCAAGGACGAGACCGAGACTGACCTGTTCGGCGAGCAGGCCGTCCTGTGCGGCGGAGTCACCGAGCTCGTGCGGGCGGGCTATGACACGCTGGTCGGCGCCGGCTACGACCCGCGGCTGGCCTACTTCGAGTGCCTGCACGAGCTCAAGCTGATCGTCGACCTGATGTACGAGAAGGGGATCGCCGGGATGCGCTACTCGATCTCCAACACGGCCGAATACGGCGACCTGACGCGAGGCCAGCGGGTCATCTCCGACGCCACCCGCGAGGCGATGCAGAAGATCCTGGCCGAGATCCAGTCCGGGGACTTCGCCCGTGAGTGGATCGCCGAGAACCGGGCCGGCCAGGAGAACTTCAAGCGCATGCGCGAGGAGCAGTCGCGCCATCAGGTAGAGGTGGTTGGCCAGGAGCTCCGAGCCCAGATGGACTGGATCGACACCGAGTTCTCCGAGTAGCGGCGGCTACTCGGGCCGATCAACCGGCAGGCCCGCCGCCCGCCAGGCCTGAAAGCCACCATCGAGATCGGTGGCTCGGCTGAAGCCGAGCTGCTGCAGCGTCGCCGCGGCCAGGCTGGAGGCGTAGCCCGCGTCGCAGAACACGATCACGTGGTCATGTGGCTCCGGGGCCTCGGGGTGACGGTGCCCGGAGTCGGGAGCGAGCCGCCACTCAAGCACGTTGCGGGCGATCACGAGCGCCCCAGGGATCGTGCCGTCGCGCGCGATCTGACTGTCGGACCGGATGTCGATGACGGTGGCGCCGTCGCCGAGCGCCTCCGCCGTGGCCTCCGGGCCGAGGCGTTCGAGCCCGCTCCGCGCCCCGGCGAGAAGCTCTTCAAGGGTGGTCCAATTCATCACGAGTATTTAACGCCACCGGGGAATCCGGCTGCTGAGGTGCCGTCTATAGTCGAGGGCCGGTTAGAGAGGCGCGCGCGGTGGGCCGATCGAGCGTGCTGCATTTAGAAGGAGCCCCGTTGCTGAGCCTCGCCCGCTGGTGCATTCAACATCGCCGTCGCGTCGTCATCGGGTGGGTCCTGATCGCGGTCCTGATAACCGTGCTCGCCGGGGCGGTAGGGCGCCAGTACTCGACCAACTTCAGCCTTCCCGGCACCGAGGCTCAGCGGGCGCAGAACCTTCTGAGCAGCGAGTTTCCCACCCAGAGTGGCGACCTCGACACGATCGTCTTCCACGCCTCCCAGGGGACGATCAACTCGCCCGCGGTTCGGAACGCGATCACACCCATGCTGACCAGGGTGGCCACCATGCCTCACGTCGTCGGGGTGCTCAGCCCGTACAGCGCCCGGGGTGCCATCCAGATCTCCCAGGACCACAAGACGGCCTTCGCCAGCGTGAGCTACGACAAGCGGGCCAACCTGCTGCCCGACGCCACCGGGAAGCCGGTGCTCTCCGCGATCAACGCCATCAGGGTGCCCGGGCTCAGGATCGCCGCCGGCGGCCAGGTCATCGAGCAGGCCGAGGGCTTCAGCATCGGCCCGGCCACCGCCGTAGGTGCGGTGGCGGCTCTGGTCATCCTGCTCATCACCTTCGGGTCGCTGCTCGCGGCCGGGCTGCCCCTGATCACGGCCGGGCTTGGTCTCATCACCGGCACGGGCCTGATCGGATTGGCCACCCACGTCACGAGCATGTCCAACGTCGCTCCCGAGCTGGCCCTGATGATCGGGCTCGGGGTGGGCGTCGACTACGCGCTGTTCATCCTGACGCGCTTCCGGGAGAGCTACGAGCGCCTGGGGGACACGCAAGCGGCGGTCCTCGAGGCCATGGACACCTCCGGGCGGGCCATCCTTCTGGCCGGCACGACGGTCGTCATCGCCCTCCTGGGGATGTTCGCCACCGGCGTGTCGTTCCTGTACGGCATGGCCATCGCCTCGGTCTTCGCGGTGCTCCTGACCATGGTCGCCTCGCTCACCATCCTGCCTGCTCTTCTGTCCCGCTTCGGGGCGCGGATCGCGCGGCCGAGTCGGGGCTCCCGTCGCCGCGTCGCGGCCGGGCGCCCGCCGCGTGGCTCTGTCTGGCGGCGCTGGAGCCAGCTCGTGCAGGCCCATCCGTGGCCGCTGGCCCTGGTGGCGCTGCTCATCATGCTCGCGTTCGTGGCTCCAGTCACTTCGCTTCGCCTCGACAACAGCGACGCCGGCAACGACCCGGCCAACACCAGCACCCACCAGGCCTTCAACCTCCTCTCCCAGGGCTTCGGTCCCGGCTTCAACGGTCCGCTGGCTCTCGTCGCCGAGCTCCCGCACCCCGGAGACACCTCGGCTCTGCCGGCATTGCGCGCCGCGGTTGCGAGCACGCCGGACGTGGTCGCGGTCACGGCGCCACGCGTCAGCCCCTCGGGCCGCGTGGCGGTGTTCCGGGCCTATCCGGCCTCCGCCCCGCAGGACCAGGCCACGAGCAACCTGGTCAATGACCTGCGCCAGAAGGTTCTCCCCCCGCTCGAGAGGACGCGCACGACGCCCGTGCTGGTCGGTGGCTTCACCGCGGGTTCGATCGACTTCGCCTCTGTGCTGTCGACCAAGCTCCCGCTCTTCATCGCGATTGTGGTCGTCCTCTCCGCGCTGCTGCTGTTCGTGATGTTCCGCTCGATTGTCATCCCGCTCCAAGCGGCGGTGATGAACCTGCTCAGCATCGGCGGGGCCCTTGGCGCGACGGTGGCCGTGTTCCAGCTCGGCTGGCTGGGGGGTCTTCAGAAGGGACCGGTGGAACCATGGATTCCCGTGCTCATGTTCGCCGTCGTGTTCGGGCTCTCGATGGATTACGAGGTCTTTCTGATCTCACGTGTCCACGAGGAGTGGGTGCGCCGGGGTGACGCCTCCGGCGCGGTGGCGGACGGGATCGCCTTCACCGGCCGCGTGATCAGCGCCGCAGCCGCGATCATGGTGTGTGTCTTCCTCTCCTTCATGCTCGGGAACGAGCGAGCGGTCAAGGAGTTCGGCTTCGGCCTCGCCGCCGCCGTGTTCCTGGACGCGCTCGTCGTGCGCTGCGTGCTCCTGCCCGCGGTCCTCGAGATTCTGGGCACGGTGACCTGGAGGTTGCCGCGGTGGATCGACGAGCGGCTTCCCCGCGTAAACATCGAGGGTGGCTCGGCTCGAGAGCCGAACGGTTCCGGCGCCATCGGCGTCGAGGACCGGCGTGAGCGCGAGGCCACGCCGGTCGCCCCGTAGGAGCGCTCCGCCCGTGGAGGTACGCGCTCCCGCCGCGTGCCGCCGCGCCGATCCGGGTAGGGAAGCTCCGTGAGTGTTCTCAGCGCCCGCCGCGGAGCCAGAGAGCTGGAGCGGACCAAACCGTTTCGGTGGGCGGTCAGGGCGGGCTTCGTCGCTCGGGGGATTACCTACGGCGTGGTCGGCGCCCTAGCCGTTGCTCTCGCCCTCGGCGCCGGCACCGACGGCACAGCGCCCAACCAGCAGGGAGCACTGGCCCTAATCGACCGCGCGGTCATCGGACGGATCGCCCTGGTCGTGATCTGCGCCGGTCTTCTGGCCTACGCCCTGTGGAAGCTCTACCAGGGCGTCTTCGGCCGGGGGCCTGAGGGTGGCGGTGACCCCGGTGTCATCGACCGGCTGGGCAATCTGGGTGGCGGCCTCGCCTACCTGGGGTTCTTTGCCGTGGCAGTCCGCGTACTGGCCGGAAACTCAGGCGGCTCGTCGAGTGCGCCGAGCCACGCCGCCAGCGGAGTGCTGGGGTGGCCGGGCGGGACGGCCATTGTCGGGATCGCCGGCGTGGGGCTGATGGTGATCAGTCTCTATCAGCTCTACGACGCCGTCTCGGGCGGCTTTGCCGACGAGAGCAAGACGGGGCAGATGGAGGCCCGCGCGCGACAGTTGTTCCTGACCATCGGGCGGATCGGCCTGACCGCCCGGGCGCTCGTCTTCGTGCTGATCGGCTACTTCCTGCTCCGCACGGCCGTCGACTACAGCCCCGGCGAGGCCACCGGTGTAGATGGAGCGCTGGCGCGCCTGCATCACCAGGCGCTGGGCCCCTTCCTCGTGGCTCTCGTGGGCGCCGGCCTGCTCGTGTTCGCCGTCTTCTCCCTCTTCGAAGCTCGCTACCGCAGGCTCTAGGCGAGCCCAGCCCCGGCCGCGGGCTTGGCTAAACTCGCCCTGCCGTCGTGACTGGCGCTGGAGGTGGATGACCACCGGGAAGCGGCGGTGAGATCTCCGCCGCGCGCCTGGGCATGTCGACCGCTACGTTCGAGGAGCCCACATGTCGCAGACGTCCACGATTCTTCAGATACCGCCGGAGCTGAAGCCGGCTGACGGCCGCTTCGGGTCAGGACCCTCCAGGGTGCGGGGCGAGCAGCTGGATCACCTGGCCCAGACCGGGCGCACGCTGATGGGCACCTCGCACCGCCAGCGTCCAGTCAAGGAGCTGGTGGGCCGGGTGCGAGGCGGTCTGCGTGACCTCTTCGAGCTTCCCGACGGCTACGAGGTGGCGCTCGGCAACGGCGGGACGACGGCGCTGTGGGACGCGCTGGCGTGCGGACTCGTGCGCGAGCGGGCGCTCCACCTGATCTACGGCGAGTTCTCCTCCAAGTTCGCCTCCTCCACCCGTGACGCGCCGTTCCTAGCCGATCCGCTCGTCATCGAGGCGCCGCCGGGGGATGCGCCTACCCCCGCCGCCGATCCTCAGGCCGACGTGATCGCCTGGGCGCACAACGAGACCTCGACCGGGGTAATGGTTCCGGTCAGGCGTCCGGCCGACGCGGGCGACGCTCTGGTTCTGATCGACGCCACCTCCGGGGCGGGCGGCCTGCCGGTGGACATCGCCGAGTCCGACGTCTACTACTTCGCGCCCCAGAAGGGCTTTGCCTCGGACGGAGGCCTGTGGCTGGCTCTGCTCAGCCCGCAGGCGCTGGAGCGGATCCAGGAAATCGACGCGTCACGTCCGACCATCGGCCCGGAGCGCTGGATCCCGGAATTTCTCTCGCTGACCACGGCGCTCGAGAACTCGACCAAGGACCAGACGTACAACACTCCGGCCATCGCCACCCTGTTTCTGCTCTCCGATCAGCTCGACTGGATGCTTGAGCAGGGCGGCCTCGACGCGATGGTCGCCCGCACCACCGAGTCCTCGAGCCATCTCTACGGCTGGGCCGAGGAGCATTCTCAGGCCACGCCGTTCGTGGCCGACCCGGCCAAGCGTTCGCTCGTCGTGGGCACGATCGACTTCAGTGACGAGGTCGACGCCGCCGCCCTGGCCGCGACACTCCGGGCGAACGGGATAGTCGACGTCGAGCCCTACCGCAAGCTCGGGCGCAACCAGCTGCGCATCGCCATGTTCCCCGCCACCGACCCGTCCGACGTGCGGGCGCTCACCGCCTGCGTGGACTGGGTCTTGGAGCGGCTATGACCCGGGTTCTCGTGGCGGAGAACATCGGGCGCAGCGGCATCGATCTGCTGGAGCAGAACTTCGAGGTCGAGGTGGCCAACGGCTGGTCACGGGAGGAGCTGGCCGAGCGCATCGGCGACTACGAGGGGATCCTCATCCGCTCGGCGACCAAGCTGGATGCCGAGCTGCTCGGACGGGCCGTCCGGCTGCGCGCCGTCGGCCGGGCCGGTGTGGGGGTCGACAACGTCGACGTCCCGGCCGCGACCAAGCGGGGGATCGTGGTCGCCAACGCACCCCAGTCGAATGTCGTCACCGCGGCTGAGCACACGATGGCGCTGCTCTTGGCCATGGCCCGCAACATCCCGCAGGCCCACGCCTCGCTTACGGGGGGCGCGTGGGAGCGCTCCAAGTTCTCCGGCATCGAGCTCTACGAGAAGACGCTCGGGATCCTCGGCTTCGGCCGCATCGGCCAGCTGGTGGCCCAGCGGGCCCGGGCCTTCGGGATGAAGGTGATCGCCTTCGATCCCTACGTGTCCGCCGAGCGCTACCGGGAGCTCGGGGTCGAGAAGGCGGAGTCACCGGACGATGTCTACGCGGCGGCCGACTTCCTGACCCTGCATCTGCCCAACACACCCGATACGACGGGCTGGCTGAATGCCGAGGTGCTGGCCAAGTGCAAGGACGGCGTGTGCGTGCTCAATGTGGCCCGCGGACCCCTCGTTGTCGACGAGGACCTCCAGGCGGCGCTTGACTCAGGCAAGGTGAGAGGGGCCGCCCTCGATGTGTTCCGGGAGGAGCCGGTCACCGATCACCCGCTGTTCGGCTATCCAAACGTGATCGTGACACCACACCTCGGGGCGTCGACGGCCGAGGCCACCGATCGCGCCGGCTTCCAGGCGGCGGAGCAGGTGGTTGCGGCGCTGACCGGCGGGGTCGTGTCCAGCGCGGTCAACGTGCCCGCCATCTCAGCTGAGGACATGGAAGTTCTTGGCCCCTTCGTGCCCCTGTGCCGGGCCCTGGGGCGGATCGCCATCGCCCTGGCCGACGGTTCATCGATCGATCGGGTGCAGACGGAGTTCCTGGGCCGGATCGCCGAGCGAGACACGCGCATGCTCGCCATTCAGACCCTGCTCGGGGTCCTCGGCGGCCACACCGAGGAGGAGGTCAACGAGGTCAACGCCCCCGGCATCGCCGAGGAGCGAGGCATCGAGCTGGCGGAAACCAAGCGCACGAGCGCCCGCGATTACACCGACCTCATCCGCGTCACGGTCCAGAGTGGCGGGAGCGCTGCCCGGGTGGTGGGGACCCTGATCGGTCAGCGCCACCGGCGGCATCTGCTCGAGGCGTGGGGTCAGCGCTTCGATCTCCAGCTCGAGGATCACATCACGATCTTCCGCTACCTGGACCGCCCCGGAATGGTCGGTGCCGTGGGGACCATCCTCGGCGAGCACGGCATCAACATCGTCTCGGCCGCGGTGGGGCGCCCGAGTGAAGAGGCCCGGGACGCTGATGACCACGTGGCGGTGATGCTCATCACCACCGACACCCCGGTCCCGCGCGAGGTGATGGAGGAGATCCTGGACGGCGAGGGCTTTCAGGCCGGGCGCAGCGTCAGCCTGTAGGGCTCGCCACGAGTGTGGCGCATCGGCGCCGGGGCAACAAGCGCCAAGTGCGCTCTGGCGCCGGGCGACCGTTGGTGGTAGACCTCGCAGCGAGATGGAGGGCGCAGTTACAACTCCAGCGCTGGGCGTAGGTCGTCGGGCGCTCACCGCCTCGACCATGTGCGAGGCGTTTCAGATCACCGCCGCCGAGCGCCCGGAGCAGGTGGCGCTGCGCAGCATCGGCGGCGGCACCGAGATCACCTTCGCCGAGTATTCCTCCCGAGTGCAGCGGCTGGCCGGCGGCCTGTTCGCACTGGGGGCCCGGCCCGGGGACACCGTGGGCCTGGTCCTGACCAACCGGCCGGAGTTCCACCTCGTCGACGCTGCGGCCATGCACCTGGGAGCGACACCGTTCTCGATCTACAACACCTCTTCACCGGAACAGATCGCCTACCTGCTCGACGACGCCGAGAACCGAGTGGTGGTGACGGAGCTCGCCCTGCTCGACCGCGTGCTGGCGGCGATCGACCAGGGTGGCCGAGTCGAGCACCTGGTCGTGGTCGACGGCGCACCCCCGGACACGGTCACCCTCGACCAGCTCGAGGCCGCCGATCCGGCCGAGTTTGATTTCGAAGCCACCTGGCGATCGGTCCGGCCGGAGGACATCCTTACCCTGATCTACACCTCGGGTACTACCGGACCGCCGAAGGGTGTGCAGCTGACCCACGCCAACGAATTGGCCGAGTGCCGCGGGATCGATGCCGTCGGTCATCCGCGGCCGCGCGGCTCCGTGATCTCGTTCCTGCCCCACGCCCACATCGCCGACCGCGGGCTCAGCCATTACGGACAGATGGCGTGGGGGCACACGGTTACGTGCTGCCCCGAAGTGACGCAGGTGTTCGCCGCCGTGGCCGACGGCCGCCCGACCTTTTTCGGCGCCGTGCCCCGCGTATGGGAGAAGCTGCAGGCGGCGCTCGAGGCCGGGATCGAGGCCGAGCCCGACGAGAGCCGGCGTGCCGCTACAAAGCAGGCCATCGAGCTCGGACTGCGCAAGGTTCGCCTGGAGCAGCGGGGCGAGCCGGTGCCTGCTGACCTGGCTGAGGCCTGCGCCAGGGCCGAGGAGGCGCTGTTCTCCAAGCTCCGCGCCCGCCTCGGATTCGAGCGCACCGAGTGGTATATGACCGGGGCGGCCCCCTCGCCACTCGAGACACTCGAGTTCTTTGCCGCCATCGGCATGCCGATCTGCGAAGTGTGGGGAATGTCGGAAACCGCCTCGGTGGCGACGCTGGTGCCTCCGGACAACATCCGCCTGGGGACGGTTGGTCCGCCCATGCCCGGCGTCGAGATCCGCCTGGCCGAGGACGGGGAGGTCCTCGTTCGTGGCGACACGGTGATGGCCGGATACCGCAACCAGCCGGAGAGGACCGCCGAGACGGTCGACCCCGACGGCTGGCTGCACACGGGGGACATCGGCGAGTTCGACGCGGCGGGCTACATGCGCATCATCGACCGCAAGAAGGAGCTCATCATCAACGCGGCGGGCAAGAACATGTCCCCGGCCAATATCGAGCAGCAGCTCAAGCAGGGCAGCCCGCTGATCGGCCAGGCCATGGCCATCGGCGATCGGCGGCCCTACAACGTGGCGCTGATCGTGCTCGATCCTGATGCCTCAGCCGCCTTCGCCCAGCGACACGGGCTCGCACAGGCCTCGCCGGAGGCGATGGCCGCCGATCCGGCGGTGCTGCAGGCGGTGGGGGAGGGAGTCGAGCGCGCCAACTCCCACCTTTCCCGGGTGGAGCAGATCAAGCGCTTCAAGGTCCTCGGCTGTGACTGGCCCGCGGCCGGCGACGAGCTGACGCCGACCATGAAGCTCAAGCGCCGGCCGATCGCCGAAAAGTACGCGGCCGAAATCGAAGCCCTGTACGCCGGGGGCTGAGATCGTGAGCCGCCGTTGACGCGTCCCGCCCCAGGTGGCTACCCTGTGACACCGATGGCGTTCAGTCTCGAACTTCGACTGCTTCTCCTCCCCCTTCGGGGGGAATAGCGCGCCGGCGGCCGCACGTAGCCGCACACCAGCCCGAGAAGCAGAAGTTTCGAGACAAGGAAGCGACATGACCACGCCCGAGGACCCCAACCGAGTACTGATCTTCGATACGACGCTGCGCGACGGCGAGCAATCGCCCGGTATCTCGCTGAACACCCAGGAGAAGCTTGAAATCGCCCAGCAGCTGGCCCGGCTGGGGGTGGACGTGATCGAGGCCGGCTTCCCGATCACCTCTCCGGGAGATTTCGAGGCCGTCCAGCAGATCTCCCGGACCGTCGAGGAGCCGGTGATCTGCGCGCTGGCGCGGACCGCAGCGAGCGATATCGAGCGGGCCTGGGAGGCGGTGCGGGACGCCACCCGCCCGCGGATCCACGTGTTCATCGCCACCAGCGACCTGCACATCCGCCACAAGCTCCAGACAACGCGTGAGGACGTGCTCGGACAGGCTCGCGCCGCCGTCGCTCACGCCAAGCAGTACGTCGACGACGTCGAATTCTCGCCCGAGGACGGCTTTCGCTCAGACCGTGAGTTCATGGCCGAGGTGATAGCCGCCGCCATCGAGGAGGGCGCGACGACGATCAACGTCCCCGACACCGTCGGCTACGCGACACCCGAAGAGTACGCGGGCATGTTCACCCACCTCTACCAGCTCGTGCCGGCGCTGCGCGAGGTAACCGTGTCGGTGCACTGCCACGACGACCTGGGCCTGGCCGTGGCCAACTCGCTCGCCGGACTCCAGGCGGGGGCTCGGCAGGCTGAGTGCGCGATCAACGGGATCGGCGAGCGGGCAGGCAACGCCTCGCTCGAGGAGATCGTCATGGTCCTGCACACGCGGGCGGCGTTCCTCGGGCTGCGTTCTGGCATCGAGACCAAGGAGATCGCCCGCACTTCCCGTCTCGTCTCACGTCTCACCGGCTATCCGGTGCAGCCGAACAAGGCCATCGTGGGTCGCAACGCCTTCGCCCACGAAGCCGGGATCCACCAGGACGGGGTGCTCAAGGAGCGCACGACCTACGAGATCATGGACGCGGTCACCGTCGGGTTGGATGCCAACTCGATCGTCCTGGGCAAGCATTCGGGACGCCACGCCCTCCAGCAGGCGCTGGCCGAACTCGGCTTCGAGGTCACAGGCCAGAGCCTGAATGCTGCCTTCAAGCGCTTCAAGGAGCTAGCCGATCGCAAGAAGCAGGTCACGGCGATGGACCTTGAGGCGCTCGTCGCCGACGAGCTGCGTGAGGAGCTCGTGGGTTACCAGCTCGAATGGTTCGACGTCGAGGCATCCTCGCGGCGGCCTCCTCACGCCACGGTCGGGGTGCGGTCGCCGGCCGGGGAGGAGCTCGTGGGCTCGTTCACCGGCGACGGTCCCGTGGACGCCATCTTCCGGGCCATCAACTCCGCCACCGGTGCCGACGCGCGCCTGCGTGAGTTCCGTGTCGACGCTGTGACCGGGGGCCAGGACGCCCTCGGCGAGACGTCGGTTGTGCTCGAGCTTGGGGGGGTGGTGGGAGCTGGCCAGGGGGTGTCGACGGACATCCTCGAGGCGGGCGCCCGCGCCTACGTTCGCGCCCTCTCAAACGCGATCCGGCGCCGGGAGGCCGAGCAGGCGGCCGAGGCGCCAGACGCGGTTCCGACTCCCTGAGGCGGCGTCAGGGCTTGGTGCGCCGGCCCGTGAAATGGGCCGTGATGAGCTGGTTCGTGCAGTCGTCGAAGATGCGCAGCGTGCCGCTCAGCCGGCCCGCCGACGAGAACGTCCCGGCCCAGGTTGTCGCGTGGCCACGCACCAGCCCACCGTTGAGCGGGGAATAGAAGCCGCCGCCGGGCCTGACGAAGTCATACGCCGGCACGACGCGGAAGTTGGTGTTGCCCTGCTGCGTGTCGGTCACGCAGGTGAAGAAGCTGGTGAAGGAGTCGATGGCCCGGCCGTGCGCCCCCACGACGAGGCGGACGTTTCCGTTGATGAGGCCAGTGGCGGTCAGCGGTCCTGTCCAGGTGCCGTCCGCCACGGGGCGACGGGCTGAGCGATGGACGGTCCAGGTGAGGGTCGCGGCCGGCCAGCCACAGCCGATCTTCTTCGAGGTTTTGATGCTGAAGCTGCCCGTGCGGCCGGTGCTGAAGCTGCCGCTCAGGAAGATGCGCTGCTTTGCCCCGGGGATCTGTCCGGCGAGGACCGCGGGGGGAGAGGAGCTGAACGCTCCTGTGCTGGGACCGTCCGGGCCGGCGTAGAGGGGATTGTCGAGCGGAACCCCCTCCGCGTCGCGGGCCACGGCCGGACAGCTCGCCGGGTAGCCGACGGCCAGACCGGCGGCCACGAGGCGCCCGCCATGGCGGACGAGTTCGAAGGACAGGGGCAGCCCATGCGGCCCGGTCCCCTCCCAGTCGCCGGCTTGTGGCACCGCACTGGCCGCCGCGGCGACGGCCACTGGCCCGGCCGCCGTCGCGCCGAGCAGACAGAAGATCAGAACCAGCCCTATCCGGATTCGCATCATGCTTTGCCCCGCCCCTGCGCTCGAAGTTATTGAAGAGCGGCGGCCCGTGCCGCCACCGTGAGGCGCGATCCTATCGCTCGTCCTGGCCGGCGATCTCAAGACCCTGGCGGTAGCCGGCGGCCAGCACCTTGCCGGCAGGCCGTCGATCCATCAGGTTGAGTCCCATCTCGGACGCGCAGTCGGCGTTCGGGGCAAAGATGCGCACGCTGGCCCCGCGGCGGCGAAGCGCCATGGCCTCGATCGCGGCGGCGGACCGGGAGACCCGGCGAAACACCCCGATCATGTCGCTCGAGGCAGTGAGGCTGGCGGTGGGGTTCAGGCAGAGCACCTGAGCGCCGCGCCCCACAGGTGCGCTGTCGAGGTTCGTGGGGCTCCACACGCCACCGTCGACGTATTCGTGTCCTTCTATCTCCACGGGGGCAAAGAGCCACGGCACCGTGCATGACGCGGTCACCGCGTCGGCGACGCTGGCGCGAGGACCGCGCGGGCTTCCGAAGACCACTCGCCGTCCCGTGCCGCGGTCGACCGCGGTCACCCGCAGACGCCCGTCGAAGTGCGCGGCCTCACGCTCCACATGCTCGCGCAGGCGGTCGAGAGTCTGGCGGGGCCGAGGGAGGCGACGCAGCAGCGCGCCCCGCAGCAAGGCCCCGCCGGGGGCGGCCAACCCCAGAGCCAGCGGCGCGAACGTGCCCGCCGCCGCCACGGCCCAGGATCCGGCGCGGCGCGCGGCCACTGCGCCCGCCTCTGCCAGACCGTTCGCCGGGGCTGCCGGGGCCAGGTCGGTCGAGGGCGGTTCCGCAGCTGCTGGCAGTGATCGGGGGCGCCGAGGCGAGTTGCCCGCCACCAGGTGAGCAGCGACGATCGAGCCCGCCGACGTGCCGACGAGGTACTCGCACTGGCGCATGTCCAGGTGCGCACCGTCCTCGATTCCGGCCAGGACGCCCATCATCCAGGCCTCACCCAGGACTCCGCCACCTCCAAGGACGAGAGCATCGGGAAGCAGCGGCATCCGCGGCAGGGTAGCGATGGGCGCAACCTTGTACGTGATAACGTACATCCGGTGGCGATCACGAACGAAACACCCGCGGCCATCGAGGCCGGCGGTCTGGGAATGCGGGTCCGAGCGCTGCGTGAGGCGATGGACCTCTCGCTACGAGACCTGGCCGAGCGCTCGGGCGTGAGCGCGCCCATGCTCTCTCAGGTCGAACGCGGCGAGACGAGCCCAACGCTTCAGATCGCGGCCCGGATCGCGAGCGGGCTGGAGTTGCGCCTTTCCCAGCTTCTGCGGCTCGATGAGGACGGTGCGGTTAGCGTCGTGCGCCGCTCGGAGCGGCGCCAGGGGCCGGCGGCGCGGGGTCACAGCTACGAGATCCTCACCCCGCCACTCCCGGGGCAGCGGGCCGAGATCTCACGCCACACGCTGGCCCCAGGGGCCCGGACGGGGGGCCCGGGAGACCCGCCGATGCACGAGCCCGGGAGTCGGGAAACGGCGCTCGTCGAGCGGGGGCGCCTGCTCCTGCACTGTGACGGCGAGCCGTACGACCTCTCGGAGGGCGACTGCGTCACCTTCGATGCCGACCTAAATCATCACTTCGAAAATCCCGGTCCGGACGACGCGGTGCTTCTGGCCGTCGTGAGTGCCGGCCTGCGGAGGAGCTGACCATGACCCACGCGGAGGCTTAACGCGGATGTCCAAGTCCCTGTTCGACAAGATCTGGGAGACCCACGAGGTTGCCCAGGGCCTGCTCTACATCGATCTTCACCTGGTGCACGAGGTGACCAGCCCGCAGGCCTTCGACGGCCTCAGGTTGGCTGGCCGCCGCGTCCGCCGCCCCGACCGCACGCTGGCCACGGCGGACCACAACGTTCCCACCGACGGGAC
This sequence comes from uncultured Solirubrobacterales bacterium, assembly GCA_963733555.1. Classification (GTDB taxonomy): domain Bacteria; phylum Actinomycetota; class Thermoleophilia; order Solirubrobacterales; family Solirubrobacteraceae; genus Palsa-465. The sequence goes on from CAVTDO010000002.1 coordinate 704,748, forward strand.
CCCCGTGGCGGCGCGCATTCGCGATGAACTCTCGCGGATCCAGGTCGAGACGCTGGAGCGCAACTGCCAGGAGTTCGGGATCCCGATCTACTCGCTCGGGTCAGACAGGCAGGGCATCGTCCACGTGATCGGCCCCGAGCTGGGGGTCACCCAGCCCGGAATGACGATCGTGTGTGGCGACTCGCACACGGCGACCCACGGCGCCTTCGGCGCGCTGGCCTTCGGGATCGGGACGAGCGAGGTCGAGCACGTGCTGGCAACGCAGTGCCTGGTCCAGTCCAAACCGCGGTCGATGCGCATCCGTTATGAGGGGCAGCTCGGCTTCGGGGTCACGGCCAAGGATCTGATCCTGGCCACGATCGGGCAGATAGGCGTCGACGGGGCGGTCGGCCACGTCGTCGAGTACAGCGGGGAGGCGATCGAGGCGCTCTCGATGGAAGGCCGGATGACTGTCTGCAACATGACCATCGAGGCCGGAGGCCGGGCGGGGATGATCGCGCCGGATGAGACGACGTTCGAATGGATGCGGGGGCGGGCGGCCGCGCCGGCGGAGATCCCGCCCGCTTGGCACGAGCTGAAGACCGACGACGGCGGTTCATTCGATCAGGAGGTCTTCGTGGACGCCGCCGCGGTCGGCCCGATGGTCACCTGGGGGACGAACCCGGGGATGGTCGCGCCGGTGACGGCGGCGGTGCCTGAGCCCGACTCCGACCAGGACGAGCGTGCCCTCGAGTACATGGGCCTCGAGGCGGGAACCCCGATCGAGGAGATCCGCCTCGATCGAGTCTTCATCGGCTCCTGCACGAACTCCCGCATCGGAGACCTCCGGGCCGCGGCCGAGATGGTCAAGGGCCGGAGCGTGGCCGACGGCGTCTACGCGATGGTCGTCCCCGGCTCCCAGCAGGTCAAGGCGCAGGCCGAGCGCGAGGGTCTCGACGAGATCTTCCGTGAGGCGGGCTTCGACTGGCGCGGCGCCGGATGCTCTATGTGCCTGGGGATGAACCCCGACATCGCCGCCCCCGGCGAGCGGGTCGCCTCGACCTCGAATCGCAACTTCGAGGGGCGCCAGGGGCGCGGGGCCCGATCGCACCTCGTCTCGCCTGAGATGGCCGCCGCGGCGGCGATCGAAGGCCACTTCGTCGACATCCGCGACTGGGATCGCGCGGGCGAGCTCGAGGGGGCGCGCTCATGAGGGCCATCGAGACGATCACGGGGCAGGTCAGCGTCCTTGATCGCGACGACGTCGACACCGACCAGATCATCCCCAAGCAGTTCCTCAAGCGGGTCGAGCGCACGGGCTTCGGCGAGTTCCTCTTCTACGACTGGGCCAAAGAACCCGGCTGGGAGCTCCCGCGCAACCCGGTGCTCGTGGCCGGGCGTAACTTCGGCTGCGGCTCGAGCCGTGAGCATGCGCCATGGGCGCTTGAGGACTACGGCTTTCAGGCCATCGTCGCCCCCAGCTTCGCCGACATCTTCCGCTCCAACTGCACGAAGATCGGGCTCCTGCCCGTGCAGCTGAGCCCCGAGGCATGCGCGGCCATCGCGCAGGCGGGTGAGGCGCAGGTCGATCTGCGTGAGCAGGAGGTGCGCTGGCCCGGAGGGGAGGCCCACTTCGAGATCGATCCGGAGATCAAGCACCGGCTGCTCGGCGGCCTCGACGACATCGCTCTGACGCTTCAGCAGGACGAGGCCATCTCGGCCTACGAGCATGAACGTGAGCGACCCGGCCCGGTCACGACAGCGCTATGAGCGCCTCGCGCGACTGGGACGCCGCCACCTACGACCGCATCTCCGATGTGCAGGTGGGGTGGGCGCTCGAGCAACTCGAGCGACTGCCGCTCGGCGGCACGGAGGTGGTTCTCGATGCCGGCTGTGGGTCGGGGCGGGTGACCGCCGAGCTGGTCCGCCGCCTCCCTGAAGGCCGGGTCTACGGCGTCGACGTCTCGCCCTCGATGGCCGAGCACGCCCGTCAGGCGCTGGGGGAGCAGGCCACGATTCTCTGCCAGGACCTGGTCGAGCTCGAGCTCCCCGAGCCGGTCGACGCCGTCTTCTCCAACGCCACCTTTCATTGGATCCACGATCACGACGCGCTGTTCGCCGCGCTTCACAGAGCGCTGAAGCCGGGGGGTCGCCTGGTCGCGCAGTGCGGCGGGCGCGGGAACATCGACGCGTTCCGGAGGGTGGCCGAGGCGGTGACCCGCGAGGAGCCGTTCGCTGCCTACTTCACCCAGTTCCAGCGTCCGTGGAACTACGCCGGTGACGAGGAGACGGCGTCACGCCTCGAGGCCGCTGGCTTCGCCGAGGTGAACACGTGGCTGGAGCCCAAGCGCGTCCTGCCCGACCGCGCCTTCGTCCAGACGGTGTGCCTGCTCCCGCACCTGAGTCCCCTGCCAGACGAGCTCGAGGACGCCTTCGTCGACCGCGTCATCGAGCGGTGCGGTGAGCCCGTGGTGCTCGATTACGTCCGTCTCAACATGACGGCGAGGGGCTGAGCTCGTGCCGCGCATCGTTCTGCTACCCGGGGATGGAATCGGGCCGGAGATCCTTCCCTCGGCCGTCGAGGTGCTGGAGACGGTCGCCCGGGGCCAGTTCGAGTACGAGGAGCACGTGTTCGGCGGGGCCTCGATCGACGCGCACGGCACGGCGCTCACCGACGAGACCCTCGAAGCCTGCCGGAACGCCGATGCCGTGTTGCTCGCCGCCGTGGGCGGCCCGAAGTGGGACACCACCGATCCCGACGAGCCGCGCCCGGAGCAGGGACTGCTCGGCCTGCGCAAGGGCCTGGGCCTGTTCGCCAACCTGCGCCCGGTCCGACCGCTGCCCGCGCTCTACGACGCAAGCCCGCTCAAGCGCGAGCTGATCGAGGGAACCGACCTGCTCGTCGTACGGGAGCTCACCGGCGGCATCTACTTCGGCGAGAAGTCTCGAAGTGCGGACCGCGCCTCGGATGACTGCGTGTACACCCGGGCCGAGATCGAGCGCATCGCCCGCGTGGGCTTTCGCGCCGCCCGGTCACGGGTGACAAGCGTCGACAAGGCCAACGTGCTGGAGACGAGCCGGCTCTGGCGTGAGGTGGTGCGTGAAATCCACGCCGCCGAGTTCCCAGACGTCGAGCTGGAGCATCTGCTGGTCGATAACGCTGCCATGCGGCTGATTGCGGCACCGCGTGGCTTCGACGTGCTGCTGACCGAGAACATGTTCGGGGACATCCTGAGCGACGAGGCCGCCATGCTCACGGGCTCGATCGGCATGCTCCCTAGTGCGTCGCTGGGCGAGGAGGGGCCCGGAGTGTTTGAGCCCGTGCATGGCTCGGCCCCGGACATCGCGGGTACCGGCGCCGCCAATCCGCTGGCCATGTTCCTGTCTGCGGCGCTGATGCTGCGCCATGGCTTTGCCATGGAGCCGCAGGCGCGGCGATAGAATCGGCCGTCGATCGTGCGCTCGCCGAAGGGCTGCGCACAGCCGACCTGGGGGGCCGAGCCGGTACCGCTGAGGCCACCCGAGCAGTCCTACAGCACCTTTAAGGAGACGGCGTGGAACAGGCTGAGCTCATCTGGCACAACGGCGAGATCGTCCCCTGGGAGGACGCCAAGGTCCACGTGCTGACCCATGGCCTCCACTACGGCACCGGCGTCTTCGAGGGTGAGCGTTGCTACGAGACCGAACGCGGGCCGGCGGTCTTCCGTCACCGCGATCACCTCGATCGGCTGTTCAAGTCGGCTGAGCTCTACTACATGCCCATCCCCTACGGGCTGGAGGAGCTGCGCTCGGCCACCCACGAGCTCATCGCGGCCAACCGCCTGCGTGAGTGCTACATCCGCCCGATCGCGTTTCGCGGCTACGGGCAGATGGGTCTCTATCCGCTCGACTGCGAAGTCGACGTGGCCATCGCGGTGTGGCCCTGGGGTGCCTACCTGGGTGAGGAGGGCAAGCGAGCCGGCGTCCGGGCCAAGGTCGCGAGCTGGCGGCGGATCCCGCACGATTCGCTGATTCCCCACGCCAAGGCCACCGGCCAGTATCTGAACAGCGTCCTGGCCAAGATCGAGGCCTCCAAGGCAGGCTACGAGGAGGCGATCCTGCTCGACTCGCAGGGCTTCGTCTGCGAGGGATCGGGCGAGAACATCTACGCCGTCCGAGACGGCGCCATCCTGACTCCACCCCAGACGGCGGGGATCCTCGACGGCATCAGCCGCAAGTCGATCCTGCAGATTGCGCGCGACCTCGGCTTCGAGGTCGTGGAGCGGAACCTGGCCCGGGCCGAGCTCTATCTCGCCGACGAGGTGTTCCTCACCGGCACGGCGGCAGAGCTCGTCCCCGTTCGGGAAATCGACGACCACGCCATCGGCAGCGGTGAGCCCGGTCCGGTGACGCACGAGCTCCAGCGCGTGTTCGACGACGCCCTCCATGGACGGGACCCGCGTTACACCGAGTGGCTCGACCTGGTTCAGGTGCCGGCCGGCGACCCGGCCCCGGCGGCCGGGCCGGCGTGACCGCAGCCCTGAGGGCGCCGTGAGCCAGATCGAGCTCTACGACACCACCCTGCGCGACGGCATGCAGGGGGAGGGCATGTCGCTCTCGGCCGAGGAGAAGGTGCGCGTTGCCCACCGGCTTGACGAGCTCGGCATCGACCTGATCGAGGCCGGCTTTCCGGGTTCCAATCCCAAGGAGCTTGAGCTGTTCGAGCTCCTCGGCCGTGAGCAGCTCCGCCACGCCACCGTGGCCGCCTTCGGCATGACGCGCCGGCGCGGCGTGACGGCAGAGGAGGACCCTGCCCTCCGAGTCCTGGCCGAGTCGTTTGCGCCGGTGTGCACGCTGGTCGGCAAGACCTGGCGGCTTCACCTCGACAAGGTCGTCAAGGTCGATCCCGAGGAGAACCTGCGGATGATCTTCGAATCCGTGGCCTTTCTCGTCGCCCAGGGCAAGCGGGTGATCTACGACGCCGAGCACTTCTTCGACGGTTACGCCGCCGATGCCCCCTACGCGCTGCGCTGCCTCCAGGCGGCGGCCGACGCCGGCGCGGAGACGGTCGCCTGCTGCGACACCAACGGCGGGACCCTGCCGGGTCAGATCGCGGCGGCAATGCGCGTCGTGGTGGCCGAGCTCACCCGCTCCGGGACCCGGATCGGAATCCACTGTCACGACGACGCCGGGTGCGGCGTGGCCGACACGCTGGCCGCTGTCGGGGAGGGGGCAACCCATGTTCAGGGGACGCTGAATGGCTATGGCGAGCGCTGCGGCAACGCCAATCTGGTCACGATCATCCCCAACCTCCAGCTCAAGCTGGGGCACGAGTGCCTGAGCGAGAGCCAGTTGCGCTCGCTCACCTCGACCGCGCACTTCCTCGACGAGCTCCTCAACTTCACTCCGGATCCCGATCACCCCTACGTCGGTCGCAACGCCTTCGCCCACAAGGGGGGCATGCACGTGGCAGGGGTCAACGCCGATCCGGCGACCTTCGAGCACATCGATCCCGACGTGGTGGGCAACACTCGGGAGCTCCTCATCTCCGAACTCTCAGGCAAGGGAACGGTCCACGCGCGGGCGCGGGAGGCCGGGCTTGAGCTCGACGACCAGGAGGCGGGGCGGGTCACCGAGCGGGTCAAACAGCTCGAGCACCTGGGCTACCACTTTGAGGCCGCGGACGGGTCCTTCGAGCTCCTCCTCAGGCGCGAGACGGGCGAGTACCAACCCCTGTTCCGGCTCGAGTCCTGGCGCGCCATCGTCGAGAAGCGGGCCGATGGCCGGGTGGAGACCGAGGCCACGATCAAGATCTGGGTCGACGGTGAGCGCTACGTCCGGACGGCCGAGGGCAACGGGCCGGTCAACGCGCTCGACCGCGCCTTGCGCGACGCCCTGGTCGAGATCCACCCCCATCTGCGGGACATCGACCTGGTCAACTTCAAGGTGCGAATCCTCGACGAGGCAAAAGGGACCGGTGCCGTCACCCGCGTTCTGCTCGACAGCTCCGACGGTGACACGGTGTGGGGCTCGATCGGCGTCTCCGAGAACGTCATCGAGGCCTCGTGGGAGGCGCTCGTCGACTCGCTTGAATACGGGATGCAGGTGGCCCGCCGGCGCGGCGCCGGTGCTCCGGCCGGGGCCGAGCCCACCGCGTGAGCGACTCAGAGGCGGATTCGCTCCCGCTGGCCCAGCCCGTGCTGGGCGAGCGCGAGGAGCAGCTCGTCCTGGAGGTCCTGCGCTCGGGCCGGCTCTCGCTGGGTCCCCGTCTTGAGGAGTTCGAGCGGGCCTTCGCCCAGCGGGTGGGTGCCGCGTACGCCAGCGCCGTGTCGAGCGGCACCGCTGCGCTTCACCTGGGCGTCCGTGCCGTAGGCGTGCGCGACGGCGACGAGGTGATCACGACGCCGTTCTCATTCACCGCCAGCGCCAACGTCGTGGTCTACGAGCGGGCCCGGCCCGTGTTCGCCGACATCGACCCCGTGACGCTCAACCTGGACCCTGGCGCGGCCGCCGCCGCGGTCACCGAGCGCACGGCGGCCATCCTCCCGGTGCACATCTTTGGCTACCCGGCTGAGATGACGGCCTTCGAGCGGCTCGGGCTACCGATCGTGGAGGACGCCTGCGAGGCGCTCGGGGCGCTCTATGACGACGGCCGGCCGGTCGGAGGGCGCGGGCATCCAGCCGCATTCGGCTTCTACGCCAACAAGCAGATGACGACCGGGGAGGGGGGAATGCTGACGACCTCGGATCCGGACCTCAAGGCCCGAGTCGACTCGGAGCGCAATCAAGGGCGGGCTCCCGACATGGATTGGCTTGACCACGACCGCCTCGGCTTCAACTACCGCCTTTCGGACATCGCGTGCGCCGTGGGTCTGGGTCAGCTGGAGCGCCTCGAGGCGCTGCTCGCGGGCCGCAACCGTGTGGCCGGCCTCTACCGCGCGGCTCTCAGCGAGATCGAGGAGCTCGAGCTGCCCTGTCCGGACGAGGGGCGGCGCCGGCGCGGCTGGTTTGTATTCGTCGTCCAGCTCCCGCGCCGGGCGCAGCGCGACGCCGTGGTGCGAGCACTGGGCGAGCAGGGGGTGCCGAGCAAGCCGTACTTTCCGGCCGTGCACCTCATGAGTTACTACCGTGAGCGCTTCGGGCACCGGGAGGGAGAGTTCCCCGTGTGCGAGGACGTCGCTGCCCGCTCGATCGCCCTGCCCTTCTTCCCCGAGATGAGCGAGGGTCAAGTGGAACGGGTGGCCAGCGCGCTGGCCCAGGTGCTCGACGGGCGCCCCTAAGGGCGCCCGCCAAACAGTTCTTCGACCCGCTTAGTAAGGCTCCGCCGGGGGCGGAACGTCACGCTCGACGTAAGTCGCCCGTCGCGGCCCGCGGGCCGCTCGGTCTGACCACATCGTCATGTAGAGCAACGAAAGCACCAGTCCAACGGCGCCGACGATCATGAGGATCACGCCAACCGTATGGATGTTGAATCCGCTCGTTGTCACGCTGACGGCGAAGCGCAATACCGCGCCGACGGCGATGAGGAGAAGCGAAGTTCCAAGTGTCATCTGAAACCTCCTGTTCAGGAGCGTCCGGTTGACGGTCGCTCGGTGAAGTCCGTTCGCGTCCGCCGGAGGCCTACCCGCTCGTGAACCCAGGTATGCGCGGGTGGACAGATGTCCGAGGGGGTCGAGCTAGACCGGATCCGCCCGAAGCCAGTCGAGCAAGTCGCCCATCCGGTCGTAGATGGCGAAGTGCCCGCCGTCGAGGAGCACGACCTTGGCGTTCGGGATCGTCCGGCCCAGCCATTCCCCGTGCCCGGCGGGCACGAGCGTGTCGTGAGGCCCGTACCAAACGGCGGTGGGGATCGTGATGGCGGCGGGATCGAACCCCCAGGGCTCCGTGAAAGCGAGGTCATCGTCGACAAAACCGTCGATCGTGCGGCCGATGCCCTCGCGGGTGGCAGCGGCGAGCATCGAGCGGATGTCGGACCGCTGCATGACAGCGGCGTCCTGCTCCGAGAGCTTGTAGTCCTCGCCAAGGGCGTCGTCGGAGTCGGAATCGAGGCTCCGCAGGAGATCCTGGACATCGGGCTCGAGCTCCCGCCGGAGCGTCTCCTCACCGTCCAGCGCCCACCCGAACTCCTTGACGTTGCCCTCGACCATCTCCTTGAACCACTGCTCCGCGGGAAGGCCGTCGTCGCCGTAAGGCGCCGGGCCGACGACGCTGGCGCAGCGCGTCACCCGATCCGCGAGCAGGGCACCGCAGGCCAGGGCATGGGGCGCGCCCCCTGAGCCGCCGAAGACCGCGAAGCGCTCGACGCCGAGAGCGTCGGCGACCGCCGCCACATCGGCCGCGGCGTCGGCCACCCGCCGTCCCGGATGCCGGGTCGATTTCCCATAGCCGGGCCGGTCGTAGGTGATGACGCGGGCCCCGGCCTCCCGGTAAACGTTCTCGTCCGGGTGATGACTCAGCCGGGAACCAGGCGTTCCGTGCAGCGAAAAGATGGGGAAGCCATCGGAGACGCCCCACTGGGCAAAGGCGAGGGTGCGGCCATCCGGAGCGTTCGTTGTCTCAGCCATATCGATGCGGCAACGTAGCCGATATCGGGGGGAGACGGCCTGTTGGCTAGAGTCGCGACGGTGACCTTGGTCGTCCTCACCGGTGCGACACGCGGCATCGGCCAGGCCGCGGCGATCGAGCTGGCACGCCAGGGGGCGGAGGTGGCGCTGGTCGGGCGTGATCCCGAGCGTGTCGCCGCGGTGGCCGGCGAGTGCGAGGCCGCCGGGGGAGCAGCACCCGTGCACCGGCACGTGGCCGATCTCACGCTCATGGCTGAGGTCCGGCGGCTGGCCGAGGAGCTCGGGAGCAGCTACCCCCACATCGACGTTCTGGCCAACAACGCCGGGGCGCTCTTCGCGTCTCGCAAGGAAACCTCGGAGGGCCTCGAGCGAACGTTCGCGCTCAACCATCTGGCGCCTTTCCTGCTCACGAACCTGCTGCGCGACCGTTTGGACGGCGGCCGCGTCGTCACCACCGCCTCCGACGCGCACGAACAGGGTCGGCTCGATCTCGACGACCTGCAAGCGAACCAGTCCTACGCGGCGATGCGGGTGTATGGGACCAGCAAGCTGTGCAACATCCTCTTCACCCGGGAACTGGCTCGGCGGGCCTCTGAGCTCCACGCCAACTGCTTTCACCCGGGCGTGGTTCGCACCGGGTTTGGCAAGAACGAGAGCGGGATCTGGAAAGTCCTCACCACTGTCGCCGGTCCGTTCTTTCGCTCGCCCGAGCGTGGCGCCCGGTCGCTGGTCTGGCTAGCCCTCTCCCCAGAGGCGGCCGAACTCGACGGCGAGTACATCGAAGACGAGAAAGTGACGACGCCGAGCGGCCAGGCGCGGGACGACACGTTGGCCCGGGATCTCTGGGAGCGAAGTGCCGCACTCGTCGGGCTTGCCGCCGATACCTACGCCTGAGCCACCCAAGTAGCGAAGTTTGCTGGGGGCGGGGTTAAGATTCCCCGCGAGGTAGCGCTTGAGCGATTGCGGGAGGAGAAAGCCGGTGCTGCGCCGCGCGGGGATGACGGCATGGCTGGCGGCTGTCCTGGTGGTGGTGGGTGGCGCCGGCGCCGCGCTGGCGGACTTTCCCTACGCGGGCCCGAACGGAAGCCCTAACGACCCGACGAGCTGGAAGCTTCCGCCCGGCACGACCCCGAGCAACTACGACGACAACTGGAAGTACGCCGCCACCCCCGAGCTAAGCCCCCAAAGCGACGGGCTCGTCAATTGGAAGACCGACGAGCTGTGCGGGATCCGCGGCATGAGCGTGGTTGACTCCAGTGCCTTCTTTCCGCTGGGGACGAACTCGTGCGTCCCGGCCGGGAGCCCGGTGCACACCGCGTTCGAGGTCACGCTGGGGCGACCGGATGTGGTCATCGCTGTGCTCGATTCCGGGATCGAGTGGAACGACGCCGGGGCCATGACGGCCGTGCGCAAGAAGGTGTGGCTGAATCCAGGCGAGCTGCCCGCCCCGCGGGATGACCTGCACCAGCCCTTTGACGCCTCGACCGGCGTGGACTGCGCCGCTCATTACGGGGCGGTTGGGTCGGGCGGCGATTACGACTCAGCCGGGGCAACCCGGAGCCCGGATGGCACGTTCCCCTACGACGTCCTCGGGCAGGGCGCCTTCAACGTGCTCGACTACGCCTGTGACTCACGTGTAGCGGCGGTGGTCGAGGGCGCGAGTCCGCGCCACGCGCTCCGCCACGGGCCGCCCGGGATGCTCACTCCCGAGGATCTGATTCTGGCCTTTTCCGACGGGAAGGATCACGACCACGACGGCCACGCCAACGACATCGCGGGCTGGAACTTCCTGGACAACAACAACGACCCGTTTGACGATGTCCAGTACGGCCACGGCACCGGCGAGGCTCAGGACTCGAACGCCGAGGCCAACACCAACCAGGAGCTTGGGAGCTGCCCCGACTGCATGGTCATGCCGCTCCGGGTGGGGGAGTCGTTCATCGCCGACGTCAACCGGTTCGCCCAGGCCGTGCTCTACGCCACCGACCGGGGGGTGTCTGTCATCCAGGAGGCTCTGGGGACCCTCAACAGCTCCTACTTCGCCCGGCAGGCCATCGAGTACGCATACCACCACGGAACCGCGATCATTGCCTCAGCAGCCGACGAGGCGGCCGAGCACCACAACCAGCCCGGGGCCCTCCCGGACACGATCGTGGTCAACTCGGTCAACCAGTACGAGACCGAGACGGCGGTGCCTCCGTCCTATCTCCAGCTCAACGGGTGCACGAACTCTGGCACCAAGATCACCGTTTCGGTCCCGAGCTCCTCGTGTTCCTCCAACGCCACCGGACTCGGCGCCGGAATTGCCGGGCTCATCTACAGCGCGGCTCTGAACGCGGTCCAGGAGGGCAAGCTGAGTCCGGCCGGCGACTGCCGGCGCGTCAGCGGAGCACCGTGCCCGATCACGGCCAACGAGGTCCGCCAGCTGATGGCCTCAGGCAACATCGCCGGCGACACGACGGCTGGCCAGGCCACCCCCAACAGCGGCGACACCCCGGCGGATACCGGCACCGGAGGCCAGGCCGACGACGTCAACTTCTCCCAGCAGCCCGAGCTCTCCTGCGAGCCGGTGCCCCTTCCCACCTGCACCGACCCCAACCTGAACACCGTGTTCGCCGCCGACCTGGCCGGAGGAGTCGACACGCCGGCCCCGGACACCCGTCGCTATCACGCCCGCAGAGGGTTTGACGAGTTCTACGGCTACGGACGCCTGAACGCCTACAAGGCGGTGGTGGCTGCGGCCGGCGGCACGATCCCGCCCGAGGCCGACATCACCTCGCCGGACTGGTTCCAGCAGCTCGGTCCGGCCCGCCCGTCGATCGCCATCGGCGGCTACGTGAACGCTCGCAGCGCATACACGTGCCAGGTGCAGTTCGCCCCTGGGGCTCAGCCCAACAACGCCATGGCCGGCGACACGCCGCCGGGGGACTTTGAGAATGCGGCCTCCGACTATTGCGACGGGCACACGCTCCACAGCGGTCCCTTCACCGGCACCCTGGCCGAGATCAGCACGGCTGTCCTGCGGTCACGCTTTCCGGTCAACGTGCAGGGCTTCGACGGCAACGAGAACGGGGGCCTCGCCCAGACCTCCAACGGGCGGCCCAATACCGAGCCCTACGCCTTCACCGTTCGCGTCGTCGTGAGCGCGCCGGCCAGCGGCCCACGTCCCGCCATGACCGGCGAGGACCGCCGTCAGCTCTTCTTGCATCGCGACCAGAACATGCTCTCGAGCTGGCCTAAGGAGCTCCAGACCGACGGAGCCTCGAGCCCGCTGCTCATCGACCTGGGCGGCAACAACCGCAATCAGCTCGTGGTTGCCACCTCCGACGGGTGGATCCACGCCTACGACGAGAACGGCTCCGAGCTGCCCGGCTGGCCCGTCCACACGGAGCGGCTGCCGCTGCCCGCTCCGGAGATCGCCTACCACAACCTCGGCACCGGGCACTACTGCGCGGTTCTGGGGGCACTGGCCGGCGGCGATCTGTTTCACGACGGAGAGATCGAGATCGTCGCCGATGATCTGTGCGGCAACGTCTACGCCTGGAACGGGCGCGGCAGGCTGATCTTCCACGAGCATTCTGCGCCCGGCTACTCGGGAGCTCCGCTGGTCCCGTTCCACACCGTGAGGCAGAACCCGCGTGACCGCACCGAACCCGGCTTCCTGTCCTCCCCGGTTCTGGCCCATCTGACCGGCGGCACCAGCGGCCCACTCGACATCATCGTGGCCGGGGAGGACCGGCACCTCTACGCCTGGCAGCCAGAGCCGCGCCGTCTCGCAGGCAAGGCGCTACCCGGCTTCCCGGTGCTCGTGGTCGATCCGGACAAGATCACGACGGTCAATCCGATCACCGGCCACCTCACTTTCTCGACGACCCGCGCAGCGTCGAAACCCGGCATCTCCGAAGACCAGGGAAAGCTCATCGACACCCCGGCCGTCGCCGACCTGAACGGTAAGGCGGAGATCATCGTGGGTTCGAACGAGGAGTACAGCGTGAACACCGGCGATGAGGGCTCGATCAACGCCGGGGCGCTCACCTCCACCTCGCTGGGCGCGCTCGGCGCCACCGGGATCCTCAGCTTCGCCAACGGCCGCGTGTATGCCATCAAGGCGAGCGGCGGACGGATGACCTGCGGAGCCGGAATCTGCCACTCCAGCGCCTTCGAGCCCGGCTGGCCGGTCAAGATCGGGATCATCGACGCCGGCCTGTTGCCCGACGTGGGGGAGGGCATCAACGGTTCGCCGGTGGCGGCGCCCCTGAGCTGCCCGGACGGCGGAAACGGCCTGAAGATCGGCGTCAGCCCCGACGCCGGACCGGCCTACATCCTCAATGCGAACGGGACATCCTGCTACGGCACGGACCCGAGCGGACATGACAACACGCTGGAGACAGACGTCAGCCTCGGCGCCGGGCAGTACGACCACCCCATCTTCGCCGCCGTCGGCTACCCCGCCTTCGGCAGCTTCAACGGCCGGACGATCGACTTCTTCGCCCCGGCGACCGGCTTGATTCGGGCGCTCGACGTGGCCTTGAACGACTACCAGGGCGGTCAGGACTTCATCGGCGCCTGGAACCCCAGCGACGCTCAGCAGGTCCTGGGCTTCCCGGCGCCCGTAAACGACCTCCAGTTCCTCACTGGCCCCGCGGTGGGACAGATCACGTCCGCGGGTGGCCAGGCCGTGATCGGAGGCACGGCCTCGCTGGACCTGCAGGCCTTCAACTCCCACGGTCAGTCCGTGAGCTCGGCGTGGCCCAAGCTGACCGGCGATTGGACCATCGCCACACCGACGCTGGGGTCCTTCGGCACCCTGGACACGAGCTCAGATGCGCGCAAGAACGTCGTTTCGATCACCCGCAGCGGGACCCTGTCGGTGTACTCGACTCCGGCTCCGGCCTGCTCGCCGAGCTCTTCGCCGCGCTTCCACCACGATGACTGGAACAGCGGCAACTACACCACCGATGCGGTGGCGCCCGGCAAGCCGTTCTCGGTGGCGCTGCGCGGAGGTGTTCTCGGTTTCGCCGCCCCGGGAGGAGATCTCCTGTGCGGCCGAGCCGCCCGCTACGAGCTCGTGACCTCGAACCAGCCGATCACAGCCGAGAACTTTGCCCGCTCGAAGCGGCTGACCGGAGCGCCGACGCCTGGCGGGGCGGGAGCGCGGCAGTCGCTCACGCTACCCGCCGGCACCGAGCGCTACCTCGCCCTGCGGGCGGTGGACCCGGCAGGAAACGTCGGGCTCCCCGCGGTGGTCCGGGTGCGGGCCGGCGCCGCCTCTCGCTCCCGCCGAGCGGTTCGCGTCCCGCGCCCATCCTTCACCGGATAGGCCGGGCCGGGGCGGCCGCGGGCTGAGGGCTCCGTACCATCCCCGCGGTGTCACGGTTCGCCGAACCCCAGGATGCTGCCTTCCGGGCCCTCAACGACTCACTCGGCTTCGATATCCGGCTCGGGCCCTACGACGTCGAGCAGTCACGCGCGCACGCGATGATGCTCGCCGCGCAGGGAATCATCTCCGAGGCCGAACGGGATCGGCTCCACACCGGCCTGGAGCAGGTGGGGACCGAGCTTCGGGACGGGGCCTTTCCCTTCGCCGACGGCGACGAGGACATTCACATGGCGATCGAACGCCGGCTCACGGAGCTCGTTGGACCCGTGGGGGGAAAGCTCCACACCGCGCGGTCACGCAATGACCAGGTCGCCACCGACGTGGCCATGTTCGTCCGTGATCACGCCGCGTCGGCGGAGGAGGCCGTCCGCCGCCTGGCCGAGGCGCTGATCACCGTCGCCGAGGCGCACCTGGACTGGGCCATGCCCGGCTACACCCACCTCCAGCGGGCCCAGCCTGTCTACCTGAGTCATCACCTACTGGCCTACGTATGGATGCTGGTCCGGGATCGCCGTCGCTTCGCCGCGGCGCAGGAGGCCGCAGACGTCCTGCCCCTGGGCGCGGGCGCCTTGGCAGGAGTCAACTTCGCCACCGACCGCGAGCTGGTCGCCCGCGAGCTCGGCTTTCACGCCGTGTCGGAGAACTCGATCGACGCCGTCTCGAACCGGGACTTCGTGCTGGACTACCTGGCGGCGGCGACCACCTGCGCCACGCACCTGTCGCGCCTGGGGGCCGAGATCGTCCTCTGGTCAAGCGAGGAGTTCGGCTTTGCCCAGGTCTCAGACGCCTGGAGCTCCGGCTCCTCGATCATGCCGCAGAAGAAGAACCCCGACGCCGCCGAGCTTCTCCGGGCCAAGGCCCCCCGGATCGCCGGACACCTGGTGGCGCTGCACGGGGTGATGCACGCCCTGCCGCTGACCTACAACAAGGACCTCCAGGAGGACAAGGAGCACCTGTTCGATGCGGTCGACACGCTCGAGCTCTCCCTGGCCGCCGCGGAGGGGATGGTCGCGACGATCTCCTTCGACCGGGCTCGGCTCGAGGCCGCGGCCTCCGATGAGCTGCTGGCGGCGACGGACGTGGCCGACCTGCTCGTTCGTCGCGGGATGCCCTTCCGGGAGGCACACGGGATCGTCGCCGGCCTGGTACGGAGCGCGCTCGACCAGGGCAAGAAGCTTTCCGAGCTCACGCCGCAGGAGCTGGCCGAGCGCTCGGACCTCCTCGACGACGAGTTCTACGCCCTCCTGCGGGACCGGGCCTGGCTCGAGAGCAAGGTCTCGCAGGGAGGGACGAGCCTGGAGCGCGTGCGCGAGCAGCTCAGGCGGGCCGCCCAGGCTCTGCGGTGAGGGCTTCGTTCTACGACCGGCCCGTGGTCGAGGTGGCGCGTGAGCTCGTGGGCTGCGTGGTGCAGCACGCCGGCTGCGCCGGGGTCATCGTCGAGACCGAGGCCTACCACGACTCAGAGCCCGCCTGCCACGCCTTCGTCGGGCTGACCCAGCGGACCGCGACCCTGTTCGGGCCGCCAGGGCGCGCCTACGTCTACCGCTCGTATGGAATCCATGCTCTGCTGAATGCCGTCTGCGAGCCGGAGGGAGTTGGCGCCGCGGTCCTCATTCGCGCGCTCGAGCCGGTGGAAGGGATCGCCCTGATGCGCGCGCGGCGCGGGGTGGAGGAGGTGCGCAATCTCTGCAGCGGGCCGGGAAAGCTCACGCAGGCCCTGGGGATTGAGCTCCGCGACAACGGCGTCGATCTGTCACACGGTTCGGTGCGGATCACGCCGCGGCCGGTGGATTGGCGGGATGTGCAGGTCACGGCCGACCGGCGTGTCGGCATCACCAAGGCGGTGGAGCTGCCCTGGCGCTTCAGTGCCGCTGAAAGCCGCTTTCTCTCCCGCCCGGTGCGGCTCGTAGCCTAGGTCTCTCCGGCGGCCGGCGCCCGCTACTGGCCGCCGATCCCGGCGCCCCCTGAACCCGATCCCGATCCGCCGCCGGTGTTCCCTCCGCCGCCTCCCCCTCCGCCTCCGCCTCCGGCGCCGCCGCCCGCGGTACCGCTTCCTGCGCCGTTACCCGCCCCGGTGGGGGTCCCGGTTCCGGTTCCCTGGCCGCCGGCGGGTGCCCCCGTCCCGGTCGCGGCTCCGCCCGCGGTGTTGCCCGCGCCGGTGGACTTGACCCCGCTGGGTGTGGTGGTTGTGGTCGCTGGGCTGGGGGTGGACGGGCTCAGGCTCGGAACCGAGATCGGCGAGCTCGGCCCCGTGGTGCCGGCGCCCTTACCCGCCGGCTGCTCGCTGGCCAGGATCTGAAGGGCCTGGGTCATGAAGGCGTGCCAGATGATCGCCGGGTACGTCCCACCTTCCACAGGGCCGCCGTTGAACAGGGTGGCCATGGGAACCAGCTTGTTGGGGAAGCCGACCCACACGGCCGTGGTCAGCTGGGGCGTCCAACCGACGAACCAGGCGTCGGCGTAGTTGGTCGTGGTCCCCGTCTTTCCCACCACGCTGACCCCCGAGATGGCGGCCGCGGTGCCGGTCCCCGACTGCACGACTCCGGCCAGCATGTCGTGGAGCTCCTGGGCCACTCCGGCGGGCAGGACCCGCCTGTAGCTGGGAACGTCCCTGGTGTCCTGGCCGGCGCCCTTGATCTCAGCGATGCCGGTCGGGCCGTCGCCCGGGCTCCCGAGGCCCGGGTCAAAGACGCGGCGCCCGCCCTCGGCAAACGTTTCGTAGGCCTGCGCCATCTCCAGCGGATTGACGCCGATCGTCAGACCGCCCAGGATCATGGCCGGGTTGGTGGAGATCGGCGTCTGAATCCCCGCGGCTTGCGCCATCGCCTTCACTTCGCGGACTCCCTTGCCTGGGCCCAGGGCGTCCCAGCCCAGCCGCTCGAAGACCGAGTTATCCGAAACATCTGTCGCGCCCTGAAGGGTGATCACGCCGGAGTAGCTGTTGCCGAAGTTGCGGACGTGGAAGATCTCCTTGCCGCCGCTGTTGGGCACGAGGATGTTGAGCGGAGCCGAGGTGAAGAGCGAGCTGGGGCCGAATCCGTGCTTGAGGGCCACGGCGAGGGTGAAGGGCTTGAAGGACGAGCCCGGCTGGCGCTCGGCCTGGGTGGCCAGATTGAAGGGATACTTGCCGTAGTCCTCGCGGCCGTTGACGATCGGTCCGCCGACCATCGCCCGGACCTCGCCCGTGCGGTTATCGAGGGTGACCAGTGAAGCCACCGGAGAGTCCGGTCCCTGGTACGGGAGCTCGGCGGCGATCGACTGCTCCGCGGCCTGCTGCATCTGCAGATCCAGCGTGGTCCTGATCTTCAGGCCGCCGTAGTAGGCCTTGTAATCCGCCGCCTCCCGCTCCTGTGACGTATGACCGGGCCGATCGCCGAGGGTGGTCAGGATCTGGGGCCGCAGCCAGCTCGTGAAGTAGGGGGCGGCGGGTGGTTCACTTGGGGGCTCCAGGTCCGCCGCGGTGGGCGGGAGCTTGCCGACCCCAATGTCGTACTGAACCCGCCCGATGTAGTGCTGCTCGAGCATGTCGCGGAGGACGAGGTTCCGCCGTTCCTCGGACAGCTTCGGATTGACGATCGGGTTGAAAGCGCTGGGATCGGAAATCATCCCGGCGAGCTGCGCCGCCTCCCAGTAGTTCAGCCGCGACGCGCACGAGGGCAGCTTGACGGTGATCGTCTCGTCCCCGCAGGCGGACTTGTTGCCATCCGCCGGAGCACTGGGGTCGTAACCGAGTTGCTTGCCGAAGTAGACCCGCGCCGCCGACTCGATCCCGTAGGCGCCGTTACCGAAGTAGACCGAGTTCAGGTATTCAGTGAGGATCCGCCTCCGGGTCCATTTGTGGGTCAGGTGAAAGGCGAGTGCGGCCTCTCGGAGCTTCTCCAGGATGGTCCGATTCCCCTGCTGCTGTAGCGCGTTCTTGACGAACTGCTCGGTGATCGTCGAGGCACCCTGGGTCTGCCCGCCCGTGAGATCGGAGACGAAAGCGCGGGCGATGCCCCTGAGGTCCACGCCGGGGGATGACCAGAAGCGCTTGTCTTCGACGGCGAGGACCGCATCAGTGACCGGGTAGAGCGGAATCCGCTGCCACGTATCGATCACCTCGGGGGTGGTGGCGGCAAAGATCCCGATCGGACGCCAGTGATTGTCATACAGGTAGGTGTTGTGACTCAGCCCCTGGCGATACTCCTGCTGGTTCTCGATCAGCGGCACGTCGGAGGCGACGGCCAGCATCATCCCGTAGGCGGTTGAGATGACGGCCAGGAGCGCGAGCCCGATCAAGATCAGGAAGAGCCTGAGCTTGCGCACGCGGGGCCTCGGGCCACGACCCCCGGAGTCGCCCCCGCGGCCAAACCACCGTCGCCGCGGGCCCCGTCCGGGCGGCCTGGGGGGCCCCCCGCCGGGAGGCGTCCCGCCGATCGAAGCCGGTGGAACCTCGGTAGGCGGGACGGGGGCTGGACGTGGAGCCGCCACGGCCGCGCGGAGCCGGGATGCGGCTCTGGGTCCGGAGCCTCTGGGCTCAGGCTCGGATGAGGACGCCGCTGGCGTTCGGGCAAACGGAGTGGGCCGGATCAGATGTCTCGCGTCATCGCTCATGCGATCGATGGTTGCGGCCGCACTCCACCCGCCTGACCAGGCGGCCGCTTGATGTCACAGAACCGCGACGGCGTCGGTTCCAGGGACGCAGGCAGTCTACTCAAAGGCCCGCGAGCCCGGTCCCGGACGGGCAGCGCCGCCGGATCCGCCATATTTCGGGCTCGTGTCGAGCCCGCCCCCTTCCCGCGATCCCGCCGCCGCGGCGGCCTGGCTGGCCAGAAACGCGGTCGATTGCCTGCCTGCGGGCGAGCTCGAGCGTCGGCTGGCGCTGGGACGCCCCCTGCGCGTGAAGCTCGGCATCGACCCAACCGCTCCCGACATCCACCTGGGCTTCACCGTCGTTCTGCAGAAGCTGCGCGAGTTCCAGGACCTTGGTCACATGGTGGTTCTGATCGTGGGCGACTACACGGCGCGGGTCGGCGATCCCAGCGGCCGCTCGAGCACGCGCCCGGTCCTCGACCCGGCTGAGATCGAGGCCAACGCCCGCACCTTTCAGGAGCAGGCGCTGACCGTGCTCGACTCCGAGCGCCTGGAGGTCCGTTTCAACGGCGAATGGCTCGACATGCCGATGGAGCGCTTCTTCTCCCTGGCCCGAACCGTGACCGTCGCCCAGCTGCTCGAGCGCGACGATTTCGCCAAGCGCTTCTCGGCCCAGCAGCCCATCTCGATGCTCGAGCTGCTCTACCCACTGCTTCAGGGTTATGACTCCGTCGCCATCCACGCCGATGTCGAGCTCGGGGGCACGGACCAGAAGTTCAACCTGCTCCTGGGACGTGACATACAGCGTCACTTCGGTCAGCCTGAGCAGGTCATCCTGACCATGCCCCTGCTCACCGGTACGGACGGCGAGCGCAAGATGTCGAAGTCGTTCGGCAACTACATCGGCGTGAGCGAGCCGCCGGGGGAGATCTACGGCAAGACGCTGAGTATCCCGGACGAATCTCTGCCCTCGTGGTATGAGCTGCTTCTCGGTGGGGAACCCCCGGCCGATCGGAGTGCCCGTGACGCCAAGCGGGAATTGGGCCGCCGCCTGGTGGCCCGCTTCTACGGTCCCGAAGCGGCCTCGGCGGCCGAGGAGGCATTCGACCGCCAGTTCGTTCGCCACGAGACGCCTGAGGATGTGCCTGAGTTCGAGTGGGAGCGCAGCGAGACGGTGCATCTTCCTGCCCTGCTGGGCGCGGCCTTCGGCATCTCCACCTCCGAGGCCCGGCGGATGATCGCCCAGGGCGCAGTAAAGATCGACGGTCACGCGCTCGACGACGGCCAACTTGATCGGCCCGGGGCCGAGCTTGACGGCAAGGTGATCCAGCTGGGCCGGCGCCGGTTCGCACGGGTGAGGCTGGTCTGAGACACTGATCGCCGGAGGCCTGCCGGGCGTGAGAGCTTTTCTCGGACATCTCGTTTCGGCCCAGGATCTGACGCTATACTCACTGGTCCGCTCCGGGGCCGGAAGGCCCGCGGATGCGCCTGACGGGAAGGAATCACCTTCCCGGAGAGGTGCGACGGTCTTTGAAAACTCAACAGCATGCGCACCCTCGACCGATCCCTCGGTCGAGATGGTGTGTCCAGGTTCGACCCGTCGAACGCCGGCTCCTTGCGAGCCTTCAGTTCGGCGGTGCCAGACCTACCCCGTCATGCGCTCCGGAGTCCGCGGTGTACTTGGACTCCTCCGCCACCGGCCACGCCGGTGGTGCCAGATTGGGCGCTGACGCTCTTTGTGAAGCGAGTCGCTTGCGGCTCGTTGGCGGGCTGTTCTGCAGTTCGTCACAGTAGTTCTTCACGGAGAGTTTGATCCTGGCTCAGGACGAACGCTGGCGGCGTGCTTAACACATGCAAGTGGAGCGACGAACCAGGCTTCGGCCTGGGGCAAAGCCGCGAACGGGTGAGTAACACGTGGGTAACCTGCCCCGATGATTGGGACAACCCGAGGAAACTCGGGCTAATACCGAATGTGCCCTCTGGCCATAAGGCCGCTGGGGAAAGGAAGCTTCGGCCTCCGCATCGGGATGGGCCCGCGGCCCATTAGCTTGTTGGTGAGGTAACGGCTCACCAAGGCTGCGATGGGTAGCTGGTCTGAGAGGACGATCAGCCACACTGGGACTGAGACACGGCCCAGACTCCTACGGGAGGCAGCAGTGGGGAATCTTGCGCAATGCGCGAAAGCGTGACGCAGCAACGCCGCGTGGGGGAAGAAGGCCTTCGGGTTGTAAACCCCTTTCAGTTGGGACGAAGCTTCATCGGTTAACAGCCGATTGAAGTGACGGTACCTTCAGAAGAAGCCCCGGCTAACTACGTGCCAGCAGCCGCGGTAATACGTAGGGGGCTAGCGTTGTCCGGAATCATTGGGCGTAAAGAGCGTGTAGGCGGCTTGGTAAGTCCGCTGTGAAAGTCCAGGGCTCAACCCTGGAATGCCAGTGGAAACTGTCAAGCTAGAGTCCGGAAGAGGCGAGTGGAACTCCTGGTGTAGCGGTGAAATGCGCAGATATCAGGAAGAACACCAATGGCGAAGGCAGCTCGCTGGGACGGTACTGACGCTGAGACGCGAAAGCGTGGGGAGCAAACAGGATTAGATACCCTGGTAGTCCACGCTGTAAACGATGGGCACTAGGTGTGGGGGGTGTCGACTCCCCCCGTGCCGACGCTAACGCATTAAGTGCCCCGCCTGGGGAGTACGGCCGCAAGGCTAAAACTCAAAGGAATTGACGGGGGCCCGCACAAGCAGCGGAGCATGTGGTTTAATTCGACGCAACGCGAAGAACCTTACCTGGGCTTGACATGTTCCTGACAGCCGTGGAAACACGGTTTCCCTTCGGGGCAGGATCACAGGTGGTGCATGGCTGTCGTCAGCTCGTGTCGTGAGATGTTGGGTTAAGTCCCGCAACGAGCGCAACCCCCGTCGTATGTTGCCAGCATTTAGTTGGGGACTCATGCGAGACCGCCGGTGACAAACCGGAGGAAGGTGGGGATGACGTCAAGTCATCATGCCCCTTATGTCCAGGGCTACACACGTGCTACATTGGCGCGTACAGAGGGCTGCAAGACCGCGAGGTGGAGCGAATCCCTTAAAGCGCGTCTCGGTTCGGATTGCAGGCTGAAACTCGCCTGCATGAAGGCGGAGTTGCTAGTAATCGCGGATCAGCATTGCCGCGGTGAATACGTTCCCGGGCCTTGTACACACCGCCCGTCACACCATGGGAGTGAGTAACACCCGAAGCCGGTGGCCTAACCTTTTGGAGGGAGCCGTCGAAGGTGGGACTCGCGACTGGGGTGAAGTCGTAACAAGGTAGCCGTAGCGGAAGCTGCGGCTGGATCACCTCCTTTCTAGGGAGCCCCTAACAGGGCACCGAACGCCGGCAGGATCGTCGTCCGAGCTCTCGAGCTCCGCGGCGCTCTCCTGGAGTTGCGTTCGGCCACTAGAGATGTCGACCGGGCCTGGCAGGCCGCACACACGGGACGAGAGTCCCGGGCGAGGCGGCCGCATGCTGTTGAGTTTTGAGAGACCGGCGCCTAGCCGGTGGCTCGCGGACCACGGTCCCGGGTCTCTCGGTGAGGTGTTACCTCTCCGCGGACCTTGAAAACTGCACAGTAGCCAATGTAACGGGTATCACCGGGCAGAGCCGCAAGGCTCTTCCCAAAAGATCACCGTCAAGATAGTAAGGGCACATGGTGGATGCCTTGGCACCAAGAGTCGATGAAGGGCGTGAACGGCTGCGATAAGCCGCGGTGAGGCGCTGAATAGCCAGTGACCCGCGGATGCCCGAATGGGGAAACCCAGCGCCGGTAATGCGGCGTTATCCCGCGTTGAACACATAGGCGCGGCGAAGACAAGCGGGGGAAGTGAAACATCTCAGTACCCCGAGGAAAGGAAATCAACCGAGACTCCCTGAGTAGTGGCGAGCGAAAAGGGAAGTAGCCCAAACCCGGCGCGTGTAAGCGGCCACGCGTTGCACGTCGGGGGTTGTAGGGCGCCTGGTCCGGGTCGTGGCCGATCCGGCGGAAGTTACAAAGTTGTGCGATAGTCGAAGCGTGTGGAACCGCGCACCATAGAGGGCAATCGTCCCGTAGGCGAAATCGCATGACCTTCCGCAGGCGTTCCTGAGTAAGTCCGCACCCGTGAAACGCGGACTGAAGCTAGGGGGACCACCCTCTAAGGCTAAGTACTCCTTGGTGACCGATAGCGGACTAGTACCGTGAGGGAAAGGTGAAAAGTACCCCGGAAGGGGAGTGAAATAGTACCTGAAACCGCGTGCCTACAAGCGGTGGGAGCGGCCTCGTGCCGTGACCGCGTGCTTTTTGCATAACGAGCCGGCGAGTTACTCGTCTGCGGCAAGGTTAAGCGATGAGCGGAGCCATAGCGAAAGCGAGTCCGAATAGGGCGTCATAGTCGCGGGCGGTAGACCCGAAGCTGAGCGAGCTACCCATGGGCAGGTTGAAGCGGGGGTAAGACCTCGTGGAGGACCGAACCGACCTAGGTTGAAAACTGGGCGGATGACCTGTGGGTCGGAGTGAAAGGCTAATCAAGCTCAGTGATATCTGGTTCTCTCCGAAATATATTTAGGTATAGCCTCGGATAAATTCCGTGGCGGCCGTAGAGCACTGTTTGGACTAGGGGCCCTACCAGGTTACCGACTTCAGGCAAACTCCGAAGACCGTCACGGTTACTCCGGGAGTCAGTTGCTGGGGGATAAACTTCAGCGTCGAGAGGGGAACAGCCCAGACCGCCAGCTAAGGTCCCTAAGTACTAGCTAAGTGGTAAACGATGTTCGAGTGCACAGACAACCAGGAGGTTGGCTTAGAGGCAGCCATCCTTGAAAGAGTGCGTAACAGCTCACTGGTCAAGTGTTCGAGCGCGGACAATGTAACGGGGCTTAAGCTAGTCACCGAAGCTGCGGGTGTGTGAGGTCTTCGGACCGATCACGCGGTAGGAGAGCGTTCCGGCGCCAGTGAAGCGGCGACGTAAGTCAGCCGTGGAGGCTCCGGAAGTGAGAATGCCGGCATGAGTAACGAAAGAGGGGTGAGAATCCCCTCCACCGATTGCCTAAGGTTTCCTGAGTAAAGTTCGTCTGCTCAGGGTTAGTCAGGTCCTAAGGCGAGGCCGAAAGGCGTAGTCGATGGCCAACGGGTTGATATTCCCGTACCACGTCGTGTCCGTTTGACCGATGGGGGGACGAAGAAGGCTATGGGATCCCAGGCGATGGTCGTCCTGGGGTAAGCATGTAGGGGTGGCCCTAGGTAAATCCGGGGCCGCATAACCCGAGGTGCGATGCCAGCTGGCTCTAAGCCGGCGAGTCCCGGAAGCCATACTTCCAAGAAAAGCCTCTAGGGAGGACACGCGTGCCTGTACCAAAACCGACACAGGTGGGCAAGTGGAGAACACTAAGGTGATCGAGATAACCCTCGTTAAGGAACTCGGCAAAATCGCCCCGTAACTTCGGGATAAGGGGCGCCCCAGTAGGGTGAAGTCCCTTGCGGACGGAGCCCGAGAGGGCCGCAGTGAATAGGTTCAAGCGACTGTTTACCAAAAACACAGGTCTCTGCTAAGTCGTAAGACGACGTATAGGGGCTGACGCCTGCCCGGTGCCGGAAGGTTACGTGGAGTTGTTAGGGGTAACCCGAAGCAGCGAAACTAAGCCCCGGTAAACGGCGGCCGTAACTATAACGGTCCTAAGGTAGCGAAATTCCTTGTCGGGTAAGTTCCGACCTGCACGAATGGCGTAACGACTTGAACGCTGTCTCAACGAGGGGCTCGGTGAAATTGCAGTCTCGGTGAAGATGCCGAGTACCCGCGACTAGACGGAAAGACCCCGTGAACCTTTACTACAACCTGGTATTGGGGTTCGGTCCATCTCGCTCAGGATAGGTGGGAGGCTGGGAAGCGCCGGCTGCGGCTGGCGTGGAGCCAACCTTGAGATACCACCCTTGATGTATTGGATCTCTAACGGCGCGCCGTGAATCCGGGCGCCAGACAGTGCCAGGCGGGTAGTTTGACTGGGGCGGTCGCCTCCCAAAATGTAACGGAGGCGCGCAAAGGTTCCCTCAGCACGGTCGGAAATCGTGCGTAGAGTGTAAAGGCAGTAAGGGAGCTTGACTGTGAGACTGACAAGTCGAGCAGGTGCGAAAGCAGGCCTTAGTGATCCGGCGGTAGCAAGTGGAAGCGCCGTCGCTCAACGGACAAAAGGTACTCCGGGGATAACAGGCTTATCGGGCCCAAGAGTCCACATCGACGGCCCGGTTTGGCACCTCGATGTCGGCTCGTCGCATCCTGGGGCTGTAGTAGGTCCCAAGGGTTGGGCTGTTCGCCCATTAAAGCGGTACGCGAGCTGGGTTCAGAACGTCGTGAGACAGTTCGGTCCCTATCTGTCGCGGGCGTTGGAGAGTTGCGAGGATTCGTCCCTAGTACGAGAGGACCGGGATGAACGGACCTCTGGTGTATCTGTTGTCCTGCCAAGGGCATCGCAGGTTAGCTACGTCCGGATCGGATAACCGCTGAAGGCATCTAAGCGGGAAGCCGGCCTCAAGATGAGCTCTCCCATCCCCTTGAGGGAGTAAGACCCCTGGAAGATCACCAGGTTGATAGGCCGGATCTGTACGAGTGGTGACACTCTTAGGAGACCGGTACTAATGGGTCGAGGGCTTGACGGATATTTGATATCCGTTCATTGGCACTGTGTAGTTTTGAGGGTCCGCGGTGAGCGGTCTCCACCATTTGCGGTGGCTATGGCGAGGGGGAAACACCTCTTCCCATTCCGAACAGAGCAGTTAAGCCCCTCAGCGCCGATGGTACTTGGCTCGCAAGGGCCTGGGAGAGTAGGTCGCCGCCGCTTTTTCTTCTCACAGCAGGAGCAGCGTCCCGCCGGAAGGCGGCGATTGCTGTTGCCTGCAGCGGTGCCCAGCGCTGGCGAGGCGCGACAATGGGCGCCCCATGCAGGATCTGGTCAAGTTCTTCCGCACCAACCCGCAGGCGCTGGCTTTGCTCGTGATCTGCCTCGTGCTCGGCCTGGGCACGTTCCTGGCGGTCGTTTTCGGGCTGATCAGTGCCGGCTCGAGCACCACAACGGGTGAGCCGAGCGGAGTGATCGCCATGGCCCTCGCCGGGCTCCACTGAGCGTCGCCGTTCTGGCGGTAGCGTCCTGCAAATGTTCTCGGCGTTCACGCCGTACCGTCGCGGAGGGACGGGTTCGCCGCTGTTATGTCTGCACGGCTTCATGGACACGTGGCGGATCTGGGAGCTCGTGCTGCCGATGCTGGAGCGCCAGCACGACGTACTTGCACTGACACTGCCCGGCCACGCAGGAGGCCCATCGATCGACGGAACGGTCAGCACGGACGCGGTCGTCGATGCTGTGGAACGTTCGATGGACGCGGCGGGTCTTGAGCTCGCGCATCTCGTCGGCAACTCGCTCGGCGGCTACGTCGCGTTTCAGCTCGCAGCGCGAGGTCGAGCGGCAACCGTCGTAGCGTTCGCGCCGGCCGGCGGATGGGCACCGGGAGATCTGTCTTACGAGGCTCTGCTGCGCGCGCAGCGGGAACTGCAGACCCAGGTGAAGGCGGCGGCGCCGCGCGCTGCGACGTTCGTCGCCACGCCGCAAGGCCGGCGCCGCGCGACACAGCTGATCACGACCAACTTCGAGCACATTCCCGCCGACCTGCTCGCGCATCAAATGCTCGGTATCGCCGGCTGCAAGGCGGCTGGGCCGCTGATCGAGAACGCTCTGAGCGAGGGCTGGACGCTCGACGCGGAGAGGATCACCTGCCCGGTGCGGATCGTGTGGGGCACGGCCGACAAGCTCCTACCCTGGCCCCAGGCCTCCGCTCGCTACCGCAAGGACCTGCCCCGAGCCGACTGGGTGCTACTCGACGGGATCGGCCACTGCCCTCAGCTCGATGTCCCCGTCGAAGCAGCACAACTGATCCTCGGGTTCACCGGTTAACGAGCCGTCTCAACGGCGCCATGACCCGCGGCTTTGCCGATAGGCTCGGCCCGGTACCGTGCGCACCAAGCATGGGCATGCTCGCTGCGGCCTTCGCCCCGGTGCATCAGCAGTATCTGCTGGAGGCTCGGCAGATGCAGGCTCTGTCGTTCGCTGTTCATATCCCGCTCGTGTGCTTCGGGATCGCGTTTCCCGCGATCGTGCTGTTTATGGAGTGGCTGGGGATGCGGACCGGCGACCCGCTCTATCGCACGATCGCCCGGCGCTGGAGCCGGATCGTGCTGGCGCTGTTTGCGATCGGCGTCATCACCGGCACGATCCTCAGCTTTGAGATGGGCCTGCTGTGGCCGAACTTCACGGCCACCTTCGGCAGCGTGTTCGGGCTGGGGTTCGCGATCGAGGGGTTCTCCTTCTTCATGGAGGCGATCTTCATCGGCATCTATGCCTACGGATGGGACAGGCTGTCACCGCGCGTGCACCTCCTGTGCGGGCTGCCGATCGTGGCCACCGGCTTCACCGGTTCGCTCATGGTCATCTCGGTCAATGCCTGGATGAACCACCCCGGAGGGTTCCGCCTCGTCGGTGGCAAGGTGGTCAACGTCGATCCGTGGGGCGCGCTGTTCGGCAATTCGATGCTGTGGTCTGAGCTGATCCACATGTACATCGCTGGGTACATGGTCACGGGGTTCGTGATGGCGGGCGCCTACGCGGTCTGCCGGCTGCGCGGACGGTGGACTCGCTATGAGCGCGTGGCGATGACGATCCCGCTCACGATCGCCTGCCTGGCGGCGCCGGTGCAGGTGCTCGTCGGCGACTGGATCGCGCGGGTGATCGCGGTCCAGCAGCCGATCAAGCTGGCCGCGATCGAGGGGCTGTACAGAACGACCCGCGGAGCCAGCGAGCACATCCTCGGCTGGTACACCAACGGCCAGATCAAGTTTGGGATCGGGATCCCGCATCTCCTGTCACTGCTCGCCTTCCACAGCTGGAACGCCCGGGTTACCGGCCTGGAGACGGTCTCGGCGAGCCAGCGTCCGCCGATCAACGTCACCCGCCTCTCTTTCCAGACGATGGTCGGGATCGGCACGCTGCTGGCGCTGCTCGGCCTCGTCTACCTGTTCGTGCGCATCCGCCGCCGGCGCCTTCCGCTCTTCAAATGGTTCTACTGGGCGGTAGCCGTGTCGGGACCCGCTGCGACGGTGGCTGTCATCGCCGGCTGGGTGACGACCGAGGTCGGCCGACAGCCCTGGGTCGTGTACCACGTGATGACGACCGCTCAATCGGTCACCGGCGCGACCGGGATCCCCGTCGGCTACGCCACCCTCGTGATCACCTACATCGCCGTCGCGGGGGCGATGGTGTGGATCCTGCGCCGACTGGCGCGCTCGCCGCTTCACCTCCCCGGCGCCGACGCGCCTCCCGGCTCGACCCTGCATCCCGCCTGATGCTCGACGCGCTCCCGCTCGTTTTCGTGCTCATCGGACTGGTTCTGTACACGGTGCTGGCGGGGGCGGACTTCGGCGCCGGCATGTGGCAGTTGATGGGCGGCGGGGAGCGGGGCGAGCGAATCCGCGACCACTGCCACAACTCGATGGGACCCGTCTGGGAGGCCAACCACGTATGGCTCATCTTCGTGCTGACCGTGACGTGGACCGCGTACCCCTCGTTCTTCGGGTCAGTGGCCTCGACGCTGGCGGTGGCGCTCTTCATCGCCGCGCTTGGGATCATCCTGCGCGGCGCCAGCTACGCGCTGCGCTCGGGCGTCGCCGGGAGCCGGGAGCTGCGAACGATCGATGGGACGTTCGCGGTGGCGTCGCTGGTGACGCCGTTCGCGCTCGGCGCCGCCGCGGGCGGCATCGCGGCCGAACGTGTCCCGGTCGGAAACGCGGCGGGGAACCTCATCACCAGCTGGCTGAACCCGACCTCGATCCTGGTCGGCCTGTTGGCGGTGGCCTTCTCCGCTTACCTGGCCGCCGTCTACCTCGCTGCCGACGCGGCCAGGCGCGGAGAGCCTGACCTGGTGGAAGCGTTCCGGGTACGGGCACTGGGCGCCGGCGCAGCCGCTGGCGGCCTGGCGTTGGCCGGGATCATCGTCGTCCACGCCGATGACCGCTCGCTGTACACGGGCCTCGTCCACGGCGCCGCGCTCGCGGTCCTCATCCTGTCAGTCGTGGTGGGCACGATGGCGATGGGCCTCAACGCGGTGCGCCGGTTCGAGCTGGCCCGCTACACGGCCGCGCTCGCCGTCGCGCTCACGGTCGCGGACTGGGCGTTTGCGCGGTGGCCGACGCTCCTCCCGGGCCTCACGGTCGACACGGCCGCTGCCCCGCACGACACGATGGTGGCGGTCGTGGTGGCGGTGCTGGCGGGGGCCGTCCTGCTGTTCCCCGCCCTGGGACTCCTGTTTACCCTCACCCTGCGAGGTTTCCTCGGAGACCACGGCGAGGAGACAGACGCGGTGGCGACCGCCGGTCAGACCGGCGCCGCCCAACTGCTCCTGGGACCGACGCTCGGAGCCCGGCTGGCGGTGGCGCTGCTGATCGTCGGCATTGGACTGCTCAATGCGGCCGACGCGCCATGGGCACACGCCATCGGCGTAGTCAGCCTGCTCGCCTTCATCCTCGTGGCGTTCGCGGCCCTCGTACCGCGGGTACTGGCCGAGGACGCCTGAGCGTCGGGGGTGGTTGGCTCAGCGTCGCCGGGTATATCACCGTAGTGGTGGATATCCGCGGGTGGCCGGAGTCGTGAAGAGGATTCAACGCTTCCGGCTGCGCCACCTGGCTCAGACTCGGTTGTGGCTGCTGCCGCTGATCTGCGTGCTGGCCGGCATCGGGCTCGCCGTGGCCCTGCTGTCGGTCGATCGGTCCTCGGGCTTTCACATCGTCAGCACTCACCGCGTCGTCGACAGCGCTGGTGACCCTAACCAGCGTCGTGATGTCCCACCCACCGCGCTCCACTATGCCGCCGGCACGCGAGATCCGCCGTCCGCTGGCTGATACGGCGGCCGCCCGGCACGGCTAGCGCTTTCCAAAGCGGAAGGCGCACCTTCTGACCCGCACAACACCGGCTTCGGCGCTGCGCTAGTGGGCTGCTGGCCAGCGCTCGAGGAGCTGGTCACGCCGCCGGTCCAGCGCTCCCGTCCGCACCGGTGAGATGCAGTGCGCGGGTCGGACAGGCACGGTTCCGGGGCGACGGTTTCGGTCCGAGCGCAGCGGACGTCTATGAGGATGTGGGGGAGCCTCGTCTTCGAACGGGTCACCGAGCACATCGTCGAGAAGGCTCATCAGGCGACCCAGAGGTTTGGCAGCTCTGTGGAACATATGTTCGGTACCCTACGGAGGGGTTCGGACGGAACCGGGGTCACGCAAGCGATCTTGCAAGGCTCGGAGTGAAACCCCCGATATGCAGGGCTTTAGCTCGGCCACGTCGATCGCTTGGTTCGGCCGGGGAGCTAGAGCGAGGACCAGATCTCAAGCTTCGTCCGCACGCGCTCCACGACCGCGTCGGTGAACTCGGTGGTTCCTGCATGTCCGCCCAGGTCAGGCGTCCTCGTGCCGGCCGCCACGGTTTCCAGCGCGGCCTCGTAAATGGCGCGGGAGGCGCGGTCTGCCTCGGCTCCGTGGCCCTCGGCGGCATGACGCATGAGCGCGCCGCAGGCCAAGATCATGGCCAGCGGATTGGCCAGGTCCTTGCCCTCGAGGGCTGGGGCGGTGCCATGGGGCGCCTCGGCCATCGCCACGGTCGTGTCGTAGTCATCGTCAAAGGCCAGGAGCACGGATTCCGCCCCGGCGATCGACCCGAACATGGGGAGGACCATGTCCGACAGGCAGTCTCCATCCCGGTTGAGCGCGGGGATGACCAGAGGAACGTCGGCCCCCCCTGACAGCAGCCCCGCATAGGTGGCGTCGATCAGGACCGGTCGGTATTCGACCTCCGGGTGACGCTCGGCGGCGGCGTCCATCTCCTCCTTGAGCATGCCCTCGTAAACCGGAGATACGGTCCACTTGGGGCCCCCATAGACCCGCGCGCCCATCTTCTCCGCCGTCCGGAAGGCGTATTCGGAGACGGCACGGCAGGTCGAGCGCGTGATCCGCTCCGTCCGATAGGCGACCTCATCCTCGGAGTTCTCATCACCTTCGCGCCGCTCCTCGGCCCCGTACGCGTCCTCGACGGCCATGCGCACGACGGAGATGGGGTGGTGAACGCCGGCGATCGGATTCACCCCAGGCAGTCGCCGCCCCGTCCTGACGATCACCTTGCCGTCAACCGCCTCCCGGAGAATCCGGTTCGGAGAGCCCACGTCGCCGCGTCCCTCGGGCGTGATCGTGGCCGCCTTGAGGCCAAGCCCAGCCTCGCGCATCGCCGCCGCCGCGTCGGTCACGACGCTGTTTGCGGTCTCGCGACGCTGCTCCAACGAGAGGTCGAAGGGCTCAAGCTCGACGTTGAGGCCGAGCAGGTCGCCATCCAGAAGGCGGATCGCCTGCTCGAGCAGTTCCTGTCCCGTCTGATCTCCCTCCAGGATCACGATCTTGATCGGGCCAGACACGCGCTTCACCATAGCCCTTGACCCCGCATCGTCAGACCCTTGGTCCCGGGCCCTTCGACCCTGCCCGTGTCGTTTGGGACCCTCGATGTCGGGCAAGCACCGAGATGTGGAGCATCGAGCGAGGAGTCAGCCAGGAACCCGGTCCGAGGACGAGCGGACCCTGCGCGGCGCTCTGCGGCCGCGAGGCCCGGTGCAATTCGGGATCACCCAGGTCAAAGCGGCGGGTGTCGTCCGCCTTGAGATCTCGGGCGAGCTCGACATTCTGACCACCCCGCGCCTGGCCACCGAGCTGGACACCTGGGTCCGGCAATCAGACGAGGATGTGATCGTCGACCTGCGACGCACCGACTTCATCGACTCGGCGGGCCTCCAGATCCTCCTCGGAACCCAGCGCCGGCTGGGCCGGGTGTCTCGGAGGCTGAGCGTAGTGTGTGATGACGGCCCGGTGCGACGGGTCATCGAGATGACGCGGCTGGACGGCGTGCTCGGGCTGACCCAAGGAGGCGGCCAAACAGGCGGATAACTCGCTGTGAAGGGTGTGGAAAACCGCCAAGACGGCGTCTTCGGACGGTGATATACAGGAGCCGTGTGGGCACGGACGAAGGGGGCTGAACCTCCACGGGCCGAGACGGCGGGCACCGCGGTCGTCCACGCGGCCGACCTGACCCGTCACTACGGGGAGGGACCGACCGCGGTGGCGGCGCTGCGAGGCGTCTCGCTCGACGTCGGCAAGGGGGACCTGGTCGCGGTCATGGGTCCCTCGGGATCCGGGAAGTCGACCCTGATGCACCTGCTGGCCGGCCTCGACACGCCGACCAGCGGGACCGTGACCATCGGAGGGGTTGACTTGACCGAACTCGACGATCGGCAGCTGACTCTCCTGCGCCGTGAGCACGTCGGGTTCGTCTTCCAGTTCTTCAACCTGCTGCCGATGCTGAGCGCGGAGGAGAACATCGTGCTCCCCCTGACCATCGCGGGTGAGCGCGCCGATCGGGAGTGGCTGGACGAGCTGCTGACCCGGACCGGGCTATCCGGCCGCCGTTCCCACCGGCCCTCGGAACTCTCAGGCGGAGAGCAGCAGCGCGTGGCCATCGCCCGGGCGTTGATCACCCGGCCGACGATCCTGTTTGCCGATGAGCCGACCGGCAACCTCGACTCCAAGACCGGCGGTGAGATCCTGGACCTGCTGCGAACCTCTGCGGCGGACTACGGCCAGACAATCGTCATGGTCACGCACGAGGCCCGGGCGGCGCTGATCGCCCAACGGATCCTGTTCATCGCCGATGGTCGGATCGTCAAGTCTCTGAGCGGGGCCACCCAGGCCGACGTGCTCGAGGTTTTGAGCACGCTGGGGACGTGACCCGCGTCGCCCTCAAGGGGCTCCTCGGCCGCAAGACGCGAGCCGCGCTCACCGCCGTGGCCATCGTCCTCGGCGTGGCGATGGTGAGCGGCACCTACATCCTCACGGACACGATCAAGGCCGCCTTCTCGACCGTCTTCACGCGCGCCTACGCCCACGCCGACGCGGTGATCACCGGCAAGAGCGCAATCGGCACGAGCAACAACGGCAACAACATCACCCCGCCGTCGCTCACGGGCAGCCTGCTGGCTCGGGTACGAGCCCTTCCGCAGGTCTCGCTCGCCTCAGGCGCCATCGCTGACCAGGCCGGCCTCGTCGGCCAGAACGGCAAGGTGATCGCCCGCGGCGGCGCCCCCGGCCTGGCCTTCAGCTACACCCCGGCGGGACTGCACTTCAGCCCCCTCACCCTGGCCAGCGGACACTGGCCGAGCGGACCGGATCAGGTCGACATTGACGTAGAAACCGCGAGCAAGCAGCACTTTTCTCCCGGTCAGACGATCGGGGTGGTGGCCCGAGGCCCGGAGCAGCGTTTCCAAATCGCCGGGACGGTGAGGTTCGGCGGCGTCTCGTCCCTGGGTGGCGCGACGATGGCCATCTTCCCGCTCACCACCGCCCAGCGGATCTTCAACAAGCCGGGACAGTTCGACGAGATCGACCTCGCTGCCGCCCACGGCGTCTCCCCGCAGCAGCTAGTGCGGGCGGTCCGGCCACTACTGCTCCCCGACAGCCAGGTCCGCACGGGGCAGGGCCAGGCACAGCAGGCGACGAAGGACACGAGCGGGTTCCTCAGCATCTTTCAGGACTTCCTGCTCGCCTTCGGCGGCGTGGCCCTGTTCGTGGGCAGCTTCGTCATCGCCAACACCCTGTCGATCACGATCGCCCAGCGAACCCGTGAGCTAGCCACCCTGCGCACGCTCGGGGCGACGCGGCGTCAGGTGCTCGCCTCGGTGATGACGGAGGCCCTGGTCATCGGCGTCGTGGCCTCCGTCGTCGGCCTCTTCCTCGGTCTCGGGCTGGCCAAGGCGCTCAACAGCCTGCTTGTCTCCTTCGGCATCGATCTGCCCCAGACGAGCACCGTGTTCAAGACCCGAACCGTGGTCGTCTCCCTGGTGGTCGGAATCGTGATCACGCTCCTGGCTGCGCTCAGGCCCGCGCTCCGCTCGACCCGGGTTCCCCCGATCGCCGCCGTCCGGGAAGGCGCACTCCTGCCGCCGTCTCGCTTTGCCCGCTTCGGGCAGGCAGGGACGGTCGGCACCATTCTCCTCGCGGTGGTGCTGATGCTGGTAGGGCTCTTCGTGGGCGGTCTCAGCACCGGGGAGCGCCTGCTCGGCGTCGGGTTGGGAGCCGTCGCACTCTTCCTCGGTCTCTCGATGCTGGCGCCTCGCCTGGTGCCCCCGCTGGCCGGAGTGCTGGGGTGGCCGGCGGTCAGGTTCGGCGGCGCGGCGGGCCGGCTGGCCCGGGGCAACGCCAGTCGCAACCCGGCCCGGACGGCAAGTACGGCCTCGGCGCTGATGATCGGGCTCACGCTGGTCACGCTCATCGGCGTCCTGGCCGCGGGGCTGAGGACCCGGTTCGAAGGCTCGGTCAATTCGCTGTTCGTGGCCAACTATGCGGTCACCGCCACGGATAACTTCACCCCCATCAGTGTCGCCTCCGAGGCGGCGATCACGCGCGCTCCCGGAGTCACTGTGGTGGCCGGCGTCCGGGCCGGGGCCGGCCAAGCCTTCGGCTCGCGCATCACCGTAACCGGCGTCCCTGGCGACGTGGGCCGGGTCATCTCGGTCAAGTGGAAGCACGGCAGCCAGCAGACGCCGGGCACGCTCGGAGCCAACGGGGCCTTCGTGTCCTCGGCTTACGCCAGCGCACAGGGCATTCACATCGGCTCGCCGATCTCGGTCCGCACGCCCAGCGGAACCACGCTCCAGCTCGTCCTCAAGGGGGTCACCCTGCCCCCAAAGGGCGGTTCGCCCTACGGCGACATCACCGTCTCCACGGCGACCTTCGACCGCGCCTATCCGAACCCGCAGAACCTCTACACGTTCATCGACATGCAGGGCGGGGTCACGCCCGCCAACACCCACGCTCTCCAATCCGCCCTGGCCAGCTTCCCGGACGCCAAGGTGCAGACCAAGACCCAGTTCAAGACCGACCAGCTCCAAGGGTTGACGATGCTCCTGAACCTCCTCTATGTGCTCCTGTCGCTCTCGATCGTGATCAGCCTGTTCGGGATCGTCAACACGCTGGTGCTGACCGTGTTCGAACGCACGCGGGAGCTGGGGATGTTGCGCGCCGTGGGGATGACGCGGCGACAGGTTCGGCGGATGATCCGCCACGAGAGCGTGATCACGGCGCTCCTGGGGGCCACCTTTGGCATCCCCCTCGGCGTGATCCTGGCCCTGATCATCGGCGTGGCGATCAAGTACGCCGCGTTCACGATCCCAGTGGGAACGCTGGTCGTCTTCATCATCGCCGCGGTCCTGGCCGGCCTCGTGGCCGCCATCCTGCCTGCCCGTCGCGCCGCCCGGCTCAACGTCCTCCGGGCCCTGCAGTACGAATAGCGATTAGTGCCTAGCCCGAGGGCGCCGCCTCAGGCGCCCCACGCTCCAGGAGCTCATTCGAGTGAGCGGCCAGGGCGTCGATCACGAAGGCCAGGTGCTCGTCGAAGTCGACGCCGAGGTCCTCGGCGCCGTGTCGGATGTCCTCCCGGCTCACCGCGGCGGCGAAGCTCGGCTGCTTGAGCTTCTTCTTGACCGACTTGGGGGTCATGCCCTGAAGGCCCTCAGGGCGGACGTAGGCCACGGCGAGGATGAAGCCGCTGAGCTCGTCCACTGCGTAGAGGGCCTTCTCCATCGGCGTCTCACGGGGGACGCCCATGAAATCCGCGTGCGAGGCGACGGCGCGGACCAGCTCCGGCGGGTATCCGCGGTCCTCCAGCTCACGAATCGCGTAGCGTGGGTGGCCGTCGTCGAGATTCGGGTACCGCTCGTAATCGAGATCGTGCAACAGGCCGGTGGCGCCCCAGAGCTCGACGTCACCCTCGAAGCGCGACGCGTAGGCCCGCATCGCCGCTTCCACGGCGAGCATGTGCCGGCGCAGAGAATCTGAAGAAACCCATTCGGTGAGGAGGGTCCAGGCCGCCGGGCGCGAAACATCTTCTGGCATGGCCGTTACCGTAGCTGAGCCTTCCGGCGCCCCGCGCCCACGCTCATTTCAGCGGTCCCGGCGCCGCGTGGTGCAGCCACCGGGAGCACGGGGTAGTCTGCGGCGAGACATGGAAAAGTTCGTCATCGAAGGCGGCGTCCCGCTGTCCGGCACGGTCCATCCCGCCGGAAACAAGAACGCCGCCCTGCCCATCATCGCGGCCGCGCTGCTCAGCGAGGACGAGGTCATCCTCCGCAACGTCCCGCGGATCCGGGACGTCGAGGCGATGCTCGCGCTCGTGGAAGGCCTCGGGGCGAATGTGTCGTGGCTCGGCCCCAGCGAGGTTTCGATCGACCCTTCGGGCGTCGGCCCCGACTCGAGGGTGGATGCCGAAGTGGCTGAGCTCATACGAGCCTCCTTTCTGGTCGCCGGGCCGCTGCTGGCCCGCTTCGGCCGGGTCTGCCTGCCCCCGCCCGGCGGGGACGTCATCGGCCGGCGCCGGCTCGACCCCCACCTGGACGCCTTCCGTGCCCTGGGCGCCCGCGTCGACCACACCTCCAAGGGGGTTCATCTGGAGGCGCCGATCGGCCTGCGGCCGTGCGACTTCCTGATGGACGAGCCCTCGGTGATGGCAACCGAGAACGCGCTCATGGCGGCGGCGCTCACCCGCGGACCCACGGTGATTCGCAACGCCGCCTCCGAGCCCCACGTTCAGGATCTGGCTCGGATGCTCGGGGCCATGGGGGCCGCGATCGATGGCATCGGCTCCAACGTGATGACTGTCCACGGGACGAGCAGCCTCCGCGGCTGCACCCACACGATCGCGCCGGACCACATCGAGATTGGCTCCTTCATGGCGCTGGCCGGGGTGACCGGCGGGGAGCTCATCGTCAAGGACACGCTGCCCGAGGACCTGCGCATGATCAGGCTCGTGTTCGAACGTCTGGGTCTGCGCAGCGAGGTCCAGGGCGCGGATGTGATCGTGCCGGGCAATCAGCATCTCGTCGTGCGCAACGACGCCGGCGACCACACGCCCAAGATTCAGGACGGCCCCTGGCCCGCCTTCCCCGCCGATCTGACCAGCGTGGCCCTGGCCCTGGCGACCCAGGCCGAGGGCTCGGTGATGATCCACGAGTGGATGTTCGAGAACCGCCTCTTCTTCACTGACAAGCTGGTGCTCATGGGCGCCGCGATCACGATCTGCGACCCCCACCGCGCGATGGTCGTGGGTCCTCGCCGGCTGCGCGGTCAGCGGGTCGAATCGCCTGACATCCGGGCCGGGATGGCGATGCTGATCGCAGCCCTGTCTGCCGACGGGGTGACCGAGATCGGCAACGTCCGCCAGATCGACCGCGGCTACGAGCGGATTGACGAACGGTTGCGCCAGCTCGGTGCGCGGATCGAGCGGCTGGATGACGTGCGCGCGCTCGCCTGATCTCGCCCGGAGCCGATAGGCGGATCATGGTCGACCGCATCCCGAGCGGCACCCGCGACGTCCTGCCCGACGAGATGCGCGAACTCCGCGCGATGACCGACCGGGTCCGCGCCGTGTTCGAGGCCGCGGGCTACGGCGAGGTGTACACGCCGGCCCTCGAGTACGAGGACACCTTCGCCCGTGAGGATCGCCTGCATGGCGCTTCGCCGGCCACCCATCCGGCTTATCGTCTCTTTGACGAGCAGGGCAACGTGCTCGTCTTGCGGCCGGATATGACGATTCCCATCGCCCGGGTGGTGGCCACCCGGTACGCGCACGTGGAGCCACCCTTTCGCTTCTCCTACTTCGCCCACGCTTACCGTGGCGTGCGCCCCCAGCGGGGCCAGTCACGCGAGCTCCTGCAGGCCGGCGTCGAGCTGATCGGCGCCGCCGCCCCCGACGGCACGGCGGAGGCCCTGAGCGTGCTGTGCGCGGCGCTCGACGCGGCCGGACTTCGGACCTACCGGGTCGGCCTGGGGGACGCCTCGCTGTACCCCGGGCTCCTGGCCAGCCTCGGCGTGAGCGAGGAGCCCGGCGAGCGCATCATCAGCGCCCTGGCACGGGGCAACTTCGTCGATGTCGAAACCGAGATCCGCGCTCTCGGCCTTCCCGCTGCCGACACCGAGCTGCTGCTCGAAGTGCCACGGATCCGCGGCGGTCCGGAGGTGCTGAGCCGGTTGCCCCACGGGCTCGAGGCGGCGGCAACGGGGATGCGCTCCATCCACCGGCTGGTTGAACCCCGCGTCGCCGAGCGGATCATCTTCGACCTCGGTCTGGTGCGGAGCCAGGGCTACTACACCGGTGCCGTGTTCCAGGTCTACGACCCCGCCTACGGGGTGCCGATCGGCTCCGGTGGCCGCTACGACGAGCTTCTGGCCGGCTTCGGGCGGCCCCTGCCCGCTGTGGGGTTCGCGCTCAACGTAGAGCGGCTGCACATTGCCCTGACCGGTGAGGAGCGCGGGCGCCGAGGAGGCACCGGGTGAACGAGCTGCGCATCGCCGTGCCCCGCGGGGCGCTGTTCGCCGACACGCTGGCGCTCCTGGACCGGCTGGGACTGGACACCGATGAGGTACGCCACAACGACCGCAAGCTCCTCTTCGAAGCCTCGGGGATCGTCACGATGCGACCCTCGGACGTCCCCACCTACGTGGAGGCGGGGGCCGCCGATCTGGGGGTGACCGGCAAGGACGTTCTCATGGAGCAGTCCGAACGGGAGATCTACGAGCTGGCCGACCTCAGCTACGGGCCGTGCCGGATGGTGCTGGCCACGGCCGCCGGGGAGGATCGCGCCGCCGAGGCCCTGCGCCGCCTCGGCGTGGTTCGTATCGCCACCAAGTACCCCCGGGTGGCCGCGCGCTATTTCACCGACACCGGACGTCAGGCGGAGATCGTTGAGGTGAAGGGCTCGGTCGAGCTGGCGCCGCTTACTGGATTGGCGGAGGGGATAGTCGACCTCACGGCCACGGGGCAGACGCTGCGCGAGAACGGACTCGTGGTCAGGGAGGAGATCGCCTACTGCACGGCTCGGCTGATCGCCAACCCGGTGGCCCACAAGCTGAAGGCCGACGCCATCGACGCGCTCCTGGACCGGCTCAGTGCGGTGTGAGCGGCTCACCCTGACCGGCGATCCCGGCGAGCTGGCGGTTCAGCTGAGGGGATTGGTTCCGGGAGGCGAATCGGTGAGCGATGCGGTGGCCGGGATCATCGCCCGGGTCAGGGCCGAGGGCGACCGGGCGGTCCTCGGCTATACGCGTGAATTCGACGGCGCCGAACCCGCGTCGCTCCGGGTGCCCGACGACGAACTGGCCGCTGCGGCGGAAGAGCTTGATCCGGTGCTACGCCGGTCGCTGGATGCGGTCATCGCCAACGTCAGG
This sequence comes from uncultured Solirubrobacterales bacterium, assembly GCA_963733555.1. Taxonomy (GTDB): domain Bacteria; phylum Actinomycetota; class Thermoleophilia; order Solirubrobacterales; family Solirubrobacteraceae; genus Palsa-465. The sequence goes on from CAVTDO010000002.1 coordinate 743,569, forward strand.
ACGGTGGCCGAGGCCGCCCACCAGGAGGAGGTCACCGTCGACCTGGAGACCCATCGCATCCACCTGCGCCGCGAGCCGGTGAGGCGCGCCGCCATCTATGTCCCCGGTGGTCGCGCCCCCTACCCGAGCACCGTGGTGATGGGAGTGACTCCCGCGCGGGTGGCCGGCGTTGACGAGGTCATCGTGTGTACCCCGCCGGGGCCGGACGGAGAAATCCCGTCGGTGATCACAGCGGCCGGCCGCCTGGCCGGCGCGACGAAGCTCTACCGGATGGGCGGAGCCCAGGCGATCGCCGCGCTCGCCTTCGGGACCGAGTCAGTCGAGCCCGTGGATGTGATCGTGGGGCCGGGCAACCTGTTTGTGCAGGAGGCCAAGCGCCAGGTCTTCGGCCAGGTAGGGATCGACGGCTTCGCCGGGCCCAGCGACCTGCTGATCATTGCCGACGACACCGCCGATGCCGGCCTTGCCGCCGCGGATCTCCTGGCTCAGGCCGAGCACGGACCAGGGACGCTCGTCGCCGCCCTGTCCAGCTCGGGGGAGCTGCTCAAGGAGGTCGCGGGGCGCCTGGACGAGGCCGCTGATACCGGAGCGCTTGCCGCGCTCATCAAAGTCGAGGACCTCGAGCAGGCACTGGCCGTATCCGAGCGCTTCGCGCCTGAGCACCTGGAGCTGATGGGACGGGGGGCCGAGGCCCTGGCCCCACGGGTGAGGCGCGTCGGCTGCCTCTTCGTCGGCTCCCAATCGGCCACCGCCTTCGGCGACTACATCGCCGGCTCGACCCACATTCTGCCCACGCAGGGGGCAGCCCGGTTCGCCTCCGGCCTCACGCCGGGACACTTCCTGCGCACGATGGCCGAGGTCCGCGTGCGAGCCGGGGCGGCCCTGGCCCGGGAGGCGGCCCCCTTGGCCCGCGCCGAGGGATTCGAGCTTCACGCACGCTCGATGGAGGCACGCATCGGCGACAATCCGCCGGGATGAGCCGCAGCGGAGAAATCGACCGAGATACCGCCGAGACCCAGATTCACGTGAGCCTCGCTCTCGACGGCGAGGGGCGGGGGACCCGGGAGACGGGCGTCGGCTTCTTCGATCACATGCTCGATCTCCTGGCCCGTCACGGACACCTCGACCTTGAGGTCAGGGCGACCGGGGATCTGGATACGGGCGCCCACCACACGGTCGAGGATGTGGGCATCTGCATCGGGCAGGCGCTGGACGGCGCCCTGGGCGACCGGGCGCAGATCACACGCTACGGCCACGCCACGGTTCCGATGGACGAGGCACGCGCGGCCTGCGCGATCGACATCTCCGGGCGCGGCCTGCTCGCCTTCGAGGCGGCGCTGCCCCCGGGCGCGATCGGCAACTTCGACCATGAGCTGGTCGAGGAGTTCTTCCGCGCCCTGGCGGCCAATGCGCGGCTCACCCTCCACGTCGTTGTCGAGACGGGAAGCAACGCCCACCACGTCATCGAGGCCATGTTCAAAGCGGTGGCCCGCGCCCTCCGCGTGGCCGCCGCGATCGACCCGACTGAGCGCGGAGTCCCGAGCACGAAGGGAACGCTGGGATGAGCGGCGACACCCAGACCATCGGGATCATCGATTACGGAATGGGCAACCGCCGATCGGTGCAGAAGGCGCTCGAGCGGGCCGGCGCCGCGGCTCCGATAACGCGGAATCTCGAGGAGCTGCGCCGCTGCGGAGGGCTCGTGCTGCCGGGAGTGGGAGCGTTTCCGCTGGCCATGCACAACCTCCATGAGCTCGGCCTGGGCGAGCTCATCCGGGCGCAGACCGCCGCCGGGGTGCCGCTGCTGGGGATCTGCCTGGGCATGCAGCTCCTGTTCGAGCGCTCAGAAGAGCTTGGATCGACACCGGGCCTCGGGATCCTGCCGGGAGGCGTCTCCCGCCTCTCCGCCGCAGGCCTGCGCATTCCCCACATCGGCTGGAACGAGGTGCGCTGGGAGCGGCCGTCTCCCCTGAGCCGCGGACTCCCCGCGGAAGGCTGCCCCTTCTACCACGTGCACTCTTTCGCCGCCCGGCCCGCCACCCGGGATGACATCGTTGGGAGCACCGAGTACGGCGAGCGCTTCGCCAGCGTGGTCGAGCATGAGCGGGTGTTCGGGGTGCAGTTTCACCCCGAGAAGTCCTCCCGCCACGGCCTCCAGCTGCTGGGAAACTTCGTCCGCCTGTGCGCGGAGTCCGCCGGTGTGAGAGAACCGGCATCGACCGCGGCCCTGTCGGGACGCGGATGATCCTGCTGCCGGCCATCGACATCCTCGACGGCAAGGCGGTCCGGCTGGCCCAGGGGGCCTACGAGGAGCAGACCGTCTACGACGCCGATCCTCTCGACGCCGCCCGGCGCTGGGTCGACATGGGAGCCCGGGCCCTGCACGTGGTCGATCTCGACGGCGCGCGAGCGGGCACCCCCATGAACCTGGATCACGTACGGAGGATCGCCGAAGCAGCGGAAGTCCCGATTCAGGTCGGGGGCGGGATGCGGAGCCTCGAGGCGGTCGCGGCGGTGCTCGACGCCGGGGCGCGGCGGATCGTCCTCGGGACGGCGGCATACCGCGACCTCGATCTCCTCGACGAAGTCGTGGCCCGAATCGGTGAGCGGCTCGTCGTCTCACTCGACGCCCGCGACGGCCACCTCGCTGCCGCGGGCTGGCTCGAGCAGACCGAGCTGCCCGTGGAGGTGGCGATCGAGCGCCTCCAGGCTAGGGGAGTCCGGCGCTTCGTCTATTCCAGCATCGAGCGGGATGGAATGCTGGCCGGTGCCGACCTCGCCGGTGTCCGGCGGGTGGCCCAGGCGGTGCGGGGGAGCTTCGTTTATTCGGGCGGCGTGGCCTCGCTCGATGACCTGCACGCCCTGGCGCGGTTGCGCCAGGTCAACCTGGCCGGCGTGATCGTCGGCAAGGCCCTGTACGAGAACCGGTTCACGGTGGGCGAGGCGCAGGCCGCCCTGGATGACCGTGTGTAGTGCCCCACTGATGCACTACAAGCGCGTCATCCCATGCCTCGACGTCGATGCCGGACGGGTGGTCAAGGGCGTCGGGTTCGTCGATCTGCGGGACGCCGGCGACCCGGTCGAGCTGGCCGCTCGCTATGACACCGCCGGAGCCGACGAACTCGTCTTCCTCGACATCACAGCCACCTCGGACCGCCGGGAGACCGTAGTCGAGCTGGCGCGTCACGCCGCCGAGGAGGTGTTCATCCCCTTCACCGTCGGAGGTGGGATCCGGTCGGTGGCTGACGCCCAGGCGGTTCTGGACGCCGGTGCCGACAAGGTGTCGGTCAACTCGGCGGCGCTCGAGCGTGCGGAACTGATCGACGAGCTGGCACGGACCTTCGGCTCGCAGTGCGTGGTCCTGGCGATCGACGCCAAAGGCCGGGGCGACGGGATTTGGGAGGCCTTCCTGGCCGGAGGCCGTACGCCGACCGGCCGGGATGCTGTGGAGTGGGCGGGGGAGGGCGCGGCCCGCGGAGCGGGGGAGATCCTCCTCACGAGCATGGATCGTGACGGGACCGCAGCCGGCTATGACCTCGCGCTGATTGCCGCCGTGGCCGCTGAGGTGGACGTTCCGGTCATCGCCTCGGGCGGAGCGGGAGAGCTCGGCGACCTCGCTCCTGCCATCGAGGCCGGGGCCGACGCGGTGCTCTGCGCCTCGATCTTCCACTACGGGCAGCACACGGTCGCCGAGGCCAAACAGCATCTGGCCGAGCGCGGGGTGCCGGTGCGGCCGGTCGCGTAGGGCTAGTAGAAGTCCTCGCGGCGGGCGTAGCGCGCGGCGCGTTCGCGGTCGTAGTCCTCAGCGTCGAAATTCTCGCCTTGCAGCGAGCGGAGGATCTGTCCTGAGCTCGGGAGCTCCGAGCGCTCGATGTGATGCTGTGGGTTCCACAGATCAGAGCGGATGAGCGCCTTCGGGCACTGGGTGTAGGCCTCCCGAATCGAGACCCGGATACCCAGCTTCGGGGCCTTGCCCTCGACCGTACTCGGTGCCAGGAGGTCGGGATCCTCGACGATTTGCGCCTCGCCGTTGACGCGGAAGGTGTCACCGATCCCCGGGATGAGGAAGAGCATGGCGATGCGCGGATCGGAGAGGAGGTTGGTCAGGCTGTCCGCGATCCGGTTCCCCGGCCGCTCGGGGAGGAGCAGCGTGCGCTCATCCAGGACACGCACGAACCCCGGGGGATCGCCGCGGGGTGAGATATCGAGGCCGCCGTCCGGACTTGAGGTGGCGATGCACACGAAGGGCGAGCGCTCGATGAACTGCCGGCTCAGCGGGGTGAGGTGGTCGGCGAGCTTGAGCAGCGACGCGGATTTGGCCTCGCCGATCAGGCTTCGCAGCTCGGTCTCGTCGTCGATCACTGGCTCACCGCCGGTCCGAGCTTAGCTCTCGGCCCAGCCAGAGTCGCGGCGGGCAAAGCCCGGCCTCGAGGGCCACCTTCAGTTGTAGGGGGCCTACCGGCCCGGCTCTGATTAGGCGGCCTCTTCGACGTACCCGGCCGCGGTGCAGGCATCGCAATATGCCGCGGGCGGGACGCGAGGCTCATAGCAGCCAGGACGGCAGCAAGTCGAGGAGCGCTTAGGGCGACCTCGGCCGATGCGGGCAGCGGCGGCGTCCTTGAGCTCCTCGCGCATGCGATCGAGCTCTGCCGCGTGATCCGCGCAGAACCGGCGGCCAGGCAGCACAGGCGCCTGGCAATGACTTCCACTACGACAACGCATAGATACCTAAGGATAGCAGGAACGCGAACGCACGTTCCGTTGCGAAGAGGTTATCTCCGGGTTTTGCGCGTTTTAACCCTCGTCAGGGGCTGCACCTTCGCGGCAGCCGCCGGAAGCATCTCATAAAGCTTCGAATACCCGGTCAAAAAGACGGTGGAGGCGTCGGCCACGATCGGGTTGAAGGCTCCGTCCCCGAAGAAGAAGACCCGCCGCCCGGTCACTGCGTCGAGGCCCATCGTCGTCTTGGAGCCGAGGACCGAGACGTAGACGATGTTGCCCAGGATCGTCGCCGAACCGGAGATCCGGCCGCCGGCCCGGTGCTTCCAGCGAACCGCGCCCGAGCGGGCGTTGAAGGCGTAGAAGTAGCCGTCGTAGGAGCCCTCGAAAACCGTCGGCCCGACGCCGGGTACGTCGGCCACGGCGGGCGAGGCGTAGACGTAGGCTCCGGTGGCCGTGGCCCAGGCAAGCGTTCCGGTGTGCGCCCCGAACGAGTAGACGCGTCCGTCGGTGTTGCCCATGTAGACGCGCCCGAAGGCGACGGCAGGGGTGGAGTAGAAATTGCCGTGACCGAAGCCGAACTCGGCACCGCCGGTGTTGACGGCCCAGATCTGGCGGCCCGTCTGAGGGTTGAGGGCGTAGGCGCGCCCGGCGTAATCGCCGAAGTAGAGGCGCCCGGAGGTCAGCGCCGGGCCGCCCTTGACGGCGCCGCTGGCGTGGTAGGTCCAGTTGACGTGCCCGTCGGTGGCGCGCAGCGAGTAGACGATTCCGTTCTGGTCGCCGAAGTACACCGCATCACCCCAGCCCAAGGGCGAGGACTCGGTGCCCGGCGGGACCTTGTGCGACCACACGATCTGTCCCGTCTTCATCGAGAGGGCGACCAGACGGCCGTTGCCCGGAGCCTGGGTGCGCGGGGCGCTGGAGTTGGTGGAGAGGATGGGGACGAAGACGAGGCCCTGCTTGACTCCCAGCGCGGGCGACGCGGCGGCCAGGGTGCCGACCTTTCGCTCCCAGAGCTTGCGTCCGGTCTGAGCGTCGAGGGCCTTGGCCGAGCCGTCGTCGTCGACCAGGTACAGGGTGTGGCCGTAGATCACCGGGGGGAACTCAAGGAGCGCGTGGTCGTCAAACCGCCAGCCCACGTGGAAGGGCGGATCAAGCCTGGTCCCAGAGGCGAAGTAGCGGGTCCGGGCGCCGTCGTAGCCATAGCGCGGCCAGGCGAAAGTGACTGCCGGGGTCGGGGCGTGCGTGTTGGTCGGGCCGGTGAACTCGACGTTCGGGTTGGACACATTGCCAGGCGAGTGCAAGAGGACGAAGGCCACAACGCCTCCGAGCGCGAGGAGCAGAACCGCCCCGGCGACGAGCACCCACCGCGGCGCGCGCCGCCAGCGGGGATTCGGCATGGCGGGCAATGCTAGCCACGGCGTCCTCGTGAAGCCGCAACGGCGAAGATGAGCAACGTGAGACCGCCTGATCCTGAAGAGGTACTGGCGCAGATCGCTGCCCTTCCCGCCGCCGGGCCGGTGATGGCGGCTGTGAACGCTGCGCCCGGTATCCACCTGGTGGGTGGCGCGGTCCGTGACCTGCTCCGCGGTGAGGCGCCCTTCGATCTCGATCTCGTGGTCGAGGGCGATCCGGTGAGCCTCGCCCGCCGGATCGGCGATGACGTCGTCGTGCACGATCGGTTCGGGACCTCGACAGTGAGCGCGGCGGGGTTCGCTTACGACCTCGCCCGCGCGCGGCGTGAGACCTATCCCCACCCCGGCGCACTGCCTGAGGTGGAGCCGGCCGGCATCGAGCAAGACCTGAGGCGGCGCGACTTCACGATCAACGCCCTGGCGGTGGCACTGGGCAAGCCCGAGCCCGGGCGGCTGACCGCTTACCCCGGAGCGCTCGACGACCTGGAGCAGGGCACCCTGCGCGTGCTGCACGACGCAAGCTTCAGCGACGATCCCACCCGCCTGCTTCGGCTCGCACGGTACCGCGGCCGCCTGGGCTTCACGATTGATCCCCGCACCCAGGAGCTGCTTGATCAGGCGGTTGGAGAGGGCGCCCTGCAGACGGTCAGCGGGGCCCGGATCGGGAACGAATTGCGCCTGCTGGCCCGGGAAAGCGACCCGGTGGCGGCGCTGTCCGCACTTCACGAGTTGGGCCTCGACCGAGCCATCCACCCTGCCTTCGGCCTCTCGAGCGATGAGCTGCCCCGGCGGGCGCTCGGCCTCCTGCCGCCGGGCGAGCGGCCGGACCGGTTGGCCCTGGCGAGCGCCGGCCTCGGCCTCCCCGCCGGCGAGCTCGCAGACCTGCTCGGCCGGCTCGCCTTCGAGGCAGGAGACCGGGACGCGATCGTCCGCACCGCCTCGCAGGCCCCGGAGCTGGGTCGGGTCCTGGCGACCGCGCAGAGCCCGTCGGAGATCGCGCGGGCGGCCGTCCTGGCAGAGCCCGAGGCGGTCGCGCTCGCCGGCGCCCTGGGGGCGGAGACGGCGGCGCGCGACTGGTTCGACACTCTGCGCGGGGTGAGGCTCCAGATCGACGGTCGCGATCTTCTGGCCGCCGGAGTGCCCGAGGGGCCTGCGCTCGGGCGCGCTCTGGCGGCAGCGCTGGCGGCCAAGCTCGACGGACATGCCCGGACCCGTGAGGAGGAGCTTGCGGCAGCACTCGAGAGCCTCCGAAACAGCGGCTAGCCTGGCCGGGGTGGAGCTGACCGAGCCGTTCTATCCCTGGGAGGAGGAGCACCTGGCCATCGACCTCCCGGGGGCGCGGGCGGTGTTCACGACGCGCCGGGGCGGCTTCTCGGAGGGCCCTTACGCCTCACTCAACCTGGGCAAGCTGACCCCCGACGATCCCGGGGCCGTGCAGCGCAACCGGGACCTCGTCCAATCCCGTATCGAGGCGCGGCTGGCCATGATCCGCCAGGTGCACGGGCCGCGGGTGATCCGCCGGGATGACGCGAGCCAGGCCTCCGGGGTGGCGCCGGTGGGAGACCTGGAAGAGGCCGACGGCCAGGTCACGGTCCGCAGCGGGATCGCCCCGGTGGTTCTCACCGCCGACTGCCTGCCCATTGCGGTGGCCGGCGGCGGAGCCGTGGCCATGCTCCATGCCGGGTGGCGCGGTCTGGCCGACGGGGTGATCGCGGCCGGAGTGGACGGTCTGCGAGAACTGGTGGGCGGAGCTCAGCTGCAGGCGGCGATCGGTCCGGGGGCGGGGGTTTGCTGCTACGAGGTTGGCGATGAGGTGCGAGAGCGCTTCACGGGCTACGGCGCCGAGGTCCACCGTGGGCGCAATCTCGACCTCAAGGCGATCGCTCGAGCCCAGCTCGAAGACCAGGGCGTCAGTCAGATCCACGACGTCGGCCTGTGCACGATCTGCTCGCCGGCCACGCTCTTCTTCTCCCACCGCCGGGAGCACGGCGTCACCGGGCGCCAGGCGGGAATCGCATGGTTGACCTGATCCGCGGCCTTGGCGTGGACGAGGTCCGCGCTTCGCTTCAGCGCGCGCGTGAGGCGATTGCCGAGGCCGCCCGTGGCCGTGACGTTGAGGTGCTCGCCGCCGTCAAGTACGTGCCCGTCGAGGAGCTTGGGGTGCTGGCGCAGGCCGGACTGGGGCTGCTGGGAGAGAACCGCGCCCAGGATCTGGTGGCGAAGGCCGAGGCGTACCCCGGGCGTTTCACCTGGGACTTCATCGGCCGGCTCCAGAGCCGCAAAGTCCGCCAGATCGTGCCCCACGTGCGCTACATCCACTCCGTGGCCAGCGAGTCGGCGCTGAGGGAGCTGGGGCGGCATGGCAACCCCGACACCCGGATCCTGATCGAGGTCAATGTGGCTGCCGAGGAGGGGAAGGGCGGAATCGCTCCGGACGAGCTTTCCGGCTTTATCGAGCGCGCGCCGGTGGAGGTGGTGGGTCTCATGACGATGCCGCCATTGGCTGCCCGCGCGGAGGACAGCCGGCCCTACTTCGCCGCCCTGCGAGAGCTCGCCGAGCGACACGAATTGACCGAGCTCTCAATGGGCACGAGCCAGGATTACGTGGTCGCCGTACAGGAGGGAGCGACCATCGTCCGACTCGGCACCACCCTCTACCAATCCGAAAAAGGCCCTGTTAGCGGCGCGAAACGGGCATAATCCCGGCAGGGAAACCCGGCAGCTCCACGAAACCCGGACACGCATATGGCGTTTAGAGACACCTGGCACCGCGCGCTCGTCTACTTCGGCCTGGCCGAAGACGAGGCCTACGAGGAAGATCTCGGCCCCTACGAGGAGCCCGAGGTCGACCTCCAGGACTCGTACTCCCAGCGTCCCAACGTCCGCCGGCTGAGCGCGCGCCGGCGCCGGGACGAAATCGACGACATCTTCGCCGACGACGCCGATTCCGAACGACGGACGACGGCGCTACGGCCGGTCGGCGGTCCTCGCAACGGCCGCGGTGGCGGTGATGTGCGGGTCCATTTCGTGGCCCCGAAGAACTTCAACGACGTGCAGGACGTGGCGGACAAGTTCAAGGACACCATCCCGGTGATCCTCAACCTCCAGGGCACCGATACCGACCTGGCCAAGCGCCTGATCGACTTCTCGAGTGGACTGACCTACGCCCTCGACGGTGGCATGCAGCGCATCGCCGACAAGGTGTTCCTCCTGACTCCGCGTAACGTCGAGGTGTCGGCCGAGGAGCGGGCTCGGCTGGTCGAGAAGGGCTTCTTCAACCAGTCCTGATGGCTGCTCGCCGGCGCGGCCGCGCAGCTGAGCGCAGTTCCCGTGGATAACGTTGGCTCCATGAGGGTTGGACTGATCGGAGCCGGCAACATGGCGCGAGCCCTGGCCCGCGGCTGGGGTGACCCCGTACTCGTCTCGGATTCTGGCTCCGGACGAGCGCGTGCGCTGGCCGAGGAGCTCGGCGGCGAAGCGTTTGCCTCGAACCTCGAGGTGGCGCAGGCGGCGGACCTCGTGGTGCTCTGCCACAAGCCCGCCCAGCTTGAACTGGTGGCCGGAGAGATTGCCGGCGAGGTCAAGCCGATCATCTCGGTGCTGGGGGCCACGACGATCGAGATGCTTCAGCAGGCCTATCCCGACCGCCCGGTGTTCCTCACCATGCCCAACACCGCGGTCGAGGTGCGCCGCGGAGTCATTTGCATCTCGACGCCCCAGGACATCCCGGCCGATCTGCAGCGGGAAGTGACAGCGCTCTTCGAGCGGGTCGGGGCCGTGGTCACCTTGCCGGAGCGACTGCTCGACGCCGCCTCGGCGATCAGCGGCGTTGGCCCCGCCTATCAGGCGCTGCTCGCGGAGGCCCAGGTCGATGCCGGCGTGCGCTACGGGCTGAGTGCGGAGCTGGCCGGGCGCCTCGTGGCCGAGACCATGGCCGGCACGGCGGCCCTGCTCGAGCACCGTAACTACGACACGCTGGCCGTCAGGCGTGAGGTCACCTCGCCGGGTGGGAGCACGGCGCGTGGCCTGGCGGCTCTGGAGCGGGCCGGGGTCCGGGCTGCTTTCCAGGATGCGATTGATGCGCTGAAGGGCGGGAGCGCGCGGTGATCACCTTCGCGATCACCCGGTCGGACCTGGCGGACTACGTCAGCGCGCTGTTCCTGGTCTACATCATCATCATCTTCGTCCATCTGCTCCTGAACATGATGTTCGGGATGGGTCTGCGCCCGCCCTACTCACGCTGGACCGACGCCATCCTCGGCTTCCTGCGTGATGTCTCGGAGCCCTATCTCAACCTCTTCCGCCGCTTCATCCCCACAGTGGGGATGTTCGACTTCTCGCCCCTCCTGGCGCTCATCGTCCTCTACATCCTGCGGACGGTTATCACCAGCCTGATCAACGGCTGAGCCGCGATGGGCTCACCGGCCGTGGCCAGAGGGCCTGCTCGTAGCGCCGCCTTCGCCCGCGCGGGGCTCGTACTGCTCGTAGCCGTGGGGCTCGATCAGCTCACCAAGCACACGATCGCAACCAGCGTCCCGGAGGGAGAGACGCACAAGTTCCTGCCTCTGATCAACCTGGTCCACGTACGCAACACCGGTGTGGCCTTCGGCTTCTTCTCAGGCGGCGGGGGGCTCGTGCTGGCGCTCACGTTCGTCGCCCTGGCTTTCCTCGTCGCGTATCTGGCGCTCCGGCCAGAGCGGCCACTGTTGTGGCTTCCCACCGGAATGCTGGTCGGCGGCGCGGTGGGCAACCTGATCGATCGCGTGTCAAGTGGCTCGGTCATCGACTTCATCAAGCTGCCGTACTGGCCGGCCTTCAACGTGGCCGACATGTCGATCACCTTCGGGGTGCTGGTCCTCCTCTGGGTGCTCGAGGGCAAGCGTGAGGATGAGCCAGAACCGGACTGAGCTGACCGTTTCCGAGGAGGACGCCGGTCTTCGACTGGATCAGTTCCTGGCCGCCCCACTCGGCTCCCGAGCCCAGGCCCAGGCGGCCATCGAGGCTGGACGGGTCGCGGTCGACGGAGCCCCACGCCCCAAGCGCCACGTCCTCCAGGCTGGCGAGTTCGTCACGGTCGAGCCACGGGAGCCGAGTCCCGGCCGGTCCCCGGCCGATGAGGCGCCGTTCAGGGTCGCCTACGAGGACGAGTTCCTGCTCGTGGTGGACAAGCCGGCCGGAGTCGTCGTCCATCCCGCCCGCGGGCATGCCACCGGAACGCTCGCCCAAGCTCTGGCGGGACGGGCGGCGGGAGGAGACGACCCGTGGCGAGCTGGGATCGTCCACCGGCTTGACCGCGACACGTCCGGTCTCCTCGTGGTGGCCAAGAGCGAGGAGATTCACCGGGCGCTCAAAGCGCTGCTCGCCCGGCGCCGGATGACCCGGGAGTACCTGGCCCTGGTCGACGGTCACCCTCCGGCGCGCACGGGCACGATCGACGCGCCCATCGGGCGGGACCGGCGTGATCGCCTCAAGATGTCGATCGACACCGATCAGCCTCGGGCCGCGCGAACCCACTTCGAGGTTGAGCGACGGCTTCCGGACACGGCGCTCCTGCGGGTGAGGCTCGACACGGGCCGCACGCACCAGATACGGGTCCATCTCGCGGCTATCGGACATCCCGTGTGCGGTGACCCGGTCTACGGACAGGCCGATTGCTACGGCCTGGGGCGACAGTTCCTGCACGCGCACCGCCTGAGCTTTCCCCACCCGGTCACCGATGCCGTCCTCGACGTGATCTCACCCCTTCCGGAGGACCTTGAGCGAGCCTTGGAGCGGGCGGCCGAATAGCCCCTGATCTTGCGTACACTCAGACAGGTAAAGAAATTCCGACCCCGCCGGTGGTGTGCCACGCCCTGCCTCGCAGCGCGAGGTTCGCGGCACCAGCCGAGCGGTGAGTAATCGAAGAACAAGCAAAAAGGGAGCAAACACGTGGCTCAAATCGGCGTCAAAGAGCTGCTGGAGGCCGGCGTTCACTTCGGTCACCAGACGCGCCGCTGGAACCCCAAGATGCGCCGCTTCATTTTCGGCGAGCGCGACGGGATCTACATCATCGACCTCTTGCAGACCGAGCAGCTCCTGGAGCGAGCTCGGCAGTTTGCCGACGAGATCGCCCGCCGCGGCGGGACGATCCTCTTCGTAGGGACCAAGAAACAGGCCCGGGACGTGATCAAGGAGGTCGCCGAGGCCTCTGGCATGCCCTATGTGAACCACCGCTGGCTCGGCGGCCTGCTGACCAACTTCCAGACCATCTCGCTGCGGATCCGCCGGCTGCACGATCTGGAGCGCTACGACACCGAGGGACAGCTGCAGCTCCTGCCCACACGCGAGCGCATCGCCGCGCAGGCGGACCTGGAGAAGCTGCGGGCCAACCTGGGCGGGGTCAAGGGGATGGAGCGCGTCCCCAGCGCCGTGTTCGTGATCGATCTCAAGACGGAGGCGATCGCGGTGCGTGAAGCGCAGCGGCTGCGCATCCCGATCATCGGGCTGGTCGACACCAACTGCGACCCCGACGGGATCGACTTCGTGATTCCCGGCAACGACGACGCCATCCGCTCGTGCGCGGCGGTCACCCACGCCATCGGCGACGTGGTCGCTCAGTCGCACGCCGCGTTCGTGGCCGAGGAGGAGCGGATCCGGCTCGAGCGTGAACGGCGTGAGGCCGAGGAGGCGGCGAAGCGTGAGGCCGAGGAGCAGGCCCGGCGTGAAGCCGAGGAGAAGGCAGCGGCTGAGAAGGCGGCAGCGGAGGCCGCTGCAGCGGCTGCGGCGGCTGAGGCTGCTGCCGCGCCGCCGGCCGCGGCGCCTGCTGCGGCCGATAGTCCGCCGGAGGCGCAGCCTGCGTCCGCTCCCGAACCGACCACCTCCGAGGCTCCGGCCGCTGAACCGCAGCCCGAGCCCCCGGCTGCCGAGCAGCCTTCTGAGCCGGCCCCTTCAGAGCCCCCGCCCGAAGCCGCGCCCGCCGCAACCGAAGCCGCCCCGACCCCCGAGGAGGGATCGTGAGCTATACGGCCACCGCCCAGGACGTGAAGACCATCCGCCAGCGGACGGGAGCTGGGATCAACGCCTGCCGGGAGGCCCTGATCGAGTCCGAGGGCGACTTCGAGCGCGCCATCGACCTCCTCAGGACCCGCGGCGAGGCCCAGGCGGCTAAGCGCGCCGGGGCCGAGGTTCGTGAGGGCGTCGTCCAGAGCTATATCCACGCCGGCAACAAGATCGGCGTTCTGGTCGAAGTGGACTGCGAGACGGACTTCGTGGCTCGTACCGAGCGCTTCATCGAGTTCGCCCGGGATCTCGCCCTGCACATCGCGGCGGCCGCCCCTGTCGCGGTGTCCGACGAGGACGTGCCCGCCGAGGAGCGCGAGCGGGAGGAGCGGATCGCCACCGAGCAGGCCGCCGACCGTCCTGAGAACGTGCGTGAGAAGATCGTGCAGGGCAAGATCGACAAGTGGCTCGACGACGTCGTGCTGCTCCGCCAGAAGCACGTCAACGAGGACAAGTTCGGCGGCAAGACGATCGAGGAGCTCCGTACCGCCCTGGCCTCCGAGACGGGCGAGAACGTTGTCATCCGGCGCTTCGCGCGGTTCGCCGTCGGTGGCTGAGCCGGCCCCGAGGCCGCTGACGGAACCGGTGCCGGCGGTCTACCGCCGGATCATGCTCAAGCTCTCAGGCGAGGCCCTGATGGGCGACCTGGAATACGGCACCGATCCGGAGCGGGTCGAGGCGATCGCGGCTGAGGTGGCCCACGTGCAAAGTCGCGGCATCGAAATCGCGATCGTGGTCGGTGGCGGCAACATCTACCGCGGGTTGGCCGCGGCCGCCAAGGGGATGGACCGGGCCACCGGCGACTACATGGGAATGCTGGCCACCGTCCTCAATGCCCTGGCCCTCCAGGACGCCCTCGAGAAGCAGCAGGTCAACACCCGGGTCCAGTCGGCGCTCACGATCTCCGAGGTCGCCGAGCCGTACATCCGCCGTCGCGCCATCCGGCATCTCGAGAAGTCCCGGATCGTGATCTTTGCCGCTGGAACCGGCAACCCGTTCTTCACCACCGACACCGCGGCGGCCCTGCGTGCGGCCGAAGTGCACGCCGAGGTGGTGCTGATGGCCAAGAACGGCGTTGAGGGCGTGTACACGGCCGACCCGGCGCTCCACGCGGACGCCGAGTTCATCCCTGAGATCACCCACAAGGAGGCGCTGACCCAGGGGCTTCAGGTCATGGATTCAACCGCGTTCGCCCTGTGCATGGACAACAACCTTCCCATCGTCGTCTTCAACATGGCGGGCGGCGAGAACATCGACAAGATAGTGTCGGGCCAGCGCGTGGGGACTTTGGTCAAGACATGAGCCCGACCGAGATAATCGATGAGCTGCTCGCGGATGCGAGGGAGCGGATGACCAAATCGGTGGAAGCGATCCGTCACGAGTTCGGATCTGTGCGCACGGGCCGGGCCAGCCCCGCGCTGCTGGACCGGATCGCCGTCGACTACTACGGGACCTCCACCCCGCTCAAACAGCTGGCCACGATCTCGGCTCCTGAGGCCCGGCTGCTCACCATCCAGGCCTACGACAAGAGCTCGATCAAGGCGATCGAGCGGGCAATTCTGGAGTCCGATGTGGGTCTCACCCCGTCCAACGACGGCAACCTGATCCGCCTCCTGGTCCCCGAGCTGACCGAGGAGCGCCGCAAGCAGTTGGTGAAGGTGGTGAGGAACATCGCCGAGGAGGGGCGGGTGGCCATTCGCAACGTCCGCCGGGATGTCATGCACGACCTGCGTGAGCTCAAGACGGCGGGGGAGGCGGGGGAGGATGACGAGAAGCGCGCCGAGCAGGAGCTCCAGAAGGTGACCGACGCCCGGGTCAAGGAGCTCGACGAGCTGCTGGGGCACAAGGAAGAAGAGATCCTGGAGGTCTAGTGGTTCTCCGTGAGGACCGCTAGTGACTGACCTGCAGGAGCGCGCGCAGGCGCGCTATGTCGCCATCATCACCGACGGCAATGGCCGCTGGGCCCGCCAGCGCAACCTGCCTGAGCTCGCCGGGCACGAAGCCGGGGCCGACACCGTCAAGGCCCGCCTCCGCGACGCGGTCGATCTCGGGATCGGGGAGCTGACCATCTACTCGTTCTCGACCGAGAACTGGAATCGGTCGCCTCAGGAGGTCTCAGGCCTGATGGCCATGTTCGGCCGCCGGATCGACCAGGAGACGCCCGAGCTCCACGACGAGGGGGTCCGTATCCGCTTCATCGGCCGCCGCAGCGACCCGGTGCCCATCGAACTGGTGGAGCGCATGGCCTGGGCGGAGGGCGTGACGGAGGGCAACCGTCGCATCACGCTGTTCGTGGCCTTCAACTACGGTGGGCGCGCGGAGATCATCGACGCCGCCCGCGCCTTCACCGGCGGGGAGGAGACTGATTTCCGCCGCCACCTTTACGCCCCGGAGATGCACGATCCCGACCTGATAATCCGCACCAGCGGCGAGCAGCGGCTCTCGAACTATCTCCTCTGGCAGGGGGCATATTCCGAGCTCGTGTTCCGCGACGAGCTCTGGCCGGACTTCTCGCGCCAGGCCTTCGAGGAGAGCCTTGAGGAGTTCTCCGCCCGTCAGCGACGCTTCGGGGGGCGCTGATGGCCAGCCAGCGTGGGCGGGGAGACCGAGATGGACCGCGTCGCGGCAGCCGTGAGAAACCCCGGCGCCGCGGCTCGGAGCTCCTGACTCGGATCCTCGTGGCCATCCCGCTGGCCATCCTCGCCATCGTCGTCATCGACGTAGGCCGTCTCGCCTTCGCCCTCTTCATGATCGCCGTCGGGGCGCTCAGCCTGGTCGAGCTCTACCGGCTTCTCTATCGGTGGCGGCCCGTGGCGGTGGTAGGCATTGCCGCGGTGACGGGAATGGTCCTGGCCGCCCGCTACGGCGACCGGCGGGACATCCTCGAGGTCATGGTGGCCACCGTGCCCGTGCTCTTCCTGGTCGTGGCCGCCCGTGGGCGGGGCAACGCCACGACGGCGATGGCCAGCACTCTGCTCGGGGTGTACTGGATCGGACTGGCCGTGACCCACGGGGAGCTGCTGCGCCAGCTCCCGCACGGCAAGGGTGTGGTCATCGACATCCTCCTCGGCACCTTCATCGGTGACACGGGGGCCTATCTGGGCGGCCGGCTCTTCGGCCGCCGGCCCCTGGCGCCCCGCATCTCGCCCAACAAGACCTGGGAAGGGCTTGTGTGCGGGATGCTGGCCGCGATCGTCACCGTGTTCCTGGCCGGCACCTTCCAGAGCTGGCTCACCCAGGGCGACGCCCTGCTGCTCGGCCTCGCCGTGGCCATCCTGGCGCCGATTGGCGACCTCTTCGAGTCCGTGATCAAGCGCGATGCTGGCACCAAGGACGCGGGCACCCTGTTCGGCCCTCACGGCGGGGTCCTGGACCGGGCCGACGCAGCCCTGTTCACGATCGTGGCCGGCTACTACGTCTGGCTGGCGGCGCTCCACTGATGAGGGAGGTTGTCCTGCGCGTGCCCCGCGCGGCTGTCGAGGACGTCCTCGACCGGCTCCTGTTGATCGTGCCGAGCGGGGTCCGCGAATCTCCCGCCGGACGGCATGTGGATCTGAGGATCCGGGGTGACGATCTGCCGCCGCTGGCGGAGCTGCGTAGGGCGGTGGGGCGGTGGCGGCATCGCATGTCCGAACAGGAGGTCCCCGACGACTGGCGAGAGCGGCGCGCGGCGGACTACGTGCCGGAGGTGATCGACGGCCAGCTGGTGGTGCGCCCAGAGTGGGCGCCGCCCTCCGGGGCGGCGATCGAGATCGTCCTGGCCGAGAGCGCCGCCTTCGGGGGTGGCACCCACCCCACGACCCGGGCCTGTCTAAAGCTGCTTCTGGGCCTACCGGCCCAGGGGGCCTTCGCTGATCTGGGTTGCGGGTCCGGCGTGCTGGCCGTCCTCGCCGCCAAGCTCGGGTGGACGCCCGTGGTCGCCGTGGACCTGGAGCCGGCGAGCGTGGAGGCGGCACGTGAGAACGCGCGCCGAAACGGGGTCGTGCTCGATGCGCGTCAGGCGGATCTGTCGCTGGCGGCGCCCCCGGCGGCCGCCGGGTTCGCCGCGAATGTGCCCAGGGGGTTGCATCGCGTCGTGGCCGAGCGCTTCTCGGAGCCGCTGCCGCGGGTTGGCCTTCTCAGCGGGTTCGGTCCGGACGAGGCGGCAGAGGTGGGTGGCGCGTACAGAGCCCGCGGACTCGAGGAGCGGGGGCGGGTCGACGTCCAAGGTTGGACGGTCCTCTCCGTCGGCGGTTGATCGGCTTGCGCGCGAGCGCGGTTTACGCGACACTTCGCCCCGAAGGGGCGGATCACACGCCAAGAAGGGGCAAACCAACATAACCGGGGGGACCGGAAATGGCCGATTACGTTAAGTTCCGCCTGACCGCGGCAAAGGTCGGCGTCTCGATGGCGCTGATGGCGCTGGTGGCCGGGGTGGCCGAGAAGATCCAGGCGGCGCCGGCTCAGATTCGAGCCACGCCGGCGGCGTCGACGAAACTCCTGAAGCTCGGTAGTGTGACCGGCAACACGAAGTCGGCGTTCATAAAGCTCGAGCAGAAGTACGTCAAGATGCACAGCGCGCTGATCGGGCTGGAGAACACGCTGGCGCACAAGTACATGAAGATCAGGGACGCCAACGCGCAGTTCCTGAAGATCACCGACGCCAACGGCAAGTGGCTGAAGATCGATGACGCCAACGCTCAGTTCCTGAAGATCAACGACGCCAATCAGGAGTTCCTGAAGCACGACGGCACCGCGGCGAACTCGCAGCTTCTGGGGAACATGCCGCCGAACGCGTTCTTCCAGGGCCACGGGAACGTGGTGAGCGGGGCCCAGACGGTGGGCAGCGGTGGCACACAGCAGCTGGTGGCGACGCCAGATGGGGCCATTTCGATCCTGATCGGGCTGTCCCAGCCAGCTGCGGGAGGTCCGGTTTCTCCGACCCTCACGGTCCGTAACAACACCGGACAGCTGCTGCCTGCGGTGCAGGATCTGGGGACCAACAATGGACAGAGTGCTCCCTCCTCAACGGGGGGCATCAGCCTCAAGCCGGGCGACAACACGATCCCGCTCCCGGCCGGCACGTCCCAGTTCCATCTCCAGACCTTCCCCAGTCAAAGTGGCGGCTTCCAAAGTGGCGGTTTCAACAGCATCATTGCGGTCCTCGTCAGCCTGGAGCCGAATCCGAGCGACGGGAGTCAGTACCTAGCCTCAGGGCAGATGCTGGACGGGGGCGCCTGATCGGAGCTGGCCACCGGCAGCTCGCAGGGCCGCTTGAGGGCGAGGGCGGCAAACCCGGCCTCATCCTCTCCGCCTCCAAGGAGCTCGAGCCCGGGACCAGGGCCGCCCTCCTGCTGGCGGAGGGCCTGTTTCGGCTCGACGTCGTCGCTGAAGGGGACACGCTGCGGACGGTTGTGCGCAACCTCTCCTCAGGAGAGCTTTGCATGAAGTCGCGGCCTGACTACGACGCCGGAGACCATTTCGTGGCCGGTGAAATCGCCGGTTATGAGCCAGCGCGAAGCGACATGGAGTTCGCCCTCGGTGCCGGGGCCGACAAAGTGGCGGTGAAGGTTCTGCTCGCCATGCTCCGGTATCCGCAGCGGGGAACGGTCCGAGTCACGGCACAGGCCTTCGTCCGCCACGCCTCGGATTCCTAGCCACGCGGTCGACCTACAATCGCGGCCGTGACACGGCACGTCGCCATCCTCGGCTCCACCGGCTCGATCGGTCTCCAGGCGCTCGACGTCGTCTCCCGGTCAAACGGGGAGCTGCGGGTCGTGGCCCTGAGCGCGGCCCGGGCCTGGGAGCCGCTCGTGGAGCAGGCGCGCGAACACGGTGTCAGACGGATCGCGCTCGCCGATCGCGATGCGGCGGCCCGCGCCGCCGAGGCGTGGACCGACGGCGAGGTCCTGACCGGGACGGAGGGCATGGTCGAGTTGATCACCGAATGCGGTTGCGACATGGTGCTGAATGCTCTCGTGGGGTCAGCCGGACTGGTGCCCACGGTGGCGACCCTGGGGGAGGGGATCGACCTGGCGCTGGCCAACAAGGAGTCGCTGGTCGTCGGCGGAGAGCTCGTGACCCAGTTGGCAGAGGCCACGGGCGCCCAGATCATTCCCGTGGACTCCGAGCACTCGGCCCTGTTCCAGCTCTTGGCCACCGAGCGAGTCGGAACGGTCGATCGCCTGATCCTCACCGCCTCGGGTGGCCCCTTCCGGGGGATGGGGCGGGAGCAGCTTGAGGAGGTGACAGTCGAGCAGGCGCTGGCTCATCCCACATGGGCGATGGGGGGAAAGATCACCATCGATTCGGCCACGCTCATGAACAAGGGACTGGAGCTGATCGAGGCCCATCACCTGTTCGGTACTCCCTACGAGCAGATCGATGTCGTCGTCCACCCGCAGTCGATCATCCACAGCCTGATTCAGATGTGCGACGGCGCGACGCTCGCTCA
The DNA here is from genome assembly GCA_963733555.1 of uncultured Solirubrobacterales bacterium. Classification (GTDB taxonomy): domain Bacteria; phylum Actinomycetota; class Thermoleophilia; order Solirubrobacterales; family Solirubrobacteraceae; genus Palsa-465. The sequence continues at coordinate 763,174 of CAVTDO010000002.1, forward strand.
TCTCGGGTATCCGGATATGCGGGTACCCATCTCCTACGCCCTCAATTACCCGGAGCGAATCGACGTGCCGGTGGCCCCGCTGGATCTCGTTGCGGTCGGGGCGCTGACCTTCGAGGCGGCGGACGAGGATACGTTTGCCCCTCTGCGCCTGGCCCGGGAGGCGGCGCGGACCGGTGGGACGGCCCCCTGCACGCTGAACGCAGCCAACGAGGTGGCCGTGCACGCATTCCTCGCCGGGCGCCTGCGCTTCCTGGATATAGCGGCGGTGATCGAGGAGACCCTGGGCGAGCTGCCCGCCGAGCTGGTCCACTCCTTCGACGCTCTCGGGGATGCCGACGCCGAGGCCCGCCGGGTGGCGGCAGAGCTTGTAGCGGCCCGCGCCGCAGCGTGAGCCGGCCAACTGGTCCAGACGCCCCGGTCCCGACCATCGCGCCTGCCACACTCGAAGCGTGTCCTACCTGCTGGCCTTCCTCGGCTTCGCCGCCCTGATCATCCTCCACGAGTTCGGGCATTTCGCCGCCGCCAAGTCGGTGGGCATGCGCGTGGAACGATTCTCGCTCTTCTTCGGTCCGCTGCTGGTGAAGTTCCGGCGCGGGGAGACCGAGTACGGCATCGGTCCGATCCCGGCTGGCGGCTACGTGCGAATAACGGGCATGAACCCAAAGGAGCGGCTGCCTGAGGAGGATGAGCTCGAGGCGCTACGGGGGCGGCGAGAACAGCTGCACAGCGACGGCGGCTCGAGCGACGAGGAGCGCGAGATTGATGCCCAGATCGCCGAGCTCGAAGCGCGCGTGGCCTCAATCAGCCCACGCGCCTACTACAACCAGCCGGTCTGGAAGCGGGTGGTGGTGATCCTTGCGGGCCCGGCGGTGAATCTGCTCATCGCCTTTGTGATCCTGTGGGTGATCCTCCTCGCCCAGGGGCAGGCGGTCGCCGGGGTGAGCAAGCAGGTAGCGGTGGTTGAGAAGGCGACGCCGGCGGCAACGGCGTTGAAGACGGGTGACCGCATAATTTCCGTGGACGGGGTCTCCGGCTCGGCCGAAGCGATTCAGCGCCAGATCCGCAGCCATCGTTGCGCCGGGTCCCTGACCAACGGCTGCGTGGGCGCGACGCCGGCTACCGTCCTCGTGCGCCGGGGCCAGCGCGAGTTGACCGTGAAGATCCGCCCTCGCTACGTGGCCAAGGACGGCCACATGGAAATTGGCTTCGCGTTTGGCGAGTACTCCGTACAGCATCCGGTGACGGCCGGCCATGCCGCTTCGCTGACCGTGAGCGGGCTGTGGAATGTGACCACGCTCACCGTGAGCAAGTTCGCCACGCTATTCGAGCCGCAATCGCGCAAATCGATCCACAGCGTGGTGGGTGCCTTCAAGGTGACTCAGCAGCGCTTCGCCTTCAGCGCGACCGAGGCCCTCGAAACCCTGGCCCTGATCTCGCTCTCGCTGGCCGTGATCAACCTGTTCCCGTTTCTCCCCCTGGACGGAGGTCACGTGTTCTGGGCCGTGGCCGAGAAGGTCCGCGGCAGGCGTATCCGCGTCGAGGTGATGGAGCGGGCGGGGGCGGTCGGGTTCGCGCTCATCCTCATCATCTTCGTGATCGGGCTGAGCAACGACATCTCCGCCCTGACCGGGTCAGGGTTCAACGTGCACTAGCCTTCCGTCGCACATTCCGGCCAGAGGAGTCAGGAGAGGATGGAGACCAGCACAATCGTCCAAGCATCAGGCCGCGGCGTCGATGCCCCCACGCTGTCCGAAGCTCTGCGGCGTACGGCGGCGAGTCATCCTGAGATCGTCGCGGTGCGGACCGCCGACGACAGCGTCAGCCTTACCTGGTCCGAGCTGCTTGGGCGGGTCGACGCCCTGGCCGGTGGCCTGGCCAAGCTGGGCGTGGCGCGCGGCGACACAGTCGCCCTGATGCTGAGCAACCGGCCTGAGTTCCACATCGCCGATCTGGCCGCGGTGACGATTGGGGCCACGCCGTTCTCGATCTACACCACCTATCCGGCCGAGGAGATCGAGTACGTGATCGACGACGCGGACACTCGGGTGGCGATCATCGAGCAGGCCTTCCTGGAGGTTTTCCTCAAGGCGCGGGAAAACCTCCCCCAGCTCGAGCATGTGATCGTGATCGACGGCGAGGCACCAGGGGGGACGCTGGCCCTGGATGAGGTCGAGGGTTCGGATCCAGAATTCGATCCAAGCTCACTTCCGGCGGTGGAGCCCGACGACGTGCTCACGCTCATCTACACCTCAGGCACGACGGGACCGCCGAAGGGAGTCCAGCTCTCGCACCACAACGTGATGTTCGCGGCCAAGCAGATCGAGGAGATCATCAGCTTCGAGCCCGGGAGCAAGGTCATCTCCTGGCTGCCCGCGGCCCATATCGCCGAGCGGAACGCTCACCACTACATCCCGGTCATCTACGCCGGGACGGTCACGTGCTGCCCCAATCCGCGGGAGGTGGTCTCCTACCTGCCCCAGGTGCGTCCAAACTGGTTCTTTGCCGTGCCCCGAATCTGGGAGAAGCTCAAGGCGGGGCTCGAGGCGATGCTCGCGGGGCAGCCCGAGGAGCAGCGCAAGCCGCTTGAGGAGGCTCTATCGGCGTCGATCGAGCGGGTCCGGCTCAGGCAGGCCGGGAAGCCGGTACCGGAGGAGTTGGAAGCGAAGTTCGAGTCGGCCGACGAGCAGTACTTCTCCAACCTCCGCGCCATGCTGGGCCTGGACCAGCTCCGGGCGGTCAATGTCGGGGCGGCCCCGACCCCGGTTGAGGTGCTGGAGTTCTTCCACGCCCTGGGGATCGAGCTGGCCGAGCTCTGGGGCATGTCCGAGACGTGCGGCGCCGGGACCTGCAACCGGCCCGGAGAGGTGAAGATCGGCACCGTGGGGCCGCCGGCGCCCGGGTGCGAGATCCGGATCGCAGAGGATGGCGAGGTCCTGATTCGTTCTGAGTTCGTGATGCTCGGCTACCGCAACCAGCCGGAAAAGACGGCGGAGGCGCTCGATCCCGACGGATGGCTCCATACGGGCGATATCGGGGAGCTCGACGAGGACGGGTACCTGCGCCTGGTCGACCGCAAGAAGGAGCTCATCATCAACGCGGCGGGCAAGAACATGTCCCCGGCCAACATCGAGGCGGCGATCAAGACGGCGAGTCCGCTGATCGGGCAGGCGGTAGCGATCGGCGACGGCCGCCCCTATAACACCGCCTTGATCGTGCTCGATGCCGACTACGCGCCGCAGTGGGCGGAGCAGCAGGGCATCGAACCGGCCGGGCTGGAGGACCTGGCGGACGAGGCGAAGGTGATCGAGGCGGTGCAGCAGGGAGTCGACGAAGCCAACTCGCACCTGGCCCGGGTGGAGCAGATCAAGAAATTCACCATCGTCCAGGGCGACTGGCTGCCCGGCGGCGAGGAGTTGACGCCGACCATGAAACTCAAGCGCAAGCCGATCGCGTCCAAGTACGAGGACGCGATCGAGTCGATGTACGCCTGCCTGTGCCGGACCGCGACGCCTTCATGGCGGAGGATCGCGGGAGGACGCTCTGGCGTTTCCTGAGGGTCGTACCCTGGGCCGGCCACTTCATCTGTACGCGCCGCCGCGGTGGTTGGTCATTCCCGCCCTCCGACATCTCCTCCGGGACCGGGCCGGCTGGCCGCCGACGCTCTCCACCGGCTCCTGCATCGCGCGCTCAGGGCCCCAGCATGACCTGCGCTACCTCGGGCGTCCGCGTCCGGCGGATAGTGGGGGTTGGGACGGCGATCACGGTCATCCGGCCGCCGCCGCCGCCCGCAGGCCATGCTCGAATCCTCCACGGCGTCTCCGGCTGTCGGGTCGGACCGGGAGGCGCTCGGGCGGCCTGCAGGCCGAAGCGGGCGCCGGCTTACCGCGGGCCACGTCCCTCAGAGAGACCGTCGAGGCGAAGGCGGCCGTATGCCCGCCAGCTCGAGAGCGAGCTCGATGATCTCCCGGTTCGACGAAGAGGCGAGCCCCAAGCGGCCAGCGCCCGGCCAGCCCGCGCACGGCATTGAGGGCGCCCGGCAGCAGCGGAGATTCTGCCGCTAGAGCTCCTCCATCCGGGCCACGACCTGACGGTCGATCCCGCCGGGTCCAGCGGGACGCCGAGATCGTGGTGCATGTAGGCCGTCCATTCGGGCGGCGCTCATGGCCATCGTGTCCCGCGGGGCCGCGTCGTGCCAGCTGCCGCCCGTGTCCCGGACCAGGTCCTCCCTTCGACTGTTTTCAGACTGTCGGAGTCGATGACCACGCCGTCCAGATCGAAGATGACGGCCTCAGCCAAGCTGGTGCGCGTTCTACCACGCCAGCCCGGAGAGCTGCCGGTGAACCCTCAGCTCACGGTGATGGCGCTGGCCCACTACGCGGCCGAGCGCATCGCCTAGCCCGGCTGCTGGACGGCGAAGAGCTTCCACCTCCCGTTGATGCCCCGGAGCGTGCGCAGCCCCTGCTCCGAGAGCGGGATGCCCGAGCCGGCGATCAGATCGGCCACCGTCCGAGACAGCAGCACCTGCCCGGGGGCGGCGAGGCTGGCCACCCGCGCGGCGACGTGGACCGCGATCCCGCCCAGGTCGTGGCCCAGGAGATCGATCTCGCCCGCGTGAATGCCGGCGCGCATCTCGAGGCCGAGCTCACCCAGTCCCGAGCGCGTTTCCACGGCGCAGCGGATGGCGTCGCGGGGGAGGGGGAAGGTGGACAGGTAACCATCGCCGGTCGACTTCCAGAGGCGGCCGTGGAAGCGCTCCACCTGCTCGCGGACCAGCGCATCGTGCCGGCTCATGAGCTCGGACCAGCGGCGGTCCCCGAACTCGCCCGCGCGCACCGTGGACTGGACCAGGTCGGTGAACATCACCGTGGCCAGGATCCGGTCGGGATCCGGGGAGTGACGGCCGCCGGTGAGAAACTCCTCCAGCGCCATCAGCACCGCCTCACTGTCCCCCAGCGGCAGCGCGCTGTCGCCCCCCTCGAGCTCGACCATCTTGGCCCCGGGGACGTGTTCGGCCAGGTAGTGCCCCATCTCGATCGGGGCGAGAGCGAATTCACGCCGATGAAGGACGAGCGTGGGGGCCTGGATCTTGGGCAGGAGGCCGGTCAGGTCGACGTCGACCAGCGCCCGGAGCTGGGCGGCGGACATCGAGGGCGTGGCGCTGGCCCGCAGCTGCTTGGCATAGAGCCGGCGCACACGAGGGTCGGCTGCGAGGCCGGGGCAGATGACGGTGGCCAGCTCCTCGGTCCCCCAGCGCTCCTCCACAGCCTGGAGCAGTCCCTCCACGGTCTTACGCTCGACCCCGGCCGGGTAGTCGGGAGCGGCGATCCAGCGCGCGCAGGCATTGGCCAGGACCAGGGCCGAGACCCGCTCCGGATAGGTGACAGCGAATACGATCGCCATGAATCCGGCGTCGGCGACGGCGATGACCGCCGCCCGCTCCGAGCCCACCGTGTCGAGCACCAGCCTCAGGTCCTCGGCCCACCCCTCGAGGCTCTGGACCTGGTCGATAACCGGGCGGTCCGACGCGCCGTTGCCGAGGCGATCGAACATGATGACGCGTGAGAAGGCGGCCAGCCGCTCGTTGAAGCGGGCGAACTGGGGGATCTCCCAGCGCGTATCGACGTTGCTGGCGGCCGCGGTCAGGTAGACGAGATCGATCGGACCCTCGCCCACTACCTGGTAGGCGAGCTGGCCCCCGGTACCTCGCACGTATCGTGTTTCCGGCTCCACCGGCGACCGCAGCGTAGCTGGGGTGCCTAGCTGATGGTCACCGAGGCAGTGCGGCTCACGGCGGGGGCGAGAGGCTCCGCGTAGACACTGATCGACTGGGTCTGATACGGGTAGATCGACGGATCGAAGGTGGGGTAGTGCCACAGGACCCGCACCGAACCGCTTGAGGGAAAGGCGACCGAGGTCTCGAAATAGCCGTGCGGGTCGGTGATGGGGACCGTCTTCACCGTCTGCCAGCCCCGGCCGCGGGGAGCGAACTGGATCTCGGCCGACTGCGGCCCGTCGCCATCGGCCACGGCGAAGGGGGCGGGCCGCACAGCTCCCCAGACGAGCACGGATTGCCCGTGGCGGGCCGTGGGGTGGGGCAGGAAGATCGGCATGCGGTAGGCGTAGTAGCTCGGCTTGGCGGCACCGCGCCGGACCGTGGGATAGAAGATCAGCCCGGTGGCGAACCCTCCGAGCTCAGGGGTGCCGACGGTCGGGCTGGGGTCATGGAGGAGGTACTGCATCGTGCTGGCCAGGCGCGGGTTCAGCCAGGACAGGTATTCGGCCCAGTTGATGTAGGTGGCCGCCGTGGTGGGGGAGACATAGCCGTGGTTGCAGTTGGGCGGGCAGGTGATGTAGCCGTACTCGGTGTTCCAGATCGGAAAGTGCTTGCCCGATCCGTAGGCACGCTGGGCCTGGTCGAGCATGGCAGCGAAGCGGGGCAGCTGGCTGAACTGGGCGTAGCTGGGGTCGCTGGAGGCGGCCTTGTTCGGGGGAAGACCCTTGGACAGGACGTACGGATGATCGGAGAATCCGCTCGCCGCAAAGAGGACAGGGTGCTCGGATTTGAAGCGCCGGTACCCGGCGTTTGTGGCCGGACAGCCACGGATTGCCGCCGCCGCGCCGAGGTAGCGGTGATACCCCGGGGTCAGGCAGTAGAGCTCCCGGATGAAGACGAGCGGCTTCGTTTCGCCGTAGGTGCCGGGCAGTCCCTGGGGATCTCGGCGACCGGGCCCGGCCTGAGCCCCGGCCGCGGCCAGGGCGCCGATGAGAATCGTGTCCCGGCGGTGGCCGGTCGCCGCGAGGGCGCTCCAGGCGGAGTCGGCGAGCTGCCGGTACATGCGGGGTGCATAGAGGACCGCGGAACCGTCGATCGCCTGCGGCGCCAGATCCTCGCCGAAGTTCGGCTCGTTGTAGATCTCCCACGTGCTGACCCGGGGAGGGGCGTGTGGGCGCCGCGGGGGGTGAAGGAGCCGCTGTAGCGCTGGCCGACGGCGTGTACGAAGGCGCCAAACTGGCTCGTCGAAGGCTCCCAGGCAAACTCAGGGTCGTACTTGGCTCCGTAGCGGCCCGGGCTCGGACCTTGGGCCCACAGCGGCGCGAAACCGGTGGGCACGAACATGACCTGGATGCCCCGCACCGTGGCATCCCGGACAAGCGCGTCGAGCTGGCTCCAGCGCCCGGGAGGATAGGCGTTCGAATCAAGTGGGTTGAAGCGGGGACGGCGGTGTGAGCTCGCCGCGGGGGCGAAGTTCGACCAGCGCACCGAGACGCGGACCATCTGAACCCCCAGGTAGCGGAGCTGCTGGAGCGTGGGGACCGGGTTGCTCAGGAGCGCTGGATCGTCCTGGAGGATCGCCACCTGGCTGTGAGAAGCCGAGGCGGGCCCTGCGGCCAAGCCAAGCGTGGCGAACGCCGCCAGGATCGAGCGGGTCAGGAGGGCGAGGACCACACGCTTACGCACTGAGGGATCAACTGCCCGAGGGAGCATAAGTTGCGCCCCGGTCAGCCGACGCGGATGGTGACAAGGCGACTGTGGATGGTCGGGCCGTGGGGGTAGGTCCAGGCCAGCCGGACCTGGCCGCCCGATCCGAACCTGACCCGCGTGTCGAAGTATCCGTTGGTGTCGGTGACCGGGACTGTCTCGACCGTCGCGAAGGCGCCGTGGCCGCCGGCCTGAAGCTGGATCCGGACATCCTGGGGACGGGAGGTGTAGTGGACCGGCCGCACGCTGCCCCACACCTCGAGGCTGTGCCCGGGGCGCTCGTGCGTCACGGGAAGGAAGATCGGCATCCGCCAGGCATCAAAGAACCCTGGCTTTGGCTGCCCGGTGTAGTACTGCAGGCCGGTGGTGAACTGCGACGGGCCGGGCGCCGGATCCGCGAGGAGGTACTGGTTCCACGAGCGCAGGCGCGGCGTGCGCCAGGAGATGTATTCGGCCCAGTTGAGGTACTCGGCGGCCCGGCTGAGCGGGGGTGCGGCCGGCGAGGGCGGATTGGTCCGGTAGCCGTACTCGGTCGAGTAGAGAGGGAACTGCTTGCCGACGCCATAGAGCTTGGTCACGGTATCGAGGAAGTTCGTGAGCCGGGAGAGAGTGGCTAGGTAGACGAAGTCGGGCTCGTTGGAAAGTACGACGTTGGGCGCCACCGTTTCCCCGGACGCGTACGGATGGACGGCAAAGCCGCTGGCCTGAAACAGGGCCGGGTTCTCCCGCGCGAAGGATTGCGACGCGGCCGCCGTGGTGGGACAGCCGCGCTGCGCGGCGGCGGTCCCCCGGAGTGGGTGCAGCGAGGAGTCGACGCAGTACAGGGCGCGCGCGAAGCGCAGCGGGACCATGTAGCCGAAGTTCCCGGGGACGTTGTTGCCCACCGCCTGCCCGTAAGGCGCGAGCTCGCCGATGAGGATCGTGTCCTGGCCGTGTCCGGTCGCCTGCAGCGAGGCCCAGGCGCTGTCCACGAGCGAGCGGTACATCTGGGGCGAGCTTTCGACGGCCGAACTGTCGATGGCCTGCGGAGCCAGGTTGGCCTGGCCGAGGTTGGGCTCGTTCCACACCGACCAGAAGCTCACCCGCGGCAGCGGGCCGCCGCCACCGGGCGGGGTATAGCGGCCGCTGTAGCGCACGCCGACGGCGTGCACGAAGAGTTCGAACTGCGCCGCCGAGGGCTTCCAGACGCCAGGCACACCCCCGGGCGGGGCACCGCGGCCGCTCGCCCAGAGCGGAGCCGGTGCCGAGACATCGAGAAGCACACCCACTTTGCGGGCCGCGGCAGCCCGGATGATGGCATCGTAGGGAGCCCAGCCGGCCTCGGGATATGCCGCCGGGGATGCCCCGGCGAAGCCCCCCGGAGCACGGGTCGACGTCGGGTCTGGCGCCACGGTGGACCAGCGCACGACCACGCGCACGTCGTCGGCCCCGAGGCGGCGCAGGAAATCGAGCGTCGGCCCCGGCGCAGTGCCCAGCTGCAGCGGCGCCTCGAAGATCGAGACGAGCGGCGCGGAGCGCACGGTGAAGTGTGGCTTGGAGCTACCGCAGCCGGCCAGGAGCAGCACGGCGAGCGCGGCGAGCGCGGCGAGCACCAGAGGTCGATGCGGACGGTGGAGCGGCGGCAAGCGGCGCACAATAACGTTGCGCCGGTGCGCAGGCTGTCCGCGATTCTCGCCCTGGGCTGGCTGATCGGCGTCTTTCCGGTCGCCTCGGCCGGGGCGGCGGCGCTCACGCCGGTCGCCGACTGCTCCGCCAATGGCAGGCTTACCCAGAGCTATACGGCTCCCCAGCTGCGTCACGGGTTGGCCACGATGCCGGCTGATGTCCGGGAGTACTCAGGTTGCTATGACATCCTCCAGCGAGCGCTGTACCAGAAGATCGGAAAGCTGAGCGGAGGCGGCTCCTCCGGAGGCGGAGGCTCGTTTCTTCCCATCTGGCTGATCGTCGTGCTGGCTGTGCTCGTCATCGGAGGCGCCGCCGTGGGAGTGGCCGCGCTCCGCAACCGCGATGGCGGTGGCGATGGGCCGGGCAATGGGCCGCCTGGACCCTCAGGGCCAGGCTAACCGGTCCGAAACGAGGCCTCGAGGAGGCCGCTCTACACTCCGAACTATGGCCTCAGAGCGCCAGATCAACGTGGGTGGGGTGCCGATCGGCGGCGGCGCTCCGGTCGTCGTGCAGACGATGACCAAGACCGAAACCGCCGATCTCCAGGCAACCATGGATCAGATCCGCCGCGTGGCCGAGGCGGGATCCGACCTCGTGCGGGTTGCTGTCCCGCGGGAGAAGGATGTCGAGGCGCTGAAGACGATCGTCCGCGATTCGCCGATCCCGGTCATCGCCGATATCCACTTCAACTACACGCTGGCGCTGAAGGCTCTCGATGCCGGCGCGCACTGCGTGCGCATCAACCCGGGCAACATCGGCGGGGCGGAAAAGGCCGGACTCGTCGTGGAACGGGCCAAGGAGCTCGGCACGCCGCTGCGTATCGGCGTCAATTCAGGTTCTCTGCCCGCCCACCTGCGCGACCTCGAGTTCGAGAACCCCGTCGAGGCCCTGGTCACCGCAGCGGTGGAGTACGTCGAGCTCATGGAGCGCCTCGACTTCACGAACTTCAAGATCTCGATGAAGTCGACCAGCGTTCCCAACACGATCGCCTCCAACCGGCTTCTCGCGGAGCGGATCCCCTATCCGCTCCATCTCGGGATCACCGAGGCGGGAACCAAGTGGTCAGGCTCGCTCAAGTCGGCCGTCGGCCTCGGCACTCTGCTCGCCGACGGGATCGGGGACACCATCCGCATCTCGCTCTCGACCTTCCACGCTGAGGAGGAGGTCAAGGTGGCGTGGGAGATCCTCAAGGCGTTGAAGCTGCGTGAGCGTGGCCCGGTGTTGATCGCCTGCCCCACCTGCGGGCGGCTCCAGTTCGACATGGACAGCGTGGTGGCCGAGATCGAGCAGCGGCTCGAGGCCTACGAGGACCCGATCGAGGTCTCGGTTCTGGGCTGTGCCGTCAACGGGATCGGCGAGGCCCGGCATGCCGACTTCGGGATCACCGGGGCTAAGGACATGGGCATGATCTACTCACGCGGCGAGCCGCTCAAGAAGGTGCCCACCGAGCGCCTGGTCGACGAACTCTTCACCGAGATCGACCGCTACTACGCCGCCGGCAAGAAGGTTGTGCGCGACGAGGCCGACGCCGCCGCGGCCCGGGAATGGCTGGCCGAGAACGAGGACGCCACGGCGATGACGCCGGAGCGGATGGCCGCGCTGGAATCAGCGGCGGCCCGCCTCGACGAGGATGTCTCGCCGGTGGCCGGCCGCCGCTTCACCAGGGCCTAGCCGGAGACGGCTCCGAACAGCTCGGCCACCTTGGCCCAGTTGACGACGTTCCACCAGGCGTCGAGGTAGTCCGGCCGGCGGTTCTGGTACTTGAGGTAGTAGGCGTGCTCCCACACGTCGACGCCGAGGAGCGGCGTCTTGCCGTCCGAAAGCGGGCTGTCCTGGTTGGGGGTCGAGACGACAGCCAGGCCGGAGCCGTCATGCACGAGCCAGGCCCAGCCGGATCCGAACTGCCCCACGCCGGCCGCCTTGACCTTGTCCTTGAAATCGTCAAAGGACCCGAAGGCGGAGTCGATGGCGCTGCGCAGATCGCTGTCGGGTTCGCCACCGCCGTCGGGTGACATCCACTCCCAGAACAGCGAGTGGTTGTAGTGGCCACCGGCGTTGTTGCGGACTGCCTTCTGCTTGTCCTGAGGAATCTGGTTCAGGTTCTGGAGCACTTCCTCGACTGACTTGTCGGCCCACTCGGTGCCCTCGAGCGCCTTGTTGGCGTTGGTGACGTACGCCTGGTGATGCTTATCGTGATGCAGATGCATCGTTTCTTCGTCGATGTGCGGCTCGAGCGCGTTGTATTCGTAGGGGAGAGGGGGGACTTCGAAGGCCATGTTCGACTCCTTGGGCGGTCGCTTTGATCAAGGTTCTTCTATCACGGCTGAGTACGCTTCGGCCCGCGCGATGACTCGTCTCTCCAGCTACCTGCTGCCGACCGAACGTGAGCCCCCGGCCGACGCCGAGGCGATCAGCCACATCCTGATGGTGCGGGCGGGGCTGATCCGCCAGGTTGGTTCGGGCCTCTGGAGCTGGCTCCCCGCGGGCTGGCGGGTGCACCAGCGAGTGGTCCAGATCGTGCGGGAGGAGATGAACGCGATAGGCGGCCAGGAGATGCTCATGCCGGTGCTCCATCCCGCCGACCCGTGGCGGCGCAGCGGGCGCTACGCGATCGACGAGCTGTTCAAGCTCAAGGACCGCCGGGGCGCCGACATGGTCCTGGCCCTAACCCACGAGGAGATCGTCACCCTCCACGTGGCCTCGGCCGTCCGTTCCTACCGGGACCTGCCCCTGATCCTCTATCACTTCCAGGTCAAGGAGCGAGATGAGGCGCGGCCGCGCGCGGGCGTGCTGCGGACCCGCGAGTTCATCATGAAGGACTCGTACACGTTCGACCGCGACCTGGAGGGCCTGAACGCGCAATACGACAAGCACCGGGTGGCCTACGACCGGATGATGGACCGCTGCGGACTTGAGTGGTACCGGGTCGAGGCCGACGTCGGGGTGATGGGCGGAATCGGGGCCCACGAGTACATGGCACCGTGCGCGGCGGGCGAGAACGACGTGGCTCTGGCCGCCGGCTTCGCTGCCAACGTCGAGGTGGCGAGCGCCGACCCTCAGCCGGTTCGGCTGCCGCCGCCTCTTGACGCCCCGGAGCCGGTGGAGACGCCGGGCATGACCACGGTGGAGCAGGTCGCCCAGAGCCTCCAGGTGCCCGAGGGCGCGCTTCTCAAGGCCTTCCCGGTAATCGTCGACGAGGCGGCGATGAAGCTGGTCGTGCTCCGCGGGGATCACCGCGTCAACGAGATCAAGCTTCGCACCGCTCTGAAGGGCGACTTCCGCCCGGCGAACGCCGACGAGGTGGCGCAGCGGCTCGGGCCGCCGGGCTACATCGGACCCGTCGGCTACCGACCTGCCGATCCTGCTCGACGCCGGGGTCGCTCCAGGCGGTTACGTCACCGGGGCCAACCGTCCTGACACTCACCTGCGTGGGGTCGAGCCCGGGCGTGACTTCCCCTTCGAGTCCGTCGACGTACGCAGCGTCGTGGCCGGAGACACGATCAACGGCGCCGCGCTCCGGATCGAGCCGGCAATCGAGGTAGGCAACATCTTCAAGCTCGGGACGCGCTACAGCGAACCCCTAGGGGCGCGGTACCTGGATGACTCCGGGAACGAGCAGCTCATCTGGATGGGCTCCTACGGCTTCGGGCCCGGCCCGGGCCGCCGCCGCCGCCGTCGAGCAGTACGCGGATGAGCAGGGCATTTCCTGGCCCCGCACGATCGCGCCGTTCGACGTCGAGCTCGTGGTCCTGGGCAAACCTGGTGCGGAGGAGCGCGCGGTGGCCGACCGCCTCTACGAGGAGCTGGGCCAGGCCGGGCTCTCCTCCTGTACGACGATCGCGACGCCAACCCGGGGGAGAAGTTCGCTGACGCCGAGCTCCTGGGGTGTCCGTTACGACTGACGATCGGGCGGCGCTCTCTGGCGGGGGCGAGGCCGAGGTGCAGATCCGGCGCGGGCGGGAGAGGCGGTCGGTCCCGCTTGAGGGTGCGGCGGAGGCGGTGGCGGCGCTGTGGCGGGGCCTGCCCTGAGTCCTCCCCCCAAGCGGCGGCTGTTCGGGATCGACCGCTCGGGCCCTCCGCCCGAAGCGACGCTCTCCGGTCACCCGCTCAACCCGTGGACGATTCCCAATGCGATCGGGTACGCCCGGCTGGCCGGGATTCCGGTCTTCCTCATCGTCGCGCTGAGCAGTCGGGGCGGTCACAGCGCCCTGGCCGCGGTCCTCTTCGGCGTGATCGGGTGGGCGGACTACCTGGATGGCTTCGCGGCCCGGCTCACGGGTCAGTACAGCCGCCTCGGGGCGCTGCTGGACCCCATCATCGACCGGCTGCTCGTCGTGTCCGGGATGGCCGTGGCCTGGCGCTTCGATCTTCTCCCACGCTGGGCCCTGGCCCTGGTGCTCGCGCGGGAGATCCTCGTCCTTGGCCTGAGCCGCTACGCCCTGCGCCACGGCGTCGAGCTCAAGATCAACTGGCCCGGCCGCCTCGGCGTGGCACCGACCATGGGTGCTCCGTTCTTCGCTATCGCCGGCGTGCACTGGCTGGCTCTGATCATGCTCTACGTGGGCCTGGCCCTGGCCGCGGTCGCCACCGTGCTCTACGTGCGCACCGGGCTGAAAGAACTGCGTGCAGGCAAACCTCAAGCTCAGATTGACCCTATAGCCTGACCACGGCTATACTCGCCGCTCCGCACCCTAGGGAGGATCTGATCCATGGACACGTTTCCCGACCTCGGCTCGCTCAGCGACCAAGAGCTCAAAGAGCTGATCAAACAGCTGACCGATGAGGAGATGGAGGTGTCTTACCGGCGGCGGATTCTCCACGGCAAGATCGACATCCTGCGCGCCGAGCTCGTCAACCGGCTGCGCAAGAAGGATGAGAGCGGAGAGCTCGTGATCACGGGCGCCGATGTCCAGCAGCTGACGGACATCCTCGCCGGGCGCGTTCCGGCCAGCGGCGCCGAGTAGCCAACGTCACGTCGGTGACCCAGCACTGCCCAGAGTGCGGCGCCCTTAGCAATGACGGGCGCCAACTACTGCCAGCGCTGTGGGGCGTTCCTAGCCCAGTCCGACCCGCCTCCCGGCACCACGACGGCCACCTACAAGGTCGGTGAGACGGGCGAGATCGAGGAGGTGCAACTCGACGACGTGGTGGCGGGCGGTGCGGCACTCGTGATCCGCGCCGGGGGCGGGCGCACGGGCGAGAGCTTCCCGCTGGAGGGTGAGCGGCTGACTATCGGGCGGCGTCCCGACGCGGACATCTTCCTCGACGACGTGACGGTGTCCCGGGACCACGCGTTTCTGGTCCGGCGCGGCGAGGACTACTACCTGGACGACTGTGGCTCACTCAACGGGACCTACGTCAACCGGCGCCGGATCGAATCCCACCGGCTCGTCGATGGGGACGAGCTCCAGGTGGGCAAGTACAAGCTGGCCTATTTCAAGCGCTGATGGCCACCTCTTCGACAAACCCCCCCGGAGTCGAGTTGCCAGAGTCGGCCGAGGCGGCTGCGGGAACCGAGCGCCCGCGCCAGAAGGCGGTGACCATCGGTGCGGTCTGTAAGGCCCTGGCCCAGGAGTTCCCGGACATCTCCATCTCGAAGATCCGCTACCTGGAGGACCAGAAGCTGCTCGCCCCGCGCCGCACCCAGGGCGGCTACCGCCTCTACACGACGACCGACATCCAGCGCCTGCGCACGATCTTGCGCCTCCAGCGCGACGAGTTTCTACCCCTGCGGGTGATCCGCCAGGAGCTGGCGGCCGGACGCTCCGAACGGGACGTCGCACCCCCGAGCGATGCCCGCACGCTCCGCCGCGCGATGGTTCAGGGCCGGGATGCCGGTGCCCTCTACTCGCTCGAGGAGGTGTGTGAGGAGACGGGCGCCGACCCCGGCCTCGTCCGCGAGCTGGTCGATTTCGGGGTTATCAAGGGAGATCAGCGAGGCGGCGCCAGGTATTTCGACGAGACCGAGCGGGAGATCGTCCGAGCGGTGGCGGAGCTGGCCCGCTATGGCGTCGGCGGGCGGAATCTGCGCGTGTTCCGGAGCTCGGCGGACCGCGAGGCCCAGTTGCTCCAGAGCATCCTTGCGCCCGCCCTGCGCTCGCGTAATCCCGAGCGACGCAAGGAGGCCATCGAAGCGCTGGAGAACCTGGCCTCGGTGACCACCCACCTCAAGCACCTGCTCCTGATCCGGGACCTGCGAAACATCGCCACCTGAGGGCGGCCGCTCGGCTGTGGACCTGCGCGCGTTCATCCGCGACATCCCGGACTTCCCCACCCCGGGTGTTGTCTTCAAGGACATCTGCCGCTGCTCATCGACGCGCGAGCGCTGGACGCGGCGGTCTCAGGGATGGCCCAGTTGGCCGCCCCGCTGGAAATCGATTATGTGATCGGGGCCGAGGCGCGTGGCTTCATTCTCGGGGCCGCCCTGAGCCGGGAGCTTCACGCCGGTTTCGTGCCCGCCCGCCGCCCGGGAAAGCTCCCGTCCGAGACCGTGAGCGCCGAATACGCGCTGGAATATGGGATCCGGCATCCTGGAGATCCACGCCGACGCGTTCCGGGGCGGCGCCCGCGTCCTCGTGCACGACGACGTGTTGGCCACCGGAGGTACGGCCGCCGCGCTGTGCCAACTCGTCGAGCAGCTCGGCGGAGAGGTTGTCGGCTGCGCCTTTCTGATCGAGATCGGCTTCCTGGAGGGGCGCCGGCGCCTGGAGCCCCGCCGGGTCATGAGCCTGATCGAATACGACTGATGCGCGCGGTTCGCCGGTCGAGAACCGTTCCCGCTGCCCCCGATCAGGTTTGGCAGGTGATCGCCGATCCCCACCACATGCCCCGGTGGTGGCCGATGGTCAAGCGGATGGAGGGCGTCGCGGGCGATGAGTTCACCCAAGTCCTCATCACCCGCAAGGGCCGCCCAGTCCGGGCGGACTTTCGCGTCCTCATCTCCGAGCCTCCGGGCGCCGGTGGAAGCCCGGCCGGTCGGCGGGTGTGGAAGCAGGAGACCGAGGGGACCCCGTTCGAGCGCGTCCTGGGCGAGGCCGTAACCGAGGTCGTGCTCGAGCCGGTGGACGGGGCCACCCGCGTGACGATCTCGCTCACCCAGGGGCTTCGCGGCTACTCCCGCACGGGCGGCTTCTTGCTCCGGCGGGCCACCCGGGTCACGGCTTTCGGATGCGCTCGAGGGGCTCGAGGCGCTGTTTGTGACCTAGATTCCGGTCAGGGTGCCTTCGAGGACGATCGGCCCCGGGGTCTTCGGGTTTGACTTCGTCTCCAGGGTGACAACCAGCTTCGCGTAGTGGGAGGCGTTGGTGGGCAGCCCACCGGCCGTCTTCAGCTGGCCGTTGGAGCCGACGCCGGGATTGACGAAGCCGAGGATCTTGCTGTCCCCAGTGGAGTTGTAGAGCCAGACCGCGTAGGCGTTGGGCGGCTTCTTCTTGTTGGGGGCCATGCCCTGAGCGGCAATTGCCACCCCGAACTGCCTCTGCACCTCGAGCACCTCGGCGATCCCGACGGGAGTGCTCCCGCCGCTCGGTGGCTTGAGGTTGATCTGGGCCACGACGCGGGTGCCCGTCGCTCCGGTGGTCCCGGTGGTCCCGGTGGCGCCGGTCGCTGCGGTGGCGGCGATCGCGCGGGCTGGGTGCTTCGCTGAGCCGCCGCCCAGGACGATCGCGAGGACGACGGCGACGACGATGACGGCCGCGATCGCCCCCAGCAGAATGGCTCCGCCGCGGCGAGAACTGCGGGGGCCGGCCCCGCCCGGACCGCCGCCGGCGGCCGCGGGCACCCCCGCCCGGACCGGCTCAGGCGCCTCGGATCGAATGCGTTCCCCGCCGTCCGCGGGGATCTCGGGTAGAGGGCCTTCTGCGAGTCCCTGAAGCTCCGAGCTCACGGCCCTTGCCCAGGCTCGTTCTGAGGCCGACTGACTGAGGTGCCGGCGGACCTCCTCGGCCACCGCCTCGGGCAGCGCCCCGAGCAGGTAATCCGTGATCAGAGCGCGCTGCTCAGCCGGGACCCGGGTGGGTGGCCCGAGGGCATCAAGGGCGGCCAGGGCACGCTGCCGGACGCCGGCGCGATCGATCGAGAGGAGCTGGGCGATCTCGTCGTAGCTGCGCCCTCGGCGCAGCACGAGCTCCAGCACAGCTCGCTGGTCGGGGGGAAGATTGTCGATAGGTGCCATCGGCGGCCCCTAGCGTAGAGAACCCATTAGGGTCCAGCGCCGTGTCTTCGGAGACCCTTCAGTTCGACGGGTTCGACCGGCTCTACGGGCTCGAGCTGCTCGCTGTCGACCCGGACCGGGCCCGGGCTCAGGTCACGGTTCGCGATGCGCTCAAGCAGCCCTTCGGCCTCGTCCACGGTGGGGTCTACGCCGCCATCGCCGAGAGCCTGGCCTCGATCGCCACCGCGATGGCGGTGGCGCCGCAGAACCGCATCGCCGTGGGCCTCTCGAACCAGACCAGCTTCCTGCGCCCGATCACCGAAGGCACGATTCACGCCGTCGGAGTGGCCAAGCACCGGGGGCGGACCACCTGGGTATGGGAGATCGAGATGTCAGACGACGCCGGCCGGCTCTGCGTGATCACCCGGATGACGATCGCCGTCCGGGATCGGTAGCTGCGGGTCAGCCTGCGGCTCGGAGGGGCCGGGTCCGGCCGTTGCGGCGCCCTCCGCGCCCCGGTGGGCCGCCGGCGGCGCTCACGATCTCCTCGATCGCCGCGCGGAGATCGTCGGCCAGAACGTCGATGTCGGCCAGCGCGTCGTAGTCGCCGGAGAGGCCGAAGTTGAGCTGGCCGTTGTAGCTCATGATGGCAATGCCCAGGGCCGTATTCATGGCCAGCGGGACCATGGGGAAGATCGCCTCGAGCTCACGCCCCATCAGATAGAGGGGGAACTGCGGGCCCGGGACATTGGTCACGACCAGGTTGAACAGGCGCTGGCGCGTCTGCAGGCGCGCGGCCTGGGACATGATCGTCGGCGGGGCAAAGCCCGAGAGCTGGGTCAGCACCTGGGCCCCGACCGCCTGGCCTGAGGCCTTCAGCTCCTCCATCGAGGCGCTGATCGTGCGCAGCCGCTCCACCGGATCTGTGATCCCCACGGGCAGCGGCGCCCACATGGCGGCCACCCGATTGCCGAGCGCCCCCTGCTCCACGTCAGCCCTGACCGAAACCGGAATCATGGCCCGGAGCTCAAGATCGTCTGTCGACTCGCCGTGACTGCGCATGTAGCGACCGAGGGCACCGGCCACGACCGTGAGCACGACGTCGTTGACCGTGCCTGAGAGCGCGTTCTTGACCGCTTTGAACTGGTCCAGATCACCCCGGACCCAGGTGAAGCGCCGGTGGGGACCGATGGGCACGTTGAACAGGCTCGAGGGAGCCGGCTGGAGCCCGGTCGTCACCGCGAGCTCGCCCAGAGCCCCCAGCGAGCGGGCGATCTGGCCCGCCACCGCCCGCGGGCCCCGAAGTACCGAACGGACGCCTCGGACCATCTCGCCCGGGACCGTCGCGCGCTCGAGCAGGGCATCGGCGAGCAGCTGAGCCCGGCCGGGCAACGGACGCGGAACCCATTCGTGATCCGGCGGGGCGACTGGCATCGGCTCCGGAGAGGTGTCGAAAAGGACGGTCATGATGTCGACGCCGGAGACGCCGTCCACGAGAGCGTGGTGAGTCTTCGAGAGCAGGGCGAAGCGCCCGCCGCTCAGTCCTTCCACCAGCCACACCTCCCATAGGGGCCGGCTGCGATCGAGCGCCTGGGAGAACACTCGCCCCGTCATCCGCATCAGCTGCTCCTCGCTTCCCGGCTCGGGGAGCGCCGTATGCCGTACGTGGTAGGCGACGGCGAAGTGCGGGTCATCGACCCATACCGGTCGGCCCTGGTCGAACGGAACGAAGGCCAGGCGCTGGCGGTAGCGCGGAACCAGGTGCAGCCGCGAGCCGATTGCGTCGGCTAGCTCCCGATGGGTCGGGGGCTCACCTTCGAAGATCGCGCAGCCGGCCACGTGCATGTGGGCCGAATCTCGCTCCAGATGAAGGAACGAGCTGTCGAGGCCGGTCAGGCGATCAGGGTTGGGCATGGGCCAATTCTTGCAGGGTCGGCGGAATTTCCCGAAATCCGGCGTGTGTCACATCTCACACAAATCCGGTGCTTTGGCTGTCATCCTCGGTGAGTCGATTCAACCTGCCGAGTCGCCTTCGCTTCGTGCGAGGCGAGCGGGGAACCCAATTCCGGGCGTGCGCATTCCGCCCGGGCGGGGCGAATCGGTCGTCTGGCCCCTCTGGGCCACATGGCGACCGTAGCGACGGTCCAGCACGACGGAGGCTGGTCACCGGCGCGAGCCCGTCAGCGGACCCCGTAGGCGCCCGGTCGACACAACCCCGACAAGGAGGTTCAGATGAAACGCAGGACCATCCTGCGCGAGCCGCGGCTCGTCCATGCCGCAGTTGGAACGATGATCCTGGCCGGACCGGTATCGGCCGCGCTCGCCGCCGCACCAAGCAGTTCGTCGGCGACGCCCACCGCCAGCCCGGCCCTGCAGGCGCACCTGCAATCGCGCCGGGTCGGCTACGGTCAGCCCGTCATCGTCCGCGGACACGCGTCGGCCTCAGACGCGGGCCAGAGCGCCGTGTTGAGCTTCGCGCCCACGGGAAGCTCAACCTGGCAACAGGTCGCCTCGGGCCCGATCGGGTCGCGCGGCGCCTTCCGCCTGACCGCGCAGCTGCGCAGCTCAGGCCGGATCAAGGTGACCACCTCAGCGCCAAGCACCTTTGCGGCCGTGGCGAGCGCGGACTCAACCCAGCCGGAGCGGGTGGCTGTGGCCGCCGATATCCGGCTCCGGCCCCGGACGCGTAACGTCCTCGGCGCCGGAAGCATCCAGGTGCAGGGCGACCTGCTGCCGCGGACCGTGGGGCGGCGCCTCCTGCTTCAGGCCCGTCACAGCGGGCGCTGGATCACGCTCGGGTCGGGACGCACGCGCTCGGGCGGACGTTTCGATCTCCACGCTCGCGTCAGCGATCCCGGCCAGGAGCCGCTCCGGGTCCACTTCGCGGGGGACCGGAGCAACGCCAGGGTGTCTCGCTCGGCGGGACGGGTGACCGTTCTCACCCAGTCCACGGCCTCGTGGTACGAGGACGGCGGAACCACCGCCTGCGGCTTTCACGCCGAATACGGCGTGGCCAACCGGAGCCTGCCCTGCGGTGCCCACGTCACCTTCAGCTACGGCGGGCGCACCGTGACGGCCACCGTCGATGATCGCGGACCCTACGTGGGCGGGCGTGAGTGGGACCTCAACCAGAACACCGCGGGGGCCCTCGGGTTCGCCGGGGTGGCCACCGTCTGGTCCTCCTCCTAGACGCATCCAGGCCGCGGGCCCAGACGCGTCTGGCCCGCGGCCTACGCTCCGGCCATGGGCCGTTGCGTGGCGCATATCGACATGGATGCGTTCTACGTATCGGTCGAGCTGTGCCGGCGCCCTGAGCTCCGCGGCCAGCCGGTGATCGTGGCCGGCCGCGGGCCGCGAGCGGTCGTCACCACCGCTTCCTATGAGGCGCGGCGGTTCGGCGTCGGATCGGCGATGCCGGCCGCGCGCGCCCGGCGGTTATGTCCGGCGGGCGTCTTCCTGGAGCCGGACTTCGCCTACTACCGGGAGGCCTCGCGACAGGTCATGGGCATCGTCAGGGAGCGTGTGCAGACGGTGGAGGTGGTCGGGCTTGACGAGGTCTACCTCGATCTCACGGGAACCGAGGCGCCGGTCGCGGCCATGCGCCGGCTCCGCGAGGAGATCGAGACGGCCAGCGGGCTCACCTGCTCGATCGGGGTGGGGCCGAGCAAGCTCGTGGCCAAGGTCGCCTCCGATGCCGAGAAGCCGCGCGGATTTGTCGTCCTCACCCGGGAGGCCGCCTGCGCCCGTTTTGCCCAGGCCGGCTGCGGCCTGGTGCCCGGGATCGGACCCAAGACGGTGGAGCGATTGCGGAGCTGCGGTATCTCCACCCTGGGTCAGCTGGCGGCTGCCCCGGAGCTGGAGCTGGCCGCCCGCTTCGGCGTCCGCCTGGGGGCCGAGCTTCAGCGCCGGGCCCGCTTCGAGGACTCAAGCCCGGTCACCGAGGTGCGCAAGGTGGTCTCGGAATCCCGGGAGACGACCTTCGACCGTGACATCTCGGAGCTCGCGGAGCTCGAGGTGGTCCTGGCCGAGCTGGTCGAGCGTCTGTGCGCCGCCCTCGTGGCTCAGCAGCGGCGGGGCCGCACGATCGGCATCAAGGTGCGCCTGGATGACTTCTCCACCCACACGCGCGCCCGCACCCTTTCCCAAGCCGTGTCCGAGCCCCAGCCGGTGGGGCAGGTCGCGCGTGAGCTCCTGCGCCGATTCGCGCCGCCGAGGCCGGTCCGCCTCCTGGGTGTCCGGGTGGCCGGACTTCAACCGATGGGGGACGGCGCCGATGAGCAGCTTCGCCTCGCCGTCTGAGGCGTATGCTCCGAGGAGCGCCGACATGTCCTCGATTGCCAAGTTTCTTCGCGGAAGCGACCGAGAGTATTTCGACCTGTTCGAGCGAGCGGGGACGAATATCGACGATGCCGCACGCCTGCTCGACGAGATGCTGGCCGAGTATCCCGAGCGCCGTGACCTGGCGCTGGAGATCCGCGAGCGTGAGCACGATGGAGACCAGCTCACCCACGAGATCATCAACCGGCTGAACCAGACCTTCGTCACCCCGATCGACCGCGAGGACATCCTCCAGCTCGCCTCCTCGCTCGACGACATCGTCGATTACACCGAGGAGGTGGCCGACTACCTCGGCCTCTACCGGATCGAGGCGCCGATGACCCAGGCTCAGACACTGGCCGGAGTGCTGCGGGCGGCCACCCACCAGCTGGCGGAGGCGATCCCCCTGGTCCGTGGGTTTAAGGACATCAGCAGCTACATCGTGGAGGTTCACCGGCTGGAGAATGAAGCCGACCGGATCGTCCGGGAGGCCATCGCCTCGCTGTTCGAGGTCGGGATAGACCCGATGGTGGTGATCCGCTGGAAGGACATCTTCGAGCGCCTGGAGAACGCGATCGACTCGACGGAGCGGGCCGCCTACATCCTTGAAGGAATCGTGATCAAGAACTCCTAGCTGAGAGGATCTGGCCATGCCAGATGAGGTTCAGGAACGGCTCGGCGCCAACGAGTCTGTGTTCCGGGAGATCAACGAGGGGATCGAGCGAGGACAGTGGCCCGGCGAGGAGGATTCCCCGGTCAGCTTCAGGTGTGAATGTGCCCGCCTGGGCTGTAACGATCTCATCGAGCTCAGCCCCCGTGAGTACGAGCATGTTCGCTCAAACCCGCGCCGGTTCATCGTCCTTCCCGGGCACGAGCGCCTTGAGGTCGAGTTCGTCGTCGAACGACTCCTGGGCTACTTCGTCGTCGAGAAGATCGATCAGGCGGGGGAGAGGGCCGTCGAGAGCGACCCCCGGTCCTGACGCCCGCCCGAGCGGTTGCTCGAGCGCTCCGGACGGCGGCGCTTACGAGCGGCCAGCTTGAAGCGCAGGCGCAACTCGGTGCCGCCGGAGCCGCGGCTGAGGATCTGGAACTCGTCCGCCAGCTGGGCGATGAGGGCCAGACCGAGACCCAGCCCAGGGCTGTCTGACCGGGGACGAAGGCCCTGACCGGCGTCGGCCACGAAGAGCCAGAGCTCGTTCTCAAGGTAGGAGGCGCTGACCTGGACGGTGCCTTGCTCCCCGTTCTCGTAGGCGTGCATGACCGCGTTGGTCACGGCCTCAGAGGCGGCCAGCCGGACCGCCTCAAGTTGCTCGGAGTCCGCTCCGGCATCGTGGGCAAAGCTGGTCAGAGCGTTGCGCGCGTCTATCACGGCCTCAGGGACCGCCGCGTATGACTCGGTGAATGTCTCGCCAGGAATGAGCACTGAGAACTGGATACCCCGTTTTTGGCAAAAAACACGCAAGTTTTTGCTGCTCGGGACCGGATTCAAGCCGGACATAACGCCCCGGTTTCCGGGGCTTCTTTTCCGAGGCTTCTAATACAGCGCTGAGGCGAGCCGGCGGCGCGACTCCCGCGCCAGGGGGTTCTCTACACCCAGCTGCTCGAGGATGCCGACGATGACTCGGCGGATGTCGTCCTTGGCGCCGTCGGCCGAGGGGAGGGCGGCGATCAGGAGATCTAGGGCGCGCTCAGCGTCTCCGGCGTCCAGGGCGCTGAAGGCCTCGGAGAGATCAGGCTCGGTTCGCCGGCCAAGCTCGATGCGGGCCGCGAGCCCATCGGCGGCAAAGCTACGGGGCACCCGCCGGAGCACGATCAACGCCTCGTCCTCCTCACCACGGGCGATGAGGAGCCGGCTCAGGGCCACGGCGGCGTCAGCGCGGGTGGGTTCGAGCTCCAGGGCCTGGCGGAGAGAGGCCTCATCGCCCTGGGCCACGAGCCCCTCGGCCCGGGAGGGCAGCAACGAGTCGAAGAACTGCTCGACGCCAGGGGCGGGGCGGACGCCCACGAACTCGGCCACGACCTGCCCATCCCGGAACGCCTTGACGGCCGGGATGCCCTGGATCCCATAGGCCCGAGCGAGTCCCGGGTTAGCGTCGGTGTCGACCTTGACCAGCTCGAGCTGATCGGCGCGGGCGGCGGCCGCTCGCTCCAGGAGCGGCCCCAACTGGCGGCAGGGACCACACCATTCGGCCCAGAAGTCCACGACCACGGGCAACGCCCGGGAGCGGTCGAGAACCGCGGTCTGGAAGGTGGCCTCGGAAACGTCCATGAGTTCGATGGTAGCGGGGGTCTCTTGACCGCTAATCTCACGCGCACGTCAACTTCAGCTGGACAAGAACGGGTGGTCGAGAGTGCCGGGGTGCGGCTGTCTCTGGCCGACTCCGGCCAGGGCACACCGGTGGTGCTCCTGCACGGGCTGACGGCAACGCGCCGCTACGTGGTCATGGGCTCGCGGGCGCTCGAGCGCTCAGGCCACCGGGTCATCGCCTACGACGCCCGGGGCCACGGAAGCTCCTCGCCGGCACCTCAGCCGAGCGCCTACGGCTACGACGACCTGGGGGCCGACCTGGTTGCCGTGCTCGACTCGCTTGAGCTGGAGCGCGCCCTGCTGGCCGGGGCATCGATGGGGGCCCACACGGCACTTTGGCTGGCTCTCCAGGCCCCCGAGCGGGTGGGGGGCCTGGTTGTCATAACGCCTGGCTATGACCCGGAGACCCAGGACGATCCGGCCCGGCTGGCGCGGTGGGACGCGCTGGCCGACGGGCTTGAGCGGGGCGGGGTCGACGGCTTCCTGGCCGAGCAGGGGGAACTTCACCTGCCCGAGCGCTGGAGGGAAACCGCAACGACTGTGGCTCGGCAGCGCCTGTCGCTGCACGAGCACCCCGAGGCAGTGGCCCAGGCTCTACGGGTCGTCCCTCGGTCGCGCCCGTTCGGCGCGCTGGAGGAGCTGGGTTTGCTGTCCGTCCCGGTAACCGTGGTCGCCTCAGGGGATGAGGCCGATCCGGGCCATCCGGAGGCGCTGGCTCGCGCCTATGCCGCGGCGATCCCCGGCGCACGGTTGGTGGTTGACGAGCCAGGCGCCTCGCCGGTGGCCTGGCAGGGCAGCCAGCTCTCCCGCGTCATCGCCGAGGTGGCCGCAGAGGCGGGATAGGGCGCGGAAGTTCGGCGCGCCCGCTCCCGGGGCGGGGGCGTGTGGGAGATTTTCCCCCATGGTGGAGGAAAATCTCCCACGCTTGCCTCAGCCGAGCGTCACGTGCTCGTACGCCGCCCGGTTGGTGGCCAGGTAGGGCGTCGAGACGAAGCGGATCACCACACGCAGGTGCACCGGCGCCCGCGTGTGAGAGGGGAGGTGCTGGAACACGCTCTGCGCCCCGAAGGTGCAGTTCGGCTGGACGCCGGCGATGGTGAAGCCGACCTGCCGCAGGCCCCGGAAGAACCGGATGGTCACGTTGCCCTGGCAGCCGTACTGGGCGGGGATCCACGCTGGCGTGATCGACCCCGTGGTGGTGAGCACGTAGGGACGGTTCCGAGCCGTCTGCGGCCGGGTGCGAGCGCTGACGCGGGGGACCGGGCGGGGGGACGGATAGGTCATGAACGTCCCGTCGACGCCCGACTCAGTTGACGTCGAGCCGCCGTGGGTGGCCACCAGCTGGTAGTGGTAGATCGTCCCGGGCGCCAGGAGCCCCTGGAGCGAGGCGGCGACGTTCACCGGCGTCGACGTCGAGCTCAGCGTCTGGTGGACCGTCTGCTGGCTGTAGCTCGTCGAGTTGCCCCAGTTGAACCACCAGGTCGTCGTCGCGCCGGACGGGTTGACCGTCCCTGTCAGGGTGGCGCCGTTGGTGGCGAGCTGGGTCGCGGGGCCGGTGGCGACGCCCGGCGGCGGGTGGCCGGTCGTCTTGAACGTCCGGTCGGCTCCGGTGGTCGTGCCGAACTGGTTGGTGGCGACCAGGCGGTAGTGATAGGTGGTACCAGGGATCAGGCTTGTCGCGGTCGTCTTGACCGACACCGCCGCAGTGCCGCCGCCGGCAGATCCGGGCTTGCTGGCATCGCCATAGCCGTTGGTGAGCCCCCACTGGAAGTAGTAGGTCGTGCTGCTGCCGTTCGGATTGACCGTGCCGTTCAGCACCGCGCTCGTATCCGTACGACTACTCGTCCCGCCGGTCACAACCGCGGGCGAGCTCGCCGCGCCGGCCACACCGGCCAGCATCGCCGATCCCATCGCCACAGCTGCCAGAACCTGAATCTTCCGCCTCATCAACGCCTCCTCAGTCGGTCTCGGGTCTTTATCCCCGGCTGACGGCAGAAGTTGCGGCGAGATGGGGTTCGGTGGAGGGCGGCGGAAAAGCCCGCCGAGCCCTGACCAACCTGGGGAAGCCCAATGCCGCCCGGACGCGATCATCAATGCTCGATAACCGTCCTTATGTGAACCTGCATGAGAGAAGAGGTCCTGGGATCAAGGCGCGGGCACCGAGGACCGAGGTTGTTGGGGATGGGCAGTTTTCGTAAGCCGTATGGCCCGCTTCGCATTCTCATAGCGGCGGCCGTTGCGTTCGCCATAGCTGGTCCGGGTCAGGCGCTGGCGTCCAGCAGCCCGACTCAGGCGTCCGGCGGCGGCGCGATCGCGCCACCCACGGTCGCGAAGTCCAAGGTCTCGGCCGCGTCCACCGTCGCTCCGCCGACGGCGGCTAGCCACGGCGTCTGGTTGTCCTCGGTCACGATCAGCGAGTACTGGCCCGTCCCGGAGTCCTGGTTCACCGGCGCCCAGGTCACGGCGCCCGGTTTGCCCGGAAAGCACCGGATCGACTGGCTCTATTCAGCTCAGGGCATGTCGATGAACGGTGAGGGCGTCGGGCTCGACGGGCAGATGTACCACATCGCCCAGCTTGGCTTCGGCGGCTGGATCACCGCCGCTGGCAAGCCCACCGATCCCACCAAGGGCTGGCCCGGCGGGGCCCCGTACTGGCGCGCTGGGGGCTTCTGGCGAGGCGCATCCGGATCTGTCACCTTCCCGCTCCTGGCCGGCGGTTGGTCGGCCGGGGCCGGCGGGAGTTATGTCCCCCTGGCGGGGGTCAGGTTCGCCCCCGGGCCCGCCCTCAACCTCACGCCCTACCAGTCGATCGCGGTTGACCCGCGGATCATCCCGCTGGGCAGCCGCGTCTACATCCCGGCCTACCGCAACGACGGCTACGGCGGCTGGTTCGTGGCCCAGGACACCGGCGGAGCCATCGTCGGGCACCGGATTGACGTCTACCGCATGCCCCCGGCCACACCCAACGCCGGCGGCCAGTATCTGACCGGACAGCGTGCCTTTGTAGTCAGGCCCGCCCACTAGACTTAGGCTCACAGATGCCCAAGCAGCAGCGCATGATGCGCGTGGAGCAGCGCAGCCAGCTCGCCGCGATTCAGCAGCTCGAGAATCGCTCTGACGAGGAGCTCGAGGCCGAGAGCCGCTACAAGGCGGCCGCGCAGGCCATCCTGGGCGCACGCGCCGCGGAGCGTTATGACGCCAAGGCGGCGCGCACCCACTTCCAGCGCGCCATGGCCGCAGCTCGGCCGCAGGAGCGAATGCAGCTCCGGCGCATGGCCGACGCCTCGCTGGCTCTGGCCGAACGGCGAGCCGACGACCTCAAGCGGGCCACCGAGCGCCTCGGCGTCGAGGCACCAAGCACCCGTCAGCTGAGGGGCCTGCAATTGCTCGGGCTGGTCGCCCCGCCGGCCAGCGCCGGCATGTTGCTCCGGATCCGGGGCATCGTGCTCGCCGCAGTCCTGGTTCTCCTCGTCCTCGCCGTCGCCTTCGGGATCGTCTACGGCATCGGAAGCGCGGCGGGAGGCATCTCCGTCGACGTCTCGGTCTTCTACGGCTTCCTCCTCCTGCTCGTCGCCTTCGGAATCCTTGTCGTGTGGGGACGGCGACGGCAGAAACGGGCTCGGGCCGAGCGAGCCGAGCAGTCGGCCTCCCGCTAGCCGCCGTAGCCGTCCGTGTGCGGTCGCTACACGCTGGCTGCGCCTGACCCGGCGCAAATCCGCGCACGCTTTCCCATTGGGGACACGGTTCCGGTCCGGCAGCGCTTCAACGTGGCGCCCGGGGACGAGATTCTGGCCGTCACCACCGATCGGGAGGGAGCGCCTCGGGGCGAGACGCTGCGCTGGGGCCTGGTTCCCCATTGGGCCAGCGAGCCGGCCTCCCCGGTGAAGATGATCAATGCTCGTGCCGAGACACTGGAGGACAGGCCCGCCTTTCGGGACGCCTTCGGGCGCTTCCGGTGCCTCATCCTGGCCGACGGGTTCTACGAATGGGCGAGCTCTCCGGGCCCCTCGGGGCGGCCGTACAAACAGGCGTTTCACATCACCCGAGGCGACGGCGAGCCGTTCGCCTTCGCGGGCCTGTGGTCGATCTGGCGCCGCGACGAGCTCGAGCTCCGCTCGTGCACGATCATCACCACCGCGGCCAACCCGGCGGTGGCGCCGCTGCACGACCGGATGCCGGTGATCCTCGATCCGGGTGCCGAGACCACGTGGCTTGACCCGAGCACGCCGCGACCGCACCTGGCTGCGCTGCTGACGCCCCTCGAGGTGAGCGCAACCGCGATTCGCGCCGTCGGACCGGCGGTCAACGACGCCCGCTATGACGGCCCCGAGTGCCTGGCTGAACCCATGGCGCAGCCCACGCTTTTCTGAGATGCCCCTCTCTCCCCTTCTGGCGGCCTACGACAGCGTCGTACTCGATCTGGATGGCTGCGTGTGGGTAGGCGAGGGGTCGACTCCGGGAGCGCCCGAGGCGGTCGCCGCGCTGCGGGCTGCGGGCAAGCGGGTCGTCTTCCTCACCAATGACGGCCGCCGCTCACCCGAGGAGTACGTGCGCAAGCTGTGGTCGCTGGGTGTTCAGGCCTCGCTCGAGGAGATAGTGACGGTGGGGGCGGCGATCCAGTATCTGCTGGCCGGACACGAGCGAACGACCGCCTACGTGATCGGCTCAGCGGCCATCTTCAGGCACGTCACCGAGGCCGGCCATCAGATCGTCAACGGGACCGACCAAGCTCGCCAGGCCAAGCTGGTCGTCGTGGCGGGCCACGACGACTTCAACTACGGCGAGCTGCGGGACGCCACTCAGGCTCTCCTGGCCGGCGGGGAGCTGATTGCCGCCAACCGCGATCGGACATTCCCGCGTGAGGACGGCCTGTGGCCCGGGACGGGGGCGATCGTCGCCGCCCTTGAGTACGCGACCGGAGTCACCGCCCGCGTCATCGGCAAGCCTGAGCCGGAGATCTTCCAGACCGCGCTCGATCGCCTGGGCGACGGACGCATCCTGGTCGTGGGTGACCGGCTCGACGCCGACCTGGCCGGCGCGGTCGCAGCGGGCCTCGACGGCGCCATCGTCCTCACCGGGGTCACCTCCCGCGAGGAGGCCGAGGCGGCCAATGACCCGGGGCCAGTGGCGATCGCTGCCGATCTGCATACGCTGGTTCTGGGATGACCGAGTCAGACGCCGACGCCGTCACAGCGCAGGGCACGGGGATCGTGTCGCTCATCGTCAATCCCGCTGCGGGCGGCGGGCGGGCGGGGCGTCTCCTGCCCGAGGTTGAGGGCACGCTGGACCGGCTGGGCCTGGCCCACCATGTCGAGCGCACCCACAGCCTCGAGCACGCGACCGAGCTTGCCGCCGCAGCCGCGGTGGCCGGCGAGACGGCGGTGGCCTTCGGCGGCGACGGTCTGATCGCCGCCGTTGCGGCCGGTCTGCGCGGCAGCGAAGGCGTTCTTGGCCTCCTGCCGGGCGGGCGCGGGAATGACCTGGCTCGGGTCCTCGGGATCCCGCGGGATCCCGAGGCGGCCTGCGAGGTCCTGACCCGTGGTGTGATCCGCCGGCTCGACCTCGGGCTGGCCGGCGACCGGACGTTCGTTGGCATCGCCAGCTGCGGGTTTGACTCCGATGCCAACCGGATCGCCAACCAGACGCGGGTCGTGAAGGGCAATCTCGTCTATGCCTATGGAGCCCTTCGCGCTCTCGCAGGTTGGCGTCCGGCGCGTTTCGAGCTGACGCTCGACGGGGACCGGATGCACGTCTTCACCGGCTACAGCGTGGCCGCTGCGAACAGCAAGGCGTACGGCGGTGGCATGTTCGCGGCTCCCGGCGCCGAGCTGGATGACGGGCTGCTCGATGTCGTCACCTGCGCCGACATGCCGAAGTGGCGGCTGCTCACCTCATTGCTCCCCAAGGTGTTCAAAGGCACGCACGTCGACGAGCCGGAGGTCACCGTCCTGCGGGCGTCACAGGTCACGATCACCGCGGATCGTCCCTTCACGCTCTATGCCGACGGCGACCCAATCGCCGAGCTGCCGGTCACCGTCCGCGTGCTGCCGGGCGCCATCCGGGTGCTGGTGCCGCAGTGAACGTGCTCCTGGAGTCAAAGATCTCCCTGGCCCGCGTTGCGGGGGCGGTGAGCCGCCGCATCGGGCGAGGCGGTACGAGCCTTCCGGGCAAGCTCCTGATCGCGCTCCAGCCGGATGCCATCGCACAGCTCTCGGCGCGGCTCGGCCGTGGCTCGATGATCATCTCGGCGACCAACGGCAAGACGACGACGGCAGCCATGGTGGCAGCGGTACTCGACCGCGCCGGCGTCCCCGTCGTCCACAACCGGGCCGGTGCCAACATGGCCGGGGGCGTCGCCTCGGCCCTGCTCGCCTCCGCCCGGGAGAGTGATCCGGGTGACGAGCTGGGGCTGTTCGAGGTGGACGAGTTCTGGCTTGATCGGATAGCGCCCCAGGTGCGCGCGCGGGCACTCCTGCTCGGCAACCTGTTCCGAGACCAGCTCGATCGCTATGGCGAGCTCGAGACGATCGCCGATCGTTGGGCCACCGTGGTGGCGAGCCTGGGGAGCGACTCGGCCCTGGTCCTGAACGCCGATGACCCGCTGATCGCGGATCTCGGCCGCCACAGCGAGAACGTGAGCTATTTCGGGATCGAGGACGAGACGGTGGCCGTTCCCGAGATGCAGCATGCATCCGACTCCAAGCACTGCCGGCGGTGTGGCGCCGCCTACGCCTACGACGCGATCTATCTCGGTCACCTGGGCCGCTACCACTGCCCCAACTGCGGCCAGCAGCGGCCAGTGCCGGCTGTGGCCGCTGAGCGGATCGTGCTCGATGGCACCCGCGGCGCGTCATTCTGGCTCCGCTCACCCGCCGGTGAGGCTGAGGTCAAGCTTCCCCTGCCTGGGCTCTACAACATCTACAACGCCCTCGGCGCCGCTGCCCTCTGCCTTCAGCTTTCACTCGATCTCGACACCGTGGTCGCCGGCCTTGAGGGTGTTCAGCCCGCCTTCGGGCGCGCGGCCAGCGTGCGCGTCGGTCGCCTTGAGCTCAAGCTGCTCCTGGTCAAGAACCCCGCTGGGGCCAACGAGATCATCCGCACCCTGGCGCTCGAGCCCGGAGAGCTGGATGTGCTGGCCATCCTCAACGACCGCACGGCCGACGGGCGGGATATCTCCTGGGTTTGGGATGCCGACTTCGAGGTCCTGGTCGGACACCTGCGCCGCGTAACCTGCGCCGGGACGCGCGCGGCCGAGCTGGCCGTGCGCCTCAAGTACGCGGGCGTGCCCGTCGAGCGGCTACACGTCGAACCGCACCTCCCCGCCGCGCTCGAGCAGGCGGTGGCCTCCACCGCGGCGGGGCCGCTGTTCGTGCTTCCGACCTACACGGCCCTCCTCGAGTTGCAGTCCCTCCTGGCCTCCGAGGGCCATACCCAGCCGTTCTGGGAGACCGCGCCGGAGCCGGTGCGATGAGCGTGGAGGCACTGACTTCAGGGGTCATCTGGCACGACCTGGAGTGCGGCGCGTACACGGCTGACCTCCCCGTGTGGCGGGGATTCGCCGATGAGCACGGCGATCCGGTCCTCGACATGGGCGCCGGAACGGGGCGCGTGACGCTCGACCTGGCCCGTCGCGGTCACAGGATGATCGCGCTTGACCAGGACCCTGTGCTCGTGGCCGAGCTCGAGCGCCGCGCTGTGGGCCTGCCGGTCGAGGCAGTGAGAGCCGACGCCCGCTCCTTCTCTCTGCCGCAGAGCTTCAATCTGATCATCGTCCCCATGCAAACGGTCCAGCTGCTGGGCGGAGCATCGGGCCGTGAGCGCTTCCTGCGTGCGGCCCGGCGCCACCTGAACGCGGGTGGGACCCTGGCTTTGGCCATCACCGAGAGGCTCGATCACTTCGCCCCCGAGGACGGCGCGGCGTTGCCTCTCCCCGACATGCGTGAGCTCGGTGGCGTCGTCTATTCGAGCCAGCCCACCGCCGTCCGGGAGGTGCCCGACGGATTCGTGCTCGAGCGCCTGCGCGAACGGATCGGCCCCGCCGGAGAGCGCTCGGTAGAACCTGACGTGATTCATCTCGACCGCGTGACCGCGCTTCAGCTCGAGGCGGAGGCGCAGACCGTGGGCCTGGTTCCCCGCGGCACAGTCGTCGTTCCCGAGACGGCCGATCACGTCGGCAGCGTGGTGGTGATTCTGGGTGGCTGAGCCGACCCTCCGGGTCTGCGCGCTCTATCCCGAGCTCATGAACATCTATGCCGACCGGGGCAACCTGCTTCTGCTGGAACGGCGCTGCCGGTGGCGCGGGCTGGGGTTCGAGCTCTCCTCAAGCGATCTGGGCGAGACGCTCGATCCGGACGCCGGGGACCTCTTCTACATGGGCGGAGGTCAGGACCGTGATCAGGAGCGCTGCGCCTACGACCTGGTCGAGTACAAGCGCGACGGGCTCGCCCAGGCCGCAGCCCGCGGCGCTGTCGTGCTGGGGGTCTGCGGTGGGTACCAGCTGCTCGGCCATTCCTACGAGCTCGGCGGGGCGACGCTGCCGGGGGTGGGCCTGATCGATGCCCGCACCGTCCGTGAGGAAGGGCCACGGCTGATCGGCAATGTGGCCATCGAGGTCGAGCTCACGCCCGGTCAGCCCCAGGTGCTGGCGGGCTTCGAGAACCACGGTGGGCGCACCTACGTGGGGCCGAACAGCCGACCGCTGGGACGTGTGCTCAAGGGGCACGGCAACAACGGCAAGGACGGCTACGAGGGCGTCCGTGACGGGAGCGTAATCGGCACCTACCTGCACGGCCCGCTGCTGCCCAAGAA
The DNA here is from genome assembly GCA_963733555.1 of uncultured Solirubrobacterales bacterium. Classification (GTDB taxonomy): domain Bacteria; phylum Actinomycetota; class Thermoleophilia; order Solirubrobacterales; family Solirubrobacteraceae; genus Palsa-465. The sequence goes on from CAVTDO010000002.1 coordinate 795,904, forward strand.
CGTCTGGCTGGCCGACTGGCTGATCAGCACCGCTCTCGGCCTGAGCAAGCCGTTGATCGCGCTCGAGGACGAGCTCGAGGCCGCGGCCCACCGCGAGGCCCGCCGCGCCGCAGGGGTCTAGTTAGCATGGGCCGTTCGGCCCTCGCCCCCGCCCCGCTCCCGCGCCAGTGAAAACCCGTCCGCTCACGTACGCCTGCGCTGCCCTCGCCGCGACCGTGCTCGGGGGGTGCGGTTCAACGACCAATTCGGTCACCGCCTCCCCGCCGCCCACCGCGAGCACCCAGACGACGCCGACCACGCCGCCAGGAATCGGCAAGCCTCCGGTCACGATCGGCGACAAGAATTACACCGAGCAGTTCGTCCTCGGAGAGCTCTACTACGAGGCCCTGCAGGCGCAGGGGTACTCGGTCTCGATCAACCAGAACATCGGCGCCCTCTCGGTGACGATGGCAGCCCTGTCCAGCGGGCAGCTCGGGATGTACCCGGAGTACCTCAACGTGTGGGACGCGCAGGTCGCCGGCAACACCCGCCGGTTCAAGACGCGCCACGCGGCTTACGTGGCCGGCAACGGCTACGCCCTGACCCACGGGCTCGCGCTGCTGGACCCCACCCCGTTCAGCGACACCAGCGCACTCGGCGTCACGGTCAACTACGCCCAGCAGAACAAGTTGCAGACCATCGGCGACCTGCGCAAGGTCGAGACGTCGCTGATCCTGGGCGGGCCGCCCCAGTTTCAGCAGGAGACGACGGCCGGGCTGCCCAGCCTCGAGCAGGCCTACCGAATGATTCCCCTGGGCTTCAAGTCCCTGGAGATCGGCGCGCAGTACAAGGCGCTTGACCAGAACGTCGTCCAGGCGGCCGACGTGAACACGACCGACGCCGAGCTGACGAGCGGCAACTACGCGCTCCTGACTGACCCCCGGCACGTGTTCGGAATCGGCAACGTGGTTCCCGTGGTCTCATCCAAGGTGCTCGACGAAGAGGGACCCGCCTTCGCCGCCACGGTCAACCGGGTCAGCGCCCTGCTGACGCTTCCGGTGATCCGAGCCATGAACGCCGCCGTCGATCTGGGGGGCCAGGATCCGGCCGGCGTGGCCCGGCGGTTCCTGGTCGATCACGGCGTGGTGCCGCCGAGCAGCAGCGTCAGCTGACCGCGTACTCAGTGCCCGCTCGAGCCAAATCCGCCGGAGCCGCGCGCGGACAGGGCCAGCTCCTGCACTTCGGCGACCTGGGGTGTCTCGATCCGGACCAGGACGAGCTGGGCGACCCGCTCGCCCAGGCGCGATCTTGAACGGCTCCCGGCGATCGGTGTTGAGCAGCAGCACCCGCACCTCACCGCGGTAGCCGGCGTCGATCAGCCCCGGCGCGTTGACGAGAGCGATCCCGTGTCGAGCCGCGAGGCCGGAGCGGGGCAGCACGAGTCCGGCCTGACCCTCCGGGATCTCGATCGCGATACCCGTGCTCACCGACGCGCGCTCGCCCGGCTCCAGCGCCACCGCCTCCACGCGCGTAGAGATCCAGTCCGGCGTCGCCTCGTAGGCGCGAGTGGGGAGCCGGGCCTCGGGGTCGCAGGCGCCGGACCCGCAGCTCACTCATGTGCTCGTGGCCGTTCACGCGCGAACCGCGCGTAGCGGGCGGCCACCGACGCCGGAAGCCGCGCCCGGACCCTGACGCCGTCCGCGGTCTCCTCGCGCTCGAGGTCGCCGGAGAGCTCATGCAGCTCGGCCAGTCGGTTGCCCTCCTCGTAGGGAATCAGCAGCTCGACGTCCCTCAGCGTGCGGGCGAACTCGTCCTCGATCGACTCGATCGAGCGCATCGATGCCCTCGCCGGTGTGAGCCGAGACGAGCACCGCCTCGGGGTGGCGACGGGCGAGCTCCGAGCGCCGGTCGTCGTCGATCAGATCGGCCTTGGAGAGCACCAGCAGCTGCGGCACCTCGCCGGCGCCGATCTCCTGGAGCACATCCTCCACCGCGGTGGTCATCGCCTGCAGCTCCTCCTCGTCGGCCGAGGCATCGACCACGTGCAGGATCAGATCGGCCAGCCGGGTCTCCTCGAGCGTCGCTCCGAACGCGTCGACCAGCTGGTGGGGCAGCTTGCGGATGAAGCCGACCGTGTCGGTGACGCAGATAGTTGCGCCCGGGCGTGCGGAGGACCCGCGTGGTCGGGTCGAGCGTGTGGAAGAGCCGGTCGCCGACGCCGACCTCGGCGCCGGTGAGCGCGTTCAGCAGGGTCGACTTGCCGGCGTTGGTGTAGCCGGCGAGGGCGACCGGCGGGCAGGTGCGCGCGCTCGCGCTCGGCGCGCATCACCGAGCGGCTCGAGCGGACGTGGGCGAGCCTGCGCTTCAGCGCGGCGATCCGGTCGCGGGCCAGGCGCCGGTCGGTCTCGATCTGGGTCTCGCCCGGACCCCGCGTCCCGATCCCGCCGCCCAGGCGCTCGAGGTGCGACCACAGGCCGCGCATGCGGGCGAGGTTGTACTCGAGCTGGGCCAGCTCGACCTGGAGCTTGCCCTCGGCCGTGTGGGCGTGGCTGGCGAAGATGTCGAGGATGATCGCCGTGCGGTCGATCACCGGGACGCCGAGCGCCGTCTCGAGGTTGCGCTCCTGGCGCGGCGAGAGCTCGTCGTCGACGGCGACCAGGTTCGCGTCCGCAGCGGCGATGTTCGGCCTTGAGCTCCTCGAGCTTGCCAGAGCCGAGGTAGGTGTTGGGATGCGGCCGGTCGCGGTGCTGGACCAGCTCACCCACCGCGGCGACGCCGGCCGTCCGCAGCAGCTCCCGCAGCTCGACCAGGTCATCGCCGCTCCCATCGGGCAGGGCGGCGATCAGGTAGGCGCGCTGGCGCGCGCGGCCCTGCGGGCCGCTGCGCCGTTCGGCCGAGTAGGGCACCGTGCGCGTCCGTGGCGGCTGCGCTGCACTGCAGCTGATGGTAGCCGCGCTCACAAGGCCGCGAAGCCGCTCGACGGCCTCGAGCAGCCGCTCCTCGGGCGTGGTCAGGGAGATGCGGAAGAACCCCGCTCCGCTGGGACCGTAGGCATCTCCGGGAGAGATCACGACGGCCGCCTGCTCGAGCACGTGCTCGCAGTAGGCCGCGGCCGACGTCGAAGCCCTCGGGCACGGGCGCCCAGACGTAGATCGTCGCCCTTCGGGCGGCGTCACCTCGACGCCCGCCTGCGCCAGCGCGTCGCAGACCAGGTCGCGGCGGCGCTGCGTAGATCGCGTTCATGCCCCGGACGTGCACGTCGAGCTCGGGCTCGAGCGCCGCCGCGCCGGCCAGCTGAACCGCCTCGAACAGGCCGGAGTCGATGTTCGACTTCAGCCGCCAGTAATGGGCGATCGCCTCCGCGTTGCCGACGATCGCCGCGCAGCGCCAGCCGGTCATGTTGTAGCCCTTGGAGAGCGAGAACACCTCGACGCCCACCTCCTTGGCCCCGGGCGTCGCCAGGAACGAGGGCGCGACGTAGCCGTCGAAGGTCGTCTCGCTGTAGGCGTTGTCGTGCACGACGAGGATCTCGTGCTCGCGCCGCCAGCTCGACTGACCTGCTCGAACAGCCCGTCGGGCAGGATCGCGCCGGTGGGGTTGTTGGGATAGTTGAGGAACAGCAGCCGCGCCCGTTCGCAGCGCCTCAGCCGGGATCGCCTCGAGGTCAGGCGCGAACTCGAGCTCGGGGAGGAGCGGCATCAGCACCGGCTCGGCGCCGGCCAGCAGCGGGCCCGCCGGTGTAGACCGGGATAGCCGGGATCGGCGGCCAGGGCGACGTCGCCGGGATCGAGGAAGGCCAGGTTCAGGTTGAAGATGCACTCCTTGGCCCCGATCGCCGGCATCACCTCGGTCTCCGGATCGAGCGTCGACGCCGAAGCGGCGGGCGTAGAAGGCGGCGACCGCCTCGCGGAACTCCGGCCGCCCGCGGTTGCTCGGGTACGTGTAGTGTCGAGGGATCGGCGACGGCGCGCTGCGCCGCGGCGACGATCGGCTCGAACGTCGGCAGTGTCGGGATCGCCGATGCCGAGGCTGATCACATCGACTCCGGCCGCGCGCTTGGCCGACACCTTGCGCTCGAGCTCGGCGAACAGGTACGGCGGGATCTGCTCCAGCCGCTTAGCTCGATCGCATCGCAGCTCCTCCAAGAAGTCGTCGGCCAGCGCTCCCCGGTACACCGGGACGGCCCAGCCCGTCAGCGTGATGTGCAGATCCTCGCCCACCTCGACCTCGAGCTCCCCGCCGTCGAGGACGACGGTCACCGGAGAGTCGCCGCCGTCGAGCACGTGGGCCACGGCGGCACCGCTGGCGCCGGTACCACTGGCCGAGGTCTCCCCCGCCCCCCGCTCGAAGATCCGGGCCCGGATACGCCCGGGCGCGAGCTCGGTGAACCAGGAGACATTGGTCCGGTTCGGGAACAGCTCGTGGTGCTCGATCTCGGGACCGATCGCCTGGAGGTCCAGCGCTTCGAGCTCCGCCAGCTCGGGCAGCTGGATCGCGCACTGCGGGTTGCCGACCTGAACGTGCTGAAAGCGCCAGCGCCGCCCGCCGGCGTAGCTCGCCGCGTGCCGTCCTCGCTCCCGGACGGATAGTCGGCGCTGCGCAGGCGAGCCCGGCCCATGTCGACCGTGCACGTCGGTCGGCGAGGTGATCGTCGGGCGCAGCTCCCCGGCCGCGGTCTGGATCGAGAACGTGTCGGCTCGTCGCCCAGCCTCGCCGGTGCATGTAGAGGATCGCCTCGCGCGCGCCGTTGCCCGACACCTCGGCCTCGGAGCCATCGGGATTGAAGATCCGCAGCCGGGCCACGGTAGCCAGGCTCTCCGGCGTTCCGAGACAGCAGCAGGATGCCGTCGCGAGCAGACGCCCGTGCCGGGCGCGCACAGAGCGCGGATGCGCTCAGGCGTGAGCTCGAAGCGGGAGCGCCGCTCCTCGACGATCACATAGTCGTTTCCCAGTGCCTGCCACTTCTCGAACTCCACGGCGGCGCAGTCTATGAAGCCGTCCACCAGGAAACGATCTCGGCCGCCACGTCGCCCGGCGAACGGTCCGTGGTGTCGACCACCCGGACATCGGCCAGCTTGCGCATCCACGTGAGCTGGCGGCGGGCGTAGTTGCGGGTGCGCCGCTTCATCGCCGCGACGTCCCGGGCCAGGAGCTCCTCGAACCCGAGCGCCTTGCGCGCGGTGAGCGAGGCGCCGGCAGCGTTGGCCCGGCGCACCTCGTCCTCGGCGCCGGCCGCAATCATCCGCTCGACGCGCGCATCGATCCGCGCGTAGAGCGTGCTGGCGCTCCATGACCAGGCCGACGAGCAGGGTCGGCCGGCGGACGGACGCCGTCCAAAGCTCGAGACTCGTCCGGCGGAGGCTCGAGCTCGCCCGAATCGAGCAGCTCCAGGGCCCGCACGATGCGCTGCCGGTCGCCGGGGTCGATTTCTGCGGCCGCCCAGGCGGCGCGGCGCTGCAGCTCGGCGTGCAGGGCTGCGGGGCCCCGGGCTTCGAGCTCGGCCAGCCAGCGTTCGCGGACGCCCTCGGGCGGCGGCGGGCGCAGGCTCAGCTCGGTCAGGGCGGCGCGGAGGTAGAGCCCGGTCCCCCCGACGACGATCGGCCGCCGGCCGGCGGCCAGCAGGCCGTCGATCTCGGCGTGCGCCAGCTCCGCGTACTGGCCGGCGCTGAACGAGGCGTCAATCGGGATCAGCGAGGTGAGATGGTGCTCGAGCTCGGCCTGCTCGGCGGGGCTGGGGGCGCCGGTCAGGATTTCCAGCCCCTGATAGACCTGGAGCGCGTCGGCCGAGACGGCCACGGGGCGCTCGCCCCGCTCGCGGAGGCGCGTGGGCCAGCGCGATCGCCACCTCCGTCTTGCCGACGCCGGTGGGTCCGAAGAGGGCAATCAACTCGGCACGCGACATCGGCTGAGTATCCATGCAAATAGACTCGCGCCGATGGGCCTGCTCGACGGCAATGTTCTCGTCACCGGCGCCACCGGGGGGATCGGCCGCGCGATCGCGCAGGCCTTCGCAGCCCGGGGAGCGAAGCTGGTGCTGAGCGGCCGGCGTACCGACGTGCTCCAGGCGCTGGCCGCCGAGCTCGGGGCGCGGGCGCTGGACATCGACCTCGGCCACCGCGATCAGGTCGCGCGGCTGGCCGCCGAGGCCGGCGAGGTCGATGTGTTGGTGGCCAACGCGGCCCTGCCCGGCACCGGGGCGCTCACCGAGCTCTCGCAGTCGCAGATCGATGAAATTCTCGAGGTGAACCTGCACGCGCCCATCGCGCTGGCTCGGGCCCTCGTGCCGGGGATGATCGAGCGCCGCCAGGGACACCTCGTCTTCATCTCCTCGCTCAACGGCCGCGTGGCCTCACCCCTGACCTCGATTTACTCAGCCGCCAAGTTCGGGCTCCGGGGGTTCGCCCTTGGCCTTCGCCAGGACCTGCGCCAGCACGGCATCGGCGTCTCGGTGGTCATGCCCGGCTTCGTCAGCGAGGCGGGGATGTTCGCCGACTCCGGTGTGAAGCTGCCGCCGGGCGTCGGCACGCGCACCCCCACGCAGGTTGCCGCGGCTGTCCTGCGGGCGGTCGAACGGAACTCGGCCGAGGTCGACGTGGCGCCCCTCGGCCTGCGCCTGGGAGCCATCTTCGCCGGGGTGGCGCCGGAGCTCGCCGCGACCGTGCAGCGCATCGGGGGGGGCGGCAAGATCGCCGAAGGTCTCGCTTCGGGTCAGCGCCGGAAATTAACCGGCGAGGGGTAACTCCGCCGGGGTTCGGGTAGCCGCAGGGCCATGAAGTTGACGGACCGGATCGACGCAACGCAGAAGCGGCACAAGCCGATGAGCGTCGCCGTGGCCACGTTCAAGAAGTTCTCCGAGGACAAGACGACCACGCTGGCAGCGACGATCGCCTTCTGGGGGTTCTTCTCGATCTTCCCCCTGTTTTTGGTCCTCGTCACCATCCTCGGTTGGGTCCTCCCCGCCTCCGACAAGGCGAACGTCCTAAAGCACGTGGCGACGATGTTCCCCCTGCTCAATCCCACCACGATCACGGGCCTGACCGGGGCGCTGTGGGCGCTCATCGTGGGCCTGGCGACCGCGTTGTGGAGCGGCCTGGGCGCCGTGCGCACGGTGCAGAACGCCTTCAACTCGGTTTGGGAGATCCCCTACCACGCCCGCCCGGGCTTCTTTGAGCAGGTGAAACGCAGCGTGTTCGTGCTCGTCACAATCGGAGCCGGCATCGTCATCTCGACGTTGATCACCGGGTTTGTCACCAGCAACTCGAGCGGCGTGAACCTCGGGGTGGTCGGAAAGATCGGCGGGCTTGTGATCTCGATCGCGCTTGATGTCGGCCTGTTTGTGGCCGCCTTCCGTTTGCTCACCGATCGGGAGATCACGACGCGGGACGTGCTCCCGGGAGCGGTTTTCTCCGGAATCGCCTTCTTCATTCTGCAGGAGCTGTCGTCGTTCATCATCTCGCGGCACCTGAAGAGCGCCCAGCCGACCTACGGCCAATTCGCCACCGTGATCACGATCCTGTGGTGGTTCTACCTGCAGTCAGTGATCACCCTGCTGGGCGCTCAGCTCAACGTCGTTCTCAAGGAGGGGCTCTACCCGCGTTCTCTCATCAAGGCGCCCCAGACCGAGGCCGACCATCGCGTCCTGCAGGCCTACGCCGCCGAGCGAACGTACCAGCCGGAGGAGAAGGTCCACGCCCGGGTCGAGACGGGTGGCGAGGGGGCTGACGGCGGCGAGAGGGGATCTGAAGCCGGCGAACCCGTGGGCGAGGCCCCCACGGCCAGGGACCGCAGCTAGCTCGCCTTCGGCTCTATCTTGGTCATCGCCGCCGCTTGGTTACGCGGCCGAACAGGAAGCCGGCCACAAAGGCCCCGGCTGCCGCGAGGGGGACGGGGTTCTCCCGCGCCTGGTCGGCTGCCGCCGAGGCGGCGCCGGACGCGCTCTCAGGAGACGCCTCCCGCGCCTTGCCGAGGAGCTCGTCCTTCTTGTCCGCCAGAGCGGCCTTCGTCTCCTCGACCTTTTCCCTGGCCTGGGCCTTTACGTCGGTCTTGGCGGCCAGCGCCTCAACCGTGTCGCCGAGCTCGTCGCGGGTCTGCTGGATCTCCCGTTCGATCCGCTCGGTTTCAGGCGTCATCGGCTCGGTGTCAGGCTCGGTGCCGGTGCCCACCGCCGGCCCGTCGGATGCCGAGCTCACTGACGGCCCGCCTGTGCTCGTGTCTTGGCCCATTGCACGTCCTCCTTCACGCTCTCGGTTGCCTGCTCGGGCACGGGTGGCGCCGCCTGCTGGACCTTGCTCTTCCCCTGGAGGGCGAGGAGCCCAGCGAGTGCGCCCAACACGGCGGCGATGATCAGCGCCGCCAGCCAAGCCGCTACGGCCTTGGACAGCCCGAGCACCGCGGCGGCGATGAGAACGCCCATGGCGTAGAAGCCAAATACCCCGGCGCCTCCGAACATGCCGGCACCGATTCCGGCTCGCTTGCCCTTCTCGGTCAGCTCAGCCTTGGCCAGCTCGACCTCCTGCCGGGCCAGACGGCTTGTCTGCTCAGAGAGCTGCTTGACGAGCTCGGCGATCGACTCCGACGATGAATTGGTCGTCGACCTGTCCGTACCGTTGGCCATCCCGTTCTCCTCCTGTCTCGAGTGGCAGGAGGCTTCCCGGACGGGAGCCGCGCAAACTGCGCTCCGGCGGCAATTGTCAGCCGCCGTCAGCGGACGACTTCGTGCGACCCGGTGACCGAGGCGAGTGTGGCGATGATCTCATCGGCCAGCTTGGCTCCGTCCTCGGCCCGCTCCGGGGTCGCCTGAACCCGGATCACGATCTCGTCGGAATCGAGCTCCTCGAGCAGCACGGTGGCGCGGGCCCGGGTGGGAGTCCGGATGCCCGCGTCGAGGATCTCCTGGACCTGGCTGGGCCGGATGCCAGAGTGCAGGCGCACCCTCACATCGACCGCACTCGGCTCGACGATCGGCACAACGACGGCGGCGATCACCTGGATGTTGGGGATCATGATGCGGTCCGCCCCGCGGGCCAGCGTGGTGTACATGAGCCCCAGCGAGCTGACCACGCCTTCGTGGATGCCGCCGATCGCACCGGCCTGCAGCCGGACCCGCTCGCCCACCCGGAAGGGACGGGCCGTGATCAGGACGAGACCGGCGAACAGGTTTCCGAGGGTCTGCTGGGCCGCGAGGCCGAGGACGATCGCGGTGAAGGCGCCGCCGGCGATCAGCGAGCCCGTGCTCACCCCCGCCACCCCGAGTGCGATCAGGAGCGTCACGGCCATGGTGAGCAGGCGGATGACGAAGCCGACGGTGCCGGCCGTGGCCGGGTCCATGCGCCGGAAGAAGGTCGGGCCCGCCGCCCGGCCGATGCTCCCGGCGAGAGTCCAGCCGACGACAAGCAGCGCGGCCACCGTCGCCCACTGAATCACGCTCTCCGCGGTCGTGGAACAGGGCTTCCTCCCCACGCAGACCGGCAGCCCGAAGATGCTCTGGCGGTGGGCGTAGACGATGAGCACGCCGACCAGCAAGGGCAGGAGCACGAGCACAGCGGCGCGCGCCCGGCGCGCCTCGCCCCGGTTGATCTCGACTGACAGTCCAGCCCGTTCCCAGGCTTCGCTGCGGGTCTCGAACATGCGCTCCAGGTAGAGGTCCCGGTTTTTCTGAAAGCGGTTTTTCATGGCCTCCGGGCGACGGTTGCTGAGGTTCCTACCTACGTATCACCGTAGATCAATTCGCGTTTCACCCTAGAAGAGCCTGCCCTGGGAATGTTGCTTCGATGTTTCCCTTCCGGCTGGGATTCGCTCGGCGTCTGCGTGTCCCACCTCCCGTCCGCGCAGCCTCGTCTTGAGATCCGGTCCCTTGACGAGGCGGGCGAGCCGCCGGCGCTCCTCGGCGGGCATGTAGGCCCCGCGGCGGTACAGGTGCTCGTAGACGGGGATCAGATCGGGTCGGTGCTCCTGGAGCCATTCGAACCACAGATCCTTGACCTCGCCCCGGAGGTGGAGTGCGATCCCGGTGACGTACGCCGCCCCCGCCTCCGAGGCCAGCGCGAGGATCTCCGAGACCTGCTCGGGCCGGTCGTTGATCCCGGGCTGGAGCGGGGCGATGAGGACGCCGGTGCGGATCCCGGCCCGGGTCAGCTCCGCGACGGCCTCGAGGCGAGCACGAGGATTGGGCGTGTGCGGCTCGGTGGCCCGCCACGCCTTCTCATCCAGCGTGGGAATGGACAGCGCGGCGGTGAACTCGGCGCGCTGGTTGATCTCCTTCATCAGCTCGATGTCGCGCAGGAGCAGCGGGGACTTGGTGAGGATCGAGCACGGGTTGCCGGCGTCCCGCATCGCCTCCCAGATCCCCGGCATGAGCCTGTAGCGGCCCTCGACCCACTGATATGGATCGGTGTTCGTTCCCAGCGCGATGTGCTCCCCTCTCCACGAGGGCTTGGCCAGCTCCCGGCGCAGCACCTCCGGCGCGTTGACCTTGACCACGATCTCACGCTCGAAGTCCCGGCCCGCGTTGAAGTCAAGGTAGGCGTGGGTGGGGCGGGCAAAACACCAGGCGCAGGCGTGCGTGCAGCCGCGATACGGGTTGATCGTCCACCGGAAGGGAACCTGCGACGCCTCTGGAACCCGGTTGATGACCGATTTCGCCCTCACCTCGTAGAACCTCGTCCGGACCGCGCCCGGTGCCTCGAAGTGGCGCACGACGGCCTCTTCCCTGTATCCAGGTAGGCGAGCCCGCTCGTCAGCCTCGATCGTCAGGTTGCTCCACCGCATAGAACGTATGTTCGCATACAGGCCGGATGAACGCCTCCCCCGCTTATGTAAAGCACGCGCTACGTTCCGCCGAGGAGCGTGTTAGGAACTTCTGATGCGCGAAAGGGGACAACGCGTCCGGCTGGTGATCGCGCTGGTCCCGCTACTGGCGTTACTCGGCGCTGCCTCGGCGAGCGCCGGCTCAGGCTGGAGAACGCTCACCTACCGCGGCTACACGGTCTCGGTACCCAGATCGTGGCCGGTGTATGACCTGAGCCGTGATCCGTCGGCCTGCGTGCGCTTCAACCGCCACGCCCTCTACCTGGGCGTGCCGAGCCGCACCGAGAACTGTCCGGCCAGCGCCGCCGGTCGCTCGGACGCGATCCTCGTCGAACCGGTCGGCGCCTCCATGGCCGCAGCCGCCTCACCGATGAGCACGGCTGCCCCGGAGGGCTCGGCGACTGCCTTTGTTTCCGGAAACGTCCGCGTCCTGGCCACCTGGTCCTCCGGGCGGGAGCTCATCACCCGCGCGCTTCACCGCCGCTCACTGCCCGCGGTCCCGCGCCCTCGTCTGCATCCGGCCCTCGAGGCGCATGGCGCCCAGCCCGGCGCCCACGCCGCCCAGGTCATCTACGCAGGCCCTGGGTTCGACGCCTGTTCGGCCCCCTCTGCGCAGACGATGTCCGCCTGGGGCGCCTCGCCCTACCGGGCCCTCGGTATCTATATCGGTGGCGCCAACGCCGCCTGTTCGCAGCCCAACCTGAATAGCGCCTGGGTCGGGAGCGAATCGGCGGCGGGCTGGCACATGATCCCCACCTACGTCGGTCTCCAGGCCCCCAGCAACAGCTGCGGCTGCGCCGGCATCTCGCCCAGTCAGGCCTCGGCTCAGGGCACAGCGGCAGCGCAGGATGCGGTCACCGACGCCCAGACGCTCGCCCTCCCGCCCGGCACCCCGATCTACGACGACATGGAGTACTACAGCCGGACGTCGGCCAACACCTCGGCCGTGATGGCGTATCTGTCCTCGTGGACCTCGCAGCTGCATGCCGAGGGCTACCTGTCCGGTGTCTACGGCAACTCGAATTCGGTCATCGCGGATCTGGTGGCGCGCTACGGGACCAGCTATCCCGAGCCGGACGACATCTGGATGGCGAACTGGAACGGCCAGGCGAGCACCACCGATCCCTCTGTCCCCAGCACCGATTGGGCGAACCAACAGCGCCTGCACCAGTACGAGGGGGCGCACAACGAGACCTATGGCGGGGTCACGCTCAACATCGACAGCGACTACCTTGACGGGGCGACGGCGACGGGCGGCGCCTCCAGTGCCCAGGCGCCCCCTCCCCCCACGCTGTCCATCAGCTCGGCGGCCACCGGGATGACGACTCTGAGCGCCGGCTGGAGCGGCCCCGGCTTGCTGTCCTGGCAGGTGCTGGCGGGCACGGCACCCGGCGCCCTCGTGCCCATCAGGTCGGTGCCCGCCCAGGGGGCGAAAGCGAGCATCGTCCTCCCGAGCTCGGCTCCCTATTTCGCCGTGCAGGCCGTGGGCTCATCCGGGCAGTGGCTGGCCAACTCCTCGACGGTGGTCACCCCTCCGCACATGCTCCTGTTTGGCCACAGCGTGTTCGTGGGTTCCGGGAGCGGGGTGGCCGGCGTCCCGGTCGGGTGCTACCTGACCACGACATGTCACGCCATAACCACCGTCTCGCTCGGCCGCCTGACCCTGGCCAGGACCGGCAGCGAGGCGATCCCGGCTGAGGGCACAGGACTTGTCTTCTTCAAGCTCACGCCCGCGGCGCTGAAGCTGCTCGACCGCGCCCGCGGGCGTCGTCTGGCGGCCCAGGTGAGCGTCAAGGACGCGAGCGGTCGCAGCATCTCGGCCCCCATGTCCCTGATCCCGTTCACCACGAGCGGAGCCGCGCCGAGCCACTCAGCCACCCCGTCGGCCCTTCTCCGTGCCGTCAGCTCGACGGACTTCGTCTCCGCTCACGGCGCCGGAGGGGTGCTCGTGGGATGTAGCGCGGTCTACCCCTGCCAGGTCTCGGCCACCCTGACGGCGGGCCCGGTGACGATCGCATCGACCCATCCCGAGCTCATCAACGGGAGTGAGCTCGGCTACCTCCTCTTCTCCCCAACCCCGGCGGGAAGGCAGCTGCTCGACTCGGCGCGCGGTAACCAGCTCGCAGCCAATCTGGTCCTGAAATTCGGAACATCGGTGGCCCGCGCTCGCATAACGCTCGTGCAGTTCAGCTGAGCGGCTCTGCTATATGACGGGGCATGGCGGACATGCCCACCCGCAGCCTCGGACACTCCGGGCTCGAGGTCTCAGTCCTCGGTCTCGGCTGCAACAACTTTGGTCGGCGGGTCGATCTCGAGGGGACCCGTGCTGTCGTCGACAGCGCGCTTGAGGAGGGCGTCAACTTCCTCGACACGGCCGACATCTATGGCGGCCAGGGAGGCAGCGAGGAGCTCCTCGGCCAGGTCCTCGAGGGCCGGCGTGATCAGGTCGTGCTGGCGACCAAGTTCGGTATGGACATGGGTGACGGCCGCGGGCCGCGCGGCTCGGCCGACTACATCCGCCAGGCCGTCGAGGCCTCGCTGCGCCGGCTCCGCACCGACGTCATCGATCTCTACTGGTACCACCAGCCCGACGGAGAGACGCCAATCAGCGAGACCCTGGGCGCGCTCCATGAGCTGGTTCAGGCCGGGACCGTCCGCGCCCTCGGCGCCTCCAACTTCAGCGCCGAGCAGATCGAGGAGGCCGATGCGGTGGCCCGCGAGCAGGGGCTGACCCGCTTCACGGCCATCCAGAACGAGTACAGCCTCCTTGTGCGCGGTGACGAGCGTGATGTGTTGCCGACCTGCGCTCGCCTCGGCCTGGGTTACGTGCCCTATTTCCCGCTCTCCTCGGGGCTCCTGACCGGGAAGTACCAGCGCGGGCAGGCGGCACCCGAAGGCACCCGTCTGGCCGGACGAGACCAGGTTGCCAGCGATGAGCAGTTCGACATCGTCGAGGGCCTGAACCGGTTCGCCGAGGAGCGGGGCATCTCGCTTGTGGATGTGGCGATCGGGGCTCTGCTCGCCAACCCGACAATCTCCTCCGTCATCGCGGGCGCGACCAAGCCCGAACAGGTCCGCACCAACGCTCAGGCCGCGCGGTGGACGCCCAGCGACGGGGACCTGACCGCGCTGGGCGATGTGCTCGGCGCGCCCCTAGCCCAGTAGCCGATCGCCCACGAAGCCGCCGTGTGAGGCGCCGGGCGGACAGGCGAAGATGGCGCTCCCCACGTGCGCGGTGTGAGCATTCAGCGCGTCCGAGGCGGCGAGCCGGCGCTGAATCGGGACGAACTGGCGCCGTGGATCACGCTGGTAGCAGATGAAGAGCTGGCCTCCGGCTACCGCCTCGGCGGGACCTTCGACCGGCTCGACATAGGAGTAGCCGCGGCGGAGAATCCGCTGCCCTGAGTTCTCGGCCGGGCTGGCGAGCCGGACATGCGCATCGGCGGGGATCACGAGGCGGCCATTCTGGGTGGCCGCGAGGTCGAGCGGATCATGCTCCCGACCCCCGCCCAGAGGCGCGCCGGACAGCTTGCGGCGACCGAAGGTGTCCTCCTGCTGGGTCAGGCCGATGGCATCCCAGCGGCCGAGCAGCATCTTGATCCGGCGCACGACCATGTAGCTCCCACCGCGCATCCAGGCCGGGGACTCTGGTCCCTGCGCCCACACGAAGCGAGACAGGGATGCCCGGTCCTCGTCCATGATGTTGGCCGTCCCGTCCTTGAAGCCCATGAGATTTCGCGGCGTCGCCTGAGCGCGGCTGTTGGAGGTGCGCCCGAAGCCGTTCAGGAGCCAGCGCACCGTGGCCACCGGCTGCGCCAGCCGGATCAGGTCGTGAACGGCGTGGAAGGCGACCTGGGGATCCTCGGCACATACCTGGAGGGCGATGTCACCGCCTGAGATCGCCGGGTCGAGGGCATCGTTGGCGAAGCCGGGCAGATCAATCAGCGGCGCCGGACGCCGATCGGCCAGGCCGAAGCGGCCCGGGAGGAAGATCCCGGGACCCAGGCCGAAGGTGACGGTGAGGCGGGCGGTGGACAGCCCCACCGCCTCTCCCGTGTCGACCGGCGGCCGCACGCCGGTTTGCAGCGGCCCCACCGGCCGCCCGGCGCACAGATCCGCCGCCGCCCCCGAGAGGAGGGTCAAGAGGCCTCGGAGGTCGCCCGCCGAGCGCGAGAGAACGTCGAGCGCCGCGAACTGCACGTGCTCCTGGGTCGGGGTCGTGATGCCGCCCTGATGGGCTCCGAAAAAGGGCGCCCACTCCCCGGGGCCCCTGCGGGCCTCCGCCGCGGCGCCGCGGAGCCCCAGGCCGGCGCTCGCCCCGGCCAGTCCCACCGCCGAGAGAAAGCCTCTGCGTGTCGAGCGCGTCACGGTGGGGATCGTAAATCCCGCTGGCTAGGATCGGGCCGGTGGAAGGCGCACACCGAGGAGCGACCCAGGGAGGGTTGCTCGCCCGGGCGCCCTCGGGCGGGCTGGTCGTGGGCGGGATAACTTCGGTCCAGTTCGGATCGGCCATCGCTGCGACTCTGTTCTCCCGGATCGGGCCCGGCGGAGCTGTCCTGCTCCGGCTGCTCTCGGCGACCATCGTTCTGACCGCGCTCTGGCGCCCCCGCCTGCGCGGGAGGCCGCGCAGCGATCTCGTGGCCGCCGTCGCCTTCGGCCTCGTTCTGGCCGGCATGAACTTGACCTTCTACCACGCCATCCACCGCATCCCGCTCGGCGTCGCGGTCACGCTTGAGTTCGTGGGACCGCTCACGGTGGCGATCGCCGGATCCCGGCGTCCGGTCGACCTGCTCTGGGTGGCCCTGGCGGCGGCCGGCATCCTCGCCCTGGCTCGCGGGCAAGCCCACGGCCTCGATCTCCTCGGGGCGTTGCTGGCGCTGGTCGCCGGGGCCCTGTGGGGGGCCTACATCCTGCTCAACGCCCGCATCGGGCGCACCTTCGAGCGCGGCACCGGACTGGCCCTGGCCATGTTCGTGGCCACGCTGACCGCGCTTCCAGCGGGGGTGATCGAGGCTGGCACGCACCTGTTCACGCTCCGTGCGCTGGCTCTGGGGTCAGCCGTGGGCATGCTCTCCTCGGCCATCCCGTACTCGTTTGAGAACGAAGCCCTGCGGCGGATCGCGCCGTCTGTGTTCGGGGTCCTCATGAGCCTCGAACCGGCCATGGCCGCGATCGCCGGTCTGATTGTCCTCGGCCAGAGTCTCAGCTCCCGCGCCGTGCTCGGGATCGCCCTGGTCGTGTGCGCATCGGTCGGTGCATCGCGCCGGGCCGGCCAGGCCCCGGTCGATGTGTGAAGCGTCCTAACGTAAGGCGCTATGCCCAAGATCGCCACGATCGGCGTGTACGAATTTGACGCCGCCAGCTTCATCCGCGCCCTCGATGCTGCCAATGTGACGCAGATCATCGACGTCCGTCAGCGCCGGGGTGTGCGCGGGCCGCAGTACGCCTGGGCGAACTCCCGCCGCTTGCAGGCCCTCCTGGCCGAGGCCCACATCGCCTACGAGCACCACCGAGAGCTCGCCCCGACCACGGAGCTGCGTCAGCTGCAATATCGCGAGGACGCTGTGCAGGGCGTGGGCAAGCGCTCACGAGTTCAGCTCTCGCCTGAATACATCCGCGCCTATACCGAGGAGATACTGGATCACGCGCCTCTGGAGCCGCTTGTGGAGTCTCTGCCCGTGGACGGGATCGGCGCGCTGCTGTGCGTCGAGGCCACGGCTCAGGCGTGTCATCGCTCCCTGGTGGCGCAGCGGCTCGCCGACCGCTTCGGCTTCGAAGTCCTGAACCTCGAGCCGCCGGGCTAGCGAAGCCGCGACAGCAGCGAGGCCTCCCCGTGAGGGTCTGGCTCTTGCCGAGGTGATCTCGACCTCGACAAGTTCGCCGGGCGAGCCGAGACCGGTGAAGTTGACGACCTTGTTGTGCCGGGAGCGTCCGCGCAGACGTCGGGGTCGGTGCGGGACGGTCCTTCCACCAGCACCTCGAGCGTGCGCCCGACGAACCGCTGCGCGCGCTCGCGCGCGCGCCGCTGGATCACCTCGACCAGACGCTCCATCCGCTCCACCGCGACCTCGTGCGGCACCTGATCGGGCAGCGTCCGCCGCCTCGGTTCCGCGGCGGGGCGAGTAGATGAATGTGAAGGCGCCGTCGTAGCCGACCTCCTCGGCGAGCTCGAGCGTCTGCCGGAAGTCGTCCTCGGTCTCCCCCGGGAAACCGACGATGATGTCGGTGGTGATCGCGCAATCGGGGACGTGCTCGCGGATCAGTGCTACGCGGTCGAGATAGCGCTCGCGCGTGTAGGTGCGGCGCATCCGTTTCAGCACCGCGCTTGAGCCCGACTGCAACGGGAGATGGATGTGCTCGCAGAGCGCAGGGAGCTCGGCGTGTGCGCGGATCACGTCCTCGCGCATGTCCTTGGGGTGCGGGCTCGTGTAGCGGATCCGCTCGATCCCGTCCACCCCATCGACCATCTCGAGCAGCTGGGCGAATGTCACCCGCTCCTCAAGCGGGAGGTCGCGGCCGTAGGAATTGACGTTCTGACCGAGGAGAGTGACCTCCTGGACTCCGTCGGCGGCGAGGCGCGCCACCTCGGCCACGAGTTCATCAGCCGGGCGCGGCGACCTCACGGCCGCGCGTCGAGGGGACGATGCAATACGAGCAGACGCAGTTGCAACCCACGCTGATCTGCACCCAGCCCTGGTAGCTCGCGGGCGCGCTTGGCAGGCAGACGACCGGTGAAGCCCTCGAACTCGAAGAAGCCCTGCGCGGTCAGAGAGTCGCTGGTGAGGAACTCGGCGAGCTTGTGGACCTGCCCGGGTCCGAACGCCACGTCCACGAACGGGAACCGTGCGAACACCTCCTCCTTGACCGACTGTGCCCAGCAGCCCCCGACTCCGACCACAAGTCCGGACGCTCGCGCTTCAGCCGCTTGGCCTCCCCGAGGTGCGCAATGAAGCGATCATCGGCCTTCTCGCGGATAGAGCAGGTGTTGAAGAGGATCAGGTCGGCCTCGTCGCGCGTGGACCCTCGCTATAGCCGATCGACTCGAGCATTCCCTTCATCCGCTCGGAGTCGTGCTCGTTCATCTGACAGCCGAAGGTCGTGAGGTGATAGCGGCGCATCGCGAGCCAAGGGTAGCGACGGCCAGCAGCTCGACCGGCTGCTCGCGACCCACAACGGGTGAACCCCGGGAGCGTCAATTCGACGGTTGCGCCCGGTCCGTTCGGCCCGCGGCGACGCGGACCCGGCCGCCATGGGCCTCCGCGATCGCGCGGACGATCGCCAGGCCGAGACCGGTCCCGCCGGTGCTTGCGGCTGCGGCCGGAGTCGGAGCGATGGAAGCGCTCGAAGACCCGCTCGCGCTCCGGGTTGGGATTCCCGGACCGTTATCGATCACCCCGAACGTGATCGATCCGGTCGACCGAACGTCGACCTCGAGCCGGACCAGTCCGTTCCCTCGCGCGGTGTGGTCGATCGCATTGCGGCCAAGGTTGCGAAGGGCCTGAGCCAGACGGTCGGGATCGGCCGTCAGCGTCCCGTCCGGGACCGCTCCGACTTCGAATTGGCGGTCGGCGGTCAGGCTCAGCCCATCCCAGATCTCGCCGACGAATGGCGGAAATCGATCTGCTCGATGCGCAAGAAATCGCTCCGCTCTGCCTGGGTCAGGACCAGCAGGTCGTCGACCAGGCGGCCCATCCGGCTGATCTCGGCCTGCACCTGTCGTTCGACGTGTCGGACCTCGTCCTCGGAGGGTGCGACTGAGCCGCCAAGACCTCGAGCTGGCCCTGGATCACGGTCAACGGGGTTCGCAGCTCATGCGATGCATCCGCGATGAACTCGCGCTGGCCGGCAAAGGCCTGCGCGAGCCGGTCAAGCATGTGGTTGAACGAATCGCGCAAGAACCTTCAGCTCGTCCGCCGGACCTCCGGAGAGCTTCATTCGCGGGCCGAGCTCGCCCGCATCGACGCGAGCCGCAATCGCCGCCATTCGGCGGAGCGGCGCCGACACGCGGGCGCCGGCCAGGTAGGAGGCGATAGGGCGAGCCAGGAGCGACCACGCCCGCGAGCGGAAGGCGCGGGCGACGCCGTGCTGCGCGCTCTCGACCAGGCGCAGCGGCTCACCGGCGCCAACGGCACGCGCAGCGAGCCGAGTTCAGCGGGCGCTCCAGGATCCGCATGGGGCCGACGTCAGGCAGGCACGGTCCGAGTAGCCGAGCCTGGGGATGGCCAGCGCCGCGCAGATCGATTCTCGGCTCGCCTGATCGTCGGCCGTCTCCCCGGCTCGGGCGGACCGATGCCGAACACCTCCGGATGGTTGCTCACCGTCTGAGCGCCCGGTATGAGGACGAAGAGCAGCGTCGAGCTGGCCGAGTAGGGCTGCGCGTGGACATAACTGCTGGCGGCGGTGGCGAGCTGGGCGGGCTTGAGCCGCGCGTCGGCCGGAGCGCCTGGGCGAGCTGCGAGCGTCGCCCGCGATGTCGCGATCGATCTGATTCTGAATCTGCGTCCCGGTGTCCTGATAGACGACGACGAACACAGCCGCAGCGGAGACCAGCAGCACGCCGCCACCCATGCGGTCAGTCGCCAGCGCAGCCAGCCGGAAGGCGCGTCCTAATCCGCGGCATCGAAGCGATAGCCGACCGAGCGGATCGTGGCGATCGGGGCCTCGCCGTTCTGCCCGCGCAGCTTGCGCCTCAGATAACCGACGTAGACGTCAACGACGTTCGTGCCCGGGTCATGCTCATAGCCCCAGACGGCCCGGAGGATCTGCTCGCGGGTGAGGACTTGCCCCGGTTTCGCATCAGGTAGGCCAGGAGCTCGAACTCGGTCGTGGAGAGCCGGACGGGGTCGCCACCGCGGCGTACTTCGCGCGTGAGCAGGTCGACCTCGACGCCGCCCCCCGCCAGAGTTGTCTGGGGCACCTGAGAGGCAACGCGCAGCTGAGCCCGTATGCGGGCCGCCAGCTCGGTCAGCGAGAACGGCTTCGTCAGATAGTCCGCGCGCCGGCGTCGAGGCCGGAGACCCGGTCGTCGACCTCGCCCAGCGCCGTCAGCACGATCACGGGCAGCGCGGGCTTCGCCGCCCGTAGCCGTTCGAGGACCTCGAATCCGCTGCGCTCCCGGCAGCATCATGTCGAGAACGACGAGGTCAATGTCCTCGCCCAGCGCCCGCTCCAGCCCGGCGTCGCCATCGAGCGCCGAGATGACCTCGAAGCCCTGGGCCGATAAGCCCCGCTCGAGGAAGTCGACGATCCCAGGCTCGTCCTCGATAACCAGAATCAATCCGGGCACAGTCATGAGACTAAATGGGCCGCCTGCGTCAAAGAGCATTCTCATTCGTGCAGTGAGCGCCGCTTGAACTTCCCGACCGAGCTCTCCGGGAGTGTTCAGACGGCGCTTCTTCGCCGGTGGAATCGACGGTAACGAACAGCTGACGGCGATGATCGGCACCATCCTGCTCGTGATGCTTGCCGTGCTCGGCGTGACGATCGTGCGGATCGGCCAGCTGCTGTGGCTGCATCTGTTCCTGGGTCTGCTCCTGATCGGCCCCGTGCCTGCTCAAGCTGGCGAGTACGAGCTACCGCTTCGCGCGCTACTACACGCGCGCCGCCATCTACCGAGCCAAGGGGCCGCCGATGCCGGTGCTGCGCGCGATGGGGCCAATCGTGGTGCACGAGCACTCTTGTCGTGTTCGTCACCGGCGTCTGGCTTCTCTTCAACGGCCCCCGCGGGCGTTCGACCCTCGTGCTGGTGCACAAGGTGAGCTTCATCGTCTGGCTGGTCTTCATGGTCATCCATGTCCTGGCTCACCTGCCCTCGCTCGGGCGTTCGTTGCGGGCGGTCCCGATCGCGGCCGGGGCGTCCAGGACGCCGGGGCTCGATGCGCGTTCGCGGCGCCGCAGCGAGGTGGCTAACCCTCACGGCTGGGATCGTCGGCGGCGCGGTTCTCGCCATCCTCCTCATCCCCCATTTCGGCGTCTGGACCGCGCCGGGCGCGCTGCCCCACCACCACCACCACTAAAGAGAAAGGCTCCGCCGGCCGCTCGTGGGCGGCCGACCGGAGCCATATCCCGCCGAGGGGTTAGCCGCTAGCTGCTACTCGGAGCCGTGCACGCGCTCGCCCACGTGCACACGTTGAAACCGTCGGCGTCCGGATCAGGCGCCGAGGGTGTCGCGATGACGCTGCCGCTCGAGTCCACCAGGTCCATCTGCTCGGAGGACTTGAGATTCGCCGGCGCACCGTCCGTGGTGGCCAGATCGAAGTTCGGCGCCGTCAGGTTTGGCAAGGCCGCGAACCCGGCGTTGGTGCCCAGGATCAACGGGGTTTCCTGAATCCATTCCGCCGTGTCCTCGGTGGAGGTGTAGGGAACCGTTGTCGTGTAGGACTGGCCGTCGGTCCTGTCGGCGATATTGATCGTCCAGAGGCCTGGGGCCAGCGAGGTCAGCGAGGCGGACATCTGGTCACCCGGATGAACGGTCATGCTCGTGATCGTGAGCGACGGACCGGGGATGATCTCCCACCACGCCGAATAGGAGGCGGCGCCGGTCGAATCGACATCCTGCTCGGTGCCGGTCTGGATCAGCGTCGAGTCGGTGACTGAGCAGCCGGAGTCGACGCACCCGCCACCGATCCCGATCCAGTTGGATGAGTACTCGGCCTGGCCCGAGGTGTGCTGGGTCACCGTGGGAACCGTCCAGTTCCCGCTCATCGAGCTGAACAGCTTGGGCGTGGATCCCCCCTGCTCAAGCGTTCCCTGGTTATAGCCCGACCAGTTGTTGGACTGATTCGTGTTGAGGGCGAAGGGGTGCAGGAGCTGTCCATGAGCCGAGGCGCCACTCGTCGCCTGCGCCGTGCCGTGATTTGCCGGGAGGTGCACTTTGGTCTTCTTGGTCTTCTTGTGATGGTGCTTTCGGTGGCTCTTGTGCTTGGCGTGGTGAACATTCGCCAGAGCCCCGGAGGCGGCGAAACTACCCACGGCCACCGTGGCGGCCAGCAGCATCGCGAATCGCGAAAGGCTGCCCACCAGGCGTGACAACGACGGTCGATGTCTCAACTGGACCCTCTCCCGGCGACCGCGGTCGAATAAGCCGCCGTTTGCATTTTTTCGCTTCTACAACGGTTACCCACGCGCCACGACCGTAAATCAGCGCGCGTACTCGGTGGCCCGGGATTCCCGGATCACCGTGACCTTGATCTGGCCCGGGTACTCGAGTTCCTTCTCGATCTCCCGGGCGATCCCGTAAGAGAGCAGAGTCGCCGCGTCATCGTCGATCGCCCCCGGCGCGACCATCACCCGGATCTCTCTCCCGGCCTGCATGGCGTAGACCCGCTCGACTCCCTCGTGCCGCATCGCTATCTGCTCCAGGTCGCGCAGGCGTTTCACGTATTGCTCGAGCGACTCGCCCCGAGCGCCCGGGCGAGCGCCGGATAGTGCGTCGGCCGCCTGGACGATGACCGCCTCGACGGTCTGCGGCTCGACCTCGTTGTGATGCGCCTCCATGGCGTGGGCGACCGCCTCCGGCTCGCCATGCCGGCGGGCCAGATCGCCGCCGACGAGCGCGTGCGGCCCCTCGATCTCATGGGTCACGGCCTTGCCGATGTCGTGCAGCAGTGCCGCTCGGCGTGCCGTCTTGGGGCCAGCCCCGAGTTCCTCGGCCATCATGCCCGCCAGCTGCGAGACCTCGACCGAGTGAGCGAGCACATTCTGCCCATAGCTCGTGCGGAACTTGAGCCGTCCCATGAGCTTGACCAGCTCCGGGTCAAGCCCCTGGACATTGGCCTCGAGGACCGCCTGCTCCCCGGCCTCAATGATGTGGTTCTCAAGCTCGGACTTGGCCTGGTAGTAGGTCTCCTCGATCCGCGCGGGATGAATCCGTCCGTCCTGGAGCAGCTTCTCGAGCGTGAGCTTGGCGATCTCCCGTCGGACGCCGTCGAACCCGGAGAGCACGACGGCTCCGGGGGTGTCGTCGATGATGAAGTCAACCCCCGTCAGATTCTCCAGGGCACGGATGTTCCGGCCCTCACGGCCGATGATGCGCCCTTTCATATCGTCGGTGGTCAGCTGAACGACCGAGACAGTGGTCTCGGTGGCATGCCCAGCGGCCAGGCGCTGCATGCACACCGAGAGGATGTTCCGCACGCGACGGTCGGCCTCACGCTTGGTCTCCTCCTCGATCTGACGGATCTTGCGTGCGGAGTCATGCCGCGCCTGTTCCTCCACCTGGACCAGAAGCAGCTGCTTGGCCTTGGCCGCCGACAGGCCCGAGACCTGCTCCAGCGCTCGCTCGAGTTCCCGCCGGTTGCCGGCCAGCGCCTGGCGCTCCTGTTCGAGCGCGGCTTCACGGCCCACGAGACTCTCCTCCCGCGTGGCCAAGGCAGCTCCGCGATCGGATAGCTCCCGCTCGTGCCCGCTCAGACGGCCTCCATGGTCCGTCGAGCCCGCGCCCCGGTGTGTGCGGCCGTATATGACCGCTGCGAGCACGACGGCTACCGCAATCACCGCGGCGCCACCGATGATGTCCATTGCTCGTCCTCTCCGGCTCTCCGGGCACCAAGCCCGGGGCTTCCTTATTCGGTTTGCTGGAGCGACGAATGGCCCGTGCGCACGACACGAACGGATGCCGGCTTCGGCGACTGGACCCGCGGGATCAGGTGCCCGGGGCCGCGGCTTAGCTATTGCTCTCTAGGGGGCTTCGAGCTGGGCGGGAGGCCCGTTGGAGATTGCCGTCATTACCAATGTCCGGATCCAATGAATCTGCAAGTTTGCTGGTCTTTTGCGGCCCGCGGGCCATTCGTTCGCTTACTGGATCGTAGTACCGACGACCTCGCCGCGCAAACCGAAACGGCGCTGACGGCCCTGGCGCGGGCCTCAGCCGTGGCTGCGGGAATAGGCGCTGAGTGCGTCCATGGCCAGTTCAGGCTCGTAGCCGCGCCGCAGCAGAACCCCGAGCGCCCGCTTCCGGTCTCGTTGTTCCTGCGGGGGTGTGGGGAACCGCTGCTCAAGCAGGGCGAGGGCCTGGGACAGTTCCTCGCCGGGTTCGTCCGCGAGAGCGGCCTCGACCACGTCACGCCCCACCCCACGCGCCAGCAGCGCGCTGCGAATGCGTCCGCTCCCCCATTGCTCGAGCCTCCGCTTGTCCTCGGCGAACAGCCGGGCGTAGCGGGCGTCGTCCAGGTAGCCGGCTTCGGTCAGCTCATCTACGACGGCATCGATCGCCGACGGATCGAGATCGCGACCGCTCAGAAGCCGCCGCAGCTCCTGCACGGTTCGCTCACGCTGGTTGAGATAGCGGTAGGCGAGCTCCAGCGCCCGCGCGCTCACCGCGGCTTCGCCGTCCATAGCCCCAGCGGGCGCTACGCCGCCCGCTCTTCCACCGCCGGCGCGGCCGCAGGCCAGTCCCCAGACGAGGGATGAGACGTCATGTCCGGCGTGTCGTCCCGGCCCTCGATGGGCTTGACCAGGTCACGCCCAATCCCGAGCAGGGCGTAGATCTTGGTCTCGATCTCCTTGGACAGCTCCTGGTGCTCATCGAGGAATGCCTTCGCGTTGCCGCGTCCCTGTCCGAGCCGCTCCTCCCCATAGGAGAAGAAGGAGCCTGACTTGGTGATGATGTTGTGCTCGATCCCGTAGTCGAGCAGGCAACCGGAGCTGGAGATGCCCTTGCCGAACTCGATGTCGAACTCCGCCTGCTTGAACGGCGCCGCCACCTTGTTCTTGACCACCTTGACCCTGACCCGGTTGCCCACCGCCTCGGTGCCGTCCTTGAGCGTCTCGATCCGGCGGATGTCGAGCCGGATCGAGGAATAGAACTTGAGCGCCCGGCCGCCCGGCTGAGTCTCCGTCGGGCCGAACATGACGCCGACCTTCTCCCGGATCTGGTTGGTGAACACGCACATGGTCTGGGTGCGGTTGAGGTTGCCGGTGAGCTTGCGCATCGCCTGGGACATCATCCGCGCCTGGAGCCCGACGCTCTGATCCCCCATCTGGCCTTCCAGCTCGGCCCGCGGGGTGAGCGCGGCCACCGAGTCGACGGCGATCACGTCGACCGCCCCGGAGCGGATCAGCATGTCGACGATTTCCAGCCCCTGCTCGCCGTAGTCCGGCTGGGAGACGAGCAGCTCGTCGATGTCGACGCCAATCTCCCGGGCGTAAAGCGGGTCCATCGCGTGCTCGGCGTCGACGAATGCACACACTCCGCCGAGCTTCTGCGCCTCGGCAATGATGTGGTAGACGAGCGTGGTCTTACCCGAGGACTCCGGGCCGAAGATCTCGACGATCCGGCCCCTGGGCACGCCGCCAATTCCCAGCGCGATGTCGAGCGGCAGCGCCCCGGTGGGGACGGCATCGACCGCCACCCGGGCCCCGGGATCGCCCATCCGCATGACGGTGCCCTTGCCGAACTGCTTCTCGATCTGGGACAGCGCCCCTTTGAGGGCGGCCTGACGCTTGGCGTCAGCCTTGGGATCGCCATTGGTCCCGTTCTCTCGATCGCTCATGTTCGGTTCGGCTCCTTAGTTCCTTTATTTGAACCC
Source organism: uncultured Solirubrobacterales bacterium (assembly GCA_963733555.1). Taxonomy (GTDB): domain Bacteria; phylum Actinomycetota; class Thermoleophilia; order Solirubrobacterales; family Solirubrobacteraceae; genus Palsa-465. Next base: position 821,217 of record CAVTDO010000002.1, read on the forward strand.
ACCACGCTACGAGTGGCTTCGGACGGAATGGACGCTAGATGCGGGGCCTGTTACGGAACAAGACATGTCCGTCACAGATTTGAATAGGGATGGTCACAATTGCGTTCGCCGCGGGGCGAGACGCGGGCGCAAAGTCCTTCGACGGCAATGTCGTAGTCGAGGCGATCTCCCATCGACCGGGGTTTGCACGTATTGGCGTCGATGGTCAGCCCCTGGGCTCGGTGTTGCGACGGCAGGCCGGGTCCGGCTGGAGCCGGAGTGGTGACTGCCTCGGCGATCAGGCGGCCGTCGGGCCGGCGGAAGCGCACTCCCCGCTGCCCGGCGCGCTCGACGCAGAAGCCACCCTCATGGACCAGACGATGGTGATAGGAACACAGCTGGACAAGATTGTCGAGCTCAGTGGGACCTCCCCGCGCCCAGTGGTGGACGTGATGAGCGTGGAGAAACCGTCTGTGTGCGCAGCCCGGGAAACGGCAGCCGCCATCGCGGCTGCGCAGAGCACGCCGAAGCGGGGTCGAGATCGTCCGCTTACGACGCCCAACCGAGAGTGGGCGTCCTTCCCGCTCGATGATCCGCACGATCGATGCGTCACAGCTCAGGCGTCGCAGCGTCTCAGGAGCGATGGGAGGTCCGTCGGATACCTCGCAGCGCTCGTGCACGCGATCATCGACCAGCGATTGGACGTCGACGTGGACGACCACCTCGCAGGGCTCGCCCTCGGAGGTGGCGGCTTCGGCTTCCGCCAGCTGGCGGCGGGCTATGGCAACCAACGCATCGGCGCGTAAAGCGCAACGCTGCTCGTAGTTCAGAGGCGCTTCCGCGGAAGCGTTCTCAGGCTGCACGGCCTCGGCCTCCGCTGCCTCGAGGGCGGCCAGGACGAGAGCACCGTCGTCGGGTGCCAGACGTGCCTCGACGGTCAGCGATCCGTCCTCATTCCAGCGATGAGACACGGAGCGTCGTTCGTATACCTGCTGCGCGGCCTGCGTCGTTGCCGTGATCACGCCTCGATACAGGCGCACCAGCTTCTCCACCTGGGCGCCAGTCGCGTGACACGCGAGGTGGACAAGTTGCTCCTCGGTCTCAGGCGTGGCAACCCGGGAAATGGCGCGCACCTTGCAGTATGTGAGCTCGCCCGTACTGAACGCCGCGCGAACCAGAGGCAGCTCCAACAAGCTTCTCGCCACGCGCACATGCTCACGGGCGGTCACCCGACCGATCGAGCAACGCCAGCACAGCCACTGGGCGCAGGATTTCGCTCCCCAGTCCGACCACCCCAGCCGAGCGTCGAACTCGGCGATGAGGAGCAGCCAGCGGCAGGTGGCCGCTGCAAGATGAGCCGCCAGGTCGCAAATCTGCGTCTCCAACTCCTCGATTCGTCGCTCCTCGGCCGATTTCGGGAAAGCGAACACCCCTGGATCAGTGGAACACATGTTCGATCAGGCTACGCTCGCGATCGGACGGAAAAGCACGAAAACAGGGGTTTATCCGGGAATCGGAGCAGATTCGTGACAGAGCTGTCACAGAGCCGCGCCACACCCGAGCAAAAGCGCTTCCGCGGAAGCGCTTTGCCGTGGGGACTGAGCGGGAACGTTTTGCCAGGGGCCCTAGGTTCGGGCCCTCGACGTGCCAACCATGAAGCTACGGGCCGGCGAGCAGCTCGATGCGATTTCCCCACGGGTCCTCGGAATAGAAGCGGCGGGCGTCGTTCAACGCGTCGTCCCAGAGAACCCTTGCGCCGGCCGCCTCCAGACGTGCTGCCAAGGCGTCGAGTGCGTCTGGCCGGACGCGAAGCGCGGGATGCGCCTTCCTCGCCGGCGCAAACGGCTCTTCGACCCCCACATGGAGCTGTTGCTTGCCGGCCTGGAACCAGACCCCGCCACGAGCGCGCAACGACTCGGGCTTCTCCACCTCGGCTAGTTCGAGCAGCTCGCCAAAGAACCATCGTGCCTCTTTTTCACAACCGCGCGGCGCGGCGAGCTGAACGTGGTCGAGCCCTTCGATGAGCACATTAGGAACCTAGCTGTGGCGCCGGACCTGTGCGGCGGGTTTCCCCGAACGCGATGCTGGCAAGACTCGGTCGATGACCCAGAGAGACGACACCTCAGAGCACGATCAGCAGACGGACGCTCAGAACCCAGGCATTGGGGATGATCGGCGTAGCCAGGTCAACCCGGCCGACAACCCTCGCCCCAGCAGCCCGGAGCCCGAGGCTGATGCCCTGCGAGAGGGCCTGGAGAAGCTCGACCGCGTCAAGCCGTACTAGCCGTCAAGCCGTTCTAGCTGGCGCCAGCTTCACGCTGGCCAGCGCCTCATACCTGGCCCCGCTGCGGGACAGGCGCGAGCGGTAGAGAACGACGCCTGAGGCGTGAAAGTCGAGGCCCGGCGGCGCCGGGAGATCCGGCGGCCGGCGAGGGACGGCATCCTGATCGCCTCCCCTCGCCTTGACCCGGGCCAGCGTGACGTGGGCCAGATAGGGCCGGGTTTCCGGCTCATACCACCCACCGGCGGACAGGGCGTCGGACAGCGCGGCCTGCACGCGGGCCAGCCCGGTGCTGGCGTCACGCAGCTCGACGGCCAGCACCCGGGGCCGCCGCGGGGGAAGCCAGACCGCCGTGCCCAGGCTGAGGGCGGGAGCGGGCTCCGGGGCGACGACGCCGCAGGCGGCGGCGATGGGGTCGATTTCATCCTCGCTGCGCGAGCCCAGGAAGCAGAGCGTGACGTGCAGGGCCTCCGGGGCAACCGGCCGAAGTGATGCGGCCACGCTACGACTCAGTCCCTCCCGCCCCCGGGCCAGTCCGTCCCGCCAACCCGTGAGCGCTAGACGTACCGGGTCGGGTAGCTCGAGGGCAACGAACAGGCGGGCGCGGCCATCGCTCACCCAGCCCGCCTGGCCTGAACGTCGGGGAGCTGCGCCGCAAAGGAGTCGTCGCTCGCCTTCTGGATGAGCAGCCGGCGCAGAAGGTGCATGGCCACCGTGGTGGAGCGATCCCGGATGTCGGCCCGGCCACCGGGAAGCTGGGACGTGCGTGTGATCCGCCCACCCGTCGCGGAGGCGACCGAGAAGCAGACAGTGCCCACCGGCTTCTCCTCTGTGCCGCCGCCGGGGCCCGCGATGCCCGTGATCCCGATTCCGAAGTCGGCGCCGAACCGCGCTACCGCCCCGTCGGCCAGGGCTTCGGCCACGGCCTCGGAAACCGCCCCAGAGCGCTCGATCAGCGCCGCATCGACACCCACGAGCTCGATCTTGGCTCGGTTGCTGTAGGCCACGACCCCCCCCGCGAAATAGGCCGAGGAACCGGCCCGCTCGGTCAGCCGGGCCGCCATCAGGCCCGCCGTGCACGATTCCGCCACCGCGGCCATCCCTCCCTCCAACAATCCCGCCACCTGCTCATCGACGGTCGCGCCGTCGTCGGAGAACAGGGTGTCCCGGTGACGCGTTCGGATGAACGAAACCAGTGCGTCGTAGTCCGGTTGGGCCGGCGGCTCATAACGGGTTGAGACCTCGATCTCCCCCCGGCGCAGGCAGGTGGTTATCTCCAGGCGCTCGAGGGAGAGCCCCGCCTCGGTGCCGGCGCGAAGTGTGCTGGCGATCTCCGACTCCGGAATGCCGAAGAGGCGGAGCATTCCCTTGCGGTACTGAGGCGCTCCGACGATGGCGGCCCGGAATGCCTCCGTCCGGCGGGCCGTCTCCCACATCGGCTGAAGCTCCCGGGGAGGCCCAGGCAGAACCACCACGGTCGGGCCTGACCCGCTGGCCGGCGGGACGACGAGGCCCGGAGCCGTCCCCACGGGATCGAGCACGGTAGCGCCCTCCGGGATCATCGCCTGCTTGCGGTTCGAGATCCGCATCGCCTCACGGTCCAGATTCGGCCAGCGCTGCATCAGCCCCACGAGGATCTCCTCGATGCGCTTCTCCAGCCCGGAATCGAGCACCATTTCACGCCCGCTGTACCGAGCCACGATCTCCGCCGTGAGATCGTCCGCCGTGGGGCCGAGGCCGCCGCTGGTGACGATCAGCGCGACCCCGCGCTCGGCCATCGAACGCAGGGCGGCGAGCAGATCCTCCGGCCGGTCACCGACGATCTCGATCATCTCCGCGTCGACTCCGACCTCGAGCAGGCGCTCCGAGAGCCACGGGCCATTGCGGTCGGAGATGATCCCGGTCAGCACCTCGGTGCCGGTTATCAGGATGCCGGCGCGCGGCCGGGCTGAGGATGGGCCGGCTTCGGTGCTCACGGACAGGTGGGAGTCTGCGTGAAGGGAATGTGACGGATCGACCGCGGCGGCGTGATGAGCAGGCGGATGGCTGCGGCCGAGGCGGCGACCGGAACCGTCTTGCCGTTGACCTTCATCTGGACCGCGGCGTTGCCGAGCGTGAGAAGAAGCTTGCGAGAGGATTCGGTTGGGATGGTCTCCCCCACGCTGAACGTGCGCTCGTTGATGAGCTTGGTGCCATGCCCGTTGACCAGGCAGACGTAGACGGCGCCGGTGGGGATGAGCTTGAGGGTCACGGAGCCCGGAGCGGCGGGCGCCACGGGAGGCGTGGTCACGGTGCGCCTGCGAGGGCGAGTCACCGCCGCCGGCCTGTGCGTGGTCGTGGTGTTCGAGCTGTTGGATCCCAGGAGGGTCCCGGCGGCGTAGAGCAGGGCCAGAATCACGATCACGACGAGCCCGATGGGGGCCCAGGCGGGTGCGCGCAACCGGGGGCGCCGGTCACGATCCCGGTCGCGAGGCCGATCACGGGCCGCTACCCGACTCATGGGACGGATGTCGTGGTCGGAGGGATGCTCGTAGCGACGCTTGAACTCATCGAGCAGCATGCGAGAGTCAAGCCCCAGGTAGTCGCTGTAGGTGCGAAGGAAGCTCTTGGCGTAGATCGGGCCCGGGAGCAGGTCCCATTCCTCGTTCTCGATGGCGCGCAGGTACTTGGCGCGGATCTTCGTCTGCGCCTCTACCTCGCTGATGTCGATCCGCTCACGCATCCGTGCCTCACGGAGACTCGGGCCGATATCCGCCATATGCGGCAAGGCTAGATGAGTCGGCCCGGTGCCAGAGGGCCGCTGAGAGGTTGTGTAGCGTCGCCGCAGGCAGGAATCCGCTGCTAGCCTCGCAATCCGAACGGGTGGGGTTGGCGGTTCCCTCGGGGTAGGGGTCCGTGTCGGGTCGGCTCCGCCAGAGATCCAAAAGGGGGCTAGATGTCTCGAGTGAGGTGGGTAGGCGCGCTGTGTGGTGCGCTGATGTTGCTGGGCGCAGGCGTGGCACAGGCGGCACCGCGATGGGGCGTATATCACCGCGGGGTTTGCGCGGCACTGACAGGCGAGATGCACTGCATGGCTCAGGAGGCGACAAAGTCGGCGGGCGGAAATCCGCTCGCCTCGAGCACGCCGCCAACGGGTAGCTACGGTCCGGCGCAGCTCCAGGGTGCGTACAGCCTGGGCGGTCCGGCGGCGAGTCAGGGCGCGGGTGAGACGGTGGCCATCGTCGACGCCTATAACGAGCCGAACATCAAATCGGACATCAACGTCTACCGGAAGCAGTACGGAATCCCAGCGGTCAACACCACGGGGAATCCCAGCTTCACGGTCGTCAGTCAGACCGGTACAACCAAGCTTCCCTCCACCGATAGCGGTTGGGGTGACGAGGAGGCGCTCGATGTCGAGATGGTCTCGGCCATCTGCCCGCGCTGCAACCTCGTCCTCGTCGAGGCCAGCTCGCCCACGACGGCGAACCTGAACCAGGCTGAGCTGACGGCGCAGAAGTACACCGGCGTGGTGGCGGTGAGCAACAGCTGGGGCGGCTCCGAGGCCTCGAACGAGACCACCTCGGACGCCAATTTCGGACTGCATCCGACTACCGTCTCGGCCGGCGACAGTGGAACCGGTGCCGCCTATCCGGCCACCTCGCCGAACGTCACCGCCGTGGGTGGAACGACACTCAACGTGACGGGGAACGCGACCACCGGTTACACGCGGAGCAGCGAGGCGATCTGGACCGGTACGGGGAGCGGGTGCTCGGCCTACGAGCCGGCGCAGGCCTTCCAGACGACGTTTACCGGCTTCCCCACGGGTTGCGGACATCGTGCCGAGGCGGACGTGTCCGCGGACGCCAACCCCAGCACCGGGGTCGCGGTCTACGACTCCTGCGGTGACGCATGGTCGTACTACTTCATGCCGGCCCCGTGCCGGAGCAGCAGCTCGGGGTACTGGCAGCAGTTCGGTGGGACCAGCGTCGCCGCGCCGATCATCGCCTCGGTGTTCGCACTGGCCGGCGATCACAACAACAGCAGCGGCAACGCAGCGGACCAGTTCGTGTATTCGCACTACTCGTCCGCCAGCTTCTACGACGTGCCTTCCGGTGGCAGCAACGGATCGTGCTCGCTGAGTTGGGTCTGCAACACGGAGACCGGCTACGACGGTCCCACGGGCCTCGGTACGCCCAACGGCACCGGCGGCTTCTAGCCGTCCCCAGATGAAGCGCGTGGGGCGGGGCAATCGGACGCGCCGGTTGCCCCGCTCTCGCTATCTGCTCCTCTGGACGCTGGTGCTCGGCGCCATCGCCTGCGGCTCGGCCGGGTCCTCCGCGCGGAGGACCCACACGACTCCGGCCAGCAGCAAAACCCCCTGGGCCGCCCTGACCATCCGCTACTGGCCCCACGGGCAAGGCAACGGCGGAGAGCGCCTCTGGACGCTCACCTGCCGTCCTACGGGCGGGAATCATCCGGCGGCGGCGAAGGCATGCGCTGAGCTCACGGTGGACAAGGCGCCCTTCGCCTCGCCGACCACGATCTGCCCGATGGTCGTCATCTTCGGCTCTCCCCAGGCCGAGGTCAGCGGACGGCTCGACGCCCAGCCGGTCCACGCTGTCATCCGCGTGCGCTGCGGAACCCAGTGGCCGCACCTGCATGTCCTGCTGACGGGCCGCTAATCCAGATCGACAGCCGGCGCCTCGCCGACCGGTACGAGCGCGGGAGCGCTGCCCTCCGAGCCCTCAGACAGGTGCGAGAGGATCCGCGGCGCGTCGCCTTCGGAGATCAGCACCTGGCGCGGCTTCGATCCCTCGTAACCGGAGATGATCCCGCGACGCTCGAGCATGTCGATGAGACGGCCGGCGCGCGTGTAGCCGAGGCGCAGGCGCCGCTGGAGCATGGAAGTCGATGCGGTGCCCATCTGGGCCACGAGCAGGATGGCCTCTTCGAGCAGCGGATCCTCGTCGGGATGCAACTCCCCGTCGCCCTCGCTCGCGGCATCGTCTGAGGCCACCTCCTTGAGCAGCTCCTCGTGGAACTCAGGCTCTCCCTGGCGGCGCCAGGACTCGGTGAGCTCGGCGATCTGCTCCTCGTCCACATAGGCGCCCTGGATCCGCTGGAGCTTTGACGCCCCCACAGGCGAGAACAGCATGTCGCCCTGCCCGAGGAGCGATTCGGCCCCGTTCTGGTCCAGGATCACGCGTGAGTCGGTCTGCGAGGAGACGGCGAAGGCGATGCGCGAGGGAACGTTGGCCTTAATCATTCCGGTGATCACGTCGACCCGGGGCGACTGCGTGGCCAGGACCAGATGGATGCCCACGGCGCGTGCCTTCTGAGCCAGGCGGATGATCGAGTCCTCAACGTCGGCCGGGGCCACCATCATCAGGTCGGCAAGCTCATCGATCACGCACAGGATGTAGGGGAGCGCAGGCTCCCCACGCTTCTCACGCGAGCGGTTGAGCTCGGGCAAAGAGCGGGTGCGGGCCAGGGACATGATCCCGTAGCGCTGCTCCATCTCCCGGACCAGGTTCTGGAGGGCGTTGGCGGCCATCCGGGGTGAGGTGATCACCGGCGTCAGCAGGTGCGGGATCGACTCGTAGTGATTGAGCTCGACCTGCTTGGGATCGACAAGCACGAAGCGGACCTCATGCGGGGTGGCCCGGAGCAGGATCGAGGACAGCATCGCGTTGACGCAGGCTGATTTACCCGCGCCGGTGGTCCCGGCGACCAGCAGGTGCGGCATCTTGGCCAGATCCGCGCCGATGGCCCGGCCGCCGATGTCCTTGCCCAGCCACACGGTCAACGGCGACCATTCGGCGGGCGGCTGCTGGAAGACATCGCCCAGGTGCACGATCCGCCGCCGGGCGTTGGGCACCTCGACCCCCACGGCCTGCTTGCCCGGGATGGGAGCCAGGATCCGGATATCGGTGGCGGCCAGGGCGTAGGCAAGGTCGTCCTTGAGCTGGGCCACCTTGGCCACCTTGGTCCCCGGGGCGAGACGGATCTCGTAGCGGGTGATATGGGGACCGGTCACCCGGCCGATGACCTTCGCCTCGATCCCGAAGTGGCCCAGCGTCTCGACCAGAGTTCGCGCCACCTGCTCCTGACCCGCAGTGTCAGGCTTGGCCGCCTCGCCAGTCGAACGCACGAGAAAGCGAGGAGAGGGAACCCGCCACACGAAGTCTGGGTCGTCGGTGACGCTGTCCCGGTAGCGGCCCTGGGGGGTCAGCTCTGACTCGTCAACGGGGCCGCGGGGTCCCGCTTCCGGAACCGGGGTCTCCTCGGGAAGGGGATCGTCGAGCGGCTCCGCCTCCGGCTCGTCCTCATAGGAAAGTGGGGGCGCCTCCACATGGGTGGCCGACACTACGAGCTCGGTGGTATCGGGCTCGGGTCCAAGCAGCGGTTCGTCGTCGGCGAAGGCCGCTGCGGCCGCCCGTCCAGCCGCGGTTGCGGGCATGGGAGCAGCCTTGCCGGCGGTGGGACTGGTGGAAAAGCTCGTAGTGCGGCGGATGGCACGGCTCGTCTCCGCGACCCCCGCACCCGTGGCCCGTATGACTCCGGCCACCCCCGCGCCGCTGACCAGGATGAGCCCGGCCAGAAACAGGAAGACCGCGAGAATGTCGGCTCCCACGGTGGAGAAGAGGTGGGAGGCGATCCAGAACTCGCTCGCGCCGAGGACCCCGCCCCGGGCTTCGAAGGAGGCGGGATGCCAGTACCCGGCGCCGTGAACAGCGCCGGGGCCCAGGCCGAGGGTGCCCGCGGCCAGTGCGAGCGTGAGCGACGCCATCAGGCAGGTCGCGCCGGTGCGCATCGGGCGGGCCGGCGGTCGCATCTCACGCAGGAGAAGCATCGCGCCGCTGAGGACGAGCACCGCGGGAACGGCGTAGCCGAGGATGCCGATGAGGAAACGGAAGGCCTGGATGACACCGTGCCCCACTGTCCCGCCGGACCAGCCCAGGTAGCCGACGCCGGCGAGGAAGATCCCCACCGCGATCAGAGCCAGCGCGATCACATCGACGTGATAGGCCTCCAGCGCCAGCGACGGCGGGCGCAGCGAGGACCAGGCGCCGAAAAGAGAACGCTTAGCGCGCCGTGGGGGTGCCTTTCGTTTGCGGGTTGCCATCTTCAACCCCGTGACTTCGACGACTAGGCCCGGGCTCCTGCGCACCCTAGTATCTGAGTCATCGATGGCCGACTATGAGCGCTCTCCGCGGGTTCTCGTCGTCGAGGACGACGAGGCGATCGCCCAGGTTCTCCAGCGGTCGCTGCGCCTCGAGGGTTACGACGTGAAGATCGCCGCTGACGGGATCACCGCCATCGAGGAAGCACACTCCTTCCTGCCCGATCTAGTGGTCCTCGACCTCGGCCTCCCTCGGCTCGACGGAATCGAGGTGGCCAGGCGCATGCGCGAGACGGACGACGTGCCCATCCTCGTCCTCACGGCGCGCGATGCCGTCGAGGCGCGGGTGGAGGGCCTGGACTCCGGGGCTGACGACTACCTGGTCAAGCCGTTTGACCGCCAGGAACTCCTGGCCCGGCTGCGCGCCCTGCTCAGGCGGCGCCCGCCCCGAGGACAGGCGGCGCTCGCCGTGGGCGACCTGCGCCTCAACCCGGATACCCACGAGGTCACGCGCGGGGCGCGTCAGATCGATTTAACTCAGCGAGAATTCGAGCTGCTGGAATATCTGATGCGCAACGAGCGGATTGTCATCTCACGCCAGCGTCTCCTCGACGAGGTGTGGGGTTATGACCCCTTCTCGATGACGAACACGATCGAAGTCTTCGTCTCGAACCTGCGACGAAAGCTTGAAGCCAGTGGCGAACCCAGGCTCCTACATACGATCCGCGGCGCGGGCTACGTTCTCCGCGTATAGGACGGTGCCCGTCCGCTGGCGGCTGGCCGGCGGATCCGCGGGACTGACCTTCGTGATCCTGGCTGCCTTCGCGGTGGGGGTGGGCGTCCTGACCACGAATCAGCTGCGCAGCCAGTTCCGCAACCAGGTCGAGGGTGCCGCGGACACGCTGCATCACCAGCTGAGCACCGGGCCCTCTCGCCTGACCGGGTACATCCCTGACGTCCAGCTGGAGTGCAATACGGCCAGTCTCCAGGAGTACGTGACGGCGGCTCACGCCCAGATCAGGATCTTCGACCAGTCGCCGCGTGGCACGCAGCTGTGCACGCAGGACTCGTTCCGGACCAAGGGGGCCAAGCCCCCCTCGACCACTCCACCCTTCCCCGCGCCAACCTCGGCCGGCACCAAGCTCAACCAGCTCGGCTACATCACCGTGACTCGCTCCCTCAGGGTCAAACCCAAAGGTCAGGTGTGGCTGCTCTACGCCCAACCGCTCTCGGACCTCGACCACACCCTGGCCCGGGTCCGGCTGTTCCTGATCTTCGGTGTCCTGGGGGGAACGGTGCTGGCCCTGCTGGCGGGACTGGCCACCGCCCAGCGAGCCATCCGCCCGATCGTCGAGCTCACCGGGGCGGCGCGTGAGATCGAGCGCACACGGGACCCCAGCCGACACGTTCCCCTCCCCCAGGCCGACGACGAAGTCGCGGAGCTGGCGCGCACCCTGGAAGGGATGCTCCAGAGCTTGGACGCGGCGCGGAGCGGCACCGAGGCGATCGTGGAACGGCAGCGCGAGTTCATAGCGGATGCCTCCCACGAGCTGCGCACGCCGCTGACCAGCGTCTTGGCCAGCCTCGAGCTCCTGACCGAGGAGCTGGACGGCGAACAGGCCGAGACTGCCCAGGCGGCGCTCCGCTCGGCTCGTCGCATGCGCCGGCTGGTGGGCGATCTGCTGCTTCTGGCCCGGGCCGACGCGCGCCGCACCCAGCCCTACCGCCCCACTGAGCTCGAGGAGGTGGTCCTGGAGGCGGCGGCCGAGCTGGGAGCGGTGGACGACGACCACGAGCTTGTGCTCGACGCAGCGCCGGTCCTCGTCGCCGGCGCCCGGGACGACCTGCACCGGATGGTCCTCAACCTGCTCGAGAACGCGGTCAAGCACACCCCGCCGGGAACCCACATTCGCGTCTCCACCGAGGCCGAGGGTGGCGATGCCGTGCTGATCGTCGAGGACGACGGTCCCGGGGTGCCGCCCGAGCTGATGACCCGGGTCTTCGAGCGCTTCGTGCGCGGCGGCGGCGACGGTGCCCGCGGGTCCGGCCTCGGGCTCTCGATCGTCCACTCCGTGGCCGAGTCGCACGGCGGCTCGGTGACGCTCGAGACCTCGGCCCAGGGCGGCGGCGCGCGGTTCGTGGTTCGGCTCCCCGCCGCGGACCCGGCGGCGGAGTCAGACGGCCAGGCTCAGACCTCGACGACGACCGGGAGCACCATCGGCCGGCGCCGCAGCCGGTCGTAGACGAACGCCGCCAGGTCGTCATGTAGCTCCTGTTGCAGGAGATCGATCTCCCGGATCCCGTCGGCCACGGCGCGCGTGAGGGAATGCTCGACAGCCTCGCGGAGGTCGTCGAGGAGGCCGTCGGCCTGGTCGACGAAGGGGACGCCGCGGAAGATCACCTCGGGGGCGACGACGGACTCGCCCGTCTGCTCGGAGACCGTGGCCACGACGATGAAGATCCCGTCGTCGGAGAGCATCCGCCGGTCACGCAGCGCCACATCGGCCGGGTCGCCGATGTCGACGCCGTCGACGAAGATCATGCCGCTCTGCTCCCGACCTCCGAAGCGCGCACCGGACGCGTCGATCTCAAGCGGAAGGCCGTTCTCGCCCTCGAAGATGTTCTCGGGGTCGATTCCCACCGCCTCGGCGAGCCGGGCATGGAGATGGAGCCGCTTGTGATCGCCATGCGCGGGCATCACATACCGGGGCTTGACCAGGTTGAGCATGAGCTTGAGCTCCTCGGTGTAAGCGTGACCCGAGGCGTGGATGGGCGCGTCCTGAGGAGTGATCACGTCGCATCCGATGTGGTACAGGCGGTCGATCGTCTCCCCCACCGCCCGCTCGTTGCCGGGGATCGGGGTGGCCGAGAAGACGACGGTGTCGCCCCGGTGGAGCTTGATGGCGCGGTGGTCGTTGTGGGCCATCCGCCGCAGCGCCGAGAGTGGCTCGCCCTGAGAGCCGGTGGAGATCACGACCACCCGCTCGTCGGGCCAGTCCTCCACCTCCTGAGGCTGGATCAGGGCCCCCTCCGGAAATTCGATATGGCCCAGCGAGCGGCCGATGTTCACGTTCTTACGCATCGAGCGGCCGACCAGAGCCACCTTTCGTCCGAGGGCGCTGGCAGCGTCGATCACCTGTTGGACACGGTGGATGTTGGAGGCGAAGCTGGTCACGATGATCCGCCCCTCGACACGACCGAACACGTCCTGGAGGTGCCGGCCGACCCCGCTCTCAGAGGGTGAGAAGCCGGAGCGGTCGGCGTTGGTCGAGTCGCCGAACAGGAGCAGCACACCTTCGGCGCCCAGCTGGGCCAGCCGCGACACGTCGGCCGGCCAGCCGTCGACCGGCGTCTGGTCGAATTTGTAGTCGCCGGTGATCACGATCCGCCCCAGGTCGGTCGAGAGCACGACGGCGCAGGAATCGGGGATCGAGTGGGTCATGTGCACGAGCTCGACGCCGAAGGGCCCGAGTTTCAGCTCATCGCCCGGCGTCAGATCGTCGAGCTCTACTTCACGCAGGCGATGCTCGTCGAGCTTGGACCGGGCCATGGCGACGGTCAGGCGGCCCCCGTAGACCGGGATCTCCTGACCCAGCTCCCGCAGCATCCAGGGCAGCGCGCCCACGTGGTCCTCGTGACCGTGAGTGAGGACGATCGCCTCGATGTCGTCGACCCGCTCGCGCAGGTAGGAGAAGTCTGGCAGCACCAGGTCGATCCCGAGCATGTCCGTGGTGGGAAAGCGCAGCCCCGTGTCCACGACGACGATCCGCCCCTCGTACTCGACGACGGTCATGTTCTTTCCGATTTCGCCCAGGCCGCCGAGCGGCAGGACGCGCAGCGAGCCGTTACTCACGCGTGGGCGGTCTGGAGCAGCCCGTGGCGTGCGAGCATCGTCCGCACGACTGCCGTCTCGTCCTCGTCGAGCTCGACGTAGGGCAGCCGCGGCCCCCCGACCTCGAACCCGAGCAGATTCAGGGCCGCCTTGGTCGAGCAGGCCAGCGGAGCGACGGCCATGTCCCGGTAGACGTCATGGAGGCTGCGGTCGATCTCGTGCCGGCGCTCAGGCTCGTCGACCATCCGCCGCAGCTCGTCGCCGAACAGGTGCGCGGCCACAAGGATGCCCCCGGGCTCCCCCATGTCAAGCACCTCGGCGAAAAGGTCATCGTTACCGGCATAGATCTCCAGGCCGTCGATCTTGGCCAGGTTGGCCGGGTTGGACTGCTTGACGCCGATGATGTGCTCCAGCTGGGCCAGCTCGGCCAGCAGGTCGTTGGGCATGTCCGAGCCGGTGCGCTGGGGGATGTTGTAGAGCAGGATGGGCCGGTCCGTGGCCCGGTCGATCTCCTCGTAGTGGCGAATGATCCCCCGGCGGCTCGGCCGGTTGTAGTACGGGTTGACCGACAGGAGTCCGTCCACGCCGAGCTCGGTGGCGCGCTCGGTCAGGTGGACGGCATGGCGCGTGTCGTTGGACCCGGTACCGGCTATCACCGTCCCACGGCTCGCCACCTCGCCCACCATGAGCTCGATCATCCGCAGGTGCTCATCATCGGCAAGTGTCGCCGCCTCGCCCGTCGTCCCGCAGACGACGAGGCCGTCCGCGCCGTGGTCGAGCAGGTGATTCGCGACCCGGACCGCTGCCTCCTCGTCCACGGCGCCGCGGGCGTCGAAGGGAGTGATCATCGGGACCAGGATCGAGCCGAGCTCTGCGGGCATGTCGGCGGATTATCGCAGGCGATACTTTCGGAGGGGATGAGTCTGGCTGACAGAGATCTCCGCCAGCTCCGCCGGGAGCGTGAGCGCGGACGGCGGGTCCGCCGCCGGCGCGTGACGGCTCTGGGCGCTCTGGGGCTAGTGGTCCTGATCGTGGCCGCCATCGCCGTGGCCAGCTCCTCCGGCGGGAAGTCGGCCTCCACGGCCGCCGCGCGAGGTGGAGGCGCCAAAAAGGTCGCCGCCTCCACCGGCCGGCACGGCTCTGGGCATGCCGCCGGGAGGGAGAGTGCCGCCGCTGCGCAGGCCAAGGGAACCGGCGTCCCGGGTAATGCCACCGTGCCGATCCTCATGTACCACGTAATCAACCCGCCGCTGGCGAGCGCTCCCTACCCGGGACTGTACGTTCCGCCGGCCGAGTTCGCAGCCCAGATGGAGGCCCTCAAGGCCGCCGGCTGGCACGCGGTGACGATGGACGAACTGGAGGCGAACTGGACGCGCGGGGTTCCTCTCGGTCCCGGGAAGCCGATCGTGCTCAGCTTCGACAACGGCTACGAGTCCCAATACACCAACGCCCTGCCGGTGCTCAGGCGCCTGGGCTGGGTCGGGGTGGAGAACATCCAGCTGAGCGGGCTGCCCCCCTCTGAAGGCGGCCTCACCGACGCCCAGGTCCGGGGCCTGCTCGCCGCCGGCTGGGAGCTCGACACCCAGGGCATCAGCCACGCTGATCTCATCACGCTCGACGCCGCCGGCCTGCACGACCAGATCGACACCGCGCGGCAGATGCTCCGCCGGCGCTACGGCGTGCCGGTGAATTGGTTCTGCTACCCCTCCGGCCACTACAACGCCACGGTGATCGCCGCCGTCAGGGCCGCCGGTTTCGTCGGCTCAACCACCGTCGTGCCCGGTTGGGCCGCTCGCACCGATGACCCCTACCGCCTCCCCCGTCTCCGGGTGCTCGGCGGAACCAGCCCCTCCGCGCTGCTGGCCCAGATCGCAGGCGCGCAAAGCTCGGCGCCACCTCCTTCCTCCTACGGATCGGCCTGACCGTGAGCCATCCCGCAGAAGCCCTTCCGCCCCTTCTGGCCCTAGTCGCCTACCTCACGCTGTACACGATTCGGACGCGCACTTTGGCCCGCGAGCGCCGTCCCGTGGAGCGTTGGCGGATCGCCTCCTTTGTCTCCGGCGTCTTGCTCATGGCTGCGGTGCAGCTCGGCCCGGCGGACGACCTCGCCGACACCCTGCTCGTGGCGCACATGGTTCAGCACATCGTGATCGGGGACATCGCGTCGCTGTTCATCGTCCTTGGACTCACCGGTCCCGTCCTTCAGCCCCTGCTGCACATGAAGCCGACGCGGCCGCTGCGCACCCTGGCCCACCCGCTGATCGCGCTGGCGCTCTGGGCCATCGACCTCTACGCCTGGCACGTCCCGTTCTTCTACCAGGCGGCCATCCAGCATGATCTCGTCCACGCGCTCGAGCACGCCTGCATGCTCTGGTTCGGGACCCTCCTCTGGCTCGCCCTGATCGGCCCGCTGCCCAAGCCGGCCTGGTTTTCCGGCTGGGGGTCATTGGTCTACGTGATCGGGGTGCGGCTGATCGGGGCGATCCTGGGCAACATCCTGATCTGGGCCCAGACGGTCTTCTATCCGGTCTACCGGAGCGCCGACGCTGCCCGAGGCGTCAACCCTCTGTCGGACCAGAACGTGGCCGGCGGGGTGATGATGGTCGAGGAGATGATCCTGACCACACTGATCCTGGGCTGGCTCTTCTACCGATTCGCCCGCCAGGACGAGGAGCGCCAGTCGCTGCTCGACTTCGCTTCCGAGCACGGGATCGAGTTGAGCGAGGATCGGGCCGCGCGCGCCGCGCGGGCCGGCCGAGGCGAACTGCTGCGCGAGCGCCTGCTCGCCGGGACGGCGATCAC
This sequence comes from uncultured Solirubrobacterales bacterium, assembly GCA_963733555.1. Classification (GTDB taxonomy): domain Bacteria; phylum Actinomycetota; class Thermoleophilia; order Solirubrobacterales; family Solirubrobacteraceae; genus Palsa-465. The sequence continues at coordinate 837,216 of CAVTDO010000002.1, forward strand.
CGACAAAGGAGAGATCGACGGACCTGACGGCTAGAGGAGGTTCTCCAGCCCCACCGTGGGGGAGTTCTGGAGCTCGCCCACTCCCCGGATGGCGAGCAGCACGCCGGGCATGAAGGAACGGCGATCGATGGAGTCGTGGCGGATGGTCAGTGTCTGACCGATGTCGCCCAGGATCACCTCCTGGTGGGCCACGAGCCCGGGCAGGCGGACGGAGTGGATGGGAACCTCGCCCCCCATCAGCTCGGCGGTGCGGGCAGCGGTCCCACTCGGAGCGTCGACCTTGGCGTCATGGTGGAGCTCGATGATCTCGGCCTTGGCCATGTGCCGAGCCGCGGCTTGCGCGAACTGCATCATCAGCACGGCCCCGATGGCGAAGTTGGGGGCGATGAACACGTTGGCCCCAGTGAGTCCGGAGAGCTCCTCCGGGTCAAAGCCGGTGGTGCCGATGACGACATGGACGCCCGCGGCCAGTGCCTGCCGGGCGTTTGCCACCGCCGTCGAAGGCACGGTGAAATCGACGAGGACGTCAGGGCCTTCGGCCAGCGCCTCGCTGAGGCTGGTATCGAGCGCCGGATCGGCCCGGGCCACGAGCTCCATGTCGGGGGCCTCGGCGACCGCCTCGCACACCGTGCTCCCCATGCGCCCGGCCGCGCCGGCCACGGCGACTCGAATCAACGACCGGCCTCCGCCAGCGCGGGTCCGACCGCGCCCAGCGCCTCCTCGAAGCGGGACTCCTCCGGGCCGATCCCCGCCGCGGAGAGCCGATCGGGGGCCCAGAGCTCCTCGACCAGGGCCGAGAGATCGTCAAGGCTCACCGCGTCGATGCGGCGGACCACCTCGTCCAACGAGAGGAGCGGAGCGCCGGCCAGGACCTCCGAGCCGAGCCGGTTCATCCTGGCCCCGGTCGACTCCAGGGCGAGAACGACGCGGCCCTTGAGGTTCTCCTTGGCCCTGGCGAGCTCGTCCGGCGTGGCCGGCTGCTCACGCAGGCGCACGAGCTCGGCGCCGATCACCGTCATGGCCTCGGACAAGTTCTCCAGCCGGGTGCCGAGATAGAGACCGATCTGGCCGGCGTCCTGGTAGGCGCTGGTGAAGGTGTAAACCGCGTAGGCGAGACCGCGGCGCTCACGGATCTCCTGAAACAGGCGCGAGGACGAGGTGCCTCCGAAGATCGTGTCGAGCACTCGGAGGGCGAAGCGCCGGTCGTCGTGACGGGAGATCGCGTGACCGCCCAGGCACACGTGATACTGCTCGGTGTCCTTGCGCTCGAACCGCCGCCGCGGGGCCTGGAGGCTCGGCGTGGAGGGCGCCTCGGGCGCCGGAGCGGAGCTGACGAGATCGGTTGTGCGCTCCTGCGCCAGGGCCACGAGCTCGTCGTGGTCGACCGCGCCGGCAGCGGCGATGACCACGTTGGCGGGTACGTAGCGGGCGGCGTGAAAGCCCATGATCTGCTCGGCCGGCGTTTCGGCGATGACCGAGGCCCGGCCGATGATGGCCCGGCCCAGGGGATCGTCGCCGAACACCGCCTCGCCGAAGACGTCGAACACCTTCTCCTGGGGATCGTCCTCGTACATGGCGATCTCCTCCAGGATGACCGCCCGCTCGGCATCGATCTCCTGCAGGGCGGGGCGAAAGACCATGTCGGCCATGACATCGAAGGCCTCGGTCAGGTGCTGGTCGATGACCCGCGCGTAGACCGAGGTGGTCTCCTTGCCGGTGCCGGCGTTGCAGCTCCGCGCCCATGGCGTCGAAGATCTGGTCGATCTCCAGCGAGCTGTAGCGGCTCGATCCTTTGAAGAGCAGGTGCTCAAGCAGGTGCGAGAGTCCGGCCTGCTCCTCTGACTCGCTGCGCGAGCCGGTGCCGATCCAGAAGCCCATCGACACGGATCGGACGGAGGGCATGGCCTCCGTCACGATCCGGACGCCCGAGTCGAGCGTCGTCAGTCGGTGCTCTTGGATCACCGCAGCCCTAGGACCGCGGCCGCTCCGGGTCGCGGTCACGGACCCGGCCGCGATCTCGGTCGCCACCGCGATCACGGTCGCGGCCCCGGCCACGGCCGTCACGGCCGTCACGGCCGTCACGGCGTTCACCGCCGCGATCCCCGCGATCACGCCGCGGGCCCGCATCGCCGGTGCCCACCGCGCTCAGCTCTTCAGCCGTCTTGCCTTCGACGTCGGGGTCGTTGGCCAGACGCAGCCCGATGCGGCCACGCTCGCGGTCGACTTCGACGACCCGCACGATCAGCTCGTCGCCCTTGTTGAGGACCTCCTCAACGGTCTCGATCCGCTGGCCGGGCGCCACATTGGAGATGTGGAGCAGACCGTCGGTGCCCTTGGCGAGCTCGACGAAGGCGCCAAAGGCGGTCGTCTTGACCACCTTGCCGGTGAACTGATCCCCCACCTCGACATCCTTGGTCATGGTGCGGATCCGCTCGGCCAGCGCGTCGCCCTTCTCTCCGTCTGAGGCGTAGACCAGAACCTGGCCATCCTCCGAGACGTCGATCTGAGCCTCGAACTCCTCCTGGAGGCCACGGATGGTCTCGCCACCCTTACCGATGAGCAGGCCGATCTTCTCGGGATCGATCTGCACGGTGGCGATCCGCGGGGCGTGCTTCGAGAGCTCGGCCCGCGGCTTGTCGATGACCTTGGTCATCTCGCCGAGGATGAACTCACGCGCCACGCGAGCCTGGGTCAGGGCGTCACGCAGAATCTCGAATGTGACCCCTGTGATCTTGATGTCCATCTGCAGCGCGGTGATCCCGGCATGGGTTCCCGCGACCTTGAAGTCCATGTCACCCAGGTGGTCCTCCACGCCCGCGATGTCGGTGAGGATGATGTAGTCGTCACCCTCCTTGATGAGGCCCATGGCGATTCCCGCCACCGGCTCCTTGATCGGGACTCCGGCATCCATCAGGGAGAGGGTCGAGCCGCAGACCGAGGCCATCGAGCTCGAGCCGTTGGACTCGAGGATGTCCGAGACGACGCGGATCGTGTACGGGAAGTCCTCCTGCGAGGGGATCATGGGAACCAGCGCCCGCTCCGCGAGCGCTCCATGCCCGATGTCACGGCGCTTGGGGCCGCGCATGAACCCGGCCTCCCCGACCGAGAAGGGCGGGAAGTTGTAGTGATGGAAGTAGCGCTTCGTCGTTTCGAGCCCGAGGGTGTCGAGGCGCATCTCCTCCCGGGTCGTGCCCAGCGCCACCACGCTCAAGGCCTGCGTCTGGCCGCGAGTGAAGAGGGCTGAGCCGTGGTTCCGGGGACCGATGCCAACCTCGATCGAGATGGGGCGGATCTCATCGGCCTGGCGGCCGTCGGGGCGCCGCTTCTGTACGGCAATCCGCTCCCGGATGATCGCCTTCTCGAGCTTGTCGAAGGCCATCTGGGCGTTGGACCGGTTGGCCGCGTAGGTCTCAGCCTCGGGATCGCCCGAGTACTGAGCGAGCACGCCCTCCTCGACCTCCTTGGTTGCCGTCTGGCGATCGAGCTTGTCCTCGACCTGCGTGGCGGCATCGAGGGCAGCGCCGTGCGAGGCCTTGACCTGCTCGTAGAGCTCGGGATCGACCTGCGGAACGACGACTTCCTTCTTCGGCTTGCCCGCCTTCTCGGCCAGCTCACGCTGGAGCGCGCAGAGCTTCTTGATCGCCGAGTGGGCGATATCGAGGGCGTCGAGGATCTCCGCCTCTGGCACCTCGTTGGCGCCCGCCTCGACCATCAGGATGGCCTCCTCGCTGCCGGCCACGATCAGGTCGAGGTCGGTGTTCTCGAGCAGGTCCTCCTCGTTGGGGTTGACGACGAAGTTGCCGTCGATCTTGCCGATCCGGACCGCCCCGACGGGCATCGGGAACGGGATGTCGGAGACCATCAGCGCCGCGGAGGCGCCGTTCATGGCCAGAATGTCATAGGGGTGCTCGTGATCGACCGAGATCGGCAGCCCGACGAGCTGCGTCTCGTAGCGCCACCCCTTGGGGAAGAGCGGGCGGATCGGACGATCGATCAGGCGCGCGGTCAGGGTGGCCTTCTCCCCCGCGCGGCCCTCACGCTTGAAGAACGAGCCGGGGATCTTCCCGGCGGCGTACATCCGCTCCTCGACATCGACGGTCAGGGGGAGAAAGTCGACGTCCCTCAGGTTTCCTGCGGTGGCGGTACAGAGGACCATCGTGTCGCCCATGCGGACGACCACGGCCCCGGAGGCCTGCTTGGCCAGTTTGCCGGTTTCAAAGGAGATCTCATCGCCCTCGATCTCCACGGCGACGCGCGTAACGGCGTCAGACATATTCAGTTTCCTTCCTTGCTCCGCCGTTCGGTAGGCGGAAAGCTTCTTTTTTTATCTTGTTCCGAACGGAACTGATGGTAGCGGGCGCGGGGGTTTTCAGCTAAACGGACCGCTGGGTCCGGTTGTCGGCGGCACATCGAGCCGGCCGCCATCGAGCGTCACCTCGACCTGATCCGGGCCAGCGTGAAACCGGTCCCGGGAAGCCCCCCGCTGCGGGACCGTGTGCCCAACCTCAGCGACCTGGGGCTGGGCGACTAGAGGCCCTCGAAGTGCCCGGCGTGCATTCGCCCGTCGGCGAACACTGTCGGCGTCGTCACCACCCCGGCCCGGACACCGGACCGGAAGTCGTCTCTGACCCGCTCCCCCACCCCGGGGCTCCGCCGGTCGGCTTCAAAGCCGTCCAGGTCCAGCCCCAGCTTCTCGGCCCGCTCCCACAGGTGCGGATCCTCGAGCCGGCCCTGGTCAGCGAACAGGAGGTCGTGCATCTCCCAGAACTGACCCTGGAGGGCGGCCGCTTCGGCCGCGCAGGCAGCGGGCCACGCCCGGGGGTGACTCGAGCGCACCGGGAAGTGACGGAAAACGACCCTGTAGGGGCGGCCGGACAGGCGCTGGCTCGTGGCGGCGCAATACGGGCATTCGAAGTCGGCGTACTCGATCAACAGCGGCGCGTCCGCAGGGCCCCGCACGTGGTCTCGAGGCCCAAGCTCGGGAACCGGCGCCGAGCCGAGGTGGCTCAAGCCGGGGCGAGCGCGTCGAAGATCAGGTTGGCCCCGGGGAGCTCGCCGGGTGAGGCGGCCTGATAGCTCCAGGCCACCCGGGCATCCGGCCCGACGATAACCAGGGCGCGCTGCGGAAATCCACCGGGGTGATAGACGCCGAAGGCTCGGCAGGTCTCCCCCTTGGGCTCGAAATCGGACAGCTGCTCGATCCGTACCCCCAGCCGATCCTGGAACGCGGTCTGGGCATAGGTGGCGTCACACGAGACGCCGAACAGGGTCGCGCCGGCGGCCGCGAAATCATCCAGCACCTCGTCATAGAGGTTGAGCTGGTCGGTGCAGACCGGGCTGAAGGCGAAGGGATAGAAGACGAGCACGGTTGTCTTTCCCTCCAGGTCGGCGCGAGTGAACTCGCTGCCGTCGCCGCGGCGCAGGGTGAACTCGGGGACCGGATCCCCGGCCTCGAGGGTCACCGGCGCAGGCCGAGTTCGCGGACCAGCGTGCGGTAGCGCTCGAGATCGGCGCGGCGCAGATAGTTCAGGAGCCGGCGCCGGCGCCCCACCAGCATCAGCAATCCCCGCCGGGAATGATGATCCTTGCGGTGCGTGCGCAGATGCTCGGTCAGCTGGGTGATCCGCTCGCTCATGAGCGCGATCTGAACCTCGGTGCGGCCGGTATCGGCCTCACTGCCCCCGAACTGCTGGACGAGCTCCTGTTTTCTCTCGCTGGTCAGCGTCATGCGAATGATGAGGCTAGCAACCGCAAAAGGCACGGGCCTGCTCGACGTCGCGGTGCATCTGTTCGACCAACGCCTCCGCCGTGGCAAAACGCCGTTCGCCGCGGAGCCGCGTGAGGAACTCGACCTGGAGCGTCTTCCCGTAGAGGTCGAGATCACGGTCGAGCAGGTAGGCCTCGATGAGGACGCCACGTCCGGTGGCGAACGTGGGTCGGACGCCCACGCTGACCGCGGCACAGGCGGAGTCAGCCCGGGCGGCGTAGACGCCATGGCCGGGGCAGACGAGCGCTTCGTCAGGCACCAGGTTGGCCGTGGGGAAACCCAGCTCGCGACCCCGGCGGTCACCGTGCACGACCTCCCCCCGCAGCTGGAAGGGTGAGCCGAGCATCCGGTTGGCGGCCTCGATCTCGCCGGCCCCGACCATGGCCCGGATGTGGCTGGAGGAAACCACCTCGCCGTCGACCTCGACCAGCGGGACGACCCGGGTCTCGAATCGCGGGTCCCCGGAGAGAGTGGCCGGGTCCCCGGCCGCCCGGTGTCCGAAGCGAAAGTTCTCCCCCACCGAGACATGGGTGGCATTCAGTCGCTCGACCAGAACGTGATCGAGGAAATCCTGGGGAGATTGGGCAGCGAACTCATGATCGAAGGGGATGACCACGAGCTCCTGCACCCCGAGGCCGTCGATCAGGTCCTCCTTGACCGGAAAGCTCGTGAGAAGCTTCGGGGCCGCCTCGGGCCGCACCACCTGTAGCGGATGGGGCTCGAAGGTGAGCACGGTGTCGTTGCCCCGTATCACCTCCCGGTGTCCGAGGTGGACGCCGTCGAATTCCCCCACGGCGACGCGGCGGGGCCGAGGTTGAGCATCGGCGAGTGAGGTCACGCGCATTGGCGCGGAAGCCTAGTGGCGCGGCGCGGTGCCCCCGCCCTGCGATGGCTAGCCCCGGAGAACTACCGTGGGCTGGAAGCCCCCGTTGGCCTCGCTGAGCTCGGCGATCGCGATCAGCCCCGTCTCGTCGGTCAGCCGAACCGGGCCGCTCGGCGCCAGACCGCCCGGGGCCGGCACCGCCCCACCATGGCCGGCGTGGCGGGCCTCCTCGGCCTCCAGCGGCACCTCAGGCAGGAAGCTGAGAGCATCGTTCAGAGGCAGTACCCGCTGCGCATCGGCGTCCTCCACCGAGAATCGCCCGATCGCCGTGCGCCGGAGCTCCTCGCAGTACGCATCTCCCAGGTCGGCGATCAGGCTGCGCACATACGTCCCCGAGGAGCACTCGATCTCAAAACCGCGCCGGTCGTCCCGGCGCCAGCGCTCGGCGAACCGGTAGACCTCGACCTCCCGCGCGGGAAGCGTGAACTCGTGCCCGGCGCGAGCCAGGGCATAGGCGCGTTGCCCCGCGACTTTGATCGCCGAATACGCGGGCGGAATCTGGCGCACACGTCCCGTCGGGAGCTCGAGATCGCCCGCCGGGACGAGCCCCGTCTCGGTGATCTCACCCTCGGGATCACCGGTGGTCGAGATCGCGCCGAAGCGCGCGCTGGCCAGGTAGCTCTTGGGTAGGGCCATGAGGAAACGCTGCACCCGCGTCGCCCGTCCGACGAGGATGAGCAGAAGGCCGGTGGCGAAGGGATCAAGCGTCCCCGCATGACCGATCTTCAGACCCGGTCCCAGCTCCCGCCGCACCCGGGCCACGACGTCATGAGACGTGACACCGGCGGGCTTGTCGTACAAGATGACGCCGCAGGCGTCATCGACGTTACGTGGCCGAACAGCGGAGCGGTTATCGGTATCCACTCTCTACGGGAGCTGCTGGGCCAGTGCTGAGCGCAGGAAGTCGACCAGCTGGCCGAGGTCCATGCCGGTGGTGAAGCCGGCGGCCCCGCGGTGGCCCCCACCGCCCTGAAGCCGGGCGATCTGCGACACGTCGACTCGCTCATCGCTGGCGCGGAGCGAGACCTTGCGATCGCCGTCGGCGGCGTTGATGCGGTCCCGCAGGAGCGCGGCGACCGCTGTGCCCTCCACCGCACGGAGGTGGTCGACGACGCCCTCCGAGTAGCTCTCCTCGGCACCGGACTCGGCGAAATCGCAAGCATCGAGCTCAGTCACCGCGAGCCGCCCGTGGTCGTAGCGGCGGGTCTTGGCCAGCCCGCGAGCCAGTAGTGCGAGCTTTCCGTAGGGCACGCCCTCGTAGACCCGGCGGTAGAGAGTCGGCACGTCGACGCCTGCCTGGATGAGGTCGGCCGCCATCATGTGGGCGCGGGGCCCGGTGTTCTCGTACATGAAGCGCCCGGTGTCGGTGATCAGCCCCACGTAGAGCGCCTCGGCGATTTGCTGCGTCGGCTCCACCCCTAGGCCGTGCATCAGGTCCCACACGATCTCGGCCGTGCACGAGGCCTCGGCATCGACCAGGTTGACAGTCGCGAAGCGCGTGTTGTCGTGGTGGTGATCGATGTTGAGGGTGTGCATCCCTGGCCGGCGAAACGCCTCAGCGGGATTGCGCTCGAGGCTGCCGCAGTCCAGGAACACCGCGCTGCGCCCGTCGAGGTCATCGGGCGGCACCGTGAGCACGTTCTGTAGCGGGAGGAAGTGGTACTCCTGCGGAAGCGGGAACTCACGCGCGTCGACAAAGGCGGGGCTGTCCTTGCCCAGCGCGGTCAGGATGTCACGCATGGCGACGAGCGAGCCCAGGGCGTCGCCGTCCGGGTTCTCGTGGGTGACCAGGATGAGTTTCTCCGCCGAGCGCAGCTCATCGAGGATCTGCTCACGTCCGGAGATCTTGCCGTTCTCAGGCATCCGGCCCATCCTCCGGCTTCGGGCCGTGCTCGATCAGCTCAGTGAGCCGGGCCGCGCGGACCACCGACTCGTCGTACTCGAAGGTGAGCGTCGGTGTGTGCTTGAGCGTCAGCTGCCGGGACAGGGCACCCTGGAGAAAGCCGTGGGCGGAACGCAGACCGGCGAGCGATGCTTCACGCGCTGGCTCGTCGCCCAGCACGCTCACGTAAACGCGGGCGTGTCTCAGATCTCGGCTGGTCTTCACGGCAGTCACAGTCACAAATCCGACGCGCGGATCCTTCAGATCGGTTGCGATCACCTCGCTCAGCACCTCTCGTACCGCCTCGTCGACGCGACGCATTCGTCCGCCAGCCATCCTATTCCTCCACCTATAAACAAACCCGAAACGCCGCCCGGTTCATACAAACGGGCGATGCATCACTGCAGATCCTCCACCGAGACGACCGTCCGCTCCACCGAGACGCCTTCCGGCCACCGCGCCAGCAGCCATCTCTCGACGTTATCGGCGGCCGCGCTCAGGGTGGCCAGCGAACCGCTGGTCAGGGCGGCGGTCAGCCGGGCCCGCTGCCACAGGTCCTGGTGGTCGACCTCGGCCACCGCCAGCCCGAGCCGGCCACGGAGCTGCGCCTTGATCGAGGCGAGCTCCTTGCGCTTGGCCTTGAGGCTCTCCGCGTCCGGAAAGTGCAGATCGATCACGAGCACGGCGACGAAGCCGCTCGAAGCCATGACTTCCCGGCACTAGACGAGCTCGCGCTCGACCTGGCGGGTGGCGTAGGTCTCCAGCACGTCGCCATCCTTGACGTCGGCGTAGTCCCGGAGGACGATTCCGCAGTCGAAGCCGGCGCTGACCTCCCGGACGTCGTCGTTGAACCGGCGCAGGCTCCCGATCTCGCCGTCCCAGATAACGGTGCCGTCGCGGATCAGGCGGACCTTGGCGCCGCGGGTGATACGGCCGTCGAGCACGTGGCAGCCGGCGATCGTGCCCACGCGGGAGGCCCGGAAGGTCTGGCGCACCTCGGCGCTGCCGAGCGTCTCCTCCACCTCGTCGGGCGTGAGCATGCCCTGCATGGCGTCGCGGAGCTCCTCGATGGCGCGGTAGATGACCTGGTAGGGACGGATCTCCACACCCTCGCGCTCGGCCGCGGCGCGGGCGTCGCCGACGGGGCGGACTCCGAAGGCGAGGATCACCGCGTCGGAGGCCGAGGCGAGCATGACGTCCGATTCGGTGACGCCACCTACGGCGCTGCGGATGACGTTGACTGACACCTCGTCCTGGGGCAGCTTGGCGATCTCGTCCTCGATGGCCTCCAGCGAACCGGCGACGTCGGCCTTGAGGACCAAGTTGAGCTCCTGGATTCCGCGCTCGAAGAGATCCTCGAGCGAGATCTTCTTGCCGCTGCGTCGAGCCAGTGCCTCGGATTTGAGGCGGGTCGCCCGCTCGGTGGCCAGCTGACGCGCGCGGCGCTCATTCTCGACCGCGCGGACGAGCTCTCCGGCCTCGGGAACGCCGTCGAAGCCCAGCAGCTCGACCGGTTCGCCCGGCCCCGCCGCGCCGACGCGGTTGCCCATGAAATCGTTCATCGCGCGTACCCGGCCCCAGTGAGCCCCCGCGACGACGGCGTCACCCACGTGCAGGGTGCCGCGAGAGATGAGGCCGGTGACCACAGGACCGCGTCCCGGGTCGAGCTTTGACTCGATCACCGTGCCCGAGGCGGGAGCGGTGGGGTTGGCGCGGAGCTCCTCGACTTCGGCCATGACAAGGATCGTCTCGAGCAGGTCGTCGAGCCCCTCTCTGGTCTTGGCCGACACATCGACGAACTCGGTCTCGCCGCCCCACTCGACCGGCTGGAGGCCAAGCTGGGTCATCTCCGTGCGGACGCGGGCCGGATCCGACCCGGGCTTGTCGATCTTGTTGACCGCGACGAGCATCGGGACGCCCGCCTCGTTGGCGTGGTCGACCGCCTCCTGGGTCTGTGGCTTCACCCCATCGTCAGCCGCTACGACGATGACCGCGATGTCGGTCACGCGGGCACCGCGAGCACGCATGGCGGTGAAGGCCTCGTGGCCTGGGGTATCCAGGAAGGTGATCTCCTTCTCGCCCTGGTGTACCTGGTAAGCGCCGATGTGCTGGGTGATCCCACCGGCTTCGCCGGCGGCCACTTCAGTCTTCCGGATCGCGTCGAGCAGTGAGGTCTTGCCGTGGTCGACGTGGCCCATGATCGTGACCACAGGCGGGCGCTCGACCAGCTCCTCCTCGTCGTCCTCGTAGATCTCCTCCTCGATCGGCTCCTCTTCGGTGTGGACGATCTCGACGTCCTTGCCCAGCTCGGAGGCGAGCACGGTGATCGACTCATCGGACAGGGTCTGGGTGAGCGTCTTCATCTCCCCCAGCGCCATCAGTTTCTTCATCACCTCAGGCACCGCCACATCGAGGTACTCGGCGACGTCCTTGACCGTCGAGCCCGAGTTGACGCGGATGGCCGGATTCTCGATGACCGCCGTCTGCGAGGGCCGCGACTCCGCCTCTTCGTCGTACACACCACGACGCCTGCGGCCCCGGCGCTGACGCCGCGGCGGCTGATTGATCTGGCCGGGTCCGCCGCCCGGCGCGCGGCGCGAAGCCTGCGAGTCGATGACGACCCGGCGACGACCGCCGGCGGCGCCCGGGGCGCGCTCACCCTGGAGCGAGTCGCGCGTGGGACGCTGCTTGTGATCGGTCCGGGGCCGAGTGTCGGCTCCCGCCTGAGGCTGGTCAGGTGCGGCCGTGGCCTGGGGCTGGGCCGGAGGGGCCGGCGGTGCTGGGGGCGGCGCCGGCGTCTGGGACTTCGGCGGAGCCCGGCGCAGCCTGGACCGCGGCGGGCTTCGCCGCCCCTGATGCGCTCGCACCGTTGCCAAGCACCTTGAGGGCAACGTCCTCGTCGACGTTGGAGGAGGCCGCCTTGACGTCGACGCCCGCAGCGCGCAGGCGCTCGAGCAGGTCCTTGGACGGCAGGCCTCGCTCCTTGGCGATCTGATGGACGCGCTTGTTCATCTACTCCAGTCTAGAAGGGGTGGTGGGACCGGCTAAGCGTCGGGGGCTTCGGCGCCCTGCGCCTCGGCCTCGCCCGCGGGGGCGCTCACCGGCTCCTCGGCGGCGCCGTTGCCCTGCACCGCCCCGACTTCGTCCCCGTCTACGGCCTCAAGTGCCTGGTGCGTCGGCAGGCCGCAGTAGCGTGAGCCGGGCAGCGCCGCGTTGGGGCAGCGGCGGCCGTTGGCCAGGATGGCGTGACAGCGGCCCGAGGTTTCCTCCTCCTCGTAACCGTGCTCGGCCTCCTCGGCCGCGAAGTCGGTCTCGGAGCGGATGTCGATTCGCCAGCCGGTCAGGCGAGCGGCGAGGCGGGCGTTCTGCCCCTCACGCCCGATGGCGAGCGACAGCTGGTCATCGGGGACGATAACGGTCGCCTGCTTGCCGGCATCGTCCACGAGCACCTCACGGACGCGGGCGGGCGAGAGCGCCTTGGCCACGAACCGGGCCGGCTCGTCGTTGTAGGGAATGATGTCGATCTTCTCGCCGCGCAGCTCGGAGACGACCATGCGCACGCGGGAGCCGCGCGGCCCGACGCAGGCGCCAACCGGATCGACGCCGTCGACGTGGGAGACGACGGCGATCTTCGAGCGGTAGCCGGGCTCACGGGCCACACCGGTGATTTCGACCAGGCCGTCGGCGATCTCGGGAACCTCGAGCTCGAACAGTTGCTTGATGAGCTCGGGATCACGCCGGGAGACGATGATGCTCGGACCCTTGGTGGAGTTCGACACGTCCTTGATCACGGCCTTGATCCGCTGCGAGTGGTCGTAGCGCTCGCCGTCGACCTGCTCGGACTTGGGCAGGAGCGCCTCGACGCGCTCGCGCAGCTGCACCAGCGTGTAACGCGAGTCGGACTGCTGCACGATGCCGGTGATCAGCTCGCCCACACGATCGCGGTACTCCTCGAACATCATGTCGCGCTCGGCCTCGCGGATCCGCTGCAGGATCACCTGCTTGGCCGTCTGAGCAGCGATGCGCCCGAAGTCGTCCGGGGTCACGTCCTCGATCTCAATCTGGTCCTCGAACTCCTTGAGCTTCTCCATGTCGAGCTCCGGCTCCGGCGGCTCGCGAAGCTCGCCCGTCTCTGGGTCCACGGTGGGCTCCGGCTCTCCGATCGGGTCGAGCAGGACCTGGGCCTCGATCTCCGGTGGGATCTTCAGCTCGTAGACCTTGAAGTCGCCGCTCTCACGGTCCATCTCGACCTTGGCGTGACGGGCGGCGCCGGGTGTCTTCTTGTAGGCGGAGAGCAGCGCGTCTTCGAGCGCCTCCATGAGCTTCTCCGACGAGATGTTCTTTTCGGCGGCCAGGCCCCGGACAGCTTCCAAAATTTCACGTGACATAGCTTCAGTCTCCCGGGATGAGGTTCGAGCGGGCGATCTGGTCGTAGGGGATGCTCACAATCCCCTCTCCGGCGGCGATCATCACCTCGTTCTCCGAGGCACCGACCAGCTCACCGGTGAGGCTCTTGTGACCCTCGGCGGAGTCGCGCAAACGCACGCGCGCCCGCCGGCCCAGGAACCGCGTGTAGTGCTGAGGCTTGGTCAGGGGCCGGTCCTGCCCGGGCGATGAGACCTCAAGCGCGTAGTGCTCGAGGAACTCGCCGAGATGTCCAGAGACCCGTTCGCAAAGCGCGAGTGAGACTCCCTCCGGATGATCGATGAACAGGCGCAGGGTCGTGCCGGACACCTGAACGAGCAGCACCTCGACCGCTGGCTCGCTCCCGGCGAGCCGATCCTCGATCTCGGTCTGAAGGGCGCTGATATTCACAATCTCCTCTGCAACCACATAAAAAAAGCGGGCAAGCGCCCACTCCGTGAACTACCACCGGGCGGCGCCCGGCGCGAACGTCTGTCGGATCAGGTTAGCACCGAATTGGCGGGGTTTCCCGCCGGCAAACGATCCTTCGAAACGCCTCTAATTGCTCCCGGAGGAGGCCGCGGCGCGGGCCCGGGCGCGGTCGCGATAGATGCGATAGTCACGCCGTCCCGGCTGCAGACAAGCGGCCAGGACGAGGGGCTTGCGAGCCTCGGCGTGGCGACCGAGCATCTGCAGCGAGCGGCCAAGACAGAAGAGGGCATAGTCGTTCGTCGGCGCCCGGTCGATCACGGCTTCGAACTCCCTCGCCGCCTGCTCGTAGCGCTGGGCGCCGAACAGCGCGCGCCCCAGCGCCTCACGGATCGAGGTCTTCTCCGGGTCAAGGTCACGAGCCCGGGAGAGCGGGATCGTTGCTTGGTGGTGGTGCCCGGCCTCGAGCAGTTCGGTGCCGCGCCGGAACAGGTCATACAGGTCGTCCATCGGCAGGTCAGTTTAGGCCCGGGGCCGGACCCTGGCGTGAGGTGCGGGCGCCCGCCGACGACGGCGCGGCGGCAGCGCCCACAGCGCCCACACCCGTCCGAGAGGCCCCAGGCCGAAGGCAAGCTCACGGCGTAGGGCGCGGCGCTGGGCGGGTGTGGGAAGCGCCTGCGCATCGGCGAAGCGGGCTAGGCGCAGAACGCGGACGTACTCGCCCGCTTGACGCGATCGACGCAGCCTCTCCTCGAGCTGGGCGAGGGTCGCCGGGACGCCAACCGAACGCCCGGTTCGGGACAGGCCGCGCTCGAGCTCATCGACCAGGGCGCCAACCGAGCCCAGGGGGCGCGTGGCCACCAGCACCAGCGTCAGGAGCAATAGCGCCGCCACCGTGCCGCCGGCGATCTCGGCCGCCCCAGCGTCCGAGCGATGCGCCGTGCCGGAGCCTGCGGCGGCACGCGAACTCCGCACCCCAGCCCGGACGGGCCGCTTGCCGGAGTGGACGGGGCGGGCGGAGCCGGTGCTCAGGCTGCCGGCGCCGGCACGGGTTATTCCCGCGAGCGCCGGATCGGCCGCTGGGGTGGGGTCGAACTCGACCCAGCCGAAGTGCGGGAACCAGACCTCGACCCAGGCGTGGGCGTCGAGGTCCGAAACCAGCCAGCTCCCCGTGGCCGGGTCCTGACGCCCCTGGGTGAATCCGACGGCGACGCGGGCCGGGACGCCGCCCATGCGCAGGAGCAGGGCCATGGCCCCGGCGAACTGCTGGCAGTAGCCGCGCTTGGCGGTGAACAAAAAGTTCTCGAGGGGGTGGGCGCTGGCCGGCGGATTCTGATCGTAGGTGTAGCCGTGGCCGAGGAAGCGCTCGACCGCGAGCGCGAAGGCATACGGGGTCGAGGCCCCCCCGGCCAGGCGCTGGGCCAGGCGGTAGGCCCCGCCGTAGGCCGAATCACGCACCATGGAACTGCCAACGAGCGTGGGCACGCCGCTCACGCTCTGCACGGCACCGGGGCTGTGAAAGGCCGGGAATACGACCTGCGCCGCCGACCCAGGCAGGAGGATCGTCCGGTAGCCCTCGGGGAGACCGCCATAGTCACTGCCTGCGCTCTGAAGTTGCGCCGCGCTCGGCTCCGGGGCGTAGACCCTGACCGTGTAGCTGTCGCCGGATTCCAGTTCAGTCGTGGTCGTCCAGGTGCCGGGGCTGAAGCCGGCGCGCGCGGACTCTCCGAAGTGAGCCGGCGGGCTCGAGGTTCCGGCTCCGACCACCTCAGTGGTCTGCATGCCACGCAGCGTGACCTGGATCGTCTGTGACCACTGGGCTCGCCACCGCGTGTCTGGCGCCGGCGTGCCCTCCTGCCCGGGGACGATCCCCAGGGTCCACGCGTCACCGTCGAAGACATCGAGAGCTTCGGCCTTCCAGTACCTGGGATGCCGGGCCCTGACCTCGAGCACAGTCTGTCCGCGGCGCGGCCAGTTGAGAGGGCCGTAGGTCTGCGACCAGTTGAACGTCTCGAGCGCCTTCGGGGCGAGCCGGTTGGCCAGGGACTTGTAGTTGATCCAGGGCTGGTGGCGGTCGAGTGCGGGGGCCACGAGCATTCCCACCACGGCAGCCCCAAGACACAGGCTGACCGCACTCGTGGCCCGAGCGCTGAGCACGCGGTCACCGAGGAGGAACGCGGCCAGGAGCAGGAACAGGACCAGGCCATCCAGGTACGGGTACTTGGGGGGGTCGAGGGTCGACGGCACGGCCACGAGCGCGATCAGCGGCAATGTCGCCCCGGCGCGGCGCAGGTCTCCCATCCTTCCCGGCGGCGCGAAGGCGAGCAGAAGGGCCGCGTCGAACAGCAGCACCGCTCCCCCCAGGACGATGTCGAGCCGGACCCACTGGTTGCCGCCCAGGTAGGGAACGAGGACCTGGGGGAGCGCCGAGAGGCCCTGGCTGACGGCGTTGGCCATCGCGGCGACCCGGAGATGGAGCACCCAGTGCAGGGGCAGCCCGGCCACCGGGAAGGCCGCGATGACGACGATCAACGTGATGAGCGCAGCCAGCAGACGGCTGCGCTGGGCGATCAGCGGCCGCAGGCCGACGAGCAGGACGGCGAAGCCGAGGATCCCGACCAGGCGCCCGTGCGTCCCTCCGGCCAGAAGGGTCGACCAGCGGGCCGCGCCGTAGACCCCGAGCAGGGCGAAGGTGGCCAGGCGGATCGGCTGCACAGGCGCCGCCGCGGCGTCGGCGCGCTGGTCCGGGACGCGTGTTCCCCGCATGCCGAGAACGGCGACCTGAGCGGCCCGGCTGCTCATGCCGCCTGCGTCTCTCTCGCCCCGCGGTCGCCCCTCTCGACGAGGACGTAGCCGCGGCACCCGGCGACCTCGAAGCGGGGGACCGCGCGACGCTCCGGTGGCACCCCGGCCGGGAGCACGAGCACGAGCCCGCCGTGGACGCCCCGCAGCATGTGGGCTGGAAGCCGGGACGCCTCGGCGGCGACGTAGAAAATGGTGCCCGTGCGCGCCCGTGCCGAGGGCCAGGGGGCGGCCGTCTCGGGGCCACCCTCGATCAGGGCCAGCCGGGCGTGGGCGCCGGGCCAGGCGCCGAGATCGGAATCGATCTGGACGGGCCGGCGATCGCCGGGGAGCAGGAGCTCGCAGCTCGCTCGCCTCGCCACCTCGAGCGTCACCGAAGCCGCGGCGCGGACGGCGGCGTCGATGTCCTCCCGCGGCCCAGCCGAGCGCAGGTCGAGGACGACGAGAGGACCGGCGTCACGTTCGGCCTGCAGCCGGCGTTCGAGCAGACCCGCCCCGCGCGCCAGGGCGCTCCAGCTGATGCGGGAGGCCGGCGTCCCGGGACGGTAGGGCCGCAGCCCGTCGACTTCGAGCGCCGCGAGCATCTCAACGTGGGCGGCCCCCGCCTGCCGGTCGAGACGCTCCCCCCCGCCTTCGGTGAGCCAACGTAGTCGCTCCGTGCGGGGCAGAACGAGCAGCGTCTGGGGACCGTCCCGGCTGGCCCGGACGATCCGGACCAACCCCAACGGATCGCTGAGAGCCAGCGCCGGCGCCTCCAGCCGGTGGCGACCCCGGCGCGGGAAACGGCCCACGACCCGGACCTCGGTGATGCGGCCGGTTCGCCGGCCCGGTGAGCCGGAGAGGCGGATGGTGGTCCCGGCCAGCGAGTCAAGGACCTGGGCGCCCGGGAGACCAAGGGCGCCACCCCGAACCGTGATCCGCGCCTCCATCGGCTGGTCCTCGACGACGCGTTCGCTCTCAAGCGTGCGGCGGACCGAGGCGGCGTGCGCCGCGGCGTACACCCACGGCCCGGCGGCGAGGCCGAGGAGCACGAACCCGACTCCCGGCACGAGCAGCTCGGAGGTGGCAAAGGCGAAGGCGACGAGAATGAGAGCGACGCCGGTGAGGATGATCCCGGCCGCGCGGCTCACAGCGCGCGCACCGAGGCCACCGCGTCGGCCACAACCTCCTCGGCCGTGGATCGCGAGGCTCCCGGGGCCAGAACCAGGCGGTGGGCGAGCACCGGCTGGGCGAGTGACTGCACGTCATCCGGGAGGGCGTGGTCCCGTCCGCGCAGCATCGCGTAGGCCTTGGCGGCGCGCAGGAGCATGAGCCCAGCCCGGGGGCTGGCCCCCAGGTCGACGCGGGGATCCTCCCGGGTTCGCCACAGGAGGCGCACGATGTACTCGCGCAAGGGCTCCGTCGCGCGCACCTGAGAGGCGGCATCCTGAGCCGCCAGAAGCTGCCCGGCGTCGGCGACCGGGGTTAGCGCCAAGACGCGGTCGCCTGACTCGTGGTCGGCGAGCATCCCCGCCTCCTGACCGGGATCGGGATAGCCGAGCGAGATACGGACCATGAAGCGGTCGACCTGGGCCTCCGGCAGCGGATAGGTCCCCTCGTACTCGATCGGGTTCTGGGTGGCCAGGACCACGAAGGGCTTTGCCAGTTCGTGAGTGTGGACATCCACGGTCACTCTGCCCTCTTGCATGCACTCGAGGAGGCCGGACTGGGTCTTGGGCGAGGCGCGGTTGATCTCGTCCACGAGCACGACGTTGGCGAAGACGGGCCCGGGCCGGAACGAGAAGCGCTGCTCGCGCTGGTCATACACGTTGGTGCCGATGACATCGGCTGGCAACAGATCCGAGGTGCACTGCACGCGGGCGAACTGGCAATCGAGCGAGCGCGCCAGCGCCCGGGCCAGCGCCGTCTTGCCCACGCCCGGATAGTCCTCGACAAGGACGTGCCCTCCGGCCAGCAGGGCGACGAGCAGGTGCTCCAGCGTCTCGGGACGGACCTGGACGGCGCTGAGGATGTTCTCGGCCACGCGGCGCAGAACCGCGGCGAGGGCGTCAGTCTCGGGCCGCGCTACCGGCGTGTGCTCTGGTGCCTCCATGTGTCTCCTCCCGGCGCCGGGCGACCTCGTCCAGCACCGCGTCTGCCACCTGCTCCTTACGCGCACGCGGGACCCGGCGCTGCGCATCTGCCGTGACGATCACGACCTCGTTGGAATCGGCGTCGAAGCCGATGTCATCCCGTGAGATGTCGTTGACGACGACCATGTCGAGGCCCTTGGCCGAGAGCTTCTCCCGCCCGTAGGCCACGGCGCCCTCGCCGTGCTCGGCCGCGAAGCCGACGATGGTCTGCTCCCGCCGGCGCTCGGCGCTCAGGCCGAGGAGGATGTCATCGGTCCCCTCGAGCTCGATCGAGGCGGGCAGGGACACCGCGTTCTTCTTGAGCTTGTGCTGAAGCGGCGCGGCGGGCCGGAAGTCGGCGACCGCGGCGGCCATGAGGAGAACGTCACAGCGTGGGAAATCGGCTTCGACCGCCGCCTTCATCTCCGCCGCCGTGCTCACCGCCACGAGCTTCACGAGAGGCGGGGCTGCGACCGACAGGTTGGCGCCGACGAGCGTGACCTCGGCGCCCCGGCTGAGCGCCCGGGCCGCCAGGGCTACCCCCATGCGGCCGGAGGAGCGGTTGCCGATGTAGCGGACGCTGTCGATGGGCTCTCGCGTCCCACCCGCCGTGACGAGTACGTGGAGGCCGGCCCAACCCGGACGAGCCGACGCCGCCGAGAGAATCGCCTCTGCCGCACCGAGCAGCTGGGCCGGCTCGCTGAGCCGGCCGAAGCCGTGCTCGCCGTGAGAGGCCAGCTCTCCCTCCCCCGGTCCGATGAGAACCACGCCGCGCTCGGCCAGCGTGGCGAGGTTGGCCTGAGTCGCCGGATGCCGGTACATGCGGTCGTTCATGGCCGGCGCGATGAGCACCGGGCAGGCCGCGGCCAGGGCGGCGGCGGTGAGGAGATTGTCCGCTTGGCCGGTGGCGAGCTTGGCCAGCGTGTTGGCCGTGGCGGGAGCGATCAGGAAGAGGTCGGCGTGCTCCACCAGGGCCAGATGGCTGATCGGCGCGCGGGCTGGTTCCGGATCCCCCGGGAAGGCGCCCCGCAGTGGATCAGGCTCCCACTCGGAGACGAGCACCGGAGCCCCCGTGATGGCCTCGAAGGAGGCTCGGCCCACGAACCGCTCACTGGCCGGCGTCTGGATCACCCGGACCGCGTGCCCCGCCTTGACCGCGAGGCGGGCGGTCTGCACCGCCTTATAAGCGGCAATCCCGCCGCTCACGCCGAGGAGCAGTCGGGACATCGCCCTAGCGGTAGTGGTACTTCAACTTGCCCTGGGCGACTTCTTCGAGAGCGATCGTCAGATAGTTCTTGGACCGCGTGTCGACCATCGGGGGTGGGAACTCGTCGAAGGTGCCCTCGCCAAGGTTGTGGTAGTAGGAGTTGATCTGCCGCGCGCGCTTGGCGGCGACGAGAACGCTGGCGTAGTTGGAGTCCACGTGGTCCAACAACTTGTCGATGCGAGGCGAGATCACGGCTAGCGGTCCTTTTCAGTCGGGCCTAAGAGCTTAGCGGTCCGCCGAGCTCTGACTGGACGATTCGGCCCAGCTCGCCCGTCGCCTGCTCCAGGCGATCGTTGACCACGACGTGCGCGAACTCGGGCTGGGCCTCCAGTTCGCGCTCGGCTGTCTGCATCCGCGTCTCGACCTGCTCGGGTGTGTCGGTGCCCCGTCCGATGAGGCGCGCCCGAAGCGCCCCTCGCGACGGTGGGGCGATGAACACCCCCACCGCCTCGGGCATGGCCCCCCGAACCTGACGGGCGCCCTGGAGCTCTATCTCCAGGACGACTGGACGTCCGTCGCGTAGCCGCCGCTCGACCTCGGAGCGCAGGGTGCCGTAGCGGTTTCCCGAGTAGGTGGCGTGCTCCAGGAAGTCGCCCGCGGCTACGTGCTTCTCGAACTCATCGGCGGTGAGGAAGTGGTAATCGAGGCCGTCGCGCTCGCCGGGACGTGGCCTACGTGTCGTGGCGGAAACCGAGAGCTCGAGTTCAGGCACCTCCTCGAGCAGCCCACGGATCAGGGTTCCCTTGCCGACCCCGGACGGGCCGGTGATCACGAAGACCTTGGCGGCCGGGGAGTTCAGCGCCGGCGCATGAGGGCCACGAGCTCCCGCCGCTGGCGCTCGGAGAGGCCCCCCACGGTTTTGCTCGGGGAGATCTTGCACTGGGTCAGGATCTTGTTCACCTTGACCCGGCCGTACTTGGGAACCGCGAGCAGCAGGTCAAACACCTTGGCCGTCTCAAGGTAGGCGGGAGGTGCGAGGAGTAGCTCGTCGATGGGCTGGCGCCCGGCCTTCAGGTCCCGTTTGAGCTGAGCCCGCCGGCTGCGGATGTTGTTGGCCCGCTGAAGGGCCTCCATCCGCTGCATGTACGAGCGCTCCGGCGCGACCGCGGGTTTGGACAGCTGTTCTGACACCGGCGGCATGGGCGGCGACTATACATCTTGGGGCTCGCCGATCAAGCGAAATCGAGCGAATTCGGCTCGACCTCTCCTTGAGGTTGAGCATTGTCGAGGATGGTTGCGGGAATCATCCGTGTTTGCAGGTAATTGCGGCGCCTACAGAGTACGCACGGCGAGGAGCTGATCGAGCTCCAAGCCGATCCGTCGACCCGCGCCGGGATCGCGGAAGCTCTCGGTCCCGACGGCCACCAGATCTGCGCCCGCTTGGAGCAGATCGAAAGCATCCCGTCCCCTCTGGACGCCGCCCATGCCGACGATGGGCACCTGCACGGCCTGGGCCACCGCCTGAACCTGGGCCAGCGCGATGGCGCGCACCCCCGGACCCGAGACCCCGCCGGTCCCACCTCCCAGCCAGGACCGGCCGGTGACCGGGTCAAACGCCAACCCGCGCAGCGTGTTGATGAGCGAGAGCGCGCTCGCTCCCGCCTCCTCGGCGCACCGCGCTACCGCGGCCACGTCGGACACGTTGGGCGTCAGCTTGACGATCAGCGGCTTGGCCGTCAGGGGGCGCACGCGGTCAAGCAGCGCCGTGAGCTCGAAGGGATCGGCGCCCATGATCAGCCCGGTCTCCACATTGGGGCACGACACGTTGAGCTCGAGCGCTACCACCTCGTCGCGCTCGTCGAGGGCGGTGACGAGCTCGGCCACCTCCTCGCGGCTGAAGCCCATCACGTTGACGATCAGGGGCACGGGGAGCCGAGAAAGCGAAGGTAGGTCGTCGGTCAGGAAGCGTTCGATGCCCTTGTTCGGGAGGCCGATCGAGTTGATCATGCCCGCTGGAAGCTCCCACAGCCGGGGCGGTGGGTTGCCCTCCCGGGGGGCCACCGTGACCGTCTTGGTTACGAAGGCGGCGAAGGGAAACTCGTCGCGGAGCGCTGCGCCGAACACTCGCTCAGCCGCGATGGCGTCGAACGTCCCGGAGGCGTTGATGACCGGGTGCGCGAGCTCGATACCGCAGAAGCTCACCGTCATTCCCGCGTCTCCAGGAGCTCGGCGTCGAGCACCGGACCGTCGAGGCAGAGCCGCAGATAGCCGTTCCGGGTCGGCACCACGCAACCGAAACAGGCGCCGTAGCCGCAGGCCATGCCGGATTCAAGCGCCAGCTGAGCCGGGGTGGTGTGTTCGGCGCAGAGCCGGCGGACCGCGTCAAGCATCGGCTCGGGTCCGCAGGCGTAGATCTCAAGGCCGCCCGCGCGGGTCTCGAGCTCACGCTCGAGCAGTTCGGTCACGAGCCCGTGATGCCCGACGCTGCCGTCGTCGGTGGCCACGAGCGCATTCGAGAGGAGGCCGGCGCCCTCGGCTCGGGTCGCGTCGCGGAAGCCGAGGTGAGCCGGCGCCTGCGCACCAAGGTGGTCCTGCCAGATGGCCAGGGGCGCGATCCCCACCCCGCCGCCCACGAGCAGGGGCTCGCGTCCGGGCCGGGGGGCCCGGAAACCGACGCCGAGAGGGCCCAGGAGGAGCAGCTCCTCCCCCGGCTGGAGCTCGCACAGGCGGTGCGTGCCCGGCCCGACGTCCTCGAGCAGAAAATGCAGCTCGCCTGCCCGCGCCCGCATGACGCTGAAGGCTCGGGGCAGGAAGGGCCGACCATCGTCTCCCCCCGCCCACCGCTCTGCCGCGCTCAGCATGTAGAACTGACCCGGGTGGGGGGCCGGGCCGGCCGGATCGGCGCAGCGGAGAACCACGTAGGCGCCGTGCTCCTCGCGGGCCGTGACGGCGGCAGCGCGCCGGGCGAAGGGGGCCTGGACCCGGTTGACCGGATCCGCCGAGTGCGCCGGCTCGGTGTGGGAGCCGGCCCCGGTCATGCCACCGGACTCGAGCTGGGAAGCTCCTGCGTCTTGGTCGGAGGGGTCTCGGTGGCGGGGTGGATCTCCTGGAGGGAGAGGACCTCCGGCGCGCCGCGCCGTGCGGCCGAGATCGCGCGAGCTGCGGCGATACCGCCGGACATCGTCGTGATGCAGGGGATCCCGCGAGCGATGGCCGCCGCGCGGATCTCGTAGCCGTCGGTTCGAGCGCCGGTGCCGACGGGCGTGTTGATGACCAGATCCACGTCACCCTGCTCGATCCAGTCGACCACATGGGGTGACCCCTCACCGATCTTGTTGATCGCCTCAGCCGGGATCCCCATCTTGCGAATGGCCTGGGCCGTTCCGCGCGTGGCGATGATCCGGAAACCGAGCTCGTGGAGCACGGTGGCCAGTCCTGTGGCCGCGGGCTTGTCGCCGTCGGCCACCGTGATGAAGGCGGTGCCGGAGTCCGGCAGCGTCGCCCCGGCGGCCGCCTGAGCCTTGGCGAAGGCGGTTGGGAAGTCACGGGCGATGCCCATCACCTCGCCGGTCGAGCGCATCTCGGGACCGAGCAGCGCGTCGGCGCCGGCGAAGCGGTTGAAGGGAAGGACGACCTCCTTGACGCAGACGTGGCCGTTGGTCGTGTCCTCGGGCAGAGACAGATCGGCCAGCCGCTCCCCGAGCATGATCCGGCAGGCCATCCGGGCCAGGGGGATGCCGATCGCCTTGGAAACGAAGGGCACCGTCCGCGAGGCACGGGGGTTGGCCTCGATCACGTGCAGTCCCTCCTGGCCGTGGATCGCGAACTGGACGTTGAGCAGTCCGATCACGCCAAGGGCACGGGCGATGCCCGCCGTCTGTTCCTTGATCTGGGCCAGGACCTCCCGCCCCAGCGTGTGCGGCGGTAACACGCAGGCCGAGTCCCCGGAGTGGATCCCCGCCTCTTCGACGTGCTGCATGATCCCGGCGATCCAGACATCCTCGCCGTCGCACAGCGCGTCGACGTCGACCTCGATTGAGTCCTCGAGAAAGCGGTCGAGGTAGATCACCGCCCCCTCCGCGGTTCCGACACGCTGAAGGTAGTCGCGCAGCCCGGCCACGCTGTAGACGATTTCCATGGCCCGCCCTCCGAGCACGTAGCTCGGACGCACGAGGAGCGGAAACCCGACCTTGGAGGCGGCCTCGAGGGCCTCGTCCGGCGAGGAGGCCGTGGCGTAGGCGGGCGCCTTGTAGCCAAGCCGATCGAGGAGGGCGCCAAAGCGCGAGCGATCCTCGGCCAGGTCGATCGCCTCAATGCCGGTCCCGAGGATGGGCACGCCGGCGGCGCCCAGTCCGGCAGCGAGCTTGAGCGGCGTCTGGCCCCCGAACTGAACCACGACGCCCTCGGGGTGCTCGACCTCGCACACGGCGAGGACGGAGTCGAGGGTCAGCGGCTCGAAGTAGAGCCGATCAGAAACGTCGTAGTCGGTGGAGACGGTCTCCGGATTGCAGTTGATCATCACGGCGTCCCGTCCTGAGGCGCGCACGGTCTGCACCGCGTGCACGCAGCAGTAGTCGAACTCGATCCCCTGGCCGATGCGGTTGGGACCCGACCCGAGAATGACCACGCTCTGACGCTCGCCGCGTTCGACCTCGTGGCGGGGGCCGGTGCGTGACCGGCGCTCCCAGCTCGAGTAGTAGTAGGGCGTGCGCGCAGCGAACTCGGCCGCACAGGTATCGACCGATTTGTAGGTCAGCTCGCCGGCCGTTATCGCCTCGGGATCCGCGACGAGCTCCTGGAACTCGTGCAGGAACCAGGCATCGATCGAGGTCCCGCGCTGCACCTCTTCCACCGACGCCCCCCGGCGAAGCGCCTCGAGCAGGAAGTCAAAGCGCTCGGCCCCCGGCTGCCCGAGGAGCGCCAGCAGCTCTTCGCTGTCCTCCGGGAAGCTGGGCTGGGTGTCGAGCTCACGCGACTGCAGCGCCTTGAGGAAGGCCTGCTTGAACGTCCGGCCGATGGCCATCGCCTCCCCGACCGACTTCATGTGCGTGGTCAGGCCGGCCTCGGCACCGGGGAACTTCTCGAAGGCGAAGCGGGGCCACTTGACCACGCAGTAGTCGATCGCCGGCTCGAAGCTGGCCGGCGTGGCCCGAGTGATGTCGTTGGGGATCTCCTGAAGCGTGTAGCCGACGGCGAGCCGGGCGGCGATCTTGGCAATCGGAAAGCCGGTGGCCTTGGAGGCCAACGCGCTGGAGCGGGAGACGCGTGGGTTCATCTCGATCACCACCACCTCGTCGGTGGCCGGGTTCACTGCGAACTGGACGTTCGAGCCGCCCGTCTCCACGCCGACGGCGCGGATGACCGCAATGGCCTGGTCGCGGAGCGCCTGGTAGAGCTTGTCCGAGAGTGTCTGCTGCGGGGCGACGCAGACGCTGTCGCCGGTGTGCACGCCCATCGGATCGATGTTCTCGATCGAGCAGACGATCACCACGTTGTCGGCTCGGTCTCGCATCACCTCGAGTTCGAACTCTCCCCACCCGAGCACCGACTCCTCCACCAGGACCTGTCCGATCGGCGAGGCGGCAAGGCCGCGGCCAACCAGGGCCTCGAGCTCCTGCTCGTCCCGGACGACGCCGCCGCCGGTGCCCCCGAGCGTGAAGGCGGGCCGGACGATGAAGGGCAGGCCCACCTCAGGCACGGCGGCCCGGGCCTCCTCCACGCTGTGGGCGATGACGCTTCGGGGCACGCGCAGGCCGGCCGCAGTCATCGTCTCCCGGAAGAGCTCGCGATCCTCGGCCCGCTCGATGGCCTCGTAGTCGGCGCCTATCAGCTCAACCCCGAAGCGTTTCAGCGTGCCGTCCTCGTGGAGCGTCTTGGCCAGGTTGAGCGCGGTCTGGCCACCCAGGGTCGGCAGCAGGGCATCGGGGCGCTCCCGTTCGATGACCTGGGTCACCGGACCGGGAAGCAGGGGCTCGATGTAGGTGATATCCGCCACCTCGGGGTCGGTCATGATCGTGGCCGGATTCGAGTTGACGAGCACGACCTCATAGCCCTCCTCGCGGAGCACCCGGCAGGCCTGCGTACCCGAATAGTCGAACTCGGCCGCCTGGCCGATCACGATCGGCCCCGAGCCAATGAGAAGGATCTTCCGGATGTCGTCGCGGCGGGGCACGATCAGGCGGCGGCGGCAATCTCGGAGACGAAGCGGTCGAAGAGATGTAGCGCGTCGTGCGGTCCCGGGCCCGCCTCCGGGTGGTATTGGACGGTCGCACCGGGAACATCTTTGAGCTGGAGCCCTTCGACGGTGCGGTCATACAGGTTCAGGTGGGTGAGCTCGGCGGTGCCAACCGCGGTCTCCCAGCGGACGGGCTCATCGCCATCGATCGTCCGGGAGCCGCCCGGGCCGAGGACCGCGAAGCCGTGGTTCTGGCTCGTGATCTCGACCCGTCCCGTGGTCAGGTCCTTGACCGGGTGGTTGGCGCCGTGGTGCCCGAAGGGCAGCTTGTAGGTCTCAAGCCCGACGGCCCGGCACAGGAGCTGGTGGCCGAGGCAGATCCCGTACACGGGCAGGTGGCCGACGAGCACCCGCACCGTCTCGACGATGTAGTCGAGCGCGGCCGGATCACCCGGGCCGTTGGCCAGGAAGACGGCGTCGGGGGCATTCTGGGTCAGGGCGACCGCGCCGCTCGTGCAGGGGTGAAGCTCGACGGTGGCACCCCGGGCCCGGAGGTTCTCGACGATCGAGCGCTTGACCCCGGTGTCGATCATGGCAATCCGGGGACCGCTTCCGTCGCCGAGGATGACGAGCTCGTCGGGGGTGACCTCACGGGCCAGGTCTCGGCCCGTCATGGCCGGCTCGGCGGCGATCAGCTCCCGAGCCTCCGGCTCGGAGAGCTCGCCGGGAAAGACACCGCCGCGCATGGCGCCGAGATCTCGGATGTGGCGCACGAGGGCCCGCGTGTCGACGTCGGTGATGGCGGGGATGCCCTGGTCGGCGAGCCAGCTGAGCCAGCCCCGCTCAGCCCCGGGAGCGTCGTCACGGTCCACCGCTGAACGCATGATCGCCGCGCCGGCATGGACGCGGTCTGACTCCATCGCGACGCTCTGGGCCCCATAGTTGCCGATCATCGGGAAGGTGAAGGTGATGAGCTGACCGCGGTAACTCGGGTCGGTCATCGCTTCCTGGTAGCCGGCCATGGAGGTGGTGAAGACGATCTCCCCCACCGCGGGACGCCCCCGGGCTCCGCAGGCGATTCCGTCAAAGCGAGTGCCGTCCTCGAGCAGCACGTAGGCAGATGCAGCGTTCATCGCACCGGAGCCGCCTCCACCAGCAGCCGCTCTCGGAAGGCGACTGAGCCGGCGGCCAAGGTGAGGATCACCCGACCGTGGAGACGGCGGCCGTGGAAGGCGCAGTTCTCGGACCGGCTGGCGTAGCCGTGGGCACCCACCTCGAATGAGCGCTCGAGGTCGACCACGACCAGATTGGCCGGGCGGCCGGGCTCGATGCGCGGCGTGGTCAGGTCGAACAGCGCGGCCCCGGCGGTCATCCGTTCTACGACCACGGAGAGGTCGAGCTCTCCGGGCATGACGAGTTCGGTGAACAGGGCCGAGAACCCCGTCTCGAGTCCGGTCGTCCCCATCGCCGCCTGCTCGAAGGGGACCTCCTTCTCGTGGCGCGCGTGGGGTGCGTGATCGGTGGCCACACAATCGACGAGGCCGCTGCGCAACGCCTCGACGAGCGCGCGGCGGTCCCGCTCGGTCCGGAGCGGCGGGTTCATCTTGAAGCGGCTGTCGAGCGTCCTGACCAGGTCATCGGTCAGCGTCAGGTGGTGCGGGGTGACCTCGGCACTGACCGCGGCGCCAGCCTCCTTGGCCTGCGCCAGTGCCTCCACCGATTCGAGCGCCGAGAGATGCTGGAAGTGCGCTCGGGCGTCCTCATAGCGCGCCAGGGCGCCGTCGCGGGCGATCATCGTCGACTCGGAGACCGACGGGATGCCGGCCAGCCCGAGGCGGGCCGAAACCGCCCCTTCATGCATCACGCCGTCGCGGGAGAGGGCCGGATCCTCCTCGTGGAGCGCGATCACCCCTCCGCTGAGGCGCTGATACTGGAGTGCCTTGCGCAGCATCCCGGCCGAGACGACGGGCTTCCCGTCGTCCGTGAAGCCAAGCGCGCCGGCATCGGTGAGGGCGGCCATCTCAGTCAGCTCCTGGCCGGCCAGGCCGCGTGTGATCGAGGCCATGAAGCCGACCGGGATCCGGGCCTCGTGACGCGCCCGCTCGACAAGCGAACCGAGGATCGAAGGCTCGTCGAGCACCGGGTCGGTATTGGGCATGGCGATGAGCAGGCAGTACCCACCCGCGGCCCCGGCCGCGGTGGCGGAGCTGATGTCCTCCTTGTACTCCTGGCCCGGGGTGCGCATGTGAACGTGGGGATCGACGAAGCCGGGGAACACGTGCTTGCCGGCGGCGTCGAAGACATCGCCGTCCTCGGGCGCGGGAAGGGAACCGGGCGCCCCGAGCTCGGTCAGCTGGCCGTCACGAATCAGGATGTCTCGCGGCTCGTCGAGGCCGACCCGGGGATCGAGCACGTGCCCGGAGCGAATCAGCAACTCGGCGGGCCTGCCCGGAGCCGCGAAGAGGTTCGAATCCAGGCGGTCGCTCATGCCACCACCGCCAGTAGCGGCGAGCCGACCAGCAGCTCGTAGAGGACGGCCATACGAACCGCCACACCGGCCTTCACCTGATCGCCGATCAGCGCCTGCGGCGAATCGATCGCCTCCGCGGAGAGCTCGACGCCCCGGTTCACGGGTCCGGGGTGCATGAGGAGCTGACCGGGCCGCAGGCGGGCGCTGTTGATCTGGTAGCGGGCGGCGTACTCGCGCAGCGAGGGGACATAGGCGTCCTGCATGCGCTCGTTCTGCATCCGCAGGACGTAGACCACGTCGGCCTCCTCGAGCCGATCGAGCGTCACCCTCGCCGCGCAGCCGAGAGCCTCGATGTCCCGTGGCAGCAGGGTCGGCGGCCCGCACACGGTGACGGTGGCGCCCATGCGCTGGAGGGCGAGGATGTTCGAACGCGCGACCCGAGAGTGGAGCACGTCCCCGACGATCCAGATGTTGGCGTCGTCGAGCGAGCCGAGCCGGCGGCGCAGGGTGAACGTGTCCAGCAGGGCCTGGGTGGGGTGCTCGTGCTTGCCGTCACCGGCGTTGATCACCGCGGCCGACGTCCAGCCGGCCACGAGCTGCGCCGCGCCTGCGTGGGGCGAGCGGATGACGATCGCCGCCGGGTCATAGGCCGAGAGCGTCTGGACGGTGTCCTTCAGCGACTCCCCCTTATCGACGCTCGAGCCGATCGAGCGGATGTTCACCACGTCGGCGCTCAGGCGCTTGGCCGCGAGCTCGAAGCTCGAGCTCGTGCGCGTGCTCGCCTCGTAGAAGAGGTTGACCACCGTGCGGCCGCGCAGCGCGGGGACCTTCTTGATCTCCCGCCCTGCCACCTCTTCGAAGGACTCGGCCCGATCGAGGATGCGCTCGATCCCGGCGCGATCCAGATCCTCGATTGAGATCAGGTGGGGTCCGATGCGGGAGCTCACGCCGCCGCCCTCCGCGGCGTCGGCACCGGGGTGATCGTGACCATGTCCTCGCCATCGACCTCCTTGACCCGCACGTTGACGCGCTGGTCCTGCGAGGTGGGGAAGTTTTTACCCACGTAGTCCGGACGGATCGGAAGCTCGCGATGCCCGCGGTCGACGAGGACCGCGAGCTGGACCCGGCCGGGCCGGCCGTAGTCGAACACGGCATCGACGGCGGCGCGGACGGTGCGTCCCGTGTAGAGCACGTCGTCGACGATGACAATCGTCCGTCCGTCGATGGGGAAATCGAGCTGCGTGGCGTGGACAACCGGGGCGGTTGGCCGGATCGTGAGATCGTCGCGATAAAAGGAGATGTCGACGAAGCCGAGCGGGACGCTCGTCTCCAGCAGCTCGCTGGCCAAGGCGTGAAGCCGCTGCGCAAGAGCCGCGCCGCGACGCTGTATGCCCACCAGGGCAATGGCCCCGCCGGGGTTCTTCTCGACGATCTCGTGGGCGATCCGCACAAGCGTGCGGCGCATGTCATCGTGGTCGAGGACGACCGTGGCGTCTGGCGCCAAACCGAACTCCTTCCTGGCCTCACGGGACCGGGTTAAAGGAACCGACTCGAAGGAGCCTAACAGCAGCTACGGCGGTACAGGACATGCGGGAGGAGGGCGTGCACGATGTCCCGCTCGTAGACGAAGCCGGTCTTCTCCATCACCCGCCGTGAGGCGACATTGTTGGGCAGCGTGAAGGCGATGATCTGGCCCAGTCCGAGCGGGCCGAAGGCGGACGAGATCGCGGCCTGGGCGAGCTCGGTGGCGAGCCCCTGGCGCCAGCGCTCGGGAGTGATCGCCCACGCCACCTCGACCTCGTCGAGCTCGGCGACGTAGGTCCATTGCAGCCCACCCCAGCCGACGGTCCCCTGCGTCTGCCGGTCCCGCAGGAGCCACAGCCCGAAGCCGTGGCGCTCCCAGTGGGCCTCCTTTTGCCGCGTACCGTCGATCAGTTCCTGTTCGGTGGGCTCTCCGTGGGGCCACAGCCACTCGGCGACCCGGGGGTTGCTCAGGAGCGGCGAGATCTCCGGCAGGTGCTCCATGCGCAGGCGCTCGCAGACCATCCGCGGTGTCTCGACGCGCTCGAGCGTGGAGGTGCTCATCGCAGCTCGGCCGCAGCCTCCGGCTCCACGGCGGGAGGATCCGGGATGTCCCCGGTGGGCGAGGCCGTCCCCATCCGGTCTCGCCAGCGCAAGAGCTCCGGTCCCCCCCGTTCCGGCAACGGGAGCTCGATCGTGTCGAAGTCCCGGGGCAGCACGGTGGCGTGAAACACGGCCCGCGCCTCGTCACGCAGAAGTGCGGGCGGGTAGCGGCTCGAGAAGTGGGTGAGGGCCAGCATCGTCACCTCGGCCTCACGGGCCAGGGCGGCGGCCTGGGCGGCGGTGGAATGCTGCGTCTCCGCGGCCCGGTCGAGCTCCTCGTGGGCGAACGTCGCCTCGTGGATGAGCAGGTCGGCCCGGTGGGCGGCCACCCGGAGCGCCTCCGATGGTGCGGTGTCCCCGGAGATCACAACCTTGCGTCCAGGACGCGGCGGTCCCAGGACCTGGTCCGGGCTGACCCCCTTCACCGTCGCCCCGCGCTGAACCTGACCGAACTCAGGTCCCGGGGTGAGGCCGAGCCTGACCGCCTCTCCGGGGTCGAACTCACCCGGTCGCTCGTGCTCGTAGAGCACGTAGCCGAAGGCCTGCCCCCGGTGGGTCACCTGAACGGCGGCGATGTTGTAGCCCTCACGTTCCAGCACGTCGCCGGGTTCGAGCTCGACGACCCTAAGGTCATAGCGGACCCGCCCGGCCAGCCGCATGGCCGCCGTCAGCAGATCGGCGAGGCCCCGGGGACCATGGAGAGTCAGCGGACGATCCCGCCCCCGCAGGTCAAAGGTCTTGAGCAGCCCGGGCAGACCCAACCAGTGATCGGCGTGGAAGTGGGTGAGAAAGATGTCGTCGAGATCGGCCAGGCCGACCGAGCCGACGAGCTGGCGCTGGGTCCCCTCTCCGCAGTCGAACAGGATCCGCTCGCCGCCGCGCCGCAGCAGGAGCGCGGGGAGCCCGCGGGCGGCGGTTGGGATAGAGCCGCCCGTCCCGGCGAAGAAGACCGACAGATCCATGGGGGCCAGTCTGTCAGTCGAGCCGTATGAGTTCGAAGCTCAGCCTCCCGGCGTGCGCGTGAGCGACGCCCATGCTTGGCCACGGGGCGCGCCGGCGCTCGGTCGGGCTGCCCGGATTGAAGATCTGGAAGCCGCCGCGGTCGTCCTGGTGCAGTGGCTGGTGCGAGTGACCGAAGATGACGGCGTGGGCGGCCGGGAACCGATGTCTCAGCCGCTCGACGCGGCCGCGGGCGGGGCCGGCGTCGTGGATCACAGCAATCCTCGTGCTCCCAGCTTCGAGCTCGGCCGTCTCCGGAAGCGCGGCGCGGACCTCGGCATCGTCGACGTTGCCGTGGACGGCGATGAGGGTGCCGTAGGACTGAAGCTCGCGGAGGACCGGCATCGCGCTCAGGTCCCCGGCGTGGACGATGAGATCGGCGGCCTTGAGGCGCTCGACGCAGGCGTCAGGCAGCCTCCGCTTCCCCCGGGGCATGTGGGTGTCGGAGATGAGGGCTATTTGCATGGGGGTGTGGGCGATTTCTTTGTCTATTTCATAGTTATCGCCCAAACCCCTGGCCGTGGCTCGCCCAGCCGAGCGGTAGCCTTCGCCCTCGAGCGCCCGTAGCTCAGTGGATAGAGCGCTGCCCTCCGGAGGCAGAGGCCGCAGGTTCGAATCCTGCCGGGCGCGCTCAGGGCTGGCATGATCCGGGTATAGGAACGAAAGCAGTGCCCGAGCAGCACCTGAGAGGAGAGATTGATGGCTGAGACTCGCACGATCGCGGACACGGTGTCCGCCCTTCCTGGCGAAGCCGCTGAGCGCTTCCCCGACCACATCGCCGCGCGCTACAAGTCGGGGGACGATTGGCAGGAGATGAATTACGCCGACGCCGGCAAGAAGATCAAGGAGCTCGCCCTCGGTCTCGTCGACCTCGGGGTGGAGCCGGGCGACCGCGTCTGCATCCTGGCCACGACACGCGTGGATTGGGTGCTGGCCATGTACGCCATCTCAGCTGCGGGGGGAATCGTCGTCCCGATCTATCCGACGAACTCGCCCAAGGAATGCGAGTGGGTGGTCGGGAACTCGGGGGCGGTGGCGGTGATCTGCGAGGACGAGGAACAGGGCAAGAAGATCGAGAAGATCCGCGGCGAGCTCGAGAACGTGGAGCACGTCATCGGCATTGACTCGAAGGTCGGAGATATCTCGTTCGACGAGCTGCGTGAGCGCGGCTCGGGCCATGAGGAGTCAGAGCTCACCGAGCGCCAGGACAAGGTCGACCCCGAGGACCCCTTCATCATCATCTATACCTCGGGCACAACCGGGCCGCCCAAGGGGGTTGTCCTCACCCACGCCAACGCCATGAGCGTGTGCCGGGTCTGCGAGGAGCTCGAATTCATTACGCCCGACGAGGTCTCCTACCTGTACCTGCCGCTGGCCCACGTATTCGGCCTCACGGTGCCGCTGGCCTCCTTCGACCAGGGAACGACAATCATCTTCACCGGCGGGGACACGAAGAAGATCCTCGAGGAGATCATGGAGACCAAACCGACGTACCTCCCGTCGGTGCCGCGGATCTTCGAGAAGCTCTACACCGCGGCGATGAAGATGGTCGAGCAGCTGCCGGAGGACGAGCAGAAGCAGGCCCACGAAGCTGTCAAGCTCGGGGTCGAGGTCAGGAACCTTCGTGAGCGCGGCGAGGAGGTCCCGAAGGAGAAGGAGGAGGCCTTCCAACAGGCCGACGAGAAGCTCTTCAAGCGCGTGCGCGACCTGTTCGGGGGCAAGATCCGGCAGGCGATAACCGGCGCAGCCCCGATCGCACCGGAGATCCTGGAGTTCTTCTACGCCGCGGGTGTGCCCGTACTCGAGGGCTGGGGCATGACCGAGACCACGGCGATCGGCACGGTCAACCTGCTGGACCAGATCAAGTTCGGGACGGTCGGCAAGGCGGTGCCGGGCGACGAGATCAAGATCGCCGAGGAGGACAGCGAAATCCTCATCAAGGGTCCGAACATCTTCAAGGAGTACTGGGAGAACGAAGAAGCCACCTCCGAGACGCTGGTCGACGGTTGGCTCCACACCGGTGACGTGGGCGAGCTCGACGACGAGGGCTTCCTCAAGATCACCGGCCGTAAGAAGGACATCATCATCACGGCGGGGGGCAAGAACTTGACCCCGTCCAATCTCGAGAATGACCTCAAGCAGGCGGCCTTCATCTCCCAGGCGGTGATGTACGGCGATCGCAAGCCCTACCCGGTGGTTCTCGTGACGCTTGATCCGGAGGAGATCGTCCCCTGGGCCAAGGAGCAGGGACTGACCGAGGATCTCGCCGAGCTGGCCGAGCACGAGAAGGTGCAGGAGCTCGTCGAGAAGGAGCTCGAGCGCGCCAACTCGAACTACGCCCAGGTCGAACAGGCCAAGAAGGTCAAGATCCTCGATCACGACCTCTCGATCGACTCAGGCGAGCTCACCCCCACCCTGAAGGTCAAGCGCAACGTGGTCTACGAGCGCTACGAGGACCTGTTCGAGGGGATGTACAGCTAGATCGAGGGCGGCTCGGGGTCCGGAGGTAGCGGGCCGGGCCCCGGCGTGGGGGTCGGCGGCTGCGGGTCGGGGGGCAGTGGTCCGGGGCTGGGCGAAGGACTCGGACCACCGGGAGCCGGTGGCCCTGGCTGCGGGGTCGGAATGCCCATGTCAGGTATTTTGACGGAAATGAAGGTTCTCGTCCTTACCAGCGAGCCGATCACGGCCGGGCACTTGCGCGACGCCCTGCCGGACGATGTCGAGCCTGGGGACGCGGAGGTGATGGTCGTGGCTCCGGCGTTTCAGGAGAGTGGGATTCGCTTCTGGATGTCAGACGCCGACGAGGCGATCGCCCGAGCCGAGGAGGTTCGGAGTGAGACGGTCGAGCAGCTGGGGCAGGAGGGCGTGCCGGCCAGCGGCGACACCGGCGAGAGTGATCCGCTGCAGGCGATCCAGGACGCGCTGCAGAGCTTTCCGGCCGACCGCATCGTCGTCTTC
The DNA here is from genome assembly GCA_963733555.1 of uncultured Solirubrobacterales bacterium. GTDB lineage: Bacteria > Actinomycetota > Thermoleophilia > Solirubrobacterales > Solirubrobacteraceae > Palsa-465. Next base: position 871,427 of record CAVTDO010000002.1, read on the forward strand.
ACCCATACCGGCGAGGACCAGGATTACCGTGAGGACTTCGACCCGGGCGAGATCGAGAAGCGGTTCGGACTGCCGGTCGACCACGCCACGCTCTCAGCCTGAGCGCAGGCGCCGGATCAGCAGCTTGGCGTTGGCCGGCGCGTAGCTGTTCCAGTCGTTGTTGTAATAGACGTAGATCGCCTCACGCCGGCGCCACTGCCTGATCCGCTGCGCCCACTCGGCGATCTCGGTGGCCGAGTAGTTGCCGATCCGCCCTCGGGCGCCGTAGTGAAAGCGGATGAAGCGCCAGTCGGCGGTGGCCTCGTAGGTCTGGAAGCGGCGGCTCGGGTGATCACCGATGGTCAGGGCAACGCCGTGGCTTCGCAACATGGCCATGACCTCAGGGACGAACCAGCTCTCATGACGAAACTCGATCGTGTTCCGGGCGGGCGGGCCCTTATCGAGGAGCTCAAGCAGCCCGGCCAGCCGTTCGTCGCTGCGATGGAAGTTCTCCGGCAGCTGCCAGAGAACCGGCCCGAGGCGCTCGGCCTCGATCAGGGGTTCGATGGGCTCATAGAAGCGCTTGATCCCCTCCTCGATCTCCCGGAGCCGGCGCACGTGGGTCAGGTAACGACTGGCCTTGACCGCGAAAAGGAACCCGGGCGGGGTTTGACTCACCCATCCCGCGACGGCCGCCCGGCGGGCCAGCCGGTAGAAGGTGCTGTTGACCTCGACGGTGTCGAAATGCTCGGCGTACACCTCGAGCCAGCGCCGCTTCGGACACCCCGCGGGATAGAGCTGGCCGCGCCACGAGTCGTACTGCCAGCCGCTGCAGCCGACGCGGACGGGCTTCAAGCCAGCGGATCAGTTCGTCGCCGACCTCGGGAACGTCGCGCGGTGGCTGCGTGAGCATCGAGACGGCCATCATCCAGACGGTCGGCCAGCCGCGACGCCAGCGCCATGATGGTCAGCGCGGGGTTGGCCGAACCCTGCGTGGGCATGACGCTTCCGTCGGCGATGAACAGGTTGGGGATCCCCCAGGCCCGGTGATCTGAGTCGACCACGCTGCGCTCGGGGTCGACGCCCATGCGGCAACCGCCGACCAGGTGGGCATAGCGGTCGATGGCGAGCACGTCCTGGGCCCCGGCGGCCTCCCAGATGTCGTGCAGGGTCTGCTTGGCGAAGGCGATGTTCTTGCGGTCGTTCTCGCACTGCGCGTACTCCATCCGTGCCACCGGGATCCCGTGCTGATCTTTCACCTCCGAGTCCACAGTGACCCGATTCTCGGGCAGGGGGAGAAGCTCGGAAAGGATCCCGAGCGTGTACCAGTGGTTGTAGTCGCGCGCGTACTCGCGCAGCGCCCGTCCCCAGTGGCCATCCGCCATCACGTGCTGGGCCCACTCGATGGGCAGCGGACCCACGGTCTGGATCGAGAAGCCGCGGGCAAAGCCGCGACGCTCGTCGGTCTCGTAGAACTGCTCGGAGGAGATCTCAGGCGGCGGGGCCTTATACATCCGCATCTCCTCCGGGAAGCGACCCGCCACCTGGGGCGCCCCCTGGACCATCACGCAGCGGCCGACCTGGTCGTTGTCGTTGGCCAGACCGTGGGGATAGCGCGGGCTCTTCGAGTTGAGAAGCAGCCGCGGGGTCTCGATCGAGTACCCGGCCACCGCCACGGCATCGGCACGCTGGACGCGCTCCTGGCCGCCATGGATGTAGCGCACGCCGCTGACCCGGCCGCTCGAGTCGTCCACCTCGATCTGCGTGACCATGGAGTCGGCGCGGATCTCCGCCCCGTGCTCGATGGCGTCAGGGATGTGCGTGATTAGGGGTGATGCCTTGGCGTTGACCTTGCAGGCCTGGAGACAGAACCCGCGGTAGATGCAGTGGGGCCGGTTGCCGAAGGCGCCGTTGGCGATTCCGACCGGGCCTACGCGCATCTCGATGCCGAGCTTGCGCGCACCTGCAACCGCGGTCTCGGCCCCGCCGGCGATCGGGTGAGCGGTGTGGGGGTAGCGGTGGGGATCGCCCCAGGGCCAGGCCTGGCCGGCCACCGGCAGCTCCAGCTCCAAGCGCTCGTAGTGGGCTTTGAGCTCCCAGTAGGAGATGGGCCAGTCCTCCCCCACCCCATCGCGCGTGCGCACCTCGAAGTCGGAGGGGTGAAAGCGTGGGCAGTAGCCGGCGTAGTGGATCATCGAGCCACCGACCCCGTGGCCGGAGTTGTTCTTGCCCAGTTCGACCGGGTCCTCCCCGCCCGTGACCCGCTCGTCGGTCCAGTAGAGCTTGTGCGAGCCGGCCTCGTCCGAGACCCAGTCCTCGTCGGGATCCCAGAACGGCCCCCGCTCAAGCACCACCACCCTCCAGCCTCGGCGTGCGAGTCGCTGCGCCAGCGTCCCACCCCCCGCCCCCGCCCCGACGATGACCAGGTCCACCGGATAGGCGTCGTCGTAGCGGGCCATACGATCGCGCGGCACCGCCCGGCGATGGACGTCGAGCAGGAAGGCGGAGTCGTTCTCAGGCGGACGCAGCGCGCCGTGGGCCAGCGTGCGCAGATCGTGACGGCTGGGGATCCTCATCCCTGGGTGTCCTTCGCCGGGTCCTGATCGACGGCCGGTGCCCCCTCCCAGCTCTCACGCTGGCCAACCCCCATGCGGGCATAGCCGCGGGGATAGGCCGGCCCTCCGAAGCCGATCTCGTTCCAGGCCCAGGGGTGGGAGTAGAAGGCGCTCAGGACCGAGCGCATGACCACGCTCCAGGCCCGCTTCACGTTCAGCTCATCCCACACCGCGCCGCGCAGCTCGCCCTTGTGAAAGGCGTCGACGATCTTCTCCTGGACCTCCTGGGAGGCGCTCGCGAAGTCTTCGCAGCCGTGCTGGACGGCGACGGCGTTGAGCCCCTCGGCCACTTGACGCCACGTCTCGCGGTCGTCCGGCATGCCGGCGAAGTGAAAGCCGTCGAGCTGGCCGGCGAACAGCTTGGCGTCGACCATGTTCAGAACCGGGATCTTCGGCTCGCGGTCCTGGGCCATGACCACGTCGCAGAATGCGCCAAGCGTCGCCGCCTCGGAGCGGGTGAAGAAGCGGATCTCCGGGACCTTGTCCACCCGTTCCAGCACTACCCGGCGCGTCACCTCATCCCAGTGGTCCGCCTCGTCGAGGACGTTGTATTCCGGGTAGCGCCCGTGCATCTGCGGTGTGACGCCATTGCGCTGACGCGGCAGCTCCTCGGGAGAGGCGGGCTCGCGGCCCGGACGGAGGTTGGGCAGGTGCTCGGCGTGCCGGAAGTCCCTGGGCGCCGGCATCAACGCTCGCGGCCAAAAGCGCTTGCGGCCAGCCCCATCCCGCCCACCAGAGCCAGCGAGCCGGGAGCCAGGAGCGGCGGTCCCATGACGATGTTGAACAGCGGCTCCTCAAAGCCGCCCGGCTTCCGCGCGACACCGCGCACGTGGGTGATCACACCGATTGCGCCGTCCAGGCAGTACAGCGCCGAGAGGGCGGGCAGCCATGTTCTGGCCGCCCGCTCAGAGCGGACGCCGGCCAGGCCTGCCACCGTGAGCGCCGGCGACAGGGCGACCGGGGTCCACATCCACTTGTCGCCGAATGATCCGCGGAAATGCTCGAAGTAGATCTCGAGGCCCAGAGGCAGCGCACTGACGGCGGTGGCGGCGGCGAGCGTGCGCTGCATCCGGCCCGCGCGGACGTTGCCCCACCAGCGAGCCACGCCTCGCTCCGGTTTCGACACCCGCTTGAAGCCGCGCCTAGGCCGCATAGCGCTCGGCTTCCGACCGCTTGAGCTCAAGCCCGTTGCCCGCCCGGGAGAGGTCCGGATGCAGCGCTCCCTGACGCGGAGCCACGACGCCGTCGAACAGGAGGTCCTCGATCCGAACGTGGTCGTGGAAGTACTCCAGGTGGGCGAGCTGCCCGAGCGCGAGCGCGGGGTGCAGGTGGATCCCCGGCCCGCAGTGCAGCGAAAGCGGCAGGCTGCGGGCGCGGCAGAGGCCGTCGACTCGGAGCAGCTCGGTGATCCCGGCGCAACGGGTCACGTCGGCCTGCAGGACGTCGACCGCCCCGGCCTCGAGCATGCGCCGGAAATAGTTGGCGTCATAGCCGTACTCCCCGGCCGTGATGTGCATCCCGCCGGGCGCGCCGTCCCTGATCACTCGCAGCCCCTCCAGATCGTCGGAGGATACGGGCTCCTCGAACCAGCTCACGCCAGCATCGGCGCGGAAGCGCTCGGCCAGGGCCAGCGCCTGCTTGCGTGAATAGGCCCCATTGGCGTCGACGAACAGCTCGGCATTGGGGCCGATCGCGTCACGGGCGCAGCGCACCCGCGCGGGATCGTCTTCGGGGACCGAGCCGATCTTCATCTTCACCCTGGGGATGCCGCGCTCGACCCAGCCAGAGAGCTGCTCCTGAAGCCGGGCCATCGAATACGCAGTGAAGCCGCCCGACCCGTAGACGGGGACGCGATCGTGGGCCATGCCCAGGAGACGGCACAACGGCAGACCGAGGAGCCGGGCCTTGAGATCCCACAGGGCGAGATCGACCGCCGCGATGGCCATCGATGAGATGCCGGGGCGGCCCAGGTTGCGGATGGCCCGGACCATGGCCAGCCAGCCGGCCTGAGGGGACATCGCATCGGCACCCTCGACCACCCCGGCCAGCTTCGACGCCACGAGCTTTGCCGTGGAGACGTCGGCATACGTGTAGCCGATCCCCTGCTCGTCACCGGCGCGAGCGTGGACGACCACGATCGTCGTGGCCTCCCAGGACAGGGTGCCGTCGGCCTCGGGCGCGTCGGTGGGCACCGTATAGGCGGCCACCTCCACGGCCTCCACGGGTGCCTCGACGCGGGTCGCCATGCCGGTCATCGGCCCGGCAGGAACTCCTCGACCTTCTGCTTGAACGATTGGGTGATGATCCGCCCAGCGTCCGGGTCGCCGGCCAGCAGTGCCGAGGTCAGGGCCTTGGCCTGCGCGATGGTGATGTGCGGTGGCAGCGGCGGCACCTCAGGATCGGTGACCGCCTCATAGACCACGGGCCGATCCGCGGCCAGCGCCTCGTCCCAGGCCGGACCCACCCGGTCGGGGCTGTCAACCCGGATGCCCTTGAGGCCCAGCATCTCGGCATAACGGGCGTAGGGGAAGTCGGGCAGATCCTGTGAGCCCTCGAACTTCGGATTGCCCTCCATCGCCCGCTGCTCCCAGGTCACCTGGTTGAGGTCATGGTTGTTGAGGACCAGGACGATGAGTCGCTGATCCGCCCACTTGTGCCGGTACTTGGCGATGGTGATGAGCTCGTTGATTCCGTTCATCTGCATCGCGCCGTCCCCCACCAGGGCGAAGACGGGCCGGTCCGGATAGGCGAACTTCGCCCCGATCGCGTACGGAACGCCCGGCCCCATCGTCGCCAGAGTGCCCGACAGCGAGGCCATCATGCCGCGGCGGATCCTGACGTCACGCGCGTACCAGTTGGCCGAGGAGCCTGAGTCTGAGCTGATGATGGCGCCGTCGGGAAGGCGCTTGGACAGCTCCTGGAAAACGAGCTGGGGGTTGATCGGATCCGCCGACATTTGAGCCCGGTGCTCGATCAGATTCCACCACTCCCCGATCTCCTTCTCGATCTTCTCTCGCCAGGAGCGGTCGGACTTGGGCTCCAGGCGCGTGAGCAGCGCCCGCAGAGTCTCGGCGCTGTCCCCGATCAGGTTCACCTCCATCGGGTAGCGGATCCCGATCATCTTGCCGTCGATGTCGATCTGCACCCCCCGGGCCTGGCCCTCCTCGGGCAGGAACTCGGAGTAGGGGAAGCTCGAGCCGACCATGAGCAGCGTGTCGCAGTCCTGCATGAGGGTCAAGCTCGGCTTGGTTCCGAGCAGGCCGATCGAGCCGGTGACGTAGGGCAGATCGTCCGGGAGGACGGCCTTGCCCAGAAGGGCCTTGGCCACGCCGGCGCCGAGCACCTCGGCCACCTGCTCCACCTCGGGGGCGGCATGGAGCGCGCCCTGGCCGACGAGCATGGCCACGCGCTCGCCGGAGTTCAGCACCTCGGCGGCCCGGTCGAGATCGGCGTCGGTGGGCACGATGCGCGGCGAGTGATAGCCCGGACCGGAGTGGACCGTGCCGTGGGCGTGGGGTGGCTGCTCCACCGCCTCCGCCTCCTGGAGGTCGTTGGGGATGATGATCGCAGTGACCGTGCGCTCGGCCAGAGCGATCCGGCAGGCCCGGTCGATGAGGTGGCGAATCTGCGCCGGCACCATTGCCACCTCGACGAACTCGTGCGCCACGTCCTTGAACAGGCTCTGGAGGTCGATCTCCTGCTGGTAGTTCCCACCCATCCCGGCGCGGGCCTGCTGACCCACGATGGCCACGACCGGCTGGTGATCAAGCTTTGCGTCGTACAGACCGTTGAGCAGATGCACGGCGCCGGGCCCTGAGGTGGCCAGACACACGCCGAGCTCGCCGGTGAATTTGGCGTGGGCGCAGGCCATGAAGGCCGCCATCTCCTCGTGGCGGACCTGGATGAACTCAGGCCCCTCCTCGACGGCGCGGCCAAAGGCGCCGAGGATCCCGTTGATGCCGTCACCGGGGTATCCGTAGATCCGGCGTACCCCCCAGGTCCGCAGCCGTTCTAGGAGAAAGTCACCAACCTTCGCGCTCATCGATCACCGCGTTCCTTTTCGTGGACACGCCGGTGCCTACCCGGGGGCCTGAGCGGGCTAACCGCTGCCGGGCCGGCATGTACGCGCAGCTACATACCCGACTCGGCTTCGACGAGAGCCATCGCGGCGTCGATGTGCGCCAGATGCGTCAGAGCCTGGGGGAAGTTCCCCAAGAGCTCCCCGCTGCGTGGGTCGAGCTCCTCGGAGAAGAGGCCGAGATCATTCGTGCGACCGAGCAGCTTGTCGAACAAAGTCCGCGCTTCTTCGATCGCCCCCGAGCGGGCCAGACATTCGACGAGCCAGAAAGAGCAGCACAGAAACGCGCCCTCACGTCCCGGAAGTCCGTCCCGTCGCCGGTAGCGATAGAGGAGACCGTCGCCGGCGTCCAGGTCCTCCCGGATGGCGGCCATCGTGCGCAGCATGCGCTCGTCGTTCCAGTCGACGAACTCGACTGTGGGCAGGAGCAGGAGCGCGGCATCGAGATCGGTGCGATCGAAGGCCTGCACGAAGACGCCCCGCTTGCGGTCATAACCCCGGCGCTCGATCGTCTTGCGCAACTCGTCACGGGACGCCTTCCAGCGTCGGGTCGGAGCCCGGCGCATGCACTCGTCGGCCAGGCGGATGCCTCTGTCGAGCGCGGCCCAGCACAGGACCTTGGAGTGCACGAAGTGATCCTGCTTGCCCGGCCACTCCCACAGGCCGGAATCAGGCTCTGACCACCGCTCGGCGGCGTGGTCGATCAGAGAGGTGAGGAAGCGCCAGTCATCGTCGCTGGGCGAGTGGCCGCGCTGATGCCAGCGCCAGCTCAGGTTGACAAGCTCCCCGTAGGCGTCCAGCTGCCGCTGCCGGGAGGCGTTGTTGCCGACGTTGACCGGGGTCGACTTCCGGTACCCCTCGAGCCCTTCGACGGGGCTACCGGCCAAGCGGCGCTCGCCTCCGACGCCGTAGAAAACCTGAAGGTCCCCGGCATGACCGGCCGCGGAGCGCATGATGAAGGCGCGGAACGCCTCGGACTCCTCAACCGCCCCAAGCTCCGCAAAGGTGCGGGAGCTGAAGCTCGAGTCGCGGATCCAGGCGTAGCGGTAGTCCCAGTTGCGCTTACCCCCCACGACCTCGGGCAGCGATGTCGTGGGCGCCGCCACCACCGCGCCGGTTGGCTTGTAGGTCAGCGCCTTGAGCGTGAGCCCGGAGCGGCGGGCGGCTGGCTCATCACGGCCCTCGAGGCGCAGGCCCCCCGACCACTTCTGCCACCAGCGAGTCGTCTCCCTGAGGCTCTTGTCCAAGCGCTCGCTGTCCCAGTCCTGCGGTCCCTCGGCGTCGATCTCCTCGGGTGAGCGGTAGGTGAGCAGGAGATGGATGCGGTCGCCGGGGCCGACCTCAACGGTGGTGACCAGGTCGTACTCGGCGTCCTGGGTCAGTTCCCGCTCACACCACACCTCGAGCCCGTCGTCGCCGCCGATGGCGCTGTGCAGCCGGTTGCCGTGGCGACGGATCCATGGCCGCACCTCCCCGTAGTCGAAGCGCGGGGCGACCCGGATCTCGAGCTTCTGCGATCCCCGCTGGCCCTCGATGACGCGCAGGATCCGCCGTTCCTCGCTCGGACCCTCATGCTGCGGGATGAGAAAGCAGTCGAGCAGACGGAACCCACCTGTGGCCCCGTTGAGCGTGGTGGCGAGAACCAGGCTGTCGGATAGATATTCCCGGGCGCAGTCCCACCCGTCGCCGCCGACCTGGCTGATTGAGCAGTGGCCGCCCCGCTCCCAGTCGAGCAGGCGCGCGAACGTGCTTCCGGAATCAAAGCGAGGCAGGCAGCACCAGTCGATCGAGCCCTGCCGGGAGACCAGGGCCGCGCTCTGGCAGTCGCCGATCAGGGCGTAATCGCCGATCGGCGGATAGCTGTTCTTGGCTGGCATGTGAGGTGGGAGATGACAGCGCGAGCCAGGCGTTTTTGCCCGCGCGGCGAGGGGGTAGAGCGTCGGCGATGGGGTTCTACCCACTTCTGCCCTTTGGGGAGCCGCTGCCGCAGTGAGCAAACCCGGCGATGTCGTAGTCATCACCGGCGCCTCCGGCGGGGTCGGCCGCGCCGCCGCCCGGCGGTTCGCCGCCGACGGGGCGCGGATCGGTCTCATCGCCCGCGGACGCCGGGGCCTCGAGGGCGCGGCCAGAGACGTCGAGGCGGCCGGCGGCCAGGCGCTGATACTTCCTGTCGATGTGGCCGACGCCGACCAGGTCGACTCAGCGGCAGGGGCGGTCGAGGATGCCTTCGGCCCCATCGACGTCTGGGTCAACGACGCGATGGTGACCATCTACGCCGAGTTCCTCGACATCGAGCCCGAGGAGTTCCGGCGTGCCACCGACACGACCTACCACGGCATGGTCTGGGGCACGCGGGCGGCGCTCAAGCGAATGGTGCCCCGGGACAAGGGATCGATCGTCCAGGTCAGCTCAGCCCTGGCCTTCCGCGGCATCCCGCTTCAGTCCCCCTATTGCGGCGCCAAAGCGGGATGCAAGAACTTCACCGAGAGCATCCGCACCGAGCTCATGCACCACAAGTCGAAGGTCAGGGTTTCGATGGTCCATCTCCCGGGCGTCAACACGACCCAGTTCACCTGGGGGCGAACCAAGCTGCCCAAGCAGACGACGCCCGTGCCCCCGATCTACCAGCCGGAGATCCCCGCCGACGCCATCCACCACGCCGCGTACCACCGGCGGCGCCAGATCTACGTGGGCATGCCCACGGTGCTGAACGTCCTCGGCGAGAACGTGGCCCCCTGGTTCCTCGACTGGTATCTGGCCAAGACAGGCTTCGGGTCGCAGATGACCGACCAGCCCCTCAATCCTGCGGGTCACGACAACCTGTTCGAGCCGATCGACGAGGACCGCGGCGCCCACGGGCCGTTCGATGCCAAGGCGCACAGCTTCAGTCCCCAGTACGAGCTGACCAAGCACCGCAACGGCGTTTTGGCCGGCGTGGCCGCAGCAGCGCTGGGTGCGGGCGGCGCGCTGCTGGCCCGCAACCGCCGCTAGCTCTCGTCTTTACGCTCCGCCTTGGCCGTTTCGGCCGCCCGCTCGAGGCGCTGGGCCTCCTCGGCCTCGATCAGGGCCCGCTCCCGCTCACGCTGAGCGTCGGCCTGGTCCTGAACGGCGTCGAGCCGGGCCGCCGGAGCCTGCTTTTCGATGCGCTCTTCGACGCGGGCCTCGGCGTCGCGGCTTCGCTCCACACGCTGTCGTTCCTCCTGGGTGGCCCGTCGTGAACGCTGCTGGCGCCGCTCCGAGGCCTGCTCGCGGCGAGCCTGGGCACGAGTGTCGGCCTGATGGCGGCGGCGCTGGGCCTGCCGGTGGCGCTGCTCGAGCCGCTCCTCGGCGCTCTCGCCCGTCCGAGCGGCCTCTTGACGCAGGGCGCTGGCGCGTCCGCGCTCCTCTGCCGCCGCCCGCAGGCGCCGGGCATCCTCCCGCAACTCCGGGTCACCCAGCAGCACGCCGGCCAGCGAGCGAGCGGTGGCGTCGGCCCGATCCAGGGCCAGGCGGGCCTGACTGGAATCCCCCGGTAGCGCGGTTACGGCGGCGTCCAGGGGCAGGCGGACCAGGCGGACCCAGCTTGTGACCGCGGCCCGGGGTAGCGCTCTCATGTTCATGCTTCCTCCCTGGGGTCGATTTGATCTGCCCGCTGCTCGGCTTCGAGCGCCTGGCGTTCCAGCCGAATCTGCTCCTGGGTGGCGCCGATGCGCTCGCGCTCCGCCTGATCTTCCTGGCGCTGGGTGGCGGAGAGCTCGGATTCCCGCTCCGCGGTGGCTGCCGCCTGCTCGCGGCTCGCCTCCTCCGCGGCCTGGCGCTGAGCCTGCTGGCGCTCGGCTTCGATCCGGCGCTCGCGCTGCTGGGCTGCCACCTCATTCTCGAGACGCTCCCGCTCCAGTTCGGTCTCCACCTGCTCACGGTGGACATCGGCCTCGGCCTGAGTGCGCTCAGCCTCAGCCGCGTCCTCACGGGAGGCCAGCTCGGTCTCGGCTTGGGCCTGCTGAAGGCGACCCTCGCGCTGGAGCGTCTGGTTGCCGGTGGCTCCGCCGGCCAGGTCCTTGACCTTGCCGACCAGCTTTCCGACGAGTCCGCCGCTCGTGCGCTGACGCTTGGGTGAATAGCTCAAGATCTGTGCTCCTCTCGGGGTTCAGGCGCGCCGACTGGGGACCCGGCGACGCCTGGTCTGCTTACCCGCGCCCGCGGGAAGGAAACCTCCACCTCATGCCGGGGAGGTGTAGTGGTCGTCGATCTTGGCCGCGTCGGTGATGAGACGGCTGCCCCGCCCGCGGGTGAGGTAGCTGTAGCCCCAGCGGACCAGGACGACGAGCCGGTTCTGAAACCCGATCAGGTAGAAGATGTGGATCACCAGCCAGCCCGCCCAGGCGATGAAGCCGCTGAAGCGAAGGCCCTTGACCTCGGCCACGGCCCGCGCACGACCGATCGTGGCCAGCGTCCCCTTGTCGCGGTAGTGAAACGGTGGCGGTGCCGGCTTTCCGGCCAGGCGCCGGGTGATGAGGTGCGCGGCATAGCGGCCCTCCTGCATGGCCACCGGGGCCAGTCCGGGCAGGGTCACGGGCTCGGCCGATTCCGCGTCGCGCACTCGGACCATGTCCCCTAGGGCCAGAACGTCGGGGTGACCGGGGAGCGACAGATCGGGCTCGACGGTGAGGCGCCCGGCGCGATCAACCTCGGCCCCGGCGGCCACGCCGAGCATCTGGGCCAGCGAAGAGGCGCGGACCCCTGCCGCCCAGACGACGGTCTTGGTCGCCACCTCGGTGCGCGTCCCCTCCCGATCCTCGAGGACAACCGAGTCCTCGGAGACGTCGACCACCGTGTGGCCGAGCATGGGCGTGACCCCCAGCCGCGTCAGCGAGCGAGCCGCGCGCTCTGGGAGCGGAGCTGGAAATGATCCCAGGACCTTGTCCGTCGTCTCGATCAGGAGGACGCGGCCGCCGCGGGGATCGATACGGCGAAATTCCCCCGACAGGGTGTCGCGCGCCAGCTCGGCGATCTGTCCCGCCATCTCCACTCCGGTAGGCCCGGCGCCGACGACGACGAAGGTGAGCCAGCGCTCCTGATCCTCAGGGTTGAGCTCGGCGACCTCAAAGGCATGGAGGATGCGCCCGCGGACCTCGAGCGCCGAGTCGAGCGACTTGACCTCAAGCGCGGTCCGGCGCCATTCGTCGTGACCAAAATACGAGTAATCGGAACCTCCGGCTACGACTAGCGTGTCGTAGTCGATCCGCATGACCCCGTCCGGGACGTCGGCGCGAACCACGACCTGTCGGCCCGCCAGGTCGAAGGATGTGACCTCTCCGAGGAGGATCCTGACCTGCTTGAGGCGACGGAGGATGTGCCGGAGCGGCATGGCGATGTCGCCGGGCGAGAGCCCCCCGGTGGCCACCTGATAGCTCAAGGGCTGAAAGAGGTGATAGTTGTGGCGGTCGATCAGCGTGATCTCGGCGTCGGCCCGGCCGAGCGCCTTCACCGCCTGCAGTCCGCCGAAGCCGCCTCCGATGACGACGATCCGGTGCTTATCGCCGGCTGATTGCACCTCCGCAACCTACCTGTAACGCGCCGCACATTCTCGATTGCGTAGGCCCGCGGGTCGTGGGTATGTTGCAACCGAACCGGCCCCGCTGCCCCTCAGCCCGCACGTGACGCACCGATCCCGCGACCGCTGTCGCCTCCCCCGCTGGCGAGGCGTCAGGGCCATGGTCCTGCTCGGGTCGGGGTTGTTGCTTGCCGGGTGCGGCAGGCAATCTGCGCTCTCTCCCCGCAGTCCCCAGGCTCATGACATCCGCACCCTGTGGTGGTGGATGCTGGTCGTGGCCACAATCGTCTTCCTCGGCGCCGTGGGGATGCTCGGGCTGGCCTGGTTCCGGCGCGGAACCCCCGGACTGCCGGTCGTCGGCCAGCGTGAGGGGGTCTCGCAGGCCCTGGTGCTGGTCTTCGGGATCGGGATTCCGCTCGTCGTGCTGGTGACCCTGTTCGGGGCTTCCGACGTTTACCTGGTCGGGCAGACCTCACCGCCCTCACCTCGTGAGACCGCCATGACGATCGACGTGATCGGCCACCAGTGGTGGTGGGAGGTGCGCTATCCGGGGACGGGCGCCGTCACCGCCAACGAGATCCACATCCCCGTTGACACCCGGGTGAACGTGGTCGCCACCACGGCCGACGTCATCCACAGCTTCTGGGTCCCCCAGCTGGCCCGTAAGGTCGACGAGATCCCCGGCCGCTTCAACCGGGTTCTCCTCGACGCCTCCGCCCCGGGTCGCTACCGCGGACAGTGCTCGCAATTCTGCGGCTTTCAGCACGCCAACATGGGCCTCTTCGTGGTGGCCCAGCCCCGAGCCGCCTTCGACGCGTGGCTGAGGAACATGGCCTCCCGGGCCGCTGGCGCCACGAATCAGATCCCCCGGGCGGGTGAGCAGGTGTTCATGGCCAACCAGTGCGCGAGCTGTCACATGATCCGGGGTACGTCAGCGCAGGGACTGGTCGGGCCCGATCTGACGCACGTGGCCAGCCGCCGGACCCTGGCCAGCGCCGAGATCCGCAATACCCTCGCCGAGCTCCGGGCTTGGATCGCCGATCCGCAGGGAATCAAGCCTGGGACCCGGATGCCCAACCTCGGGCTGTCGAGCACGCAATACGACGAGATCGCGGCCTATCTGGAGACCCTGCACTGATGGCCACCACATCCGCCGCCCGCACCGAGGCCCACCTCGAGCTGCTCGAGCGCGTCTGGGCCGAGCGCAAGGGGCTGCTGGGCTGGATCACGACCACCGATCACAAGCGGATCGGGATCATGTACTTCTTCACCGCGCTGGTCATGTTCGGCGTGGGAGGGATCGAGGCGCTGCTGATCCGCACCCAGCTGATCGGTCCCCACCAGACCGTGCTGAGCCCTCAGGCCTACGACGAGGTGTTCACGATGCACGGGATCACGATGATCTTCCTCTTCGTGATCCCGATGACCACCGGGGCGTTCGGCAACTACCTGGTGCCCTTGATGATCGGGGCGCGGGACATGGCCTTTCCGCGCATGAACGCCCTTTCGTACTGGATCTTTCTCGGCTCAGCGATCTTCATGTACACCGGACTGGCCGGTGGGCATGCGCCCAACGCCGGCTGGTTTGACTACGTGCCGCTGGCGTCGAAGACGTACGACCCTGGCAACAACATCGACTTCTATGGCTGGGGACTGATCTTCAACGGCATCAGCAGCACCGCCGCATCGATCAACTTCATCGTGACGATCTTCAAGCTCCGTGCCCCGGGAATGTCGCTGAACCGCATGCCGCTGTTCTGCTTCGCCTTCCTCGCCGTGTCCTTCTCGCTCCTCTTCGCGCTTCCCTCGCTCTCGGTGGCGACCCTGTTCCTCGAGCTCGACCGCAACCTTGGCTTCCACTTCTATGACGCCGCCCACGGCGGTGACCCGCTGCTCTGGCAGAACCTGTTCTGGATCTTCGGCCACCCCGAGGTCTACATCATCATCCTGCCCGCGTTCGGAATCGCCACGGCGATCATCCCAACCTTCACACACCGCAAGATGGTGCTCTTCCCGCTCGTCGCCCTGGCCGAGATCCTCGTCGCCTTCCTCGGGTTCGGAGTCTGGGTGCACCACATGTTCACCGTCGGCTTCCCCACGCTGGTCACGGTCTACTTCGCCGCCGCCAGCCTGATCATCGTGATCCCGTCGGCGATCCAGCTTTTCTCCTGGATCGCCACGATCCTCACCGGAACGCCTGAGTTCAAGACTCCGCTCCTCTGGATCGTCGGCTTCATCGTCTACTTCATGCTCGGCGGGCTCTCCGGCGTCGCCGTGGCGGCGATCCCCTTCGACCAGCAGGTCCACGACAGCTACTTCATCATCGCCCACTTCCACTTCGTCATCTTCGGGGCCGCCGTGTTCCCCATCCTCGGTGGCATGTACTTCTGGTTCCCCAAGCTGACCGGGCGCATGTATCACGAGGGGATCGGCAAACTCAGCTTCTGGACGACATTCGTCGGCACCTTCGTCACTTTCTTTCCCATGCACATCCTCGGCCTGCTGGGGATGCCCCGCCGGGTCTACACCTATCCGGGCGGGATGGGCTGGACGTTCCTGAATTTCCTCGAGTCGATTGGCGCCTACGTCCTGACCGCCGGGCTTTTGATGATCTTCCTCAACCTGTTCATCAGCTACTTCCGCGGCCCGGTGTGTGGGGCTGACCCGTGGGAGGGGGACACACTCGAATGGTCGACCACCTCCCCCCCGCCCGCCTACAACTTCCCCGTCATCCCCACCGTCTCAAGCCCCTACCCGATGTGGGACAAGGAGGACCGGGAGCTCGACGGGCGGCGCCTGGAGCGCGGCGAGGGCCTGATGGCGGCCGGGCACGAGACGCTGGCCACGACCGTGGAGGACGCCGAGGTGGACGAGATTCTGTCCATGCCCTCGCATTCGATCTGGCCACCGGTGAGCGCGCTGATGCTGACCGGAATCTTCGCCATGCTGCTCCTGCACCACTACTGGATCGCCGTCGGTTTCGGCGTCGCGGGTGGGCTCGTCCTCATCTCCTGGCACGACAAGGAGGCACACGCGGGATGAGTGGCGTGGGCCGCGGACTCTCCTCCGGCCAGGTGACGCGCAGCACCCAGGCCGACCGGGCGGCCGCCGCCGCGCTCGTGGCCGGCCGACGCCGGGCGGCGCCCAACGGCGTCTGGGGCATGGCGCTGTTCCTGTGCTCTGAGATCACGATCTTCGGGACCATGATCTCCACCTACTTCTACCTCGAGTCCGAGGCCAAGGTGTGGCCTCCGGCGGGGATCAAGCCGCCCTCGGTGACCGTGCCGCTGGTGGCGACCGCGGTTCTCGTCCTCACCAGCCTTCCCATGCTCCTGGCCGCCCGGGCGGCCCGGCGTGGGACACGGCCGGTCGTCCTGGGCCTCGTGGCCTTGGCGCTGATCATCCAGTGCGGCTACCTGGCCGTCCAGATCCTGCTCTTCCGTCACGACCTGAACCACTTCCGGCCCCAGGACACGGCGTACGGCTCGATCTACTTCACCATGCTGGCCACGCACCACGCCCACGTCGTTCTGGGGATCCTGCTCGATCTGGTCGTCCTCGCCTACGTGGGGCTGCGGGGGCTCACCAACTACTGGCTCATCGCCGTGCGCAACCTGGCCCTGTTCTGGCACGTGGTGAACGTGGTCGCCATCTTCGTCGTCCTCACCCAGATCTCGCCCTCACTGTGAATTTCCGCGCCTCCAGCCTCCTCGTGTGGTACGCCGTCGGGGGCGGAGCCCTGGCCTGGGTCGCTCAGCATGTGGTTGGGATCGGGGTCGGCTGGGGTCAGTGCGACCAGGCCGGGCGCTCGGTGCCCGTACACGCCCTCCAGGCGGCCGCCTCAGGCGTTGCGGCGGTGATCGCACTGAGCTCGATGGCCGCAGCCGTCTGGCTGTTCCGCGGCACGTATCGCGTCGGCGAGGTGTTCGCCCAGGAACGTCGCGGAGATGGCGCCCCGCCCCCCATCGGGCGCATCCACTTCCTGGCCATCGTCGGGCTCACGGTCAACTTCCTCGTCCTCATCATCATCGTCCTGGACGGCGTCGGCGCGCCGCTCCTCCATCTCTGCCAGCAGTCATGAAGCGGCCTAGCTCAACCCTGGTAGCGGTTCTAGCCCTGATTTTGGGCTCCGCAGGCCCGGCCACCGCCCAACCGCCGTCAGGCATCGTGCGTCCCACCTTCGAGCCCTCGGTACCGAGTCTGGAGCTCGGGGCCGAGCTCTACGCCGGCAACTGCGCCAGCTGCCATGGAATCGCCGGCGCGGGAATCAACCAGCCCCGCTCCGGCGCCGGCGGCCTTCTCGGCCAGGGGCCGCCGCTCCGGGGCGTCGGCGCTCTGGCGACCGACTTCTATCTGAGAACGGGCTACATGCCCCTCGCCGACCCCCACGCCGAGCCCGAGGACCTCCAGCAGGGCGACCGGGTCCTCCTAGCTGACAAGGAGATCCGCTCGCTCGTCTCGTACGTGGCCTCGCTGGGGCCGGGTCCGGCGATTCCCACGCCGAACCCCGCCGCGGGGAAGGTCTCGATGGGTCAGCAGCTGTTTGCCATGAACTGCGCCGGCTGCCACCAGATCGAGGGACGCGGAGGTTTCGTCACCGGCGCCCGCGTACCCGAGCTTCAGACCGTCCCGGCGGTCCAGGTCGCCGAGGCCGTGCGTATCGGCCCCTACCTCATGCCCCGCTTCTCGCGCCAGCAGATCTCAGACGCGCAGCTCAACGACATCGTCTCTTACGTGCTCAGTATCCGCCACCCCGATGACCGTGGTGGCTGGGGGATCGGCAACATCGGCCCCATCCCGGAGGGTCTTGTCACCTGGTGGATCGCCGCTCCGCTGCTCATCCTCCTGTGCGTTCTGCTCGGCAAGAGGTTCGGGCGGTGAAGGCCCTGCGCTGGCTCCTGGCCCTGCTGGCCTGGCTGTTCGGTCATCGGCGCGTCAAGCAGGAGCGAGCGGCTCGGGAGGAGGGAGAGGAGCGGATCATCCCCGCCGGCGCCCCGGACCCAGGGGCCGAGAAGCTCGTCCTCATCCTGCTCGGAGTCGCCTGCCTCTTCGCGGTCGGCTTCATCGTCACCTACGCCGAGTTCAGCGCCGTCCGGCTTCCCAACGAGCTGCTCGGGATCTGCCTCGGCGGAGCCTTTCTGTTCATCGCGCTGGCCCTCACCGTGGTGGCCAAGCGGCTCGTGGTCACCGAGGAGGTCGAGGAGGAGTATCCGGAACAGAACCAGGAGGAGCAGGAGAAGGTCCTCGAGATCATCCACGAGAGCGGGAGCCGCTTCACCCGCAAGCGGCTGCTCCTGGGAGCCGCCGGAGCCGCCGGCGGCGCACTCGGGCTGGCCGCCCTGACCCCGGCGCTGTCGCTCGGCCCCGCCTGGGACACCAAGCCGCTCGACGAGACGCCCTGGCACCGCGGGCGGCGTCTGGTCGATGAATCCGGCAACCCCATGGCGGCCGCCGACATCGAGATCGGCAGCTTCTACACGGCCTTTCCCCAGGGGGCCGACCCGGATGAGCTCGGCTCCCCGGTCGTGGTCGTGCGCCTGCACGAGGGTGGGCTCCAGCTGCCGCCGCAGCGCAGGACGTGGGCCCCGGAGGGCATCGTCGCCTACTCCAAGATCTGCACCCACGCCGGCTGCGCCATCGCGCTCTACCGCAAGCCGACGTTCCCCGTCGTCGAGCCCCACGCGGCGCTCGTCTGCCCCTGCCATTACTCGACCTTCGATCCCGCCCGGGCCGGAGCGGTCATCTACGGCCCGGCTGGCCGCCCGCTCCCCCAGCTGCCGCTCCTGATCGATCCGCAGGGCAATCTGCGCGCGGGGGGCAACTTCTCCGGGCCGGTGGGGCCGTCCTGGTGGGGTGTGCGCGACTCGAAGGCGCTCAATGAGTGACTCGGACGCCCTGCGCGACCCGCTTCGCTTCATCGACCAGCGCACGAACTCGGCCTCGCTCATCCGCAAGGTGATGCGCTACGCCTTCCCCGACCACTGGTCGTTCCTGCTCGGTGAGGTGGCGCTCTACGCGTTCATCGTCCTCATCGCCACCGGGATCTACCTGGCGCTGTTCTACAACGACTCGACCGCCCATACGGTCTACCACGGCCCCTATCAGCCGCTCGACGGGCAGGAGATGAGCGCGGCCTACAAGTCGGTCCTCGACATTTCCTTCACGGTCAAGGCGGGGCTCCTCATTCGCCAGACCCACCACTGGGCGGCCGACGTCTTCCTGCTCGCCATCGTGCTTCACCTGATGCGAGTGTTCTTCACCGGTGCTTTTCGCAGGCCCCGTGAGCTGACCTGGATCATCGGGCTGCTCATGCTGTTCACCTCTCTGCTCGAGGGCTTCCTCGGCTACTCCCTGGTGGACGACCTCCTCTCCGGGATGGGGATCGCCATCGCCTATTCGGTGGCGGCGTCCATCCCAGTCATCGGCGGGCCTCTCGCCCTCCTCATCTGGGGCGCTCCCTTCCCGGGCAAGCCCGCGTTCTTCTCCCGTATGTACATCGGGCACGTGTTCCTGTTCCCGATCCTCATCGGGACCCTGATCGCCGTGCACCTGGCCCTGGTCGCGGCGCGTCACCACACTCAGTTCAAGGAGAGCCCCCGCCACACAGACCGGCGCCTGATCGGGGTCCCCACCTTCCCGGGTCAGGCCCCGCGGTCGCTGGCCCTGATGTTCGGCACCTTTGCCCTGCTCCTCTTCATGGGAGGGTTGGTCCAGGTCAATCCGATTTGGCTATGGGGGCCCTTCCACCCATACATCGGGACCAACGGGGCGCAGCCCGACTGGTACCTGGGCTGGCTGATCGGGGCCTTGCGCCTGATGCCGAGCCTCGATGTGGTCATCGGCCACATCACGCTGGTGCCCAACCCGTTCTGGGGGGGTGCCCTCTTCCCGCTGATCGTGCTCGCGGTTCTTGCGGTGTTCCCGTGGGCCGAGCGCCGCCTTACCGGAGACCACCGCGTCCACAACCTGGCCGACCGCCCCCGGGAGGCACCGAACCGCACCGCCTTCGGGGTCGCCTTCTTGACCTGGGTGTTCCTGATCTTCGTCTTCGGCGCCGCGGACCGGCTCTTCGTCCTCTTCGGCCTGAGCTACGACCTTCAGCTCTACGTGTTCCGGATCGGGATCTGGGTCGTCCCCTTCTTCCTCTTCTTCCTCACCCGCCGCATCTGCCGTGACCTTCAGTCGGCCGAGCGGGTGCAGAGGCTTCAGGAAGGCGCCGAGGAGGAGGCTGAGCGAGCCCGAAGCTTGGTTTCCTCACAAACTTCGGGCTGACGCCTGCCTGCAACATCGCCACCAGGCGCTCCCGAACACTCAAAATTCGGTTAGGAATCGATTGCCGAGGGGTAAGACGGGCCCAGAAGCGGGCACGGGTACTGCGGGCGTGGGCTGGTCGCCAATGTTGCAGGTAATCGTCGCGACCAGCCCTCGCCATTTCCTTCTCACAAACCCGGCCCATCGCTTCACCTGTGGTCAGATGTGATGGGCCAGCGGGCCTGGGTAGCGCTCCTCAGCCCGCTCCTCCAGCCGACGCTCGTTGCGGCGAAGCCAGACCGCGAAGCCGACGACGAAGATCACCGCCGCAACCCCGAGTCCGATGTCAACCGGGCCGCGGGTGCCCTTGAGCGAACTGCCGGCGTAGTAGAAGCCGAGCGCGTAGATGCCCGACCAGACGATGCCCCCGGCGGCGTTGAAGACGAAAAAACGCCGGTAGCCCATCCGGTTGCTTCCGGCGAGAAACGCGGCATAGGTTCGGAGAATCGAAACGAAGCGCCCGAAGAAGACAACCTTTCCGCCATGCTCGTCGAACACGAGCCGTCCCACCTTGAGCTTGGCCTCGTCAAGGCGAATCTTGGGCCCGTAGCGGAGCAGCAGCCGGTAACCGCCCCAGTAGCCGATGCCGAAACCGATGTTGTCCCCCACGACGGCCCCGGCGGCCGCGGCGGACCAGATCCCCCACTGGCTGAGCTTGTGGGTGAGCCCGGCATAAAGGGCGGCGCTGATGATCATCGTCTCCCCCGGAAATGGCACCCCCAGGCTCTCGATCATCACGAACACACCTACGGCGGCGTAGCCGTAGTTGCTCAGCAGCGTGTCGAGCGTGTGGGTGGAGAAGAAGGCGGCGAGCATGGCCAGGTCCCGCAGATGATCGCCGGTCGTCGCGCCTACCGCGCTGTGGCCGGTGAGCCGATCGCCGGATCCGGAGCGTCCAGCCTCGACTTCCGGCGCGCGGCGCCCGTGCGCTCGCCGCGTTCGATCCCAGCCCGCTGGGGCCCGACGACGTACTTCGGATCGGAGGTCGAAGCAAACCCGGCCTTGAACACGGCCCAGCGGGTTGCCACGGCTCCGACCGAGAGCAGGGCTCCGGCGGCCACCGCCGCGGGCCTGGATCGGGCTCCGGAGCGGAGAAGCAGGCCGGCGCCGCTGACCATCGAGGCCCGGCTGATGTTGGCCCAGAGCGCCGGGGCGCCGTGTTTGTAGGGCTCGCCCTGCTCACCCAGCCTAAGGGCCATCAGCTCCATCAGCGGCCCCTCGAGGGCCGCGGCACCCAGGGCGAGTCGTCGCGCCGGCGCGGCGTGCACGGGGGGCGTGATCATCACCGCGGCGGCGCCCGCCCCCAGGGCGGCGCCGCTGCCGAAGACCCAGGGCAGCAGCCGCCTCGCCTGGTGCCACACGGGAACCGCAGTGTTGGCGAGCAGGGCCGCCGTGTAGGTACTCAGGGGAAGCCCGAAGAGCGCCGCCGCCGGTCCGGCAATCCGGCCGGCCCGGGGCAACCGGCCGGTCCAGGCGTTGAGCGCCGCCAGCGCCGTGAAGGTGCCGCTGCCGCTGAGGACCCAGGAGCCGACGCTCATCGGCGAGGTCACCTTGAACATCCGCAGCATGTTGAGAAAGCGGCTCGGCTTGCCCAGGTCGGAGATCAGGAGCGGCGGGGCCGCGCTGAGTGCGGCCATCGACACGCCCCAGCTGCGCCGGGACAGCTCGGTGTTGCCTCGCAGCTCGGACAGATAAGCGAGTCCGGCTGAGGCCCCGGCCACGCCCCCGAGGTAAAAGTAGGCCGGAATCTCGCTTGACCACACCGGCGCCTTGAGGATGGGCTGACCGTGGTAGGAGGTGGGGGCCGCCGGGCGCCCGTCCTGGCTCGAGCTCACCGGCGCCCCCCGAACACTGCCGCCGCCAGGCCCCCGGCCAGGGCCAGGCCGGCGAGTCCGGCGGCGGCCCAGATCTCCCCCAGGTCGCGCCGGGTGTCCACCGGATCCGGAGGCAGGCCGTAGACCTCGGGCTCGTCGAGGAGCAGGAAGAACGCACCCGCTCCACCCACTCCATCGTCTTCATCGGCGAGATAGAGCCGCGCCTGCTCCTGCCCTGACTGCTGGAGATGACCCAGCCGATGCTCGGCTCGCTCGTGCAGTTCGGTCAGCTCGCCGAACTGGATCGAGTTGGTGGGGCAGGCCTTGGCGCAGGCGGGCTCCATGTCGTCCTTGAGCCGGTCGTAGCAGAGTGTGCATTTCCAGACCCGGCCGTCTCCCTGGCGCTGATCAAGGACTCCGAAGGGGCAGGCCGAGACGCAGTAGCCGCAGCCGTTGCAGACGTCCTGCTGTACCACGACGGTGCCGAATTCGGTCCGGAACAGGGCCCCGGTTGGGCACACCTCGAGGCAGGCGGCGTGGGTGCAGTGCTTGCACACATCCGAGGCCATGAGCCAGCGAATGCCATCGCCCTCCTGATAGGTCTGAACCCCCGCGTCCATCATCCCGCCCCGCGCCGCCACCTCGACCAGGGAGTCTCCCTCTCGCGCGTCGGCCGCCACCTTCTGCTCGACGAAAGCGACATGGCGCCAGCGGTCGGCGTCGAGCTCGAGCGAGTTGTCGTATGACTTGCCGCTGAAGCCCTCAATCTCCATCGGGACCTGGTTCCACTCCTTGCATGCCACCTCGCATGCCTTGCATCCGATGCAGACCGAGGTGTCGGTGAAGAAGCCCATCCGTGGCTTCGCCGCCTCGCCGTAAGACTGGGGCCACGCATGCGTTTCGAGAAGCGACATCAGTCCTTGATCCCCGCGCGCTGACGGTAAGTCTCCACGAACTCCAAGCGCGCCTTGCCCCGGGGGCGGCGGCCGGGCCGGATATCGCAGGTGGCCGCCTTGTACTCGTTGATGTGCACGTTGTTATCGAGGACGAGTGGAAGCAGCTCGTTGCCCGAGTCGCCGGTGACGATCCCGACGCTCCCCCAGTGGTAGGGCACACCCACCAGGTGCATCTTGCGCCCCTGGATCTCCAGCGGGGCGATCCGCTCGGTAACCAGGACCCGGGCCTCTACCGCCTGGCGGGCGGTGACCACGGTGGCCCAGCCTCCCGCCTCCAGACCGCGCTCGGTCGCCAGCTCCGGGGAGACTTCGACGAAGAACTCGGGCTGGAGCTCCGCCAGGTAGGGCACGGTGCGAGACATGCCCCCGGCGGTGTGATGCTCGGTCAGGCGGTAGGTCGTGAGGACGAACGGGAACACCTCTGACCCCGGTTCGCCGGCCGTAGGCGCGTAGGCGTTTTCCGCCCGGGGGAAGACCTGGCGCGTGGGGTTCTGCTGCTGCGCGTAGAGCGGGTTGCGGAACGGTGACTCCTGAGGCTCGTAGTGGGTGGGCATCGGCCCATCGACCAGCCCAGTGGAAGCGAACAGCCATCCCCGGCCGTCGGGCTGGATGATGAACGGCTTGTCGCCGCGGATCGCGTCCAATGCCTTGGCGTCCTCACCAGGCTCGTAGTCGGGCGCCTTCGTGGCGGGGTAGTCCGGCGCGTCGCCGAGACTCGTCCACTTGCCCTCCTGGTCATCCCACCACACGTACTTCTTGCGCTCCGACCAGGGCCGGCCCTCCGGGTCGGCGGAGGCTCGGTTGTAGAGGATGCGAACGTCCTTCGGCCACGCCCACCCCCACTCTTGAGCGATCCAGTTCTGCTCGGTGTGGGGCTTCTTGCGCGCGGCCTGGTTGACCCCGTCCTTGTAGATGCCGCAATGGATCCAGGATCCACAGGGGGTGGAGCCGTCGTCCTTGAGCTCGTCGTAGCTGGGCAGAAATGAGTCATCGGGCCCTCGTCCGTTGATTTCCTGGAGCACGCTCTCGGCCTTCGGTTCCTCGTGCGGACCCTCCACCGGGTAATTCCAGGTCAGGTCGAGGATCGGCCGATCCTTGGGATCGGCCGATCCGGCCAGCTTCGCCCGGATCGTCCTGCCCAGGTGGTAGATCCAATGGAGATCGGACCGCGCGTCGCCAGGGGGCTCGCAGGCCTTAAAGCGCCACTGGAGGAGCCGCTGGGTGTTGGTGAAGTTGCCCTCCTTCTCTGTGTGCGCGGCGCAGGGGAGGAAGAAGACCTCGGTCTTGATGTCCTCGGTCCGGACTTCGCCCGTCTCGTGCTCGGGCGAGTCCTGCCAGAAGACGGCCGACTCGACGGGATGGAAGTCACGCACGACCAGCCAGTCCAGCTTGGCCAGGGCGAGGCGCATGAGCTTCGAGTTGGCCGATCCCACGGTGGGGTTCTGACCGGCGCAGACCATCCCCTTGACCCCGCCATCGAGCATCTTCAGCATCATCGCGTAGTGCGAGTGATCGCCGTTGATGCGCGGCAGGTAGTCGAAGCAAAAGTCGTTCTCCGACGTGGCCGCATCACCCCACCAGGCCTTCAGGAGTGAGACCATGTAGTTACGGAGGTTCCCCCACACCCCCGTCTCGGGGCGGTTCAACTCCAGGTAGCCGTCAAGTGAGGGACCCGACCGGGGATGGGGCATCGGGATGTAGCCGGGCAGGATGTTGTAGAGCGTCGGGATGTCGGTCGAGCCCTGGATGTTGGCGTGGCCCCGGAGCGCGAGAATTCCGCCGCCTGGACGTCCGATGTTGCCGAGCAGGAGCTGGATGATCGAGCCGGCCCGGATGTTCTGCACCCCCACCGTGTGCTGGGTCCAGCCCACCGCGTAGACCAGTGCTGAGGTGCGTTCACGGCCCGAGTTCTCGCATAGGGACTGGGCCACCGCGACGAGATCCTCAGGCGAGCAGCCGCAGATCTCGGCCACCGCCTCTGGGGTGTAACGGGCGAAGTGGCGCCTCAGGAGCTGGAGCACGCACCGCTCATCCTGCATCGATTCATCGACCCGCGGTGGATCGCCGTGCTCGAGCTTCATCCCATGGGCCCCGTGCGCCTGCTCGCCTGAGACATCGGCCTGCTGCTCGTGCTCGCCCGCCGCCGTCTCGCCACTCGTCTCGGCGTAGCCCCAGCTGTCGATGGCATAGGCACCGTTATCAGGATCCCAGCCGGAGAAGAACCCGCTGGCGTCCTCGGTGTCCTTGAACTCCTCCTTGATGATCACGGGCGCGTTGGTGAACTTCTGCACGTACTCCTTGAACCACGCGTCGTGCTCGAAGATGTAGTTGACGATCCCACCCAGGAAGGCGACGTCGGTTCCGGAACGGATCTGCACGTGCTTGTCGGCCAGCGCGCTCGTGCGCGTGAAGCGGGGATCGACATGGATGACCTTGGCCCCACGCTCCTTGGCCTCGACCACCCACTGGAACCCCACCGGGTGCTGCTCAGCCATGTTCGACCCCATGATCAGGATGCAGTCGGAGTTCTGCAGATCCTGCTGGAAGGTGGTGGCGCCGCCACGCCCAAACGAGGTCCCCAGACCGGGAACGGTGGAGCTATGTCATATGCGCGCCTGGTTCTCAATCGAGACCGCGCCCATGGCGCTGAAGAACTTCTTGATCAGGTAGTTCTCCTCGCTGTCTAGCGTGGCGCCGCCCAGGAAGTGGATACCGAGGGTGCGCTTGAGCGGCTGCCCGTCGTCGTCCGCCTCCTCCCAGGTCTCCTCACGCGCCTTGATGATGCGCTCGGCGATCATCTCGTTCGCCTGCTCTAGAGAGATGTATTCCCACTCGGTGCCGCCGGGCCGGCGGTACTTGACCCGCGTCTCGCGCATCGGGCTGTTGACGAGCGCCTCCGAGGCGGAGCCCTTCGGGCACAGGCGCCCCCGGGAGATCGGCGAATCGGGGTCGCCTTCGATCTGGATGACCTTGTTCTCCTTGGCGTAGACCTTCTGCCCGCAGCCGACCGCGCAGTAGGGACAGACCGATTGCACGACCTTGTCCGCGGTCTGGGTGCGAGGGGTGAGCCGCTCCGACCGGGTCGACTGTGCCGCTCTCCCGAGGCCTAATGGATCGCCCGCCAGCTGTCTGATGAAGGGCGGAACCAGGCGTCGGCTCGGCATGCCTGCAGCCTATACCTGGCCAGGATCCTCGGACGCGCCGCCCTCCGGTGGGGCCGCGCCAGGGACGCTCTGGTCGCGGCGCTTTCGCTCCCAGTCCTCACGTGTCTCGTCGACCGCCTCCTTGACCTCTTTTCCCTGGCGCTCCAGCTCATCCGTCTCACGCTTGAGCGCCTCGGAGAGCTCGTGAGGATCTCGTTCGGCCATAGCTGCCAGTTACCCGCGGGCCGCCGGGAACGAACCCCTTCATTGCTCAGCCGCCGAGAGGGCCACCAACGCACTGGCCGACGTGGCACTGAGCAGCGCATCGCGGCGCAGCCGTGGGCTCAGGGCGGCCAGCGCCAGCATGCTGAGGGCGTGCAGGGCGTCGATCCGGGCGATCCAGCGCCCTGGCCGCGCGTCGTGGGCTCGGGCAAGAACGACCGTCTCGATCAGGTGGCGGGCGCCGAGGAGGCGGGTGACTTGACGGAGCCCCCGCGTGTCCAACCCCCCGCCGGCACGAAGGGGAAGCCCCGGGTCGAGGAACAGCACAGCTCCCCAGGCGCCGCGGATGATTCTCGACCCCATGTGATTAGCGTCGGCCGGTTGCGGGAACCGATGCAGCATGGAAAAGCGCGAAGACGAAGAGTCGCCCGAGGAGCCCGGCGCGGAGAGCGGCACCAGTGAGTCCGCGGATAAGCCGCCCGCCGCCCCGGCGGACGACGAGTCGCCTGCGGGCGACACCGATCAGCACTCCGACGCCTGAGACCAAGCTCGCGGTTCAGGCGGCGGGACGCAGAGCCTCGAGCTCGCGGTTCTGCGCGAGCTCGGAGAGCGCCTTGCGCTCCAGCCGGCGCACCGCGTCCTGCGAGAGACCGAGGCGGCGACCGGTCTCGCTCAGGGGAGTCGGGTCATCGCCGTTGATGCCGTAGCGGAGCTTGACGACCTCACGCTCGGGCTCAGGCAGGCGGGCCAGGGCTCGGCGCAGAGCATCGTCGCGCAACGAGATGGCCACCTCCTCGTCGGGACCCTGCTCGTCGCTGGCCAGCAGGGCGCCGAACGGCGTCGCCTCCTCCTCGCCCACCGGGCGGTCGAGACTGGTCACGACCCGGGCGGCATCCCGCGCTTCCCGAACCTCCTGCACGGTCATCTCGGCCGCGTCGGCCACTTCCTCCTCGGTCGGGTCGTGCCCCAAACGAGCGGCGAGGTCTCTTTGCACCCGAGCGATCCGGCGCTCCCGCTGCCCGAGGTGGACGGGGATGCGGATCGTCCGCGACCGGTTGTCCAGAGCCCGCTGGAGGGCCTGGCGGATCCAGAACGTGGCGTAGGTCGAGAACTTGTAGCCCTTGCGCCAGTCGAACTTCTCCGCCGCCCGGATGAGTCCCAGGATTCCCTCCTGGATGAGATCAAGCAAGGGCAGGTCGTGGCCCTGATATTTGCGGGCGTTTGAGATGACCAGGCGCAGGTTGGAATTGACCAGCTGCTCCTTGGCCTTCAGGTCCCCCCGCTCGATCCGCTTGGCCAGCTCGACCTCCTGCTCGCGGGTCAGCAGCGGGTGACGGCGCACCTCCTGCAGGAACAGGGACATGGCGTCCGTCGTCTGCTGGGTCAGGTCATCGATCACGTAGGTCGTCTGCTCAGGAACCTCCCGCCCGCAGTCATCGCGGAACTCCACTCCGCGGGCCTCGAGCAGGTCCTGCAGGGCCTGGGCGTCGTCGTCGTCGAGATCGGCCTCCTGCATGAGCTCGGAGATCTCCGAGAGCTCGAGGCAGGAGTCGGCGCGGCCCTCGCTGCGCGTCGCCAGCTCGTCGGCCATGGCCTGGATGCGCTCGCTGATAGGGATCTCGACGTTTTCGCTCATAGGCGGCTCACTGATCAAGCTTGTCACGCTTGGGGCCTTCTGCCCAGGGCTGGGCCTCCGGATCCTGTTTCGGATTGGGCTCGCTCGTGCTCTGGGCGCCGGTCGGCGTGTGCGGGGCTTCGCCGAACGGGTCCCCGTCGGGATCGGGGTCCCGCGGATCGTCCCGCTGGTCATAGGGATCCGGCCATTCGGTCGGATCGGGTTCCCCCACCGGATTGTTGAGCACGTGGTGGGGGTTCTCCTCACGGGATCGGTCCCCCGGGTCATCGCCCGGTGGCTCCGGAAACCCCGTCGGGGGCGTGGCTTCAGGCTCGTTTTCCATGAACCGAGCCTTCCCCCCGGCTTGCGGCGTCTAACCGAGGGGTAGCCCGCGCCCATGCGAATCGTGATCACGGGCGCGAGCGGGAACGTGGGCACGAGTCTGCTCGAGGCGCTGGCCGACGAGCCGCGTGTGGAGGAGATCGTCGGCGTGGCCCGGCGCCAGCCCGCGGGTGAGTTCCCCCGGACCACGTTCGTCACCGCCGATGTGGCCACCAGCGATTTGGACGAGCTCTTCGCCGGGGCGGACGCAGTCGTTCATCTGGCCTGGTTGATCCAACCCGGGCGCGACGAAGCCGTGACCCGCCGGGTGAACGTGCTCGGCTCAGAGCGCGTGTTCTCCGCCGCGGTGCGCTCCGGGATACGGACGATCGTCTATGCGTCCTCCGTGGGGGCTTACTCCCCTGGGCCCAAGGATCGCCTGGTCGACGAGGCCTGGCCGACGGAAGGAATCCCAAGCTCGTTCTATTCCCGCCACAAGGTCGCGGTCGAGCGCGCGCTCGATCGCCTCGAACATGAGCAGCCAGATTTGCGGATCGTGCGGATGCGCCCCGGCCTGATCTTCAAGGCCCAGGCGGCGACCGAGATCCGCCGCCTCTTCGCGGGTCCATTCCTGCCCCGGTTCCTCCTCCACCCCGCCCTCATCCCGTTCGTACCTGAGATCCCCCGCCTGCGCTTTCAGGCTGTGCATTCGCTCGACGTGGGCGAGGCCTACCGGGCGGCACTTCTCTCAGACGCCCGAGGCGCGTTCAATCTGGCCGCCGATCCCCCGCTCGGTCCCCCCGAGCTGGGGGACATTCTCCGCGCGCGCCGGCTGCCGGTCCGCGCGGGAGCCCTGCGCGCGGCGGCCGCCGCCACGTATGCACTCCACCTCCAGCCCTCAGAGCCCGGCTGGCTCGACATGGCGCTGGGCGTGCCCCTGATGGACAGCGGACGAGCGCGCCGCGAACTCGGGTGGTCTCCCCAGCACGGGTCCACCGACACCCTGTGGGAGCTCCTCGACGGCATGCGGCGTGGCTCGGACTATCCGACGCCGCCCCTGGCCCGCTCGACCAGCGGGCCGCTCCGGATCCGGGAGTTGCGTACGGGGGTAGGAGCCCGGTAGGCGCGCTCAGGGCTGGAGCAGGATCTTGATCGCGCCGTCCTGCTTCTTCTGGAAGATCTCGTAGGCATGGGGCGCCTGCTCCAAGGGAAGCTTATGGGTGGCCAGATCCTCGACTCCGAGCGGGTCGGTGTCCCCCTGCACGAGCGGCATGAGATCCTCGATCCAGCGCTTGACGTTGGCCTGACCCATGCGCAACTGGATCTGCTTATCAAACAGGTCCATCATCGGCATCGGGTCAACCGCCCCGCCGTAGACGCCGCTGAGGGAGATCGTCCCACCGCGGCGCACGGCGTCAATGGCGGTGTGGAGGACCGAAAGGCGGTCCACGCCGCCGGTCTCGATCAGTTTTGCCGCCACCGAATTGGGCAGGAAGCCGGCCAGCTGCTGGGCCAGCTTGCCCAGCGGCGCGCCGTGCGCCTCCATGCCCACGGCATCGATCACCGCGTCCGGGCCACGTCCGTCGGTGAGATCGCGCAGGATCTCGACGATGTTCTCGTGCTCACGCAGGTCGATGGCGTGGACGCCATGCCGCTGGGCCAGGGCCAGGCGCTCCTCCACCAGATCGATCCCAAACACCTCGCCCGCGCCCCGGTGGAGCGCAATCCGCGAGCTCATCTGGCCGATCGGGCCAAGACCGAACACGGCGACGGTTCCGCCCCGGGGGACGGCCGCATACTCGACCGCCTGCCAGGCCGTGGGCAGGACATCGGATAGGTAGACGAAGCGCTCATCGGGAGGGCCCTCGGGAACCTTGATGGGGCCGAACTGGGCCTGGGGTACGCGCAGGAGCTCGGCCTGGCCGCCTGGGACCTCGCCATAGAGCTTGGTGTACCCGAACAGCGCAGCTCCCTTCTCCTGATCTCGGACCTGGGTCGTCTCGCACTGCGAGTAGAGGCCCTGATCGCACATGAAGCAGTGCCCGCAGGAGATGTTGAACGGAATCACGACCCGATCGCCGGGCTGGATGTGGCTGACCTCGGAGCCGACGGCCTCGACGATTCCCATCGGCTCATGGCCGAGGATGTCGCCCTCCCCCATGAAGGGGCCGAGTACCTCATAGAGATGCAGGTCTGAGCCACAGATCCCGCTGCTCGTGACGCGCACAATCGCGTCCGTGGGCTGCTCGATCGTGGGATCGGGAACCGTGTCGACGCGGACGTCGCGCTTCCCGTGGTAGGTGACTGCTCTCATCCGAACTCCTATCTGATTACAACTTCCTGGCGCCCAGAAGGGCGGTCAGCCACTCGAGCTGATCGATTCCCTCACTGCCGCGATCTGCGCCGGCTGCTCGACGAGCTGGTCACGCCGGTTCTCCTCCATCGGCGCGATCCAGAGCTCGTCGATGAGGATCCTCACGGTGGCCAGGATGGGCACGGCGACGATCAGCCCAACGAACCCGAAGAGCTGCTCGACGGCGAGCACGCCAATGGCCACGACGGCAGGGTGGAGCTCGACCGTCCGCGCCACCACCAGAGGCTGGATCACGTTGCTCTCCAGCTGGTGGGCCAGGATGTAGATGATCCCGACCAGGATCGCCTTCTCGGGCGAGATGGTGAGGGCGAAGAGGATGGGAATGATCGAGCTCGCCAGAGCGCCGAAGTAGGGAATGATCATGGCCACCGCGGTGAACACGGCAAAGAAGGCGGCGAAGGGCAGGCCAACGATCATGAGCCCCACGTAGGTAAGCCCCCCGAGGACGACCATCCCGATCACCAGTCCGCGCAGCCAGCCCATGTATGCCCCGCGGAGCCGCCAGAGGACCTGCTCGGCGCGGGCCCGCCCCTGCGGCGGGACGACGCGGACGACACCGGTGTAGAGCGGCTCCGGGTGGATCGCGGTGTAGAGCGCGGTGAGAAGGACGACGATCAGCGCGGCGACGATGCCCACGACGGTTGCGCCGACGGTCTCGGCGGGACCGAGGAGCTTGGCTGGGTGGTGGGTGTAACCGTTGACGTAGCTCTGGATCTGCTTGCCGATCTTGCTCGGTGAGGTCCCGGTGACCCCGGCAATGCGATGGCGTAGCTCATCCACCGTGGAGGGCAGGGAGTTGACGAACTGGTTGATCTCGTGGCTGAAGGAGGGAACGATCAGCGCCACGAGCCCTCCGATCACGCCCAAACCGATCAGGAGGCCGAGCAGGGCCCCGATCGCTCGCGGAATTCTCGCCCTGGTCTTGAGAAACGTGGCCATGGCGGAGAGCGGCAGGGCGATGATGACCACGATCAGAAGGGCCATGATCAGGGTGATGAGCGCCTTGAAGATCAGCGCCGCAACCACGAGGGCGAAGGCGAGCAGCACGGCCCGGTAGACGGTGCGCGGGGTCAGACGAGGCTCAGCCAAGATGTCTCAAGACTGCCCGGTTTGCGCTATGTCCACGCTGGTCCGGGGAGTCGCAATCGGCAGGGCGGGGTATGGCGCTGCAAATGGCCATCGCGATCCTCGACATTGACGGCACGCTCGTCGACACCAATTATCAACATGCCCTCGGCTGGTACCGAGCCTTCCGGCACCACGAGATCATCCTGCCCGTCTGGCGAATTCACCGCCACATCGGCATGGGAGGCGACCAGCTCATCAAGGCGCTGACCGATGAGCGAACCGAGGAGGAGCTCGGCGATGCCATCCGCGAGACCGAGGGGGAGCGCTACTTCGAGCTCATCGACGAGGTGGAGCCGATGAAGGGAGCGCGGGAGCTAATCGCCGAGCTGGGCGAGCGTGGGCATGTCGTGGTCCTGGCCAGCTCGGCCAAGGAGAAAGAGGTCGACCACTATCTCGATCTCCTGGACGCCCGGGATCTGGCCGACGCCTGGACCACCTCGGCCGACGTCGAGGCCACGAAACCGGCGCCTGATCTCGTCCGCTCGGCGCTGGGCAAGGTGGGCGGCGCCCCCGAGGACGCGGTGATGATCGGGGACACGCCCTGGGACGTGAAGGCGGCCGCCGAGGCGGGAGTGGGCACGCTCGCCGTGCTCACGGGTGGCTTCGCCATCGAGGAGCTCACCGAATCGGGGGCCAAGGACGTGTTCGAGTCGGTGGCCGACTTGCGGGCGAGTCTGGAGCGCACCCCGCTCAGCTGACTCTCATCGCAGAGTCAGCGTCAAGAGCCCCCCCAGGATCCCGACCCCCAGGGTGAGCGCCGCCGTGTAGTCGCCGATACGCCCGGTGTGCAGAAGCCTGATCGGCGTCATCGCCCTCTGGCCGAAATCCAGCAGCTTTCCCGCGCCCAAGCGCCGGCCCCACAGGCCGAGAGCCGCAAATCCCAGGGCCAACAGGGTGGCGGCGCCGCAGTAGAGCCAGTCATACCACTCGGGTGAGGACGACGTGGCGTGAATCTGGGCGGCTGAGCGGCCGAAGACGATCGCCTGGTATGCCGAACCGGAGATGAACCGCCGGGCTGCCGTCGCGGCCAGATCGGCGAAGCCGAACCAGACACCGAATCCGATCGTGCCCACCAGCAGGACCACGGAGGCGGCGAGCATCAGGATGGGCGTATGGTTCTCGGAGCCTTCGGTCTCACGCTCGGTCCGCTCGTCCGCCCCTCCGGGTACGAGTTGACTGGGCTCTCCCCAGCCGAGGAACACTCGGGCTCCCGCTCGTAGAACGGCGGCCCCGGCAAGGGCCGAGGAGAGGACGATCACCGGCGGTACGAACCCGTAGCCGGCCTTGATGGCGGCGTCTTCGATCATCGACTTGCCGAGAAACGGGCCGAAGGGCGGCAGGGACGAAACCAGCAGTCCGCCGGCCAGGAACAGGGCCCCGGTCACCTTCAGGCGCCGTCCCAGTCCGTGCAGGCGGTACTGCCCCACACTGCCAAAGCGGTGTTGGAGGATGCCTACGCAAGCGAACAGAAGCGCCTTCCCGCACCCATCCGCCAGCACGTAGACGGCGGTGCCGGCCACGCCGTCGGCGGTCAGGAGGCCCACCCCGGTGAGGAAGACGCCGACGAAACTGATCGTCACGAAAGCCAGCAGTCGTTTGAGGTGGTCCTGCTGGAGCGCCATGGCCGAACCCCAGAGCGCGGTCACGAGCCCGGCTCCGACGAGGATCGCCCTCACCACGTCCGTGTGCGAGCTCATCGCCTGTCCGAAGACGCCGTACCAGATGCGGCCCAGCCCGTAGAGCCCCATCTCGCTCATGGCACCGGCCAGAAGCAGGCAGACCGGGGCCAGCGCCACCGCGTAGGCGTCGTTGAGCCAGAAATGGAAGGGGACGACCGCCGCCTTGACCAGCAGCGCGCTGACGATCAGGGCAAAGGCCACCACCGTTACGCGATCGTTGTGGAAGTGGGCCAGCGTGCGCCCCATCTGGGCCAGGTTGAGCGCACCGGTGTGGGCGTAGATGAGCCCGATCCCCAGCACGAAGAGAAACGCGCCGATCGTGTTGATGACAGCGAAGTTCAGGCCCCCTTCGATCGCCGCCTGCTCACGCACCTGGTAACTGATCAGCGCCACCGCGGAGACACTCATCAGCTCGAAGAACACGAACATGTTGAACAGGTCGCCGGAGAGGCAGAAGCCGACCATCCCGGTCATGAAGGTGAGCATGAGCACCTGGTAGTACGGTGCCTGAGCCGCCTCCACCCGAGCGCTGTAAACCAGCGCCACCACCATCAGCAGGGCCACAAACGCCGCCAGTCCGGCACCGATCGGCTCCACCGCGAAGTCGACCCCGATCGCCAGCCCCTGACGCGGGTGCCAGCCACCGAACCAGTAGACATTCAGCCCACTGCCGATATGGACGAGCAGGACGAGGAGCAGGACCGCGCTGGTCAGGGCAAGTCCGATGGCCAGGAGGTCTGAACCCGACCGCCCGAGCAACTTGTGCGCCATGGCAAGCAGCGCGGCGCCGAGTAGCGGGATGCCGACGGCGAGGGGAGCGAGTTGGCTCAATCGCGCATCCTGCGCATCTCGTCAGGATCGATGGTTCCGTAGCGCTTGTTGGCCTGGATGACCAGAGCAAGGAGGAGCGCCACGATCGTCGCCTCGACGACGACATCGGTCAGCGTGAGCGCCTGGACGATCGGATCGGTGACTCGCGATTTGTTGGTGATGTCGGCGAAGATCGGCGCCTTGGCGTGATTCAGGTATCCGATCGAGAGCAGCAGGACGTAAGTCGAGCCCTGGAACACGGTCAGGCACACGATCAGATGCAGGTAGTTTCGGCTGGAGATCACGCCAAGGAGCCCGATCCCGAGCAGCCACGCGGCGACCAGATAGGGAAAGACGCTCATTTGGGCGACGCCAGGAGCCGCTGATCGACCAGCTCCGAGATGATCATCAGGATGGCTCCAGCGACCTCGAAGCCGACCGCCACGTTGGCCAGCGGGATGAATCCCCCGGAAAGGAGACTCCCGGAGGTCCCGAATGGGATGAAGTTGGCGAAGAACGCACCGAGGCCGATCAGCCCGCCGAAGCCGATCATCGCGAACCCCGCCGCCCCGCCCGATTCGAGGAGCTCGACCCAGGTGGACGCGCGCCGGAGTCGCAGCAGGATGACCCATTCGCCGCCGAGGAACACGAAGGCCACGGCGGCCATAAGGATCACACCGCCCTGGAACCCTCCGCCCGGGCTCAGCTGGCCGTGGGTGACCACGTAGGCGGACAGGAGCGCCACCGGGCCCACGAGGGCCGCGCCGAGCCAGCGCTCGGCCTCACTGGCCCGCCGCTGCTCGGGCACGAGGTCGCCCTCGCTTCCTTCCTCCTCCTCGTCGCGCAGCGTCCGCAGTAGGACGACCACCGCCACCACCGAAATGAAGAGGATGAATTCCTCCCCCAGCGTGTCGAAGCCTCGGTAGTCGAAGGCCACCGCGACCACGGAGTTGGTCGTCTCACGCTGGGGCACGGCGTGGTGGGCGGTGTAGAAGCCGTAGCGCGAGTGCTCGTGCCCAAAGGGGTAAAGCCCGGTCGTCCCCCAGGCAAAGCCACCGACCATGAGCACGACTCCGATCGACCCGACGATCATCCGGGGCGATCTCATTCTTCGCCGTCCCCTTCCTTTGCCTGTGCCCTCTGCTGTTTGTGGATCTTGGCGATGGCCAGGAACAACATGGCGGGAAGCGCCACCCCGCCGACGACGATCTCCGAGAGGGCGACGTCGGGGGCCTGGACAGCGAAGAACATCAGCGCCTCCAGGAGCCCGAACACCCCCAAGGCGATGGCCTGGCGGACCGGCTCGCGGATCAGGACGGTGACCAGCCCGGAGAGTGCGACCAGGGCCAGCACCAGAGCGATCAGTGCGTTCATCGCTCCTCGACCTCGACATGTTCGTCCTCCTCCAGCCGCCAATCACCGCGCTCGGCTCTCCGGGCGGCGCGGCCCGTGGCATGGGTCAGCACGGGTGAGGCGAGGAGCAGGAAGAGCGCGATCAGGATCGCCTTGTTGCCGACGAGCGAGAAATCTTCATGGATGACGACGGCGATTGCGATACAGATCGCGCCCAGGGTCAACGGTGAGGTGAAGTGCAGCCTGTCGTAGACGTTCTCGAACGCCAGGACCCCCAGACAGGAGACCAGGACCAGCGCGACGCCCAGCCAGAGGAATACGTTGACGGCTATGTGCCGGACGATCACGGGCGCTTCTGGCGTTCCAGGTAGCGAACGAAGGCCAGGGATCCCCCGACCGCCATCGGTGCCAGCACGACGGCAAGGTCGACGAACGCCTGCCGGCTGAACGCCACTGACAGCGTCACCAGGATCAGGACCGTTACGGTTCCGGCGACGTTGAGCGCCGCCAGCGCGGCGCCCACGTCCCGGCGGAGGCAGGCGAGGGTGCACGGACCCAGGCCGGCCAGCATGGCAATCGACGCCGCCAGCCAGATATTCAACCTAGCTCCAGCGGGTCCAGAGGTCCCGAGGTCCAGACGAGCTCGTGGATCAGCAGCAGACGGCGCTCGGAGTCGACGCCGATGGCGTATCGGTTGGGGGCGGCCGAGACGCCCCACTCGGTGAGAATGCGGCGGGCAACGTCCTCGGGATCGTCACTCACAGCGCGGTAGCGCGCGGCCCGGAAGTGGCCCGGAGAGGGGCGGCGCAGCAGGACGTGGGCGATCAAGGCCCACGTCACCCGAGCGCTGTCGGGGACCAGCAGCATGAGGGGCCGATAGAGGAGGCGGAGTTGGCTGACACGCAGTCGAGGGCGGTCTGCGCGCAGCCGGTAGACCTGCGTCCACAGGACCCCGCCGGCGAGGGCACAAACCGCGCCGGTGATCATGTTTGGCGCGTCGGTTGAGTCGACGAGTAGCAGCCAGAGCGCGAAGAGAGCTGCGGCGCGGGCGAGCGCCGGACCAAGCACCGTCCACCTCATGATCGCGGTGACTACCCCGCGGCGCGACGGTTGTAATCAGAGGGTGTGGGTAGACAACCCCCGAGGAGACCTGAAGGCGGGCCTGGAGGGAGGCCATATGGACGAAGTCCAGCTACATCGCGAACACCGGACCACGAGCCGCGGGGGTCGTTCCCGCCAAAGCCAGGCCAAGCGCACCGCGGAGGTGGCTAGGGAGAGGGCAGAGCGCCAGGAGGCCGAGCAGTCTGGGGTCGCCGGTTGGATTTCCGGTCGCGCCGGCCAGTGGACGCTCGACGAACCGGACTGGGATTTCTTCGAGATCCAGAAGTACTTCTGGAATCCGTTCATGGACTACTGGTTTCGCATGGAGGTGGAGGGCTGGGAGAACCTGCCCGAGCCGCCGGCCCTGCTCATCGGGATCCACTCCGGCGGCCCCTTCCCCTGGGACGCCTGGACGGTGGGCGTCCAGTGGTGGCGTCACTTCGGCCGCCAGCGCCCCCTCCACGGCACCGCCCACGACGCGCTGATGGCCACGCCCGTCGTTGGGTCCTACTTCCGTCGCATGGGGTGCCTGCCCGCCCGCGCCGACAGCATGACCGCGGCGCTGGCGGCCGGGCGCGACGTGGCGCTGTGGCCAGGTGGCGAGCGTGACTCGTATCGAGCCTGGACCCAGCGAGACGAGGCGATCCTGGCCGGGCGCAGCGGGTTCATCAAGCTCGCCATCCGGAGCGGGGTGCCGATCGTCCCCATCTCCACCGTTGGCGGTCCGGACGCCATGCCGGTGCTCGCTACCGGCCGGCGCCTGGCCAAGGCCTTCCAGCTGGACAAGGTGGCGCGGCTGAAGATGTTCCCCATCGCTCTTCAGGCGCCGTGGGGCATCTCGCCCGCGTTGCTACCCGAGGTGCCCTTCCCGACCAAGATCCGCACCGCCTTCGGTCCGCCGGTCGAGATCGACCCCGACCCTGAACGCGCTAAGGACGACGACTACGTCCAGGACCGCTACGAGGCCGTAGAGGACGCCATCCAGTCCGGCATGGACCGCCTAGCCCGCCGCCGCCGCCTCCCGCTTTTTGGATGATTTCCCGCCGCCGGGCCGCGCCACGGCAGCGGAGCAGCGATCCCCTCCGGAGTGACTCGCGGGCACCGCGGTCACGCCGGATGGGAACGCTGCGAAGCGCGCGCCGTTAAGCGGCCTGCTGTCCTTCGTGTTTCCCCTCGGCGAACTCCTCGACGATCTTGGCGCAGAAGGCCTCAAGGTCGTCCGGCTTGCGGCTGGAAACCAGCCCGCTGTCGACGACTACCTCCTCGTCCACCCACTCGGCCCCCGCGTTCCTGAGGTCCGTGTGCAGGCTCGGCCAGGAGGTGATCTTCCGCCCCTTGACGACGTCGGCTTCGATCAGGGTCCACGGGCCGTGGCAGATCACGCCCACCGGCTTGTGCTCCTCGAAGAAGGCGCGGACAAATTTGACCGCGTTCTCGTCGGTGCGAAGCTGGTCGGGGTTGGCCACTCCGCCGGGTAGGACGAGCCCGTCGTAGCTGGACGCGTCGGCGTCGCCGACGGCCAGATCGGCCTCGAGCTTGTCGCCCTTGTCGAAGTGGTTCCACATCTCGATCTCGCCCTTTTCAAGCGAGACGATGTCGACGTCGGCGCCGGCGTCACGGACCGCCTTGAGCGGCTCGGTCACCTCAACCTGCTCGGCGCCCTCGGTGAACAGAAACGCGATCTTCTTGCCCTTGAGTTCGTTTGCCATCGCTTCAAATTCCTTTCGGTCGGTCGCTTCTTCCTGGTGGCTTGCCGGAACCGAAGGGCCGCAAACGGGCTGGGTCGGCATCCGACCGAAGGCGCACAGCCGCGCGGCTAGACTGGTTTGCATGCTCGGATTTCGCGACAAGACAGCCATGGTCGACCCGTCAGCGGCCCTTCCCGGTCGTGACCAGGAGATGCCTGTCGCCGACCGGCACGCCGTGCTCGGGAC
Source organism: uncultured Solirubrobacterales bacterium (assembly GCA_963733555.1). GTDB lineage: Bacteria > Actinomycetota > Thermoleophilia > Solirubrobacterales > Solirubrobacteraceae > Palsa-465. Next base: position 909,393 of record CAVTDO010000002.1, read on the forward strand.
ACCCCTCAAGCCTCCATTCCCGGAGGGCTTCGAGCAGCTGATCGTCGGGATGGGCTGCTTCTGGGGCGCCGAGCGGATCTTCTGGGAGGCACCCGGCGTCTACACGACAGCGGTCGGCTATGCCGGGGGCTTCACGCCCAATCCCACCTATGAAGAGGTCTGCTCAGGCCGGACCGGGCACACCGAGGCGGTACTCGTGGTCTTCGATCCGGCCAAGACCTCGGATGAGGAGATCCTGCGCCTTTTCTGGGAGAGCCACGATCCAACCCAGGGAATGCGCCAGGGCAACGACATGGGGTCGCAGTACCGCTCGGCCCTCTACTGGACCACCGAGCACCAGCACGAGCTGGCCGAGGCGACGCGCTCGAGCTATGCCGAGCACCTCCGCACGGCGGGCTACGGCCCGATCACAACCGAGATCGCCCAGGCGGGTTCGTTCTACTACGCCGAGGATTACCACCAGCAGTACCTGGCCAAGAACCCGTGGGGCTACTGCGGGATCGGCGGCACCGGCGTGAGCTGCCCGGTGGGGATCGGCGCCGCCGCGGCCGGCAGCGCCGAGCCGGCCGGCTAGCCTCCAGCCACCGCGGGCAGGATCGTCACCTCGTCGCCATCGGAGACGCTCGTCTCCAGGCCTTCCAGAAAGCGAATGTCCTCCCCGCCCACGTAGACGTTGACGAAGCGGCGCAGGCCCCCGTCCTCGGCGATCCGGCTGCGCAGCTCTCCGTAGCGCTCATACAGCGAGTCGAGCACCTCCCCCACCGTCGAGCCATCGACCTCGGCCGCGGACTCGCCGTCAGTGGCAGCCCGAAGCTGGGTTGGGATCTTCACCGTGACAGCCATCGGCGTGGCAGTTTAATCATCCAGGCGGTCGGGTCACGCGGGCGCTTTCACCCGCTCGGACGCGGCCTCGAACGAGGCCACCGTGGGCTCTATCTCCCACGCCTCGAAGGTGCCGCGGGCGCAGTCGACGGTCTTGAGGCCCTCGCCGGTGATGTAGGCAACGACGCGCTCGTCGGGATCGATCTCCCCGCGCGCGGCCAGCTTGGCCAGGACCCCGATGGTGACTCCGCCCGCCGCCTCGGTGAAGATCCCCGTCGTCTCGGCCAGGAGCTTGATACCGGCGCGGATCTCCTCGTCTGAGACCGACTCGACCGAGCCACCGGTCCGCCGCGCCAGGTCGAGGGCGTAGGGCCCGTCGGCCGGGTTGCCGATGGCCAGCGACTTGGCGATCGTGTGGGGCTTCACGGGCCGGCAGAAGTCGGCCTCGTCCCGGAACGCGGTGGCCACGGGCGAGCAGCCCGTGGCTTGAGAGCCGTGGAAGATCGGGAGCTCACCCTCGATCAGGCCCACCTCGAGCCACTCCTCGAAGCCACGGGCGATCCGCGTGAACAGCGAGCCCGAGGCGACCGGACAGACCACGCGGTCGGGCATCTCGAAACCGAGCTGCTCGGCCGTCTCGAAGGCGAGCGTCCGTGAGCCCTCGGCGTAGTAGGGCCGCAGGTTGATGTTCACGAACGCCCAGTCATGCTCTCCGCTGAGCTCGGTGCAGAGCCGGTTGACGTCGTCGTAGGTGCCGTTCACAGCCACCAGGTTGGTCCCGTAGATGCCGGTGGCGAGGAGCTTCTGCTCCTCCAGGTCCGCGGGCACGAACACATAGGACTCCAGCCCGGCCGCCGCGGCGTGAGCGGCAACGGAGTTGGCCAGGTTGCCCGTCGAGGCGCAGGCCACGGTCTCAAAGCCGAGCTCGCGGGCGCGGGCCAGGGCGATCGAGACGACACGATCCTTGAACGAGTGCGTCGGATTGGCGGCGTCGTTCTTGATCCACACCTCCCGGAGCCCGAGGCGCTCAGCCAGGCGATCGACCTTCAGCAGCGGGGTGAATCCCGCGGGCAGAAGACCGCTGCGCGGCATCTGTACGGGGAGGAAGTCGCTGTAGCGCCAGAGCGAGTGCGGACCGGCCTGGATCCGCCGGCGCAGCTCGCCTGGATCAGTCCCGGTCCGGGGGGCGTAATGGACCTCGAGCGGTCCGAAGCAACGTTCGCACGCGTAGCTCGCGTCCAGCGAGTACTCGGTCTGACATTCCTTGCAGCGAAGAGACTCTGGCGGCATATGTGAAAAAACCTCCGCCGGGGTCAGTGGTCGGAGGTCCGTGAAACCGCCTATCCACATCTCCCAGGCCTGTTGTTGGAGCCTGATGGAATTGGCACCTTTCCCTTGCGGGAGGTTGCCGGGGTTTCATAGGGCCAGTCCCTCCACCCCTCTTGATGCGTACTGCTATGTGAGCGAAAGTATAGCCAAGCGGCGTCCGCGTCACGAACGGCCGGTCCGCCCGCGTAACGACGTGCCGCCGCCGGTGTTCAGGAGCGAACATGGCCGCGGGCACGCCTGACCCTCTCGCTCGCCTGGAGTCGGCGCTCCGGGCAGGCGCCGACACGCCGGAACGTCAGATGCTCGTGATCGTCAACCCGTACGCCTCGACGGTATCCGAGCGTCTGAAGCACCTGGTCGTCTATGCGCTCCGCGGGACTTACCGGGTCAAGGCGGTGGAGACCGAATCACGTGATCACGCCACCCAGCTGTGCCGTGAGGCGGCTCGCGAGGGCTACGACGTGGTCGTCGCCTTCGGGGGTGACGGAACCGTCAACGAGGCGGCCAACGGGCTCGCCGGCTCCGACACCCCGCTCACCTGCCTGCCCGGCGGACGAGCCAACGTGTACTGCCGGATGCTCGGCATCCCGGTCGACGTGGTCGACGCGACCGAGCAGCTGCTGCGCAGGGCCGACGACTGGCGGCCGCGCCGGGTCGACATCGGTTACGCCGGCGAGCGAAAGTTTCTCTTCTCCGCCGGCATCGGGCTCGACGCCAGCGTGGTCGAGGTCGTCGATGCCCATCCGCGGCTGAAGCAGCGCCTCGGCGAGTGGTACTACGCCGCCACTGCCGTGCGAACCTTCAACCGCCACTACCTGCTCCATCCACCGCGGGTCGAGGCGACGCTCGGGGATGAACGCATCTCTGGGGTGACAGTGATCGTCCAGAACGCTACGCCGTACACCTACTTCGGCAACCGTCCAGTGCAGTTGGCCGAGGGGGCCACGCTCGACAGCGGCGACCTGTCCGGCGTCGTTCTCCGGCGCGCCAGCCCGATCGAAATGCCGGCACTGCTCTGGCGCGGGCTGGCCCGGCGACCGCGCTTCGTCCGCCACCGGCAGGTCCATCCGTTCGCCGGCCTCGATCGCCTTCGCGTCGCCTCCCTCGATGAGCGGCTGTTACCGCTCCAGGTGGACGGCGACTTCATCGGTGAGGTGCAGTCGGTCGACTTCGGAGTGCTGCCGCAGGGCCTGCTGGTCCTGTCCTAGTCCCATGCGGCGCGAGACTTCTCATTGCGCTCGTGGCGGCCGCAGCAGTCGCCGGCCCGGCGCTGGTCTCAGCCCGTCCCCTCCCCGGCGCCCCGCGCTGCTCGATCTTCCCCGCCGGCAATCCGTGGAATCAGCGCGTCGACCGCCTGCCGGTGGCCCGGGACTCAGCGGCCCTGATCTCCAGCATCGGGCTGGGCAGCCCGGTTCATCCTGACTTCGGGACGGTCTGGGACGGGGCGCCCAATGGGATCCCGTTCGAGGTCGTCTCCAACCGGACCCGGCGCGTTCCGGTGCACTTTCAGTACGCCTCCGAGTCCGATCGCGGGCCCTATCCGCTGCCTCGCAGCGTGCCCATCGAGGGAGGGCCGCATTCGACCGGCGATCGGCACGTGATCGTGGTCAACCGCGCCACGTGCACGGACTACGAGCTGTTCGCCGCCTACCCGCATGACCACGGCGCCTACTGGACCGCCGGCTCTGGGGCCATCTTCAACCTTCGCTCAAACCATCTCCGCCCCGCCGGGTGGACCTCGGCCGACGCCGCGGGTCTGCCCATCCTGCCCGGCCTGGCCCGCTATGACGAGGTGGCGCGGGGATCGATTCGCCACGCGCTGCGCTTCACCGCTCCGTGCACCGCGGCCTCGTACGTGTACCCGGCCCGCCACGAGGCCTCCACCTGCCGCGGCTTCTATCCGCCGATGGGACTGCGGGTGCGCCTCAAGGCCAACGTCGACATCTCCCGGCTTCCCTACCAGGCACGGGTGGTGGCCGAGGCGCTCAGGCGTTACGGGATGATCCTGGCCGACAACGGCTCGCCTTGGTACATCTCGGGCGCTCCAAACCCGCGCTGGAACAACGACGCCCTGCACCAACTCGGCCAGCTCACGGGCCGGGACTTCGAGGTCGTGGACACGGGCTCGCTGCCTCATCCCGGGCAGTAGGGGCTCACCCCGGCCAGTTGGGGGGGTGGTTTTTGCTCTCCCCAGGCTCATACCTGGGTGGCGCATTCTCACCCCGTGCGCTCCGCCGATGATCTGCGGATGCTGTCGTTCATGGCCGAGCACCGGACCGTGCTCGAGCGCCAGATAGCGGTCCTCCTCGATAGCGCCCTGGAAATCGTCGACAGACGCCTCGACGAGCTCGCACAAGCCGGCTATGTGACCCGCTGGCGCGGGTTCGGGAACGCCCGCTGCTGCCGGATCCAGAAGCCTGGCCTGGAGGCGATGGGAATGAGGCTCAGGGCGCCGAGCGACAATCTCGGCAAGTACCGGCACGACATCGGTGTGGCCTGGCTATGGGTCCTCGCCCAGCGGGGCAGCTTCGGCCGTTGGAGCCAGGTGATCGGCGAACGCCGCCTGCACTCCGAGGACATGCTCAGCCCGGATCGGCCGCACTCGATCCGCCTCGGGGGTTATGACAACAAGGGCAAGGTCCGCCGCCACTACCCGGATCTCGTCCTCGTCGATCCCCAGGGCCGGCGCGTGGCGCTCGAGCTTGAGCTGACGACCAAGGACGTCGGCCGCCGGGAGCGCATCCTGGCCGGCTACGGCGCCGAACGCCGGATCGACGGGGTCGTGTATTTCGTCGAGCGAAACGCCAGGGGGCGTGCGGTGGGCCGCGCCATCCAATCCTCGGCCGCCCAGATGGACGTCACGGACCGGGTCCACCTCCGGACCATGCCGCCGCTGCGCATCGACGGCGACGACGGGGACCGCACCAAGCCGCGGCCGCACCCGGCCGAGCCCTAGGGCAATGGCCGAGGCAGAACGATGAGCCTCCTGCGCTCCCCCCGCCTGATGCTGATCCTGTTCGTGGCCCTGCTCGCCGCGCCGGCCTGGGTGACGCCGGCGGCCCTCGTCGCCGGGGTCGCGGCGGTTGCGGCCAGACAGCTGCGCCAGGTCGTTCGGCGCCGCGACGATGAGCGTGGCGGCGGAAGCGATCAGATCCGGCTCGGCGCCGATCGCGGTGGCCGGCCTGTCAGTCTGGAGGACCGGGAGCTCGCCGCCCATGGGCTGATTCTGGGCGCCAGCGGCTCAGGCAAGACGACCGCGCTTCTGAGCATTCTGGACCAGCAGATCAGGCGGGGTGTGCCGGTGGTGGCGATCGATCTCAAGGGTTCGCCCGCGTTCACCGCCCAGCTGGCTCAGGCCGCGGCGGCGGCCGGACGGCCGTTCAAGCTGTGGACTCCGGACGGCCCGGCGTTCTGGAATCCGCTCCAGCACGGGAATGCCACCGAGGGCAAGGACAAGCTGGTGGCCACCGAGCGCTTCAGCGAACCCCACTACCAGCGGGCAGCCGAGCGCTACGTCCAGAAGCTCCTGCACGTGCTCGGCCACGTCCATCCGGGCCAGGCGGCGACGCTTGAGGAGGTCGTGAGCCTGATGGACCCAAAGCGTCTACCGGCTCTGCTGCGTCAGGTTCCGCAAGAGCTGGCGGACTCGGTGCAGGACTACTGCTCGGGCCTGACCGTCGATCAGGTGAGCGCGGTCCGCGGGCTCCAGACGCGGCTGGCGGTGATCACCGAATCAACGGCCGGCCCGTACCTGAAGCCGCATGTCCGGGAGACGATCGACCTGCGGGCGGCCCTGGACGGGCCGGAGGTCGTCTTGTTCAGCCTCAACTCCAGCCGGTACGGCAAGTTCGCCGCCCAGCTCGGAACCCTCGTGGTCCAGGATCTCATCTGCGCCACCGGACTGCGGCTCGACGCGCAAGCGAGCGGTGGCGCCCCCCGCCTGGCCATGGTCGCCATCGATGAGTTCTCGGCTATCGGTGGCGACCACGTGGCGGCGCTGTTCGCCCGCGGCCGCGAGGCAGGGGCCGGTGTCCTGGTGGCCACGCAGGAGATGGCTGACCTGGCGCACGCGGGCCGTGGCGTCCGCGATCAGGTCATCGGGAGCACGGCGCTCAAGCTCATCCTGCGTCAGGAGGTGCCTGAATCCGCTCAGACTGTGGCGGCGATCGCCGGAACCCAGAGAACCTGGGAGGAGACCCGGCAGATCGGCGGCGGCATGCTCTTCCCGGGGCCGGCGGGGCGCGGGACGCGCCGAGAGGTCGAGCGCTTCATCGTCCACCCCAACGTCATCAAGTCGCTTCGCACCGGCGAGGCGGTGCTGATCTCAAAGCTGGGTGGCAGGCCGCCGCAGGTGATCAACGTGACGCCCCCTCAGCCGGTTCAGCGCGATCGATTTGGCCCCACATTGGGGCCGCCCCCGCCCGGTCGCGGAGCGGGTGTGCGTCCAGGAAGCGCTCCCGCGGAGCGCCCAGCGCTTCCGGAACGCACCCCGCGCAGCCGCACAGCGTTTCCGGGACGCACCCCGCGCAGCCGCTATCCCGACCCGGGCGTGACGCGGTAGGCGTCGAAGACGGCGTCGATGTTGCGTAGGCGATTGATCGTCTGATCCAGGACGCGGGTGTCGCCGACCTCAACGACGAAGCGGTTTTTGACCATCGGGTGGTTCACCGTGCAGCGCGCTTCGAGGATGTTGATCCCTGCCTCGGCGAGGGTCCGCGACATGTCCTCGAGCAGGCGATGGCGATCCCACCCATCGACCTCGATCTCGACCCGGAATGCGGTTTCGGCGTCACCCTCCCAGCTCACGGGCGTGAAGCGCTCGGGGTCGCGCTTGAGAACGGCGACGTTGGGACAGTCGTCGCGGTGGATGGTGATACCTCGGCCGAGCGAGATATACCCGACGATCTGGTCGCCGGGCACAGGCCGGCAGCACTTGGCCAGGCGGAGCATGACCTCGTCGATGCCCTCGACCGAGATCCCGTAGCGCGATGAGGAGGTGGTCGGCCGGCTGCGCCGCCGGCCGGTTTGGAGCAGGTCGTCGGCCGCCGTCGGCTCGGACTCCGCCGCCTCCCCCTGCTTGAGGCGCTGGAGCACCTTGTTGACCACGACCTTGGGCGAGATCTTGGCCCCACCCAGAGCGATGTAGAAGTCCTCGGCCTTGCGGAAGCCGACCTCCCGGATCACGTCGGCCAAGAGCGAGGAGCCGACGATCTTCTGCGCCGGCAGGCCCTGGCGCTTCAGGTGCTCCTGCAGCAGCTCGCGGCCTGTGTGTTCAGTGTCCTTGCGCGACTCGGCCTTGAACCAGGCCTTGATCTTGTTGCGCGCCCGCGTCGTCTTGACCAGCGCCAGCCAGTCACGGGATGGCCCCCGTTCGCGCTTGGAGGTCAGAACCTCGACGATGTCGCCTGAGCGCAGCTGGTAGGAGAGGGGAACGATCTTGCCGTTCACCTTGGCGCCCACGCACCGGTGCCCGACGTCGGTGTGGATCTCGTAAGCGAAGTCAAGCGGGGTGGCCCCGGCGGCCAACGACTTCACCTCTCCCTTGGGGGTGAAGACGAACACCTCGTCCTCGAACAGGTCGACCTTCAGCGTCTCCATGAACTCGCGCGGGTCGGCCTCGTCCTGCTGCCAGTCGAGCAGCGAGCGCAGCCACTTCAGCTTCCCGTCGTCGTCGGCGGCCGAGGGAGCGCTGGCGCGCCGCCCGCCCGTTCCCTCCTTGTACATCCAGTGGGCGGCGATACCGAACTCGGCCAGATCGTGCATCTCCCGCGTCCGAATCTGGATCTCGAGCGGCCGGCCCTCCGGCCCGATCACCGTGGTGTGCAGTGATTGGTACATATTCGCCTTGGGCATGGCGACGAAGTCCTTGAAGCGGCCGGGGAGCGGCTTCCACAGAGAATGAATGACGCCGACGGCGCCGTAGCAGTCCTTTACGCCTGCGACGATCACGCGCATCGCCGTGAGGTCGTAGATCTCGTTGAACTCCCGGCCCTTCTTGGTCATCTTGGAGTAGATCGAGTAGAAGTGCTTGGCCCGGCCTGAGATCTCGGCCTCGATCGCCAGCTCCTCCAGTTCCTTGTGCAGGTAGCTCCCGGCCTCGGAGACGTAGCTCTCCCGCTCGGCCCGCTGCTGAGCCACCAGCCCCTTGATCTCGTTGTACTTGCGCGGGTGCAGTGCTTGGAAGCTCAGGTCCTCGAGCTCCCACTTGATGGCGTGGATACCGAGCCGGTGGGCGATCGGCGCGTAGATGTCGAGCGTCTCCCGCGCCTTGTCGATCTGCTTCTGCTTGGCCATAGCTCCGATCGTGCGCATGTTGTGCAGGCGGTCGGCCAGCTTGATGAGGATGACGCGGATGTCCGTCGCCATCGCGACCATCATCTTGCGGTAGTTCTCCGCCTGGGCCTCGTCCCGGGACTGGAAGGTCAGTCCGGTGAGCTTGGTCACGCCGTCGACCAGCCCCGCGATCTCCTCGCCGAAGGCGTCACCGACCTCCTCAAGCGAGGCCGAGGTGTCCTCGACCGTGTCGTGCAGGAGGGCGGCGCACAGCGTCTCGGTGTCGAGGCGCATGCCGGCACAGATCTTGGCCACGCCGACCGGGTGGATGATGAAGTCCTCGCCCGACTTGCGCAGCTGATCGGCGTGGTGGGCGCAGGCGTAGACAAACGCCTCCTCGACGCGACCCCGGTCGACGGCCACCGCGCGCTGATCGGAGTGCTCCTCGATGATGGCGAAGAGGTCGCCCAAGAGCCGACGCTCGACGTCGGTGAGCTCGGCCCGCACCACGGTCGGGGGGCCGGTCGAAGGCACAAGCTGATCGACGGGAGCTCGCGTCGAGGGGACGAGCGTCACCGCCGGCGCGCCGTCACCTGGAGGACCACCGTCCGCACCGGCACCCCCGGCTACCGGAGTGCCGTTGGCCGCCGGTTTGCCGTCGCGGCCCGCGGGCGCACCGTTCGGCGGCGCCTGGCGCGGGCCACGGCTCAAGCGCCTGGTAGGGGATTTGCGCTGCTGTGGAGAAATCGCCGTCCGTCCTCGTATCGCTTTGCGTAGACCCTGTAGGAGGGCGAGCGATCAAGCGCAGTGGGCTGCGCGCTCGCGACCGCCAGGGCCAGCAGTTCCGAATCGAGGCTGACGAGCCCCAGCTCCGCGAGCACCTTGATCATTCGTGCCGCCAGCCGGACTGGACGACCGTGCAGACCTTCGCCGCGAAGCAGGTGCTCGAGCTCCTCACCGGCCACCCTCTCCCGAGCCCGCAGGGCCCGGTAGAGAGCCACGAGCGAAGTTCGAAGACCGTACTCCAGCTCGTGCATCTGCTGAGCAAAGCGTAGCTCAGCCTGCCCCCAAGCCAGGTGGGTATAGCCCTCACCCTGTGAAAGCAGCTTCGCCTGGGCGTCACACCCGGGAGGGTCGAGCGCGACGAGGTGCGAAAAGCCGACGAGAACATCCGGCGTCAGCTCAAGGGCGTGATACGAGATCAGGCCGTAGCCACCAAGGCGGCTGGCCAGTCCGTCGTAGCGCCGCGCCACGTCGGCGCACACGACCAGCACAGAGCCTCCGGCCGACAGAGCATCGGTGAGGACGGCGAGGGAGCTCTCCCCTCGCCGATCGAGCCGGTGACGTCCCGGCGCTGGGACATCGTCTGGCGGCGTCCGTGCGCTTTGAAGCTCCTCGAGGACCCCGGCCAGATAGTCCAAGGGCTCCCCCAGGACCTGGATCGGCTCGGCGGCACAGGGCCAGGCGGAGCGTAGGACGAGGCGCGGCTCGACCCTTCCGTTCCAGCAGTTCCGCTCCAGGCGGAAGGTGGCGTCAACCGGGTCATCGGGACCCGCCGGCAGCCGTCCGTCGCAGCCGAAGGCGACGGCGGGGGCACGTGTCCCGCCGGCGCTCACGGTGAAGCGTGCGTGGCGGCCCTGCCCCATCGGTCGCGCATCCCGGAAGCGGGCGCCGGGAATAAGCAGGCGCGGGCGAGCATTTCCCATTCCGCTCGGTTCCAGGCGCTCGAGCTCCTCGGCCAGCTCAAGACCGAGCTGGGAGCCGGAGACGATGGCGTCCACCCGCTCGACCGGGGTCAGCATCGCCGCCGTCAGCGTCTCCTCGGCGTGACGCTCGAAAGCAGCGCGGAAAGACTCCACGCGGTCGCGCCGGATGCTCAGGCCTGCCGCGGCTCGGTGACCGCCGTAGCGTTCGAGCTCCTCGGCGCAGGCGTGGAGCGCCCCGAGAAGGTCGAAGCCGGGGATGCTTCGGGCCGACCCCTGGCAGCTTTCATGCTCCGGGCCGTCGGGCAGAGCCACCAGCACGGCCGGCCGGTGATAGCGCTCCGCGATGCGGGAAGCGACGATCCCGACGACTCCCGGATGCCAGCCCTCGCCGGCCAGCACGTAGCCCGGACGCTGCCCCAGTTCGCTGACCTGAGCCTCGGCCTCCCAGAGGATCCGCTGCTCGACGGCTCGCCGCTCGGAGTTGACCAGGTCCAGCTCCCCGGCGATCTCCGCCGCCCGGTGGGGGTCTTCGGTCAGCAGCAGCTCGATGCCGGCATCGGCTCGCCGCAGGCGGCCCGCCGCGTTGATGCGGGGAGCCAGGCGGAAGCCGACGGCCTGCGCATCCAGCGCGCTGGGGTCAGCGCCCGAGACCTCGATCAACGCCCGCAGGCCGGGTTTGGTAGTGCGTGCGAGAGCCATAAGGCCTTCCCGGACGAGCCGCCGGTTCTCCCCCCTCAGCGGCATCAAATCGGCCACGGTGGCGAGAGCGACGAGCTCGAGATCGGCCGCCGCCGTCTCCGCCCCCAGCGCTTCGGCCAGCTTGTGAGCCACGGCCGTCCCGCACAGCTCTCCGCCCGGATACCCGCAGACCGCGGGGTGGACGATCGGGCACTCCGGAAGCGCGCCGTCGGGGCGCGGCTGATGGTGGTCGGTCACCACGACCTCGAGGCCGAGCTCGGCGGCCGCCGCCACCTCGGCGACGGCGGTGATGGCGCAGTCGGCGGTGACGAGCAGGCGGGTTCCGCGCCCGGCGAGCCGCTGGACCGTCGTCAGCGAAAGGCCGTAACCGTCCTCGATCCGGTTGGGGACGAACCAATCGACCTGCGCGCCAAGCGAGCGCAGCGCCCGGACCAGCACGGCGGTGGCACAGACCCCGTCGACGTCATAGTCGCCATGAATGGTGATCCGGCTGCCGTCGGCGATCCGGCGCTCGATGGCGCTGACGGCTGACTCGATTCCGGAGAACGCGGCCGGCGGGTGGCGTTCACAGGCCTCCAGGAAGTCCCGGGCTGCGGTCGGATCGCTCAAGCCACGGCGGACCAGGACCTGAGCCAGGACGTGGCTGAGGCCGAGCTCCCGCTGAAGGATCAGTGCGGCGGTGAGGTCGTAGGGGGGAATCTCGAGCCGGCTCGGGGGCGGCTCAGGGCGCGCCGGAGCCGGAGCTGCGTCCCCGGAGGGTGCGACCACCTGAAGCGGGGGCGGCCGGGGCGGCGTAGGCGTGTCGGTGACAAGGGCTGGCTCGGCCATTGACGGCCAGCGTAAGCGCCGGCCCCGACAGATCGACCGGTTTTGTGCAGGCGGTCTCAGAACCAGAGCAAAGCTGTCGCTGAGGCGTGACAAACGGGGGTGTCACTTGGCGCCCTGGTCTGGGTAGAGAGCAAAGGCATCCATGAGCGGCGAGATCATCCTCATCATCGTTGTCTTCACGGCGTTGGCCTTCGACTTTACGAACGGCTTTCACGACACGGCGAACGTCGTGGCCACATCGATTTCCACCCGGGCCATCGGGCCTCGCCGAGCGGTGGCGATCGCGTCGCTGTTGAACTTCGTGGGCGCCTTCATCTCACTGAAGGTGGCGGCGACGGTGGGAAAGGGCTTCGTCGCCACTCACGCCATCACCACTACGGTGGTGTTCTCGGCCCTGGTCGGGGCGATCGCGTGGAACCTGATCACGTGGTACTTCGGGCTTCCCTCGAGCTCTTCGCATGCACTGATCGGCGGTCTCGTCGGCTCGGTCATCGCCGCCGCCGGGTTGTCCCCCGTCAACGGGAGCGGCTTGCTCTCGAAACTCATCCTCCCCGCCGTCGTGGCGCCCCTGGTCGCCTTCTTCACCGCCGGGATCGCCATCCTGTTCGTCTACCGGATCGTGGGCCGGCTGCGCCCGGGCCCCGTTGGTCACGGATTCCGGCTCGGCCAGCTGGCCTCAGGCGGCCTGCTCTCGCTCTCACATGGCACCAACGACGCCCAGAAGACCATGGGGGTCATCACCCTGGCCCTGATCGCGCACGGTGACATCACGAGCAAGGGGTTTCACGTCCCCGTCTGGGTCGTGATCGCCGCCGCCACCGCGATCTCCCTCGGCACCTTCACCGGCGGCTGGCGGATCATCAAGACGATGGGCACGAAGATCATCTCGATGGATCCCGCCCAGGGCTTCGCGGCCCAGAGCGCCGGCGCGGCGGTGATTCTCGCCGCCTCGAGCGTCGGCTATCCGCTCTCCACGACCCATGTCATCTCTGGCGGCATCACCGGTGCCGGGGCGGCCAAGCGCTTCTCCGCCGTGCGCTGGGGGGTGGCGGGCGACATCGTCCTGGCCTGGGTGCTGACGCTCCCCGCGGCGGCGCTCTTCGCCGCGGTGACCTACGGCGTCAGTCGGCTCTTCGGCACCGGCGACGTGGGTCCGCTGGCCATCACGATCCTGCTGCTCCTGGTCCTAGCCGGTGTGTTCGCCCGCCGCGTCCAGCAGGCCACCCCTGCCCCCAGCATGCGATGACGTCCGACACCCGATGAGCTTCCTCACCGCAGCCAGCCCACTGTTCAAGATGGTCTACTCGGCCCTGATCGCCGGGGTGGCCGTGTCGATCGTGTTCTCGATCGCCATCCTCGGGGCGGTTCGCTCGAGCGACATGCGCCGCTCCGGGCGGACCACGGCGGCCACCGCCTATGCCCTGCTCGCTGCCTTCGGGGTGGCGATATCGGCGGTGGTGGTGATCTACGGACTGATCCTCGTCGGCCACAAGGGCTGACCAACGAGGAAAGGATCAGGCCGAGGCGGTCGTCCGCTCCCGCCGCACGCCCTCGGCGTAGACCAGAGCCATCCCGATCAGCGCCCCGGGGATGGCTTCAAGCGCCGTGTAGAGGTGGGTGGTGTGGCGGCCCGGGATCACAAAGCCGTTGACGATCAGCCCGAACAGCGCCGCGCCGGCCAGCGCTCCGAGCAGGGCGCCGACGATCCCGCCCCATGAGCGGTCGGGCAGCCAGATGGTGAAGTGCCACAGGGCGAGGCCCATGATGATCCAGGCGAGCAGGCCCATTAGCGGCGCCGGCCGTGTCTGCGGTTGCGGGGCCGGGACTTGGCCGGCCGCTTGGCCTTGGGCATATGGGCGACCCCCTCGTTCTCGGCCACGTCGGGCGCATGAGCAGGCGTCTCGCCCTGACCATCTTCCGGGGCGGCCTTGCCGTCGGGCTCGGCGGGAGGCGGCGGAGGCGCCTTCGGCCGGGGCGCGGGCTTGGCTGCCTGCGCTGGCGGCGGGTTGTCGGGGCGCTGGGAGAGTCTCCGGGTCAGGGTCGAGGCGCCCCGGCCCGCCGGCTGAGGCTCGATCTCGAGGTCGCGCTTCATCTCCTCGAACTCCGAGTGGGACACCGTCTCAGGCTCCGGTTCCGTCAGGCGACCGCCGCGCCGGCGCTTCACCGTGGGCTCCACGTCGGCGCCCGTCGTTGCGTAGGCGGGAACGTAACCGAACTCGGACTCCAGGCGGCGGCGCCGGGCCCGGTACTGGGGCTCGCGCTCCTTCCAGTGGGTGAGCACCGGAGAGGCGATGAAGATCGACGAGTAGGCGCCGGAGGCGACTCCGATGAGCAGCGCAAAGGCGAAGTCCTGAAGCTCCGAGGACCCGGCAACGCCGCCGAAGGCGAGCAGCGCGGCGATCGGCATCAGCGTGCAGAACGTTGTCGCCAGTGATCTCGTCAGCACCTCGGCCATGGAGCGGTTGACGATCTGCGAGAAGGCGGCCCGCGGCATGCGGGGGATGTTCTCCCGCACCCGGTCGAACACGATGATCGTGTCGTAGAGCGAGTAGCCCAAGATGGTCAGCAGCGCGGCCACGGTCGCTGTCGTCACCTCCCGGCCGGTCAGGGCATAGACGCCGCTGGTGATCAGCAGGTCGTGCATCAACGCAATCAGCACCGGCACGGCGGACTTCCATTCGAAGCGCAGCGCCACGTAGGCCGAGATCACGATCAAAGAGGCGATGATGGCCAGGACGGCGCTGTTGGTCACCGTGCTTCCGAACGTGGGACCGACGGATTGCGGGTTCCATGAACGGACGCCGAACCGGCTCTGGAGCGCACTTTCGACCTTGTTCACCCCGGCCGGCTGGAGCTTCTTGGCCGAGATCTGGAAGACGTTGTTGCCCAGCCCCTTGTTGCTGATCCTCTGCACGGTGGCCCCCGATGCTCCCGCCGAGGTGACGGCCGCGCTGAGCTGCGGCTGGGTTGCGCTGCGGTCAAGGGCAGCGGTGATACGGGTCCCGGAGGTGAAGTCGATGCCCAGGTTGAGGCCGCGACCGCCGATGGCCAGCGCGCCGATGAGCAGGATGACCCCGGAAAGCGTGAAGAAATAGCGGCTGGCGCCCATGAAGTCGTAGTGCCAGACGCGCTTCTTGCCCCCCGCGCCGAGCGCGGAGGGCCGTGAGATCACCCGTGAGGATCCCATCGTTGAGAGGATCGCCTGAGTGGCCATGACGGCGGTGAAGAGAGACACCGCGGTGCCGATCCCGAGCGTGAGCGCAAAGCCCTTGACGTCGGAGGTCGCGAGCACGAAGAGGATGAACGCGGTCATCATCGTGACCACGTTCGCGTCGATGATCGCCGAGAGGCCCTTGCGGTAGCCGATGGAAATGCCCTGGCGAATCGAGCGTCCGGCCCGGATCTCTTCCTTGACGCGCTCGAAGATGACGACGTTGGCGTCGGCCGCCACGCCGATGGTCAGGATCAGCCCGGCGATCCCGGGCAGCGTCAGGACGATCGGGATCAGCTTGATCAGGGCGAAGAAGTAGATCGCGTAAACGAGCAGGCCAGCGGTGGCGATCAGGCCCAGGACGCGGTAGTAGGCGAGCAGGAAGATCATCACGGCAATCAGTCCGATGAACCCGGCCAGCTCGCCCTTGTGAAGCGCCTGCTTGCCCAAGGTGGCCGAGACCTGCGAGACCGAGATCAGCTTGAGCTTGATCGGCAGCGCGCCTAGCCGCAGCTGGGTGGCGAGGTCCTGGGCGCTCGTGATCGTGAAGCCGCCCGTGATGTCGGCGCCGTTGCCGCCGGAGATCCCGTCCGGATAGGTCTTGAAGGCGATCGAGGGGACGGTGATCAGCTGGGTGTCGAGCGCCACCGCGAAGTGCTGATCCAGTACCTGCCCCAGCCCGCTGACCAGATCCCCGCGGTGAGCGATCTGGCCCGTCACCGTCTGGAACGCGCTCCCGCCCTTGCCGGTGAAGCCGAACTGCACATCGGGCTGGCCCGAGGGATCGGTCGACTCCTGCGGGTTGGTGATCTCGTTGCCGAACAGCGCCACGTGGTCGCGGAGCACGAAGTACCGGGAGGTCGGATTGCTCCAGGAAACCTCGTGACTGAAACCGCCGCTGGGCACGGCCTGGAGGACGACCCACCCCTGCGGAACCTTCAGCGTCTGGACGCCCTTCATCGAGGTGCTCAGGTTGGTCGGCAACGCCGAGGACAGGTCCTGCGGGTTGTCCTGCGGCCCGGCCAGATAGCAGTACTGCCCGACGATCGGCGTAGTGCGGTAGTAGTGGCCGGCCAGGGTGCAGGCGCGGCTGCCGGGCGCAGCGAAGGCAAAGTACTCCGGGCCTAGTCTCGCGAGGCTGGTGGAGGTTGGCTGTGCGGGCTGCTTGGCCGCCAGCTTCACCGCCTGATAGATCGGGAGACCCCCTTCGGCCGGCGATCCGGGGGGGGTAGACGGGGTGCCCTGGCTGATCTGCGAGGCACTCGGGTCCTGGGTCGTCAACAGGCCGGCCACCGGCTTGCCCGTCGGCGTGATGGCGTTTGCCTCCCAGTCGTAGAACTCCAGCCGGGCCGTGGTTCCGACCAGGTCCTCGGCTCGCTTGGTGTTCTGGACGTCGGGCAGGCCGACCGAGATCTGGTTGCTCCCCTGGGTCGAGATCTGCGGCTCAGAGACGCCCAGTTGGTTGACCCGCTGGTTCATCGTGTCGACCGCGCGCTGGAGCGCGGCCTGGGTGACGTGCGGTGTCTGAGCCGTCGGCTGGCCCTGGTAGACCAGCTGAACCCCGCCCTTCAGGTCGAGGCCCAGGAAGGTCTTGTTGACGGCGATCACGAACGCGGAGGCCGCGATCAGACCGACGACCAGGGTCAGGATGAACGCATTGCGCTGACGATCGGTCATCGCTGGCGCCGGATGCTAGAGGCTGACGGGAAAATAATCGCCTCCGGCGACGGAGCGGTTCAACGGCCGTTGGACGGTGTGAGCACGACGAGCACCCCACCCTCGTCGTCGTCATAGGCGGGGAAGATGTCAGCTACGGCCCGGGACGGCTCCCCGCCGTTGGCCTTCACCTCGACCAGCTTGCCCTTGACTCGGACCTCCCATTCCAGCGCCGTCTGGACGTGATCGGCCCCGTCCTCGAAGCGCAGCCCGAGGACCCCGGCGATCGGCTGCCCGATCGCCTTCTCGGTGGTCAGGCCGGTCAGCTCGAAGGCGCCCTTGCCGCAGTCGACGATCCGGCCCCCGTTGTCGCAGGCGAAAAAGGCCGCGTTGGGCGCGGGGTAGTAATCATCGAGGAGCTCGAACAGGTAGGCGAACCCACACCTCTCGCACCCCCGCACCTCACCGGGGCGGAAGGCGACGTTGCGCTCAGTGGCCATGGATCGGTGCCCGCAGTGGGGACAGATGAAATAGTGCTCGCGGCTCATCGTCGGTCCAGGATAGACGTAGCCATCACCGCCCTTACGTGACTCTTAAACGAGCCGCAACGGTCCGGGAGACTCGAGCTTCAGGTGCTCGAAAGCTCGTTTCGTGGCCGCCCGCCCGCGCGGGGTGCGCTCGATCAGACCGCACTGGAGTAGATAGGGCTCATACACGTCCTCGATCGTGTCCTGCTCCTCCCCCACGGCCACGGCCAAGGTCGACAGGCCGACGGGACCCCCGCCGAACTTCTCGCAGATGGTGCGCAGGATCTCCCGATCCAGCCGGTCAAGTCCCTCGTGGTCGACCTCCAGGAGGTCAAGCGCCGCGCCGGCCACCGAGGCCGTGATCGCCCCGTCACCGCGCACCTGGGCAAAGTCACGTACCCGCTTGAGCAGACGGTTGGCCACGCGCGGTGTGCCCCGGCTGCGCTGAGCCACAGCGACCGCGCCTCCCTCGTCGATATCGACCTCGAGCAGGCGGGCGGAACGGCGAACGATCCGGGCGAGATCTTCCCTGTCGTAGTGCTCGAGCCGGTGCTGGATCCCGAAGCGGTCACGTAACGGCGTCGTGAGCAGCCCAGCCCGGGTAGTGGCGCCGATCAGGGTGAAGGGCGGCAGCTCGAGCGTGACGACGCGGGCGCCGGCCCCCTGCCCCACTGTGATGGGCAGCGAGCCGTCCTCCATGGCGGGATAGAAGGTCTCCTCAAGGGCGCGGGGCAGGCGGTGAATCTCGTCGACGAAGAAAACCGCCCGCGGCTCCAAGGCGGTCAGGAAGGCGGCCACATCACCCTTGCGCTCGAGCGCCGGGCCTGCCGTCTGCACAAACTGCACGCCGAGCTCGGCCGCGACGATCTGGGCCAGTGACGTCTTGCCCAGCCCCGGCGGCCCGGCTAGGAGCACGTGGTCCATCGCCTCCTCTCGGCTCGCGGCAGCGGCGATCGAGACCGCGAGCTGATCCTTGAGCGGCTCCTGCCCCACAAAGTCCTCGAGGCGGCGCGGGCGCAGCGAGCGGTCGAGCTCGTCCTCGGGCAACTCCTCGGGCTCCTGGATGCGGGGCTGCGTCGAGCTCACCGCCGCGCCATCCGCAACGCCTCGGAGATCAGGTCCTCGGCGCGCTCGCCGGATGCGTTACGCAGCAGCTCATCAGCCTCCTGGGGGCTGTAGCCGAGCTCAACCAGACCGTCGCGAGCCAGCAGGCGCGGATCGTCGCCGCGGCTGACTGAGATCGTGGCGCCGGCCGGAGCCGCGCCCACCTTCTCCCGCAACTCGACGATGATCCGCTCGGCTGTGCGCTTCCCCACTCCTGGGGCTGCCTGGAACCGAGCCGTGTCGCCGGCGGCGAGCGCACGCAGAAGCTCGCGCGGCGCCCCCCCGGAGAGGACGGCCAGCGCCACCTTGGGCCCGACGGCCTGGACCCCCAGGAGCATGAGGAAGAGTTCGCGCTCCTCCTCGGTGGCGAAGCCGTAGAGGGCCAGGGCGTCGTCCCGAACGACGAGATGGGTGTGCAGCGCTGTCGGCTGGCCGACCGCAGGGACGTGGCGCAGCGTCTCGGCCGAGACGGCCAACCGGTAGCCGACCCCCCCGCAGTCGACGACGACGTGGTCGTGGCGGCGTGCGGCGACGACGCCTGAGATGAGCGCGATCACGAGGCTGCTCCGGCCAGCTGATCGGCCACCGCACGGGCCAGGGGCGCGCGGTTGAGGTCGCAGATGGCCACGGCCAGCGCGTCGGAAGCGTGATCGGCCGGCGGGGCCGCGGCGAGCCCGAGGAGCCGCGTCACCATATTTGCCACCTGGTCCTTGGCGGCCCGGCCATGGCCGCACACGGCGCTCTTGACCTGCTGGGGCGTGTAGGACCGCGCCGGCACGGCGCGCTGCCCGGCGGCGAGCAGGATGACGCCGCGGGCCTGGCCGACGGCAAACGCGGTGCGCACGTTGACGCCGAAATAGAGCTGCTCCACCGCCAGGGCGTCGGGCTGGTAACGATCGAGGAGCTCGGCCATGGCGGCGTGGATTTCGGCCAGCCGGAGCTCCAGCGGGGTGCCGGCGCGGGTCTTGATCACCCCGGTGTCCAGCGCCCGCAGGCGGCTGCCGGCACCTTCGACGACGCCGTAGCCCGTGTCCGCGGTGCCTGGGTCGATTCCGAGGACGATCATGGAGAGGCATTCTCCGTTCGCCCCCGGACGCCTCCCTGGGACGAACTTTGGCGCGCCACATCACCTATGGGGAGGTGGAATGCCGAAGTTCGACTGGGGGCGAACCGCCGGGCCCCTACCGCCCGACGCAGCGGGTGGCCGCCCCCGGGCTGGTCATCCGGTAGACCCGCCACACCCCGACCCGCGCGATCAGCTGCCTCTGCGTCAGCCTCGGATCGACGCGAGGCGCTCCGCCGTCGATCGAGTCGTGGGGGCCGAGGAACATAACCCCCTGGTGGCGCATCGAGGTCCCGACCCGCCCCAGGGTGACGTGGAGCTTCCAGGCCAGAGCGGTCTGGACCGAGTGGTTGACCGCCGCAAAGCTTGAGTGGCACGGATAGACGCCGTGGTGACCCCCCACCGCAGCGACGGCGGCGCTGAGCTGATCAAGGCGGTGGACGGCTTTCGAGGCGATCGGCTCCTGGGCCCGGGCGACGGAGATCCGGCTCGTGGTGAAGGGGACCGAAACGGCGATCAGCACCGCGCCAATGGCCGCGGCAACCCACACCGGTTTGGCCAGCCGGGCCAGGCGGACGATTCCCACCCCGCTGAGAACGCAGGTCGTGGCCGCAGCGGGCAGGTAGAAGCGCTCGAGGCCGGGATAGCCGTCGAGGGTCATCCCGACGACGACGATCCACCAGGCGAGCGTGAACACGCCCAGGGCGAGGATCAGTCCGTCGCCACCACCAACCAGTTCTCGCCAGCCGGCCGACCCGCGCCGCCTGAGGAGCGAAATGGCGGCCAGCCCCACCGCGATCAGGCCGGCGATGAGGGACGGGAGCACCTGAAGGTTGATTCCGCGGCTCACGACGGTACCGAACGGGTCGCTGCCCAGATGCCCGTTGTAGTCCCGAGCGTGGGTGGCAGCCAGGAAGGGCTGGCCCGAGCCGATCCACGGCGGCACGAACCAGAAGAGAGGAACCGACAGGACGCCGGCCACGACGAGGAGCCGCAGGCGCGGCTCACGCGCCCACAGCCAGATGGCGTAGAGGATCAGGAAGGCCCACGCCTCGGGGCGCATCAGGCTCGTGGCCACGGCGAGCAGAAAGGCGGAGGCGTGACGGCCGGCGAGCAGGCGGTCTACGGCCCAGAGCGCGCTCCCGATGAGCATCGGCTCGCTCGTCCCCCGGAACATGTAGTAGGCCCAGTCCTGAGTCAGAGCCACCCCGACGGCAGCCACGAGGCCGGCCACGACGCCCCATCCCCCAGGCCCGGCGAGCCGGCGCGCCAGGTGAAACGCGCCGGCCAATCCCAGCAACCCTCCCGCCCGGGCCGCGATCACCCAGAGCGTCGGAGCGGCGCCTCCGAAGAGGGCGAAGATCGTGGTGAAGATGACCGGTAGCGGCTTCCAAGAGGGGCCGCCTCCTACCGTGAAGCCGAGGTGCGGGTCGACGACCTCCCTGCCCCATACGACCCACGCCCACGGGTCATAGCTCGGCACCGTGGACAGAATGGCGGCGGAGAGAGCGGCCAGCGCGATGCACACAGCCGTCCAGATGAGGAGCGGCGAGCCGGCCATGCGGCGCCAGATCGTCGGAGCTTCTCCCTCCACGGCGACACCCGCCGGGGTCGGGCGCGGACTCTCCGGGACGGCGGTTTGGGCCGGCACTGAAAGCGCCCTAGGTGGGCGTGACCCGGCAGCGCAGCAGCGTGGCGACGACGCGGAATCCGTCGTAGGCGGTGAGCTTCTTGCCCTCCGCGGTAGCGCGAGCGCGGTAGTGCACCGGCACCTCGAAGATCCGTTCCCCGTGTTGGACCAGCCGCGCCGTGATCTCAGGCTCGATGGCAAATCCCGCCGAGCGCAGCGGCAGGCTCTGGAAGAGCTCGGTTCGGATCATCTTGTGGCAGGTCATGATGTCGTGCAGGTACACGTTGAAGAGCAGGTTGCAGGCGAGCGTAACGCCCTTGTTACCCAGCACGAACAGGAACGAGTGGCTGGTGTAGCCGTCGAAGGCGCGCACGCCGAAGCAGGCGTTAGCGCGGCCGTCCAGGAGGGGCGGCATGAGCAGGGCAAGGTCCGAGGGGTCGTACTCCAGGTCGGCGTCGAAGATGGCCGCGAATTCCCCGCGGGCCTGCTCGAGGGCCGTCTGCACAGCGGCGCCCTTGCCCCGATTCTCAGGGTGCTCGAACAGACGCACCCGCTCGTCCCACGAGCCTTCCCGCAGAATCTCACGCGTGCCGTCGGTGGAGCCGTCATCGACGATGATCAGCTCGAACTCGGTCGGCAACTGCGTCTGCAGGACCTCGGCGATCGCCTCCTGCACGCGTTCGCGCTCGTTGTAGACAGGCATCAGGATCGAGAGCATGGACGCGAAGAAGCTAGCGAAGAGGAACGGATTCCGAGAGGATGCCGGGTATGGACTTTGCCGCGGCGGGATTGCTCGACGGGCTGGAGGGCAAGGAACGCCAGGCGCGCGAGCAGCTCCTCGAGCGCTTGGCGGAGGACGGATTCTCGGTCGATGATCTGAAGGCGGCGGCGGCCGAGGACCGCCTCGCCCTGCTCCCCGTGCAGCGCGTGCTGGGCGGAGAGTTGAGCGCCACGCAGATTGCGGAGGAGACCGGCCTGCCGGTGGAGATGCTGCGGCGGCTCCGGCGCCAGCTCGGTCTTCCCGACGCTGACCCCGACGAGCACGTGTTCGGCGATGAGTGGCTCGACTCCGCGCGCTCGACCAAGATCTTCCTCGACGCGGGGCTGGGCGAGGACGCGATCGGAGAGATCACCCGCGTCCTCGGCGAGGCGATGGCCCGCGTCGCCGGGACAACGACCGGCGTGTTCACCGAGGCCTTCCTCCAACCCGGCGATAGCGAGGAAGAGGTGGCCTCGCGGTTCGCGCGGCTCGCGGCCGAGCTCACCCCCGCTCTGGGGCCGGTGCTTCTCGCCGCCTTCAAAGGCCATCTCCTGGAAAACGTTCAGCGCGGGATGATCAGCCGGGCTGAACTGGAATCCGGTCATCTGGCCGGGGAGCAGAACACCGCCGTGGGCTTCGCCGACCTGGTCGGCTTCACCGTCTTGGGCGGGCAGCTGGCCGCAGAGGAGCTGGGAAGCGTGATCGGCCGCTTCGGAGAGCTGGCCTCCGAGGTCACCGACTCCAAGGTGCGCCTGATCAAGACGATCGGCGACGCAGCCATGCTCTCAGCGCGGGAGCCGGGGCCCCTCGTCGCTGCCGCCCTGTCCCTGCTCGAGGCGGTTGAGGAGGCCGACCTGCCGAGCCTCCGGGCTGGGATCGCCTACGGGCCGGCGCTACAGCGATCCGGTGACCTCTATGGCCACGCGGTCAACCTGGCCAGTCGCGTGACCTCGATCGCGCGCCCGGGAAGCGTGCTGTGCACCGAAGAGGTCCGCGACGCAGCCCCGGACGAGTTCGACTGGTCCAGCGCGGGCAAGCACCGCCTGAAGGGCATCGGCAAAGCGATTCCTCTGTACCGGGCCAGGCGGCTCGAGACGCCCGCCCACGAGAGCGAGCCTAAGAAACCGAAACCAGGTCGACGACGAAAACCAGCGGCGAGTTAGGCGGGATCGTCGATCCGCTGCCCGTCTTCCCGTAGGCCAGGTTGGCCGGGATGACGAGCTCGCGCCGTCCGCCGACCTTCATGCCTGGGACTCCCTGCACCCAGCCCGGGATCACGCTGCCCGGGGTAAGGGCGATGGTGAAGGTCTGGTTGCGCTGCCACGAGGAGTCGAACTCCTTGCCCGTCTTGCACA
The DNA here is from genome assembly GCA_963733555.1 of uncultured Solirubrobacterales bacterium. Taxonomy (GTDB): domain Bacteria; phylum Actinomycetota; class Thermoleophilia; order Solirubrobacterales; family Solirubrobacteraceae; genus Palsa-465. The sequence goes on from CAVTDO010000002.1 coordinate 932,356, forward strand.
GGATTCCCACGTAGTTGACTGTGACCGTCTGTCCGGCCTGCGCCGTCTGGCCCGTGCCTGTGATCAGGTCATTCTTGATCAGCTGCTTGTTGTCGCAGTTGGCGGGCGGTGTGACCGTCGGCTTCTTAGCGATGGCGGCCGGAACCTTGGGCGGAGTGGCCACGGGGGCCTGAGTCGCCCCGGCCGACGGCGCGGGCTGGACTCCCGGCGCCTTCGAGCTGCCGCAGGCGGCCAGCGTGAGCGCGGCCACTACGGCCAGGCTGGTGGTGAGGGGGGCCTTGGACATCGAGCGCGAGAGGGTAGCGAAGGACGCCCGCGCGCCCCTCGACCCCCGATTCAGGAGGCGATCCGCTCCAGAACGGAGGCGTCAACGTCGAAGTTGGCGTTGACCGCCGCCACGTCGTCGGACTCCTCGAGCGCGTCGATCAGGCGTAAGAGCCGGGTGGCCTCGGCCTCCTCGACCGGTACACGGGACATGGGCTGCTGAGCGACGTCGGCGCTCTCGATGTCAATCCCAGCGTCGGTGAGGGCATTCCGCACACCCACCAGATCCCCCGGCTCGGTGATCACCTCGAAGACGTCGTCATCGACCGCGATGTCAAGCGCGCCGGCGTCGATGGCCGGAATCAGGTCTTCCTCGTCGTAACGGCTCGCGTCGACCACGATCACACCCTGCTTCTGAAACAGGTAGGCAACCGACCCGGGCTCACCGAGATTGCCACCGTTCTTGGTCAGGAGGTGGCGGATGTCGGCGCCCGTCCGGTTGCGGTTGTCGGTTAGCGCCTCGATCAGCAGGGCCACACCACCGGGGCCGTAGCCCTCGTAAAGGACATTCTCGATCCGGTCGGCATCGACTCCCTCGCCGGTGCCCTTCCCAATCGCCCGCTCGATGTTGTCCTTGGGCATCGACGCGTCCCGGGCCTTTTGGATGGCCAGGGCCAGGGAGGGATTGCCGTCGGGGTCTCCCCCGCCCTCCCTGGCGGCCACCGTGATGGCTCGGGCCAGCTTGGTGAACTGCTGGCCGCGGCGAGCGTCGACGACCGCCTTCTTGTGCTTGATCGAAGCCCACTTGGAGTGACCGGACATACCGAAGAGTCTAGAAGGCGGGATCTAGGCTTCGCAGGCCTCCGGATGGGTCCGGAACCACTCGATGGTGCGGGTCAGGCCCTCTTCCAGTCCCACCTGCGGCTGCCAGCCGGTGAGCTCGCGCAGCTTGGTGAAGTCCACCCATTGGCGGTCAATCTCCCCGCTTGGGTTGCCCTGGCCGCGGATATCCGGGGTCACGGCGCTGTCAGCCAGGCAGCATATGAGGCCGACCACGTCCCCCACCCGGTGAGGCACTCCCCCACCGGCGTTGAAGGCCTCGCCGCAGCCGTGGCCGCGGCTGAGCGCCTCCCAGATGGCCAGGTAGGCCCGCGCGGCGTCCTCCACGTAGAGGAAGTCCCGCTCCGGAGAGCCGTCAGAGCGGAGCACCGGCGGCCGCCCGGCCAGGGCGGCGCAGACAGCTTCCGGCACCAGCCGGGAGCGGTTGGTCTCGGCGCCACCGTAGAGGTTGGCGAACCGGGTGACCGCGACGGGCAGAGCAAAGGAGCTCCAGTAGGAGCGGGCGATCATGTCGCACGCGGCCTTCGAGACGTCGTAGGGATAGCTGGCCAGGAGCGGCTGGTCCTCCCGGTAGGGGAGTTCGGACTGCTTGCCGTAGGCCTTGTCCGAGGAGGCGACGATCACTCGCTGGACGCCGTGGAGCCGGCACGCTTCGAGGACCGTCCACGTCCCCCGGACGTTTGTCTCGAAGGTCGAGACGGGAGATCGGTTGGCCGTCCCGACGATGGTCTGGGCGGCGAGATGAAACACGCTCTCGACCTCGTATTCGGCCAGGACGCGAGCGACCAGGCCGGCGTCGCAGATGTCGCCCTGGACGCCCGCGACCTCACCGTCCAGACCGAGTAGCTCAAGGCTTGAGAGCACCGGCTCGTCACGCCGGATCGCCACCACCCGAGCTCCCGCCTGCAGGAGGCCCTGGACGAGCCACGAACCGAGGAGCCCGTGGGCGCCGGTGACCAGGACGGAGGGGCCGGGCACGAGGCTCAGCTCCAGATCCGCCAGGGGGCTCGGCCTTGCACCCACAGGTCATCAAGCTCAACCGCGTCCTTGTAGGTGTCCATGCAGGCCCAGAAGCCATCGTGGCGGAAGGCTCGGAGCTGGCCGGCCCGGGCCAGCTGCTCGAGGGGCTGGCGCTCGAGCACGCTGTCCGGCTCGATCTGGGCCAGGGCGGCCGGCTCGAAGCAGAAGAACCCGCCGTTGACCCAATGCTCGCTGCGCGGCTTCTCGGTGAAACCGCGGACGACCCCGTCCCCGTTCAGGTCGGCCACCCCGAACTGAAGCCGGGGGCGGACGACGGTCATCGTGGCCGGCGCTCCGTGCTCCTCGTGGCAGCCCAGCAGTGCCTCAAGGTCGACGTCGGCCACCCCGTCGGCATACGTGACGCAACAGCGCTCACCGTCAAGCCCCTCAGCGCCCCTGCGGACCCGCTCGCCAGTCGGCGTGTCCTCGCCCGTGTCCAGACAGCGGATCTCGACTCCGTCCGGCCAGCCCTCGGCCGCCACGAAGGCGGCGATCTGATCGTGGCGGTGGCCGGTGAGGAGGACGAAGCGATCGAAATGCTGGGCCAGGTAGATCTGCAACACGTGCCAGAGGATCGGGCGGCCGCCGATCTCAACCAGAGGCTTGGGCATCAACTGGGTGTGCTCCTGCAGGCGGGTGCCACGCCCGCCACAGAGGATCAGCACGGGCGGTCTCACGGCGGCGATTATCCAGGCTCAGCGCCGTCGGCTCCTGGCGGCGGGGGTAGGATCGCCTCGATGAGCGTGATCTCCAACCCGGCCATCTTCAAGGCCTACGACATCCGCGGCATATACGGGACCGACATCGACGCCGAGACAGCGGAACTGATCGGCCGCTCCTTCGCCCGCGTGATCGCCGACCTGGCCGAGACGCCGACCCACGAGCTGACGCTCGGTCTCGGCCACGATATGCGGCTGACGGCTCCCGAGCTGGCGCCCGCTTACCGGCGAGGAATGTGCAGTGAGGGCGCCCATGTCCTCGACGCCGGACTCGTCGGAACCGAGATGCTCTATTACCTCGTCGGCTCCCGCGAGCTCGATGGCGGTCTCATGTGCACCGCCTCTCACAATCCCAAGGAGTACACAGGGGCCAAGCTGGTAGGCCGCGGGGCGTTGCCGCTGTCCGGCGAGTCGGGGATCGACGAGGTGCGGTCCAAGATCGAGGCTGGGCTCGGCGAGGCGCCGGGTGGTGGCAGCGCTGAGGAGGTCTCGATCTCCGACGAGTACCACGAGGCGGTGCTGCACTTCATCGACCCCTCTGCCATCCGGCCGCTGCGGGTGGTCGTTGACGGCGGGAACGGCATGGCCGGTCCGATGGTGGGGCCGCTGCTCAAGCGCCTCGGACTTGATCTCGTCGAGGCCTACTGGACCCCGGACGGGAACTTCCCTGACCACCAGCCCAACCCCCTCCTCCCCGAGAACCGAGAGTTCATCATGGGCGAGGTTGTGCGCCAGAAGGCCGACCTGGGCATAGCCTGGGACGGCGACGCCGACCGTTGCTTCTTCATCGACGAGATGGGCCGGTTCGTCGACGGGGACTTTCTCACCGCCCTCTTGGCTCAGTCGATTCTGACCAAGCAGTCAGGAGCCACGATCCTCTACGACGTCAGGGCCAGTTGGGCCGTGCCCCGCACCGTCGAGGCCGCAGGCGGACGGGCGCTGATGAACCGCGTCGGTCACGCCTACTTCAAGGCACGCATGCGCAAGGAGCACGCAGCCTTCGGCGGCGAGGTCTCAGGCCACTACTACTTCCACGACTTCTACTGCGCGGACTCAGGCACGATCCCCGCGCTGCTCCTCCTCGAGCTCATCTCCAACCGCGGCGCGCGCGTGTCGGAGCTGCTTGAGCCCTACCACTCGAAGTACTTCATCTCCGGCGAGATCAACTCCGAGGTGAGCGACCGGGAGGCCAAGCTGAAGGAGCTCGCCGAGCGTTACAGCGATGGCCACCAGTACGAGCTCGATGGGCTCTCAGTGGAGTACGACGATTGGCACTTCAACGTGCGGCCGTCCAACACCGAGCCGCTTCTCCGTCTCTGCCTGGAGTCGATGCGCTCACCTCGGGACATGGAGCGCCGCCGGGACGAGGTGCTCGACCTGATCCGTTCTTGAGCTACTCGGACGCCGAGACGGCGGGGATCCACCGGCTCGAGATCCCCACCCCGTTCGCGGTCGGGCGGGTCAACTGCTACCTCATCGAGGATGAGCCGCTGACCCTGATCGACACCGGCCCCAACTCCGGCAAGTCGCTGGACGAGCTCGAGCAGCAGCTGGCCGCCCGGGGACGCTCCGTCGAGGAGCTCGAGTTGATCGTGATCACCCACCAGCACATGGATCACCTGGGGCTGGTGGAGATCCTGGCCCGCCGCTCCAGCGCCGACGTTGCCGCGCTCGAGCTGCTGGCCCCCTACCTGGCCGATTTTCGCGCCAGCATGACCGCGGACGACGAGTTCTCCCAGCGGGTCATGCGCCGGCATGGGATCCCAGCCGACCTTGTCACCGTCCTCGGGTCGCTGGGCGCCGCGTTCCGAGCCTTCGGCTCCCGCGGGGAGGTCACCCGGAAGCTCCGGCACGGCGAGTCATTGCAACTGCGCGACCGGAGTCTCCAGATCCTGCACCGGCCCGGCCACAGCCCCTCGGACACCGTTTTCTGGGATGCCGAACGAGCGATTCTGATCGGCGGCGATCACCTGCTGGCCCACATCTCCTCCAACCCGCTGATCTCACGGCCCATCGACGGCACGCAGGCCGGAGTCACCGACGGCGAGCGCCCGCGGGCGCTCATTACCTACATCGAATCGCTAATGGCCACGCGGGAGCTCCCCGTCGGGCTCGTCCTCCCGGGGCACGGCGAGCCAATCACCGATCACCGCGGTCTGATCGATGAGCGGATGCGCCTGCACGATCGGCGGGCTCAGCGGATCCGGGGCCTGCTGGAGCCGCGCGCCCTCACCGCCTATGAGATCGCCGTCGAGATGTGGGGCAACGTCGCGGTGACCCAGGCCTACCTCACCCTCTCCGAGGTGCTCGGGCACCTCGATCTGCTCCTCCGGGACGGCGCCGTGCGCGAGCTCGAGACCGGCGGTGTCAGCGTCTTCGAAGCCGTGGCGGGGTCGGATTAGTAGGGCACTACGGGTAGGCCGAGCTGCCCTGTTGCACCGGCGACACGGTTGCTGTCTGGCACTCGTAGGCGCCGCCCGCAATGGAGATCCGCAAAGTCGCGGTGTCGTTTGGTGGGATCACCTGGAGGGCATAGGCGGTGGTGCAGCCGGCGGTCGACTCGGCCCCATGCGTGACGCCGAGGCGGAACGAGACGGTCGCTCCGGGGGCCACCGTGAGCGGAGCCTTGGGCAATGACCCGAAGAAGTCGGTGGTCGTATGGGTGGGCAGGGTCGGGAGCGCCTGGCCGTTCTGGCTGAGGAACTGGATGCCCGGATAACCGTACGTCGTGCACGTGTGGGCACTCTGATTTCGCAGGGCGAACCCCAACAGGCCGTGGCCGGTGGCCGCCTGGCCACCCAGGAACGAGCCCGAGAGGTCGGCGGCGCGGCAGATCACCGAAGTCGGCGCGGTCGTTGTCGAGGCCGGCGAACCCGTACTCGTCGGAGTGCTCGCCGGAGCGGTCGAGGTTGCGGCCGGAGTGCTTGTCGGGCTGGATGTTCCGGCGCTCGAGGTGGTTTGGGCGGTGTTGGTGGAGGATCCGCCACAGCCCGCGAGCGCCAGCGCCGCCGCAGTCACGGCGAGAACGAGCGGAGATCTCATTTCGGTTCTTTCGCGTCCGGCACGCCTACCTCCTCTACACGGGCCGTCACGGCCGCCTGCCAGTATCCAGCGCCAACTGACGAAGATGCCCCCACTCACCAGACACGACCGCCGGCGGGTCAGCCCGATCGTAGCCAAGCTCGACTCGTGGTCCCCCTACTGGGGGCCGCAACTGGTAGTGGCTGCGGCCCTGGCCCTCGACTTCGCCCTTCCGGCCAAGCTGACGCTCGGACCGAGCTGGCTCCTGCCCGGCGTGGAGGGCCTGCTCCTGATCGGGCTGATCATCGCCTCGCCCCACCCAAACGTTCGGCACACGCCGCTGCGACGACAAGTTGCCATCGGCCTGATCGCCCTCGTCAGCACGGTCAATCTTGTCTCGCTCGTGCTCCTGATCCACTACCTGCTTCAGGGCGGGCACTCGACCGGACGAACCCTGATCTACTCCGGGATGGCGCTGTGGTTGACCAACGTTCTGCTCTTCGGAATCTGGTTCTACGAGCTCGATAGCGGCGGTCCCGTGGCCAGAGCGCTGGGCGAGCACGATTTCGCCGATTTCCTGTTTCCGCAAATGAGCAGCGAAGGGGCGGCTCACGCCCCCCCAGGCTGGTCCCCGCGACTCGTCGACTACCTGTACACCTCATTCACGAACGCAACCGCATTCAGTCCGACGGACACGATGCCGCTCACGGCGGCGGCGAAGTGGCTGATGGCCACCCAGTCCCTGGCCGCGCTTCTGACGATTGGCCTGGTGGTCGCCCGGGCCGTCAACATCCTCGGTTGAGCGCGGGATGAGCGCCCTGGGAGAACTCGAGCCGGCCATCCAGGCGGTCGGGCGTGAACTGGCCGATGCCTTCCCGTCCGGGGCGCTGCACCCGGTGCGAACCCTCGACGCGCGCGCCATGGACCTGGCCTCACGTGATGAGGAGCTCCGGGCCGCGCTGTTCCGCTTCGTCGATGTCGTCCCGGCCTGCCGGTCACTTGACGACGTGGCTCGGCACCTGCGGGACTTCCTGGACGAGATCCCCGAGACGCCGCCACCCCTCGCGGCCGCCCTGCGCATCAGCGACGTCCGCGCCGCTCGAACCGCTCTGGGGGCCGCTGCGGCGGCCGGGGTCAAGCACATGGCCCACCGGTTCATCGTCGGCGAGAGTCCCGAGGCCGCCCTGCGTGTCCTCCGTGGACTCTGGGGCCACAACGTCGCCAGCTCGGTCGACCTGCTGGGCGAGGCGACTGTCACCCAGGCCGAGGCGGATCGCTACGCCGCGCGGTGTGCCGAGGCGCTCGAGGAGATCACCCACGAGTCGGCTCGATGGCCCCGCCGTCCCGTGCTCGAGGAGGACAGCTGCGCTCGCATCTCCCGGACCAACGTCTCGGTCAAGATCTCCGCCCTGACCCCGCTGCTCAAGCCCGACGCACCGGAGTTCGGGCAGGAGGATGCGGCGGCGCGCTTGCGCCCCCTGCTTCGCCGCGCCCGGGAGCTCGGGGCGCACATCCACATCGATATGGAGTCCCTGGATTCCCGGGAGGCCGTGTTCGGGCTCGTGCTCGAAGTTCTCTCCGAACCCGAGTTCGCCACCGGGCCCTCGGCCGGCCTGGTCCTCCAGGCCTATCTGCGTGACTCGCCTGACCAGCTGACGCAGATCCTCGACTGGACGGCGACGGCGCGGCGTCAGCCGCCCCTCACCGTACGCCTGGTCAAGGGCGCCTACTGGGACCACGAGCTCGTCGAGGCGCGCCAGGAGGGCTGGCCCGTGCCCGTGTTCGAGGTCAAAGCCGAATGCGATCGCAACTTCGAGCTCCTGACGCGACGGCTGCTCGACGCCCGGCCCCTGGTCCGGGTCGCCGTCGCCTCGCACAACCTGCGCTCCGTCTCCCACGCGATCGCCTACAACCGCTTGACCGGCGGCGAGGACCGCGACCTGGAGCTCCAGGTCCTGCGCGGACTGGGCGATGAGCTCCAGGACGCGCTCGCCTCCCGCGGTTTCCGGGTCCGCGCCTACTGCCCGGTCGGTGATCTCGTCGCCGGGATGGCCTACCTGGTCAGGCGCCTGCTCGAGAACACGAGCAACGACTCTTTCCTATTGCGCATGAGTGAGGGTGACGAGCTGGACGAACTGCTCGCCGCACCATGATGGTTTGCGGGCCGCCCGACGGGGTAGCCAGCGCCGCATGCGATTTGCCCTCTTCGGACTCCTCCTGGCGGCGATCATCTTCCTCGCCTCCGGCGGTCATCTTCTTTTTCTGCCCCTCTTCTTCGTCCTCCCCCTGGGCGGCCTGTTCGGCCATCGTCGCCGCTACAGGCGGTTCTGAGGCGCTTCAGCCGGTAAAGGTCGCGGCGCTCCGCCGGTGGCGCTTGCGCCGGTGGCTCACATGCCGGGGCTTTTTCACCGGAGCCGAGGGCCCTGCCGCCGGCTCGGGCCGGTGGCCGCTGATCGCGTCGGCCTGGTAGAAGGTCCCGCGGTTGTCGTAGGGCTGAGGCGGGATGTTGATGGCTCCGGCGCTCGTAGGCACGATCTGGTCGCAACTCGGCGGGGTGCTCACGGGGCAGGTGACCGGGAGCTGCCAGCCGGCTTGCGAGGACCCGTATTGCTGGCTCAGCTGGGCGGAGGCCTGGAGCAGCGTCGAGCTGAGGAGCGAGCGACAACGGGCCAGCGATCCGCCGCCACAGTAGGTGCGGGAGAAGCGACCGCGGACCGGCTGGTGAAGAACCTGGCGGAGGTCTTTTTGCACGTCCATCTCCCAGCCTTCGAAGAACCCGTTGCCGGTGCCGTCCCGGATCCCGTCCGGCTGGATCGAGTTGAACTGCTGGCTGATGAAGTCCATCAGCGGCTGGCCGACGGTGGGCTGGAATTCTGCCCGGACCAGGAGCGGCCACCAGGTGTCCATGAGCAGGACGGCCGGGCCGTACTCGACGTCGTTTGACCCTGCCAGCGCCCGGCGCTGGGAGCCTCCGGCCGACCAGGCATTCAGGAGCGACACGAGCTGCTGGACCTGCGGGCCGCCGCTCGAGCCGAGGACTCGGTGCAGCCACGGCCACACCGCCATGCCCCGCAGATCGGCCGTGAGCGAGGGAGCGGTGACCAGACCGCTGATGCCCGCCAGGTCAAGCGGACCCTGGTTGAGCGCGCCCTGGAGCAGGTCCTGGAGGATCGTCGCTCGGACCACCGGCCCGCTTGACCAGTCTCCAGCCGCCACTCGCCAGCCGTGGGCCAGCGCGTTGTTCCAGTTGACCAGGTAGCCCTGGGGCGGGTCGATCGAGGTGGGGTTGGCGCTGTTCGGCAGGCGCTGGTAGTCGTGGTTGGCCGGGTTGAAGCCCCTCCAGTCCCACTGACCGGTCCCCCAGATCGGCAGGTCGGGGTTGGTGCCGCGGGCGTGCACGGGGAACCAGCCTGACTGCAGGACGGCGATGTTCTTGTCGTCAACGTAGAACCAGTTCTCGCTGCCCGTGAAGGCTCGCATCGCGGCCACGAAGCTCTGGGGCGAGGTGGGGACGTTCTCGGCCAGGCGCATGAAAGCGACGTAGCTCTGGGTCTCGTGGCCCGCCGTGGCGGGCGCGGTGGCAAGGGCGACCGGAACCCCGTGCACGCTGGCGTAATGACCGATGGGACCGTGGACCGAGTCGAGCGTGTGCATGGTGATCGTCTGCGGTGGGCTCGGAGCGGTCGGTGCCACGGGCGTCTGCTCGACGATCGTGCGCGAGCTGAAGGGGACGCAGCGGCCCCGGTACAGGTAGTGGGTGGAGGTGAAGGACGGCTTCGAGCCGTCCGGGTTGCAGAGGCGCTCGGCGAAGACGTCGTCGTTGGAGGAGTAGGCCGAGGTCCCGGTCCAGGCGAAATCGATCCCATGGCCGATCAACGGGTAGGGGCTCGAACCCGGGAAGGACACGCCGCTGACGTCGATCCCGGGCGCGTGCATCTCGTACTCCAGGAACACCTCGGGGGTGTAGTAGCCAACCTGCGGTCCCATGACGGCGAGGGCCTGCCCGGTCCCGCTCCGCTGGGCGTCGACGAGCACGGCATTCGACTCCAGGTGCGGAAGGCGCAGGCCCCGCGTGGCCAGCTGGCGCGCCCACGCCGGAAGCCGCGAGGCCGCCACCCGGGCGATCGCGGCTCGCGCACTCGATGCGGGACCTCCCGTCTGCGCATCGCGGGCCACCAGCGATCCGGGGTCGATCATGGCCACCGAATGTGGATTGACCGAACCGGGATGGTCGGAGGGGAAGCTCTGCGGCAGGCTGGTCACCGCCTCCCGATCGGCGGCCAGGCGCAGGTCGTTGTAGACCCGGGTGCCGATCCTCTTGCCCAGGCTCTGGATGGCCATTCCCAGGGCTTCGGCTTGCTGGGGCTGGTCGCCGCCGAACACGGTGAACTGACCGATCAGGTACACGCCCAGGGCGGCCGAGTCGGCCAGCGTCCAGGGCTGGGGAGCGACCCCGAGGGCCGGGTACTCGGCGGGCAGTCGCTCAGGATCCATCTTCGTCAGGTCGATGAAGGCGTTGATCCCCGCGACGTACTGCTCGATGTCGCTCAGCGTCTGGGCTCCCTCCGTCCCCATGGTCTGCGGCAGCGACTCCATCTGCCCGGTCAGGTATTGCGGCGAGGCGTCCTGAACCCCCAGCGCCTGGCTGTCGGTTGGGGCGGAGCTGGCCCCCAGAAGCTCGGTCTCAGTCCCCTCGGCGACGTGGCGAAGCACGTCCATGAAGAACAGCCGGTCCTCCGCGGTGACATAGCCCGCGGCCCACATCGCCTCGCCGCGGGTGGTCGCATAGATCCTCGGCACCTGGTAGGTCGGATCGCGCACCACGGTCACTCCCGGCTCCGGCGTCTCCACGCCGGGCGGTGCGCCGGTCACCCCCGTCCCGAGCGTGCCCAGGATGCCGCTGAGCGTGCTCGGTGAGGGCTCGGGCTGGAAGCTCGAATCCTTGTAGTACTTGCCGAGATCGGCGGCGGTCAAGCCGGGCCAGGCCTGCTCCAGGCCCTCGTACTGCTGGTCCTGGTTGAGATCGGCCGGCGGCGCCGTCCCCGCCGCCTCGAAGGCGGCGAGATCCTGAGCCGAGCTGCTCTGCCCCTCCCCGAAGGCAAGGACGGAGTGAAAGCCGGTGAAGCTCTGGGGGGTCTGAGCGGCGGCGGGCGCCGCCGCGGCGAGGCAGAACGCGACGGTGAGAGCCGGCAACAGGCGACGTGCCACGGGGCGCAACATATGCGCGCGGGACGTTGCGGCGCGCCGGTTGGTCAGCTGCAGGCGCCGACGGGTTCCCGGCGCCCGCCCGAGCAACCCGTGTAGGTGAGGAGCTGGCGCAGGAGCCTGGCGCCGGGCGGGTAGGCCGCCCAGCGATGAAGCTGGCCGTTGGTGACGGTCTCGCAGCCCGTCTCGTCGACGAGCACATAGTCGGGCCGGCCCTGGCGATATGAGAAGCGCGCACTGACATAGACCCCGAAGTCGGCCGGACAGTGGTAGACGAGCGACGGCATCGTCCGGAGCGCGTTGAACTCCTGCGTGAGCATGCGGATCGTTGCCGGCCGTGTGATCAGCCGCGTTCCCTCGAGCCTGCGGTAGCGGTAATAGCGGCAAAGCAGCACCCTCTGGGCGCCGGCCGGCACCAGCTCGTGGCCCGCGAGGGCGCCGCTACTAACGGGTGCACGCGCTCTAGGAGGGCAGCTCGCTCCGGCGCCGGAAATCGAGGGATCGGCCGCCCTGGCAGCCCCGCAGGCCGCCAGGGCGAGCGCGCCGGAGAGAACGGCAAGACGCCGAATCGGCGTCGGGAGACGCGGCCGGGCGGCGAACACGTACAGAATGTAAAGCGTCATGTCGTCGCTGACACCCTTTGCCAACGAACCCGTGCTCGAGCTGCGGCGTGCCAGCGTTCGGGCCGGGCTCGGCGACGCCCTGGCCCGGCTTGATCAGCAGCTCCCGCTCAGGGTGCCGGTGCTGATCGGCACCGAAGCGCGCCGGGGCGAGGCCATCCTCTCCACCGATCCGGGCGAGCCCGAACGGGTGGTGGCGCGTTGCGCCGCCGCCACCGCGGACGAGGCCGCCGCCGGAGTGTCCGAGGCGGCACGGAGCTTTCCGGACTGGAACGCGTGGTCCGCGGAGGACCGGGCGGCCACGCTCGTGCGAGCGGCGGCGTGGATGCGCGAACGGCGCCTGGAGCTGGCCGCGCTGGAGGTTCGTGAGTGCGCCAAGCCGTGGCCGGAGGCCGATGCCGATGTCTGCGAAGCGATCGACTTCCTGGAGTACTACGCCCGGGAGGCCATCTCGCTGGACCACGGAGCCGAGCTCGTCCAGGTCCCGGGCGAGCGCAACGAGATGCGCTACCGCGCGCGGGGGGTGGCCGCAGTCATCTCACCCTGGAACTTCCCGATCGCGATTCCGTGCGGTATGACCGCCGCCGCGCTGGTCAGCGGCAACACCGTGGTCTTCAAGCCGGCCGAACAATCTCCGGCCTGCGGGCTCCGAGTGGTCGAGGCGCTCAGAGCCGGGGGCGTTCCGGAATCGGCCCTCTCCCTCCTACCAGGCGAGGGCGACATCGGCGCCGCCCTGGTCGCCCATCCGGACGTGGCGACCATTGCCTTCACCGGTTCGCTCGCCGTGGGTCTTGAGATCATGCGCAGCGCCGCCGAGGTGCGACCGGGGCAGAAGACGATCAAGCGCGTTGTCGCCGAGCTGGGAGGCAAGAACTGCGTGATCGTCGATGCCGACGCCGACCTAGACGACGCGGTGCCGGCGATCGTCTCCTCGGCCTTCATCTACGCGGGCCAGAAGTGCTCGGCCGCGGCCCGCGTGCTGGTTCACGAGGCGATCTCCGACCAGCTCATCGAGCGGGTGAGCGGCGCGGTTGCCGTCCTGCGCGTGGGCCAGGCCGCGGAGCCGGGGATCGACGTGCCCCCGGTGATCGAACGCGCGGCCCAGGAGCGAGTCGAGCGCTACGCCGAGCTGGCCGAGCGCCAGGGTCAAGTGACCGCCCGGGTCGAGCCGGTTCCGGATCGGGGATGGTTCTGCCCCCCACCGTGGCTGTCGACCTGGCGTCCGACTCGCCCGTCCTCTCCGACGAGATCTTCGGCCCCGTGCTGGCCATCGAGCGCGTGCGCAACGTGGAGCATGCCGTGGAGATCGTCGATCAGCTCCCGGTCGCGCTGACCGGCGGCCTCTTCGCCCGGGATCCGGCCACCGTGCGGTACGTGGAGCGCCGGACCCCGGTTGGCAACCTCTATGTCAACCGGGGGATCACCGGCGCCAAAGTCGGGCGCCAGCCTTTCGGGGGCAACCGGCTCTCGGGCAACGGGACCAAGGCCGGCGGCCCCGATTACCTGCGCCATTTCGTCGAGCCGCGGGCGGTGAGCGAGAACACCGTCCGTCACGGGCTCGTGGTGTAGACGGAAAATCCGGTCCGAAGCCTTGATTTCGTCCGGCCCGCGGTCGATCATCGTAGGGAAGCCCTGTGTTTTTGCCACCCGCTGATTCCTGGAAGCTTGTCCTCGCGGTTACGCTGTTCGCCGCCGTCGTGGCCAGCGCATGGGTCAGGCCTCCACGGCAGCCTGTGCCCGGGCCCGAGCTCCGCAGGCTGGTCGCGGGCGCGCTGGCCCTCTACGGGGTCGCCCTCGCCGCCTCGCTGAACCGCCACACGCTGATGGCGGTGATCCTCTACGCCTGCGGGATCGGCACCTCCGCCCTCGCCGCGTGGCTCTCACGGGCCGAGACCGGCACGGATCCGCCCCCGTCCCAGGCGCCGGCCGAGGAGCCGCCGTTCGAACCCGACGGGGCCCCGGGTCTCGACTGGTCGCAGTTCGAGCGAGAGCTCCAGGAGTACGCCCGGCGAGAGCGCAAGCCTGTCGAAGCTGGCTAGGCCTCGCCGCGGCTCGCCATGGCGAGCAGCAGTTCGTGAAAGCGAGTCTCGCCCGTGAGCTCTGGGTGGAACGACAGAGCCAGCAGGTTGCCCTCCCGGATGGCCACGGGATGCTCGTCGACCGAGGCCAGGACTTCGACCCCGGGACCTCGTTCCTCCACCCAGGGGGCGCGGATGAAGACAGCGTGCACCGGAGGGTCACCCAGATCGTCGAACCGCAGATCGGCCTCGAACGAGTGCAGCTGGCGGCCGAAGGCGTTGCGCCGGGTGGTCACATCCAGCAGCCCCAGGTGGGCCCGGTCAAGCATGATCATTCCCGCGCAGGTGCCGAGGACCGGTATGCCACTGGTGCCCAGCTTCCGCAGCGGATCGGCGAGGCCCTCCCGCTCGATGCCCAGCGTCATCACGGTCGATTCGCCCCCCGGGATGATGAGCGCGGCGAGCCCTTCGAGATCGTCCGGCACCCGCACCTCGACCGCCTCGACGCCGAGCCCGTGGAGGATCTTCTCGTGGGCTTCGAAGTCGCCTTGGAGCGCGAGGACGCCGACGCGCACTACCAGCCGCGACGGGCCAGCAGTTGCTCGGCCTCGAGCTTGGCCGTCTCGATGCTCAGCATCGGCTGGCCGAGCCCGGTCGAGGCGGCGGCCACGCGAGCCGGATCCTGGAAGTGCGTGGTGGCCTCGACGATAGCCCGCGCCCGCCGCTCCGGATCCTCGGACTTGAAGATGCCTGAGCCGACGAACACACCTTCGGCCCCCAGCTGCATCACCAGGGAGGCATCGGCCGGGGTGGCAATCCCGCCGGCGCAGAACAGGACGACGGGTAGCCGCCCCTCGGCGGCAACCCGGCGCACGAGATTGAGCGGGGACTGGAGTTCCTTGGCCGCGCTGGCGAGCTCCTCCTCGCCGAGCATGGTGAGGCGGCGGATCTCGCCGCGAATCTTCCTCAGGTGCCGGACCGCCTCAACGATGTCACCCGTCCCCGCCTCGCCCTTGGAGCGGATCATGGCTGCCCCCTCGCCGATCCGCCGCAGCGCCTCGCCGAGGTTGGTGGCGCCGCAGACGAAGGGGACCTTGAAGGCCCACTTGTCGATGTGGTTGGCTTCGTCGGCCGGGGTGAGGACCTCGGACTCATCGACGTAGTCGACCTCCAGGGCCTCCAAAACCTGGGCCTCGGCGAAATGTCCGATCCGGGCCTTGGCCATGACCGGAATCGTCACCGTCTCCTGAATGCCACGGATCATTTCCGGGTCGGACATCCGCGCCACACCACCATCACGGCGGATGTCGGCCGGAACTCGCTCGAGCGCCATCACGGCGGCTGCGCCGGCCTCCTCGGCGATCTTGGCCTGCTCAGGGGTGACCACGTCCATGATCACGCCCCCCTTGAGCATCTCGGCCAGGCCGGCCTTGACGGCGAATGTCGACTCGTCCCGCGGGATGTGCTGCTCCTCGGTCATCGGGGCTGAGTGTAGCCAGGGGATACGGCCCGCTGGCACCTCCAGGACCGGGGTCAGCGGCGTCCGCGGGCGAGGTCGAGCAGGTAGCCGAGAATGCGTTCCCCCTCCACCCGCACGCCGTTGTGCTGGAACTCGTTGGTGACCCAAGCGCGGGCGGCCCCAATCAGGGCCAGCGTCTCCTCGGAGAAGGTCCGCTCGACGTACATGTCCTCGACGTAGATCGCCGCTGCCGTCGGCACCCGGTTGGCGCGGAGCACGTCGGCGTCATACAGGTGGGGCCACTCGTGCTCGGCCAGGAGATCGGCCGCCTCCCGCAGCGGGACGAGCGCCCGCTCGTCCTCGAACATCCAGGGATACACATGCTCACCGGTCAGCAGTTCGGAGTCCTGAAAATCCTCCGGCAGGACGCGCTCCGCCGACCAGCGGGTGGCAAACCCGTCCGCCCAGGAGGCCTCGTGGAGGATGGCGTAGATCGGGTTGCGGGCAAACCCTGTCTCGGCCTCGACGTCGTGGCCGAAGGCAGGCGAGTCAGGCGGAAGCTCGAGCATGTGGTGGACGGCCTCGGCGCCGTCGCTCATCCCGAGCAAGCGGCCCACCTGCCGCAACCGTCTCCAGGTCAGCCGATCCCCACTCGGCAGGCGCAGGTCCTCCTCCTCCAGTTGCCGGCGCAGAGCCGCTAGACGTCGGCGGTCCTCCGGATAGCGCTCGAGGTACGAGTGGGTGCGGGCGCAGACCCGTTCGTAGGTCTTGGTGTAGATCTCGTCAACGTGCCGCCCCACCGGCGGAATGCCGCCGGTGATGAGCGCCTCCCGGAGACCGTCTGGCGCCATCGAGAGGTAGGCCATCACGCAGAAGCCGCCAAAGCTCTGGCCGAGCACGCTCCAGCGCTCGATCCCCAGCGCCTCACGGATCATTTCCGCGTCACGGACGATTGAGTCGGCGCGGAAGTGCCTGAGGTAGTCGGCCTGCTCCTGGGGCGTCATGCCGTCGAGCGTTCCCAGCGGGGTTGAGCGGCCGGTGCCGCGCTGGTCGAGCAGGAGGACGCGGAAATCGGCCAGGGCACGCGCCATCCAGCCGCCGAGCGGAAGCTCCGGACGGGTGGCCTCGAATCCCGGCCCGCCCTGGAAGAAGACGAGGAACGGACGATCGCGCCCCTCTGGATCGGCAAGCTCCCGCGCGAACACAGTGATCTTCGGGCCATCGAGCCGGGCGTGGTCCAGTGGCAGCTCGAATGAGTGCTCGGTCACCTCGACCCCGGGAAGGGATATCGCCGTCATGGCCGCATCATTCCCCGCCCGCCGGATCCGAGTCACCTCGTTAGTGTGCGCCGCCATGCCCGACGAAGCGGTTTTCATCCCCCAGGACGAGGGATTCCTGGCCACGCCGCTGGCCCGCGGCCCCTGGGATCCCGCAGCCCAGCACGGCGGGGCGCCGGCCGCGCTCCTGATGCGGGCCTTCGAGCGCCTGCCCGCCGGCGAGGCGTTGCAGATCGTGCGGGTGACTTACGAACTCCTGCGGCCGGTTCCCCTGGGCCACCTGGAGGCGGATGCCGATGTCGTCAGGGGTGGCCGCCGGGTGCAGCTGCTGGAGGGCTCGATCCGGACTCCCGATGGGATCGAGGTCGTCCGGGCCCGGGCCCTCCAGGTGCAACGCGCCGACTCAAGCGCCCGCTCGACGCCGGTCGCTCCCCCACCTCCCGGACCTGAGCAGGGACGGGAGCACGAGCCGGGCGGTGGCGGCTTCAGCCCGCCCCACCGGCCAATGTTCGCCCCGGACGCGATCGAGATCAGGTTCGTGGAAGGGCGCTTTGGGGACGGTCCTTCGACGGCCTGGTTCCGCCTCCGCGTCCCGCTTCTCGCCGGTGAGGAGCCCTCCCCCCTCGAGCGGCTGGCCGCGGCGGGAGACTTCGGGAACGGGATCAGCGCGGAGCTGTCCTGGGACGAGTTCGCCTTCATCAACCCCGACCTGACGTTGTATGTGGAGCGGCCGCCGGAGGGTGAATGGATCGGGCTTGAGTCCCGGACAACGATTGCGAAAGGTGGCGTGGGCCTGGCCGAGAGCGTCATCTACGACCTCCGGGGACGGGTGGGACGCGCCGTCCAGGCCCTCCTGGTGATGCCGCGGTAGAGCCGCGAGGCCCGGTTACCCGGCCTCGCCGCCGTCGCCGTCGCCGTTCGAGGAGTCCTGCGCTCGCAGGTAGCTGAGGAGGCCGCCGGCGAGCAGGATCTTCCGCTCGCTCTCGGAGAAGTCGTGGGTGAGCTCTAGCTCGTCGCCGTCGTCGATCTTCACCTTGATCGTGTCCGAACCCTCTTCGAGCTCCTGGTGCAGGTTGGGGAACTCCCAGCACTGCTCGACCTCGGCCTTGTCGTAGTCCGATTCGTCCTTGAAGGTCAGCGGCACGATGCCCTGGGCGACGAGATTGCGGCGGTGGATGCGGGCGAAGGATTTCGCCACCACCGCCTTGACGCCTAGGAACAGCGGCGCCAGGGCGGCGTGCTCACGGGATGACCCCTGGCCGTAGTTGTCACCGGCGACGATGATCCCGCTGCCCCAGTCCTTGAGTCGCTTGCGGAAATCGGGGTCACGCTGCCTGAGGGTGAACTCGGCGATCGCGGGGACATTCGAGCGGTAGGACATCACCTCGACGCCGTCGGGCGCCAGGTCGCCGGTCGAGATGTCGTCGGGCTGGACCGTGGCCACGCGTGCCTTGAGCGAGTCATCCATCGGCTTGTGCTCAGGCGGGCGCTTGATGTTGGGACCCCGGGGGATCTCGATCTTCTCCGCCTCCTTCTCGTCGGCGGGAGCGAAGATGTGCACGTCCTCCACGTAGGGCCGCAGCTCCGGCATCGGCAGCAGCTCCGGGGCGTCGCCGTACTCACGCGGGTCCTCGATCTTGCCCGTGAGCAGGGACACGGCCGCCACCGCCGGAGAGCAAAGGAAGACCGAGTCCTCCGGCGTGCCTGATCGACCGGGGAAATTGCGGTTGAACGTGCGCAGCGAGTTGGCGTCCGAGGGCGGTGCCTGGCCCATGCCCACGCAGGGACCGCACACGGGTTCGAGCATCCTCACCCCACCGTCGGAGAGCTGGCGATAGACGCCGGATTCGGCGATCGCGGCCAGGATCTGCCGTGACCCCGGGGTGGCGGTGGCACTGATCGACGAGTGGACGATCTGGCCGTCCTTGTCAGCCAGGATGGCACCCGGCAGTGCCAGATCGTTGTAGCCCGAGTTGACCGAGGAGCCGATGCAGACCTGGGCGATCTCGGTACCGGCCACCTCCTCCACCGGAACCACATTGTCGGGGTTGTGAGGCTTGGCCACGAGCGGGCCGAGATCGTTCAGGTCGATCTCGACCCGGTCGTCGTACTCGGCCCCGTCCTCAGGTCCCACGTCGACGAAGTCATCCTCTCGCTCCTGGCGCCTGAGCCATTCCCGGGTGTTGTCGTCGGGCGGGAACACGCCGGCGGTGCCGCCGAGGTCGGCGATCATGTTGGCGATCGTGGCTCGCTCCGGGATCGAGAGGTCTTTCGTTCCCGGCCCCGTGAACTCGAAGATCTTGTTCTTGCCACCGCTGGCGCTGAGCTGGCGCAAGAGCTCGAGGATGATGTCCTTGGCCTGGACCCAGGGCCGCTGGAGCTCGCCCTCGAGGTTCACCTCGACGATCTCTGGACAGGAGATCTCGTAGGGGTGGCCACCGAGGACGACGGCGACATCGAGACCCCCGGCCCCGATCGCGATCATCCCCATGCACCCGGCCTGGGTGGTGTGCGAGTCGGCGCCCAGCATCGTCTGACCCGGCTTGCCGTAGCGCTCCATGTGGATGTAGTGGCTGATGCCGTTGCCTGGGCGGGAGAAGTACAGGCCGTACTTGCTGGCCAGGGCTTGGAGCATGCGGTGATCGTCCGGATTCTTGTAGTCGAGCTGGACGACGTTGTGGTCGACGTACTGGACCGCACGCTCGAGCTTGATCCGGGGGATCCCGAGCTCCTCGAACTGCATGAGCGCCATGGTTCCGGTGGCGTCCTGGAGTAGTGCCTGGTCGATATTGAGCGAAATCGACGAGCCGGGCTTGAGCTCGCCTTCGACGAGGTGCTCCTCCAGGATCTGACGGGCCAGGCTCTTGGGCATCGCTACGGGGCGAAACCTACCCTCTGAGGGGAAGGCGATGCGTCGATCCGGCTCGAGCGGGGTTATCCGGCGGACGTCCCTCAGGGGCTGGAGGTCTCAACGAAGCTCGAGGCGGACGAGCACCGGCTCGATCCCCACGAGCCGGGGCCCGGTACGGGCGTACCGGTTGAAGCGCGCCACCACAGCCGGGTCGTAGGCCTCGATGACGGCATGGCCTTCGCGCCAGCGACCGCGCAGCCGGAGACGGACCTGTGGGTCGGCGGCAAGGTCCCGTACCCAGAGAGCATGTCGCCCATGGACCGAAATCAGCCAGGTCGTATTCCCGTCCACCGGGCCACGCGCGAGCGGGGTCTGATGCGGTTGGCCGCTGCGACGTCGCGTCTCCAGGATGACCCACCACGGAGCCACCCCCACCAAGGCCCGGTTGAGAGGGTTAACCAGGCGCCAGACCCTCAGATGCCGAGCCCGGCGCCGGCGCTCGCGCGTCGTGAGGGCGCCACCGGAGAGAGGCTGGCCGGCCATGGTCGGGAATTGTGGCGGCGAGCTAGTCCCGACCGTAGACACCGGACGCGGCGGCCACCGCCGTGCCCTCGACGGAGGCTGTGGCCGTCACCTCAAAATGGCCCTCCGCGATCGCCGTGGTCTCCGCCTCGACGTCGAGGAACGACCCCACGCGGACCGGCGCGTGCACATCCAGTACGACCCGGTGGGGACGGGCATCGGGTCCGCAGGCCCAGGCCATGGTCTCGCTCAGAGCGGCCAGGACGACGCCCTCGTGGGCGGTGCCGCGCTCGGGCCCCTGGTGGTCCTGCTTGACGAAGCCACGCCCGCGCACGTGCCCGTCAGTGACCGCCTCGACCTCCATCAGGAGTCCGAACAGGTTCGTCCGCCCGCAGCCGAAGCAGAGCTCGTGGTGGACGAGCCGCTCCGGGCTCACTTCAGGCGAAAGGCCTTGATCCGGATGTCGTACTGCTGGGCGTCGCGCGAGTAGACGCCGTAGGCCAGGGCCTGGATCAGCGAGAGCAGCGCCGTGTGCGAGCGCACGAAGGCGGGGCTGTTCGAGGAGTAGTAGAGGCGGATCCGGGCCAGACGCGCCACCTCGGAGAGGGTGGCGTCGGTGATGGCCAGCGTCGGCGCCTTGCGGTGCCGGGCGAGCTTCATCGTCCGGGTGATCAGCGGATGAGGACGGCCCGCCGAGAGGCCGATCACCAGCGTCTGCTCGTCGATCCGGCTCAGACGCCCGAGCGCCTCCTGCGAGGGACTGGCCACGATCTCGGCCCGCAAATCGAGGAGCATCAGGAGGTGGCGCAGATAGCTGGCGAAGAAGGCCATCTGGTCGGTGCCGGTGATGAGCACCTTCTCGGCCGAGACGATGGCGTCGATTGCCGCCTCCACCGCGGAGCGTGAGAGCTTGTGGGCCGTGTCCTCGACGTTGACGTGGTCGGCGGCCAGCGCCGCCTCGAACTCGGTCTGGTCAAGCGAGAACAGCGGCGCTGTGGCGGCGACGCCATTGCCGGCCGGAGCTCGGCGCCGGTACTCCTCCCGAGCGGCCTGCTGGAGCTCCGGAAAGCCTTCGAAACCCAGCGCCTGCGAGAAGCGGACGACCGTGCTGGAGGAGGTGCTAGCGCGGCGGGCCAGCTCCTCCGCCGTCTGGAAGGCGGCCTCGTCGAGATGGTCGACGATGTATTGGGCGACGTCCTTCTGGGAGCGTGAGAACTCCTCGAAGCGGGACTGGATGTAGGCCGAGAGAGCCTGGTGCCCGCCGTTGGGCGCGGGGACGGGCTGGGGGGCGGTGGCGGATCGGCTCGAGCTGATGGTCTGCTTCATCGGCAGCCCAGTCATTCGACACCCGGCTCGTCCGTTCCTTCCGGAGGAGCCCCGGTTTCTAACCCGGGCCGCCGCGGGCGCCGGCTAATCGAGCCCGGACTCGTGCTCCTGGTTCTGCTTGTGCTCGGCGAACACCTGACCGACGACGTAGATGATCAGGATGTTTGCGAGCACACCGATGCCCAGGAAGGTGGCCAGCAGCGCGAGCGTCTGGCCGAAGGCACTGGCAAATACGATCGGCATCAGCCGCGGAGAGTACCGCAGCCGGTGCTAGCTTCGCGGCCACGATCGGCCCTGTAGCTCAGCTGGTAGAGCAGCGGACTCATAATCCGTGGCGCCCAGGTTCGAGTCCTGGCAGGGCCATCCGGAATACCGAGCTCTTTAGGGTTCTGGGCTTTGCGTCTTGCTTATCCAAGTCACTCCAGGCTCCCCGGAAGCTCCGCATAGCGGAGCTCTGCCTCTGTCAGCTGCAGAGTCGCCGCGGCGACTTAAGAGTCCTCGGAAGCTTGCCCCTCGGGACGACGGACTTCGCCCCCGGCTTGATCGAGATCGACCGCGAGCGGCCGAGCACCTCGTCGAACCGCATTCCCGCGATCTTGACCGTCGCGCCGACGAACGGCGAGACGCCGGCGATCCGGACCGCCTGGCAGTTCGGCCGCAGGTCAAACGCGAGCTTCCGACCGTCCGTCAGCGTGACGGCGACGAGGTCGCGCGCCGCCCCGCTCGAGGCGGTGAACGCCACCTGGAGGGTCCCGCCGACTCGGCGGGCGAGCAGCAGGCGCGGCCGGGTCGGCAGCGTCAGCTTCGGAGCGCGGAAGGACGCGATGTCCTTCTGAACGATCGGCACACCGCCCTTCGAGACGAGCGCTTGGATCTTCCGCAGCCCAGCCGGCCCGGGCGCCGGCTTGAACCGGAGGATGAAGCAGAGCACCTTCTCGTCAGTGCCGGGCCGCGTCGCCGGGACGCCCGGGCAACGGTGGCCGTGGACCGAGCGGACGAGGGCCCGGTCGACGCCCTTCCCGTGCTCGATCAACCGCACGGACGCGCCACGGGGAACGGCGTATGCCATCTGCAGGGTGCGGGCGGCGCCGGTCGAGCGGACGCCGGCGGCGAGCGTCGGCGGGGCTTGGAACTTCGCCTGGTCGATCTTCGTCGGGATCGAGGTCGTTCCGCCGAGCGCCTGCACGGTCCAGATCCCCGCCGCCGGGTGGATGAACAGGACGTTCGTCGTGCCGTTGGCCGCGTTCTCGACCAGCATCCAGTGGCCTTTGCGCTGCGCGCCGCGGCTGTCGGCCGAGGAGCTGATGACCGTCCCGTGCGGGCCGTGGATAACGACCTTCGGGACGCCGTGGGAGCCGTGGATCCGCCATGCCAGGGCGGTGGTGCCGGAGGCCACCCGTTCGGCGAGCACGCCGGCGCGGGCGTCGCGAGCGAACGGTCTGGTGGGTTGATAGCTGCTCAGGTCGCAGGAGTTCGCGAACACGTCGGGAGCGGATGCACCCCAGACGTAGCCGAATCCCGCGTTGATGTTGATCGTGTCGTTGGCGAACCCGATGGTCGGCGGGCTGCCCAGGGTGATGAGGAGGTCCGGCGACTGGTGCGTCGAGGTGATCGAGATGCAGCCGGCGACGCCGGTACTCGACACCACCCCCGAGCCCATGACGCAGCCGAGCACGGAGATGCACGCGTTGACACTCCCGGACACGGCGTACTGCTTGCTCGGCGGATCGACCCAGCCGTTGATGTCACCCGCGATGCTCGCGATGCCGTACAGGTCGACGCTCGCGTTGAGGTCGAAGGCGAACTCGCCCCACCCGTTGATCAGGACCGAACCGGACCCGACCTGATGGTCGAGCACGTTCACCGACCCGCCGATCTCGAGGGTCCACGGGTACGAATTCGTGTAGATGACGTGGCCGTTGATCGTGGCCAGGGACTCATCGCCCTTCGTTGGGAAGATCGAGATGCCGACGTCGCCCCGTAGGGTGAGTGGCGGCGGCGTCAGACACAGCCCCACCCCAACCCGGTTCAGGAAGACGTTCGGGGCGAGCGGCGCTTTGCGGCCGAGGTTGTCAACGAACCCGCCGAGCGAGGAGACCTTCCCGTTCGACAGGCCGCCGAACGCGGCCAGGGTGATCCCGCTGCCAGGGAGCTCGATCTCCGCGTTGCCGTCCCAGCGGTCCGTGCTCACGTCGGTGGCGCAGGTGAGATACGGGGTGCCGTCGAGCGACGGGGCGACGCACGGGCTAACGGTCTGTCCACCGGCCGGGATGTATGAGAAACAGACCTGGTCGACCTTGAGCTTGCCGATCCACACGTTGTCGGCTTCGAGCTTCACGCCGTTGTAGTGAACGCCGACGTCATCCACCCGGAGCGACGCCGCGCCGGTGACGCTGCCGAAGCTGGGGTCCGGTCCGGCCGAGAATCCCGCGGGCAGCTGGATGTTCAGCCCGAACGTCGCGTAGTACTTCCCGCCTGCGTCCCAGCCGAGGTTGAGGCTGACCGACCCGGCGAGGCTCAGCCCGAACAACTGGGCGCCGGTGGCAACCGAGAACGTCTTGAGCGCGTTCTCGTCCCCCTGGCTGCCGGTCGGCAGCGACCAATCGACGTCCCCGGAGAAGACCTTGACGCCGCCGACCCGGATCACCGAGCCGGGGGCGGAGAAGTGACCTCCGGGGTCCTGCGCGGAGGGGTACGTGATCGTGAACGTCTGGCCGAAGTCGGGGAACGTGATGCCGTTCAGCGTGACCGCCGAAGTGGTCGTGTACTTGGGCGCCGGTGAGCTGCTGATCTGGGTGAAGCAGCCGGGAGTCTTGAACTGCGAGAGCTGGAAGTGGAGCTCGCTGACGCAGGGTGGCGGCGGCGGTGTCGTGGTGGTCGAGGACGGCGGCTGGACGTCGAGCGTGCGGGAGACGATCACCTGATGCCCGGTCGTCGTCAGCCCGGAGTCATCGGTGATCTTCACGTTGACGGTGTGGGAGCCGGTCGTCGTGAACGTGGTGTTCACGGTGCGAGTCGTGCCGTTGTCGAAGTTGCCGTCGTTGTCGGTGTCCCAGGCGTAGGAGTAGTTCCCGGTGCCACCGCTTTGGGTGGCCGACAGGGTCGCCGGCTGGTTGACGATCGGCGGGTCGGGTGCGACCGCGATCGATCCGCTGATGTCGTCGTCGACGGTGAACGTATCCGATCCGACGAACTCGGCGCAGCCGGCGACGGCGGGGACGTCGACCGAGACGTTGTGCTGGCCGGCGGTCGAGAAGCTGCGGGTGATGTGATTCACCGCGGATGGCGGTAGGGCCGTCCCGTCAACGGTCCATGTGTACGTCTGCGCGCAGTCGCTCCCCGCGTTATCGGTGAACGTGACCGATTCGCCGACGACCGGCTGTGGCGGCGATTGGTCGATCGTCACCGCAGTCTGGAACGCCGACGCGGACGAGGTGAACACCCCGGCGAGGAACAGCACCGCGATCGCCGCGACCAGCCGTACGTGCGAGAGGGCACCTCTCACACCAGCCTCCATGCTCGATCCTTCGCGGCCTCGGCGAGCCCCGGGACTCAAATCGGATCCACCCCGATCCATTGGTTGACGCGTCCCGGGCCGCTATTCGGTGCGAAGCCGCGTACCTGCTATCGCTACCTTACACAGCCACAAACCCCACCTGGGTTTTTCTTGACAGCGAGCGCACCAGCAGCTCGATCTGGTCGAGGTCAAGCTCCGAGACCAGACTCGCCAGCGTGTCGGGAGCGCTCGGGTCACCGCTGCGGGTCGCTTGAGCAAGCGACACCGTCCGATCGCGCAGCTCGATCACGGCTTCGCCGGCGCCACGGCAGATCACGTCATTGAGAACCCCCGTCAGGAGGGCCACATCACCATCGAAATCCCGCAAACCGCTCCCGGGGAGACGGTTGGGTGACACCCCTGCAGCATCAGACTCGATGCGGGCGTCGTACGCAAAGCTGTGTGGCATCCCAGACCGTGTCCCGAACACCGCAGATCTGGCCCCTCCCACCCCTCCCGGGATCTTGACTCCAATCGTGCTCCGCTGGTAGGTTCCGCGTGCAAGTGGGGGCAATCTCCTGTTGCTGGCGGCAGGGGCCCCGAATCGGGAGCCGGGCCGGAGGGTTAGATGGGACCGAAGCAGTGGCTGCGCATTGCCAGGCCACAACGAGTGGTTCTGGGCGTTGGTCTCATCTGCGGGCTCGCTGCGTCTTTCGGCGGCGCTGGCGGTGCGATGGCTCGGACTGGATCTCACCGTGCGCAAGCCAGGTTTCGTGTGACGTTCCCGAGCACCCTTTCGCCATCCGCTAAGCGAATCGGTGTTTTGGTTGCGGTACGCCCCGGAACCGGGAAGGTAAGGCTGCTGCTTCAGGAGAGCATCGAGGGCGCCTGGCAGACAAAGGCCCACGCGACCACGAAGCGCGCGGGCACCGTGAAACTCTCAATGGCGGCGCCCAAAGAAGGCCCCACCACTCTCCTGCGAGTCCAGGTCATGCGCGGGCGGCGCACAGCCTTCGTTTCGCACCGGAGAACCGTGCGGCTCAGGTCCTTCGCCGGGGGGTCGGCAGTATGCGTCGGATCGTTTGTGCAGAGGGAGATCTGTTCATGGTTTGAGGCTGGCGTCACTGAGTCCTGGCACCAATCCTGGAACGGGTTCCGTGAATACGGAACCGACTTCGGATTGGGCTACCGCACGCCCGTCTATGCGATCGAGGGCGGCCGGGTTCTCGGGGCCGGCTTTTACGGCGGGGGCGGGATTGTGAGTGTCGAGGCGCACCCAGGAATAAGCGAGTACTACCAGCATCTCAGCGATATATCTGTTGGTGATGGCCAGGTGGTGAGCCCGGGTCAACTGATTGGGTACTCGGGTGGGCAGATTGGCTACGGCCGGCATCCGGCCACCTGCTGCAGTGGTGGGTCGCACCTCGAATGGGGGATCAATGCACCTTACGGTGGGTACTGGAACCCCCTTGGCGCGAACATCGACCCGGTTCCGTACCTCACATCGCTGCTCAACGGCGGCAGCCCTGGTGGTAGTACAGCTAGCGGCGGGTATTACACGATCGCCGCCACGAGCGTGTACGCGGGCCCCGGCACTGACCAGCCGGTGGTGGATTCATTGCCAATAGGCGCGGCGGTCAACATCACATGCCAGACGCGAGGCGGACTGGTCGGCAACTCGACCATCTGGGACATGCTCGCTGGTCAAGCCAGCAACGGTTCCAGTCGTTACGTGCCCGATTACAACGTCGACACACCCAACGACGGCACCTTCTCCCCGCCGCTGCCGCAATGCAGTGCGGCGGCTCAACCACAGGTGGGGCCCATCGGGGATCTCGGATTTATCAAGCTACGCAACACGGCAGGAACAGTCGAGGTGCATCTGGACCGCCTGCAGGGAGGCAGCCTGCGTCGCATCACCGACGCTACTTCGGACTTCCGGCCTGGCGACGCCGGAAACGGCGTTTGGCAACTATTCGGCTATGTCAACGGAGCGCCGGAACTGGGCTTTATTAAGCTGCATAACACGGCTGGGACAGTCGAAGTCCACTGGGACACGTTCCAGAACGGCAGCTACAAGCGAGCCGGCGACTATGTCTCCGATTTCAGCCCAGCAGATGCCGCAAACGGGAGCTGGGACCTCATTGGCTCGAGCAGCGGCGCTCCGGTGTTGGGATTTGTGAAGACGATCAACACCGGGGGGACAGTGGAGGCTCACTGGGACAGCCTCCAAAACGGGAGCTACAAGCGAGCCGGGGACTACACCTCGGACTTCCAGCCAAACGATGCCGGAAATGGGGTTTGGCAGTTGTTCGGTTCGTCCGGTGGCGCTCCC
The DNA here is from genome assembly GCA_963733555.1 of uncultured Solirubrobacterales bacterium. GTDB lineage: Bacteria > Actinomycetota > Thermoleophilia > Solirubrobacterales > Solirubrobacteraceae > Palsa-465. Next base: position 959,329 of record CAVTDO010000002.1, read on the forward strand.
GAGCTTGGGTTCATCAAGCTGTTCAATGCCGGCTCTCGCACGGTCGAGGTTCATTGGGACACGCTCCAGAACGGGAGCTACAAGCGAGTCGGGTCCTACACCTCCGACTTCGGTCCAGGCGACACGGACAACGGCACTTGGAACCTTTATGGATCCGCCAACGCCGCCCCCGAATTGGGGTTCACCAAGCTCCGCAACACGGGCAGCGGAACCGTCGAGGGTCATTCCGACGTACTCAACGGTTCGGCCTTCAAACGGATCGCCGACTACGGATCTGACTTCAGCCCGGGCGATGCGGGCAACGGTGTGTGGCAAGTCGGCTCCTACTGAGTGCCTTCGCCGAGCTAAAGCTCGGCGATTCGACCCGCGAGGAAGCGGCGCTCTGGCTCTGAGCGGGCGAGCTCGAGAGCACGCTCGAACGCTTCGCGCGCCTCAGCGATCCGGCCGAGCCGGCGCAGCAGTTCGCCACGGGTCGAGTGCAGGTACTGGTAGTCATCGAGCCTGAGCTGCTCGACGATCTCTAGCGCCTGCTCGGTTGACCCGGTCTGGGCGATTGCGACCGCGTGGTTCAGTTCGACCACCGGCGAGTGCGTGATCTCCGAGAGCTGGCCGTACAGCGCGGCGACCTCATTCCAGTCGATCCGCTCTTCGGCCTGGAGCGAGGCGATCGCGGCATGGAGCACGTACGGCCCACGGCCGCGGAGCGCGATAGCTCGGTCGAGCGTCTCGCGCCCGGCAGCGATCTGCCGGGTGTCCCAGCGCGACCGGTCCTGGTCCTCGAGCAGCACGAGATCGCCGCCGGCGAACCTTGCGTTGTGCCGCGCGTGCTGAATCAGGATCAGCGCGAGCAACCCGTGAACCTCCGGCTCATCAGGCATCAGTGTCGACAGCACTCGGCCGAGCCGGATCGCCTCGGCCGCGAGGTCGACGCGCCCGCTGTAGCCCTCGTTGTAAATGAGGTAGACAACCGCCAGCACCGCGTTCAGGCGGTCGGGCAACAGGTGATCGGCTGGCACCGCGAACGGTATCCCGGTCGCCTTGATCTTTCCCTTCGCTCGCGACAGCCGACGTTTCATGGTCTCCTCCGAGACGAGGAACGCGCGCGCGATCTCATCTGTCGACAGGCCGCCGAGCGCGCGCAGCGTGAGCGCCACCTGCGCCTCGACGGCGAGGGCCGGATGGCAGCAGGTGAAGATCAGCTCGAGTCGCTCGTCATCGATCATGGCGTCGTCCATCTCGTCCGCCGTTGCCTCAGGCACCTCGAGCAGGCGGGTCTTCTCAGCAAGCGTGCGCTCCCTGCGAATCCGGTCGATCGCCCGGTTACGAGCGGTCGTGACGAGCCACCCGCCCGGGTTCGCCGGAGTCCCATCCCGTGGCCAGCGCTCGGCGGCGATCGCGAATGCCTCCTGAACGGCCTCCTCGGCGAGTTCGAAGTCGCCGAGGAAGCCGATCAGCGAGGCCAGTACGCGGCCCCACTCGTCCCGGAAGACCTGCTCCAGCAGAGGAGCTACCGCTCCACCACCGGGCGGACCTCGATGGCGCCCCCGAGACGGGCGGCCGGAATCCGCGACGCCAGCTCGATCGCCTCGTCGAGGTTCTCCGCCTCGAACACGTAGTAGCCGCCGAATACCTCCTTGGTGTCGGCGTACGGGCCGTCGGTGGTCAGCGCCTGGCCGTCCTGCACGCGCACGGCCGTGGCGGTCTCGACCGGCTGGAGCTGCGCGCCGCCCCGGGCCCGCGGGTCCTCCGACAACGCCATGTACTCGGCGTACATGGCCTTCTGATCGCCTTCGGACAGCGTCCCGACAGAGCCGGGCTTCTCGTAGATCAACATCGCGTACCTCATCTGAAACCTCCTACAGCGGGGAGTGGATTGTCGCCCTAACGACGAACGGACGCAGGCCCAGGGGACAACTTGGAGGCAACGAGAAAATAAGCGCCTCCGCGGAAGCGCTTATCGGGGTGTCACCCCGTTACGGACGTAAGCCGGAGCGTGAGTGGCAACGATCCCAGCCGGACCGCGAGCAGCGCGGTCTGACTCGACTGGGGTGTGAAACCGCCTGTGATGTCAGCGCCTTGGTTGCCGCTGATCCCGTCCGGATAGGTCTTGAAGTCGATCGAGGGGACCGTGACCAGCTGATCGCCGAGTGCGACCGCGAAGTGTTGATCAAGGGTCTGACCGAAGCCGCTCAGCAAGTCGCCGCGATGGCTGATCTGCGCCGTCACCCTCGAGAAGCGAGCCGAGCCTGACGGGGTGAACGCGAAGGAGATGTCCGGTGACCCGGACGGGTCGGTGCCGGTAGTGGGATTGGTGATGGAGGTGCCGAGAAGGCCCGGATGGTCAGCCAGCACGTAGAACCGGGCCGCGGGGTCAGCCGGGCTCAGGCCGGCCGAGAAGCCCTGGGCCGGCACCGCCTCGAGAACCACGGTGCCCGCCGGAACCGCAACTGTCTGCGCGGATGAGAGTGAAACGCCGGGCGGCAGAAGCGCGCTCAGCTCTCCTAACGTCGTGGCCGGACCCGCGAGGTAGCAGTGGCCGGTCGGCAGCAGCCGGGTCTCGTAGTAATGGGCCGCCGCGGCACATGCTGGGCTGCTGGGTCCGGCAAAGGCAAAGAGCTGGTCTGCGCCACGCCCGCTTACGCCCGATGCCGTGGCGGCCCGGTGAGCGGCCAGCCGGGCCGCCGGATAGAGCGCCATGCTGCCCGCGCCCGACGACCCGGGAGCCGAAGATCCATCCCCCTGGCTGATCGCCAGCGCATCCGGGTTCCGGGTCGTGAGCAGGCTCGCTACCGACTTGCCGGCTGACGTGGTCGCGTTCGCCTCCCAGTCATAGAAGGCCAGCCGCCCCATTTCATCGGCGAGCGAGACGATCCTCACGCGTTCGGCAGGGCTCTCGCGCTGGAGCTGGACAACTACGCGGGTCCCGGCGCTCGTCACCGTGACATGACCGTCGCCTCCCAGGGTCCGGGAGATCAGCGCCTGGAGAAGTGACGCCGCCTGGGTCACCGCTCCTCTGGACACACCACGGAACCCCCCGGCGAGCTCGGCTCGAAACACCAGCTCCGGTCCACCCTGGGTGGCCGGAGCGGCCACTCGCCGTGCCCCAACGCCCAGGAAGACAGCCACGACGGCGAGGACGACGAGCAAGGCAACCGCAGCGGCGAGATTCCCGGGGCTGAGCCAGCGGGTGCCCGAGCGGGACCTGCGGGGTGTGGCCGCCCGGCCCATGGCGTCCTCGAGAACCTGCCGGGCCCGCTGGCGGGCGGCCGGACTCGCTGGCTCGACCGATGGCCGCTCGCTGCGGACCCACTCGAGCTCGTCGATCATCGCCTCGCCTCCCGAGCCGGTGCATCGCCGGGATTTCGGTCCTCGAGCCCAGCCCGGAGATGGGAACGAGCCCGTGAGAGTCGTGAACGCACCGTCCCCACGGGGACTCCGAGCGCGGTTCCGATCTCTTCATATGAGAGTTCCTCCCACGCGTAGAGCAGGAGGACGTCCAGCTGATCCTGGTCGAGCTCGCGCAGCAGCGGCGCCAGCCGATCGCCGGCGTCATGGCTTTCAGAGCCAGGCGTGCTCTGGCTCCGCCCGAGCCGGACGACGAGCGCGAGGCCGCGCCGCTCCGCTCGGAGTTCGTTGCGCAGCAGATTGGTGGCGATGCCGAGCAGCCATGGGCGCGCCGTGTCCGCCTGAGGGCGAAAGCGGCTGCGTCGCTCAAAGGCGATCGTGAACGTCGACGCGGCGAGGTCCTCCGCACGGACGCGTTCGATCCGGCGGGCCAGGTACCGGTAAACAGGGTCGAAATGTCGGTCGAAGATGGCCGAGAAGAGCCTGGGTTCGGCGATCGAGCGCGCAATCACGGCAGCATCGGTGTCCTCATCAGAAATTGATCGTCCTCGCCCCACTCCTGCCTATTGTCACGAGGCTCCGGTTTAGTTCCCGGTCAGACTGACCCCCGAGACAGAACGGCGGCAAACTGAGTGACCCTGTGACCAGCACCAGCACCAGCAACGGCACCAGCAACGGCACCGGTGTCCGCCTCGAGGTGATTCACACGGCGGACATACCAATCCCCTACGGCTATGTCTTCCGCACCGAGGGCAATCGGCTGGCCCAGCTCCGGGCCGGCTTTTCCAGGAAGGGCCAGATGCTCGGCTCGCCCTGCCTGGCCTACGTGATCTATCACCCCACGGCCGGGATCCTGCTCGTCGATACCGGCTTTCATCCCGACGCCACGACGGATCTGCGCAAGGACTTCGGAATCGGTATGAGCCTCATGTTCAGCGGCATCCGTCCCAGCGACACTCCGTTCGCCCAGCAGCTTCGCTCACGCGGGATCGAGCCCGGCGAGGTCGAGCGGGTGGTCATGACGCACCTTCACGTCGATCACACGAGCGGGATGCGGCTCCTACCAAAGGCGACCTTCATCTGCACGCGCCAGGAGTGGAAGGCGGCGCACGGCCGGCTGGCCGCGATGAGTGGGTACGTCGGGCACCACTTGCCGCCCGAGTCCCGGGTGCAGCTAGTTGATTTGAATGCGCAGGGTGAGCCGGCAGCTGGCTTCGACCGGACACTCGATCTTCTCGGCGACGGAACGATTCGCCTCCTCTTCACCCCCGGGCACACCCACGGTCATCAGTCGCTGCTTCTGAAGCTCGAGGACGGGCGTGAGGTCCTCGTGGTCGGAGACGCGGCCTACACCGTGAGGAGCATCGAGGAGGGGCTGCTGCCGATGGCCACCGCGGATGACGAGACATCGCGACAGTCGCTCCGCCAGCTCGACGGCTTCAGGCGAGGGCATCCGGAGGCGATCCTCGTGCCGACGCATGACCCTGAGGCCTGGCGGGCGCTCGACCCGATCGTCCAGCCGTCCGCTCCCCCCGCCTATCGGTAACCGAGTAACGCCGCCAGCAGATGGGGCGCGCCGTACACCTCCCACAGCGCGGCCAGCACCAGCGTGGGGATGGCCAGAGTCACGGTGACCAGCGTTGCCGCAAGCAGCCGGTCCCACTCGTTCCGGCGGCTGGCGATAATCCAGGCCGCCAGGGGAAGAAAGAGCGCCGCCAGCTCAGGCACGGCATGGGGTAGCAGGCCCAGGAGCACCAGGCCCGGCGCCACGTGCAGCCCGGCGGCAACCTGCGCCGTGCCGGTTCCCAGGGAGTAGGCCTGCATGCTGAGTGAGAACGTGATCGCTCCGACCACGAAGGCCAGCGCAATCGGTCGTCCGCGTTCGTGGACCATCCGGTTCAGGCCCGTCTGGTATTTGGCCTGAAGGGGCAGCGAGCTGCCGGCGATGAAGCCGGCCACGCACGCCATTGCATGCAGGGCCAGCACCAGGAGATTGTGGACGAGGACGCGGACCACGTCGCCGGACCCGCCGACAGTGAACGGCGGCTGGGACGGGGTTACGCCCGCCTCTGAGCCGGACTTGATCAGCGCGATCACCCAGATCGCCACCAGGAGCAGCGTCGCCGTGGCCAGGCTGCCGAGGAGCCAGGTCCGCAGGATCGGCCACGGCCGGCGCCGCCAGCTCAGCAGCGCAGCTCGCGTCGAACGGAGGCCCTGCGTGAAAGCGTAGGCGGAGGAATCCATTGCGAGGGACATCGGCGCGCTCAGCCCAACGGTTGAGGCGGCCGCCAAAGGCCTAGGATCTGCCCCCGATGGCGCTCACCCCGGAACAGTTCGACGCCGTTGACATGCGCGTCGGTCGAATCGTCTCCGTCGAGGACTTTCCCGAGGCTCGTCTCCCGGCCTGGAAGCTCCAGATCGACTTCGGTCCCGAGTTCGGGCACAAGCGCTCCTCGGCCCGGATCAAGCAGTACTCGGTCGATGAGCTCCAGGGATCGCTGATCGTCGCTGTGGTCAACTTCCCGCCCAAGCAGATCGGTCCGGTGCGCTCCGAGGTCCTCGTCCTGGGGGCGGTCGAGCCGGATGGCACGGTCCAGCTGCTCCGCCCCGACGGCGATCCACCGCTCGGCTCCCGCGTCGCCTAGCTCAGAGCCGTTGCGGGCAACGGGAGCGGGATACTGACGCCGTGGAACGCAACGTCCTCCGTGGCCCGCTGGAGATCTGCAGCGTCGACCCGCTGAGCGGGTTCTATCGCGATGGACGGTGCCGCACCGGTCCGGGCGATGTGGGAAGCCACACGGTCTGCGCGGTGGTGAGCGCCGAGTTTCTCGATTTTCAACGCAGCATCGGTAACGACCTCAGCACGCCGATGCCGCAGTACGACTTCCCGGGGCTCGAGGCGGGAGACCGGTGGTGCGTCACCCTGCATAACTGGCTCCGCGCCCACGAGGCGGGGGTGGCGTCGTTCGTCGTGCTCGCAGCGACCCACGAGAGTGCGCTGGAGGCCGTACCGCTGGACGTGCTCAGGCAGTATGCGGTCGACGTCCCGGCCGACCCGGGATCGCTCGCCTGAACGTCAGCGCACGAGCACGATCTTGCCGTGCGTATGCCGGTCGGCGAGCTCGGTGTAGGCCTCTCTGACCTGATCGAGGCCGAAAGTCCGGGCGATCGGGAGCTCGAGGCTGCCGTCAGCGACGAGCGCGGCCAGCTCGCCCAGCCGGGCTGCGCTGGCATGCGAGTGGGTGCCCTCGGATTTCACCCCGAAGCGCTCGACGGCCTCGAAGTCGGCGATCGTGTTGATCCGTTCCGGGGTTACGCCCAGCTCGATGGCGAGCGCGACATACCCCCCGCCGAACGTGTCGATGAACGCGTTGATGGTCCCGTGAGCGGCCTCCTTGATGCGGTCCTCCTGTCCGTCCCCGTAGGTGATCGGAACCACGTCGAGCTGGCGAAGCCACTGGTGGTTGCCCTCGCCGGCCAGGCCGATGACCAGGGCACCGGTGCGGCGGGCGAGCTGGACGGCGACCGAGCCCACGCCACCGGCCGCGGCGGAGACAACGACGGTCTCCCCCGCCTGGGGGGCGACCGCCTCGACCGATGATGAGGCGGCCATCCCGACCACGAACAGCGCCCCGGCCACCTCCCAGGGGACGTTCTCCGGCTTGGGTGTGAGCTGGTCGGCGGGCGCCACGACCAGCTCAGCCTGGCTCGCGCGTTGCTCGGTCCAGCCAAGCACCTCGTCCCCGGCGGCGAAGCCGGTCACGCCCTCGCCGACCGACTCGACCACTCCGGCAAAGTCTGTCCCCTGTCCGCTTGGGAACGAGGCCGGCCAACGCTCGTGCATGCGCCCCTCGCGAATCGCGATCTCGCCCGGGTTGGTCCCTGCCGCCTTGACGGCGACGAGAACCTCGCCAGAACCCGCGACCGGATCCTCGACCTCCCTGACCTCGAGAACGTCGACGCCGCCGTATCGATCGAATTTGACCGCTCTCATCTGGCGGGCTGGCTCGTGGCCGGTTCGGGGGAGGTCGGCTCCGGCAGGTGCACGCGAAGCGCCTTGCGGTCGACCTTGCCGACGCTGGTCAGCGGAACGGCGTCGATGACGTGGACCTCCCGCGGGTACTTGTAGCCGCCGATCCGCGCCTTGGCCCAGGCGATCAGGTCCTCAGGAGCTACCTCCGCGCCGGGGCGCAGCGAAACGAAGGCGACAACCTCCTCGCCGTGGCGGTCATCAGGTCGGCCCACAACCGCCGCTGCCTCAAGGGCCGGGTGCTCGAGGAGCGCGTCCTCGACGTCCCGGGGGTAGACATTGAAGCCGCCTCGGATGATCAGATCCTTCTTGCGGTCGACGACGAACAGGTAGCCGTCCGCGTCCTGATAGCCCAGATCCCCGGTATGAAGCCAGCCATCTCGCATCGCTTCGGCCGTCGTCTCAGGGGAGCGCCAGTAGCCGCGCATGAGACCCGGGGAGCGGGCGCATATCTCCCCGATCTCTCCGCGCTCCAGCTCGCGATCTTCCTCGTCGAGGATCCGGAGCTCGACGCCAGGAACGGGGAAGCCGACCGATCCCGGTTTCTCCCGGCCCACCGGATTGGTCGTCAGCAGCGCGGCCGTCTCTGTCAGGCCGTAGCCCTGGCGAATGCTCACCGAGGGCACCCGGCGCACGAACTGCTCCGCCACTTCGGGCGCCAGCGGCGAGCCGCCGGAGGAGACGTACTGCAGCGAGCTCAGGTCATAGTCCTCGAGGGGCTGCGAGAGCAGCATCTGGAGCATCGAGGGGACAACTGCTGTCACCTGGATACGGTGCTCCGCGACAAGCTCGAGAAACGCCTGGGGGTCGAACCAGCGCAGCAGAACTGCGACTCCACGTTCGGGCGAGTGCATCGCCCCGATCGTGACGAGAAGCCCGTAGGCGTGTGAGAGCGGCAACGTACCGAGACCGCGGTTGATGCCCGGCACGTAGGAGGCGGCCTGCGCGGAGGCGCCCGTGAAGTGGAGGCTGGCGTGGGTGAGCATCACCCCTTTGGCCCGCCCCGTGGTTCCGCCCGTGTACAGGAGGGCGGCCAGGTCGTCGTCGGCCCGCGGCACGATCGGCTCCGGGTCGGCGTGCTCCAGCTCACTCAAGGAGACCATGCCGTCGGCGGATTCGGTGCTGATGACGAACCTCACGCTCTCGACGCCGGCTGAGGCTTCGCGCACCTTCTCGGCGAACTCGGGAGTCGTGATCACGGCCGTCGCCTCGGAGTCCGAGATCACGTGACGGAGCTCCTCAGGGGGCATGAGGAAGTTCCCGGGTGTGACCACGGCCCCCGCGCGCCAGAGAGCGTTGTAGGCGATCCCCACCTCAGGAGAGTTGCCCATCGTCACGACGACTCGGTCGCCCGCGGCGATGCCGAGCTTGGTCAACCCGGCGGCGAGCCTGTCCGAGCGATCCCGCAGCTCCCCTGAGGTGTACCAGCGTCCCTCGAAGAGCAGCGACTCGTAGTCGCCTCGGCGCTCGAAGGCTTGCTCGGCCAGGCGAGCCAGATTGTGTTCTCCGACAGCTGTCACGTGCAAGCGCCCTGTCTGAGCACCGTAGCGCAGCCGCCCCTAATCGAGGTATCCGTAGGCGGGGAGGGTCAGGAACTCGATGAGCTCAGAGCTCAGGGCTACGCGATCGAAGATCTCCCGCGTCTCCGCTGGGCGGCCGCTCTGCCAGGTCTCCTCACCCACCGCCTCACGGATCTTCGCCGTTTCCTCATCAAGGATCGAGCGCACAAGCTCTGGCGTGACCGTGCGCCCATCCTCCAGCTTCACGGCGTGCTGAACCCACTGCCAGATCTGAGTGCGTGAGATCTCGGCCGTGGCCGCGTCCTCCATGAGCGAGTTGATCGCCGCGGCCCCGCGGCCGGTCAACCAGAAGGAGAGGTACTGAAAGCCGACGTTCACGTTGACCCGGAGGCCGGCCTCGGTGATCTGCCCGGGAGTCGAGGCCAGGTCCTGGAGCTCGGCCGCGGTCACGTGAACCTCGTCGCGTTGGCGCTCGAGCTGATTGGGGGCGCCCCCGAGTCCCTTCTCGAAGATCTCCCTCGCCACCGGCACGAGGTCCGGATGGGCGACCCAGGTTCCGTCGTAGCCCTGAGAGACCTCCCGCTCCTTGTCGGCCCGCACCCCCTCGAGCGCCTTCTCGTTGGCTTCCGGATCCTTGCGGGACGGAATCAGGGCGGCCATGCCGCCCATCGCGTGGGCGCCCCGGCGGTGGCAGGTTGCAGCCAGCAGCTCGGTGTACGCGCGCATGAAGGGGACCGTCATGGTGACGTCGCCCCGGTCCGGGAGCACCCCGTCAGGACGGTTGGCGAAGCATTTGATGGAGGAGAAGATGTAGTCCCAGCGCCCGGCGTTCAGCCCGGCCGAGTGATCCCGAAGCTCATACAGGATCTCGTCCATCTCGAAGGCCGCCGGGAAGCGTTTCGATGAGCACGGTCGCTTTGATCGTTCCGTGGTCGATGCCGGCGGCGTTCTCGGCGAAGGTGAAGACGTCGTTCCACAAGCGCGCCTCGCGGTGGGACTCCATCTTGGGCAGATACAGGTATGGGCCCGAGCCCTTCTCGAGAAGACGGCGTACGCAGTGGAAGAAGAAGAGCCCGAAGTCGAACAGGGAGCCGCTGATCGGCTCGGAGTCGATCAGGATGTGGCGCTCCGGCAGGTGCCAGCCACGGGGTCGCACGAGCAGGGTGGCCGGTCTTCTCGGCCAGCTCGTAGTGCCGGCCGTCCGAGCCGTCGTAGGTGATGGTGCCGTCGATGGCATCGCGCAGATTGAGCTGACCCGTGACCATGTTGCGCCAGGTCGGTGCGTTCGCGTCCTCGAGGTCGGCCATGAACCCGTCCGCCCCCGAGTTGAGCGCGTTGATCATCATCTTCCGGTCCGTGGGGCCGGTGATCTCGACCCATCGCTGCTGCATGTCCGCAGGCACCGGCGCCACCCGCCAGTCGCTCTCCCGGATCTCCCGCGTTTCCGGGAGAAAGTCGAACATCTCGCCATCACGGAGGCGCTGGCGCCGCTCCACCCTCGCTTCGAGCAGCTCGCGTCGGCGACCGCCGAACTGAGCCTCGAGCTCGGCCAAGAACTCGAGGGCTGCGGGCGTGAGCACCTCCTCGAAGGTGCGTTCGATTGATCCCTGCAGTTCGAGGCGCGATGCCATCACGGCAATCCTAGATCGACGGCTCGGCTTCGTCGCAGCTTTGGCTCCAGCGCTTTCTCCGCAACGCAGAGGACGACGAAGAGGCCGGTGATGACAACGGCGAGGACCCAGGTCGTCACGCCACCACTCACGGCATAGACGATGATCAGGGCGGCGGCTGTCGCGGTTTTTGCGTACTGCACCGTGCCGATCAGACGGAGTCCGAAGGCAACCTGGCCGAGAAGGTAGGCCGCCAGGCCTCCGCACAGGGCGAGCCGGATCAGGCCTGGCGGGGCCTGACTGATGGCGCGGATCTGGAGCCTGACGCCGGCGGCGAAGATGATGATTCCAGCCACGATGACCAGATGCAGGTAGCTGTAGGCGTCGGCGGCGGCGAGCACGGCATCGTGGTGATCGCGAAGACGTTGTTCGCCCAGCCCCGCGAGCCGGTCGAAGTAGGTCCACCACATGGCGGCGGTGGTCATCAGGCCCAGCGCGACGACGGCGACGAGGGTAAAGCTGAGGCGGGGGTGGCTCGACCCAGCCCCGACGCCGATGGCGACGATCGACTCACCCAGGCAGATGATCACGAACAAGCTGTAGCGCTCGGCGAAGTGAGCCACGGCCACCTGCTGGAGGCTGCGGAGCCGTTCTCGGGTGAGCCACGCCGGGCCGGCGTAGTCAATGGCCACCGCTATGGCCCAGAGGATGATCCTCGTGGCGCCGGGGAGGGTCGCGCCGACGATGAGCAGCACCATGCCGACGGTGACCGTGACGGCAAAGCCGGCTATCGAAGCCCGGCTCGCCCGTCCGCGCCGGGACGCGTCGACGTACAGAGCGAGGTGCAGGAAGCGCACCATCGCGTAGGTGACCGCGAAGAGCAGGCCCTCGGCGCCGAACGCCTGGGGCAGAGCGAGACCGGCGATGAAGATGAGGGCGGAGGCGAGCAACAGGATCAGCCGGAGGCTCCGAGAATCGTCGGATTGCGCGTTGGCCGCCCAGACGAAGGCCGACCAGGCCCACCATACGAGGGCGAGAATCAGCATCGAGCGCCCTAACCCGGCCCAGCTCAGGTGGCGGGCCAAGAGGGTCGTGACCTGGGTCACGGCGAAGACGAAGACGAGGTCCCAGAAGAGCTCGACCGAGCTGGTGCGACGCTCCGGCAGCCCCGGGTCGGCCGGATCAGGCTCTTCACCTTCGGAGGGCCCCGGCTCTTGGCCATCGGCGCGCCCAGCGCTCGTCACATCGGTCACGCGGCAAGTGTCGCAGTAGGGTCTCGGCTCATGAGACTCGGCTTCTACCTCGGGTACTGGGGGGTGGCGAGCGGTCCTGAGGAGCTGATCGGGGTCGCCGAGGAGGCGGAGCGCCTGGGCTATGACTCGTTGTGGACGGCCGAGGCGTACGGCTCCGATGCCGCCACCATTCTAGCCTTCCTGGCCGCTCGGACCAGTCGCATCAGACTCGGTTCGGCAATCTTCCAGATGCCGGCCCGCAGCCCGGCCATGACGGCGATGACTGCGGCGACGATCGACCAGCTCTCACGAGGTCGGATGGTGCTCGGCATCGGCTCCTCGGGACCCCAGGTGGCCGAGGGATGGCACGGCCAGCGCTTCGCCCGCCAGCTGCGGCGCACGCGGGAATACGTGGAGGTGCTCCGCCTGGCCCTGGCCCGCGAGCGCGTCGAATACCACGGCGAGACGCTGGAGCTCCCCCTGCCCGATGGCCCCGGGAAGGCGCTCAAGCTGATGATCGAGCCGGTGCAGGAGCACCTCCCGATCTACCTGGCCGCCATCGGGCCTAAGAACACCGCTTTGGCGGGCGAGATCGCCGACGGCTGGCTTCCCACCTTCTTCTCGCCTGAGCACGTGGCGGATGTGAGAGCGCTGCTTGAGGAGGGGGCCGCCCGGTCAGCGAGGTCACTCGACGGGTTCGACATTGCCCCCGTGGTCAACGCATATGTCTGCGACGACGTGGAGCGCGCGCGGGACATGATGCGCCCGGGGCTTGCGCTCTACATCGGGGGCATGGGCTCACGTGAGCAGAATTTCTACAACCGGCTCGTCCAGCGCTACGGCTTCGAAGCCGAGGCGCGGGAGATCCAGGACCTCTATCTGGACGGGAAGAAGGAGGAGGCGGCGGCAGCCATTCCGACCCGGCTGATCGACATGGTCTCGCTCTGTGGGCCACCGGACGCGGTCAGGGACCGGTTGGCCGCCTTCCGGGAGGCCGGGGTGGGGACGCTGCTCGTGGCGCCCATGACCTTTACGGTCGGGGAGAGAACCGAGCAGCTGCGCCAGATTTCGGAACTGGCCGAAGCCTGACCGGCCCGGTTTGACGGCAAGCGCCCGAGATAGCCCGGTCCCCCGGACCGCCGAGAGGCGGCTCCGCGTGTTCCTCGGGGCCTTCGGAGACCCCGGGCATGCGTTTCCGATGCTGGCGCTGGGCTCACGCCTGGTGGCCCGGGGTCACGAGGTGACCCTCGAGACCTGGAAGCGGTGGCGCGAGCATGTCGAGGCGGAGGGGATGCGCTTCGTGGCCGCTCCGGAATATCCGGTATTTCCGACCCAGGAGCGTCCACTTCAGCCGTACGAGGCAGTGGTGCGAGCCGCCGGCGAGACCCGCCGGACGCTCGCCGAGGTCCAGCCCGAGGTGGTCGTGCACGACATCCTGACGCTGGCGCCGGCGCTGGCCGGCGAGCTTGAAGGCCTTCCGGTGGCCACGCTGATCCCGCACGTCTACCCGGTCGGGGCTTCGGGGTTTCCGCCCTACGCGTTCGGGGCCCGCATTCCGCGCACGCGGGTCGGGGCTCGGCTCTGGCGGGTGTTCGACCGACCGGTGGAAGGGGGCCTGCGGCGCGGCCGCACCGAGCTCAACGAGACCCGGGTCAAGCTGGGGCTGGAGCCGGTGAGCCAGTTCCACGGCGGGCTGAGCCAGGAGCTCTGCATGGTGGGGACATTTCCGCAACTCGAGTACCCACGAACCTGGCCTGACTCAGTACGGGTGGTGGGGCCGCTGCTCTGGGAGCCGCCCTATGACGAGGTCGATTCGCCCCCAGGTTCGGATCCGCTGGTGCTGGTGGCGCCGTCGACGGCGCAGGATCCCGAGCACCTGCTCTTGCGGGCGTCGCTCGAGGGCCTGGGGCGAGAGCCGATCCGGCTGCTGGCCACATGGAACCGCAAGCCGCTGCCGGTGCCAGTGAAGGTGGCGGCGAACACGCGGCTGGTCGAGTGGATCTCCTATTCGAGGACCATGCCTCGCTGCGCGCTGGTCATCTGCCACGCCGGCCACGGGACGATGGTCAGAGCGCTATCCAGCTCCGCGCCGGTGCTGACCGTCCCCCATGTTGGAGACATGGCCGAGAACGCGGCGCGAGCCGACTGGGCCGGGGTCGGCGTCCGGTTGCCGTGGCGCCTGCTTACCCCGACCGCCTTGCGGCTGGCCGTACGGCGGGCGCTAGCGGACGAGGGACTGGTCCAGCGAACCCAGGAGCTGGCGCGGTGGTCACGTGAGCACGACGGCGCGGCCACGGCCGCCGATCTGGTGGAGGAGCTGGCGAGGCGATGGGCTGCGCGATAGGCGCTCGGGAACTTGTCCCGCGCGTCAAGCGGGGCGCTAATCGCCGATTCGGGTCCGGACCAATTCGATGAAGCCCGGGTCGCTGCTGTCAACGCGCTCCATCAGCTCACCCGAGCAGCTGCAGAGATCGACGATCGCCCGGTCCACGCCCACCTCGACCGGACGCCAGACGGCCCCGTTCCTTTCCCAATCCTCCAGCTCGGCGACTGTGCTCCGGCGCACGTCGGGGTCAGCGACCCGCCGCCTGTCGCCCGCTGGCCACGGCGGGATGACCACGAGCCCAGCTGGCGATCTCCTGCGATCCCTGTATCACCTCGTTGTCATCGCTGACGAGCACCGGCACCCAATGGTTTCCGGTCAACCGCTTGACCTCACGGCGACCCGGGGCAAGCTCATTTATGAAGCCGGGAAGCATCCCGAGCCCGTAGGTCAGGACGACCTCCGGTTCATGACCGGCGTCCACGAGGGCGTGATAGGCCACGCCGCACGGATGCCCGCCGGGCCGCGGCGCCGCCTTCCAAGTGCCATAGCAGACGTAAAGCTTCATCAGTTGGGTGTTCCCGGAGCTCTGGGGGTGGGACTCGAACCCACAACCTAACGGTTAACAGCCGTTTGCTCTGCCGATTGAGCTACCCCAGATTTTGGTGTATTGGACGGGCCGATCCGCCGACGGTTATTCAATTTGCGGCGCCCACTCTAGCGGCAGCGAGACCTGCCCATCCTCAACCTCCGCGTGGCAGTTTGCGCACAGCAGGGCACACTTCCGCGCCTCACGCCGCAGGACCTCCAAGGAATACGTCACCCCCTGGCCGCTCAGAGCAAGTCGCTTATCGGCTGGATCGAGGTGGTGGAACTGCAGCGCCTTGGGGTTGCGTGAGTACCCGCAGACCACGCACGCACCTCCGGCCTCGTGGACCAACGTGAGCTTCATCTTCTGTCGATGCCGGACGACGGACTCCGACCGACAGCGCTTGCAGCGGTAGTAGCCGCGGCCCTCGAGCTGAAACTCGGCCTCCCCATGGCGAGCGCAGGTCATCGTCACGGTGAGCAGCCCGGCCTCCTTGGCTGCTCGAACCAGCGCAGCCGGCCGGGCGCCCATCGCATTGCGTGTCCGAAGCCCGTAGCGCCGCATCCAGTGCCTCACCGTTGTCTTACTCCGCCTGACCACTTCGGCGATTTGGCCTATGGTCATCCCCTCCGCAATCAGGGTCTCAAGCTGGTCACGCTCGATGCCGCCCTTTGCCGCGTGCTTTTCCCGGTACGGCGAGACCAGTCCGTACTTCCTCATCCAGTAGGACACCGTCGATGGGTGCCTATCGAAGCGTCTGGCGATCGCTTCAACGCTGACGCCGCGGTCAAGCAGCAACTTGAGTGATCGCTTATCCATCTCCAGCCTTGCTTCTCCGCAACCAGCGGAACATATGTTCCCGCCTGGATCGGACGTCAAGGCCCTAAAAGTGCCTGCAAATGTCACAACTCTGCAAAATCTGGAGAGGAGCGCCGCGCTATGGCGGACACCGCATATGCCGCCTACGACGACGAATGCGCAGCCGCTCCGGTGCCAGCGTCTGGCTCCTAGGAGCGGCTAACTGGCGAGGGAACGTGATGACACCTCCCGCACGCCCACCCCGCTGAAGCGCCGTGGTTGTCGGCCCCGCTCAGCGGGAGCCGACAACCACGGTTGTCAATCTGGCTTCAGCCGGTGAACGCCGGCGCTACGGAGGCGGGGCGAGCGTGAGCGAACACCATGCTGCGCGAAATGCCGGCGCAGGACGAGTTGCTCAAAGCCACCCGAGCCGTGATGCGATGCAAGCCCTTCGAGAGGTTCCGAGGGTTGACCTTGGCCGAGAAGTAACCCCCTCGGACATCCTTCTTGGTAAGCGTCTTCAGCACCCGCCCGTCGAGCAGGAACGTCACCCGTGAGATCCCCGCCGCCTTCATACGCACGACGAACGGGCTACCCGCGCTGCCAACGCGACTGACCGCTGAGACCCTGGCGGCGGCCGCGATACACGCCGACCTGGAGGTCGTGACCGCCTGAACGCTCGACACCGGCGTCGGTGTCACCACCGGCGCTGCCGGTGGGGTGGAAGGCGTGACCGGCGTCGTGGGTGTTACCGGGGCCGCGGGTAGGTTGACCACCACCGTGTTCGACGGCACCGTCTCGGCAGGGCCGGAGGGCGGTGTCGCGACCTCGGTCGCGGTGTTCGTGTACTGGGGTGCGTCCCCACTGGCCAGCAGATGCAGGCAGCTGTAATCAACCGTGGTTTTCGGGGCCAGCTTGCCGCTGCTCAGGGAGCCGATCGGACCAACGATCGTCCCGGCGTCGCAGTGCGGATCGCTGAAGTTGAGGGACACGGGCACACTCCCGGTGTTGGTAACCGCGATCAGATAGTCGACGGTCTGCCCGGCCTTTCCGCTTAGCGGCGCCGTCGTGTATCCGGACCCTGAACCGGCGATCTGCTGCTGCTTGACGACCGTGATGCTCGCGCAATTCGCAATCGGGATCGAAGTCGAGTAGGAGTTGGCATTCCCGTCCCGGGTTTGGGAGGACGTCCAGGCCGACGAAGCCACAACGGTGCCATTCCCGGCCGGAATCGACTCGGTCAAGCTGGCAGAGGAACCGATGAACGTCTCCGTGCCAGAGGCCGTGAAGGCAGCTCCACCGCCGCTCGGGGTGAAGACGACCTTCCAACCGGGGGTGTTTTGCCCATGATTGAGATTGCCCGTTGAGGCGAACGCACTCCAGTTGAACGTGACGGAGCCGCAACTAGCCGTCGCGTTCGCGGTGTGTGCCGAGGCGATCGGCGCCGATAACAGAAAAATTGTCCCGGTGAGAAGAATCGCTTTACGCATGACGTCCTTTCCTTGGAAGAGTCGACGATCGCTCGGGAGCTTCCGGGCCCCGAGTTAGCCGTAGATCCGGCCGAACCCCGTAGTGCGCGCGCACGCCACAGCAATGACCCCGAGAAACTGGATTTTGCCCCTTAATCAACCGCGCCCATGTGTGTTCTTCCGGCCTCGGAACATAGCCGGTCGTCACGGTTTGAGCAAGTGTGAGATTTCGCGGTCTGCCGGGCAGGCGCCCGCGCGAGCCGCCTGCTCAGACCGCCCGCTCCATGCGGGCGTCGATCGCGCGGATCTCGTCCAGCACCTGTTCCCGCTCGCGCGCGAGGTCACGGATCTTCAGTCCCCCCTCCTCACGGGCGCGACGGATCGCCCGTTCGAGGCGTGCCCGTTCCAAGAGCAGACGCTGCTGCTCTAGCTGCTCGATCGAAACCTCGCCGGCCCGGCCCGCTCGGGCGACGAGATCGGCCATGACCCGCGCCAGCTCCTCATCGTCAGGCGCGAGTCCGCTCAGGGGCATCTCGGTCTGACCCGCCAGATAGCGCGCTGCTCGGCGCAGGCGTTCGCTGGTCAGGTGCACGTCGGGGTCGATGGCCTGGAGCGCACGGCGCCCCGCCTCGGGCAGCGCGACGCAGAGGACGAGAAAGGATCGCTCGCTCCGCACCGCCGGATCGCCGAGCTCGGCCCTCCCCGGGGCTCGCGGTCGGGGTGCGCTCTGAACTGACCCGGCCGCATCGAGCAGAGCGCCCAGCCGCGCCGGCGACAGGTCGAGCCGGTTGGAGATCTTGCGCGGGAGCTCCTCCCGCAGGGTTCCCGCATAGGCATCGAGCTTCAGGGCCGGCGCCAGCTCGGCAATCGCCCGGTCCTTGCCTTCGGCGGTGCGAGGATCGGCCCGGTCGAGGATTCGATCGACGTGAAAGACCACGAACGGCACTGAGGCGGCCACACGCTCGCGCAGCCCCCCTCCCCCCTCCCGCTCGATCAGCTCGGCTGGATCCATGCCCTCGGGAAGAGGTACGACTCTGAGCTTGAGCTGGCGCCCTTCCGCCAGCTGAGCTGCGCGGAGCATCGCCTGCTGACCCGCGCGATCGGCATCGAGACAGAGCTCAAGCGACCCCTCGACGCCGACGACACGCTCCAGCTCGGATACCTGCTCCTCGGTCAGTGACGTGCCCATGATCGCGACCGCATTGGTCAGTCCGGCCTGGTGCAGGGCCAGCACGTCCGTATATCCCTCGACCAGGATCATGCGCCCCGCTTTGGACGCCGCAGGCCGAGCCAGATCGATCCCAAAGAGCACGCTCCGCTTGTGGTAGAGCTCGCCGTCCGAGGTGTTCAGGTACTTGGGCGGCTGGTTGTCCCGCATGGCTCGGGCACCGAAGCCGAGAACCCGCCCGCGGGCGTCCGTCGCCGGAAACATGATCCGTTCGCGAAACCGGTCGTAAACCCGGCCCTGGCTCGTCTTCGAGCGCTGGACCAGGCCGACTGCCAAGAGCTCCTCGTCGCTGTAACCGGCCTTGCGGGAGGCGAGGAGGATCCGGTCCCAGGCGCTGGGCGCATAGCCGACGCGGAAGGCATTCAACGTCGCCTCGGTGAACCCCCGGTCGAGCAGATTTTGTCGCGCCGGAGCCGCTTCCGCGGACTCGGCCAGGTAGCGGGCGTAGTAGGCAGCAGCGCGGTCGAGGAGGGAGTGGAGCCGTTCCTTGCGCTCCCGGCGCGAGGCGGCGGCCGGATCCTCCTTCTCGGTCTGGAGCTGCACGCCGAAGCGGTTGGCCAGCGCCTCGAGTGCCTCCTTGAAGTCGAGCCCCTCGGTCTCCATGACGAAGGTGAACGGGTCGCCAGACGCCTGGCAGCCGAAGCAGTGGTAGTGCTTCTCATCCGGCCTGACGTGGAACGAGCCGGACCGCTCGGAGTGAAACGGGCACAAGCCGAAGTAGCTGTTGACACCGGCCCGCCGCAGCTCGGTCCGCGCCGACACGAGCGCGATCATGTCGACCGCGTCACGCACGCGATCCCGGGAGTCGGCCGTATACCGGGGGCCGCCCGCCCTCTGCCCGCCCACCCTGGGTCCGCCGACGCTCACGGGGCGAACGAGACCGGAACGCTGAGCGTCTCGTAGACGCGGATACAGAAGCGATCGGTCATGCCGGCGATGTAGTCGGTTACCCGGCGCTCGAGCGGCCCCGGTGGAATCGACACGGGGATCTCATCCGGGTGAGCGCAGTAGTGATCGAACAGCGACCCCACGACGCCGTGGATCTTCGCATGCTCACGCGTGGCTTCGGGGCCGAGGTAGACACGGTCGAACATGAACGTGCGCAACTCGGTCATCGCGGCTCCGACGCCCTCTCCCTGGACTATGTTCCCCGCCGCCTCGGAATGCTCGACCAGATCGTGGACCAGGGTGTCGATCCGCCGCGGCCCGGTGTCCCCCAGGACCCCGAGCGGCCCGCTGGGCAGGTCTGATGCCGCCAGCACACCCGCCCGGACGGCATCGTCGATGTCGTGGTTGATGTAGGCGACGCGGTCCATGAGACGGACGAGCTTCCCCTCTAGCGTCGCCGGTTCCGGAGCCCGGCCGGAGTGGCTGACGATCCCATCGAGCACGGGCCGGTTCAGGTTGAGCCCTCGGCCATCACGCTCCAGGACGTCGACGACGCGCAAGGACTGCTCGTGATGGCGGAACGAGGAACCGAAGCGCTCGGCAAGACAGCGGTCCAGCGCGTCCTCGCCGATATGCCCGAAGGGTGGGTGGCCCAGGTCATGTCCGAGGCCGATCGCCTCGACCAGATCCTCATTGAGACGCAGGGCTCGGGCCACGGTGCGTGAGATCTGGGTCACCTCAAGCGTGTGCGTGAGCCGAGTTCGGTAATGGTCCCCGCTCGGGGCCACGAACACCTGGGTCTTGTGCTTCAGGCGCCGGAAGGCCTTGCTGTGAACAACCCGATCACGGTCGCGCTGGAACGGGGTCCGCAGGCCGCAATCGGGTTCCGGGCGTGCCCGCTTGGCCGGGTAGGAGCGCGTGGCGAGCGGCGACAGTTCACGCTCCTCCTGAGCCTGAATGCGGGCGGCAAAGGCGGCCGCAACTCGCCCGGAAGGATGCTCGTAGGCCGGCGCCGTCAGTTGATCGCTCACAACACCGATTCTGACAGCGCTCCGCGCCGCACCGCGGCTTGTGACGAGCTCGTCACAAACGGGGCGCCGCGGCTGCTGGTGCAGGCGCCGCCGCGGCGGCGGGTGCCGGCGCCGCGGCGGCCATGGGCCTTGACCCGAGTAGCGGCGGAAGGCGGACGTGCGCATGATGCGCGGCGGTCTCGCCGATGGCGCGCTCGGCCTGTCGCAGCGCCAGCTCCGATGCCTGCGGAGCCTGGGCCAAGGGTCGTCCAACGGCAGCAACCAGGAAGCGGTAGGACTCCTCTCCGAGAGGGAAGGCCGCCCCCTCGCACGAGCTGCAGACCACCCCGCCGGCAGCGGGCGAGAACCCGCTCAGTCCCTCTGGCTCACCGCATGCGGCGCAGCTGGCGAGCTGGGGCATGATCCCTGCCGCCAACAGGAGCTTGAGGCGGAAGGCGAGCCCGCTTGACGCCCGCGCGTGCGTGGGATCGGCGCTCAGCAGCGCGAGTTCGTTGACGAGCAGGGTGAAAACCTCGGGATGAGGCTCGCTGCTGTCAAACAGGCGGGCCACTGCGTCGCAGGCCCGGGCGGCGGCATCGAGCGTCTCGGCCCTGTCCCTCAGGGGACCATGCGGATCGACCGTGTCGACGCTGGTCACGGTGTGTAGGTCTCCGCGTCCCTCGTGCAGGACCATGCGGACGTGAAAGAAGGGCTCGAGGCGAGCGCCAAAGCGGCTGCGGGCGCGCCTCGCGCCCTTGGCTATCGCGCCCAGACGGCCGTGGCGCGGCGTGTAGAGATGGAGGATGCGGTCGGCCTCGCCGTAGCGGATTGAGCGCAGAACGACCGCTTCGGTCTTCAGCGAACCGGGCATGGTGCTCCTGTGGCGGCAACGCGCCACGATTGCGAAAATGAAGCTATATTTTGTGAAGTAATGAGGTCCGTCAAGGTTTATACGACAGAGCACTGCGGCTTCTGCGTAAGCGCCAAGAAGCTGCTCGAGCGTCGCGGAATCGCCTACGAGGAGATCAATCTGGCACGCGACGCGGACAGTCGCGCCGAGCTGTCGAGCCTCACCGGGATGTTCACCTTCCCCCAGATCGTGGTCGACGGACAAGCGATCGGCGGATTCTCCGAGCTGCTTGCCGCCGACCGTGAAGGTCGGCTGGGCGAACTGCTGGCCGCCTAGCAGAGGCTGGGCGACTGCCGCCCGCCTAGCGGCTGGGCGACATCGTCCGCCCTACGACGCGGCCAGGGTCCAGCGCGCGATCCGGTCGAGCAGCTGCTTGCTCGGGTAGTGGCACTCCTCGACCTTCTCGAACAGGATGTCCATGTACTCGTCGATGTGCTCCTGGTCGAGCAGGATCTCCACCCGGTCCATGAGCTCGCCACTTGGGTACTGGTCCTCCTGGATGCGGTCAAGCAGGACACGCATGTAGCGATCGTGGGCCTTGGTTATCGGCATCTCTTCCTCCTCTTAGAGCAGTCGTCCCAGTGGACCGAGATCGAGATTGAGATCCTGGCCGTCAATCCGAAGTCATCCTTGAGCTCTTCCATCCGCTCGGAGAGCAGCATCAGCGTCTCCCCCAGGCGTTCGATTTGGTCATCGGTGAGGCCTCCGGCCTCGACCCTTCGCAGCGCCTGGCGCTCCATCAGCTGCCGCAGCAGCTCGACGATCGTGAGCACGAGCTGGGCCAGTCCTCGCTCGACACCCTCGGGATCGGCATTGATACGCCGGGACAGGGCGTCGCCCAGCTCCCGCTGTGGGGTGGGCAGAGACGGCGAAACCAAGGTCTTGTCGTTCACTGCGCCTCCCCGCCGACGAACGAATAGGGCGGCCAGGGCCCGGTGCAGCTGAGCGAGAACTCCGCGTGTCGCTCAGCCAGCCGCCTCACCCGCTCGGCAAACTCCTCCACCTCACCCGCGCGCACCAGATAGCTCGCGGTCAGCGCGCCGGAATCTTCGTTCATCGCGCCTCGGCGAGATCTCACCGCGTGCTCGGCCAGAGGTTCAAGGGTCTGCTCGACCGCGGTACGAGACTCGTGACGCTGGACGAGCCTCGCGGTCAGGTACTCCCGGCCGTCACGGGGCTCCGGGCGATCGGATGTGGGTAGCGAGAGCCTGACGGCCAGCTCGACACATCCGCGGACCTCCTCGAGCTGGCGGCGCAGGTCAGCCTCCTCACGTCCGAGCGCCAGGGCGAGTGCGCCGGGATCGGGGAAGGTGCTGGCGAAGCGGGCGGGCAACACGGGCCCACCGCTCATCGCGGTCTCGATTACGCGGTCGTGGACCCAGAGCGATCCCGGATCAGGCGCGAACGCGCTCCGCTCATGGCGGGAGACCAGCCCGCCACCTGACCGGCCTCGACGACCTCAACAGGCTCGTCGTCGAGTCCGGTCACCTCAGGCGCCGGCGTCGCCGGCTCGGTCGATCCCGTAGAGGTAGATCACGGAAGCGTCACCCCTGCTCGCTCGGCTGAGGCGACCGATGAGATCAGCGCTCTGAGGCCGACATAGACGAGATCGATGTCCGCCACGGCCAGGGTGATGTCACCCGCCAGGACAACCCCCCCGCCGAGCAGCCGGTCGAGCAGGTCGATGAGCGCCACGTCCTCCCCCGGCGCGACCGTCGCCCGGCTCGGAGCCGCGAGCGTCCCAGGACTGGGGTCGTTCAAGACATCACCCCCGCCGCCCCGGAGACGAAGTTGTAGGGCGGCCAGGGTCCCGTCAGCTCGATCACGAAACCGGAAGCACTCCACTCCTCCTGCAACGCGTCGCACCGCTTCCCGGAACTCGCCCATCCGGTCACGTTCGACCAGATAGGCGCCGTTGAGCAGCATCGCGAGCTCCCGACCGTGGACCTCCGGCCGCTGAGGCGGGTTGGCCGCGGATGCCCGCGCCGACGCGCCGAGACGCTCGTGGACGCCCTCGACGCACCTCGCCCGCACCTCCCCTGCCTGCTCGGCCAGCGCTCGCTCTTGCTGGCGTTGCTGGAGGTAGGCGGCGCCGCGGCTCTCCGAGCGCTCGGCATCAACCGGCACGCCCGGCTCCGGCGCACGTGCGGTCGGAGAACACCTTGACCCCCCACTCCAGGCAACCGTCGACTCGGCTGAGGCCGTCGGCCAGGGCCAACCGGTGCTCTCTGCAGCAGACGCCGCACCCCGTCACGAGTCGCGGTAGAGCGTGCACAACCGCAGGGGCACGATCGTCGCCTCGCGGAGGGCTGCCTCCAGCACGTCCTCGTGCCGGCGCGCGGTGCGCTCGACCCAGGCCAAGTCCTCGAGGTGGACTCGGAGTTGCTCGTCGCCGTACTCGGGCAACGGGACCGGACTGACCAGCGCCGCCAGCTCGCCATCTGAGATGAGCTCGATCGAGGTGCCGGGTTCGACTCCTTCGAGGTCCGCCGGCTCGGCCGGCGCGTCCGCCCCCACATGATGCAATAGGTCCACCACGCCTCGGACCGCAGGGGATCCTCCAACGCCGGCTCACTCGCCTGGCGCTCGGGTGCCACGGGCTCGGCGGCCCGCGGTTCGGATCGACGTCGCTGGGCCGCGGCGGCCAGCAGCTCTTCGACCAGCGCGTCCTCGATCAGCTGCTCGGCTCTGGCGGCAGCCCGCGCCCGGGCCCGCTCGAGCACGTCGGCGGCATCCGCCGTGGCCAGCTCACGAAGACGCTTCCGCAGCTCCTCGTCCGGGAGGTTCGACTCCGGTCATCCGCTTACTTCTTCCGCTCGCTCTCGGTCTTCGACTGCGACGACCCAGGCGCGGGTAGCCCAGCCGCCTGCTCGAGCCGCTCGAGCCGCTCGCGCAGCGACTGGTTCTCCTGTTCCAGCGGCACGAGCGTCGGAGCTCAGCGAGGCATCGGTTTCCCACCAGTTGATCCCCATCTCCCTGGCTCGGTCGACCGAGGCGACGAGCAGGCGCAGCTTGATCGTCAGCAGCTCGATGTCGAGCAGGTTGATCTGGATGTCGCCCGCGATCACGATCCCCTTGTCGAGGACGCGTTCGAGGATGTCGGCGAGGTTGGCCGGTCCCGCGCGACGGATCGCCGGGCGCCCCGGGGCTGGAGCGGTGACTGGGAGAAGGTCAGGTCGTTGCTGCTCATTGCTCTCCACCTCCTGCCTGGCCGCGCTGGTAGCGGCGAACGCGCTCGTAGCCGACGCAGCTCTCCATCGTCGTCAAGGGTGACGATGTAGCAGCCGAGCAGATCCGTCGAGCTCGGGATCCGGCTCAACTCGACCAGCTCGACCGTGACCTTCCATCCATCGTCGTCCTTGCCGCAGCCCGAGCACGCTCTCGGGCGGGCGGCCGGTGAGCTCCGCCAGCTGCTGACGAGCGGCGCGAGCCAGCTCGGCCGGACTGGCGCCGTCGTCCTTGCGCGTCGACTGCGCGCTGCCCTACTGCGTTTGCTCTGCGGCCATCAGGCGTACCTCCCCTCACGTAGGTCGCGGCCGATCTGAAGCCGCTCGAGCAGCAGATCCACAGCCCGTCTCAAACTGCTCATCGCTGAGCTGACCTTCGTCATCGGGCCGCTCTCGAGCTCGGCTAGCTCGCGCATGATCCGGCTCTCGTCATAGAGCTCGAGCTCGGCCTGCTCGGCCACCTTCTCGGCCACCCAGGCGACCCCGCGGACGGGCGCCAGCGGCAGCGTCAGGAGACCGGTGATCAGGCCCATCGCCGCCTTCACCTGCCGGTTCCGACCCCAGTCGCGGTCGCCGAACGAATAGGGCGGGAGCGGACCGATCAGCTTGAACTCGATCTCAGCCGCGAGCTGCTCGCTCGCTGGCGCTCAACCGCTCGTCGAAGTCCGGGAGCTGCGCCGTGCTCTATCAGGAAGCGCCGCGTTGAGCACGGACCGCTCGTGGTTCGGCGGAGACACGAGATGCGCCACGCGCCAGCGGGCGCGAGCGCCTCGAGTAGTGCCTCGCCGTCGGCCGCTCCACGCGCCTGTACAGCGGCCGCGATTGCCTCGCCGATCCGGATGCGCTCGAAATGGGTCGCCGCCGGCGGGCAGGCTGCTGGGTGCGCCGACCGCGCGCGCGAGCGCTGGATCCGCTTCGAGGATCGACCGCAGCAGCGGCTCCTCGGCGTACACCGCCTTCACCTGCATCTCGGCCTTGCCGTCGAGCGCGTCGAGCCGGCCAGCGAGCTGCTGGGCCTGCGGGGCCAGGAGGTCCCGCACGACCGTCTCTCGTCGGTCATCGACGCTGCCGAAGCCGAAAGGGCAGGATCGGCCCATGCTCGAAGGCAGCCTGAAGCACGTCTGCGTGGGCGAGGATGTTCTCCCGTCGCAGTCGTAGCTCGCCGTCCGGCAGTCGCGCTGACGAGCGCGCTGACGCCGTCGTGGTCGACCGCATCGAGCGGACGCCCAGCGTCGGCCTTCGCCACCGCTGACGCCGGCGTCGCGCGTGCGCATGATCCCGTAGACGTACAGCGCCATGGCGGCGAACGCCTAGCGGCTTCTCGAGCCCGAGCCGCTGCGCGAGCGGACGAGCGCGACGAGCCGCTCGAACCAGAGCCCGACTCGAACACCGAGCGATCCGCTCGACTGCGCGAGCGCGACGACGGACGCCACTGCTCGAGCTCGACCGCCCGACGGAGAGCTGCCCGACGATTCGTCGTCGTCATCGTCGTCGCCGCCGCCGAACAGCGCCTCCTTGGCGCCCTCGAGCATTCCCTTGGTCTTGCCGCTCGATCCACCTTCGGTCATGTCGCTCGACCATCTCGGGCAGCGTCTCCGATTTCCGACGTGGTGAGGTCAAGCCGGTTGACCGCCTCGGCGAACCGCAGGTAGGTGTCGACACTGGCGATCACGATTCGCGCGTCCACCGTGAGCAAGCTCGATCCCGACCAGCGCCACGCGCACGTAGACGTCGATCACGATGCCCTTGTCCAGGATCACGTCGAGCACTTCGGCCAGGCCGCTCGGGCCCGGATGACGCTGCAGTTGGCTCATCGACTGGGGTTGCATCGCTGCTACTGCCATCACTCCTCCTCGTCGTTATCGCTCTGGCGTCATCTTCGCCAGTTGTCGTTGAGCGAGCGATGCGTAGTCATCCGGGCTGATCCGCTCCAGCTTGGCTTTGAAGCGTCTCAGGTCGGCCTCAGCGCGTCGGTCGGCAATTCGGGTCGACCAGCTCGAAGGCTTCGGGTGGGTCCGAGCGGGAGCACATCAAGCTCGACCTCGAGCCGGGTCAGATCGCTCGGCCAGCCGGTGGAAGGTGACAAGCCCGAGGCAGTCGGACCCCTGTATGGAGCGCCAGGCAAAGCTTTCCTCAGGTCGCTCCTCCCGGATCTCGGCTCGCCAGCGTGCGCGCTCGCGACTCATGCCCGCGATGCGACCCCGCAGCCGATCCCCGTCCCGACGCTGATCTTGCGCACGGTGTGCACGCCCTCGGGCAGGAACTCAAGCTTCATCCACTCCTCGTAAGCGACGGTCAGCGGAACGGCGATGTCGATCGAGCACTGAATCGGCACCGAGCGCAGACGCTGGGCCAACGGAGTGCCTCCGTTCTTTCCGTTGAAAGCGCCATGGTCGGTCAAATTGGAGCAGCGCGTCACGCGGCCGCTGGTAGGCGCTCGACGACGGCCCGCTTGACCAGCTTCGAGGTGAGTTTCAACACGCCGCTCCCGACGACTCTCGCAGCTCATGCTTCCTTCGTAGTCATCGCCACGGTCAGCCTACCTCCCATAGGCCGGTTCAGTTGGCCGGTCTGCCGTGTTGGCTACCCGACGCACCGGCTGCCATACACCGAGAAGCTGATGCGTGCTTCCAGGGCAATGCGTTTCCGGGTAGCGCCATCGGGAAACCCGGCCAACGGAAGCGAGAGAGAGGTCCCAGATGGCTAAAGACATCCAGGACAGAATCGGGCAGATATTGGGCAGCGACAGCGCGCGAGCGCTGGCGGGGACTGCCGTCAGCGAAGCGCTCAAGGCGCAGTGGGCAGCGTTCATCCAACGGCTCGCGCCACGAAAAGCACCTACCGCACCTACCCGACCTTTCGGGCGTTCGCGGTCTGGCAGCCGGCGCCGGCGCGGCAGCTGTGGCGCCTATGGCCGCCAAGGGAATCGGCAAGCTGATCAAGGGCAACGGCCCCAGCGAGCTCGCCGGTGGCCCGAAGAACCTGGCAGAGGAAGCGACCTCGAAGCTCGGTGACGCCGTGACCGGCAAGGCCAAGGAGAAGATCGAGGACGCCGGAGGAGCCTCCGGGCATCCTCAAGGACGCCGTGAAGAGCGCGCTTCCGTTCGGAGGCGACGACGATGACGGCGATGACGGCGGCGGCAAGAACGACGCTCAGGGCGTCGGTAAGGGACGAAGGATGCCGATCCAGCAGACCTTCGATGTCGGCCTGCCCGTCGAAACGGTCTACAACCAGTGGACACAGTTCGAGGACTGGCCGAAGTTCATGCATCGGGTGACGCGGGCCTCGCAGGACGGCCCGTCAAAGGTCAACTTCGCCGTGAAGATCTGGGGCAAGACGAAGGAGTTCACGGCCGAGATCGAGACCCAGCGGCCCAACGACCGGATCAAGTGGAAGACCAGCCAAGGGATGAACCACTCGGGCGTGGTCATGTTCCGCGAGCTCGGGCCGAACCTGACCCGGATCATGCTCAGCTTCGACGTCGATCCCGGAAGCTTGCTGGAGAAGTACGCGCGCGGCGCCCGGTATGTCAAGCGGGCTGCCCGGGCCGACGTCCACCGCTTCGTCGCGTTCATCGAGATGCTCGAGCACGAAACCGGTGCATGGCGCGGCGTGATCGAGGACGGCGAGGTCGTCGAGGACCATGATCCGAGCTACGACGAACAGCGTGAGTATGGGGACGCTGACGAGCTAGTCGAGGGCCGCGGCTCCGAGGACGACGAAGACTCCGATGACGAGGACGACTCCGAGGACCAGGATTCCGAGGAGGAGGACTCCGACGAGGACGAGGCTCGCGGTGGGTCTCGACAGAGCGGCCGCGGCCGCCAAGGTAGCTCGTCGCGGGCAGCGTCACGCAGTGGCTCAGCGTCGCGCAGTGCAGGCGGCTCCAGCCGGCGCAGCTCCGGCGGTTCGAGCTCCAGTGGCTCGAGCGGCAGCCGCAGCTCGGGTCGTTCGAGCGGCGCACGGAGCTCGAGCGGTACCACCCGCAAGCGCAGCTCCGGCGGTTCGAGCTCGAGCGGTACAACCCGTAAGCGCAGCTCCAGCGGTTCGAGCTCCCGTGGTTCGGGTGGCAGCAGCAGCTCCGGTCGTTCGAGCAGCGCACGGAGCTCGAGCGGGACCACCCGTAGCCGCAGCTCGAGCGGTAACGGCAGCTCCGCTCGTTCGAGCAGCGCACGCAGCTCGAGCGGTACCACCCGCAAGCGCAGCTCGAGCGGCTCCAGCAATGGGGGCAGCTCAAGCGGCGGCTCCCGCGCCTCTGGGCGTTCGAACGGCAGCGGTAGCTCCCGACGCGCGAGCAGCAGGAGCTCGAACGGAAGCTCGGGCAGTGGCGGCCGCAGCTCGGGCGGGACGCGGTCGCGGAGCACCTCGCGGAAAGGCTAGGGGACTGAAATGGCGATCGATCTCGATCGAGTCATCCAAGCCACTGTCGATGCGGTCCTCGAAGGGCGCGGATCCGCCGCGCAGCCGCCCAAGCGGTCAGATAAGGGAAAGAGGCACGGGCTCTCCGTGCCTCGCACCTTTCTGATCGGTGCCGGCGTCGTAACGGCCGGACGCCTAGTTGCGGGGTTGCGGAGCGGAGACTTGCTGGAGAACCTCCAGCAGCGCTTGGTCGACTACGAACAGCGGCACTTCAACAATGATGGGGCGGACGAAGACGAGGACTTCGACGAGGAGGACTTCGACGAAGAGCCTCAGGCCGAAGAGGACGAGGACTTCGACGACGAGGAATCAGACGACGAAGCGCCCGTAGCCGAAGAGGACGAGTCCGACGAGGAACCCGACGAAGAACCTGAGGCCGAAACGGACGAGGAGTTCGAGGACGAGGACGAGGAGTTCGACGAGGAACCCCCGGACGACGAGGACGAAGAAGGCGAAGACCAGGACTCCGAGGACGAACCCGAGGCCGAGGACGAAGAGGACTTCGACGAGGAGGAGCCAGAGCGTCCGGGCCGGCGCCGCGCCCGTTCGGCCCAGGGTTAACCGCTGAGAGTCGCGTGCGGCTTCCGCGTCCCGCCGCGGGGGCCGCGTCGCGGCTTGGGCTGGCAGACCTCGCAGACGTAGGTGCCACGTCCACCGACGACGATCTTGCGGATCGTCCGGCCACAGCGAGGACAGGGCTCGCCCCCGCGGCGATGGACCAGAAACAGGTCCTGGAAGCTCCCGCGGGCTCCGTCGACATGGCGAAAATCGTCGATCGTCGCGCCCTTGGCCTCGATTCCGGCCGCCAGCGCCGCCTCGATGGCGTCGCGCAACTCGGCCCATTGCGCCGCCGTGAGCCGGCCCGCGGGGCGCAGCGGATGGACACCGGCGCGAAACAGCGCCTCATCGGCGTAGATGTTCCCCACTCCGGCGATCCGCCGCTGGTCAAGCAGGAAGGCCTTGATCGGCGCGGTGCGGCCCCGAGCCACGCGCCGGAGGTGCTCTGCGGTAAACCCCGGCGTGAGCGGCTCAACACCGAGCCGGGACTGGAGGTAGGCAGCCCGGGCCGCCTCGCCGAGCACGAGGTGGCCCGTGCCAAACCGGCGCGGATCGACGTAGACGAGCTCGTGTCCCGCGTCCAGCGTGAACCGGACCCGCAGGTGCGGCGGCTCGGCCGGGGGATCGAAGAGCAGCGCCCCGGTCATTCGTAGGTGGATGAGCAGGTAGCGCTCGCCGGATAGCGTCCAGACGAGGTACTTCCCGGACCGGCTGACTCGCTCAACCCTGGTGCCGCGGAGACCGTCCGCCACGAACGCCGGCTCGAGCGGACGTGTCCAGCGTGAATCGAGGATCTCCACCTGCGCCAGCCGGCGTCCCTCCAGGTGCGGAGCCAGCTGGCGGCAGATTGTCTCGACCTCAGGAAGCTCGGGCATGCCTACCCGAGGCTAGTGCCCCACTGACCCCGCGGGGCTCATCACTCCTCTCCGTCCCAGTAGTCGAGCTGCTCTACGCGACCGATCACCCCCACTCCCCGGAAGGCGATCTTGTTCGAGCGCGGGTAGAAGCAAATGTCGCCCGGCTCCCGCGTCCCGTAGGCGAGGTAGGTGAGCCCGCTCTCCCCAGCGCGAAAGGCGTGGGGCACCCTCGTTGCAGCGGGCCGCGCCACGACGCTTCCGCGGCGGACCGGAAGCTCCTCGGCACCGAGCACGAGGACCCCCTCCCCATCGAGGACAACGAAGAGCTCCTCTTCCATCGAGTGGCAGTGAAGCGGGGCGCCCCACTGCCCCGGGTCGACCTCGACGTGCTTGAGCCCCGTGGCGACCGAGCCGACGGCCCGCCCCAGATCCCGTCGATACGAAGAAACTCGGCCGCGGCCCCAGCGCTGCGACTCCACCTCGCTCACGCTGACGATCGAGGACGGACGCTGGCCCGGATCCGTCAGCTCGGGCGGCCCGAGCTCGGCCTCACGGACGAACTGAATCGGGACGCCCGTCTGAGATCCTGGGCCCGACTCGACGGCCCGACTGCCGACCAGCGACAGGCCCAGCCTGGGGAAGCGAGGGCTCTCGTCCGCATGGCGCGGGCCGAAGGCGAGGACATCGAGCGGCTCGAGTGCATGCAAGGTGTGGGCGCCGCGGCGGGCTCGGTAGAGAATGCAGTCGCCGGCCGAGATCTCCGCCGTGGTCTCCTTCTGCCAGGACAGCCCACGGCCGGCGAGGACGTAGAAGAGCTCCTCCTGACGTCCGTGCTCGTGCGCCGGGGTCGACCACCCGCCGGACGGGATCTCGATTCGGCGCACCCCGACAGCGACACTGCCCGCCGCCTCCCCCAGGCCGCTCCAGCGGCCGCGGAGGTGACCGACGTCGATCTCCCAGGCCGGTGCGTCATCGAAATGCGCGATCCCCACCGCGCGGATCCTAGGACTCTGTTGCGGTCTCCGCTCTGGCGGCCGCATCCCCGGTCCGAGGCATCTGCGCCCGCGGGTGAGCGTCGAAGTAGACGTCGCGGAGCCGGTCGGGCGAGAGGTGGGTGTAGATCTGGGTGGTGGCGATGTCGGCGTGGCCGAGCATCTCCTGGAGCGAGCGCAGGTCACAGCCTCCGGCCAGAAGATGGGTGGCGAAGCTGTGGCGGAGAGTGTGCGGGCTCATCCGGTGCGCCAGCCCGGCGCTCGCGGCGTGGCGCTGAACGATCTTGTAGAGGCCCTGGCGGGACAGCGGGGTGCCGCGCAGGTTGACGAAAACCCGCGGCTCGTCACGCAGGCCGACCAGCCGCGGTCGGCCGTGCTCCAGGTACAGCCTCAGGCTCTCGATGGCCCGGGAGCCGATGGGCACGATTCGTTCTTTGGATCCTTTACCGCGGGCGCGGAGGATCCCGGACTCCAGGTCGAGGTCGGAGAGCTCGACCCCTGTGGCCTCGGAGGCCCGCAGCCCGCAGGCATACATGGTTTCCAGCAGGGCGCGGTCACGGACCGCGGACGGTGAGTTCCCGGTGGGTTGAGCGAGCAGCCGTGCCACCTCGTCCCGGCTCAGCACCTGGGGCAACCGAGCCCGGGAGCGGGGTCCGCGCAGCTCGGCCGCCGGATCGTGATCGATTATCCGCTCGCGGCGCAGGTAGCGGTAGAAAGAGCGCAGGCAGGCCACCTTTCGCTGGAGGGTGGCCGGCGCCACGGAGGTTCCCCGGCGTCCACCATCGGCGAGCTCGGAGACGAAGGCGGCGAGCTGCACCGGTGTAATGGCCAGTGGGTTGATGGCCTCACGTTCAAGGAACTGCCCGAACTGCTGGAGGTCGGACCGATAGGCCTCGAGGGTGTTCCGAGACAGACCGCGCTCGAGCTCCATGTAGCCCACGAAATCGAGCACCAGCTCCGTGAGCCGGGGAGACAGTGCCGCCGTGGTGGCCATAACGCCGGTGTTCGACCCGGGCGCGGCCAGTCCTGCGGTGGGACGAGTCGGTCAGGCGCGCTGCGAGATCAGCCAGAGCAGCGCGATCAGCGTCTTCGAGTCCTGGCAGTCCGAGACTGCATCGTCCAGCTGATCGAGGGGCCAGGGCACGATCTCGATCCGCTCGTCCTCGTCGAGCTCCGCCGGCGGGCTGTCCGAGAGCTCAGTTGCCTTGTAGATCCATACCCGCTCGTCGCTGAAGCCGGGACTGGTGAAGAAGGAGAAGATCTCCTCCCAGTGGGCGGCCTGCTTGCCGATCTCCTCGGCCAGTTCACGCTGCCCGGCCTGGAGCGGCGACTCACCCGCAACGTCGAGCTTGCCGGCGGGGATCTCCAGCGAATCGGTCAGGCCCGCGACCTCCCGGGGCTGGCGCGTCAGCCAGACATGGTCGGCGTCGAGAGCCAAAATGCCGACCGCCCCGGAATGCCACACCTTTTCCCGCGTGGCCTCTGCCCCGTCCTCGAAGCGGAAGCGCTCCACCCCGGCGCGGAGGAACTTGCCCTCCCAGGTGACGTCGGCGCCGAGGGACTCGAAGCGGTTCATGTCGCCGTCCCGCTGAGCAGGGCCGGGGCCTCGTCGAAGATGGCGATCGCGACTTCGAGCATCCCGTTCAGAGCGTCGATGCTCACCCTTTCGGTGGGTTCGTGGTTGCGCTCGGTGCCGTTGGCCAGGTTGGTGCACGGGAAGCCCTCGCTCTGGAGGGCGTTGGCGTCGGAACCGCCGCCGGTCACGATGTGCTTGGGGGCATACCCGCAGGCCTCGAGCGCGCGCTCGGCCAGGACAACCTGCGGCTCCCGCGCCCGGGTTCGGAAGCCCTCGAACATCCGCTCGAGCGTGATGTCGAGGTCGCACTCACCGGCGTCAGCCGCCTCCTGAAGGTGGTCGACCATCTCGGTGGCCACGGCTTCGGCGCGAGCGCTGTCAAGGCTCCGCGCTTCGGCCTCGACACGGCAGTATTCGGGGACGACGTTGGCATTGCTCCCGCCGGCAATCGTCCCCACATTGGCCGTGCTCTCAGGATCCAGACGGCCCAGCTCCATGGCCGCGATCCCGCGCGCGGCGGCCGCGATGGCGCTCCGACCGGCCTCTGGCCGGATGCCGGCGTGAGCCGCCCGTCCGTGGACCTCGGCCACAATGCGGTAGTAGGTCGGGGCGGCCAGGACGACCTCGCCGATCGGGGTGGCGTGGTCGAACACATAGCCGAAGCGGCTGATCAGGGCCGTCCGGTCGAACGCCTTGGCCCCCTGCAGGGCCACCTCCTCGCACACGGTGAACAGCAGCTCAAGCCCGACCTGGGGCGGCCGCGGAGCCGCCCTCAGCCGCCGCGCCAGTTCAAGCATCACCGCCACGGCGGCCTTGTTGTCGGCCCCGAGAATCCCCGGGTTGGCGTTTTCCCACCCCTCGTCCACGACCACCGGCTCGACCGCCGCCGACAGCGGAACCGTGTCGAGGTGAGCGCAGAGGAGGATGGTTTCCGGGCCGCTGCCCGGGATCCGCGCCAGGAGGTTGCCGGCGCTCGATCCAATTTCGCCCCCGACGTCGTCCTCCTCGACGCCGATCCCCATGCCGTCGAGCTCTCCGATCACCCAGTCCGCGCACGGCCGCTCTCGGAACGAGGGGCTCTCGATCCGACACAGGGACGCAAAGGTCACCCCCAACTGCTGGCGCTCCTGATCGGTGGCCCGCCTCAAGTCTCGGCCCCGACGCCGGTCTAGGACCGGGCGGGCGTGGCCGTCGGCTCGTCCTGGGACCTTGCCGGTGCCTCGTCCTCGGTGGTGTTGTGCAGGGCCGCCCCGACGAAAGCGTCGAACAGCGGCGCCGGCCGCTCGGGACGTGACTTGAACTCCGGGTGGTACTGGGAGGCGACGAAGAAAGGATGCTGGTCCGCCGGCAGCTCGATGGCCTCGACCAGCCGATCGTCAGGCGAGGTGCCGGAGCAGATCAACCCTGCCGATTCGAGCCGGCGGCGCAGGTGGTTGTTGACCTCATAGCGATGGCGGTGGCGCTCGTACACGACGGCTTCGCCGTAGAGCTCCCGCAGCCGGGTTCCGTCGTGGAGCTTGATGGGGTCGGCGCCGAGGCGCATCGTCCCGCCCATGTCAGCGATCTCCTTCTGCTCCGGCAGGAGGTCGATGACCGGGAAGGGCGTCTCGGGATCGAACTCGGTCGAGTTGGCCCCCTCCATGTCGGCCAGGTGGCGAGCGAACTCGCACACGGCGAGCTGCATGCCCAGGCAGATCCCGAGGTAGGGAACGCGGTGCTCACGCGCGATCTGGGCGGCGCGAATCTTGCCCTCGATGCCCCGGCCACCGAAGCCGCCGGGAATCAGGATTCCGCCCGCCTCAGCCAGGCGCTTTGCCACCGCGGGATCCCCCACCGACTCGGAGTCGACCCACTCAACCTCGACCTTGCAGCCGTGATGGACAGCCGCGTGTTTTAGCGCTTCCACCACCGACAGATAGGCGTCCTCGAGCTGGACATATTTCCCCACCAGCGCGATGCGCACGGTCTCAGTCGCCTCACGGGCCCGGTCGGTGAAGGCCTGCCAGTCGGCAAGCTCCGGGGGCGGGGCGCTGAGCCCGAAGTGCTCTTGGAGGATGAAGTCGTCGACGCCCTCCTCATGGAAGGTCAGAGGCACCTGGTAGATGTCCGGAACATCCCGGGCCGAGACGACCGCTTCGACGGGCAGGCTGGCGAAGAGGGCGATCTTGCGGCGAATTTCGCCGGAGAGGGCTGATTCGGACCGGCACACGACCATGTCGGGGGCGATCCCGATGCGCCGCAGCTCGTTGACCGAGTGCTGGGTCGGCTTGGTCTTGAGCTCGCCGGCGTGACTGATGAACGGAACCAGCGTCAGATGGATGAACATGCAGCGGCGGCGGCCGACGTCGACCGGGAACTGGCGGATCGCCTCCAGGAAGGGCAGTGACTCGATGTCGCCGACCGTGCCCCCGATCTCGGTGATGACGAAATCGACGTCGCTCGCCTCGGCCATGAGCCGGACCCGGTGCTTGATCTCGTCCGTGATGTGCGGCACCACCTGGACGGTCGCGCCGAGGTAGTCACCGCGACGCTCGCGCCGAATCACCGTGTTGTAGATGCCCCCGGCGGTGACGTTCGAGGCGCGGCTGGTGTTGGCATCGGTGAAGCGCTCATAGTGGCCGAGGTCGAGATCGGTCTCCGCGCCGTCCTCGGTCACGAAGACCTCGCCGTGCTGGTAGGGCGACATCGTCCCGGGATCGACGTTGATGTAGGGATCGAACTTCTGGAGCTGGACATCGAACCCGCGGGCGACGAGAAGCCGACCGATCGATGCCGCCGAGATGCCCTTACCGAGGGAGGAGACGACGCCACCGGTGATGAAGATGAAGCGAGTCTCGCCTGCGGGCATCAAGTCAACCTTTGAGAGAAGTTTACCGTTGCTCCGACGGTAGCGTCCATGCCGGACGCGTGAGAGAGCATTTTCCGCACACTGCGCGGAGCCCGGTTCCGTCCGCCGCCTCAGGCGGCCTGGCGGAGCAGCTGCCGGGCATGCTGACTCGCCGCCCGGTCGCCCTCGGCCGCCCCGAGCATCCGGACCAGCTCCTCGACGACGGCGTCGGATCCGAGCGCGGTGAGGGTGGTCGTCGCGGGGACCGACGAGTTGTCCTTGGTGATGGTGAAGTGACTGGCGGCCAGAGCCGCCACCTGCGGGAGGTGGGTGATGCAGAGCACCTGGCGGCCCTGGGCGAGGTCCCGCAGGTGCTGGCCGACCGCCCGCGCCGTGTGCCCGCCGATTCCGGCGTCGACTTCGTCGAACACGAGCAGCGGCCCGTCCCCGGAGAAGGCCGGCTCGCCCCCGTGTGCGACGCCGAGGAGCGCGAGCATCACCCTTGAGAGCTCGCCACCCGAGGCGATCTCCCGCAGCGGGCCGGCGGGAACCCCCGCGTTGGTCGAGATCATCAACTCGACGGCGTCGGCTCCGCGGGGGCCGCAGCCCTCGGCCCGGGGCTCAACCACGACCTCGAACGTTGCCTCCGGCATGGCCAGCTCGGTCAACCGCCGACGTACCGCCTCGGCCAGGTCGGGAGCCGATTTGGCACGGTGACGGCTCAGGTCACCGGCCAGCGACTCAAGCCGGGACTGGGCTTTGCTCAGCTCCGTCTCGGCGGCTTCGAGCGCCACCTCGGCATGGTCGAGCTCCTCGATCCGGGCCCGGCAGCGCTCCGCGTGGGCGATCACATCGTCGATCGTGCCGCCGTGCTTGCGCATCAGCCGGGCGAACGTGGCCAGGCGCTCCTCGACCTCCTCAAGCCGGGCCGCGGCACTCCCAGCATCCAGATCGGTGCCGCTGGCCGCCGCGATGTCCAGAGCGTAGGCGCGGAGCTCTCGCCCCACCTCCTCGGCCTCGTAGCGAAGCGCCTCCACGCGGTCGGCGAGCCCTCCCAGGGCCGGATCGATATCGCGCACCGGGTCAAGCCGCCGGGCGGCTCCGACCAGCAGCTGGCTCGCCCCGGCATCAGCCTCCGAGGCGACGGCATCGGCGGCTCCGGTGGCCGCCTGGAGCAGCACCTCGAGGTGCCGGAGGCGGTCCCGCTCGAGGCCGAGGGCCACCGCCTCGTCCTCGCTCGGCCCCGCTGCTTCGATCTCCCGCAGCTCGAAGCCGAGCAGGTCGAGCTCCCGGTCCCGCGCTCCAGCGAGCTCCCGCAGCTCCGCGACGCGTGCCTGGAGCCGCCGCACGTGCTCGTAGGCGCTCGCGACGCCGCCGCGGCGCGCCAGCTGAGCGGCGCCGCAGTGGGCGTCGAGGACGTCGAGCTGGGCCGTGCCCAGCATCAGCTTCCGGTGCTCGTGCTGGCCGTAGAAGGCGACCAGCCGGCTCCCCAGGTCCCGGAGGTCGCCCACGGTGGCCGACCTTCCGCACACGTAAGCGCGCGTACGCCCGTCCGGCCACACCCGTCGGGCCAGGACGATCTCCTCGGCCTCGTCAGGGATCACCTCGCTGTCGCGGAGCTCGTCGGGCAGCGTGAACACGCCCTCCACGTACGCCTCGGCAGCGCCACCCCGGACGATCCCGTGACGCGCCTTGCCTCCGAGGAGGAGATCCAGCGCGTGGGCGAGCAGCGTCTTGCCCGCCCCGGTCTCGCCGGTGAGGACGTTCAGTCCCGGGGATAGGCGCATCTCAGCGCGCTCCAGCAGGAGCAGATTCTCGACTCGCAACTCGTGCAGCATGGGCCGGGTGTTACCAGGCGCTGCCGACGGATCCCCTGACGCGCAGTCGATCTAGGGCTCGGTGGCCAGGCGGCCGAACTTCTCGCGCAGCCGTTTGTAGAAGCTCGATCCCGGGAGCTGGGCGAGGTGGCTCCGGCCCTGGAAGAAGCGGACCCCGATCTCCTCGCCCGCCGGGAGCACGCACACCGGTCGCCCGTCGACGCTGACGTCGACCGGCTCCTCCCGGGAGCAGTTGTGGACCATGAGGACATCGTGCGGAGAGACGACGAGGGCTCGGGCGGTGAGCGAATGGGGCGCGATGAACGAGACGACGTAGCCCTCCACTCCCCATGCCATGACCGGTCCGCCGTTGGCCAGGTTGTAACCCGTCGATCCGGCGGGGGTGGCGACCACGATCCCGTCGCAGCGGACCCGTCCCACCTCATCGCCGCCGACCGAATACATGAGATCGGCAACGCGCTTGCCGGCCTGGCGATGCATTGAGACGTCGTTGATGGCAAGCCACGGTCCGCGGTTTCCGCCCACCTCGATGCCCGGCAGGGCGAGGACATCGAAGTCGCCGGCGAAGGCCCGCTCAAACCCGCTCGCCGCCTCCTCCCGGTCGACGGTGGCGAGAAACCCGATCTCGCCGAAGTTGACGGCGAACACCGGCACCGAGGCCCCGGCGTAGGTGCGCAGGGCGCTAAGGATGGTTCCGTCGCCACCGATGGCAAAGCAGATGTCGACGTCGAGCTTGACCTCGGCGTCGAGCTCGACGGCGGGACTGGACGGCAGCTGGTGCTTAGCCGACTCCTCGCGATCGAGCCGGATGACGGCGCCCTGCCGCTCGGCGATCTCGACCAGCTGTCCCAGCGCCTCGGCCGTCTCGCCGGGACGGCGATGGGTGAACACGGTGGCCGTGCGAACCGGATTCACGGCTCGACCTCCCGCGCCGCCGCCTCCACGTCAGCGACCCCGCCGCGCGCCCCCTCGGCCAGCCAGACGAACGACTCCAGGTTGCCCTTGGGTCCGGGGAGGCCGGAGCGGGCGTAGCCGAGGACCGCCGTTCCCAGCTCGACCCCCGCCTCTCCCACATCGACGAGGGCGCGGCGGCGAGTCGTGGGGTCACGTACCACTCCCCCCTTCCCGACCTGGCCGCGACCAACCTCGAACTGGGGCTTGATCATGGCCAGGCAGTCAAACCGGGGCGCAGCCGAGGCCAGCACGGCGGGAAGCACCTTGGTCAGCGAGATGAAGGAGACATCGATCACGATTAGGTCCGGGGTATAGGGCAGCTGCTCGGCCGTGAGCTCGCGGGCGTTGAAACGCTCGATCACGGTGACGCGCTCGTCGGAGCGAAGCCGCCAGTCCAGGGCCCCGTAGGCGACGTCGAGCGCGACCACGTGGGCTGCGCCGCGCTGAAGCAGGCAATCGGTGAAGCCGCCCGTCGAGGCGCCCACGTCCAGGGCATGCCGTCCCGCCACATCGAGGCCGAACGCGCCGAGCGCGTTGGCCAGCTTGATCCCGCCGCGGGAGGCGAACTCAGGCCCGCGGGAGACCTCGAACTCGGCATCCTCAGCGACCATCTCCCCCGGCTTCAACGCCCGCCGCCGCTCGGGCAGGACGAGCACGTCCCCGGCGATCACCGAGGCCGCCGCCCGCGAGCGTGACGGAAATAGCCCCCGCTCGGACAGCAGGCTGTCAATGCGCACACGTTTCACGGCGCCCAAAAATAGGGGGTTGGGCGCAGGAGTGGACACATTTTCCACTTATTTGCCCAGCCTCCCCGCAGGGATGCCCGGCTGGCTCAGCCGGCGACCCGCGCGCGCTCGGCCACCGCCGCCTCGATCCGCTCGGCGATCCGGGCGCCGGTGAAGCCGACTTCTTCGTGCAGGAGCTTGGGTGCGCCGTGGGTTACGTAACGGTCGGGCAGGCCGACGCGGAGGATCCGCGGTGAGAGACCGGCGTCCGACAACGTCTCCCAGACGGCCGAGCCGAAGCCGCCGGCCAGCACACCCTCCTCGACGGTGACGAGCAGCTCGTGCTCGGCCGCGAGCTGGGCCGCCAGCCCCGCGTCGATCGGCTTGGCGAAGCGGGCATCGGCCACCGTGACCGAGATGCCGTGGGCCTCGAGGATGTCCGCCGCCTCCAGAGCCTTCTGCACGCCGCTGCCGTAGCCGAGCAGCGCCACCTGGTCGCCCTCACGCAGGATTTCCCCCGTGCCGATCTCGAGCACAGAGGGGCGTTCGGGCAGCGGCACGCCGATCCCCGAACCACGCGGATAACGCAGCGCCACCGGCCCCGCGTCGTACTTCAAGGCGGTGTGCAGCATGTCGACCAGCAAGGCCTCGTCGCGCGGGGCCATGAGCACGATGTTGGGCAGGCAGCGCAGGTAGGCGATGTCGAAGGCCCCGTGGTGCGTGGGCCCGTCGTCCCCGACCAGCCCGGCCCGGTCCATGGCGAAGACGACGTTCAGCTTCTGCAGGCAGACGTCGTGGACGATCTCGTCGTAGGCGCGCTGGAGGAAGGTGGAATAGATGGCGGCCACCGGCTTGACGCCCTCGAGGGCGAGCCCGGCGGCAAACAGGACCGCCTGCTGCTCTGCGATCCCGACGTCGAAATAACGATCGGGAAGCTCACGCTGGAGGAGATTGAGGCCGGTGCCGGAGTTCATCGCCGCCGTGATCCCGACCACCCGGTCATCCCGACGTGCCTCACGGATGAGGGCGTTGCCGAACACCTCGGTGTAGGCGGGTGGGGCCGGCTTGGCCGACTTGGCTGCCGGCACCGCCTTGGCCGGTGCACCGCCGGAGATCGACTTGGGCTTGGCCGCGTGCCACTTCTCCATGCCCTCAAGGCCGCCCTCCTCAGCCGGGGCGAAGCCCTTGCCCTTGACCGTGGCGGCGTGGACGACCACGGGACGCTCGGCCGCCAGTGCGTCACGCAGCGCGCTGCGCAGCTCCCGCACGTCGTGACCGTCGACCACCCCGATATAGGCGAAGTCGAGCTCCTCCCACCACAGGCCGGGTGCCCAGAAGGCCTTTAGCGACTCCTTCACGTGGGGGCCGAGTCGCTCGAAGGCGGAGCCGATGCCCACCGGAAGCTTGGTCAGCCCACCCTCGATGTCCTCACGCGCGTGCCACAGCTTGGGATTCAGGCGAACCCGGTTGAAATAACGACTGAGTGCCCCGACGTTGGGAGCGATCGACATTCCGTTGTCGTTCAGGAGCACGACGAGCGGGGTCCCCAGGCCGCCGGCCTGATGAACCGCCTCGAACGCCACGCCTCCGGTCAGCGCACCGTCGCCGACCACGGCGACAACGTTGGCATCCGGGGCATAGCCGTGGCGCATCGCCTCCTTGATCCCCACGGCATAGCCGATCGCCGTCGAGGCGTGACCGGCTCCCATGATGTCGTGCTCGGATTCCTGGATCGAGCAGAACGGGGCCAAGCCGCCGTACTGGCGGATGGTCTGCAGCTGGTCGCGGCGCCCCGTGAGGACCTTGTGGGGGTAGGCCTGGTGACCGACGTCCCAGAGGATCTTGTCCCGGGGGGAGTCGAGGAGCGAGTGCAGGGCCACCGCGATCTCGCAGGTCCCCAGGTTGGCCCCGAAGTGCCCGCCGATCTCTCCGACCGTGTCGATGATGTGTTCGCGGAGCTCCTGCGCCACCTGCTGCAACTGGTCCTCGTCGAGTGTGTGCAGGTTTTGCGGGCTATCGATGGAGTCAAGTAGGCGTGTCATCAGTAGGTCCGGTTGGCGATGAAGTCGGTTATCTGCTCGAGCTCGGGCGCTCCGCCCGGGGCCGCGTGCGCGAGCGCGCTCCGGGCCCGATCCCGCGACTGGAGGGCGAGCTCACGGGCGCCGTCGAGTCCGAATTCGGTGACGTATGTCCGCTTTCCCAACCGTTCGTCGCTGCCCTGGTGCTTGCCGAGCGTCTCCGCGGATCCGATCACGTCGAGGATGTCGTCGACGATCTGAAAGAGGACGCCCAGCTCACGCGCAAAGGTGCTGAAAAATTGAATCTTGTCAGGTCTGAGCCCTCCGTCGAGCAGCAGGACGCACTCGATGCTAGCCGCGATCAGCCGCCCTGTCTTGAGCTCGTGCAGACGGCGCAGGCCCTCCGGACCCGGGGGCGCCTTCTCGGCGATATCGATGTACTGGCCGCCGACCATGCCCTCGACGCCCGTGGCCGCGGCGAGCTCACAGGCGGCGAGCAGGAGGTTTCGGGGCTGGCTGCCCGGGTCGGCCAAGAGGACCCGAAACGCCTCGGCGTAAAGGGCGTCGCCGGCCAGGATGGCCACGTCCTCGCCGAAGGCCTTGTGGCAGCTCGGCCGGCCTCGCCTCAGATCGTCGTCGTCCATCGCCGGCAGGTCGTCGTGAATCAGTGAGTAGGTGTGAATGAGCTCGATGGCCGCCGCCAGCGGGAGCACGGCGGTCCGTTGCAGATCGATCGCCTCCGCCGTGGCGAGGGCGAGCACGGGGCGGATCCGCTTGCCCCCCGCCAGCAGCGAGTAGCGCATGGCTTCCTGAAGC
The DNA here is from genome assembly GCA_963733555.1 of uncultured Solirubrobacterales bacterium. GTDB lineage: Bacteria > Actinomycetota > Thermoleophilia > Solirubrobacterales > Solirubrobacteraceae > Palsa-465. The sequence continues at coordinate 1,001,089 of CAVTDO010000002.1, forward strand.
CCATCGATGGCCGGGTCGGAGGTGAAGCGCAGGGCTTCCAGATAGCCGTCGATCTCAAGCCTCAGGTGGTCAGGAAATTCCGCCACCGTCGCGGCTTCAGGTACGGCGGCGCTTCCGGGGCTCGCGCTCACCCGGCGGGCAACGGCAGCTGGCCTGGCAGATCGGGCAGCGGCTCCAGGGCTGCCCGCACCCACGCGTCGGCCTGCATGCTCGCCTCGGCAGCCAGCCGCGCACACTCTTCGATCAGCGCTAGCGCGTCCTCTCCGGACAGCTGCCCAGAGCGGAGTTCGGCCACGGCCTCGTCCAGCCGCTCCCTGAGCTCGATCAATGGATCGCTCACCCCGGGGAGACTAGCGGCCAAGGTAAAGCCACCCTTCGCGGACAGATCATCCCGCATCGAGGGCCGCGTTGACGAGGGCATCCGCGCGGGCGTTCTGAGCTCGGGGCACGGTGCGGATCCGCCAGCGCTCGAAGCCACGCAGGGCGGCCTGGGCCTGCTCGTGCAGCGGCTTCATGGCAGGGTGCTTGACCTTGTAGACGCCGGTCACCTGGCGGGCAATGAGCTCCGAGTCGCCGATGATCTCAAGCTCAGCGGCCCCGAGTTCGCGGGCCAGCTCCAGGGCGCGCAAAAGGGCCCGGTATTCAGCCACGTTGTTGGTGGCCGGCCCGATCCGCTCCGCCACCTCCTCCACGACCTCACCATCCGGCCCGGAGACCACAACCCCGATGGCCGCGGGACCGGGATTACCCCGGGCTCCGCCGTCCACGTGAAGGATGAGCGCTCTGGGCTGGGGGTCTGGCGTCACCGCCAGGGCAAGCTACTCGACGGCGAGCGCCGGCAGCTCGCCGGGCACGCGCGGACGCCGGCGATCCCGGCGCTCCCGTCGCTCGTGTCCGTCGTCGGCTCCGGAGCCGCGTTCGCGCCGTGATGCCTGGCGGCGCTCGACGATCACCGTCACGTTGGGATCGCCGGAGTAGTAGCCGGTGAGCTTGTCGAAGAGCTCACCCTCCAAGGGTTCTGGGACAACGCAATAGATCACGACTTAAAGGCTATTCCACATCGGGGACGACCACCATCGAACGTTCGTCCATTCCGGCTATGCAGGGCTAAGGCGGCCGGATTCGTCACACACCGCGTTGGCTTCCTGCTCCAGCGGCGTGAGCTCATCAAGCTCCTGGCCCTGTGCCTCCAGGCGCACCCCACCGTCCTCGTCGGCGAGATCGAACTCGTAGCGATACCAGCAGAGCTCCCAGGCGATGACCAGGTGAACAACGCTCGGATGGCCCGGCACGGGGCGCACCGAGACCGACGGCAGCCCGAGCGACCGGCCCACCCCGGACACTGTGCGCGGATGCTCAGAGCCGTTGAAGGCCTCGATCGCAAAGGCGATGCGGTGCTCGGCGCTGGTCGGAATCGCCCTCACGTGGCGCGTCTCCCGTGAGCGAGGGCGCGGGCGATCCGGAGGAGGCGCGGCGACCGGAGGCGCCGGCGCGGGCGCCGCCAGAGGGTCAAAGTCTGGTTCGACGATCGTTGGCGCGCCGTCGTCACGCCGCCGGCGCAGGCGCCCAAACAACGACCGTCCCCGATCGCGCTGGCTGTCGGAGCCGGCGAAGGCAGGAACCGTTCCCTCCCTGAGCCATCCCTCCTGCTCGGCCCGTGCGGTGCACAGCTCGCAGACCGTGCGCTGGGAGCCCCGGTCGAGGAACGGGTGGGCTCGCTCCCCCCGCAAGAGGGTTCGGCCGCACACATCGCAGGAGAGGTCGACTCCGGTCGGCGAGGTCCGTATCGCCTTGGTGCTCACGGAGCCGAGGCTAGCGGACGGCGCATCACCGGCCTGCAGGCTGCCCTGCAATGCCCCGCAATTCTGCCCTTCAGGCCTTGACGGCCTCCCTTTCTGCCCGCGCCTCCTCCACCACCTTCCCGGCCAGGTGACCGGGGACCTCCTCGTAGCGGAGGAACTCCATCGTGAACTCGCCCTGGCCACCGGTGATCGAGCGTAGGTCGGGAGCGTAGGAGAGCATCTCGGCCATCGGCACCTCCGCCTTGACCTCGGTCATCCCGCCGCCCACAGGCTCCATGCCCAGGGGACGCCCCCGCCGGGAGTTGAGATCGCCGATCACATCGCCCACCGCGTCCTCGGGAACGCTCACGGTGACCTCCATGATCGGCTCGAGCAGCACCGGACCAGCCTGCTCCATGGCCTCCTTCATGGCGTGCGAACCGGCCACCTTGAACGCCATCTCGGAGGAGTCCACGGTGTGGTAGGAGCCGTCGTAGAGGCGCACGCGCACGCCCTTGACCGGGTAGCCGGCCACAACACCAGACTGCATCGCCTCGATCACGCCCTTCTCGACCGCGGGAATGAATCCCGAGGGGATCACGCCGCCCTTTATCGCGTCGATGAACTCAAACCCGGTCCCGGTGTCCAGGGGCTCGATCTCGATGTGGCAGTCCCCGAACTGGCCGCGGCCGCCGGTCTGCTTCTTGTGACGTCCATGGGCCTTGGCCGGCCTGCGGATGGTTTCCTGGTAGGGCACGCGCGGCGGCTTGAGGTTGACCTCGGCACCGAAGCGGGATTTCAACCGCTCGACGATGACCTCGACGTGAACCTGTGAGAGCCCGGCCACGATCTGCTCGCCGGTCTGCTCATCGCGGTGCAGGTCGATCGTCGGGTCCTCCTCCTGAAGGCGGCGCAGGGCGGTGAACACCTTGTCCTCATCGCCCTTGCTCTTGGGCTCGACGGCGAAGGCCATGACCGGCGCCGGGAGCTTGATCTGCGGCATGGTGATCGGCTCATCCCGAGCCGCCAGCCAATCGCCGGCGCGTGTCTCCTTCAGCTTGGCCACGGCCCCGATGTCGCCGGGGCCGAACTCGTTCACGTGGCCGGTCTCCCCACCGTCGAAGGTCACGAGCTGTCCGATCCGCTCCTTGGTGTGCGTGCGCGTGTTGAGGACCTGGGAGTCCTGCTTCATCAGGCCCTGGTACACGCGGAACAGGTTGATGCGGCCGGCGAAGGGATCGGCTCGGGTCTTGAACACGTAGGCGAACAGCTCCTTGTCCTCCGAGGGGTCAAGCACAACCTCGCCGACGTCGAGACCGCCGTGCTTGACCGGCGAGGGAAGGTCCTCAACGACAGCGTCCAGGAGTCGATTGGTGGCCAGATTGCGGGTGGCCACGCCGCAGGTGACCGGGAACAGGGCGCCGTGGTTGGTCCCCTCCTTGAGGGCCGCGACGATCTCCTCATGGGCTATCTCCTCGCCCTCCAGGTAGCGCTCCATCAGCGCGTCCGAGGACTCCGAGACCTCGTCCATCAGCTTCTCGCGGTATTCCCGGGCCTGGTCGGCGAGTTCGTCGGGAATCGGGATCTCCCGGCAGTTCTCGCGGTCTGCGCCCTCGTATTCGAACGCCTTCATGTCGACCAGGTCGATCACGCCCCGGACCTCGTGCTCGGCTCCGATCGGGATCTCGGTGGCCACCACGTGGGCGCCAAAGGCCGACTTCAGCGACTCCAGGGTGCGAAAGAAGTCGGCGCGCTCACGGTCGAGCATGTTGACGAAGATGAGCCGGGCGAGGTCGAGCTCGGCGGCGCGCTGCCAGAGCCGGGTGGTGTGGACCTCGACCCCCATGACCGCGTTGAGGACGAAGATCGCCGATTCGCACACTCGCAGTGCACCCAGCGCGTCGGCGACAAAGCTCGGGTCCCCCGGAGTGTCGATCAGGTTGACCTTGCGCTCCTGCCACTCGAACGAGGAGAGTGCCGCCGAGATCGACATCTGCCGGGCCTTCTCGTCGGGATCGGTGTCCGAAGCCGTGGTGCCGTCGAGCACAGAGCCGAGCCGGTTGATCGCGGACGCCTCGAACAGAAGCGCCTCGTGCAGGGAGGTCTTGCCACTACCCCGATGGCCGACGAGCGCCACGTTGCGAATCCGATCCGCGGCCTTGTGCATGCCTGTCTCCTCTCCTCGATGTCCTCGAAGAGGAAAAGCTATCGCAGGCCCAGCGACCGGCGGCCCGGCGCTAGTCCAGTTCACCGCCGAGTTTTGAGCGCAGCCGGAGCACCGCCTTGGTGTGCAGCTGCGAGACGCGTGACTCGGTGACGCCGAGGACCTCGCCGATCTCTCGCAGGGTCAGGTTCTCGTAGTAGTAGAGAGCGACGACCAGCTTCTCGCGCTCGGGGAGGAGCGCGATGGCGTCGGCGATGCGGTCCCGGAGCTCGGACTGGTCGACGAGCTGCTGCGGGTCGGGCGCGTCACGGTCGGGGAGCGTGTCGAGCAGCGAGACCTGGTCGCCCGTGGCGTCCTGCACGTTCCAGAGCTCGTCAAGGGCGACGATCGTGGAGTTGGAGATCTGGAGCAGGGTCTCCTGGAACTCGTCCATCGTGACGCCGAGCTCAGTGGCCATTTCGTCGTCGGTCGGTGCGCGCTGGAAGCGCGACTCAAGCTTCTGGTTGACCTTCTCGATCTCCCGGGCCCGGGCCCGCACGGACCGCGGGACCCAGTCGAGATTGCGCAGCTCGTCGATGATCGCGCCACGGATTCGGGTGATGGCGTAGGTCTCGAACTTGATCTCCCGGCTCAGGTCGAACCGCTCGATGGCGGAGATCAGGCCGCCAAGACCGTAGGAGATGAGGTCCGCTTCCTCGACGTGCCCGGGTAGCCCGGAGCTCATCCGCCCGGCGACGTACTTCACCAGCGGCGAGTAGGCGATGACGAGCCGCTCACGGGCGCGCTCGTCCGCGGTGCTCTTGTACTTCCTCCACAGATCTTGGAGCTCGATCGCTTTGACGTTGGTCTCCAGGGCTCCTCCCCCCACTCACTCTCTAAGCCCGGGGGTGCGCCCGAGCGTAGGCGGACCTCAGCCGCCGCGACTCCACCCGAGTGTATACCTGGGTGGTCGAAATCGTTGCGTGGCCAAGCAATTCCTGGATCGAGCGCAGATCGGCGCCACCCTCGAGCAGATGCGTGGCGAACGAGTGCCGCAGGGCGTGGGGATGCGTGTCCACGAGCGCCGGCGCGCTCCGGGAGGCACGCCGGGCCCAGAGGCGAAGCCGCCGTCTGACGTCGGAGGTCGAGAGGCGATGCCCCGATTTGGAGAGGAGCAGGGCCCGCTCGCCCTGACCGTCGAGGGCGGGCCGAGCCCCCGCCAGGTAGCGCTCGAGCGCCTGGCGCGCGTGCTCGCCGACGGGGACGATCCGCGTCTTGCCGCCCTTGCCCTCGACGCGCACGGTCTCGGCGTCGAAATCGAGCGAGTCGACGTCCAGCGTCACGAGCTCCTCCGCCCGCAGGCCTGAGGCGTAGGCGAGCTCGAACAGAGCCCGGTCACGCAGCTCGAGTGGAGTCGTGCTGGGGATCCGGTCAAGCAGCGTGACCACCTCATCGTGCTTAAGCACCCTGGGAAGGCGGCGGGGGCGCTTGGGTGAGCTCAGCAGCTCAGCCGGGTTCTCCTGCCGGTGCCCGAGCTCGATCTGGACGCGGAGCAGGGCGCGAAGCGCGGCCAGCTTCCGCGCCACCGTGCTCGGCGCCAGGCCGGCTTCGGAGCGCCCGGCCAGGTAGCGGCGCAGCTCCCGCACGCCCACCCCACCGGGAGCGAGCTCCCGGGCGCTCGCCCAGGCCGCGAACTGGCCGGCGTCGATGCCGTAGGCCCGGCGGGTCTTGGCGGCAACGGCTCGTCGACGCAGATCCTGGTCGAAGGCATCGAGCGCGGCGGTCCACGGCGGGGAGTACATGGCGTGAGCGCTATTCGCCGCCGGACGGGGCATGCCTGCCGGCGGCGGCGGTCTTAGCTGACGGCCACGAGCGTCCCGATCGGCGTGTACGGGTAGACCGCATGCGCCTCCGAGTAGGGCATCTCCACGCACCCCAGGCTCTGTGCGGACCCATACGAGGCGCGGAGGAAGCCGTGCAGCGCGTCACCGCCGTTGAAGTAGCTGACCCAGGGTACGCCGGGATCGTTGTAATGGCTGCCGTCAGGATTGGTGCCGCTCATCGTCACCGACGGCGCGTGCTCGAACACGGCGAACACCCCCTTCGCCGTGGGGGCCTGCGGGATTCCCGTGTTGGCGGGCCCGGTCACCACGCTGCGCCCGGAATGCCACACGTTGATGCTCTCCGGCGTGGCCTCGCTGACCATCACGAACGTGTATCCGAACGTCGAGCGCCGGCCGGTGGCCGCCGTCCCGATCAGGGCCTTCCAGACCTCCGGTCCGGCCACCCCGTCGGCCGTCATGCCCTGGTCGTTCTCGAATGCCATCACCGCCCCCTTGGTCATCTCCCCCGCGGTGCCGGCGGCCCACATATTCCGGAGCGCCGAGGGGACATTGCCCCAGCGCCAGCTGAAGCTACCGGCGGGCGGATGGATCGCCGCCGCCTCCTGAGCCTCGGCGCTCGTCCCCACCGTGGACGAGGGCGAGAAGTTGAGCGGGAGGTATCCCAGGGTCGCGAGCAGCTGCTGGAGACGCAGCGTCGAGCCGGGCGGCACGTGCCACCCGCCGCTCCCGCCGACCAGGTTGACCCCGCCGGGGAGGCCGACCCTCACCCTGGCTCCGAGCCCGTAGCCGTAGCCGGAGGGATGAAAGACGATCGTGTGACTGGAGATCTGCTGCCAGGCACCGGCGGTGGCCGGCGACACGGGCGGGCGCGAGTGGCCGAGCGCCGCCGAGACGGTTTTCGAGAAGGTCAGGGAGATCGTGCTCGCCGGGCCAATGGTGCTTCCCGGCATGGGGCTCGCCACCGCTGACGTGGCCGAGCCGGCGGGGAACCAGCTGATCGGCGTGGGGCTGGTCGTCTCCCAGGTTCGCGGGATTCCTGACACGAACAGCGTCCCGGCGGTGCCGCTGTGCGGCAGGATGACGTTGTCGGTGGGCGAGGCCAGCGCGTGCCCGCGCAGGCCTCCGGCCGACGGCCCGTATGCCAAGACGGCCACCGGGTGATCGAAGGCCAGGCGCAGGGGCGTTCCGTGGCCGAGCGTGACGAAGGTGCTGCGCGGGGTCGCGATCGGCGCCACCAGGGTCAGCCTGATCAGCTCCCGGCCGCCGGTCAGCCAGGAGATCCAGCCCGGGCGCTTGACCACGACCACGACGTGGACCCTCTGGCCCGTGCGGATCTTGCCCGTGGGCCAGATGGCGTCGCCCCTCACCGTCGCCGGCACCTGACGACCCTGCTGCCCGGCCACCACCGAGACGCTCTCGATCCTGCCGCCGCCCAGGGGCATCGCCACCTTGGCCAGCGCCGCGGAGTCGGGGCTCAGGCTGGCGCTCCCCGAAGCCAGCGCGACCAGGCCTCCGGCGACCAGCAGGACGACGAGCACGATGAGCCCGCCGATCACGAAGGGCGCGCGCCGCCGCCGGCGGTAATGGTGGTAGTTGGCGCCGCCAAGCCTGCTGGGACGGGGTTCAGAGACGAGGGCCACGGGCGTTCACAGGAAAGCGTACCGGCTGATCGCGCTACCCCGGTGAGGATCTTCAACTCGCCTGGACGCTGCAACGGGACGTGCAGACCGGCGACTGACAGTGACGCCGGCCGGGCGTCGTTGCACCCGATTGCGGAGCTTTGCGGTGGCGCAGTGACTAGTGCGTGACCGCGCCCTCAGAGGCGCTCGACACCAGCCGCGCGTACTTCTCCAGCGCCGCACCGGGGTAGGGACGGACCGGGGCCTCATAGGCGCGCAGACGCCCTTCGAGCTCGTCCTGGCTGAGCTCGACATCGAGCCGGCGGGAGTCCACGTCGATGGTGATCCGGTCGCCGTCACGCACGATCCCGATCGGGCCGCCGCGAACGGCCTCGGGGGCTACATGGCCGGCCATGAACCCGTGGGTGGCGCCGGAGAAGCGCCCATCCGTGAGGAGCGCCACCTCCTCCCCCAGTCCCTCTCCGACCAGAGCTGCCGTGACGGCGAGCATCTCTCGCATGCCGGGTCCCCCGGCCGGTCCCTCGTTGCGAATCACGACGACGTCGCCGGCCTGGATCTCACGTGCCCGCACCGCGCGCATGGCTGCCTCCTCTGACTCGAACACTCGGGCGGGCCCAGTGTGCTTGCGCCGCTCGTGGCCGGCCAGCTTCACCACGCAGCCCTCCGGGGCCAGATTGCCCTTGAGGATGGCCAGCCCGCCCGTGGGCTTGATCGGGTCACTGAGGGGACGCACTACCTGCTGTCCTTCTGTCTCCTTGGCCTCGTCGGCGTGTTCACCGATGGTGCGCCCAGTGACCGTCCGGGCCCCGGTGTTCAGCAGACCCGCCTCCTTGAGGCGCTTGAGCACGAGCGGTACGCCGCCCGCCTCGTAGAGGTCGGGGGCCACGTATTGACCCCCCGGCACGAGGTCGCACAGGAGGGGGGTGCGCTCGCTGATCGGGTCGAAGTCGTCAATCGTGAGCTCCACGCCGATCTCCTTGGCCACGGCCAGGAGGTGCAGCACGCCGTTCGTTGAGCCGCCGCTGCATGCAATGGCTGCGATCGCGTTCTCGAGACTCTCTCGGTTGATGATGTCGCTGGGTCGCTGGCCCCGGGCCAGCACGTCCATGACCATCCGTCCCGCTTGGATCGCCGCCTCGGACTTGCGCCCGTTGACGGCTGGGATCATCGCCGACCCCGCCGGGCTTATCCCCAGCACTTCGAAGGCCATGGCCATTGTGTTGGCCGTGAACTGACCGCCGCAGGCGCCCGCGCCCGGTGAAGCCGCTTCCTCCAGCTCATGGAGCTCGTCTTCGGTGATCCGCCCCGCGTCAAAGGCGCCGACCGCCTCGAACACCTGCTGGATGGTCACGTCCTCGCCGTGAAAGTGGCCGGGCATGATCGACCCGCCGTAGACCATGAGGCTGGGCAGGTTCAGGCGGCAGAGCGCCATGACCGTGGCGGGAAGCGTCTTGTCACAGCCGGCGATCGCCACCACGGCATCGAACATGTGGGCGTCGCAGACGAGCTCGATCGAGTCGGCGATCACCTCACGGCTGGGGAGCGACGCCCGCATCCCCGGCGTCCCCATCGTGATCCCATCGGAGATCGCGATGGTGTTCAGCTCCATAGGGGTGCCGCCCGCCTCGCGAATGCCCTCCTTGACCCTGGCGGCCAGCGCCCGATGCGTGAAGTTGCACGGCATCGTCTCGATCCAGCAGTGGGCGACAGCAACGATGGGCTTGCTCATCGCCTCGTCGTCGTACCCGATGCCCTTGAGGAAGGCGCGCGCGGCCGCCCGTTCCGGCCCGTCGGTGAGGGCGCGGCTCCGGTGCTTTAGGTCAAACCCGGTCATGGGTACTCTGGCGCATCCTTCGCCGCTCCCACTGGGCCAGGCGCCAGAGGTCTCGGCGCACCTGGTTGGGATCAAGCTGGCGCCCGGGAAGGTGCATGTTGGCCGTGGCCAGCAGCCGCCGCTCGTCGCCGGTCAGGGCCATCCATTTGGCCAGCACGTCGTCGGAGTCGGGGAGCCGGGCGCTGCCGTAGGGACGCGTCTCGTCGGGGAACTCGATGCAGTACTCGCCCAGCAGCCGGTGGGTCTGGGCCAGGTAGGCGACGATCGGGCGGTGGGGGTAGATCAGGTAGGCATAGGGAGCGCCGAGACTGGCGGCGCGGTCGTGCGGAGCATCGGACTGGCTGCCCCACACACGAATGAGGCCGAGGTCGCGGTACATCCCCCACTCCTCGTCGTTGACACACGAGCGCAGAAGCTCTCGAGCCCGCTGCTCGGCCCGCCGTTCCCGGCCGGGGTCGTAGAGGATCTCCGGCACCTTGCGGCGGTGCGCACGCAGCCGCCTGCCAGCCCTCCTCGACGCGCGGGAGGATCAGGTCGGAGAGCAGTGCAACGGCGACGAGGGTGGTCGCGGCCAGCGCCAGCAGCACCGCGGTGTCAGTCCTAGCGGCCGCCCGCCGCGCGCGGGAAGAAGATCACGCGCTCAGCGTTACGGGGAATCTCTTCGAACGACGCGGACCATCTTCGACTCCCGACGCCCCCGCTCGTCGGCCAGCGGTACCGCGGCCCACAGGCCCGCGTCGAGCTGGCGGCGGAACTCCTCTATCAGGCGCTCCTCGTCCTCGGTGACCTCCACGTCCCCCTCGGCGATCAGCACCTCGCCATGACCAGGCTTCATTCGCAGAAATCGCACGCCTGGATTATGTCAAAAGGGGCGGCGCCGGCCCGTCCGGCGGACCGGATCCCCAGGGCATCAACGGGGCCGGCCCCTTCTCCGATCTCCTCCAAGCCGTCGCGAACCGCCGCCTCGGCCACCGCCTTGGCCGAACGCGCCGCGCTCAGCGGATCGTCCCCCCAGGCCAGTCGGGCGGCCAGAGCCGAGGAGTGTGTGCAGCCGGACCCGTGACCCGCGGCGCCCGAATGCCGATCCCCGGCGATCTCCTCCAGACGGCGCCCGTCGTAGAAGACGTCCACGGGCTCGATCCCGGTGTCCGCCCGTGATCACGACAACCTCGGGACCGAGAGCGTGGATCGCACGGGCCAGCGCCTCAGGGCCGGTGTCGTCCCCTTCGCTGGGCTGGCCAGTCTCGGCCACTATGGCGCGCGCCTCGGGCAGGTTGGGCGTGAGGACCGTCGCGCGCGGGGAGGAGCAGTTCGATGAGCCCCCGGCGGGCTCCGGGTGCGAGCAGCTCGGCGCCCGGACTCGGCCACCATCACCGGATCGAGGACTACCGGTGTGGACGGTGGCAGCTCGTCCAGGGCTCGCGCTACCGCTTCGATGGTCGGAAGGTCGCCCAGCATGCCGATCTTGACCGCGTCGATCCCGATGTCGTCACGTACTGCGCGCACCTGCGCCTCGATGACATCAGGCGGGACCGGGTGGATGGCGATCACCCCGACCGTGTTCTGGGCGGTGATGGCCGTGATCGCCGTCATCCCGTGCACACCACAGGCCGCAAAGGCCTTGAGGTCGGCCTGGATCCCGGCACCTCCGCCCGAGTCCGAGCCGGCAATGGAGAGCACCCGAGGCAGACGGTCGGCGACCACGGGTTCGAGATTACTCATGGCGCCGTGCCTCAGGGCAGCACCGTGAACCTGCCGCCGGCTCCGCGTTGAACGTATCCCGCCAGCTCGAGCGAGGCCAGCGCGGCCAGGCTCTGCTGAGGCAGGATGCCCTGGCGGCGGAGCGCCGCCGGGGTGTCGTGACCCTCCTCGATCGCCACCAGCAGCGCCCGCAGCTCGCCCGTCAGCTCGGCCCGCTCATCCGCCGGGGCGGTCGGTGCTCCCGCCTCGAAAAGAAGGTCCAGAACCTCCTGGGGGCCGGCGACAAGGTCCGCGCCCTGCCTGATCAGGCTGTGGGGGCCTGCGGACTGGAGAGAGGTGACCCGGCCGGGCACCGCACCCACGTGGCGGCCGAGCTCGTCGGCCAGCCGCGCGGTGAGGAGGGCGCCGGAACGCGCCCCGGCCTCGACCACGATCGTCATCGCCGCCAGGCCGGCGATGATCCGGTTGCGGGCCAGGAACATCCATCTCCGGACCGAGATCCCCGGCGGGAGCTCGGACACGGCCACGCCGACGCTGACCAGCTGGCGGTAGAGATTCCGGGCGGCACGGGGATACGGCTCGTGGGCGGAGCCCGGGAGGACGGCGATGGTGGGCGCGCCACGGGGGCCTGCTGACAGGGCGCCCTGATGGGCGGCTGAGTCGATCCCCATGGCCAGGCCGCTGACCACGGGTACGCCCGCTGCGGCGATCCCGCGCCCGAGCGAGCGGGCGACGCCGGTGCCATAGGCCGAGCCGCGGCGTGAGCCCACGATGGCGACCGGATCCGAATCGGCCGCCTCGAGGAAGCGGTCTAGGCCGCCGGCCATATGGAGGACAGCGGGCGGGCTCGGAAGATCTCTAAGCCGCTCCGGGTAGTCCGGCTGGCAGCGGCAGATCGTCTCCAGTCCGGCCTGTTCCGCCTCGCGCCGCATGTCCCCCGCGTCGAGAGCGAGCCGCTGCCGAGCCAGGCGGCGGCGAAACTGACCGCCGACCGCGGTCACGAGCGCTTCATCCTCGAGGGCCAGGAGCTCGAGGATGTCCGCGCGTACCGGATCGAGGTGGCCGGCCAGCTTGCGGAGGAGCCCTGTCCGCCTCAGACAATCCGCGCAGGCGCGGCTCATGCCGCGATGACCTCATCAGCCGAGGCGCGCTGGCGCAGGCTGAGCGCCGTGAGCAGGTCGTGGCTCGTGACGCGGGCTCGGCGATTCAGGTCGGCCACCGTCTGGGCGGTGCGCAGCACCCGGTGGCGACCCCGCGGGCTCAGTGTCCCGGTGGCGTAGGCGCGGGCGAGGATTTCCCCAGCCGCCTCCTCGAGGCGGACGTAGCGCTGGACAAGGCGGCCGTCGAGCTGACCATTGCAGCTGACGAACTCATCGGCGAGGCGCGCCCGTTGACGCTCCCGGGCCTCGGCCACCCGCTCGCGCACCTGGGCCGACTTCGTGATCGGTGGCGCCCGCAGCTCCGGCTCGGCCGGTTGCTCGACCGACACGAGAAGGTCCAGACGGTCGAGCAGCGGTCCGCTCAGGCGGCGCCGGTGCCGGCGCAGCTCCGCCTCCCCGCAGCGGCAGCGATCAGCCACCCCGGCGAAGCCGCACGGACAAGGGTTAGTCGCGGCCAGGAGCATGAACCTAGTCGGGAAGACGAGCGCTTGCTGGGCACGCACGATCGTCACCTGCCCGTCCTCAAGCGGCTGGCGAAGCGCCTCGAGGCTCGGACGCTGGAACTCGGAGAGCTCATCGAGGAAGAGGACGCCATGGTGGGCGAGGGTCGCCTCACCGGGGCGAGGCGGCGAGCCGCCTCCCACCAGCCCCGGCGCTGAGATCGTGTGGTGGGGGGCGCGGAACGGGCGCGCCTCGATGAGGCCGTCGGCATGCAGACCCGCAACCGAATGGATCCGGGTGACCTCGACCGCCTCCTCCCGCGTCAGGGCCGGAAGGATCGAGGGAAGGCGCCGCGCCAGCATCGTCTTTCCGGTGCCCGGGGCCCCCTCGAAGAGCAGGTTGTGGCCCCCAGCGGCAGCGATTTCGATGGCCATGAGCGGGCCGGCCTGACCCCGGATGTCGGCCAGATCAGGGCCGGCGCCAGCGAGCCCGGACTTGAGTGAGGCCGGGGGCAGTGGGGGCGGCTCACCACCCACGACCACCTCGGCAGCAGCACGCAGGCTCCTGACCGCGACCACCTCCAGGCCCTCGACGACCGCCGCCTCCCGCGCTCGCTCGCGCGGGACGATGAGCCGCCTGAGCTCAGCCCGCCGGGCCCCCTCGGCGACGGCGAGCGCGCCGGGCGAATCCCGCACCTCCCCCGTGAGAGAGAGCTCGCCGAAGACGGCGTAGTCGGAGAGCGCCGCCGCCGGGATCTGTCCACTGGCCGCGAGGACACCGAGCGCAATCGCGCAGTCGAACCCGGGCCCCACCTTGCGGAGGAAGGCCGGTGCCAGGTTGGCTGTGATGCGGCCCTCGGGAAACCTGAAGCCGGAGTTCTGGATGGCGGCTCGAATGCGGTCCCGGGACTCCCGCACCGCGATGTCGCCCAGGCCAACGATCGTGAATGTCGGCAGTCCGGAATGGATGTCGACCTCGACCCAAACCTGGCGCGGATCGACCCCGTCGATGGCGAACGTGACCAGGCGGGCGAGCATCCCGGTCACGCTACGGCGGATGTGGTGAAAGGTGGGTAACCGCGCGTTCCAACACTGATGCAAAGCCAGCCAAGAACTGGTGCAGAGTTGTAGCCCGGCGTGACCCACGTCTGACCCTTTGCTCCGTAGCTTCAGCCAGGTGAGCAACGACCCCCGCCACCAGCTCGGGCGCCTGGGTGAGCGCCTGGCCGCCGAGCACCTGATCCGGCGCGGATTCGAGATCTTGGAGCGGAACTACCGCACGCGCTGGGGCGAGCTTGACATCGTCGCCTTCGACGGGCGGACGCTCGCCTTCTGCGAGGTCAAGACGCGGCGCCTCGGACGTGACGGCACCGCCACGCCGCTCGAGTCCATCCGGGGCCGCAAGCGCCTACGGGTGCGCAAGATGGCCGGAAGCTGGATGCGGGAACGGCGGGACCGCGCCTACGCACCCGTCATTCGTTGCGACGCCATCGGCGTCGTATTCGACCGCACCGGGAGGCTCGTCTCGATCGAGCACCTGGAGGGCGCGTTCTGAGGCATGAGGGCGGGTTCGGCGCTAGGCCGCGGTTCTCGGCGGGTTCAGCGCTAGGCGGCGGTTCTCGGCTCGAGGGCGTCGCCGAGCCCCAGGCCGAGCTGCAGGTACGCCGCCGACTGGAAGGAGCGGCGGTGAAGCGGTGAGATCCCGAGGCGCTCGATAGCGTCACGGTGCTCGGGGGTCGAGTAGCCGACATGGGCCGCGAATTCCCACCCGGGGTGGGAAAGATCGGCCCGGCGCATGTACCGGTCGCGGGTCTCCTTGGCGATCACGGAGGCAGCGGCGATGGCCGCGCTCTTGGCGTCCCCGCCGATGACGGCCATCTGTTCCTGCTCAAGCGAAGCCACCGGGAAACCGTCGCTCAGGCAGATGCACCCAGGGCAGGCGACCTTGGCCAGCGCGTCCCGGAGAGCGGCCAGATTGGTCTTGTGCAGCCCGCGTGAGTCGATCCCCGGGGCGCAGCGGGAGACGATCACCACCTTGGCTGCCGTCCGCAGGATGAGGGGGAAGACCTCGGCCCGCTTCTCGGGCAATTGCTGCTTGGAATCGTTCAGGCCGCTGAGAACCCGGACCTCCCTGGGGCCTATCCGCTCGAGGTCGAAGAGCACAGCGGCTGCGACCAGCGGCCCGGCGAGACAGCCCCGTCCGGCTTCGTCGGCACCGGCCACGAACCGGACGCCGAGGCTACGGTCGAAGCGAAAGAGCCGTCGCGCCGCGCCTCCGGGCCGGCGCCGGGCTGAGCGCGCCCGCGCAGTGGGCGCCGCCGACTCAGAGGGTGCCGATTCGGTTCGGCGGCCAGTAGGTGAAGAAGGCGACCCCGATGATCCATTTGTCCGGGACCGGACCCCAGAAGCGGCTGTCGTCGGAGGCTCCACGGTTGTCGCCCATCATGAAGTAGTCGCCGGGCGGAATCTTGATCGGGCTGCGGAAATTGCAAGAAGGATCCGCGCCACACTGCTCGATATAGGTGTCCTTCTCCCGCACGCCGTTTCGGTAGACATGGCCGCCGGAGATATACATCGTGTCGCCGGGCCCGGCCACGACGCGCTTGATGAAGGTCTGGCTCGACTCCTGTGCCGACGGTTGGTCGCAGGCCTGGGAATGCCCCGCGCCCTGGCTGGGGTTCCCGCACTCCGGGCTGATCGGATCAGCGCCGTGGGGCGGATGGAAGACGACGATGTCACCAACACTGGGACTCGTGTCCAGCCGGTTGGTGAGGACCCGCTGCCCGATGTCAAGCGTCGGGACCATCGAGGGACTGGGAATCCGGTACGGCTTGACGATGAAGGCCTGGATGAGTAGCGCCAGCCCGACGGCGATGGCGACCGTGAGGATCAGCTCGAGGACTGACTTCAGCGGCGACTTTCGAGACGTGCTGCGCGAGGTGGCCGTCGCTACTCCTGGTCTTCGCCGACGTCGCTCTCGGCAGCTTTGGGCTGCTTGGCATCGCCGTCTGACGAAGGCGCCTCGGCCTCAGAGGGCTCCGGCTCAGCCGCGGCGACGTCGGCCGCGGGGACTGCCTCGGGCGCGGCCCCAGTCTCAGGGGCGGCCTCAGCCTCGGGCGCGGCCTCAGCCTGCGACCCCTCCGGGGCGCCGAGAAGGTCCGTCTCCGGAGACGGTTCGAGCTCTGGATCGATGGCCGCTGCCGGCTCGTTCACCAAGTCCCGCTCAATCGCCTGCTCAGGCCTCACGTCACGCCGTTCCCGGACCCGGGCACGCTTGCCCACGCGACCGCGCAGGTAGTAGAGCTTGGCCCGCCGAACATCGCCTCGCGCCGCGATCTCGATCCGCTCGATCTTGGGCGAATGAAGCGGGAACGTCCGCTCCACACCCACACCGAAGGACTGCTTGCGCACGGTGAATGTCTCACGTACCCCGTGACCCTGGCGCTTGATGACGACGCCCTCGAACACCTGTGTGCGCCGCCGGGTTCCTTCGACCACCTGGAAGTGGACGCGCACACGATCGCCGGCGGCAAACGCCGGCGCGCGACGGAGCTGTGCGCTCTCCAGACTGTCGATCACGGTGCTCATAAGGATGCTGGCCGCCGGTAGCACCGGCGATCGAGGGAGTGCGAGGCAGGAGCTGACCGGAGCCGACCCATGCCGCAAGTGGCCATGGTAGCGAACGCCCCGTTAGCCCCCGTTTTCCCCCCCGCGCTGGGTTCAGTCGGAGCTGAGGGTCGCTCCGCGCTCGCGGCTCTGCTCTCGCCGCCAATCCCGGATCCGGGCATGATGCCCGGACAGCAGCACCTCCGGCACGCGCCAGCCCCGGTACTCGGCCGGCCGGGTGTAGTGCGGATACTCGGGTGCGCCCTCGAGCGCCTCGCTGAACGACTCCTCAACCGCCGAGTCCTCATGCCCCAGAGCGCCGGGCAGCTTGCGCAGGACGGCGTCGCACAGCACCATCGCGGGCAGCTCGCCTCCCGCCAGCACGTAGCGCCCGATCGAGACCTCGTCGGTCGTGAAGTGGTCGATGATCCGCTGGTCGAAGCCCTCGTAGCGCCCGGACAGGAGGGTGAGCGCCGGTTCCTGGGACAGCTCGGTGACGAGCCGGTCATCGAGCAGACGCCCAGCCGGGGTCAGGGCGATGACGCGCCGTTCTTCCCTCAGCTCTACCGGATCCGGGCCATAGCGGGCTCGCAGGGCCGCCTCGACCACATCCACGCGCAGGATCATCCCGGCCCCGCCCCCGAAAGGCGTGTCGTCGACCTGGCCGGCGCCCAGCGGCGTGTGGTCGCGGTAGTTGACCAGACCGAGCCGGTGGCCCTGGCTGATCACCGTGCGTACGTGGCGCTGGGCGGCAAACCACGCGAAGGCCTCCGGGAACAGGGTGAAGACCTCGATCTCCACCTAGTGTCCCGAGTCGTAGGTTCGGCGGCACCGGGGCACTACTCGGCCCCCAGGAAGCGAAGGTCGACGTCGATCAGCTGGCGCTCCACGTCGACGCTGCGAACCGCGTCGCTGACCATGGGGACGAGCAGGTCAGCCTCACCTTCCCCGCGCGCCACCTCGAGGACGTCCACCGACGGCAGGCCGAGGAGGCGGCGCACGGTCCCAACGGTCTCCTCGCCGTCACGCACCTGGCAACCCACCAGGTCCTCCTCCCACCATTCGTCCTCCTCGAGCTCGGGGGCCTCGACGCGGGGCACCATCAGCGCCTCGCCGCGCAGCGCCTCGGCCGACTCCCGGTCCTCGCAATCACCAAGGCGAACGATGGGACGCTGGTCGTCCCCGGCCCGCCGGACGATGGTTCGGTCCCGGCCGCCCACCACGACCTGGGCGCCCTCGTCAAGCAGCGAGGGGGTCGGATCCCGGACATGAAAGCTCCCATCCAGCCCGTGCGGGCGGCCCACCACGCCGGCGCGCAACCAGCGGCCAGCCGCGTGGGGAGTCCTCCGCGGGCCGTCCTGGCCCGCGTTCTGATCCGGTCGTTCGGCCTCCGGCCTCACTTGACCGCTCGCGCTCCGCGCTCGCTAGTCGTCGACGATGTCCACGAACACGCGGCGTCCGCGCTTGATGCCCGCGCTCTTGATCACAGCTCGGAGCGCAGAGGCGGTGCGTCCGCCACGGCCGATGACGTTTCCGTAGTCGTCGTCGGCCACCGAGATCTCAAGGACGGTGGCCTCGCCCTCCTGGACCTCGTTGATCTCCACCGCGTCGGGCTGCTCGACGAGGCCCCGGGCAAGGTACTCGAGGAGCTCTTTCACGTGCTTTAGCTAGTTGATGCCTTGGGTGCGCAACAACTTGCGGACCGTCTCAGATGGTTGCGCCCCACGGGACAGCCAGTCGCGGATCCGCTCCTCGTCAAGCATGATCGTCGACGGGTTGGTCTGCGCGTTGTAATGACCCACCGTTTCGATCACGCGCCCATCGCGCTTCGAGCGCTGGTCGGCCACCACCACCCGCCAGACGGGGTTCTTGTGGGATCCAATTCGTCTCAGTCGCAATCTAACTGCCATCTGGCCGACGAGGTTAGCGTGCCCGCGCCCGATGAGCCCCCCCGCGTGCGGCAGCGCCGGCGGTTCAGCGGGCCTGGCGCATGAGCGCGCCGAGGTCGGGCATCCGCCCCTGAGCGACCTGGCGCATGACCTTGCGCATCTGCTCGAACTGCTTGATCAGCTGCTTGACGGCGTGCACGTTGGTACCTGAGCCGTGGGCGATCCGCAGCCGCCGGGACCCGTTGATGAGCTCTGGATGGCGGCGCTCCTGGGGCGTCATGGCGAGGATGATGGCCTGGAGCCGGTCGAACTCACGCTCGTCGACTTTGACCCCGCGGAGCTCCTTGCCCACGCCGGGGATCATTCCGAGCAGCGATTGCAACGGGCCGAGGCGCCGCACCTGGCGCAGCTGGTCGAGGAAGTCGTCCAGCCCGAACTCCTGCTTGCGGAGCTTGCGCTCGAGCTCTGCCGCCTGCTCCTCGTCATAGGCCCCCTCGGCCTTCTCGATCAGGGTCATCACGTCACCCATCCCGAGGATCCTCTGGGCCATGCGATCCGGGTGGAAGCGCTCGAACTGGTCGAGCTTCTCCCCGGTCGAGGCGAACAGGATCGGCTTGCCGGTGATCGCCTTGACCGACAGGGCGGCGCCCCCGCGGGCGTCGCCGTCGAGCTTGGTCATGACGACTCCGTCGAACTGGACCGTCTCGGCGAACTGCTCGGCCACGGCCACGGCGTCCTGGCCGGTCATCGCGTCGACGACGAGCAGGACGTCCTGAGGCTGGGTGACCTTCTTGATCTGGGCCAGCTCGGCCATAAGCTCCTGATCCACGTGCAGGCGGCCGCTAGTGTCGACGATGAGCACGTCCTTGCCCTCGGAGGTGGCTCGGTCACGCGCCCAGGCCGCGATCTTGACCGGGTTCTCGGCCGTCCCCTGCTCGTAGACGTCGACGCCCACCTGGCCCGCCAGCTTGACCAGCTGGTCGACCGCGGCCGGACGGTAGACGTCACACGCTGCCACCGCCACCGATGACCCCTGCTGCTTGAGGTAGCGCGCCAGCTTCGCCGTGGCCGTCGTCTTGCCCGAGCCCTGAAGGCCGGCCATCAGGACGACCGTCGGGGGCCGCGACGAGAAGGCGAGTTCACCCGCCTCGCCTCCCATCAGGTCGGTGAGCTCGTCGGCGACGATCTTCACCACCTGCTGGCCGGGGTTGAGCTTGCCGATCACATCGGCGCCAAGCGCCTTCTCCCGCACCGCCTCGGTGAAGCCCTTGACAACCTTGAAGTTGACGTCGGCCTCGAGCAGCGCAAGGCGGATCTCACGCATGGCCGCCTTGAGGTCGTCCTCGGTCAGCGTGCCGCGCCCGCGGACGTCGGCCAGCGTGGCTTGGAGCTTCTCACCCAGGGAGTCGAACATCGGTAATCGAGGCTAGTGCGGCGCGGCGGCTCAGCGCCCAGCTCTCGGATCGGGACCGGAACCGCCCTGGATCGCCCTCCGCGGACCCTGGACCGGGCTCTCAGTCACCGCGTCGGCGATCAGGATGCCGTCCCGAATCTGGGACATGATGTCCCCCACCGAGCTCGGGGAATGCGGGAGCAGGATGGTGTTGGTGTTCGAAGCCTCGCCCAGGGCGCGGATCATGTCGGTGTACTGGGTCAGCGCCACCAGCGCCATCGCCTCCTTGGGGTCCAGGCCGTGCTGAGCGATGATCTCCAGAGACTCGTGCAGCCCCTCGGCGATCGCCTTGCGTTCGGCAGCGACTCCCTCGCCCTGCAGGCGCATGGTCTCCCTCTCACCCTCGGCCTTCTTGACCGCCAGCGTCTTCTGGGCGTCGCCCTGGGCGGCCGCGGCGACCTGGTTGCGCTGTGAGGCGTTGATGTTGTTCATCGCGTCCTTGACCCGCCCGTCGGGCTCGATGTTGGTGATCAGCGCCTTGACGATCTCATAGCCATACTCAGCCATCTGGCGGTGCAGGGTGTCCTGGATGTGCATCGCGATCGTGTCGGCATCGGCGTAGGCCTCGTCGAGGTCCATGCTGGGGATGTGTGAGCGGACCACATCGAAGGCATAGGCCTGCATCTGCACCTCGGGGTCATCCAGCTTGTAATAGGCGTCCTGGACCTGCTGGTCGGAAGCGCCGCACTTGTACTGCACGGCCAGCTTGATCACGACGAAGACGTTGTCCTTGGTCTTGGTCTCGATCTGGGAGTTCAGCTGCTCGACCTGAAGGCTGATGCGCCCGGCGACCCGCTCGACAAATGGCGTCTTGGTCTGGAGCCCCGGGCCCCCGACCCGGACGAACTTCCCGAAGCGCTCGACGATGGCGCGTTCCTGCTGCTCGACGGTGAAGAAAAAGAGTGGCATTGATCAGGCCCCCTAAATGGGTCGCGACGTGTGCTACTGAGAGTACCTTCAGGTCCATGCCGCGGGAAGCGGATCCGGTCGAACTGCTCGAGCGCAGCCCTGACGAGCGCCTGGTCGGCGCCGACCTCGCACTCCTGCCGGCGTCTGCGGGCGAACCTCCGGCCCCACTTCCGGAAAGCCTGGCTCGTCGGCGCGTAGTCCACTTCGGGGCGACGATGACGGGCGTGACCTTGATCGGAGGGGTGGTCTTGTCCCTGCTGGGTTTGGTGGAGGTGTTTGCGGACGGGAGCCTGCTCTGGTTCGTCGTCCTGGTCCTTGGCATCGTGCTCGTGGCCACGCATTGGGGCTGGGTGCACGTCGCCGAGCTGTCGGGGATGAGGATCGAAGCTCACCGCAACTCATCGCTCGAGGAGCGGCGAAATCGCTGGCTGCTGGACATTGAGCCCTATCCCAGGTGGGAGGTGAGCACATCCGTCGCGGAGGAAGGGTCGATCACCGTCCTCACCTTCAAGCATTTCCCGGTGACCGCCGGGGAGCACACGTACACGTTCGTGCGTGAGGAAGTGGGCCGGGAGGTGCACTCGGCCGATGAGCCCGGCGCGCAGGTCACTGAACGCGCCGAATTGCTGCGCCGAGAGGCCGCGACGCTAACCCGGGAGGCCCGCGAGCGCTACGAGGCGGCCCGAATGGCCTACGAGCAGGCGCTGATGCTGCGCGACGACGAGCAACAGAGACGGGCCGCGCTGCACGCCGCCTCGCAGGCGCTGTCGGAACGGATCAACTCGAACCTGCGTGACCCGCCGCTGACCGAGTAGCGGGTCAGCTGATGAGCGCCCGGGCGTACTCGAGCGGATCGAAGGGGCGCAGGTCCTCGAGCTGCTCGCCCACCCCAATCAGCTTGACCGGTATTCCCAGCTCGGCCGCGATGGCCAGCGCGATGCCTCCCTTGGCCGTCCCGTCGAGCTTGGTCAGGATCAGGCCGTCAACCCCGATCGCCTCGGAGAAGAGCTTGGCCTGGCGCAGGCCGTTCTGACCCGTGGTGGCATCAACGGTGAGCAGGGTCTCGTGGGGGGCCCCGGGGATCTGGCTGGCGATCACCCGGCGCACCTTGGCGAGCTCGGCCATCAGGTCGTCCTGGGTGTGCAGGCGTCCGGCCGTGTCCACGATCACCACGTCGGCGTCCTCACGCCGGGCCGTGGCAATCGCGTCGTAGGCCACCGCCCCTGGGTCGGCGTTGGGCGGGCCCTTCACGAACCGCGCTCCGGCGCGCTCGGCCCACTGCTCGAGCTGCTCCACCGCGGCGGCCCGGAAGGTGTCAGCGGCCGCAAGCACGACGGAGCGACCGAGCTCACGCTGGAGGTGCCAGGCCAGTTTGCCGACCGTGGTCGTCTTGCCCGTCCCGTTGACCCCGGCGACCAGAATCACCGTGGGCTCGGCCCGGAGATCGATTCGGTCCTCACCCGTGCGGGCGATTCCGGCCAGCAGCTCGGTTAGCCGCGCCGTCAGCGCGTCGCCGCCGCTCAGCGACCCCTCCGTGGCCTCCCGTTCGAGCTCCTGCACCACCTGGGCCGTGGTGCGGGCCCCCACGTCGGCGTAGATCAGCGCCTCCTCGAGCCGTTCCCAGGTCTGCTCGTCGAGCTCGTCGAACAACGTGGCCTGAATCTCCGAGCTCAGGGCCAGCCGAGTCCGGCGCAGGCTCTCCCGCAGGCGCCGGAGGCGTCCCCGAGGCTCCTCGGAGTCGCTCGCCTCTTCCACCGCTGGAGCGGGCCCGTCGACGATGAACAGGTCCCTCCACTCGCGCGCCATCCGGCCTCCCTACCCGTCGGTCAGGCCGCTGCTTCGGCTTCAGCTTCGGCTTCGCGCGGGAGCCGCTGTGAGATGACCTTGGAAACGCCGTCGGAGCCCATCGAAACCCCGTAGAGGATGTCGGCCGCCTCCATCGTGCGCCGCTGGTGGGTGACGACGATGAACTGGGCCTGCTGTGCGTAGGCCCGCAGCAGGCCGAGGAACCGGTCGATGTTGAGGTCGTCGAGGGCAGCCTCGACCTCATCGAGGATGTAGAACGGGCACGGACTGGCCAGGAAGACCGCGAACAGGAAGGCGAGTGCGGTCATCGATTTCTCTCCCCCGGACAGGAGGGTCAGCCGCTTCATCTCCTTGCCCGCCGGGTTGATCTCGATCTCCACTCCGAAACGATCCTCCTCGGGCGTCGGCTCGGCTCCGGCCGCATCTTCTGCGTCGATGGCCTCCTCGGCGGCTCCGTCCGGCCCACCCCCCAGAACTCGGGGCTGGCCCTCGGCATCGGCAACCAGCCGCAGCCGGCCATGGCCACCCGGGAAGAGCTGAGCCGCCACCTGCTCGAAGTTGCGAGCCGCCGCTTCGAACGTCTGCTCGAACGTCTCCCGGATCTGACGGTCCGTGTCTGAGATGAGCTTCTCAAGCTCGCGCAGCGCGGCCTCGAGGTCGGCCCGCTGGGTCTCGAGCTCCTCGACGTGCGCAACCGCGTCGGCGTACTCCTGCTGGGCCAACGGGTTTACCGGCCCGAGCTGCTCACGGCGACGGGTCAGCCGCTCGAGCCGGCCCTCGAGAGCCGAGCGCTGCTCTCCCGGCAGCTCCTCGGTGGCCGGTGCCGCCTCCAGCTCCAGCCGGTTCGCCAGTCGCCCGAGCTCGGACTCGACCTCAGCGGCGCGGTCACGCGCCCGCAGGAAGGCGACCTCGGTTGCCGTGACGGCTTCGGTGGAGGTGTGCAGCCGCGTCTGAAGCGCCGCCTCCTCCCGGGCGCAGGTGCGTAGCTCGGCGGCCACGTGCTCGCCGGCTTCGCGGTCCGCGGCGAGCGCCGCCTCGAAGCCGGTGCGCTGGAGCGCGATGGCCTCGCCAACGCGGCCCAAGGTCTGAATCGTCTGCTCCAGGCTGGGCAGTAGCGCCTCATCGTGCGTCAGGGCCCGGTTCAGGTGTTCGGCGCGCTGCCTGCGCTGGGTCCGCTCGGAGGCGGCGCGATCGAGCTTCTCCTGCCCGGCGGCGATCTCGGCCGCCACCAGCCGGCGACGGTCCTCGCCGGGTCCCTCGTCGGGGGCGGCGCGCCGACGTTCGATGGTGGCCGCCGTCCGTCGCTCCTGCTCGGCGGCCTCATCACGCTCACGGAGCGCGTTTCGCTGGGTGGTGATGGCCTGCTCACGCTCGGTCTCGGCCTGCTGATAGGCGGCTGTGGCCTGGCTGAGGGCCACCCCGGCGGCGAGCTCAGCCTGGGTGGCGGCCGCGCTCTCGGCGATCAGCTGCTCACGCCGGTTGCGCTCGGCGAGCACGCGCTCCTCGCCCACCGCGGGAGCCTGGCGAACCTCGCGTGTCGGCGCCGACCAGACCCGGCCGCTCCTAGTCACGGCGATCCCGGTGAAGGCATCGGAGAGCCCGTCGAGCGCATCGACCACCCAGGTGTCGGCCAGGAGGATGCGGACGAGCTCGACCACTTCGGCGGGGCCACGCACGTGATCGGTAAGGCGCTGCGCGCCGGGACCCGGGGCGGTCCGTCGACCTTCGGGGGCGGCGGCGGGGGTTCCGGCGAGGAGCGTCCGGGCTCCTTCGGCGCCAGCGATGTCCAGGAGCGCCTCGGCGGCGGCCCGGTCGCGGACCACCGCGGCACGGAGCCGCCCGTCGAGCGCGGCGGCGACGGCGTGCTCGTAGCCGGGATCTACGTCCAGCTGGTCGGCCAGGATGGCGGCATCGCCCGGACGTCCCGCCTGGGTGCGCAGGAACTGGTTGGCAGCGGCGAGCTCGGCGCCAACGCGGGCCGCCTGCCGCCGGGCCTCCTCGACCCCTCGCTCGGCCTGACGAAGCTGGACGGCGGCCTGCTCTGAGCGCTCCTCGGCGTGGTTGCGCTGCGCCTGGACCGCTTCCAGAGCGGCGGTTCGCTGCTCCGCGACGCCCTGTGCCGCTGCCAGCTCTGTCTCAAGGGCGACGAGCTGCCCGGCGAGCCGCTCCTCGCGGTCGCGCTCCAACTCATCGAGCTCGGACTGGAGCCGGGCGATCCGGGCCTCGGCCTCCGGATCGGCAACCTCGCTTTCGGCCTCCCCCTTCAGTGTCTCCAGCTGCTGCCGGTTTCGGCCCAGCCGCTGCTCGATGCTCGACGCCGAGGCGCGGAGCCCGTCAATCCGGTAGGCCACCCGCTCGGCGGCCGACTGGGCCGTGAAGCAACGACGGGACAGCTCCTCACGCTGGGCGCTCCGCCCGGCCAGAGCCTCCTCGGCCGCCTCGCGGCGGCGGGCCACAGCCTCGAGATCCTGCTCGAGGTGCTGGCGGGCCGCCCGCGCCTCGGCGGCCTGGCTCTGAGCCGTGGCCAGTGTCGCCTGTTGGGCCCGCAGATCGTCCCGAGCCAGCTCCCAGCGCGCCTCGAGCGACTGGCGCTCCAAGCGCTCGTGGAGCTCCGCTGCCTCGGCCTGGCGCTTGAGCGGGCGCAGGCGCGCTTCGCGCCTCCCGCTCCACGTCGAGCGCGCGGTCCAGGTTGTCCTGAGTTCGGCGAGCTTGAGCTGGGCCCGCCGGCGCCGCTTGCGGTGCTTGCCCAGCCCGGCCGCCTCCTCGATGAGCAGGCGCCGGTCGCGCGGCTTGGAGGTGACGATCGATTCGACGCGCCCCTGGGAGATGACCGAGTGCATCTCTTTGCCCAGCCCGGTATCGGACAGGACCTCGATCACGTCGACGAGCCGGCAGCGGGCGCCGGCGAGCCGGTACTCACCCTCCCCCGTGCGATCCAGACGCCGGAGGATCGACACCTCGGGCATCCCGAGGCCGAGGACCCCGTCGCTGTCATCGAGCACCAACTCAACCTCGGCACTGCGGCTGGCCTGGCGCCCCGGAGCGCCGGCAAAGATGACGTCCTGCATCGACTGGCCGCGGACGGCGAGCGGCGACTGCTCGCCCAGTGCCCACAGGACGGCGTCGGTGACGTTCGACTTGCCCGAGCCGTTCGGACCAACGATCACACTCACCCCGGGGCCGAACTCCAGGCGCGTGCGGTCGGGGAATGACTTGAAGCCCTTGAGAACGATCGATTTCAGGTACATAGCTCGGCTCTCATTGCTCGAGGCTCTCCAGGGCGGCCTGGGCGGCTTCCTGCTCGGCGTCCTTCTTGCTCCGGCCGTTGCCCCGGCCGACCTCCACCCCGCCAATCGCGGCCCGGATCTCGAATCTCCGGTCGTGCGGGGGCCCCTGCTCCTCGACGACGTCGTAGGTAACGAGTGCTCCCTTGCGGGCCAGTCGCTCCTGGAGGGCCGACTTGAAGTCGACCGGGTGCTCTAGTGCATCGTCGATCTCCGGCGTGAAGGCATCGACGACGGCGTCGGCCGTCTCGTCGTAGCCGAAGGCGAGAAAGCAGGCGCCGATGACGGCCTCGATCACCGAGGCCAGCACCCGTTCGGTCCCGATCAGGCTCTGGACGCTGGCCCCGGCGCCCGCCGGAGCCGCTGCCCCGAGCCGGGCCGGGATCCCCAGCCGTTCGGCCACCGCCTTGCAGGAGCGCCCGGACACGGCCTGGGCTCGGATCTTGGTCAGACGGCCGGCGCCGTAACGCTCGGCCTCGAGCCGTGGGTACAGGTACGCCGTCACGGCCAGAGCGAGCACGCTGTCGCCGAGGAAGGCCAGGCGCTCGTAGGACTCCGAGCGCCGCTCGGTCCACGACGCGTGGGTGAATACGGGCGCCACCAGGTCCTCGGGCAACCGGTCGAGAAGCTCCCGCAGCCCGGTCTCGAAACCGGACTCTGTCCGCGCTGGCCTTTCGATCACTCGGCGTCGGAGCCCTGGCTCGCCGCCGCTGAGGAACGTGAATCGACGGCACCGCTCGCCATCACGAAGTCCACCGCCTGACCCACGGTGAGGATCCGGGTCGCCTCCTCGTCGGAGATCTTGACTCCGTAGGAGTCCTCGAGCTCCTGGACGAGCGTGTAGAGATCGAGCGAATCTGCCTCGAGGTCCTCACGGAACCGCGTGGCCTCGGAGACCGATTCTGGGTCGACCTCAAGCTCGTCGGCCAGGTGGCCCTGGATGAGCGAGAAGACCTGCTGCCGATTCATCGATTCGACACCGTAGCCGCGGACTCGGACGGGCCGTCCGCTTCCGAGTCCTCGGTGCCGGCGGAGTGGAGTCCGCTTCGTCGCCCTGCCCGGGGGGCGGTCGTAACGCCCCCGCCTGCATGAGTGCCTGGCGGGTGCGGCCGATCAGATCCTCCTGGACACCAAGGGCCGCGACCTCGATGGCACGAGCGAAACCACGGGGCAGAGAACCGGCCGTGAGCGATCACCCCAAGCCGGCGCAGTCCGAGCAGGTACGCGCCGCCTTGATCCTCGGGATCGATCTCGGCCTGGAGCTTCCGGACCGAGCTCGAGAGCAGCAGGCCGCCGACGCGCCCGCGCCATGAGCTCATCGCCGCCTCCCTGACCGCGCGCAGAGTGCGGGCCGAGACGCCTTCGGTCAGCTTGAGCACGATGTTGCCCGTAAACCCGTCCATCACCACGACGTCGGCGATGTTCTCGGTCACCTGCGTTCCCTCGATGTTGCCGATGAAGTTGAGCCCCGCCCCGGCCGGACCGGCGAGCTGCTCGTGCACCGCGACGAGCTCCGGGGTGCCCTTCCCGGCTCCTCGCCGTTGGAGAGCAGCGCCACTCGAGGGGCCGGACGCTCGAGCACGGCCTGAGCGAAGGCTGAGCCCATGTGCGCGAACTGGATCATGTGCTCGGGGCGGCAGGTCACGTTGGCGCCGACGTCGAGGAGAAGAACCGGCGTCGAGCCCGGGACGGGGATCGGGAGAGCCAGGGCGGGACGGTAGATGCCGCGGTCACGTCGCAGGTTGAACAGGCCGGCGGCGAGCGCCGAGCCGGTCGATCCGCCGGAGACGAGCGCCTGCGCTCGTCCGTCGGCCACCGCACGAGCGGCCTGGACGATCGAGGCCTCAGGCGTCGTCCGGACGGCGAAGGCCGGATCCGGAGCCTTGGCGATCGAGACCGGGGCATCGATCACCTCGACGCCATCGGGGACCTGACCGATGTCCTCAGCCGGCCCGAAGAGGAGAACCCCTATGCCACGGCTGGCGGCCCTCGCCGCCCCAGCGGCGACCTCACGCGGCCCCCGATCGGCCCCGCCTGCGTCCACGGCGACGGTGATCATCGGCTCAGCGACTCAGCGGCTCAGAGACTGGGCTCCGCCCCCGGGGAGACAACCTCACGGCCCTTGTAGTACCCGCACGTCGGACAAACCCGATGCGGCAGGCGCGGGCTGTGGCATTGCGGGCAGCTGTTGTAGGCGGCGGAGGCGGCCTTGTGCTGCGCCCGGCGCTTGGATGTGCGGGAGTGGGATTGCTTCTGCTTGGGGACGGCCATGGCCGCAGTGTAACCGCAGGCTGCGCAGCTGCCCGGTTACTCGAAGTGGATCTCCGAGAGCTTGGCCCAGCGCGGGTCGGGGCCGGTCTCGTGATGGTGACCGGCCCCCACCCGGTTCAGGTTCTCGCCGCACACCCCGCACAGGCCCGCGCAATCCTCGCGGCACAGGAGCGTCGCGGGCAGGGCCAGGGCCAGGGCATCCCGGGCCCAGGCATGGAGGTCGAGCACCCCCTGCTCGACGTAGGGTGAATTCAGCTCCTCGCCCCCGCCGGGCTGCGAGACCTCACAGGCATCGATCGAGAACGTCGGCTCAGCATCCTCCAGGCAGCGCATGCATGGGCCGGTGACGGTGGCCTCGTAGCGCAGGCGAAGCACATATCCGTCCCCGGTGGTCCTCGAGACGTCGAGCTGGGTCGGGATCAGAGCCGGCTCCACGGGGTAGGGCTCACCGCTCAGCGAGAAGGGCTCAACCGCGACGGTGAGGGCCAGCCGGCGCCCTTCGCCTGCGCTGAGATGAAGGCCGCCAAGATCGAACGCATCCGTACGCAGCGACATGGCCCGAGCTTAGCGGCGGCCACCCGCTCCTGGAGACCCCAGATGGGTCAGCCGGCGGCGCGAAGACGGCCCAGGTTCAGCTGCCCGATATCCGGGTCATCGTCCTCGAGGGCATCGGTGATGTCGACGCTGCGCGCGGTCGTCGTCACCGGCTCGATCTCCGGCAGCGCCCGGCCGCTCGACGCGGCCCCATGGTCCTCAAAGCGTCGCGCCGCCGGCACCACCCGGTGCTCGTATGAGCCGACCGTCTCGTTGTAGGCCTTGACCGTGCTGTTGAGCCGGGAGCCGAGGGTGGCCATCAAGCTCGAGAGCTTCACGATGCGCGTGTGGAGCTCCCGTCCAAGCTCGGATATGGCCTGAGCGGACTCGGCCACTCGTTCCTGCTGCCACCCGTAGGCGACGGAGTGCAGCAATGCCAGCAATGTGACGGGGCTGGCGATCAGAACCCGCTGGGCCATCGCGTCCTGGAGCAGGCTGGAGTCAGCCTCGAGTGCCGGCGCCAGGAGCGACTCCCCGGGTAGGAACATCACCACCATGTCAGGAGTCGAGTCCAGGCGGGACCAGTAAGCCTTGTCGGCCAGCTGTTTGACGTGCTTGCGCAGGAGCCGCGAGTGAACCCGTAGACACTGCTCGCGCTCCGCGTCGTCGCGCGCCTCGAAGGCATCGAGCACGCCCTGCAAGGGCGCCTTGGCATCGACGACGACGTGCTTGCCCCCCGGCAGGCTGATGACCATGTCAGGACGCAGCGTCGCGTCGTCACCGACGTAGGAGTGCTGCTCAACGAAGTCGCAGTGCTTCAGCATCCCCGCCGCCTCGACGACGTTCCGCAGTTGCATCTGCCCCCACTGGCCGCGTGCGTTGGGCTTCCGCAGGGCCGTAACCAGGGCCCCCGTCTCGGTGCGCAGTTTTTCGCCCGTTTCAGCCAGCGTGCGAAGCTGGGCTGTAAGTCGCCCACCAGATTCACGCCGCTCCTGGTCAAGCTTGAGCAGCTGGGCGTCCACCCGGCCGAGCTGCTCCTTGAGCGGGGCGACCAACTGCTCCACCGCCTGGTGGCGCTTGTCGAGATCCCCCTTGGCCTCGACCTGCGCGGTCCGGAGCTGAGCCCGGGCCAGCTCGGCCAGCTGCGCCATGTTGGTCTGCAGCGCCTCGGCGCTGAGGGCCTTGAAGGAGACGGATAGCCGCTCCTGGGCGTCCCGGACTGTGGCCAGCCGCTCCTCGGCCAGCGCCCGCTCGTGCTCGAGATCTGACCGGGCGCCCGCCAGGTCACGTTCGAGCTCGCCCACGCGGGCGGCCTCCAGGCTGAGCGCGCGGAGCCGGGGGCGCAGAGCCAGCGCCACCAGCGCGGCACCGACGATAACTCCAACCAGTAACCAGAGGGCAGTCATGCAGCAAACCAGGATTGCGCCCGGCGCGGACGGAAAGAATCTCGTGAGCCACAATCGCCGCATGGAAGAGGACGTGATCCGCCGCCGGGTGACCGTGGAGGGCGAGGTCCAGGGGGTGTTCTTCCGGGACTCGACTCGCGAGCGAGCCGCGGCTCACGGGGTTGCCGGGTGGGTCAGGAACCGGAGTGACGGAGCCGTCGAGGCCTTACTCGAGGGTCCGCCCGAGGCGGTCGAGCGCGTGCTGCGCTTCTTGGAGACGGGTCCTCCCCGGGCGAGCGTCGAGCACGTCGAGGTGCGTGACGAGGAGCCCGAGGGTCTAAGCGGCTTCGAGGTCCGCTAGCCGCGACGGCCGGACGCCCGGCCGGGGTGGAGCTTCAGCTCGCGGGAAGCCATGGTGGTCGTCCCGGCCGCGGTGCCCTGGGTAACCGTTACGAGCACCGGGAGGATCTTGAATCTGGCGAGCAGCCGGATGCCACTCGTCTTGGGTGTGATTGTGGTTGTGGCTGTGTGCCGGGCCAGAAGCGAATAGCGCTGCTGTCCCACGGTCACAGTCCGTTCCCGCCCCCGAGGCCCGCTTGCCGCCACGCCTATCACCTTGCCGCGCCGCAGCCTCTCGAACA
The DNA here is from genome assembly GCA_963733555.1 of uncultured Solirubrobacterales bacterium. Classification (GTDB taxonomy): domain Bacteria; phylum Actinomycetota; class Thermoleophilia; order Solirubrobacterales; family Solirubrobacteraceae; genus Palsa-465. The sequence goes on from CAVTDO010000002.1 coordinate 1,031,410, forward strand.
CGGTCAGCTTGAACAGGCCCGTGCACCGCTGCCCGTCCGCCCCGCGGCAGCCCAGGGTGACGACGGCTCCGCTCGCCTTCGCGGAAACGTTGAGGATGGTGATCACCGGATAGCTCGTGACGGTGACCAGTGAGCTCGTGGCAACGCCAAATCGGTAGTAGCTCGCGGTGACTCGGCAGGCCAGGCTTTGACCTGGGTCTGCCGCTCCCACCACGTAGGTGTTCGTGGACGCGTTCGGGATCGGGATTCCGTTACGTAGCCAGGCAAAGGCGTACCCGAACGGGCCGCCGTCACCCGTCCAGCTCCCCTGGCTGCAGAACAGCAGCTGCCCACGGCTCGTAGCACCCGAGACGGCCGGACGGATCGTGTTCTGGGGTGACTGAGCCTCGAAGGCGCCGACGTCGCAGACAGCTGGCCGCGGATCCCCGCGCTGGTCGACGGTCAGCGCCAGGTTGGGCGGAGCCGAGGTGGGATCCGTACATTGGCCGCCGGCCCCAATGACCGGACTTCCCAGTCCGGGCGCGAGCGTCTGCGTGGGGCCGCCGTTGCCGGCCAGGGCGCCTTGCAGCTCCGGGCTCACCCCGACCAGGTCGTGACTGGCGGCCGTGAATCCGCACGAGTCAGCGGCGTCATCCTCGAGGTTGTAGGACTCGGAGGAAGGCGGCGTGATCAGGCCGCAGTTTGCCGCGGAGCCAGCGGACACGATGGTGTCTTGGATCGTGAAGGGGTAGGGAGGGCTGTTACCGCCCACCGCGACATACACGCTTCCAGCCTGATCGGCCTGATTGCCGTCGAGCGTGTCGCTGGCGAGATCCAGGGTCGCACTGGATCCGGTGGCTTCGATGCCGCCGGCGTAGCCGGTACCCGGTGCGCCCGTACCGGAGCCCGGGCCGCCGGCCGAGCGGTTATCAAACACCGTCGAATTGACGATCGTCTCAGCCGCCTGCACATCATCGATGCCTCCGCCGGCGGCCGCGCCCCCGATGGCGGCGCTGCCCCCGCTGCTGCCACCGGTGGCAGTGTTCCCGCTGAACGTATCGGCCTTCGCCGTCATGCCGCCCGCGTCAAAGATCGCCCCGCCCCATCCCCGGCCGCCATCCCCGGGCGCTCCGGCGCCGGTGTTGCCGGTACCTCCCAGCGCCTGATTTCCGGACAAGGTGCTGCCACTGAGCTGCAGAGGGCCGTTCGCCTCGTAGTTGATGGCCCCGCCCCTCCCGAGGCCGCCGGGGCCTCCGGGAACCCCGCTCCCGTGGCCGCCGCTACCGCCGATCACCTCGTTGCCGCTGATACTGCTCTTGGTGATGGAACTCCCGGCCAGCGCAGCGGGTGGGAAGTCGATCCCTCCGCCCTGCGCCTCATCGCCCGGGCTGCCGCTACTGCTGGAGTCCGATCCCCCGATCGCCTCGTTCCCCGTCACGAGGGCATCGTTCATTTGAATCACGCCATCGACGAGGATCCCACCGCCCCGTGCAATACCGCCGGACGTCCAGGCGGGAGACAGATGCCCGCCTGTGATCTCGACCGCGCTCAGCTTCAGGGTCGCTGTTCCATCCACCCGGAGCACCCTGTTCTGTTGGTCGGTCTGCTGGATCGTGGTGCCGCTGGAGCTTCCCGGGCCTGCGCCGACGATGTTCATCGACGTCTTCACTTCGAGGAATCCGCCGTTACCGGGCGTGAGCTGGAACGTTCCCGCCTGGAGGTTGATGGTCGGTGAGTTCCCTTGCAGATTTGCCTGGCTGACGGCCGCGCGCAGCGTCGGACACACCGAGTTCCCGTTCGCATCGATGGCGCTGCACGGGCCGGTCCCATCGCCGAAGCCCGCCACGGTGAACGTGGCTGCGGCGCCGCTCGCTCCCGCCGGGGTGGCTGTCACGAGGCCCAGGCACAGGACGGCCAAGGCCGCTCCCGCAGCCGGTCGAAGCCCCACAAGCCCTCGCCGATGCCCCAAAGTAGAGTCCCTTATACCGCCAAGTGCGGCTCCGCACAAGGGTCGCTCTGCCGCGATGGACCCTCGCGGCTCAGTCGGCGCAGTGCGCGCTCGAAGGCCTGCCGCGCCGCCGCTCCGCGCACGGCGAAGACGACGCGCTCAAGGCCGCTCCCGCCGTCCAGGTGACGACGCACCTCCGCCACTTCAATCCGGGCTGCCTCCGCCAGCGGGAAGCCACCCACCCCGGTGCCGAACGCGACCAGCGCCAGCGATCGCGCTCCCAGCGCATCGGCCTTCCGCAATGTGCTCGCGGTGGCGCTGGCGATGATCTCGGCCGAGGTCGGGCCGCCGAGGTGCATGGTGGCGGCATGAATGACCCACCGGCAGGGCATATCACCGCCGCTCGTTTCGACCGCCTCCCCGAGGCCGATCGGCGCGACCTGTTCGCTCTCGGCCTGGACAACCGGACCCCCGGCCCGCGCGATCGCCCCTGCGACACCGCCGCCGTGAATCAGCCGCGTGTTGGCAGCGTTGGCGATCGCGTCCACGTCGAGCTGCGTGATGTCGGTGTCGAGGACTTCGATCGTCGCCATGTTCGGCTCACCCTAGGCCCACATATTCCAACGCTGTTCCAACGCTCGCAAGGGTGGGCCTGGTAGCGCGGCGTGGGACGCCACCCACGTCCCTCGCGTGCACTGCGAAAGCCGTCGCTTGTGAGAGCAGGCGCCGGGACGCGGGTGGCGCCCCACGCCGCGCTACCCGACCTCTGCCGGCTCTTCCTTGCCCGCCAGCCGCTCGCGGCCACGCCGGACGGCGGCGATGAACTTCGACAGGTTGACCTCGAGCGTGTTGAGGATCTCGTCGGCGTAATCCTCGGCGCCGAGGCGGATCTCCCGCTCCCGGGCCCGCGCCTCCTCGATGATGTCCTCGGCGGCGCGCTCGGCCTGCCGGGTCACCTCCTCCTGGGAGATGAGGCGATCCTGGCGCTCCTTTGCCTCCTGCACGACCCGCTCGGCCTCACGCTTGGCCTCGGCGAGCATCTCCTGGCGCTCCTTGACGATCCAGCGCGCCTGCTTGATCTCCTCAGGGATCGTGGCTCGCATCTGATCGAGGATGTCGTAGATCTCCTCCTTGTCCACACGCACCTGATCGGTCAGCGGGACCGGCTTGGCGTTGTGGACCAGATCGTCGAGCTTGTCAATGAGTACCAGGACATCCATATCGCGCACCTTTGTTTCGTCAGCGGCTGAGCCGTTCCTTCAACGCCGTCGCCACCTCGCCGGGCACGAGTTGGTCGATGTCGCCGCCGAAGTTGGCGAGCTCCTTGACTCCGCTTGAGCTCAGGAAACTGTACTTGTCCGAGGCCATCAGGTAAACGGACTCGATTTCCGGGGCCTGGCGGTGGTTGAGCTGGTTCATCTCCATCTCGTACTCGAAGTCCGAGATTGCCCGCAGTCCCTTGAGGATCGAGATTGCTCCCTTCTCCCGGGCGAAGTCGACGACCAGGGTGGCAAAAGGCTCCACGCTGATGTTCGGGAGGTGCTCGGTGGCCTTGCGGATGAAGCCGATCCGCTCCTCGGCCGTGAACAGCGTGTTGCCCTTGCGCCAGGGCGCGTTGACCACCGCGACTATGACCTGGTCGTACATCGCCGCGGCTCGGGTGATCACGTCGAGGTGGCCGTTGGTCACCGGATCGAAGGTTCCGGGGCATATGACGACGCGCTTATCGGGAGGGGGCATTTGTGTAGATCTGGATCAGGGTGTCGCCGTAGCGGCGCTCGTCGACGCGTCTCAGCGAGAGCTCGCCTGGCGCGCGCCGGTCGCTCTCAAATACCACCCGCGCGTCCGGTGTAAGCACCGGTGCGAGTGCAGCTGAGAGCGGGGGACCGAGCCGCAGAGCATCGCCGTATGGAGGATCGAGGAAGACGAGACTGTATTCACGGCGCTCCTCCCGTGCCTGCTCAAGGAAACTCAGGGCAGGCTGGGGGCGAATCTCAGCCTCGAGCTCCAACGAATCCACGTTGCGTCTGATCGCCGCGACGGCACCCCGGGCGGAGTCGACCAGCGTCACCTGAGTCGCTCCCCGTGACGCGGCTTCGATGCCCAGCGCGCCGGAGCCGGCAAACAGGTCGAGAACACGCTCGCCCTCCAGCGAGCCGAGGATGGAGAAGAGCGCCTCCCGAACCCGCTCCGGAGTCGGGCGTGTTCGGCGCCCACGGGGAGCGACGAGCGGCCGCCCCCAAGGCACCGCCGATGACCCTCATGCCGGGATCGGCGCTTCGGCCTCCGCACCGTAGGCTCGGAGGAGAGCTTCGGGCAGGAGCGCGTGCTCGGGAAGCTCGAGGTGCGGATCGACGGCCAGGACCCGTTGGGCGTGCTGCGCGGCCCGCTCAAGCAGCTCGGCGTCACGCGGGAGCTCGGCCACCTTGAACACCACCTGCCCGTGCTGGCGTGTTCCGATCACCTCCCCCTCCCCCCTCAGCTCGAGATCGATCTCGGCCAGCCTGAATCCATCTCCATGTGCGGCCAGGGCCCGCAGCCGTGGTGATTCCTTGCCCCCGAACAACAGGCAAAGCGACGCGTGCGCCCCCCGGCCGATCCGGCCCCGGAGTTGGTGCAGCTGCGAGATGCCGTAGCGATCTGCGTCCTCGACCAACATCACAGTGGCATTGGCGACGTCGATCCCCACCTCGATCACCGAGGTGGCGACGAGCACGTGCGCCTCCCCCGAGGCAAACGTGGCCATGGCGCGCTGCTTGGCCGACGAAGGCATCTGCCCGTGCAGGAGCACGACCTCGAACTCGGCAAACTCTCCCTTGCGCAGGCGCTCGAACTCCACCGTGGCGGCTCGTGCCTGGAGCACCTCGGACTCCTCGACGAGCGGGCACACGACGAAGGCCTGGCGCCCGGCGCGCAGCTCCTCCCGGATCCGGTCATATGCCCGCTCCCGCTCCGCCACCGTTGCACAAACGAAGGTCTGGATCGGGCGGCGCCCGCGGGGAAGCTCGCGCAACAGGGTGAAGTCGAGATCGCCGTAGGCGGCCAGCGCGAGGGTGCGCGGGATCGGTGTCGCGGTCATATGCAGGATATGCGGGCTCAGGCCGCCCGACCCCTTGGCATCCAGCGCGGCCCGCTGGCGCACGCCGAAGCGATGCTGCTCGTCGACCACGGCGAGGCCCAGGCGGGCGAACCGGACCGCCTCCTCGATCAAGGCATGGGTGCCTACGATCAGCGCCAGCTCGCCACTGGCGAGCTTGCCCCGCAGGTCAGCGGCCCGTCCCGCCGGGGTCGAACCGGTGAGCAGACCGATGGGCACGGCCTCTCCAGGCAGGAGTGCCTGGAGGGTGGCGAAATGCTGCTCGGCCAGAGTCTCAGTGGGCGCCATCAGTGCACCCTGATAGCCATTCTCGACCGCGCGCAGCAGCGAGTAGAGGGCGACGACGGTCTTACCTGAGCCGACCTCGCCCATGAGCAGCCGTTGCATGGGCCGCCTCGAGGCCACATCGGCATCGATCTGCTCCAGGGCCCGGCGCTGATCGCCCGTGAGCTCGAAGGGCAGGAGCTCGGAAAGCCAGCGCGCGGTGAGTTCGGCCGGGCCGTCGAGCACCGGGGCGCTGACGGTGTCCTCGAGCGCGCGGCGGCGCAGGCGCAGGGTCAGCTGGGCCAGGAGTAGCTCATCGAAGGCGAGCCGGCGGTGGGCCACCTCAAGGTCATCCTCACCGCCGGGAAAGTGCGCTGCCGTGAGCGCTGCGGCCCGGTCCGGCAGCTGCACGTCGGCCCGGACGGCTGCGGGGAGGGCATCGAAGACGTCGCTCAGTCCGGCCGCATGCTCTTTGACCAGGGCCAGGATCTGGGTCGAAGAGAGGCCCTCGGTGGCGGGATAGTGAGCCACCGCCTCTGCGCCGGCTAGAGCTTCACCGGTCGGCGCGTGCGCCTGGACAGCGAACCGGTTCCGGGCCTGGTACTTGCCGTGGAGCGCCAGCCGGGTGCCCGACGGATAGCGGTTGACGAGCCAGGGCTGGTTGAAGAAGGTCGCCTTCATGACCCCAGACTCGTCGCCCACGGTCGCCTCGACGAGGGGGCGCATGCCCCGCCGCCGGACCGGGCGCGAGACGATGGATCGCACCTCGACAACCACAGTGGCGCTCTCCCCCTGTCTCAGCTCAGCCACGGTGCGGGCCTCCCGGCGGTCCCGGGGCAGGTGGTCAAGCAGCTTCCCCACCGTCACCAGGCCGAGCGTTCGCGCCCCGTCCTGAGCCTTCTGCCCGGACACCTCGAGTGGCGTTTCGAGCCGCGACGGGCGCGGGTAGTGAACCGGAGCCGCGTCGAGCGCGTCTGGCTCAAGGACCTGGGAGCTGGCGAATGCGGTCAGGCTCACGGCTGGAGCTGATGATGACCGCGCCCGCGGTCACGCCGCCGAGCGGCGTGGCGGCTACTCAGCCGCCAGGAGCCACCAGTAGCTCTGCTGTCCACCCTCGGAAAGCTCGAATTCGGCATCGCCATGGGCGAGCGCCTGGACCGTCTCGTCGTCCAGTGGCGCCTCGGCTCCGCGCAGGCAGGTGATGAGCTCGGCGCCCTCGGCCAGCCGCTCAAGCACTCCGCGCAGCGCCTCCCGCGGCGTCCCCGAGATGACGATCTCCTCCTCCACGAAACCCACCGCGTCCCCCTCCTTGAACCGGCCTCCGGCATCGTCGCGCGCCGCGGGCGCCACCGCGCCAGTGCGGACGCGCTCGAGGGTTGAGCCCATCGAGGCGGCGTTCTCCTCAGCGCTCCTCCGTGGGTCGAGTCCGACGGCGGCGGCCAGCCCGGCCTGGGGTGAGCGGGAAAGGACGACCGTCACCTGCTTCTCGGACAGGGCGGCGGCTCGTTCGGCGGCCATGGTCACATTGGGGCTATTGGGCAGGACCACGACCTGTTCGGCTGGGACGGCGTGGATCGCTGCCAGCAGCTCGTAGGTGGAGGGGTTGAGCTTGGCCCCGCCATCGAGGGCGCGGACGCCGAAGCTCTCGAACAGCGCCCGCATCCCCTCGCCGCTCGTCACGGCAAGCGCGCCGCAGGTGGCCAGGCGACCGTCCTTGGCCAACCGCTCGTCCCGCTGCTCGATCTGGGCCTGCATATCGGCCACGTCCAGGTGCGACACGGTGCCGACATCGGCGAACAGCGCCGTCGCCGAATCCGGGTCGTCTGTGTGCACGTGGATCTTGAGCGTGGTCTGATCACCCACCACCAGGACCGAATCCCCCAGGTCCTCGAGGGCCCGGACGAATCGACGCTGCTCCAATCCGGCCCCGGTGACGGCGAAGTTCGTGCAGTAGCGGTACGTGCTCGACGCGTGCTGCGGGTGGGTGATCCGGGCAGGGGCGTGATGTTCGAGCGGCGGTGGGGCGCTTCCCCGGAGCGCGCCGACGATCCCTGCCAGCAGAACGGTGAGGCCGTAGCCCCCGGCGTCGACTACTCCTGCCTCACGGAGCACGGGCAGCAGATCGGGACCCCGCTTGACCGACTCCTGCCCCGCCTCGACCGCACGTTCGATCACCTCGGCGATCACCGCGTCCTGCTCCAGCACGGTGGCCTCCGGCCCCAGCCGCGCGTCGCGCATGTGGGCCAGCTCAGATGCGACCCGGGCGGCCATCTCCCTGACCACGGTGAGGATCGTTCCCTCGGCTGGCTCCCGGACCGAGCCGTAGGCCTGGTCGGCGGCCCGAGCCAGGGCGGCGCCGATGAGGACCGGATCCACGAGCTCGCCAGGCCGGCTGGCCAGCTCCTCCGCGGCGCCCCGGATCAGCTGGGAGAGGATGACCCCAGAGTTGCCGCGGGCTCCCAGGAGGGCAGCCCGGGCCACCGAGGCAACGATCTCCTCACGTCCGATGTCGTCGATCGTGTGCTCCTCGGAAGCGCCGGTGAGGCGATCAAGCTCTTGGAGCACGGCCCGGAGGGTGAGCACCATGTTGTCGCCGGTGTCGCCGTCGGCGACCGGAAAGACATTGAGATCGTTGACCTCCTCACGCCGCGCCTCGAGTGCCGCCAGCCCCGCTTCGACGACCGTGCGAAAGCGGACGATGCTCGGATCCGAGCCGGGCCCATCCTGGCTGACTGATCCGTCCTGCGCGAGTTTCGGTGGGCGCAGAGCCACGCCCTAGGGCGCCTTGACTACCTTGCCAGCCTTCAGGCAGCGGGTGCAGACATAGACGCGCCGCGGGGTCCCGCCGTCGTTGATCCGAACCCGCTGCAGGTTAGGGTCGAAGCGACGCTTGGTGGCCACCATCGAGTGGCTTCGGCTGTGACCGAATGCCGGGTGCCGTCCGCACACGTAACAGACTTTTCTCACGGCGGCGAGTATAGACAGGGAGCTTCCAACGCCCCTCCCGCGGCGGCCATACGTCCGTCCATCCGGCCCGACTCCGGGTCTGTCATCTGATTGAAATCAGGCCGTGTGGGTACCACGCCAGTCAAATGGATCCCAGAGCCGAACGGGGCGCCGCCGTGCTCACGGGTATTGATCTACCCCCACGCTACGAGCCGCTGCGGCGGATCGCGAGGGGCGGAATGGCCACCGTGTGGTGTGCCCGCGACCATACCCTGGACCGCAACGTCGCGATCAAGCTGCTGGCCGAGCCGTATGCCCACGACGAGCTGGCCGGGAGGCGCTTCAAGCGCGAGGCCCGCGCGGCCGCGCGGCTCTCAGGCCATCCCAACGTGGTCACGATCTACGACGTCGGCGAGGCGCCGTCCGAGGACGGACCCGGCGGCCAGCCCTTCCTGGTCATGGAATACCTCTCCGGCGGCACCGCGGCCGATGCGCTGCGCCACGGGAGGGTGGACCCGGTGACCGCGTTGACCTGGCTCCAGCAGGCAGCCGGCGCCCTTGACTATGCCCATCGACGCGGAGTCATCCATCGTGACGTGAAGCTGGCCAACTTCTTGCTCACCCGCGAGCGTGTGCTCCATGTCGCCGATTTCGGCATCGCGCAGATCGGAAGCGAGGATCAGCTCACAGTGAGCGGCGAGGTCCTGGGGACAGCCGCCTACCTCGCTCCTGAGCGAGCCCTCGGGGAGCCGGCCACGGAGGCCTCAGACCGCTATGCCCTTGCCGTGGCCGCGTTCGAGCTCCTGGTAGGCGAGAGACCGTTCACGGCTGAGCACTTCGCCGCTCAGGCGCGCCAGCACGTCGAGGATCCCCCGCCGCTCGCGAGTCACCGCAACCCCGCCCTACCGCCGGCGATCGACGCCGTCCTGGCCCGAGGGATGGCCAAGCGGCCCGAGGAGCGCTTCGCCAGCTCGCTCGAGTTCACCGACGCCCTCGAGGACGCGCTCGCCCCCACCGTCCCGACGCGCCGGATGGCCTCCGCGGCCGTCACGCGCCCCCTCCCCCCGCGGGGAGCTGTGCCCCCGGCCCGCCCACCGGCGCCCGAGCCCTTCGTGCGGTTCCCGGGGCGCTCCCGCCGGACCGCTCGGATGGTCGTGGTCGCCGCACTGTCCGCCGTCGTCCTCGGGGTGGCGATCGCCGCCGCGGCCAGCGGCGGCCCGGCGGGGACTAATCCGCATAGCGGCGTGCGGGCCTCCCGGCCCCCGGCCCGGCCTTCCACGTCCAAACGCGCCACCACCGCCACGACTCCCGCGACCAGAACCCACGCGACGCCGCCCGCCACGAGCACGGCCCCGGTCACCGGAAGCGCGAGCGCCCTGGAGACTCAGGGCCACTCAATGATGCTGGCCGGCAACTACCAGGCCGCCATCCCGGTTCTGCGCCGCGCTGTGGCCACCGCAGCCCCGAGCAGCCTCACCTATGCCTATGCCCTCTACGACCTGGGGCACTCACTGCGGATGGCCGGGGAACCGCGAGCCGCGGTCCCCATCCTCTGGCGCCGGCTCCAGATTCCCAACCAGACCTCCGTCGTGCGGACTGAGCTGGCGCTGGCGTTACAGGCGCTCGGCCAGCAGGCCTCCGCCCCGGCCGGCCCGGGGCACGCCCACGCCGATGGCCACCGGGGTGGTGGCGGCCAGGGGGCTGGCGGCGGTCAGGGTGACTGAGTCGGGGCTCTAGGCCCGGAAGCCCGCCGCGGCGCGGCGGCTCAGCAGCTGCCGTTTTATCTCTAGCGCGGCCAGGGTGGCCTCGACGGCGTTGCGCCCCGTGTCCCGCTTGGAGCCACCGCCGACCCGCTCCAGCGCCTGCTCCATCGAGGACACGGTGAGCACCCCAAACCCGCACGGGACACCGGTGCGGAGCTGCACATCCTGGATTCCCCGCGCCGCCTCGCGGCACACGTACTCGTAATGGTCGGTCTCGCCTCGGATGACCGCACCGAGGCAGACCACAGCGTCGTAGCGACCGGACTCGGCGACGTACTTGGCCGCCAGCGGAAGCTCGAACGCACCCGCGACGTCGAAGCGCTCGGCCTCGTCGATCCCGGATTGGCTCAGCGCCTCCCGCGCGCCCGCCTCCAGCCTGTCCGCCAGCTCGGGATAGAAGCGGGCGACGCACAGGGCGAAGTGGGCGCCTTCGGCCGCGGCGCTCACTTCCGCTCCCCCGGGATGTCTCCGGGCTGCGTCTCGCCCCGCAGCATCGCTTCGTCCAGGTCGAGGCCCTGGTGGTGCAGCGTGTGGCCGAGCCGGTCACGCTTGGCCCGCAGGTAGGCCTCGTTGTGCGGGTTGGGCACGTGCTCGATGGGGATCTGGTCGGAAACCGACATCCCATACCCGGCCAGGCCGGAGATCTTCTTGGGGTTGTTGGTGAGGATCCGGATCGAGGTGAGCCCGAGGTCGGAGAGGATCTGAGCTCCGATCCCGTAATCACGCAGATCGGCCGGCAGCCCGAGCTTCAGGTTGGCGTCGACTGTGTCCAGACCCTCCTCCTGGAGCTTGTAGGCGCGCAGCTTGTTGAGGAGGCCGATGCCACGGCCCTCCTGGGACAGGTAAAGGAGCACACCGCGGCCCTCGCGCTCGATCATCGAAAGCGCGGACTCCAGCTGTTCGCCGCAATCACAGCGCAGCGAGTGAAAGACATCCCCGGTCAGGCACTCCGAGTGCACGCGCACCAGCACATCCTCGACGCCGTCGACCTCCCCCTTGACGAGCGCGACGTGATGCTTGTTGTCGACCAGGGACCGGTACCCGACCGCGGTGAACTCACCGAAGGCTGTCGGAAGCGTCGTGGCCACCACCCGCTCAACCAGCTTCTCGTGCCGGCGCCGGTAGGCGATCAGGTCGGCGATCGTGATCATCTTCAGCCGGTGTTTCCAGCAGTAGCTGGCGAGATCGTCACCCCGGGCCATCGATCCGTCCTCGTTCTGGATCTCGCAGATGACCCCGGCCGGGTTCAGGCCGGCCAGGCGGGCGAGATCGACCGAGGCCTCGGTGTGGCCCGTGCGCTCGAGCACGCCTCCCGCCTTGGCCTTGAGAGGACGGACATGGCCGGGCTTGACGATGTCATCGCGGCCCTTGGTGGGGTCGATCGCCACCTGCATCGTGTGCGCCTGGTCAAACACGCTGATCCCGGTCGTGACGCCCTCGCGCGCCTCGATCGTGACCGTGAAGGGGGTTTGATGGGCGCTCTCGTTCTTCAACGTCATCAGCTCGAGGCCCAGCTCATCGCAGCGTTCGGGCGTCAGGGCGAGGCAGATCCAGCCACCGGCCTGGCGCGTCATGAAGTTGATCGCATCGGGGGTGATGAACTGTGCCGCGATGACGAGATCGCCTTCGTTCTCACGGTCCGCGTCGTCGACGACGACGACCATCTTGCCCTCGGCGAGGTCCTCCAGCGCCTCTTCGATAGTCGAGTAGGTGCTCTCCACAGCGGTCATCTCCGGACCGCCTTTTCCACATACTTCGCCAACACATCGACCTCCAGGTTGACCGCCGCTCCGATCTGTGCGGCGCTCAGGTTGGTTCGCTCGAGGGTCTCTGGGATCACGGCCACCGTAAATGATTGCGCGTCGACGTCGGCCACCGTGAGCGAAATCCCGTCCACCGCGATGGATCCCTTCTCGACCACGTAACGAAGGATCTCGGGATCGGCTTCGATCCTCACCCGGCGGCCAAAGCCATCGTCCTCCACCTCGGCGATCCGGCCCAGGCCGTCGACATGGCCCTGGACGATGTGTCCTCCCAGTGGGTCGCCCACCCGGAGCGGCAGCTCGAGATTGACAGGCGCCCCCTCGGCCAAGACACCAAGCGAGCTTCGTCTCAGCGTCTCGTTGACCGCCTCGGCGTCGAACCAGCCCCCGTCGATCGCCGTCGCGGTCAAACACACACCATTGACGGCCACGGAATCCCCCTGCCGGAGCTCACCGGCCAGCGCAGTATCGATGCGCAACCGCGCCCCGTCGTTCGAGCGTTCGACCTCGGCCACCCGTCCCAAATCTCTCACGAGGCCGGTGAACACCTCACCACTCCCGCATCCGTGACGAGATCAGCAGGTCGCCGTCGATTCGCTCGCACTCCAGCGAGAGGGCGTGAACGGCGTCGGCGATGGCATCGACTCCCTCGCCCTCGAGCGGGCCCCGGGCCGTCCGCCCGCCGAGCAGCAGTGGGGCGATGAACAGACGGACCTCATCGATCTCTTCCGCCTCGAGGAAGGCCCCGGCCAGATGCGGACCCCCCTCGAGCAGGACCGAGCTGACGCCGGCCGCACCCAGCTGATCGAGGGCCGAGCGGATCCGCGCCGGCTCATTCTCACCCGTGGCCACGATCACGTCGGCCCCGTGGGTGATCAAAGCGTCGGTGGCGGCTCGGGGCGCAGCGCGTGAGACGACAACCGTCAGGGGGAAGCGACGCGCGTCCTGGATCAGGCGCGAATTGAGCGGGAGGCGGGCCAGCGAGTCGAAGACGACGCGGCGCGGATGGCGGGCCACTCCCTCGACCCGCGGAGTGAGCTGCGGATCGTCGGCCAGCGCTGTACCAATCCCCACCGCCACGGCATCGCATTCGGCCCGCCAGCGGTGAGCGCGCCGGCGGCTCGACTCGTCGGATATCCACTTGGAGTCGCCCGTGTGGGTGGCCACCTTGCCGTCAAGCGTCATGGCGGACTTGAAGAGCACCCACGGGCGTCCGGTTCGCGCCCGCTTGCGAAAGGGCTGGTTCTGGAGGCGGGCCCGCGCGGCCAGCTCACCGTCGGCCACGACCACCTCGACACCCTCGTCGCGCAGGATCCCCAGGCCGCGGCCCGAGGCATGCGAGCTAGGGTCGTCGGCCGCGATCACGACGCGTCCGATGCCGGCGCGCAGGATCGCTTCCGTGCACGGCGGCGTGCGGCCGTGGTGACAGCACGGCTCGAGCGATACGTAGAGCGTGGTCCCGTCGAGCTCGGAGTCACCGACCGAGTGGATCGCTTCGACTTCGGCGTGGGGAGCGCCGAGCTCACGATGGAAGCCCTCCCCGATGGCGTCGCCGTCACGGCCGATAACCGCGCCTACGAGCGGGTTCGGGCTGACGAGGCCGCGCCCGTGCTCGGCCAGGTCAATCGCCCGCGTGAGGTGGCGCCGATCGGTTTCAGTGACTGTGGACATGCTGGAAGTCTCAGCATAGGCACTGAAAAGCACCCGGTTACGAGCACTTCCCCCCCGTCAGCCGGTACACGCTCATCTCGGGTCCGGGGAGGCGGTACTGGCGGGGGTAGTAGTCGATCGACCAGTCGAAGCTGAAGGGGACCGGGTGAGCCCCCTTCGCGAACGGGCTGATGTGGTAGACGAGGCGGGCTCGCTGGGCGAGGAGAGCGTAATAGGCGATGGCCTGCGGGGCATCCTGCGGCTGGGCGAAGGCCCGGCCGGCCTGCAGCGAGCCGAGCACGACCCAGCAGTAGCCATCGTCGACGTAGCGGTTGAGCAGCGCCGGGTAGAGATTCTTCTCGTACTGATCGACAAGCACGAACCGGTGCTCGCCCTGGGGCAGCTGCGTGCCGGACCGGGACAGCGTGGTCAGCCAGGTGGGCCAGATCCACCAGCGTTCTCCGGTGGGCGTGGCCAGGAGCGCACGTCCCACGTCCTCGGTCCAGCTATCGGGCACAAGCGGTTCGATCACCACCTTGGAGCCTGCCGGGACGTGCGCCACCATCCAGGCGCGGGTGAGGTTGCGCGTGTCGGATCGGGAGAGGACGGCGTCGTTGTGAATGTCGGCCACCGCACTCTGGGCCAGGAGGAGCACGGCGGCGAGGGCGGTGATCGGCGGCCCCGGGAAGCCCCGCCCGCGCAGCCAGCGGATCGCCTCCACGACGCCGTAGGCCCCGAGCAGGGCCACGAGGGGGAAGATCGGCATCACCCACCGCCCGAAGTAGCGCGGCTGGCCGCCCATGTAGACGAGGAAGAAGACGAGCACCGGGAAGATGACCAGGGCAAGGCCGGCCCGCCGCCGCAGCACCAGCAGGGCCGCGCCCCCCGTCGCAGCCAGGCACGGCACCCACCCGAGCCCCCAGGTGAATGTCCACAGGTAGTAGCCAAAACCGTTGCCCGCCCGGGTACCGAGTTTCACCGGATCCTGTCCGGCCGAGAGTGACGCCTGCTGATTGACGCCGGAGAAGAACGTGCCGGGGTCGAGTAGCGCGTACGGGTTGGCGATGACGAAGGCCAGGACCGCTACCCCACCCGCCAGCACGAGCCGGCGCAGCGCTCGCGCCAGCGTGTCCTCGGCTCCGTCGCAGAGAGCGGCGAAGATGAGGCAGAAGAGCATCACCCCGCCGGTGTACTTGGTCGCCGCGGCCAGGCCGATGCCGAGACCGCTGAGGGCATAGTCCCGGGTCCGGCCGCGTCTGAGCACGCCGGCGATCCCGTAGAGCGAGAGCGCGATCGGGGCCAGCGCGGGAACGTCGTTCAGAGCCAGGTGGCTGTAGAAGACAGGTAGGAAGCCGAAGCCGAGGATCGCCGCCGCGAGCAGGCCGACGTCGCGAGAAAAGAGCCGACGACCGGCCAGGTAGAGGAGCAGGACCGAAAGCGTCCCCAGCCCGGCCGCGACGACACGCGCGACCACGAACACCGCTGTGGGATCGGTCGTGTACAGGTGGCGGACCGCGTCGGCGCTCCCGAACCACAGTTCGAAGACGATGTAGAGGAGGTAGGTGTAGGCGGGCGGGTTGAGGAAATAGTGCGGGTTCAGGTCATGCCCGAAGAACCCGATCGCCCGCGGGACGAAGTGGGTCGCCTCGTCAGAGTTGTAGCTATAGGGGAGCCCCTGCTTGATCCCCCAGAGACGAAGGCCGAGGCAGACGACGATCAGGAGCCCCAACGCCAGTCCGTGGACCGGCAGAGGGCGCGAGCGGACCGCATCCCAGACGGCCCGCGTCCCGCCCAATCGCCTGGTGTCCCCGGCGCGGCCGGGGCTTGCGGAGACAGGCTCGGTAACGATCGCGGCGTCCACGGGGGCCGAGTATCCCGCTACCGCCGGCCGTGGGTATCACGCTACCTTGTTGTCCGGTGAAGCTGATCATCCAGATCCCCTGCTTCAACGAGGAGGGTCAGCTGCCGCTGACGCTGAGCCGCCTCCCCCGGCAGGTGCCGGGGTTCGACGCGGTGGAATGGCTGATCATCGACGACGGCTCCACGGATCGGACGGTGGAGGTGGCGCGTGAGAACGGCGTTGACCACATCATCCGCCTGACCAACCACAAGGGCCTGGCCGCCGCTTTCCAGGCCGGCCTGGATGCGGGGCTCAAGCTCGGCGCCGACGTGATCGTCAACACAGACGCCGACAACCAGTATGAGGGCTCCGACGTCCCCAAGCTGGTCGAGCCGATCGTGCGGGGCGCCGCCGACATGGTCGTGGGCGACCGGCAGATCGAACAGGTCGAGCACTTCTCAGGCCCCAAGAAACTGCTCCAGCGCCTCGGCTCCTGGGTCGTCCGGCAGGCCTCCTCGACGCCGATCCCGGACACGACCTCAGGCTTTCGCGCCTACAACCGCGAGGCCGCGCTTCAGGTCCAGGCGGTTTCGAAGTTCACCTACACGCTGGAGACGATCATCCAGGCGGGCAAGCTCCTCGTCGCCGTCGATCACGTTCCCATCCGCACCAATCCCAGGACGCGGCAATCACGACTTTTCCCCTCGACCGCCGCCTATGTGCGCCGCAACGCGCTTTCGATCTTCCGCGTCTACTCGCAGTACCAGCCCCTCAAGGTGTTCTGGGGGGGCGCCCTGATCATGGGCGTGCCTGCGCTGGCGCTCTTCATCCGCTTCCTCGTCATCTTCATCGAGAGCCCTCATGCGGCGGCCCGGGGACACATTCAGTCGCTGATCGGGGGCGCCGTCCTCTTCATCGCGGCCATGCTCCTGGGCGCCCTCGGTGTGATCGGCGACCTTCTCGACGCCCAGCGGATGATCTCTCAGCGCACATTCGAGCGGGTCCGCCGCATCGAGCTCCAGCTGGGGGTTGAGCCCTCGCATTACGAGCCCGGCGCGGCCGCCGCATCGGCTCGGCACGCAGCCGGTGCCCCACCCGAGCCGGCGGGCGGCGACGCTCCGGACCGCGAGGCGCTCGAGGTATGAGCGCGCACCCGGCGCCCACCATCGCTTCCGTTCCCACCGGCAACACGTTCGACAAGTACGGCTCCCGCAACCCGGTGGTGCGCCGCCTGATGGCGGGCTTCGAGCGGGGGCTGAGCGAGTTGTTCACACGCGCCGCCCCCGACTCCGTCCTCGACGTCGGGTGCGGCGAGGGCGTGCTCACGCTGGAGTGGGCTCAGGCCCTCGGTGAGCGCCCGGTCGTGGGGCTTGACCTGGCGGATCCGAAGCTCGAGGCTGAGTGGCAGCGGCGGACACGCCCGAACCTCAGCTTCGTCACCGGCCGGGGCGAGCAGCTTCCCTTCGGCGAGGAGGCGTTCGACCTCGTGGCGGCGATCGAAACCCTCGAGCACGTCATGAACCCGGAGCAGACCCTGGCCGAGATGGCTCGCGTGGCCCGGCGGCACCTGCTCGTCTCCGTGCCTCGCGAGCCGCTGTGGCGCGCGCTCAACCTGGCCCGGGGCGCCTACATCCGGGATCTCGGCAACACCCCGGGCCACGTGAACCACTGGTCGGGGCGCGGCTTTGAGCGCTGGCTGTCAGCCCATGGGGACGTGGTCGAGGTCCGCACGCCGTTTCCGTGGACGATGGCGCTGGTACGCGTCGGCTGATGTCGCTCACCGACAGCCGCGGCGAGACGGTATCGCCGCCTGAGCCGGCGCCGGCCGCCGGCTCCTACGCCTCGGGCGCCCGGATCCTGACCATCGGGATCGCCTCCACCGGGATCTTCACCTTCCTGTACCTGGCCTTCGCCAGCCATGCGCTGGACAAGGCCTCCTACGCCCGCATCTCGCTCTGCTGGGCGATCATGTTCGTGATCCTGTCGGTGATCTACCGACCGATCGAGCAGCTGCTCTCCCGCACGATCGCCGACCGTCGAGCCCGCGGACTGCATGGGCATCCGCTCCGGGTTCCCGCTCTCATCCAGACCGGGTTCGCGCTTGTCTTCGTTGCCGTGGCGCTGGCGCTGCGCCACGAGATCGAGCACGGGGTGTTCGGCGGCTCCTCCGGGCTCTACTGGATCCTGGTGGTCGGGGTGCTCGCCTATGCGGCGAGCTACTTCGCGCGGGGCTGGCTGGCCGGACATCAGCGGTTCGACCTCTACGGCGCACTCGTGTTCCTGGAGTCGACCTCACGCTTCCTGTTCGCGCTCGCCGTGGCCGTCGGGATCGGGTCCGGCCAGGACGCCGTGGGCTTGGGCATGGCGGTGGCGCCCTTTGTCTCGCTCTCGGTCATCCCGTTCGCTTTCACGCATCTAACGCGGCGTAGGCTGCCGCCGGAGCTCGAGATCGCGGACGCCGGGCGCGAGGGGCCCGTTCACGCTCAGCTCGAGGAAGCGGCCACGGACCTGTCACTCCGCCACGGGGCCGGCTTCGCCGTCGCCGTGGTCGGGATCATGTTCGCTGAGCAGACGCTCATGAACGGCGGCGTTCTTGTCGTCGCCATCAGTGCGGGGGGCGCCGCCCTGACCTCCGGGCTAACCGGCTTCGTGTTCAACGTGATGCTGATCGTGCGCGCACCTCTGCAGCTCTTTCAAGCCGTTCAGACCTCGATCCTCCCCCACCTGGCCGGGCTCGAGGCGCGGGAGAGCGCGGAGGAGTTCCACCGGGCGATCCGCCTGACCATTCTCGTCATCGCCGGCTTCGCGGGGGCGGTGGCCATTGGCCTGCTCGCCATCGGGCCACCGGTGATGAGGGCGCTGCTGGGCGACAAGGGCTTCCCCTACGGGCGAGTCGGCCTGGCTGTAGTGGGCCTGGGCATGGGTTTGCACCTGATTTCGGGAACCCTCAACCAGGCCGCGCTGGCACGGGGCCGCTCTGGGCTCGCCGCCGGGGCCTGGCTGACCGCCGCCGCTCTGTTCATCGTCCTCGTGGCGACACACTCGATCGCCGCGGAGGTAACCCGGGTGGAGGTGAGCTACTTCGTGGCCACGCTGGTGCTCTCCGGCCTGCTGTGGGCGATCTACCGCCGCGGCTAGGGACGCTAGCCCTGAAGCGCGCGGCAGGTTGCGTCTCGGCCCGCCGCCTGGCGCAGCTGCGCGCTGCTCCCTGGTGACACGCCCGCGATCGCCTCGAGCGCCGACCTGATCTCTGTCGTCACCGAGCTGGCGCCGAGCTGAAAGCTTGTCGTGCTGGCCGTACTGATCGATTTGGCGTGAGACTGGGCCTGGATCAGCCGCTGGGTGGCGGTGTCAAACGCCTTGGTGAGCCGGCTGGCCAGCCGCTGACCGCCAGCGACACCAGGAGTGCCGGCCGAGTGCAGCGCGGTGGCCGCGCGGCGGGTGGCGGTGACCAGGGCGCTGACGAAGCGCTCGTAGTCGGCCTTGGCCACCGGGCGGGACGCCGCGGCGGCGCCAGAGGACTGAAGCGCCACCCCGGCGCCCTGAATCGTGTTCCTCCAGTTCCCCAGCGCGGTGCACATCGACTTCACGTAGGCCGCCGGCTTGACTTGCGAGGAACCGCCACAGCCGGCGAGAAGGAGAGCGGCCAGCAGCGCGACCAAGACCGCCCGGCGCCCGATCCGGCCCGGATTCATGATCCGCATGCGGCGGCAGCCAGACGTCGGTAGCGCTCAGACGGATCCTCAGAACCGAACACGGCGGAGCCGGCGACGAGCAGATTGGCGCCCGCCTGCACCGCCGCGGGGGCGGTCGCCTCGTGGATGCCGCCGTCGACCTCCAGGGCGACGTGGTCAGGCAGCGCCTTCCGCATCCGCGCGAGCTTATCGAGCGAGGCCGGAATGAAGCTCTGGGCGCTCCAGCCCGGGTTGACGCTCATGCACAGCGCCAGATCGAGCGAATCTTCAGCCACCTCGTCCAGGCAGGCGGCGGGGGTGGCCGGGCAGATCGCCGCTCCGGCCGTGCAGCCGGCGTCGCGGATCATGCTCAGCACATAGTGGAGATGGGCCGTGGCCTCGGCGTGGACCGTGATGCTGTCGGCGCCCGCCTCGGCAAAGGCCTTGATGTGGCGCTCAGGCCGCTCGATCATGAGGTGTACGTCGAGGATGGCCCCCGCGCCGTGGACACGCTCGGCGATCGAGCCCATGACCATCGCGCCGAAGGTGATCGGAGGGACGAAGTGACCATCCATCACGTCGACGTGGATGATCCGGGCCCCGGCGGCGATGACGGCATCGACCTGCGCACCCAGGCGTGAGAAGTCGGCGGAGAGGACCGAGGGCGCGACGTGGCACTCTCGCAGCAGGGCGCTGTCCAACTAAACCGCCCGCAGCATGCTGCCGTGACAGTGGTTGCATTCCAAGATCGCGGTGCTGGACATGCGGACGATCGTCGAGTGCTCGCCGCAGTTGGGGCACACGGAGGTGAGCTCGAAGCGCTGCAGGCAGTTGACGCACCGGTAGTTGCCCGGCACGGCGGTGGGACGCAGCCACGGCTCACCGCAGCTGGGGCATTCGGCTCCGAGCTTGACCTGCGGTTCGCTCACGCAGTTGAGGGTAACGCGCCGCCCCGGCGCAGGCGGGCGATGAAGAAGCCATCCGTGCCATCACGATGCGGCAGGAGCTGGAGATAGCGCTCTTGTCCCCCGTGGCGCCACGCCGGGTATTCGGCCCCCAGTTCGTCGGCCGACCACTCCTGATCGCCGGCCAGGAAGGCGTCGATCAGTTCGGGCCCCTCGCGGCGGGAGATCGTGCACACCGAGTAGACGAGGTGACCCCCGGGGCGAGTGGCGGCGGCGGCCACACGCAGCAGGCGGGCCTGGAGCACGGCGAGCTCGGGGATCGCCCCGGCGCTGGCGCGCCAGCGCCTGTCCGGCCGGGATTGCAGCGTTCCCAGGCCGCTGCAAGGGGGGTCGAGCAGGACCCGGTCAAAGCGGGGTTGGGGCGGGAACTCCAACGCATCCTGCTCCAGAATCTCCACACAGCCGGCAGCCAACCGATGGCACGTGTCGGCCAGGGCACGGGCGCGGGCGGGATGGTGCTCGACGGCGACGATTCGGCCCCGGTTCCCCATCAGCGCCGCCAGGTGTGTCGTCTTGGCGCCCGGCGCCGCGCACAGGTCGAGCACCGACTGGCCGGGCTGGGGATCCAGGACCCGGGCGACGAGCATCGAGGCGCGGGACTGGGGTGTGATCAGACCGCGAAGGAAGACATCCGAACCTGGGATATCGAAGGCCCCCTCGAGGACCAGGCCTTCCGGCAGCTCAGGTGCAGGACGGGCGGGCACCGAAAGCCCCAAACGGGCCTCACCCACGGAGCCGAGGAGGGTGTTGACCCGGAGCGAGGTCTCCGCGGGCTGATTGATCCGGCGCAGGAGCTGGCGGCCGTCCCCAGGCCCCAGTTCCTCCCACCACAGCTCGGCCAGCCAAACGGGCACGGAGTGGGCCACCGCGGCCCCGGAAGCCGTTTCGTCGGAGAGCCCGGCGAGTAGCGTCGCTCGTTCCCGGGCGGCGCGACGCAGGACGGCGTTGACCAGGCCGGCTCCGCCCGGGCTGTGGGGCTTGACGAGTCCGACCGTCTCGTCGACGGCGGCGTGGGCCGGGATCCCGTTCAGGTAGAGGAGCTGAAAGAGACCGATCCGCAGGCCGGTCAGGACCGCGGGCTCGAGGGTCTCCAGGGGACGGCGAACGAGGCTCTGGGCCAGGTGGTCGAGCGTGAGGCGGCGCTGCACCGTGCCGTAGGCGATCTGCATGGCCAACCCGCGGTCACGAGAGTCGAGTCCCTCCGCCTCCGTGGTGAGCGCCCGGTCGGCGTAGGCACCCTGCTCGAAAACGCGCCGCACCACAGCGAACGCGGCCGCCCGCGCCGGGCTCATCGGCGCCAGCCGCGAAGCCAATCCTCGCCGGCCATCTCCCGCCGTCCCGGCGGCTTGACGACCTGGAGCTGGAGCTCTCCCGCGGCACAACCGATCGCGGGGGCGTTGGGACCCTCGGAGACCAGCTGCCCGGACGCCGCGTCACCGGGCCGGGCGCGGGCGGCGAGGACGCCAAGGTGGGTGCCGTCGGGGAGCTCCACCCAGGACCCGATGTGGGGAATGAGGGCTCGCACGACGCGCTCCAGCTCGTCGGCCGTCCGCGCCGGATCGAGTCTGCGGTCCTCGGAGGTGATCTTGTCCGCGTAGGTCACCCCCATCTCGTCTTGGGGGTGGCAATCGACCCGCTCGTCGAGGCTTCTCACCAGAAGCTCCCCACCCATCTCGGCCAGTCGCACGGACAGGTGTCCGTAGTCATCGGCGGGAGCGATCGGCTCCCGGGACTGGGTACAGACCGGCCCGCTGTCCAAGCCGGCGGTCATCCGCATGATGGAGACGCCGGTCTCCGCGTCGCCGGCCATGATCGCGCGCTCGATCGGTGCCGCCCCGCGCCACCGGGGAAGCAGCGACGGATGGACGTTGAGCATCAGGTAGTCGGAGAGCAGCGGCTCTTTGATCAACGCGCCAAAAGCGCAGACGGTGAGGGCCTCCGGCCTCAGCTCGGCCAGGCGACGCCGGGTACCCTCATCGTTGACCGACTCAGGTTGATCGACCTCGATTCCGAGCTCGCGCGCCGCCTCGGCGACGGGTGGCGGAGCGGGACGGCGGCCGCGGCCCCGCGGGCGGTCGGGCCGCGTGAGAACGAGCACGGGACGATGGGACGATGCGGCCAGGCGCCGGAGCACGGCCACGGCGAACTCGCTCGTCCCGAGATAGACGGTGCGCAAGCCCTCGTCAGTCGCTCGTGGCGGGAACTGGCATCAGCTCGGCTACGCGGCCTGCTCGGCCTCGCGCAGCCTGCGAATCGCGTCCTTGCGCTGATCACGGGAGGTGCGATCGAGAATGAGGACGCCGTCGAGATGGTCGATCTCGTGCTGGATCACCCGCGCCTCGAGACCTGAGGCCTCAACGACGATCCGATCCCCCTGCTCGTCCCGCGCGCGCACACGGACGTGAACCGGACGCTCGACGTCGACGAGCACAGCCGGAAGGCTGAGGCAGCCCTCCTCCATCGTCTCCAGGTCCCTCCCCGCCCACTCGATCTCCGGGTTGACGAGCGCCGAAACCGGCGAGTCCTGCTGCACGCGATATACGAGCAGGCGGTGGAGCACCCCGACCTGCGTGGCGGCGAGACCGACACCCAGGGCGTCGCCCATCAGCTCGCCCATCCGCTCGACCTCCGAGCGCAGCGCGTCGTCGAATTCATGCACCGGCCGGGCGCGCGTCCGCAGCACTGGGTCTCCGAACTTGCGCACATGGGCCAGCGCGGAGGCGCGCCGCGCCAGGGTCTCCGGATCGAGTTCGGGCTCGGTCTCGCCCTCCAGGTTCTCCTCGGGCTCGACCTCGAAGGTCTCGTCTTCAGGCAATGCGGAGCTCGCCTCGGTCACGGGGTGAGTCTACGCAGCCGGGGGTCGCTATTGCGGATCGACATCGACGCTGACGCTGACCTTCCGGCGTGAGGCCAGCACCGCCACGCCATCGACCGCGGCGCCCATCGCGGCGATGGCCCGAGCCCGGTCGGCGGCCTTGATCAAGAGCTGCACCCGGGCCCGGCCTCGGAGGCGGAACAGCGGGGCGGGGCCGAGGAGAGCGGCGGCATCGACGCCCCCGGAGGCGATCGCCGCGTGCAGGGCCTGGGCGAGCTCGGCCGCGTCGTGCGCTTCGGTCGAGGAGCAGACGACGCGGATCAGCGAGGCGAACGGCGGGTAGCTGAGGATCCTCCGCCGGGTCAACTCCTCGGCCAGGAAGGTTTCGCTGTCGTGTCGTGCGGCGTGCCTGATCGCCCGCGCCTCGGGAGCCAGCGTCTGCACGAGAACGGTCCCCCCCGCGTCGCCCCGGCCCGCCCGTCCGGCGAGTTGCGTGATCAGGGCGAACGTCCGCTCCTCAGCCCGGAAGTCCGGGAAGCGGAGCGTCTGGTCGGCGTCGAGCACGACCCCGAGAGAGACGTCGGGAAAGTCATGTCCCTTGGCCACCATCTGGGTTCCGACGAGCAGACCCGACGCTGCCGTCCTCGAACCGGCTCAGGGTAAGCGCCGCCTGGTCCTTCCCCCGCGCGCTGTCAGCGTCAAGCCGGAAGACGGGAAAGTCTTCCTCCCCCAGCGCCCCGCGCAGTTCGTGCTCCAGCCGCTCGGTGCCCGCGCCGTGACGAGCCAGCGCCGCCGAGCCGCAATCCGGGCAGCGCTCCGGCACCCCCTCCCGGTGGCCGCAGTGATGGCAGGCGACGAAACCGTCGAAGCGGTGCAGGACCAGCGCCACCTCGCAGTTGGGACAGCTCCAAACCCGGCCGCAAGCCCGGCAGGAAAGGAAGTTCGACCATCCCCGGCGGTTGAGCAGGATGATCGCTTTGCCCTGGGCGCGCCGAAGCTCGGCCAGCGCCATCTGCGTGCGGGGGTGCAGCGGATGGTGCTGGCCGCGCATGTCCAGCACCTCGACCGGCGGTAGCGGCCGCCCGTCGATCCGGTGTGGGAGGCGCAGACGGCGCAGGGTGGCGATGCTCTCCGGGCGCGGGGTTGCGCTGCCGCACACCAGCACGGCGCCCTGCTGCTCGGCGCGGCGCCAGGCGACGGTACGAGCGTCGTAGCGGGGATCGCCCTCGTGCTTATAGGAGGAGTCGTGCTCCTCGTCGACAACGATGAGACCCACATCGTGCAGGGGAGCGAAGACGGCCGAGCGGGGACCGACGCACACCCGGGCTTCGCCGCTGCGCAGCCGTTGCCACTCGTCGTAGCGCTCTCCCTCCCCGAGCCCGGAGTGGAGCACGGCGACGAGCGGCCCGAGCCGGGCCTCGAAGCGAGACAGCGCCTGGGGAGTGAGCCCGATCTCCGGCACCAGGACGATCGCGTCTCGTCCTGAGCGAAGCGTGGCCTCGACCGCGCCCAGGTACACCTCGGTCTTGCCCGATCCGGTGACTCCGTGGAGGAGAAGGCGGGCCGCGGTGCCGTCGGCCAAGGCAGCCCGGATCTCATGCAGCGCTGAGGTCTGATCGCTCGTCAGAGCGGGAGCCGTGGCCGAGCTCGACCCCACTGCCGGCTGGACCGGGCGCCGTCGCTGAGCCCGGAGGGCCAGCCTGACCAGACCACGTCGCTCGAGCCGGCGCAGCACCGGCGTCCCCAGATCTGCCGCGACACTGGGCCCGTTCCGGGCGAGCGTCTCGAGGGCCGCCCGCTGACCGACGGTCAGGGTCTCGGCTCCGTCCAGAGCGCCGCGACCGGCCGCGGTCAGTTCGGCGATCAGAATCTCCTTGCTGCGCGCGCCGCGCGTGGCGCCGGGAGCCAGCATCAGGGTGAGGGCCCGGGCCGGGGTCGAGCAGTACTCGGCCGCCATCCACCCCGCCAACTCGACGAGGTCAGCCGGCATCCCGTCCCGGAGCACTGCCTCCGGCTCGATCAGCCGCTCCGGCGTGAGCTCGGAAGTCTGAGCCAAGGCGACGACGATTCCCAGAGTGCTCTGGCGGCCGAAGGGAATCCGCAGCAGGGTTCCCACCTCGACCGGGCTCTGATCAGGCCCGAGGCGGTAGTCGAAGGGCCCGCGGACCGCCCGGGCCAGGGTCAGCGGCTCGACCTTGGCGATCGTGGCCTCGGGGATCGGGGTCATTCCCGCGAGACTAGAGCCGCCTTCCGATGGCCCGATACGCTGGCCGAGCTTGCTGGACCTCCGCGACGGCGAATCGATCATCTTCCATGGCCATCCCTCGTGGCGCTCCATGCTCGGCTTGCACGCCCGGGGGTTCCTCCTCGCGGTGGCAGCAGGCGCCCTGGCCGGAGTGCTGAGCGCACTGGCCGCCGGCCATGTCCTCGCCGGCTGGGTGATCCTGGCCGTCCTGGTCGTGTTCGTCTTTGTGATCGCCCGAAGCGTTCTCCGCCGCCGGCTCACCACCTACACGATCACGTCTCGGCGCCTGACCATCGAGCTGGGGCTCCTGGGACGGGAGGTGCATGAGACGAGGATCGAGCAGATCCAGAACGTCAACGCTTCGCAGTCGATCCTCGAGCGCGCGCTGGGAGTGGGCGACGTGTCGTTCGACACGGCGGGCGGAGCCGCGTTCGACTTCTCCTTCCGCGGCGTGGCGCACCCGCGGCGGATCGTGCGCATGGTCGACGACGCGCTCCGCCGGAGCGCACCCAGCCGGTTCTGAGACGAGCTAGACCGTGACCGCGCCGGCGTCCAGCCCGGCGGCATCTCGGAGCGCGGCCGCCTTGTCGGTGCGCTCCCAGGTGAAGTCGTGGTCTTCACGCCCGAAGTGCCCGTAGGCGGCCGTCTTCTGGTAGATCGGCCGGTGCAGGTTCAGGTCTCGCCGAATCGCCGCCGGGCGGAGATCGAAGTGCTCGGAGATGAGATCGAGAATCCGGGACCGGCTGATCTTCTCGGTTCCAAAGCACTCGACCATCAGCGACACCGGATGGGCGACGCCGATGGCATAGGCCACCTGAACCTCGGCCCGGTCGGCCAGGCCCGCCGCGACCACGTTCTTGGCCACGTAACGGGCCGCGTAGGCGGCCGAGCGGTCGACCTTGGACGGGTCCTTGCCGGAGAAGGCGCCGCCGCCATGGCGGGCCATCCCGCCATAGGTATCGACGATGATCTTGCGCCCGGTGAGCCCGCAGTCGCCCATCGGCCCTCCGATCACGAAGCGACCGGTCGGGTTGACGAGGAAGTTCTTGTGCAGCTTGGTGCGGTCGTAGAGCTCCGGGGTCTCCCGCAGGACGGGTTCGACCACGTGCTCCCAGAGGTCATCCTTGAGCAGCGACTCTGCGCCGTCACGGTGCTGGGTCGAGATCAAAAGCTTGACGATCTCGGCCGGCCGGCCGTCCACGTAGCGGATCGTCACCTGGGTCTTGCCGTCCGGGCGCAGGTACGGGATCAGCTCCGCCTTGCGCGCATCGGCCAGCCGCTTGGACAGCTTGTGGGCGAGCGCGATCGGCATCGGCATCAGCTCGTCCGTCTCCCTGCTCGCGTAGCCGAACATCATCCCCTGGTCGCCGGCGCCGGCCAGGTCGAACTCGTCGTCGTCGCCCGGATCGGTGCGGGCTTCCCACGCCCGGTCGACGCCCTGCGCGATGTCCGGGGACTGCTTGTCGATGGCGTTGATCACGGCGCAGGTGTGGTAGTCGAAGCCGAACTCGGCGTCGGTGTAGCCGATCCGTTTGATCGTCTCCCGAGCCACATCCTGGATGTCGACATAGGTGTCGGTCGTGATCTCACCGGAGACGACGACGAGGCCGGTGTTGACCAGCGTCTCGCAGGCCACGCGGCCCATCGGATCGTCACGCAGGACGGCGTCCAGGACGCCGTCGGAGATCTGGTCGGCAATCTTGTCGGGGTGACCCTCGGTGACTGATTCCGAGGTGAACAAAAACTCGTTGTCTGGGGCGCTCATGGGATCTGAAGCCGAATCCTGGTCGTGGTGTCACCAGCTCCTCGCCACGACTCTAGAGCGGCCGCGTGGATCTTCTCCGCGGCGGACCACAGCGTCGCCTGACGCGCGCCGCCGATGAGTCCTGTCTGTTCTCCGAGGCGCAGGAGCTGGCTTAGGTCGAAGAAGACTAGCGAGGTAACCCGGCCGCGGTGGTCCGACAGCACTGACTGAAAGCTCTTGGTGGCGCTGATGGGCTTCGAGCGACCGAGCACGTCGGTGATTCCGGTGAGCTCGGTCGAGACGACGACGAGGCCATGGCCGACGGCGTAGTCAAGCCCCAAGCCGGGCGCCAGCGACAGTTCCTGCACGGGTACCCGGGCCACTGTGCTCTCTTTCGCCTGTGGCAGCCGACCCGGGCTCCCCGAGGGCGGGGCGAAGACCTGGGAGAGCGGCCCATCGAGGTTGGCCAGGACCGCGCGGGTGGCGGCCGGGTGCGCCGTCCGGGTGAGGATCACCGGCGCCGGTCCGCTGCCCTGACGACCGGGGACGAGGGCGATTGCCGTCTCGCCGGAGAAGGCGCCCAGGACCTGGCGCAGGTTCACTCCCTCGGCGGCCAGGGCGCTGCCCAGACGCGAGAGGAGGGGCCCGAGTCGGCCCAGAATGCCGACCCGCGTGGCCAGCCCGAGGAGCTTGGGCACGCTGGCCCGCAGGCCTTTGGCGTCGAGCAGCAGCATCGAGTGCGCCGGAAGCACGCCCGTGAGGGTGGGGCTGAACTGGACCGGGCGGGAGGGGGACGCTCGCCCCGGTTTGGGAACAAGGGTCGAATGGACATCGATTCCCAGGCTGCTTCCCCCGGGGGATAGCGAGATCGCGGCTGCGCTCAGGGCCGGCCGATCGAGCAACGCGCCCAGGTCACCCAGGACACCCCGGCTCGGGCTCAGGGCACGCCGGATCCCGGCCGCTGAGGCGTAGAGGTCGAGCACGCGGTCCGCGGGCTCGCCGGCCGCCGCCCGCTCGTACGGAGGACTGGAAGCCAGCGAAGGCGCCTTTCCGTCGGCCACGTAGATCGCGCCTTCGACGCTGGCCAACTGGCCGACGACGAGGTAGTGGCGCACGAAGGCGAGCGCGGTGCCGCCGGGTTCGGCGAGCAGCCTCACACCTCGGAAGCTCCCGTCGGGCTGCGCCCCCACCCGGGCCAGGAACCGACGGGCGGCTCCGGGCTTTCGCACGTCGAGAACGAGCAGGGTCCCCGCGCTGTTCCCGGGGGTGTCGAGCACGGCCAGCGCCGCCTCCTGCCCGAGCCAGGGCCTGACATCGGCGCTGAAGCTGACCGCGGCGTCCGGTGAGCCGCCGAGGATCCCATCGAGGCGGGTCGTGAGGGCGGCAAACAGGAGAGGCGAGCCCGGCAGCCGCCGGCCCAGGGCCAGGGCCCGCCCCACCGCCGGGCGGGACGAATCGGTCGAGACATGGAGGTACAGGAGCGCGTTGCCCGGGACCAGACGGGCGGCGCCGGTCGCCGGCGGCGCCTCGGCCGAGGCCCCCAGCGCCAGGGTCAGGACCACGGCGATGACGGCCAAGGGGCCCAGGATGAGGACGGCAGCCGGCCCGAAGAGATAGAGGCAGGCGAGCCACCGGTCCCGGCGTCGGTTCGGCTCCGGCGTGCGGGTGGGCCGACCGGTCCAGGTCGGCCTCTCCGGGAGCCGGGGGGGCCTTGTCGCGGGCTCTGGTTGTGCAGGGGTTTTTTGCTGAGGGCGATCGGTCAGGGTCGCCATCGCGGCGAGTCAACCACCTCGCCGCTGCGACTGCGCCAGTTCTCGCCGCTGGTTGCGCTCCACGAAGTCGATCACCACCGGTACGCCGTCCAGGCCGTAGCGTTCGCGCAGGCGGTTTTCCAGGTAGTAGGCGTAGTCCCGGGTGACCCGCGTGCGGGAGTTGACCTGGATCGAGAACCGCGGCGGCCGCGTCGCCGTCTGGGTCATGAACAGGAGCTTCAAGCGGTGGCCGCTGCCCCGGGGCGCTGAGCCCACCGGAGGCTGCCGCGCCGCGACTACGTCAGAGACGAAGCGGTTGAGCTGGGGGGTCGGGATCCGCGTGCTCCGCCGATCCGCCAGGGCCACTGCCTCGACGAGTAGTCGCTCAACGTGCCGTCCCGTCCGCGCGCTCGCGGTGAGCAACCGCGGCCTCAGCCGGAGCTTCTGATGCACTCGCGGCCGCTCGTGCTCAAGGTCGAGGTCGTGGGCCAGATCCCATTTGTTGAGTACGAGCAGCGTGGCGCAGCCGCTCCGCATGGCCAGCTCGGCGACGCGGAGATCCTGGGCCGTGATCCCTTCGCAGGCATCGCAGACGACGAGGGCCACGTCCGCCCGCTCGGCGGCACGGCGCGAGCGCAGCGCGGTGTAGTACTCCAGCGACTCCGCCACCTTGGCCTGGCGGCGCAAGCCTGCCGTATCGACGAGGATGAGCTTCCGGTCCTCGAAGGTCATGGGCATGTCGATGGCGTCACGGGTCGTCCCGGCCACGTCGGACACGATGACCCGCTCGGCGCCGAGGAAGCGGTTGACGAGCGAGGACTTGCCCACGTTGGGACGCCCGATCACGGCGAGGCGGACGATGTCGCTGTCCTCGGCCGGAGCCTCGTCCTGGAGCGGGACCAGCGCGGCGATCCGGTCCAGCAGATCGCCGGTGCCCAGGCCCTGGGCGGCTGAGACGGGCGTAGGCTCGCCGAGGCCGAGCCGATAGAAGTCGGCGGCCAGCGGGATGTCGGCCGCACTGTCGACCTTGTTGGCGGCGACGATGGCCGGCTGGTCGCTGCGGCGCAGGAGCTCGGCGAGCTCCTCATCGCCCGGCCGCACGCCGGCCCGGGCGTCGACAACGAGCACGGCCATGTCGGCGTCGGCCAGCGCGGCCCGGACCTGATCGTGGATGAGACCGGCCAGCTCCGCCGTGTCGTGGAGATCCACGCCACCGGTGTCAACCAGCGTCAGCGCTCGGCCGTTCCACTCGGTCTCAAGCTCCTTGCGGTCACGGGTCACACCCGCCACCTCGTGCACGACCGCCTCCCGCGACTGGGTGAGGCGGTTGACCAGAGACGATTTTCCGACGTTGGGATAGCCGACGATGGCGACTTTCATCCCTGTCGAGGCTAGTGGGCGGCTCCTCGCACGAGCTGGACGATCCGGCTCACTGCATCGTCCACGCTGAGTCCCGTCGTGTCGAGGATGACCGCGCCTGGAGCCGGTCGCAGAGGCGAGTGTTCACGCGCCTCGTCACGTTGGTCGCGAATCGTCTGCTCGGCCAGGACGGTCTCGGCGTCGACGCCGAGCTCGGCCGCGCGCCGGGCCGCCCGCTCTCGAGGGTCGGCGGTCAGGAACACCTTCACCTCGGCGTCGGGCGCCACCACGCTTCCGATGTCACGCCCTTCCACCACCCAGTCTCCCTGGGACAGGAGCCGGCGTTGCTCCGCCACCATGGCCTCACGGACCACGGGGTCAGCCGCCGCCTTCGACGCGGCCTCCGAGACCTCGGGCGTTCGGATCGCCTCGGTTACGTCCTCGCCGTCGAGGCGCACACGGTCGCCGACCTCGATCTGGAGCTCCGGCGCCACGGCCGCCGGGTCGGCATCACGGCGCAGAGCCGCCAGCGCCACCGAGCGATACATGGCTCCGGAGTCCAGGTAGGTAAAGCCGAGGGCCCGGGCGGTCTCCCGGGCCACGGTCGATTTTCCCGCCCCGGCGGGGCCGTCGATGGCGACGACGGTCATGCCGCCAGGCGGGCGAGATCGCGGGCGAACCCGGGATAGGACACGTCTGCCGCCTCCATGCCCATCACCTCGACGCCGTTTTCCGACGCGAGGCCGGCCACGGCGCCGAGGAGGGCCAAGCGATGGTCGCCGTGCGCGTTCAGGCGGCCGCCGCGCAGGGTGCCTGATCCCTGGACGACGAAACCGTCGGGCGTCGCCTCGATCGACGCCCCAAGCCCCCGCAGGCCCTCGACGACGGAGGTGATCCGATCCGACTCCTTGACCCGGAGCTCAGCTGCGCCCCGCACCACCGTCTCGCCCTCGGCGAAGGCGCCCAGCAGCGCCACCAGGGGCAGTTCGTCGATGGCCAGGGGCACCTCGTGCGCCTCCACCGTGGTCCCGACGATCGGACCGAAGGACACGTCGATGTCCGACACCGGCTCCTGGTTCGAGAACTCCCCCGCCGGCTCCAGGTCTGCCAGGACGATCGCTCCCATCCGCTCCAGGATGCGCAGGAAGCCCGTCCGCGTCCAGTTCACGCCCACATCCTCGAGGACGAAGCGCGAGCCGCGCACGAGCACCCCGGCGGCGATCAGGAAGGCGGCCGAGGACGGATCGCCCGGGATCTCGATGGCCCCTAGCTCAAGCTCGTCGACGTTGCCGACGGTGATCCGGTAGCCCGACTCGGGATCGCCCTCACGGGTCACCGGGGCCTCGGCGGCCAAGAGCATGCGCTCGGTGTGATCGCGGCTCGGGACAGGCTCGATGATCGCCGTCTCATCGGTGCCGAGGCCGGCCAGAAGCAGACACGATTTGACCTGGGCGCTGGCCACGGGAAGCTCGTACTCGATCCCACTCAGGGGGGCTCCCTCGACCGTGAAGGGGGGAAAACGGCCCTCGCGGGCGTCGATCCGCGCGCCCATCGCCCGGAGCGGAACCGCGATGCGGTCGATGGGGCGGCGGCGGATTGAGTCGTCACCGTCGAGCTTGAACATCTTGCCCTGCTGCAGGGCAAGCCAGCCCGGAAGCAACCGCATCAGGGTTCCGGCATTGCCCACGTCGATCCGCGCCGGCGGTTGCTGGGCGTGACGCAACCCGACCCCCCGCACCGTCAGCTCGTCCGGCTGCTCGTGGACGATCGCGCCGAGCGTCTGGAGGGCCTGTAGGGTCGAGGTAGTGTCCGCCGCGTGCAGGTAGTTGCGGATGCAAACCGGCTCTGGCGCCATCGCGGCGACGATCGCGGCCCGGTGCGAGATCGACTTGTCCGCCGGGACCCGGATCTGACCCCGCAGCCGCCCCGATGGCTCGAAGCGCACATTCATGCCCGGCTCACCGGGAAACCCAACCCGGCGATGAGCTCGCGCGCCCGCTCCGCCGGCGCCTCGCCGGAGATCCACAGGGCGATCACGCCCTCGCTCATGTCCGCCGCCGGATAGAGCGCCATGTCGACGATGTTGACGCCGGCGCGCCCCAGCTCGAGCGCCAGCTGAGCCACCACCCCGGGCCGATTGGGGACCGACGCCCGGAGCTGACACAGCATCCCCCCCGCCAGCTGCGCCTCCAGCAGCCGCCGGCGAAACCCGGCCGCCTGGTCGTTCCAGGCCGTGAGCCACTCTGCGTCGCCGTCGGCCAGGGCGCGGGAGATCATCTCCAGTGTGGCCGTCGCCTGCCCGATGGCCTCGATCAGGGCGTCGGCGTTGGAGAGGTAGATGTCGGTCCAGACAGCGCTCGGGCTCCCGGCCACCCGGGTGGCGTCGCGGAAGCTCGGACCCGTGGCAGGCAGGCGCTCGCCGCCCTCGTCGAGGACCCGTCCCGCGTGGGCCACGAGGACGTTGGCCAGGACGTGGGGCAGATGAGATACGCCGGCCAGGATCGCGTCGTGAGTCTCCGGTTCGATAGCCGCGGGCCGGGCCCCGATGGTCCGCAGGAGGCGGTGCAGCCTCTCGTAGAGGACCCCCGAGGTATCGCCGGCGGGCGTGAGGTACCAGGTCGCCCCGTCGAACAGGTCAGCTCTGGCGTGCTCGATCCCTGACGTCTCCGCCCCGGCCAGCGGGTGCCCGCCCACGAACCGGGGGTCGCGGTTGGCTGCCACCACGGCGCGCTTGGTCGAACCGACGTCGGTGACCACGCAGTCACCGGAGGCGGCGGCCAGGGCCTCGGCCACGCTCGCTGCGAGCCCGCCCACCGGGACCGCCACGAACACGGCCTCGGCCCCGCTCACTGCCTCGGCTACGCTGTCGGCCACCTCGTCCACCGCCCCTCGCTTCAACGCCAGCTCGGCCGCGGTGCCGCGAACGTCGTAGCCGGCCACATGGGCCCCGAGGCGCTCGCGAGCCGCGAGCGCCACCGAGCCTCCGATCAGCCCCAGCCCGACGACGGCGATCCTCCTCTCGGACGAGCTCAAGGCGGCTAGCCGAGCGACGTCCGGCTGGTCCGCCGGGCGCGAACGGCCGCGGCCAGGCCATCGAGCACCTCGACCGTGGCCTCCCAGCCCAGGCAGCCGTCGGTGATCGACTGTCCGTAGGTGAGCTCCCCGGCGCCCAGGTCCTGGCGCCCGGAGACGAGAAACGATTCCAGCATGGCCCCGATGATCGCGCGGGCACCGACGGCGATCTGCTGAGCCACGTCGGCGGCGACGTCGACCTGACGCCCGGGGTCCTTGCCGCTGTTGTCGTGACTGAAGTCGATCATCGCCCGCTCCGGGAGCCCGACCTGACGGAGCAGTGAAAGCGCCTCGGCCACGGCGGGGGCGTCGTAGTTAGGGGCCCCGCGGCCGCCCCGCAGGATGATGTGGCAGTCGCGGTTGCCGCGGGTGTGGTGGACGGCGGGGCGCCCGGAGCCGTCGATGCCGGCGAAGGCGTGCGGCACCCCGGCGGCGCGGACGGCGTCAACCGCGACCTGGAGGTTGCCGTCGGTCCGGTTCTTGAAGCCCACCGGCATCGACAGACCGGAGCCGAGCTGGCGGTGGATCTGGCTCTCGACGGTTCGAGCGCCGATGGCCCCCCAGGACACGGCATCGGAGATGTACTGCGGCATGATCGGGTCCAGGAACTCACACCCCACGGGGAGCCCGCGGCTGAGCACGCCGAGGAGGACCTCCCGGGCCCGGCGGAGCCCCGCGTCAACGTCACCGGAGCCGTTGAGATGCGGATCGTTGATCAGCCCCTTCCAGCCCGTGGTCGTCCGGGGCTTCTCGAAGTACACGCGCATCACCACGAGCAGGTCCTCCCTGTGCGCGGCCGCTCGCTCGCTGAGCCGCGATGCGTAGTCGAGCGTGGCCTCCACGTCGTGGACACTGCACGGTCCCACGACGACGAGCAGGCGATCGTCCTCGCGGTCGAGGACGGCGTGGACCTGCGCGCGGCCGCCGAGGACGACCTCGGCCCGGCCGTCGGACAGGGGGAGCTCCTCCAGCAGGCGGTTCGGCGCAACCAGCGGCTCGACTCGCTCGATGCGCTGGTCGCGGACCGAGTCGGCGGTGCTGAAGGGTGTGAGGGACACCTAAGCTGCCACCCTCAGCGGGGCGGTGATCACCGTCTTGCCGGCCAGCTCGGCCACCGCCTGCACACGCTCGACGTAGCCCGCGAACTCGGCCGCCACCAGCGACTGCGCCCCGTCGCACAGGGCCTCCTCGGGCCGAGGGTGGACCTCGACGATGAGCCCGTCCGCCCCGATCGCGGCGGCGGCCAGCGAGAGCGGTTCCACGAGCTCACGGCGGCCGGCGGCGTGGCTTGGATCGACGATCACCGGGAGCGAGGTGCGCTCCTTGAGCACCGGCACCGCGGCCAGATCGAGCGTGAACCGGTAGGCCGTCTCGAAGGTGCGAATCCCCCGCTCACACAGGATCACTGCCTCGTTGCCCTCTCGGAGCACGTATTCGGCCGCCGAGGTGAGCTCATCGAGCGTGCTCGAGAGCCCGCGCTTGAGCAGGACCGGACGTCCACTGGCCCCGGCCTCGCTCAGCAAGGCGTAGTTCTGCATGTTGCGGGCGCCGATCTGGAGGACGTCGGCGAGCTCCGCCACGCGGGCCACGTCACGGGCGTCGAGGACCTCAGTCACCACCGGCAAGCCGGTGTGGGCCCTGGCCTCCGCGAGCAGGCCGAGCGCCTCCGGGCCCAAACCCTGGAAGGCGTAGGGCGAGGTGCGGGGCTTGTAGGCACCCCCACGCAACATGGCCGCCCCCGCCTGCTGGACCGCCGTCGCGGTTTCGAGCAACTGCGAGCGTGACTCCACCGCGCAGGGGCCGGCGATGATCGCGAAGTGCTCGCCGCCGATCTTTCGCCCCGCGATGTCGAGCACCGTCCCGCCCTGGAGCCCGGCGCCTGGTCGTGTCGCGATCATTGTTTGGTCGTCCTTTCTGAAAGCCTGGAGAACTGTAGGGAATTGAGGCCCGCCCACCCGTCCGTCCGACGTCCGGCGGGGCGCCCCAAGGGCCGCAGCACGCGGCGCGGGGATTACCGGCGCTCGACTTGCCGTTGCATCGCCCGCCACACCTGGGGCGGACTGAGGGCGGCCAGCGGCGAGCGCCTAGCTAAATCGCCCGGCGTACCACCAGCAACCGAACGCGGCAGAGATGCGGCCGACATTGGGGCTGGCGGTGGTCATCGCGCCACGGGTTCTACCAGAGGGGGCGGGAAACGCCAAACGTGATGGATTTGGGCCCCTATAGGGTCCCTTTTCCATCACGCTCAGAGGAGAGCGCCCGACAGCGCCGCGGAGCCGCTGGGGCTCAGCGGAGCAGTTCGGCCAGTGCGGCGACGAAGCGCGCGTTCTCGGCCTCGGTGCCCACGGTGACGCGCAGCGCGCCCTCGCGCCCGAGCGAGCCGCCAGCCCGCACGAGCACGCTGCGCGCGGCGAGGCCCTTGACCACGTCGGCCTCCTCGACCCCATCGGGGAGATGCACCCAGACGAAATTGGCGTCCGACTCAGCCACCCACAGGTCAAGGCGGCGGAGATCTTCCTCCAAAGTCAGCCGCGCGGCTAGCGTCCGGCTCACCCGCCGTTCGACCTCGTCCTGGTGGCGCAGCGCTTCGACGGCAGCCGCCTGCGCGACCGCGCTCAGATAAAAGGGCTGGCGGACCTGGTCGACGGCGATCCGGAGGTCCTCGGAGCCACACAGCGCGTAGCCGACGCGGAGCGCGGCCAGGCCGTAGACCTTCGAGAAGGTGCGGAGGATGACCAGGTTTGGGTGCTCCCGGAGCAGGTCGAGCGATGCATAGGGGTCTCCGATGGCCAAGGAGAACTCGCAGTAGGCCTCGTCGAGGATCACGCAGACGTGGGGTGGGACGCGGTCCAGGAACGCGCTCACCTGGTCCAGGCCGAGCGCGGTCGAGGTCGGGTTGTTGGGGTTGCAGACGAGGACCAGGCGCGTGGCCACGGTGAGCTCGGCGGCCATCGCATCAAGGTCGTGGCGATCCTCCTCGTCGAGCGGAACCTCGAGGGCGCGCGCGCCCGAGGCAGCGGCCAGGTGTGGGTAGACGCTGAACGCGGGCCACGCATATACGACCTCGGCCCCCGGCTCAAGCAGGGCCTCGCCGGCGGCCAGGAGGATGTCGCAGGACCCGTTGCCCAGCGCGATCCGTCCCGGGGCGATGCCGTAGCGGTCGGCCAGCGCCCGGCGCAGCGTGCTGTAGGCGGGATCGGGGTAGCGGTGGGTCCCGGCGAGTACCCGCTGCGCCGCCTCCACGACCTCGGGCAGCGGAGGGAAGCACGACTCATTGGAGGCGAGCAGGGCCACGTCCGCGCCCAGGTCGTAGCCGGAGGCCACGGGGTACACGGGGATGCGGCGGATCCGCTGCGCGAACTCCAACGGCATGGCCGTTAGCGTAGTCCTACTGCGCCGAGTCGAGGTCGGCGCGCAAGACGCCGCGTCTCACCCAGGTACACGTGCCGCGGCTCGTGGTCCTCGTCGGCGTAGTAGTGAACGAGGGTCCGGATGACCTGGGGCAGCGAACCGGGCACCGGCACCTCGCGGGCGCACATGAGCGGCACCCGGTTCAGGCCGATGTTCCGCGCCGCCACGGCCGGAAACTCGGCGTCCAGGTCGTCGGTCACGGTAAAGATGCAGCTCACGAGCTGCTCGGGCGTCAGCTGGTTGCGGGCGATGAGCTCACGCATCAGCGCCTCCGTGGCGCTGAGGATCGAGTCACGCGTGTTGGACTCGACGCTGTTGGCGCCCCGGAGCGCGAAGAGTCGCATGAGGCGGGGATTCTGCCAAAGCCCGGCTCGGTGGAGCCTGCGCTCTGAGCGTGTAGACCGCGGCACAGCCGAACCGAGCCACCGTTGCGGTGATGGGGGCGAGAACTCTGACCAGGTCGGGCCGTGACTGGCAGTCGGCGAGCACGAAGCGAGCTCCCGTCTGATCCACGAAATAGCGGGCGCTCTCCGCCGGAAGCGTCCCGTCGAGCACCATCTCGGAGATCTGGGCCCGCCCAATGCAGCGTGGTTCGGACCACAAGCAGGTGCCGACGAAGGTCGAGCGCCCGGTCTCGGCCGGGACCACGGTGCCGAGGTAGAAGCGCGTCAGAACCCCGCCCTTCACCGGGTCCTTGTCCAGATAGCGCAGCGCAGTCTGCTCGTCGGCGGCGATGAAGTTGGGGTTGCCCGGACTGGGCGCCGCGAGCTGCTCGGCGTTGTGCAGCTGGAAGACGATGGCGGGGATCGTCGCCGCCGCGATGGCCAGGGCAGCGATCGCCCGCCGCCCGGGCAGGCGCTCGAAGCCGAGGCGCCGGATCCCCTCGACGGCCAGCACCGCGAGCGGGAGCGTGATCCCCTCGAAGGCGTGCAGCGGGGTCGCGCTCACGCTCGAGGCCGAGATCAGGTAGATGAGCAGGGCGGCCGCGGGCCAGACTCGCGTGATCAGCCCCAGAAACGACCTCGGCCAGCCGCGATAGGCAACCAGCGCCGGCAGGAGCAGGGGCAGGACCCCCAGGGCGATGGTGAAAATCGAAAACGAGTGCTTGCTCGCCACCCGGGCGAGCTGCCAGGAGAGATCAGCCCGAGCCAGGACCAGGTAGTAGAGAAGCGGGAGGCCCGTCAGGAGCAGGGTGAGGACGGGGAGGCCGAGCGCCGGGCGCCGGCGATCTCGCCGCCAGGCGGCCAGCTCCGCCCCGAGCAGGATCAGGACGAGCAGCTCGCCCTGCCAGGGATGGAGCAGGCTCGCGAGGGCGCCGAGCAGCCCCGGGAACCAGGTGATCCGCCGCGTCTTCACGGCCCGGTCGTAGGCGACGAGCGCGAACACCATCGTGGCCAGCGCCATCAGCCCGAACGTGT
Source organism: uncultured Solirubrobacterales bacterium (assembly GCA_963733555.1). Classification (GTDB taxonomy): domain Bacteria; phylum Actinomycetota; class Thermoleophilia; order Solirubrobacterales; family Solirubrobacteraceae; genus Palsa-465. The sequence continues at coordinate 1,069,114 of CAVTDO010000002.1, forward strand.
ACCCCCAGGAGAGGAAGACCGGGAACAGATCGCCGATCGTCCCCACCGAGCCGTAGATGATCGTGGCCGACCCGAAGAACAGGCCCAGGGCGAGGACCACGCGCCGCTCCCAGGTGCCGCCCAGACTGCGGTGGGCGTAGGCCCGCACGGCGAAGAACATGGCCGCAACCGCGACCGGCTTCCAGAGCAGGAGCGAGAGCCAGGCCGGCACCCCGAGCGCGGTAAGGCCGGCCGAGATGCTCACGGCGGGCATGAAGTAATCGGCCGGCGTCCCGCGGAGGACAAACAGGTTCGAGACCAGGAAGTGATGTGACGCGCTCTGGATCCAGGCCAGGTACTGCAACTGGTCTCCCACGTAAACGCCGTCGGTCCCCGTCCATACGCGGCCATGCTCCACCACTTGCCAGAGGTCGACTCCCATGACCCATAGCGAGAGGACGGCGAACAGGGCCAGCAGCGAGAGCTCGAACCAATCCGGCCGCCGGCCCAGGGGGCTCAGGACGAGCCGCCGGCGGGGGCGCCGGACGGGCGTGGGTACGATTGGAGGAGCCGGAGCGAGGTCGACTTCGGCACGCATTTCGGCCTGCGACGTTAACAGGACGCTAATACGAACCGCGTAAGGGGTCAGGAGAGCTTTTTCTGCAAGACCGCCGAGGCGTGCCCGGCGGGCGTGTCCAGCGGGTAGAGCCCCTCAGCCTGCATCGTGATCTGGGTGGCCGGCATGAAGGTCAGGATCAGGAATGTCGTCAGCGCCACGGTCGCCCGCCGCAGACGCGGGCTGGTGCCGAGGGCGGCCAGCGGGGCCAGCCAGATCACATACCAGGGCATCAGCCACGCCAGGCTGGCCAGCAGCGCCAGCGTGCCCCACCCGGCACGGGCGATCCAGTCCCCGCGCCGGCGCAGAAGGACGATCACGGCGATCACCACGCCGACATCGAAGAGCCGTAACAGGGCCGGCGATCCTCCGCTGCCCAGGATGAGCCCGACCACGTTGGGGATGCTGAACCAGGTCAGGAGCGTGCTCTGGTCCTGCAGGTTGGGGAGAGAGAACCCGAACAGCGCCACGCTCAGGATGACGAGCGGAATGGCGGCGGCCACCGCACCGAGAAGGATCTGCAGGGCCCGGCGGCGGGCCGGTAGGACGGCCACGAGCAGGAAGGGGAGGAGCAGGATGGCCGTGAACTTGACGAACACGGCAAGCATGAGCACGGCCCCCGCCGTGCGGTCCCGGCCGGCCAGGAGCAGCGCCACTGCGCCGAGTGAGGGCACGAGCAGGAAGAAGTCGTTGTGGAAGCCGCCGATCGCATAGACGAGATAGATCGGGTTGAAGGCCACGAACACGAGAGCGAAGCGCGGGTCGCGTCCCAGCATGCGAGCGCACTGCCAGACGAGAGCCAGAAAGGCGAGGCTGGCCAGCACGGTGAGGACCTTGACCAGCCAGTAGCTCGCGGCCAGCGACCCGAGCGGGAACAGGTAGGTGATGGAGGTGAACAGCTGCCCGTAAGGACTGCGCAGGTTGTGCCAGGTGCTCATCCGGTAAACCGGGTCGTGCACCTCGGCCACGATCCCGTGGGTGTAGGGGTTGAGCCCGTGGAGCGCGCCGAGCCGGGCGTAGCCAAGGTAGTTGAACATGTCGGTGAGCTGCAGGGGCGGGCTCATGAGGAGGATCAAGTGCAGGATCAGCACGCTGGCGACGATCGTCCGCAGGCTCAGCCTGCGGGCCGCCGCGAGGGTCACGAAGTAGGCCAGGAGCATGAGCACGAGGACGACGCTCAGGCCGTAGCCGAGCGTCTTGGGCGCGTGGGGCAGGCCGTGGAACAGAGCGTGCAACGGACCGGCTTCCCAGGCGGGGAACACCTCGTTGGACCGCGGCACGAGCGTCGAGGGACCGGAGACGGCAAAGGCCACGATCGCCCCGGCGCCCACGACGAGCCAAAGGAGGGCCAAGCGCCCCGCCAGCGGCCCCAGGCCGACCCGGTAGCGCGGCAGGGTGAACCGCATCCAGGTCGCCGGGCTTCGGGCCAGCGCCACCTCCCCCGCCCCGGCGGAGGTTGGCGAGACGACGATCGCGCCGTCGGCGGGAGCAGGATCAGCACTCATTCCCTGCCAATACTGCCCGCCCGGGGCTTCTCCTGGCTCGCCGGTGCGGTTGAGATCGAGTTAAGCGGCCCTTCCGTGAGCCTCATAACATCCGCCGCGTGAGCGTCGGAACCGCCGTCACGGGTCTCACTCGCCGGCCGCTCCGCCCCGCCGCCCAACGTGCGCGGGCGCTCTCGCCTGCGCTGGTTGGCGCGGTGGCAACCCTGACCGTGCTCGCCGCGGTACTCCGCTTCTATCGCCTGGGGCATCAGGGATTCTGGTTCGACGAGGGCAACACCGCCCTGCTCGTGCACATGTCGCCCGGGAAGATGCTCGGGCTCATCCCGCAGAGCGAGTCCACCCCGCCGCTCTACTACTGCATCGCCTGGGTATGGGCGCGGATCTTCGGCTACGGCGAGGTGGGGCTGCGTTCGCTCTCGGCCATGGCCGGCGTGCTCGTGGTGCCTGTGGCCTACGGTGCGGGGGCGCGGCTTATCTCCCGGCGGGCCGGGCTCGTAGCCGCCGCTCTGGCCGCTTTCAACCCGCTGCTCATCTGGTACTCACAGGAGGCGCGCTCCTACGAGTTACTCGTCCTCTTCAGCGGCCTCTCGCTGCTCACCTTCGCCGGTGTGCTCGAGCGCCCGGCCCCCCGGGCTGCCGGTGCCTGGGTGATCGCTTCCGTCCTGGCCCTGGCCACCCACTACTACGCCATCCTGCTCGTGATCCCGGAGGCAATCTGGCTTCTCGTGGTTCACCGCCGGCGCCGGCCCGTCCAGGTCGCCCTCGCCGTCATCGCGCTCTGCGGTCTGGCCCTGATCCCGCTCGCCATCAGCCAGAACGGCACCGGCGCGAGCAGCTGGATCCACCATGAGCCACTGGCGCGGCGGCTCAGGGAGATCGCTCCCCAGTTCGTGATCGGCTTCGGCTCGCCGGCCTACGGGGTGCTGGAGCCGGTCGCCCTCGGACTCGCCGTCCTTGGGCTCGTGCTCGTGGCCGTGAGATCTGATCGCTTCGAGCGGCGCGGCGCGCTGCTGGCGGGCGGCCTGGCGCTGGCCGGGCTGATCCTCAACCTGATTCTGGTCGGCGGAGGGATCGACGATCTCCTGACCCGAAACATGCTCGTCCTGTGGATCCCGGCGGCGCTGGTCGTAGCGGCCGGGTTCGCGGCGTCCCGAGCCCGGCTGGTCGGCGCCCTGGCCGCGGCGGCGCTATGCGGGATCGGAATCGTGGCCGCCGTCGGTGTGGCCCGTGAGCGCAACCTCCAGCGACCGGACTGGCGGCCCGTGGCGGGGCTGCTCGGGGCCGCCCCCAACCGGAGGTCGCCTGATCCTGATCCAGCACTACCTCGACCGGCTGCCTCTCTCCCTTTACATGCCGGATCTGAAGTTCATGCGGGCGCGCGGAGCCCGAGTCTCGGAGGTGGACGTGATCTCCTTCACCTCCCCGCGCAACACCCGCTTCTGCTGGTGGGGATCGGCCTGCAACCTCCGGCCCTCCCGCTTGCAAGCGAGCTACGCCCTGTCCGGCTTCGCCCTCGAGTCGCGGGCGACGGCCAACCAATTCACGGTCCTGCACATGAAGGCAACCGCCGGTTCGGTATTCGTCAGTGCGCGCGCCGTCGCCCGGTCGCTGCAGACGACGCGCTTTTCGAACGACGTGCTTCTGCTCCAGCGCTGAAGAGCTGTGCGGTCTCGGCGTCGGTGAGGCGTCGGTAGCCGCTGCTGGGCAGGCCGCGCAGCTCGAGCGGCCCGAAGGCCACCCGCTCAAGCGCCCGCACCGGGTGCCCGATGGCCTCGCACATTCGTCGCACCTGGCGGTTGCGGCCCTCGTGGATCGTGATCTCCAGCCGGCCGCCGGGGAGGCGGCGCGCCCGCGCCGGCGCGGTCGGCCCGTCGTCAAGCTCGACTCCGCTGCGCAGGCGGCGAAGTGCCGCCTCGCCGACCGGGGGGTTGGCGAGAACGGCGACGTAGGTCTTGGGGACCTCGAAGCTCGGGTGGGTGAGCCGGTGAGCCAGGTCGCCGTCGTCGGTGAGGAGGATCAACCCGCTGGAGTCGGCATCGAGCCGGCCCACGGGGTAAAGGCGCCTGGACTCCGGGACCAATTCGGTCACGATGGGGCGCCCCTGCGGGTCCCGCGCGGTTGAGAGACGTCCGACCGGCTTATTGACCGCGTAGACGACCCGTCGCTCGGGCTGACGGATCGGCTCGCCGTCGAGTGTGACCTCGTCGGTCATGGTCACGTCCCGGGCTGGGTCGGTGACAGACTGCCCGTTGACCGCCACCCGTCCGGCGCGGATCAGCACCTCGGAGGCTCTTCTGGAGGCCACTCCAGCCGTGGCCAGGAACTTGACCAGTCGCATCCGCTTAGTGTCCCGAGTCCCGACACTAGTCTGTCTTGAATGGATCTCGAGCTCCTCAGCCGCACGCTGGAGGACCTCGGCGAGCCGCCTTTTCGCAACCTTCAGATCTGGCGCTGGATGGCCGGCGGGGCCGACTCCTACGGCGCGATGAGCAACCTGCCGCTCCGGCTCCGCAGCGTGCTTGAGGAGCGGGTGCCCTTCTCGACGCTGGAGCTGGAGGACGAGGCCCGCTCCCGGGACGGCACCGTCAAGGCGCTCTTCCGGACCGCGGACGGGCGACCCGTCGAGGCCGTGCTCATGAGCTACCGGGACGGCCGGCGCTCGCTCTGCCTGTCCTCACAGTCAGGCTGTCCCCTCACCTGCACCTTCTGCGCCACCGGCCAGATGCGCTTCGGGCGTAACCTCACCGCGTCGGAGATGGCCGATCAGGCGCTGCACTTCCGGCGGATGGAGCCGGTCGACCATGCGGTGTTCATGGGCATGGGTGAGCCGATGATGAACCTCGATGGTGTCCTGGGAGCGTGCGACCGGCTGCCTCAGATCGGGATCACCTCCCGTCGTACGGCGATCTCCACCGTGGGCTGGATTCCGGGTATCGAGCGGCTGGCCGACGATCCCCGCCCCATCCGCCTCGCTCTCTCGCTCCACGCCGCCGACCCGGCCTTGCGATCACAGCTGATGCCGGTCAACGATCGCTACCCGCTTGAGGACGTTCTGTCCGCCTGCGCGGCCTACCACGCCCGCAAGCGCCGCAAGGTGTTCGTGGAGTACGTGATGCTGGCCGGGGTCAATGACTCCGTGGGCCAGGCGCTCCAGCTGGCCGACGCGCTCGACCCGCGCGTCTACAAGGTCAACCTGATCCCCTACAACCCGACCGACTCGATCTACGAGGGCTCAAGCCCGAAAGCCATCGAGGCCTTCCGAGCCGAGCTTGAGCGCCATGGCCTCAGCGCCACGGTCCGGCTGACCCGGGGCCGCGATATCGACGCCGCCTGCGGGCAGCTGGCGGCCCGGGCCTCCTAGCCGGCCGCTACCCCGCTCACTCGCGCGGCACCCAGCCGAGCCAGCTTGGCCCGGTGGCGCCGGGCGCCGCCGAGCAGCGCCGCGTCGAGCTGGGCCCGCTTGTACAGCCAGTGGACATCGGCCTCCCAGGTGAAGCCGATCCCGCCGTGGGCCTGGATCGCGCTGCCGCCGTGACCTCTCGCCCGCCGTCGGCGGTGGCCGCGCGCGGCCAGCGCCGCGGCCTCAGGCAGACGCTCCGGATCGGCGTCCGCCGCCCAGGCGGCGAAGTAGGCGGCCGAGCGCCCGCTCTCGGTGTGCAGCAGCATCTGCGCGCAGCGGTGGGAGACGGCCTGGAAGGAGCCGACCGGGACGCCGAACTGCTTGCGGTCCTTGACGTACTCGAGCGTCATGTCGAGCGCGCGCTGGCAGACGCCGACGATCTCGGCGGCCAGGGCGGCGCGAACCCGATCCGCCGCGCCCGCGCCCAGCGGCTCGCCGTCGCCGCTGACGGTGGCAAAGCGCCGGGTGGCATCGATCGAGACAGCGGCTCGACGTCGGCCTCGGCCGCGTCGACAAGTGCGCGTCGTCGCCGTCGAGGAGCACGATCACCGCCGCATCTGCCGCGTCGGCGGCCAGCTCTCGAGTGCCGATGCCCGCCGTCGCCTCACCCGAGGCGAGCGGCTCGAGCCACCGCTGTCGCTGCTCGTCGGTGCCGGTGGCCTCGATCACCGCCGCAGCGGTCGCCGTGGAAAAGAAGGGCGTGGCGGCGCAGGCGTAGCCGAGCTCCTCGAGCAGGACCGAGCAGCTCGACCGCGCCCAGGTCCTGACCGCCGTGCTCGGCCGAGACCGCGATGCCCGGCCAGCCGAGCTCGACCAGCTCGCGCCACAGCCCCGGGTCGTACTCCGCCGCCTCGGCCGCCTCGCGGACCTTGGCAAACGGGTGAGCGAGCGGCCAGCAGGTCGTGGGCGACCTGCTTGATCTCCTTCTGCTCGTCGTTCAGATCGAAGTCCATGTCATTCCTCCTAGCGGGCCTTGGGCAGGCCGAGCACCCGCTCGGCGACGATGTTCTTGAGAATCTCGGTCGTCCCGCCCTCGATCGTGTTGCCGCGGGCGCGCAGGAGCTCGTAGCTCCAGCGATTGCCGGCCCTGAGCGCCTCCGGGCCGATCAGGTCGGCGGCGAACTGGGTCAGCTGCTGGTTGGTCTCAGACCACATCCACTTGGTCAGCGAGCCCTCGGGACCGGGCTGGCCGTAGCGCTCGATCGCGGTCAGGCCCCGGTAGGCCGTGAGCCGCAGGACCTCGGCCTTCAGGTGCAGCTCCCCAGGCGGTCGGCGACGACGGGGTCATCGAGCAGCCCGCGCTCCGCGGCCTGCCAGAACACCTCGTCGAGGACCTGGCGCAGGCGGACCTGGAGGAAGAAGGCCAGGCCGGCGCGCTCGTTCATGAGCGTCGTCAGGGCGACCTTCCAGCCGTTGCCCACGCCGCCCGAGCACGTTCTCGTCGGGAATCCGCGCGTCCTCGATGAACAGCTCGTTGAACTCCGGCCTCGCCGGTGATCTGGCGCAGCGGCCGAACCTGGACCGCCTCCTGCTCCATGTCCATCAGGAAGTAGGTGAGGCCCTTGTGCTTGGGCACCTCGCTGTCGGTGCGGGCCACGAGCATGCACCACTTGGAGTACTGCGCGCCGCTGGTCCACACCTTCTGCCCGGTGACCACCCAGTCGCCGTTGTCCTTGACGGCCCGTGTCTTCAGCGAGGCCAGGTCCGATCCCGCCTCGGGCTCGGAGAAGCCCTGGCACCAGATCTCCTCGGCGGTCACGATCGGGCGCCAGGAAGCGCTCCTTCTGCTCCTGGGTGCCCCAGGTCATGATCGTGGGGCCGGCGAGCAGCAGGCCGAGGACGTTGGCGGGCAGCGGCGCCCGGGCCCGCGCGAGCTCCTCGAAGAAGATCGCCGACTGGGTCAGGGTCGCGCCCCGCCCGCCGAACTCGACCGGCCAGTGCACGGCCGCCCAGCCGCCGTCGGCCAGCCGGCGCTGGAAGTCCCGCCGCCACTGGTATGAGGCGTCCTCGCCGGCCTCGGGCGGCTCGCCGGGGTGGTTGTCGGCCAGCCAGGCCCGCAGCTCGTCGCGGAACGCGGTCTCCTGCGTCGGTGAACGTCAGGTCCATGGTTCCTCCTTTGTGGCGAGCCGCACGGCGCAGCCCACCAGGACGTCTTCCAGTTCTGTCGGCTCGGCCGCCCGCGCGCACGTGCGCGCGCGTCAGCTCGTGCACCCCGGCGGCAAGCACGTACAGGGCCTCGCCGGGGACGGCGACGCCGCCGCGAGCGAAGCTCGCGCCCGTAGCGCCGGGCGAAGCGGCGGATGGCGGCATCCCGCTCGGCGCCACCGGCGCCCACTCGAGCAGGTAGACCCGGGCGAACAGTGGCTCCTCATCGAACGTGCGCAGGTAGGCCCGGATGCCCAGACGGAGCTCCTCGCGCCAGTCCTCGGCCTGCTCGATCGCCTCGCTGACCCGGGCGGCCAGGACATCCAGGCCCAGCCGGTAGGCGGCGGCCAGGCACGCCTCCTTTGACTCGAACAGCTCGTAGAAGGTGCCTCGGGACACTCGGGCCAGGCGGACCGCGTCGGCCACCGTGGCGGTCTCGTAGCCCTTCTCGGCCACGACCCGGACCATCGCATCAAGCAGCTTGGCCCGCTGCGGCTGCTCGGAGAGAAGCGGCCCCAATTCGGGGTGCGCGGTGACGAGCGAGCCTTCCATCAAGCGCCATCGTACCTCAGAGGTACGGAAGGCGTACTTCAGGGGTTGTGGGAGATAAGTGTCGCTATACGAGACTTATCTCCCAAACCTCGCGGCGCCGGCGCTCGCGCTACACCCCGGCCCGCGCCTCCCCGGCTTTCAGCAGCCGCTCGCGCAGCTCAGCCTCGACCTCGGGCGTGGGGTCGAAGGCCTCGATCGGTGGCAGCTCGGACACCGCGTTCAGGCCGAACAGCCGCAGGAACAGGTCGGTCGTCCGGTAGAGGACGGCCCCGAACTGGGAGCGACCTGCCTCCTCGATCAGTCCCCGCTCCAGCAGCGTGGCTGCCGCGGACTCGGCATCGACGCCGCGGATGCGGGCGATCTCCGGTCGGGATACCGGCTGGAGATAGGCCACGATCGCCAGCGTCTCGGCCTGGGCCGGGCGTGAGCGGCGGGGTCCGCGGCTTGGCCAGGAGCCGCGCGGGCGGCCGGCTCGGCGTCGGGATGGGTGGAGAGGATCCAGCCCCCGGCCAGCTCCCGCAGCGCGAAGCCGCGGCGCTCGAACTCGTAGTGCTCACGCAGCCGCTCGAGCGCGGTGACCACCTCGTGCAGCTCGGCCCCGGTGGCCTCGGCCAGCGCATCGGCGCCAACCGGCTCCGGGCTCAGGAAGAGCAGCGCCTCGAGCGTGGATTCGAGCGGGAGGCTCACGCCGAGACTGCCTGACGCTCCGGCCCCGGCGCGCGTGGAGCTCGATCGTGATCTCGCCGAAGGGCTGCGCCTGGCGTCCAGGTCAGCTCGCCCTGCTTGTAGAGCTCGAGCACCGCGAACAGCGTTACGGCCACGGTGACCCGGTCGGCCCGGGCCGACCGCCTCGTCGAAGGTGAACGCTGCCGCGGCGCAGGAGCGCGCGCAGGTGCGCGAGCCGCTCGGCCACCGAGACCCGGGGCGCGGGCATGTGGCGGACGTCGACCGGTCGGCGGCAGTCGCGAGCAGCTCGGCCGAGCGCGGCGGCGCAGCCGGGCCGGGTCGTAGACGGGACGGGCGTCCTGGAGCGAGGCCCGGCGCAGGAAGCCGTGGCGGCGGGGCGGAGCGGAAGCGGTGGCCGCTCTGCTGCGGACAGCCGCTCGTCCAGATGCTCGGCGGCGCCGCGATAGCGGTGGGCGTCGAGCAGCCGGGCCAGCAGCTCCTCGGCCGCCTCGCCGGGATCGAGCTCGATCAGCTCCTCCTCCTCGCCGGGCAGCAGCAGGCGGGACTTGAGCTCCAGCAGCGCCGCGATCAGCACGAGGAACTCGGTGGCGGCGTCGAGATCGAGCTCGCCGCGCTCGCTCCAGGTGATCGATGTAGGAGATGACGATGTCGGCCAGGTCGACCTCGAGCAGGTCGACCTCCTCACGCAGGATCAGCGTGAGCAGCAGGTCGAACGGCCCCGCGAAGACGTCAAGGTCGAGCTCCAGCTCTGCGAGGCGCATCGTCAGGCAGGCTACTGGCCGGCGCGGACCGGTCCAAAGCCCATCGACCCGGCGGACATCGGCCAGGGTCTCGGAGGCGATGGCCCGGGCCTTCGTCGGCCCCGGCGGCCAGCGTCTGCTCGAGCGCGGCCTCATCGCCCCGGATCTCGTGGTAGCGCTCGCGGACCGGGGCCAGGTAGTCGACCACGGCATCGGCGACGGCCTGCTTGAACGCCCCGTAGCCCGGAGCCGGCGAACTCGTGTTCCACCTCCTCGAGGCGGGTTCCCCGCACGGCGGCGAGGATCTCGATCAGGTTTGAGATCCCGGCCTTGTCTGGGCGCCCGGCGGACCTCGGTGCCCGGAGTCGGTCACCGCCGAGCGGATCTTCTTGGCGACCGTCTGCGGCTCGTCGAGCACCTGCACCGTCCCCTGAGGGCTGCCGCCGGTGGTCGACATCTTGCGCTCCGGGAACTGGAGGTCCATGATCCGCGCACCGACCTCGAGGTATCGGCCCTCGGGCACGACGAGGAGCGTCTCCGAAGCGGGCGTTGAAGCGCTCGGCGATGTCGCGCATCAGCTCGACGTGCTGACGCTGATCGTCGCCCACCGGCACCTCATGGGCTCGGTAGGCGAGAACATCGGCGGCCATCAGCACCGGGTAGTACAGAAGCGCGGCGGAGACCAGCTCGCGCTGGCCCGCCGACTTGTCCTTGAACTGGTGCATGCGCGGTGAGGTCGCCGTACGCCGTCACGCTGGAGAGCAGCCAGGTCAGCTCGGTGTGCTCGGCGACGTCGGACTGGCGAAAGAAGATGCAGCGGGCAGGGTCGAGGCCGGCCGCCAGCAGGATCGCTGCGGTGTCGTAGACCGACTCGCGCAGCGCCGCCGGCTCGTAGGGCACGCTGATCGCGTGCAGATCGACGATGCAGTAGATCGCCCTCGCCGCGTTCCTGGCCGGCCACGTACTGGGCGATGGCGCCGATGTAGTTGCCCAGGTGCTTACGCCCGGTCGGCTGGATGCCGGAGAAGATGCGCATGGAAGCGCGGAGGCTACTTCGCCAGGACGCCGGCGGGAGGACCGGTTCGCGGCCGGATCTCCCGGCCGCCGCGGCGCTCATGCCGGAGCACCGAGGCAGCCACAAGGCCTCCGACGAGGCCGAATAGGTGGCCCTGCCAGGAGATGCCGTTGTGGGGCACGAGACTGGCCACGAGCGCCCCGCCCCAGATCACGCCCACGACCAGACCGATCAGGATCTCGCCAGCGCGCTGCGATTGAAGAACCCGCGGGCGAGCAGATAGGCCGCGTAGCCGAAGACGACGCCACTGGCGCCGATCGTGGGGATGTTCGAGGGCGCCACGAGCCAGGTGCCGAGCCCGCCGACCACGATCACGATCGCGGTCACCACGGCCAGTCGAGCTGCGCCGCGCAGAGCGATGATCAAGCCCATGAACACGAAGGGGATCGTGTTGCCGATCAGATGGGCGAAGCTGGCGTGGATGAAGGGTGCGGTGAGGATGCCCCAGAGGTGGCTGAGGCTCCGGCCGTAGATCCCGTCTGACTTCAGCCGATTGGAGTCGAGCGTGTTGATGACCTCGACGACCCACATGATGAGGACGATTGCCAGGAGCAGACCGACCCCTCTCTCTGTGTCTGGAGTCGCCTCGTCTTGGCTGGGGCTGGGGCATCGACCACAGCTCAAGGATAGGCCTCACCCGGACAGGGCAGCCAGGGCCACGGCGACCGCGACCTGTGCCCGTTGGCCGAGTGACTCGGCCAGGACGAACTCGTGCGGGGTGTGGGCTCCCCCACCGCGCGGGCCCAGGCCATCCACGGTGAGCGGGATCGAAGGCGCAAAGTGGCTGGCATCGCTGGCCCCGCCGCGGGCGACGCCGACGATCCGGCGCCCTAGGAGCCCAGAGGCGTGCTCAAGCAGACCCTGGGTGGCCTGCCGCGAATCCATGCCCGGCCAGACGCGCTCGAGCTGCGCTCGCACGGTCACGCCATCGATGCGCTCAGAAATCTCTGCCAGCACGCGCTGAAAGGGATCGGAGGTGTCGGCGCGCATGTCGAAGATCAGCTCGCCCTCGGCCGGGACGACGTTGAACGCCTGACCTGAATGGACCACCGTAGGGACCACGCTCAGCCGGTCGGCCCCGCCGGGGTCGTGCAGTCCCGCCAGCTCGATCGCCGTGTGAGCCAGGGCGAGTAGCGCGTTGGCCCCTTGATCGGGGGCACTCCCCGAGTGCGCCGAGCGACCCGTGGCCACCGCCCTGAGGGTTCCCGCCGCCTTGCGCCGCACGACCACGCCCTCCTCCCCACCCGGTCCCCGTTCGCCGGCCTCGAAGCACAGGCAAGCGTCATAGCCGGCAAATGAGCCGGCGTGGACGAGGGGCCGGGTCCGCCACTCCTCGTCGGTGACCAGGACGAGCGCCAGCTCGGCGAAGAGCTCCGGCCGGGAGGCCAGAACGCGGGCGACGCCGAGGGACAGCACGACCCCGCCCTTCATGTCGGCGGTGCCCGGCCCGTAGAGACGCTCGCCCTCACGCCGCAGCGGCGAATGAGCCTCGTGACGGATCACGGTGTCGACGTGACCGAGCAGCATGATCCGCCGTGAGCCCTGCCCCCTCAGGCGCGCCACGAGGTCAGGCGCACCGCCCGGGGTCGAGCTGGTCACCCGCTCGATCTGCGACTCGGTGGGCAGCAGCGCGGCGCACACCGCCAGCGCCTCCTCGGCGCCGGCGACATCGCCCGAGGGCGAGGAGACGCCGACCAGGGCCTCGAGCTCCCGCTCGGCTCGGGTGGCGATCTTCTCGGCTGCCTCAGCCACGAAGCTGTCCATGGCCGCAGTGTGCCGCGAGCTCAGAGCGGCTGCCGGACGACCGGGCGCCGGGCCGCGGCGGCCTCGTCGAGGCGGCGAACCGGAGTCGTGTACGGCGCCCCCCGGGCCACCTCAGGATCCTCCTTGGCCTCGCGCAGGATCTCCGCCACCAGCTCGGCGAAGTGGTCGAGGGTCTCCTTGGTCTCCGTCTCGGTCGGCTCGATGAGGAGCGCCTCGTCGACGATCAACGGGAAGTAGACCGTCGGAGGGTGAACGCCGTGATCGAGCAGGCGCTTGGCCAGGTCGAGCGTCTTGATTTGGAGCTCGCGCTTCATCGGTGCGCCGGAGAGGACGAACTCGTGCATGCACAGGCGGTCAAAGGCGGCCGGGAGGTACTCGGCGACTCCTTCGCGCCGGAGCCGGGCCAGGAGGTAGTTGGCGTTCAGGACCGCGATCTCGGAGACCTCACGCAGGCCGGGAGCGCCGAGCGAGCGAATGTAGGCATAGGAGCGCACGAACACGCCGTAGTTGCCCTGGAAGCCACGCAGACGCCCGATCGACTTCGGGCGGTCGTAGTCGAGGTCGTAGTGGGGGCCATGGGCGCCGTTGCCGGGCGCTCCCTCACGCCGCACGACCTGGGGCCGGGGCAGGAAGGGCTCGATCCGATCCGAGACGGCGATCGGTCCGGCTCCCGGACCACCGCCCCCGTGGGGCTGGGTGAACGACTTGTGCAGGTTGAAGTGCACGATGTCGAAGCCCATGTCGCCGGGGCGGCAGATGCCCATGATCGCGTTGAGGTTGGCCCCGTCGTAGTAGAGGGTGGCGCCCACCTCGTGCACGATCTTGGCGATCTCCTCGATTCCGGTTTCGAACAGCCCGACCGTCGAGGGGTTGGTCAGCATCAGGCAGGCCACGTCCTCGGTCGGCCTTGGCCCGCAGGTCGTCCAGGTCGACGTTGCCGGCGGCGTCAGTGCCGACCTTGACCACCTCGTAGCCGGCCATGGTGACCGTCGCCGGGTTGGTGCCGTGGGCGTTATCGGGCGTGAGAACCTTGGTCCGGTGCTCGCCGCGATCCTCGTGAAAGGCCCGCGTGAGGAGAACGCCCGCCAGCTCGCCGTGGGATCCCGCCGAGGGCTGGAGCGAGACGTGCGGCAGCCCGGCGATCTCGCCCAGTGCCTCCTGGAGGCGCCACATGAGCTCGAGCGCGCCCTGGGCCCGTGACGGGTCCTGGAGCGGGTGGAGCTTGGCGTGCCCGGGGAGCGCGGCGACCCGCTCATGGAGCTTTGGGTTGTGCTTCATCGTGCACGACCCGAGGGGATAGAAGCCGGTGTCGAGGTCGAAGTTGCGCTTGGAGAGGCGGTTGAAGTGGCGGACGATCTCCGGCTCTGAGACCTCGGGTAGGCGTGGCGGCGCCGAGCGGCGCAAGCCGGCGGGCAGGATCTCATCCAGCGGCCGCTCGGGAACGTCGAGGGCGGGAGCCGTGAAGGCACGCCGTCCCGGCTTCGAGCGCTCGTAGATGGTCAGCTCGTCATCCGCGGCGGCGGTGAACCAGCGTGCGCTCATACCCGTGCCTCCACCGCCCGGCGCTCGCCGGCCACGGCGGCGCCGAGAACCTCGGCCAGTTGATCGATCTGGGCCCGCGTGCGCTGCTCGGTGATGGCGATCAGCAGGCAGTCATCGAGCTCCGGGTGCTCGCGGCCCAGCGGATGGCCAGGGTTGATCCCCTGCTCGCGGCAGCGCGCGATAACCCGCTCCACAGGAGCATCGAGCCGGACTGCGAACTCACGCACCACCGGCTGGTCATGGAGAAGCCTTACGCCGTCGAGGCCGGCCAGCCGTTCCCGCGCGTAGGCGGTGCGCTGGAGCAGCAACTCGACGAGCTCGACGATGCCCCGGCGGCCGAGCCAGCTCAAGTAGATGACTCCGCCCAGCGCGTTCAGCGCCTGGGCGGTACAGATATTCGACGTGGCCCGCTCACGGCGGATGTGCTGCTCACGGGTCTGGAGGGTGAGGACGAAGCCGCGCTTGCCGTCGAGATCACGGGTCTCCCCCGCGATCCGGCCCGGGACCCGGCGCATCAGCGCCTCGGTGGCGGCAAAGAAGCCAAACGAGGGACCGCCGAAGTCGAGGCGATTGCCGAGACTCTGACCCTCGCCCACGGCAATGTCGGCGCCGCACTCGCCGGGGGATTTGAGCAGGGCCAGCGGAAGCGGATCGCAGGCCACGATGAGCAGGGCGCCCGCCTCGTGGGCGGCTTTCGCCATGGGCTCGAGGTCCTCCACGACCCCGAAGAAATTCGGCTGCTGGACGATCACCGCGCTGACCTCCTCGTCCAGAGGGGGAGCTCGGTCAGCCCTTCTTGGAGCGATGCATCGGTGAGCGTCATTCCCCACCCGCGGGCCAATGTGGCCAGCGTCTCTCGTGAGTGCGGGTGCACACCCTCGGAAACGATGAAGCGCGAGCGCCCGTTCTCGAGCTTGGCCACGTAACCGGCTGCCCCGACGGCACTGGGTCCCTCATAGACCGAGGCATTCGAGACGGGAAGGCCGGTCAGCTCGGAGATCGCCGTCTGGTACTCGAACATCGCCTGTAGCCCGCCCTGCGAGATCTCCGGCTGGTAGGGCGTATAGGGCGTGAGGAACTCGGAGCGCAGCAGGATCGAGTCGATCAGAGCTGGGATGTAGTGGTCATACATCCCGCCGCCGAGGAACGAGACCTCGTCCTCGGTGGAGACGTTGGCCTGCGCGAGCGCCCGCAGCTCTTCGTAAACCTCCTGTTCGGCACGGCCCTCGTCCAGGGCCAGCGGCCGGTCCAGGCGAAGCTGATGGGGAATGTCTGCGAACAGGTCCTCGACGGACTCCACGCCGATCTCGCCCAGCATCTCCCGCAGATCGGCGTCGGTGACAGCGGTGTAGCGGCTCATGCGATCAGCGCCTCCGGGCTCACGAAAGGGACGCCTGGTAGTCGGCCGCGCTCATCAGCGACTCAGTCTCAGACGGATTGGTCAGCTGGACCTTGACCAGCCAGCCTTCGCCATAGGGGTCCTGATTCACCGTCTCCGGCGTCTGGGACAGGCTTTCATTGACCTCGACCACCTTCCCGCTCAGCGGGGCGATGACATCCGAGACCGCCTTGACCGACTCGACCTCGGCATAGGACTGACCCTGGCTCAGCTCGGCGCCCACGCTCGGGGCGTCGAAGAACACGACCTCGCCCAGCGAGTCCTGCGCGTACCAGGTGATGCCGAAGGTCGCCGCGTCTCCATCGATGCGCGCCCAATCGTGCTCCTCGTGGTACAGCAGATCGTCCGGGTAACTGTCTGGGGCCATGCTCAGGCTTCCTTTCGATAAAGCGGCTTACGCTCGACGACGGCGGCGCGAACAGTGCCACGAACGTCAATCTCCAGGCGCGTTCCCGGCTCCGAGCGCTCGGCTGGCACGTAGGCCATGCCGATCCCCCGCTCCAGGCAGGGCGAGAAGGTTCCGCTCGTAACCTCACCCCCGCCGAGCACGGGGTTGCCCTGGCGGGCGATCCCGGGACCGTCGATCAGGAACGGCACCAGCTTCTCCGGCGGACCGTCCCGGCGCACCCTCGCCACCGCCTCGGAGCCGATGAACCCGGTGTCCTCCTTGCAGCACCATCCGAGTCCCGCCTCGATCGGTCCCCGCGTCTCCATCAGGTCGTTGCCGTAGAGGTGAAAGCAGACCTCCAGGCGGAGGGTGTCCCGGGCGCCCAACCCGGCGGGCTTTGCCCCCGCGGCCATCAGGGCATCCCACACGCCGGGCGCATCATCGGGGTCGAGCAGCAGCTCCACCCCATCCTCGCCCGTGTAGCCGGTGCCGCACACGAGCATCGCGGCGCCGGCGACGCTGCGTTCGGTGACATGAAAGCGCGATGGCAACGATCCGTCGCTCAGCTCGGCCACGATCTCACGGCCGCGGGGGCCCTGGACCGCCAGCATGGCGAAGCGCGAGGCCACATCGAGCACGTCGACATCGAAATCCGTGGCGTGGGCTTGCAGCCACGCGAAATCCTTCTCATGGTTGGCCGCATTGGTCACAGTCAGGAGCTCGCATTCGGCCAGACGGTAGGTGAAGAGGTCGTCGAGGACGCCCCCGTCCTCCCGGCAGAGGACGCTGTACTGGGCCCCGCCCTCGGGGAGGCGGCGCAGGTCGTTGGAGAGCATCTGCTGCAGAAAGGCGAGCGCGTCCGGCCCCCGAGTAAGCACCTGGCCCATGTGCGAGACATCGAAGACGCCCGCCGACCGGCGAACGTTCACGTGCTCCTGGCGGATCCCCTCGTATTGCACCGGCATCTCCCATCCGGCGAACGGAACCAGCTTCGCGCCAGCCGCCTGATGGCGGTCATAGAGGGCGGTTCGGTGCAGAGCGGTTGGGGCGGTGGAGCTCACCGTCCTGAGGCTATTACACGCCGTCCGGGACTCCCCGGACCGGCGCGGGAAGGTCTCGAGGTGGCCCTCGATCAGCCGCCGCGGGGTGCCGGACCGACCTGAACCGTGGAGTGGAAGATCGAGGAGACGACCGCGAAGGCCGGCTTCAGCTGCCCGGTCGAGCTGACCAGCCCCTTCTGGACCCATGGCGGATTGGGCAGCGGATCGCTCCCACCCCACCCCGGCTTGGCCGCGAAGTCCTGGAGCGGGAAGTAGCTGGCGCCCGACAGCCATGGCTTGGAGGCGAGGACGTTCAGATGGAAGGCGACCGAGTTCGACTGGAACTGGTAGGTCCCGCGCTCGTCCACCGGGCCGCTGCGGTTCGCCTCGAAGCCGAACTCGGTGACCATGATCGCCTGCTTCGGGTAGCAGGCGCGCAAGCTGTCCAGCCATGGGCTCAGCTGGTCCCGGTCGTCGGTGGTTCCTCCGCCGGCGTCGTACCAGCCGAAGTATTCGTTGAACCCCAGGACATCGAGCGGGGAGTAGCTGGGCTGGCATGCCACACCCGGCCAGTTGGAGATCGCCATCGCCGCCGGACGGGTGGGATCAACCCGGTGAACGACCGCCGCCGCCCCCCGGATGTAGCTCGCCTCGTTCACGGTCACCGGCGTCGGCAGCTCGTTGGCGATGCTCCACAGCATCACCGAGGGATGGTTCTGGTTATCCAGGATGTTCTGGCGCAGCGTCGCGAAGGCCGAGGCCTGCCAGCTTCGGGAACCGAGGTACTGATCGCCGACCTGCCAGACCGGAATCTCGTCCCAGACGAGGATCCCGTAGCGGTCGGCCAGCTCCAGGATCTCTGGGTTGAGCGGATAGTGGGAGCGGATCACGTCCGAGCCCAGCTCCCGCTCCCAGTTCACCAGCGCCCCGATCTGCGAGGGCGAAAGAGCACCCCCGGTGAGGTAGTTCTGCTCGTGGATGAAGGCGCCACGAAGATTGAGCAAGCGGCCATTGATGGTCAGGTGTCCATTGGCGTTGACCTTGATGCTCCGGATCCCGCTGTAGGTCGTGTAGCCACCGAGGGTGCGGCCCCGCGCGTCGCTCAGAGTCAAGGTCGCGCGGTAAAGCACGGGGTGGCCGGGCGCCCACAGGCTGGGGTGGCGCACGAGCACCGACGCGCGGGGGGTCCACGTCCCGTGGGCCGCGATCGTGGCTGAGCCGAAGACGACGGGGAGGTTGCCGAACTGGCCACGGAGGCTCACCCTCTGCGGGGCTCCGGTGACGTTGCGGATCGTCGCCTGCTCCTCGATGGGGGAGCTGCAGGTCGGGCAGGGCAGCACCGGGCGGACCTGGGCGAGCTGGATGTCCGCCCGCTGGGCGGTGCGCAGATAGACCTCGCGCAGGAGACCGCCCCAGTTCCACCAGCCGCCCGTCGGACCCGGAGGGAGGTCGCCCGTGCCCCGCCTGTCGTCGACGCGAACGATCAACCGGTTGACGCCCGGCTGCGGGTTGAGGTCGAACTCGAAGGGCAGGAATGCGCCCGTGTGGCTACCCACCAGCCGGCCGTTCAGCCACACGCTCATCCGATAGTTGACCGACTCGAAGCGGAGGATCCAACGGCGTGCCGCGGCCGGGACGTAGGACGCGAAGGCGTGGGCGGGGAGCGTGAAGTCCCGGCGGTACCAGCCGACGTAGCCGCTCTCGCTGAGACTCGATAAGTCGCCCGCGTTGTAGGCATTGGGGACGGAGGCCGGCGTCCAGCCGTCGGTGGCAGCGACGTTCTGCCACCAGCCCTGGGCGAGCCCGACGTCAGTCGGATCGGCCCGATAGAGCCATGCGCCGCCGAGCAGGTAGCGGGCGTTCTGGCCGTCCCGGTAGAGCGCGCCCGGCGTAGGCGGGGTGGGCGCATACACGGGCCCCTGGGCCGAGGCCGGGCTCGCCGTCGCAAGCTGGGCCACCGCGATCGCAGCCACCGCGGTGGCCAGGACAAGCCATCTGCTCAGGCGGAGTCGCGTCATCTGGCCCTCGCCTTCGCTCGTGCCACCCCGCCCGACGAGACGGTGTGCGTGGAAACGTGCTTGGGCAGCTTCTTCACCACTCTCAGCGTGGTCTTGAGCTTGGTGACGTTGCCCGCCTTGTCGGTGACGAGCACCATGATCCGGTTGCGGCCGGTCCGGCTGTAGACATGGTCGATCAGGTGCGTGCGCAGCTTCAGCTGACTGGATTTCCCGTCACCCCAGCGGATGAGCACCTTGGTCACGCTCGAGGCGTCAGACGGTGGCTCTCCCGGCGGCGGCGGATCGGAATAGCTCACGTTCGCCGCCACCGTCGATCCGGCCTGCGCCAGCCCGGCCAGCTTCAGCTTCACGCGCGGAGGGGTGGTATCGATGAACACTGAGGCGACCTTCGTTTTGCTCTGCTGTCCGGCCGGATTGGCGGCGAAGACCTGCCAGCTGTGGGGACCATCGGGCACGGGCGCGGAAGGAGCCGTCGACTGGGCAAATGTCTGGCCCACCGCGACGCCGTCGACGGTGAGCGTGTACTTCATCGGGCCCCAGCCGTGGGGGAGCGTCCAGGCGAACGACGGCTGTGAGGTCCGGGCGTAGCGGAAGGTCTTGTTAGGGCTGGGCAGGAACGGCCCGGGGTTCTGGTACATCTGGTCCACCATCACGGTGCTGGAGCCAGGCGCGCCCTGGAGCCAGGCCACGGCGGGCTCGCCGTACACGTCCCCGGCCGCCGCGATGCCATCGGCGGCATCGACCGGCCCCTGGGCGGCCGAGGACGCGACCATCTCCGGGCCGAGGGTGGCACCGTCAGGGGCATAGCGGACGCGGATCTCCGAGGGGCCGCTGGCCCCCGGCTGCTGCTGCCAGGCGATGAACGTCGAGTAGAGCCCGGCCGTGGCGGGCACCGGGTCCGGGGGTGTGGTGATGGGCAGGCTGTTCACCTGGCCGCTGGCCTGGGGCTGGGTGTTCTGAAACAGGGTTTGGGCGAACACGCCTTCGCTCACCGTTCGCTCGGAGGTGACCCAGCCGGCGCCGTATTCGGTCGCCGTGACCTGGGGATCCTGCGCCCCGTCGGCGGGTGCCGCCGGTGAGCCATCGGCGTTGGTGATTCCGTCGTAGATCGAGGCGTGAAGCCGATTGCTCAGCACCCTCGATTGCTGATGAGCGCCGCAGGTGACCTCCTCCCGGAAGGCGACGGCGGCGTAGGAGGAGTCGCCGCCGGCGCCGACCGCGGGCTCGTCGGCCGAGGCCTCCGTGCATCCGCCGGGAGGCGCATCGGCCTGCTCAGAGACGACGCTCGGTGTCGTGGCCCAGACCCGGCGGGAGTAGACGTGCCCGTTCTCGCCCCACACGACGATCCCGACCCCGTCGCCGGCCGCCGCCACCTCGGGACGGCCAGAGCCGGTGCCCGCGTTGTCCGCCGCGGTGGCGTTCAGGGGCGGCCCCTCGAGCGTCCAGCTGCCCTTGTTGTAGTAGGCAGCCCGAACGTCAGACCCGCTGCCGTCGGCCGCGGCAAAGGCCAGGTACGCCTTGCCGAGGTTGGTCATCGAAAGCGAGGGGTTGCTGGCTCCGCCGGCCAGCCCGATGGGCGAGCCGAACGGAGCCCGGTCGGTGCTGCCTCGGTCCACCACGTAGAGCTCGCCGCCGTTGATGAAGGCGACGAGAAGCACTCCATCGTTGCCGGCGGCGATGACGGGCTGGGATGAGGCGCCAGGGAGACCCGAATCGACCTCCGCCGGCGTGCCAAAGGAGCCGCCCACGAGCGGGGAGACGAACACGTGGGGAGTCCCGTTCACCTGCTTGAGGTAGACGAGGCCGCCGGAGCCGTCGCGGGCCACGGAGAGTCCGAGCCCGCTGGGCCGGACGATGTCAGGACTCGGACCATCGATTGCCACGGGGGATCCCTGAGCCGGCTGTTGGGCGGCGGCCACCGGGGTCAGCGCGGCCATCGCGACCAGCAGCGCCACGAGCGTGCGCGCGACAGCAGCCGCGGGGGATACCCCCCTGTCCAGCGCGGCGTCACGCCGCTTGAGAATCCTGTCCGCCGTCGGTCTTACCGAGGTAGAACCGACGAGCGCGACCGGGGTTGCGGTGCTCAGCGGTCCTTCAGGAAGGAGGGGATGTCGATCTCGTCGTCGCGGATTTCCAGCGAGGACCGCCGCACGTCGTCGATCGTCACATCCCGGCCGGGCCTGGTTCGCTCCCGGGCCCCTCCGGACCGCAGACGGCCATGATCGAACCCGGTGGCGATAACGGTCACCCGGACGTCCTCCCCCATCGCATCGTCGATGACGGCGCCGAAGATCATGTTCGATTGCGAGTCGGCGGCTGCCTGGACGATCTCGGCCGCCTCGTTGACCTCGAAGAGCCCGAGGTCGTGGCCGCCGGTGATGTTGAGCAGGATCCCGGTGGCTCCCTCGACCGACTCCTCGAGCAGCGGTGAGGAAATCGCCACCTTGGCTGCCTCCGCGGCCCGGTTCTCCCCGTTGGCGCTGCCGATCCCCATCAGGGCCGTCCCGGCGTCCCGCATGATCGTCCGCACGTCGGCGAAGTCGAGATTGATCAACCCGGGGATCGTGATCAGGTCGGTGATGCCCTGGACGCCCTGCCGAAGCACGTTATCGGCCTCGCGGAAGGCGTCGAGCATCGAGGTGCGGCGCTCGACGATGCCCAGGAGCTTCTCGTTGGGGATGACGATCAGCGTGTCGACGTTCTCGCGCAGCCTGGATATGCCCTCGTCAGCCTGACGGGCTCGTTGCGTGCCCTCGAAGGAGAACGGGCGCGTGACGCATCCCACGGTGAGTGCGCCGATCTCGTTCTTGGCGATATCGGCGATGATCGGAGCCGCCCCGGTGCCGGTGCCGCCGCCCTCGCCCGCGGTGACGAAGACCATATCCGCGCCCTTGAGCGCCTCCTTGATCTCGTCCCGTGACTCAGCCGCCGCGCCCTGTCCGACGTCGGGGTTGGCCCCCGCGCCGAGACCCTTGGTCAGCTGGTGTCCGATGTTGAGCTTGACGTCCGCATCGCACATGGCCAGCGCCTGGGCGTCGGTGTTAGCGGCGATGAACTCGACGCCGCGGAGGCCGGCGTCAACCATCCGGTTGACCGCGTTGGTGCCTCCGCCGCCGACGCCGACGACTTTGATGACTGCGAGATAGCTGCCGCTTTCCACGGAACCGACCGACCCTCTAGTTAGGCTTTAGCGTTTTTCGAGCTCATCGCTCGTTGCGGAGTTTTGCACGTTATGCGCTGGTGATGTGGCAAGTCAACGTGCGGCCGGTGTCGCAATTTTGCTTGCAGATGCCCCAACCCTCAAGATTTGGCCGAGCGTTGGGCGAACCGAGGCCTCAAGCTGCGGTCGAGGGTTACCCGCCGGATGAGGGGCTCGCGGCGGCCGTTGCCGGGCTCGCGGCGGCCGTGCCGGGCCGCGGCGGAGTTGCCGGCTCGCGGCGGCAGTGGCGGGGCTGCCCGCGGTGGCGGAGCTGCCCGCGGCGGTGGCGGAGCCGCCGGCGGCGGTGGCGGAGGCGCCAGTGGGGGCACCGCCCCCCGCGGCCGGACGGTCTGGATCGGTCACGTCGATGTACGAGGCGCCGGCGGAACCTGAATCGGCCAGAACCTCCGTCACGGCGATCCACTTGGCAGCGAGGCGGCTGGTGTCACCGAAGTAGAGACTCGGACCGTTGCGCAATTGGGCCACAAGTCCGTGCTCGGCCACGGTCGTGACCTGGCTGATTCTCGGCAGGAGCTGATAGGGGGCGGCGGCGAGCAGGGCGACCGCATCACCCCCCCGGCCCTCGGTCAGGCGCCGGCCGACCGGGGGAACCGTGAGGGGGATCGTCGGCAGGCTCGCGCTGACGGCCACCGAGCCCAGAATGGTTCCGTCGGCGGCCACCGCGGCCTGGCGGCCACCGGCGTCGATTTGCGCCACCGGCCGCTCTTCGATCACGTCGATGACGAGACGGTGGGGAAAGCCGGTCCTGACCCGCAGGCGCCTGACCTCCGGGAACGGAGCCACAGCCGTGCGGAGCTGATTCATCTGGACATCGAGGGTCGTCATGTTCCGCGCCGCTGAGCGCAGGGCCGAGTCGATGGCGGCGGCGTTGGCGCCCCCGGCGCCGCTGATCGTGACCTGATCGACCCCGACGAGCGAGGAGTCCCGGACCCACGTCCAGGCTCCGAAGAGGAGGCCCGTCAGCACGATGGTTCCGGCCACAGCCAGGCGCATCCTCGGCGTGAGGCCCCGGCGGGGCCGGCCGGGGCGCCGGCGCGCCGAAGAGCGGATCCGGAACGAGGCACCGCGCCCGCGCCGAGTGAGCGTCCGCGTGAAGCTCATCGGAGATTCCAGTCCGCGGGAAATTCGACCGGACCGAGCGCCTGGACCTCAGGCTCGAGCTCGACGCCGAAGCGCTCACGCACCCGCCGCCGGCCCTCGGCCATCACGGCGATGACGTCGCCGGTCGTGGCGTCGCCATGGTTGACGACGAAGTTGGCGTGCTTCTCGGAGAAGCCGGCGCCCCCGATCGCGCAGGCCACGGCACCCGGCCTCGTCGAGCAACTGCCCAGCCGTCTGGCCCCCATTGGTCTCAGGGTTCTTGAACGTGGAGCCGAACGTCTTCACGCCGACCGGCTGGGCTGCCTTGCGGCGGGCGCGCAGGTCAGCCAGCGTCGCCTTGACCTCCGACGGCTCCCCGCGCTGCAGGTTGAATGAGGCGCGGGCGACGATCTCGTAGGCCCCGAGACTCGAGCGTCGATAGGCGAAGCCGAGATCGGCGGGGCGGCGGCGGTCGGTTCCGGAGCCGGTGGCGATGTCCACCCAGTCGAGCACCCGGGCCAGCTCACCGCCGTAGGCATTGGCGTTCATCCGCACCGCGCCCCCCACGGTGCCGGGAATGCTGACGCCGAACTCCAAGCCGGTGAGCCCGGCCTGAGCCGCCCGCGCGGCGACGCTGGGCAGCCGTGCCGCACCTCCGCAACGAATGTGTGTGTCGTCGAGCTCAATCGCGCTCAGTTCCTTGTCCAGCTTGAGAACCAGTCCGGGTACGCCGCCGTCCGCTACGAGGAGGTTCGACCCCGACCCGACGACCCCTACCTCGAGGCCCTCCGCTCGCGCCCAGGCCAGGAGACCCTCGAGCTCCGGCAGGGATCCGGGACGGGCGAACAGCTCGGCCGGGCCGCCGGTGCGGATAGTCGTGAGCCGGGCCAGCGGAAAGTCACGCTCGACCCCGGGGGGAGGATCGGCCATCGGCGCTCAGACTAGATGGCCTACCGGCAGCTCAGCCGGTGGCGGTGCCGTCAACCAGGGAGCGGCCGAGCGCATCCACGTTCCCCGCTCCCATGACCAGGCAGAGGTCCCCGGAGCGCAGTGTCGCTTCCAGGAACCGGCGCGCCTCCGGGAATCCCGGCACCCAGGCCACCGTCCGGCCCCCGGCCGCGTCGGCGACGGCGGCCGCGACGAGATGTCCATCCACCCCGGGGAAATCGGCGGGCCGCTCCCGAGCCGGATAGACGTCAAGCACGGCCGTCGTGTCGGCCGCGGCGAGCGCGGTGCCGAACTCACGCCACATCGCCTGCGTGCGCGAGTAGAGATGCGGCTGGAAGACGGCGACGAGCCGGCGTGGTTGGAGGGTACGTGCGGTGGCGATGGCCGCCGCCACCTTGGTCGGATGGTGTGCATAGTCGTCGTAGACCAAGGCGCCACTGGCGGTCTCGCCGAGGCGCTCGAACCGCCTGCGGGCGCCGTGGAACTCGCGCAGAGCGGCCACCGACCGCGCTGGGTCGGCTCCGGCCAGAGCCGCCGCCGTCAGGGCGCCGGCCGCATTGATGGCGTTGTGGGCGCCGGGAACCGACAGCTCCACCTCAATCCCGCGCCACGTAAAGCGGGATCCCCCGGGGAAGAGCACGGGATCAGCAGCGTCATAGGGCGTGGCGCCGGGCGGACACAGTGCTCGAAGCCCCGGCCGGTCCCAGACCACAGCCCCGTCGCCCGCCCGCTCCATGAAGGCTCGAAACGTGGCCTCGAGGTCGAGACGCGAGGAATAGGTGGTGTGGTGGTCAAGCTCAGCGTTGGTGAGGACGGCCACCTGAGGCCAGAGCTTGAGGAGCGATCGGTCGGATTCATCGGCCTCGATCACGATCCACTCGCCGGAACCCCAGCCTGCGTTGGAGCCGGTGTCCCGGAGCTCCCCTCCGATCACGTAGGCGGGATCAAGACCCGCCCCGCGAAGCGCCTGGACGACCATCGATGCCGTCGTCGTCTTGCCCGCTGTCCCTGCGACGGCCAGGCAGTGCTTGAGCTGCGCGATCTGAGCCAGCAGATCCGCCCGATGGAGCTCTCGCCCGGCGGCGAGCGCTCGTTCCGGGTTCTCCGCCGGGACGGCGGTTGAGTAGACGACCTCGGACCCCGGCGGCACGTTCTCGGGCCGATGCCCGATGACGGGGACGATCCCGTGTTCACGCAACCGCTCGGTGTAGCTCGACTCGGCCCGGTCAGAGCCGGTCACCCGCGCCCCGAGGGCCTGCGCGACCAACGCCAGCCCGCTCATTCCGGCGCCGCCGACACCCACGAAGTGAAGCTGTCTCTGGGTCCAGGTAGATGCGTCCACTACAACCTCATTCGTATCAACCAGGGCCGCGCGACCGACGATACGAACTGTATGAGTCGGCGAGGAATACGCATTCTGGCCTCATTGGCGACATTCGCGGCCGTGGCCGCGCCCGGCGCCTCAGTGGCCTTTGGTCGCACGTCCCAGGTCCAGGCGGGGCCGGCTTCGGGCTGTGCGGACGCGAACAGCTATCCGGCTCAGCGGGACCCGTCCAACCCGCTCGACCTGCCCACGGCCCCCGGCGCCAATCCGCTCAGCGGAGCCAATTTCTTCATCGACGGTCCCGCCCACGGAGCTGCCGCCAGCGCAGTCGCGTCGATGCTCGGGGTGGATCCCAAGAACCTCCCCAACAACCTTTCCTGGGCGCAGTTCCAGCAGGAGCATGCGGCGGCGATAGCCGCCAACCCCCAAACCGCGGCGCTGGCCAAGATCGCCGATCAACCGGAGGCCAACCGGTTCAGCCTCTATTCCGAGGGCGGTGGCCCGGGGGCGATCTACGGCCAGGTGCACAAGATCGTCTGCGACAACATGGCCGCCGACCCGGGCTCTGTCCCGATCTTCACCACCTACTTCCTCTATCAGGCCGGGTACTGCGAGACGGCGGGCGAGATCCTGGCCCACCGGCACACCTTCGACCGCCAGATCGACGAGATGGCGCGCGGGATCGACCGCCGGCCCGCCGTGATGCTCCTGGAGCTCGACGCCGTCGGCGCCTCCAAGTGCATGCAGCACAACGGGGCCCTTGGCTACTGGGAGGCCGACATGCGCTACGAGATCAACAAGCTGGCCGCTCTCCCCCACACCGTCGTGTACATGGAGGGCGGCTACGCCGACTCCAACTCGCCCGGCTACACGGCGCGGGTCCTGAACGCCGTCGGCATCAACAAGATCCGCGGCTTCTGGACCAACGACACGCACGAGGACTGGACGATCAACGAGGTCCGCTGGGGCGATCGGGTATCGCAGCTCACCCACGGCGCCCACTTCATCGTCAACACAGCCACCAACGGCCAGGGGCCGCTGGTCCCCGCCAATCGCGTCCGCGACGGCAACGAGGTCCTGTGCAATCCGCCCGGCCGCGGCATCGGACCCCTGCCCCAGGTCAACCCGGGCTACGCCGGCGTCGACGCCTTCCTGTGGACAGCGCCCCCGGGCAACAGCAGCGGAGGCTGCAACGGCGGCCCGCCGGCCGGGACCTTCTGGCCGGCAAAGGCGGTCTCGATGGCCACTCTGGCTAACAACCGTCTCGGCCCGAGCTTCGCGAGCCAGCCGTACTAGGTCGTCACCGCGTCCCGTACACGGCGGCGCGGGCTGGGTCAGCTTGGACCGCCGCGGCCGGGCGCGTGGCCCACGGCGTCCAACACTCCCTGGGCGATCTCCCGTGCCGCCTCCGGACGGGCCAGTGCGGCCGCGGCACGGGCCATGCTCTGTAGCCGAGCTGGATCGGCGAGCAGCCGGCCGACCTCCTGGGCCAGCCGTGCCGCCGTCAGCTCGTCGTCCGGGATCACGACGGCGGCGCCCGCGTCGGCCAGGAAGCGCGCGTTGGCCGCCTGGTGGTCGGCCGTCGCGTAGGGATACGGGATGAGTACGGCGGGCCGGCCGTAGGCGGCGACCTCGAAGACCGAACCCCCTGCCCGGGCGACGACGAGGTCGCTGGCCAGGAGCGCCTCGCCGAAGTCGGAGATGTAGCCGCGAAGGTCGTAGTGCGGCCCTGGAGCTTTCAGCTCCGGCAAGTCGCGCTCTCCAGCAGCATGGAGAACCCGGAAGCGCGCCCCGGCGAAGCCCTCAACCGCCGCGTGGTTGATCGAGCGGGCGCCCTGAGATCCCCCGAAGACGAGCACGCAGGTCTCGTCGTCCGCCAAGCCGAACCGACGCCGCGCTGCCGCGCGGTCGGCGAACAGCGCCGGGACTGGACGGCCCGTGAGCTGGTAGCGCCCACCGTCGCGCCCTGCGATCGGGAAGGCGAGGTAGACCCGCCTGGCGAAGGGGGCGAGAAGGCGGTTGGTCAGACCGAGATGACTGTCGGCCTCCATCAGCAGCAGCGGTCGGCGCCGGGCCACCGCAGCGGCTCCAACCGGCCCGGCCACGTATCCGCCGGCTCCGAGGACGGCGTCGGCGCGCAGCTCCCGCAGGAGCCGGTGGGCGCGGGGAAGGGCGGCGGCGTCGAGAGCCAGGGCACGCGCCGCGGCGAGCGGATCGTCGCGGGCCAGCGGCTTGACCGACAGCGTCCGCAGCTCGTAACCCGCCGCGGGCACGAGCTGACGCTCGGCTCGTTCACCACCGATGAAGAGGACCTCGGCGCGCTCAGCGCGCAGCGCGTCGGCTACCGCCAACGCCGGAATGACGTGCCCGGCCGTCCCGCCGGCGGCGATCACGATCCTGGGCGGACTCACCGTCCCGCCTGTGCACCAGTTTCAGACGCTCGGCTCCCGGACGGGCGATGTTGAGCAGCAATCCGACGGCGGCCAGCATCACGCACAGGTTGGTCGGGGCGTAGGAGATGAAGGGCAGCGGAACACCGGTCAGGGGCGCCAGCCCCAAGACGACAAAGATGTTGAGAATTCCCTGGCACAGGATCAGCGACGTCAGTCCGGCGGCCAGCAGCTTGGCATACCGGTCCACGGCCCGGCGGGCGGTGCGTAACCCGGCGTAGGCGAGCATTCCGTACAGGCAGACGATGACGAACACGCCCATGACCCCGAGCTCCTCCCCGACCACGGCGAGGATGAAGTCGGTCTGGGCCTCGGGGAGGTAGAAGGTCTTCTGCACCGAGCGACCGAGACCGACGCCCAGCAGGCCGCCTGATCCCAGCGCGATCTGGCCCTGAACGGCCTGATAGCCCGCGCCCGATTTGGTGGCCGCCGCCCACGGGTGCAGGAACGAGGTCAGGCGGGCACGCTCGTAGGGCTGGGCCACGGCCAGGGCCAGCACGCAGCCCATGGCGATCGCCGCCAATATCCCCATGTGGCGCATCTCCATCCCGCCCACGACCAGCAGAGCACCGAGCGTGAAGGCGACGACCAGTGCGGTGCCGAGATCGGGCTCGACCACGATGAGCAGGAGCGCCGGGGCGGCGACCACGGCGATCGGGGCGATGGCCTGGCGGAACCCGCGTATCCGCTTGGGATGGTCGGCGAGGTAGCGGGCTACGTAGAGGACCAGCGCGATCTTCATGACCTCGGAGGGCTGAAACTGGATCGGCCCGGCGGAGAACCAACGGCGCGCACCGTTGATCTGGACCCCGATCCCGGGCACGAGCACGGCGAGAAGGAGGAAGAAGGATCCGAACAGGAGCAGGTTGACCAGCCGCCGGTCGAGGAGCGTGATGCCGCGCCGGGAGAACAGCTGCATGGCGCCGAGACCGAGCGCTCCGAAGATCAGGTAGCGGATGAATTCGCCCGTGCCGGTCCCGCCTTTGCTGGTCAGGACGCCGAGCGGTGAGGAGGCGCTGTAGACCATCACGGCCCCGAAGGCGAGCAGACAGAGTGTGGCCGTGGTCAGGATCCGGTGCTCGAGCGGGGGCGCCGGGCGGCGGGTGCTCGCGGCCATCAGCCGTTCTCCACCAGGGTTCGGAAATGCTCGCCCCGCGCCTCGAAGTCGCGGTACTGGTCATAGCTCGCGCAGGCCGGCGAGAGGAGCACGGTCTGACCCGCTCGGGCCGCCTGGCGCGCGGTGGTGACTGCCCGCTCCAGATCGCCGACCATGTGCAGCGGAACGCCGGTCTCTCCCAGCGCGGCGGCGAGCTCGTCCGCCGCCTCACCGATCAGGTAGACGGCGACGCAGCGCTCGGCCACGAGCGGGGCCAGCGGCGTGAAATCCTGGCTCTTGCCCCGCCCCCCGGCGATCAGGTGGACCCCGTTTGCATAGGCACTCAGCGCCACCAGCGTGGAGGCGACGTTGGTGGCCTTCGAGTCGTTAACCCAGAGCACGCCGTCGATGACCTCGATCGGCTCCAGCCGGTGGGCCACCCCGGCGAAGGTCCGCAGGCCGGCGGCCACCGCCTCGGAATCGATCCCCCGGGCCAGACAGACTGCGGCCGTGGCCATGGCGTTCTGACGGTTGTGGGCGCCGGGGAGCGAGATCTCGGCCACGGGGAGCAGCGGCGCCTCGTCCCACCACAGATAACCGGCACGCTCAGAGAGCTCGGCTGCCGGACCAGCGCCGAAGGGGACGCGCCGGGCGCAACCTCCGAGGTCCTCGATTTCCAGGTCCAGGGGAGCTACGGCCAGATCGTCGTTGCCCTGGTTGGCGAAGATCCGGAGCTTGGCGGCGACGTAGCTCTCGAAGCTTCCGTGCCGGTCCAGATGGTCGGGCTCGAGGTTGAGTAGGACCGCGGCCTCGGGAGCAAAGGCCTCGGTGTCCTCGAGCTGGAACGAGGAGGCCTCGCAGACCACGGTCGCCTCAGGCTTGATGTGGCCGACGAGCGAGGACACGGCGGTGCCCACGTTGCCGGCCACGGCTACCGGCAGGCCGGCCTCGCGATGGACGTGCCCGATCCACTCGGTTGTCGTTGTCTTGCCGTTGGTTCCGGTCACCGCGACGAACTCATTCCGCAGCAGCCGCCATGCCAGCTCGAGCTCGCCGAGGACGGGAAGCCCGCGGACCCGCGCCGCCTGCACGATGGGCGCGGTTTGGGGAACACCAGGGCTCTTGATGAGCGTCCCGGCGCGGGCGGCAAGAACGTCGCCTGACGCATCCAGAGTGAGTTCGACGCCGGCCTGAGAAAGCCTCCCCACCGTGGCCTCGAGTCCTGGGCTGGAGACCGGCGCGGCGTCCCAGCCCATCACCTCCTGGCCTCCGGCCCGCAGGGCCAGCGCCGCGGCGGTTCCCGAACGGGCGAGGCCGACGACCAGGTAGGGACCCCCGGGAAGCGGCGGTCGCGGCCTCGAGGTCACCCGCGGATACTGAGCTGGTACACGGTGAAGCCAACCGCGCAGCAGGCGGCGGCGACGATCCAGAAGCGCAGGATGATCTTTGTCTCCGACCATCCGCGGAGCTCGAAATGGTGGTGGATGGGCGCCATCAGGAAGACGCGCTTGCGGAAGGTCTGAAACGAGAACACCTGGACGGCGACCGACAGCGCCTCGATGACAAAGATCCCCCCGAGCAGGAGGAGGAGCAGCGTCGTGTTCGTCATCACCGCCAAGCCCGCGATGGCGCCGCCCAGCATCAGCGATCCCGTGTCGCCCATGAAGATGCTGGCGGGGAAGCTGTTGAACCAGAGAAAGCCGATGCACGCGCCGACCAGACAGGCCGCGAGCAGCGTGAGGTCGCTCTCGCCGCGGGTAATGAACGTGATGCCGATATAGCCCAGCAACACGATCGCCGCGCATCCGGCGGCCAGGCCGTCCAGCCCATCCGTCAGATTCACCCCGCTCGTCGTGCCGGCTACGACCAGGTAGATGAAGACCGGGTACAGCGGTCCCAGGTCGATCGAGGCGTCGAAGAACCTGACCCGTATCGAGGAGCTGATTCCGGCCTTGTGGGTGGCCACCCACCACAGGCCGACCGAGATGGCGATCGTAGCCACGAGCTTCGTCCGGGCCCGCAGTCCCAGCGAGCGCCGCTTGGCGAACTTCGTGTAGTCGTCGGCAAAGCCGAGCAACGCGCAGGCGATGGTGACCCCAAGAACGCCAATCGCCTCCCAGTAGCCCGGACCCTGACGGCTAGCCAGGATGAGGAAGGGAACGGAGAAAGCAATCAGGATCACGATCCCGCCCAGGGTCGGGGTGCCGGCCTTGGCCTTGTGCCCTTGGGGGCCCTCCTCGCGGATGTTCTGACCGAACTCCCGCCGCCGCACGAGCTCGATGAACTTCGGCGACAAGAACAGGACGATCAGCAGCGATGCCGTCCCGGCGATCAGGATCCGACCCGAGATCGAGCCCATCAGCCGCGCCTCCTCATGCGCCGCCGCCGTTTCGCAGGGCTCGGCAGACGAGCTCGAGGCCCACCCCGCGAGAGCCCTTGACGAGCACCACGTCGCCGGTGTGCACGAGCTCGGGAACCACGGTCGCGGCCTCGGCGGCGTCCTGCACCGAGCGAACCAGGCCGGCGAAGCGCTCGGACATCGCCACGGCCCGCGGCCCGACGGTGACCAGGAGCTCAACCCCGGCCTGTGCTGCCTGCTCGCCCACCTCGGCATGAAAGGCGCGCTCGCTCGGCCCCAGCTCGAGCATGTCGCCGAGCACGGCCACGCGCCGGGAGCCGGGCTCATGCCGGGCGGTCTCCGCCAGATCCTCGAGGGCCGCGCGCATCGACATCGGGTTGGCGTTGTAGCAGTCGTCGATCAGCGTCACTCCGCTGCCGAGCCGCGCCCGCTGACCTCGGCCGGGGGTCAGGGCCAGCTCCACGCGTCCACTCGGCACCACGCCGACGGCACCCGCCGCGGCCACCGCAGCCAGCAGGTTGCGCCGCAGATGGGCCTGGGTGAAGGAGACCTGTAGCTCGATCTCCTGCCCTTGGGACTCGATCCTCACCCGGTCAGACCGGGCCTCGAGGAGGCGGACATCGCCTCCCTCCCCGAAGGTGATCGTCTCCAGCTCAGCGCGGAGGTACGGGTCGAGCAGTGATTCGCCGGCCGGGAGCACCGCAGTCGCACCGGGAGCCAGGCCCGTGATCAGTTCGGCCTTGGCCGCCGCGATCGCTTCGATCGTCCCCAGGAGCTCGAGATGGACCGGACCGATGCTCACGATCACGCCCACGTCAGGCTCGGCGATCTCGGCCAGCTCGGCGATCTGCCCGGCACCCCGCATGGCCATCTCCAGCACCAGCACCTCAGTGCCCGCCGGGGCGGCCAGCACCTCGAGGGGGAGCCCGACCTCGGTGTTGAAATTGGCGCGGGAGGCCACCGTTCGCCCGTGCGGGGCCAGGATGGCCAGGAGGAGGTCCTTGGTCGAGGTCTTGCCAGTCGATCCGGTGACGCCGATCACCCGTGCACCGAGCTCACGCCGCCAGGCTGTGGCCAGCCGCTGAAGCGCCCGCAGCGGATCCGGCACGGCCAGAACGGCGCCACCTGATCCGGCCTCCCGGGCCGCCTCGGCGTGCTCGTCGGCGACGAGGACCCCCCATGCGCCCGCCTCCAGTGCCGCCCCGGCGAAGCGTCCGCCGTCGGCCCGCGTTCCTGGCAGTCCGACGAACAGCGTGCCCGGCGCTGCCTCCCGGGAGTCGATCACGGCCCGTTCAGGTCCCTCGGCGGAGCCGGCAGGCGACACCACACGCGCCCCGGCCGCCCGGGCGATCTGCTCCGAGGTCCAACTCCTCATCGCGCCAGCGCCGCGCCCCGAAGAGCCTCACGCGCCACCGCGGCGTCGTCGAAGGGGATCTTTCGCCCGCCTTCGAACTCCTGTCCCTGCTCGTGGCCCTTGCCGGCGATAACGATCACGTCTCCGGCCTGGGCCTCGGAGATGGCGAGCTGGATCGCCTCCCGGCGGTCCACCAGATGCTCGACGTCGCTCCCTGAGCCGGCCAGGATCTCGTCGATGATGGCCTCCGGGTCCTCCGAACGGGGATTGTCGGAGGTGACGATCACACGATCGGCCAGGTTCCGCGCGATCCGGCCCATGAGCGGGCGCTTACCCCGGTCCCGGTCTCCTCCGGCCCCGAACACCACATGCAGCCGCCCCCGGGTGAGCTGCCGCGCCGCCCTGAGGATGTTCTGAAGGGAATCCGGGGTGTGGGCGTAGTCAACGAGGACGGCGAACTCCTGCCCCTCCTCCACGGGCTGAAAGCGGCCGGGAACGAGGCCCGCGCCCGGCACCGCCCCCGCGGCAACCTCACTTGAGACCCCGATGGCGCGGGCGGCGGCGAAGGCGCCGAGCACGTTGTAGACGTTGAAACGTCCCCGGAGGGGCGAGCTCAGCTCGACCTGGCCGTCGGGGCTGATTACGGTGAAGCGTGAGCCGTGGAGATCTGTCTGCACTTCGAGGGCGCGGTAGGTGGCGTCTCGCTCCAGCGCAAAGGTGACGGCGTGGGGCAGCTCCTCAGCCAGCCGGGCGCCGTAGCTATCGTCGACGTTGATCACAGCGTGAGCCGGCTGCGCGTCGGTGAACAGCCGGCGCTTGGCCAGGAAGTAATCCTCCATCGTGGGGTGGAAGTCGAGGTGATCCTGAGTCAGGTTGGTGAAGAGCGCCACGGCAAAGTGGATGGCATCGGCCCGGCGAAGCTCGAGCGCGTGCGAGGAAACCTCCATGGCACAGGCGAGGTCGCCCCCTTCGACCATGTCCCGGAACGTGCGCTGGAGATCGATGGCCTCGGGCGTGGTCCGCTGCACGGGATGCTCCGTGCCCCCGACGATGCTCGTCACGGTGCCGAGCAGGCCGGTCGGGCGCCCGTCGGCCTCGAGCAGAGCGCGGATGAGGAAGGCGGTGGTCGTCTTGCCGTTGGTCCCCGTGATGCCCGCCACCCGGAGCTGAGCCGTGGGGTCGCCGTAGAACCGGGCGGCCGCGGGTGCCATCGCCGCGCGCACATCCCCTACCACCACCTCAGGGGCGCCGAGGTCGAGGGGTCGCTGCGAGACGAGCGCCGCCGCCCCTCGCTGGAGCGCGTCAGCGGCGAAATCGTGCCCGTCCCGGGTAAACCCGGGAACGCAGAAGAAGAGCGTTCCCGGTTCTACCGCGCGGTTGTCGTAGGCCAGGCTCGAGATCTCGACGTCTGTCACGTGGGCCGCGACGCCGCTCATCACCTCGTGCAGGCGCATCGGGCTCCGCAGTGTAAAGATGAGCCCAGGCGGAACCAGGCCCTCCTCGGCCTGTCCGTTACGGGTACGTCAGGCCGAGGCGGCCGCGAAGCCGCGCCCGCGCTGAGACAGCTCCCGCTTGTCGAGGACGCGGTCGACCAGGCCATAGGCCACCGCCTCGGCACCGGTGAAGTAGCGGTCTCGCTCCATGTCGACGTGCACGCGCTCGACCGGCTGCCCGGTGTGCTCAGCGTAGATCTCGTCGACCCGGGCGCGCAGGGCGAGGATTTCCCGGGCGTGGATCTCCACGTCGGTCGACTGTCCCTCGAATCCTCCGGAGGGCTGGTGGATCAGGATCCGGCTGTTGGGCAAAGCCATCCGCTTGCCGGGCGCCCCACCGGCCAAGAGCAGCGAACCCATCGACATGGCGATTCCGTAGCAGATCGTCTGCACGTCGGGACGGATGAACTGCATCGTGTCGTAGATGGCCAGACCGGCGTAGATCGACCCGCCGGGCGAGTTGACGTAGAGATGGATGTCCTTGTCGGGATCGTCGGATTCCAGGTGCACGAGCTGGGCGACGACGAGATTCGCTGTGTCCTCGTCGACCTGACCGCCGAGGAAGATGACCCGGTCGTTGAGGAGCCGGGAATAGATGTCGAACGAGCGCTCGCCACGGGCGGTTTGCTCCACGACCATCGGGACCAGTGTCATAGGGGCCTCCTCGCGTTCTCGGTATAGTGCAACCGAATGGTTGCGAGCAACATAGCAGATGTGCAACTTGCAGGTTGCACGTTACTTCCGTCGCTTACGCCCTGAATCGAGGAGGGACTGATGCTCGAGAGGATCGAACGTGAACTGCTGCTACCGGCGCCGATTGAGGACGTCTGGGACACCATCACTGCCCCGGGCTGGTTAGCCGATGAGGTCGAGCTCGAACTGGTTCCGGGAGGCGAGGCTCGCTTCGGCTCCGGGGAGGGAACCCGCACCGGATGGGTGGAGCAGGCCGACGCTCCCGATGCCGAGCGGGCGAGCGCCCAGCTGATCTTCTGGTGGTCGACTGACGATGAGCCCGCGACCCGGGTGGAGCTGACGCTCGCGCCTGAGACGCCCTCCTCAACCCGGCTGCACGTCCTCGAGGAGCGTCCGCTGGATGCCCTGGATCTCGTGGGGATCCCGCTGCCCGGTACGAGCCAGCCCGATCGCGGACCCATGCTCCTGAGCCTTGCCTGAAACCGGGAGCCGCGACGCAGCGATGCCCATGGCGGGGGCGGACGCCGTGTTCCTGGCCCTGGCCGACGCCACGCGCCGGAGCCTCCTCTCCGCCCTGGCCGAGCATCCCGCCACCGCGACCGAGCTGGCCAGCGCCCGGCCGATCTCCCGCCAGGCTGTGGTCAAGCATCTGAACGCGCTGGAGGAAGCCGGATTGGTGTCACGGGAACGGGCGGGACGTGAGGTCCGCTACAGCGTCACCCCCGCTCCCCTCTCCGGCGCCGTTTCGTGGATCGCCACGGTGGGCGCGCAGTGGGATGACCGGCTCACGGTGCTGGCGCGCTCGCTTGAGCGGCGGCCCTAAAACCGCGAGCTTGTACGGGTCCGTGGCGCCACTGCCTCAACAGGAGGGCGGTGGCGTTCGCCTACTTGGGCGAAATCCCCAGGTAGGGGACCGCCCAGCCCACGATCTTCTGGAACGCGGGGGCGGCGACCGACCCGCCGAAGATAGAGCCCTGGGGCTCGTTGACGACCACGGCGACGACGAGACGGGGGTTGCGGGTCGGGACCATGCCGATGAACGATGCGATGTAGTCGGTGTTGGAATACTGGCCGTTGACCACGACGTTGGCCGTACCCGTCTTCCCGGCCAGATCCCAGCCCGGAACCGCCGCGCCTGAAGCGGTTCCGCCGTCCGCAAACACCCCCCGCAACATCCCCCGCAGCTCTGAGGCCACCGCGGGGCTGAGGATCCGGCGGCCTCTGGGCTCGGGCACCGGCTTGCCGCCGATCGAGGCGACGACGCGCGGTGAGCGCAGAATCCCGCCGTTGGCGATCGCGGCGTAGGCCTGGACCATCTGCATCGGCGTGACCTCCTCGCCCTGGCCGAAGGGAAGGTTGGCCATCGAGGTTCCTGAGTAGCGCCACCAATGCAGGACGATGCCCCGTTGCTCACCCGGCAGATCGACGCCGGTTGGCGAGCCGAACCCGAAACTGTGCACCCAATGGTCGAACCGCTTCGCACCGAGGCGAGAGCCGATCAGGTCGGCACCGATGTTGCTGGAGTACTTGAGGATGTCGGCCACACTGAGGTTCTCGTAGCCGTGATTCTCGGCATCGTGGATATGGCGGTCGTAGACGTTGAGGACCGGCGGGATGTCGAACTGCGTGCTCGGGGTGACCAGCCCGTCCTGGAGAGCCCCAGCGACGGTGATCGCCTTGAAGGTGGAGCCCGGCTCGTAGCTGAACCCGACCGCCTGATCCTCCCAAGCCGTCGGCGGAGCTCCGCCCGGGTCATTGGCGTTGACCCGCGGCCAGTTGGCCAGCGCGAGTATGGCCCCGGTCCTGGGGTCGGCGACGATCGCGGTCGCACCCTTGGGTGAGTACTGGGCGCCGACGCCGGCGAGCACCTGCTCAACCTCGTCCTGGAGGGCGGCGTCGATGGTCAGCCGGATCGTCGGGCCAGGACGGGTGGGACGAATCTGATCGACGGAGATCGGCTGTCCCAAAGCGTCGTTGACGATCCGCCTCACGCCATCGGTGCCCCGGAGAACCTGGTCGTAGTGGTACTCGAGACCGCTCAGCCCACGGTCGCCCCAGCCCACGCTGCCGAGCACCTGCGAGGCCGCCCACGTGCGCGGGTAGGCGCGCTTGATCTCCGGGACCATGGTGATGCCGTCGATGTGTAGCTTCGTGACCGCGTCGGCCTGGGCGACCGGCAGCAGGTGCGCCAGGTAGACGAAGCCGGTGTGCGGCTTGGTCACGTGGCTGAGAACGGTGTTGAAGCTCACCCCCAGCAGCGGGGCCAGCTGCTGGGCGACCCGCTGCGGGTTCTTGATCAGGTACGGGTCGGCCACGACGTCATCGGCTGACTCGCTGACCGCGAGCTCGACGCCACGCCGGTCCGTGATCGTGCCTCGCGCTGCCGGGATCAGCAGCTGATTCACCTGCTGAGTTGCGGCGGCCTGCTGGAGCGATCCGGCTTGGAAGGCTCCGAGGTAGGCGGCGCGCAGGAGACCGATCGACAGGAGTGCGAGGAAGGCCAGGAAGACGAGGCCTATGCGGCGATCGACCAGGGCCACCGGCGCTTAGCCCCCGCTGGACTGGGACGACGCGGCGGGAGCGATGCCCGCCGCCCCTGTGGCCGTGGCCGTGGTGGTGGCGGCAGGGGTCGAGCCAGAGCTCGGGGTTGACGCCGAGCTGGTTGCCGAGCCAGCGGCCGGAGCCGCCTGGCCGCTCGTCCCCGTGGGCGCAGTGGTCGATGTTGCCGATGTCGGGCTCGTGACCGGAATGGTGGGGGTGGCCGCGGACGTGGCCGTCGTCGGAGCCGCGGTCGTGGCCGTCGTCGAAGCCGCGGTCGTCGAAGAGGCGGTTGAGCTGGTGGCGGGCTGGGCCGGCATGAGGGCGGCCTCAGCCGCGGCCTGGGCCGCGAGCGCGCTGGTGAACCCGGAGGGATTCGGACTCTGGATGTTGCCCAGGCCACGTCCAATCTCGCCTCCCCGACGTGCCGCCACGAAGACGAGCGAATCGGGCGAGGGCATAACCATTCCCTTGGCCGCGGCGATCCGCTCGATGCGCTGGTCGTCAGCCAGCGTGGCCACGTTGGCCTGTAGCGCTTCGTTGTGGTTCTGCAGGGTCGCCGTCTGCTCGACGGCCCGCCCGATACTGGCGCCCAGCTTGAGGATTTCGACCTGGGTGGCGACGATTCCGGCCAGGAGCACGCCCAGAACCGGGATCCAGGCTCGTCCGCGGACCAGCCGATCGATCAGGGAGTGATCCGGGAGGCCGCGTACGACGGCCAGAGCCCGCCCGCCGAGGGCGAGGCTTTCCCGTGGCGCCGGGGCCGCGGCGGCCCGGCCGCGGACGGGTCCACTGACGCGCCGCGGTGGCCGCACGGGAGCAGACCGCCGGCTCGGGGTCCGGGCCCGGTCCGACACCACTCGTCGCGGAGAGGTCACAGTTGCCATCAGGAGCCGTCCTCCAAGGTCGTGCTGGTCATTGCCGACGCATCCCCGAGCTTGCGCGCCGCGCGCAGATGCGCGGAACGGGCACGGGGGTTGTCGGCCACTTCACCGGGGCTTGCGGCCACCGCACGCCGGGTCAGGAGCTCCGCCTCTGGCTCCCGGTGGCACACGCACACCGGGAATTCAGGCGGGCATATGCATCCGCGGGCCTGGGCGGCCAGAAAGCGCTTCACGGCGCGGTCCTCCAGCGAATGGAAGGCGATGGCGGCGAGGCGCCCGCCCGGGCGCAGGAGGTCCCAGGCGAGTGGGAGCGCCTCGTCGAGCTGGGCCAGCTCGTCGTTGACGACGATGCGCAGGGCCTGAAACGTCCGACGTGCGGGATGGCCGCTGGCGAACGGAGCATGGACGGGCACCGCCGACTTGATCACCTCGACCAGCTCGTGCGTCGTAGCCAGCTCCTGGCGGCGCCGGGCCCGCCCGATGGCGCGCGCGATCTGGCCGGCGTAGCGCTCCTCGCCGTACTGACGCAGGAGCCGCGACAGGCGCCGCTCGTCCCAGTGGTTGAGGATCTCGTGCGCGGTCAGCGTCTGGTCGGGATCCATCCGCATGTCGAGCGGCGCGTCGTAGGCGTAGGAGAACCCCCGGGCCCATGTGTCGACTTGCATGGAGGACATGCCCAGGTCGAGGTAGACGAGATCGGGGCGCACCCGCTCAGCCCCGAGCTGGCGCAATGCGGTGACGTAATCGGCGCGAATGAAGCGCACATCACACGGCAGCTCGGCGGAGAGCTCGGCGAAACGCTCCTCGGCCATCGGGTCCCGGTCGATCCCGATGAGCGTGCCCGTGGGCCCGATCCGCTCGGCGAGCAGCCGTGCATGACCGCCTCCACCGAAGGTGCAGTCGATCGCCACCTCCCCCGGGCGCGGATCGAGCAGCTCGATCAGCTCGCCCGCCAGCACGGGGATGTGCGTGTAGGTCATGTCAAGCAGTGTGGCCAAGGCTCGCGGCA
Source organism: uncultured Solirubrobacterales bacterium (assembly GCA_963733555.1). Classification (GTDB taxonomy): domain Bacteria; phylum Actinomycetota; class Thermoleophilia; order Solirubrobacterales; family Solirubrobacteraceae; genus Palsa-465. The sequence goes on from CAVTDO010000002.1 coordinate 1,108,412, forward strand.
ATGTCGGGAACACGGGTCAGAACATCGTTGCTGTAGCTGGCGTAGGCGACGCGATCGAATACCTCGAGGCACTCGCCGGAGCCGGTGACCACGACGTCCTTGCCCAGGCCGGCGTACTCCATGAGCATCGGCGGGATCATCACCCGGTGGGCGGAGTCGAGCTCGGTGTCGTGCGAGTAGTTGAAGAAGAAGCGCTTCAGATCCCGCGCCTTGGGTGAAAGCGGGTTGAGGCCGGTCAAAACGGCCGTCGTGTACTCGTCGTAGGCCTCGGGCGTCCAGATCGACATTGACCGGGGCGCCGTCTCGGCGGTCTCCATCGAAGCGGCGAGAACGACGCCACCCGCGAGCAAGGCGCGGAACTTGGACGGAATCGTCAGCCGATGCTTGGCGTCGAGCGCGTGCTCGAAGGTTCCACGGAAGGCGATCAACGCTGTTCAAGGGTTCTGGGGCCGGGGGCCGAAGCTCAGAACCCGGGTGGCTGGGTGGGAGGAGCCCTGCCACCCGGGTTCCACTTCGCATGCCATGCATCTCCCACTATATCCCACACTTCCCCACTGTGCAACCTATTTCCCAAAATCCTCCCACCAGGCGCCACGTCAGCCCCCGCGGGGGGCCGATCCCCCGCAGCTAGGCGGATTCCGGCCCTGGGGATGTGGGACAGCGATGCACGATCCCGTGCATTCCTAGCCCCCGGGCGAGGCCTTGCAGTCCGGGCTGCTCTTCTGTCCGGACCATCTGCATCCGGCGCAGTTGCCGCCCGGAAGCGTTCGTAGGGCCTACAGCCCCACTGAGGCGTCCACTGCCCTCGCCCCGGGCAGCTCGAGCACCATGCGGGCCCCCCGCTGGCTCGGGGCCCCGATGAGCCGGCCACCGTGCGCGGACGCCACCGCGTGGACGACGCTCAGACCGTGGCCACGTTCAGGTTGCCCGCGCCCGCTGGGGCGGCGGATCAGCTGCTGGATCGGGGCCGGGAGGCCGGGTCCCGCATCGACAACCTCGATCCGCACCACTCCGCGCTGGGAGCGCAGCGTGACCTCCACTGCCCCTCCCCCGTGCTCGACCGCGTTCGCGAGCAGGTTGCCGATCGCCTGGGCAAGGCGGAGTCGTTGGCCCGTGACGACAACGGTTCGGGGCGGGTGATCGAGGGAGATCGTCGCGCCCTGAGTGGCCGCCACGGCGCGCCACGCCTCCACTGAGCTGGTCACGAGCTCGCCCACGTCGACGGGCTGGAAGTCGAGCGCGGCCGGCCGTGCCGGCAAAGTGGAGAGCTCGTCGAGCGCCACCGCCGCACGGCCGAGCTCGAGCTCGATGGCCTGAAGCCGGGTCTGGGAAAGCTCCCGGACGCGCGTCCCGAGTCCGAGCCGGACCGCGGTGAGCGGGCCCCGGACCTCGTGACAGGCCCGGGCGACGGCCTCCGCGTGGCGAGAGAACCGGATCCGGATGAGCGTGGCGACTCCGAGCCCGCCCGCGGCGAGCAGCCAGCCGCCGAGGCCGAGCGCGAGGCTCACGCGGCGAGCCTCCCGTCGACGAGGCGATAGCCCACGCCCCACACGTTGACGATGAACCTGTCCCCGCGCGCGTTGAGCTTCTTGCGCAGGCGATGGGCGTGGGCATCGACCGTCCGGGTCGGACAGACGACCCTGAACCCCCACACTCCGCGCAGCAGCTCATCTCGTGTGAAGACCCGGGTGGGCTCGGCGGCCAGCGCGCGCAGGAGCGCGAACTCCTTTTTCGAGAGGGCGAGCGGCTCGCCGGCCAACCACACCTGACGCGAGGGCGGATCTAGCTCGAGGCTGCCCACGCGCAGGCGGCCCAACCGCGTCCGTTGGCCTGCCCGCCGCAGGAGCGCCCGGACCCGTGCCAGCAGCTCTTGGTAACTGAAGGGCTTGGACAGGTAATCGTCACACCCCCGGTCGAACGCGCGCAGTCGATCGATTTCGGCGGCGCGCCCGGTCAGTACGAGGACGGGCAGGTTGGGATCGATGCGCCCCGCCACCGGCTCGCCATCCCGAATGTGGCTCAGGACTTCAAGCCCATCCCGATCCGGGAGGCCGAGATCGATGATGGCCAGATCCGGGCACGAGCACTCAATCAACCGTTCGGCATGGGCCGCAGACTCCGCCTCGAGCAGGTCGTAGCCGTCGGCCACGAGGTTGTCGGCGAGGAAGCACCGCGTCGCCGCGTGGTCCTCGACGATGAGGATCGTGGCTGCCACATCGTCCATGAAGGTAAGAGCCCCCAGCGACGAAAAACCACCCCCCAGAGTTCGCCCGGCCGCCCACCCGGCCGCTTCCGTCACGCAGCTGCAACATCGCGTTCAAACCGTGCGTGGGGGCAGGAATCGGACATATGATGCCGACGCGATGTACAGGCGCGGGAACTACAGCTCGGGGGATGATTTCGTGCTCGAGTACGGCGAGCTTCGCTTCACGTTCAACGAGCGTGACTTCCGCGAGCGCTGCGAGCAGGCGGCCCGGAAGGTCGGCTTCCTCGAGGACGAGGTCGCGCCTGACGAAGCCGAGGATCTGATCAATCTCGTGGTCAACGGAGAGGTCACAGAGCCTGCCTCCGCCCTGGGTCAGCACGTCAATGAATGCTGGCCCGAGCTGGTGGGACCCTCGGAGCGCTCGCTCGTGCACTGGCTGCGCCGGCTCATCTTCCGCAGCGCCTGGCTCGATCAGCGGGTAAAGGAGGGTGAGCTCGACATCTGGTTTGACGACCGCACGAGCGCCTTCGTCTACATCCAGCCCGATCGGGACGATGAACCCATCCGTCTCGCCCCGGAGCCGAGCTGGAACCGCGTCGCCTACGTTCGCCGCTGAGCGCTCGCCGGAGGCGATCGGTCGCGCTGCGCCGTCGCGCACCGCATTAGTCTCACCATCCATGGCCGCCCGGATCTGGATCGTCATGCCCACCTACAACGAGGCGATGAACATCGAGACCATCGTCCGCGCCGCCGGTGCTGAGCTCGAACGCTTCGCTCCCGGCGATCACCGGATCCTCATCGTCGACGACCAGTCTCCCGACGGCACCGGTGAGATCGCCGACCGGCTGGCCCGGGAACTGGGCGCTGTGGAGGTTCTTCACCGCGCGCAGAAGACCGGGCTCGGCCATGCCTATCTCGCCGGCTTTGAGCATGCGCTGGCGGGCGGTGCCGAGCTCGTGTGCGAGATGGACGCTGACTTCTCCCACGATCCGCGCTTCCTCCCCGATCTGCTCGGCGCCGCCGCCGATGCCGATCTCGTGCTCGGATCCCGCTACGTGCCGGGCGGCGGGGTTCGCAACTGGGGTCTGCTGCGGAAGATCGTGAGCCGCGGCGGCGGTCTCTACGCCCGGGCCATCCTCGGTGTCGATGTTCACGATCTGACCGGCGGCTTCAAGTGCATCCGCCGTGAGGTGCTCGAGGCCATCGACCTGCCGAGCGTCAGAGCCGAGGGATACGTCTTCCAGGTCGAGGTGACCTACCGCGCAGTGCTGGCGGGCTTCCGCGTCCGGGAGGTCCCGATCGTGTTCGTCGACCGCGAGCAAGGGGCAAGCAAGATGTCGTCCCGGATCGCCCTGGAGGCCATGTGGCTGGTACCACGGCTGCGCTGGACGGTTCCTCAGGCGCTCGCCCGGGCCGAGGCCCAGCCGATCGCGGCCGCGACCGACGCCGGTGGCGTGGGCGATCGCATCCCGTAACGCGGCCGTAACACCGCCGGGTCCCTAACGTAATAGCAATGTTCCCGAGGGCATCCTTCTCGCGATGAGCGTTCCCGGCCCGCTCGGCGCCACCGACTCTGGCGCCGTCCAGATCAGAGCGCCCAAAACCTGGGTGCGCGCGCGGGCGCTGAGCGACCGCGCGGGACTGATCGGCATCGCAGGCCTGCTCGTGACGACGCCGCTGATCGCCCTCGGCGCTGCGCATACGAACGTTCTTGTGCCCCAGTCGGTACGACCGCTTCCGCGCTGGCTGGCGGGACCGTTCGGAAGCTCCGGCCTATCGCTCGGGTGGGGTGGAGCCATTGCGGTGCTGGTGGCCATGTTCGTGGCTTACGCGGTCGCGGCCAACGCCGCCGATCGCCTATCGGCGCGCACCGTTCTCATGACGATCGCCGCCATGCATGCCCTCATCCTGCTGGCGCCACCGCTGCTCTCCACCGATGTGTTCAGCTACCAGTTCTACGGCCGCATGACCGAGCTCTACGGGGCCAATCCGTACCTGGCGGGACCGCATGCCTTTTCCCTGGATTCCCTCTTCCCCTACATCGGCGAGAAATGGGTCAACACGCCGACGGTGTACGGGCCGCTGTTCACCGCCCTCAGCTCCCTCCTGGCTCCCCTGTCGATCGCCGCCAGTGTCCTCGCCTACAAGGCCATCGCGGCCTGCTCAAGCCTGGCCCTGGTGGCCCTGGTGTGGCATTCGGCGCGCCGCCGGGGAATCAATCCAGTGAAGGCGGTGGCCCTGGTCGGGCTCAATCCGCTCATCGTCGTCTACGGCGTGGGCGGGGGTCACAACGACCTGCTCATGATGGTCGTGCTCATGGCCGGGGTGTACCTCGTCCTGGCCCACCGCGAGCGATCGGGCAGCGCCATGATGGTCGCCGCCTCGGCGATCAAGCTGACCGCGGGCGTCCTGCTGGCCTTCGCCATTGCCAGCGGGGGAGGGCGCCGAGCGCGGGATCACCGCCGTGATGTGCTGGTCGGCGCCGCTGCCAGCGCAGCGCTGCTCATCGGGCTCGCCTTGCTCTGGTTCGGAACCGGACCCGTTCACCTGTTCGCCACCGTCCAGAAGGTGCAGAGCGAGGGTGACTGGCACAGCGTGCCCGGGTTCCTCGGAGCGGAGCTCGGAAAATCCTTCGGCCATCTCACCGGCATCGTCCTCGGAGTGATGTTCGTCGGCCTCTGCGTCTGGCTGCTGTGGCGGGTTTGGCACGGACGGACGGACTGGATCGACGCCGGCGCCTGGACGGCACTCGGGCTGCTGGTCACAGCCAGCTCGCTTCTGCCGTGGTACGTGGCTTGGCTTCTGCCGCTGGCGGCCCTGGCCCTCGACCGACGTCTCTGGAAGCTCGCGATCGTGACCACTGGGGTGGTCGAGTTGATCCAGGTCATCGGATATCTCCCCCACCCCCTCGTCCGATGACCGACACCCGTCCCCCCATCGACGACGACGTCGCCACCGAGGTGGTCACCCCGCGGGCTCTGGGCCTGCTCAGCGTCGTCGCCCCGGTCTACAACGAGCAGGAGCTCCTGGACGAGTTCTACGCCCGGGTGTGTTCCGCTCTGGGCGATTTCGACTTCGAGCTCGTGCTGGTCGACGACGGCTCCACGGACCAGACGCCCGCGATTCTGCACCGCCTCGCCTCCAGCGATCCTCGTGTGCACGTCGTCTACCTGTCGCGCAACTTCGGTCATCAGACGGCGCTCACCGCGGGCCTCGACCACGCGACGGGCGACGCGGTGGTGATGCTCGACGCCGATCTCCAGGATCCACCTGAGCTCATCCCCCGGATGCTCGACCACTGGCGCGCCGGCTGCGACGTCGTCTACGCCGTGCGCGAGCACCGGGAGGGCGAGTCGCAGTTCAAGCTCACCACCGCGCGCTGGTTCTACAAGCTCTTCGACAAGCTGACCCAGGTTGAGCTCCAGCAGAACTCAGGCGATTTCCGGCTGCTGGACCGGACCGCGCTCAACGCGCTTCTGTCGATGCGGGAACGCAGCCGCTTCCTGCGGGGGATGACCGTGTGGGTCGGCTACCGGCAGGCTGCCGTGCCCTATCGGCGTGACCCGCGCTTCGCCGGCGAGACGAAGTACACCCTGTCGAAGATGCTCCGCTTCTCGCTGGACGCTATCTCCTCCTTCTCGCACCGCCCGCTGCAGCTGGCGACGTTGCTCGGATTCCTGATCTCGACCCTCGCCTTCATAGCCATCCCGGTGGTCATCATCCTCCGGATCCTCGGCTCCTACCTGCCCGGGTTCGGGTCGATCACGATCGCCATCCTGCTCCTGGGCGGCATTCAGCTCATCGCGCTCGGAATCATCGGCGAGTATGTGGGCCGGATCTATGACGAGGTCAAGGGACGTCCCCTGTATCTCGTCCGCAGCCGACTGAACTTCCCTGAGGGGGAGACACCCAAGCTCCCCTTCTCGCCCGTGGCCGCCGAGCGCGAGCGCACGGTCGAGCGCCGCCGCATCGGCTAGCGACTCAGCCCCCAGCTGGGTTGGGCCCGAGCGAGTGCGTGGATTCCGGGGGGTCGGTCAGGCCATCCGGTGCCGGTTCGCCAAGCCTGCCGTCGCCGTCCGCGCCACCGCGGCCGGCGTTCTCAAGCGCCGCGATCCGGCCGGAGAGGGCCTTGATGGCATCGGCGATCGGGTCCGGAAGATGGACCCAGTCGGCGTCAGGACCCTCAGGGCGGCGACCGTCGACCCGAACCGGATGTCCCGGGTTGCCCACGACGGTGCAGTTGGGGGGCACGTCATGGATGACGACGGTGTTGGCACCGATCTTCGAGCCGTGGCCAACGGTGATGGGACCGAGCAGGCGCGCGCCCGAGCCGACGGTCACGTTGTCCTGCACCGTTGGATGGCGCTTGCCGGTGGCAAAGCCGGTCCCGCCCAGCGTCACCCCCTGATACAGAGTCACATCGTCGCCGATCTCGGCTGTCTCGCCGATGACCACGCCCATGCCGTGGTCGATGAAGAGCCCAGAGCCGATGCGGGCCGCGGGATGGATCTCGATACCGGTGATGGAGCGCGCCACGGCGGCGATCAGACGGGGGAGCACCGGCACCCCCGAGCGGCTCAGCGCGTGGGCCACTCGGTGGGCGAGCAGGGCGTGCACCCCGGGCCAGGTGGCGAGGATCTCCAGGTTGCTCACCCCGCGCGCCGCCGGGTCCCGGTTGCGCGCAGCCGCTAGATCACACCGGATCTCGGAGACGGTGCGAGTGATCAGTCCTGGCCCCGACATGGGGACAGCGTAGCTATCGGCCGGATCGGCTCAGGGGGCGAAGAAGGGTGTCGAGACGTAGCGCTCACCGGAGTCAGGGAGGACCATCACGATCCGCGCCCCGCGCATTTCTTCTCGCCGGGCCACCTGGAGCGCCGCCCACGCCGCCGCGCCACAGGAGATGCCCGCGAGGACTCCCTCGCGGCGAGCCAGCAAGCGCGCAGTTTCGATCGCCGCCTCGTCATCCACGGGCATCACCTCGTCGATGATCTCTCGGTTGAGCACCTCGGGTACGAACCCGGCCCCGATCCCCTGGATCTTGTGGGGACCCGGCGGTCGGCCGGAGAGCACCGCCGAGCCGCTCGGCTCCACCGCGATGATCCGGCAGTCGGGATTTCGCTCCTTCAGCACCTCCCCCACTCCGGTGATCGTCCCGCCCGTCCCGACTCCGGCCACGAAAGCGTCGACGCGCCCGTCCATCGTCTCCCAGATCTCCGGTCCGGTGGTGCGGCGGTGGATCTCTGGGTTGGCCGGGTTCGAGAACTGATCGGGCAGGAAGACGTCCTGCCGGGTACCCAGGGCCTGCGCCGCCTCGACCGCCTCGGTCATTCCCCCCAGCGAGTCGGTCAGCTCGACGCGGGCGCCGTAGAGGCGAAGCAGCCCCTCCCGCTCGCGGCTCATCCCCTGGGGCAGGGTGAGGACGAGGTCATAGCCCTTGGCGGCACAGACGAAGGCGAGAGCGATGCCGGTGTTCCCGCTCGTGGCCTCGACGATCGTCGTGCGCCCGGGCTCGATCCTGCCCTCGGCCTCCGCGGCCTCGATCATCGCCACACCGATCCGGTCCTTGACGCTGCCCCCGGGGTTCAGAGCCTCGAGCTTGCCGAAAAGCTCGACCTCCGCATCGCCCGCGAGCCGGGTCAGCTGCACCATCGGCGTGGCGCCGACATGGGCGGCAATGTTGGTCGGGATTCGCGCCATTCCGCGCTCAACCCTACGAGATGGGGCGCGGAGGGGACTCAGCCGCTGGGGCGGATACGGGCCCGCTCACCCACGACGTGGTCGGCGGCATCGAGCGTCTGGACGCTGACCGTCACACTGGGGCGACCGCCACCGCTGACCTCGGCGGCCAGGCCGCCGGTCGCCCTGACCGCGCTGTAGCGGATCGTGAGCCGGATCCGCGAGCTGGCGCGAGCCAGCTTCACCTGAAGTCGCCCGTGCACCAGGCGGGCGGTGAAGCTGATCCGGTGGCCACCTACTCCGGTGAGCGTCACGTGCCCTCGCGGTGACCCGAAGCTGAGCCCTCTGGAAGGGGCGAGAGAGATGACCGTGAGCGCCGGGGCATTGCGCCCGGCGCTGACCGTGAGCGCCAGCTGCGGCCGACCACTGCCGACGCCGGAGAGCGAGGTTTGCGAGACCCGGGGCGCGGTCCCCACCTTCCAGGTGAAGAACGCGGCGCGCAGCGACAGGTCCTGGTCGAGGGCGGCCACTCCGACCAGCCAGCTCCCGACCCGCTTTGGCCTGCCCGTGATGAGTCCGGTCGATTTCGAGATCGAGAGGCCAGGCGGGAGGTGGCTTGTGTAGAAGATGAGCCTGGCCGCCGGGAGTGCGGTCGTTGCCACCTGGAGGCGGACGCCCTGTCCGATGGTCGAGTACTGCGTCCCCGGATTGGCCACGCGTAGCGAATCGGCGCATAGCGCGGCGGCCAGACTGCCCGCGCTCGGCGATCCGAGCCCCGAGGCCATGTCGTAGCCGGCCCCGGCCGGATACAGACCACCGTTGGTCCCGGTGTAGTCGTTGTTGCCGGCTGTGATGTCGTTGAAATAGCTCCCATAGGCCGTCCCAGCTGCGGCGTACAGAGCAGGGTTGGCGAAGCCGATGGCCGAGCCGTGGCACGCCGTTGAGGAATCAGCATCTGCGATCAGAGCCGCCCAGACCGGGGCCGCGGCGCTCGTGCCCCCGATCGATTGCCAGCCCTGGGGCGAGGTCGGATCCTGGCCGCTGCCGTTCCAATAGATGATGTAGCCGGTGGCTGGGTCCGCGTTGGCGGAGACGTCCGGGACCTGTCGGCACCAACCGCTGTTGTTGGCGCACGGCGAGCCGGCGGAGCCAGTCCCGATGACGTGCAGCGTCTTGGCGGCGTCGAGCTGGTAGCCGGGCATCGACCAGGCATGGGAGACGCCGCCGCCGCCGGCCCCGCCTTGAGCCGCGAACAACCCGGTCGCGTTTCCGCCATGGTTCCATACCGTCTCGCTTGGTGGTGGGCCACCGGCATTCATCGTGGTGCCCCCGACCCCGGTGACGAAGGGCTGGCTGCCCGGATCATCGACGGCCTGCTCCGGGTCAGGGATGTTGTTCGTCGCGTTGCAATCCTCGGAGCCCTCGTCCCCGGTGGCCGAGACGACCGACTGGCCCTGGGCGGCCGCCTCCTCATACAGGCTGTTCTCGGCGCTGATGTTGCCTGAGCCCTGAAGCTGCTCGCACTCACCCCACGAGATCGAGATCACGTGAGCCCTGTCCTGACTGACGATGGCACTCAGCGTGTCGTAGGGGCCCGACCCGGGAGAGTCCTGGTTCGAGTTCGGCCCCTCGTAGACCAGGTAGTGGGCCTTGGGAGCCAGGCCCATCGTGTTCTCGATGTCGAGGGCCGCCTCTCCGGCTCCCCCGCCCGACCCGGCCCCGCCGTCGACCACAACGTTGGTCAGGGAAGGCGAGATCCCGTAACACGACTCATAGGCGGCGATGTCGCTGGGGTCATAGGGCTCGAGCTCGTAGATGGCGATGGTCTGCCCCTGACCCTCGGCGCCGCCGGCGTAGAGATCGGTGAAGTGATAGGCGGAGGCGATCTGATCGGCTGTGTAGGCGTGCTGACTTGCCGCCGCGGCCTGAGCGGTGGGACACGGGCTGGCTGCGCCGGGGGCGACCCGGGGGAGCGCGCGGGCGGCTACCCGCGTTCCCAGCGCCGGACGGACATGCGAGCGGATCAGCTGCGGCTGGGGCGAGGACACAGAACTCAAGCCGAGGACACCCTGGACGTCTCCGGCGACGCCGGAGTCGAAGGCCGGTGCCGCGTTGGCAACGACCGCGACCTTGCCCCGGGACAGCGCTCGGCGCTCGAAGGAGAGCGAGAAGGCTCGCTCGATCTGCGCCGCGGTCCCGCTCACAGGAATTGACAGCCGGTTGGCCGGCACCTGTCCCAGTTCCAGGCCGTGGCTGCGCATGGAAGCCCTCACCGCCTGGACCTGTGAGGAGGTGGCACCGAAGCGAGCTGCGAACTGGGTCGGACTGAGGAACACGTGGTACAGGCGGGACCCAGGGGTGGAGACCTCACGCGCGTAGGTCTTTAGCGCCTCCGCCTCCCGCACCTTGAGGACAACGGTCACGTGCATGTGAGTGGCGGAAGCGACGCCGCCGATGTGCCGAGCCGATGCGGCGATGGCCGGTGCGCTCCCGACCCGTACGCGGGCCGGTGCGGGAGCAGCCAACGCAGAGGCGGCCCCCCAGGCGCCCAGCAGCAGACCGGCGGCCGCCGGAAGCGGCCAGCGACCTCGCTCCCGCCCCAACGTGCGGAGTCCCCTGAGCATCAGGCTTCCGACCATAGCCTGACCCCCGTCTGATCGGTGTCACCGCTCGACAAGTTTTCTCTCACTGGAGCCATCCATCCCTGAACACACGAGAAGCCCGTCAGATGTGGTACATCGGCGCCTGGGCGGCGCGAGCTTCGGCCTCGGCCACGGCGGCGATCGTCGAGGCGGCCAGCACGGCCCGCGCCGCCTCGGCGGCTTCGCCGAAGGGTCCACTCGCCCCCTGACCGACGGGTCCGTCCAGGAGCTCCACCAGTTCGAGCACGGAGATCTCCGGCGCTGGGCGGGCGAAGGAATAGCCGCCCTTGACCCCCCGCTGAGAGCGCAGGATGCCGCCTCGGCGCAGCGTGGCGAACAGCTGCTCCAGGAACTGGACGGGAATTTCCCGCCGCCGCGCCAGCTCGGAGATGGGCACGGGGACGCGGTCGCCGTACCGGTACAGCTCCACCAGAGCGGCGAGCGCATACGGGGACTTGGACGTGATCGAGATCACGCGTCGAATATGCCACGACTAAGCGAGGGTCCGGGTGCCGCCCGATGCCGCCGCCGCGGACGCGCAAGGCGGAGCGAGGGTGCGGGGGTGCCGACCGGATGTCCTCGCGTGCGGAGGGCAGCCGGTCGGCACCCCCGCACCCCGAGCGCTGACTAAATCCAGCCCCGCTCGGTGGCGATGAGCACGGCCTGGGCACGGTCCCGAGCGCCCAGCTTGCCGTAGATGTTGTGCAAGTGGGTGCGGATGGTGCTCGTCGAGAGCCCCATCTCGGAGGCGATCTGCTTGTACACCATGCCCCGCGCCAGGCGCCTGATGACCTCGATCTCACGCGCGGACATGGGGCACGGGTCGATCCGCCGGGGGCGGCTCTCGGCGCCGGAAAGCGGAAGCTCGTACATCACCTCACGCAGCTGGTTGGGCTTGATGCCCACCGCCCGAGCAACCTTGAGGAGCTCTGAGGGAGCAATCGCCCCGCCCAGGGAGTAATGGGCCAGCATGTCGGCGAGCCGGACGATCGCCGTCTCCCCTTCGCAGTCAGGCGCGTGGTGGCGCTCGATCGTCGAGGCCAGCGACTTGGGCAGGCTCCAGCGACGGGCCAGGACGCCGCCGACCAAAGCGTGGTCGACACCCAGCTCCCGGCGCTCGGCCGCGAGCCGATCCTCCGGGGTGCGGGCGTCTCCGTGCACCTGGCGCGGATAACCGGGGTACGCGTGGACGAGGACGAGTTTGCCAATGTCGTGCAGCAGCGAGGTGACCATCAGCCGGTCACGGCCGTCGTAGCCGACCTCCCGGCCAATCCGGTCCGCGGCGCGCTGGGTGGCGATGGCGTGAAGGCGGAAGCGCTCCGGCATGCCCTTCCATAGGGCGTTGCGCTGGAAGAAGTCGAACGTCCGGGCGCGGCTCGCGATCGTTCGCACCCCATGCAGAGAGAGGACCTCAACCGCCTTGACGACGCTCTCCACCCGGGCGCGGTGGCGGGCATCGACCTGGTTGGCCAGCCGCAGCACGCTGATGGCCAGGGCGACATCACCCTCGACGGCAGCGACGACGTCGGCCGGAGATGGCTCGCCGGCGTCGAACAGCCGCATCACCTGGTTGCGCGACGCGGCGAGGGCCGGGAACGCCTCCAGTGCCTCGAAGGCGGCTGTCAGCCGGCGACCGTGTCCCTCGTTGTGATGATTTTCCCGGGAGGCGTAAGGATCGGTGGGATCCTGGCCGGGAACAGCAGCTAGTGCCACCACGGGAAGCTTTGAAGGCTTGGTGTTTGCGGGGTCATTGGAATAGAGGAGGCTAAGCGGAACCTCCTGGACACCTGTCCTATCGGCAGTTCGAGCCTCCCGGTTTAGGCCCGCCAGGCTGGAACTAGGCTGTGCCATCGCAATCGGTCCGAGCCCGCTCGAGGGTCCTGTCGATCCTCTGGAGCGTTGCCTCGCGACCAAGCAGGGCGACGCTTTCGAAGATCCCGGGGGACACGGTGCCCCCGGCGATGGCCACCCGGACGGGCTGGAACACCTTCCCCGGCTTGGCTCCCGTTCGCTCCACGACGCCCCGCAGCGCCTGCTCGACCTCTCCCACAGTGAAGGGATCGGCATCGGCCAGCGCCTGGCGGGCGGCGGTCAGTGTGTCGATCCCCCCGGCGGCGCAGATGACCCGTTCGAAGGCGGCCTCGTCATCCACCGGCCCGTCGAACAAGAAGGAGACCAGGGGCCAGAACTCGGCCAGGATCTGGATCTTCTCGGCCGCGATCTCGACCGCCGGACCCAGGCCGTCCCGCCCGGTGTAGTCCTCGAGCCGCCGTGTCAGCCCTCCGAGGCCGAGGTGGCGGATGTACCAGCCGTTCATGTGCCGGAGCTTGCGCTCGTCAAACACGGCAGGGTTCTTCGAAACCCGTTCGAGGCGGAACCGGGCGGTCAGCTCGTCCAGGCTGAAGGTTTCCTCGTCGGAGGCGAACCCGGCGCCCAGCAGCGCGATGTAGTTGTCCACCGCCTCGGCGAGGTAGCCGGCCTCGCGCAGCTCCTGGACCGAGGCCGCGCCGTGGCGCTTTGACAGCTTGCGCCCGTCGGGACCGTGAAGGAGCGGGAGGTGGGCGTAGGCGGGCGGACTGGCGCCAAGTGCCTCGATGACGAGTAGCTGCTTGGGGGTGTTGGAAAGGTGGTCCTCGCCCCTGACCACGTGGGTTATCTCGGCGTCGAGATCGTCGACGGCGACGGCGAAGTTGTACAGGACGGATCCATCCGCTCGGGCGATGACGGGGTCGTCCATGCTCACGTTGGGGAAGCGGGCGTGGCCGCGAATGACGTCCTCGACGACCGTCTCACCCGTGTCGGGGACACGCAGTCTCACGGCGCCGGTCTCCTCAGAGTCGCCCCGAAAGCCCCGGTCCTGGCCGTGGAGGAGCTTGAACTGCTTGACGTCCTCGGCTGTGGCCGTGGAGCGGTAGGCGTGTCCCCCGGCCAGCAACTGCTCGAGGGCCTCGGCATGCCGGTCGGCCCGCTCGGACTGAAAGATCGGGCCCTCGTCCCAGTCGAGGTTCAGCCACCGGAGCGCGTCGAGGATCTGCTCGACGTTCTCCGGGGTCGAGCGCTCGCGGTCTGTATCTTCGATCCGCAGCAGCAACGCTCCCCCCTGCCCACGGGCCAGCAGCCAGTTGTAGAGCGCCGTACGAGCGCCGCCGATGTGCAGTGCTCCCGTCGGGGATGGGGCGAAGCGCACACGCACCCTTCGCATGCTAATTGGCGCTCACGTATCCCAGGCCGGCGGCCTCGAGAAAGCGGTGGACCGTGGCATCGAGCGCGGTTGCGACGCGATTCAGATCTTCAACCAGTCGCCGCGGATGTGGCGTCCGACCTCCTACAGCGAGGACGACTACGGCGCCTTTCGGGCCGCGCTGAAGCAGAGCCCGATCAAAGCGGTCCTGATCCACGCCGTCTATCTCCTCAACTGCGCCTCCGAGGACAAGGAGATTCGGGAGAAGTCGCTCACCTCGCTGATCCAGTCGCTGCGGGTAGGCGATGGGATCGGCGCTGTGGGGGTCGTTCTGCACCCCGGCTCGGCCAAGCAGGGCAACGTAGGCGCGGCGATCAAACGGGCCGGCAAGGTCATCCGGGCGGCTCTGGCCGAGTCCGAGCACTGCCAGCTCCACCTGGAGGACACCGCTGGCGCCGGGGGAACCCTCGGGCGCTCCTTCGAGGAGTTGGCGGCCCTGCTGGAGGCGGCGGGTAACCACGAGCGGATCGGCCTCTGCCTGGATTCCTGCCACCTCTACGCCTCCGGGTATGACGTCTCAACCCCGGAGGGACTGCGCACGATGCTTGATGAGTGCGATCGGACAGTCGGCCTGAAGCGGCTCCACTCTCTGCACCTGAACGACTCGATGGTCGGCCTCGGCTCAAACCGGGACCGCCACGCCATTCTCGGGGAGGGGGAGCTGGGCGAGAAGGGCTGCGCGGTGTTCCTGTCCGAGCCGCGGTTCGAGCGGCTGCCGTGCGTGCTGGAGACCGGGCGTGACGGCGGGGCCCCCGCCGCAGAGGACGTGGCCCAGGCCAAGAAGCTGCGCACGCGCGGCAAGAGCTCCCGCTCCCGGCGCCGGGGAGGCCGCAGCCAGACAGGCAGTACACCGAGGCGATAGGTTGCCGCCGGTGAGCCCTCGGAAGGCACGGCGGGACAGCGATGCCCTGGTGATCTTCGGGATCACGGGTGACCTGGCGCGCAAGATGACCTTTCGCGCCCTGTACCGGTTGCAGGCTCGCGACCTCCTCCCCTGCCCGGTGATCGGGGTGGCGGTCGACAACCTGGACGACGACCAGCTCCGCCAGCGGGCTCGGGAAGCGATCAAGGCGACCGGCGAGCCGCTCGACAAGAAGGTCTTCAAACAGCTCGCCTCCAAGCTGCACTATCTGAGCGGCGACTTCTCCGACGCTCAGACGTACGAGCGACTGGGGAAGGCGCTCGAGCGCTTCCAGCAGCCGGCCTTCTACCTCGAGATCCCACCCTCCCTCTT
Organism: uncultured Solirubrobacterales bacterium; assembly: GCA_963733555.1. Classification (GTDB taxonomy): domain Bacteria; phylum Actinomycetota; class Thermoleophilia; order Solirubrobacterales; family Solirubrobacteraceae; genus Palsa-465. The sequence continues at coordinate 1,123,414 of CAVTDO010000002.1, forward strand.
CGCCACCGTGATCGCGGGCCTCAGCAAGGCTGGGCTCGTCTCCCAGGGTGAGCGCGTGGTGGTGGAGAAGCCGTTTGGCCATGACCTGCGGTCGGCCCGCAAGCTCGCGGCGCAGCTTCACCGCTACGTGGACGAATCGCAGCTCTACCGGATCGACCACTTCCTGGGCAAGATGGGCATCCAGGAGTTCCTCTACCTGCGCTTTGCCAACACGATGCTCGAGCCGGTGTGGAACCGCAACTACCTGACCTCGGTGCAGCTCAGCATGACCGAGACCTTCGGCGTCGAGGACCGCGGCCACTTTTACGACCCCGTCGGCGCCTTGCGAGACGTCGTGCAGAACCACCTCATGCAGGTGCTGGCCTCCTCGGCCATGGAGCCGCCTTCGGGAGGCGATGCCGAGACGCTGCGCGAGTCCAAGCTGGCCGTCTTTCGCTCCATGCCCGCCGCCGATCCGAAGCGCTGCGTCCGCGGCCAGTACGACGGCTACCGGAAGATCGACGGGGTCTCAGCCCGCTCGACGACCGAAACCTACGTGGCCCTGCGTCTGGAGATCGACAACTGGCGCTGGGCCGGGGTGCCGTTCTTCATCCGTGCCGGCAAGCGGCTCCATGCCACGCAGACCGAGCTGCGCCTGCTCTTCAAGCGGCCCCCGCCCCTCCAGTTCATCCCCCACTCCCGCCGCCAGCGACCTGATCCCTGCCAGCTTGTGGTCAAGATCGACCCCAGCACCGGCCTTCAGATGATCCTGGACGCACACCGGGCCGATTCACGCACTCCGGCCCCGGTTCACCTCGACATGGAGTTCGCCCAGGAGGGAGGCGAGGGACCGCGTCCCTACGAGGTCCTGCTCCGAGCCGCCCTGGAAGGCGATAGCACGTATTTCCTGCGCCAGGACATGGTCGAGGAGACATGGCGGATCGTGCAGCCCCTGCTCGACGCCCCGCCCAGGGTACGGCCGTACGCGCCGGGGTCGTGGGGACCCAGCGAGGCCGATGAGCTGGTGAAGGCCCACGGCGGTTGGCAGAAGCCCTGGCTGGGCTAGGCCCGTCAGGCTGAAACCGCGACGGCGGTCGATCCCGCGGCGGCCTCGGCGACGAGCGATGGCGCCTCATCTCCGAGAAGCGCCGCGCCGAACAGGGCGTCGAGCTCGGCATGCAGGGCCGCGCCGCGCGTGACCCGGAAGTCAGGCCCGAGCCTCAAACGCCGGCGTCCGCCCGAAGTCTTCAGCTCGATCACGACCTCGGCCTCGCCAGGGAAGCCGCTCAGCACCTCCCGGAGGTCGCCGAGCGCGGTGGGCGGCAGAGTAGTGGCGTCGAGGCGCAGCCGCAGGACGTTGGGGACGATCACCCGCTTCGCCGCCTCCTCATCCGCGTGCTGGATCTCCGCAGCCGTCGGCTCAAAGCGCTCGAGCGACTGGACGACCAAACAGGTCTTCTCCCGGTCCTTGTGGTCCACGCGGCCCCGCGCGAGAACGATGGAGTCCGTCGCGGCCACGTCCTCGCTGGCGGCCAACGCCTTGCCGAAGATCAGGAGCTCAACCGAACCCTCGAGGTCGTCGAGGGTGGCGAACATCATCGGGTCGCCCTTCTTGGTGCGAATCCGCTTGGCCTGAACGATCATCCCGCCGACGGTCACCCAGTCGCCGTCGCGTCGCTCGGACAGCTCGGCCAGCGAGCTATCGACACGAGCGTTGAGCGCCGAGCGCACGTCCTTCAGCGGGTGCGCGGAGATGAACAGGCCCAGCGATTCCTTCTCGGCCGCCAGAAGCTCGGAGCGATCGAACTCGAACGACGGGATGGGAGCATGGCTCGGGGTGGCGGGGACCGAGGCGCCGCCCGCGTCCGGCCCCAGATCGAAGATCGAGCCCTGACCGATGAGCGCGTCCTGTTGAGCCTTCTGCCCTGCCCCCTGGGCCTGCTCGAGGACCGAGAGCATCCCCTTGCGAGTGGCCCCGGTGGATCCGAAAGCGCCGCACTTGATCAACGCCTCGATCGCCTTCTTGTTCACGGCGCGTCCGTCGACCCGGGCGCAGAAGTCCCACAGGTCCTGGAACGGACCTGCCTCCTGCCGGGCCTTCTTGATCGCCTCGACGGCGGAAAAGCCGACGCCCTTCACTGCATCAAGGCCGAAGCGGATGTTGCAGTCGACGACCACGAATTCATGGTCTGAGAGGTTGACGTCGGGCGGGAGGATCGAGATGCCCATCTGCTCGGCCTGGGCGACGAAGAACGGGACCTTGTCCTTGGTGTCCATGACCGAGGAGATCAGGGCCGCCATGTACTCGGCCGGATAGTTGGCCTTCAGCCACGCCGTTCGGTAGGCGATCAGCGCGTAGCAGGCAGAGTGAGACTTGTTGAACGAGTAGTCGGCCGACCGCTCGTTGGTCGTCCACAGCTGCTCGATCACCGCCTCGCTGGTCCCTGACTTGCGGCAGCCCTCGAAGAACTCCGGCTTGAGCTTGGCCATCGCCTCCCGGTTCTTCTTGCCGATCGCCTTGCGCAGGTCGTCCGCCTTGGCCCCTGAGAAGCCGGCGATCTCCTTGGCGATCTGCATCGCCTGCTCCTGGTAGACGATCACACCATGGGTCGACTGAAGGATCATGCGCAGCCGCTCGTCGGCGTAGGTCACGGACTCCGGGTTGTGCTTGCCCCGCGTGTAGGTGGGGATGTTCTCCATTGGCCCTGGGCGGTAGAGGGCGTTGAGAGCAATTAGGTGCTCAAGCTCGGACGGGCCGACCCTCTTGAGCGTCTCGCGCATGCCCTCGGACTCAAACTGGAACACCCCGATCGAGTCCCCCTTGGCCATCATCTCGTAGGTCTTGGCATCGTCGAGGGGGAGCGTCGTCATATCCGGCCGCTCCCCGGTCGAGCGCTCGATGATGTCCAGGGCGTCCTCGATCACATCGAGGTTGCGCAGGCCCAGGAAATCCATCTTCAGCAGGCCCAGCTGCTCGACCGGCTTCATCGTGAACTGGGTGACTGTCCGGAAGACCTTCTCGCCGTTCTCGTCCGTCCCGGCGTCGGCGATCTGGAGGGGAACGATCTCCGTCAGGGGCCGGTCGGCGATGACCACCGCGGCAGCGTGGATCGAGGAGTTGCGAACGATCCCCTCGAGTCCCTGGGCGACGTCGACGATCTGGCGCGCCGTCGGGTCCCGGTCCACCTCGGCCCGCAGCGGCTGACCGGGCTTCAGGCAATCATCGAAGCTCGGCGGCCGGCCCATCACCGGGTCGGGGATCAGCTTGGCCAGGCGGTCGCCGGCGCCGTAATCGTGCCCCAGGACGCGCGCGGCATCCCGGGTCGCGGCACGGGGGAACATCTTGCCGAAGGTGACGATCTGGGCCACGCACTCCTTGCCGTACTTGTCGGTGACGTAGCGGATCACCCGCTCCCGGCCGCGGACCGAGAAGTCGATGTCAATGTCCGGCATCGACACTCGCTCGGGGTTGAGAAAGCGCTCGAAGAGCAGGTCATAGCGGAGGGGATCGATGTCGGTGATCTGGAGGCAGAAGGCGACAAGCGAGCCGGCCGCCGAACCGCGACCCGGCCCGACGGCGATGCCCGAGTCCTTGGCGTACTTGACGAAGTCCCAGACGATGAGGAAGTAGCCGCTGAAACCCATCCGCTCGATCACGGCGAGCTCCATCTCGGCCCGCTCGACGGCCTCGGCGGGCGCCGGGTCGCCGTAGCGGTGGCGCAGGCCCTCCTGGACCATCCGCCGCAGATATTCGTGCTCGCTGGTGCCATCCACGGTCGGGTAGCGCGGGATCAGCTGGCGTCCCAGCTCGAGCTCGACGTCGCAGCGCTCGGCGATCTCCAGGGTCGAATGAAGCGCCTCAGGCCACTCGGCGAAGGCGCTCGTCATCTCCTCGGTCGAGCGCAGATAGAACTCGTTGTTGTCGAAGGTGATCTTCGGCTCCGACAGGGTTGACTTGGTCTGGACGCAGAGCAGAGCCGCGTGGTGGTGATAGTCCTCGCGGCGCAGGTAGTGGACGTCGCCGGTGCCCACGAGCGGGCGGCCGAGCTCCCGGGCGATGCGGACGATCCCCTCGTTGGCTTTCTCTTGCTCCGCCAGGCCGTTCTTCTGGACCTCGAAGTAGACGTTGTCGGCACCGAAGGCGTCGATCAGCTGTTCGGCGTGGGCCTTGGCGTCCGCCGGACGGCCGCCCAGCAGGTACTGGCAGAAGCGGGACTGCAGACAGCCGGTGAGGGCGATCACCCCATCGGCATGCGCGGCCACCTGGGCCATGTCCACCGAGGGCTTCCCGCGCTGAAAGCCCTCCAGGAACCCGGCGGAGGAGAGCTTGACCAGGTTGCGATATCCGGTCGGGGTGGCGGCCAGCAGGGTCAGGTGGAAGCGCTCGAGCCGCCCCGGGCCCCGGCGCGTGTGGTCGTCGACCAGGTAGGCCTCGCACCCGAAAATCGGCTTCACCCCGTGCTTCTGGCAGGCCGTGAAGAGGTCCACGGCGCCATTCATCACCCCGTGGTCGGTGAGGCCCAGAGCCGGCTGGCCGAACGCGGCCGCGCGCTCGGCCAGGCCGTCGATCTTGCACGCGCCGTCAAGCAGCGAGTACTCGGAGTGGACGTGCAGATGGGCGCAGCTGGAGCTCATCGAATCGGTTGCGAGCATAGGCGGCGATGCGGACGCCTCGGGCCCCGGACTTGCCTAGGAGCGGGAATTTGCCTGAGGAAAAATCAGCTCGGTGGCGGCTCGGAGCCGTCGAGACCCTTGGCCCCGTGCCTGACCCTCCAGGCCATGCGCGACTGCAGCGACCAGAGCTCGATGAAACCAGGCGATGCGGCCTGCGAGAACAGGCCCCCGGACTCGGCGAAGGTAGCCAGCTGCGGGTCGTAGACCGCGTGCGGCGAGGAACGGGTGACCACCCGGGCTGACCCCTTGTAGAGCTTGATGCCGATCGTCCCGGTGACCTGGGCGTTGGCCGCCTCCATGTAGGCATCGAGGTCCTCACGCAGGGGCTCCCACCACAGCCCGGCATAGACGAGATAGGCCCAGCGCTGGTCCAGGAAGGGCTTCAGCTGGTTCTGGTGGATCGTCCCAACCAGCCGCTCGAGCTCCTGGTGGGCCAGGAGGAGGATCGCGGCCGCGGGGATCTCGTAGATATCGCGCACCTTGAGACCCACGATCCGGTCCTCAAGCTGGTCGACGATTCCCACCCCGTGGCGGGCGCCCAGGACGGCGGCGCGGTCGAGCAGCTCGACCAGCTCCAGGCGCTCGCCGTCGAGTGCCACCGGCACACCCTGCTCGAACTCGACGTTGACCACCTCCGGCTCATCGGGGGCCTCCTCAGGGCGGGTGACGAGCTGGAATACGTCGTCCTCCGGGACGTGTTCCAGGTCCTCGATCCAGCGTCCCTCGCTGGACCGCCCCCACAGGTTGTCGTCGATCGAATACGGCGCCGTCTCACTGCCTCCCTTGACGGGGATGCCGTGCTCCCGCGCGTAGCTGACCTCCTCGTCGCGTCCCATCCGCCACTGGCGCACGGGAGCGATCACCTTCAGCTCGGGCGCGAGGGTGGCGATCGTGGCCTCGATGCGAACCTGGTCGTTGCCCTTACCGGTGCATCCGTGAGCGATCGTGTCGCAGCCGCTGCGGCGGGCGTAATCGACGGCCAGCTTGGCGATCAGCGGCCGGCCGAGGGCCGTGAAGAGCGGGTAGCCGGCACCATAGATCGCGTTGGCCTTGATGGCCGGGCAAACGTACCCACGGGCGAACTCCTCACGGGCGTCGATGACGTGGGCCTCGATGGCTCCGATGTGGAGCGCCTTGCCGCGAATCACGTCGTAGTCCTCGCCCGGCTGCCCCAGGTTGACCGTGAGTGCGACGACCTCCGCCTCGTACTCGTCCTGGATCCACTTGAGCATCACGCTGGTGTCAAGGCCCCCGCTGTAGAGGAGCAGGACGCGATGGACTTCGCTCGGGTCGGCGACATAGGAGGCCGTGGGCTGCACCGCGGTGTCGGGTGCGAACCGGATGGGCGGGGGCTTGCTCGCCATTACCCGAGCGCCTCCAGACGTCCCACCGCATCGTCGATCTCCGCCTGGGTGACGATCAGCGGCGGCTCGAGCCGGATCGTCCCCGGACCGGTGGCGTTGACGATCAGCTGCTGCTCGAGCAGGGCCCGGCGAGCCAGCTCCGGCGCGTCCACCCCGCCCGCCAGGTCGATGGCCAGCATCAGGCCCCGGCCCCGCACGGTACGCACGTAGGGCAGCCGCGCGAGGCCTTCAGCGAGCCGATCCCCCAGCTCCCCCACTCGGCGCAGCAGCTCCGGTTCCGAGCAGATCTCGAGCGCCACGAGGGCGGCAGACGCGATCACCGGGCCCCCGGCGAAGGTCGACCCGTGGTCTCCCGGCTGAAGCGCGTCGGCCAGCCGGGGGCCGGTCACCAGGGCCCCGATCGGGAACCCGCCCCCGAGCGCCTTGGCCGTCGTCAAAGCATCGGGCACGACGCCCGTCTGCTCGTAGGCCCAGAGCGTTCCCGTCCGCCCCATCCCGGACTGGATCTCGTCGAAGATCAAAGCCGCGCCGGTCCGGTCACAGGCCTCTCGCGCCGCTTCCAGCAGCTCGTCGCTCAGGACGTTGATCCCGGTTTCGCCCTGGATCGGCTCGAGCAGCACCGCGGCCGTGTCGGCGTCGACGGCGTCGGCCAGCGCCCGCGGGTCCTTGGTCACCACGACGATGCCCGGAACGAGCGGCGCGAACGGAGCCTGCTTTGACTCCTGGGGCGTGGCCGACAGAGCGCCGTAGGTACGCCCGTGAAACGCATCCTCGACGACGACGATGTTCCCCTGCGGGCGCGCCCGTCGGGCCAGCTTGAGCGCCGCCTCGATCGCCTCGGCCCCGGAGTTGGTGAGGAACACCTTGCCCCCCAGGGAACTCTCCGAGAGGGCCGCGGAGAGCCGCAGGGCGGGCTCCGTGTAATAGAGGTTGCGTGGCATGGGTGAGCTGGGCCGCCTGGCCGGTGACCGCTTCGATCACACGCGGATGGCAGTGCCCGACGTTGAGCACCGAGATGCCGGCCAGGAAGTCTAGGTACTCGTTCCCCCCCTCGTCCCACAGCCGGGTCCCTGAGCCGCGGACGAACTGGACGGGGTTGCGGACATAGGTGGCCACGGCGTAACGGCGCTCGAGCTCCTGGAGATCGGCCAGCGTGCTCGTCATGGCGCCGGTCCGATCTTGGTCCCCTGTCCTGCGTCGGTGAACAGCTCGAGCAGGAGCGAGTGGGGCATGCGGCCGTTGACGATGTGGGCGTGGGAGACGCCGCCGTGCAGGGCATCCAGGCAGGCCTGGAGCTTTGGCCGCATTCCCCCCTCGATGGTGGGCAGCGCAGCCTCGACAAGCTCGGTATCGGCCTCGGAGACCAGGCTGTCGGGATCCTCGGGGTCGCGCAGCCAGCCCGCGACGTCGGTCAGGAAGACGAGCTTGTACGCCTTCAAGGCTCGGGCGACGGCGCCAGCGGCCTCGTCGGCGTTGATGTTGTAGGAGATTCCTTCGCGGTCAGACCCCACGCTGGCCACCACCGGGACGTAATCGCCGGCCAGCTGGTTCAGGAGCTTGACGTTGACGTTGTCGATGCGCCCGACCAGCCCGATGTCCCGTCCACTGGGGGAGGCCTGCCGGCTGACGTGGAAGAGCGCGCCGTCATCGCCGGAGACGCCGACCGCAGGATGTCCCCGGCCGTGAATCAGGAGCACGATGTCCTTGTTGACCTTCCCGACCAGGACCATCTTGGCGATCTCGACCGTCTGCGCGTTGGACACGCGCAGACCCTCGACGAACTCGACCTCAAGATCGAGCCGCTGCATGTAGCTGGTGATCTCCGGACCTCCCCCGTGCACGATCACGGGGTTCATGCCCACGTACTTGAGGAGGACCACGTCCCGGGCGAAGTCCTCCTTGAGAACCGGATCGACCATGGCCGCACCCCCGTACTTGATCACCACCGTCTTGCCATGAAACTCCCGGATGTAGGGGAGCGCCTCGAGAAGTGTGCCGACGTCTCTCATGTGGTGTATTCCGCGTTTAGCGTGACGTACTCGTGGCCGAGGTCTGAGAAGAAGAGCTCGGTCTCGGCGCCCTCGCCGGGGAGCCCGATCTCGTACTCAACCTCATCACGCTGCACCGCTGCCGCCAGCGCGGCCGGATCATGCGGGACGGCGGCGCCGCGGGAGCACACCTGGATCCCCTCGATCGATACGTCGACCGGCAGCGGGGCCGTGCCGGGCAGAGTCATGCCCACGGCCTGGATGATCCGGCCCCAGTTCGGATCGCCGCCGTACAGCGCGGTCTTGACCAGCGGCGAGTTGGCCACCGCACGGGCCACGGCCTCGACCACCTCACCCTCGCCGCCCCGGACGATGACGCGTCCCACGCGCCGCCCCCCCTCGCCGTCGCGGGCGATCTGGAGGGCGAGGCCCCGGAGCAGTGAGTCGAGTGCCTCACCGAAGCGCAGCTCGTCCTCGCTCTCGCCCTCGACGCTCACGCCCGAGGCACCGCTGCACTGCAGGATCACGGTATCCGAGGTCGAGAGCTGGCCGTCGACGCTCACCCGCTCAAACGAGCGCTTGACCGTGACGCCGAGGAGCAGGTCACAGGTCTCGGGCGAGAGCGCGGCGTCGCTCTGCACGAAGCAGAGGAGAGTCGCGAAGCCGGGCGAGATCATTCCCGCCCCCTTCGCCTGGGCGCTCAGGCGCACCGTTCCGCCCCCCAGCTGCACGTCGATGCTGGCCCGCTTGGGGAAGGCGTCGGTGGTCATGATGGCTTCGGCGAAGTCGGCCTCTCCGTCGGGGCGCAGCTGCTCGGCCGCGGCTCGGATGCCCGCCGTGGCACTGTCGACCGGGAGCGGAACCCCGATGACGCCGGTGGAGGCCACCGCGACCGCGCTTTCGGAGTCGAGGCCCAGCGACGCCGCAGCGGTGCGCTGCATCGCCACCGCGTCCTCAAGCCCGGGGAGGCCGGTGGCGGCGTTGGCGTTGCCTGAGTTCACGGTTACGGCGCGGATGGCGTCGAGCGCGCAGCGCTCGCGGCACACCAGGACAGGCGCGGACTGGGTGCCGGAGCGGGTGAAGCGCGCCGCGCTCGTCGTCTCCGGCGTGTCTGAGACGACGAGGCCGAGGTCGAGGACACCATTGCCTTTGATCCCGCAGGCCACCCCGGCAGCCCGGAAACCGGCCGGCAGCCCGGTCTGCGCCGAGGTGCTGACGTGGGGCGGGGTTTCCACCCAGCGGGAACGCAACCCCGACATCAAGTGATCCCCTGCCCCTCCGGCAAGCCGAACATGAGGTTCAGGTTCTGCACCGCCTGGGAGGCGGCGCCCTTCCACAGGTTGTCGATGGCCCCGAACACGATGGCCCGGCCGGTGCGCTCGTCGCGGTGAACCGAAACGCGGCAGAAGTTCGTCTCCCGCACCTCGCGCACCCCGGGCGGTGTCTCGACGACCTCGACGAACGGCTCCCCGGCATAGAAGCTTCCATAGAGGTCGGGGAGATCGAGTCCCTCGAGGGCGCCGTTGCCGGTGACGTAGCAGGACACGAGCTCGCCCTGGTCCAGCGGGAGCAGGTGCGCCGTGAACGTGACGCGGACCGGGGACCCGAGCGCCGCCAGTTCCTGTTCGATCTCCGGAGTGTGGCGGTGGCGCGGGACCCCGTAGGGAGAGACGTTCTCGTCCACGGTGACGAAATGCGTCTTCTCGGTGGCCGCTCGGCCCGCTCCTGAGACTCCCGACTTGGCATCGATGACCACCGCATCGATCACGCCCTGGCCGGCCAGCGGAGCCAGGGCGAGCAGCGTCGCCGTCGGATAGCAGCCGGGATTGGCCACGAGCCCGGCGTCCCGGATCTCCTCGCGGTAGCGCTCGGGCAGCCCGTAGACGGCCTCGCTCAGGAGCTCCGGCGCCTCGTGGGTCCGGTACCACTCCTCGTAGACCGCGGGGTCGTGAAGGCGGAAATCGGCCGAGAGATCGACCACCCTGACACCACGACGGCGGAGCTCCGAGACAAGCGGCGCCGCCGCGCCATGGGGATAGGCGACCACCGCCGCCTCGACGTCCGCATGCCGATCCAGGTCGAGCTCCTCTAGCTCTAGCGGCACCCGGTGCTGGGGGTAGAGCTGATCGAGCCGGCGGCCCACGTCGCTGCGGGCGGTGATCCAGGTGAGCTGAAACCCCGGGTGAGCGTGCAGGAGCCGCGCTGCCAGCGCTCCCGTGAAGCCCGCCGCCCCGAACACGGCCACCCTAGGCGGCACGGATCCGCCCTCCGATCTCGTCGGCCAGCGCCTGGCTGATGAGAGCCCGCTTAACCGCCACCTCCTCGTCGGTCAGCGTCCGGTCCGGAGCTCGGTAGCTGAGGCGCAGGGCCAGGGACACGTTCCCCTCTCCTAGCCGTTCGGGGTCGCGGTAGACGTCGAACACCTCGGCGCTGCGCAGGAGCGGCGCTCCGACCTTGCGGATGACCTCCGTGACGCGGGCGGCGCTCACGTCATCCGGAACCACCACGGCCAGGTCCTCACGCACCTCCGGGAAGCTCATGACGTCCTCATAGACGATCGGCTCCGGGTCACGTACGCGGTCGAGGTCGAGCTCGAAGGCGGCTACCGGATCGTCGAGACCCCACTCGGCCGTGACGAGCGGGTGAACCTCGCCGAGCCATCCCGCGCGCTGGCCCTCGATGACGATGGAGGCGGCCTTGCCGGGATGGAGGAACGGCTCCTCGCCCGCCTCCACGCTCCAGCTCACGTGAAGCGCATCGAGCAGCCCCGTGAGGACGCCCTTGGCGGCGAAGAAGTCGGCTTCGGGCGGTTGCGCCTCCCGCCACGTCGCGGGGCGGACGGCCCCGATCAGCAGTACCCCGACGTGGTCGGGCTCGTCCGGCAACGGCCTGTCGCCCTGGGGCAGGTAGACGGCCCCAGCTTCAAACAGACGCACCCGGCCGGCACCGTGGGCGCGGTTGCGCCGGGCCATATCGAGAAGCGAGGAGAGAAGTTCGGTGCGCAGGCGGGACTGCTCACGGGACAGCGGGTTCTCAAGCTCGATCGCCGGCTGCTCCGGGCGCCGCAGCCGTGCGTCGACCTCGGGTCCAGTGAAGCTCCAGCCCACCACCTCGTGCAGGCCCTGGGCGGCGAGCGCGTCGGCGGCGCGGCGACGCAGCCGTTGGCGCGCAGTCAGCCCCCCGTACGCCCCGTGGCGGCTGGGCAGGGTGGCGGGCAGCTTGTCCAGTCCGTCGATCCGCGCCACCTCCTCGATTACGTCGATCTCCCGCGTCACATCGCCGCGGCGGAAGGCCGGCGGTTGCACGTCGAGGCCGTCGGCAACCTCCGCGGTGGTGAACTGGAGGGCCTGGAGGATCTCTGCGCAGCGCGCGCGCTGGATCGCAGCTCCGAGAATCTGCGTGACTCTCGCCTCCCGGAGGTGAATCGTCTTCGGCGGCGGCCCGTCCCCGCCAATGTCAATGGTTCCGTTCAGCAGGCGAGCTCCGCAGACGTCGATCATCAGGTGCGCCACCATCGCCTGGGCCTGCATCGTCTGCTCGGGTTGGAGCTGCTTTTCAAAGCGCAGCGACGCTTCGCTTTGGAGGCCGAGGTTCCACGCGGTGCGATGAATATTCGGACCGTCCCAGGTTGCTGCCTCCATCAGGACCCGCGTCGTGGTCTCTGAGACCTCGGAGCGCTCGCCCCCCATCACGCCGGCGATCGAGGTCGGGCCATCGGCATCGGCGATCAGCAGCATCTGGTCGTCCAGCTCACGCGTTTGCCCGTCCAGCGTCACTACCTTCTCCCCCGGCCTGGCCCTCCGGACGACGAGGCGGTGCCCCGCCACCTGGTCCAGGTCGAAGGCGTGCAGGGGCTGTCCCGTGAGCAGCATCACGTAGTTGGTGACGTCAACCACGTTCGAGATCGGGCGCTGGCCGCAGGCCATCAGGCGCGCCTTCAGCCATGGCGGGCTCGGGCCGATCCTGACGTCCTCGAATACCCGCGCGGTGAAGCGCGGGCAGAGCTCGCGGTCCTCGACGCGGATGCTGACGGCACCGAGCGGGCCCCGGACACCCGGATCGATCGACCACGGCGGATGGACCAGCGGCGCGCTCGTAATTGCGTGGACCTCCCGGGCGATCCCGTAGACGGCCAGGCAGTCGGGGCGGTTGGAGGTCACCTCCAGGTCGAGCACCTCGGTGGAGATCGGCAGAACCTCCCGCAGCGAGGTACCGGGCTCCAGGCGGTCAGGCTCGAGGACGAGAATCCCGTCGTGGTCGGTGCCGATGGCCAGCTCATCCTCGGCCAGGATCATCCCCTGGGACTCGACGCCACGTAGCTTGGCCGCCCGGAGCTTCGTCCCGTCGGGCATGACGGCCCCGGGCCGGGCCACGGCGACCGTCTGGCCGGTGGCGACGTTGGGGGCGCCGCAGACGATCTGCGACGGCTCGTCGTCACCGATGTCGACGATGCAGACCGACAGGCGGTCTGCATCGGGATGTCGCTCGGCCCGGAGAACACGCCCCACGACGAACCGGTCGAGTCCGTCGACGCCGTGGTGCTCGATCGCCTCGACATTGGTTCCGGTCATGGTCAGCCTTTCAGCCAGCTGCGCCAGCTCCAGCCTGGGCCGGCAGTACTCGTGGAGCCACTCCAATGGCACGCGCATCAGACGAACTGCTCCAGGAAGCGGATGTCGTTCTCGTAGAGGAGCCTGAGGTTCGGGATGCCGTGCTTCAGCATGGCTATCCGCTCGATTCCCATCCCGAAGGCAAACCCCTGGACCCGCTCCGGGTCATAGCCGCGCTCCCGCACGTACCCAAGGACATTCGGGTCCACCATGCCAGCGCCCAGGATCTCCAGCCACGCCGTTCCCTTGCAGATCGGGCAGCGCTGACCGTCGGCGGTCACTCCGCCGCGGCAGTTGAAGCAAGACACGTCGACCTCCACGCTCGGCTCGGTGAAGGGAAAGAAGCTGGGGCGCAGCCGGATCTCACGCGCCGGCCCGAACATCGCCCGCGCAAACGTCTGCAGCGTGCCCTTCAGGTCGGCGAGCGTGACGTCGGTATCGACGGCCAGCCCCTCCACCTGGTGGAACTGGGGCGTGTGGGTGGGGTCGGAATCCGGGCGATAGACCCGGCCCGGCATGATGATGTAGATCGGCGGAGACTGGGCCTCCATGGCGCGAATCTGCACCGGAGAGGTGTGGGTCCGCAGGAGCGTCTCCTCGGTGACGTAGAACGTGTCCGTACGAGCCCGGGACGGGTGCGTGATCGGGGCGTTGAGGGCATCGAAGTTGTAGTAGACGCTCTCCACCTCCGGCCCCTCCGCGATGCTGAAACCCAGACCGATGAACACGTCCTCGATCTCCCGCTGGGTCTGGGTGAGCAGGTGCAGACGGCCCAGCAGTGGTAATGGGTCGCCGCCGAGCGTGACGTCAACTCTGTCCTCCGCGAGCCGGGCCTGGAGCTCGCCTGCCGCGAGCTCGGAGCCGCGGCTCTCGATTGCCCGCTCGAGCACCTGACGGGCCTGGTTGGCCGTCCTTCCCATCGCTGCCCGCTCCTCCGGGGGCAGGTCGGCCACGTGGCGCAGCAGGTTGGGGAGCTCCGCCTTGCGGCCCAGGTAGCGGACTCGGATCTCCTCAAGCGCGTCGCTGTTCGCGGCGGCGGCGATCGCCGCCGCGGCCTCCTGCTGCAGCTCGTGCACCCGCTCGATGCCGGTTTCCTCAGTCCGGTCGCTCATTCGCCGGCCATCCTATTTCGCAGCTCGTACAGGGCCAGGGTGGCCGCCATCGCCGCATTGAGCGAATGACTCTCGATCGGAATGTGGGCGACTTGGTCAGCGGCCGCGATGACCTGCGGCGGGAGACCATCTCTCTCGGCGCCGACGAGGAGCGTGACCGCGGTGCTAAGCGTTCGATCTCCATACTGCGTAGCGCCATCAGAGTGAAACGCTTCGTGGAGCGGCAGTCCCTGTCCGGGCACGAGGGCCACCTTCACCCCCGGCACCGCCTCAAGCCCCTCCTCGCCCCGCACCACGGGCACCGTGAACACGGCTCCCATACTCGCCCGCACCGCCTTGGGACTGAACGGATCCGCCGACCCCGGGCCCAGGACCACCGAGCCGGCGCCAAAAGCCTGGGCGCTGCGCAGGATCGTCCCCACGTTGCCGGGGTCGTGGACCCCATGGAGATACACGCACACGGGCCCGATCGCCGCCGGAGCCCACCGCTCTTCATACACGGCCAGGGCCCGGGTGCCGGATCCGAGCCCCGAGGCAGCGGCCAGAAGCTCGGCCTCGACTTCGGTTCCACCCAGCCCCGCCCCGGCGGCCGAGTAACGCTCGAGCGGCTCCCAGCCGGCTAGGTCGGCGGCTGCCAGCAGGTCCTCGCCCTCGGCCACGAAGCGCCCTGCGCGCTCACGCCAGCGCCGCCGCTGGCGGAGCTTGCGGATCTCCTTGAGCTTCTGGTTGTGGGGGCTGGTGATCGTCATAGGGGATAAAAAAAGGCGCCGTCCTTGAGGAGCGGCGCCCTGGGTGCTGGTCGTGTCGGCTCGTCAGCCGGCGGCCAGCGCCTCGCGGGCGCGCTCGGCAAAGCGTCGGAAGGTGTCTGCGTCCCGGACCGCAATGTCGGCCAGGATCTTGCGATCGAGCTCGACCCCGGCCAGCTGGAGCCCGTGCATGAACTGCGAGTAGGAGAGCTGGTTCTGGCGCGCCGCGGCGTTGATACGGGTGATCCAGAGCCGGCGGAAGTCGCGCTTGCGGTTGCGGCGGTCGCGATAGCGGTACTGGTCCGCCTTGAGCACAGCCTCCTTGGCCGCCCGATAGTGCCGGCTGGCGTCACCCCGGTAGCCCTTGGCCATCTCAAGCGTGGCCCGGCGCTTCTTACGCGCGTGAACGCTACGCTTGACGCGGGTCATCGGCCCTTCCCGCTCTTGCGGGGCGCCCCGAGCAGCGTCTTGACTCGCTCCTCATCCGCCTTGGCGATCACCGCGGGCGCGCCCAGGCGCCGCTTCCGCTTGGGGGATTTCTTCTCCAGGATGTGGCTGGAGAAGGCGCTGCGACCCCGGACCTTGCCGGTGGCGGTGATCTTGAAGCGCTTCTTGGCGCCGGAATGGGTCTTCATCTTGGGCATAGCTTCAGCTGGGCTAGTAAAGCAGACGCCCGGCGCTGGCTGGGGGCGGGAGTGTGCGCCGGCGGGGCCGGCTCAGGCGGCGTCGGCCGAGGCGGCCGGCTCTGCTTTGGCTGCGGGGCCTGCGTCGGCCTCTGGGGCTGCGTCCGCCTCCGCCCCGTTCTCCCGCGTGGCGTCGCCGTCGGCCGGCGGTTCCGGCTCACGGGCCGGCTCCTCTGGCCGGTCGCCCTCGCTTGACGCCTCAGCTCCGCCCGCCTCGGCCAGCACCGCCCGGGAGGGAGCGAGCATCATCGTCATGTTGCGGCCGTCCTGGATTGGCGTCTGCTCAACCACGCCGATATCCGAGAGCTCCTCCGCCAGGCGGTCGAGCAAGGCGGTTCCCCGCTCCGGATGCGTCACCTCGCGGCCTCGGAACATGATCGTGATCTTCACCTTGTCCCGGTGCCGAAGGAAACGCTCGACGTGACCCTTCTTGGTGTCGTAGTCGTTCTGGGCGATCTTGGGGCGGAACTTGATCTCCCGGATCGTGATCTGCTGCTGGTGCTTGCGCGCCGCCTTCACCTTCTGGGCCTGCTCGTACTTGTACTTGGAGTAGTCGAGCACCCGGGTGACGGGCGGCCGGGCCTCCGGCGCCACCTCGACCAGGTCGAGATCGCGCTCCTGCGCGTACCGCAGAGCCTCGTCGGTTTTGACGACACCGATCTGGTTGCCGTCCTCGCCGATCAGCCGAACCTCGGGCACTCGAATCCGGTCGTTGATCCGAGTCAGGTCCCGCTCCGGCGGTCGCCGGTCGAACTTCTTAGGGACCGGCACTAGCTGCGGTTACGTCCTGAGCTCAAGCCGTGCCGGGCCGTGGGTGATGAGACTGCTGAATCAACGATGATCAGTATAGCGGCGCTCCAGGCCTAGGAACGGGCCTGAACCTGAGCCCCGACGAGTGCGATCAGCTCCTCGATCGGCATCGACCCCCGGTCCCCCCCGCGATGCTCGCGTACGGCCACCGACCTGTTTTCCAGTTCGCGATCACCAACGACCAGCAGATAGGGGATCTTCCGCAGTTCCGCATCACGGATCTTCCGGGACACCGACTCCCCGCGTTCGTCGACCTCGACCCGGAGGCCGGCGGGGCGGATCAGCTCGCGCACCTCCTGCGCGTAGCCCACGTGCCGATCGGCGATTGGCAGCACGATCGCCTGCACCGGGGCCAGCCAGACCGGGAGCTCTCCCGACAGGTGCTCGAGGAGGATCCCCACGAATCGCTCATAGGAGCCCATCAAGGCGCGGTGGATCATCACCGGCCGGTGCTCGGCGTTGTCGGCCCCGGTGTAGCGGAGGTCAAAGCGGGCCGGCATGTTGTAGTCGAGCTGGCAGGTCCCGAGCTGCCACGAGCGTCCCAGCGAGTCGGTCATGTGCATGTCGATCTTGGGTCCGTAGAAGGCGCCGTCGCCCTCGTTGACCGAATAGCTGAGCCCCTGGCTGTCGAGCGCACTCCTCAGCGCCGCCTCGCTGCGGTCCCAGAGCTCATCGGAGCCGATGCGCTGCTCGGGCCGAGTCGAGAGCTCAAGCCTCACGTCGATGTCGAAGATCCGGTAGGTGGCGAAGGCGAACTCGAGCACCCCGGCCACCTCATCCTGGATCTGCTCCTCGGTGCAGAAGATGTGGGAGTCGTCCTGGGCGAAGTGGCGCACTCGCAGCAGGCCGTGCAGCGTGCCGCTCGGCTCGCGGCGGTGGAGGAGGCCCGGCTCCCAGTAGCGAACCGGCAGGTCGCGGTAGGAGTGGTGATGGAGCGAGTAGAGCTGGCAGTGTCCCGGGCAGTTCATCGGCTTGACGGCCATCGCCCGGTCCTCGTACTCAGTCACGAACATGTGCTCCCGGTATTTCTCCCAGTGGCCTGAGATCTCCCACAGCGAGCTGTCGTAGAGCTGAGGGGTCTTGACCTCGGTGTAGCCGCGCTCGGCTCCCATCTCCCGGCTCAGGGCGACGAGCGAGTTGAACACCTCGGTCCCGGGCGGAAACCAGAAAGCCGCCCCGGGTGAGACCTCGGAGAACGTGAACAGGCCGAGTTGGGGTCCCAGGCGCCGATGGTCGTTGGCTCGGGCCCGTTCCAAGCGCTCGAGGTATTCCTCCAGGTCCCGGGCCGAAAAGAACGCCGTCCCATATACACGCGTGAGCATCTGGCGACTGGAATCCCCGCGCCAGTACGCGCCGGCGACCGACTGGAGCTTGAACGCCCTGATCCGGCCCGTGGAGGGGGCGTGCGGTCCCCGGCACAGGTCGGTGAACGGCCCGTTGGTATAGAGCGAGACCGTCTCGACGCCCTGGTCGCGGACGAGGTCCTCGACCAGCTCGACCTTGTAGCCCTGGCCCTCCGCCTGGAAGCGCTGGAGCGCTTCAGCCACCGGGACGTCGGCGCGCAGGAACGGCTCGTCGGCCTTCACGTGCTCGCGCATCCTGGCCTCGATCCGCTCGAAGTCGGCATCCGAGAGGCTGGCGCCGGCGGGGAACTCGAAGTCGTAGTAGAAGCCATCCTCGATTGGCGGACCGATCGAGATCTTGACCCCGGGATAGAGCTCCAGCACCGACTCGGCGAGTACGTGCGCGGTGTCGTGGCGGATCAGCGACAGGGCGTCCTCGCCACTGCGCTCGGTAACGATCTCGATCTTCTGCGGTCCCGCTCCGTTCGCCTCGGGCAGCGGCCGGCCCAGGTCTCGCAGCTCTCCGTCGACCTTGACCGCCAAGGCCGCTCGGGCCAGCCCGGGGCCGATCGCGGCGGCGGCATCGGCACCCGTCGCCCGATCGGGGAGGCTGAGGATCTTGCCGTCAGGAAGCTCGAAGTCCATGCGCGGCGGATGCTAATGGTGTACTCCCCGCCCCCCCTCTGTGGTCACGCTAAATTAGTCGCCCCGGGCGATTAGCTCAGCTGGGAGAGCGCCGTCTCGACAAGGCGGAGGTCGTTGGTTCGAGCCCAACATCGCCCACTCCGGTAGTTACTGGGGATTCGGCTAGTTCCGGTCATCGAGGATTTGGGGGCTGCGTCCTGAGTGCGTCCCGCAGACTTCCTCGCGGGCCTGCCGGATGGCCTCGACGGCCGGGACGCGGGGCTTGCTCTCGAGCTCTCGCATCGTGCCGGCGTAGTGCCGCGCAAGGGTCGCGACGGAGTGCCCGGCCTGCTCCGCGACGTAGGTCAGGCTGCGGCCCTCCCAGAGGAGCAGCGAGACGAATGAGCCTCGGAGCCGATACGGCCGCAGGTCGCCGGTGACCCCCGCTTCGATGGCGGCTGGACGCCAGACGCGCCGGCGCCAGTTGGCCCAGTCCTCTCGCGTCCACTGGCCGCCGGAGGGACGCGGGATGATCAGCTCGTCGTCTCCGGGACGGCCGCAGGCCATCCGCCACTCCGCGAGGTCCTGCGCCAGGGGCGCGATCAGGTCGACGTCGCGCGCTCGCCCGGTCTTCGTCGCGAAGACGTGGAGCGTGCGGTCATGAAGGTCGCCCCAAGTGCAGCCGCGGTCCTCGATCGGGCGCAAGCCGGCGTAGGCGAGCATCGAGACGATCAGCGCGTTTCGCTGCCGATCCTGTGGGATGCCGACGGAGGTCTCGTATCCGCGGCGCGGCCGCTTGCCGGCCCCCGCCGCCGGAACGATCCTGGTCCGCGGCTGGAGCATGTTCGCGCGGATCCGCTCGACCGTCACCGGCGAGAGCGGCTGCGGAAGCTGTGTCGGCCTCTGCTTGGGCTTGTCGACCAGCTGCGCTGGATTCACCGGAATCAGCCCGCGCACGACCGCGCGCTTGAGGATGCCCTGAAGCAGCATCATCGCCTTGCGCTGCGTCGGCGCGCCGACCTTCGCTCGCGTCATCTGCTCCCGCAAGTCCTCAACGACCATCGGTGTGATCGCCCGCAGCTCGTAGTCGCCGAGGCGCGGCAGCAGGTGAACGCCCCACACCTCGAGGTAGCGCCGCCGCGTGTCGGGCGCGAGGTTCGGGATCGCGTAGCGCGGCCACCACTCCTCCTCCACGAACTCGGCGAGGGTCTGGCGCGATTGGATGATCCCGGGGGCGAGCGCGCCGAGCTGCTTGCGGCGCTTGATGTCGACGTCGAAGGCCCGGGCATCCTCCGCTCGCAGGAAGCTCCGTGAGAGCTTCCGGCCGCCCTCGGTCCACCTGACCTCGAACTGCTTGCCGCGCTTGCGGACGCTCATCCGCCTCTCCCCTCCATCGCCTGCAGTCGCTCGACGCTAGCGGTGCCGCCGGACCGCTTTGAGCCAGCTCGCGCGTCCGGGCCCGCGGCGGCCTGCAAGAATGGATTCGGCGAGGCGCAGCGGGACCGGAACCACGTCGTCGACGGCCTCCTCGCGGACGAGCCACTTGCCACCGATCAGGGCCGCCTCCAGCTCTCCCGACCTGATCGCGCGGCGGACCGTGCGGTGCTCGCAGCGCATCCGCTCAGCGACCTCCTGGATCGTCAGGATCGCGCCCATCGCTCGCGCGTCGGAGTGTCATCCCGAATCGACATGCCAAGCGAGACCGCCGCCTCCTGGCGGCTGAGCGCGACGCGCGGCACGTTCCTAGGACTGGCGCTCATGGCTGGTTGCGTCTAAGATAGCGCAATTGCGCTAATAGCGCTAGTGTCGATATCGAAGGAAGGTCCCTTTGTCCGACGAGCCAGAAGCAGCGGATCCGTGGCTGACGCTGGCGGAGATCGCCGAGGAGCTTCGCGTCAACCCGGCCACCGTGCGGCTCTGGGTGAGCAAAGGTCAGCTCAAAGCATCACGGGCGGGCGTGCGCAAGTGGATCGTGCGCCGCTCCGACCTCGAGCGGATGCTTGCCGCGACCAACCCCTCACGCGACGACGCTCATGGTCCCCCGGCCGCTGAGAGGCACCCAGCTCCAGCCGCTCCAACCCGGCGGAGACCGTGGACGAGGACGAGGCGACGCCGAAGTTCCTTCCGCCGGTGGGCTCCCGTGAGAGCGTGGCCAAGCTCGTGCAGTACGCGAGCGACAGCCTCGACGATGCCTTCAATGCCAGCGCCTACGCGCCGCCCGGCCCTGGATATCTCGACCGCGTGCGCGCCATCGCTGAAGCATGTGAGCACTTTGCGGCTACCTCTCTGCACGCGTCGAGGACCGCCGGCGTGAGTTGGAAGGGCCGGAGCGACTTCGGCCCGGACCGATGGCCTTACGAGCTGAGGCCGAACGGGAACCGCCCACGGCGTAAAGGTCTGTGGGACCACTTCGATGCCGCCGTCGAGGCGCTCGCGATCACCATGACGGGGCACGACGTGACCGCCGTCGCCGAAGGGTTTCGCGAGGTCGGCGACGCGTTGCACGCCGTGGCCGACGAGCTCGAGCGCGACGACAGCTGGCCCGCCGCCTACCGGGCGGGTTGATCCTCCGAGGTACGTAGGGATGTGTTTTGCGAACTGCACCATCGAGCGAAACACCCGGTCCGCCTCCGCCCCCGCCAACATTGGGGATCGGGCGCTCGGTCGCGCATGACTACCCGCCCCCCACGTTGGTGTGATGGTCGGGTAGTCATGCGCGATTCGCTGGAGCAGGGTCGGCGGGGACGGAGGCGGTCCTGGCGCGGGTGTGAGGAAGGTCTCGGGGTCTGGTCTGACCTTGTTCAGGGGATCTGGGAGTGACTCGGGTGTTGCGTCCTGGGCCAGCGTCGATCGAGGGGTTGAGGTGGCTGGCAAGGGTGGGGCCGTGTCCGTTGGATGCGTGGCGGTGTGCGATGGGCTGGAGCGAGGTGGCGGCAAGGAGTCATGCCAGACGGCTCGAGACGGAGGGGTGGCTGGCCAGATATCCGATGACCCGGGGAGATGGGTCGCTGTTCCTCGCGACCCGGACCGGTATCGCCGTGGCCGCCATGCCGGTCCGGGCGGCGGGGCCGCCGGCACCGACCTGGTGGGCGCACCACTGTGCAGTGGCGTGGATGGCGGCATGGCTGAAGCTCCGCGGCCACGGGTTCCTCGGCGGCCGTGAGCTGCTCGAAGGTGACGAATGGTCAGGCGGGATCAGCTGGCGAGATCGCAGCGGGTTCAAGAACGCCAAGCACCGCCCCGACCTGATCGCCTGCCCTCCGACCGGCGGGCGCGTCGCAATCGAGGTCGAGCTGACCAAGAAATCGGCCGAGCGCCTGCGGGCGATCCTCTCGCTCCACGCCGTGTGGGCGGGGCGCCAGACCGGAGGTGTGATCTACGTCTGCGCCGACGAGGACGGGTGCAAGCGCGTCAAGAAACACGGTGCTCACGTCGGACTCGTCAAGGGCCGGGGACTCCGAGTCGAGCTACTCGACACGATCAAAGCCCAGGCGCTCGCTGCGTACGAAGAGGCTCGGACCAGGCGACTGTCCACGGATTCCGCCGCGCGGCGGCCCGTGCTGGCGGTCGATGGCAGCTGACGAGCGAAGGTCGGAGAAGCGGGCCACAGCGTAGGCCGTCAACTGATCTCGCGAAAGGGTGCGGGACCCAAGAGCGCCATACGCACGCTCGTGGCATCCCCAGCCGACGGGGCTGGGTTTCGCGCGCGCTTAGGAGGTCTCCGCGCGCAGCGTCTTGAAGTACCGCGGTCGAGGCAAGCGGGCTCGGGCGGCGGGTTGGTCGCTGCTCGAGACGCCCTGATTCCGCATCGCCGGGAGGGATCAGCGGTCTCACCGAGGGCGGCGATGCCGATGCTGGTAGCCCGAACGGGAAGCCGTCAGATGCGACGGTGGGTGACGTAGTAGGTGCTGCTCGGGAACGAGCCGGCGACATCCTCGTCAACCACCGCTAGCACTCGGCCCCCGGCCTGCTCCACGCTCTGGACGACGCGACTTCGCGCCATGCCCAGCATGCGCAATGGGTCCAGACCGAGGCGGCTGGTCTCACGTGCGCCGATCCCGCGGACGTTCGCCTCGCCGCCGGTCTTAGCCCGAAGCGGGAGCACAAGCCGCTTGCCCGGGATCCCTGTTGCGGGTGACTTACTTGCTTGACCAGCCTTCTTGCTGTGTCGCAAAGGCTGGTCTATCCTGCGCATCAAGGGGCTAGACGGCGTCTCACCAAATGGGGAGTCATGGGTATTCAGAAGTTCTCGGGCGGTAGAGCGAAGATGGTCGCCGACCGACTTTCCTATGCCAACGTGGTGGCGACTATTGCGCTGTTTGTCGCGTTGGGCGGGGCCAGCTATGCGGCGGTCCAGATCAATGGCAAGCAAATAAGGAATCGCAGCATCCCAGGCAGGAAGCTGAAGGTAGGGGCGATCACCTCGAAGGAGATCAACCGCTCAGCTGTCGTGCCGCGGGCCGTATTGTCAGACAAGACTGCCGACGTCTTGGTTCCCGGCTCAGGTCGGCCGCCCCACGCCGGCAAGCTCTCCGCAGCAGCCGACGTACCTTGTAGCACAAGCCTCGTGAAGCTCTCAGTCGGTGAATCGTGCGTCATGTTCACGAAGAGCCCCTTCACCTTCACGGCGTCGTGCAATGACCTCGGCGGCGGCAGCTATCAGATCGCCATCTCCGCCACGTCAACAGAGTCCGGCTGGTATTCAACCGACACGACCCCTCCCTCGTCGCATCCCGCTGGCGAGTCAGTACCGCTCGCCAGC
The DNA here is from genome assembly GCA_963733555.1 of uncultured Solirubrobacterales bacterium. GTDB lineage: Bacteria > Actinomycetota > Thermoleophilia > Solirubrobacterales > Solirubrobacteraceae > Palsa-465. Next base: position 1,146,109 of record CAVTDO010000002.1, read on the forward strand.
TGGTCAAGCGACAAGCCGACTGACCCCCTACTCGACGTGCCGATGATCATCGCGCCAGATGGAACAGGGCTCAGGTTCTCCTCCGCCTCAATTTTCCTTCACGAAATCGCCGACTGTGCGGTATCACTGAACGCCATCGGTTGACGCCCGGCGACACTGCTGCTCGGGACGAAAGCAGAGACAGACTTGCCACAGGCAGACTTGCGCTCAGATCGACCAGCAGCGGTCTCGTCCCGATCGTGAGGCTGCCGAATCGCCCCGGCTTTGCAGCAGTGCGCTCGGGTCGGAAGCCGGGCCTGGTTCGATCGGTCCGGATCAGCGTTGCTCTCGGAGATAGCAGCAGCCTCGCATTAGCGTCGCTGGTCGATCAACCCGGCGGCCCTCAGTTGGCCCGCCAGCGAGCTATCAGAATCCGTTAGTGGATGATCCGGGTGAAGTCGGCTGGGGCTTTGGGTGGGTTCCGATGGCCCGGCTCAGCACTGTCACGGTGGTAACGGTCCCGTTATGACGCACCTTCACCGTCAGTTTGCTGCGATATGCGGACTGTCGGTCCCACCGATAGTTCCGGTTGGGCGCGACGCTGGCGTAAAATTCCTCCCGCCCGCGCAGATAGCAAATCTGTCCCACACATCGCAACCCTCGGAAGAACACCCCGTTTGGCAGTGCGGTTCCGTTGCGAATGAGGACGAGACGGAATGTCTCGAAAGTCTGGCTGTGGCCGCAATCCACCGCTGCGATCGGGGTGATGATGTACGGGCGAATGAATGTGTCTACCGCTTGGCGGGACTGAAGTGTGCAACCGAATGCGTGTCGCACCACGGCCGTGGAGTCGGCCTGCCGGGCTGCATCTTGCTTCTGAGCAAACGCGGGCCGTGCGAATACGACGACTGGTACCGCCGCGGCCACCAGCGCGAACGGCTTCAGCCGCGTGGTAACAGCGCCTGCAAGTGCCATCAACTTCGTCCTCATGCTCATCATTCAGAGGCCCCCCTTAGCTCGTATGCCCGTGTCTTCCTGGTGGCGCCGCCACCGGTGCCCAGCCTACGCTGCCTTCACGTGTTCGGCAATTCTCCTAACGCGGGATTTCAGGTCAGCGCAACGGGAGTAGTCACCGAAACTCGTCGCTTAACGTGCTCCTTTGGGCTACAACCAGCAGCGCGAACTGGGGCAATTCATTGCCAGCGGCCGGATCGGGCGCAGTCGGATCCCCAGTGCAGGTAGCTATCCGACGGGCGGGATCGCGGGCAGGCCGGTCATTACACCGGCGACGTCTGCTCGAGTAACAGCCCGATGAAGCGATGCGACGCCCGTCTCGAATTCTGCTGCCGTCAGTCTTCCGGCGAGCATGTGCTGACCAAGGTCCTCGATCGCACGCTCACGATCGGCATCGGAAACTCTCTCCTCGGGGGACACCAGTATCGCTGCCTGAGTAGCGGCGAGCTGACCGGTCGTCGCGGTAACTATTGCGGCCGATGACGCCGCAGCCGAGCCTTGTATCACGCCCATCATTTCCCGGTGCCTCAATGCCTCGGCTTTCCGCTTACGCGCACCGCGCCGCAGCAGGCGATACGGAACCAGCCAGAGTCCCCAAAGCAGGTACCAGGCCGTCACGAGGGTCCACGCCATGACGACGAGTGCGATTGCGAGCGCCGTGAGCACGATAAGCGCGCGATCGCTTTGGGCTCGGCGTCGGAGACGCCAGATCCGCTGACCGGACCCGGCATAGCTCATTGGCGCGTTGATGATGACGTCCTCGCTTGCCAGACGAGTCGGCATCTGTGGCTGAGTACTCATGCCCCTCCCTACCGGATTGATGATCCGCGACGCGTCCAACGCTAGCCGCGCGAGCGTGCTACATCAACTGGTAGGGAACTACTTACCTGGCGCGTCGAGGGATACGGTTCCCCGGACGGCCACGGGGATCTAGTACCCCGAGGGGTCCGGGCGACGAGCTGCTGCTTTTCGAGCATGCAGCGACCCGCCGGTGGACGCCCAGCGTCGAGGCCCGCGGCTTTCCAGCAGCCTCCGACGCTGTGATTGGCACGGTCAGAGCTTGTGGATTTCGTCCGGAGGGGACGTATGGTCGTCCTCCTTCCGTTCTGGAGCATCGAGCAGAGCGGGGTCGGCGAGTGCCAGGTACGCGCTCCTGTATTGACCGCGGATGATGTTCCACGCGAGTGCTGAGAAGTAGGCCTCCGGCGACCTGTCAACGACGCCAGCCTTGTAAGCATCCGCGCTCGGTACCCCATGCAGATTGCCGAGTAGGGGTTCAGAGGCGATGCCCGGGAGCTTGCGAGCCTGGTCTTCGGGCATGAGGCGAAGCAGTGTTCGCCAGAACAGCTCGAACTCAGCGACCTCGGAGTCGTAATGCGGCTCGCCAGCGATCTGGGCGATCTTCGCCACCTCATCGGCGGCGTCCCCGGACCAGGGCAAGTAATCGCCCAGTGCCTGTCGACTGTACTGGTGTAGTTCACGACGATCGGGATGGACGGCCGAAGTGACTTCGGACATACCGTGTGCCATGAAGATCGCTGCGGTCGCACCCGCGTCGGGGGAGGTCGCCTTCCACGCGCGACGCGATTTTGAGGCCCTTCCCTTCTCCGGGTCGCAGGCCACGTGCACAACGAGGGTAGTCGCCAACCATCCAGCCTCCGCGAGCGCCACAGCTAACCGAGGGCCTTCGAGAGGAAGGTAATTCACGGGCCGGCCATGCTGATCGCGGCCCTCCTGGACCACACTCAGGTCCCGGCGCCGGGCAAGCTCTCCACGGTGATCAAAGTTGCCAGCGGCGAGGAGGGTGCCAGTCCCCCCTAACTCGCCGAGCCGCCGGTTGACGGCAAGCGAGAAACGGTCTCCCAGGCTCATGCCGCCAGCCTAACCCGCGCTCGGCGGGGTTGCACGTGACCGTCGAGTTCGACTTCCCGCTGCAGGAATAGCGCGGTGGCGACGCCGCGAGACTCGCAAGTGGCGCCGCCAGGTCGAGTTAAAGTCCTTCGGTGGGATTCTTTGCGCGCCGTCGACAATCCCAGTTCCAGCGCCAGCTTGATTATGGCGTCGAGATGCTCGACCGCCTGGTTCAGTCCCCGTTGAAATACACCTTGGGGCAGGAGATTCGAGTCGCTGTCGAGCAGCGTCTCGAAGAGGATTGGCAGATGCCCGCCTTCTGGTCGGGACTCGGTGTCGACTACACCAACATGCGTGAGGACGTCCACGGGGAGGAGGATGCCCTCGCGTTCACCGACGGCTTGGTGCTCGGCTACGTGCTGCGCTGGGTGGAGTCGGAGCGGCGAGACGCACGGAACGTCCCGGGCGACATAGCGATTCGACTCGGTGATGTCGGCCAAGAGGAACAGGCAGGGGTGCTTCAAACCGTGATCGACGTGGCCGCGTCACGCCTTCCCGAGATCCGTACGCTGACCGGAGAGGCCTGGAGCGAATTCGACTACTGGGCGTGGCAGTTCGTAGCCAAACGGTCACGCGACCGAAGGCGTTCCGCGGTTCGCTTGTGGGTGGACCATGGGGACGCGATCGCGTTCGGTTATGCGACGCGCTGTTGCGAGGAGGTCAGCGCTTTCGGTCACGAACCTCCGGGCGACTGACCTTTCGTGCTGGTCCTTGCGCACCCGGTGGTAGGCGGCATCGCGCGGCGACATCGGCGGCGGCTAGGCTCGCGCCGTGGAAGAGACGTCACGGAACAACCCGATCCCCTTCCTGGTCCTCGCAACCGCGGTCGGGCTATTGCTCGGAAGCTGGTGGATCGGCCTGCTCGTCGGTATCGGGATGACGATCATCCCCGGCGTGTCGCTGATTGCCCTGTTCATCAACAACCTGTTGCGCAGCTTGGTGGGCTTTCTCTTCCTCCTTCTCGGCTTCCCGTTCTATCTTGCCTACAAAGGCGTTCGGCGGATTCTGGGCAGTCGGCCGAGCACCGACGATGGACACGAGCCTTGATTTCACTGCTCTGATGGATCGAACGCAACGGTCTCGCCAAGGTGGGCGAGACCGCTCCTCCGGGCTACCAGCATCGACCCCCACGTGTGGCCGACACAGCTGGTTCCTCCCGGCGATGCGGAAGAGGCGCGTCTGGGACAGCGACGCAGCCACTACGGGTCGAGACCCGCATTGCCTCGCGCGCGCTACTTCAAGCAACTCCGCGCGGAGACCCCTTAAGCGCGGTAGGCACAACTCGCTCGCGTACCTCGGCGCAGGCCAGCGTCCTGCGCACCGTGTTGCTGCGACAGGGCCGAGAGGTACCATCGTTCGCATGAGTTCGCCTCGCCCCAACGGAGGCTTCACGCTTGTTGAGGTGACCGACCCACGGGTCCTCGAAGCCCTCGCCCGGATTGACGCGATGAGCGACGAGAGGATCCGCGAGCTTGTTCGCGGTGAACCGCCGATCATCGTCGAGGCCGGAGAAGGCATCATCGCTGACCGTCGGGCCGGGGAGACAGGCTCCGAACAAACGTCCTGACCGGCGGCCTTGGCAGATTGGGGCCATGTCCGGGCCTTGGTCGAGCCAACTGGCCGCCAACCTGCGTCGCGATCGAGTTCGTTCTCTGGTCGCGTTCGTCGAGCTCCGCAGCGAGCTCCGCCAGACGACTGGACTCCGACTTCGAGGGCGGAGCGGTCGAACGGTCGCAAGCACTCGGCGAGACCGAGCACGACTACGTTGCCCTCGTCGCGGCGGGCGCCGAGGCCGCGCGACTCGAGGCGCAGCTCGAGGCCGCGGATCGCGAAGCATCAGATCGTGAGATCGACTTGGCCGCTCTTGTTGTCGCCCAGATACAGGAACTCGTCAACGCGGTAGCTGGACGGCTGCCGTAGTCGACGATGACACCGAGACCACATCGACCGCACTCCATGGCCGTGGTCGGTCGCGCACTGGATCACGCCACCGGCTGCTGATGGCCTGACGCGACTGCGTCCTCAGTGCGTCCCTCAGGATCGAAATCAGCCGTTTCGCTCTGCAACGACAAGTCAGGCCAGGCGGCCGAATCCCCTGCATCTATAGGCTTTTCTTGACCTACCCTGTCACCGGCTGACCACACGTTTCCGTCTCGACAAGGCGGAGGTCGTTGGTTCGAGCCCAACATCGCCCACTCCGATACTTACCCCTGGATGCCGGTCGTTGCCCGCGGCTCAGTCTCTTCGACGACCTCGGTGCCTTCCGCCCCGGATTGCGGCAAGCCGAACGGTGAGCTCTCGAGCCATACGGCCAGTTGGTCGGCCGGAAGCGGACGAGTGAAGTAATAGCCTTGGGCGGTATCACATCCGTAGGCGAGCAGCATCTCCATCGTGGCCTCGTCCTCTACTCCCTCGGCGACCACGGATCGGCTGAGGTTGTGCGCGAGATCGATGATCGCCCGGACGATTACCGCATCGTCAGCTTCGGAGGCCATCGTCATCACGAACGACCGGTCGGCCTTGATTTCGTTGACGGGGAGCCGTTGCAGATAGGCCATCGATGAGTACCCCGTCCCGAAGTCGTCGATCGACAGGTGTTGCCCCATCTCTTTGAGCCGCTCGTTTAGGTCGGGGATCGTGGTGTCGAGCAACGCGCTCTCCGTGAGCTCGAGAGTCAGTTTGCCTGGTGGTATGCCCCACCTGCGGGTGATCTCGTCGACATCTTCTAGGAGCCCGGGCCCGTGGACCAGGGACAAAGCTCCGAGGTTCACCGCCATCGTCAGGTCGTAGCCCTGGTCCCGCCATATACGGAGCTGCCGCAAGGCCTCGTTGATGACCCACTTTGTGATCGGAAGCATCAATTCGCTGTTCTCGATGTCAGGAATGAAATCGGCCGGCATCAGGAATCCGCGGGTTGGATGGTTCCAGCGGATCAACGCCTCCACACCGGAGGTCTTGAGCGTCGTGAGCTCGACCTTTGGCTGGTAGTGGAGAACGAGTTCATCATTGGCCACGCACTGCCGCAGATCGTGGAGCAGCGCCAACCGTCGCCCGAGTGACTCCTCCTGCGCCGCGGCAAACAATGCGTAACCGGCTCCGGACCGCTTGGCCTCATACATGGCCAGGTCGGCCCGGCGCAGAAGATCATCGAGGTTGTCGCCATGCTGGGGAGCGAGCGCGATGCCGATGCTGGCTCTGACGTCGATCGTGTGACCGTCGATGACGAATGGTGCCTCGAGGGCCTGCTGAATCTTCCAGGCTACGGTCGCAGCCCCGGCCAGGTCGGTGTTGCCGAGCGGCATGATGCCGAACTCGTCTCCTCCGAGCCGCGCCACCGTATCTCCTTCGCGCAGGCGACCGATGAGCCGCGTCGCGGCCAGCTTGAGCAGTGCGTCACCCTGGTGATGTCCGATGGTGTCGTTGACCTGCTTGAACTCGTCAAGATCGATCACGAGAAGCGCCAGCGATTCCTTACGCCTCGTCACGATGCGCATCGCGTGGTTGACCCTGTCGGCGAAGAGCAGGCGGTTGGGCAGGTCGGTCAGGGGGTCGTGCAGCGCCTGGTATTCAAGCGCCCGGGTTTGAGCCTCCCGCTCGGAGATATCCCGTACGCACCCGACCTGGATCGTGCGCACGCCCAGCGCGACTTGGCTTATGTCCAGTTCAACCGGGAAGCGCGAGCCATTCTGCCGCCGGCCTTTCGAGTCGGCCACGAGGCTTGAGAAAGGTAGGCCGATCGCCTCCTGCTCGCTGTATCCGAAGAGGTCGACGGCGGCACGGTTGAGTGATTCGATCGTGCCGCGATCATCGACTGTGACAATGCCATCCCCCACGCCCTCGAGCACGGCTCGCGTGTATGCCTCGGTGTCACGGAACTGGTCGCTCAGGGTGGTGACCCGGCTCAGCGACTGTTCAAGGTCCCGCGACTTCAGGAACAGTGCGGCAAAGAACGCCACTTTTGCGCGCAATGTGTCGGGTACGAGCGTGCCGAAGATGAAGTCGACGGCACCGCTCGTGTAGGCACGGGGGACGTCCGTCTCGTCGCTTGCTTGTGCGGTGATGAAAATGATCGGGGTGTGCTCGGAGTCCTCGCGCATGCGGATCAGTTTCGCGGTCTCGTACCCATCGAGGCCCGGCATGTGAACATCGATCAGAATCACGGCGAAGGTCTGCGCGGTCACACAATGAAGGGCGGCCTCTCCTGATTCAGCTTCGACTATCTCGTAACCGAGCGGAGCCAGCGCGACTTCGATTGACAGCCGCTTGGACGGGGTGTCATCGACGACCAGGATCGGTGCCCCCTTCTCGTAGGGCTCAGCGACCTCTGAGGTCGTCGCGGCGGGGGCACCTGCCGCGTCCGTAACCGCCATCAGCCGGGCTCGGAGCGCGGGAGAGTCGGCCGTCGCGGCTGGAGCCAGATGGCCAGAGCATCTAGAAGCGAGGAGGTATCGACCGGTTTTGGAATGTAGTCTGAGGCGCCCGCCGCAATGCAGCGCTCACGCTCACTGCCAACGACCTTGCCGGTGACGGCGATGATCGGCAGGTCGGCGTACTTCTCACGAGTCCGGATTGCGGTCATCGTCTGGTAGCCGTCCATGACCGGCATCATGATGTCCATGAGGACGACGTCGATGTCGTCGTCTCGGTCGAGGATGGCGAGTGCCTCGGGACCGCTCTGTGCCGGGACGACGATCATGTGGCCCCGCTCGAGCAGCGCTGTCAGAGCGAATACGTTTGGGAAGTGGTCATCAACGACGAGGACCTTCGATTGGGCCAACGATGCCCTGGCCGTCGGCCCCGCAGCTAGCTTGGCTTCTTCGGGTGCAGCCAGCTCGGTCTTCGGTTCCGCAGTGGGCGCCTGCTCAGCGACCCCGTTTGTTCCGGCGGCCATGGTCGGCGGTCCGACGATCTCAGTCAGAGCATCGGCGCTCCTTTGCCCGACCCTGTGGCCGTTGGTGGTGGTGACATCGACCGCGAGAGAGGTGGCGGCTGAGACTTCCACGGGGGGCGGCGAAGGCGGCGACTGACGGGTCGGAGCGAGTTGGCCCAGCACGACGTCGTCAGGCGTGACCGGAAGGTAAACGGTGAAGGTGCTGCCCGTTCCCGGCTTACTCGTGAGGGTGATGTCGCCTCCGAGTAGGCGTATCAGGTTGCGGCTGATCGAGAGCCCGAGCCCGGTGCCGCCGTGCTCGCGCGCCGTGGTCCCGTCGGCCTGCGCAAAGGGTTCGAACATCGCGAGCTGAAGCTCGCGCCTGACCCCGATGCCGGTATCGGAGAAGCTCATCGCGATCACTGATGGCGCGCGCTCCAGCGCCTCATGGTCTCGGTTCCAGCCATCGGTGCTGAGACCCATCCGTACGGCAACGTTGCCCCGAGAGGTGAACTTGAACGCGTTTGAGAGCAGGTTGTTCACGACTTGGCGAAGGCGGTGGGGGTCGGTCACGATGGTCGCTGGCAGTTGCTCGTCGAGCTCGACTGAGAACGCCAGGCCCTGTCCCTCGGCGATCGGAAGGAACGTCCGAAGCATGGTGGTGCGCAGCTCGGCGAGCGACACATCGGTGATCTCGAACTGCACGGTGTGCGACTCGACCTTGGCAAGGTCGAGGATGTCGTTCAGGAGCCTGAGCAAGTCCATGCCCGAGCAACGAATCACCTTGGCGTACTCCACCTGGCGGTCGGTGAGGTTCCCGTCGGAGTTGTCTTCTAGCTGCTCGGCCAGCACCAACAGACTGTTCAGCGGAGTGCGCAGCTCGTGGGACATGTTCGCGATGAACTCCGACTTGTACTTCGAGCTCACCGCCAGCTCGGCGGCCTGCTCCTCGAGTCGCAGCTTGGCCTCCTCAACCTCCTGGTACTTGCCCTCCACCTCGTCGTTCTTGCCCTCTAAGAGGGTCGCCTGCTCGGCGAGATCCTCATTTGACTGGCGGAGCTCCTCCTGCTGGGACTGCAACTCCTCGGACTGAGAGAGGGACTGCTCGAGCAGCTGCTCGGTGACTGTGTTCGCAGCGACCGTGTTGAGGACAAGGCCGATGCTCTCGGTGAGCTGATCCAAGAACGACTGGTGCACGGAGCTGAACGCCGCAAAGGAGGCCAGCTCTATCACCGCCCGCACCGACCCCTCAAAGAGAATCGGGAGCACGATGATGTTCAGCGGCTTCGATTCTCCCAGACCGGAATTGATCTGGATGTAGTCCGACGGCACGTCGGTCAACAGGATGCGTTCCTTCTCGAGAGCGCACTGGCCGACGAGGCCCTCGCCGAGGCGGAAGTGATTCGCCAGGTGCTTGCGTTCCTTGTAGCCATAGCCAGCCTGGAACTGCAAGACAGGGGCACCGCCGTCGCCAAGTTCGGTCAGCGCGTAGAACACACCGTGCTGTGCGGAGACCAGCGGCGCCAGCTCCGCCAGAATCATTCGAGACACGGTCGCCAGGTCACGCTGACCCTGAAGCATCCTAGTGAACCCGCTCGAGGTTCGTCTTAAGCCAGTCCTGCTCGGTGTTCTGACGCATCGTCTCGCGCAGGTTGCGGATCATCTCGTTCAGCTTGTCCTTCAGCACCGCGACCTCGCCGCTCGCCACCTACGCCGACCTGCCGGGTCAGATCGCCCTCCGTCACGGCCGTCGCGACCTCTGCGATTGCTCGCACCTGGCTGGTGAGATTCGCGGCCAACTGGTTGACGTCATCGGTGAGGTCTTTCCACACTCCCGCGACCTCATCGGACTGCGCTTGACCGCCGAGCTTCCCCTCGACGCCAACCTCCCGGGCGACGCGCGTCACCTCCCCGGCGAACCGATTGAGCTGGTCGACCATGGCGTTGACCGTGTTCTTCAACTCCAGGAACTCGCCCCGCACGTCCGCGGTGATCTTCTTGCTGAGATCACCATTCGCGACCGCCGTCGTCACCTCCGCGATGTCACGAACCTGCCCGGTGAGGTTGCCGGCCATCAGGTTGACGTTGTCTGTCAGGTCCTTCCAGACGCCGCCAACCTCGATCGTGTGCGCCGCCGCTTGGCCGAGTTTGCCCTCGGTGCCCACCTCGCGCGCCACTCGCGTGACCTCTGAGACGAACCCGTTGAGCTGATCCACCATCCCGTTGATGGTGTTCTTCAGCTCGAGCATCTCGCCCTGGACATCGACAGACACCTTCTTGCTCAGGTCTCCGCCTGCTACCGCCCCGATTACCCTCTGCATCTCGTTGCTCGGCCGGACAAGATCCTCGATCAGGCTGTTGACCGATTCGATGGAGTCCCCCCACACCTGATCGGTTCCCCGAAACGAAACCCGCTGCGAGAGCTTCCCCTCTTTTCCGACCACGCGACTTACTCGCGCCAACTCGGTACCGAGCGCCTGATTGGCGGCGATGATCTCATTCAGCGTGTCCGCGATTTTCCCGGAAGCTCCAGTCCAATGCACCGGCATCCGAGCTGAGAAATCGCCGGCCTTCACTCCGCTGAGCACACCAAGTAGAACCTCTGGGTCGCCTAGGCCCAGCCTCTGATCGGCGCGGCCGATCTCGTTCAGCGTTTCTGCGATCTCGCCCTCTTCGCCGACCCAGTCCGACGGCATCCGCGCGGTGAAATCGCCGGCCTTCCAAGCCCTGAGAACATCGAGCAGGATCCTGGTGTCGAGATGCTGCCGATCGGGAGCGATTTCGGGAGCCATAAAAGCGTTATCGCTTCTGCTATCGACACTTGACGTCAGAACGTGAGCTTCTCAGTCGTGTCGACTGTTCAAGACGCGCAACTGCAGACCCGGGTGGAAGGCAGCCATTCGCCAACCATCCGCTAGCCGATCGAGCCCTCCATCTGCAGCTCTATCAGGCGGTTCATCTCGACCGCGTATTCCATTGGCAGCTCCTTGATGATCGGCTCAATGAAGCCGTTCACGATGAGCTTCGAGGCCTCTTCCTCCGGGATACCGTGAGACATCAAGTAGAACAACTGCTCCTCGCCGACCTTCGAGACGGTCGCCTCGTGGGCGACGTTGACGTCGTCGTCGCCGATCCGGATCGTCGGGTAGGTGTCGGAGCGCGAGTGCTCATCTAGGAGCAGGGCGTCGCACACGACCTTCGACTTCGAGCCGTGGGCGCCCTTCGCGATCTCAAGCAGGCCGCGGTAGGACCCGCGGCCCCCGTCTTTGGCGATGGACTTGGCGAAGATGTTCGAGGTCGTGTTCGGCGCCGCGTGAATGATCTTGGCCCCGGCATCCTGGTGCTGGCCAGCGCCCGCGAAGGCAATCGACAGGACCTCGCCGTGGGCTCGCTCCCCCAGCAGGTAGATGCTCGGGTATTTCATCGTCAGCTTGGACCCGAGGTTGCAGTCGACCCACTCGACCGTGGCATCGGCGTGAGCGACGGCGCGCTTGGTGACCAGGTTGTAGACGTTGGTCGACCAGTTCTGGACGGTCGTGTAACGGATACGCGCGCCCGGAAGGGCGATCAGCTCTACGACCGCCGAGTGGAGCGAGTCAGAGCTGTAGGTGGGCGCGGTGCAGCCCTCGACGTAGTGCACGTAGGAGCCGGGCTCGGCGATGATCAGCGTCCGCTCGAACTGCCCCATGTTCTCGGTGTTGATCCGGAAGTACGCCTGCAGTGGCATCTCGACATGGACGCCTTCGGGCACGTATACGAACGAGCCGCCCGACCACACCGCCGAGTTCAGCGCCGCGAGCTTGTTGTCGTTGGGCGGAATGATGGTCGCGAAGTACTCGCGGACGATGTCCTCGTGCTCGCGCAGCGCCGTGTCCATGTCGGTGAAGACCACGCCCTGCTTTTCCAGGTCCTCGTGAATCTGGTGGTAGACGACCTCTGACTCATACTGCGCACCAACGCCGGAAAGGAATTTCCGCTCCGCCTCGGGAATCCCCAGGCGATCAAAGGTCCGCTTGACGTCGTCAGGCACGTCGTCCCAGGACCTGCTCGGGGTCTCGGAGGCGCGCACGAAGTACCGGATGTCGTCGTAGTCGAGGCCGGCCAAGAGGGGCGAGCCCCATGTGGGCTGTTCGCGGGCAAAGAAGTGGTCGAGCGCCTTGAGCCGAAATTCGCGCATCCACTCCGGCTCGGACTTGAACTCCGAGATCTTCTCGACGATCTCCCGGTTCAGCCCCTTCGGCGCCTTGTAGAGATAGTGCTCGGCGTCGTGGAACCCGTAACGCTGCTCGTAGTCGGCGTTGATGCCGGCGAGCTGCTCATTCTCGGTCAGGATGGTTGCTTCGGTGGACGCCATTGACTGCCCCGGGCAGCGCTATCGGTTGGCTCGTGGCGGCTGCGCCGAGCCGGCGCTTGCGAGCACGGCGCGGGCGGCGTCCTCGGCGGGCTGGTACGACGGGTAGCTCGGGGACCGCGCCAGGCGATTGCCGTCGCTGTCGAGAAGCGTCCAGTGATGCTCGCCGCCATTGTCCTCGACGACGAGGAACTCCATCGGCACCGACCGGGTCGCATCCACCGCTTCGCCAATGGCATCCGTGGTGGCAGGAGCCTGCTTTGTTGCGATAGCCATGGCTAACGCCTCTCTGCCCTTCTGACGGGAAACTTGCCCGGAAAGCGAGAAGAGCCAGGGCTCACTGAGCGTCGAAAGCATACCACATTTCCGACCAAAATACTCGGAATTCGCTGTGGTCTACTCGATCAGTCTTCGCTCGCATGCGGTTCTCGGATTGCGGTTGGAGCTGCCTTGACCGCGTTCAACAAGCGCGGTCGTCCGTCGAGGAACGCCGTCTCCACCGTGAGGTCGGGATCAACGTGCGACTGGGAGAGCAGTGCGATGACCTTGCGGCCCGTCGCCTTATTGATGACCTGCTTGTAGCGATCGGCCATGAGGCCGGCGAACTCCGTTCGCAGCGCGATCACGCCCTCGGGCTCGCCCCCGTCGATCAAAGCTTTCTCCAACGAGGTGAAACCGCGGCCGCGGATCACCACGACGATCATGTCCTCGAGCGCGTAGGCCTTGACCTCGACCGAATCGCGCCCGTAATTCTCACGCACCAGTCTCGCCATCGAAGCGGAAATCGCCGCCAGCCGCTGGTCCACCAACCCGGGCTCAAAGGGCTCAAAGGTGCTCATGTCGACCTCCGACTCTTCTCCTGAGAGAAACCACCGCTGGGCAGAGAGAGGGAGAGACCCCACGAAGGTGCGCACACCGAGCGTAGCGCCTTGGCAGGTTGGGCTAGGCGTGCGCGTTGTAACGCAGACCGTCAAGGGCGACCCGGATGATGTGCTCGAGCTGAGCCGGGTCGGTAGTGGGGATCTTGCCGATCCCCATGACCATCGACATCACCTCGGAAAAGGTGACATCCGAACGTACGGTTCCCGCCTCTTGGGCGCGCTTGAGCAGGGGCTCTCCGGCCGCCCATAGCGAGGCGCGGCAACTCTGGAAGAGGGGCGCGTCGACATCCATGTAGTTGAGGAGCTCGTGGGCCAGGGCCCGCTTGGTGGCCAGATAGGCAATCAAGCGTTCGAACCACTCGTTGAGCGCCACCCAGGAATCAGCCTCCCCAAGCTCGGTCGCCGAGCGGCATACCTCCTGCACCTCGTCGACGTAGAGAGACTCGAGCAGCGCTTGCCGAGACGGGAAATGCCTGTACAGCGTCCCGATGCCGACTTCGGCCCGGCGGGCGATCTCCTCAAGCGAGGTGTCCTCCCCCCCCTCCGTGAACGCCTGTCGCGCCGCCGTCAGCACCTTCTCGTAATTGCGCCGCGCGTCCGCCCGCTTGGGCCGGGCGACGAGGTTTTCGGTGGGCGTATCCAGGGTGTCCATAAATGTCCTTGACAAGTGGAGGGGTCCTCCGTATAGTTTCCGGAGGGTTCCTCCACATATTTCGGAGGTGGCCTCCAGTTTAACACCGAATTCACGTTCCGACAAGTCAGGATGTACATGGATCTAGCCCCCATCCCCGGCCCCAATCCCCAGCGCTGGACCGCGCTCGTCGTGGTCTGCCTGGCCCAGCTGATGATCGTTCTCGACGTGACGATCGTGAACGTCGCCCTGCCGGCGATCCAGCATCAGCTCCACTTTTCTCAGGGCAACCTGACCTGGGTCGTCAACGCCTTCCTGATCACCTTCGGCAGCCTTCTCCTCCTGGCCGGACGCCTGGGTGACCTGGTCGGGCGTAAGCGCGTCTTCCTCGCCGGTCTTGTCGTCTTCACGGCAGCCTCGATCCTCTGCGGCGTCGCCCCCACCCAGGGCGTCCTGATCGGTGCCCGCTTCCTCCAGGGTGTCGGCGCCTCCATGCAGGCCTCGGTGATCCTGGCCATCATCATCACTGAGTTCCCCGGGGCGGCCGAGCGCGCCCGGGCCATGAGCCTCTACGTGTTCGTCTCCGTGGCCGGCGGCTCGCTTGGGCTGCTCGCCGGGGGCGTCCTCACCCAGGCCCTGAGCTGGCATTGGGTGTTCTTCGTCAACCTTCCCATCGGGCTTGCGGCGCTCGCCTTTGGCCATCGGCTCATCCCGGCTGACCGCGGGCGCGGGCTCGGGCACGGCGTCGACTGGCTGGGATCGCTGCTCGTCACCACCTCGCTGATGAGCGGGATCTACGCCATCGTTGAGGCCACCGCCCACGGATGGATCTCCACGCCCGTTCTCGGCTTCGGCGCCCTGGCCATCGTGCTCATGGCGGCGTTCCTGAGTCTCGAGGCGCGGATCGAGAACCCGATCATGCCGCTGCGCATCCTCCGCCTCAAGGGCCTGGTCAACGCCAGCCTCATCCGGGGGCTGCTCGTGACCGGCATGTACTCGACCTTCTTCCTGGCCACGCTCTACCTCGAACACGTCCGCCACTACAGCGCGATCCAGACTGGGGCGGCCTTCCTGCCCTGGACGATCACCGTGGCGATCCTCTCCCAGGGAGTCACAGCCCGGCTCGTGAGCCGTTTCGGGGCGCTGGCGGTGCTCATGGGCGGGATGGCCAGTGCCGTCGCGGGGCTGCTCCTGTTCAGCAGCGTGGGGCCGCAGACAAGCTTCTTCCCCACCATCTTCCTGGCCTGCTTTGCCATCGGCCTCGGGATCGGCAACGCGTTCATGCCGCTCCTCACGATCGCCATGGCCGATGTTCCGGCCGCTGACGCCGGGATCGGGTCAGGAATCACCAATGTCTCGCAGCAGATCAGCGGCGCCCTGGGCCTCGCCGTGCTCAGCACGATCGCCACCACTCACACCAAGGCCTTGCTGTCCGACCACCAGGGCCTCACAAGCTCTCTGATCGGGGGCTATCACCTCGCCTTCCTCTGCGGGGCGGGAACGATCGCCGCGGGTGTTCTCCTGGCCTTCGTCCTCCTTCGGCCGCGGCGCGAGCGCGCCGGCGTCGGCCTAGCCCCGGCCCGGGCGGGAGGCCCCTCCGACATCACATTGACCAACGCCGAACTGGAACGAGAAGCCGCATGAACAATCTCCCTCGACCCCGCTCCCACCTTCCCGCCCCGCCGACCCCCTACGACCTCAGAGCGACCCGCCGCGCCTGGACTGTCCATCCGAGCCCGGACCTGATCTCCGAGGGCGTCGTGGCCGGATACATCCACGACATCTCGATCCGTCACCGTGGCCCTTCCCGGCCGCGGCCCGGCCATCCGCGCGGCGATCAGCGGTAGCTCGACCAGCGCATACAGGCTCGTCGCTCAGCGCGTCCGGCCCAGGAGCGCCAGCCCGACGGCCCCCGCGGCGAAGGCCATGCCGGCGATGATGAGGGAGGCGCGCTGGTAGACGTGGAGCGACGCAGCCGGTGAGGTCGGATTGCCGAGCGCGGCGATGAGAACGGCCACGCCGATCGCCAACCCGATCTGGCGCAGCATGTTGATCACCGCCGATCCGGTGGCGAAGGAATGCTGCGGCAGGGCCGCGGTCCCGGTGGCCATGAATGTGGGCATCGTGAAGCCGACGCCGATTCCGGTCAGCAGCATCCCGCCGAGCATCTGGCTCACATAGTCTGGACGCAGCCCCATGGCCAGGGCCCACCAGACCACACCGGCGGCAAAGATCGTCGTGCCGAGCGCGATCACACGCGCCGGGCCAAAGCGCGCGATGAGGCGGCCGGCGACCAGGAACGCAAAGACCGGGACCATGACCGGCCCGGGTGCGATGGCCAGCCCGGTCTTGAGAGCCGACCAGTGCCACACATCCTGGGCCCAGAGCACGCGGGAGAGCAGCATCCCGCTGAAGGCGGCCATGAATATCAGCGCCACCGCCGAGGCACCAATCAGCGGCCGGAGCCGGAAGAGCTCACGGTCGATCAGGGGGTTGCGGTGCCACGCGGAGTGAACGGCGAACAGAAGCAACGCGACCAGCGCCCCGGCCAGGGCGGCGACGGTCCTGGCGCTCCCCCACCCCCAGCTCCCGCCCTCAACGAGACCCAGGACCAATGCCGCGACGCCGCCGGTTAGGAGCAGCGCGCCGAACGGGTCCGGGACCGGCACGGGATGACCGGGCACCCGCGGCAATCTCCGCCACCCCACGACGAGCGCGAGGATTCCCACCGGCACGTTGACCAGGAAGACCCAGCGCCAGCTCAGGGCGACCAGGAGCCCGCCGGCCACCGGCCCGGCGGCCGCCGCCAGGCCGCCGACCGCGGTCCAGGTGCGGACCGCACCCTGTCGGCGCTCAGCAGGAAACGTGGCCAGGACCAGACCCAGCGAGGTCGGCGTGAGCAGCGCTGCCCCGGCGGCCTGGACGATCCTGAAGGCAACGAGCATGGGCAGGCTCGAAGCCGCGCCGCACGCCACTGAGGCAGCGACGAAAACGAAAATCCCAAGCAGGAACCCGCGCTCTCGCCGGAAGCGCTCCGCGAGTCGCCCGAACAGGACAAGGAAGGCGGCGTAGACGATCGCGTACGCGTTGAGGACCCACGACAGATCGGCGAGCGAGTTTCCGTGCAGATGGAAGTCCTGCCCGATCCGGGGGAGCGCGACGTTGACGATGAACAGGTCCAGGCTGGCCAGGACCACCCCGGCACAGACGATGACCAGGACGAGGGTCTGTGACGCTTCCGAGGTGGTGCGCGGTCCCGGGCCCGGACGCGCAACAGTGGTGGTTGAGGGCTGACTGAGGGTTGACATAGCCAGCTACCCTACCAGCCCTGGCTTAGCTGTTCAAAAGTCAGCTATCCTGAGGGGCATGGAACATGCACTCCGGATGACGGGGACGCTTGAGCCCCGCAGTTCCTGGAACGCAGATCGCTGCACGATCGCCAAAGCGCTCGAGGTGATTCCGACCCGCTCAGCCTTTCTCATTCTGCGCGAGGCCTTCTACGGCACGACCCGGTTCGACGACTTCGCGCGGCGGGTCGGAATCAGCGAGCCGGTGACCTCCGCCCGCCTCAAGGAGCTCGTCGACAACGAGCTCCTCGACGCGTGAGGACTACCGCGAGCCCGGCCAGCGCACACGCCAGCGCTACCGGCTGACCGAGAAGGGGGCGGCCCTCTTTCCGGCTCTCGTCGCACTCATGCAATGGGGCGACCGCTGGCTGGACGATGACGGCGGCCCGGTAGAGCTGCGCCACCGCGACTGCGGCGAGGAAGTCAAAGTCGAGCTGCGCTGCGGGGTTGGACACGAGGTGGGGCCCGACGAGCTGGACCTGTCCCGCCGCCCCCGCTCCGCGACTCGCTACGGCGCCTGAGGCACAAAGTTGGGGTTTCGACCCGATGCAGCCGGGGTCCCGTTGCGCCGATGCACCTTTCGCAGGGTCATCGTGGAACACGCAAATCTGGGAGGGTCATCGTGGAACCCACAAGTCTGAACGAACTTCGAAACAGAATCAGGATCGCCCGCTACGACGTAGATCCGGTGGCCGTTGCCGACGCCATCGTCCGCCGGCGCTGGAGCCTCGCCGTGGGAACCCACGGGGACGCACGCAGCTCTTCCGGGCGGCGTGCCAGCGTGACCTGTATCGCGCGCCGCGGATCGAACCCCCGGGCGCTCGCGGCGTAGACCAGTCCGGCTAGGCGCCGGCCGCGCTGAACCGGCGCAGACCGTCTTTTGCCCCGCTGACCAGCGGGATGCCGTGGGCCACGAGCAGGATGTCGAAGTCGAGGCCAGGCCATGCCCTCGGGCGGAATCATCGGGTCAAGCAGCACGCGCTCCCGCTCCAGGTAATAGGTACTGACCTCAGCGCCGATGTTGTCGTGCGGGGCCGTCCAGTGCCACAGCTGGTGGGCGATCTCACGCATCCGTCGAGCGAGCCTATCCAGGCAAAGACTCCTTGACCCGTCAACTATAATCAGATACGTGAGCACTATTAGTTCAGACAGATTGAATGGCAGCGCCCTCGAGGCGTGGCGCAGCTATCTGCAGAGCCATGCCTCGATCCTTCGCCAGCTCAACGGTGAGCTGGTCAACGTCCACGGGATGACGACGCGTGACTACGAGGTCTTGCTCTATCTGGCCCAGGCGCCCGACCGCCAGCTCCCGATGTCCGCCCTGGCCACGAGCACGATGCTCACGCGCTCCGGGATCACCCGTCTCGTCGATGGCCTGGTGGGCGCGGGTTGGATCGCGCGCGTCGCCTGCTCCAACGACGCTCGCGTCTCCTACGCCCGCCTGACGGACGTGGGCTTCAGCAAGCTTCGTGATGCGGGCTGCACCCACGTCGCGGGCATTCAGCGCTTGTTCCTCGAGCACTTCACCCCAGAGGAGATCGACCAGCTCGCCTCGTTGCTCAGCCGCCTTCCCGGAGCCCGCGCGGGTGGAAGCTGCACGGTCGAAGAGGAGGCGTCATGAGCGCCACGAGCCTTTCCGGGGACCGGCACGCCGAGGCCAGACTCGACTCGGCCACCTCGATGGGCACGGTTCGCCTCACGGTGTCCGATCTCAACCGGTCTCGGAGCTTCTATGAGCAGGCGATCGGCCTGCGCGCCTCCGAGCGCGATGACGGAACGCTGGCCCTCAGCGTGCCGGGCGAGCGGCCGCTGATCGAGCTTTTCGCAGATGCCTCGGCACCGCCACTGAACCGCGCAGCCACCGGGCTCTACCACATGGCGATTCTGATGCCCACGCGCGAGGATCTGGCGCACGCTCTGGCGCGGGTGGCCCAGGCGCAGTGGCCACTCGACGGCGCCTCGGACCATCTGGTCAGCGAGGCGCTTTATCTCTCCGACCCTGATGGCAACGGGATCGAGATCTACCGCGACCGCCCGCGTGATGAGTGGCGGGAGGTGAACGGTCAGCTTGAGATGAGCACCCTGCCGCTCGACCTGCGCAGCATCCTGTCCGAGATCCCTGATGACAGCGGGATCGAGCCGATGGCGCCCTCCGGCACTCGCATGGGCCATGTCCATCTTCAGGTTTCGGACCTCGACCGCTCCGAGGCCTTCTACGACGGGATCCTCGGCTTTGACGTCATGGTGCGCGGTTATCCAGGCGCTCTCTTTGTCTCCGCGGGCGGCTATCACCATCACATCGGCCTCAACACCTGGCATAGCCGGGGCGCGAATCCGCCCCAGCCAGGGGCCATCGGGCTGCGCAGCTTTGAGGTCCTCCTTCCGACTCCCCAGGCGCTTGAGGCCGTGCTCGAGCGGGTGCGGCGAGCCGGCTTGGACGTCGAGAGCGACGCGAACGGCTCGCTCGTCCGGGATCCGGCCGGGAACGCGGTTCTCCTGCGGTCGGACTGAACCTCGGCGCTAACGTACGCACCCGCGGCGACGTGGCGGAGTGGCTACGCAGCGGCCTGCAAAGCCGTCTACACCGGTTCGATTCCGGTCGTCGCCTCTAGGGCTGGCTGCTCCCGGCCCTCGGTCAGTCCGGTCCCATACGAGCTGGTCAGTGGTAGAGCCTGATCTGGCCCACCGTCTGGGGCGGGATGCTCCCGGCCAGGTCAGAGCCGAAATCGGCGATGTAGATGTCGCCGCTGCCATGCTTTCCGAGGTCGGGGACCGAGCTGGCCGGAACGTCGAAGATCACGTCGCAGGTCTCGCTCTTGCCCGCGGGAATGCGGACGCTTTGGCTCAGGCACGAGGCCGAGTCGGACCCGGTCTCGGCGGTGACGTCCTCCTTGTAGACCGTCCCATCCAGGATCAGGCCGGCCTGCTGCGTCCCAGCCGCGTCGAAGGTTTGCGGCAGCTCCAGGCGGTTGCTTATCTTCAGCGAGGCCACAACGAACTTGCCCTGAGCCGTCGCGGACTTGCTGGCCGTCAGGGTGCTGGGCGTGTGAATCCCGGCTAGCGTCACCGACAGGGTGTGGAGCTTGAGGGCGTGATTCTCATTGACGATCACGTAGGTGGTTCCGGCGTGCTTGCACGTGCCCTCACGCATGCCGGTCGGGTTGATGCCGAGTGTGTTGCAGTCGGTTGGGGCCGCCGTTGTCGTGGGCGTGGACGCCGCCGAGGTCGACGCCGTGCTCGCGGTGGTCTGGGAGACGGTCTTCGCCTTGCTTCCGCAGCCTGCGGCGATCAATGCTCCGGCGAGCAGCACTACGCAACCTCGTCTCAACTGCATCCTCCCTGGCTCGTTTCGGGCATTGTGCCCCGTGCGGAGCCGAACCGGCGTCAGCGCCGGGTCCCGGCGCGGCCGCCCATCCGCTGGCAACGCGGGCGGTAGACGCCGGCGGCCGCGAAATGGCAGGATTCCCCGCTCGTGGGCTGGATCTCAATGAGGAGCAAGCAGCCGCGTTGGCGGCTGGGCATCGGCGAGCGGTCTCGGTTCTCGCTGGGCGTGGCGGCGGCTACTGCTGCCGGCGTCTTGATCGGCCGCTTGATCGAGCGGCGCCGCGTGCTGGAATCCGCGGCCCAGATAGCCCTGACCGATCCGCTCACGGGGCTGGCCAACCGCCGCGCCTGGGAAGAGGAGCTCCGGCGGGAGGTGGCGCGGGCGCGGCGGAGCAGCCACCGCCTTGCCCTCGTGATGGTCGACCTCGATCACCTCAAGGAGGTCAACGACACACAGGGGCACCAGGCAGGTGACAACCTGTTGGCCGAGGCGGCGGCGAGCTGGCGAAATGCGGTGAGGACGACGGACTTCCTCGCCCGGTATGGCGGCGACGAGTTCGCCATGCTCCTGCCCGACTGCCCGAACGAGTACGGCGAGACCGTGATCGAGCGGATCCGCACGGCCATCCCCTCGGGCTGTAGCGCCTCCGCCGGCATCGCCTACTGGAATGGTGCCGAGACGGCCGACGCGCTGCTGGCCCGGGCCGACGCAGCGCTCTATGAGGCCAAGCGGGCGGGCCGCGACACCGTCGTCACCGCCGGCGCCCCCCCCACCAGCTAGCGGCCGGAACCCTGACGCGGCCACTGTCCCGGGAGTTCCCGCGTCTATACTCGCCTCCGCTCCGCGGCTGTAGCTCAGTTGGCTAGAGCGTCTGCTTGCCATGCAGAAGGTCGAGGGTTCGAGTCCCTTCAGCCGCTTCGCAGGAAAGCCCCGGTAATACGGGGCTTTTTCTTTGGTCGAACTGCGCGGACAGGTGGCGAGCCGGGCGGCGCTACCACTTGGCGCTACCAAAGCGCTCACAGCGCTGCGTGGGCACTGACCCGCTCCCCGCCTTGCTCGAATGCCGACACGCTGGTTACGATCCGCCCGTGATCCTGACTGTGGACCCCCGCGCATAAATGCTTGAGGACGACCCAGAAGCCGCGTCGAGCCAGGCGGGAAACAACGTAGACGAAGACCGGCTCCAAAACGCGCGCGAACTCGTCCTTCGGGCTTACGCAGCGGCCAAAGCTACAGGTCGTCAGGACTGGCGCACCATGACGATCGCGGTGCTGAAGAACCGGCTCCTCGATTTGACCGATCGAGCCTTCGACGAGGCCGAGTGGGGAGCCACGAGTACCAGAGACTTCGTTGAATCGTTGGCGCCGATGATCACGCTGGACCAGTCGACGAGGCCAACGTCCGTGGTCCTAAATCCGGGCGTCGATGTCGCCGATCTAGAGCCAGGCGTCGCGTCCGAGGCGGCGCGGAAGAGAGGCGATTGGCGGATTCGCCAGGACCTCTGGGAGGCAGTGCTGGATTGTGTGAGCGGAAGCGCATACGTCTGGGATGGTGATCGAGCCGTGGCCGTCGATCCAGAACTCGTCGACGCAGCTGGTGCGCTCCTGCTACCAACCGTCACGGGAGACGAACTCGGCGCCTGGCGAGAAGCGTTCGCAGCTGATCTCTCGGGCTCTATCGACGAAGAGATCAGGCCCGCGCTGGAGCATTGGCGGCAATCCCCGGCTACGAGCCAGATGCTCCCCCCGCGCTACCGGAATCGCTGGTACGGGGTGCTGAAGCGGCACGTTCGAGGCCGGCTGGATACGTGGTTCGCCGAACACGCCGTCGAGCCCCCAGGCGGGTGGATTCAGCAGACATCAGTTCAGCGTGTTGAGCCCGGTGACGACACCGAGCATCTGCGGAACGCCGTGCTTCGGGCTGTTCGCGTGATGACCCGCGGTGAGCTCGAGGCGCTGGCGATTCCCGCGACCGCCGTCACTCGCCTCCTGCGATGAGTACCCCCCTCGCTACGGCGCTGCCGAAGGTCGTCCTGGTCCAACCAGAGTCACCGTCGCTCGGCACTGGTCGCCTGATCGTCGAACTTCGAGCGGAGGTCGAGCGGCTCAAGCTGCCGCTGACAGTCCTCAAGGCTCGGCGGAGGAAAACCAAGAGCGACTGGAAGCGGAAGCAGATCGACCTACTGGAACCCCCTGATGCTGAACGTCTCTACCGCGCGCTCCACCACGGGCCGGTGCTCACCACGGGCGTCACGGCGGTCTTCGTCCTCACTAACCCGCAGGCCACCTCAATTCGCGAGAAGGATACCGTCGCCCTCAAGGAATTCACGGAGCACAAAGGGTGCTTCGTGCTCGTCAACGGTCGCTCAGATGTTGCGAGACTGGAGCTGGCCTTCTCGGAGTGGAACGGATGTATTCGTTGCGAGGGGCGCGACGACCCAAGGGCGCTCCCGCTTCACTCGTTTCACGCAGGCGGACCTTGCCCGGAGCTCTGCACGTCTGACGGACGCGCCGGGTTCGCCAAGGCGTTTGGTCCAGCCCGACTTCGGCTTGACCTTGATGGCCGCCAGTGGGCGAGGGCTCCGGAACTGCATGGACGTGACGTGCTGACCGTGGCCGGATACAGACTGCAGGCTGGCTTCCATTGGCACGTGGGGTGCCGACGAGGATCGGCCGCGCTCCTTTGCGCGAACGCGGTCTGGCATCTCCCCAAGCGGGGCTATGCGAACGTCTATCCAGACGGGTCTGTGCGTGGCGGCAGCACAGACACGCCACCGATCAAGAAGATCTGGCCCCGTTAAAGCGAAAATGCCTCGCAGTAGAGGCATTTCGACCATCAATCGGGCTTCTG
This sequence comes from uncultured Solirubrobacterales bacterium, assembly GCA_963733555.1. GTDB lineage: Bacteria > Actinomycetota > Thermoleophilia > Solirubrobacterales > Solirubrobacteraceae > Palsa-465. Next base: position 1,169,268 of record CAVTDO010000002.1, read on the forward strand.
GTTTTACAAAACGGGATACCACACGCGATGTCGACAGTCCGCTTCTCGAAGACGATTGGCCTTCGGGAGCCCGACTCCATCTGATGCGCTGTCGTTGGTCGCGGCTAACCTCGCTTTGCTGAGTCGTCTAGACGACTCCTTCGGGGGCGTACCCCCGATTGCCTGTAATCCTAGCATCGGACGGAAGCTGCCAGAACTTGAAGCCTGGCCACCACCGGGACGGCCTCCACGCCGCGGCATCCGGATTCAGGCGCGCGCGGGCACACCACCGCCGGATAATCAGGCGCCGACTTGACGTATCCAATCGCGAACGTTCATGCCGACTCGCTCGATGTCCTCCACATCGAGCACTCCGCTGTGCATTATGACGTTGCGTGAGCGCTCAACGGCATCGAATATCCCGCGCGCCCATTCCGGCCCAGACCAGAACGGCGCGAATGCGTCCTCGTTCGCACGCATGATGTTCAGGAGGTCGCCGAAATCAACGAAGCTGATGGGGTCATCGCCGCGCTGCGTGTGAAATCGGTGCTTCGCCTCCTCGTCCTGGCGCTTCTTCGCCTTCGTCCTGGCATTCGCGGAGACCTTGTCCTCCCACCAGTTCGCTCCTGCCTCATCCATCAGAACTCGCCGTACGAGATCGCGGACCGTGTTCTCGAATGCCGCGATAGCGGTGTAGACGGTGGCCATCCGACGCGCCTGGGCGACGAAGTCGTCGTCCAAGAGGTGCAGCGACACTTTGAGGACAACGTCCTCGTCCAGGAGGCCGAGTTTGGCGTGTGGACGCCCAGCGCGGTCGAGTGCTTCCTCGGTCAGCTGGCCGCGGTAGACGAAGTCGTAGATGCCCTCAAGAGGGGTCATCCGAGCAGATGAGTCTTGAGCGCGCGGAAGAGCGCCTCGTAGACCGCTGGGTCGCGAGACTCCGGGAGATGCAGTTCAACGTTGTAGACGAATCCACCGAGCCGTAGACCCGTGTGAGGGCTCCCACCGCCGGCACCAATCGTGACTTCGTCGTCGGGGCGACCCGAGACTGCGGTGATTTCGTCCGCCGTGGGTTCCACGGCTCCAGCCGGTCTGCCTGGTCGCGGAGCGTCAAAGTCCGCGAGCTTTGACAAGCCTTGGAATGTCAGGGCCATCTTGTCGACCACTGCGTCGCTGACAGAGCCTTGCGTGAGCGTCTTGATTTTCCCCTTGAGTTCCGGGCGCTCCATCTTGTAGGCGTCACGTCGGAGCTGGAATAGGTCCGTGTAGGCTTCCTCCAGCCCCTCGGCGAGCACGCGGCCCGATTGACTCTGGTCGAGGAACTCGTAGTAGCGAGACGTCGGAACGCCGTCAGGCGACAAGAAGCCCAGCGCTTTCAGCACGTTGATGTAGAGCCGGTCGTTGGTGCTCTTGAAGTCGAGGTCTTCGAGGAACCGTTGGGTGAACTTCGGCGGGGCCTTCGCTGCCTGCAGGGCGGCGAACAACGCCTCGGCGTTCTTGATAGTTGTGAGGTAGGCGGTCGGAAGGGCCATCGACTTACAGTTCCGAACAACTGTAGGCACCGTGGCTGACAGATTAGGTCCCGGCCGCTCGGACGCCGCGCCGGGAGCTCGTCCTCGCGACGAGCACGGCCGTAGGCGATCGTCGTGGTGGCGTCGGTGGTTCCTGGGCTGCGGACCCCACCAGCATCGGCATGACTCCGGAGCGTCATTCGGTCACAAGCTCGCCGCTGAACGCTTTGGCGGTCGCCCCCTTCATCGCCCTGTCTAGGGCTTCGGTCGCAACTGCGATAGCCGATTTGAGGCGGTCTGCCGCCTCCAGGGCACCGGTCGCACGTCGAACAATCTCGTGCTGCTCGGCGAGCGGCGGGAGCGGCAGGGGCATCGCTGCGAGCTTCGTCCCGTTGATGTTGGACTGGCTCACGCCATCCGTCTTCACGTGACGGGCCCACGCTCTGCCCCAGGCGGAGTTGAGCCACATCCCGACGAAGTCCGGCTCGATCAACTCCTTCTGGAACCTGACGCGAATCAAGTAGGACGCGAACGTCGCCGGCTCGTAGCGGTGGAACACAGCGGTCTTCCCGACGAGGTCCGGGCTATTCGTCCGGTTGAACAGCAGGTCGCCGTCATCCAAGAGCAGACGTTCGACTTCGCCATCGAGCGGCAGGTATTTCAGGTCGTTCGTGTCGATCCGCCCGTCCTGGATGTTTCCCATGCGCAGCACCGGCACGTCCCCTTCGGTGTCCGCCTTCTTCGAGGTCCCGTACTCGATGCGCTCGCTAACGGCGCCCATGGTGCTCACGTTGTAACTGGCTGGCAAACCCGGCAGGAGTAAGTCGATCGCGCCATCCAGCGTGTTGATGGGACCCTCACCGCCCGCGTCAGCGTCGGCACCGCGCCAGTCGGCCGTAAGGCGACCAGAACATGCAGCTGCGAGCACGGCGGTGCGGAGGCGATCAATGATGGCCCGCGCCGTCGCCAGCCGGTCCGCGGTCGCCGCTCGGCGCGCTTCGATCTCGTCGAGCCAGGCGGTGATCCGTCGCTGCTCCTGGACGGGCGGAATCGGGATCGCTTGGCTCCGCACAACGCGGTCGGAAGTAGCCGGGTATTGGGTACCTGTTTGGCGAGGGGTGATTAGCTCGAGAAACCCGTCGGACGCGACATACCGAAACAGGAAGTCGGTCGTGACCGCGTCGGTGGGTCGAAGCACCGTAAAGCCCGTTGAGGCGACGGCCGGCTCGAAGCTGCCACTGATCCGAGCAACGTTGCGGAGATAGGTACGGACGTTGGAGAACACCACGTCACCAGGCTGAACAGGCCGTCGCGCGCGGGACGGTGCTTCCCTCCCGGTCAGCGGCTTGGCGTTGGTGACCACGAGTCGCTCGTTGTCGATTGACGAGATGTCGATGTAGCTGAAAGATTTGTTGGGAGTTCGGCGCGGATCGACGTTCGGGACTTCGTGCGTTACGTCGCGGATCTCGCGCCATTCCCAACCTTCGGGCAGTGCGGTGCGATCCTCGATCACGGCACGGCTTCGGCAACGTCGAGCAACTTCTGGAGCTCGTGCAGCTCGCTGACGGCCGCCTGCAGCTCGGCGATCGCGTCGGTCACGAGCTCCGCCGGATCGAGGATCTCGTCGGGGTCGTCCAGCTCGTCGTCCCGCAGCCACTTGAAGCTGTCGATCTTGTAGCCGCGCTCGATGATCTCTTCGAGCGTGAAACGGCGCCAGCGGTCGTCGGGCGAGTCAGCTGGCGGACCGCTTGGCGCGGCCGTTCGGGTCATCGCCGAAGCACCGCTCGAACTCGGCGAAGTGCGCCGGCGTCAGCGGCCTCGATTTCTTCGTGATCGTCGGGACGTTGGCTCGCGCGTCGTACACCCAGAGCGTCTTGGTCGGCTCGCCCTTGGTGAAGAACAGGACGTTGGTCTTGGTGCCCGCCGTGTACGGCGCGAACGTGCCGCGCGGGCAGCGGAGCACCGTGTGGACGTTGCAGTCCTCCATCAGCACCTTGAACACCTCGCCGGCCTGGTCGGCGAACAGCACGTTGTCCGGGACGACGATCGCGCAGCGGCCGCCCGGCTTCAGCAGGGTGAGCACGTGCTGGAGGAAGTTGAGCTGCTTGTTGCTCGTCTCCACCACGAAGTCGTCGCGGACCGGCGCCTGGTTCGCGCCCTTCGTGCCGAACGGCGGGTTGGTGAGGATCACGTCGAAGCGCTGGCTCGTCGGGGTCTCGTAGATCGAGTCGCCGAGCGCGATGTGCGGCTCGACCTGGTGCAGATACAGGTTCATCAGCGCCAGGCGGCGGGGCCGGGCGACGAGATCCTGGCCGTAGTAGGTCTGGGTCCTGATCCGCTTGGCCGTCGTCGCGGTCGAACGCGCCGCCGGTCTGCTCCTTCAGCCACTCGTAGGCGGCGACGAGGAAGCCGCCGGTGCCGCAGGCAGGGTCGCCGATCGTGAAGTTCCGGCTCACCCGCGGATCGGGCTGGACCAGCCGGACCATGCACTCGATCAGCGGCCGCGGGGTGAAGTACTGGCCGGCGCCCTTCTTGCCCTCGGCTGCCGCCTTCTCCAGCAGGCCCTCGAACGCGGCGGCCTTGACGTCGACGTTGAGGCTGGTCCATTCGGTCTCGTCGATCGACTTGATCAGCTGCGCGAGCGTGGCCGGGTTGCTGAAGCCGGTTCTGGCTGGCCGCGAAGATGTCGCCGAGGATGCCCCGCTGCTTGCCGAGCGTCCGCAGCGCGTCCTCGTAGCCCTCGGTCAGCGCCACGCCGCTCAGCCTCCGTAGGTGCGGCCAGTCGCATTCGGCCGGAATCTCGGTGATCCCCTGCTCGTCGGCCATCTTCAGGAACAGCAGGTAGGTGATCTGCTCGATGTAGTCGCCGTAGTCGACGCCGTCGTGGCGCAGGTTGTGGGCAAAGCCCCACAGGCGGCCCACCACGTCCGTTTCGGCACTCATACCGCTGCCAGCTCCCGGTTGACATCGGCCAGCAGGTCGGCGAGCTGGCCGTCGAAGTTGCGGTCGGCGCTGCCCCAGCCGCCCTGGTCGGATAGGGCCGGGATCAGCGAGAAATCGTCACGATCGATCGAGAGGTTCTCGATCAGGTGCAGACGGATCCGATCGAACCAAGCGGACTGCGCCTCGGTCAGCTCGCGCCCGTCGACGACCTTGGCAATTGCCGCATCGACGCGCTCGGTCGCGGTCAGCAGCGGTGCGGCGTCGGCGGCGGCGTGCTTCACCATCGAGATGATGTCGACCAGCGCCTTGTGATAGCGGGCGCGGAACGCCCGCTCGAGGTTCTGCTCGGTGAAGTGCTGCGGCGCGCCCTTCAGCGCATCACGCAGCGCCAGCAGCGCGTCCGGGTTCCAGTCCTTGGGCCGGGACAGCAGGATCGCGAGCGCATCGATCGCGGCCGAGTTGTCCCGGACGAAGTCGAAGAACACCGTGATGTAGTCGTCCGGCTTGTATTGCTTGCCGTCGGCGCCACGGATCAGCCACTCCGAGCCGACCGTGTCGGTGACGTTGGGCGCGACGATGAACGTCCGCTGGCCGCGCGGGTAGTCGTCGAGGAGGCGTTGGAAGTCCTGGTCGCGGAGTGTCTGCATCGTCGGGGAGAACGACTTTGCCAGGAGCTTCGGCAGATCCTCGGCGAACGCGCCGACGTCGCCGCCGGCGATGAACCTGGCGAACAGGTCGCGCGCCTCGCCGGTCATCGTCTTGTCGATTCGGCGCAGCCGGCGGACCAGGCGCTTGACGTTGTAGGCGCGGTCCTCGTTGCGCCAGATCTCCTCGATGATCTCGCCGATGCCCTTGCCGTCCCCCTCGGGCGGCTCGGCGGTGATCCCGGTGGCCCCGGCGAAGTACTCGATCAGCGTCCCGTCGAAGCAGTCGAACACGGTGAAGTGATCCTTGCCTGCCGCCTTGTCCCCGAGCCGGGTTCCCCGGCCGAGCATCTGCTCGAACAGGATGCGCGACTTCACCGGCCGCAGGAACACGATGAACTCCAGGTCCGGGATGTCGACGCCGGTGGTGAGCAGGTCGACGGTCACGACGATGCCGGGGTTGGGCCGGTTGCGGAACTCGCGGATGCGCTGCAGCGGCCGGTCGACGCGGCCGGTGATCTTGGCGACGAACGCCTCGCCGCGGCCGAAGACGTCGCGGGCCTGGTCGACCAGCTGGTCCGCATGTGAGGTGTGCGGCAGGTCGTTGGCCGCGAAGATCAGCGTCTTGGGGAACCGGCCGTGCTCGGCCTCGAAGGCGTCCGTGTAGCTCTTCAGCTCCTGGAGGATCCGCCGGTTGGAGTCAGGGGCGGTGATCTCCCGCTCGACCGCCGGTGGCGTCGAACGCGCGCTCGTCGTCGAGCAGGTCGAGCTGCTTGGCCCCGCTCTCGACGTCGACCTGGTCGACCTGCTCCCCCTCGCTCAGGAAGATGCCGTTGATCCGCACGTCCGAGGAGACCTTCACGACGTCGTAGTCGACGAGGTAGCCGTCGCGGACCGCCTGGTCGTAGTCGTAGCGGAACGCCAGGTTCTCGAAGTAGGCCATCGTGTGGGCGGCGGGGGTCGCGGTGAGGCCGATCTTGATCGCGTCGAAGTGGTCGAGCGTGTCGCGCCAGATCGCCCGCTCCTTGGCCGAGTAGCCGCGGTGGCACTCGTCCGCGACGATCAGGTCGAAGGCGTGGATCGGGATGTCGAGCTTCTCGACGTCGGCCTCGACGGCCTCGCCGTCGATCGTCAGCGCCGCCGCACCGCCGAACAGGTTCATCGTCATCCGTTGGATCGTCGAGATGTACACGAACGCGTCGCCGAGCTTGGGCTTGGTGAGCAGGGTGTTGGGCATGACGTTGGGGTCGAACGCCTCGTCGCCGAGGTCGGCCTGCTGGAAGCGCTGGGAGTAGACCGGGTAGACCTTGTCGAACTTCAGGCCCGGCTCGGCCTCGTAGGAGCCGAACGCCCGGACGGTCTGCGCGGCCAGGGCCCGGCGGTCGACGAGGAACAGCACGCGCCGCGCGACGCCGGACTTCATCAGCCGGTAGATCTCGTTGACCGTCATCAGCGTCTTGCCCGTCCCGGTGGCCATCGTGACGAGCATCCGGCGCTGGCCGGCAGCGATCGCGTCCTCGATCGCCTGGTTCGCCTCGATCTGGTAGGGCCTGAGCCCTGGGTGCGGTGGGATCGCGCTCAGCTTCGCCAGCTCCGAGTCGAAGTCGCGCTGCAGCAGCTCGCGGAGCGCGTCCGGGGTGTGGAAGGCCGACACGTCCCGGGAGCGGTTGGGCTCGCGGCGCACATCGTGGAAACGGATCACCTCGCCGTTGGTCGAGTACAGGAACGGCACGCCGTACTCGCCCTGGTAGCGGGGCTGCTGCTGGATGCCGCGGGAGTAGCGCTCGGCCTGGGTGAGCACTCCCTGCGGCCCGATCGTCAGCTTCTTCGCCTCGACCACCCCGATCACCCGGCCGTCGGCACATAGGGCGTAATCGGCCGGGCCGTCATGGGTCGGGAGCTCGGTCAGCGCGGTCGGCACCGACAGGTCGGCCGGCGCAGCCTTGGTCGCCGCCTCGATCGCCCAACCGGATGCCGCCAGCTTCGGGTCGATGCGGCTGGCGCCGCGTGTCCTGCTCGCGCTCCTTCACGGCCGCTGATCCTACTTTCGGTGAGCCGACGCCGCGAGCGCTCAGCCCCAGAAGATGGCGGTCGGATCCGCTTCGATCTCGTCGAGCAGGACGTTGACCCGCGCGGATGGCCCGGTGCGCGTGTAGCGGTGCCATTTCTGGTTGCGGTCGCGCCAGAACAGCGACCAGGTGGCAGTCTTGTGCGTGTAGCGCAGGCGGGCGACCGGGCCGGCCGTCCATTCCGGTCCGAAGTCCTCCCGCCACGGCGGCCGGCGTTCGACGATCGTCACGGCGTTGCCGTCGACGATCGCCTCGACGCGGAGCTGGTCAAGGAACTTCGCGGGGACGCGCCCGTCACAGTAGGCCTTGATCGACGGCGACGTCGATCGGCGGCGGGCCGGACACGGGATCGGAGGTTACGAGGCGGCTTGGGCAGGAGCCAGTTGCGGCTGGCGCTGCTCAAGGTAGGCCGCGACGGTTTGCGCCTTGATCATGTCGAGCAGCTCCATCCGCAGGTACTTGCGGGGCGGATAGAGGCCGACGCGTTGGGCCGCTCGTTCGATTCGGCGCGAGCCCTTCTGGTCGCCGCAGATGTAGACAGCACCACGCGATCTTGTGGGCGGCGATCCAAGCCAGGTGGAGCTTGAGGATCGTGTCGAGCCTCGCCTTGGACTTCGGCGCGAGCTCGACCTCGATCAGGATCCGCCCGTCGCCGATGACGGCGACTAGGTCGGGCCGGTGGCCGGACCGCTTGAAGTTCTGACGGTCGAGCCAGTGAGCTGCCCCGACCACTCGGGATCGTCGAGGAGTTCGCGCGGCCCGAGGTAGGTTCGCCCGCGAACCGTGAGCCATGCTGCGGTCCATGCGCAGCCGCTGTCGTGCGCCCACCACGTCGGCGTCGGCGTCGTCGCCGCGATCAGCGGCAGGCCGAGGACGAGGATGCCTTTCCGCGTTGCGAGGAACAGTGAGCCCTGCCCGCGGACCATCGGACAACGATCGAGCCATCCTTCGCGCTCCAGGCGCCGGGCGTGGTCCGCGCCGCGACCTCGCTCCAGCCCATCGCGTAGCGCCACGGATCCAGCGGCGACGGCCCGACCCGTGCCAGCCACTTCAGGCCCTCCATCGACCCCGGCCCAGGACGAAGAACGCGAGTCAAAACCGAACCCTTCCTCCCACCGCCCGGCTCACTGGCCCCACCGCCTTCACCGCCTTCACCGCCAGCTCACTTCTTGCACGACGTCTGGCATCCCGTTTACCAACCTCCGTCCGCCCCCAATGCACCTCAGCATCCGGCCCAGGGCGCCCGCCTCCGCCCCCCGAACAACATCCACCAGCTGAATGCGCATGACTACCCGCACTCCTTCCTCCTCGAATACGTGGAGGGCGGGTAGTCATGCGCACCGAAGCGCCCGATCCCCAGCAAACACGGGGGCGGAGGCGGGCCGAACTGCAGAGCTGAGATCAACAGTTCACGAAACACTTTGCTGCGCACCTTCTGAGCCGTCGCCGCGCGCCAGAACTCGCCATGCGCGCTCCGAGCGGCGCTCGCCTCCAGTGCTTCGATGATCTCGCGGAGCACCAAGGCGCCAAGCTCCCGTGTACTCGTCAGTAGACGAGCGAGGTGTAGTTGCCCTCCATCGCGAGCGCCAGCCGGTCGACGGTGCGGTCGAAGCTGTCCCAAAGAAGCTCGGGACCCGGGCGGTTCGCACCTGGTCGAAGCTCGTTGGAAAGGATCATGTTCTCCGTGTCCGGGACGGGCTTCCAGGTGAACCCCGGGATCACCTGAGCCCGGTCAAGCGCGTCCCTTGACGTTCCGCCGCCTCGGCGATGGCCCGCAGCCGACCGACGAACCCGGGGTCCGGGGGGGCGTTCTCGCTCGCATCGAGGGCGGCGTCCCGACAGCCACGGCCATCTTGGAGATCCTTGACGGCGGCGCGCATTACCTCGGGCGGCACCTTGGCTTTTGCCACCCCATGGCCGACCACGAGCGAACACGGACGGGGCGGCGGGGAGCGGGGATCCTCGGGTAACCCGGGCTCTGGCTATCCGCGGGCACGTTGTCATCGCGGTGCCTGGAGGCCTCCAGCATCCGATTCAGCTCGGATCGCTGAACGAGCAGCTTGCGCTGACCGGCACGCTTGGCCTTCAGCTTCCCGCGTGAGATCCACGAGCCGGACCGTCGCCGGGTTCACGCGCAGTTCCTCGGCGATCTCGGCGAGCGTGAGCCACGGGTCCGCAGCTGGCTCGGCTCGAGGTCGGTCACGTGGCGTCGTTTCGGCGTGAAATCATTAGCGCAAACACCGTGATTGCGGTATCTTAGTTCACGCTGCCCGAGTCCGCAGCCAGAATTCCGGAGTCTCGTCGTGCCCCAGCCACAAAGCCGAACGATCCAGTGCGAGACCTTCGTTGAGGAGGTCCTCAGATGAGCATCACCCGACAGGATGTGCTGACCGTCGCGGACGTGGCCGATCTCCTGGACCTCAAGCCGTACACGGTCAAAGAGTTCGCCCGCCGCGGCATCCTGCCCGGCCGCAAGCTGGGCCGTACCTGGCGGTTCCTGCGCCCCGAGCTGGAGGACGCGATCAGCGCAGCTTCCGAAGCCTGATCGTCAGATCAGGCCGGCGGGACGATCGGCGCCGCGGAGCAGTCCCGAGATGACCTCGCGCGGCTTCTGGCCGCGGGCGATCGGCGATCCGCTCGAGGCGCTCGGCGTCCTCGCCCTCGAGGTCGACGACGATCCGCACCTTCGCATGCGGGTTCGGCGCGAGGCGCTCGATCAATTGCGGATCGAGATCTTCGAGTTCAGCGTCGAAGTCGCCGGGCTGGGGATCGTCAGAGGTCCAGGGTGACTGACTCATGACTGGTCCTCGATGATCTTACGCTCGCGTTGGCTCGACTCCCAGCCGGTGATGACAAGCCACGTGGTCGGCTCGTCGGTCGCCTCGATCACCAGCGTCAAGTAGCGACCGCCATTCGTCTTGCCGAGCAGCAGCCGGCGGTCCGCCGGACCCGCCGAAGGGTTCCGGACGACGGCTGGGCCGTTCCACGGCAGCTCGCGGACCTCGGACACCGAGATCGACCGCTCGCCGAGCTTGTCGATGGCCGCGAACGTCAGCAGCAGCTCGGAGACGCGCGTCGGCATCAGCGCTCGCCGCCGATCAAGAGCGTCTGGACGACTGGACCGAGCGGGCGACCACGCCGAAGATCGCGTCCATGCGCTCGGCGAGCTCGTTGAGCGGTCGCGCATGGAGGTAGCGCTCGGTCGTCGTGATCTTCGAATGGCCGAGCAGCGTCTGAACAGTCGCCGGGTCGAGCCCGCGGATCGCCAGCGTCGCGAACGTGTGGCGCAGGTGGTGGAAGGGCAGCGGCGGCAGGCCGGCGGCGTCACGCGCGGCGTTGTAGCGGCGGCGGAGCGCGGAGTCGTCGATCGGGTCGCCGGCCGGACCGCAGAACACGAAGTCGTCGGGGCCGGTGAACCACTCGCGCCGGCTGAGCTCGTCGAGGCGACGAACGCCTCGCGCGCCAGCGGCACCGCGCGCCACTTGCCGGACTTGGTGCTCGTCTCCTCGCCCGGCCGACATGCCGGCGACGACCACGATCGTGCGGTCGGCGAAGCGGACGTGCTTCCAGCGCAGCGCGCGCAGCTCGCCCTGGCGCAGGCCGGTGAAGCCGGCGACGGTGTAGATCGCCGCGTCCTGCGCGTTGGCGCGCTCCTGCTCGACGTCCTTCTCCTTGCTCGCCCAGCGCCGGCCGCCGTTGACGTGGCGTCCCTCGCGCGCGGCCCGGGCGAGCGCGAGGATCTGCTCGGCGGTGAACGTGTCCGGCGGCTTGGTGTAGTCCTCGCGGCGCTTCTCGGCGCCGCGGACCGGGTTCGCCGGCAGCGCGAACGTGTCCGCGCGGCGTCGCGTACTCGAACACGTTGGCGAGCGCCTGGCGGTGCGAGTTGACGTTGCGGGCGGCGAGGCCCTCGCGGTCGAGGCCGCGCAGGAACCGCTCGATGTCCGCCGTCGTGATCTCGGCGATCGCGGCGATCGCCGAATGCCCGCATGATCCGCGCCACCCGCTGCCCGCCCATGCGCGGCCGCGGACCCGGGGGCGAGAGCATCGCGTCGTAGTTGCGCAGCGTCGCCGGCTTGAGCCGCTTGGTGTGCTCGGCCTACTCGCGCCACTCGGCCACGGCGTCGGCGAAGGTCGCCTCGCGGTTGGGCTGGACGTCGACGAGCTCTCGCTCGGTCTCGTCGATCAGCGCGTCCATCGCCCGCTCGGCCGCGCGCCGGTCGAGGTAGCCCTCGGGCGCTCGGCCGCGGCGCCGGCGCCAGCCGCCGGCTCCGTCGGGCTCACCCACGCGCGGCCGACCCGCCGGTAGTTCTGGCGGCCGGTCGAGTCGCGCCACTTCGCGACCGCGTAGACGACCTCGGCGGCCGCCCTTGCCCGCCCTGAACAGGATCGCTCCCGGTTGGCTTCGGGCGGCTCACGACGACAGTCTAAACCGGCGCTACCACGGCGCTACCAGCGGCGCTACCACTCAGGCCCGATTTCGGCCCCTCAGAATGCCCCGTAGATATAGGCATTTCCCTGATTTCATCGGAGATCAACGGCCGGACCAACAATTGCCATGCAGAAGGTCGAGGGTTCGAGTCCCTTCAGCCGCTTGTCACTAAAGCCCCGCAATCGCGGGGTTTTCTTTTGCCTATGGGCGCGGCGCCTCGCTCAGCGCTCGCCGATCGGCAGCAGCGCGCTTTCCCACGCCAGCTGAAAGCGGTCGGCGAGCTCGTGCAGCACGTCGATCAGGTGCGTGACCTGCTCATCGGTGTTCGCCGCGGTCAGCTGGACGCGGAACCCAACTTCGTTACGCGGGACGAGTGGGTAGGCGGCGAGCGTCACGTAGATCCCGTGGTCGAATAGGAACCGGCCGACCTCGTCGATCCGATCCGGGTCGGCCAACGGGATCTCGATGATCGGGTAACCCGAGGTGTTGGGCGTGTAGATGTTGAGCTCCTCGAGTGCGTCGAGGACTCGCCACGTCATTCGATGCAGCTCGTGACGGAGGCGGTCGCCCTTGCGCTCGTTGACCGCGAATCCCTCCAGCACCGTCGCGAGCGAGGCGATCGGCGAGGGGCCCGAGTACAGATACGGGGGTGCGGCGGTCTTGAGCATCTGTTTGAGCGGGGTCGGCAGCGCCGAGGAACGCGAGGAGGGACGAGTACGCCTTCGAGAACCCACCGACGAGCACGAGGTTGTCGTAGCTCTCCCCGAGGTGGCGGACGATCGAGTTGCCGCGCATGCCGTAGTCGCAAAGCTCGTCCTCGCCGCGCTCGCCAATCACGCCAAACCCGTGGGCGTCGTCGACGTAGAGCAGCGCGTCGTGAGCGCGCGCGAGTGCCGCCAGATCGGCGAGGTCCGGTGCGTTGCCGGTCATGCTGTTGACCCCATCGATGCAGATGATCCGTCGCCCGGAGCGATCCTTGTTCAGCAGCGCCGCAAGCTCGTCAATATCGTTGTGCGCGAACTTCCGGATCTGCGCACCATGCCCGCGGGCGGTCAGGCAACCATCGTAGATTGTCTTGTGCGCGCGCCGGTCGAGGAAGATCGTGCCGGAGCCGGCGAGCACCGGGATCACCGACATGTGAATGTGCGTGATCGTCGGCAGCACGAGCGTGTCCTCGGCCCCGAGGAGCTCGGTCAGGCGCGACTCGATCTCCTCATACAGCCGTGGGCTGCCGAGTAGCCGCGACCAGCTCGGGTGCGTGCCCCACGCGTCTAGGTAGGCCGGCACCGCCTCGATGATCTCCGGTTCGAGATCGAAACCAAGGTAGTTGCAGGACGCGAAGTCCGCGAGCCATTGCCGGCCGACCCGGATCATCCTGCCATCGATCTCCTCGATCACGGCATCCATCATCGGATGGGCGCATTGCAAACGGGCTACGTCGGCGGTTGCGTCCTGCCAACGGTCGAGCCACGAACTGGCGCGCCGGATGGTTGGACGCCGATCCAAATGCTGAGCGGGGGAGGGCGCGCCGACGCGCGCCGCACTGGCGACGTTCATGATGAGCTCCTCTGATTTGCGTGGAAGGATCGAGTCCCGGTGCGGTGCCCGTGTGTCTACAGCCTGCCCGGTCGGCCTCCAGCTATCAGACCGTCGATGTAGCCGACATCTTTGCTGTGATGGCGCCTGAGATAAACCGCTGGTCCTACCGTGCCTGGACAGTGGAAACTACGCAGCTTTGATCCGGGCGAAACCCCAGCCCGGTGCCGCCAGAGTCCGGTAGGTTCTCAGCGATCGTGAAAACCGTCACGCTTAGTGACCGGCCGGACCTTGCCGAGGCCATGTGGTCACTGGACAGCACATGGCCGGAGTTCATGTTCCGGGACCCTGTCAGCGAGCGGTTATTCCCACTGGTACCGAAGCTGTTCCCCGAGTACCAGTTGGTCGCCCTCGATGAACGTGGCAAGGTGATCGGACGGGTCATGGCAGTTCCGTTCTGTTGGGGAGGTCGCAACGACGACCTTCCCGACCGTGGCTGGGACGCGATCCTCGAGCGAGCAATCGACGACCGCCGCACGCCGACGGCGGCGTCGCTGTTGGAGGCCAGGATCATCCCCGAGCGGCAGGGAGAAGGATTGAGCTCGGAACTGCTGGAAGCGGCGCGGCACAACATTCAGGAGACAGGACTCCGTGCTCTCTTCGGTCCAATTCGTCCGACTGCCAAGAGTCTCGAGCCGCGCACGCCGATGAGCGATTATGTGGCTCGGCTTCGCGATGACGGGCTTCCCACGGACCCGTGGCTGCGGATCCATGTTCGCCTGGGCGCGACCATCATCAAGGTTTGCCCGACTTCGATGACCGTTCCGGGCACGCTCGAGCAATGGCGAGGTTGGACTGGGCTGCCGTTCACCACGTCGGGCCTGGTTGACGTCCCTGGGGCTCTGACCCCGGTGCACGTGTCGGTTGAGCACGACCATGCTGTCTACATCGAGCCCAACGTTTGGGTGCATCACAGGCTGCAACCGCGCTCGGTTGCACATCGACATTCTGGCGGCGCGATCGCTTCGGCTTCGGCTCCGGCACGCGGGGAATGAGCGCTTCGGCGACAAAGGGGCGGCTCTTAGGACCCCTCGCTAGTGCGATCAAGAAGGGCTAGGGTGTAGCGCAATGGACGATCTCGCCATCACCGCGCTGGTCAAGAGCCTCTCGCGTCCGCATCCCTCGGGTGGAACCGTCATCGAGCGCGCAGCGATTCTGGCCGCTGGCCCCGACTTCACGGAGATCATGGAATGGATCACCGCCCACTCCGGGACGCCAGACACAACAGTGTCGAAGGCGCGAAGCCGCGGGCTCCACGGCTCGCGGATCGACGGCGGCGAAAACCCAGCTTCACCAAAGCCGCTGCGCTTCGTGCTCCCGCCGGGCACGCTTTCCTGACCGACACGACGGACGGGAGGGCGTGCGCCCTCCCGTGCCCGTGCTCTAGATCGTTTGGACGTTCGCAGCCGCGGGGCCCTTGGGGCCCTGCTCGGCGTCGTAGCTCACTTTCGCGCCCTCGGCCAGCGACTTGAAGCCGTTGCCTTGGATCGCGCTGTGATGAACGAACAGGTCCTTACCGGAGTCATCGGGCGTGATGAATCCAAAGCCCTTGTCGTCGCTGAACCACTTCACGGTTCCGGTTGCCATGTTTCCCTCCAGGGGTGTGTGCACTGCGATACGCGGAGGGTGCTGAACGCAACAACTGCGAAAACGCGGGGCACTGCTTTGGTCGAGAAGAACACTCGACCCGTAACCCGAGTCTATGCGATCTGAAATGGAACGCGCTCGCAGGCGCCGATCAGATCTAGCGGAGGTCGTCCTGGCGGCGCCTTCGAACCTGGTCTCGCTCGCGCGCAGTGCGGAGCTTGCGCCCCTCCTTCTGCGCCTTTTCGTTCCGCTCCGCAATCTCTTTCTTGCGTGCGTTGAAGGCTGCGTCCGCGGTCGCTCTTCCCGGACCGGGTTGGGGGGTTTCCTTAGTCACCGATAACCTGCTTCCTTTGATCAGAGCCCGCGGGAGCGAGCATCCTCGGCCAGGGCGGCGCCCATGGTCCCCGGCTCGATCTGAGCCTGGAGCTCGGAAATCAGCCTGGAATGGCGGTCTGATTCCCGATGTACCGAGTCCTGCAGTCCCTCGACCAGCTGCTCAAGGTGCGCTAGCCGAACTTCGATGGCTTGAAGCCGCTCAGCCTGTGAATCGCCGCCCTGGCGCTTGGGCCGGTCTCGGTCGGTCGCGAGACGACGGACCTGGCGGATCCGGGTAATCAGTCCCTCGCGGTCGCCGACGCTCATCGCCGCCCGAACCGTCGGGGTTGGACCGGACGGGCGGGATAGCGGCGGCGTTCCTCCTCGGTCATCGAGCGGATCACCAGCGAGCCGCTCTCCAGCTGCTCGCGGACGAGCTCCAGCTTGGCCTGACGCCTTTCCTCAGCACGCTCACGCGTCGTCTTCACAACGGCATCCGTTTCCTTGGCCGGCGGCGTCTAGCTGATCGGGGAGATTCGCTGCGTCGGCGAAGGGAACCTCGCGGGCGGTGATCGCCCGCTCTCTTCACCGTAGCACTCCGCCCCGCGTGGGTCCCCGGGTGGCTGGAAAAGATGGCGTCGACCCAGAATTCCTCGGTGACGGTCGCCAATCCGGCGGTGTTGCGCGGGTCGCTATGAAGGAGTACGCTCGGCCACGAGCTGACCCCGTGGGCAGGCCTTCAGCCTCCAGCCCGCATTCCACCGAAGCGCTACCGGCGCCGAGGCGTGGGACCCGAGGCTAATGATCGAGACTCGCGGGGCCGGCCCTTACCGCCATGAGCACAACGACGGAGATAACGGTGCTCGGTGGCGACCGATACCGCGTCGAGGGCGATACGAGGGAAATCGAGCGCCTGATCCTGGATGCGGCGCGCGGCTCGATCATGGAGTTCGCCTGGGTCATTGAGATCGAGACGGGTCAGCGCCTGGGCATCAACCCCGAATCCGTGGTGATGCTCAGAGCCGTCGACGGTTAAGCAGCCGCGCGCTCGAGGCGGGCGTCACGGATGCGAACCACGTCCCAGGCGAGCCCCAGCATCTCGAGCACGCGGATGACACCGGCCGAGGGATCGACCTGCCAACGGCGCAGGCCGTGGCGGTACGAGGTCGGGAAGGCATGGTGGTTGTTGTGCCAGGCCTCTCCCCAGGTTGGGATGGCCAGCCAGGCCAGGTTCCGCGACTGATCACCCGTGTCGTAGTCCCGCCGTCCGAAGAAGTGACAGAGCGAGTTGATACTGAAGGTCGCGTGATGCAGCAGGAAGATGCGTGCCGCCCCTCCCCAGAGCAGTGCGGTGAGGCCGCCCGTGACCGTTCCGGTTAGAGCTACGCCAAGCCCGAAGGCAAATCCGAGTCCGGCGATCACCCAGAGCACAAAGGTACGGTCCACAAAACGGATCATCGGGTCGGCCAACAGATCCTTGGCATAACGGTTCTCGTCAGCCACCTCCATGTCGGTGAAGACCCAGCCGATGTGGGCGTGCAACAGCCCCCGTAGCGCCCCACTCCATCCGGTCCCATGGCCAACGTGGGGACTGTGCGGATCACCGGCGACGTCCGAGAACTGGTGGTGTTTGCGGTGCGTGGCGACCCAGTCGATCACCGGCCCTTCAGCCGCCGCGGAGCCAAGCGCGGCGAATGCGGCCCGGACAAGCCGACTGGTCTTGAAGCTGCGATGGGTGAGCAGTCGGTGGAAACCGACCGTGACCCCGGTGCCGATGACGACATAACACACGGCGAGCACAAGGAGGTCCCGCCAGTTGAGCACGTTGCCCGCCCACCCGAACCACATCCCAACCGCCAGGAGGAGCGGCGGGACGGCCGTGACCACGCCACTGGCGACTCGATCGACGAGTGGCATCTTCACCGGGCGTACCGACGAGGCATCGCCTGCCGGGATAGGGAACGTCATCAGGACCTCCAGTGTTAGGACCCTCCTGATCCTGGCCTCACGCGATCAGATTTCGCGTCTACAGTCTCAAGGAGCGGCCCGGCGCCGCGCCGGGGTCCCGTGGGTCTTTGTCCCGGGTAGCGTAGCTGCAGTGTAGCCCTGCCGGGGATGTGAGGGTGTTCCGGCCCTCCGCCGTTTTCGCGCCGTGCTAGACACAGAAATCTCCACAGAATGGATCGATATGGCTTCACGCAGCAAGAAGAAGACGACAATGGCAAAGCTTTCCCGTGAGAGCAGACTCCGCGAGCGGCGACAGGACAAGGCAGCCAGGAAGGAAGCACGGAAGCAGGCCGCACTCAATCCGCCGGACCCGCTTGATGAGACGCCTCGAGGCGATTCCGACGAATCGGTCGATGCAGAGGCTGGCCAACCGGATGTCGAACGGGTCGGTCAGTAGCAACCGACGTCTGAACCCTCAGCCGGCACGGTTTTCCCCTCGACCTCCCGGACGGTTACCCGCCGCCAGGGCGGCCTCTACATCCTGGGCCGAGATGCCGCGGTCTCTGGCGGTCTTGACCGAGTGCTCGAGCTGTTGATCTGATGCCAGACCTCGATGCCGGGCGCTAGCCCGGAGGTAGATCGCCCACACGAGCGCCTGCTCGTCGCTCAACGCAATCTGGTCCTCGGACCCGAGAGAATCTGATGCGAGGACCGTGGCGAGGGCCTGGTCGATCAGTCGCTCGGCCGGAGCCGGCTCCGTACCGGCGTCCGCCGCCGTGCGTGAGCGCAGACGCTCTTCCTCGACGAGCTTGACCATCTGCCAGTACGCGATGAGGTCTCGCTCGGCTTCAGAGACGTTCGCGAAGAAACGGCGGCCGATCGTCATGCCGCCCTGATCGGACCCGGACGCCTGCTCATCAATCCAGGCTCGGTCGATTCTGGCTCGAGCAATGAGACGAATCGCAGACTCGACCTCAGCGCCGGTGCAATCCCCAAGCCGCTTGAACGTGCCCGGAGCAATCTCCAGCGATTCGTCTGGGTTCACACCGTCCATAGTCACATACGCCTCCCCTTGGTGGGAGGAATCCAGGGTCTTAGCCGTTACGGGTCGATCACTTCGACGGCACCGAACCCGGGGATCGAGCCGTCAACGAAGAACGTCTCGATTGTGATGTCGGGCTCTACATGCGCCTGCGACAAAAAGGCGACGACCTTGCGTCCGGTCAGGTCCTCGATGGCCTCCTTATAGCGCTCCTCCATCACCCGCTGGAAGTCCTCGCGCATGGCCACTACGCGGCCCGGCTCGCCGCTGTTCATGATTGTCTGCTCAAGCGGGGTGAAACCGCTGCCCCGCATCACAACGACGATGATGTCGTCGATCGCGTAGGTCTTGGCCTTCATCGGGCCCCGGCCATAGTGCTCGCGAAGAAGAGCGACTATCCGAGTTGAGATCGCGGCGAGGAGCCGCCCTCCGGAAAGGGCACTGAGTTCCTCTTGACTTTCGAAGCCCTCCATTCGTACTCCTTTGTCCGGCGAGACCCATCAGGTCGCGACCGTCCGCTGTTTCGTGCTGACCTGATCAAACGCCTATGCGCGGCGTTCAATCCTGTCGTATTCGGGCAGGGTACTACTGCCCGGCCGTCCGGCAAGTGTCAATTCGTGCTGGCTTGCCCACCCGGCCGAGACTGGCCTGGTTGCTGGGGCGTAGTTAGGGGTAACATTCTCCCGGACGACTCCAACGGCGCTGGTTACCCACCCGCCCCACGAGCTGTCCGCACAGTGCGGAACGACACGGCGACAGCAAGTTCAGTCGCCGCATCCCGGTCCGTATCACAGGTTTCCGATCGTCTCGGCCGGGAGCATTTATGCGTAATTTGAATGTCCGCGCACGCGGAAAGCAGTCGAATAGGACCGTCGGTGCACGCACGATGGCCAGCGGAGGGAGTAACGGGTGATCTCGTTGCCGATCCCCGCAAGCACCGATGGGCCTCGGATAGCCCGGCATGCCGTGCTCGCCCGACTCGACGGTTGCGTGACCGACCAGACAGCGCACGACATCGCCCTTCTCGTCAGCGAGTTGGTGACCAACAGCGTGGTGCACGCTGACCTCAGCGCAGAGCACACCGTGCTGGTTGAGCTCGCCGTCGCCGATGATCGCCTGACCATCACGGTGACCGATCACGGTTCAGACCTTGTACCTCGCCTCGTCCCCCGTGACCCGACGACGCCACACGGGCTTGGTCTTCACTTGGTCGACGCCCTCTCGGACAGCTGGGGAGTTCGGAACGGTCCGGGCGCCACTCAGGTGTGGTGCGAGCTCGCCCTTGGTGACTCGCAAGTGGTGCGGCCCGGCCTCGCCGCCGCCGCTGCGGCACTCGCCTGACCTCACCAGTGTCCTCTCACGCAGGGCGGGAGGCGCTGTCCTCCCGGCGCTGGCCGTTCACAAGCTGGAGCGATTCGGTAGCTAACAGCCATGCCCGGTCCTCACGCCGGAGCAGGCCTTGCCTGGCCAGCGCTCTTAGCCCCAACGTGACCGTGGGCCGGCGCGCCCCGACCATCCGTCCGATGGTCTCGTGCGTGAGCGGCAGCGCGATGCTGACCCCGTCTACGCCGACGCGGCCCCATCGGTTCGCCAGGTCCCAGAAGAGCGCCAACAGACGGTCCTCGACCCGAGTCAGCTGGGAGATCACCTGGTGCTCACGCGCGCGATCGACCTGTCGCATCGCCTGCGTGAAGAAATCGGCCGCGAGGCGCGGCCACCGACGCATCGCAGCCAGGAAGCGATGGTCGAGAAGCGCGAGCGAGGTGAGAACGGGAGTGTGCAGGGTGTGCTCAGTGGCCAGCGACCCGTGGGCCTCGTGATCAAGTCTGAGAACCTCTCCCGGGCCGTAGATCTGTGCCGCGGCATGGCCGGCCAGCCACATCTCGCCGATCAGCAGCCCGTCGATCACGACGGCGCCGAGCAGCCCCTGAGCTTCAGCTGCCTTCGCACAAGCCGCGACGTCGCAGAGGCCTGGATGGACCCGTACCACCGGTAGGAGGACCGCTTCTCGCAAGGCCTCCAGCTCGGCGGCGCTCAGGCCGGTCGCCCACTCGGAGTACAGGTCGGCCAACGCGATCGTGCCGGCGGGTACCGGCTGGGACGAGCCATCCACCTCGGGGACCGCACTGGCGGGCGAGGTCGGAGATCTGGCTGATCGCCAGTCCCACGAGGAGCGCGGTGCGCCCAGGCGCTGGTTGGCAAAGCGGTGGCTCACGACTATCCCAGGTTGAAGGCTGGCCCGAAGCCGCTTCGCAGCCGAGTCCTCGCCGACCTGCGAAAGATGCTTCGTTTATCGCTACAGCCTGGGACCCCTGCGGATCTCACCGCCGCGTTTCTTACGATACCCCAACGACCGGCAAATTAAGACCCTTCGGGACTGTCGGCGGGTTTCAGGACGAACGTCTCGACCGCGACGTCCGGATCGATGTGGTTATCGCTCAAGAACGCGGCCACCTCACGCCCGGTGATCTCCCGTATGCCGGCGATCAGCTCGGTGGCCATGGTGTCCTGGTAGGCCCTGCGCATCTCACGCACCAGCTGTTCACGGCCATCGGCGACCAGGCTCTGTTCCCCTCTCGTGAGGGTCTCATGCAAGACGACCACGATCAGATCGGCATCCATCGAGGTCCACGCCTTCGTCGGCCCACGCCCCGTGTAGGCGCGCACGATCTGCACCGTCATGTTCGAGATCCGAGCGCCCACGGACTGCCCACTCGTTGTTTCAGGGCCAGTGCCTGACATGAGGCCGGCCTCCGTTCTCTCGCCTCCGACCCTTAAGCAATGGCCCCGGGAAGAAAAAGGGAGAGACGATGGAAACGCTCCCAAAGGCAACGAGCGCGAACGACCTCGGTCGATCACTGCGCGTTCCTCCTAGCGTAGCCCCGGAGGGGTGCCGTGGTGAGTCGGGGCCCCATGATTCACTGGAACCGTGCTCGCTCAGACCACCCGGCTCCGCCGCGAACTCGAACAAGCGCTGCCGAGCCGCCCGTTCACGGTGCGCTTCTGGGACGGCTCCGAGGTGGCGGCGACCGAGCCCGGAGGCCCGACATTCCAGGTGAAGACTCCGCGCGCCCTTGCGCATGTGCTGCGGGCACCGGGTGAGCTCGGACTTGGCCGTGCCTACGTCGCCGGGATGGTCGAGGTCGACGATCTGGAGGGGGCGCTGCAGGTCGTCGACACCTTCGAGCCCCCGCCGTTGACCCCGGGGCGGCAACTGCGGATTGCTCTCGGACTGATCCGAGCCTGTGGGCTCGTGGCACCGCCCCGGGTTCCTCAGACCGAGCTTCGCCTCCGAGGCGAGCGCCACACGCTGTCGCGGGACCGCCGCGCTGTGCGCCATCACTACGACGTCGGCAACGAGTTCTTCGCCCTGTTCCTCGATCCTTCCCTCACCTACAGCTGCGCCCGGTTTGCCCCCGGAGTGAGCACACTGGAGGAAGCGCAGAAGACGAAGCTTGAGCTCGTGTGCACCAAGCTGGGGATCCGCGAAGGCGAGCGAGTGCTGGACGTCGGCTGTGGTTGGGGCAGTTTCGCCATCCATGCTGCCGTTCACCACGGGGCTCATGTGCTTGGAATCACCCTGGCCGAGCGGCAGGCCGAGTTGGCCCGCGTGAGGGTGAACGAAGCCGGCGTCGCCGACCGGGTCGAGATCCGTGTCGCCGATTACCGCGAGCTGACGGGTGAGCCATTCGACGCGATCGCGAGCATTGGGATGGTCGAGCACGTCGGCGAGGAGCGGATCGACGAGTACGGCCGCCGCCTGGCAGGGTTGCTGGGACCCGGGGGGCGCCTGCTCAACCACGGCATCGCCAAGCTCAAAGACCTCGACACGCCCGACGAAGGCGCCTTCTCAGAGCGATTCGTGTTCCCCGACGGAGTGCCGCTGCCGCTGTCGCGCATCGTCTTGGCCGTCGAGCGCGCCGGGCTCGTAACAACACACGTCGAGGGGCTGCAGGCGGACTACGCCGAAACGCTGCGCCACTGGATCGACCGTTTCGAGGAGCGCTACGAGGACGCCGTGCGAATCGCCGGCGAGGAGCGAGCCCGGATCTGGCGCCTGTATCTGAGGGCGGCCCGGCTCGGCTTCGTAACCGGCTGGGCATCGATTTATCAGGTGCTCGCTCACCGCCCGTGAATCTCGAGCGTGCCGTAGGAGCGATCCGCTCAATCTGATGGATGCGAGACGGCGGCGGTCGTTCCCGCGCCGTTCTCCGCACTTGCCAGCTGCTTGACCGCGGCCCGCGTCTCGGCGATCCGCCTCTCTGAGGGAACCGGATAGGCCGGGTCCATGTCGGCCAGGTGAGCGACGATGATGCTGGCCACCACCGTTCGGAGGAACCACTTGTGATCGGCGGGGACTACATACCACGGCTCCTCCGCCGAGCTGGTCGCGCTTAGCGCTGCCTCGTAGGCGTGTTGGTAAGCATTCCAGTAGTGATGCTCGTGGAGGTCGGAAGCGGAGAACTTCCAGTTCTTCTCGGGTCGTTCGGCTCGGGCCAGAAACCGCTTGAGCTGCTCGTCCTTCGAGATGTGGAGAAAGAACTTGATCGTGCGGGTACCGGCGCGGGTCAAATGCCGCTCCCAGGCGGTGATCTCCTCAAAGCGCTGGGTCCAGAACCTTGGATGCGCGGCCTGTGAGGGATCGATCGCCTCCTCGGCGAGCAGCTCGGGATGGACTCGGACCACGAGGACCTCCTCGTAGTGCGAGCGGTTGAAGACACCGATGTGGCCGCGGGCCGGGGCAGCCAACTGCGTGCGCCAGAGGAAGTCGTGACCCAGCTCGACCGAGGTCGGCTGCTTGAACGAGGTGACGTTCACCCCCTGGGGGTTGACGCCGCTCATCACGTGCTTGACCGTTCCGTCCTTTCCGGAGGCATCGAGGCCCTGCAGAACGATGAGCAGCGAGCGCCGGCCCTCCGCGTAGAGCTTGTCCTGGAGCCGGGTCAGCTTCTTTAGGTCGGTGACGCGGATCTCACTCGCCTGTTGCTTAGTCAGCCCGGCGCGGTCGCCCGGATCACGGTCGGCAAGGCGAAAGGCGCGCTCAGGAACGCGGAACCTTTGCTCGAGATCATCGGCCAGGGTCATGAGAAGCAGTATCCAGCACGCCCGTCATTTGGTTGGCTGATTTACGATTCCTCCATGCCCGAGCAGCTCTTCTTCACGGGATCAGAGGACGCGAATCGGCTGATCGCGTCCGATCCCATGGCGCTGCTGATCGGGTTTGCCCTCGACCAACAGGTTTCGGTCCAGAAGGCGTTCTCAGGGCCGATGGTCATAAGGGAGCGAGTCGGGTCACTGGACCCGGGGGAGCTGGCGGTGGCAGACCTGGACACGGTGTTTCGCCAGAAGCCCGCCGTCCACCGCTTTCCGGGCAGCATGGCCCAGCGCGTTCAGGAGCTGGCGCTGGCCATCCGCGACCACTATGGATCCGATGCCGCTCGTGTGTGGACCGAAGCCGCCGGCACCGATCAGCTGCGAGCCAACATCGCGTCGCTTCCAGGCTTCGGAGACATGAAGGTGAAGGCCCTTGGGGCGGTGCTGGCCAAGCACTTCGGCGTTGCGGCAGCGCGTGGCCTCGTGCCCAGCCACCCCACGCTGGGTGACGTCGACTCCGCTGAGGCTCTTGCCGCCTATCAGGCGGCCAAGAAAGCCCACAAGGCGGAGTGGCTGTCGGCGCAGAAGGCCTGACCGCCTTTTCTCTAGTCCCACTCGGGGGCGGACATCTGTTCGATCCCGAGCGGTCCCCAGCTTGGTGTGAGTCCGGGTCGGCCCGATAGGTCGGAGAGGCAAAACCGTTTTGCCTGAAAGGACTCACAGTGATACGTCGCTTCGCCGCCAGCTGCGCGCTCAGCCTTGCCCTCCTGATTCCCTCAGTCGCCACGGCCTCGTCTGCGCGTGTTGTGGCTGGAGGCTCAGCCACGGGCACCGTCACCGCACTCAGCGGCTCCTCGTTCACGATCCAGACCGCGGGACGGCGGGTCGGAGTAGTCAACGCCATGACGACGGCCGCCTCCACGATCACCGAGGACGACTACCCCTACGTCTACGGCGGGGGCCACGCCCAGGCCGGCATTGCCAGCGTCGGCATCAAGGCTTCGAGACACAACGGCCACCGCAAGGGCTATGACTGTTCAGGCTCGGTGGCGGCCGTCCTCGCCGGTGCTGGCCTCTGGCCGCCCGGAGGCGGAGTACCGAACGACGCGGGCATCATCGCCACGCTGCGCCAGGCGCGTCTGATCGTCCCCGGCGTGGGTCAGGGAGCGGTCGAGGTGACGCTCTACGACCATCCGGGCGTGCACATCTTCATGAACATCGACGGTCGCTACTTCGGCACCTCGGATGGCGGCGGTGGCGGAAATCCACGAGGCGGAGCCGGGTGGCTCGATGACGGCGCCCCGGATGCCTCGAGCCGCGCCTACAAGCCCTACCACTTCGTTTCCTCGGTCCTCAGGTCGAGCACCACGGCCGGGCACATCGTAAGCTTTGCGCTCGGCGCCCTGACGACACCCGTGGCGCTTGAGCTCGGCGACCAGGTGCAGGTGACCTACCAGGAGACCAGCGCCGGCAGCCTGTTGGCCACCGCGATTGTCTATCCCGGCTCGACCACGGTCAGCGGAACGGTCGGGACGGTGGCCAGCGACGGGAGCTCGTTCACGCTCCAGACCACCTCAGGCGAGATCTTGACGCTGGCCGTTCCCAACCCCACGCTGAGTCAGAGCCTGACCGCAGGCGACACGCTTCAGGTCACCTACACCTCGAGCGGGGGCACCCTGACGGCTCGTGAGGTGACGATCACGGCGAGCGTGCCAGGTGTCTCGATGGGCTCCGGTGAGCAGGGACCGGGCGGCGTGAACGGGTACGGCGGGAACAACTCGAATGGCGGGGGTGGCTGGAGCGGCGGCGGTTATTAGTCCCCATCCTCAACCACCTCCTCGATCGTCCTTCCCGTTTTGACCGATTCGGGTTGAGTGCTCTCAGGGCGCCGGCGAGCGTCGGCAGCCTCGTCGCGGCGTTTGATCACCAGCCATTGCGGCTTTGCGCCCCGGCTCGTCCGCTGAAGGGTCCAGCCGCCGCGCAGCTTCTGGCCCTCGAGCCAGAATCTGGCATGTCCGGCCTCGAGCGCCTCGGCCATCGAATGATCTTCGTCCAGGTTCCGGTAGGTCCCCTCGTCCCACACGATGACCGCACCGGCTCCGTAGCTCCCCTCGCCGATGACCCCCTCAAAGCCGGCGTACTCCAGCGAGTGGTCCTCCACCTCCACGGCCAGTCGCTTTTGGCGCGGATCTGTCGAGAGGCCCTTGGGTACGGCCCAGGAGCGCAGTACCCCAGCGACCTCGAGCCGGAAGTCGTAGTGCAGGCTCCTCGCCGCGTGCTTTTGGATCACGAAACGTCGAGCCTCACTCATCGAGGCGCTCGGCTCCTCATGGGTCAGGCTTCGTCCTGGTCCCCGCCGAGATGATCATCGAAGAAGACGAAGATCCGCCGCCACGCGTCCTCGGCGGACGGATGGTGATAATCGAAGCCGGTCAGGTGCACGAGCGGAGAGAGAAGCGGACCCGTGTTGATCCGGTTCAGGAAGCTGTGCCCCGCGTCCGGGTACTCCTTGACATCGTGGGCGACGTCGAGCTCGGTGAGGGCGGCGCGCAAGCGCTCAGCGCGTCCGCGCAGCGTCCGGTCGCGACCGCCGTAGCTGCCGACGATCGGGCACGCCCCACGAAGTCGCTCGACGGCGTCCTCCGGCACCTCGCCGTAGTTGACCGCGGCGGCGGCGAAGTCATAGCGAGGCGCGCTGAGGAGAGCGAAACCGCCCCCCATGCAGAACCCGATGATCCCGATGCGACCGGTGCAGTCGTCACGCTCGCCCAGCCACTGTCGCGCCGCCTCGATGTCCTCGTAAGCCGGGCCGCGACCGGATCGGGACTGCTGCAGCGTCGCGATTACGCAGCGCAACCCGCGGCCGGAGTAGAGATCCGGAGCCACGGCCAGGTAGCCCCCGGCGGCCAGGCGATCCGCCTGATCGCGGATGTCGTCAGTCAGCCCAAGCGCGTCCTGGATCACGACCACGCCGGGCCAGGGTCCTTTCCCGCGGGGGACGGCCAGGTAGGCGCCAAGCTCGCCAGAGGCCGCGGAATAGCTGAGATCGGGCATGCCGGTGGCTCAATATATGGCGACCGAGGGCTCGGCGGATAGGCGCTCGGCTCGCAGCGCCGCCAGCCCTCGTCGTCGAATCAGCGCTCGGCAGGGCTGCTGGCGACCGCTGCCTGCTCCTGGCGCAGGGCACGGATGGAGCTCTCGATGGCTTCGGAGAGCTCCCGGGGGCTGATCCCTTTACGGCAACAGGCCATCGCTCCTGCCTGGAGCAGATCGTGGACGAGCGCGTCCGACTCATCGCCTGACAGGACGACGATGGCCGTCTCAGGCGACACCTGGGCGATCCCCCGCACCGCTGCGGTCCCACCCCCTCCCGGCTTGTCTACGTCGATCACGGCGGCGTCGGGCTGGTGCTTCTTTGCGAGCGCCACGGCCTGGTCGGTGTCCTCGACCGCGGCCACAATCTCGAACCGCTCGTCGAGCGACATGCCCAGCATCGAGCAGACAACGGGATCGTCGTTGGCGATCAGCAGCGTCGGGCGCTGACGCTGATAGCCGACGAAACCTCGACTCAGTTGATCCAAGACGCTTCCTCCGGTGTGCAGGCGTGCGGACGCTTCGCGATGTGCGATGCATCGTCCGCTAAGGCCCTCTCCTTGAGCGGAGCCGGCTTCTGGACACTTTTTTCCCGGCGGTCCTGGTGTTTATTTTGCGCAAACTGCGCCAAATCGGGCGTAGTTATGTGATAATCGAACTCAAGGTTGCTTGACCGGTCGTGGGCCTCGGAGGCACAAAGTTTCCGGTCGTCATCAGGGCCAGCGGGGCGTAGGGGATTTGAGAGAGCACAACACCTCTAGGGCGATTCGGTACCTCCCCCAGGTTGCCGTCGTCACCGTTGCCGTCGCCGTGATGCCGGTCGTCGTTGTGTGGCGCGTGCACGATGCAGGCCTCATCACCTCCCCCTGGCTGTGCGTCGCGCTGGCCTTCGCGCTTTCGCTTGCCGCTTCCGCGATAGGCAGCGCCTATTGGCAGCGCTGTAGTGGATCCGGCGATGTGTTCTTCAGCGAGCTGCTCCTCTGGGGATGGCTCCATCGCTTCCGCAGCGAGCGGCGGCTCGCTAAGACCGTCGGGCTGCTGGGGCTGGATGATCCGGGCGCCCAGTTGGCCTTGAACGACGAGAACCTCGAGCAGAAGGCGCGCCTGCTGCGTCAGATGGCGGCGGCCGTTGACGCCCAGGACCCCTATACGGATGGCCACTCCCGCCGCGTCGCGCTCCACAGCGCGATGGTCGCCCGCAAGCTGGGGCTGGAGCGGGAGGAAATCGCGAGGGTGAGAACCGCGGCCGCCATGCACGACATCGGAAAGCTTCGCATCCCGATGGAGCTCCTGAATAAGCCCGGGCCTCTATCCGAGGCGGAGTTCGAGATCATCAAGCGCCACCCGGATGAAGGCGCGGCGATCGTCGCCGGCATGGATGCTCCCGCGATCACTGAGATGGTCCTCCACCATCACGAGCGTTTTGACGGCAACGGCTATCCGTCGGGGCTGATCGGCGAGCAGATCCCGCTCGGGGCTCGCATCATCGCCGTGACCGACACCTTTGACGCCCTGACCTCGGTGCGTCCGTACCGGAAGGCGATCGCGCACAAGAGAGCCCTCGAGGCGATCGTCGAGGTCTCGGGCACACAGCTCGATCCAGCCGTCGTGCGCGCCTTTCTCCGCTGCTATTCCGCCAATCGGGCGGTCCTCTTTTGGACGCTCCTAGCCGTCTCCCCGCAGAGCGCGCTCGCGTGGATCCGCGGCAAGAGCCCGGGACGAGGAAACCTCGCCTCTGCGGCCTCGGTCGCCATGCCGGCGGCCTTGGCGACCGTTGTGGTGACTGCCTTCGGCACGGCGAGTGGAGTGGCTGCCTCACGCCCAGCGCTCCGTCTGGCGCAGCGACCGACGATCGGAGCGGGCGTCAGCGCGAAGGCCTCGAAGCGCCGTTCTTCGGCGCGGGGAGCGGGCCGTGCTGTTGCCGTCGCCTCGGCCGGGTCGGCCCGGAAACAGGCGCTCCTTGCTGTGCATCTGACGCGCGGCGCCTTGAGCCGGCATTCGCTGCACGGCGGGGGCGGGTCCGTGGGCTCGAGCGGTGGTTCCTCGGGCGCGCAATCGGGTGGTGGGTCAGGTGTGAGCGGGACTGGCGGTTCGCCCGGTTCGGGCACCGGACATAGCCCGGCGCCGGGCTCGCCTTTCAGTAACCCCGCCGGAAGCACGCCATCCCCCCCGGCCACCTTGGTAACGGTGGCTACGACCGGCCCGGTCACGCCGACCGGAACCTCGAACTCGCCCACCATCTCCGGGACCACTAGCTCGGCCGGGACGGCCGCTGGATCCGGCACCACGTCGTCCTCACCCGCGGGCGGAGCCACCGGCGGCGGTTCCGGCGGAAACACCGGATCGACCGGATCGGGCGGAGGCGGTTCCGGCGGAGGAAGCGGGTCCGGTGGCGGAGGCGGGTCCGGTGGCGGAGGCGGGGGTGCCGGTGGGAACGGTGGCTCGGGCGGTTCAGGTGGCTCGGGCGGTTCAGGCGGCTCGGGTGGATCCGGGGGCTCGGGTGGATCCGGGGGCTCGGGTGGATCCGGGGGCTCGGGTGGATCCGGGGGCTCGGGTGGATCCGGGTCTGGCTCGGGGAGCGGAAATTCGGGCGGCAGCGGAGGGTCGGGGGGAAGCGGCTCCGGCGGCAGTGGCTCCGGAAGCGGTTCCGGCAAGCCGCACACGAAGGACGACTGCAAGGACGGCGGCTGGGCTGGCTTCTGGTTCCTCAATCAGGGGCAATGCGTGGCCTACATCGAGCTCCAGTTGCATCTCTGACCGGCCCCGGGTCCGATTCCGACCCGGGTCTCGATCCCCGCGGCTCGTGGCGCAAAGTAGGGGTACGCTCCCGCTTGGTCCTGCAAGGGAGATGACCTATGGGATTTGACCAGTACCACGAGCCCCCTGAAGAGCTGCCGGCGGCGACGCGCACCTTCGCCCGCCTGTGCGCCTCACTGACCGAGGAAGCCGAGGCGATCGGCTGGTACGAGCAGCGCATCGCGGTCGAAACCGACGCGGAGGCGCTGGCAGTGATGCGCGATGCCCAGGGCGAAGAGTTCAAGCACTTCAGCATGGATCTCGAATTCCTCTTGCGACGAACGCCCACCTGGCGTGAGATCGCAGAGGGGATCCTCTTCCAGAGCGGCGATATCGTCGAGCACGGTGAGGCGGCCGAGGCGGAAGCGCTGGAGGGAGACGGAGGCGGAGCCGAGGGTGCCTTCGAGGCGGGATCGCTTGGGATCGGCAGCCTGAAGGGAGGCGGACTGTGAACCACCTGCTGAGATCACACGCTCCGATCAGCGACACCGGCTGGCGGTTGCTCGACGAGGAAGCCCGTGAGCGCCTGTCCGCGGCGCTTGGCGCCCGGAAGCTCGTGGACTTTTCAGGACCGCACGGCTGGACGTACTCCGCCACCAACCTGGGCCGTACCCTGCCGGTGGATTCGTCGCCCAGCGAAGGCGTCACCGGACGTCAGCGCGTGGTCCTCCCGGCCGTGGAGCTCCGGGCCGATTTCACACTCTCCCGGGAGGAGCTGCGCGACGCGGACCGCGGCGCCGAGGACGCCGATCTCGAGCCGCTTGACAACGCGGCCCACCAGATCGCGCTTGCGGAGAACGTTGCCGTCTTCCATGGTTGGGGCGAGGCGATCGGTGGGGTCGCCGGTGCGTCTCCCCACGATCCCTTGTCGCTCGGCGAAAGCGCCGAGCAGTATCCGCGCCAGGCGGCTGGTGCAGTCGAGCGGCTGCTCTGCAGCGGGGTCAACGGCCCGTACGGACTCGCGCTTGGGCGGGAGCAGTATCGAAGGGTTGTGGAAACCGCCGAGCACGGCGGCTACCCCCTCCTCGAGCACCTGCGGAAGATCCTTGAAGGCGGACCGATCGTCTGGACACCCGGCGTGCAGGGCGCGGTCGTGCTCAGTCTCCGCGGTGGCGACTTCCTGTTCGAATCAGGCCAGGACCTGTCGCTCGGATACGACTCACACGACGGCGAGGTTGTGCGGCTCTATCTGGAAGAAAGCTTCACCTTCCGGGTCGCCACTCCGGAGGCGGCCGTAGCGCTCACGGCGTAGGCGGCGTCGCTACGCCGAGCTACCGTCGCGCCTGCGAACGCTTGGCGATGGTGGGTAGCGAGTCAACCGAAACAAGCGACGGCGCTTTCCCGCCGATCAGGTCGGCCAGCCTGACGAATTCCTGGCTGGGTAGCGGCCGGCCGAAGTAGTAACCCTGGGCCATGTCGCAGCCCAGGTTGGCGAGCCGCTTCAGTGTGATCTCGTCCTCAACCCCTTCGGCAATCACCTGGAGTCGAAGATCGTGACCGAGGTTGATCGTGGAGCCCACGATGATCAGATCGCTTTCGTCATGGGGCAGTGAGGAGATGAAGCTGCGGTCGATCTTCAGTTCGCTGATCGGAAGCCGCTTCAGGTTCGCTAGAGACGAATAGCCGGTACCGAAGTCATCGACCGAGATGTGGGCTCCGAGGTCCCGTAGACGCGTCACCGTTTCAAGCGCCCGGTCGGGGTCGGACATGATCATGCTCTCGGTGATCTCAAGATGCAGAGCCTCCGCGGGCAGATGGTGAGCCGTGAGAACACTCGAGACCTGGCCGGGAAGGTCCAGGTCGAGCAGGTCACGAACCGAAAGGTTTACGGCGACGGCTAGGTCACGACCCTCATCCCGCCACCGTTTGCATTCGGCGACGGCGCGCTCCAGGACGTAGTGCGTCAGGTGGCCGATCAAGCCCGACTGCTCCGCGATCGGGATGAAGTCGTTCGGCGGCACCATCCCCAGCTCCGGATGGTCCCACCTCACCAGCGCCTCGGCCCCACGCACGTGTGCCCCGTCGATGGAAACGACGGGCTGATAGTGCAGGACGAACTGCTCGGACTCCAGAGCCCGGCGGAACTCGTTCAGCACCGTGAAGCGTCGCAGCGAGTACCGATCAAGCCGGCTCTCGTACATCTTCCACCCGGCATGGTCCTCCTTGGCGGAGTACATCGCAACATCCGCGCGACGCAGGATGTCATTGACGTCCGCGGCGTCCTCGGGAAACCGTGCGATTCCGATGCTGGCGCCAATACCGAGCGTCAGCTCATCGACCACGATCGGCTCACGTACACAATCAAGCAGCTTCTCCGCCGCCTCTTTGAGCGCCCCGGGTTCGTCAGCCGAGACATCTGGGAGAACTGCGAACTCGTCCCCGCCCAAGCGCGCCACAAGCCCATTCTCTCCGACGCATTCCGCCAGCCGCGGGCTCAGATCCCGCAGGAGCACGTCCCCGTAGTGGTGGCCGAGCGTGTCGTTGATCTCCTTGAACCGGTCAAGGTCCACAAGCATCACAGCAAACGTTTCCGCGGAAACGTTTGCCCCCGCAATCTTCTCTCTGATCACGGTGTTGAAGTGCTCACGATTCGAAAGGCCGGTCAGCTCGTCGGTTGTGGCCTTTCTCCGGAGTTCCTCGGCGCGGCCCTGCGACTTGAGGAGCTCGCCAACGAGGTACTGGAAGATGATCAGGACGACAGCCAAGATGGCGATCCCGATCGTTCCGGTCTTCACAACGAAGTACACAGCGGCGCTGAGCAGGACGGCCGAGAAGAGCTCGGCGGCAAGGATCGGGCCAACCGCGTCTTGCATCTTCTTGACGAAGGAGGAACCCTCGACGTAGCACTGGTGGGCTGCGAGGAGACCCCAATTCATGACAAGGCCGACTACAAACGTCGGCAGCACCAGAAAGTAAAAGGTCGCGTCATGCGGACCCACCCGGAGCAGGTGGGTCATCACATGGAAGAAGATGGCGCCAACCAGGGGAAACCACGCATACGTGATCAGGTTGGTGCTCAGAGCTATCAGAGGGCCTCGCGAACGGAGCCATCCTGCAGCTATTGCCAACATCCCTAGTAGGGCCGCCGGCCCGCCCCCAAGAAGGACTGCGGCAAGCATGAGGCCGAGAAGGGTCCCCGAGACCTGAAGCTTCGCGACCGCGTTCTGAACGGACATTTGGTCGCTGACGATCGCGAGTGCCGCGATAGCGACGAGCGGACCGGTGGTCCACCGATCCCAGCCCATCGTCAACAAGAACACCAACGCCGCTGCAGCGAACTCCACCAACTGGACCGCTGCGATTCCCCAGCCGACGTTCCGAGTTCGTTCGAATCGCTGACCCCGCGCGAGGCTGTTCATACGCTTCCTCTTATCGGCTATCTGCGCAAATAGCTGAACTTTCAAGACCGATCGAACAAAAGTCCAAAGACTCAAGTTCTTGACGCAAATAGCCGATGTCCATGGCAGTCAGCAAAAGACGGTCCCTACCGGACACTCTTGTTCAAGACTTAGCAGTTACCACTTGCCGCCCATTTGGTTCTCCTTTCTTGGCGGACCTACGAACCAACCTGCGCTAGAGAGCGACCTCGAGCGCGGGAGCCGTAACCCCATTCGTCGTTGCCAGTTCCGAGAGGGTGGGGGCGGACGGCAATGCGGCGGTAAAACGGCGGTAAAGCGACGCTACGGTCGCCGGGCTGCGACCGCCAATTGCCGCTCGGCATTCTCCGGTTTCCTTGCCTCATCCCCCCGGCTTCCTGCGGGCAGCCCTACCCACATGGCAAGGGCGGTAGCGAGCGCCCCCGCCGCGCCAACCCCGAGCGCCAGGCGAGGTCCCGCAAGCGCGGTAATTGCTCCTCCGGCGATAATGCCGATCCCAGGCACCGCTTGGAACATCGACTCATTGAGACTGAGTACCAATGCCATCCATTGGGGGGGCAACAGCTCCTGAAGAGCGGTGCGCATAGCGATTATCTCGATCCCATTACCGATGCCCGCAATCGCAGCGCCAGCGATCGCGACCACGAGATCAGGTGCTACCGCCATTGGCACATATCCCGTCCCAACCAAGGCAGCCCCTAATGCCATGAGTACGCGGGAAGTTAGCCTCCGCCAACGTGCGTAGATGACGCTTCCCACAATGGCTCCGCCTCCCCAGGCTGAGAGCAGCAAGCCGTAGCCGCCAGCACCCGCGTGGAGGGTATGCCGCGCGAAAACGAGTTCTATGGGGATCGAGATGGTGAAAAAGATCATGAAGACCCCTTGCAGCGAGAGAAGTCTTGCGACGACCTTTGACCGTCGTGCATAGCTGATGGCGGAGCGGAGCCGGCCTGCACTGGGAGCGCGATCGGGTGCTGCCTCTGGCAAGTCCTCCGCGGTAGCGATCACGAGTAGGCAAAGCGCGAGGAGCCCGACGTTCACGAACAACGGGAGGCTGGTCCCTCCGAGCGCAACCAGTCCCCCTCCCACCGCTGGACCGGCGAGCCAGCACACCGACGTTACGGAGTTGACAGCCGCATTGGCGTCCCGTAGCGCGCCGGCTTGGGTGGTAATCGAGGTCCACGCTGCGCGGGCGAGAACACGTGCGCTCACGGCAAGGCTCCCCTGGATGAGCGCTAGAAACAGAACTAGAGGAACAGCTAGCTTCGCCGTGAGACCGCCCAACAGCAAGAAGATGAGCCCTTCCAGGATGTAAAGGGGAACGAGAGCGCGGCGAGCCGAACCTTGGTCGAGGCGGGCGACGACAAGTGGGGAAACAAACGCGGGTGCAAACTGCTCACATAGAAAGAATGCGGCTGCGCCAAGTGCGCTCCCGGTCCGGCGATAAACGAGCAACGCCAGCGCTATCTCGGCAATTTGCAACGCCAGCTCGTTCAGGATCGACGCCGCCGCCAGCCTCCGAAACGCCGATATGCCCAGGACTCCCCTCATCGAGCTAAGTATCCGCGCTCAGGATCTCGCGCAGGGTCCTCGGGCGGTCCAAGGACCCACAGAATCCGCGCAGCGCCACTCCGCCACGCTCTATCGTCTCCATTGCCCCTCCATCCTGGCGAGATCCGGAAGCACTAAGGCCCCCGAGCGGGGCTGGCGCATCCTATCGTTCCGCTCTGCTATGCCCAGGTAGGAGCACGGAAAATGCCACGAGAGGACCAGACCAGCGAATTGCCGCCCCCCGACATCGGGGTTGGCCAGATCGTGCTCGAGGCGACAGGCCCGGTCCTGGCGCCGTCGGAGCAGGTCCGCCATCTCTACCGGCTGAGTGATCCCGCCCTATCGGAGCTCGGGCTGGAGGAACTGCTCGATGAGCTGCTGGAACGCGTCCGTGAGGCCCTGAGCGTCGATACGGCGGCCATCCTCCTGCTCGATGCCGAGACCCACGAGCTCGTGGCGAGGGCGGCCAAGGGCATCGAAGAGGAGGTGGAGCAAGGCGTCCGGATTCCGCTCGGGATCGGATTCGCCGGCCGGATCGCCGCGGGGCGGATCGCCATCTTCATGCCGGAGGTCAGCGCAGCAGATATTCACAACCCGATCCTGCGTGAGAAGGGGATCCGCTCGATGCTCGGCGTCCCCCTGATCGTTGAATCAGAGCTGATCGGGGTGCTCCACGTGGGAACGCTGACGCCGAGAGTTTTTGGGCAAAAGGAACTGGCGGTGCTCCAGCTGGCGGCCGCGCGGATTGCGCCCGGGATCGAACGCGCGCGGCTCTTCTCGGCCCTGGAGCACGAGCACCACATGGCCATGCTCCTCCAGCGAAGCCTCCTCCCGCGAGCGCTCCCGGAGACGGTGGGGCTCAAGATCGCCGCCCGGTATCTCCCGGCGCGTGATGAGGTGGGAGGCGACTGGTACGACGTGATCGAACTTCCCCGCGGGCTGATCGGGCTGGCCATCGGTGACGTCGTGGGGCATGGCGTGCGGGCGGCGGCCCTGATGGGGCAGCTCCGCACCGCGCTCCACGCCTACGCCCGGGAGGGACACGGCCCATCCCACACCC
Organism: uncultured Solirubrobacterales bacterium; assembly: GCA_963733555.1. GTDB lineage: Bacteria > Actinomycetota > Thermoleophilia > Solirubrobacterales > Solirubrobacteraceae > Palsa-465. The sequence goes on from CAVTDO010000002.1 coordinate 1,204,301, forward strand.
TCGAGCTGGTCGATCGCTTCGTGCAGTCGATGGGCGAATATGCGATGGCCACGGCCGCCTACGCCGTCTTCGACCCGGAAACCGCACGGCTCCGGATCGCCACCGCCGGGCATCCGCCCCCCATCATCGTCTCCGAGCGCAGCGCCCGAGTGCTGGAGCTCACCCCAGGGGCTCCGTTGGGGGGCTTTCCGTATGGCAGCTGTCCTGAGCAGGAGTTCTCACTGAAGACCGGCGAGACCGTGGTCCTCTATACCGACGGACTCGTTGAGCGTCGGGGAATCGCCCTAACCGAGACGATCGAGCAACTTGCCACGGTCCTGGCCCGGGCGCGGGACCGTGGAGCGAGCCTGCCAGCTGGCCGTGGATGAAATGGTCCCTCCGGAAGGCCTCACCGACGACCTGGCGATTGTCGCTATGCAGAGCACAGCGATCCCCGACGTGCTCGACCTCGATCTGCCCGCCGACCCGAACGTTCTCTCAGGGACACGCCGCCTCCTGCGGCGCTGGCTGCGTGAACACGGAGCGGAGGAGCCCGTGCTGGGCGAGCTGGCGCTCGCCGCCAACGAAGCCTGCGCCAACGCCATCGAGCACGCCTACGCGCCTGGTCCAGCTTCCTTTCAGCTCCACGCGCTGATCGAAAGCAGTGACGGCTCCGATCCGGCCACGGTCGTGATCACGGTGAGCGACAGCGGCCAGTGGCGATCCCCACGCGGCGAAAACCGCGGCCGCGGCCTGACGATCATCGAGGGTGCGACGGACGACTTTGAGGTCAACACAAGCCGCGCAGGCACGGAGGTCATCATGCGACGCCGAATCGAGACACGATGAACATCGCCGATATTCAGATCCGAATTCACGATCGGGTGGTCATCGTCAACGTGACCGGAGAGGTCGACATGTCGAACGCCAATGAGCTGCGAGGGGCGATCATCGAGGCGACGCCCAATGATGCCCTGGGGCTCGTTCTCGACTTCACCTCGCTGGACTACATCGACAGTGCCGGGATCCATCTGCTCTACCGGCTCGGGGAGAATCTTCGCTCCCGGGGTCAGACCATCCGGGTCGTGATCCCGCCCGTATCGCCGGCTAGCGACGCCCTCCGCCTGGCCGGCGTCCAGCGTTACGTTGACGTGGTCGATGAGCTGGAGGAGGGCGTCCGAGCGGTGTCCGCGGGGGCACCGCAGAGCAGCTGAACCTGCGGGTCCTGGCGCCGGAAAGCGGTAGGTTGCACCCGTGCCCAGCGAACGCGTCGACGTGGTGGTGGTGGGGGCCGGGATCGCCGGCCTGGTGGTGACGCTCGAGCTCCTCGAAGCGCTCGACTCGAGCAAGCAGATCCTGCTCCTCGACCGCTGTCAGCCCGATGAGGTGGGTGGCTTGGCCCGTGAGGCCTTCGGCGGGATGTTCATGGTCGATACCAACGAGCAGCGGCGATCCGGGATCCGGGACAGCGTCGAGCTGGCGCTTGAGGACTGGCGGCGCGTGGCTGAGTTCACGCCGGAGGATCACTGGCCGCGGCGCTGGGCCGAGGAATATGTTTCGCGAGCCCGCGACGAGGTCGGTGGCTGGCTGAAGCGCTACGGCGTTCGCTTCTTTCCCGTCGTCAACTGGGCCGAGCGCGGTGTCTATGGCGACGGCAACTCGGTACCCCGCTTCCATCTCACCTGGGGAACCGGGAAGGCGCTCGTCGACGCGACCTGGGACGCGATCACGAAGCATCCCACGAGGAGCCGCCTCGAAGTCCGCTTTCAGACCCGGGTGACCGGGCTCATCACCGATGGTGAGACGGTCACGGGCTGCCGGACCGAACCGGACTCGGAGATCCGAGCGGAGCAGGTCGTAATCACTGCCGGCGGGATCGGCGGGAATCTCGACCTGATCCGACGCGAATGGCCGTCCGAACTGGGTGCCCCTCCGCAGGACATCCTGATGGGCTCTCACTACTACGCCGATGGCGCCATGCACGAGGAGGTCAAGCGGATCGGTGGCAACGTGACCCACATCTCCCGGATGTGGAACTACGCCGACGCGGTCCGCCACCCCAAGCCGCGTCGGCCGCGGCACGGCCTCAAGCTGATCCCGCCCAGGTCCGGTCTCGTCCTCGATCCGACGGGAAAGCGCTATGGGCCGACCCCGCTGATCCCGACCTTCGACGCGTACTACGCGCTTGAGCGGATGCTCGAGGATCCGCGGGGCTACTACTGGATGGTCTGCAACTGGAAAATCGCCCGGCGGGAGCTCGACGTCTCAGGCGCCGAGCACAACCCTCAGATTCGGGAAAAGCGGCTGATCCGCTTTCTGCTTTCGGTGCTCCTGGGCAAGCCGACCCTGGTGCGCCACTTCATCGACCACTGTCCTGACTTCGTAACCGCGCACTCGCTGCCTGAACTGGCCAAGAAGATGGAGGAGGTGACGGGCGACGCTGCGCTCGACGCCGACCGGATGGAGTCAGAAGTCACGCGCTACGACGCAACCATCGACCGGGGCAAGCCGCTCTTCAATGACGATCAGTTGCGGCGGATCCAGTCGCTGAGAAATTGGCGCGGCGACCGACTCCGGACCACGCCCTTCCAGAAGATCGTCGACCCGAAGGCGATGCCGCTGATCGCTATCCGGATGACGGTGATGGCCCGCAAGAGTCTGGGCGGCATTCAGACCGATCTCGACTCCCGCGTGCTGCGACCGGACGGGGAGCCCGTCGCGGGCCTCTACGCCGCGGGCGAGGCGGCCGGATTCGGCGGGGGCGGGATGCATGGCAAGCGCTCCCTGGAGGGAACCTTCCTCGGTGGCTGCGTGTTCAGCGGCCGGCAGGCCGCGCGCGCCATCAACGAGACGTACGCGGCGCAGACTCTGAAGCGCCCGTTGAGTCACGCGTAGCCCGGTTCTGCAACTCCCCCAGCACCGTCCCAAGGATCCCGTTGACGAACGCCGGCGCCTCGGCGCCGCAGAACCGCTTGGCCGTCTCCACGGCTTCATTGATCGCCCCCTCCGGCGGGATCGGGCCCTCGCCCGGGATCTCGGCCGGATGGAGCATCTCGACCAGTGCCACGCGGAGGATCGAGCGCTCGAGCGGAGCGATCCGGTCGAGCGACCAGCCCGTGGCATGACCTGAGATCAGTGTGTCGAGCTCGGCCTGGCGCTCCCTTACCGCCGCCGCCAGCGCCCGGGTAAAGGGAAGAGAGTTCGACGTGAGGACCTGCTCCAGGGGCTGTTCCAGCAGGTCGCTCTGGTAGAGCGCCCAGACTGCGGCTCGTCGCTGATCGGTCCGGCGCATGCCCAGGCCGCCGCCCGTTCAGGCGCGGGAGACATACTCGCCGGAGCGAGTGTCGACGCGAACCGTGTCTCCGACGTCGATGAAGAGTGGGACCTGAATCTGGGCGCCGGTCTCCAGCGTCGCCGGCTTAGTGCCGCCGCCGGACGCGGTGTCGCCGCGCAGTCCCGGGTCAGTCTCCGCGACCCGCAGGTCAGTGGCGCTCGGGAGCTGAATATCTGCCGGCTGGTCGTCGATGTAGAGGAGCTCGACCTCGGAGGATTCCTTCATCCAGCGCAGGGGCTCGGCGAGGGCGCCGATGGGAATCGCCACCTGTTCATAGCTCTCGGAGTCCATGAAATGAGCATCGGTGCCGTCCTGATAGAGGTACTGCATGCGCCGGGTCTCGGTGCGCACCGCGCGGAACTTCTCTCCCGCCCTGAACGTGCGGTCGATCACAGCTCCGTCGCTTACGCGCCGGAGCTTGGTGCGCACAAAGGCACCCCCCTTGCCCGGTTTGACGTGCTGGAACTCGACGATTTTGTAGATCGTCCCATCGACGTCGATGTGGCTGCCGTTGCGAAATTGATTGGTCGAAAGCACGGGAGGTCAGGGTAGCGGCGCGCTCGTCGCGCTCAGTCGAGGACCATCAGATCCTTGGTCACCGAGGTCAGGATCTGGCATCCCTCGTCGGTCACGACCACAAGGTCCTCGATCCGGACGCCGAAGCGACCGGGCAGGTAGATGCCCGGCTCGTCGGTGACGACGTTGCCCGGCTCCAGGGTGGCATCCGAGCGCTGCGAGACCCGCGGCGCCTCGTGGATGTCGAGGCCAACGCCGTGGCCCAGGCTGTGACCGAACTGCTCGCCGTGCCCGGCCGCCGTGATCAGATCACGGGCGGCGGCGTCGACCTGACGCGCCGCCGCCCCGGCGCGGATCGCCTCAAGGCCGGCCAGCTGGGCGCGGAGCACAAGGTCGTACACCTCCCTCTCCTCCGGTCCCGGCTCGCCTCCCACGTAGACGGTCCTCGTGCAGTCCGAGCAGTAGCCGCCGACGCGGGCCCCCCAGTCGATGACCACGAACTGACGCGGGGTGACCTCGACATCCCGCGGCATGCCGTGCGGCAGGGCGCCCTGCGGTCCCGAGGCGACGATGATGTCGAAGCTCGGCTCAGAGGCTCCGTGACGATGCATATTCGCCTCGAGCGCGAAGGCGAGCTCGCGCTCGCTGCGTCCGACCAGGCCCTCCGCCACGAGCTCGGTGAAGGCGGCATCGGCGAGCTTGGCCGCCTCGTGGATCCGGGCCACCTCATCCGCGTCCTTGACCGTGCGCAACTGCTCGACCAGTCCATCTACCGGAACGAGCTCGACCCGCTCGGGAAGCTCCTCCCGCAGGCGGCCGTGGTCCCGCACACTCACGTGAGTTGACTCGAAGCCGAGACGAAGCGGTCCGATGGGGAGAATCGCCTCGACCGAGTCGACCAGCTCCAGCTGCGCCTGCCGACGCTCGAAACTCGCATCGACTTCCTCGGCTGCCTGCTCGACGAAGCGGAAGTCCGTGATGAACGCCCGGGTCTCCGGGCCGATGACGGCCAGCCCGTTATCCCCCGTATACCCGGTCAGGTACCGAACATTGACGAGGCCCGTGACCAGCAGCGCATCGATCTCGAACTCGGGGAGAAGCGCGCTCAGCCGGTCCACGCGACCGGCCGTCTGGGTGACACTCATGCAGACAGCTCCTTCTGTAGACGCTCGAGCGCCTCACGGTAGCCCGCTGGCCCCTTACCGGTGATCCGGGCTACGCAGAGCTCCGCGATCACCGACTTCCGGCGCCAGTCCTCACGTCGATCGACGTCCGAGAGGTGGACCTCGACCGCCGGTAGCTGAGCCAGCTCAAGGGCATCGCGGATGGCGTAGGAATAGTGGGTCCAGGCTCCAGGGTTGAGCACCAGGCCGTCCACCAGCCCCTCCAGGCGATGCAGGCGCTCGACGAACTCGCCCTCGTGATTGGTGCGAAAGAAGCTCGCGGTCAGGCCGAGCTCCTGGGCGGCGGAGGTGATGTGCACCTCGAGCTCATCGAGCGTGAGGGTCCCGTACTGGGCTGGATCACGGCGCCCCAGCTGGTCGAGGTTGACGCCATGCATCACCTCGATCCGGTTGCGGACGGCGTTCACGGCACCAACTCTCGCACGGCAGCGATCAGCTCGCGGGGCTGGACCTGGCATCCGGCCCGCGGCACGCCGGGCGCGTCCAGCAGGACGAAGGGCACGGGGCCATTGCCGAGGCGCTTCTTGTCCCGGGCGGTGGCCATCACCACGGCATCGGGGTCCACCCCGTCGAGGGTGATCGGCAGGCCACCGGCCTTGAGCAAGCCGGCAACCTCCTGGCGGAGGTCAGGCTGCCCCGACAGCCGTAGTGCGGCCAGCAGCCCGAGCGCTACCGCCTCGCCGTGGCGGTAGCGCGCGTAGCCGGTGACTGTTTCGATGGCATGGCCGATCGTGTGACCGAGATTCAGCACCTGGCGAGCCCCGGCATCCCGCTCGTCCTGGGCCACGATCCGCAGCTTGGCCCGGGCGCAGGCGAGGACGATCTCCGGCGCCGCCGGGTCGGCTCCGCTCCGAATGGCCTGCCACAACCCCCCTCCGGCGATCAGCGCCGTCTTCACGACCTCGGCGTAGCCGGCGGCCAGTTCCTCGGGCGGCAACGTGGCCAGCGTGGCCGGATCCACGATCACCGCGGAGGGCTGATGGTAGGCGCCGACATAGTTCTTGGCCTCGGCGAGGTCTACGCCCGTCTTGCCGCCGTAGGCCGAATCGACCTGAGCCACGAGCGTCGTCGGCACCTGGACGTAGCGGACCCCGCGCTGGTAGGTTGCGGCGCAGAATCCGGCCAGGTCCCCCACCACCCCGCCTCCGAGCGCCACCACCACGTCCTGGCGAGTCATCCCGGCCTTGGCCAGCTCGGTCCAGACGATGTCGGCGTGGGCCACGGTCTTTGACTGCTCGCCCGGCATCACAACCACCCGGCCCGCGAGCGGTGTGAAGAGCTCCGCGTACAGGCGGGCCACGCCGCCATCGGAGACCAGGAAGCGCTCGCCGGGCACGGTACGGGGCCAGTAGATGTGTTGAGTCAGGAGCCCGGGGCCGACATAGACCGGATATTCACGAGAGTCGGTGACCGCCCACAGCAGCTTGGTTCCAGCGGGCATGTCCTCTCCCGCCTCGAGCACCCAGGAGAACTCCCGTGGGCTGCCGCTGGGGACGATCATGTCGGCCAGGGCGGCATAGATGGGCTCACGCTCGGCGTAGCGGTACTCGAAGGACTCCCAATCCCGGGCCAGCGGACGGCCGCTTCCGCGGACCCGGCTCCACGCCTCTTCAACCGCGACATCCAGCCAGATCACGAGATGGCGGGTCAGGGCCGCGCGGACGCGCTCGTGCATGACCGCGCCTCCCCCCAGGGCGAGGACCCGCAGGCCAGGAGCCTCGAGCAGCTCAAGCGTGACGCGCTCCTCGGCGGCACGAAAGACCGCCTCCCCATCCTCGGCGAAGATGCGCTCGATCGGCTTGCCCAGCCGCTCCTCGATCACGCGGTCGACGTCCACCGCCTCGGCACCGACCGCGGCGGCGACGCTCAGGGCCGCCGTCGACTTGCCGGCGCCCATGAAGCCGATGCATACGATGGCCTTATCGGTCGGCACGCTCATTCGCCCTAGGATCGCAACTCCTTCGGGCGGAGGACAGGGTGGGCTAAGCGGGGCTGGGCAGCGGGCGGCGCCGGGTGGAGCGCAGACGGAGGCGCTCGATCACGCCCGGGTTATAGAGCCCGGTGGCCAGGGCAGTCAGGGCCAGCCCCCCGCAAGCCAGGAAGATAAGCGACTCCTCGTCCAGAGACAGGCCGTGGATCGGGGTCCCCCAGTCGTACAGGAACCAGGCCGCGAACGACGCCGCCAGGGCGAGCACCGGCACACGACGGCAGGCCAGGACCTCCCAGGCAAGCAGGGCCAAGAGAAAGGGAAGTGAGTAGTAGACGATGTCCCAGGGGTCGAGCACGCAGCGCACGAGCATGAGGAGCGCGAGCAGCAGCAGCGGTTCGCATGCGGGTCGTTGCAGCCCTCTCCGCCTGAGCCATGCGCACAACCCGGTCAGTGGGGCGGCCAGGGCAATGATGAGCGGGTGGGCCACGATGCCTACCCAGGATGGCGGCACCCGGACGTTCCAATGATGCCCGGGGACGACATGACCGCTGGCATCGCGGATCACGTGGGCATGGGTTCCGAGGAACCACCACACCTGCCAAGGGTTGAAGATGACGTTGGCCTGAGTCGCCGCCGCTTGCGCGCGTGACAGGAGCCCGCCGCCCAGCGCCAGGGGGGCGAGGACAGCCGCGGCGGCGAGCGCCGCCGTGAGCAACGCCCGCGCCCGGTGGGCCGGGAGGGCAAGCACCACAGGCCCGACGGCCAGGAGCGCCCACTCCTTATTCGCCACGGCGAGCCCGAGCATCACCCCCGACCACATCGGCCGGTTGTGCATGGCCAGGAGAACTGCCGCGATCGAGAGTACGGCCCCCAGGAGCTCCTCGGGATGACCGCTCTCCAGCGTGGGTAGGACGATCGGGTTGGCCACGCAGAGGAAGAGCGCGATTAACCGGGCGTCCCTCGGCTGGCCGAGTCCGCGCATCCGCGCCACGAGCCAGATGCCGAGCACGGCGCTGGCCACCAGGCACGGGGCCGCTGCAGCTCGATAGATCGACAGCTCACCGCCGTTCCAGAGCTTGGTCGTCAACACGAAGGGCGCCCGCATGACCAACGAGCCGCCGTAGGCGGGCGCGAGCTGGAGAAAGTGCACAAGGTGTCCGTTCAGCAGCGCATCGAAAGCCGGGCGGGCCTCGCTGTCGTAGTCGGTCCAGGTCCAGTCGGTCAGCCCGAGCCAGGCCACGACGAGCACGCCGAGCGCCGCTCCGGCGCCGGCAGGCAGGTTCTCACGCAGACGCGAGCGCATGGGCTTGGTATCGACCGCGCCGGACCGGCGCTTGAGGACGGCTCAGGCGTCTCGGCGCCGCCACCCGATGCGCCGCTCATAGGCCTCGAGGGCCTGCCGGACGTCATCGATGTGGTCGCCGGCGAACTTCCGCCGGTAGGCGTCGGCGAGCACGAAGGCAACCATCGCCTCGCCCACCACCCCGGCGGCGGGCACCGTCGTCGAGTCGGTGCGCTCCCGGAGCGCCTGCGCAGGGTCATGGGTTTCGATATCAACCGAGCGCAGCGGCTTGGTCAGCGTGGGCAGCGGCTTCATCCAGGCCTGGACGACGAGCGGCTCCCCTGTGGTCATGCCGCCCTCAAGGCCGCCGGCCCGGTTGGTCTCACGGTGATAGCCGTGCCCCTCGTCCCAGAAGATCTCGTCGTGGGCCTGCGATCCGGGGGCGCCGGCGACCTCCGCAGCGTCGCCGACGGCCACGCCCTTGATGGCCTGGATCGAGAGGATTGCCTGGCCGAGGCGCCCATCCAACCGCTCCTCCCAGGACACATAGGAGCCGAGGCCAGGGAGGAGCCCGAAGGCGTGCACCTCGAAGGCTCCGCCCAACGACTCGTTGGCCTTGCGCATGCGGTTGATCTCCTCGACCATGGCCGCACCGGCCTCGGCGTCCAGCGATCGGACCGGGGATTCGTCCACGCCCTCGAAGTCGGCCGGGGTCAGCGCCCGCTCCGTTGCGGCCCGCACCGCGCCGATCTGAACCACATGCGAGAACACCTGAACACCGAGGGCGCGAAGGAAGGCCCGAGCCACGGTGCCCCCGGCCACCCGGGCGGCGGTCTCCCGCGCGCTCGCCCGCTCGAGCACATCCCGCACGTCGGTGAGGCCATACTTCTGGGTCCCCACCAGGTCGGCGTGGCCAGGACGGGGCAGGTGGACCTCGGCCACCTCCGTCTCGACCGGCCACGGGCTCATCCGCTCCTCCCAGTTGGCGTAGTCGCGGTTGCGGACCTGGAGCGCGATGGGGCTGCCCAGGGTGCGCCCGTGGCGTACCCCTGCCGTGACCTCGACCTGGTCACGCTCGATCTTCATCCGGCCGCCGCGGCCATGACCGAGCTGGCGGCGAGCCAGATCACGGTTCAGCGTGTCGCGGTCGAGCACGAGCCCGGCGGGCAGGCCCTCGACGATGCAGGTCAGCCCAGGCCCGTGCGACTCCCCCGCAGTGGTGAGACGGAGCGCCATGAGGCGCGCAGCTTACGCGGAGGGGACACGCGCCGCCGCCGAGGGGCAATCGACGGCGGCGCGCTTTAGGGGCTTACTGTGCTCTGAGGAGGGAAGATCAGTAGGTGCCGGTCACATCGACAGCGGCACGCTTACCAGCGGAATCGACGAGTGACATACGCACGGTCAAAGTCAAGTTCTGGAGGCGCCCCAACCGCTTGGCCACCCTGGACGCCAACCGCAAGACCAGCTTCCGAGCCCCCGCCTTGACCTGCGAGACCGTCCCGGTGGCGATGACGACGGAAGCCCGCCGACCGGCCTTGAGTCCGGCGATCTTGGCCAGCGCTTTGGGCAGCGAGACCGTGGCGAAGCCGTCGGCCGTCTCGGTGGCGCTCACCTGGAGGGCGAGGCCGCGCTTGAGGAGGCCATGCCGAGCCTGGGGCAGGAGCTGCAGCTTGAGCCCCAGCGCCGGTGGGCTCATGGGTGCCGGCGGCCCGGTGGTTCCCGTGGGTCCCGTCGCGCCCCCCGCGTCGGCCACTTTCGAGACCGGCTCGACGTGGACGACCCGGCCGAACATGGCGTGGCCGTGGGCACCAGGCACAGTCAATGTGATGATGTAGTAGCCCGGCTTCTTATAGACGTGCCGGACCCGCCGACCTTTGGCGGAGGTGCCGTCGCCGAAGTTCCAGATGTAGGTTCGGCCGGAAACCTGGGCGACCGCCGCGACCGCCGGAGTGCCCAACTCCACCGTATCGCCGAGCCGGACGGTGGTCGCCGGGGTCGAGGTCTTTACCCCGGCCACAGCCCCTCTGGTGGCGATGAACAACGTGGCTGCCAGGGTGAGGATGATCGCCGCGGCGGCCCACCGGATCCGACCAGCGCTCAGCGAGCTTCCACGCATCGGCTAGCGGCCCACACTCAGGTCACGCTGATCGACGACCGCCCCCACGGCCGGCTCGTAGCGGAAAAGGGAGAGCGCGGTCAGGTTGGACTTGGCGAGCAACGCTTGGCCAACCGCCGAGTGCGCCTGGCGTGCCTTATCGGCCGCGGCGGATGAGCTGTAGCTCTGCTTGCTGATGCCGGTGACCTCGAACAGGGCCACGACGGTCGGGGTCGCCGAGCCCGTGCCGGTGGCGATCGACTCGGTCCGGTTGGTTCCCAGGGACAGAATCTCGCAGTCGATCGGCCCGGGAATGCAGGTGCCCGGGCCGCTCAGGATCGCATCCCGCCGCGCTGCGAAGAGCACGTGGTCGCCATTCTGCGCCACGCCCAGTTCGATGAGCAGCGGCTGCCGGTCGCTCGGGAGCACGCTCAGACGCTCCAGCGGGTCGATGGTGTTGAGGCCGCCGTTGCCGTTGGTGATGGCCGTGGACACGTCATAGGCCTGGTTGCTGGCGAGGCCGGTCGGGGCGGGCTTCGGCTTGGTTGGCGTAGCAGGGGTCGGGCTGCTCGCCGGCGCTGACGAGGTGCCTGAAGAGCTGGGGCTGGAGGAGCCACCGGATGAACTCGTATTGGAGGTGCTCGTCAATGTCGAGGTGGTTCCTCCAAAGCTCGTGCTCGTGGCCGTCGAAGTCGGCGTTTGGATGGCGACAATCCGGCTCGCGCTCGTGGACGGTGCGGTGCTGGTCGCGGTGCCGGTGCTGTTACCGAACGGGTTGCGCGCCGGCCCGGCGAGCCGCGAATCCGCGGGCGACGTAGCCACGTTCAGCGTCGGGATCGTCGCCCCGGCGACGGGCGCGGTGCTCGGCAGGGGAGCCGGCGGCACCGGAGCCGGGCTGGCCGACTTACTGAGCAGGACGGGGATCGCCACCAGGGCGAGCACCAGCACTGCGATCCCTCCGGCCAGAGGGCGGTTCTTGCGCAGCTCGGCCGCGAAGCCACGGAAGGCTCGCGAGAAGGCTGAGAGATCGAAATTGAGATTCATCGCACCGGTGCGGTTACGACCGCCGGAGGAGCCGAGCTGGAGGGGCTCGGATTCGAGACGGTCTGGGTGGAGGACGAAGGGGCCGGACCGGCCGGGGTGGCTCCATTGAGCAGACCCTCGGAGGCCGGCAGGAGGTAGGTCGTGGCCGTGACCGTGGCCGTGATCGACGGGAAGGTCCCGGCATTCGGGGCCAGCGTGATCCCGTTGAGCGAGATCAGGCGTCCGCTCACAGATACGTTCTTGTTGTTGGCCACCACGAATTTCTGAAGGCGACCAAAGAAGTCCGAGAGGTGGAAGAAGTTGCCCTGGAAGGTGAAGGTGAAGGGCTCGATCGGGAAGCCGGCCGTGCCGACGGTGACGCCCGGGGGCAGGGCCGCGGAGGCGCTGGCGGGGGTGCTCGCAGCCGCCCCTCCGCCGCTGCCGGCGTTGAAGGTGAGGCTCTGGAAATCGACGCGGGACTTCTGGGCCGCCGAGGACAGCTGATAGATCAGCGAAGGCGTGTTGTCGTCGGTGGGCACCGCCTCACCGAGCTTCACCAGTGTGGTGTAGCTGGCGGCGAACCGGGCCCGGGCCTGCTCGCCCTGTGCCAGCTGGGCCTGCACGGAGCTGAGCTGAGACTGCACGCCGTTGATCTGGGTCTGAAGCTTGGTGGCCTGCGCGCGCTTGGGCGAGACGACGAGAAGCCACGGCCCGAGCACGGCTGCGATAAGGCAGACCACGCCGAGGATTGTGCGGTCACGAGTGCTCATTTTGCGATTCCTGGCGTCGATGGAGCGGGAGCGGGAGCGGGCGTCGAGGTGGACACACCGTTCAGCGTCGCTGCGGTACCGGTCAGTGGCTGGAAGAAGACGACCATGTCGAAATTGGCGCCGCTGCACCCGGCGGCTGATCCTCCGACGCTCGAACCGCCCGTGCCCCGGGTTGAGTCCTCGAGCGTGACCCGTTGCACGTCGTTGATCAGGCGCAGGCGCGACATCAGTGCGGCGACGCCGTCCTGGCTCACGGTGCAGCCCTTGAGCGAGAAAGCCGGCGCGGTGAGGTCACCGCGGACGCTGCCACCGCCCCCGCTGCCGCCGCCGGAGGCCGGCGAGACCGAGGCCGCAACCGAATCCAGCACCGTGTTGGCCGGGATCACCTTGGACAGGTCAGACAGCGCGCGGTGCCAGTCGAAGCGACCGTTGGCGATCTCCTGGACCGTGGCCTCCCGGGCCAGCGCCAGCTTCTCGAACTTCTCATAGCTCTGCAGCCGGGTCACCTGCCCCTGCACACGCGAGATCTGCTCGTGCAGGCCGGCCAGCTGGGCCTTGCGCTGGCTCACGGTGTTATTGCTGAGCACGTAGAGGGTGACCATGGCCAAGGCGGCGACCAGTAGGCCGACCACGAGATGCGGCGCGCCTAGGCGGCCAAGCGATGGCGCCACGCCACCGCGGCGGGCATCGCGCGGGATCAGGTTCACGGCCCTCATGCCGCCACCTCTTCCACGGTCAGGCCAGTAGCGACCGCGAGCCGTCCGGCGTCAACGCCGCCGAACCCGCCCGCCTTGGCCTCGGACACGAGCCCGACCTCGACCGTAAGACCGATCTGCTGACCGATCTGCTCGACGAATCCGGGAATCGCAACCGCGGGGCCGGTGAGGACGACGCGCTCAACGGCGCTCGAGCCCTCCTGCATGACATGGAAATCAAGTGAGTTCCGCACCTCGTCCCCGATCCGGCGCACCCCATCGGCGAGGACGCTGCGTGCCTCTAGGACGATCTCCGCCTCCCCTTCTACGTCCTCGACGGGCGCGGACAAGCCGACGTGCTTGAGCCAGCCGTGAGCGTGCTCCAGGGTCAGCCCGCGACGCTCAGCGAGATCTCCCGCCACCGACTCAATGCCGTAGGGGATCACGCGAGTGAAGACACAGGTGGTCCCGTCCGCGATGGCCAGGTTGGTGATCCCGCCCACGTTCACGTAGACCGCGGTTCCAGTCGCGCCCGGCCGGTGCAGCGCACGTATCATCGCGAAGGCGGAGAGGTCGACGGCCTGGGGACGCAGCCCAGCGCGGGTGGTGGCTTCCAGCAGGCGGTCGATCATGTCCCGGCGAGCGGCCACGAGGACGACGCGGGTGCGCGGACCATCGGCGGTGTCCACCGGCCCAAGCGTGTGGTGCTCCAGCACCGCCTGCTCAAGCGGCATCGGGATGTGCTCCTGCGCCTGGAACTGGACGGCCGACGCGATCTCCTTCGCGTCGGTCAAGGGCGGGAGATCGAGCATGCGCATGACGATGCGCTGATTGGCCACGCCGAGGCGCACGCGCTTACCAAGCTTGTGCTCGGCGAAAAGATTTCGCAGAACCTCGGCCAGGGTCTCGACGTCGACGACTTCGCCGTCGCGGACGACCCCGGGAGCCAGCGGCGCGAAAGCGGCGCGCTCGACGGCGACACGGCCGGGGGTCGCCTGAACGGCGGCGACGTACCCGGGCTCGATGTCAAGCCCAACTACTGTTTTGGTTGCGGGACCCATACGAGTTCTAGGCCGGTATCGGCGGTTCGGGGCGAGGAGTTGAGGCCTAATCGGCGGCCTGGACATTTCCCGTCGCGGAAATGGCCTTAGAGCGTGGGTGTCCCCACCACTTGCCAGTTGGCGAACTGGACCGTGAAGAGAACCAGCAGCAACACGAAGCCCACGAGAACCGCCCGGCTGCGCTTGTGCTCGATCGCCCACGCAGCCGCGAACATGAAGAGCGGGAAGCGGAGGCTGGCGTACCGTGCGAACCCGGCCAGCGGATCACCCACGGTGGGGACCGACAGACTCAGGATCACCGAGCCGAGGACGGTGTAGACGCCATAGGCGAGGGGCAGCCGCCGGAACACGCCGATCACGGCGACGATCGTGACCAAGAGCGCGACGAACTGGAAGAGCGCCTGGCTGGGATCGTTTGTCAGGGGTGTTCCGGCGAAGACGAGCACCAGCTGATGCCAGGCTGCGACCATTCCCCTCCAGAAGCCGACGACTGGTAGCACGAGGTCATGGTGCTGGTAGAGCTCCTGGGCGTGCAGTGGAGCTCCGGAGCCGAATCCCAGGTCGATGAAGTAAAGGTTCCAGGCCTGCTGGGCCAGCGGAATCAGGAGGAGCCACAGCGCGGGGGGAGTGAGCGGGTAGCGAGGCTTCCAGCGTGATGTCGTCGGTCTCGGCGGGGAGTCAGCTCGGGGGCCCCACAGGAACAAGATGAGGAGCGGGACGAGCAGCAGAAGCCCACCACTCCGGGAAGCCGCAGCCAGACCGCCGAGGACCCCGGCCCAAGCCCAGCGCCCGCGACGGCCGGCGTAGAAGGCCCCGGTGGACAACGCCAGGAACAGCGACTCGGTGTAGACCGCCGACATGAACAGGGCCATGGGCCCGAAGGCGAGCAGGCGGACGGTCAGGTTGGCCGTCCGCTCGTCGAACGCGAGCAGGGTCAGCCGGCGCACGAGCACCAGTGTCGCCAGCAGGCAGGCCAGCGATATCAGGATTCCGGCGATCACGAATGACCCCGTGACCAGCGACACGGCGCGGATGAGCAGCGGATAGAGCGGAAAGAAACCGGCTTGCCGCAGGCTCTGATATCCGTGATGCGCGATCTGGAGGTAGTAGATCGAGTCCCAGCGGACGGTCGTGGCGGCGAGGAGATTGCCGATGCGGCCGAAGGAGATCGAAACGTTGTTGGGGTCAAAGCTCCATTGCGCCGCCCCGACGCCCGTGGTGAGCATGGTGAGCGCCCCGACCACGACCACAAGCAGGCGGGAGAGGACGAAGGGGCGCCAGACCAAAGAGATTTCCCGGCCGAGCGCGACGGCTAGGCGCCCCCAGCGACGTAAGACGGGAAGCCCCGGAGCGAGCTCCAGGGGCGACGGCAGGACGGCCGCATCCGTTAGCGGGGCGCCGACCACCGCGGTCTCGGCGGTGGACGGCGGTGTCACCGACCCGCCCGGGGGTGGGCCAACGCCTTGGAGGACGTGCTCCCTTCACGCCGCGCCGGGGGCGCGGCAAACAGCCCAACCACCAAAAACGGGAGGGCCCAGACGAGATACATGTAGGTCCAATAGTTGGCCGCGAGCTGAAGGCCTAGGAGGACGGCCGCGGCGAGGGCCGCGACACGGGTTCGGTCGACGGCAAGCGCGGGGTCGCGGCGCAGCCTCACCGCCGCGCCGGCGACCAAGGCGAGGGTTGCTGCTTCGGTCAGCTGCTGGAGCGGAACGCTCCCCACGAGCGCCCACAGGGTGTGGGGCGAGGAGCGCGTGAACTGGAAGGCCATCGCGCTGAGCATTTCCCCCGGAGCCCGGCCGCCCCCCACCAAGACCAAGGCAGCGAGCATGAGCAGACTGACCCCCAGCACTGCGAGCAGCCCCCGCACCAGGGCGCGCCCGCGGTGAGGCGAGAGCAGCAAGGGCACGAGCAACACGGGGGATGCCTTGAACCACACGGCGCCCGAGAGCACCGCACCGCCCCAGGCGGGGCGGTGCCAGAGAAGCAGGGCGCCGACGAGCATCGCCGCGAGCACGACATCGGTGGTTCCGGTCGAGACGGTGACGAGGAGGGGCGGGAAGGCCAGTACGGCAACCGCCGTCCGAAGACCGCTGGTCGACGACGAGGCGGCGGTGGTCATCCTCCAGATGGCCGCGGCGGTCATGAGAGCCGCGCCGATCGCCACGACAAGCGTGATGTTGGCGTCGTCCCAGGCAGTGTGGACGGGCCACAAGAGGGCAAACGGCGTGAAGAACAGGTAGGAGCCGATCGGATAGGTGTCGCCGTGGAGGATGTCCGGAATGTGGCCGTAGGGCAGGACTCCGTGGGCCAGAGCTGTCGCGCCCTCCATCACCGCGTACCCCACGTCGAGCACATGCAGCGATGTAAAGCCGACGAGTACCGTGATCACCGCCAGCGCCGCGGCCAGGATGCGGAGCAGCCGTACGCGCTGGCCAGCCGGCCACTTGCGAGTCAGGTAGTCATAGAGGGGCGTCGCCGGCAACCGGGATGCGGGCGGTAGGAGCGCCTGACATGCGCACCTGAGCGCCAGATAGAACATCGCCGGGTAGCTGAAGAGCACCATCCGGCTGAGCGTCCAATCGTTGAACAGGACGACAGACAGGGCCGTCCCAGCGGCCACGAGACAGTCGAGGTTGCGCAGCCGCCACAAGGGCCAGACCCCGGCCATGAGGATGAAGAGGAGCGCCAGACCGCCGAGGACGCGCGTGTCGTTGGCGATGTTGCTGCCATAGGCGTAGGGCGACCGCGTGAGGTCGGTCGCGTCGTGGAAGAGCCCGCGCCTCGTACGACCCACGGTCACCGTCGCCACCATCCGGGCCCCCCGGTAGAAGCCCAGTTCCTCGGTGTGGCTGTCCATGGGCGTCACCACGACCCGGTCCCAATGACTCGAGGCGAACATGGGCTTGAGGGTCGAGTCCTCCAGGACAGCGTGCAGGGCGGCGGCGCGCGGAACCGCCAGGGGTGTCTGGCTGTGGGTGACGATGAGCCCGGCCGCCGCGACGATCAGCGTGACCGTGAAGGCCGCCATGGCCAGATGCCGCCTCAGGTGGGCGCCCAGACGCGCGGAGCCGCGAGCGGCGATCGACGGCGTGAGGGCAACCGAGGTGTAGGACATGGAACTAAGAGAACTTCGGCAAGCGGCCTTCGCCGCTTGAGGGTCAGACCACCGAGTGCAGGTACCAGTGCACGAGCTGCGGTCCGGCCAGCACCGCCACGACTCCGCCGAGGGCCAGGAACGGTCCAAACGGCACCGCCGTCTTGCGTCCCTCCTGGACTCCCTCCCGGGCCATGATGGCGACGCCCACCAGCGTCGCCGAGAGTACGCCGACCATCAGCGCCACTCCCACTGAGCGCCCCAGGAAGAGCCCCAGCACAGCTGCCAGCTTGACGTCCCCCATCCCCATGCCGCGCGGGTAGGCGAGCGCGAACAGGAGAAGGAATCCTCCCGCCGCGGCGCCGGCGATCAGCTGCTCCGGCACTCCGCTTGGCCGTGTTACGGCGCCGATGGCCACAGCGGCAATCGCCGCCGGCAAAGTGATCTTGTTGGGGATGATCCGATGCTCGAAATCGATCAGCGCTACCGGCACCAGCACGAGCACCAACACGAGACCGAGCGCGATGTCATGCACCGAGTGCCGGGTCAGGACGACGGCGACGGCCAGGACCGCGGCCAGCCCCTCGATCGCTGGATAGCGAGGAGAAATGGGAGCCCGGCAGCTTCGGCAACGTCCGCGCAGGAGCAGCCAGCCGAGCACGGGTACGTTGTCGTAGGGCTTGACCGGGGTGTTGCAGTTCGGGCAGTGAGACCCGGGCGAGACCAGGGACTCGTGCCTCGGCAGCCGGTAGGCGACGACGTTGAGAAACGAGCCGACGACAGCACCGAACATGGCGACGATGGCGAATGGCATCAGGCACCCACCACGGCGGGCTCGCGCTCGACCGGCTGGATTGCCCATTCCCGGCGCTCCTCCTCGGTCACGGGCGCCGGGGCAAGCGCCGGCCGGGCCACGAACGCCACCAGGACGAACGGGAGGAACCACATGATGTAGTAGTAGTACCAGTGCGTCGCCGGGAGCTGGATCGCGATCGTCGCGGCGCCCGCAAGGGCGCAGATCTGGATGAGCGATCGCTCGCGCGGAATGAATGCCAGACCCGCGATGAACAGCACCGCCGCCACCTCCAGCACGGTCTGGATCGGGTGCAGAGTCGGATGCAGCGCCCAGGGCGAGAACACATCGGCGCGATGGATCTGGAAGCCGATCGTGCGCTGCCAGAAGTAGCTCAAGCCGCCCGGCGGCAGCCAGGCGTAGATCGCCACCGCAACCACAGCCGCAAAGGAGCCCGCGCAGACCACCGCGCCCTTCAGGCCGCGGCGACGCGGCGCTGCCAGCAGGGGCAGCAGGCCACTGGAGAGAACTTCGCCGCTGCCGCCAAACCGAGCAGAGCTCCGCTCGCCATCGGCGAGGTAATAGTGAGCAACGCGAACACGGTCAGCATCGAGATGAGCCCGTCGTTGGTGTGAACGACGAGACCGATCACCGCGAACGGGCAGGCGGCCCACGCCCACGCCAGGATGAGACCCAGACGCTTCCCTTCTGCACCTGGCCGCAGGCGGCGGCCCAGCAGGAGCAGCCCTAGCACCGTGCCGAGGTCGAAGAAGATCGCCGCGAAGTCAGCCGCGTAGAGATTGCTCAGGCTGTTCTTCCACGGGAAGAGCAACTCGAAGGGCGCGTACACGAGGTAGGCGACCGGCCCATAGGTGTCCCCGTGGTACGGGTCGTTGTGGTAGATCGGCAGGTGATGAACGATCCGGAAGGCTCCAATCACCGACTCGGTAGCCGACATCGACCTCCTGCGTGTCCGATCAGCGAGAGCACGATCCGTGCGACCAGCAGCAGAGGCAATCCGACCATGAGCGTGCGCATGCTGAGCAGCGGCGCCAGGCGCCCCCCTGCAGAGGAACGGCCGAAGCCGATCCTGAGCAACCGCACCAGCAGGTAGATCAGCGGCGGATAGGCCAGCCACACCGCCGCGGAGAGGTGCTCCTGGGCGAGCAGCACCCACGAGACCAGGAAGGCGAGCACTGCCAGCGCGTCGAGGTGCACCATCCGCCGCAGCCGCCGCGGGTCCAGGAACGGAAGCAGGAACAGGAGCGAGGCGGGCAGGAGAACAATCCAGTTGGTTACCGCCCAACTGAAACCACCGTGGGCGAACGGCGCCGTCGCCTGGGGTCCGGTCCACACGCCCGTCACCTTGCCGGCCCGGCTGACGTTCGCGAGGCGACGATCTTGTTCCGAAACGTGAAGATCACGTACCAGTAGGGATTACTCGATCGCCACACGTACGGGATCACACCCAACGGATGCACGCGCCGATGGAATGCCTGCATCGTGCTTGAGTGCTCTGCGGCCACCACGGCCTGGTGGGCGCTGACATGAAAACTGCAGCGGAACACTGTTCGGAGACGCCACCAAGGCCATCGAAGAGCCCGGTTGTACGAACAGCGCCCTGGTTACCGGGATGGGCGCGCTGGCGTTGGCGGCAGGCGGGCGCAGCGAGTGCCACGGCGGCGGTGAGCAGAAGCATCGTCAGCCTGGCGGCCATGCCCTCAATATCGGCAGCCATCCGAAAAGATGAAGGGCTCTACAGGCCAGAAACGACGGAGGGCGGGCCCCGGGGCCCGCCCTCCGTTCCGAAATGGATTCGGTTACTACTGACTACCAGGTGCTGTTGACGCAGCCACCGCCCGTGCCGGAGCACGACCTGGTGACGGTTCCGTTGTTGCTGGTAAGCACGAACGTGTCGGGGCTACCGCCGGACCCGGCCGAGACCGAGGTCAGGGTGTATCCGGTGGAAACGGCACCGCCGGACGCAACAACGGCCGGCGTGTTCTTCAGCGTCGGCTCAATCATGGCCAGCGCACCGGTATCACCGGTGGTCATCGTCTCAGCGGGGGCGTACGTACCGTTGTTGTCGGTCGCGTACGTCTCCTCGGCGATTTGCGCTGTCTTGATGTTCGACTTGGCCTGCGAGTCGTAGGCCTTGGCACGCTGGTTGAGGAACGCCGGAATCGCGATCGCGGCCAGGATGCCGATGATCAGGATAACGACGAGAAGCTCGATAAGGGTGAAACCCTTCTCGTCCTCAGCGCGACGACGTAGGTTGTAAGCATTGATCCTCCTGGGATCGGGTGATTTGGGTCATCGCCAGATCCCTTAGGTCCTTGCCATCGTGGCTCCCAGACTGCAAGCCCGTCGGTGGCAGCTCGGCTTCCTCTTTTAGGAGGACCGTGGCTTTGCGTCCCACCCTCGCGAGCGGTTTGCCTTTAGCACCTCTGGCTCTGGCAAGGAACTTATCGGCAGGCGCCGGGGGAGCTTTACGTCTTTGGACGTTCGGGCTACTCGCCAGAGTCCGGAGGCGAGGGCGGATTTTCGCCCGCCGCGGGCTCAGGGACGGCGGGAGCATGCTCCTGGGCGTCGCGTCCGGGTCTGAACTCACCGCTTCCCTCACACCAGGGGCAGGTGATCTCCCGTCGTTCGCCCCCCAGGTTGGATACCACTCGACCCGTGCCCCGGCACGGCGTGCAGGTCTGGCGATCTTGATCGGGAGGGGCGGGATCGGCGCTCATGTCACCTGTCCTTGACGGCGATCAACACCCCGTCGCCCACCGGAGTGATCGTCGCCGTCAGCTCATCGTGGTCGTGCATCCGCTGGTTGAACGCCCGGGCGGTCGCCACCTGCTCATCACTGAGTTCGCCGCCACCGCGGCCCTCCGCCACCCTGCCCCCCCGCAGAACATTGTCGACTGTGAGTACGCCCCCGGGACGCAGCCGGGGCAGCACCCCATCGAAATAGTCGCCGTACTGCGCTTTGACGCCGTCAAGGAAGGCGAAGTCGAACTCTTCCTCAAGCTCCTGCAGGCCCCCGCGCGCGTCCTGGAGACGCAGGTCGACCCGATCGGCCACGCCGGCTCGCTCCAGATACCGGCGAGCGGCCTGCTGGCGTTGCTCGTCGATCTCGAAGGAGACGAGCAGGCCGTCCTCGGGAAGCGCGCGGGCCAGGTAGAGCGTCGAGACGCCAATCGCGGTACCCACTTCCAGTATTCGCCGGGCGCCGCAGGCCAGCGCCAGCACGTGCAGCAGGGCTCCAGTCGCCGGCACGACGATGGGAATGCCCTCCCGTGCCCCCTGCTCCTCCATCTCGGTCAGCACGGGATCAGGGGCCAAGCGCAGATTGGCCAGATACTCACCGACTGCCGGTGTGACGATCACTCAGTTCACGATACCTCGGGCGCCCCCAGCGAGGCACGTGAGACGGCTGGGCGCCGACGGTCTGCCCTCGTCCAAAGGGCCTGGAAGTCGAGGCCCAGATACAACCTGCCGCTGATTAGCCCAACCCCCAGGACCGCGAGGCCGAGAAAGATCAGGGCCTGCGCATCGGTGGAGAGCCCGAGGGCCGGCTGGGCGGTCTCCAGAAAGGCAAACCACGCCGCCAAGGCTGCTCCGAGCGCCAGAACGGGCGGGCGGTTGAAGCGCAGGGCCTCCCACGTGAGCAGAGCCAGTAGGAACGGCGCTGAGTAGTAGGAGAAGTCCGCCGGGTCAAGTACGCAGCGCACCAGCAGAAGCAGCGCCAGCAGCAGCAGTGGCGCGAGCCGGGCGTCGAGCTCACTGCCCTGCCGACGTCGGGCTGGGAGGTAGAGCAGCGTGAACGGAACGACCAGAGCCGCGATCAGCGGATGGGCGACGGACCTCAGCCACCCGGGGGCGGCTCGATATGGGAGCACGAGCCGGGGATCCACATGCGGGAGCAGGTGTCCGGGGCTGCCCAGGAACCACCAGAGCTGCCAGCGGGTGAAGAAAACCCCTGTGCTTGTGATGGTGGCCCTCACTCCGTGATCGCTACCACTGGCGCCCGCGACCAGAAACGGGCACATCAGGACCGCGGAAACCCCGATCGCCCAGCTCAGTGCCTTTAACCGTCCTGTGGGCAGCGCGACGAGAACCGGGCCCAGGGCCAGAACGCCCCAGGCCTTGTTCCCTATCGCCAGCCCCAGGGCAACGCCGGCCAGGGTGGGGCGCCCGCGTAGCGCGGCCAGGACCGCCGCCAGGCATAACACTGCTCCCAGGATCTCCTCGGGATGACCGTGTTGCACGGCCGAGATCGTCATCGGGTTGAGGATGAAGAGCAGGAGCACGACGGCCCTGGCCGTCGGCCCGACCCCGCGCCGGCCCATCGCCTTGACCACCCACAGGGCGAGGACGCCGGCCACGGCGAGTATCGCGAGAGTGGAAACGATGTAAATCGCGGCCTCCCCACCCCCGAACACTCGCGTGAGGAGGAAGAGCGGCGTGCGCAGGATGAGTGATCCCCCGTAGGCAGGAGCGAGCTGGACGAAGCGGGCCACGTGCCCCGACACCAGAGCGTGGACGGCCGGCCACGCCTCGGAGTTGAAGTCGCCCCAGTTCCCGTGGCGGAGTGTCAACCCACCGAGTGCGGCCACGGCCAGAGCGCCTCCGAGCAGCCAGACGCCAGCGCCACGGCTATTCGAGCGCATGGCTCGAGGGCCTAGTGGATCTGGTTGTACACGGAGAACAGCGGCAGGTACATCGAGATGACGATGACCCCGACCATGCCGCCCACGAACATGATCATCGCGGGCTCGAGGATCGAGGTCAGGGCCTTGACGGCCGCCTCAACCTGGTCCTCGTAGAAGTCGGCGATCTTCGAGAGCATCGCGTCCACAGCACCTGTCTCCTCGCCGACACCCACCATGTGGGCAACCATGGACGGGAAGATCTTGGCGTGCTTCAGCGGCTCGGCGATCGTGCCGCCCGCCTTGACCGAATCGATGACCTTGGACATCGATTCCTCGAGGACCGCGTTGCCGGCCGTCTTGCCGCAGATGTCGAGGGCCTGCATGACGGGCACGCCGGCCGAGGTGAGCGAGGAGAAGGTGCGTGACCAGCGGGCGATGCACACCTTCTGTACGACATCTCCGATCTTGAGCGGGATGCGCAGCTTGAATCGATCCCATTGGGCGCGCCCCGTGTCGGTCTTCTTCCACTTGACGAAGGCGAACGAGGAGTCCCACGATGACGGCGAAGACGATGTAGCCCTGGTGGCGGACCAGGGACGATAAGCCGACCATGAACTGGGTCAGCGCCGGCAGCTTGCCGCCGAACTGCTTGAACACGTTTTGAAAGACCGGGATCAGGAAGGCGACCAGCGCCAGCATGACGACGAGGGCAAAGCTGATGATCAGGGTCGGGTAGATCATCGCCGAGCGAATCTGGCGCTGCAGTGATGCGTCCTTCTCGAGCTGGTCGGCCGTGCGCAGCAGCGACATCTCAAGCACACCGCCCGCCTCGCCTGCCCGCACCATGGCGACATACAGGGGACCGAAGATCTTGGGGTGGCGCTCCAGGGCATCGGAGAGCAGAAGGCCGGCCTCGACGTCGCCGCGGACCGCGGCCAGCGACTCCTTGAGCAGCTTGTTGTCGGCACTGGATCTCCAGCACGTCGAGCGAGCGCAGGATCGTCATACCGCTCGAGACCATGGTCGCGAGCTGCCGGGTGAAGACGGCCATCTCGTCGGCCTTGACGCGGGCGAAGAGCTCGAGGTTGAGCTCCTTGGACTTGTACTTGCCCGCGATGTCGAGGACGATCAGCCCGCGCTGCTTGAGCTGCTCGGCGACGTCCTGCTTGGAGCTGGCCTCGACCTCGCCCTTGGCGGCGACCCCCGCCACATCCATGGCTCTGAAGGTGTAGGTGGGCATTTAGGCCGCCATCACCTGGCCCGCCGAGCCCATGAGACGGCGGAGCTCTTCGATCGAATGTGCCCGCGACTCGGCGAGCGCCCGGTTGACTTTGCCGGAGCGGACGAGGCCCGCCAGCGACGCATCCATCGTCTGCATGCCGTGCGCACCGCCGGTCTGGATGACCGAATAGACCTGGTGGGTCTTTCCCTCGCGGATCAGGTTGCGCACTGCGGCGGTGGGGAGAAGGATCTCCGCGGCGGCGACGCGCCCGGACCCGTCGGCGCTGGGGAGGAGGGTCTGGGTCATGATGCCCTGAAGCGCCACCGACAGCTGGGCCCGGATCTGGCCCTGCTGCTCGGACGGGAAAACGTCGATGATTCGGTCGATCGTCTGGGGGGCGTCCTGGGTGTGCAGGGTGGCGAACACGAGGTGGCCGGTCTCGGCTGCGGTGATCGCCGTGCCAATCGTCTCGACGTCGCGCATCTCGCCGACCAGGATCACGTCTGGGTCCTGACGGAGGGCGGCGCGCAAGGCATCCGCGAACGTCTGCGCGTCGGAGCCCAGCTCGCGCTGGTTCACCATGCACTTCTTGTGCCGGTGCAGGAACTCGATCGGATCCTCGATGGTCATGATGTGCTCTTCACGGGTCGAGTTGATCACGTCGATGATCGAGGCCAGAGTGGTCGACTTGCCGGACCCCGTCGGCCCCGTGACGAGCACGAGGCCACGCGGCTTGTTCGCGAAGTCGGCCACGACCGGAGGCAGGCCGAGGGACTCGAGCGGAACGATCTCGAAGGGAATGAGACGGAAGGCGGCGCCGACCGCCGAACGCTGGAAGTAGGAGTTGACACGGAAGCGGCCCTTGCCCGGGATCTGGTAGGCGAAGTCGATCTGCCAGTTGTTCTCAAACCTCTGGCGCTGGCCATCGGAGAGGATCGAGTAGACGATCTCCCGCGTGTCGGTGGGGGTCAGGACTGGGTAGCCCTCCATCGGAGTCAGACGTCCGCGGGTGCGGATCATCGGAGGAGCACCGGCAGTGATGTGGAGGTCGGAGGCCCGGCGGTCGACGACCTCGAGCAGGACCTCGGCGAAATCGAGATTCATACTGAGGGCCTATCGGCAGGAAGCGGGGATTCCCTTATGCCCCCCCTCCGCTCTGGACGGATCAGGTTCCGGTTACGCGTGAGACTTCGGACATCGTCGTGATGCCGCTCTTGACCTTTTCCAAGCCGTCCTCACGCATTCGCCGCATCCCCTCACGCATGGCAACAACGGCGACCTGTTCCGAGGCCGCCCGCTGGAGGGTCAGCGAGCGGATCTCGTCGGACATGATCATGACCTCGTAGAGACCGATCCGGCCCCGGTAGCCCATGCCACCACAGCGCACGCAGCCCACCGGTTCGTAGGCCTCGATGTCGTAATGGGCGTGGAAGCCGTGGTCGCGCAGGACCTCAGAGGTGATGATCGTCCGCCGCTTGCAGTGGGTGCAGAGGGTCCGGGCCAGCCGCTGGGCCACCACGCCGTCGAGGGCGGACGCGACGAGGAAGGGCTCGATGCCCATCTCGATCAACCGGGTGATCGAGGACGGTGCGTCGTTGGTGTGCAGCGTGGAGAGAACCATGTGACCGGTCAGCGCGCCCTCGATGGCGATCTGTGCCGTCTCCCGGTCCCGGATCTCCCCCACCATCAGGATGTCAGGGTCGGCGCGCATCATCGAACGTAGGCCGGTGGCGAAGCTCAGTCCGGCCTTGGGATTGATCTGGATCTGAGTGATCCCCTCGATCTGATACTCGACCGGGTCCTCGATCGTGATGATCCCGCGCTCGGGGGTGTTCACCTCGCCCAGAGCCGCATACAGCGTGGTCGACTTGCCCGACCCGGTCGGACCGGTGACCAGGACGGCGCCGTGAGCCTTGTTGAAGGACCGACGGAAACGATGGAGCTCGTGCTCCTGCATCCCGAGCGACTCGAGCTTGAGCCGGACGTTGTCCTTGTCGAGGATTCTCAGGACTGCCGACTCGCCGACGACGCTCGGCAGCGTGACCACGCGAATATCGACGTGGCGCCCCTCGACGGTGAGCCCGACGCGGCCGTCCTGGGGGATTCGCCGCTCGGAGATGTCGAGGTTGCCCATGATCTTGATGCGTGAGATGACGCCCGAGATCATTCGCCTGGGCACCGTCATCTGATCGGTGAGAACGCCGTCGACCCTGATCCGGACCTTCATCTCGGCGCTGCCGCGCCCCTTCTCGTCCGGCTGAGGCTCGAAGTGAATGTCGGAGGCTCCCCGCTCGGTGGCGTCGGCGATGATGGAGTGCACGAGCTTGATCACCGGGGCGTCGTCTGCCGACTCGCGCAGGTCGACGACCTCAAGCCCGGCTTCGTTCTCGCCCTCTTCCACCGCCTCCTGGACCGCGTCTTCGTAGCGGTTCATCCGGCTGATCAGGCTCTGGATATCCTCGCCCGAGGCGACCGCCGGCCTCACGTCTAGGCGGGTGAGCATGGCAATGTCATCGACGGCGAGGACGTTCGCCGGGTCGGACATGGCCACAAGCAGCGTTTGTTCGTCGATGTAGTCCACGGGTACCGCCCCGTAGCGCTTGGCTACCGACGCCGTGAGCAGGTTGACCGCCCCCATGTCCACCTTGAAGATCCCCAGGTCGAGATGATCGAGCCCGTAGCGCTCGGCGATGGCCCGGGAGAGCTGCTCGGGCGTGATGCGCGTGCTGGTCTAGGAGCAGCCGCTCCGGCGCCACGCCGCTCGAGCGAGCCTCGTCGATGGCTGCCTGGACCCGGTTGGCGTCACAGTAGCCGAGCTCGATGAGCACGTCGGTGAGAAAACGGCTCGAACCACCCCGCCGGCCGGGAGGGGTGATCCCGGGCTTCGCCTGGTCTTCCTCCTCGGGGGCGGCGTCAACCGCGCGCAGATGGGTCGCGCCGCTATCGGTCATCGCTCACGGGCTGCTGCCCGCATCGCCTCGAGGGGGGCACGCATCCCAGTGAAGCACTCGAAGCTGAGCGCTCCCTGACCCACGAGCAGGTCAAGGCCGTCGATCGCCGGCACGCCCAGGCTTCGAGCGGACCGCACGAGCGAGGTTTCGGCCTGGCCATAGGCAAAGTCGACTACGCATTCGAACATCGCTAGTTCATCGGCTCCGACCGGGAGCGGCTTGAACTCCCCCCGTTCAGGGGTCATACCCACGGGTGTGCAGTTGACCAGGAAGTCAGCCGCCTGGAGCTCCTCGGAGGCCGTCGCACCGAGGTCCTCCGCCAGGCGGCGGGCAGGTTCGGGGCGGCGGCTCCAGATCCGAACCTCGGCCGCACCGGCGCTCAGGAGGGCCCAGACGGCAGCGCGGGCGCTTCCCCCTGCGCCCAGGACGAGCGCCGTGCGCCCCACGGCCGGCAGGGGCAGCGCGGCGATCAGGGCCGGGGCGTCCGTGTTCTCGGCCAGCACCGCTCCGGAGCTCTCGAACAGGAGTGTGTTGGCGGCGCCGATCGAGCGTGCGGCCTGGCTCGCCTCGTCGGCCAGTGCGAGCGCGGCCGTCTTGTGCGGAATGGTCACGTTGACGCCGCGAAAGCCCGCCTCTGGAAGGGCCAGGATCGTCTCCCGGACCAGCTCGGGCGGGATCGGGAGGAGCTGGTAGCGCCAGTCGGCGAGGCCGACGGCGGCCAGCGCCGCCGCCATCATCTGAGGCGATCGGCTATGCGCGACCGGCCACCCAACCACGCCGAGGCGAGTCCGCCCCGCCCCGCCGGTCAGCACTTGGTGGGCGACTTGCCGCCCCGGGTGGCCCGGGCCTGCTGGTAGCGCGCCGAATCGGCGAGGAACTGGTTGTAGCTCGAGGAGAACACGCTCGATCCGTTGCCACACGGCTTGGCCACGAAGTACAGATAGGAGCTCCGGGCCGGACTGGCGGCGGCCCGGATCGCGGTCAGCCCGGGATTTGAAATCGGCGTCGGGGGCAGGCCCCGGTTCAGACGCGTGTTGTAGGGCGAGTGGGCGGCCAGCTGCGAGCTCGTCAGCGGCTTCGTGTAATCGTTGAACTCGTAGCGGGTCGTCGAGTCCATACCCAACGGGATCCCGTCCTTGAGCCGGTTGTAGATGACCGAGGCGACGAGCGGATCGTCGTGGGCGGTGGCTGATTCCTTCTCGACGATCGACGCGATGATGAGCACGTCGTAGGGAGTCAGGTGGCGAGAGCGCGCGTAGCTGGTGTTGACGCGGGCGAACACCTGCTTGAACGCGTTGAGCTGATCGGCGATGAGCGCGCTCAGTCTGAGCGGCTCGCGCAGCTCATAGGTGTCGGGGAAAAGGAAGCCCTCGAGCGACGCGGTAGAGGCCGGCGCTCCGTAGGCCCTCGGGTTAAGGAGGGGCGAGTGGCGCGTCTCGGCGGCATAGCTGCCGGCGATGCCCTGGGCCCGGAGGATCCCGTTCAGCTGCGCTCGCGTCTCCCCGGGGATGAGGGTGACGTTGGTCACCCTGGCCGCGGGAGGCGCAGTGGTCAGCGCCTTAAGGGCCTGGCTATAGCTCATGCCGCGCCTGAAGCGGTAGGTGCCGGCCAGTAGCTTTCCCCGATCTCCTTCGAGCGTCGCCCTGAGGTAGAAGAAGAAGCCCGAGGCGACGACCCCGTCCCGGGCCAGGAGGTCACCCACCTGATGCGCGCCGGCGTGCGGCGGGATCGTCACGCTGACTCTCCCGTGGCCGGAGCCGTGGAACGGCTGGAAGAGCTCGATAAAGAACCAGATCAACGCCGCGGCCACCAGGAGCGTCAGGACGGCGGCCCCGCGCACGATCACCCGGCGCCTAGGACGACCGGGCCGGGGACGGTCAGCCGCCGGTGCCAAAGGCAGGTCCTTTGCTGGGCGGGCGGGACGGATATGCCGGGCTGCGGTAGCCGCGGCCGTGCGCTCGCGCCAGCCGACCCGCCGGGTGCCGGAAGCGACCTCCGGCTCCTGCTCTGGCTCGTGCTCAGGGTTATCGAGGTAGACGTCGTGGCTGTCGGTCGGGCCCTGGCGCCGGCGCTCCCGCTCGAGGCGCGCCGCCTCCCGCTCCTCCGGGGTCCGTTCCCGGGAGTCAGCCACCGTCGCGCCCTCGGGGCGTCACCTGCGCCGTCAGCCAGCCTTCGAGCAGGTGCGCGGCGGCGCGGGAGTCCTCGCTCGCCCGGCCCCCGTGGCGTTCGGCCAACCGGGTCGTGAAACGCTCGTCGTAGAGCTCAATCGGGACCGTCAGCTCTTGGCCCAAGCGCTCAGCGAATTCCCGGCTTTCTCTGGTCTGGGCACTGTCGCCCCCGGAGAGCGAGAGCGGCAGCCCCACAATCACGCGCTCGACGCCCAGCTCACGGACCAAGCCACGCAGGCGGCTGAGTCCACGGCGCGACAGCGGCCGGTCCACCGCTTCGATCGGGGTGGCGAGAAGGCCAGTCGGATCACTGACCGCACAGCCACAGCGAGCGCTCCCATAATCGAGGGCAAGCACTCGCACGGACGTTAACGGTTTGTCGAGAGAGCCGTCTGGATGGCTGTACGCGCTGCCTCGAGGGCCTCGGCCACGCGCTCCGGATGGCGTCCGCCGGCCCGGGCCATCGTGTCCCGGCCCCCTCCCCCGCCCCCCACCTCGGCGGCCGCCACCTTGACGATGTCGCCCGCCCTGACCCCGCGGGCCACGAGCGAGGGCGCCACGCTGGCGATCAGATCAACCCGGTCCTGACCCCCGCTGGCGAGCACGATGGCTGCATCGGCGAGCCGGCCCTTGAGCCGGTCCGCGAGGTCCAGGAGCACCTTGGCGTCCCGGGCGGGGACCTCGGCGACAAGCATCTGAGCCGCGTCGAGCTCGACCGCCGAGGCGGCCAGCTCGTCGACGTCGACCCCCCCGGCTCCCGGCCCGGCGGCGCCGCCTGAGCGCTCTAGCTCGCGCAGGCGGGTGCGCAGCTCCCTGACCGTCTCGGGCACGGCCTCGGGGGTGACCCGGAGCTCGTGCGCGGCGTTGGTCAGGGCCGCGTCATGACGACGCATGAGCTCCACGGCCGCGGGTCCCGTGAGGGCCTCGATCCGGCGCACGTTGGCCGCACTCGAGGTCTCGCTGGAGACCCGGAAGAGACCGATCTCGGCCACCCGCCGTACGTGGGTGCCGCCGCAGAGCTCGCGAGAGAAGGAACCGTCCCCCACCTCCACCATTCGCACCACGTCGCCGTACTTCTCGCCGAACAGGGCCATGGCACCGAGCCGCCGAGCCTCGTCGAGCGTCGTGGTCAGGGCATGGACTGGCTGGTCTTCCAGGATCCATCCGTTGACCGTGTCCTCGACGTCGCGTAGCTCGTCTTCGCTGAGTCCCTTGCCATGGGTGAAGTCGAAGCGGAGCTTGTCCGGACCCGACGTAGGACCCGGCTTGCCGCACGTGCACGCCCAGACGGCGCCGCAGGGCCGCATGGAGCAGATGCGTCGCCGTGTGGTTGCACTCGGTGGCGTGGCGGGCGGCGCGGTCGACCTGAGCCCGCACCCGCTTCCCGGGTTCGAGGTTCCCCTGTTCCGGCACGAGCGCCAGCACCTGGTCCCCGCCGATCCGCAGAACGTCGTCTACACGCGCGCGACAATCCCCGTCGAGGCACTCGACGTAGCCGACGTCCGCTACCTGGCCGCCGCCGGTTGCGTAGAAGGGCGACTCGACGAGCTTGGCCAGGACCCGCCCGTCTTCCGGCTCTTGTGCCCCGACCGCGCCGATCGTCGTCTCACGCTCCGTCGTCTCATAGCCGACGAAGCCGGTCTCAAAGCCTGCCTGTCCGACCAGCGCAACCGCCTGCTCGCGGAGCTCCTCACCGACCCGGGTGCGGCCCGCCGACGCGCGCGCCTGCTCGCGCTGGCGACCCATCAGCTCTTCGAAGCCCGCCTCGTCGATCCCGAGTCCCCGCTCAGCGGCGAGCTCCCGCGTGAGGTCGATGGGGAACCCGTAGGTGTCGTGGAGCATGAAGGCGTCCTCCGAGGAGATGCCCTCGGCCCCACTCTCCTGGGCGCGGGCCATGAGCTCCTCGAGCAGACGCGTCCCGTGTTCCAGCGTCTTGGCGAAGCCCTCCTCCTCCGCGCTCAGCCACTTCTGGACGCTGTCCCGCTGCTCGTGCAGCTCGGCGTACTCCGAACCCATCAGTTCTGTAACGCGATCTGCGTAGCGGCCGAGGAAGCCCGGCTCGAGGCCGAGCGACCGTCCCCGCTGGATCGTCCGGCGCACGATCCGCCGCAGCACGTAGCCGCGGTCCTCATTGGAGGGGATGACGCCGTCGGCGATCAGGAAGGTCATGGCGCGGCTGTGGTCGGCAAGCACGCGCAGCGTGCGATCGACCGGGAACTCCTCGCCGTAGCGCCGGCCCGAAAGCTCCTCGCCCAGCGTGATCAGGGGCGCCAGCTGATCGGTCTCGAACACCGATTCCTTGTTTTGGAGGATCGCCGCCATCCGGTTGAGCCCCATGCCGGTGTCGATGTTCTTGGCCGGCAGCGGCGTGAGCGTGTTGACGGGATTCTGGTCGTACTGCATGAAGACGAGGTTCCAGTACTCCATGAACCGCTCGTTCTCCCCGCCCGGCAGGTCATCCGGCTCTCCGAAGGCCAGTCCTCGGTCCAGATAGAGCTCCGAGCAGGGGCCGCAGGGTCCGGGCGGCGGCAACTCCCACCAGTTCTCCGAACGGGGGCACTCCACAATCCGCTCCCGCGGGACTCCGACCTCCAGCCACGCCTCGATCGCCTCGTGATCGACATCCATCCCGAGCTCGTCGTCACCTCCGAACACGGTGACCCAGATGTCCTCCTCGGGGAACCCGAAGCCCTCACGTGACAGATCCCAGGCGAACCTCACCGCGTCCGGCTTGAAGTAGTCCCCGAACGAAAAGTTGCCCAGCATCTCGAAGAACGTGAGGTGCCGGGTGGTGGTGCCGATGATCTCGATGTCGACCGTCCGGAACGTCTTCTGGCAGCTCGTGGCGCGCTGATGGGGAGGCCGCTCGACGCCCAGGAAATAGGGCTTCAGTGGGTGCATCCCCGCCACCGTGAAGAGGGCCGACGGGTCGTACTCGGCCGGGATCAGGGGTGACGAGGGGAGCCGCCGATGGTCCCGCTGGAGGAAGTACTCGATGAAAGTGCGCCGGATTTCGTCCGAGGTCATGCGCGGAGGGAGTCTAGGACCAGCGCCGCTGACTCAAGCTGAGCCCAGCTCACGCCGATTCCAAGGTCTTGAACGTGATCGCAAATCCGCCCCTCAGAACTCTGCGCCGTTTCGTGCCCGTGTTAGCCGGGACGCTCGCCCTCGGCGCCGTCCTCCTCCCCGGCGCCGCCCTGGCCGATCCGCTCGGCTTCCAGATCCAGGTTCCGCCCGGCGGGCTTGCCGTCCACGAGAACGCCGGGCAGGCGACGGTCACCGTTACCCGGGACCTGCTGGAGTCCGGAATGCCAGCCCAGGTTCGCTACATCACCTCGGGCAACGGCTACGACCCGGACACCAAGGCGCCGTTCGACTGCGGCGGCACGCCCTGCACGGCCACCTCCTATGACTTCACCTCGGTCAAGGGGGAGCTCGACTTCTCGGTCGGCCAGACGAGCATGAGCTTCACCGTGCCGATCACCGACCACGGGACCGACAGCGTCCCCAAGACCCTCCAGCTGGCGCTCTTCGGCCCTAACCCGATCGGCCTGGGCCCGGTGTCACAGACCACGCTGACGATCCTCAACGACGACCCGGTCGCTCCGCCCGCGCCGGGTAACCCGCTCGGACTCTCAGTGCCCCCGCCGGCCGGGAATCCCCTTCAAGGCGCGCGCTTCTTCGTCGACCCTCAGAGCGAGGCCGCCCAGGCCGCCCACGCGCACCCCGCCCTGTGGACGATCGCCAGCCAGCCCGGGACGGCCCGCTTCGGCAGCTTCAGCTATGGCTCGCCCTACGTACCTGACATCGGCACGGCGGTCTCCCGGTATCTGACCCGCGCGGGCGCCACCGAGCCCGGCGCGGTCCCGCTGCTGGCTACCTATCGCATCACGCAGGGGGCCTGCCGGCGCGGAATTCCGAACGGTGACAGCACCGACCAGCAACAGGCTTATCACGACTTCATCCAGGGCTTCGCACAGGGCATCGGCTCCTACCCCGCCGTCCTCTTCCTGGAGGAGGACGCGCTCATCACCACTCCGTGCCTGAATGCCCAGGGCCTGGCCACGCGGATGGCGGAGCTGAACGACGCCATCAACGTTCTCACCGCGACCTGCCCCCATCTCGTCATCTACCTCGACGCGGGTGCCGCTGACGCGCTCCACGCCCAGGCCGCGGCCAGCCTGCTCCAGCGCGCCGGCGTCTCGAAGATCGAGGGCTTCTTCCTCAACTCGACCCATTACGACTGGACGGGCAAGGAGATTCGCTACGGCGAGACGATCTCGCGCCTGACCGGCGGCAAGCACTTCGTCGTCAACACCGGGGATGCCGGCCAGGGTCCGCTGCGCCCGGGCAACATCGTCAAGCAGGGGCTCGAGGTGTTGTGCAATCCCGTCGGCCGCGGGCTGGGTCCCAAGCCGACGACGACCACCGGCTATCCCAACGTCGACATGTTCGCCTGGACGAGCAACCCGGGCGAGTCAGGCGGTCAGTGCTCAGCGCCTGATTCGCTCCCCGGGGCGCCGCCCACGGGTCAGTTCTGGCCTGGATACGCGCTCATGCTGGTTCGTGACGCGAACTTCAACGTCAGCGCCGGAGCCGTCACCGCGCGGACGGCACGGAGCCGGAAGGCGCACCACCGCAAGCATCGCCGCTGACGCGATGGGTGATCGTCCCCCACCCGACGACGAGCTCGCCGTCCATCAGGCAGGCCAGCTGACCGGGTGCGGCCCCGTCAGCAGGATCGGAGAGCTCTAGCTCGAGCCCGCGATGGCGCCCGGCGGCGCGGTCGCCCATCACGCGCGCCGCTAACGGCTTGGCCCGGTAGCGCAGCTTGACTCGGTCCACCCGATCGCCGGGGCGCTGAAGCCGAATATCCCGCAGGGCGACTCGGGTCGTGCGCAGCGCCGAGGCGGGCCCGACCGTGACCTGATTGGAGGCGGCGTCCTTCTCAAGCACATAGAGCGGCTGCGCGGCCGTCAGGCCGAGCCCGCGCCGCTGCCCCACCGTGAAGCGGTGCTGACCGTGGTGATGGCCAAGGGTCTTCCCGGCGCGGTCGACGACGAGGCCGGGACGGTCGCCGAGCTGCCCGTGGCGGGCCAGGAAGCGAGCGCGGTCGGTGCCGGCGAGAAAACAGAGGTCCTGAGAATCGGCCTTCGCGGCCACGGGAAGCCCCGCCTCGGCGGCGAGACGCCGGACCTCCGGCTTGGTCAGGTCGCCGAGCGGGAAGCGCATCCGAGCCAGCGAGCTGCGGAGCGAGCGCGGCCAGCATGTAGGTCTGGTCCTTGGCCGGGTCAGCGGCCTGGCGGAGCACAGGCCCAGCCTCGTCCTCGCTCTCGGCCACGCGGGCGTAGTGGCCGGTGGCAAGCCAGTCGCAGCCGAGCCGCTCGGCCAGGGCGAGCATCGCGTCGAGCCTCACGTGACCATTGCAGCCCACGCACGGATTGGGGGTCTCCCCCGCCCCATAGCCGGCGATGAACGGCTCCACCACCCCGGCCCTGAACTCCTGGCGCAGATCGATCGTGAAGTGGGGCAGCCCTATGGAGTGGGCCAGGGCGCGGGCCTGGGCTACCGCCGAGGCCGAGCAGCAGCTCCGCTCGGCGTCGTTCTCGGCGTCCGACCACAACTCAAGCGTCACCGCGACCGTCTCCCCCCGCGCTTGACTCCTGAGCGCCGCGACGGCGCTATCCACTCCGCCGCTCATCGCTACGAGCGTCCGGCCGGCAGGGGGGCGCGGGAGCTGCGCCACGGCTCGCGTGGCGTGGCCGAGAGCACGCGCCAGCGCGTCCGCGGCCAGCTCGGCCGCGTGCCATTTAGCCGGGCTCAGGCCGCCGAGCTCGGCGGCGATTTCCCGGACACCGATCGCGGCCGCCTCGAGGAGCGCTCCCTGACGGACGAGGGTGACCGCCGCGCTGGCGGCCGCAGTCGTCGCTCCACACCCGCGAGCCACAAAGCCGGCATCACGCACGCGCATGCCGTCGAGCTCAACGACGAAATCGAGCTCGTCGCAGCATGAACCGCCGCCCACCGTCACGGTGACGCCGTTGCTGGGCATCCGCCCGCAGCCCTGGGGCGAGACGAGGTGATGCTCAAAGGCGAGCGCGTCCACGCTCGCGAATTTAGCTCGCTCGCCCTACCGGCCGGGCTGAGTGTCGTTGATGACGCTCTGGCGGATCGTGAACTGATCGGTCAACCCAGGGAGCTCCTCGGTCTGTCCGCTCGGCGCGATCAGGACCAGCGTGGGCGAGAAGTTGACCGGTACCTGC
Source organism: uncultured Solirubrobacterales bacterium (assembly GCA_963733555.1). Lineage (GTDB taxonomy): Bacteria > Actinomycetota > Thermoleophilia > Solirubrobacterales > Solirubrobacteraceae > Palsa-465. Next base: position 1,239,313 of record CAVTDO010000002.1, read on the forward strand.
TGGGTCACCGCAGTGAAGTTGGCCGACTCGCTGAGGGGGATGTCAACCTTGACCACCCGTCCCTTGGAAGTCGGGAGACCCGCCAGCTCCTGCCTGACCGCCTGGTCATCGGCGCCCTGCGGGTTGTAGAAGAGCATGACCACCGTCTTGTGGGCGGCCAGCGCGCTCTGGACGGTGCTCAGCCGCGCCAGCGTGGCCGGGTTGCGCGCCCCGACCTTGGCCGTGAGGTGCACCACCGGCTTGGATTTGGTGACCGGGTGGCTCTTGGTCGTCGAGGCGGTGCCCTTGGTCGTGGAGGCGGTCGACCGCGAGGTCTTGCTCGCCGACGAGGTCTTGCTCGCCTTGCTCGCCGCGGTGGTCTTGCTCGCCGCGCTCGCCCCACCGGACGTCGCTGTGGTCGACGTGGTCTGAGAAGAACCGGCCCCGGCGTTGCCCGAGGCGGCGTTGCTGGCGTTGGAGGTGCCAACCGCCTGGTGGGCCTTGTTGATGGCCGACTGGTACTGGCCGAGGCCCTGGGAGCTGGATTTGTTCCCGCTCGGCTTGAGCGCGACGATCCACAGCGCGAAGAACGCGACTGTGCCGACGAGAAGAGCGATCAACGAGCGGGACGCGGGCATTACCAATCAACTAATCGGCACCTCAGCGCGCGGGCATGAGTCTTCGGCTGAGTATTAGACACCCCCCCAGCCAGGTCAGCCGCCTACGCGGGGCGCAGCCCGAGCTCTCGGAGCTGCGCCGCATCCACGGGGGCTGGAGCTCCGGTCAGCGGGTCGGCCCCGCTCGCCGCCTTGGGAAACGCGATCACGTCGCGGATCGAGGGCCGGCCGCCCATCAGGGCGACTATCCGGTCGATCCCCATGGCGATCCCGCCGTGGGGCGGGGCGCCATAGCGCAGCGCGTCAAGCAGGAAGCCGAACCGCGCCTCCGCCTCCTCGCGGCCGATGCCCAGCAGCTCGAACACCCGCTCCTGGACCTCGCGGCGGTGAATACGGATCGAGCCACCGCCTATCTCACTCCCATCGAGGACGAGGTCGTAGGCCCGCGAGCTCAAGGTGGCCGGATCGCTCAGGTCGCCCGTCGGGGCCGTGAAGGGATGGTGGGCGGAGTCCCAGCGCCCGGCCACCGGGTCCCAGAAAAAGGCGGGAAACTCGACGATCCAGCGAATGTCGTGGCGGCTCTCGTCGATCAGGCCGAAGCGGCGAGCGATCTCCAGCCGGAGCGCGCTCAGCGCCTGCCCGGCCGTGCTCACCTCATCGGCGACAACCAGGAGCAGATCTCCGGGGGAGGCCTCGAGCTCCGAGTTGATGGCGGCGATCTCATCCGCCGAGATGAACTTCGCCACCGGGGAGCGCCAAGCTTCCTCGCCCTCCTGGACGAACGCCCACACGAGTCCCTTGGCGCCGTGCTGCTTGGCCAGCTCCGTGAGCGCATCGAGCTCGGAGCGCGGGAGCTCGCGGGGACCGGCGTTAATCCCGCGCACGACTCTGCCGGAGGAGAGAACGTCGGCGAAGACCTTGAACTCAGTGTGTCGCAGGTGGGCGCCCAAGTCGTGGAGCTCCAGGCCGAACCTGGTGTCGGGCCGGTCGATCCCGTAACGAGCCACCGCGTCCGCGAACGTCATGCGCGGCCAGGGCGGCGGTGTCACCGGGAATCCCTCTCGCTCGAACACGGTGCCCAGGACCGCCTCCATCGCCTCGATCACGTCGTCCTCCCCGACGAACGCCATCTCCAGATCAAGTTGGGTGAATTCGGGCTGGCGATCGGCGCGGGTGTCCTCGTCACGGAAGCAGCGGGCGATCTGGTAGTACCGCTCGAAGCCGCCGATCATCAGCAGCTGCTTGAACAGCTGTGGCGACTGGGGCAACGCGTAGAAGGAGCCGGGCTGGGTCCGAGCCGGGACGAGGTAGTCCCGAGCCCCCTCGGGCGTCGAGCGGGTGAGGTCGGGCGTCTCGATCTCGAGGAAGTCCCGCGCGTTGAGAACCTCACGCATCGTCGTGATGACCCGATGGCGCAGAGCGAGTGCCTCCTGCATCTCGGGCCGGCGCAGATCGAGCGAGCGGTGGCGCAGGCGGAGGTTCTCGTCCACCGTGTCGCCCTCATCGAGCGGAAACGGCGGGGTGTCGGCGTCGGCCAGGAGCTGGACATCGTTGACCGCGAGCTCGATCTCGCCCGTGCCCAGGTGTGGGTTGACGTTCTCGGCCTCGCGCCGCTCGACTCGACCGGCCACGGTGACGACATCTTCGGAGCGCAGGTCGTGGGCCGCCCGGTGTGCCTCGGCGGCACGGTCGGGATGGAAGACGAGCTGGACGATCCCCGACCGGTCGCGCAGATCGATAAAGATCAGCCCGCCGTGGTCGCGCCGGCGGTGGACCCACCCGGCCACCCGCGCCGTCGTCTCGGCACGCTCAGCAGTCAGTTGGCCACACCAGGCGTCGCGGTAGTCGTTGGGACGCGGAGGTTGCTTCATGCCAACCGCCGTCCGCGAAGGATCGTCGGAATCACGTCCGTCAGGGGCAGCTCACGCTGCTCGCCCCCTTCCAGCGCTTTGAGGCTCGTCTCCTCGCCCTCACCGAGGATGGCCACGTACCGGGCATGGAGGCGGTCGGCCTGCCGGAGCTGGCCCTTGAGCGAGCGTCCGGCCAGCTCAAGCTGGGTGCTCAGGCCCGCCAGTCTGGCTTGGCGGGCCAGCGAGAAGGCCCGTGGCGAGGCCTCCGGGGCGGCCAGGGCGACATACAGGTCGATCAGCCGAGGCGGGACCGGAAGCTCGCCGGCGGCCAGGATCGTCCGCTCAACTCCGGCCGCCCAGCCGACCGCGGGGGTGGGTGGACCGTCCAGCTGCTCGATCAGCCGGTCATATCGCCCGCCGCCTCCGACTCCCGACTGCGCTCCCAGGGCGTCGCTCGAGACCTCAAACAGAGTGCGCGTGTAGTAGTCGAGCCCGCGCACGAGCGTGGTATCGAGCTCGTAGCGAACACCCGACTCGTCGAGCAGCGAACGGACCCGCGCGAAGTGATCGAGATCCTCGGGGCTCAGGCGATCAAACAACCTGGGCGCCCCCTGCATGATTTCACGGGTTCCCGGGTCGGTGGCATCGAAAGCCCGAAGGGGGTTGAGATCGATGCGGGCGCGTACCTCGGGCGAGACTTGCTCCTCACGGGCACGCAGGTAGCCCTTGAGCTCCTCGCGATACTCGGACCGGGTCTCCGGGCTCCCCAGACTGGTCAGGCGCAGGCGCGTCCCTCGGACGCCGAGGGCGTAGAGCAGATCCGAGAGGACCACGATGAGCTCGGCGTCGGCCTCGGGCAGGCCTGAGCCGATCGTCTCCGCCCCCACCTGCCAGAACTCGCGGTAGCGACCCCGCTGGGGAGCCTCGGCGCGAAAGAAGCTGGACAGGTACCAGAGCTTGACCGGCTGTGGGCGCTTGTGCATGCCATGCTGGACGTAGGCGCGGCACACGGGTGCGGTGCCCTCGGGACGCAACGTCAGCGAGCGCCCGCCGCCGTCCTCAAACGTGTACATCTCCTTCTGGACGATGTCGGTCGCCTCCCCGACCCCACGTGTGAAGAGCTCGGTGTACTCGAAGGCCGGGGTCTCGATCCGTTCGAAGCCGGCCGACTCGAGGATGCGCTTGGCCTGAGCCTCGACCGCCTCCCGGCGCGCCGCCTCGTCGCCGAGCACGTCGGCCGTGCCGCGCGGGGCCTGGATCACTGTTTCGTGGTCAGCTCGCGCAGGAACGGGTTGGTGGCGCGCTCCCGGCCCAGGGTGGTGATCCCCATGTGTCCGGGATAGACCGTCGTCTCTTCTTCGAACTTGTCGAGGAGCGATTCGATCGACCCCAGCAGCGTCGGCCAATCGCCGCCCGGGAGGTCGACCCGTCCCACCGATCCCTGGAAGAGGACGTCGCCGGAGAAGAGCGCCTCCTCGTTGCCGAGCGCGTAGGTCACGTGCCCCGGGCTATGCCCGGGGGTGAACAGCACCTCGAAGGACAGACCGGCCAGGTCGAGCGTCTCTCCGCCCTCCACCGTGTGGTCGGCCTCATAACTCTCGAAGGGACCGAAGCCGGGCCAGGGCACGTAGTCCATGACGTTGGCCAGCACCTGTGTCTCAAGCACCGGGCAATACACCGGCGCCCCGGTGGCGCGGGCCACCGGCGCCACGGCGCCGATGTGGTCGAAGTGGGTGTGGGTGACCAGGATGGCCTCGACGGACTGAATGCCCAGGGCTTCGAGCCCCTGGAGGAGCCGGTCGGCCTCGTCCCCCGGATCGACGATCACCGCGGTCGGCGAGTCAGCCTGGCGCACGATGAAGCAGTTCTCCTGCACCGGACCGACGGTGAACATCCGAACGTCGATCATCGTGCGGCCGCCTTGCGGCGCTGGCGGCGGCGGTAGAGCATCAGCTCCAGGTAGTAGCCGGCCGGGATGTAGATGACGAGTGCCAGGACCGCGATGACCAGCGCCGTGGCCACCTTGTTGGCGCCCTTCGAGGTCAGGAGCAGGAAGGCGAAGACGAGGACAGCGGCGATCACCGCCCGGCTCACCGACGCCTTCCAGGTCGGAGGCGTGTTCATGCGGCGCTCGCGCGCCGTGGTCCGGTCCTGCTTCTTGCGCTCATCCGCCGTGAGCGGACGGCCGGTTCGCCCGCGAGCCTCGATCTTCCCCGCGGGTGTCCCGCGGTGCTTGGACCGCCGCTTGCGTCTCGTCTGAGCCATGTCGGTTTGGAGCTTAGTCGCTGGGTGAGAGCGCGTCCTCGATGGTCGCGCGCCCCCGTACCGTGAGGTCGTCCGGGAAGCCGTCGAAGGCGGCCCGGGGGGCGAGACCGACCAGCTCGGCCTGGTCGATGCTGGCATGACGGGCCACCGCCCCGACCACCGCGCCGAGCGATGCCGCCAGATGATCCTCGACGTTCGTTGAGACCTGAGCCACACCGCGTGCCTGGAGCCATACCCCGATCGCCCGCACACCAGGTAACCCCTCGGGTCCGCCCTCACGGATCCGGGCCGCGATGGCCCGCGCGTCCTCAAGCGTCGCGGGCGAAGCCAGCTCTAGGTTGAAGGCAACCAACGGCGGGCGGGCGGCGACGAGAACGGCGCCCGCGGTTGGGTGAGGCCGCGCCGGACCGAAGTCGGGGCGTAGCTCACCGGCGGCCATCCGCTCGGCCAGCTTGGCCGGGCCGCCACGACGGATCTCGGCGCGCGTCCGGCCTCCCCCGAGGGTTCCATAGAGGAACACGGGGAGGCCGAGTTGATGGCCGAGCTGATCGCCCAGCACGAGTGCCTCGGCGTGGGCGGCGCCGCGTTCGCGCTCGTCGAGGTAGACGATCGGAGCGACGTCGATGGCCCCGATCCTGGGGTGTGCTCCCCGATGCGCGGTGAGGTCGATCGTCCGAAGGGCCTGACCCGCACCCGCGAGGAGGGCCGGCGCCAGTTCCCCGGGACGGCCGGCCACCGTGATCACGCTCCGGTTGTGGTCCGGGTCGGTGTGAACGTCCAGGCGCTGGGCGTCGAAGGCACGCACGATTGCGTCGATGACCCGCTGGTCGCGCCCCTCCGAGATGTTCGGAACCGCCAGCAGCCGGGTTCGCTCAATCAAGCACGTAGCGCCCGGCGTCGAGCACCCGCTCGCCGTCCACCTCGAGCGTCGGTTCCAGGATGACCACGTCGAGGTGAATCGGAACCGACACGGTTCCGCCGATCCCCGCGCTGGCACCGAAGGCGACGTGGACGGTTCCGAGGATCTTCTCGTCCTCCAGGATGTTGCCCGTGAGCTCGGCCCTGTCGTTGGTGCCCACCCCAAGCTCGGCCAGGTTGGTGCCGCGCTCGCCTGCGTTCTGCAGCAGCTCCAGGAAGCGAGGACCGACTCCGTTCTCGGCGCTTACCAGGCGCCCCGCCTCGACGGTCAACGTGACCGGCTCGTCGGTCAGACCGATGGAGGCCAGCGACGCCGCGACCACGATGCTCCCGTCGCCCCCCTGAGGGGCGATGAATCCCTCGCCGCAGGGGAGATTGCCGAAGGCGCCTCGTGCGGTCAGCTCGCCGTCATCCGGGATGCCCTCGCGGCCGGTGAGGTCGAGGGTGAGGTCACTGCCCCGCGGACAGGTGAGGTGTGCGCTGGCCGCAGAGCTCAGGCGCTCGGCCACCGCTTTGGAGCGAGTGGCCATAGCGTCGAAATCGACCGCCATGACCCGCGCCAGCATGGCCTCGGTGACCCCGGGCATGGTTGCGCCCCTGGCCCCCGCGTCGCTGGCCTGCTTGCGGGCCTTGGTGTGGCTGAGCGATCGGCTCGTCGGGGCAATGAACACGTCGCAGCAGGTGAGGGCGCCGGCGATCGTCTCAGGCGGCTCGTTGCCGTCCACAGCGCGCGGCTCCATGACCGCCAGCACGGCCTCGCCCCCGGCGCCCCGGGCGCCGTCTCTCAGCGCTTCGCCGATCGCACGGGTCCCGGCATCGGCGATGACCAGCACCTCCTCGCCCTGAGTCACACCGAGGCAGCGATTGATCACAGTGTCCACCGCGCGACCGAGATCAGCCATTGCCCGATCATATGCAGACCAGCCCCTCCGGCAGGCCGCCCTGGACCACCCCGCCGCTAGACTCGCCCCTCGCGCCGGAGTAGCTCAGTCGGTTAGAGCAGCGGAATCATAATCCGCGTGTCGGGGGTTCGAGTCCCTCCTCCGGCATGGCGACAGGCGACGGCAAATGCGCAGCACCGGCTGATGTTAGGGTCTGTCCTGGTGCGCCGGGAAGACTGGTGGGCATTGGTTTCCCGACCGTTGGAGTGTTCCTGTGGCCTTCCGTTTGAGCGTTCCTCCTGGCGGAGCGTTGGACACCTGAAATGTCCGTAGCGGTTGCAGTACCGCTGTTTGTCGCCGCACTCGCGGTCACGCTCGCGGCGGCCTCGACATTCGCGACCCGGCTGGACCGCCTGGGCGCGAAGTACGGGCTGCCGGAGGTTTGGATCGGCCTACTAACGGCCGTCGCGGCCGACTGTCCGGAAGTGTCCTCTGCCCTGGCGGCGCTGATCAAGGGAGCCCACGACGCAAGCACTGGTGTGATCGTGGGCTCTAACGTCTTCAATCTTGCCGCGATGATCGGGGTCAGCGCTCTGCTCGCTGGCTGCGTGCAGATTGGGCGCAACATGCTCGTGCTCGAGGGCACCGTCGCTCTCGCCGTCACGGCAATCGTGATCTCGCTGCTCCTCGGATGGATTCCGGCCGTCGCAGCCGTCCTCGCGATCGCGTGCTTCGTCGGCCCCTACCTCCTGTTGGTAGTCGGCGGTGACCAACTCGCGCAGCGGCTCGGACTCAGGCGACTCGCCGTACTCGTCAAAGACCGGGACAGCCACGATGACGAGACCGAAGCACGCGAACATCTCGGCCACGAATTCGTGACCCACCATCAACTTGCACTGATGGTGATGGACGTCGTGCTGATCGTTGCCGGGAGCTACGGCATGGTCCAAGCAGCGCTCAGCCTCGGCAATCGCTGGGGAATCACATCTGGGGTGGTCGGCGCGCTCGTCCTGGGGCCCCTGACGAGCCTGCCCAACGCTCTCACCGGGATCCGCCTCGGACGAGCCGGACGCGGAGCTGCACTCGTGACCGAAGCCCTGAACAGCAACACCATCAACCTCGTCGCCGGCGTCGCGCTCCCATCCCTGGTCGTCACGCTCTCCGCGAAAGCGACGAAGGATCAGCTCGACCTTGCGCTGCTCGCGATAGCAATGGTCGTGAGCGTCGCGCTACTCGCGCCTAGAAGGGGCATGGGTCGGGCGGGCGCCGGAGCCATCGTGGCCCTGTACGCAGCCTTTGTCGCCGTGACGCTGAGCTAGCAAACGCCTCAGCTACGGGGCTCGAAGAGGTTCTCCAGACGGTCCAGTGTGGCCGGCGTGCCCATCGCGTTGATGATGTCGCCGGGCAGCAACACGGTGTCCGGCGGGGGCTGAGGCTGAAAGGCGGAGTCGCGGCGCAGGCCGACGACGATCGCGCTCCCGCGGATGTCGCCGATCGTCTGCCGTGCACCCTGGCAATCCTCGCCGACGACGATCTCGTCCAACCGGTATTCAGTGTCGACGTTGACCACCCCGCGCAGCTGCGGATGCAGAGCCAGCCTCGCCATCTCCGTGCCGCTTGCCTTGTAGGGCGAGATCACGCGGTCAGCACCGGCGCGTTTGAGCTTCTTCTCGGAATCCTCGAGCGCGGCTCGCGCCACGATCGCGATGTCAGCGCGGAGCTCACGCGCCGTGAGCGCGATAAAGATGTTCTGCGGGTCGGAGTCCGCGCACGCGATGATTGAGCGCGCACGCTCGACTCCAGCCTGAATCAGCACCGCATCGTCGGCGGGGTCGCCCTCGATGAACCGCACCCCGATCCCCTGGGCCCGCTCGCGGTTCTCCGGTGTGGAGTCCACCACCACGAACTTGGCGCGGGAAGCGTGCAGATCACGAGCCACTTGACGTCCCACCCGGCCAAAGCCGCAGATGATGTGGTGGTCGGAGAGCGAGTCGATCATCTTTTGCGTCCGGCGGGCCGCGAGCACGTCAGCGAGCTGTCCGCCGACGAAGAACTCGGTCAGAGTCGCGAGCGCGTAAAAGAGCGTACCGACGCCCAGAACGATGAGCAGGACGTGGATGACCTGTCCCGCCAAGGTGTGCGGCTGCGGAAAGCCGCCAACCGTCGCCACCGTATCCAGCGCCCAGCGAAACGCGTACCAGGCACTCACCCCCTCCGCCAGCACCAGCCCGATCATGCCGACGACCAGGAGCGCTGCGACGATCGCACCCAGCAGCGCGACACGCCGCGCGAAAAGCACCAGCTCCCGCTGCCGAACGCTGATAGCCCGGCCCAACACCCGGCGCGGCAAGCGGCGAAAGTCAAGCATGATCACTGACCCGGTGGTGACGACACCGCGGCATAGCCTAGATCGGCGTGGCAATCATCGGATCCACGAGCCAGCTCGCTTGATCCTGCCTGAGCCAGTCACCCTAGGGTCGTAACTGACTCTCGGCGGGTACCGGCACTGGGTTGTTGCATAGTGCAATAGTAGTAGTATGCACTGTGTGTCTGTCTCGACCACATCCGGGCGTAGACCCGTGGAACAGGGTGGTGATGAGCTTGTCGACGCGGTTCTCGGGGCGAGCCGCGCGCTTGTGGCCGTGGCTGCTCGTTCGCTCGCGAGGGTGGCGGAGGATGTGACGCTTGCGCAATATCGGGTGCTGATCGAGCTGGCAGCTCGAGGTCCGCAGCGACTGGCTGACCTGGCGACGGCGCTGGGCGTGGACCGCTCAACGGCGACGCGGATGGGCGACCGGCTGGTGCGTAAGCGTCTCGTGCATCGCAGGCGGATGAGCGACGACCGCCGCGGCGTCCGCGTCTCGCTCGCCCCCTCGGGCGCCGAGCTGGTCGCGGAGGTAAGCCGCCGTCGTCGTGCGGAGATCGCGACGATCGTGCAGCGGATACCGAAGGCGCACCGCCAGCAGGTGCTTGATGCTCTGCGGGCTTTTGCTGACGCCGCCGGTGAGGTCCCCGAGCAGGACTGGTCGCTCGGATGGGATCTTGATCGGTGACCGCGAAGCGGTCGCTCGACCCGTCCAGCGACGCTGCGGCTGAGCCAGTAGCCAGCGCGGTGACGGCGCACTCGCTTCTACGGTCGGTGTCGACGTGGTTGGGTGGTACTCGGCTCGGGCTGGCGGCGATGGCATTGCTCGTCGGCGCCGGCGCGGGATTGGGCGCCGCTCTGTTCAGAGAGATGATCTTCGCGTTCACGTGGCTCTCGACCGGCTATACGCAGTTCGGCCAGCAGGGTCATGCGCCGAGCCTGCACTTGCCTGCGCTGGGGATCTTCTTCGTGCTCGTGATCCCGATCGTGGGCGGGCTGCTGTACGGGCCTTTGGTTCAGCGCTTCGCGCGGGAGGCTCGTGGCCACGGCGTGCCAGAGGTGATGCTCGCGGTCGCGGAGAACGGCGGGCGGATCCGTCCGCAGGTGACGATCGTCAAAGCGCTGGCGTCGGCGATCACGATCGGGACCGGTGGATCGGTCGGGCGGGAAGGCCCGATCGTGCAGATCGGATCGGCACTCGCCTCATCGCTCGGGCAGCTGGTACGGATGTCAGAGAACCGGTTGCGGATCATCGTGGCGTGCGGGGCCGCGGGAGGGATCGCCGCCACGTTCAACGCGCCGATCACCGGGCTCTTCTTCGGGTTTGAGATCGTGCTGCGCGAGTTCTCGCTCGACGCCCTGTTCGCGACCAGCCTTGCGGCGGTCACCGGCGATGTCATCAGCCGCGCATTCTTCGGCTCCGCTCCGTTCTTCACCCAGGTACCCCATGGCGTCGGGATAGCCGGCGACGGCACCTTTCTTCTCGTGGCCGTGCTGGCACTCGCTGCCGGACTGATCGGCGTTGGCTTCAAGTCGTTCCTGTACCGGCTTGAGGACTTCGTCGATGAGCTGTGGAGGGGCCGCCCGGAGTGGGCACGCCCGGCGGTCGGCGGCCTCGCGCTCGGCTTAGTGCTCCTCGCCTTGCCGCAGATGTACGGGGTTGGCTATCCGGTGATGGGCAAGGCGTTCGCCGGTCAGTACGCGCTGTGGTTCATCGTCGTCCTGATGCTGGGTAAGGTCCTGGCGTCCAGCGTGACCCTGTCGATCGGCGGCTCGGGAGGGGTGTTCGCCCCCTCCCTGTTCATCGGGGCGATGCTCGGGATGGCGTTCGGCACCGTCGCACACAGCCTATTCGGGCCCTCAGTCGGGCCGCCCGCGATGTACGCACTGGTCGCGATGGGTGGTGTGTTCGCGGCCGCCGCGCAGGCGCCGCTGACAGCGATCGCCAGTGTCGCCGAGATGACCGCCAACTTCGGTCTCACGCTCCCGATCATGCTCGCCTGTGGGATCGCCGCAGCGGTCTCAAAGCAGCTGAGCTACGGCAGCATCTACACCACGAAGCTACTGCGCCGCGGGATCGACATCGAGCGCGTGAAGCCCGGCGAGGTCCTTTCCAGGCTGAGCGTCGCGGACGTCATGGAGCCAGTACCCCAGTTGAACGGGGACGCGATGCCGCTGCTACCGACAGAAGACGGCGACGGCGGCGAGCCGCGAGGTTGGCCGACGGGCGTGGGAACCATCGCCGACGTAAGGCAGGCGCAGGCGTTGTTCACCGACGAGACGCTCGAGCAGACGCTACGCCAGCTCGTCCTCTACGGACACGCGGGCTTGCCGGTGCTATCTCATGACGGCCAGCACCTAGAGGGCTGGATCACGCGCCAGGCGGTGTTGCGCACACTCGCCGACAGCGTCACCGCTTCGACGCGAGAGATCGAGCGCGGGGCGGTCGCAGCCGATTTCGCCCTCGACGATCCCGAGCGAGCCGCACACACCCCCAGCTCGCCATTGGATGGCTGCCGAATCGTTGAGATCATCGTGGACCCGGACGCTCCCGCACTTGGCAAACGGATCGATCAGGTCCCCTGGCCATCTGGCTCGGTGGTCGTCGCCGCGGCCCGCGGACGCGAAATCCTCCCGATGAGCCCCGACAGCGAGCTGCGCGCCGGTGACCGGATCATCCTGCTCGCCCGGACGGACACCCAGAATCATGATCCGCGTGTGGGGGGTTCGAGTCCCTCTTCCGGCAAGGCGGCAGGACTCCGATGAGTGGTTTCCTGGATCACTCCCGCCCGGTGGCGTCCAGCGTGTCGATGTCCTCGCTCGGCCTCACGCGATCATCGGGTCCGAGCCGGGCGGAGTAGATCGATGGGGCGCCGAGCAGCCGGGAGATGACGGTGGCCTCGGCGACGGCAAGCAAGGTCGGAACCATGAGGGCGTCGGTGTGGCGGGTGAGCTCCAGAACGAGCACGACCGAGGACAGCGGTCCCTGCATGGCAGCGGCGAGGAATGCCGCGCCGCCGATCAGGGCGTAGCTGCCGCTGTGGGCGCCAGGCCACAAATGCGACCAGGCGATCCCGGCGAATGCGCCCAAGAGCACCCCTACCGTCAGCGTTGGAGTGAAGAGCCCGCCGGGCGACCCCGACCCCAGGCAGGCTGCGGTCGCAAGTGGCTTGAGCACGAACAGGATGACGAGCAGCCCGAGCGAGATCCCGCCGACAGAGGCGAGCTGCACGATGTCCTGGCCGTTGCCGAGCAGGAGCGGGTAGTGGATCGCGAGGGCACCCAGGGCGGTGAAGACGACCATGGGAACCAGGAAGCGCCCCCGCCGGCCAGGTCGCAGCCGGCTCGTGCCTTGGATCGCTCTGGCCCAAAAGACGGCGCAGACGCCGGCGATCGGACCAATGAGCGCGGCCCAGACGATCTGTGATGGATGCGTGACGTAGGTCGGGACGCTGTAGGTGGGCTTGGTGCCGAGGGTGATCCACGCCACCGCGGTGGCAATCACGGAGGTCACCAGCGCCGGCAGCACGAGCGGAAGGGCAAGCGTTCCGAGCAAAACTTCGAGCGCGAACAGCGCGCCTCCCAGCGGCACGTTGTAGACGGCGGCCATGCCCGCGCCCGCGCCTGAGGCCACGAGCAGGCGGCGCTGCCAGAGCGGGAGGGCCGCCCAGTCGGCGAGGCGGCTGGCGGTGGCGGCCCCAGCCAGCTGCGGCGCAGCCTCCCGGCCGAGCGAGACGCCCATGCCGACGGTCACGATCGACAGCACCCCCCGGCCGTAGCTCGGCAGCAGAGCCATGTGACCATCCCGTCTCCACAGCGCTTCCGGAACATCGCCCCCGCCGGAGTTCGGCAGACGTCTCAACAGAACGATTCCGACGCCGAGAACGACAGCCGCGCCCGCGAGGATCGCCAGATGCCGCCACCCGGGCGTGGCCCTCACCCCAGCAACGAAGCTCCCGCGGTGGTAGGCCCAGGCGGCATGCTCGACGAGTTTCAGCAGCTCCATGAGAATCGAGCCGGCCGCCCCCGTGACGAGCCCCAGGATGGCGACGATCATCCAGAACCGCGGGCTGTAGCTCGCCACGATCCCGCGACCGCTGACGTTGGGTTGCGGGGAGAACCAGTGCCGTTCCCTGCCGGGGTCCCCCCCGGGCAACCCATCGCGAGGCGGGGGCACGGCTGCTGCTGCAGCCGAGCTCAAGCCGTGGAGTCGGTCGTCTGTAGCGAGATTCCCAGCCTGCCCAACTCCGGGACACCGCCGTCGACTACGTGGATCACCTCACGCGCCCCGTCGCGCTGGAGGAGACTGGCAGCCACCGCCGCCCGTTGCCCCGAGCTGCAGATCACCGCGATCGGCCGGGCAGGATCGAGACCCCTCGGAACGCCCCTGATGTCATGCCACGTGTGTAGAACCGAGCCCGGGACGTGACCTGCATCCCACTCGCCGCGGTCCCGAACGTCCAGGATCTGTAGGTCGGGCTGGGCGCGCAGCCGAGCCGGCAGCTCGTCCACCGGGACGCGTTCGGTGTGGCTGACGGGTCGCTTCTCCTGGCCCCAGCTCGTCATTCCTCCGTCCAGGTACCCGCCCAGGTGCCGGATTCCCACCGCCACCGCCAGGCGCCCAGCCCGTCGGCCGTCCTCATCGTCACTGCCGATGAACACGACTTCCTGTTCAGGCTCGGCGACCCACGCCAGCTTGGAGCCGAAACCCATCTGCCACATCGGGTTTGAGACGGCTCCGTCGATGTGAGCGTCATCGAACTGCTGGTCGGTGCGCACGTCTACGAGCAGCGCCCCCTCGTCGCGCAGCTCGTCCACCCGGCGCGGGGAGAGTCGAGGCGGCTCGTTCCAGTCGGTGACCAGCGGCCCCTGGTTGAGCCTGACGATCGCTTCGAAGTTCGGCGGCTGTGGGCCCAGCTCGGCGAGGGCGTGCTTCACGAACGCATCCTCCTCGGTGATGCCCAGGGCCAGGTTGTGCCCCCGCTCATAGCCGATCGTGGAGGAGATCTTCATGTCCATCCCCGGCCCGCCACACATCGAGCCGCCCAGATGGCCGGGCCACACCTCGACGGCATCATCCAGACAGAGGAGCCGGTCGCGCAGCGAGCGAAAGATCCCGCGCGCGCCTTCGGACTTCTCGATGGCCAGATCCGGCCGGGCGATATCGCCGACGAACAGCGTGTCGCCGGTCAGCACCGCCCACGGCTCGTCCCCCCGGTGGGTATCGATCAGCCCGAAGGCCGTGTGCTCGGGGCGATGGCCCGGTGTGTGCCAGGCGTAGATCGTTAGTCCGCCGATTGAAAAGGCGTCGCCGTCCTCGAACGGCTCGTGGTCGTAGCCGGCGGCAGCCTCCCGGTGAATGTGGATCCTCGCCCCGGTCGCCGCAGCAAGCCGGCCATGACCCGAGACGTGATCGGCGTGGTTGTGGGTCTCGAAGATGTGCTCGATGCGCACACCCATATACCGAGCGAGCTCAAGGTACTCGTCGACCTCGAAGCGTGGATCGACCACGGCCGCGACGCCGGCCGTCTCGTCGCCGACGAGGTAGGAGGCGCAGCCGAGATCGTCGTGGAGGATCTGGCGAAAGATCATCGGAATCGCACTTTGACAGGTGCACCGGAACGGTCAGAATCTGCGTGCCGTCCCCATTCGCCCGGCTCGACCGTCCTCTACGCGCACCTCGGTGGTCAGCCGGCCCTCAGCGCCTACGCGGGGGCCTTCGCCTGACACGGCGAACCGCCGTGCCAGGCGAGGTACCGGTGCCGATTACTCCGAGCCGTTCGGCTGAGGCACGATCCGGATGTAGGGACGGGGTGACTCCCACTCCCCGAAGAGCTCCTTCGCCTGCTCGTCGTTGACCGAGCCGGCGATGATCACGTCATCGCCCTGCTCCCACTGGGCCGGCGTTGCCACCTTGTGCTTGGCCGTGAGCTGGAGCGAGTCGATGACCCGGAGCACCTCATCGAAGTTGCGCCCGGTGGTCATCGGATAGATGAGGATCAGCTTGATCTTCTTGTCCGGCCCGATGACGAAGACGTTGCGCACCGTCTGGTTGTCGGCCGGGGTGCGGTCGCCCGCGTCTCCGGACACGTCGGCCGGCAGCATCCCGTACAGCTTGGAGACGTTGAAGTCCGAGTCGGCGATGATCGGATAGTTGGGCGCGTAGCCCTGCGTCTCCTTGATGTCATTGGCCCACTGCTCGTGCTTGTCCGCCGGGTCGACGGAGAGCCCGATGACCTTGACGCCTCGGCGGTCGAACTCCGGCTTGATCTTGGCCACATAGCCGAGCTCGGTGGTGCACACGGGCGTGAAGTCCTTCGGATGTGAGAACAGCACCGCCCACGAGTCTCCGATCCAATCGTGGAAGTGGATCGGTCCCTCGGTCGTGTCCGCTTCGAAGTCTGGGGCCTCGGCTCCTATCTGCAAAGCCATGTCTGCTCCTTTTGTCAGTGTCGTCGCAACAACTTCGTTATAGCTCGCCGCTCCCGGTCTCCCTGAGCGCGGACGCCTCCAGCAAAGTCCATCAACAATCTGAAGTTAGCTTGCTCGAGGCATTTCACCGCGTCCGCGCCGTAACAGGACGCGGTGAGCGCGCCCCGCGGGGGCCCCCCGGCTGGATCTCACAGAGGTAGCGTTGCCGTCGTGACTCCGCTCCACGCCGTGGCCATCTTCGCCGCCGGGATGGCCGCCGGGACGATCAACACGGTGGTCGGGAGCGGCACGCTGGTCACCTTTCCGACGCTGCTCGCCTTTGGCTATGCGCCGGTCACAGCGAACGTCTCGAACACGATCGGCCTCGTGCCGGGGTCGCTCTCCGGCACGGTCGGATATCGCCAGGAGCTGAAGGGTCAGCGGCGCCGTGCGCTCCCGCTTGCCGTCGCTTCCCTGCTCGGGGGTACGACAGGAGCGATCCTCCTCCTGACGCTGCCCGCCTCTGCCTTCAAGGCGATCGTTCCCGGTTTCATCATCGTGGCCCTGATCCTGATCGTGGGCGCAGCCGTGGCTGACGCGGCTCATCGGGTCCCGGCGTCGCCAGCCGGGTCAGGCCGCCGGCCCGGCGGCCACGGTCGGCGCCTTTCTGAGCGGCGTCTATGGCGGTTACTTCGGAGCCGCCCAGGGCATTCTGCTGTTGGCCATCCTGGGGTTGGCCGTTGACGACGACCTGCAGCGGATCAACGCGCTGAAGGTGGTGCTGGCGGGGCTGGTCAACCTGATCGCCGGCGTCATCTTCGCCATCGTGGCCCACGTGGCGTGGGGAGCGGCCGGGCTGATTGCGGCGGGCTCGATCTTGGGCGGCGTCATCGGCGCCCGTCAGGGACGCCGACTCTCCCCTTTCGCTCTGCGACTGGTCATCGTGGTCGTCGGGATCGCGGCGATCGTTCGGCTGCTCTAGGGCGTCTGGGGAGCCGCTGCCTGGGGCGCCGCTCCGGAACGACGATGGGCCAAACCGCTGACCTTGTTCTCGATTGCCGTCAGCGGCTTGGCGATCCCCTCGAGCCGCATGCGCTCGGCCTTCACGCCGAAGGCGATCTCGACGATTCCACCGGCGATCATCAGGACCGCTCCCAACGCCATCGCCCTGGTCACGTCCGCATATTTCCCACTGGCCACCGCTGGGGAAAAGACCAGCGGACCGATGATTCCGCCGATGCCCGTGCCGACCGCGTAGAACAGGGCGATGGCCAGGGCCCGGGTCTCCATTGGGAAGATCTCTGAGACTGTCAGGTAGGCGGCGCTGACACCGGCCGAGGCGAAGAAGAACACGATGCACCAGGCCAGGGTCAAGCGTCCCGGCGCTCAGATCATGCTGGTTGAACAGGTACGCAGTAATCAGCAGCAGCGCGCCGGAGAGGATGTAGGTCCCCGCGATCATCGGCTTGCGCCCGACGCTATCGAATAGGTGCGCGAGCACGAGTGGGCCGATCAGGTTCCCGGCCGCGAAGGCCACCAGGTAGTACGGGGCGTTCGATGTCGCCACGCCGTAGAACTTGCTGAGCAGCGTCGCGAAGCCGAACAGGATCGCGTTGTAGAGGAAGGCCTGGCCTATGAACAGAGAGAGGCCGAGCACGGTGCGCTTGGGATAGTTGACAACGATCGCGCGGGCGATCTCGTACAGGGGGATCGATTTCCGCTGCTGGATCGTGATCTTGTCGTCAGGCTCGGGTTCGTCGAGCTTGTCGGCAGTCGTCTCCATGACCTGACGCTCGATATCTCGCGTGACCGCCTCGGCCTCGTCCTCGCGCCCGTGGATGAACAGCCACCGCGGGCTCTCGGGAACGTGCCGGCGGACGATCAGAATCGCCGTTCCGAGGACGAAGCCGAGCCCGAAGCAGACTCGCCACTGGAGCAACGGCGAGAAGATGTGCAGAGCGGCCACGGAGAGGAGCGCGCCGGCAGCCGCGCCGGCCCAGTAGGTGCCGTTGATGATGATGTCGATTCGTCCCCGGTGCCGGGCCGGGATCAGCTCGTCGATCGCCGAGTTGATCGCGCTGTATTCGCCGCCGATGCCCATGCCGGTTACCCAACGGCAGGCGAAGAAGAACCACGGCGTCCAGGCGAATGCGGTGGCCACCGTGGCGACCAGGTACACGCCGAGCGTGATCATGAACAGGCGCTTTCGGCCGAAGACGTCCGTCAGCCGTCCAAACAGGAGGGCGCCGAAGCAGGCACCCCCCACATACAGCGACGCAGCCAAACCCGCGATGTCGGCGGAAGCAATGTGGATGCCGCTTCCCTTGGCCGAGATGGACCCAGCGATCGAGCCCACGATCGTCACCTCGAGGCCGTCGAGGATCCATACCGTCCCAAGGCCGATCAGGATCCGCCAATGCCACCGCGACCACGGCAGACGGTCCAGCCGCGCCGGGATGTTCGGTCTCGATGGTCCGGAGTTGGTGATCTCCAGCAAGCGCCGACATGGTCTCTCCTCCCTCGCTGCTTGGACCGACGGCGGACCTCTACCCGCCGCGGAGCGTCCCGAAGCGCGGGGTCGGAGCTACCTCGTGCCGGCCTGCTGGCGCGCGTAGTCGTTCAGCCGCGCCAACTCGTCGTCGTACAGGCGCTTGAGCACCCGCGGCGCGAACGTCCGCTCGAAGAATCCGCCGATCCCCCCGGCTCCCTCCCACGTGGTGGCGATCTGGACCCGCGAGCCACCCCCGGCCGGCTCCACGGTCCAGGTTGTGACAAGGCTTGACTCGGTATCTGACTCGGTGAGGATGCGGCCCGGCTCCGGCTCGGCGATCTGCATGCGATAGCTCCGGCTGCGCCCGCCCGTGTTGAGCGTGAAGCGCGTCACCGTGCCCGCACCCGTCCCTCCGGACTCGACCTGGAAATCCGAGAAGGCGTCGGGGAGGAAGCGCTGATGCTGACCCATGTCGGCCACGAGGGCATAGACGCGGTCCGCCGGCGCATCGATCGCCCGTTCCGCAGTTACGTGAATCGTTGCCACAGCTCCACCTTAAAGGAATCGCGCCCCGCAAACCGGCGGGTACTTCTGGCCGGTTCAGCGAGGCGCGATGAGAGGAGAGGGTGCCCGAGCATCATGGCAACCAGGCGCTTAGAAGTCCAAGACGAGTGTTCGATCTGATTTATAATTTGTGCTTATGGATCTGCGACAGCTGCGCTACCTCGTCGCCCTCGCCGAGGAGCAGAACTTCACCCGCGCCGCGGAGCGTGAGCACATCGCCCAGCCGGCCCTGTCTCAGCAGCTCCGCCGGCTCGAAGACGGGCTCGGGCTCGTACTCATCGAGCGCACGACCCGTCACATGAGCCTGACCGACGCCGGCGCCCTGCTCGTCGCCCGGGCCCGGCGCATCATGGCCGAGCTCGATGCCGCCAACGAGGAGCTCGAAGCGCTGAAGGGCATGGATGTGGGTCGGGTCCGAGTGGGAGCGATCCACACCATGGGCCCCATCGATGTCTCTCTGGCGCTGGCCATCTTCCACGAGCGTCATCCCGGCGTCGAGCTCACCGTAAGGGAAGAACCAAGCGAGGAGCTGGCCGAGATGATCCGCGACGACGAGCTTGACCTGGCCTTCCTCTCGGTGACCGAGCGCATCGAGAGCCACGCCCTCGCGCTGCACCAGCTCGTATCCGAAGAGCTGGTGGTACTGCTGGCGCCGGATCATCGGCTGGCCGGGCGTCGCCGCCTGCGCATGGTCGAGCTGCGGGACGAAGAGTTCGTCTCCTACCGGCCGGGAGCCCGGTTGCGTGAGCTGCTGTTCGCCGCCGGGCGTCACGCCGGTTTCGAGCCAAGGGTCAAGCTCGAATCGAATGAGAGTCAGCGGGTGAGGCGGCTTGTCGCTCGCGGCATGGGCGTGGCCATCCTCCCCCGCTCCGACGCGGTTTCGCCCGGTGCCGAGGTCGCGGTCCTCACGCTGACCGATCCGCCGCTCTCCCGTGACATCACCCTGGCCTGGCGCCAAGAACGCAGGCACCCCCCGGCGGTGGCCGAGTTCCTGGCCCTGGCCCGAGCGACGTTCGCCTAACCCCTTCTGTCCACGGCCAGCGGCGGCGTTGCCTGTGCCCAGGGTCGCGCTGCCTCGATCTGTCCGGCGAGGGCATAGAGCGTGTGCTCGGCCTCGGGGCGGCCGACCAGTTGCACGCTCAGCGGAAGCCCATCGGACCCGAATCCGGCCGGCAGGGCCACGGCCGGCTGGCCGGTTAGGTTGAAGACCGATGTGAAGGGGGTGAACCGCGACGAGATGTGGAGAGCCCCCAGTGCACTCCGTCCGTGGCCTCCCTCCGCGGCGATTGCTGTCTGGGCGAGAGCGGGGGTGAGGAGGACATCGACCTCGTCCCACAGAGCGAGGATGCGCGCTGAGACCTGGGCCCGGCGCGGGCCGCGCAGCCGCTCCGCTTGGCGCCGGGAAACGAGCCGGCCCGCGAACGCCATCTGGCGCGTGGAACGCTCGAGCTTCGAGCGATCAGGCACGGTCTGCGCGTCCTCGTAGATTCCTCGCAGCCAGGTCCCGGTGAACGTGAACAGCACCGTCCCGTAGGCCGGATCACGCTCTACCACCTCGTGGCCCAGATCCGTCAGCAGCGCGGCGGTCTGCTCCCACGCACCACGCTGATCATCCGACAGCGGTGCGATCAGGGTCGACGGGGGTTTGCCAGAGATCGCGATCCGCAGTCGCCCCGGCGGCGCGGCCGCTGCCTCGGCGTAACTCCCGGCGTAAGGGGGCACCGAGTCGGCGTCCCCCGCGATCGTCCCCTGCATGACGTCCAGCATCAGCGCGCTGTCCGTCACGGTGCGGGCCAGCGGCCCGCGGGTACTGAGACCGAGCCAGTGGGCGCCTTCCGGCATCGATGACACCCGCCCGCGGGACGGCTTCATCCCGACCAGGCCACAACACGCCGCGGGGATCCGGATCGAGCCGCCTCCGTCAGAACCGGTCGCGCAGGGCACCATCCCGGCTGCCACTGCGGCAGCGGATCCCCCTGAGGAACCTCCCGGCGTGTGGCTTAGGCCCCAGGGGTTCCGGGTGATCCCCGTCGCGTCGCTCGCCGTCCAGGGGAAGACCATGAGCTCAGGGACGTTGGTGATGCCGACCGGGATCGCGCCCGCCGCCCGCAGTCGGCGGATGACCTCGGCGTCGGCCGGCTCGGCGGGTCCGTAGCTTCGCGAGCCACGGGTGGTGACCTGCCCCGCCACCGGCGTGTCTCCCTTGACGGCAATGGGGACCCCGGCCAGCGGCCCGACGCGGGATGCTCGCCCGGCCTCGGCCAGCGCCTCCTCGGCCATCACGGTCCGGAAGGCGTTGAGGCGCGGGTTCAGCGCCTCGATCCGGCGGAGCGCGAGCTCGACCAGCTCGCGCGGATGGATCTCGCCCGAGCGGACTCGAGCCGCCAGAGCAGCCGGCCCGGCGAAAAGCAGCCCTTCCTCTGCGCTCGGCACGCGGCGTACCATCGCATAGGTATGGCCGAGCGAGTGGAGAGGGCGAGCAGCAACGGAGCTGGAACCAACGGCTCCGACCTCGATGCCGTCGAGACGAGCGAGTGGCTCGAGGCACTCGACGCCGTCGTCGCCCACGACGGACCCAACCGTGCGCGGGACCTCCTGCGGCGGGTCGTCGAACGCGCCCAGCACGCCGGCACCGGGCCGATCGCCAGCCTCAACACCTCCTACATCAACACCATCCCGGCCGAGCGGGAGGCCAAGCTTCCCGGTGACCCGGCGCTGGAGCGACGGTTGCGCTCGATCATCCGCTGGAACGCCATGGCCATGGTCGTGCGAGCCAACCGGACCTCTTCAGAGCTCGGCGGTCACATCGCCACGTACCAGTCGCTGGCCGCCCTCTATGAGGTCGGCTTCAACCACTTCTGGCATGCGCCGAGCGAGGAGCACGGCGGCGACCTCATCTTCTTCCAGGGCCACTCCTCGCCGGGCAATTACGCGCGCGCTTACCTGGAGGGGCGCCTGACCGCGGAGCAGCTCGACGGTTTCCGCCAGGAGGTCTCACGCCCCGAGGGCCTCAGCTCATACCCGCACCCGTGGCTGATGCCTGACTTCTGGCAGTTCCCGACCGTGTCGCTCGGCCTCGGCGCGATCACCTCGATCTACCAGGCCCGGTTCATGAACTACCTCCAGGCGCGCGGCATCCTTGAGACCGAGGGCCGCAAGGTGTGGGCTTTCATCGGAGACGGCGAGGTCGATGAGCCGGAGACGATGGGGTCGATCGGGCTGGCCGGGCGGGAGCGGCTCGACAACCTGATCTGGGTCGTCAACGCCAACCTCCAGCGCCTCGATGGTCCGGTGCGCGGGAACGGGAAGATCATCCAGGAACTGGAGTCGGACTTCCGGGGCGCCGGCTGGAACGTGATCAAGGTGATCTGGGGCGCCAAGTGGGATCCGCTGTTGGCCGAGGACACGGACGGACGCCTGCTCAAGGTGATGGAGGACTCGGTGGATGGCGAGTACCAGACCTACAAGTCACGCGATGGGGCCTACGTGCGTGAGCACTTCTTCGGCAAGGACCCGGTCCTGCTGGAACGGGTCGCGGGCATGTCTGATGAAGACATCTGGCTCCTGAATCGCGGCGGCCTCGACCAGCAGAAGGTCTACGCCGCCTACCACGAGGCGGTCAACCATCGCGGCGAGCCGACGGTGATCCTGGCCAAGACAATCAAGGGCTATGGGATGGGCGCCTCCGGCGAGGGCCAGATGGTCACCCACCAGGCCAAGAAGATGACCGAGGCCGCCCTCCTCGCCTTCCGGGATCGCTTCGAGCTCCCACTCACCGACGAGCAGGTTCAGGGCGCCGAGTACTACAAGCCGCCTGAGGACTCCCCGGAGATGCGCTACCTGCGCGAGCGCCGGGAGGCCCTCGGCGGTTCTCTCCCCGCCCGCCGCCGTCGCGCCGGCGAGTCGCTCCCGGTGCCCAGTCTGGAGCTCTTCTCATCCCAGCTCGAGGGAACGGGCGACCGGGAGATCTCGACCACCATGGCCTTCGTCCGAGTGCTGGCGGCGCTCCTGCGCGACAAACAGCTCGGCCGCCGGATCGTCCCAATCGTCCCCGATGAATCGCGAACCTTCGGAATGGAGGGTCTGTTCCGCCAGGTCGGCATCTACTCCCCCTTCGGCCAGCACTATCAGCCTCAGGACTCCGAGCAGCTGATGTTCTACAAGGAGGACGAGCACGGCCAGATCCTCGAAGAGGGCATCACCGAGGCGGGCTCGATCTCCTCCTTCATCGCCGCCGGCACGTCGTACAGCGTGCACGGGAGGCTGATGATCCCCTTCTACATCTACTACTCGATGTTCGGCTATCAACGGGTGGGCGATCTCATCTGGTCGGCCGGGGACAGCCGCACCCGCGGATTCCTCCTCGGTGGAACGGCCGGGCGAACCACGCTGAACGGCGAGGGTCTTCAGCATGAGGACGGGCACAGCCACGTCCTCTTCTCCGTCGTCCCGAATGTGCGCGCCTATGACCCGGCCTTCAACTACGAGGTCGCGGTGATCATTCAAGAGGGGCTGCGCCGAATGATCGGCGAGCAGGAGGACATCTTCTACTACCTCACCCTGATGAACGAGAATTACCACCATCCGGCGATGCCGGAGGGGGCACGGGAGGGAATCCTGCGCGGGATGTATCGCCTGCGCTCGAGCTCGGTGGATGGTCCGCGGGTCCAGCTGCTCGGCTCGGGGACGATCCTCAACGAGGCGCTGGCCGCGGCCGCGCTGCTGGAGGATGATTTCGGCGTGGCGGCCGACGTGTGGAGCGTGACCTCATTCACTGAGCTGCGTCGAGATGGGATCGAGGTGGAGCGCTGGAACATGCTGCACCCACAGTCCGAGCCACGTCGTTCCTACGTCACCGAAGAGCTCGCAGGCAGCGAGGGCCCGGTCATCGCCTCGACCGACTACATGCGCGCCTTCGCCGAGCAGATCCGTCAATGGGTCCCGAGCCCCTACCGAGTGCTGGGAACCGACGGCTACGGCCGCAGCGACTCCCGCGCGGCGCTGCGGCGCTTCTTTGAGATCGATCGACACTACATAGCCGTCGCCGCCCTGCGTGAGCTGGCCGACGAGGGAGTCGTCGAACCGGCCCGCGTGCAGGAGGCGATCGAGCGCTACGACATCGACCCCGAGGCACCGTTGCCGATGACCGTATGAGCACCAGTAGCGCCGTGTCGATCGAGGTCCCGGACATCGGGGACTTCGACGACGTTCCGATCATCGAGGTGCTGGTCTCGCCCGGCGACCGGGTGGCCGTGGACGACCCGCTCCTCACCCTCGAGTCCGACAAGGCGACGATGGACGTGCCGGCCCCGTTCGCGGGCGTCATCGGCGAGCTTCAGGTCAAGGTCGGCGATCGGGTTTCCCAGGGCTCGGCGCTGCTCACGATCGTGCCGGATGACGGTGGCGATTCGTCCGGGGAGGCGTCGGCCCAGATTGACGAAGCCGCGCCGGATGAGGCCGTGGCGCCCGGCTCTCTGCGAACCGCCGTCGAGGCCGAGGCGGGCGATGAGCCCGGTGAGCCGCCGCCCCGCCCTGAGGCCGCTCCCGCCTCCGGGAGCAACGGTGCCGGCCCCGTTTATGCCAGCCCCTCCGTCCGCCGGCGGGCCCGTGAGCTCGGAGTCGACCTCTCATCCGTCACCGGCTCCGGTCGCAAGGGCCGAATCACCCGTGAGGACGTGGAGCAGTCGACCCGCGCAGGCGCCGCACCCGCCGCCCCCGGCGCCGCGGTCCCGGGCCTGAACCTGGCGCCCTGGCCGTCGCCGAACTTCGAGAAGTTCGGCGAGGTCGAACGGGTGCCGCGGTCGCGGATTCAGCGGATCTCAGCCCCGAACCTGGCTCGTAACTGGGTGATGATCCCCCATGTCACCCAGCACGATGAGGCGGACATAACCGACCTCGAGGCGTGGCGTCGGAAGCTGGGCGAGGAGCATGCGAAGGACGGCGTGAAGGTGACGATGGTCTCCTTCCTGGTGCTCGCCTGCGTCGCCGCCCTCAAGGAGTTCCCGGACTTCAACTCCTCGCTCGACGGTGACGAGCTGATTCGCAAGCGCTACTACAACATCGGCTTCGCCGCGGATACGCCGGGCGGGCTCGTCGTGCCAGTCATCAAGGGCGCCGACACAAAGGGCCTGCTGGAGATCGCCCAGGACCTGACCGAGCTGTCGGGCAAGGCCCGGGCGGGGAAGCTCTCGCCCGGTGACATGAGCGGAAGCACGTTCACGATCTCGTCCCTCGGCGGGATCGGCGGGACGTCCTTCACGCCGATCATCAACGCACCTGAGGTCGCCATCCTCGGCGTCAGCCGCTCGGCCATGAAGCCGGTGTGGGACGGCGGGGAGTTCGTTCCCAGACTGATGCTGCCTCTCTCCCTGTCTTACGACCACCGTGTGATCGACGGCGCCGCCGCCGCGCGGTTCGTCGTCTACCTCGGGCGCGTCCTGAGCGATCTGCGGCGAGCGCTCCTCTGATGGAGGTTCGCGTTCCGGATATCGGGGACTTCACCGACGTCCCCGTGATCGAGATCCATGTCTCGACCGGCGATGAGGTGGCGCCGGAGGACCCGCTGGTCACCCTCGAGTCGGACAAGGCCACGATGGACGTTCCGGCCCCATCCGCCGGCGTCGTCGAGCAGCTGCGCGTCAAGATCGGCGATCGAGTCTCGGAGGGGAGCGTTCTGCTCACCCTGGACGTAGACGGGGCGGGGTCTTCCCCACCTGCTCCGGAGGCGCCCACCCCCGCCGACCCTCCCCAGCCCTCGGCACCGGCTCCCCCCTCTTCCGACGATGGCGAGCACGACGTCCAGGTCGTCGTCCTTGGCTCCGGCCCCGGCGGCTACACGGCCGCCTTCCGGGCCGCGGACCTGGGCCTGAAGACGGTGCTCATCGAGCGCCACGAGCGCCTGGGCGGCGTATGCCTCAACGTTGGGTGCATTCCCTCCAAGGCGCTCCTTCACGCCGCTCGGGTGATCGCCGAGGCCGAAGAGATGTCCGAGCGCGGGATCTCCTTCGGCCGGCCCAAGCTCGACGTCAACCGCCTGCGTGACTGGAAGCAGTCCGTCGTCGACAAGCTCACCGGCGGTCTCGACGGGCTGGCGCGCCGCCGCCAGGTCGAGGTGGTGCATGGCGAGGCTCGCCTTACCGGTCCGCACACAATCGAGGTGGGCGACCGGACGATCTCGTTCGAGCACTGCATCATCGCCGCCGGCTCCTCCGCCGTCCGCCTCCCCGACCTCCCCGACGATCCCCGGATCATCGACTCAACCGCTGCCCTGGCCCTTGAGGAGGTCCCGAAGCGGCTGCTCGTGATTGGCGGTGGGATCATCGGACTGGAGCTGGCCAGCGTCTACCACTCACTCGGGTCACGCATCACCGTGGTAGAGCTGATGGATCAGCTCATACCGGGCTGCGATCGTGACCTCGTGGAACCGCTGCGTAAGCGCATCGAAGCGCGCTACGAGGCCATCCACCTGGAGACACTGGTTGAGGCGATGACGGCGCAGAAGGGCGGCATCAAGGTGAAGCTCTCCGGCGGGGAGTCGCAGACCTTCGACCGGGTCCTGGTGGCCGTAGGCCGGCGCCCGAACGGCCCGGACGTCGGAGCCGAGGCGGCCGGGGTCTCGGTCGACGAGGCGGGCTTCATTCGCGTCGATGGGCAAATGCGGACCAACGTCCCCTGGATCTACGCCATCGGCGACATCGTCGGGGGTCCGATGCTCGCCCACAAGGCATCGCACGAGGGCAAGGTGGCGGCCGAGGTGATCGCCGGTGATAGCGGAGCCTCCTTCGATCCCCGAGCCATCCCGTCCGTCGCCTACACCGATCCCGAGGTCGCCTGGATGGGCCTCACCGAGACGGCGGCGAAGGAGCGGGGCGTCGAGTTCGAGAAGGGTGTCTTCCCGTGGGCCGCATCCGGCCGCGCCCTCGGACTGGGTCGTGAGGACGGCATGACCAAGCTCCTCTTCGAACCCGGGACGCGGAGGCTCCTCGGAGCCGGAATGGTCGGGGTCAACGCGGGCGAGCTGATCGCTGAGACGGTCCACGCCCTTGAGATGGGTGCCGACGCCGAGGACATCGCGCTCACCATCCACCCTCACCCGACGCTGACGGAGACCGTCGCCTTCGCGGCCGAGATGGCGGCGGGGACGATCACGGATCTCATGTCCCCGCGGCGCGGCGAGCGCTGAACGGTCCGCCGAGCGCTAACGGCGTCGCCGCAGCCGCAGCAGCGCGACCAGGCCGCCGAGGGCCGCCGCCACAGCCATCCCGCGCCGGGGACGAGGCTGGACCGCGCCGGTGCCGGGGGCGGGTCTGGCTGCGGGCATCGCGAACTCCTCGGCCGCCAGGATGTCGTGGGGTTCCGAGATACCGCTCGGGTCCTCGGGCAGCCGGACCTGCCGCTGGCGAAGCCCGGGGTCCGGGGCGGGAACGGCGAATGCCTCCGCTGCCAGCACGTCGTGCGCGGCCTCCCTGTCCCCCCGCTGGCTCGGCTGCCCGGGCATGGGCCCGGATGATTCCAGATGCCGTGAGCCGGCGCGGGGAACTCCGATGGACCGGAAACCCCGGCGCCCGCCGGAGGACACGCTAATCTTAGTCGCAGAGACTTAGATCCACCGCCGCCGAAGACTGGTTAAGTGGTATCCTCTACTTATCTTGCGTAAGCAACTATCGAAAGTGAAAACTTCCCATAATGTCTAGTCGCCTTCTTCTAGTCCCCATGGAAGACGCCGTCGTCTTCCCGGGCATGTCGCTCACGCTGGCGGTAGACGTCGGCGATGAGGAGCGCGTTCTGCTCGTCCCCCGGCACGAGCAGGAATTCGCGAGCGTCGGAACCGTGGCTGAGGTGGCGGACCGAGTCCGCCTGCCCGGCGGTGCCCGTGCCGTGACCCTCCAAGGTCTCCACCGTGGCGTCGCCGGCGCGGCCCACACCCTTCCCGATGGCCGGCTGTTCGTCGAGGTCGAAGAGCGCCCCGACGAGGTGCCCGTCGACGGGCGCACCCGGAACCTCGAGCGTGAGTACCGCGCCGTGGTCGAGGAGATCCTCGAGCTGCGCGGCGATGACGGCCGCGTGGCGGCGTTCGTGCGCAGCATCACCGAGCCCGGATCGCTGGCCGATACCGGGGGCTATTCCCCCGACCTCAACTACGAGCAGAAAGTCGAGCTTCTCCAGACCCTGGATGTCACCGATCGGCTCGAGCTCGGCTTCAAGTTCCAGCGCGAGCGGCTGGCCGAGCTTCAGGTCCGCAAGCGGATCCGCGAGGACGTCGAGTCAGGCGCCGATAAGCAGCAGCGCGACTACTTCCTGCGCAAGCAGATGGAGTCGATCCGTAAGGAGCTCGGGGAGGACGACGCCTCGGTCGTCGAGGAGTACCGGACGAAGATCGAGGAAGCGGGTATGCCCGACGAGGTCCGCGAGCAGGCCGAGAAGGAGCTCGGGCGGCTCGAGCGGATGGGCGAGCAGAGCGCCGAGTCGACGGTCATCCGGACCTATCTCGACTGGCTGATCGCGGTGCCGTGGAGCAAGCACTCGGAGGAGCGGCTTGACCCGGAGCACGCGCGTGCGGTGCTGGACGCCGACCACGCCGGACTCGACGACGTCAAGGATCGGATCGTCGAATACATCGCGGTCAAGAAGCTGCGTCAGGAGCGAGGGATCAATGAGGACAAGCGCTCCGGCGCGATCCTCACGCTGATCGGCCCTCCCGGCACCGGCAAGACGTCGATCGGCGAGTCAATCGCTCGGGCCACCGGCCGCGAGTTCGTCCGGATGTCGCTGGGCGGGGTTCGAGACGAGGCTGAGATCCGTGGCCACCGCCGCACCTATATCGGCGCCCTGCCGGGCCGGCTCGTCCGCGCCCTCAGGGACGCCGAGACGATGAACCCGGTGATCATGCTCGACGAGGTCGACAAGGTCGGCGCCGACTGGCGCGGCGACCCCAGCTCGGCCCTGCTCGAGGTGCTCGACCCAGCTCAGAACCACAGCTTCCGTGACCACTACCTGGACGTGGAACTCGATCTGAGCCAGGTGATGTTCATCGCCACGGCCAACGTCGCCGACACGATCCCCGGGCCGCTCCTCGACCGGATGGAGGTCATCCGCTTCGACGGCTACACGACCTCCGAGAAGGTCGCCATCGCCCGCGGCTACCTGTGGCCGCGGCAGGTGGAACGCAACGGACTCAAGCCAGAGGAGGTCGAGATCTCCGACGAGATGCTGAACACGGTGGTCACCGAGTACACGCGGGAGGCCGGCGTGCGCCAGCTCGAGCGTGAGCTGGGGACGTTGCTCCGGAAGACGGCGACCAAGATCGCCTCGGGTCAGGTCCAGGCGCCGGTGACGGTCGACCTTGATCAGCTCCGTGACGCCATGGGCCGCCAGAAGCACTTCCAGGAGTCGGCCATTCGCACCGCCGTTCCGGGCGTGGCGACCGGCTTGGCGGTCACGGGAACCGGCGGTGACGTCCTCTTCGTCGAGGCCACGGCCATGTCGGACAAGGGTGGCCTCACGCTGACGGGTCAGCTGGGCGACGTGATGAAGGAGTCGGCGCAGATCGCCCTCTCCTACGTCCGCGGACATGCTGATGACCTCGGCATCGACCCGACCGTCTTCGACGACCACTCGTTCCACGTCCATGTCCCGGCCGGAGCCATCCCCAAGGACGGTCCGAGCGCGGGTGTGACCATGGTTACTGCCCTGGCCTCGCTCCTCAGCGGTCGCCCGGTCAAGCACACGGTGGGAATGACGGGCGAGGTGACGCTCCAGGGCCGGGTCCTGCCCATCGGGGGGCTCAAGCAGAAGGTGCTCGCCGCCCACGCCGCCGGGCTGACCGATGTGGTGCTGCCCGAACGCAACCGAGGCGACCTGGACGATGTGCCCCAGGAGGTGCGGGACGCGATGCAGTTCCACTTCGCGATGACCGTCGACGAGGTCCTGAGCAGCGCCCTCGAGCCGACGCCTGTGGGCCAGCGGGCCTAGGAAGCTGTGCGAAGGAGCCCCGGCGCGCCACCTGGCCGCCGGGGCTTTTTCATGCCTCGGTTCACCGAGCTTCCCGCCTACCCGATTGGCGGAGACCCCGCGTGGGGTACGTTCTGCACATGAGCACAACTACCGCCCCCGCAGAACAGAAGATCCTCGACGAGGTCCCCAAGCAGCTATTCATCGCCGGCCAGTGGCGTGACGGATCCAAGGGAACGATCCCGGTGGAGGATCCATCCACCGGCGAGACGCTGGTTGAAGTTGCCGATGCCTCGACCGACGACGCCAAGGCCGCGCTCGACGCGGCCGTCGAGGCAGGGCCCGATTGGTCCCACCATCCCCCCCGGGAGCGCGGCGAGATCCTCCGCCGGGCCTTCGAGGCGATCATGAAGCGCCAGGACGAGCTCGCTCTGCTGATGACGCTCGAGATGGGCAAGCCGATCGCGGAATCCAAGGCCGAGATCTCCTACGCGGCCGAGTTCCTGCGCTGGTTCGCCGAGCAATCGGTGCGCATCGACGGCCGCTACGCGGTGGCCCCGAACGGCCAGGGCCGCCTGCTCACGATGAAACAGCCCGTGGGACCGTGCCTGCTCATCACCCCATGGAACTTCCCTCTGGCCATGGGCACGCGCAAGATCGGCCCCGCCATCGCCGCCGGCTGCACGATGGTCGTCAAACCGGCCCAGCAGACGCCGCTCTCGATGCTCATGCTGGCCAAAGTGCTCGAGGAAGCCGGGCTGCCCGAGGGCGTGCTCAATCTGATCACCGCCTCCTCGGCGGGCGAGACCACCGGACCCCTGATCTCTGACCAGCGCCTGCGCAAGCTCTCCTTCACCGGCTCGACCGAGGTGGGAAGGAAGCTGATGGAGCAGGCCTCCGAGACCCTGCTCAGGCTCTCGATGGAGCTCGGCGGCAACGCGCCCTTCATCGTGTTCGAGGACGCCGACATCGACGCTGCCGTCGAGGGCGCGATGATCGCCAAGATGCGCAACATCGGCGAGGCCTGCACGGCGGCCAACCGCTTCCACGTCGCCGGTCCGGTCGCCGACCAGTTCGCCGAGAAACTCGCCGAGAAGATGGGTGCGCTCACGGTCGGCCGCGGAACCGAGGAGGGCGTGGACGTGGGGCCACTCATCGACGAGAACCAGCGCAAGAAGGTCTCCGAGCTGGTCGAGGACGCGGTCGCCCGTGGCGCCCACGCCGTGGTCGGAGGCCATGAGCGCGACGGCGCCGGGTACTTCTATGACCCGACGGTCCTCACCGACATCGCCGATGACGCACGCGTCCTCCGGGAGGAGATCTTCGGCCCCGTGGCCCCGGTCAAGGGCTTCACCGATGAGGACGAGGCCATCGCCGCGGCCAACGACACCGAGTTCGGGCTCGTGGCCTATGTCTACACGAGCGATCTGAAGCGAGCGCTGCGCGTGGTGGAGCGGCTGGAGACCGGGATGGTCGGCCTCAACCAGGGCCTGGTCTCCAACCCGGCGGCCCCCTTCGGAGGCATCAAGCAGTCGGGCTTCGGTCGCGAGGGTGGTCCCGAGGGGATCGAGGAGTACCTCGAGACCAAGTACGTGGCCATCAACCTGTAGCGGCCCGCCGGCCCCCGACACAGCCCTCAAGCCTCGTAGCTCCCGGCGATGCACCGACTCGAGACCAGCCTCCAGGGTCCCGTCCTGGTCGAGCCCGCCGTCTTCGGCGACGAGCGGGGGTTCTTCTGCGAGACGTATCGCCGGAGCGCCTTCAGCGATCTGGGGATCTCTGAGGAGATGGTCCAGGACAACCACTCTCGGTCAAGCCAGGGCATCGTGCGGGGGATGCACTTCCAGATCGGACGCGGTGCGGCCAAGCTCGTACGCTGCGCCCGCGGAGAGATCTTCGACGTGCTCGTCGATCTTCGCCGCGGCTCTCCCACCTACGGGCAGTGGGAGGGCTTCGAGCTCAGCGACGAGAACATGCGCATCCTCTACTGCCCGATCGGCTTCGCCCACGGCTTCTGCGTGCTGTCCGAGGTGGCGGATGTCATCTACAAGCAGAGCAACTACTACGCGGGCGAAACCGAGCGCGGGATCAAGTACGACGATCCCGATG
Source organism: uncultured Solirubrobacterales bacterium (assembly GCA_963733555.1). Classification (GTDB taxonomy): domain Bacteria; phylum Actinomycetota; class Thermoleophilia; order Solirubrobacterales; family Solirubrobacteraceae; genus Palsa-465. Next base: position 1,270,713 of record CAVTDO010000002.1, read on the forward strand.
TGGGGATCCGATGGCCCGCCGGGCTGGAGCTGATCCCCTCCCAGCGTGATGCCACGGCGCCGCTCCTCCGGGACGTGGCCGGTGAGCTGCCCTTCGTCTACGGCGCCTCCGGCCTCGGCTCGTAGCCCTCGCAATACCGCACGGGGACGGACGGGTAGCGGGGAAAGCGGTCAGGCTCTTCGCGTGAGCGCAGGCAGAGCGAGAACTCAGAGCCGCGCGTGTTGCGGATCAGCTTCTGGTGGCGGCAGCCATCGCACAAGCCGGCCGGCGGCCTGACCACCGGGCGGGCTACTCCAGCCACATGCCCGAAGCGACTCGGGCCTGGACCAATCGCGGTCCGTCGTCCGCCGCGATCGCCTCACGCAGGGCCTCCGCCAGCTCCTCCTGGCTCCCGGCATCGCGGGCCGGAACTCCGTAGCCCCGCGCGATGGCCGCCGTGTCGAGGCCCGGGAGGTCGAGCCCCGGTGCCTCCGCGACCTGCTCGAGCATCGAGAACCACTTGAGAATCATGTATTCGTCGTTGCGCAGGACAAGGAACGTGACCGGGAGCTTGTAGGTGACCGCTGTCCACAGGGCGGTGATCCCGTACTGGGCCGAGCCCTCCCCCAGAACGCAGACGACAGGCCGGGAGCGTTCAGCCAGCTGAACCCCCACCGCCGCGGAGATTCCGAACCCAAGTCCCCCGCTAGCACAGAAGTAGTAGGACGCGGGCCGGGAGATGCGCAGCCGGTTGCGCGCCGCCGCGGTGCTCGACGGGCTCTCGAGAACCAGGATGCCGTCCTGCGGCCAGACAGCGGCCAGGACGGCCATCGCCTGCGAGCCGCTCATCGGCTCGGCGTCGGGAGGCTCGCCGGGGGCCGGGCGTGGCTCCGGTGCGGGTCGGTCTGATTCTCCCACCAGCGCCACCAGCTGCTGGAGGGCCAGCCCGACGTCGCCGAGGATGGCGTCGCCCATGGGGGCCCTGGCCGCCTCCGCGGGATCGCTGGTGATAGCGGTCAGCGAGGCGCCCTCCGGAAGCAATGGCCCGGGCAGGTATGGGTAGTAGGGGAAGACCGAGGAGCCGACGACGAGCACCAGGTCGTGCCCCTTCAGGGTCTCGGATAGCGGGCCGATGGCGGGTGGAAGGATGCCTACGAACTGGGGATGGCTCTCGGGGAAGCCGAGCCGGCTGCCCCCGGTAGCGGGCGAGGCCCACACGGGCAGGCGCTGCTTCTCGGCCAGCGCGATGGCGTGGTCCCAGCCCCCGCTCGCGTCGATATCAGGCCCAGCGACCAGGACGGGGCTGTTCGCCCCCTCGAGCTCAGCCGCCAGCTGGGCCAGCGCAGCCGGGTCCGGGGCTGCGCGGCCGCTCACCATCCGGCGGGAGGCGTTGACCGACCGGTCTTCGTCCGCCTCGGCGCCCCAGTCGTCCATGGGGACAGAGACGAAGACGGGTCCCCGGGGAGGCAGGGAGGCCAGCGCGATGGCCCGGGCGAGAACAGCCGGGACATCGGCAGCGCGCAGCGGTTCGTGGGCCCACTTCACGTATGGCTGAGGCCCCACGGTGGGGCTCCAGTTGGTCAGGTTGGCCTCCATCGACACCTGCGCGCGAACCTGCTGACCCGCCGTGACGAGGAGCGGGGACTTGTTGGCCAGGGCGTTGTACAGGCCCCCGACGGCGTTGCCCACCCCGGGAGCGGTGTGCAGGTTTACGTGGGTGGGGCGCCCGGTGGCCTGGGCGTAGCCATCGGCCATCCCGACCACGGCCAGCTCCTGGAGCCCGAGGATGTAGGTGAAGTCATCCGGAAACTCCGTGAGCATCGGCAGCTCGGTCGATCCCGGGTTGCCGAATATGGTGGTCATCCCGTGGCTGCGGAACAGCTCGAAGGCTGTTTCTCGGACCGTCCCCATCGACGCTCAGAGCTCGTGCAGGACTTCGTTGGCCGCGCGCTCTCCCGAGCGCACCGCGCCGTCCATGTAGCCATTCCAGTACGGCGAGGTCTCGGTCCCCGCCCAGTGGATTCGCCCCTCCGGCTGACGGATCCAGGCTCCGTAGGCCAGCAGCGTCCCGTTGCTGGGAATCCCCACCGGGCACCCGCGCGTCCACTGCTCACCGCTCCAGGCAGTCTCGTAGAAAGCCCGGGCGTTCTGCGCCTGGGGGCCGAAGTAGTTGGCGAATTGGTTGAGTACCGCCGCCTGGCGCGCTGCCGGGGACAGGCCGGCGTAGGACCTGGCGTTGTCGCCTCCCACGAAGCCGAGGATGATTCCAGGACCTTGGCCGCCGCTCAGATTCGGGGGCGAGTCATCGAACGTCGCGCTCACCGGGCCGCCCGTGTCCACGGCCGTTCCGGTCAAGCCCTGATCTCGCCAGAAGGGCCGGTCGTAGACCACGAACACCTTGGTCAGCGTGCCCTGTCCGTAGCGTTGCATCAGCTGGTCGCGTTGGAAGGAGAGGATCGGCTCGTAGTCGATCCGCACGGCCAGTGCAGGGGGTACGGCGACGATCGCCTGCTTGGCGTTGACCGTGACCTTGTCGGAATGCACGGTCACGCCGCCGCCTTCCTGGACGATCTGGCGCACCGGTGAGCTCAGCACAACCCGGTTGCCGAGCGCAGAAGCGATCTTCAAGGCGATGAGCTGCGAACCACCGACGAACCGAGACTGCTGTGCGCCACCGCGGGTGTCGAAGTTGCGCTCAAAAGTCCCTTGGTGGGTCTCGTCGCCGGAGGAGGCGATGTAGAAGAGGACGAACAGAAGCGACAGCTCGCGTGGGTCGGCACCAAAAATCGGTCGCGTGGCGAGAGGTATCAGCCTCTGGAAGTCCGGACTGGCGCTGTTCTCCTTGATCCACCGCTCGAGCGTGTAGCTCTCCCAGTTCTCGGCATTAGACGCCTCCCACGGCGCGTCCACCGGAACTGTCGTCGCCATCTGGTCGAGCTGAGCGATCACGGCAACCGTCTCCGGAGCCGCGACGCCGGGCGGTGCCGTGCCCAACGGCCCGCTGTCGCTGTAGGTCGTGCGCGTGGAGCCATCGACAAAGACGTCGTTGCCGTCGTCATAGACATCGAATGTGCCGATTCCCAGGCTGGAAGCCAGCGCCATCAGCCGGTCTTGGGTCGCCCCGACGAACGTCCCGCCGCGCTCGGAGACGACGCCGCCGCCCAGGTCGTGGTTCCAGACCCGGCCACCGACACGATCCCGGGCCTCGAGGACCACGACCGAACGCCCGGCCCTCTGGATCTCCCGCGCCGCCGTCAGGCCGGCGAAGCCCGCTCCCACCACGACAACGTCGGCGCTCCGGGTGCCTCCCGGCTTAGGCTTTGGCTTCTTGTGCTTAGCCTTGCGGCGGGCGGCCTCGGCCTCTGCGGGAAGGGCCGCCGCCGCGCCTGTGGCGAGTGTGCCGGCGACGAAGCTCCGGCGCGTGACGGGCCGGCTACCGGGGTCGTCAGGTGTCATGTCGCGCTCTCCTGTGAGTGGATGGCAATCGTGTCTGTCTCTGATGCGAACTGGTCCGCGGAGCTCAGGTCGAACTCGCCGTAGTCGGACCCGAGGCCCTGAGCCACCAGCGCCGCCGCGGCGCACCCGAGCACGGCGGCAGCGTGGCGGTCACGGCCCGCGGTCAGGCCGTAGATGAAGCCGGCCGAGAAGGCATCGCCGCATCCCGTCGTGTCGACCACGTCGGCGGCGAAGGCGGGAACGTGGTCGGTCCCCTCCCGATCGACGATGAGCACTCCGTCGGCGCCCACCGTGGCCGCAACGCAGCCGACGCCCCGGTCGATGAGCGCCTGGCAGCCGGCTTCGAGGTCATCGGCTCCCGTCAGACCGAGGACCTGCTCCTCGTTGGGCAGCAGATAGTCGAGGTGCTCGAAGGCGGGAGCGATCCAGTCCACGATCTGGGCCGCCTGTTCGCCAGGGGCCAGCAGGTCGGCCGAGGTGATGACGTCGCGCTCACGCGCGTAGGCGAGGATCTTCGCCGCCTCCTCCCCACCCATGAACTCGGGGGCTCCCAGATGCAGGCCGTCCGCCTCGGAGATGGCCTCCCACGGCGCGTCGTCCGAGTTGTAGGTGGCGTTCGCGCCGACCACGTGGAAGGCCGGGCGCGAGCCGTCGGGGCGGATGGGCAGGACGCTGGCCGATGTCTGAACGCCTTCCCGTCGCACGAAGTGCGAAGTATCGACTCCGAAGCCCTGAAGCAACGTCAGCAGCACCCGGCCCAGCTCGTCGTCGCCGATGGCACCGGCGGAGACGACCCGAGCGCCGAGCTTGGCCAGGGTGACCGCGGTGCCGCCGGCGGATCCGGCGGGAGTCATCCTGATCTCCTCCACGAGGGTCCCGCCTTGTCCGGCCGGGATCTCCTCGACGGGACGGACCAGAACGTCGACGACGTGCACGCCGAGGGTGACGAGCGTCGGCACGCTCAGGCCTCCTCGACCGCCTGCGCGGGCTGTGTCGACCCGTAACCCCGCTCCAGTACCGCATCGACGACCGCCTGCCGAGCACCGGAGTCGAGGCTGCGGGGGGTCCCGATCGCCGCGGCGTGCCAGTAGACGTTGCACGCCCATTCGAGCACGAGCGAGAATTCGACCGCCGTGGACAGGTCAGGGGCGTGGGCGATGGCGCCGTGGTTGGCCATCAGTGCGGCGGCGCGGTCCTGGAGGGCGTCGAGCGTGACCTCGGCCAGTTCGGGGGTGCCGAAAGTTCGATACGGCGCGACGCGGATCGGGCCTCCAAGCATCAGCAGGTGGTAGTGGACGACGGGCAATTCGTCGATCACGCAGGAGAGCGCGGTGGCCAGCGGGGCGTGCGTGTGCACGACCGCGCCGGCGTCATATCGGCGATAGACACCTAGATGGAGCTCGAGCTCGGAGGTCGGCGCCAGCTCCCCGTCCAGCGGCCGGCCATCGAGGTCGACGACCGTGACCTGTTCCGGTATCAGCTCCTCCAGCACCGCCCCGGTGGGCGTGATGGCGACGCGGTCCTCGCATCGCTCGGAGATGTTCCCGGCCGTGCCAAGAACGAGACCCGCCGCCGCCAGCTTGCGGCCCGCCTCCGCCACCCGCTCACGCGCCGGCTCAAGCACGGTTCCTACTTGTCTCCCCCATGCCGCGCAACTTACTATGAAATGTGGTGCCAGCTTCCGGTAGAGCCGCGGCGGTCCGACTCCTGGCGGGAGTCGCCGTTCTGCTCATCGCGCTCGCCGCCACGGGCGGCTCCGCCGCCGCCCAGCCCCGGCCCCGCGGCGACGTGCAGGTCCTTGCGCAGATTCCGCCTCCGGGCTACCCGGCACTCCCGCACATCCTCGGGAGCAAGATCTTTGAAGGCACCTACGTCAACCCGCAGGGCAGCTCGTATCCCTCACGGGTGCTCGACTACACCTCCTTTGGCGAGCTCTACAACTCGTGGACCGTGGCGGGCCAGGACGTCTCCCAGACCCACGGGATCCAGGTGGCCGCCAACGACGCCGCGGGCAACCTCTACCTGCTCGACGACACCAGCGGGCGGATCATCCGGCTCGACCCTAAGACCGGCGCACAGACGCCATACGGCGTGGTTCCGCACATCCCGCCCTGTTCCTCGGCTCCGGCCGGGACCGAGTGCAAGGACTCCACCCAGGATCTCACCCCGGAGCCCGACTACGCGGCGTGGGGCCCCGATCGCAGCATGTACATCACCGACTATCAGCAGGCTGCGATATGGCGCGTGCCCCCGGGCGGCGGGACCGCGCAGCTGTGGCTTACCGACAAGCGGCTCGACGGGGGGCAGTTCGGCACCGCCTGCATCGTCTTGATGCCCAACCACAACACGCTCGAGTTCGCTCAGGCCTCGAACGGGGGGCTGGGATCGCTGAACAGCACGATCGGCGCGCTGAACCCCACCACGGGAGTCCTCAACCCCGCCACCGGGAAGCTCTACTCGATTCCGATCGAGGCCGGGGACCAGCCGGGACCGCTGACGCAGCTGTGGGAAAGCGGGCCGGCCGACGCCCCCGACGGGTGCGCGATGACCACCTCCGGCAACATGTTCATCGCCCTGTCCGGGGCCGCCAATCAGATCGTCGAGCTCGATCCTTCGGGCCACGAGCTCGCCCGCTTCGGACAGCAGCTCACCGGGGCCAACAATTCGAGCATTCCGTTCGACACCCCGACTGGACTCGGTTGCCTCGGCACGAACCTGATCGTTGCCAACCAGTCCTACATCGCCGGCAACACGGCGAACATGGCCCTGCTCGACGTCGAGACCGGCGAGCAATGCGCGACGGTGTTCGTGCCCGCGGCACCCGCCGCCGCCCACCCGGTCAAGCACAAGCGCAAGAAGCGCCACAAGCGGATCAGCCGCCCGGCCCGCAGGAAGGCCGGCTTCACCGGCTAGCCGCCTGCTTTCTCGGCCCCGGCCTCCGCCTGGCTCAGCGCTGCCTGCGCGGCGGCGATCCGGGCGATCGGGATCCGCAGGGGCGAGCAGGAGACGTAATCGAGGCCGGCCATGTGGAAGAAGGCGATCGAGTCCGGGTCGCCTCCGTGCTCTCCGCAGATCCCGAGCTTCAGCCCGGGGTGGGCTTCGCGACCCACCCAGGCACCGAGCCGCACCAGCCAGCCCACGCCAGGTCGGTCGATCGTCTCGAACGGCGAGCGATCGACGATCTTGCGCTCGATGTAGGTCGGCATGAACTTCGACTCGACGTCGTCCCGGGAGAAGCCGATGGCGGTCTGGGTGAGGTCGTTGGTGCCGAAGGAGAAGAAGTCCGCGTGCCGCGCGATCCGGTCGGCCACGAAGCAGGCCCGGGGGAGCTCGATCATCGTCCCCACCGTGTAGTCCTCACGTTCCACCAGGTCGTGCTCGCAGGCGACCCGGACGACCAGTGCGCGCAGGATCTCAAGCTCGTGCTCGTAGGCCACGAGCGGGATCATGATCTCCGGATGGGGTGGCTCGTCGACCGAGCGCGCGGCGCGCACGATGGCCGCGACCTGCATCTCGTAGATCTCGGGGTAGAGGATCCCCAGCCGGCAGCCCCGCGTCCCCAGCATCGGGTTTCCTTCGTGGATCTCCTCCACCCGGGCCAGCAGCGTCTCGAGCTCATCGAGATCGTCGGCCTCCTCGATCCGGGCCCGCTCCACGTCGGCGCGCAGGTCAGGCAGATCGGGGAGGAACTCGTGCAGCGGCGGGTCAAGCAGGCGGATCGTGACCGGCAGCCCCTGCATGGCCTCGAAGATCCCCCTGAAGTCCTGTTCCTGGAGGGGCAGCAGCTCGCGCAGCGCCTCGCGGCGTCCCGGGCTGTCCTCGGCCATGATCATCGCGCGCATCTTCGGCTGCCGATCGGCGGCCATGAACATGTGCTCGGTCCGGCACAGCCCGATCCCCTCGGCTCCCAGCTGGCGCGCCCGAGCTGCGTCCCTCGGCGTGTCGGCGTTGGCGCGGACGCCGAGCCTCCGGATCTCGTCCGCCCAGCGCAGAAGCTCTTCGAAGCGGTCGTTGATCTCCGGCTGAATCAGCTTGGCGCCCGCCTCTACGACCACCCCTTCACTTCCGTCGATCCCCAGCTCGTCGCCCTCCTTGAACACCTGGCCGTCGATCCGGAGCTCTCCCGCCCTGAGGTCGACCGTTATCGCCGCCCCGGTCACGGCCGGGACGCCCATCCCGCGCGCCACCAGCGCGGCGTGCGATGCCTTGCCGCCCTCCGAGGTGAGGATCCCCTTGGCCGCGTGGAAACCGGCCACGTCGTCCGCCTCGGTGAACGGCCTTACCAGGATCACGTCGCGGCCTGACTCCGCGGCCTCGATGGCCGATGCCGCGTCGAACACGATCGCCGCGGACGCTGCTCCGGGCGATGCCGCCACGCCCTGGGCCAGGACGTTGTATCCCTCGCCGGGGTCGAACATCGGATGCAAGAGCGCATCGAGCGAGTTGGCATCGACCGTGGCCAGCGCCTGCTCTCGGCTGAGCAGGCCCTCCCGCTCGGCGTCGACGGCGAACCTCACCGCCGCCTGTGCGGGTCGTTTGGCGTTGCGGGTCTGGAGCATGTAGAGCTGCCCCTCCTCGACCGTGAACTCAGTGTCCTGCATGTCGCCGTAGTGGGCTTCCAGCCGGCGCAGGATGTCCATCAGCTTCTGGTGCACCGGCGGCATCACCTCGGCCAGCTCCCCCAGGTCACGGGGCGTTCGCACGCCTGACACCACGTCCTCTCCCTGGGCGTCGATGAGGAAGTCGCCCGACGGCTCCGGGGCGCCCGTCACCTCGTCGCGACTGAAGGCCACGCCGGTCGCGGAATTCTCGCCTTTGTTGCCGAACACCATCTGCTGGACGTTGACCGCTGTGCCCCAGTCGTCGGGTATCCGATTGATCCGCCGGTAAGTCACGGCCCGATCGCCGGTCCAGGAGTCGAAAACGGCCCGGATCGCCTTCTCCAGCTGCTCGCGAGGATCCTGCGGGAATTCGTACATCCCCTTGAATCGCTCCACCAGCTCCTGCAGCGCCTTTGCGGGCAGCTCAGGGTCCGTGCTCACGCCGTAGGCCTCCTTGACCTCCTTGAGCGCCTCCTCGAAGTCATCGCCGGCCACCCCGAAGGCCACGTTCCCGAACATCTGGACGAGCCGCCGGTAGGAATCCCAGGCGAATCGCTCGTTGCCCGTGACCTCCGCCAATCCGGTCACGGCATCGTCGTTCAAACCCAAGTTCAGGATCGTGTCGAGCATCCCGGGCATCGACTCCCGAGCTCCGCTGCGGACCGACACGAGCAGCGGATCACTGTCGTCCCCGAACCGTTTCTCGGCGCGCTCCTGCAAGCGTTCCAGCGCCTCGGCCACCTGGTCGGAGAGACCATCCGGCTCCTGGCCCGCCCGCATGTACTCGACGCACGCCTCAGTGGTGATCGTGAAGCCGGCGGGAACCAGATCCTGCCCCAGCACACGCGTCATCTCGGCCACGTTGGCGCCCTTGCCACCGAGCAGCTCGCGCATATCCCTGGATCCCTCGGAGAAGTCGTAGACCCACTTGTGCTCGGCCACGGAGGGCAGCCTAGCCGGTAGGACGGGCACCACGGGAGGACCGGATCCTGGCTCCTCGAGGCCCAACTATACTTTATGAAGCATGTGGATCTTTCGGCGGCTGCTCACTTTCCTACGCCCGTATCGGGCCGGGGTCGCCTGGTCGTTTGTCTTCGCCGCCGGGGCCATCGGCGCAACCGTCCTGATCCCTTTCCTGACCGGGCGCGCGATCAACTCGATCAAGGCCCACAACCGCCACTCCCTGACCATCCTGGCGGTTCTGATCGTCGCCGCCGGCCTGGGCCGGCTGGTCCTCAGCGTGTTCCGCCGGCTCGTGGCCGGGCGAGTGTCGCTGGCGGTCGAGATGGACCTGCGCAACCGGCTCTACGGCCAGCTTCAGCGACTCGAGCTGTCGTTCTTCGACCGCCAGCAGACTGGGCAGCTGATGTCCCGGGCCACGGTCGACCTGCAGTCGGTGCGGTGGTTCCTCGGCTACGGGCTGGTGTTCGTCGCCCAGTCGGCACTCTCGATCCTCCTCGCGGCGGCGGCCATGTTCGCCCTGCGGCCGGATCTGGCGGCGATGTCGCTCGCCCCGGTCCCGTTGGTCGTGCTGATCGCCTGGCGCTACGGGAAGCACTCGCGCCCCGCGCTACAGGAGGCCCAGCAGCGGATCGCCGAGCTCACGGCGGACGCTGAAGAGAGCATCTCCGGCATCCGGGTGGTCAAGGCGTTCGCCCAGGAGGAGCGCCAGCTCGAGCGTTTCGGCCACTCCGTGGGCCGGGTCTTCGAGCAGCAGATGACGGCCACGCGCATCCAGGCGCGCTACACCCCGCTGATCAGCTTCCTCCCGAACCTGGGACTGGCCGTGATCCTGCTCGTGGGGGGCCGGTACGTGATCGATGGTTCGCTCAGCCTGGGCACGTTCACCGCCTTCTACGCCTACCTGCTCATGCTCATCTCCCCGATGCGGACACTCGGCTACATGCTGAGCGCGGCTCAACGGGCCACGGCATCGGGCGCCCGGATCTTTCAGATCCTCGACCGTGAACCCCGGATGACTGTCCCACCGGACGCCGCCGCCCTGCCGCCGGGCGACGGCGAGGTGCGCTTCGAAGGCGTTGGCCTGACCTTCGAGGGGTCGAAGCACCCGGCGCTACACGACATCGATGTGGAGGTCGAAGCCGGACAGACGGTCGCCCTGGTGGGCGCAATGGGATCCGGCAAGACTGCGCTCGTCTCGCTGATCCCGCGCCTCTACGACGTCAGCGAGGGCAGCGTCAAAATCGACGGTGCCGATGTGCGAGAGGTCGACCCGACCAGTCTCCGCCACCAGATTGCAGTCGTAACCGACGATCCGTTCCTGTTCTCGGCCAGCGTGCACGAAAACATCGCCTACGGCCGCCCCGAGGCGACACGTGAGGAGGTCGAGGAGGCGGCCCGAGCTGCCCAGGCCGATGCGTTCATCCGAGCCCTTCCCGACGGCTACGACACGATGGTGGGCGAGCGCGGGTTGACCCTGTCCGGGGGCCAGCGCCAGCGCATCGCCATCGCACGCGCCATCGCCGCCAATCCACGGATCCTGATCCTCGACGATGCCACCTCCTCTGTCGACGCCTCGACCGAGCAGGAGATCAAGGTCGCGCTCCAGGAGGTCATGACCGGCCGGACGACGTTCATTGTCGCCCACCGTCTTTCCACCATCGCCCTGGCTGATGAGATCATCGTCCTGGAAGACGGCACGGTCGCCGCCCGGGGCAGCCACGACCAGCTTCTGAGCGAGTCCAGCCTCTACCGGGAGATCGTCGAGAAGGGGATGCCCGACCAGGTGTTCCTCAACCGTAAGCCGCTCGAGGCCGAGGTGGCAGGCCTGTGAGCCGGTGGCATGAGATCCGGCGCCGTTTGCACGCCACCTCCGGGCGCCGGCGCAAGCTCCGCGGGCTGATCGAGCTCCTCTCGCCCTACCGGTGGCGCGTGTTGCTCATGTTCGTCTCGCTGGTCTCCGCCACGGCCGCCGCCCTGGCCCCGGCGCCGCTCGCCGCGCTGGCCATCGACGACGGCATCAAGCGCCACAACGTCGCCTCCCTCGACTGGGTGGTAGCCGGATTCCTCGCCTCGGCGGTCATTTACGCCCTCGCCTCGTACGCCCAGACCTACCTCGTCGGGTGGGTGGGCCAGCGTGCGCTTCAGGATCTCCGCATGCGCCTGTTCGCCCACCTCCAGACGCTGTCCATCGCCTTCTACTCCCGCAACCGCGCCGGCGTGATCATCAGCCGCCTGACCAACGATGTCGAGGCCCTGGATCAGCTCGTCGAGGACGGGATGGCCACGCTCTTCCAGTCCGGGCTGACGCTGATCGGGGTGGTGGTGATCCTGTTCGTGATGGACGCGCGTCTGGCGCTCTTCACCTTCCTCGCGCTGCCGATCCTGGCCGTCGGCGGCCTCATCTTCCGCATCGCCTCCGCCGACGCCTACCGGCTGACTCGAGAGAAGATCGCCTCCATCACCGGCTATCTCCAGGAGACCCTGTCCGGGATCCGCGTGGTGCGCGCGTTCGCGCAGGAGCCGCGGCATGTGGCTCGCTTCGCCGAGCTCAACGAGGAGAACCGGGCCGCGAACATGACCACGGTCAACCTGAATGCCGCCTACTTCCCCGGCGTGGAGTTCCTCTCCGCATTGGTCACGATCGAAATCCTCCTCATCGGCGGTTACGAGGTCATCAACGGCCACACGGCAACCGGGGTCGTGTTCGGGTTCGTCGCGGCGCTGAACAACTTCTTCGATCCGATCCAGCAGCTCTCGCAGCTCTACACGACCTACCAGTCCGGCATGGCGGCGCTGGACAAGATCTTCGACCTCCTCGACCAGCAGCCCGATCTCGTGGATCCGCCCAACCCCGTCGAGCTGCCCTCGCTCCGGGGCGAGGTGCGCTTCGACCGTGTCTCGTTCCGCTACGGCAAGAGCGATGGTTCTACGGATAGCGGCTGGGCGCTACGGGACATCGACCTCACCATCGTCCCGGGAGAGACGATCGCCCTGGTCGGCGAGACCGGGGCCGGCAAATCGACCTTCGCCAAGCTGGTCGCCCGCTTCTACGACCCCAGCGACGGACGCGTGCTCGTCGATGGGCACGACCTGCGTGAGCTCTCCATGCACTCGCTGCGCTCTCAGATGGGGATCGTGCCGCAGGAAGGATTCCTGTTCAGCGGGACCGTCCGGGACAACATTGCCTTCGGCCGGACCGACGCGACCGACCAGGAGGTCGCCGACGCCGCCCGGGCGGTGGGTGCCGCCGACTTCATCTCGAAGCTCGAGCACGGCTACGACACCCAGGTCGGCGAGCGGGGGGTGCAGCTCTCGGCCGGCCAGCGCCAGCTGCTGGCCTTCGCCCGAGCCCTCATCGCCGACCCTCGCATCCTCGTCCTCGACGAGGCGACATCCAACGTCGACGTGCACACGGAGAACGTGATCGAGCAGGGTCTCCGGCGCTTGCTCGCCGGCCGCACGGCGATCGTCATCGCCCATCGCCTGTCCACCATCCAGCGAGCGTCGAGAATCATCGTCCTCGAGCACGGGCAGATCGTCGAGCAGGGCAGCCATGAGGAGCTCCTGGGCGCCCAGGGTCGCTATTGGCGCCTCTACCGTGACTGGGCCGAGCAGGCAGCCGCGTGAGATGACCGCCACGGTCACGGCGCTCTCGATCACCCCGGTCAAGGGGACCCAGCTACGTGCCGTCGAGCGGGTCACGCTGGACGGGTCGGGGGTTCGAGAGAACCGGCGCTTCTTCCTCATCGACGAGTCTGGCGAGATGGTCAACGCCACCCATCTCGGGGCGCTCCAGACCATCGTCAGCACCTACTCGGACGACGAACGCCAGCTGTCGCTGGCCTTCCCCGACGGGTTGACCGTGGAGGACGAGGTGCAGCTGGGCGAGGAGGTGCAGACAAGCTTCTATCGACAGCCCATGCCGGCGCGGCTCGTGGAGGGCGAGTGGTCGGAGACGATCAGCCAGTACGTGGGCCAGCCCCTGCGGCTGGTCGAGGCCGGCGCGGCCGGAGCCGTAGACCGGGGGGCCGAAGGTGCGGTGACGCTGATCTCCCGCAGCTCGTTGGCTCGGCTGGCCGAGCGGGCCGAACGTTCGAACGTCGACGGCCGTCGCTTCCGCATGCTCATCGAGGTGGACGGGATCGAGGCCCACGAAGAGGACTCCTGGGTGGGCCAGCGCCTGGCCGTCGGCGAGGCGGTGCTCGGCGGCCGGGGGCATGTGGGGCGCTGCGTGATCACCAACCGTCATCCGGAGACCGGTGACATTGACCTCCAGACGCTGAAGATCCTCGGCCGCTACCGCCGAGATGCCGACACCACCGAGCCGGTGGCCTTCGGCATCTACGGCGAGGTTCTGCGGCCGGGGGCGATCAGCGTCGGGGACTCCGTCACGCTCGATCCGGGATAGCCTGCCCCCGGTGGATCCGGAACGCGTCAGGCTTCAGGTCGAGGATCACGTGGCCACGGTCACGCTGGCCCGGCCAGAGAAGCACAACGCGCTCGATCAGCGCATGTTCAGAGCGATCGTCGAGGCGGCCGAGCAGGTGGCCGCGGAGCCCGGCGTGCGTGTGGTGGTGCTGCACGGCGACGGTCCCAGCTTCTGCTCAGGGCTCGACGTGACCAGCGGATTCTCCTCTGAGGACGGGATCATCGATCCCAACCAGGAGCTCTCCGGCGAGGTCCCGAATCGCTTTCAGCGGGTGGCCTATGACTGGGTGACCCTGCCCGTGCCCGTGATCGCGGCCGTCCACGGCAACTGCCTGGGGGGCGGTCTCCAGATCGCCCTGGCGACCGATATCCGGATCGCCACTCCCGACGCGCGCCTATCGGTCATGGAGGTCAAATGGGGTCTCATCCCCGACATGTCGCTGAGCCAGACCCTCCCCCGCCTGGTCGGGATCGATGTCGCCAAGGAGCTGACCTTCACGGGCCGCGTATTCAGCGGAGAGGAGGCGCACGCCCTCGGCGTCGTGACCCGCCTGGCGCCGGACCCCCTCGCCGCCGCGCAAGACCTGGCGGCAGAGATCGCCGGCCGCTCGCCCGACGCTGTCCGCGGGGCGAAGCGCCTGTTTCAGGAGAGCTGGAACGCTCCGCCCGTCGAGGGGCTCCGCCTCGAGGCCGAGCTCCAGCGCTCGCTCATCGGATCCCCGAACCAGATCGCGGCCGTCACGGCTGGACTGACCAAGCAGCCCCCGGAATTCGCCGATCCGGAGGCCAACCGGGTCTGAGCCGCTGCGCTAGCGTCCTGGGAATGAGTTGCCCGCCAGCGGCGTCCTAGGTAGTGGCCCGGGATTCACCGGAGCCCCGACACCGAAGGAGCATTTGATGAACACGACCGTGACCAGATCGACCCGCCGTTCGACGGCCGCCCTACTTGTGCTGGTCGCCTTGGGCGTCGCCGCATGCGGTTCCAATTCCTCGAACTCGGGCTCGTCCACCACCGCGACGACCCAGTCCACGCCGAGTTCGAGCTCCTCCGGAGGGTCCGCCCCGACCACCACGACGGCGACGTCCTCCGGGTCAAGCGCCAGCGGTATCCCGCAGGGTGCTAACGCGGGCGACGCGGACAGCGACAACCACGGGGGCCCGTCCGATGGGGACGGGAACCTCTAAGCGCGGGCTCGCCCTCGCTGCCCTGACACTGGGTCTGGCCGGCTGCGGCGGCGGCGGTTCCCACGCCGGCGCCCGCCAGGGCGGCGCCTTTGGCTGGCTGCGTCCGCAGCCGCCACCGCCCGGGTGGCGAGTCGTTTCGATCCCGAGCGGGGCCACGATGTCCTACCCCCCTAACTGGCAGCGCCAGCACGCCGATCCCGGAACCTCCACGGCCGTTCTCCTGGCCCGGGACGGGGCGTATCTCGGCTACGTCAACCTGACCCCGAAGCAAGGGGCGGAAACGCTGTCGAACTGGGCCTCGTTCCGGCTGGCGCACAACCGTGACGAGGGCGACCGAAGCCTAAAGCGCCTGGCCGCGCAAGGCGGCCTGCGGTTCCGGACCGGTCGCGGCGCATGCGTCCAGGACTCCTACACGACCGCGACTAGGGCGCATTTCGTCGAGATCGCCTGCCTCGTGGCCGGGGCCCATGCGGAGTCGGTCATCGTCGCCGCCGCCCCGCCGAGCGCGTGGGCGAGCGAGTCAGCGACGCTTGAGAGGGAGATCGAGGCGATGCGCGCGTAGGAGTAGGGCGTACACGGCCGGGGGCCGGGTTAGAACTGGGGAACAGGGACTCGAACCCCAACTTCGACATCCAGAGTGTCGCGTGCTGCCGATTACACCATTCCCCAGTGCATTGGGACAAAGCCCTGGCGACGGCGAGTATAGGCAAGTTCCTGGCGCGCCTACAGCGACGCCAGGTCCGTCGAGAGATCTCCCAACTCGGCGGCACGGTCGCCGATCGAGGCGTGGGAGGTGATCAGGCGCCGGGCCGCCTCCAGATCCTCGGAACGGCCCACCGAGAGGGCGCCGGCGACTCGGCCCTCGTCGAGGTAGAAGACAGAGAACTTGCCCTCCTCCATGGAGCCGCGGATGATCTCCTCGTCCCACCCCGAAGCCGGCCCGACGTACTCCAGCGAAGCCCAGTCGGCCAGATCGGAGAAGAAGTAGGGCACCACGTCGTGGGGCTGGTCTCGGCCGAGCATGTTCAGCGCTGCGGTCTTGCCGTGGTTGAAGGCGACGTCCCAGTGCTCTATGCGCAGCCGGCGGCGATGGATGACGCTGTCGTACTCGGCGATGTCCCCGGCTGCAAAGACGCCCGGCGCCCCGGTTTCCAAAGTCGACGATGTGACCACGCCGCCTTGGTCTCCCAACTCCAGGCCCGCCGCCCGGGCCAGCATCACGTCCGGATTGACCCCCACGCCAACCACCACCGCGTCGGCCTCGAGTTCAAGCCCACCCTCGGTGACGACCTTGGTGACGCGGCCATCGGAGCCCTCGAAGCGTTCGAGCGAGTCGCCCCCGTGCACCTTGATCCCGTGCTCCTCGAGCCGGGACTGGAAGAAGCGGCCGGCCTGTTCGCCGAACCCGCGGCTCAGGGCCACCGGCTCGAGCATGACCAGGGTGCACGAGCTGCCGCGCTCGGTGAGCGAGGCGGCGACTTCGCAGGCGATGTAGGAGCCGCCGATCAGCACCACCCGCTTGCCTGACGCATCGTCGCGGATGGCCTCGCTGTTCCCAAGCGTGCGCAGGTAGTGGATCCCCTGAAGCTCGCAGCCCGGGACGTTCAGCCGTCGCACGTTCGCGCCGGTGGCGAGCAGCGCCTTCTTGAAGCTGACGGCATCTCGGTTGGAGAGCTCGGCGCGCCGCGCTGCGAGGTCGAGCTTGGTCACCGTCACGCGAGTGAGCGCCTCGATTTGCTGCTCGGCATACCAATCGGTGGGCCGGAAATAGGTCTCCTCCCGCCCCTCCTTGCCCTGGAGATAGCCCTTGGAGCATTCGGGGCGGTTGTAGGGAGGGTCAGGCTCCCGGCCGACGAGCAGGATCGATCCGTCCGTCCCCTCCTCGCGCAGCCAGCGGGCGCAGTTGCCGGAGGCGAGCCCACCCCCGATGAGCAAGAACTCGACCTCGCGCTCAGCCATGAATGCGCCTGCGGCGCTCAGCCACCGTCCGCGGCTGCGACGCCGTCGGGGGCGAACTGCGGTGTGATCTGCGACTCGAGACCTGGATCCAGAATCAGGAGCACCTGGTCCCCCGGCTCGATCACCGAGTCGCCCTTGGGCACGAAGCCGGTTCCCTCACGAAGCACCGAGATGATCAACGATCCGTCGGGCAAAGGAACGTCCTGGACGCACAGGTTGGCGGCTGGAGACCCCTCCCCCACCTCGACCTCAATGATCTCCAGGTGCTCCTCCTCGAGGGCGAGGAGCTGCACGAGCCCGTACTCGGGCACCTCATGTTCGATCAGGCGCAGGATGAGATCCGTGGCCGACACCGCCGGCTGCACGCCGAGAAGCCGGAAGTGCTGCAGGTTGCGCGGGTTGTTGACGCGGGCGACGATCCGCTGGACGCCGTACTTCTCCTTGGCGACCTGGCAGATGAGGATGTTGTCCTCGTCATCCCCGGTGACGGCGATCATGAGGTCGGCCCGCCTGATCCCGGCTCGCTCCAGAACCCAGAGCTCGGTGGCATCGCCGTACTGGACAGCATGCTCGAGCTCCTCTTCGACGACGCGGTAGCGCGCGTGCTCGGATTCGATCAGCGTCACCTCACGATCACGCCCGATGAGCTCCCGCGCGAGGTTCCAGCCGACCTTGCCGGCCCCAGCGATGATCACGTACATGGACGGGGCCTCCTCTCTGTACGACTCAGGCAGTGAGGACCACCTCGGATGCCTGGTCGATCGCCACCTGGGTCGGGCAGACGGTTACTAGACCCTGCTCGCCGTACCACGCCGCACGCGCCGGGTCGGCCACTCGAACAACCACCCGCGGCACCTTGAACCGGCGCTGGGCAATCTGGGCGATCACCAGGTTGGTGTTGTCGCCGCTCGTCGCAGCGACGAACACGTCGGCATCCTCGATACCCGCCTCGATCAGCGCGTCAACCTCGAGGGCCGTGCCCACGGTGAACCGTCCACCGGCGTCCTCCCAGGTCGTCGTCTGGTCCTTGTCGAGACGCTCGTGCGAGAGCGGATCGCTGTCGAGCACCGAGACATCCCGGCCGGCGTCAAGCGCCCGCATGGCCACGGCCGACCCAACCCGCCCACATCCAACAATCAAGATCAGCATGCGGACTGGACTCTAGCCATGGTCAGGGTTTGGTTGCGAAGTTAGGGTGGAGCCCATCGCCCGCCGTCACCCGGGCGCAGGCACGTCCGCCGTCCGGGGAGACTCGCGGTCCCGCGCCAGCCGCCCGCCGAACAGAGCGGGCGGTCTCCCCCGGAGGGCGGGCGTACCGAAGCCCGCTAAGTGATGAGCGGGATGATCAACAGGGCGACGATGTTGGCCACCTTGATCATCGGGTTGATGGCCGGGCCGGCCGTGTCCTTGTAGGGGTCACCGACCGTATCTCCGGTCACCGAGGCGGCGTGGGCCTCGGAACCCTTGCCGCCGTACTCCCCGTCCTCGATCAGCTTCTTGGCGTTGTCCCAGGCGCCGCCGCCGGAGGTCATCGAGATGGCCATGAACAGGCCAACAACGATGACCCCGATGAGGAGCCCGCCCAGCGCCTCCACGCTGATGAGGCCGATGACGAGGGTGATCACGATCGGGATGAGCGCGGGCACGATCATCTCCCGCTGGGCGGCCCGGGTGACCAGGCTCACCGCCGTGCCGTACTCCGGTCGCTCGGTCCCCTCCATGATCCCCGGCTTCTCCCGGAACTGGCGCCGGACCTCCTCGACCACGGCGCCAGCGGCGCGGCCCACCGCCTCGATGGCCATCGAGGCGAACAGGTAGACCATCAGGCCGCCGACCAGGAGTCCGATGAGGACCGGTGGATTGCCGATCTGGAAGTTGTACTTGGGCCCGACCTCACGCTGGAAGGCGTTGAACAGCACGAGCGCGGCCAGTGCCGCCGAGCCGATCGCGTACCCCTTGGTCACCGCCTTAGTCGTGTTGCCGACCGCGTCAAGCGGGTCGGTGACGTTGCGAACCTCCTCTGGGAGGTCCGCCATCTCAGCGATGCCACCGGCGTTGTCGGTGATCGGGCCGAAGGCGTCAAGGGCGACGATCAGGCCGGTTAGCGACAGCTGCGCCATCACGGCTATCCCAATGCCGTAGATCCCCTGCGTCCCACCGCCGGTCAGCTTCCAGGCGCCGAGGATCCCGAGCGCGATCACGATCGCGGGCGGGGCCGTCGACTGCAGACCCTGAGCCAGGCCCTGGATGATGTTCGTGGCGTGACCCGTCTGGGAGGCCCGGGAGATCGTGCGGACGGGCCGGAACCGGGTCGAGGTGAAGTAGTCGGTGATCACGAACAGGAACGCCGTGATGCCCACGCCGATCAGCGCGCAGAGATAGAAGTGCCACCACTTCGGGGTGTGGCCGCCCGACTTGAGGACGACGCCGTGCATCATCCAGTAGGTGATCGGGATAAAGGCCAGGGCGGCCAGCACGCCGGAGACGATCAGCCCCTGGTAGAGCGCCCGCTCGACGTTCCCGGCACGGGAGCGCACGGCGTAGGTGCCGATGATCGAGGCGATGATCGAGACCGCGCCCAGCACGAGCGGATATAGCGCCACAGCGGACTGCTGGCGAAACAGCAGCACGCCCAGGAGCATGACCGCCACCGCGGTGACCGCGTAGGTCTCGAACAGGTCGGCGGCCATCCCGGCGCAGTCGCCCACGTTGTCGCCGACGTTGTCGGCGATGACGGCGGGGTTGCGCGGATCGTCTTCAGGAATCCCCGCCTCGATCTTGCCCACGATGTCGGCGCCCACGTCGGCCGCCTTGGTGAAGATTCCGCCTCCCAAACGGGCGAAGACGGAGATCAGCGAACCGCCGAAGCCGAGGCCGATCAGCGCGTCCACGGCGTGCCGGGTG
The DNA here is from genome assembly GCA_963733555.1 of uncultured Solirubrobacterales bacterium. Classification (GTDB taxonomy): domain Bacteria; phylum Actinomycetota; class Thermoleophilia; order Solirubrobacterales; family Solirubrobacteraceae; genus Palsa-465. The sequence goes on from CAVTDO010000002.1 coordinate 1,290,188, forward strand.
CTCTCTCCGACGATCCAAGTGAGGATTCCGTAGTAGGCGGCGATGCCCAGGAGTGCTAGCCCAACGACCAGCATCCCGGTCACCGCGCCGCCGCGGAAGGCCACGGCCAACGCCCGGGACACGCCGCTGCGGGCCGATTCGGCGACCCGCGCGTTGGCGCGGACGGACATGTTCATCCCGATGTAGCCCGCAGCGGCGGACAGGGTGCCGCCGATGGCGAAGCCGATCGCCACCCGGATGTTCTGCAGCGGGATGAGCAGGATAAACACGACGACGCCGACGCCGGCGATGATCGTGTACTGACGGTTCAGGTAGGCGCGGGCGCCCTCCTGCACCGCGGCGGAGATGGAACGCATCGTCTCGTTGCCGGGCGAGAGCGCCAGCAGCGAACGAGAGGTGACGATCCCGTAAACGACCGCAGCGGCGGCGCAGACGAGCGCGACGATGACGCCGTGATGCGTCAGAAAGCTGGTCAAGAAAGGTCCTCCGGAGAAGTTCTGGGTCTTGGCGGCGCGCTACTACGCGCCCAGAAAAGTGCAACCGGGCCACCACCAGGAGGTGGAGACCCGGACTCGGAACTCGGCGAGTGTACCGTGCAGCCGGTCGGAAAGCCCGTTCATTGACCAGGAATCCAGAGTCTGCCGCTGCGCTGCGCTGGACCAGGCCCATCGGGCTCGGTGCTCCGCGCTGGATCCCCCCCCGGAGAGCCACCGGGAGCTTCGCCAGCGGCCCGCTCACTGGAGCCGCCGCTCGGACGGCCACCGCCGGGCGAGGCGCCAGAAGCGGTTGCGCGGGGCTCAGAATCCCCGGCCGGGCCAGGAGGCGGCGTTTCCTGGCCGCCGATGCGCACGAAGGCGAGCTGGAGCTGTGAGACCGCGTCCCGGATCGCCCCGACCTGATCGGGCGCCGTCTGTTCCACCACCGGCATGAGGCCCCGGATCGAGTCGATGGCCATCCGCACCTGATCGGGGTCCCGCTCGTCCTCCGTTCCGGGGGCGAGGCCCGTACGGCGCATCCCCAGATTGGCGAGTGTGACCACGGTCTCCATCACCACATGTTCGACCCGCAGCCGCTTGACCTGGGCTTCGTAGGCCGCCCGGAGCTCCTCCTCCGTCGGCTCCCGAGCCTCCCCGATGGGCTCCTCATCCACGCTCACAGGTCACCTCCGCTGGGCCTCAAGGGCTCCAGCATACGTCTCCCGCGTGGCGGCGACCGTGGCCGCGTAGACCTCGCTCAGGCTCGCGCCGGCCTGGAGCATCTGGCGCTGGCGCTGGGCGCCGTTCTGCGGGGGGAGACTGACCTCGATGCCGAGGGCGCCCCGAGCCGGCGCCGTCCATTCCAGCAGCCGCTCGAGGACCTCGGCCGCCGGGTAGGTCTCCTGCCGGCCGAGGTCGATCATCTCGCCGTCGAGCCCGTACCGAAGCGCGCGCCAGAAGTTCTCCTCGATGAGGCGGCCCGGAGGCTCGACGAACGGGACGCCTTCGTCGATGTCCCTCGCCGCCTGAGCCACACAGGCCACGATCAGGGCCGCCAGCCCGTCGGCCTCGGGCGCCGTGACCTGGGCGTCACAGATCCTGACCTCGACCGTCCCGAAGGAAAGGTGCGGACGGATCGACCACCAGACCTGGGTGTATTCGACGATCGACCGCGTCCGAACCAGGAAATCGACGTACTGAGAGAAGGCGTCCCAGCTCCCGAACGCCTCCGGGATCCCGCAGCGGGGGAAGCTCTTGGTGAAGATCTGGCTGCGCACGCTGTGCAGCCGCGTGTCTCGCCCGTCGAGGAAGGGCGAGCTGGCGGAGAGGGCGAGCAGGAGCGGCAGCACTCCTCGCAGCCGGTCGCAGACGAGCACCGCGCGGTCAGCGCCCCGAACTCCGACATGGACATGGATCGAAAATGTGTTGTTGCGCCAGGCGACGTAGCCCAGTCCCTGCTCGACCCGCTGGTAGTGCTCGGTGTCGATGATGTGCTGCTCTCGGTAGTCAGCCCACGGGTGGGTACCGGTGGCGGCGAGTGCCACGTCGTGCTCGGCCGCGAGCGCGAAGAGGCGCCGGCGGCGCTCCCGTTGCGCCTGAGCAGCGGCGGCGAGGTCCTCGCCGCGTCCGGAGCGGATTTCAATCTCCGAGGCGATCAGCTCTCCCGCGATCGACTCAGCCAGGACCGGGTCACGGCCACACACCTCCCGGAGCTCCTGGAAGCGCTGGACGAGTCCCAGGTGTGCGGGGTCAACCAGCGCGAACTCCTCCTCCAGACCGACGGTGAAGTCAGCCGAGGCGTCGAAGGCCGCCCGTGCGGAGTCCAGATCGATCGCCACTTGCCGAGGGCCTCGGGATCAGGTCAGGTAGAAGTAGAGGGCGTAGAGCAGATCGACGGCCGGGCTCGAGGTGTGGACCGTCACCTCAGGCGGTACCTGCAACAGGGCGTCGGAGTAGTTGAAGATGATCTTGACCCCGGCCTCGACCAGGTCATCGGCGAGCGCTTGGGCGGCCGCGGTCGGAACAGCCAAGACCGCGACCACGATGTCCTCGTCCTCGATCATCTGCCGAAGGTCGGAGTTGTTGCGTACGGTGAGAGCACCGATCGGGCTTCCCACCTTGCTCTCATCGGTGTCGAAGACGGCGACGATCCGGAATCCGTGGTCGGCGAAGATGTCCGAGGTGGCGATCGCGGTTCCGAGGTGCCCGGCCCCGAAGAGGGCGATGTTGTGCTGGCCCGACGTGCGGAGGATCCCCCGGATCTGGTGCACCAGCGAATCCACGTTGTAGCCCACTCCGCGCTTGCCGAACTTGCCGAAGCCGGACAGATCACGCCGGATCTGGGTCGAGTTGACGTGGGTGTAGTCGGCGAGCTCCTGGGAGGAGATCGTCTCCTTGCCCATCTTCCGGGCCTGCGTCAACACCTGGAGGTAGCGAGACAGACGGGCGGCAACGCCGAGGGAGAGCTTCTCGGTTGGCTTCTCGACCCCAGTGGCCTCCCCCTCATAGTCACGGCCGACCGTGGAGCTCATTCGACCTCCACAATACCGAGGCGCTGACGCAGCTCGGCCTCGTCGACAAACAGCTCGAAGGCCTCGACACCGTCGATCGTCACAACCGGAATCCGCTCGAGATAGTCCAGAAACAGGCGCTCATCGGTTTCGATGTCGCGTTCTTGGAGCTCGAATCCGGGGACGCCCTCGTCGCGCAGCCCGACCAGCACCCGGCGTGCGTCGTCGCAGAGACAGCAGCCCGCGCGGGTGTAGAGCACCACCTCTCGCATCACGCGGCGGCCAGGGGACGCTCGCCGGTGGCGTAGACGTCGACCCCCAGATACTCGGGGTAAGGCAGCGCCTCCACGAACCTGGCCGCGCTCGCGATCATGGCCGCGTTGTCGGTGCAGAGCTCTCGGGGCGGGATGTCGATTTCGACCCCGAGCGAACCCAGCCGGTCCCGGAGGGGGCCGTTGGCGGCAACTCCTCCGCCCACGGCCAGGCGCTCCGAACCGGTCTCGAGCAGCGCCCGCTCGACGCGGAGGGCGAGTGCCTCGACGATTGCGTGCTGGTAGGAAGCCGCCAGATCGGCACGACGATGCCCCGCCTCGGCCTCGCCCAGGTCTCGGACCTTGTAGAGAAGGGCGGTCTTCAGGCCGGCGAAGGAGAAATCCAGTCCGGGCACCCGGCTCGCAATGGGGAAGCCGAAGGCCTCAGGGTCTCCCTCACGGGCGAGGCGCTCTAGGGCCGAGCCGCCCGGGTAACCGAGGCCGAGCAGCCGTGCCCCCTTGTCGAAGGCCTCGCCGGCCGCGTCGTCGATCGTCTGTCCCAAGACCTCGAAACTGGGACGGTGATCCTCGACCCGGGCCAGAAGCGTGTGGCCTCCGCTCGCCACGAGGCTGAGGAACGGCGGCGTGAACGGCTCGGGTCCCAGGAACGCCGCCGCCACGTGCCCGTGCAGATGATCGACGGCGGCGAGGGGAATGCGGTGAACCGCGGCCAGAGCCTTGGCCGTGGCCACGCCGACGAGCAGCGCGGCCACGAGTCCCGGTCCCCGGGTCACGGCCACCAGCTCCACCTCGTTCAGATCGATCCGCGCCTCGGCCAGGGCGGCGTCGACCGCCGCTCCGATCAGATCGAGGTGACGCCGCGAGGCGATCTCCGGCACCACCCCGCCATAGCGGTCATGGATGCCCTGCGACGAGATGACGTTGGCGCGGATCTCACCCTCCCGGGTAATGACCGCGGCGCAGGTGTCATCGCAGCTGGTCTCCAGAGCCAGGATCACGACGTGCTCTCCGAGCCTGATCCGCTTGAGGCGGTCGGCTCGGCGATCGTTTCGGCCGTCCGCCACATGATCACCGCGTCCTCGCCCGTGTCCCGGTAGTAGCGGGGGCGGGTCCCGGCGGAGCGGAATCCGAAGCGCTCATACAGGACGATCGCGCCCGGGTTGGAGGGCCTCACCTCCAGCGTGTAGGACTCGCTGGGCCCGGCCCGCTCAATCAGCGCCGTGAGCAGTGCCGTCCCGATCCCGCGCCGGCGCCACGGCGGGTCCACGGCGATGTTCATCACATGCCAGACGTCGGCGTAGCGGGAGCAGATCGTGTACCCGAGCAGCCTGCCCCCGCGCGAGCCGTCGTCCTCGACGGCGGCCATGCAGAAGCTCGACGGCTTCGAGAGCTCGAGCACGAACATGGCCAGGGACCACGGGGTCGGAAAGGCGCGCCGCTCGATCGCGATGACCTGCGGGAGGTCGCCGTAACCCAGGTTGCGGATGGTGAAGGGCTCTGTGGTCATTGTTTGCCTGCGGCGCGGCGAGCCAGCTCTGCGTCCGGAAGGCGGAGATATTCGGGTTTGACCCGGTCGGGATCCAGGGGCTCGAGGTCCCGGGCGATCCGGCAGTGGTTTACGGCGGTGACCCGGTGAAGCGCTGAGTCGTCATCCGGGACGAACGCCCCCGACCGCTCGAGAACCTCCCTGAATTCTACCGCTCCCTCCCCAATGGCCAAAGAGGTGAGCGAGGCCTGGCGAAGCTCCGCGGCCAGGGCTTCCGGGCCCAGCGCGGCGGGCGCGATGACCGGGGTGCTGAGGGGCCCGAGGCCTTCGCGAGACCAAGCGGCGACGAATGCCTCACCGCGGCGGGCGTCGAGGACGGCCAGCACCATATCGCCGCCGTCCGGGACCGCCAGCGCGTTCAGGGCCAGCGAGTGAAGCGTCGACACTCCGACGAGCGGAACCTGAGCCGCTCGGGCCAGGGCCCGGGCGCTCGCCACACCGATGCGCAGGCCGGTAAACGTCCCGGGCCCGGTTCCGACCGCGACACAGTCGAGCTCCCCAAAGCCGCGACCCGCGCGCTCGAGCATCTCAGCGCACAGTGGGAGGAGCCTCGCCGCGTGCTGCGGGCGCTGACCCCGGGGCTGGTCGTCACGCGCCTCCAGCAGCTCGCCGTCAGCTCCGCCGAGGGCCACCGCGGTGGCCCGGGTGGCCGTGTCGAGAGCCAAGATCCAGCCAGAAATCATCGTTCTCACACCCGGCGGATGGTGACCAGGCGGTCATCCCCGCCGGCGTGCTCGATGAGCACCCGGGCCACGACCCGCCCCAGCGCGTCGAGCTCCTGCTCGCCGTGCGACGGCCACTCGACGAAGGCGATCGTGTCTGGCCGGACGTAGTCCGTCAACAGGTCCGGATCCTCGGCGTCCAGGTGTTCGATCCGGTACAGGTCGACATGGGCCACGGGCACCGGTGCGGGGTAGCGCTGCCCGATCGTGAACGTGGGGCTGGTCACCACGCCACTCACGCCCAGGGCTCGGCAGCCACCGCGCACGAAGGTGGTCTTTCCTGCTCCCAGCTCCCCGGCCACGAGCACGACATCGCCCGCAACCAGGCCGGCAGCCAGCTCCCCGCCCAGAGCCTCGGTGTGGCGCGGATCTCGGCTCCTGCGGGCATTCTGCATCGCCCTGGCCACTGTATTCGGTACCGTCAGCCAGGCTATGGAAGCTTCGATCGCCAAGAGATCGAGGGGTCCAGTGGCTGCCGTGCGGGCGCGTTTGGAGCCCCGCACGAACATGCTCCGGGACTCCGATACCGCCAAGGCCGCCGGCCTTGCCGGTGCGATGATCGCCAACAACGTGATCGCGCTCGGCTCGACGATCGTGTTCGCGCGGCTCCTCAGCGACTACGGGTCGCTGGGGGCGCTGATCAGCTACCTGCTCATCCTCACCGTGGCCGGTCAGGCGATGCAGGTGGCCACCGCGCGTGAGGGCGTCCTCGGCCATCTCGGACTCGGCCCGGCGCTGATCCGCACGACCAGGAACTGGACCCGGAGCCTGCTCCTCGTGACCCTCGGCCTGACGGTGGTGTCGATCCTCCTCCGCCATCCGATCGCCTCTGCGGTCGGCGTGGAGCACGTTGTAGTGAAGCACCACGTACACGACTACAGCTGGGCGGCTGCCTTTGGGATCCCGGCCGGATGCCTGTACCTAGAGGTGTCACTCCTGCGGGGGGCACTCCAGGGCGTGGGCGATTACAAGAGCGTCGGGTTGAGCCTGGTCGGGGAGCAGGGGGCGCGGCTCATCGCCGGAGCGGCATTGGCCGTGGGGCTGAGCGTCACCGGGGCCTATATCGGCTCGCTCATCTCGTACATCGCGATGTCGGTGTACTGCATGATCCACCTCAGGCGCTACGCCGCGAATTACGTCCCCGCGGCGACAGGTTCCCCACCTCCCCGCCAGACGTCACTCTGGCGCCACTTCAGGGGAGCCCTTGTACCGATCGCCGGACTGGCCGTCATCGCGGTCCTCCAGAACATCGACATCATCGCGGCCAAGCACCGCTTCAGCGCCCATACGGCGACCTCCTACGCCGCGGTCGCCGTGGCCGCCAAGGTGCTGATCTGGATCGCCATCGGCGCCGGCTTCTATCTCGTCCCAGAGGTGTCACGACGGCGGGCCGAGGGCCAGGACACCCGGCCTGTCCTGATCCGGACCCTGGGGATCGTCCTCGTCGCCGCGCTCCCCTGCCTGCTCATCTACGCCTTCGCCTCGCATCTGCTCATCAGCTCCGTATTCGGCGCCAGCAAGGCGGGCGCGTCCAGCTCCCTGCTCCCGCTCGGCGCCGCCTTCACCGTGCTCGCCTGCACCTATCTGGCCATCCAGTACATGCTGGCCCTCAAGCGGACGTGGTTTCTGATTGCCCTCGCGGTCGTGGCTGTGGCTGAGCCGATTCTTCTCCTTCAGGCCTCACGACAGCCCGCGGGCTTCGCGACGGTGGTTCTGGCTGTCCAAGCCGTCGGCGCGCTCATTGCCTTCGCGCTGGCCCTGGGGCGGGACACCGGCCGGTCGGCTGCGCCGGTCAGTCCTGAGCCTGCTTAGCCGAGCCTTGCCCACACGCTCGGCGCTCGGGCGGGTTGGCGCGGCGCTCGCCGTCCTCGTGCTGGCGGCATGCGGAACCGGGGCCGGCGGCCGTCCGACATCGCACGAGGTGCGCCGCTCTCCGCCACCGCCACCGATCCGCGTGCGCGGCGGCAGCCCCGCCCACATCGCGATCATCGTGATGGAGAACGAGGAGTACGGGAGCATCATCGGCTCCCCGCAGGCCCCTTTCATCACTGCCCTCGCCCGGCGCTACGCCCTCGCGGCGAACATGTTCGCGACGACCCACCCGTCGCTGCCGAACTACCTGGCTCTGACTGCGGGGTCGAGCTTCGGCGTGAGCAGCGACTGCACCGACTGCTCGGTGAGCGCCAGCAATCTGGTCACACAGCTCCAGCAGGCCGGGATCTCCTGGAAGGCCTACATGGAAGGACTCCCCCGCCCCTGCTTCACGGGCGCGAGCTCAGGCGATTACGCCAAGAAGCACGACCCCTTCGTCTACTTCCGGCAGATCGCTGGCCACCCCGCTATCTGCGCCCACATCGTCCCCTTCCGGCAGCTGTCGGCCGATGAGCGCGGCGGGGCGCTGCCCCGATTCACCTGGATCACGCCCAATCTGTGCCACGACATGCACGACTGCAGCGTCGCCACTGGCGACCGCTTCCTGGCTGGGCTGGTGCCCGGCTTGCTGCGCTCGCTGGGCCGGGGGGGTTTGCTCCTCCTGACCTGGGATGAGGGGTCGACTGACTCCCGCTGCTGCGGGGTGGCCCGCGGGGGACACATCGCGACGATCGTCGCGGGCTCCGGCGCCCGGCCCGGGGCCCGCCTCGGCACCCCGACGGATCACTACTCGATCCTTCAGGCCGTGGAGGATCTTCTCGGCCTGTCCCGTCTCCGCTGGGCGGCCTGCGCCTGCACGCCGTCGCTGCGACCCCTTCTGGCCGGAAGCTAGTGGGGCGCTAGAACAGACCCAACTGCGGGGCGACCGCCTCGGCCTCCAGCGCGGATGGCGCCTCCGAGAGCGCCTCCTGCGGCTCGTCATCGAACTCGGGCAAGAGCTCCACCGGGTCAGGCTGAGGGGGCGCTCCCTGGGCGAGCAGGCCGGGAAGGCGCTGAAAGTCGCTCCGCAACGTTTCCAGCATCGACGGCGTGTAGAGCGCCGCGGCCGGGTGGTAGAGCGGGTAGAGCCGCACGGCGCGTGACCCGATGAGCCGGACCTCGTCACGTCCGTGCAGGCGTGAGATCCCTGTCGTGTCGGCCCTGAGCAGCTTGGTCGAGAAGTTTCCCAGCGTGCAGATCACCGTGGGCTCGATCAGGTCGACCTGCCGGCGCAGGTACTCCTGGCAGGACTCGATCTCCTGAGGCCGGGGATCCCGGTTGTCCGGTGGGCGGCATTTGAGGACGTTGGCGATGAATACGTCCTGGCGCTCCAGGCCGATCTCGCCCAGGAGCTTGTCCAGCAGCTTCCCCGCCTGACCCACGAAGGGCAGGCCCAGCCTGTCCTCGTTGGCCCCTGGGGCCTCGCCGACGAACATCAGCTCAGCGTCGGCATTGCCGGCGCCGAAGACGACGTTGGTCCGGCTCTGATGCAGGGGACAGGCCACGCAGCCCCTCGCCTGCTCGTAGACCTCTTTCAGAAGCTCCCGACGTTCGGCGGCAGTCCTCACCGGGTCGATGGTAGTTGTGGGCTCGGACCCTCGCAGGCACCGATTCCCGCGAAATGCGGGCCCGGCGCCGAGCCCCCCGCCTGATACAGGACCGCGACCCCGGGGTATATTGATCCTGAGGCCGTCACCCAGGACGGACCTCACCCCCATCCTCACCTTTCACAAAGCCGACCGGTATCTCACATGCGGGAACTGGAACGGGATTCCTCCTCTTCTGCCCTTGGCCGTGCGCGTTCCGCGCCGGTTCCGGACGCACGCCGCCCGGGCTCTGGCGCAGACCGGCGCCATCTCCACCTGGCCATCGTTGGCAACGGCCGTCTGGGCCGGGCCTTGGCCGCCGGCTTCCGGGACGCCGGATACCCCGTCGACGGCCCCCTCGGCCGAGGTGCCGACGGAGTCGGAGCCGATGTGGTGCTCCTGTGCGTTCCAGACGCCGAGATTGCTGCGGCCGCCTTCCGGGTGGCCCCGGGTCCGCTCGTCGGCCATTGCTCAGGCGCTACCGGCCTCGACCCTTTCGGTGAGCGCGAGGCCTTCTCCCTCCACCCGCTCATGACGGTGACCCGCGCCGGGGCCAGCTTCGCCGGCGCCGGCGCCGCGGTCGCCGGGAGCACCCACCGGGCCCTCGGCTTGGCTCAGCAGCTCGCCGAGGCGCTCGGAATGCGGCCGGTGGCCGTGGGCGACGCCGACCGCACCGCGTATCACGCGGCCGCCTCGCTGGCGTCGAACTTCCTCATCACGCTTGAGGCGGCAGCCGAAGAGCTCGGCGAGACCGCGGGTGTGGACCGGGAACTGCTCGTCCCGCTGGTTCGGGCGGCGGTCGAGAACTGGGCCGTCCTCGGACCCCGAGGAGCCCTGACCGGCCCCGTGGCTCGAGGCGACGATGAGACGGTAGAGGCGCAGCGCGCCGCCGTCGCCGAGCGGACGCCTGATCTGCTGCCGCTGTTCGACGCGCTGGTAGAGGCCACCCGCCGCCTGGCGGGGATCGCCCAGGTGCAGCCGGTATGAGAACCGTGCGCACCATCAACGAGCTGCGCTCGGCGCTCGCCGGTCCCCGGTCGGCGAGCGCGCGCATCGGCCTGGTGCCCACGATGGGCGCCTTCCACGAGGGTCACCTGTCGCTCATGCGGCAGGCCCGAGCCGAGTGCGACGTCGTGGTCATCTCCCTGTTCGTCAACCCGGCGCAGTTCAACGAGGCCGGTGACCTGGCCGCCTACCCGCGGGACGAGCAGCGCGATGCACGGCTGGCCGCAGCCGCGGGCGTCGATTACGTCTTCGCCCCCTCCGTGGCGGAGATGTATCCGGACGGATTTATCACCACGGTCTCGGTCGCAGAGCTGAGCGAGGTCCTGGAGGGCGTGCAAAGGGGCAGGCGCCACTTCGACGCGGTGACGACGGTGGTGACAAAGCTGTTCAACATCGTCGCCCCCGACGTCGCCTACTTCGGGCAGAAGGACGCTCAGCAGGCCCTACTCATTCGGCGCATGGTCAGCGACCTGGCCATGCCGGTGACGATCGAGGTCTGCCCCACCATTCGTGAGGCGGACGGGCTCGCCATGTCGAGCCGGAACGTCCACCTCACGGGCCCTGATCGGACTCGTGCCCTGGCGCTCCACCGCTCGCTCCAGGTGGCACGAGAGGCTGTCGCCGCCGGGGAGCGTGACGCGGCAAGCATTCGTGCCCGGGCGCGGCATGTGCTCGGCGAGGCCGGCATTGAGGCGGAATACCTGGAGCTGGTCACCCCGGAGGGGCTGGAACCGGTTTCCCGGGTCGAAGGTGAAGTACTGGCAGTGGTCGCGGCCCGGGTGGGCGGCACGCGACTGATTGACAACGAGCGGATCGGACCGCTCTTCGCCGTGGACGCCGACGCCGAGCCCGAAGCGAGCTCAGCGGCCGGAGTCGCGGAAAACGTTGCCTAGAGGAGGCACGATGTCTGCTACGCCCCACATGTCCGTACCCCAGAGCCTGGATGAACCGGTTCCGATGACGCTGCCCCGGCTGGCCGAGAAGAAGCGCCTCGGCGAGCCGATCGTGATGGTCACGGCCTACGACTATCCCTCGGCCCAGGTGGCCCAGGAGGCGGGGGTCGATGTCGTGCTGGTGGGTGACTCGGGCGCGATGACCGTGCTCGGCTACCCCTCGACCGTGCCGGTCTCAACCGATGAGATGCTGATGCTCGCCGCCGCCGTGCGCCGCGGCTTGCGGACACCGCTCCTCGTAGGCGACCTCCCCTTCGGCTCCTATGAGGGCTCGGACGAGCAGGCCATCGCCACCGCACAGAGGTTCATCAAGGAGGCGGGCTGCGATGCCGTCAAGCTCGAGCGCGGCGGCACGAGCGCGGACCGGGCCCGGGCCATCGTCCAGGCCGGGATTCCGGTCATGGGGCACGTCGGCTTGACCCCGCAGACGGCGACCTCGCTCGGCGGCTACCGCGCCCAGGGACGAACCTCGGAACGGGCGGTGCAGGTGGCACGTGACGCCCAGGCGCTGGAGGAGGCCGGCTGTTTCTCGATCGTCTTCGAGGCGATCCCAGCGGCCGTCGCCGCGGAGATGATGGCCCGCCTGCACGTGCCGGTGATCGGCATCGGAGCCGGCCCGGCGACCGACGGCCAGGTGCTCGTCTTCCACGATCTGCTCGGCATCTATGACGGCCACGCTCCCCGCTTCGCCAAGCGCTACCAGGAGATCAAGGCCCAGATGGTGGCCGGTGTGGCCGAGTATGCCCGGGAGGTTCGCGGCCGCGCCTTCCCAGCGCCCGAGCACACGTACTCGATCGCGGACGACGAGCTGATGCAGTTCCAAGCGGCGCTGAAGTAGCCCGCGCTCGGCCCCGCCGCCGCAGATTCCCACAGGCGGGAAGTTGGCAGCCGTGGCCGGCTGAGGTAGGTTCCCGCCGCAGTGGAGGCGAGGGAGGTCAAAAACGGCCAGAGCCTGTCCGTGCGTGGCATCAGTGTCTCGTTCGGAGGCATCACCGCGCTTGATGACGTCTCCCTGGAGGTCTCACGCGGCGAAGTCCTGGGAGTGATCGGCCCCAACGGGGCCGGTAAGACCACCCTGTTCAACGTCATCTGCGGCTTCGTCGCGCCGGACGCGGGAACGCTCAGCTGGCACGGCCGGCCCCTGGGCCGTCTGCGACCGGACCGGCTGGCCGGCGTGGGCATCGCCAGGACCCTTCAGGGCGTGGGACTGTTCCCCGGGTTGAGCGTGCTCGAGAACGTGATGGTTGGCGCACAGCGCTTTCGCCGGGCCGGGGTGGCCAGCGCCCTCTTCGCCCTGCCGCGTTCGGACCACGACGAGCGGAACCTGCGGAAACGCGCCGAGGCAGCTCTGGAAAGGTTGGGCTGCGACGGCATCGGCGACCGGCTGCCGGGGACCCTCCCGTACGCGATGCAAAAGCGAGTAGCGATGGCTCGAGCGCTCGTCTCCGAACCCGAGCTGCTGATGCTCGATGAGCCTGCGGGAGGACTCGACGCCGCCGAGCTATCCGATCTGGCCCGGCTCATCGAGTCGCTGGGGGACGAAATTGCCGTCATGCTCGTCGACCATCACATGGACCTTGTGACCTCCGTCTGTGACCGGGTCGTGGTGCTTGATTTCGGCCGCGTCATCGCCAGCGGAACCCCGCCTGAGGTCCGAGCCAATCCCGCCGTCCTCGACGCCTATCTGGGTGAGGCGGCGACGGCGTCCGACGGGATGCCCGCGGAGGGAGCGAGCTGATGCTCGAGGTCCAGGAGCTGACCACCGACTACGGCCCCGTCCGGGCCGTTGACCACGTGTCGTTGCAGGTTCCGGCTGGCTCGGTGACCGCGGTCCTGGGGGCCAACGGCGCCGGCAAGACATCGCTTCTGCGCACGATCACCGGGCTGGTCAGACCCAGCTCGGGCACCGTGAGCTTTGACGATGAGGACATCACGTGGCTGCGGGTGGAGGACATCGTCAGGCGCGGAATCTCCCACGTTCCCGAGGGACGAGGGGTGATCGCCGAGCTCTCGGTGATCGAGAACCTGCGGCTCGGCGGTCTCTGGCGGGGAGGCGATGCGGCACCGCTGCAGGAGATCTACGACCTCTTCCCTGTGCTCAAGGAGCGCCAGCGCCAGCCCGCCTCCCAGCTATCCGGCGGAGAGCGCCAGATGCTCTCGATTGGCCGTGCTCTGATGTCTCGGCCCCGCGCACTCCTCCTCGACGAGCCTTCACTCGGTCTGGCGCCCCGGCTCGTGTCCCAGATCATGACGCTGGTGCGGGGACTGGCCGACGACCTCGGCCTGGCCGTTCTGCTCGTCGAGCAGAACGCGCGGAGCGCCCTTTCCATCGCGGACCGTGGTCTGGTCCTCAACCTGGGCCAGGTCGTGGCCGACCAGGAGTCGGCCAAGCTGGCCGCTGACGACCGGCTGCGTCACGCCTACCTGGGGTTCTGAGTGACGAAGTTCATAAACCTCACTCTCAGCGGCGTCTCAATCGGCGCCGTCTACGCGGCTGTGGCCTTGGCCCTGGTCCTGATCTGGCGAGCCACCCGGATCGTCAACTTCGCCCAGGGGGCAATGCTGATGATCACGACCTTCATCGCCTCGGCGGTGATCAACTCCACCGGCTCGTACGTGGTCGGTTTCCTGGTCGCGCTCGCCGCCGGCCTCGTCCTGGGCGCGGTGGTCGAGCGCCTGGTCATCCGCCGGGTCGAGGGCGGGCCGCCCCTGAACTCGGTCATCGTGGCCCTGGGGCTGTACTCCCTGCTCGTCGCGGTGGCCGGGATGATCTGGGGCAATACGCCGCGATCCTTCCCCGCCGCCTTCTCCCTCCGGGGGTACACGGTTGGGGGTACGACCCTGCTCTTCACCCCCAACGACACCTTCATCGTGCTGGTGGTGCTGTTGGTCGCCGTGATGCTGGCGTTGCTCTTCCGGTTCACCGGGCTCGGGCTCCAGATGCGAGCGGCGGCCTTCGCGCCTGAGGTGGCGCGGCTGCTGGGCACCAGGGTAGGGCGGATGTTCACCATCGGGTGGGCGCTGGCGGCGGTGGCGGGATCGCTGGCCGGGGTGCTGGTTGCGCCGTCGGTCTTCCTCGGCCCCAACAGCTTCGATCCGATCCTGGTCAGCGGCTTCGTGGCCGCCGTCCTGGGGGGTCTGGACAGTCCGCCCGGAGCTGTCATCGGAGGGATAGCGCTCGGGCTCGCGCTCTCCTACGTCTCGGGATACGAGGGGTCGGCACTGGCGCCCCTGGCCGCGCTCTTGATCCTCGTCGTCGTCCTCATGGTGCGCCCCACCGGACTGTTCTCGGCCGCCAAGGAGCGCCGGGTATGAAGCGTCTGAGGAGCATCGCCCTGGCGCGTTCCCTCGCCTTGGTGGTGGTTTGCGGGCTGATCCTGCTGCTCTGCACTGAGGTGTTCAGCGACTATCGGAACACCCAGCTCGCCACGGGCGCCTACTACTTCGCGGCCCTCGCCGGCCTCACGGTGCTGGCCGGCCAGAGCGGCAAGATCTCGCTGGGTCATGGAGCGCTGATGGCGGTGGGCGCCTACACCTCGGTGCTCCTGATCGGCAAGGAGGGCTGGGCGCTGCTGCCGGCGCTGGCTGCCGCGGTGGCCGTCGCGCTGGTCATCGGCATTCCGCTCGGCGCCGCCGCCAGCCGCCTGCACGGCCCTTACCTGGCGGGCGTGACGCTGGCTTTCGCGGTCGGGCTTCCCGCACTGGCAGACCGATTTCCCCACCTCTTCGGAGGCGAGAACGGGCTGACCCTCAATCCTCCCGGCCCTCCTTCCTTCCTGGGCTCCACCTTCGACCTCTTCCGCTGGGAGGCGTGGATCGCCTGCCTCGGAGCCTTGATCGTGCTCTTCGTTCTCTACAACCTGATCCACAGCGGCGTCGGGCGTTCGTGGCGCGCCGTCCGTGATGACGAGATAGCTGCCGCACTGTGCGGTTTGCGCGTCAGCCACGCGCAAACCCTTTCGTTCGCGGTCAGCGCGGGATGTGCCGGGCTGGGGGGCGGACTGCTGGCGGTGGCGGTGGACCAGCTCGCGGCCCCGGGCGCCTTCCAGTTCCAACTCTCGCTCTCGCTGCTCACCGGCGTCGTCCTGGGCGGGCTCGGGTCGCTGGCCGGAGCGGTCTGGGGCGCCGCGCTCCTGGTCTTCCTCCCGAGCTGGAGCACCGACCTCGCCCACTCGTTCTCGCTCTCGAACAAGGTCTCGTTCAACCTTCCTCTGGCCATCTACGGCGTGGTGCTGATTCTGGCCATGCTGATCTGGCCCAGCGGGCTCCAGGGCGGTATCCGTGCCCTGACCGGATACCTCCGCCGACGTCTGGAAGCCCGCCGGGCGTCCGGGCGCCTCCCCGGGACCCTCCCCGGCGGGCACTAGCGTCCGCCGTTCGGCTTCACCCCCAATAGCGCCGCCTCGACCTCCCGCAGGCGCTGCCAGTCACCCCGGATCCCGACGGCGACGTCGTTGTAGAGAAACGCCTCGGCCAGACGGACGATCGCGTAGGCCAGAGCCGACGGGTCGGCGGGCGGCACGTAGGACCCGGTGGCCATCTCCCGTTCGATCAGCACCCTCACGGTGGCCACGGCCCGGGGCTGGACCGGACCCCCGCTTGAGGTCAGCATCCGCAGCGCTCCTTCGTGCTCCTGCTCGAGCAGGGCCCGCAGGGCGTGCGAAGCGGCCAGGCTCCGGTTGACGCGGTCGAATACCTGGAGCAGCCCGACCGCTCCCCGGCGCCGCGCGCGGCGACGCTCGGCCGCCACGAGCTGCTCCAGCTCGCCGGCCACGATCTCGCCGAGCAGCGCCTCCCGGGACCCGAACCAGCGATAGATGGTGGCACGCCCCAGACCCAGCCGCCGGGCGATGACCGTGAGGTCGACGCGCTGGCCCTGCAGGTACTGCTCACGCGCCAGGCGCAGGACGTCCTGCCGGGACGCGGTCGGCGGCCGGCCCCGCTTGACCGGGGCAACCGCCGGCTCGGAGGATGTCCGGACCGCCATGAGAAAGAATCTAGTGTTTGAGACGCGGAGCGCAACCCGTAACAAAATTAACCTTGACCACGACTCGATGCCCATGGTATTTCGGTGCCCTTCAGTCCCCGAGGAGGAGGAGTGGTGAATTTGTCTCGCACACGCAGACGGCTGGCCTCGACGTGCCTCACGCTGATCGCCTCACTGGCGGTCGCGGCCTGTGGCTCATCGAGCGGCGGGAGCAGCGCCCCCGGCGTGACGGCTACCAGCATCACGTTCGGCACCCATCAACCCCTAACCGGGCCCGCGGCGCCCGGCTACAGCGAGATCGCCCCGGCCTCCCAGGCCTTCTTCAACTACGTGAACGCCCACGGCGGCGTCTTCGGTCGCAAGATTCATCTGCTGATCAAGGACGACGCCTATAACCCCACCAACACCGTCAGCGTGGTGCATCAGCTCGTCCTCCAGAGCCACGTGCTCGGCATCTTCGAGGGGCTAGGGACACCGACCCACACCAAGGTCGTGGGCTTCTTGAACGCGTCCAAGGTTCCCGACATGTTTGTCGCCTCAGGCTGCCCCTGCTGGGACAACGGCGGGAGCCAGCCCGACACGTTCGGCTGGCAGCCCAACTACACGATCGAGGGCAAGATCCTGGGCCAGTACATCAAGCAGCACTTCGCCGGCCAGAAGGTCGCGGTCCTCTATCAGGACGACGACTTCGGCCAGGGCGGCCTAGCCGGAATCGAGGCCGAGGTCCCGGCCGCGGACATCGTGTCCAAGCAGCCCTACCAGTCCGGAGTGACGACCTTGGCCTCGCAGGTCACGGCGATCAAGGCGTCCGGGGCCAAGGTGATGGTCGACTTCACGGTTCCGATCTACACCGCGATCGCGCAACTCACCGCGTTCACGCTGCACTACACCCCGCAGCTTGCCGTCTCCAACGTGGGTATCGACCCGCTGACCGTTGGGGGGCTGCTGAAGACGATCTCCAAGGGCAAGGCGTCGGGGACCGCGCTGATCGAAGGCGCGCTCACCGATGGCTACCTGCCCGCGTCCTCTGACACCTCCAACCCCTGGATCCAGCTGTTCTTGAAGGTCCACGCCCAGTACGACGCAAGCGCTCCCTTCGACGGTAACGTCGAGTACGGGATGGCCAACGCCTACACCCTGGTCCAGGCGTTGCGAGCTGCGGGCAAGAACCTGACCCGCCAGGCGCTGGTCAATGCGGTCGAGAACAACGGAAAGTCGTGGACCGGGCCGGGCCTGGTGCCCTTCCGCTACACGCAGACCGAGCACGGCGGCTTCGGCGGCGTCGAGATGGGCCAGATCCGGGGCGGGAAGATCGTGCTCTTCGGCGGCGCGATGACTACCGACCCAACTGCCTCAAGCCCCATCACGCCGTACACCACGAGCCAACCGGCGCCCCCGGCCAGCGGGATCCCGTCGAATTGAGTGCCGCGCGGCTGGGCGTCGCCCGTTAGGTGGCGCCCAGCCGCGGGCAAGTTGGTAGGAATTGCGTTTTCCGGGCCGGCATGGGCGGCCCAGGTTCGAGGTGTGGGAGGAGAGCATGCGGAGCAGGGGATGGTCGAGATTTCCGGCGGCTGTGTCGCTGGCGGCGGTGCTGATTCTGGCCGGAAGCGTGTTCGCGGCCGCGACGTCGGCCCGGACGCGAACCCCTCACATCGGGCCGAAGCACCTGGTTCGGATCCTCACCCTCTCCACCCGGGCCGACCTGGTCTCAGGCGGCGAGGCGCTGACGCAGATCATCCTGCCGGCCGGGGCGAAGGCCTCGACGGTGAAGATCACCCTCGGGAAGGTCAACGTCACGCATGAGTTCGCCGTTCGCGCCAACGGCAAGTTCGAGGGTCTGGTCACGGGCCTCCAGAACGGCACCAACGTCCTCACCGCGGTCATGCCGGACGGCTACGGGGCTCGACTCACGATCACCAACCATCCGATCGGCGGCTCGGTTTTCTCCGGCCCCCAGATCCAGCCCTGGCTCTGTCAGAGCGGCGCCACCGACAAGCAGTGCGACCAGCCACCGAGCTACGCCTACTACTACATCCCGGCCGGACAGTCGAACACCGGTAGCAACGGCGCGGGACAGGGCAACACCAACGCGTTTACGCCCTACGACCCCAATAACCCCCCGCCCGCCTCGGCGATCGCCACGACGACTACTACCGATGGGGTCACCGTACCTTTCATCATCCGCCAGGAGACCGGCTACCTGGACCGCGACCAGTACTCGATCGCCACGCTCTGGCAGCCCGGCAAGCCCTGGCAGCCCTGGGCGCCCCAACGGCAGTACAACGGGCGCCTGGTGATCATGCACGGCGCCAGCTGCGACACCACATACGGCACCGGCTCCGCGCCGAGCGTGCAGGACCAGAAGGTTCTCGGCGGCGGCTTCATCGTCATGTCGACCGCGCTCGACAATGCGGGACACAATTGCAACCTGTTGACCCAGGCCGAGTCGCTGGAGATGGCCAAGGAACGGGTCATCGATCACTACGGCGAGATCAGATGGACGATCGGTTCGGGCTGTTCGGGCGGTTCGCTGGTCCAGCAGTCGGTGGCCAACGCCTACCCGGGCATCTACCAGGGAATCACACCGCAGTGCAGCTTCACCGACGCCTGGTCCTCTTCGATGGAGTACGAGGACTACTACATGCTCCTCAACTACTTCGAGAATAAGGACCAGACCGATCTCTGGGGCCCCACGCAGATCAGCGCCGTGATCCAGCACCCCAACCCGGCCAATCCGATCACCTTCACCACCGTGATCCCGAACTCCGGCCAGGCGGGTCGCCAATGTCCAGACGTACCGGCATCCCAGGTGTGGAGCGCGAGCAACCCCCACGGCGTGCGGTGCACGCTCGAGGACTACATGGTCAACATGTTCGGTCGCGATCCCAGCACCGGCTACGCAAACGTTCCCTTCAGCAACGTCGGCATCCAATACGGGCTGGCCGCCCTCCAGGCCGGCCAGATCACCCCTCAGCAATTCGCCGACCTGAACGCCCATCTCGGCGGCCTCGACGTCAACGGCTACATCTCCCCCAGCCGCAACAGCGGGCAGCTCACCGCCTTCCAGCGCGTCTATCAGGATGGCGGCGTCGACACGGCCTCGAACCTGAACCAGGTGGCCATCATCGACCTCCGCGGCCCCGATGAGGGTTCCTTCCATGACGTCTACCGCACCTACGCTCTGCGTGACCGGCTGCTGCGCAACTTCGGCACCGCCGCCAACCAGGTCCTGTGGCAGGGCCCGGTTGACCTGATCGGGGATCCGAGCTTCGCCGACGCCTCGGTGTTCGCCATGGACGGCTGGCTGTCCAAGGTGTACACGGACCCGCGCAACCTGCCCCTCTCGCAGAAGATCATCCAGGACAAGCCGGCCAGCCTCACCGACCGCTGCGCCGACGGCACTGGCAACGACGTTGCCCTGAGCGTCTGCCAGGCCATCGTCCAGGCCTACGGCACGCCGCGCTTCGGGGCCGGCGAGCCGCACACCGACGACGTCCTCGACTGCCAGCTCAAGGCGCTTAATCGCTCCGATTATCTCCCGGTGACGTTCACCGACGCCCAGTGGCAGGAACTGGTGCAGGCCTTCCCCTCCGGCGTCTGCGACTACTCCAAGCCCGGGATCGGCCAGGGCCCGACGACGACGTGGATGACCTACCAAGATCAGCACGGCAACGTCATCTTCGGAGGAAGACCCATGGGACCGGCCCCGCAGTCGATTCCCTTCGGACCACGGGCGAAGAGCGCGGCCAAAGCTCGCCGCAAGCGACGGCACCGGCATAAAGCCGTGGCGCCGGCCTTCACCGGCTGACGGGCTACGCCGATTCGACCTCCCGCAGGACGCGCGCCGGAGCTCCGGCAGCGATCGAGAACGGCGGGATATCGGTCGTAACGACGGAGTTCGCCCCGATCACGCTCCGCCGGCCGATCGTGACGCCGCTGGTCACAACAACGTTGGCCCCGCACCACACGTTGTCCTCGATCCGGGTCGGCCCGCGGGTGGTGAACCCCTGCCAGGGCACAGGCCGCACCGGATCGTCGAAGCGGTGGTTGGAGTCGGTGACGAAGCACCCGTTGGCGAACATGCAGTGCTCGCCGATCTCGACCAGCTCGAGGGCGGCGACCATCACCGCGAGGTTGAGGAACGTCCCGGCGCCGATCCGGATCCGAGCCGCCCCGGGACCGGTGAGCCACACGTGGGGCTCGAGCAGCGCCTGGGAGCCGACCTCGAGGCGGCCGTCATGGAACATCTCCAGCACGTTGCCGTGGATCGGCCAGCGCGTGAAGGCCTCACGGCGCATGAACTCGTAGTGGATCCGGGCCCGATTCCAGGGCAGCGAGTTGCGCTCATACCAGCGCCACTTCTGAGCCCACAGCCTGGCCACCGCGGTATCCATGGCCGCGCAGCCTAGCCGCGGGCCACGCGGCCGAGGACTCGGGTGCCGCTCAGCACGTGGGTGCCGCTCAGCCGGCCGCCGCCGCGACCCGGCGGCGCGGTGTGCTCCGCCGCCGCGGCCGGGCCGGCGCCGCCGGCTCTCGCCCAGAGCCTTGGCCAGGAACTGCCCGGTGTGCGAGTCGGAGCCCTGGGCCACCTGCTCGGGCGTCCCGGTGGCGATCAGCTGACCACCCTCGTCCCCGCCTTCGGGGCCCAGGTCGATCAACCGGTCAGACACCTTGATCACATCGAGATTGTGCTCGATCACGACCACCGTGTTGCCCGCGTCGACCAGCCGGTTCAGGACCTCGAGCAACCGCTGGATGTCGGCGAAGTGCAGACCCGTGGTCGGCTCGTCGAGGATGTAGAGCGTCCGGCCGGTCGCGACCTTGGAAAGCTCGGCCGCGAGCTTGACCCGCTGGGCCTCACCCCCGGACAGCGTGGTCGCCGGCTGGCCGAGCCGCATGTACCCGAGCCCGACGTCATTCAGCGCCTCGACCCGGCGGCGGATCTTGGGGATGTGGGCGAAGAACTCAAGCGCCTCCTCGACCGGCATCTCGAGCACGTCGGCGATCGTCTTGCCCTTGAAGCGAACCTCGAGCGTCTCTCGGTTGTAGCGCTTGCCGTGGCACTGCTCGCACGGGACATACACGTCGGGGAGGAAGTGCATCTCGATCTTGATCTGCCCGTCACCGCGGCAGACCTCGCAGCGTCCCCCCTTGACGTTGAACGAGAAGCGTCCCGGCTTGTAGCCGCGCGCGCGGGCCTCCTGGGTCTTCGAGAACAGCTCGCGAATCTGATCGAACAATCCGATATAGGTGGCCGGGTTCGATCGCGGCGTCCGTCCGATCGGCGCCTGGTCCACCGAGATGATCTTGTCGAGCTGCTCGAGGCCGGTGATCCGCCGGTGGGCGCCGACCCGCTGGCGGCTCCGGTGCAGGCGGTTGGAGACCGCC
Source organism: uncultured Solirubrobacterales bacterium (assembly GCA_963733555.1). GTDB lineage: Bacteria > Actinomycetota > Thermoleophilia > Solirubrobacterales > Solirubrobacteraceae > Palsa-465. Next base: position 1,311,544 of record CAVTDO010000002.1, read on the forward strand.
TTGTAGAGCACGTCGTTGACCAGCGTCGACTTACCGGATCCCGAGACTCCGGTGACACAGCAGAACACCCCGAGCGGAACCTTCACGTTGATCTTGCGCAGGTTGTGCTCGGAGGCACCCTCAATCTCGACGTAGCCGCTTGGCCGCCGGCGCTTCGCCGGGACGTCGATCTGCCGCGTTCCGGCCAGATACTGACCGGTGAGCGACTCGGGCACCCGCGCCAGCTCGTCGGCCGTCCCGGCCGCGACGACATGACCGCCGTGCTCGCCTGCCCCTGGCCCCATGTCGATCAGGTGGTCGGCCGCGCGCATGGTCCCCTCGTCGTGCTCGACCACGAGCACCGTGTTGCCGAGGTCACGCAGACGCTCAAGGGTCGCGATCAGCCGCTCGTTATCACGCTGATGCAGCCCAATCGACGGCTCATCGAGGATGTAGAGGACCCCGACGAGCGAGGACCCAATCTGGGTGGCCAGCCGGATCCGCTGCGCCTCACCACCGGAGAGCGTCGCGGCCGCCCGCTCCATCGACAGATAGCCGACACCGACGTTGTCGAGGAACTGGAGGCGCTCCTCGATCTCCCGCAGGACGAGACGGGCGATCCGGCGGTCATGCTCTGAGAGCTCAAGCCCGCGAATCCACTCGAGCGCTCGGCGCGCGGACAGAGCAGCGAACTTGTGGATCGGCGTGTCCGCCACCAGGACCGCCCTCGACTCCGGGCGCAGGCGCGCTCCCTTGCACTCCGGACACGGGCGGAGCGTCATGTACTCCTCGATCTTCTCCCGCGTGAATTCGGACTCCGTCTCCCGGTAGCGGCGCTCGAGATTGGGCACGATGCCCTCGAAGGTGGTGGCGTAGGAGCGGCGTCGGCCAAAACGGTTGCGGTAGGAGACCTGCACGCGGTCGCCGTTGGTTCCGTAGAGGAAGAAGTCCTGCGCAGAATCCGGCAGCCCATCCCATGGCGTATCGAGGTCGACGTCGTAGCGCTCGGCGATGGCCTGAATCAGCTGGTCGTAGTACTCCGATGCGCTGGCCGCCCACGGCGCAATCGCGCCTTCGCCGATCGACAGTGTCGGATCCGGCACCACCAGCTCGGGATCGATCTCCATCTGTGAGCCGAGCCCCGTGCAGCGTGAGCAGGCGCCATGGGGCGAGTTGAAGCTGAAGATCCGCGGCTCGAGCTCGACCAGGCTGGGACCGTGCACGGGGCAGGCGAATCTCTCGCTGTAGGTCTGGATCTGGGCCGGTGAGCCTGAATCCACGAGCTCGATCTCGACCAGCCCGTCGGCCAGCGCCACCGCCGTCTCGATCGAGTCGGCCAGGCGCTTGCGCAGCTCGCCCTTCATGACCAGACGGTCGACGACCACGGCGATGTCATGCTTGAACTTCTTGTCGAGGACGATCTCCTCGTCAAGCCGCCGGAGCTCACCGTCGACCTTGACCCGGCTGAAACCCTCGCCCCGCAGCTCCTCGAGCTGCTTGCCGTATTCGCCCTTGCGGCCACGGACGATTGGGGCCAGGACCATGAACCGAGTCGCCTCCGGCAGCTCCATCACCTGATCGATGATCTGCTCGGCCGACTGACCGCTGATCGGCCGCCCGCAGATGTGGCAGTGAGGGTGCCCGACGCGGGCCCACAGGAGTCGCAGGTAGTCGTAGATCTCGGTCACGGTGCCGACCGTCGACCGCGGGTTGCGGCTGGTCGTCTTCTGATCGATCGAAATGGCCGGCGAAAGGCCCTCGATCGAGTCGACGTCGGGCTTATCCATCTGCCCCAGGAACTGGCGGGCATAGGCCGAGAGCGATTCGACGTAGCGGCGCTGCCCCTCGGCGTAGATCGTGTCGAAGGCCAGCGAGGATTTGCCGGACCCCGAGAGGCCGGTGATCACGGTCAGCGAGTCCCGCGGAATCGCCACCGTTACGTCCTTGAGATTGTGCTCCCGAGCGCCTGAGACGACCAGTTGATTCACGACAGTGAGTCTAGTCAAGCGAACAGACGTTCCCCCGGTCGCTTGGCCGCACTTTGCGGCCTAACTGCGGCCGATGGATTCGTAGACCTCGTCGAGCAGGTCGGCTGAGTCCGAAAGTCCGTAGTGGTCCTGGAGATGGCGACTCACCTCATCCCTCGGGGCGCCGTCCAGGGCCATGTTCAGGGCGACCAGCCTTGCCCCCTCGAGGTCCGCTCCGACCCCTCCGGCCTCATCGGGTCCGACGGCCGCGTCCTCGGCCAGGGCGATGTCAGGGTCCTCTTCGGGGGACGGGCCCGCAGGCTCACTGGCTGGCGGGGGCGCAGGCGGGCCGGCGGCCGGTGCCACAGGCTTGGACTCGCCCTCGCCGAGGCGCTGCTCCAGGCGCTCCAAGTCGGCCTGGAGGCGGTCTACTGCCTCCCGGATCGATCCCACCAGCGCCTGCACGTCACCGCGCGCCTCGCTGCGCAGAACGTTTGCCCCCTCCTCGGCTTGGGACCGGATCCACTCGGCCTCCGCTTCGGCCTCGGCGCGGATCGCCGCCGCCGAGGATTCGGCCGCATCGATGATGGCGCGGACGCGGTCGCCGGCGTCGGCGGCCAGCGATCCCTTGGAGGTGTTGCGGCGTGCGGGAGGCATGTGCGGCTGATCAGCCTACCGGCGCCTGACCCTCGGCGATCGCCTGATCGAGCTCCCGCTTCAGGTCCCGGATCTCGTCGCGGAGCTTGGCCGCGTATTCGAAGCGCAGGTCCTCGGCCGCCTCGAGCATCTCCTCCTCCAGCTCGACGATCGCCTTCTCTATCTCGGCCGGGGCCATTCCCTTGGCCGTGGTCCGCCGCCGTCGGCGTAGGCGTGGGACCTTAGATTCCGATTGCAGGAACTCGGCGATATCCGAGATGCCCTTGACGATCGTCTCAGGCGTGATGTTGTGCTCCCGGTTGTACTCACGCTGGATCTCGCGGCGCCGATCCGTCTCGCCGATCGCCGCGCGCATAGCCGCCGTCTCCTTGTCGGCATACATGAGGACCTTGCCCTCGACGTTGCGGGCGGCGCGCCCGATCGTTTGGATGAGCGAGGTCTCCCCACGCAGGAAGCCCTCCTTGTCGGCATCGAGAATGGCCACGAGCGAGACCTCGGGCAGGTCGAGCCCCTCCCGCAGCAGGTTCACCCCGACCAGGATGTCGAACTGTCCCAATCTGAGCTCACGGATGATCTGGATCCGCTCCAGAGTGTCGATCTCCGAGTGCAGGTAGCGGACCTTGAAGCCCATCTCGAGCAGGTAGTCGGTCAGGTCCTCGGACATCTTCTTGGTCAGCGTCGTCACCAGCGTGCGTTCGTCACGGTCGACCCGCCCCCGGATCTCGTTCATCAGATCGTCGATCTGGTTGCGCGTCTCCCGCACCTCGATCTCGGGATCGACGATCCCGGTCGGCCGGACGATCTGCTCGACGATCCGCTCCGAGGTGCGGCGCTCGTACTCGCCCGGGGTCGCGGACACGAAGACCATCTGCGGGGTGATGGAGAGGAACTCCTGGAAGGTCTGGGGGCGGTTGTCGAGGGCGCTGGGGAGGCGAAAGCCGTAGTCGACCAGGGTCTGCTTGCGGGAGCGGTCACCCTCGTACATGCCACCGATCTGGGGCACCGTCTGATGGGACTCGTCGATAAAGCAGACGAAGTCCTCCGGAAAGTAGTCGAGCAGGCAGTAGGGCCGTGAGCCCGGCGCCCGACCGTCGAGGATCCGGGAATAGTTCTCGATCCCGGAGCAGAATCCGAGCTCGCGGAGCATTTCCATGTCGTATTGGGTGCGCTGGCGCAGGCGGTGGGATTCCAGCAGCTTGCCCTGGGCCTCGAGCTCGGCGCAGCGTGCGTTCAGCTCCTGACCGATCTGGGCCACCGAGTCCTCGATCATCCCCTCACGCACGTTGTAGTGCGAGGCGGGCCAGATTCCGATGTGCTCAATGTCCTCCTGGAGCACCTCACCGGTCAGCGGGTCGAACTCCTGCAGGAGCTCGACCTCGTCACCGAAGAGCACCGCCCGGTAGGCCGTCTCGGCATAGGCGGGGAATATCTCGAGCGTCTCGCCGCGGACCCGGAAGGTCCCGCGCGACAGAGCCGTGTCGTTGCGCGTGTACTGGATCGAGACGAGCTTGCGCAGCAGCCGGTCGCGGTCGACGAACTCGCCCTTGCGCAGCGTCTGGAGGTTCTCGTCGTAGGTCTGGGGCGAACCGAGTCCGTAGATGCAGGACACGCTGGCCACGATCAGGACATCGCGCCGGGCGAACAGAGCCGCCGTGGCCGAGTGGCGCAGGCGGTCGATCTCCTGGTTGATGGCGGAGTCCTTCTCGATGTAGAGGTCCCGGCTGGGGACGTAGGCCTCGGGCTGGTAGTAGTCGTAGTAGGAGACGAAGTACTCGACCGCGTTGTTGGGAAAGTAGGTCCGGAATTCGTTGCACAGCTGGGCGGCCAGCGTCTTGTTGTGCGCTATGACCAGCGACGGCTTCTGGACCGCCTCGATCACGCCCGCCATGGCCATCGTCTTGCCAGTTCCGGTGGCCCCGAGCAGCGTCAGAGCATGCTCACCGGCCTGCACTCCCTCGGCCAGCGAGGTAATGGCCTGAGGTTGGTCGGCGGTTGGCGTAAAGGCAGCGTCGAGTTCGAATTTCGGCACCTATTCAGCGTAGCGGCGGCCCTGGCCTCCAGGCCCTCGAATGCGGTCAGCTACGGCCCGCGTTTGCTCCGGCGACCGTAACCTCGGGCTGGCAACGGCGTTACATCCCGTTAACACGCGGGTAGGGCCGCGCGGGCGCACATATTCCTAACTACGGAGGACCATGAGAGTTCGAGCTTTGACTGTCGGACCCAGGGCGCTGGCCCTGGCCATCGCCGTAACTGCTGTCGCGGGAGCCGCGGCCAGCGCGGCCAGCGCCAAGACGCTGTACGTGGCGGACACGGGCAACAATGCCAATCCCTGTACCGCCGCCCATCCATGCAAGACGATCGGCCGCGGAGTGGGTGTCGCCAAGGCTGGTGACACGGTGGTCGTCGAGAAGGGCACCTACCACCAGGATGTGCTGGTCGGGAAGCGGATCCATCTGGTCGGCGTCGGCCATCCGGTCGACAACGTGCGCGGCCGCGACAACGGCTTCGTCGTCCAGGGCAGCCCGGCGGCCGGCGCTTCGGTCACCGGCTTCATCGTCAAAAACGCCGCCTTTGAGGGCATCGTGGTCGAGAAGACCTCGCACGTCACAATCGCCAACAACACCGTGGTCGATAACGACCAGGGCCTCAAGGCGAGCAAGCCGATCGGCGAGTGCGCCCCCAACGGCGGCGGACCCGGTGACTGCGGCGAGGGCATCCACCTCATGTCCGCCAGCTTCAGTCAGATCACGGGGAACACGGTCAAGAGCAACGCGGGTGGGATCTTGATCACCGATGAGTTCGGGCCCACGGTGCACAACGTGATTTCGCACAACCAGGCGCTCAATAACGTCCTCGACTGTGGGATCACCGTCGCCGGCCACAACCCCAAGGGCGGGATCACCAACAACACGATCATCAACAACACCGCCAACGGCAATGGCACCAAGGGCGAGGGCGCGGGGATTCTGCTCGCCGCCGGTGCGCCCGGTGATTCGGTGGCCAACAACCTGATCGCCGGCAACACGGCCAACAACAACGGGATCGCTGGAATCACGATTCACAGCCATTCCTTTGGTCCCAACGTCCCGACCGGGAACCTGAACGGCAACCGGATCATCAACAACAAGGTCAGCCATGACGGCCTCGCCGACAAGTCGGAGGCCGAGTTCGGCGAGAACGACGGCAAGACGAGCGTCACCGTCGGCATCCTGGTCGGAAGCAGCGTCACGAAGCTCCAGGGCATCGTGATCGCGGGCAACCGGATCAGCAACGTCCACTACGGCATCTACACGCAGAACGCGCCGACGATCAAAAAGTCGGCCAACAAGTTCAGCCACGTGGCGGTGCCAGTCAAGCAGCGCTAGTCCGCGACCGAGACTAATTCGATCGAGGGCGCCGCTCCGGCGGCGTCCTCGTCGTCTCGGCGCACTCAGGAGTAGCCGAGCTGCGAGGGGTAGGTGCGGCGGTACTGCTGCTGGGCGTGAAGGACCTTGGCCACGTAGGCCTGGGTCTGCGGGAAGGGGATCTCGCTGATGGTCAGGGATTGGCCGTCGGCGGCCAGCCAGCGGTCGACATTTGTCTCGCCTCCGTTGTAGGCGGCGAGGGCCGGTATCTCCTGTCCGTGGTAGCGATCGAGGAGGTAGCGCAAGTAGTAGCTGCCGTAGGCGATGTTGACCTGGGGCGTGCCCAGGTCGGAGACCGTGAATGTCGTGGCGCCCGAACGCCGGGCCAGAAACTCCGCCGTCGCGGGAAGGATCTGCATCAGACCCTCGGCTCCGGCCGAGGACGGACGGGGATCGAATTTGGTCTCGGCGTAGATGACGGCCGCGATCAGAGCCGGATCGATGTGCTTCTCGGCTGCCTGCTGGCGAATCACATCCGGGTAGGAGAGCGGAAGCGTGAGGTCGTTGACCGCTCGGCGAAACAGCGGCATGGCCAGGATGACGAGGATCACCAGGCCACCCACGCCGATAAAGCCGGCCAGCGCCAGCCGACGGCGTCGGACCGCGGTGCGGTGACGCCTGGGCCGGCGGCGTGTGGTGACTGTGGCGGCGGGTGGGGTCACTGTTCAAGCATCTCAAGGATCTCCGACAGCTTCGCCTCCAGATCCTGGGGGCTGCCGTCGTTGGTGACTACATATGTCGCTCGGTGCGCCTTTTCCTGCTGGGTAAGCTGCCGCTCCCCCCGCTCGGCCAGCGCCTCATGCCCGCGCGCTCCGGCGCGCTCGGCCCGCAGCGTTTCGTCGGCGATCACCGCGACCGTGGCGTCAAAGGTGCCTTCCATCCCTGCCTCGAAGAGCAACGGTACCTCGACGACGGCAGCTCGGGGCGGCGCGTCCAATCCCTCGAGCTCCTCCCGCCACTGCACGATTCGCCCTCCGACCCGGGGCCACAGGAGCTCCTCGAGCCAGGAGCGGTCCTCCGGCCGGGCAAACGCGGCCCGGGCCAGGGCGGCGCGGTCGACGGTCCCGCCGGGAGCGACCGCCTCGCCGAAGCGCTCGACGACGGCGTCTCGTACCTCATCGGTCTCGTAGAGGTCGTGTACGACCTGGTCGGTCGAGAGGACGGCGGCGCCCAGCCGCTCCAGGGCAGCCAGCGCAGTGGACTTACCGGCTCCGATCCCGCCGGTCAACCCGACGAAGGGAACCTTCAGGCCGACTCGCCCTCGGCAGCTTCCGTGGCGCCCTCGGCCGGCGCGGCCTCCGCGACCGCCTCCTCCTCAGCAGGCGCAGCCTCCGCAGGCGCGGCCTCGGCGGGCGCGGCCTCGGCAACCGGCTCCTCCTCCGCCGCCGCAGTCTCCGCGACCGGCTCTGCCTCAGCAGCCGGGGCCTCCGGCTCCGGAGCCGGAGCTTCCTCGATGACGCCGGCCGCGGTGGACGCATCTGACGAGGTGTCCGCTCGCGGTGTTTCGTCCGCCGTACTGGCCTCTTCAGCGGGCGCCGCGGACACATCGTCAGGTGCGTCCGCAGTGGTTCCTTCGTCAGCGGGCGCCGTGGCCGAATCGGCCTGCGCGTCCACCGTGGCAAAAACATCCTCAGACAGCCCCAGCTCAGGCACATTGTCGAGATCGCCTGCATCGGAGGAGGTGATCTCCCGCACCGGGAGCTCCTGCCCCTCCACCCGCTTGACGGAAAGCGAAAGCCGCCTCCGCTCAGAGTCGATCTCGAGGATCTTCACCCGCACCTCGTCACCCGGCTGGATGATCTCCCGCGGATTCTCCACGTGGTGCTGGGCGAGCTCGGAGATGTGGACGAGCCCCTCGACCCCGTCGAGAATCTCGACAAAAGCGCCGAACGTGACCACCTTGGTCACCGCACCCTCCAGCTCATCGCCGATGTTGTAGGTGTCGACGACCCGCTGCCAGGGATCCTCCTGGGTCTGCTTGAGCCCGAGGCTAATGCGCTGCCGATCGCGGTCGATGTCGAGCACCTTGACCGTGACCTGATCGCCGATGTTCAGGATCTCGGACGGATGGTTGACGTGCGACCACGAGAGCTCGGAGATATGGATCAGGCCATCGATCCCGTCCAGGTCGACGAAGGCCCCGAAGTCGACGATGTTGGAGATCGTCCCATCCACCACCTGACCGGGCTGCAGCCGGTCGAGGATCCGCTCGCGGTCCTCCTTGCGCTGCTCTTCCAGAACCGCCCGCCGGGACAGGACAACATTGTTGCGAGAGCGGTTGAGCTCGATGACCTTGCACTCGATCGGCTGACCCATGTACTCGTCGAGGTTGGGAACGCGCCGGATGTCGACCAGCGAGGCGGGCAGGAAGCCGCGCACCCCGAGGTCGATGATGAGACCGCCCTTGACCACCTCGATGACCGTGCCTGAGACCGGCTCGCCGGAGTCGGCCGCAGCCTCGATCCGCCGCCACGCGCGCTCGAAGCGGGCGCGCTTCTTGGACAGAATCAGCCGGCCGTCCTGGTCCTCCTTGGTCAGGACGAGGGCGTCGACCTCCTCGCCCAGCGAGACCTCGTCGCTGGGATCCACCGACTTGCGGATCGACAGCTCATTGGCCGGGATGACGCCCTCGGACTTGTAGCCGATGTCGACCAGCACCTCGTCGTTATCAATGCGCACGACGTTGCCGGTGACCACATCCCCTTCCTGGAAGGGATGGATGGTGGCGTCGTAGTTGGGGACGACCTTCCCGTCGATCTCCAGCAGCAGGCCGTCCGAGCCTTCTACGACCTTGGCGTTAGGGGTCTCGTCGGTGGGTGGCAAAGTAGTCGTGGAGGACATGCGTTCGTCGCAGGATAGCCGCCGAGCGCCTACGCGGCGGCTCCCTATCATCATCTCGCCCATGCCGATCCGAGCCACCAAGCGTGGGGCGCAGCGCACGAAGCTGGCCGCTGACTGCGACGTCCTCATCTGCGGCGCCAGCTTCGCTGGCCTGGCCGTGGCGCGGGAGCTTGCCGGGAGCGGAGCTGAGGTCATGCTGATCGATCGCTACGAGATCGGCGAGCGCCAGACGTCGGCCTGCGGCACACCCACTGTGTGGCTCGGGGCGCTCGGGCTCGACGCCGCGTTGCAGCAGACGTTCCGAGAGCTGGTGGTCCACACCCCCCACGCCACCGTCACCTACACCCTGCCCTGGACGTTCTCCACCTTCGACTACCGCACCCTGTGCGGCTTGCTCGCCGACCAGGGTGAGTTTGAGTTCGAGACAGCGACGGTCGAAGGCCGCACCGGTAACACCGTCCACACGGACCGCGGCGACATCCGGGCCGCCCTGATCGTCGACGCCCTGGGCTGGCGGCGGATTCTGGGCAGCGGCGAGAACGTGCAGCCGCCCGATGCCCTGCTCTCACGCGGGCTTGAGGTTCATCCCTTCGGCTCAAGCGACGAGCTCGAGGTGTGGATCGACCGACGCTATGTCCCGGCCGGCTACGGATGGAGCTTCCCCGCCGACGGCGAGCTGCGGATCGGGGTCGGGTCCTTCGACCCGCGCTTTCACGTCCGTGAGCCCACGGTTCGCCTGGCCTCGGATCTGGACGCCGACACGGTGCGCTACCAGGGCAACTGGATTCCTCACGCGCTGCGGGACGCCACCGAGGATGACGTCTTCTTCGCCGGCGACTCGGCCGGCCACTGCCTGCCCATGACCGCCGAGGGGATCCGCACCGCGCTCTACTTCGGGCTGGCCTGCGGGCGAGAGCTCCGAGGGGTCCTGGCCGGCGAGCAGACCCGTGCTCAGGCCCTCGCCCGGTATCACGCCTTTTCGGCTGGCCACGCCAGCCGCTACCACTGGCTGCTCAGACTCCAGCGTTTGATCCCCCGCATGCCCCCGCCCCTGCTCGCAGGCTCACTGCGGGCGGCCAACCAGCGGCGTTTCCTCCGCTGGGCCTTCGGCCAATACCTGAATGTGGCTCACCCGGACTTCGTGGCCCGCGCCCCCCGGGCGCCCCGGCCCGCCCTGACGAGCACCGTCCGGGCGTAGAAGGCCCGGTTACCCCAGCTGTCGGTCGTCCGCAGCACGACCCGATAGGTACCGGCACGGCCGTAGCGGTGGGTTACCACATGCCCGGTTCCGTTCCCCCCGTCGCCAAAGAACCAGCGGTAGCTCACGATGGAGCCGGAGCCCGCCCGGGCCCGGCCGATGAAGAACCAGTCCTTCGGTGCAGGCTGACTGGCGAGGAAGGAAGCCGAATCCGGTCTGGCGCGCGGCGCACACCCCCGATCAGCGTTGCTCCACTCCTCCTGGAGGTAGTAGTGGCCGCCGCCTATCTCCTCATTCCAGGCCGTGGAACCGGAACCGCCGATGTCAGGCCCGAAGCTGGTCAGGCACAGGTCGCCGACCTCGTTTCCCGTTGCCGGATCGATCCAGGCGTTGCCTGACGGATCGGTGATCATCTCGCTCTGCTCATGGCTGATCGTCGACAGCGCCGGGTCGGCTGTGCTGCCATTGGGACGCGGGTTGTCGGACTGGCAGTGCCCCGGAACGGCGTTGTAGGGGATCACCGCGTACAGGACAAGCCCGTCGTTTGTCTGCGAGTGGTAGGCGCAGTAGCCATTCGCGTCGCCGCCCAGGGCGCAGCTCGTCGAGGCCGAATCGGAACAGTTGCCGAAACCGTTCGGAGTGACCAGGAAGTAGACATCGGCCGGGCCGGTGGGCATGCGGTCGGTCCGGATTACCTGCTCGATCTCCTGCTGCAGCTGAGCGTCGGTCAGGCACACCTTCCAGCCGGGCCCGGTGGCCGGAGGCTCGGCGCACCCGTTGGCCGGCAGCGGATCGGAGTCCACCACCGAGCCGCCGTACACCGAGGCGTAGGTGGCGGGACCCTGGTCATCGCGGTACTGACCGGTGAGCCCGTAGATGCTCGAGGAGCTGCGACTGGCCGCGGAAACGTTGCGCAGGAAGCTGACGACCAGCGCCTCATAGCCGGGATCGAATGTGAGCCCGGAACCCGCGGGCTGCCAGAAGATCACGTGGGTGCGGTTCCAGTTCAGGACCGGTCCCCCGCCGTAGGGCAGATTCGAACTATGGGCGCCGGCCTTCCGCCCTATCCGGGCCACGTGGGCCCCGCGGGCCGGCACCTTCCCGGCCGCCGGCCGCGCCTGTGCCGCCGAACAGAACACGAGCAGGGCCGCGAGGCCCAGTCCCCCCCGCCGGATGAATGTCATTTGGCAGCCAGCCAGTCGCTCCCGATCCCCACGTCCACGGCGAGGGGAGGATCAAGCGAGAAGGCCCCACCCATCTCCTGGTCGGCGATCCGGCTGACCGCCTCGGCCTCCTCGGCGGGACCCTCGAACAGCAGCTCGTCGTGGATCTGGAGGACCATCTGAGAGCGCAGCCCCGCCTGCTTGACGGCGGAATCGCAGCGGACCATCGCCACCTTCATGATGTCGGCCGCGGTGCCCTGAATGACCATGTTGACCGCGAAGCGCTCGCCCTGCTTGCGGAGGTCCCAGCGGCGCGCGCGGAGCTCCGGGACCTGGCGCCGGCGGCCGAACAGGGTCGACACGTAGCCGTGCTCGGTCCCCTGCTCAATCGTCTCCTCGATGAACCGGGCCACCGCGGGGAACCCGGACATGTAGCGCTGGATGAACTCGTCGGCTTCCCCCTGGGGGATGTCGAGCCGGTCGGCCATACCCCAGGCCGAGAGTCCGTAGACGATGCCGTAGTTGATCATTTTGGCCTTTGAGCGCATCCCTGGATCGATCTGCTCCGGTGTCACACCAAACACACGGCAAGCCGTAGCGGTGTGCACGTCTTCGCCTTTTTTGAAGATCTCCTTGAGCGCGTCCTCTCCCGCAATGTGAGCCAGAAGCCGGAGCTCAACCTGCGAGTAATCCGCGGAAACCAGGAGATTCCCGGGCTCGGCGACGAAACAGGCGCGGATTTCCCGCCCCAGCTCGGTGCGGATGGGGATGTTCTGGAGGTTCGGGTTGTTCGAGGACAGCCGCCCGGTGGTGGCGGCGGTCTGGTTGAACGTCGTGTGGATCCGGCTGTTCTCATCGACGAGGAGCGGAAGGGCATCCAGGTAGGTCTGGGCGAGTTTGGTCAGCTCCCGCCAGCGCTCGATCTTCTCGATCACCGGGTGCTCTGAGCGGATGGCCTGAAGGACTCGGGCGTCGGTTGAGTAGCCGGTCTTGCCTCGTCGCTTGCGGGAAAGGCCGAGACGCCCAAACAGGACCTCCTCGAGCTGTTTGGGCGATCCGAGGGTGAACTCGGTTCCGCAGAGCTCAAAGATCTCCCGCTCGAGCGAGTCGGCCTCTGACTTCACCCGGGTGGAGATCTGGGCCAGGCGGCCGGTGTCCAGCTTGACCCCTACCTTCTCCATGTCGCGCAGCCCCCGGACCAGGGGAAGCTCCACGTTGGTCATCAGATCGGTGAGGCCGCGGCCGCGGATCTCCTCCTGCTGCCAAGCGGCAAGAGCGGTGAGGAGCAGCGCGTCGGCGCCGGCCTCGTCGGGAACATCGGCCGCGAGGCCGCGCTCCTCCGCCAGCTCACGGAACGGATAGGCCCGGCGCGCCGGCTCGAGCAGGTAGGCACCGATCTCGGTGTCGTGGTGCAGCTTGGCCGGCACCTGTCCCAGCGACTTGGCGTCATGGGCGATCACCGGGGCCTCGCCGAGGGCCCCCACGAGCTCCTCCGAGCTCGTCGCCTCACCCACCAGCACCTGGTCGCGATTCTCTTCGTGGAGCCCGAAGCGATAGCCCGTCTGATCAGCGAACAAAGCGTCCTCGGGCACCTCGGGCGCCCTCACCACGACCGCAATCGGGCGGCCGGAGATGAAGCGCCCCAGCTCCTGAACCTTCGTCTCGGTCACGCGCGCGGTCAGCGCCTGCTCAGCGGCGGGAGGGGCAGGGGCCGCCGCGTCCGCCGACCCGAGCGCCTCCTCCAGCCGGCGCAGCGGCTCGCGCAGCTCGTACTGGCGAAACGTGTCGCGGAGCCTTGAGCGGTCGGGCTCAGCGGCCACGAACTGGCCCAGCTCCAGCTCAATCGGTATGTCGCGCTTGGCCGTGGCCAGCTGCTTTGACACTCGGGCATCCTCGGCGTGCTCGGTCAGGTTCTGCTTGCGCTTGGCCCCGCTGATCTCGTCGACGTGGGAGAGGACGTTCTCGAGCGAGCCGAAGCGCTGGAGGAGCTCGGCCGCGGTCTTGTCGCCGATCCCGGGGACGCCGGGGATGTTGTCGCTGGTGTCGCCCTTCAGTCCGATGAAGTCGGGAACCAGCTCCGGGGGGATCCCGTAACGGTCGATCACACCCTCGCGGTCATAGACCCGGGTGTCGGTGATCCCGCGTGAGGTGGTCATGATCTTCACCCGGCCATCGTCCACGAGCTGGTAGGCGTCGCGATCACCCGTGACCACCATCACGTCGATGGGCGGGTCGTGGTGACGCGCCTGCTCGGCGATCGAGGCGATCACATCGTCGGCCTCGTAACCCTCGACGGAGAGGTTCTTGTAACCGAAGGCCTCGACGAGCGGGGCCAGGGCAGGCCACTGTTCCTTGAGGAGGTCCGGACGGCTGCTTCGCTGGGCCTTGTAATCGGCGTAGATCTCACGCCGGCCCGTATCCCCCTTGTCCCACACCACCACCGTCGCCTTGGGGCCGTAGTCGGTGAGGATCTTGACCAGCATCGACGCAAAGCCGAAGATCGCGTTCGTGGGGATGCCCGTCGAGGTCGCGATCGACTCGGGGAGGGCGAAGAAGGCCCGGTAGGCCAGGCTGTTGCCGTCGATCAGGAAGAGCTCATCGGACATCGTTCTGTCAGGCTATCCGGCGCTATGCCGGGAACACCGAGCGCGCAATACAGCCTCACCCTCCGGGTTCAGATCGAGCACCGCCCCGGCATGCTGGGCAAGGTGGCGAGCGCGATCGGCGAGGCGGGTGGGACTATCGGCGCCGTCGACCTGGTCCAGGTCGACGGTCGGCACACCGTCCGGGACATCACGGTGGACACCGCCGATCCGGCCGACTGGCCACGGCTCACCGACGCGGTCGAGGCTCTCCCCGGGGCCCAGGTCCTCGACTCCATCGACCGCACCCTCCAGATGCACATCGGGGGCAAGATCGAGGTCCAGAACAAGACGCCGGTGAAGACACGGGACGACCTTTCCATGGCCTACACACCCGGCGTCGCCCGTGTCTGCGAGGTCATTCGCGATGACCCGGACCGGGCGTTCCAGTACACGATCAAGCGCAACACGGTCGCCGTCGTCTCGGACGGGACCGCCGTCCTGGGGCTGGGTGATATCGGCGCCCGTGCCGCCATGCCGGTGATGGAGGGCAAGGCGATGCTGTTCAAGGAGTTCGGCGGCGTCGATGCCTTCCCGATCTGTCTCGATACCCGCGATCCGGACGCGATCGTGGCCGCCGTGCAGGCCATCTCCCCCGGCTTCGGGGGTGTGAATCTGGAGGACATCTCGGCTCCTCGCTGCTTTGAGATCGAGGATCGGCTGCGGGCATCCTTGGATATTCCCGTCTTCCACGACGACCAGCACGGGACCGCGGTCGTTGTCCTGGCCGCGCTCCTCAACGCGCTGAAGCTGACCGGGCGATCGATCGGCGATCTCCGGATCGTGATCGTCGGGCTGGGCGCCGCCGGGGTGGCCGTGGCGCGAATCCTGATGGCGGCGGGCGCGCGCCACATCGTTGGCGTCGACTCCCGCGGCGCGCTCTCGGTGGACCGGGCCGACTATGTGGACGGGACGATGCACCCGGTGAAGCGGGCGTTGGCGCAGGACACCAACGCCGAGCGGCGCTCGGGCCCGGTCGTCGATGTGCTTGAGGGCGCCGACCTGCTCATCGGCGTCTCGGGAGCCCGCGTCGTCGAAGCTTCCGCGCTGGCCCGGATGGCGCCCGACCCGATCGTCTTCGCCATGGCCAACCCCACGCCCGAGGTCTCGCCGGAGGAGGCCGGCCCCTACGTGCGGATCATGGCCACGGGCCGCTCCGACTACGCGAACCAGATCAACAACGTGCTCGCCTTCCCCGGGATCTTCCGCGGCGTCCTCGATGTCCGGGCCCCCGCAATCACCGAGGAGATGAAGACGGCCGCCGCGCGCGCCATCGCCGCCGTGGTCCGGGACGACGAGCTCCGTGAGGACTACATCATCCCTTCCGTGTTCAACCGGGATGTGGCGCCCGCCGTCGCCGCTGCGGTGGCCGCCGAGGCTCGGGTGAGCGGAGCCGCACTGGCCGGCGCCGAGGTCGGCTACGGCCAGACCGAGGAGTTCGGGGTGCTGCCGAGCCGGTAGGCGTCGAGGAGGCGGCGGACATCGGCGATGAGCTCCTTGCGCTCTTGGAGCTGTTCATCCGAATAGCGAACGGGGGTGAGCCCCGCCGCCCGCAGCGCCATCTCCTTGCGCCGGTCGCGTTTGACCTGAGCCGGGCTGCGGTGATTGCCGTAGCCGTCGAGTTCCACGGCGAGACGCTCAGCGCGGAAGAGCGCATCTACCTCCCAGCCGGCCACCCGTACGTTCACCTCGGGCAGCGGAATGCCCGCTGACTCGCACAGCTCGAGGAAGTCCCTCTCCAGCTTGCTCTTCGTGCGAGCGAACCGTGGCAGGTGTTCAGATAACGCTTCTCGGAGCCGGGCGCTCCCCGGGCGGCCGCGGCCCAGCGCGGCCCCGACCGCGCCGACGTCGAGCAGGTTCCGGTAATCGGCGTTGGCCAACGCGCGGCGGAGCTCCCGGCGAGTCGCCGTCCCAGCCAGGTCGAGGAGGAGCTGGGGAAGGGTGGTAGTCGGGAAACCGCGGTGCCAGATGCGCTCGAGGAGGTCGCGGCGCCCGTGCACGACCACGCCCGGCTGCGAGCGGCAGCGACGTGGGGTGCTGACGTGGATCCGTCGCGGCTGATGGTCGACGAGTCCGAGCCAGTGGGCCGCCGTTGTGTGACTTAGCGCGGCGCCGGGGCCGGCGTAGAGGAGGGCGGCGGCCAGGTCCGCCTCATAGGACGGCGCCCGGTGCCCGACGGCATAGACGCTGGGAAGAACGCGGTGGATGTAGCGCTGCCGCTTCCAGTCGGTGATCGTCTGGTCGCCGACCCCGAGACGCTTGATCTGGGTCCAGTGCACGCGGCCCCATTGCCTCCCGGCAACCTCCGCCAAGCGAACTTTGGCGTTCCACCTCCACGTAGGTGAGGTGGCGCGCCAAAGTTCGCGGGACACCAGCCGATGGTCCCGCCACCCCCTGCGACAACTCAAGGCCTATTCGCAACAACACTCAAACGATTCGGTTCCGCAACACCCCGATGCCCTCGATCTCCAACTCGACGAGATCCCCACGCTGCAGCCAGCGCCCGTCACCGTGCTCGAGGATGCAGCCCCGACCCACCGTCCCCGAGCCGATCACATCGCCCGGCACGAGGCCGGGGGTGTTGCGCGCCGAGGCCGCCAGCAGCTCATCCCAGGAGAAGTGCATCCCCCCGGTTGAAGAGTCGGTCCGCACCTCGCCGTTCACCCGGGCCACCGCACGCAACGCCAATTCCGGCGCAAGCTCGTCGGCCGAGACCAGAACCGGGCCGAGAGCCGTGGCGAAGTCCTTGCCCTTGGCCGGTCCCAGCCCCACCTCCATCTCCCGGGCCTGGAGATCCCGGGCCGAGAAGTCGTTCATGATTGTGAACCCCTCGATCCCGCCATCGGAGCCGATCACGCAGGCCAGCTCCAGCTCGTAATCGAGGGCCGCGGTGTCCGCCGGCGCAGGCACGTCCTCCCCGTCCCGATACACGGCCGACGGGTTGGAGAAATAAAAGCGCGGGGCCTCGTACCAGGCCTCCGGCACATCGCCGCGGCCGCTCACCGCCCGGGCGTTCCGGACGTGCTCCTCGAAGGCCATGAAGTCACGGATCGAAACCGGCCGGCCGCGTGCCGGGTCCGGGAAGGGCCGCCTCATCGCTGGAACAACGTCGAGAGAACGACCTCGGTCACCGTCCTCGAGACCCCGTCCGTGGCCCGGATTCGCTCCAGCACCGCCTCCAGATCCTTGGTGTCGCGGGCCATCACGTGGAGCATGGCGCTTGCCTCGCCGGCCACCGTGTGCGCCGCCACGACGCCCGGCTCGCGCTCGACCGAGCGCTTGATCGCCGCGGCGGGCATCCTGCCCTCGCAATAGAGGTCGACGAACGCCTCGGCGTGCCAGCCGAAGACGGGCGGGTCGACGATCGTGGTGTAACCGAGGATCACTCCGTCCTGCTCGAGCCGATCAACTCGGCGCTTCACCGCCGGGGCGGAGAGGTGGACGTGGCGTCCGATGTCCTGGTACGAGCGGCGGGCGTTCTCACGCAGCAGCGCAACGATTACCTCGTCAATACGGTCAATAGCCACCCATTGAGGCTATCAAACGCAACGAATGCCTATTGTGATGGGGGAAGATCCAGCGGATCATTGCATGTATGACCATAGAGACCCCCACGCGCAGCGCCTTAGAAGTCAACGACGTGATGCCGATCCACGGGATCGACCATCTCGAGCTCTTCGTCGGCAACGCCGCCCAGGCCGCGTATTACTACACCCATGCTTTCGGCTTCATCGAGACGGCGTACCGGGGCCTGGAGACCGGCACCCGGGGCCACGTTTCGCACGTCCTCGAGCAGGGACGCATAAGACTCGTCCTCACCGGAACCTTGTGCGGCGAGGACCCGATCGCCGAGCACCACAGGCGCCATGGCGACGGCGTGCACTCGATCGCCCTGAGCGTCCCCGACGCCGCCGCGGCCTACGAGCACGCGGTCGCGCATGGGGCCCGCGGCATCGACACCCCGTACGAGATCACCGACGCGCACGGCAGCGTGAGGCTGGCCTCGGTCGAAACCTACGGCGAGACCCGCCACGTCTTCGTCGAGCGCAACGGATACGAGGGCGCCTTCCTCCCCGGCTTCCAATCCGGCAGCGAACGGCCGGAGCCCAGGGCAGACGGTCTCTTCGTCGGGATCGACCACGTCGTCGGCAACGTCCCGCTGGGGCACATGGAGGAGTGGGTCCACTACTACGAGCGCGTCTTCGGGATGACCGAGATGATCCATTTCTCCGACGAGGAGATCTCCACCGAGTACTCGGCGCTCATGTCCAAGGTGGTCACCGACGGCTCGGGTCGGATCAAGTTCCCCATCAACGAGCCGGCCGAGGGCAAGAAGAAGTCGCAGATCGACGAGTACCTCGACTTCTACCGCGGCCCCGGCGTGCAGCACATCGCGCTCTCGACGACGAACATCGTCAAGACGGTGGACGAGCTCAAGGCGGGTGGGGTCGAGTTCCTGGCCATCCCCGAGTCCTATTACCACGAGGTCCCGGAGCGAGTGGGCGAGATCGAGGAGGACCTGGCCGACCTGAGCCGCCTCGGCATCCTCGTCGACCGCGACGACGAGGGCTACCTGCTCCAGATCTTCTCCAAGCCGGTGGGCGACCGCCCGACCCTTTTCTTCGAGGTGATCGAGCGCCACGGCGCGCGGGGCTTCGGCGACGGCAACTTCAAGGCTCTGTTCGAGGCGCTCGAGCGTGAGCAGGACAGACGCGGCAACCTCTGATGCGCTACGAGGTCCGCGGCAACTTGCCCCACAAGCGCCACGTCGCCTTCCGGGACAACGGAACGCTGCTCACCGAGGAGGTCATGGGGTTTGAGGGTTTCTCCGGCAACGAGTCGATCCTCTACCACCTCCAGACGCCCTGCCGGGTGACGGCGCTCGGCGCCTTCGAGCCCATCGAGCGTGAGGAGTGGGTACCCGACGCCCACTCCCACCACCTGCTCAACACACAGGGAATCGAGCCCGAGGGCGACCCCGTCAGAGGCCGGCGGGTCCTGATGTTCAACGACGACGTCGAGATCGGAATCTGCCGCCCCGCGACCGCCCAGCCATACTTCTATAGAAACGGCGAGGGCGACGAGGTGGTGTTCGTGCATCGCGGCGAGGGAGCGCTCGAGACGACCTTCGGCACCCTCCCCTACCGCGACCGCGACTACATCGTGATCCCGCGCGGCACGACCTACCGGTTCGTTCCCCAATCGACCGACGATCTCTACCTCACCTTCCACACCCCGGGCGAAATCGAGACCCCGAACCGGTACCGCAACCGCTATGGCCAGCTTCTGGAGCACGCGCCGTACAGCCACCGGGACTTTCACCCGCCGGACGAGCTCGAGACCCACCGGGAACCGGGCGAGTACGAGCTGGTCCTCAGGGCCCGGCACGGCTACCAGCACTACACGCTCGACTACCACCCGCTCGACGTGGTCGGGTGGGATGGCTACGTCTATCCGTACACCTTCAACATCAACGACTTTGAGCCCATTACCGGGCGCATCCACATGCCACCTCCGGTGCACCAGACCTTCCAGGGGCCCAACTTCGTCATCTGCTCGTTCTGCCCCCGGATGCTCGACTGGCAGGAAGGCGCCATCCCGATCCCCTACAACCACTCGAACCTCCAGTCCGAGGAGATGATCTATTACGTCTCCGGCGAGTTCGGGTCCCGGAAGGGGATCGATGTCGGCTCGATCACCCTGCATCCATCCGGTCTCCCCCACGGTCCCCAGCCGGGACTGGCCGAGCTGTCGATCGGGACGCGGTTCACCAACGAGCTGGCGGTGATGTGCGACACCTTCCGCCCACTCAAGCTGACGCCGCTGGCCCGCGAGCTCGACGACGGCAAATATGCCCTCTCCTGGGCCAGCGAACCAAACGGCGTGGCCCAAGCGGCCTCGGCCGGGGTCACGAGCCACATCTGATGTTCAGGGAAGCCCAGCTCTACGCGCCGGTCACCACCGCCGAGGACGGAAGCGTCACCGTCCACCTCGACGAGAACCACCCCGGCTTCGCCGACCCCGAGTACCGCAAGCGCCGCAACCAGATCGCCACCCTGGCCATGGACTGGAATCCGTCGCAGCCCATCCCCCACGCCGACTACACCGAGGAGGAGCAGGACGTGTGGCGGCGGGTGTGGCGCGAGCTCGCGGCCAAGCACGAGCGGCTGGCCTGCGCCGAGTACCGCGAGGCGATGGCCCGGCTCGACCTGCCCCAGGACCACGTACCCCAGCTCGACGAAGTCGGCGCTCATCTCGAGCCACTGACCGGCTTCATCTATCACCCGGCGCCGGGACTCGTGCCCTTTGAGGCGTTCTACGGGTCGCTGGCCGACAGCGTGTTTCACTCCACCCAGTACCTGCGCCACCACGCCCAGCCTCTGTACACGCCGGAGCCGGACCTGATCCACGAGGTCATCGGCCACGGCGGGATGCTGGCCAGCCCTCGCCTGGCCGAGCTCAACCGCAGGGCGGGCCGCGCCGCCGGGCGGGTGCACACGATGGCGGCCAGGGACTTCTTCGCCCACGTGTTCTGGTTCACGATCGAGTTCGGGGTGCTGTATGAGAAGGGAGAGCTCCGCGCCTATGGCGCGGGGCTGCTCTCCTCCTACGGTGAGATCGAGGAGTTCCGCTCAGCCGAGATCCGCCCGCTCGACATCGCCGAGATGGGCGTGCGTGACTACGACATCACCCGGTATCAGCCCATCCTCTACGCCGCCGATTCGGTCGAGCAGCTGACGGAGGTCGTCGGCGGCTTCTTCGACTCGTGCGACGACGAGACGCCGGCCCGCTTCGCCGCCCGCGCGGCGGCGAGCGCTTAGCGCCCCACTAGCGAGTTCGCCGCCCCGGGCAGCCAGCCCTCCTCACGCCACTTCGATCCCGGGCGACCGGGGAGCAGCAGCACGATGAGCAGGCCGACGGCGGAGAGGATCAGCCCGAAGGTCAAGCCGACGCGTTCGCCGTAACCCTTCCGGTCGGCCATCCAGCCTGCCGCGGCAGCGGAAATGAGCCACAGGAAGAGGAAGTAGAGCGCCTTGGCGCCGATGTTGGCGAGGAGGATCATGTTCCCAGGTAGGCCCGCTGAACCTCGGGGTCGTCACGGAGTTTGGCGGAATCGCCGGTGAGCACGACGCGGCCAGTCTCCAGCACGTAGCCGCGCTTGGCTGCCTCGAGCGCGTAGTTGGCGTTCTGCTCCACGAGCAGGATGGCCACGCCACCGCGGTTGATCTCGCCGATCGTCTCGTAGATGCGCTGGACCAGGATCGGCGCGATGCCCATCGACGGCTCGTCGAGCATGAGCAGCTTGGGCCGGGCCATGAGCGCCCGGCCGATGGCCAGCATCTGCTGCTCGCCGCCGGACATGGTTCCCGCCTTCTGCTTGTCGCGCTCCTTCAGGCGGGGAAAGAGCTCATAGACGCGGTCAAGGTCCTCGGCCGCGGCTCCGCCGCGACGCAGATAGGCACCGAGCTCGAGGTTCTCCCGCACGGTCATGCGTGCGAACACGTGCCGGCCCTCGGGCGCCAGCGCCACCCCGCGGCCGACGACGTCGTGAGCCGGGATGGTGGTGATGTCCTCGCCGTCGAAGGTGACGCTGCCCGAGCTGGCCGGAGTGAGCCCGGAGATCGACCGCAAGGTGGTCGACTTGCCGGCGCCGTTGGACCCGATCAGTGTCACCACCTCGCCCGGCTCCACCGACAGGGAGACCCCCTTCAGGGCCTCGATCGACCCGTAGTGGGCGTGGACATCGGAAACCTCGAGCAGCGGGCTCATGCCGCAGTCCCCAGATAGGCCTCGATGACCCGGGGATCGCGGCGGACTTCCTCCGGTGGCCCCTCGGCGATCTTGGTCCCGTGGTCGAGCACGGTCACGCGCTCAGAGACGTCCATCACCACCTTCATGTCGTGCTCGATGAGAAGGATTGTCAGCTCGAGCTCGTCGCGGAGCTTGCGCATGAAACGGGTCAGAGCCGCTGACTCCTGCGGGTTCATGCCCGCCGTCGGCTCGTCCAGCAGCAGCACCTTCGGGTCGGAGGCCAGGGCCCTGGCCACCTCGACGCGCCGTTGATCGCCGTAGGAGAGCTGGGCCGCGAGCTGGTCGAAGACGTTCTCTCGCAGGCCGACATAGGCGAGGAGTTCCCGGGCCCGCGCGGCCACCGCCCGTTCCTCGTTGCGCACCCAGGGAGCGCGCAGGATCGACCCAAAGACCCCAGCCCGCATCCGGACATGACGGCCCACGATCACGTTCTCGACCGCGGTCATGGCCCCGAAGAGGCGGATGTTCTGGAACGTCCGCGCCACCCCGAGGCTCGTGATCTGGTCCGGCCGCCGGCGGGTCACGTTGCGGTCGCCGAGGAGAATCCGCCCGGTCGTCGGTTTGTAGAGGCCGGTGAGCATGTTGAACACCGTCGTCTTGCCGGCGCCGTTGGGACCGATGATGGAAACGATCGAGTGGGTCGGGATGTCGATCGAGACGTCGTCGACAGCGACCAGCCCACCGAACTCCTTGACCAGGTGCTCGGCCCGCATGAGCGCGGGAGCTGCCGGCGCCTCGGGCGCGGAGATGGCCGCGCTCACGGGGCCGTCCCGGGGCTCTGCACCGCCGTCGGCTCGGCCAGCTCAGAGCCATCGGCGCCGATGGCCGCGGTCATCTCGAGCTTGCGCCTTCGCTCCGGGATGAGACCCTGGGGCCGGAGCACCATCACGAGCACGAGCAGGAAGCCGTAGATCCCGAACTGGACCGAGGTGAGCTGGAAGTTCAGGCCGATCTTGGACGGGGCGTTGTTGAGCACGTCCGGCAGGAGCCAGTAGTTGATGTAGCCGAGCAGCATGCCGCCCACCACCGCCCCCCAGATCGAGCCGATCCCGCCGATGATGACCATCGAGAGGATGAGGACCGAAAAGCCGAACTGGAACTGGCTGGCGTTGACGGTCGTGAAATAGGTGCCGATGAAGGCGCCGGACATTCCCCCGACGGCCGCGCCGATGGCGTAGGCCTGGAGCTTGGTCTTGACCAGCGGGATCCCCATCGAGACCGCCGCCACCTCGTCTTCACGCAGGGCGATCCAGGCCCGCCCGAGGCGGGAGTCACGCAGACGCAGGTTGACGAAGAGGACGAGGAACAGGATGCCCAGGATGAGCCAGTACCACGGTCTCAGCTGGAGCAGGTTGAAGCGCCCGAGGCCCGGGAAATACGGCGAGTCGACGGCGCTGATCCCGAGGTTGCCCGCGGTCAGGGTCATCCCGCCGCCCAGATGAATGTCGGTGCCGTTGACCGCCACCTCGCCGATGATCTCGCCGAAGGCAAGGGTGACGATCGCGATGTAGTCGCCCCGCAGCCGCAGCGTGGGCAATCCGATGATCGTTCCTGCGATGGCACAGATGATGGCCGCGGCGATCAGGATGAGGATGAAGTTGAGATGGATGCCGGCCTCGATCGCGGACACGCCCGGAGACCAGCACGTGGGCCTTGGCCTTGAAGAAGAAGTCCGAGCCGAACCAGCCCAGCGAATAGGCACCCAGGGCGTAGAAGGCGACGTAGCCGAGATCGAGCAGCCCGGCGAAACCGACGACGATGTTCAGCCCCAGCGCCATCACAGCCAGCGCGAGGGCTTTGATCGTGGCGTCGAGGAACCCGCTGTCCTGCGCGAAGGCGAAGGGCAAGACGATGCCGATGATGATGAGCAGCACGGCCAGAGCGCGCCCCCACCACGGCGGCAGCCGCCGGTCGATGGCCGCCCGCCACTCGGCCAGCTGCGCCCGCAGCTCGCCCCAGCCTGAGGCCCCGCGCCGTTCGTCCATCACCCGGCCTCCCGGGTCTCCTCGCCGATCAGACCGCGCGGGCGCAGGACCATGATCAGGATCAGGTAGCCGAACACGACCGCCTCGGTCCACTCGCCTCCGGACAGGCGGTTGTCGGAGAAGGACTGGATGACCCCGATGATCAGGCCGCCGAGGACGGCCCCGCGGATGTTGCCGATGCCCCCCATGACCGCAGCCGTGAAGGCAATCAGCCCCGCCTTGAAGCCCTGGAAGTACCAGATGTTGGTCTGATAGAGCGCGTATACGAGCCCGGCGGCCCCCGCCAGCATGCCGCCGAGCAGGAAGGTCAGCGAGATCGTCTGGTTGACGTTGATGCCCATCAGCCGGGCCGCCTCCGGGTCCTGTGCGGTGGCCCGCATGGCGCGCCCGAGCCGGGTGCTGGCGATGAACCAGCCCAGCCCGATGACGAGCGGGATCATCGTGGCCAGGGCGAGGATGTAGCCCCGCTGGATCGGGACGCCTGAGATGTTGAACAGGGTGTTGCCCTGGCCGACGAGGTCGTTGACGCTCTGGGGCGAGCCGCCGCGCCAGAGCAGGCCGACGTTCTGGAGGATGAACGAGAAGCCGATGGCGGTGATGAGCGGCGCCAGCTTGGGGGCGTTGCGCAAGGGGCGGTAGGCCACGCGCTCGATGAGCACGTTGAGCGAGCCGGTGACCACCATGGTGATGATCAGGGTGAGAACGAGACCGCCGATGACCCCCGCCGCGCCGGTCGAGAGCCCGAGCCCGAACACAGACCACAGCCCCACGGCGGTGAACGAGCCGACCATGAACACGTCGCCGTGGGCGAAGTTGATCAGCTCGATGATCCCGTAGACCAGCGTGTAGCCGATGGCGATGAGGGCCCAGATAGCCCCGTTGGCCAGGCCCTGGACGACGTTGAGCCCGATCCGGCTCAGGTCGTGCTGGGTGACCGCGTGGCCGTGGACGTACCCGGCCTGGTATCCCGTGGTCAGGTCATGAACGAGATAGAAGATCGGCAGCGCGAGCAGGAGCACGACCAGCCCCCACTGCCCGATATTCGCCCGCAGCCAAGCCAGCGGGCGGGCGGCCCTAGCCGAGATCCTTGGCGTTATCGAGCTGGCTTCCATCTGACGAGCGGGCGGGCAGCCTATCGCGAAGAAAGAAAAGACGGGGAGGGGATGCCGATCACGACATCCCCTCCCCGGGCACTATGCAGACGGTCTTCGTCGGAGTCAGTGACTTGTCGAAGACGGGCTCACCGTTCGAGCCCACCTTGTACAGGCCGTAGGACTTGAGCGTCGTATCGCCGTTCTTGTCGAACCCGTAGGTCCCCAGGACCGAGCTCCGGCTCTTGATGGCGAACAGCGCCTTCAGCACGTCGGCCTTGTTGCCGCCGTTGGAGCCGGCACTCGCAATGGTGTCGAGACCGAGCTTCATCGCCTCGTAGCCATAGATGGCGTACGGGTCAGGAGGCGTGGGACCGTACTTGGCCTTGTAGGCGGCCAGGAACTGCTTTCCGCCGGGATACGCGGCCAGATCCAGCGTGGCCACCGTGCACTCCATCAACGGATCGATCGAGGCCGGGACGCCGCCCTTCGAGGCCCGCGTGTAGGAGTCCGTGCAGACGCCGTCGCCGCCGAAGACCTTGGCGGTGGGAACGGCCGCGTGGACGTCCTTGGTGATCTGCACCGCGCCGTTGGAGACGATGCCGGCGAAGAAGAAGCAATCCGCTCCCGCGCCCTTCACCGTCGCCGCGTAGGAGCGGAAGTTCGGCGCCGTCGGATCGACCCCCGTGTTCGAGGCGATCGTCACGCCGTAGAAGCCCTTCTCGAGCTCCAGCAGCGTGGCCAGGCCCTGTCCGTAGGCCTCCTTGTCGTTGGCCACCGCGACCTTTGTGCAGCCCGCCTGCTTCATCGCCATCAGGTCGGCGGCGGCCTGGATCGAGTCGATCGGGACGATGCGCAGATAGGTCCGCGTGCCCGTCGGGTAGTACTTCGTCGGCTCGCCCGGGGCGCTACCGGGGAGGTTGGTGGTCAGGCCGACATAGGTGTTGGCCGGGCTGACCTGGGGAATCCCCGCCTGGTTGAGGATCGGGATCGATACCTCAGAGGCACCCGAGTTGAACTCGCCGATGTAGTACACGGCCTTGGAGTCGGCAGCCACCTTACGCGCGTTGGCCGCGGTCTGACCCGGGTCCCACTTGCCCGCGGCGGCCGTCGAGTCGTCGAGCACGCTGTAGTTGACGGTGAACTTTCCGGCCTTGCCGCCCGCCTCCGACAGCGCGAGCTTGATGCCGTTGACCAGCGGATCGGTCTGCGCGGTCGAGGCGCCCTGCATGGGCAGGCTCGAGTAGACGTCGACCGTGTTCCCGCTCGAGCCGCTGGAGCTCGAGCTCGAGCTACTGCTCGTCGTCTTGTTGCTCGAGCCGCAGGCCGCGATGGCCAGCGCCGCGATCAGCAACCCGAAGGCTGCAATTGTCCTACGAAACCTCATAGTGCTCCTTTCGTCACCCCACCCCGGGGCGTTCTGAGTTGCGCACCCTATTGCTCTGAGCGGTCGGAGCAAAGTCCGGGCCGGGCCCTTAACCGAAACGTGAATCGAGGGTGTGACCGCCCCCAGGGCCCCTAGCCCGCCCGCTCCCGGAAGACCAGCCGCCCCCCCACAGCCCGGTAGATGGCGAAGCTGCGGAGCGACGTGTCACCGTCGCGATCGATGTGGAACGTCCCGACAGCGCCGCGGATGCGCCGGCCGGAGAAGAGCTCCTCACGCACCTCCAGGCGGTCGGCCGTGCGGTGGCCGTTGTCGGTGGCGCGGGCGATCGCGGACAGGAGCAGGCTCATGGCCTGATACCCGAAGATGGCCGGGGCGCCGGCGACCCGAAGCGCTCCGCGTACTCGGCCAGGAACCGCCGGCCGAGGGAGGGATAGTCGCTCGCCGGGAGGGTCGGGCTGACCACCGTGAGGCGGGAATCGAGGTTGGTGGGCAGACCGCCCAGGCCGGGGTCGAGGTAGGCGGCGTCAGCCAGTCCGTCGGTGACAAAGATCACCGCCGCGGGCAGCGCCCGCGCCAGCTCCTGGGTCAGGCGCACCGAGCTCGCCTCGTCGAGGGCGCTGATGAGCACGCAGTCGGCGCCTGAGGCGGCCACGCTGCGAGCCAGTCCCGAGTAGTCGATGGCCTGGCGCTGGAAGGCCTGGATGGCGACCACACGCAGCCCGGCCGACTGGGCGCTGAGCACGAAGGTGAGCGCGGCATCCTCGCCGTCCACCTCCCCGTCCTCGAGCACGAACGTGCTCGCGCACGCGCTCGCCTTCTCGGCCGTGATCAGCGCCTTGGCCTGGTCCGCGTCGCTGGGCACGACGCGGGCGAAGGTTCGCACTTCGGTGGGGTAGTACTTCTCGGGCTCCCCGGGAGCGAACCCGGGACCGGTGCTGGTCAGCCCGACGGCGCTCGAGTCGGGGCTGACCTGGGGGATCCCGATCCGGTTCAGCAGCGGGATCGAGATGGCGCTGGCCCCGGAGTTGAAGTCCCCCAGGTAGCCGATCGTGGTCGGGTCCTGGCCGGCCAGCCGCGCGTCCGCGGTCGTCTGATTGGGATCCCAGCCGTCGCTCTGCAGGGTCGAGTCATCGAGCCTGCGGAGGCGGATCCGGTAGCTGCCGATCCGCGCGTGCGCGTGATCAAGGGCGATCTGGGCCCCGTTCAGCGCCGCCGTCGCCCCCAGGCTCGAGGCGCCGTGCCCGGGACCGCTGAAGTAGATCGTGAGCAGATGCCCGCGGATCCGCTCGCCGGGGCGCAGGCTCGAGCCACACCCCGCGAGCAGCACCGCGGCCGCCACGAGTCCGAGCGCGGCTCGGCGCCTCACCTCTACTCGTGTGTCGCCTTGACCGGGACCAGCTTGCCCGCCCGGACCCGGCTGAACACGAACGGCGCCCCACCGGCGAACTTGACATCGCCGTTCTTGTCGATCGACACGGCGCCCACCGCGGTGCTCAGGTTGGTGATGCGGAAGAAGGCGTGCACCACCGTGGCGTGGGCGTTGGCCGCGGCTCCCGCCTCCTTGAGGGCGTGGATGACCGCCTCCATAGCCGCGTAGCCGAAGATCGCCTGGGTCGCGGGGGCGTGCCCGTAGGCCAGCTGGAAGGCGGTTTCGAACTGCTTCCCGACGGCGGGGAGATCGCTCGCGGTGAAACCGGGCGAGGAGACGTAGAGATTCTTCTGCGCCGCGGGCGACAGCGAGGCCGCGAACGAGTTCTCCTCCAGGGCCGAGGGCGCGAACAGGGCCACCTTGGGGTTGCCCGCCGCAGCTCCATCGAAGACGCTGGCCGCGCCGCTGGCCGAGCTGCCGGCGTAGAACACCGCCCCGGCGGTCGCGTCTGAGGCGACGACGCTGAGCGCTGAACCCGCCCGGCTCACGAAGGCCGCGCGCAGGGCCCGCCCGTATTCGCTCCCGTCCGTGGGCACGTAGACGCTCTTTATCCCCAGGGACTCCATCTGCCCCACCACGGCGGCGGCCTCCAGCGAATCCGTGGGCACCACCCGCCCGAACGTGCGCCCATTCGCCGTCAGCGACTCGTAGTAGCGGGTGGGCGTGTTGGGGATGGCCGGGGTGGATTGGGTGAGCTCGAGCGCCGTGTCCGTCGGGCTGACCTGGAGCACGTCCTGGGCGTTGGTGATCCCGAGGGTGTCGGCCGAGGTCCCCGGCGTGAGCTCGCCCAGATAGGCGATGGTGGTCGGGTCGCCGATGGCCTCGCGCGCGGTGGAGGAGAGCTCGCTGCCCTGGAAGCGCCGCAGCCTGAGCTTGAACCCGTTCACGTTGTGGCCTGGCGCTGTCTGGTTGAAGGCGAGGATCTCGGCCGAGAGGACGTCCTGCGCCTCGGGCGAGAAGCTCCCGGCGGGCACGCTCTGGTAGATGGACAGCGTCGTCCCGCTGACCGAGGTTCCGGTGGCGGCGGTGGACGAGCAGCTGGCCGCGCCCGTCACGGTGGCCAGGCAGGCGCATGCGACGAGCAGCCACCCGCGTTTGAGCAGCCGACGGCTCATGCCGGGCGGGCTACCGGCGGCCCGGCAGATACGGGAGAACGCCGCGAACCGCGATGGCGAGCAGGACCATGGCGATCCCGATCAGAATCGCGTCGAAGCCGCTGGCCGCCCCGACGGCCCAGAGGACGAGCCAGAGGACGAGGCCGGCGACCGCAGTGAGGATGAGACCCATGGCTGCGGGGATGCTAGCGAGCCACTAGCCCACGAGCGCGGCCGAGAACTCCCGCACGAGCGCTCGCACGGCGCCGACCGGATCCGCCGCCTCTGCGGCGGCGCGCACAAGGCGGCTGCCCACGATCACCCCGTCGGCGCCCGCCTCGGCCGCGGCCGACGCCTGCTCCGGGCTTCCGATCCCGAAGCCCACGGCCACGGGCACAGAGGTGTGGTCCCTGACCCGGGACAGCAAGCCGGCCAGCGCTCCGTCCAGCGCCACCCGCTCCCCCGTCGTCCCCGTGACCGAGACGGTGTAGACGAAGCCCCGCGCGCCGGCGCCAATCCGGGTCAGCCGCTCCGCGGGCGTGGTCGGCGTGACCAGCGGGACGAGCGCGATTCCGGCCTCGTCACACACCCCGCGCAGCTCGTCGGACTCCTCGAGCGGGAGGTCGGGCACGATCAGGCCGCTGATCCCCGCCTCCCGCAGGGCGCCGACGAAGCGGTCGGCCCCGCGGGTGAAGATCGGGTTGGCATAGACCATGGCCACCACCGCGGCGTGCTCGGCGATCACCCGCCCCACCTCGAGGACGGACTCGACTTTCGCCCCGGCGCGGAGCGCCTCGGTGGCCGCCGCGTGGATCACCGGCCCGTCGGCCAAGGGATCGGAGAAGGGCACCCCGAGCTCGATCAGATGCGCACCCGCTTCCGCATAGGCGACCCCGATCGACGCTGAGGTCTCCAGGTCGGGAAACCCGCCCATCAGATAGGGCATGAGCGCCGCCCGCCGGCCGTCGGCCCGCGCAGCGGCGAACGCCTCGGCGATCCGCTCAGCGCCGCTCAAGGAGCGCCAGCGCCTCTTCCAGGTCCTTGTCCCCGCGGCCCGACAGGCAGACCAGATCGAGCTCCGATGGGCCACCGGTCATCGCCCAGTAGAGCGCGTGCGAACTCTCGAGCGCGGGGATGATCCCCTCGAGCCGCGCGGTCTGCTCGAACGCCTCGAGCGCCTGGTCGTTTCTCACCCCGACGTAGCGGGCGCGGCCGGAGTCCCGCAGCCAGGCGTGCTCAGGCCCGGTCCCCGGATAATCCAGCCCGGCGGAGATCGAATGGGCCTCGAGGATCTGTCCGTCCTCGTCCTGCATGAGAGCTGAGAAGGCGCCGTGGAGCACGCCGGGGAGCCCGGCCTCGGTCAGGGGAGCGCCGTGGCGGCCGGTCTCGATCCCCTCCCCAGCCGCCTCGACGCCCACGAGCTCGACAGCGTCGGAGATGAAGGGGGTGAAGATCCCGATCGCGTTCGAGCCCCCGCCCACGCAGGCGATGACCCGCTCCGGCAGCCGTCCCACCCGCTCGAGGATCTGCGCCCGGGCCTCGTCGCCGATCACCCGCTGGAGGTCTCGCACCAGAGCCGGGTAGGGCGCCGGCCCCACGCACGAGCCGATCACGTAATGCGTGGTCTCGACGTTGGTCACCCAGTCTCGGATGGCCGCCGAGACCGCCTCCTTGAGCGTCCGCGCCCCGGCATCGACGCCGGATACGGTGGCGCCCAGGAGCCCCATCCGCTCGACGTTCGGCTTCTGGCGGCGCATGTCCTCGGTGCCCATGTAGACGATGCACTCAAGGCCGAGCAGCGCGCATGCCGTGGCCGTGGCCACGCCGTGCTGGCCGGCGCCCGTCTCGGCCACGATCCGCCGCTTGCCCATCCGCCGGGCCAGGAGCGTCTGGCCCAGAGCGTTGTTGATCTTGTGGGCGCCGGTGTGGTTCAGGTCCTCGCGCTTCAGATAGATCGGGTGGCCGGCGCGCTCGCTCAGCCGCTTCGCCTCATAGAGCGGGCTGGGACGTCCCACGTAGTCGCGCAGAAGCGCGTCGAGCTCTGACCGGAAGCCGACGTCCTCCCGGGCGGCGATCCACGCCGCCTCGAGCTCGGCCAGGGCCGGCATCAGCGTCTCCGGCACGTACTGCCCCCCGTAGGGCCCGAAACGGTGCTCGACGGTGCTCATGTGGGTGTTCCTGTCCGCGCATGCGCGGACAGGTCGGCCGGCGCATGCGCCGGCCGAGGCGGGGCCGCATGCGGCCCCGCTGCCGCGGCCACGAACGCCTCCATCTTGGCCGGGTCCTTGCGGCCGGGCGAGAGCTCGACCCCGCTGGCCACGTCCACCGCGAACGGCGCCACGACCTCGATCGCCCCGGCCACGTTGTCGGGGGTGAGGCCACCGCTCAGGATGAGCGGAAGCCGGCCGCGGTGGGCCCGGGCGAGCTCCCAACCGAACGTCTCGCCGGTACCGCCGGGCATGCCCGGGGCGTAGCTGTCAAGCAGGTGGTAGTCGGTGTGAAACTGGCCCAGGGCCTGGATCTCGGCCCCACTGCGCACGCGGGCCGCCTTGATCACCTTGCAGCCGGTGCGGCGAGCCGCCTCACCGCAGAACGAAGGGCCCTCCTCCCCGTGGAACTGGAGCAGGGTCAGGCCCACGTCCTCGGCGGTGCGCGCCACCTCTTCCAGGGTCGGGTTGACGAACACGCCCACGATCTCGAGACGACGCCGCAGCGCCGCGGCGATGGCGGCGGCGGCGTCGGGCGGGCAGTGCCGGGGGGAGCCGGGCCAGAAGATGAGGCCGACGGCCCAGGCCCCGAGCTCGGCCGCGCGCTCGGCATCCTCGACGGTGGTCATGCCGCAGAATTTGACTTTGGTCACGCTCACATCGTAGGCACGGTCAGCGCGCGGACCGCGGCCTCGATGTCGGCCGCGCGCATCAGCGCCTCCCCCATGAGCACGGCGTCGATCCCGGCCTCGACCAGCGCGCGCAGCTGCTCGGCGGTGCTGAAGCCGGACTCGGCCACGATCGTGACCCCCGCCGGGATGGCGCTGCGCAGCTCGTAGGTGCGGCGCAGATCGACGCGGAGCGTGGTCAGATCCCGGTTGTTGACCCCGATGAGCCGGGACCCGATAGCCAGCGCTCGCTCGAGTTCGCGGGCGTCGTGGACCTCGACCAGCGCGGCCAGGCCCAGCTCCGTGGCCAGGGCGTGAAGCTCTGCCAGCCGGGCGTCGTTCAGGGCGGCCACGATCAGGAGCACCGCGTCGGCGCCGGCCGCGTGAGCCTCACGGATCTGGTAGGCGTCGACGGTGAAGTCCTTGCGCAGGATGGGAAGCGCGGTCGCGGCGCGGGCCCGGCGGAGATCCTCGAGCGAGCCGCCGAAGTTCGGGCCCTCGGTGAGCACAGAGAGGGCGGCCGCGCCCCCGCGCTCATAGGCCGCGATGACCTCCTCCAGCTCCAGGTCCTCGCGGATCGCTCCCGCCGAGGGCGAGCGGCGCTTGTGCTCGGCGATCAGGGCGATGCCGGGTCCGCGCAGGGCGGCCGTGAAGTCCCGCACCTCGCCGTCGCGTGAGGGCAGGGCCTGACCGCGGCGGCGCTCCAGCTCGGCCCGGGTGCTGGCCAGGATGGGCTCGAGCGTGTTCACGGCGCCAGCTCCCGCGTCCGGGTCACGAAGCGCTCCAGCGTCTCGGCCGCGGCGCCCGAGTCGAGCGTCGCCTCGGCCCGCCGCACCCCCTCGACCAGCGTCGCCGCGCCGCCGCCGGCGTAGATGGCGGCGCCGGCGTTGAGCGCAGCCAGATCCCGGGCCGGGCCCGGCTCCCCGGCGAAGATCCGCCGGGTCGTGTCCGCGTTGGCCTGTGGGTCGCCGCCCGGGATGGCCTCGGCGGGGGCGACGGGGAGCGAGACCTCCTCGGGGGTGATCGTGTAGCTACGAACCTCCTGCCCCTGGACCTCGACCACGTGGGTGGGACCGCAGACGCTGAGCTCGTCGAGGCCGTCCTGGCTTGAGACGAGGAGGGCGTGGCGGGTGCCGAGCAGGGCGAGCGCGCCGGCCATCGTCTGCAGGTAGGCGGGGTCCGAGACGCCGACGAGTTGCCGCGTCGCCCCCGCCGGGTTGGTCAGCGGGCCCAGGAAGTTGAAGATCGTCCGCACGGCCAGAGCCCGGCGGACGGGGACCACGTAGCGGGTCGCCTGATGGTGGGCGGGCGCGAACATGAAGCCGAAGCCCACCTCCTCGATGCAGCGGGCCACGGCCCGGGGCTCGAGGTCGATGCGGGCGCCCAGCGCCTCGAGCACGTCGGCTGATCCGGAGAGGCCGGTGGCCGAGCGGTTGCCGTGCTTGGCCACCGCGCAGCCCGCCCCGGCGGCGATCAGCGCCGCGGTCGTGGACACGTTGAACGTTCGGCGACCGCCGCCCGTCCCGGCCGTATCGAGCAGGTCGCCGCGGCCCACCTCGACCGGAGTGGCGAAGGCGCGCATCGCCTCGGCCAGCCCCGCCAGCTCCTGCACCGTCTCGCCCTTGGTGCGCAGCGCGATGAGGAAGGCCGCGATCTGCACCTCGGAGGCGTTCCCGGCCATGATCTCCGACAGCACCGCGGCCGTCTCCACCCGGCCGAGATCGCAGCCGTCGGCCAGCGAGTCGATGGCGCCGGTGAGGAGATCCCCGGCGGTCATCTCGTGCCGGTGAGGAAGTTGGCCAGGAGCTGCTGGCCCTCGTCGGTGAGGATCGATTCGGGGTGGAACTGGACCCCCTCGGCGGGGAGCGATCGGTGGCGGACCGCCATCACGACGCCATCGCCCTGCGCGCTCTGCTCGAGCTCGGCCGGGAGCTGCGGATCGACGACCAGGGAGTGGTAGCGGCCCACTTCGAGCGGGCTGGCCAGGCCATGGAAGATCGTCCGCCCGTCGTGCTCGATGACCGAGGTCTTGCCGTGCACGGGCTGATGGCGGATGACCCGCCCGCCGAAGGCCTGGACGAGCGCCTGGTGACCCAGACACACGCCTAGGGTGGGGATGCCCGCCTCCGGGAAGCGCTTGACCGCCTCCAGCGAGATCCCGGCCTCGTTGGGCGTGCAGGGCCCGGGCGAGACGATCACCCGGTCGTGACCGCGCACGAGCAGGTCTTCGACGGTGGCGTGATCGTTGCGCACGACCTCCAGCTCGGCGCCGAGCTCCCCCAGGTACTGGACCAGGTTGTAGGTGAAGCTGTCGTAGTTGTCCACGACGAGGACTCTCATGGCCACTCCGGCTGAGCCACGGCGAGCCGGATCGCCTCAAGCACGGCGCGGGCCTTGGCCTCGGACTCACGGAACTCGTTCTCCGGCTTGGCGTCGGCCACGGTGCCGCCGCCGGCCTGGATATGGGCCACCCCGTCCTTGACCACGACGGTGCGGATGTGGACGCACGTGTCGAGGTCGCCGGTGTAGCTGACCCAGCCGATCGCACCGCCGTAGCCGCCGCGCTTGACCGGCTCGAGCTCGTCGATGATCTCCATCGCGCGGACTTTCGGCGCGCCGGAGAGCGTCCCCACCGGGAGCGTTGCCCGCAGCGCGTCGAGCGCCCCCACCCCGGGCCGGAGCGTCCCGCCGACGTTGGAGACGATGTGCATCACGTGGCTGTAGTTCTCCACGACCATGAACTCGTCGACGGTCACCGACCCGTAGTCGCACACGCGGCCCAGATCGTTGCGGCTGAGGTCGACGAGCATCACGTGCTCGGAGCGCTCCTTCGGATCGGCCAGCAGCTCCTCGGCCATCAGGCGGTCCTCCTCGGCGCTGGCACCGCGAGGGCGGGTGCCCGCGATCGGCCGGATCGCCACCTGGCTGCCGCTCACCGTGATCAGCGGCTCCGGGCTGGCGCCGGCGATCTCGAAGTCGCCGAAGTCGAGGAAGTACATGTAGGGGCTCGGGTTGACCGCCCGCAGCCCGCGATAGATCGAGAACGCCTCGACCGGGATGGGGGCCGACCAGCGCTGCGAGGGCACGACCTGGTAGGCGTCGCCGGCGTGGATGTACTCGACGATCCGGGCCACGTTGGCCTCGAATTGCTCGCGCGGCATGTTGGACTGGAAGGTCGGCATCCGGCGCTCGCGCGACGGTGCGCGAGCGGGTGCGGGCACCGGACCGCCAAGACGGGCCCGCAGCTCGGTCAGCGTCTGCGCCGCCTCGGCGTAGGAGGCGTCGAGATCCTCGTCGGCGTACACGTTGGCCAGCAGCGTGATCGTGTGCTTGAGGTGGTCAAAGACGACCAGCGCATCGGTCAGCATGAGGGCCAGGTCGGGGACGCCGATCGGGTCCGGGTTGGGTTCGCCCAGGTGCTCGACCGTCCGCACCAGGTCGTAGGCGAAGACCCCCACGGCCCCGCCCAGGAAGGGGGCCAGGTCACCGAGCGGGGCGGGCCGGAACCGGGCCAGCTCCTCGGAGGCCAGGGCGTACGGGTCGCCGGGGTCGCCCAGGGACCAGCGGAGGATCTTGCGGGGGCGCACGCCGATGAACGAGTAGCGACCCACGCGGCCCTGATCGGCCGATTCGAGCAGGAAGGCGGGCGAGTCGCCGCGCAGCTTGAGGAAGGCCGAGACCGGAGTGTCGGTGTCGTCGACGAAGCTCTGGCGCAGGGCGATCAGGTTGTAGTCCGCGGAGAGGGCGCGCGCCTCCTCGAGCGAGGGCGTCGGCTCGGCCGAGGCGGTTTCAGGTGCCGCGACGCTCATCGAGAACCCGCTCGGCATCGGCCAGGGAGAGCCCGCGCCCACGCAGGAGAACCAGGAGGTGGTAGATCACGTCGGCGGCCTCCTCGGCCACGCGCTCGTCGGACTCCTCACGCGCGGCCCGCGTGACCTCCTCGGCCTCCTCCTGCACCTTGGCCTGGGCCAGCCCGGGATCGTCCACAAGCTTGGTCGTGTACGAGCCCTCGGGCCGGGTCAGCGCTCGTTGCTCGATCGTGCGCTCGAGTCCCGGGAGGACCTCGTGCGGAGCTACGGGCTCCAGCTCGCCCCGGTGAAAGCAGGTGCGCTCTCCCGTGTGGCAGGCGGGCCCGGTGGGCTCGACGAGGGCCAGCAGCGCGTCGCCGTCGCAGTCATAGCGGATCGCCCTCACCGCCTGGGTGTGGCCTGAGGTCGCCCCCTTGTGCCAGAGCTCCTGGCGCGAGCGGCTGAAGAAGTGGGTCTCACCGGTCCGGCGGGTGAGGGCCAGCGACTCGGCGTTCATATAGGCCAGGGTCAGCACCTCGCCGGTGCGCCAGTCCTGGACGATGCACGGGACGAGGCCCTGCTCGTCGAATGCGATCTCCGAGTCCTCCATGGCGGGCAGTCTAGGTGGCGTCCTCGGAGCCGAACAATGTCCCCTGGCTTAACGCATAGCGAAGCAAATGGACAAAGTTCCGCCGGGATTGGCCGCGGCGAGCGCCGCGGCCACCTACTCAGTGGACGCGCAGGCGCTTGGTGGAGCTGGCGTTGGGCTGGCGGAGCCCATCCGACGGATTGAAGTACACCCGGTAGGTGCCGCTCGCCCGGACCAGCAGGCGCTTTGAATACTTCGACCGTGCCACCCCTCCCAGAGGCGTCGCGGCCACGAGACCAGTCCGCGCGACCGTCTTCCAACCGCTTGCCGTCTGGCGCTGGATCAGGGCCAATTTCCCGTTATAGGCCGGGAGCACGAAGCCGAAGAAGCGGACCTTGGAGCCGGCCTTGGGCGTAGTCGTGCTCACGCCGAAGGTGACCTTGACCAGGACCTTGACCGCCGTGCCCTGGCTCGTCGCCTGGGGCGCCGTGTGTGCGACCACGCGATAGACGGTGTTCTGGGTCGGCGTGACCTTGAACATGTAGTGGCCGGTGGCGTCGGCAGTTGCGCTCATGACCGTCGCGAACTGGCCCGCACTCTTCTGGTCTTGCAGTTCGACGGTTGCGCCCGCCGCCTTGTTGCCTGTCGCCTGGCCGGTTATCGACGTGGTGGATCCGAATACCACCGTCGTGGGCGAGGCCGAGATCGTGACCGCACTCGCTGCCTGCTTGGGGGGCTTGGGCGGCTTGGCGGCGTTTGCCGCCAGCGCAGGCCCGGCGAAGGCTAGGGCTGACACGAATACCGCAACGATGATGCGACGCATGGGGCTCCTCTGGCTGGCTGGCTGGCTCTACTAGGTTCTACGCACCAGCCTGGCGAAAGTCGTGTCCTACTCGATGCCCAAGCGGTCGAGCATGCGCTCGTCGCCGCGCCAGTGGCGCCGGACCTGGACCCGGAGCTCGAGGTGGACGCGGGCGCCGAGGTCAGCTTCGATCTCCTGGCGGGCCGCAATCCCGATGTCCTTGATCATCCGCCCGCCGGCCCCGATCAGGATCCGCTTCTGGGACTCGGTCTCGGCCAGCACCGCGGCCTCCACGCGGATGAGGTCCTCCCGCGACTCGTCGATCACCGCAACCTGGACCTCGACCGAGTGGGGGATCTCCTCACGGGTCCGGCGCAGAACCTGCTCGCGGATCAGCTCCCCCAGCCGGCGCTCCCGGCTCAGGTCCGAGTGCTGGCCGGAGGCGAAGTAGAACGGTCCCTCGGGCAGAAGCGCGACCAGATGCTCGGTCAGCGGCCGCATCCCCGCGCCGTTGCGACCGGAGACGGGGAAGATCGCCTCGGCGCCCGGCAGGAGCGCTTCGGCGGCGCTGAGCACGGCCACCGTCTCGGCCTGGCGGGTACGGTCGATCTTGTTCACAGCAATGACGACGGGAACCGGTGCATTTTGGAGCATGGCGGCGATGAACCGGTCGCCAGGACCGATTCCCTCTTCCGCGTTGAGCACGAAGAGACAGCCGTCGGCGTCCCCGAGCTCACGCTCGACCCGGTGCTGCATGCGCTCGGTCAGGGCATCACGAGGGCGCTGGACGCCGGGGAGGTCGACGAGCACGAGCTGCCAGTCCGGGCCGGTGGCCACTCCGCGGATGGCCCGGCGCGTCGTCTGGGGCTTGTCGGAGACGATCGCCACCTTGGCGCCGATGATCGCGTTGCCCAGGGTCGACTTGCCCACGTTGGGCCGCCCGGCCAGGGCGACGAACCCCGACCGCGTGCTCAGCCGATCCATCGCATCAGCTCCGCCTGCAGGGCCAGCATCTCCCCCTCGTCGGTCTCATGGTCCATCCCGCTCAGATGCAGGGCCCCGTGGATGATCGCCTCCCGCACGTCGGCCGTGTGCTCGGGGCAGATGACGATGTCGCCGAGCTCCCGCGGGCCGGCGGCGGGCCCGTCTTCATCGATCCCGAAGGAGAGGACGTCGGTTGGCTCGTCAAGGTGGCGGTGGTCCCGGTTGAGCTCCCGCATCCGGTCCTCGTCGACGAACGAGACTGCGACGTGCCCGTCGCTGATCCCGGCCGAGGAGAGCGCCAGGGTGCACAGCTCCCCCACCTCGGCGGGAGTGGGCCCGTCGACTTCCTCCACCGAGCCGGCCGGCGCCACCACCTCGACGCCAATGACCTCGACTTCCAGCATCCCGGGGGGCCCGGTCAGGCCCGGCGGCGCGGGCGCAGCTCGGGAGCCTGGCGCTGCTGGTGCTCCGCGTAGGCCTCGACGATCCGCCGCACCAGCTTGTGCCGGACCACGTCCTCGTCGCCGAAGCGCACGAACTCGATTCCCTCGACCTCCTGGAGGATGTCCGCGACGACGATCAATCCCGACTCGTTCTCACGCGGGAGATCGATCTGGGTCACGTCTCCGGTGACGACCATCTTGGAGTTGAAGCCGAGCCGGGTCAGGAACATTTTCATCTGCTCGGGGCTGGTGTTCTGGGCCTCGTCGAGGATGATGAAACTGCTGTTCAGGCTCCGGCCACGCATGAAGGCCAGCGGCGCCACCTCGATCACCCCACGCTCCAGGTACTGGGTCACGCGGTCGGGATCGACCATGGCGTGGAGGGCGTCGAACAGCGGTCGCAGGTAGGGATCGACCTTGGCCATGAGGTCGCCGGGAAGGAATCCGAGCCGCTCGCCCGCCTCAACCGCCGGACGGGTGAGGATGATGCGATCGACCTCGCGCCGGCTCAGCGCCGCGGCGGCGAGGGCGACGGCCAGGAACGTCTTGCCGGTACCGGCGGGGCCGATCCCGAAGGTGATCGTGTTGCGGCGGATCGAGTCGACGTAGCGCTTCTGGTTGACCGTCTTGGGCGCCACCTTGGTGGCGCGGTGGCGCCAGACCACGTCCTCGAGGATCTCGGCCGGCGACTCGTCCTGGTCGAGCGCGCGGGTGACCGCTTCGATCGTCCCGGGGGCGATCTCGTGCCCCTGCTCGATCAGCTCGGCCAGCTCCCGGACCACGGCCTCGGCGGTCGCCACCGCCGACTCGTCGCCGTCGAGGGTGAGGATGTTGCCGCGCAGATAGAGCTTGCAGTCGAGGTGGGACTCGAGCGCCCGCAGGACGCTGTCGCCGGTACCGGCCAGCTCGCTGGCCACCGTGTTCTCTAGCTCGAGCTGCTTACGCACGCGCTGCCTCGAGGGCCTCCCGCACCTGAGCGGACACGCGCTTGCCGTCGGCTCGGCCCTGCACCCGGCCCATCGCCGCCTTCATCACCTGGCCCATGTCCTTGGGCTCCGTGACGCCAGTCTCGGCCAGAGCCTCGGCGACGATCTGCTGGAGCTCGGCGTCGTCGAGCTCGGCCGGCAGGTAGCCCTGGATGAGCTCGGCCTCCGACTCCTCCTTCTCGGCCAGCTCCGGGCGCCCGCCGGCGCGGAACTGCTCGGCGGCGTCGAGGCGCCGCTTGCGCTCCCGGCGGAGCACCGCCAGCTCGTCGGTTTCCCCGTCCTTGGCCGCCTTCTGGAGCTCCGAGAGGACGAGACGAAGCGCACCCGTGCGCTCCCGGTCGCTCGCCTTCAGCGCGGCGTTGACATCGGCTCGGACCTGTTCGGCGAAACTCACCCTGTTCAGGATAGTCCCGGGGCTGACAGCATCCGGGAGGCGATCCCGTCGGCGTAGAGCTCCTCGCAGCTGACCGCCACGATCGCCCCCCGATCCGCCGCGCCGGCGGGCAGGTAGCAGCGGGTGTAGTCGGCCGTGTAGCCCGAGCATTGGCGCTCGGCCACCTTGTCGACGAGGACGGGCTCGATGGTCCTCAGCTTGGCGGCTCGGTGCCGGCGCGAGCGGGCCTCGGAGAGGCCCCGCAGCACGCGGGAGCGGCGCTTCTTCTCCTCCGGGGCAATCCGATCGCCGAGCTCGGCGGCCCTCGTGCCGGGACGGGGCGAGTAGCTGAACGTGTGAACGCGGCTGATCCCCGCCTGCTCGACCACCTCCAGCGTGCGCTCGAATGCGGTCTCGCTCTCAGTGGGAAAGCCGACGATCACGTCGGTGGTGAGGTTGAGGTGCGGAACCGCCTCACGGAGCGCGGTGACGTGGGCCAGGTACTCGCCGGCTGAGTAGTGGCGGCCCATGGCCTCAAGGACGCCGTCATCGCCCGACTGCATCGGGATGTGCAGGTGCGGACAGACTTTCGGCTCTCCGGCCAGGGCCTCGAGGAGCGAGTCCTTGACGTGGATCACCTCGACGCTTGATAGCCGCACCCGCTGGACTCCGGGGACGCGGGCCACCTCGACCATCAGCTGCCCGAGCTCCAGCCCGCGCTCGGGATCGCGGTAGTCGCCGACGCTGATCCCCGTCATCACCATCTCCGGCTGGCCCTGGGCCACGCGCTGGCGTGCCTCGGCGAGGATCGCGCTGGCCGGGCGGGAGCGGGCCGAGCCCCGGACGGTGGGGATGATGCAGTAGGCGCAATGGCAATCGCAGCCGTCCTGGACCTTGACGAAGCCTCGAGTCCGGGTCGCCGTCTCGAGCGGTTGCCGGGCCAGTACGTCGTGCTCCAGGTCGGCGCAGCCGCCGAGGTCACGGGCCACGTCATCGGCGGTTCCGGCCAGGACGGTGACCCCGGGCGCCTCGAACTGAGCCGCGTTCAGGTTGGCCGCGCAGCCGCTCACGTAGACCTGTTGCGCGCTCTTCAGCGAGCGGCGGACCGACTGGCGGGACTTGCCCTCGGCCTCGCTCGTGATGGCGCAGGTGTTGATCAGGTGCAGCTCCGCCTCCTCCTCCGAAGCCTCAGTGTGGCCGGCGGCCAGGAGCGCCCGGCGGGCCTGCATCGCGTCGGCCTGAGAGACCTTGCAGCCGAGGAACTTGACCGCGAAGCTGGTCACGCGGCGGAAGTTAGCGGGAGCTCAGGATCAGGGCCGCCCAATCACCGTTCACCAGGCGCTGCGCTTCGGCGAAGCCGAGGCCGGCGAAGGCCTCGGCGACCCGATCGGCCTCGCCCGTGAGCAGCCCGCTGGCCACCACCATCCTTGGGACCTCGGCGGCGTCACGCAGGCGCTCAGCCCAGCTCACCAGCAGGGGCGCCAGCAGGTTGGCCGTGACGGTGGGCGCCACCGAGCGCTCCACCGGGCCGCTGCGCAGGTCATACCGCTCGGCCTCCAGCTCAACGCCGTTTCGCTCGGCGTTGGCCGCCGTCGCCTCGACCGCCACCGCGTCGAAATCAAGCGCCAGCACGGGCGAGAAGCCCAGCCGGGCCGCGGTGATCCCCAGGACGCCCGAGCCGCTGCCCAGGTCAACCAGCCGGCCGCCCGGCGGGATCTCCAACAGCGCCTCCAGGCAGAGCCGGGTCGTGGCGTGAGCGCCGGTGCCGAAGGCCTGGCCGGGATCGATGACCAGCTCGATGTCGCTGCCGATCTGGGCCTCCCAGGGCGGGCGCACGGCCAGGCGTGACCCGAGCACGAGCGGCTTGTGAAAGGAGCGCCAGCGCTCGGCCCAGTCGTCGGCGATCTCCTCGGTCCGCACCTCGACCAGCGCCTCGCCGGCAGCGGCGGTCAGATCCGGCAGGGCAGGGAGCTCCCCCGGCGCGCCGTAGACGGCGTACTCGATCGTGCCGTCATCGAGCGTCCTCTCCTCCACTCCGTCCGGCGCCAGCTCGAGGAGCTCGGCCAGGACGAGCTCGGCCTGGTCCGGCGCGACCCGTATGGCGAGACGGAGCAGGAGCCTGAACGTCCGGCGGAGCTAGCCGCCGAACGCCCGCTTGAGCTTTCCGAACACGCCCTCCTCGGAGCGGAGGTTGTGGTCGGTCATCGACTCGGCCAGGCGCTCGAGGAGCTCACGCTGCTCGTGGTTGAGATGCCGGGGGACCACGACGTTGACCACCACTCTCAGATTGCCGTGGCGCCGGCCCCGCAGCGCCGGCAGCCCGCCGCCCCGGATGCTCAGCGTCTCGTGCGGCTGGGTCCCGGCCGGGATCTCAAGCTCCGTTGGACCGTCGAGCGTCGGCACCTGGACCGTCGTCCCCAGCGCCGCCAGCGGCGCCGCGACGTCGACCACGGTGACGAGATCGTCCCCGTCCCGGACGAAGCGTTGGTCCTCCCGGACGCGGATGAGCACGTAGAGGTCGCCGGAGGGGCCGCCGTGCTCGCCTGCG
Source organism: uncultured Solirubrobacterales bacterium (assembly GCA_963733555.1). Taxonomy (GTDB): domain Bacteria; phylum Actinomycetota; class Thermoleophilia; order Solirubrobacterales; family Solirubrobacteraceae; genus Palsa-465. The sequence goes on from CAVTDO010000002.1 coordinate 1,353,581, forward strand.
TGCCCGCGTCCGGCGATGCGGATGCGCTGGCCGTCGGCGATCCCGGCCGGCACCTCGACCGAGACCTGGGCGCGCTCGACCCGGCGCCCGCGCCCGCGGCATTCCCGGCACGGCTCCTTGGGCACCCGCCCGTCGCCCTGACAGGCGTCGCACACGGTCGCGCGCACAACCTGGCCGAAGGGGGTGCGTGCCACCGTGCGCATCTGCCCGGTGCCCCCGCAGCGCGGACAGGTCTCGATCGGAGTCCCCGGCTCGGCGCCGTTGCCGTGGCAGTGCTCGCACCGCGTCACCGCCTCATAGCTCACCTCTGTGGTGGTGCCGTGCGCGGCCTCGGCCAGGTCGATCTCGACCGAGGCGGCGATGTCGCCGCCCTGCGCCGGGCCTCCCCGGGCGCGTGCCCCGCCGAAGAGATCGCCGAAGGCGCCCGAGCCGCCGAAGAAGGCGTCGAAGATGTCGCCCACCGAGCCAAAGCCCTCGAAGTTCGGCGCGTAGCCACCGCTGCGCAGGCCCTCACGGCCGTAGCGGTCGTAGGTGGCGCGACGCTCCGGGTCAGACAGGACCTCGTAGGCCTCAGCGGCCTCCTTGAACTTCTCCTCCGCCTGGGGATCGTGGCTGTTGACGTCGGGGTGGAGCTCTCGGGCCAGACGCCGGAACGCCTTCTTGATCATCGCCTCATCGGCGTCGCGAGACACCCCGAGGATCTCGTAGTAGTCCCGGGTCGCGCTCATCCGATCACCGCTCGTCATAGATGTCAGCGACGAAGCTCGAGAGTTGCGCGGCGGCGTCCCGCACCGACCGAATCGCCTGCCGGTAATCCATCCGCAGCGGGCCCAGCACCGAAACCGACCCCAGCTTGCGCTGCGGGAGCCCGTAGGCCGCGGCCACCAGGGCCACCGAGCGCAGCGCCGGCGTGTTGTTCTCGGCTCCGATCCGGACGATGACGTCGTTCTCGGTCAGCACCGCCTGGAGGACCCCGAGCAGGGCCACCCGGCGCTCGAGCATGTCCATTAGCGAGTTGAGCTCGGACAACTCACCCCAGCGGTCGTCGCTCAGCAGCCGGGCTGTGCCGTCGACATAGATCGCGTCGTGGAGCCCGTCCTCGAGGCTCGTGAAGGCGGGGGCGAGCGCGTCCAGGAACTCCGACTCGGCCGGCGGGAGCGATGGGTCGTGCAGGCGCTGATGGAGCATCCTCGCGCCCAGGCCCAGCCCGACCAGGCGCTCGCCGAGGTAGCTCGCCGCCCAGTCGGCGAGACCCGGGTCGACGGGCCGGCTGAAGGTGAAGAGGCGCTTGGTCACACCGCCGGTGGAGGTGATCACGACCACCATCAGGACCTGGGGCTGGAGGAGAAGCACCTCGACGTGTCTGATCGTCGAGGTCTCGATCGGAGGAGCGGTGACGATGGCGAGCAGGTTCGTGACCTGGGAGAGGGTCTCGGTGGTCACCTTCATCGCGTCGTCGAGTTCGCGGCGGACGAGCGAGAGGGCGAGCCGGGGTTGCGCCTCCGGCTCATTGCCGGCGGCGAGCAGGCGGTCGACGAAGTAGCGATAGCCGGCCTCGGTGGGAACGCGCCCGGCCGAGGTGTGCGGATGGGCCAGCAGCCCCCGCTCCTCGAGCTGGGCCAGCTCGTGGCGGATCGTCGAGGGACCCCACTGAACCTCGGTGGCTAGAAGCTTTGAGCCCACGGGCGCCCCGCCCCCGAGGTACTCCTCGACGACCCTGCGCAGCACGAGCTCTTGCCGATCGCTCAGCACAGAGCTGATTTTAGGTCGCGGCTACGGCGTTCCCGGACGCCGAGCGCTAGGCCGCGTCAATCTCCGCCCGGCCGTTGCGGATGATCCGGCTTTCCCCCTGCCGGGCTTCGGACTCCACGACGACCACACCGTCACGAACCTCGCCCACGGTCCCGGTGACGACGATTTCCTCTTCGAGCCGGCCCATTCCGCGGAACTGGACCGATAGCCGCTTGAGCGTCTCAGGGCCTCCGGCGGCCTCGGTGTGGGCCCGGGCCACCTGCGCCATCGTCCACAGGCCGTGGAGGATCCGACCCGGGAGGCCCGACCTGCTGGGCGAACTCCTCGTCGATGTGGATCGGGTTGAAGTCACCCGAAGCGCCGGCGTAACGGACCGTGAGGTAGCGGTCCGGCGTCACCTTGAGCTCGAACGTGTCGCCGGCCTTCACGACGCCCCCCGGACGAGCTGGGTCCAGGTGCCCGTGCAGACGGTGTCGCCGCCCTGGTTCTCGGACACGGTCTCGAACACGTAGAAGCTCATCCCGCCGCGCTCGGAGACATCCTTGACCGAGGCCGTGGTCGTGATCTCATCGCCGGCCACGACCAGCGGACCCCAGACGAACTCCTGCCCGGCGTGGACCATCATGGCGAAGTTGATCCCCACCTCAGGGTCGAAGATCCCGGGCATGACGGCCCGGGCGGCGTAGACGACGGCGAACATCGGGGGGGCCACGAGGTCGGCGTACCCGGCGGCCTGAGCCGCCTTCGGATCGTGGTGGAGGGGATTGGTCTCCCCCACCGCCGCGGCGTACTCGCGGATCTTTTCCCGCCCCACGGCATAGACCGAGGGCTCGTAGGTCTTCCCGATCACTTCGCTGGCGGCGGCCATGGCCGGCCGCAGTGTCTCAGATGATTACCGGGACGGTCCCCCCGTCGACCGACCAGGCGGCGCCGGCCACGTTCGCGGCCCCCTCCGAGCACAGAAAGGCGATTACCGCCGCGATCTCCTCCGGGCGCCCCATCTCACCGCGCTGAGTCCGGCCCGCCGTGGCCTTCAGCACCTCCTCGCGGCTGATGCCCCGGGCCTGCGCCGCCTGGTCGGCCATGGCCCCGGGGGCCAGCCAGAGCTCATCGGCGATTGGGCCCGGCGCCACGGCGTTGACCAGCACGCCGCGCCCCGCGTACTGATCGGCGAAGGCTCGAGACAGCGACAGCTCGGCCGCCTTGGTCACCGAGTAGGCCATGTCGATCGTGGATGAGGGACGCTTGCCGGCCGAGGAGGAGACGTTGACGATCCGGCCCCAGCCGCGCTCGGCCATGACCGGGGCCACGGTCCGCATCAGCCGCATGGGCGCCATCACGTTGAGCTCCCACTGGTCCTGCCAGTCCTGATCGCTCAGCTCCTCGACGGAGCGAATCACGCTCGTTCCGGCGTTGTTGACCAGCACATCGAGGCGCTCGAAGCGCCCGAGGCACCGCTCCAGCAGGCGCTCCGCGGCGTCGCCCGCAGTGATGTCGAGGGCCAGCGTCTCGGCCTCAGCACCCGCCTCGCGGCAGGCGCTCGCCACCTCGGCCAGCCGCTCCTCGCGACGGCCGGTGAGGAGCAGGGCGGCCCCTTCGCCGGCCAGAGCGAGCGCCGTCGCCCGGCCGATCCCGCCGGTGGCCCCGGTGACGATGCACGCGCGCTGGCGCAGGCCGAGATCCATGGAGGGGATTCTTTCAATCTCTTGCCGGCGGCTCTCTTGCCGATGGCCGCGCGGGGCGCTAGCCTCGGGTCAGACCATGGTGCGGCGGTCATCTCTCAGGGCATCAGACGCGGATAGGGACTACGTCGCCGAGCGGCTGCGGGACGCTGCCGCCGAGGGGCGGATCCTCTCCGACGAGCTCGAGCATCGCCTCGAGGCAACGTTCGCGGCCCGGACGTACGGCGAGCTGAACGCCGTGGTCGCGGACCTCCCCCGGGAAGCTTCTCGCGGCGGGGCGAGCCGGATTCCGGTGCGGCTGCGCCCGGCCACGATCGTCGCCCTCGTCGTCCTCTTCCCCATGGCCCTGGCCATCGCGGTGGCAGCGATGGTCGCCGTGGTCGCGCTGATCACCGCGTGGACGGTCGCGGTGAGCCTGGCCGCGCTCTTCCTGGGCCCGCGGGCCCGGGCCCTCCCCGGGCCCTGGGTGCTCGGCTACCGAGCCTGGCACGCTCGCCAGGGCTCGCGCCGGGCGATCGGCCCCTGGCGGTAGGGCTCAACCCTTGTCTCCCAGCTCGAGGACGGCCAGGAAGGCCTCCTGGGGCACCTCGATCCGTCCCACCTGCTTCATCCGCTGCTTGCCCTTCTTCTGCTGCTCGAGCAGCTTGCGCTTGCGAGAGATGTCGCCGCCGTAGCACTTGGCGGTCACGTCCTTGCGGAACGCCTTGATCGTCTCCCGGGCCACGATCCGGGAGCCGATCGCCGCCTGGATGGGCACGTCGTACTGCTGGCGGGGGATCTTCTCCCGCAGCTTCTCGGTCAGCGTGCGACCGGCGTCGTAGGCCTTGGAGCGGTGGACGAGCATCGAGAGGGCGTCCACTGGATCGCCGCCGAGGAGGATGTCGAGCTTGACCAGGTCGGACTCGCGCATCCCGATGCAGCTCGTAGTCGAGCGAGGCGTAGCCCCGCGTGCGTGACTTGAGCTGGTCGAAGAAGTCGAGCACGATCTCGGCCAGCGGGATGTCGTAGGTCAGCTGCAGACGCTCGGAGGACAGGTAGTGCATCCCGCCGTGCTCACCGCGGCGGTCCTGGCAGAGCTCCATGATCTGCCCCACGAACTCCTTGGGGGTGAGGATCGAGGCGCGGATATAAGGCTCGTGGACCTGCTCGATCCCCGCGGGATCGGGCATGTCGGCCGGGCTGTGGACGGGCAGCGTCGAGCCGTCGGTGAGCGTCACCTCGTATTCGACGCTCGGCATCGTGGCCATGAGCTCCAGGTCGTACTCGCGCTCCAGGCGCTCGCGCACGATGTCCATGTGCAGGAGCCCGAGGAAGCCGCAGCGAAAGCCGAACCCGAGGGCGTCGCTCGTCTCAGGCTCCCAGGACAGGGCGGCGTCGTTGAGGGAGAGCTTCTCCAGGGCGTCGCGCAGGTCGGGGTAGGCGTCGGAGTCGATCGGGAAGAGGCCGCAGAAGACCATCGGCTTGACCTCGCGGTAGCCGGGGAGCGGGTGGCCCGCGGGGTCACTCTTGCTCGTGAGGGTGTCGCCGACCCGGAGCTTGGTCACGTCCTTGATCCCGGTGATGACGAACCCGACCTCGCCCGCCCGCAGCGCGTCGGCCGAGGTCATGGCTGGTGTGAAGAAGCCGATGTCGTCGATCTCGGACTCGGTTCCTGTCTGCATGGCAAAGATCGCGTCGCGCTTGGTGAAGATGCCGTCGACCACCCGGACATAGGCGATCACCCCCCGGTACTGGTCGAATTCGGAGTCGAAGATGAGCGCCCGGGGCGGCCCGTTCGGATTGCCCCTGGGCGGCGGCACCCGGGCGATCAGCTCGTCGAGGACCTCCGTGATCCCCTCCCCCGTCTTGGCGCTGATCCGGCGCACGCTCTCGGCCGGCTCGCCCAGGAGCTCGGCCACCTCGGCGGCCACCCGTTCCGGCTCGGCGCCGGGGAGATCGACTTTGTTCAGGCAGGGGATCAGCTCGAGGCCGGCGTCGATGGCCAGGTAGGTGTTGGCCACCGTCTGAGCCTCGACACCCTGGGAGGCGTCGACCACCAGCAGCGCCCCCTCGCAGGCGGCGAGCGAGCGGGAAACCTCGTAGGTGAAGTCGACGTGCCCGGGGGTATCGATCAGGTGCAGCTGGTAGGCCTGACCGTCGTGGGGCGACTCGTAGAAGACGCGCACGGCCTGCGCCTTGATCGTGATCCCGCGCTCGCGCTCGAGCTCCATCGAGTCGAGGACCTGGGCGCGCATGAGCCGCGGGTCGACGGTGTGGGTGAGCTCGAGGATCCGATCGGCCAGGGTCGACTTGCCGTGGTCGATGTGCGCGATGATCGAGAAGTTGCGGACGTGAGCCTGATCGGCCATGTCTTCAAGGGTATTTCGCCGGGCCGGCGCCTTTGCGCGGCGCGGCTCGGCGGGTCGGCCAAGCCGGAGAGGCTACGCGCGGCCGAGGCGCTGCATGACCAGGGACTGGATCTGCCTCGCCTCGGGAATGCGCATCCACAACACGAGCCGGCCGTAGAGGGCGAAGGCGGCGGCGCTGGCGATCCCCACCGCGAAGATCTCCGCGATCAGCGAGGTTCCGAGCAGATGGTCGAGGCCAACCCAGATCCCCCGGGCCAGCGCCGCCATGAGGATCGTGGCCACGGTGATCCGCGCCGTGATCATCAGCGTCTGGCCGCCCTCGAGCCGGCCGTTCAGGCCCATGCGCAGACGGTGCAGCTGGAGCACGGTCATCACGAGGTTGGCGCTCGCCGTCCCGATCACGAGACCCGCGATGCCCAACGGCTTGTAGAGCGCTATCGAGACCACGGCATCGACGACCATGTTCATCGCCGCCAGCCTGGTCGGGATCCAGGGCCGCTGCACAGCGAAGAAGGTCCGGGTCAGGAGCAGGTTGATGCCGGCGAAGGGCAGGCTGACGCCGAACCAGAGCAGGGCGGTGGCGGCGAGATGGGTCGACTGGCCAGTGAACATCCCCCGTTGATAGATCAGCCGGGTGATCGGTGTGGCCAGCACCAGCAGCAGGCCCGCCGAGGGGATCAGGAGCAGGTTGATCTGCCGCATCCCGTTGCCCACCGCGCGGCGCATCCCGGCCGGGTTGCGCTGCACGGCGAAGCGGCTCAGGGTCGGGAACAGCACGGTGGCCACAGCGACGCTGAACACCCCCTGGGGGAGCATGTAAATCCGGAACGCGGCATTGATTGCGGCCGGCGCCTGCTTGGAGACCAACGATCCGAACCCCGCGTTCAGGAACGCGTCGAGGTTGATGATCCCGATGCTCAGGGTCACCGGTATGAAGAGGACGAGGACCTGGCGCACCCGGGGGTCGTGCCAGTCGATCGTGAAGGCAAGCCGGAAGTCGATCCGGCCCAGCGCGAACGTGACCATCGCCAACTGCACGACGGTCGCGGCCAGCCAGGCGACCGCATAGGCATAGACGTGCTGGTGAAACTGCGGCCGCAGCAGGACCAGGACGACGATGATGACCACGTTCCATACCGCGGGGGCCACGGCGGGGATCGTGAACTCGTCGTAGGCCTGGAGAATTCCCACCATCAGGCCGGTCAGGCTGAGCAGCAGCACGACCGGGAACAGCACGCGGGAGAGCCCCGCCGTGAGGCTTCCGGAGATCCCGGAGCCGGTGAACAGGGGCGCGATCACTCCGGCCAGCACCATCCACAGCGCGGTCAACGCGCCCAGCGCGATCAGGATGATCCAGAACAGCGTGGCGGCCAGGCGAAACGCCTCCCGCTTGCGGTCCTTCTGCATCAGCTCGGTGAACACCGGGACGAACGCAGCCGACAGCGCCGCCTGGGAGAACAGGTTGCTGAACAGGTTGGGCACCTGCGCGGCCAGCGTGAAGGCGGACATCGGCGCGCGGGTCCCGAAGAAGCTGTAGGCGAGGATCTCCCGGGCCAGCCCGGCGACCCGCGAGAGCGCCGTGGCCAGGGCGAAGATGGCTGTGTTGGCCGCAATCCGGCGGCGCGGCCGGGGCGGTTGCGCGCTCGGGTCGGGGGGCGCGTCGGTCGTGTCAGCTCCCACGGGGCCCGCTATAGTACGGGCGCGCCGCGGCAGAACGACCGCGGCGTTTTTTAGGCGCTATGGCAAACATTCCCTCACAGAAGAAGCGCATCCTCCGCGCGGAGCGCGAGCGGCTTGAGAACCGCCGCTACGTGTCGCGGATCAAGACCTACTTCCACCGCCTCGAGCAGGCAGTCGCCACCGGTGACGATACGTCAGCCGACGGTGAGCACCGTGAGCTCGTGAAGACGATCGACAAGGCGGTCAAGCGGGGAGCGCTGCACCGGAATACCGGCGCCCGGAAGAAGTCGCGGGCCTCGCGCGTCCGGGCCGGCCACACCGGCAGCTGAACGACCGCTTGCAGCGCCCGTAGTCCGCGGCCCGCGATGGCATCATTAGCCGTCTCATGGCCAAGGCGCCCGAGCCCGCGGTCACAGCCGACGACATCTTCTTCGACCTGGAGCGCTTCGAGCCCTCCGACGGTCGCCTGACCCTGAGCGGCCGTTGGTTCGGGGTGCGGGGACGTCGCTTCGTCCGGCCCACCCTGACCCTTGCCATCGCGGGCGAGCGGATGCGCGCGCTGGCCGATCTCGACGACAAGCCGTGGGCGGCCGAGGACGGCGAGCCCTGGCAGGCCTCCTTCCCGTGGGCGAAGACGGGCCGAGTCGAGGAGCCCGAGCTTTCGGTGGCGCCGGACATCACGATTTTGCTGCCGGTGCCGGGCGCCCGGCGCGCACGCACCCAGCGGCTGACCGCGCAGCCCCGGCGCGACACCATGACCGCGAGCTGGGCCTCGCTGGTGGGAACGATCGAGGCGCCGTCAGCCGAAGAGGCCGAGCTCGGCGTGGAACCTCGAGCCGGCGGCCGTCGCGACCCCCGTGCCCGAGGCACCCGCGCCTGACCCCGGAGTCCCCCAGGCCGAGTTCGAGGCGCTGCGAGACGAGCTCGGGGCCCAGCTCGCCTCGGTGCAGGCCGAGCTCGCGTCGGTGCAGGCCGAGCTCGCGGAGGCCCAGCGCCGGCTCGCCGCCCGTGAAGATGAGCTGGCGGCCGCGCAGCCGCTCCAGGCCGAGCTGGCGACGGCCCGAGCCGCGCGTGAGGCCGCTCTGCGCAGCAGCGCTCAGGCGGAGGCCGACCGCGACGAAGCGCTGGCCCGCGCCGACGAGGCGGAGGCCGAACGCGATGCGCTCAGCACCGAGACGGCGGCTCTCAAGGCCGCGCTTGAGGAGCGCCGGGCGGCGGTCGAGCAGCTGACGCGCCAGCACCAGGAGGTGGTCGCCACCCGCGGCGCCGCCCTGGTCATGCGCGGGGCCACCCAAGCCCTACCCACGTACGCTCCCGGGCCTGGCTGGGTCCGGCGGGGACTGGTCGTGGCCGTGCTGCTCGTGATCGTCTTCGCGGTCCTGATCCTGCTCCACGTCCTCTAGGCGCTGATCTGAGACAGCGCGAGCTGGGCCGCGGTGTCCTCGTTCATCGCGCCCTTGGCGCCGCCGCGGGAGGCGAGCTCGAGGTCGGCGATCTGCTCTAGCGTCTGGCGGAGCCGCTCGCCTCCGCTCTGACGCGCATCGGCGATGAGTCGATCGGCGGCCCGGGAGGGCATGCGCAGGCCGCGCTTGACCTGCGCCGCCGACTCGCCGGCCTCGAGGGCTTGAGCCACCTCGATGGCCATCCGCACCCGGTTGGCCATCGAGTAGATCAGCCCCGGCAGGCGCTCCCCCTGGGCTCGGAGGGCGAGATAGATCGACGTCGCCTCGGCCGGATCGCCCCCGACCAGCGCGTCGGCCAGCGACCAGGCTCGGCGCTCGGCCGAGGGTGCCGTCTCAAGCTCGATCCGGGCGGCGTCGATCTGGCTCCCCGGCCCGGCGGACAGGGCGAGTTTCTCAAGCTCGCGCAGGAGTCGCTGCTGGCGGTCCCCCACGTGGGCGATGAGCGCCCGCGCGCCGTCAGGCTCCAGGCGGAGGCCAAGCTCCCGGGCCTGAGCCAGGACCCACTTCGGGAGCTCCCACGGCTTGAGTGTCGCCTCGGCGGCGACATCGCCGCCGGCCTTGCGGATTGCATCGTGCAGCCGAGGTGGAGCCTTGGCCCGATTGTCCTCACGGGCGAAGAAGGCGACCGTCGTGTCCGGCGGCATCGCCTCGAGGACGGCCTCGAGCGGCTTGAGGTCCTTCTCCTTCCATCGCTCTACGCCGTCGACGATGATGAAACGCCGGCCGATGGCGAAGGTCATCGCGTTGAGGCTTGCCGCCACGGCTGCCGGCGTCGCGGCGTCTCCCTCCAGCAGCTCGATTCCCTGGGCTCCGCTCTCGGCCTCGCCCAGGCGGCGCAGCCGGGCCCGCCGCTCGGCGATCCGGCCGTGATCGTCACCGTGGATCAGGTAGGCGGGCTTGAACGCGGGCATGTCAGCGGACGACGACGTTGACCAGCTTGTCGGGCACGACGATCACCTTGGCGACCTCGTGCCCGTCGACGCGCGCGCGCACCCCGTGGGTCTGCAGGCAGAGCTCCTCCAGCTCGTCCCGCGGGGCGCCCGTCCGAGCCGTGACCCGGTCGCGCACCTTGCCGTTGACCTGGCAGACGAGCTCGAACGTGTCGGCCTGGAGCATGTCCGAGTCGGCATCGGGCCACGGGTCTTCCCAGACCCGCCGCCCCGTCAGCTGCTCGTAGACCTCGGCGCCGAGATGGGGCGCGAAGGGGAACATCAGCGAGGCGGCCGTCGCCGTGGCGAAACGCCGCGCGGCCGGGTCGGCGCCCGGATGACGGTAGATCTCGTTGACCAGCTCCATCACGGCGGCGATCGCCGTGTTGAAAGCGAAGCGGCCCGTCATGTCGCTCGTGACCTTGTCGATCGCCCAGTTGGCCTTGCGCACCAGGATCAGGGCGTCTCCCTCGGGCTCGAACGGGGCCTCGGCCCCGTCCTCGGCGCCCCCGAGCTCGTCCCCCAGCCGCCACAAACGGGACAGAAAGCGGTACACGCCCTCGACACCGGTCTCAGACCAGGCGGCGTCCTGATCCGGTGGCCCCAGGAAGAGGATGTAGGCGCGCGCGGCGTCGGCGCCGTAGCGCTCGACGATCGGATGCGGGCTGATCACGTTGCCGAGCGACTTCGACATCTTGTTGCCGTCCGGCCCCAGGATCATGCCCTGGGTGAACAGGGCCTCGAACGGCTCCTGCACCCCGAGCAGGTTCATGTCCGCCAGGGCCTTGACGAAGAAGCGCGCGTACATCAGGTGCAGGATCGCGTGCTCGATCCCGCCGATGTACTGGTTGACGGGCATCCAGTAGTCGGCGATCGCCTGGCCCCACGGCGCGCTGTCGTTGCCCGCGTCGCAGTAGCGGATGAAGTACCAGCTCGAGTCGACGAAGGTATCCATCGTGTCCGTTTCCCGGCGGGCGCGCCCGCCGCAGCGCGGGCATTTGACGTTGACCCAGTCCTCGGCCGCGGCCAGGGGTGAGCGCCCCCTGGGCTGGAAGTCCTGAACGTCGGGGAGCTTGACCGGCAGGTCCTCGTCGGGGACCGGCACCATCCCGCAGTGCTCGCAGTAGATGACCGGGATCGGGCAGCCCCAGTAGCGCTGGCGGGAGAGGAGCCAGTCCCGGAGCTTGTAGCTGACCGAGAAGTGGCCCCGGCCTTCGCGGTCGAGCCAGCTGACGATTGCCTGCTGAGCCTCCTCCGCCCTCGTGCCGGTGAACTCACCCGAGTTGATCAGGCGCTCGTTGGCTCCGTGCGCCACGAAGGCCTGACCCTCGGGGGGCTCGCCGCCCTCCGGCTCGACGACGGGACGGATCGGCAGATCGAACGCGGTGGCGAACTCGTAGTCACGCTGGTCGTGGGCGGGGACGCCCATCACCGCGCCGGTGCCGTACTCCATGAGCACGTAGTCGGCGACGAACATCGGAATCTGCTCGCCGTTGACCGGGTTGGTCACGGTGCGCCCGAGCGATACGCCGGTCTTCGGCTTGTCCGCCGCGCCGCGGGCCTCGAAGGACTCGGTCAGGGACCGGTTCACGTACTGGTGGACCTGGTCCTCGTGATCGGTGCCCTGGGCGAGCTTGAACACGTCGGGGTGCTCGGGCGCCATGACAAAGAAGGTGGCCCCGAACAGCGTGTCGGGCCGGGTGGTGAAGACCGAGTAGTCGATCCCGAGCTCCTCGCAGCGGAAGCTCACCTCGGCGCCCTCGCTGCGCCCGATCCAGTTGCGCTGCATCGCCTTGACGTGCTCGGGCCAGCGGATCTCGTCCAGCCCGTCGAGCAGCCGGTCGGCGTAATCGGTGATGCGGAAGAACCACTGCTCGAGCTGGCGCGCCTCGACCTCGGCGCCGCACCGCTCGCAGCGGCCGTCGATCACCTGCTCGTTGGCCAGCACGGTCTGGTCGTTGGGACACCAGTTGACCGCCGCCTCCTTGCGGTAGGCGAGCCCCCGCTCGAGCAGGCGCAGGAAGATCCACTGCGTCCAGCGGTAGTAGCGGGGATCGTGGGTGGCGAGCTCGCGAGACCAGTCGATGGAGATTCCCCAGCGATGAAACGCCTCCCGGAAGGTGGCGATCGACTCGTTGGTGGCGATGCGCGGGTGGACGCCGGTCTTGATCGCGTTGTTCTCGGCCGGGAGGCCGAAGGCGTCGTAGCCCATCGGGTGCAGCACGCGCTGACCGATCCGGCGGTGGAAGTGCGCGATCGCGTCGCCCAGGGAGTAGTTCTTGAGGTGCCCTATGTGTGGCTCACCGCTCGGGTAGGGGAGCATCTCGAGGACGTAGGACTTCTCCCGGTCGTCCTCATTCAGGGTGTCGTTGGACACCTCCCAGGTGCGCTCACGCGCCCACAACTCCTGCCACTTGGGCTCGATCTGGCCCGGTTCATAGCGCCGCTCCGACATGGGCCTGAGATTACTTGGGGTGTCCTGCCGCGGGATTTGGCTGCCTCGAACCGGCCTCGACAGCGGGAGGCACGTCTACCATCAGTTACGTGCCCAAAGTCACAAGCACAAAGCCCCGTAACCCCGCCGCCTCAGGCCGAGCGGCCGGTGGCGGCGCGCGCAAAGCGGCCGGCACCGCGGCGCAAAAGCCGGCGAGCACCGAGCGCAACGCGGCCAAGGTCGTCGCCTCCGCCCAGCAGGAGGCCGTCCGTCTCCGCGCCGAGGCCAAGGCTGACGCGACGCGCATGCGCCAGGAGGCCGAGGAGCACGCGCACCGATTGGTCCTTGACGCCCGCGCCACCGCCGACGGGGTACGCGCCGAGGGCATGGAGGTGGTCTCGAACCTACGCCAGATCAGCGACACCCTCCGCGAGGCGTCAGAACGCGTGCTCCAGGACGTTGAGGCCATCCACGCGCGCATGGTCGGCGAGCTTGAGCGAGTGGATGCTCCTGCGGCGGGAGTTGCCCCCGCTGAGCTGGCTGCGCCGGCCGATCCGCGCTCCGGGGACCAGCTCGACGTGCCGGATTTCCTGGCCCGCAGCTAGTTTTTCCGTCCGGAGGCCGTGCGAACATGTGTTCGTGATGGACTCCAATGCTAAGGGCAACGTTGCGGAGCAGGCGATCGTTTTCGAGGCCACTAGGCATGGCGTACCGGTCTTCAGGCCGGTTGGAGAACATGAGCGCTGCGATCTGATTCTTGACGTCGCCGACCGGCTGTGGCGCGTCCAGTGCAAGTGGGGACGGCTCAGTCCGGATCGCGACGTCGTGCGAGTCAAGCTCGGGCGGTCGCGCTGCACGCCGGGCGGCTATGTCCGGACAACCTACGCCGAGGAGGAGGTTGACCTATTCGGCGTTTACTGCGGCGAGCTGGATCGGTGCTTCCTGATTTCAGGCGCGCTTGGCTGCGGACGGCGGGAGATCTGGCTCAGGCTGACTGCCGCCCGCAACAACCAGAGATCATGCGTTAACCTTGCGGATGACTTCGACTTCGTCGGGGCTATAGCTCAGTTGGGAGAGCGCGTGACTGGCAGTCACGAGGTCGCCGGTTCGAGCCCGGCTAGCTCCATTTTGTCCGCGACCGACGATCGGGCGGTGGTAATCGGCTCAAACTGCCTGCGCGACCGGTTCGGCTATTGGATGGATCGAGCCGCTGCGGGTCACGAGATCCTGATCACGCGGCACGGAAGCGCCCGCGTCCGGATGACCGCAGCAAGCGTTCCGTTGCCTCCGACGCTTACGCCGGCTTCGCTCGAGCCGCCCCGCACTCCGCACACAGCCCCGTGATGATCAGCTCCGCGCCCTGGGGCTGAAAGCCGGCCGCCTTCGCAGCGCCGAGCAGGGCAGCCGCGTTGACCGATCCGTCCACGTCCTCGACCTTGCCGCAGCGACGGCAGACCGCATGCTGGTGGGGCTCAAGCCCCGCGTCGTAGAGCGCGGCGGTCGGCGTGTCGATCCGGCGCGCCAGGCCGAGCTCGACGAACAGGTCGAGGGTGGCGTAGATGGTCGGCACCGAGACGCCGGGAAGCTCGTGCTGCACGGCCCGGTGGACCTCCTCGGCCGTCGCGTGTTGGCGGAGGCGGCGGAGCTCACGAAGCATGACCAGGCGCTGCGAGGTCACACGCTGTCCGCGGCGATGGAGAAGATCGACCAGAGCACGCTGGTCCTCAGTCTCCGGAAGGGGCTCGTGAAGGGGGCTCATCTGATCAAGTTAGGGCAGCCTAATCTAAGTCAGTTGTTATAATAACACGCGTGGTTGAAGCCATAGAAAAGCTCCGCGGAATGGATGAGCACGCCCTTGTGCTGCGCTACGTGCAGCCGGGGCTGGTTGGCCTGATTGACGGCACGCTCTCGACGCTCGCCCCGATCTTCGCCGCCGCCGTCCTCTCGGGATCGCACACCGCGCTCTTCGTCGGGCTGGCCACGGCCGTCGGCGCGGGGATCAGCATGGGCTTCTCGGAGGCGCTATCTGACACGGGCAGCCAGACCGGACGCGGGTCGGCGGTCACCCGGGGCGGCGTCACCGGGCTCATGACCGCCGTCGGCGGGGTCTTTCACTCGCTGCCCTTCATCATCCGCAACGTCCACAGCGCGCTCGTCGTGGCCGGGATCGTCGTGGCCATCGAGCTGATCGTGATCTCGCTCATCCGCAAGCGGTTCCTCGACGTTCCGCTTCGGCTCAGCCTGGTGCAGGTCGCCCTGGGCGGCGCGCTGATCGTGGCCGCGGGCGTGCTCCTCGGAAACGCCTAGGCCAGCGCCTGGGGCCCGGCTCTACGCCGAGCCCGCGCGTACCGCCTGGGCCGGCGCCTCACCCCAGAGTTGCTCCAGCCGGTAGTACTCCCGCGTTTCCGGGGTGAAGATGTGAACGACCACGTCGAGATAGTCGAGAAGGATCCAGCGCGCCTGGGGCAGCCCCTCGACGCGCGCCGGCAGAATGCCGTGAGCCTGCTTCAAGCCTGTGTGGATGGCGTCATGGATCGCCTTGGCCTGCCGGTCCGTGCGGCCGGTGCAGATCACGAAGTAGTCCGTGTAGCCGATGATCTCCCGGAGATCCATCTGCACCAGGTCCAGCGCCTTGCGGTCGGAGGCGTAACCGGCCACAGCCGCAGCCAGTTGCTCAGCCGACATCCCCGTCCGCCCGTCAGGCGACATGGCTGGAACCCCCGCTGTAGAGGCGGTGTCGATCGATGTAGCTACGCACCGAGTCCGGCGTCAGGTAGGTCGTCGGCTCGCCACGACGGGCGCGATCCCGGAGCATCGTCGAGGAGATGCCGACCTCCGGCATGGGGAAGAACTCGGCCGCCTCGCCGCCCGGCACCTCACCCAAGGAGCGCTCCACCGCCTCCCGACGGGTCCCCGGGCGCTGGGCCACCGCGACGGTGGCCAGCGACAGCACGCGCTCCGGCTCTCGCCAGGTCGGAAACCCGATCGCCACGTCGGCGCCGACGATCAGAAACAGCTCCGGTTCAGACTGAGCGGCATGAAGCTCCTCAAGCGTATCGACCGTGTACGACGGCCCGTCGCGGCGGGCCTCGAGGTCTGATACCGCGAACTGATCCTCGTGGCCGGCGATGGCCAGGCGGCACATCTCCAGGCGATGGTCAACGCCGGGCTCCTCATCGACTGGCTTATGCGGCGGTATCCGGGCCGGAATCAAGATCACCCGGGCGAGCTCAAGGTGAAGATAAGCCTCCTGGGCGCAGACCAGGTGACCAAGATGTGGCGGATTGAAGGTTCCGCCGAGAACGCCGACTCGCACCGGCTCAGCGCGCGCCCGGGCTCACGATCGATGAGACCAGCCGCTCATGCCCGCTCACGCCGCTCACGGCCGTACCTGGCCGCTGCCCTCGACCAGGTACTTGAACGTGCACAGCTCGCGGATCCCGATCGGCCCTCGGGCGTGCAGCTTTTGGGTCGAGTTCCCGATCTCGGCTCCCATCCCGAACTCGCCGCCGTCGGTGAACCGAGTCGACGCGTTCACGTACACGCAGGCGGCGTCGACCCCGAGCTGGAACCGGCGGGCGGCTTCGGTGTCGTGGGTGAGGATCGCCTCCGAATGTCCGCTGCCGTGAGCGTTGATGTGTTCGATCGCCTCCTCCGTGGAGTCGACCACGCCCACGGCCAGCTCAAGGGCTAGATACTCCGTATCCCAGTCCTCCTCGCTGGCTGCTGAGACCGGCACCCCGGCCGCCGAGTCCCGCGCGCGCTCGTCGCCATGCAGCGTCACCCCGGACTCGTGGAGGGTCCGCAGCAGGCCGGGGAGAAGGCGCTCGGCGACCCCGGCGTGGACGAGCAGCGTCTCCGCGGCGTTGCACACCCCGGGCCGCTGCGTCTTCGCGTTCAGGACGATGGCCTGAGCCGCCTCCAGGTCGGCGCTTTCATCGACGTAGACGTGGCAGTTGCCCGAGGCGGCGTAGATCACTGGAACCGTCGCCACGCCCTTGAGCGAGGCTTTCAGCCCCTCCCCCCCGCGCGGCACGATCAAATCGACCACGCCGCTCTGCGTGGCCAGCTCGGCGATCTCCTCACGTCCACCCTGGAGGAACGTGACCGCGTCCTCGGGCAGACCGGCGGCGGAGGCCGCTGATGAGGCGATCTGGGCCAGCAGCGCATTGGAGCGTGCCGCAGCCGAGGAGCCGCGCAAGACCACGGCGTTCCCGGCCTTCAGGCAGAGACCGGCCGCATCGATGGTCACATTCGGCCGCGCCTCATAGACCACCCCGACCACGCCCAATGGGACCCTCACCTTCCGGACGTCGAGCCCGTTGGGCAGGCGCCAGCCCTCGATCACCTCCCCCACCGGGTCGGGCAGGTCGGCGATCTTGCGGATGCCCGCCGCCATCCCGGCGACCCGGCTCTCATCCAGGCGCAGCTTGTCGAGGAACGCCGGCGTGTAGTCGGCCTCCCGGGCCGCCTCGAGGTCCCGGGCGTTGGCCTCCAGGATCTCAGCCGTCCGGCTCTCGAGGTTGCGGGCGATGGCGCGCAGGGCCTCGTCCTTGACCGCCGAGGACACGCTGCCCAGGGCGCGGGAAGCTCGTTTGGCGGCGCTGCACGTCTCGGCGACCGATATCGCGGTGGTGGCCATGAACACAGCTTAAGAGGTCAATACGAAGTAATCACGGTGGACGGCCTCTTCGGTCGCCCGGGGCAGGATCTCCCTCACTGCGTCCGACTTGAGCCCGCGGACCTGGCGGAGCTCCTCGGCCGAGTAGTTGCTGATCCCCTTGCCCACCCCCTGCCCCTCGTGGGCGACCTCCACGGCATCGCCGGCCTCGAACTCGCCGGCCACATCGACGATGCCGACGGGGAGGAGACTCGTCCCGCCCTCGCGCAGTGCTCGTGCCGCGCCGGCGTCGACCAGGACGCGCCCCCGGGTCGGCTTGGCGTACCTGAGCCAGAGCTTGAAGCTTGAGTAGCGGCCTTCCCGGGCCTGAAAGCGGGTGCCCACGGGCCGCCCATCGGCGGCGGCGAGAATGCTCCCGGGTGCGAGTCCACTGGCGATCACGGCCGGAATCCCGGCCGCCGTTGCCATCTCCGCCGCCACCACCTTCGAGCGCATCCCGCCTGAGCCCAGCGGGGAGGTCGCGTGGCCTATGTCGAGTCCCTCCAGCGCGTCGAACTCGGCGACCTCGCTGACGAGCTGTGCCTCGGGGTTCAGCCGGGGGTCGGCCGTGAACACGCCGCCGGCGTCGGTGAGCAGCACGAGCAGCTCCGCCCCGAGGAGGATGGCCACCTGGGCGGCCAGGAAGTCGTTGTTGCCGAAGGAGATCTCATCCGTTGTCGTCGTGTCGTTTTCATTGATCACCGGTACGACCTGCCAGTCGAGCAGCTTGCGCAGGGTCTGGCGTGCGTTCACGTAGTGAGTCCGGGCACTCATGTCGAAAAAGGTCAAGAGCACCTGGGCGCTGGGCACGCCCCGGGCGCGCAGCAGCTCGTCGTAGACCTGGTAGAGCTTGCCCTGGCCGACCGCGCTGGCCGCTTGGAGCTCGTCGACACCGCGGGGTCGGAGGGGAATCCCCCGGATTCCCATGCCGCGGGCGATCGCACCGCTCGTCACCACCACCGGCGCGCGCCCCGCCTGGTGCAGCTCCGCCAGCTGATCGCACACGGCTTCGAGCACCTCAAGCCGCGGCTCGCCATCCTCACCGACGACGATGCTCGATCCGAGCTTGACCACCAGGCATCCCATCGCCGGAGGAGGTTAGGCGCTCAGCGGATCTGGAAGTCGAGCAGCGAGAGGGGCTACCAGCTGGAGCCCGGGTTCGCCGGGGACGACGAGCGACGGCCGGCGGCGGTCTGCCCGCACCAGGCGTTGGCCGGCACTCCGGCGCATGGGTTCGGCATCGACGGCAGGTCCTTGGGCAGCGAATGCATCACGACATGGGTCCGCGGCGGGTAGGGCCTTTCTCCCGGACACGAGATGCTCACCCCGACCAGCGAGCCTTCGTTGCCACAGAGGATTTCCACGACCAGCGGCAGGTTCACGGTGGCGGGGACACCCGCGCGCTGGCACGCCGGGTGGGCCTTCTGGAGACCGGAAGGTGATGTGGTCAGGCGGCCCGAGTCAGTGTTGCCGCGGTAGCAGTTGGTCGGATTGCCGCTCAGGAAGCTGCCGGCAGCGATGTCCCCGTTCGTCTTGTGCCTATAGGACCCGTTGTGCGAGAAGCGGTTGTCGAGGATCGCGTTGCCCCAGTTATCGAACAGGCACGGCAGGGTGAGGATGTTGAGCAGGTTGTAGTTGAGCACGCCCCCGATGCAGGGGGGTCCGTTGTACCCCTGCTGGACCTGGACCAGCACCCCCCACGCATCGTTGCGGACGATCCGGTTGCGCATGACCGTGTCGTTGCGGGCTCCGCTCAGGGACAGGCCAACCCCGAGAGGCGTGGAGCCGGCCTGGCCGACCACCGGCACGTTCGGGTTGTTGTTGTCATGGATGTAGTTGTTCATCAGGACCCAGCACGAGTGGGTGTGGGTGATCGGGCTGATCCCGTTGTGCGGACAGGCACCGTTCTGAGGTGAGGGTGCGTCGTTGTTCTCGCTGTCGGTGTCGAACCCGTCCTGGTTGTGATCGAACTCGGAGTTATTCACGACGAGCCGGCCGCCGGAGTTCGTCCCGGAATAGCCGAGGGCGTTGTACTGCGCGTGAGCCCGGCTGATCACCTGGTCGCACTGCTGCTTGCAGGCACCGATGTAGTAGCCAGAGTCGCTGAAGTTGCTGGCGTAGGTCTCGAACAGCGTGCCACCGGTCCAGTTGCTCGAGAAGAGCCCGTACTGGGCCGCGGTCCCGTTGTTTCGGTAGAAGGTGTTCGTAGCGTTCAGATAGGACGCGTAGTAGCCGTGCCCGCCGATCCGGCGGCTTCCATCGCCCCCGTCCCACCAGATCTCATTTCCGGTATTGCCCTTGCCGGTGAGGAAGTTGCAGGCCGTGAGGTTCTGAATCCAGACGTTGTCGGCCTTCCATATCAGGATGCCGTTCAGGCCGAGCGCTCCCTTTGCGCCCTCCGGACCCAGGTTCTGAGCCGACCCGTTCCGGCTGCACGGCGCGGAGCCCGCCTTGGTGCCATCGACGATGACGGAGTTGCGGTTCATCCCGCGGATGTAGAGATCCGGCTTGGTGATAAGAACTCCTGCCGTCAGATCGGAACGTCCGGCCACACTCCGGCTCGAGCTCGTCTTGTAATCGCCCGGGCCGATGAGGATCCAGTCACGGGGCTTGGCGGCATCAACTGCGGCCTGAAGGGAGCGGTACTGGCCTCGGATCCCGTGGTAGCTGCCGACCAGCAGCACCTTCGCCCCTGCGGCCGGAACCACGGCCAGGGCCACAGTCACGGCGATCAGCAAGCTCCTCGTGCGCCCCATTCAGCACGCACGCTACACCAGAAAGTGGTTTCGGAACTATCCGGTGAAGCCGGCGGACCGCCGGGGTGGGCGGGCGATCGTCTTCGCCTTATGCCGCTTGGTTCGATGACGCTTCTTCTTGGCGGCTGCCGAGGCGTTGCACCACGGGTTGGCGGGAACCCCGGCACACGGGTTGGGCATCGTCGGCAGGTCACTCGCCGCGGGCAGCGGATGCATGACGACCTGCGTCTCCCGCGGATACTGGTCGGTCGGGAGGCAGGGCGATTTTCCGGCCAGCGGAAGGTAGAGATTGGAGTCGCAGGCGACTTCCTCGGTGAACACCGCCGAGTCTGGATGGAGCGTGCTGGGCGGAACCGTGCTCCCATCGCAGGTTGGATAGTCCTGCTGGATGTTCGCCGGGGTGGTGGTGAGCGTTCCGCCCGTGTCCGTGTTGCCGCTGAAGCAGTTCGTCGGACCCGGCTCCCAGTTCGTCAGCGCGATGTCGCCGTTGCTCGGATTCTTGTAGCCACCGTTGTTCGTGAACGTGTTGTTGAGGATCGCGTTGCCCCACGGGTCGTACAGGCACGCGGGCTGTCCCCCTGGGCCGCTCGTCCCCCCTGTGCACGGGGGACCGCTGTCCGGGAAGGGAACGACAATCGCTCCCCAGGCATTGTTGTTTACGAAGCGGTTGTTCATCACCGTGTCGTCGCGCGAACCCGCGAGCGAGATGCCCGTCCCGACCGGCCCCCCACCCGCAAGACCCGCCGTGGGGACGTTCGGGTTGTTGTTGTCGTGCACGTAGTTGTCCATGAACACCCAGCAGGAGTGCGTGTGGGTGATCGGGCTGACGCCGTTGTTGGGACAGGCGCCCTCCTGGGGCGGGGGGTTGTCCCCGTTCTGGCTGTTCGTGCTGAACCCGGTCTCGTTCTGGTCGAACTGCGAGTTCTTGACCACCAGTTGGCCCCCGGAGTTCGAGCCCGAGTAGCCCAGTGCGTTGAATTCTGCCCAAATGTCGTTGACCGTCTGGTTGCATTGCTGCTGGCAGGCCCCGATGTAGAAGCCCGAGTCGTTGAAGTTGCTCGCGTAGTCGTGGTTCCAGGTGCCCCCGTCCCAGTTGCTGGTGAAGATCCCGTAGGTCGCAGCACTTGACTCGTCCTTGAAGAAGGTCGTCGTTGCGTTGAGGTAGGAGCCGTCATAGCCCCATCCGCCGATCGTCGCGCTCCCGTCACCGCCGTTCCACCAGATCCCGTTCCCCGTCGCCCCGCTTCCGCCCTGGAAGTTGCAGGTCGTCAGGTTCTGCACCCAGACGTTGTCGGCCTTCCAGACCATGATCCCGTTCAAGCCAAGC
The DNA here is from genome assembly GCA_963733555.1 of uncultured Solirubrobacterales bacterium. Classification (GTDB taxonomy): domain Bacteria; phylum Actinomycetota; class Thermoleophilia; order Solirubrobacterales; family Solirubrobacteraceae; genus Palsa-465. The sequence goes on from CAVTDO010000002.1 coordinate 1,374,612, forward strand.
GGGCCGTTGTCTCCATTAGGTCCGAAGTTCTGATCGGCCTCAGTGCTGCTGCAGCGTTGGGAGCCCGGCTTGGTCCCGTCCACGATCACCGTGTTGCGGTTCATGCCCCGGAGGCGAAGGTTGGGCGTGGTGATGAGGACGCCCGCGGGGTGATCGGTGGCGTCGCTGGGGGCGCGGCTCGAACTGGTCTTGTAGTCACCGGGGCCGACGAGAATCCAGTCGCCCGACTTGGCCGCGTTGACCGCCGCCTGGATCGAGGTGTACTGACCCTTGATCCCGTGGTAGGTCCCGACGCGAAGCACCTTGGCGCTCGCGCCGGATGCCATCAGCGTCAGCGCTGCCACGAGTGACCCAGCACCAGCCCATCGCCTCATCCGTCTCTCCCCTCACGCAGTTAGCGCGGCGCAGCCTACTCCGGATCCAGATCGAATGCGACGCCTGCGATCTCGACCTCGTCCCCGGCCTCGAAGCCCTGGCTCTGCAGAGCGGTGATCACTCCGATGCCCCGCAGCCGCCGCTCCAGATAGGCGAGCGCGTCCTCGTTGTCGAGGTCATACCGCGCGACCAGGCGCTCTATCCCACGCCCCGTGACGCGGAACGCTCGGTCTCCCACCCGGTCCACGCGCCAGGACCGGTCGGCCGCCGGCCGGAACACCCGGTGCTCGGCCAGCTCTCCTTCCGGGGCGGCTGGGATGGCCGGCGCTCCCGCCGCGTCGAGCTCATCCCCGGCGGGGACCCGGCGTAGCAACTCGTCCGAGAGCTCGCGTAGACCGAGGCCCGTCACCGCTGAGGTGACGATCACCGGCACCTCGGGTCCGAGCCGGCGCGCCCAGTCGGCTCGCGCCGCCTCCCGGGACTCGGAGGTGACCAGGTCCCCCTTTGACAGGGCGAGCAGGCGCGGAAGCCCGGCCAGACGGGGGTCGTAGAGCTCAAGCTCGCGCTCGATGAGCGCGTGGTTGTCCACTGGCTCGGAGCCGTCGAGGGGTGCCAACTCCAGCACGTGCACGAGGAGCCGCGTTCGCTCGATGTGCGAGAGAAACTCGTGACCCAGGCCGGCCCCTCCCGAGGCGCCCTCGATGAGGCCGGGGATGTCCGCAATCACGAGCTGGCGATCATCGGTCTGGAGGGTGCCCAGGGCGGGCTCGAGGGTGGTGAAGGGGTAGTCGGCGACCTTCGGGTGCGCTCGCGTCAACCGAGCCAGGAGCGAGGACTTGCCCGCGTTGGGCAGCCCGATCAGGCCGACGTCAGCCAGGAGCTTCAGCTGGAGAGTGAGCCACGTCTCGTCTCCCGGCAGTCCGCGCTCGGCGAAGCGCGGGGCTTGGTCGGTCGGCGTGGCGAAGTGCTTGTTACCGCGCCCCCCGGGGCCACCCCGGGACACGGTCACGCGCTGACCGGGCCGCACGAGATCGACCAGCGTTTCGTCCGCTTCGAGGCGGACCTGGGTCCCGGGGGGCACGGTCAGCTCGAGCGTTTCACCGTCCTTGCCGTGACGCAGCGCCCCCTCTCCATGACCACCCCGGCCAGCCTTGAAGTGCGAACGCCGGCGGTAGCGCTCCAGGTCACGCAGCGAGTCGTCGCAGACGAGCACAACGTCGCCCCCCCGCCCCCCGTCGCCGCCGTCGGGTCCGCCCTTGGGCACATGCGCCTCACGCCGAAAGCTGGAGACTCCGTTGCCTCCGGCACCGGCCTGAACATGGATACGGGCTCGATCCTGCATTGACCTGATGCTGACACGCCGGGCCCCCGCACCCTGTAACGAAACAAGGCGCGGACCTGCTCCAAAACTGCTGCAGTCCCGCCGACCCTCGCTACTCGGCGGCCGGTTCGACCGAGACGACGCGGCCCTGGCGGCCCTCCTTGAAGACCAGCGTGCCGGAGGAGCGGGCGTAGAGCGTGTCATCCCTGCCCATTCCAACACCGTCGCCGGCCTTGAAGCGGCTTCCGCGCTGGCGGACGATGATTTCACCACCGGTTACGGTCTGGCCGGCAAAGAGCTTGACCCCGAGCCGCTTGGCGTTCGAGTCACGCCCGTTCCGGGATGACCCGAGTCCCTTCTTATGCGCCATTGTCTTCCTCCGCTTTCGGTTCCTCGGCAGCCGGGCTCTCAGCAGCCGGCTTCTCAGCAGCCGGCTTCTCAGCGGCCGGCTTCTCGGCGCCCTCGGCCGCGGGCTTGCGCGCCCGTGACCGCTTGGGCTTCTCCGCCTGGACCGCCGCCTCCGGCGTTGGCTGCTCAGCCGCAGCCGTGGGCTCGGCCGCGGTCGCCTCGGCGTCCGCGGCCGCCACTGGCTTCGGGGCCGAGCGCCGGGAAGATGTGGCGCCTGACGCTCGTCGCGAGCCCAGCTTGATCGAGGTGACCTCGATCCGTGTCAGCTCCTGGCGGTGGCCGGTCCGCCGCTTGTAGCCGCGCTTGGGCTTGAACTTGACGATGCGCAGCTTGGGCCCGCGCTCGTGGGCGACGACAGTGGCCTCGATCGAGACCTTGGCCAGGTCCTCGCCGTCGACCACGTTGTCGCCGTCGACGTAGAGCAAGGGCGTCAGCGACGCCTTGCCTCCGTCATCGACGGGCAGGCGCTCGACGAGCAGGGACTGGCCCTCCTCGACGCGGTATTGCTTGCCACCTGTTTTGACGATTGCGTACATGACTAATCCGTTGACGACGCCGCCGAAGCCGACTCGGCCCGGGCGCCGGAACGGCGCCGTCCGCCTCTGCGGCCACGGCGCCGAGGCTTCGATTGTAGGCCATCCCCGGAATCTCCCGACCCTGCCGAGGCGGCCGTGGAGGCCGAGTCCGACTCGGAGGCCGGCTCCGCGTCGAGCAGGCTGGCCAGCGCCGCGGTGCGGCCCGCCTCGTCGATCCGGACGAGATGCTTCTCGCCCACATACGGCCCGCCGCCGATGACCGAAATGACGTAGCCGTCCACCTTGGCCACGGCGTCGCCGGGGCTGTACATGTGCGGCTCGACGATCTCCACGTGGACCTCCTCACCGACTCGGAAGGGAACCGCACGCTCCAGCACCTCCTCACGCGTGCCCTCAAGGACGACCGAGAAGTGGTCGAGGGGCAGCCCTTCAGAGCCCTCGAACACGAACACCTTGCCCGTCTCCTCCTCGACCGCACGCAGGGCGCGGGCCTCGTCGCGGGTGAACTCGGCGCTGACGCGAGGGTTCATCTGGATGAGGATCGCCTCGGCCTTGGTCTCCTTGGCCAGATCCTTCATGCGGCGCTCGAACTCGATGGCCAATGTGTCCTCGGCCTTGATCACGCCCTCGCCGCCGCAAGTCGGGCACGGCCGGGTCATGATCTCCCGCACCCCTTCGGTGACGTTCTGGCGGGTCATCTCGACCAGGCCAAGGGGCGAGATCTCGACCACGAAGGTCTTGGTGCGGTCCTCGTTGAGCGCCCCTCGCAGGGCCTTCAGGACGGCGTCGCGGTTGCGGGCGCGCGCCATGTCGATGAAGTCGATGACGATGATCCCGCCGATGTCCCGCAGGCGGAGCTGGCGGACCACCTCGTCGGCCGCCTCCAGGTTGGTCTTGGTGATCGTGTCCTCGAGCCGGGCGCCCTTGCCCCGGCCGATGAACGAGCCGGTGTTCACGTCGATGACGGTCAGGGCCTCGGCGTAGTCGATGACGAGATAGCCCCCGCTCGGTAGGTCGATTCGCCGCTGAAGCGTCGAGTCGAGCACCTGGTCAACCCCGAAGGACTCAAATAGCGGCTCTTCGGAATCCCAGAGCTCGACCCGGTCGACGAGCTCAGGCGCAGTGCGGGAGAAGAACGAGACCAGGCGGTGGTGCTGCTTGGGATCGTCCACGTAGGCGCGCTCGAACTCGGCCGAGAAGATGTCACGCACCACACGCACCGAGAGGTCGGCCTCCTGGAAGACGAGCGACGGCGCCTTGCTCTCTTCCACACGCTTCTGGAGCACCTCGTTGAGCTTGAACAGATAGAGGAGCTCACGCTCGAGGTCGGCTCGCTTGGCGCCCTGGGCGGCAGTGCGGATGATCGCCCCTCCCCCCTTGAGATCAAGCTTGGCCGCCTCCTTGCGCAGGCGCTCACGCTCCTTCTCGTCCAGGCGCCGGGAGACCCCGACGCCTTCGCCGAATGGCGCGTAAACCATGTAGCGCCCGGCGATCGTCAGCTCCATGGACAGCCGAGCGCCCTTGGTCTTGAGCGGGTCCTTGACCACCTGGACGACGATCTCCTGAGCCGGCTTGAGGAGATCTGCGATCTCCCGTCCGTCACGGCCCGAGCCGCGCCCGCGACGGGGCGCGTCGACACCGGGGAGGACGATCTCATCGACGTGGAGAAAACCGTTCTTTTCCAGCCCGATGTCGACGAAAGCGGCCTCGAGGCCGGCCAGCACGTTGTCGACCCGGCCCTTGTAGATGTTGCCGACGATCGAGCGGTTGCCGCGACGCTCCAGGTAGAGCTCGGCGACGGTGTAGCCCGCCCCCGGGTTCCCCGGCTTGCGCCGCCCGCGGCCTCGACTGTTAGCCGGCTTGGACGAGGAGACCGTTCCGGTCGCCTCGAGCATCGCAACGCGCGTCTCGGCGCGATCGACGCTGACCAGTACTTGCTTCTTCAATTTTCATTCAGTCCTTTGTGTCGGCCGCGCCAGCGCGGCGGCGGCCTATCCGTTACTTACGGCCGCGCCAGGATGGCTGCGGCCTGAAAAACCTTTTAGACAAGTCCTCGGCTCTTTCCTGCGGCCGCCACACGTGCTTGCACGTGGATCGACTGGAGAAGTCCCAGGGCTATGAACGTCACTACCACCGATGAGCCGCCGTAGCTCATCAACGGAAGCGGGACCCCGGTGATCGGCATGATCCCGATGGTCATTCCAACGTTCACGAAGACCTGAAACATCAGCATGGCCAGGATTCCCCCGGCGATGACGGTGCCGAACAGGTTCTTCGCAACCATCAGGATACGAAGCGCGCGCCAGATTAGGAGCGCGTACAGCGAGAGAACGATCGCCGCGCCGACGAACCCGTAGGTTTCGCCGACCACGGAGAAGATGAAGTCTGTGTTCCCGGCGGAGAGAAAGTTGAGCTTGGTCTGGGTGGCGTGGGCCGTCCCCTGTCCGGTTTTGCCACCCGACCCAATGGCGATCAGCGACTGGGTGATGTTGTAGGTCGACCCCTGCGGGTCCTTGGACGGGTTGAGGAAGCCGGTGAGGCGCTGCTGCTGGTAGGGCTTGAGGACGTGGACTCCGAGCGCGGGAGCCCCGGCGAGAACGATGGCGATGGCGACCCCGCCCAGCGCCGCAAGGCCGCTCAGCTGCTTCCACGAGGTTCCGGCCACGAACAGGATCGTGTAGCCGACGACCACGTAGACCAGGGCGGTTCCCAGGTCGGGCTGGGGGATCACGATCATCGCCGGGACCAGGGCCAGGAGCATGATCCGGGCCGTGGTCCGGCGCTCGTGCAGCCGGCGCGTGCGGTCGACCAGGAAGGCCGAGAGCGAGACGATGAGCAGGAGCTTGCCGAACTCCGAGGACTGGAACTCGAAGCCGGGAAGCGGGATCCAGCGACGCGCTCCTTGCACCGCCGGCATCCCCAGCACGACGAGGTTGATGGCGATCATTGCGCCGTAGAGGAAGTAGCGGTACTCACGCAAGCGGGAGTAGTCGATCTGGGCCAGCAGAATCGCGACCACGAGCCCAATCCCGGCGTAGATGGCCTGGCGCTGGACGTAGTGGGAGCCGAAGGCGCGGGTGGCGCTGTGGAGCGTGATCAGCGAGCAGGCGATCAGGCCGAGGGCGGCGAGCAGAAGCAGCGGATCGAAGAGCATGATCGCCCGGGGCCGGGAGGCCGGGCGCTCCTCGGCGGCACGCAGCGCGGTGGAGGATCCGGTGCTCACAGCGTCTTCGAGCTCCCACTCGTGTACTGGCCCGGCTTGCCGAAGAACCATTGCGAGAGGATCTGGCGCGCCACCGGGGCAGCGGCGACGTCACCGAAGCCGCCCCGCTCGACCCAGACCACGACCTCGATCGGCTTGTTGGTCGCCGAGTCAGGCACGAAGCATGAATACCAGGAGTAGTCGTTCTGGTTGTTGTACTGCGCCGTCCCCGTCTTGCCGTAGACCTGTTCCGGGAAGCTACCCATGACGTCGGCCGATGTTCCACCCGGCTCCGAGGCGGCGGCCCGCAGCCCGGCGCGGATCGTCTCCAGGTAGAGCGGGTTGATGTTCAGATGGCGCACCGGCGGAGGATCGAAGCGCTGGAGCACCTGGCCGCCGTTCTCGACGTCGAGGCCGATGTGGGGCCGGACCACCGTTCCCCCGTTGGCCAGGGCGGAATAGGCCACCGCCAGCTGGAGCGGCGTCACCTGGACATCGCCCTGCCCGACGGCCAGGCTGATGTTGTCCCCGACCGACCAGGGCCGCCCGTCGGCGATCCCGCAGCTCGGGACGTGACGCTTCTTCTCGCAGGCCGCCTCCTGGGCGTCGATGTTGGCCCGCCATCTGGGTGTCGGCAGGTTGCCCGTCAGGGCGCCGCCGAGATCGATGCCGCTGGGCTCCCCGATGCCGAGCTTCCGGGCCCACTGCTGGAGGGGACCGCCACTCATATGTCTGGCGGGGTCGGCCGGATTGGTCAGGGCGCCGAGGTTGTAGAAGAAGACGTCCGAGGAGACCTTGAGGGCGGAGACGAGGTCGAGCACTCCGTCTACAGCGTTGCCCGCGTTGTGGCGGCATTGCCCGTCGATGCAGAACTGCCCCGTGTCATCGAACGTGTCAGCGGTGGTCCAGGCGCCACTCTCCAGGGCGGCGACCGAGGTGATCGGCTTGAACGTCGAGCCGGTGGGACCGGCGCTCTGGATGGCCCGGTTGATGAGCGGATAGTTCGAGGCGGGGTTGTTGAGCTGTGAGTAGACCGATGCGGACACCGGCTTGGTGAATATGTTGGGGTCAAACGAGGGGTTGGAGCCCATCGCGTAGACCTGCCCGTTGTCAGGATTCATGGCCACGAACGCCCCGCCGTTGCCAGCGTTCTGGCCGATCGACTGGGCGAGGGCCGCCTCCCCCGCCTTCTGCAGCTTCACGTCCAGTGACAGGCGCAGGTTGTGCCCGGCCGTCGGCTTGACCTCCCCCACCGACCCGGCGGATTGCCCGAGCGAGTTCACCTGCACCTGGTTGGCTCCGTCTTTGCCCTGGAGGTACTGGTTGTAGTACCACTCGAGCCCGGACTGCCCGACGGTCGAGCTCTGGGGCAGGCCCTTGAAATGCGGGTCCTTGAGCTCGCAGTTGCTCGCCCTGGGCGTCACGTGTTCCTGGATGGCGAGACAGCTGAGGGGACCGATGGTTCCGAACAGCTGCGCCGCCACGTCGTGGAGCGGGTAGGTACGTAGCCACACGGGCTGAATCTGCACCCCGGGAAACTCGTTCTGGCGCTCCTGGAGGTAGGCGAGAACCGGGTAGGGGACGTCGGTCCCAACCGTCACCGTGGCGTAGGGCAGCGCCGCGTAGCTCTGGGCCGCCGAGCAGGCGATCGGCGACAGGCGCAGGACGCCGTAGGGAGCGTCGACCCTGCACTTCGCCGGCTTGGTCGATTTGCCAAGTACCCTGGCCAGCCGGTCGAAGAGCCGGGCGTCCTGCAGCGCCGGGTGGGCGACATCGCATGACTGCGACCACTGGCCGCCGGCGTACTGGGTCGTAACGTCGCAGGACTGCAGCGGCACCGGCAGCTGCTCCGGTGAGAGCTCGACGCCGGTGGCCTGCTGGGAGCCGACCAGGGTGCTGCCGCTCTGATCGAGGATCAGGCCCCGAGGCGCCGGGATGGCGATATAGCGCACGCGGTTGCTCTTCGCCTGGGCGACGTACTTGTCGCCTGAGAGGACCTGAAGGAACCAGAGGCGGAAGAAGATGATCGCGAACATGGCCAGGGCGAAGCTGCCGATGAAGGCCACTCGGAGGGCCAGCTGCGGCGTCAGCGGCGAGCGCCGATCCTCTGGAGGCGGAGCCATCATCGGGCGCCCCTCGGGGTCAGGCGCGTCCGGGACTGCTGGAGCGGGCTGAGACCACCCGTGGTGTAGGCGCGGCGCCGCCGGCGGCGGGGATCCTGGGGCAGCGTAGGCTCGATCACCCGCTTGACCAGGGCGTACACCGGGAGGGCGAGCAGAGTGTTGACGAGCACGGCGATGAAGATCTGCTGGAGGAGAAGGAAGCTGACCGGCGAGTCGACTCCGAGCAGGAACTGAACGATGGTCATCCCCAGCCCGGCGAAGGCGGTGGCGGCCGCCCCGAGCCCCATCGGCACCAGGCCATGGGAGGGGTCACGGAGCTCCCGCAAGCGGCCTGACCAGTAGCCGATGGCGATGTAGAGCAGCGAGGTCACGCCCAGGGTCTGGAAGAGCAGGAGATCCACGAGGAGCCCCACGCCGAAGCCCATGACCGCCCCCGGAACCGAGCCCGCGAGCAGGCCCACCGCCATGACCACGAGCGGTGTGAGGTCGGCGCTGGTGCCGAAGATCGAAATCTGGGAGACGGCGGCCTCCTGAATGACCACGGTCAGGAAGGCCAGCGCGATGAGCCGCAGCGGGAGGCGAAGGGACTCGTAGGTCATCCCGTCGGCAGCTGAGCCCGCGCCGTACCGGCGTGCGTGTTGGTCAGGATCTGCACGACGTCGAAATGGCGCAGGTCAGCATCCGGGGTGACCTGGACCTGTCCGTTGTTGGCCAGATCGTTGCCCACGTTCGAGACCTGGCCGATGGGGATCCCGGGCGGATACAGGTCCTGGAGGGAGCCGGACCTGAAGCCGACGGTCACCACCTGCTGACCCGTCTGGATCGGAGCGCTCCGGGGCAGGTACTGGAGGACAAGCTGGTTCGGGCTCCCCACGGCGGGGACGAGCACGCCGGTGTCGCCGCCCGTGTCCTGGACCTGGGCCGCCTCAGCCATCGTGTGGTCGGTGATCAGCGTGACGATCGAGAAGTTCGGCCCGGTGTCGGTTACCTGTCCCACCAGGGCTCCGTCGCCGGTCACCGGATCGTTCACTCTGACGCCGTCGGCGGTTCCTCGGTCCACCTCGACGGTGGCGTACCAGAGGCTCGGGTCACGGAAGGTGACGTCCGCGGTCACGGGCCGGTAGGAGGCGATGCTGTTCGTGTTGTCGAGGCCAACCTGCTTGGAGAGCTGGGCGTTCAGGCTCGCCTTGTACTGGGCCTGGGCCAGCTTGGCCTGGAGCGTGTGGACCTCGGTGTGCAGTTGGGCCACCTCGGACTTGGCCTTGAATGTGTCCGAGAAGAAGTTCGCGATGTCCCGGAACGGGGAGAGAGCGACGCTGGCACCCTTCTGAATCGGGGAGAAGACCGTCACCACCCCGCGCTGCACGGTGTGCAGGGGGTTGTTGGAAGAACCGCCGAAGTAGGCGGTGAGGAGGATCAGGGATACGACGAGGAGCGCCGCGACTACGGCGCGGCGCCGCCGAACTTGCTTTGAGTGCACGTGAGAAAAATCTCCAAGGTGTTGCCTCGGCCACCGGAACTTAGGCGCACGACCCTAGTACCGATGACGCCGATGACGTGAATTCTTGCTGGAGCGGTGGATTGCTTCGAACTCCTCCAAAGATCTGCCACTGCCAACCGCCACGCAGGTGAGCGGCGATTCGGCCAGGTGCGCCGGCATCTGCGTCTCGTGACGCAGGCGCTCTTCGAGCCCCTGTAGCAGCGAACCACCTCCAGCCAGCATGATGCCACGATCCATGATGTCGGAGGCGAGCTCCGGCGGCGTGCGGTCGAGCGTCTCCTTGACCGCGTCGATGATCTGGCTCACTGGCTCCTCGAGCGCGGAGCGGATCTCCTCGCTGGTCAGAACCACCGTCTTGGGGAGTCCGGAGACCATGTCGCGCCCGCGGATCTCGGCCTGAACCTCTTCACCGATCGGGAAGGCCGAGCCGATCTCCAGCTTTACCTCCTCGGCCGTCTGCTGCCCGATCAGGAGCTTGTAGTCACGCTTGACATAGTTCATGATCGCCTCGTCGAGCTCGTCCCCGCCGACGCGGATCGACTGGGAGACGACGATCCCGCCGAGCGAGATCACCGCCACCTCACTGGTCCCGCCGCCGATATCGACGACCATCGACCCGGTGGGCTCTCCCACCGGGAGCCCGGCCCCGATCGCCGCCGCCATCGGCTCCTCGATCAGGTAGGCCTGGCGGGCCCCGGCGCTCAGGCAGGCCTCCTCCACAGCCCGCTTCTCCACGCCGGTTACTCCGGAGGGCACGCACACGACGACGCGCGGATGAGCCCACCGGTTCTGGTGCACCTTCTGGATGAAATGCCGGAGCATCTCCTCGGTGACCTCAAAGTCGGCGATCACCCCGTCCTTGAGCGGCCGGATGGCCTGGATCGTCCCCGGGGTGCGGCCGAGCATCCGCTTCGCCTCGATTCCTACCGCATGGACCTCGCCGCTGCGGGAGTCGACCGCCACCACGCTGGGCTCCGAGAGCACTATCCCGCGCCCCCGGACATAGACCAGGGTATTGGCGGTGCCGAGATCCACGGCCATGTCGCGGCCGCCGAATCCGGTCAGGTAGCTGAAAAAGCCCATGGGTGGTGGGAAGCGTTGAAGATCTTCTAAGCGGAGACGCGAACGACGTGGCGGCTGAAGGTTGGTAGCCACGCCGTGCTGCCAGCGCCGTCCTCGGGCGAGTGTAGCCGAATGATCGCAGCCGGTCGGGTCGCCCCAGCGCCCCTGTGGACATTCAAATTCGCTGGAAAATTGCTATGCGCCCGGCCTTCCCACGAGTTCGGGGGCCAGCTCCAGGAGAGTGGCCACGGGCAGGCCGACGACGTTCAGGTAATCGCCATCGATGCGCCGGATGAGGGCGCCCCCGCGCCCCTGGATGGCGTAGCCGCCGGCGCGCTCGCGCCATTCGCCAGCGGCCACGTACCAGGAGAGGAGGCGCTCATCCAGCTTCCGAAACTCGACCGCGGTGTGAGCGGAGGCGCTTCGAGCCTCTCCGGCCTCGATCAGGCAGACCCCGCTGATCACCGTATGGGTGCGCCCGGAGAGAGCCTCGAGTGTGGCCCGCGCCTGGCCAGGATCGCCCGGCTTGTCGTACATCCGGTCGCCGATGGCGACCACCGTGTCGACTCCCAGCACTGGCGCCGTGGCCGCGCCGGAGGCCACCGCCTGTGCCTTGCGCCGTGCGTTCTCGATGGCCACGGCCTCGGGATCGCCCTCCACGAGCTCCTCAACGCCGGGCTCCACCACCGAGAACTCGATGCCCAGCTGCTCAAGGATGGCCCGCCGCTGAGGCGAGCGGGAGGCCAGGATCAACCGAGGTCGGGGAAGAACAGCGCCACCTCTCGGGCGGCCGACTCGGGTGCGTCGGAGCCATGAACCATGTTTTGGCCGACCTCAATCGCGAAGTCGCCGCGAATCGAGCCGGGGGAGGCCTCGAGCGGATTGGTGGCGCCGATGAGTTGGCGGGCGGCCACGACCGCCTGATCGCCCTCCAGCACCATTGCCACCAGCGGGCCTGAGGTGATGAAGCTGACCAGCTCCTCGTAGAACGGTTTGCCCTCATGCTCGGCGTAGTGGCGCTCGGCCAGCTCGCGGGTCATCGTCAGTTGCTGCAGCGCCGCCAGCCTGAGGCCCTTGCGCTCAAACCGGGCGATGATCTCGCCGGTGAGGTTGCGGGCAAAGGCATCAGGCTTGACAAGGATGAGCGTTCGCTCCATGTACGACCGGCCTCCTTCGGGGGGTGACTAGGCGGGCGGTGGCCCGCGACGTTCACGCGGAGGCGGATTCGAGCCCGCCTCGCTGTAGCCCGTGGCCCCGGCCACGGGACGCTCGGCCACGGGACGCTCGGTGACTGTGCGCTCGCCCTCCGGGTAGCTGCCGGCGGCCGGGCGCTCACCCGTCCCTTCACGCCGGCGGCGGGCGCGGCGGGGAGTCGGCGCCGCGCCGCCCACCTCGGCCTCGCAATACGGGCAGATCCGCCAGTTCGGATCCAGCGGCTTGGCGCACACCGGGCACGGATCCTTCAGTTTGCGCATGCAGTTGGGACAGCGCAGGAAGTCCTTCTCCACCTCGTAGTCGCAATGCGGGCAGAGGTGATAGCCGAGCTCGGCCAGGCGGGCCTCGGCGGCCTGGATCTCAAGCTCACGCTCGCGCACGTCGTCGAGGAACTCGGGGGGTCGGACGATCATGTAGACGAGCGTCCCCACGAACGGGAGGATCAGGGCCGCGATCGCCGCTGTGGCGACGATCCAGGGGTCCGCTATGCGCCGGCGCGCGTCGGCCCAGGTCCAGTAGACGATGGCCAGCCAGATGACGACCAGGAACAGAATCAGCAGGTCGATAGCGAGATTGATCCCGCTGTTGGAGATGCCGAAGATGGCTGGCGCGAGCATTAAAACGGCGAGTGTAGTCGGGCCTGCGGTCGCAAGCACCGCCTCGTGGCCGATGACAATCGGGGTCGGCTCAGAGGAAAGCGCGGCCGAAGAGATAGCCGACCCCGAAGAAGACGAGAACCACGACGGCCACGATCAGCGCGACCAGGCCGATCATGGTCAGGAAGCTGGGCTGGTCGTCCTCGTTCATCGGGCTGCTTTACAACATCGACACGCGGTCGTCGCGGCTCGCCGGGCGCAGCACGTCGGCGATCAGGTAGATCGATCCGCTGATCACGACCGCACCGGATGGCCCGGCGATCTCCCGTGCCCGGGCCAGAGCGGCCTTAGGCTCAGCAACGACCTCGGCGGGAGGCCCGCCGAGCTGGCCGGCCAGGGATTGGAGGGTGGGCGGAGGCAGGGCACGGGGATTCTGACTGCTCGTGAAGATCACGGCGTCGCACTCCGGAAGCAGAGTGCCAAGCATCCGGGCGGCGTCCTTGTCATCCAGGATCGACATGACGGCCACGATGGGCCGCCGCTCACCCACGATCTCCGGCAGCGACTCGACAAGGGCGGCCACGCTCTCGGGATTGTGAGCCCCGTCGAGCAGGACCAGCGGATCCTCGGCCATGATTTGGAGGCGCCCCGGAACGCGGACCGATCGGGCGGCCGCAGCCACCGCCTCCGCGTCCAGTTCGCCCAGGTAGGCCTCGGCGGCGGTCCGGGCCAGAGCGAAGTTGCGCCGCTGGAAAGCCCCCGGAGTCGCCACCGGAACGCCGGCATCGGCGGGGGCGCGAATGATCCGGGCTCCCCGCTCCGCCGCCACGGCCTCGGCCACCGCCTCGGCGTCGGGATGCAGGCCGGCCCCGAGCACGAGCGTCTGGCCCTCCTGCACCACGTCGATTTTCTCGGCTGCGATGGCGGTGATCGTCGGCCCGAGCCAGCGCGTGTGCTCGAGGCCCACGCTGGTCAGAACCTGCACCTTCGAGGGGATCACGTTGGTGGCGTCGTAGCGGCCGCCCAGGCCGGCTTCGATCACCGCCACGTCAACTTCCCGCGCCGCCAGCTCGGAGTAGGCGGCCGCCGTGAGGAGCTCGAACTGAGTCACGCGCTCGCCCTTCTTGAGCGAGCGATCGACCATCTCGGCAGCGTGGGCCACCCGCTGCACGGCGGCGGCGAAGGCAGCCGGCTCAAGGTCGGCGTCGTCGATCCGGATGCGCTCGCAGTAGGAGAGCAGGTGGGGCGAAAGGTAGGCGCCGGCGCGCCGCCCGTGCTGGGCCAGGATGGCGGCGATCATCCGTGTCGTTGAGGACTTGCCATTCGTCCCCACGACGTGGATCGAGTCAAACCGCCGCTCGGGGTGGCCGAGCGCGGTCATCATCCGGCGCATCCGGTCCAACCCGAACCGCATCCCGAAGAGCTCGCGGGAGAGGACGAAGCGTTCGGCTTCCTCAGGCGTCACAGGGCCTCGAGCTCCGCCCGCAGGGCATCCAGCTTCTCCCGCTCGGCGGCCACGACGTGCGGCGGCGCCTTGGAGACGAAGCCGTCGTTGGCCAGCTTGCGCTCGGCACGGTCGATCTCCGCCGCCACCGCGGTGCGGCGAGCGGCCCGTTTACGCTCGGCCGCGTCGAGGTCGAGCTCCGGGCTCCGCAGCACCTCGATGGCGCCGCCGGGAATCGGGACCGAGACCGCCGGATCGCCCCCATTGGGGCTGAAGGAGAGACGGGCCAGGCGCGCCAGCTGCTCCTCCGTCTCCTCATAGCCCTCCGCCACGAGGCGCGCGGGCAGAGTGGCGCCGGCCTTCACCTCGGCAAAGTCGCGCCAGGCTCGGAGGGCCTGGACAGCCTCGATCAGCCGGCCCAGGGAAGCCTCGGCGCGCTCGTCGACCGGCGCCGTCTCGGCCTGGATGCCGGCGGCCAAAAGCCCCTCGGCCCCGGGGACGAAGCTGTAGATCTCCTCGGTCACGAACGGGATGAACGGGTGGGCGAGGGCCAGCGTCTCGGTCAGCAAGTGGAGCAGGATCCCCCCGACCTCAGGCTCGCCCGCCCACAGCCGCGGCTTGACCAGTTCCAGATACCAGTCGCAGAGCTCGCCGTAGATGAAGTCGTAGAGCGCGAGTGCGGCGTGGGAGAAGTCGTAGGTCTCCAGGCGCCGGCGGACCTCGACCTTGGCGCGCTCGAGGCGGGACAGGATCCATCGATCCTCGACCTCGGCCGCCGCGATCGCCCGCTGCCCCTCGGCCCCAGCGCCGAGCAGGATCAGCCGGGCCGCGTTCCACAGCTTGTTAGTCAACTGCTGACCCTGGGCCACCTTGTCCTCCGAGAAGCGGACGTCCTGGCCTGAGGACATGGCTAAGAGGCCCCAGCGCACGGCGTCGGCGCCGTAGGCGGGGAACTCACCGCCCTGCGGAAAGACGGGCGGACGAGGACCGCCCTCGATCAGGTCCATGGGGTCGATTCCGGTGCCCAGCGACTTGGACATCCTCCGTCCGTCCGGGGCCTGGATGATCGCGTGGACGTATACGTCGGCGAAGGGGATCTGCTCGGTGAACTCGAGGCCCATCATGACCATCCGGGCGACCCAGAGGAAGATGATGTCCCGGGCCGTGGAGAGGACCTGGGTCGGGTAGAAGGCGCGAAGCTCCGGGGTCTGATCGGGCCAGCCGAGCGTGGCAAAAGGCCACAGCGCGCTGGAGAACCAGGTGTCGAGCACGTCCGGGTCGCGCTCCCAACCCTCCCCCTCTGGCGGCTCCATGCCCGCGTAGACCTCCTCGCCGCGGTACCACACCGGTATCTGATGGCCCCACCAGAGCTGCCGTGAGATGCACCAGGGCCGGATGTTCTCCAGCCAGTCCAGGTAGCGGCGGCGCTCCGAGTCCGGGCGGATCGTGAGCCGGCGGCTCCTGACCGCGTCGATCGCGGGGCGCGCCAGCTCGTCCATATGCATGAACCACTGCAGTGAGACGAGCGGCTCGATCCGCTCGCCGGAGCGCTGAGAGAACGGGACGGCGTGGCTGTACTCCTCGGTCCGCCGGATCAAGCCCTCGGCAGCGAGCTCGTCGGCCACCGCCCGCTTGGCGTCCTCAGTGGACATTCCGGCGAACCGCTCCGGGGCGAGATCGGTGAGGCGGCCGTCCTCCCCGATCACGCTGATCTGCTCAAGTCCGTGGCGGCGGCCGATTTCGAAGTCGTTCGGATCGTGACCGGGAGTGATCTTGAGCGCGCCGGTCCCGAACTCCGGCTTCACGTAGTCGTCGGCGATGATCGGAAGGTGGCGGCCGACGAGCGGGAGGATCGCCTCCTGGCCGACCAGGTGCGAGTAACGCTCGTCGTCGGGATTGACCGCGACGGCCGTGTCGGCCAGCATCGTCTCCGGTCGCACCGTGGCCACGGTCACTCGCCCGTCCCCGGAGGCCAGCGGGTAGTCGATGTAGTAGAGCGTGTCGGTGACGACCCGCTCCTCCACCTCGAGGTCGGAGATCGCGCTCCGGGACCCCGGGTCCCAGTTGACCAGGTAGCGGTCGCGATAGATGTAGCCCTTGTTGAACAGGGCCACGAACACGTGCTGGACGGCCTTGACGTACTCCTCGTCGAGCGTGAAACGCTCCTCCTCGTAGTCGCACGAGGCGCCCAGGCGCTTCAGCTGCTCGATGATCGTCCCGCCGTAGCGCTCGCGCCACTCCCAGACCCGGCGCACAAACTCCTCTCGCCCAAGCTGCTCGCGGTGCAGTCCCTCCGCCGCAAGCGCCCGCTCGACCTGGGTCTGGGTCGCAATCCCCGCGTGGTCGGTCCCGAGGATCCACTTCGTGTGCCGGCCCTGCATACGGTGGTAGCGGATCAGGCAGTCCTGCACGGAGCTGTTGAGCGCATGGCCCATGTGCAGAACGCCGGTCACGTTGGGGGGCGGAATGGCGATCGAGTAGCTCTCCTGCGGCCCTCCCTCCGGCGAGGGGTGAAAGAGACCCGCATCGAGCCACCGCTCCACGATCCTCGGCTCGACCTCGGCGGGGTCGTAGCGGGTCTTTGACTCGAGGTCGTGTAAGCGATCGGGGCCGCCCGGCATAAGGAGGGTGAGTGTAATCTGGCGGCTCTTATATAGCGAATATGTACTTGAGTTCTGATATAGTGCAGCTTCGCTATGACCCCTGGGGGGCTGATCCGAGAGGCTCGCCGTAGCGCCGGCCTGAGCCAAGCCGCGCTGGCCTCTCGGCTCGGAACGACCCAGTCGGCGATCGCTCGCTTGGAGCGGGACGCCGCGAGCCCCCGCGTGGAAACGGTCGAGCGAGCGCTGCGGGCATGTGGACGCCGGCTTGAGCTCTCAGCCCGTCCGTGGTCAGGAAGCATCGACGAAACACTCGTGGCCAGGATGCTGCGCATGCCCGCCGGGGAGCGGATCAAGAGCTTTGAGCGCAGTTACGCAAATGTCCGAGAGGTCGCGTTAGCCGGGATGAGAAGTCGTGGAGAACTGGCCTGATTTCCGGCCCACCGAGTTGCTCAAGCGGCTGGCGGCTCACGGCGTGGATTTCGTGGTCGTCGGGGGGATAGCGATGATCAGCCACGGCTCGGCCCGCATCACGCAGGATCTGGACATCTGCTACGCGACCGACGCCGTGAACCTCGAAGCGTTGGGGGCCGCCATGGTCGAACTCGGAGGCCAGCTCCGAGGAGTGGAGGAGGACGTTCCGTTTGTGCCCGACGCCCGAACGCTGCGTCGTACGGCGATCCTCACTCTCGACACCCGGGCCGGCCCGATCGACCTTCTCGTCCGGCCCGCCGGCTCACCGGATTACAAGACACTGCGTGCCCGGGGAGAGCGGCTGACCCTGGACGGCGTGGCTTTCCTCGTCGCGTCTTTGCAGGACCTCGAAGCGATGAAGCGTGCCGCAGGACGCCCGAAGGACAAGCTCGACCTGGAGGAGATCGAAGTTATCCGGCGCCTAGGAGGCCGCCGGCCCAGCTAAGCCGCCTCTTCCTCCGGGGCCTCGGTGACGAGCGTCGGCGGGGTGGCCTTCACGATCGTGTCCCGGGTGACGACACACTTGCGCACGTCACGCCGGGAGGGGAGCTCGAACTGGACCTCAAGCAGGACCTCTTCGATGATCGAGCGCAGGCCGCGAGCGCCGGTCTCCCGCTCGAGCGCCTTGTCGGCAACCGAGGTCAGGGCATCGTCGGCGAACACGAGCTCGATCCCGTCGAACTGGAAGAAGCGCTGGAATTGCTTGACCAGTGCGTTGCGCGGCTCGGTGAGGATCTGCATCAGCTCGTCGCGGGAGAGCTGGTGGATGGCCGACATCACGGGCAGCCGGCCGATGAACTCGGGGATCAGGCCGTACTGGATCAGGTCCTCGGGCAGGCAGTGCTCGAAGAGCTCGCCCAGATCACGCTGGTCCTTGGACTTGATCGCCGCGCCGAAGCCGATGCCCTGATGGCCGATGCGCCGCTCAATCACCTTGTCCAGGTTGGCGAAGGCGCCGCCGCAGATGAAGAGCACGTTGGTGGTGTCGATGGACAGGAACTCCTGGTGGGGGTGCTTGCGGCCGCCCTGAGGCGGCACCGAGGCGGTCGTCCCCTCGAGGATCTTCAGGAGTGCCTGCTGGACACCCTCGCCGGACACGTCACGCGTGATCGACGGGTTGTCCGCCTTGCGGGCGATCTTGTCCACCTCGTCGATGTAGATGATCCCCGTCTCGGCTTTCTTGACGTCGTAATCGGCGGCCTGGATGAGCTTGAGGAGGATGTTCTCGACGTCCTCACCCACGTAGCCCGCCTCGGTCAGCGCCGTGGCGTCCGCGATGGCGAAGGGAACATTCAGGATCTTGGCCAGAGTCTGGGCCAGCAGCGTCTTGCCGCACCCTGTCGGCCCGAGCAGGAGGATGTTCGACTTCTGCAGCTCGATGTCATTCTCATCGGACTGCATCATCTGAACGCGCTTGTAGTGGTTGTAGACGGCCACCGACAGCGTCCGCTTGGCCTGCTCCTGACCGACGACGTATTCGTTCAGAACGTCGTAGATCTCCCGAGGCTTGGGGAGGTTCTCGATGTCGAAGCTGGGCGGAGCGGTGAGCTCCTCATCGATGATCTCGTTACAGAGATCGATGCACTCGTCGCAGATGTAGACGCCCGGTCCCGCGATCAGCTTCTTGACCTGTCGCTGCGACTTACCGCAGAAACTGCAAAGCAGCTGTTCGTTTGAGTCGGTGGGACGTGCCATGTGTTGCCCTCTCCGAGTTCCGCTACGACCCCTGCCCTAAGGGTAGACCCTCAGTGCTGCGAGATCACGCGGTCGATGATTCCGTACTCCTTCGCATCCTCGGCGCTCATGAAGTAGTCCCGCTCGGTGTCCTGACGGACCTTCTCCAGCTCCTGCCCGGTGTGCTTGGCGATGATCTCGTCCAGGCGGCGGCGAACATCGATGATCTCCTTGGCGTGGATCTCAATATCCGTGGCCTGGCCCTGGAAGGCGGAGGACACCTGGTGGATGAGAATCTTCGCGTTGGGCAGAGCCATCCGCTTGCCGTGAGCCCCGCCGGCCAGGAGCAGCGCGCCCATCGACATGGCGATGCCGACGCAGATCGTCTGCACGTCGGGCTTGATGAACTGCATGGTGTCGTAGACGGCGAGTCCCGCGTACACCGACCCGCCGGGCGAGTTGACGTAGATCGAGATGTCCTTGTCGGGGTCCTCGGACTCCAGGTGCAGGAGCTGGGCCACGATCAGGTTGGCGATCTGGTCGTCGATCGGTGTGCCGAGAAAGATGATCCGCTCGTTCAGGAGCCGGCTGTAGATGTCGAACGCACGCTCCCCGCGGGAAGTCTGTTCAACAACCATGGGTACGAGTGGGCTCATCGTCCTCGCTTCTTTCGCTTCCTCGGCCGGATTCCTGCCGAATGTAGCAACCGCCCTTACCCGGCCCTGGCGATTGCCAGACGAAGGCTCGCTCAGCTGCCCGGCGTCCAGAGCTGTCCGGCGCGGGTCTCCTCCTTGCCCGGCGTCCACAGCTTGTCCCGGGCCTGCGCCTGCTCGACGCTGATCGGCTCGGTCTCGGAGACCAGGAGCTCCAGCGCCTGCCGGTTCGCAACGTCCTCACGCACGCGCTCCAGCCGGTCGCCTTCACGCAGCCGTTCCAACAGCTCGTCCACCGAGACGCCGGTCCGCTCCGCGCTCGGCTCGAGCGCCTCCCGGACCTGCTCATCGGTGGGCTGGATCCCCTCGGCGTCCACGACCGCAGCCAGCACAGCCTCGCGCTTGAGCGCTCGCTCGGCCTCGGGCTCGGCCTCGTGGGCCAGCGTCTCCTCGTCCTTGCCCGCGATCTGCAGGTAGGCCTCCTTGGAGATGCCCTGGCGGCCGAGGGCAGCCATTGTGTCTCCCAGGAGCTCGTGGGCCCGGGCATGGACGAGCTTCTCGGGGACCGCGACCGTCGCCTCGGCCACGGCCGCGTCGAGAGCTGCCTCCTCGAACTCACGCTCGATCGCGCGCTCCTCGGCCGCGCTCAGGCGGGAACGGATGTCCTCACGGAGCTCGTCCACGGTGTCGAAGCCCCCCGCCTCGGTAGCGAACTCCTCGTCGAGCTCGGGGAGGCGCTTTGACTTGACTTCGGTGACGGTCGTCTCGAACTGCGCCGGCTGGCCGGCCAGCTCCTGATTCGGATAGTCCGCCGGGAAGGTCACCTCGACGGTGCGCTTGTCGCCGGCGCTCGCGCCCGTGAGCTGCTCCTCAAAGCCGGGGATGAGCCGGCCTGAGCCGAGCTCCAGGAGCTGATCGCGGCCGGTTCCGCCTTCGAAGGTCTCCCCGTTCACAGAGCCCACGTAGTCGATGACCACGTGATCGCCGTCGGCCGCGGGCCGCTCGACCGTCTCCAGGGTGGCCACCCGCTCCCGCAGCCGCTCGATCTCCTCGTCGACCTCGGCATCGGACACGCTCGCCTCGCGCCGGCCCACCTCGAGCCCCTTGTATTGGCCGAGCTGGGCCGTGGGACGAACACCGATCTCGATCGAGAAGGAGAGGGGCTGTCCCTCCCGCGGGGGCTCGCCCATGTCGAGCTCCGGCTCGCCCACCGGGGCGATCCCGGACTCCTCGATGGCGTCCGCGTACCAGCTCCCGAGGGCGCCCCGAAGGGCCTCATCGAGCACCGCGTCGCGGCCCAGGCGGCGGATCACGACCGGAGCCGGCACCTTGCCCTTGCGAAAGCCGGGAACCCGCATTTGCCGTCCGAGCTGCTGAGCTGCTTCGGCGACCCGGCGCTCGACCTCTTCGGCCGGCACCTCGGCCTGCACGCGGACACGTGATTCCGGAAGTTCGGTGACGCTTGTCTTGACGGTGGCCATTTTCCGGTCAGACGATAGCTTGCGAGCCTATGTGCGAACGTCTGGCCGGCCGCCTACTCACGAGCCCGATTGCCTTTCTGGCGGCGGGCATCCTCGACTTCCTCCTCTTCGCGGGCGCGACCATCGGCGCCGGTGTGTGTTCTGTCTCTCACCGCATGCGCCGACCTGCTCCTAAGATCGACCCCTGATGAGCCGCTGGCAGAGGATTCTGGCGGCGGCCCTCGCCGTCGCCGCGATCGTGTGCGCCGCCGCCGTGGTCGAGTTCGCGCTGCCCTCCCCCGCGCACGCCTCGAGCACGCAGGTCTCGATGCTGCTCGACGACGACCAGCTGATCTACGTCGACACCCAGCACATGGTCTCGACGCTGGAGACGCTGCACTCGCTCGGAGTCGACGTGGTCAAGGTCTCGCTGGTTTGGCAGCTCGTCGCGCCCAACCAGGGCTCGAATCGTCGTCCCCACTTCAACGCCAGCAACCCGGCCGACTATCCCCCCGGCGCCTGGCTGCGCTGGGACCAGCTGGTGGAGAAGGCCAACCAGCTGGGCATGAAGGTCTACTTCCTCGTCATCGGCCCGTCGCCGCGCTGGGCCGTGCCCAAGGCCAACCGTCATCAGGGACCCAGCCTCGGCTGGGCGCCCCGCGCGTCCGAGTACCGGCAGTTCGTCCAGGCGGCCGGCCGCCGCTACAGCGGTAGCTATATCGATCCCATCGACCATCAGGTGATTCCCCGCGTGAGCTACTGGGGCATCTGGAACGAGCCCAACGAGATCTCGTGGCTCACTCCGTGGTATGAGCGGATCTCGGGCCGGACCGTGCTGACCCAGCCTGAGCTCTACCGTGGCCTCGTCGATGCCGCCTGGTCCGGGCTGCAGGCCACCGGCCACTCCGGAGACACGGTCATGATCGGCGAGACGGCCAACCGCGGCCTCATGGATCCGGAGCGGTTCGCGCGTGCCCTGTACTGCGTCGATCCCAACCTGCGCCCGCTGCGCGGGACGGCCGCCGGCTCGCTCGGCTGTCCCGCCTCGGGCTCCCGGGGCGCCTTTGTGCGCGCCAACCCGGCCCTCTTCCGTTCCGCCTACGCCCATCATCCCTACGGTTTTCAGACCGCGCCCAACCGGCCGGCTCCCGATCGGACGTTTGTCACCCTGGACAACATCGCCGCCTTCGAGCGGATGCTGGGCCGGATCTCCGCGGCCTACGGCCGGCATCGCGCGGGCGGGGTCCCCCTCTACCTCACAGAATGGGGCTACAAGACCAACCCCCCCAACCTGTACGTGCCGACGTCTCCAGCCACCCAGGCGACATGGCTCAACCAGGGCGAGTACATGATGTGGCGAGACCCCTTCGTCAAGGGCCTGACCCAGTTCCTGCTCGTGGATAGCCCGCCCAAACCGCACGCGCGGAAGAACAGCGCCCTGTACTGGAGCACGTTCCAGACCGGCCTCGAGTTCATCAACGGCACTCCCAAGCCGTCGTTTGCCGCCTACCAGATCCCGATCTGGCTCCCCAGGCCTCAACACGGCGGAACCGTCCCCCTCTGGGGCCAGCTCCGGCTCGCCGACCACACGACGACGCAGACGGGAGAGATCGAGTTCACACCCCGCGGCTCCTCGAACTGGCAGCCGCTGGCGGCGGTGAGCACAAACAGCGCCGAGGGGTTCATCTTCACCCACGTCTCGATCCCCGCCGCGGGCAGCGTGCGCCTGACCTGGACGGCGCCCGACGGGACCGTCCACGCGAGCCGCTCGGCGCCCGTCAGCTAACTGCTCTCCGCCGTGCCCGAGGGCTCGCCCTCGCCGCCGCCCCGGATGAGCGAGCGCACCTCACGCAGCGCTACGGGCAGCGTGGTCGTGTCGTAGGTCCGTGAGGCGCGGATGTCGGCCAGCGTGCTCAGCGAGCGCTCGAGCGACTCGGACCGGTCCTCGGCCCACTCGTCGATCGCCTCGTCGCCGCGATGGCCGTCACTGGCGTAGTCGAGCACCTCCTTGGTCAGCTCGCGGTGAGCGCGCATCAGGTCGTCGCGCAGGGCGGCCCGGGCCAGCGCCTGCCAGCGGTTGGCCCGGGGCAGGGCGTAGATCCGATCCCGCAGCCACGGGAGCTCGAGCCGCGAGGCGACGCGGAAGTAGGTGTGCATCACGTCGGTCAGATCACGTCCCGATTGCTCGGCCACGGCGACGATGTCGAACGCAGGAAGCAGCGACGGCATGGCCGCGACTCGCCGGGCCAGCTCGTCCCGGACCCCGGCCTCGGTGAGCTCGCTCACGCGGTTCTCGAACGCCTCGGCCTCGGCGCCGTCGAGGATGTCCGGCACCGCGCTGCGGAGCAGTTCGGCCCCGGGCTCGAAGCGTCCTACCTCCTCCTCTATCGCGATCCTCGACGGCCGCTCGAGCACGAGCCAGCGCGCCGAGCGCTCGACCAGGCGCCGGGCTTCGATCAGCATCTGCAGCTGGACCTCCGTGGGGACCTCGTTATCGAGCCCTTCGACCTCCTCCCAGAAGGGGCGCATGTCGAACACCTCCCGCGCCACGGCATAGCCGCGGGCCAGCGTCGGCGGCGAGGCTCCCGTCTCCTCGCCCAGACGGAAGGCGAAAGTCGTCCCCGCCCGGTCAACGAGCTGGTTGGCCACGACGGTGGCGATGATCTCGCGCCGCAGGCGGTGCTCGGGCATCGCCTTGGCATAGCGCTCGGGCAAGGGGGGCGGGAAGTAGCGCTCCAGATCACGGGCCAGGGACTCGTCCTCGGGTAGGTCGGAGTGGAGCAGCCGCCCGTAGATGTGGAGCTTGCAGTAGGCCATGACGATGGCCATTTCGGGAGCCAGGAGCCCCTCGTGAGCGGCCTTGCGGTCGGAGATGATCTCGTCGCTGGGCAGGAACTCCAGCTCCCGGTCGAGTCCCGCCACCTGCTCGAGACGCCGGATCAGCCGCGCGTGAACGTCGATCATCGACCGGGCCTGGAACAGCGCCAGGCTGATGGCCTGGGTCTGGGTGTAACTGGCGTAGAGCACCTGCTCGGTCACCGACTCGGTCATCTCGACCAGGAGCTCGTTGCGGTCCTCCTCGGAGAGCTTGCCGGCGCCGACGACCGAGTCGAGGAGGATCTTGATGTTGACCTCGTGGTCGGAGGTGTTGACGCCGGCGGCGTTGTCGATCGAGTCGGTGTAGACAGCGCCGCCCTCGTGCTCGGGGCCTCCCTTCTGCGCATACTCGATGCGCGCCCGCTGGGTGAAGCCGAGGTTCCCTCCCTCGCCGACGACGCGGCAACGCAAATCACGGCCGTTCACCCGCAGGGGATCGTTCGCCTTGTCACCGACGTCGGAGTGGGCTTCGTTCGACGCCTTCACGTAGGTGCCGATCCCGCCGTTCCAGAGCAGGTCAACGGGGGCGCACAGGATGGCCCGGATGAGCTCAGGCGGCGAGAGCTTGTCCGCATCGATGCCGAGCGCGCGCTTGACCGGATCCGAGATCGGCACCGACTTGGCGGCGCGGTCGTAGATGCCCCCGCCCTCCGAGAGCGCATCCTCGTCGTAGTCATCCCACGCCGAGCGCTCCTGCTCGAAGAGCCGCCGGCGGGCCGCGAAGCTCGCCTTCGGGTCCGGATCGGGATCGAGGAACACGTGGCGGTGGTCGAAGGCGGCCACGAGCTTGGTGTGCTTGGAGAGCAGCATCCCGTTGCCGAACACATCACCTGACATGTCGCCGATCCCGACCACGGTGAAGTCGCTGCTCTCGACGTCGGTGCCGAGCTCACGGAAGTGGCGTTTGACCGACTCCCAGGCCCCGCGCGCGGTGATGCCCATCTGCTTGTGGTCGTAGCCGTGGGAGCCCCCGGAGGCGAACGCATCACCGAGCCAGTAGTCGTACTCGGCCGAGATCTCGTTGGCGACGTCAGAGAAGCTGGCGGTTCCCTTATCGGCGGCGACAACCAGGTACGTGTCGTCCTCGTCGTAGCGGACGACCCGCTCGGGCGGGACGACCTCGCCGTCGACGATGTTGTCGGTCAGATCGAGCAGGCCACGGAGGAACATCCGGTAGCAGCAGATGGCCTCCTCACGCAGCGCGTCGCCGTCCTCGGGCGGGCGTTTGAGCACGAACCCGCCCTTGGCCCCAACCGGAACGATCAGTGCGTTCTTGACCATCTGGGCCTTCATCAGGCCGAGGATCTCGGTCCGGAAGTCCTCCGGCCGGTCCGACCAGCGGAGGCCCCCTCGCGCCACCTTGCCGCCGCGAAGGTGAACGGCCTCGAAGCGCGGCGAGTAGACGAAGACCTCGAAGCGCGGGCGCGGCTTGGGGAGAAGCGAAATCTCCTGAGGCTCGAGCTTGAAGGACAGGTACGACAAGGGGGCGCCCGAGTCGTCTCGCCGGAAGAAGCTTGTCCGCAGCATGGCCGTGATGACCGAGAGGAAGCCGCTCAGGATCCGGTCCTCGTCCAAGCTCTCGACGCCGTCGATCGCGTCCTTGAGACGCTCCCGGATCTGATCGGCGCGGGATTCGTCCGGGTCGTCGGGATCGAATCGGGCCAAAAACAGCTCGAGCATTCCCTCAGCGATGTCCGGGTGGGCTATGAGCGCTCGCTCCATGTAGGCGTCCGAGTAAGGAAGCCCGGCCTGGCGGAGGTAGCGCGCCACGGCGCGCAGGACGATGATCTCCCGTCCGCTCAGCTCGGCGGCCAGGACGAGCCCGTTCAGCCGGTCGTCCTCGACGAGACCACTACGAGCGGCCAGGAACACGTCCTCGAAGGTGTCCCGCACCCGTTCGATGTCCTCGGCGCGCACCTGCAGCCCGAAGTCATAGATCCAGGATGGCTCCGCGTCCTGAGGAGCGATCCGATACGGGCGCTCGTCCATCACGCGGGCGCCCATGTGCTCGAAGGTCGGCAGCACCTCGGACAGCGACACCCCCTCGGCGCTGTAGAGCTTGCAGCGCAGGATCTCCGACTCCCCCTCCGGGCGATACAGGTTGATGATCGGGCCGTGGCGTTCCTCGAGCGCCTCGAGGCGGAGGATGTCCTGCACCGCGTCAGTGTCTGTCCAGTCGGAGCGGTAGCCGGTGGGGAAGGCGGCCTGATAGCGGCGGTGGAGCTTGACCCCGCGCTCCTCGCCGAGCTCCGAGATCAGCGCCTGGCGCAGGTCGTCGGTCCAGGCCCGCGCTGCCCGGACCAGCTTGGCCTCGACCTCTTCGACGTCATAGCCGGGAATCCCGTCGCAGCGGATGATGTAGTGGACGCGTACGAGCCGCGATTCGGAGAGCTGAAGCGTCCAGTCGAGCTGAGTGCCGGAGAAGGCCTCGATCAGGAGCTTGCCGATCCGCTCCCGGTTCTCCGTGTTGAAGCGGTCACGCGGAATCGTGACCAGGCACCACACGAAGCGGTCGAGCGGGTCCTCCCATACGAACAGCCGCACGCGCTGGCGCTCGCCGAGCCCGAGGATGCCCATCGAGATCCGGAACAGATCGTCGGCCTCGAACTGGAAGAGGATGTCGCGGGGATAGGACTCGAGGATCTCCAGGAGCCCCTTGGCATCGTGGCTGACCCGCAAGAAGCCGGAGTGGTCGAGCACCTGCTTGACCTTCCCGCGCAGGAGCGGGATGTCCGGCAGCTCGGCCCGGTAGGCCGAGCTCGTGTAGAGGCCGAGGAACCGGTACTCACCGATCACCTCCCCGTCGCCGTCGAACTTCCTCACCCCGATGTAGTCGAGGTAGGCGGGGCGATGGATCGGGGATTGCGAGTTGGCCTTTGTCAGGAGCAGGAGCTGCGATGCCTGGGCGAGCGCGGCCGCCTTCTCGGTGAGCTTGCGCGGCGGGCTTGGTCGCTTGTGACGGAGGATCCCCAGGCCGGTGTCGTCGAGCGCCTTCACCCAGGCCTCGTCGCCGTTCTCGACGAGTTTGTACTCGCGGTAGCCGAGGAAGGTGAAGTGGTCGTCGGCGACCCACCTCAGGAAGGCCCTCACCTCGTCGACGTCCTCGGCGCTCGCCGGGAGATCATCGCTGCTCAGCGTCTCGGCCAGCTCGAGCGCCCGGCGGCGCATCGGTTGCCAGTCCTGGACCGCCACCCCAACCTTGTCGACCACGGCGGCGATCTGGTTCTGGAGGTGCTCCAGGCGATCGGGGTCGGGCTCACGCAGCACCTCGGCGTGAAGCACCGACTCGGAGATCGTGTCCTCGGACTGGTCACCGGGATCGAGCATCTCGACAATCCGGTGCTCGCTGTCCCGGCGCACGCGGATCACCGGATGGATCACGAGGTCGATCGTGAAGCCCTCCCGTGAAAGCTCCATCTGCACGGAGTCGACGATGAACGGCATGTCGTCCGAGACGACCTCGAGAACCGTGTGCCGCGAGGACCAACCGTCACGCTCCGGGTCGGGGTTATAGACCCTTACCTTGGCCTCCCCGGGCTGGCGCTCGAGAGCCAACCGCCAGTGCGCCATAGCGGCTCCAAAGAGGTCCTCCTGAGTGCGGTGACGCAGATCCTCGTCCGGAACCCAGTGGTAGTACTGGCGGACGAAAGCCTCGGCTGGCGATGCCTGGCCCTTCGGGAGCTCCTCCCGGACGCGTTGACAAACGCTGTCGATCAGCTCTGCTTCGCGGTCGCCAACTTTGACCGCCATGTGCTCAATCTCCTCTCCGAGGCTACTTTGAGCCTACTCCGCGCATTTCCTCCTGCGGCGCGCCGAAATTTCTCACTCGCTCGCCCCGGGGGTCATATAGCGGCTCGGCGGCGACCGTGCCTGAGACCCAATGGCCGAAGACGTCGATCTCCACTTCGGCGCCCAGCTCGATTTCGGCGGGGAGATAGGCGTAGGCGATTGATTTGCCGACCGTGTAGCCGTACCCACCGCTCGTCACGCGGCCCAGCACCTGCTCACCCAGCCGGACGGGCTCGTTGCCGAGCGTGACCGACCGAGGATCCGCAAGCAGGATGCAGCGCAGGCGCCGCTCCGGGGTCGCCGCGGCCAGCACCTCGGAGCCCAGGAAGGCCTTGTCCTCCCGTACGCAGAAGCCGAGTCCGGCCTCGTGCGGCGTGTCCTCAGGCGTGATGTCGGCTGCCCACACGCGGTAGCCCTTCTCCAGGCGCAGCGAGTCGATGGCTCGGTAGCCGCCGGCCCGTAGACCGTGCGGCTGGCCAGCCTCCCACAGGGCTCGCCACAGCCCGGCGCCGTACTCGGTCGGACAGTAGAGCTCCCATCCCGCCTCCCCCACGAAGGTCACCCGGAGCGCCCGCACGGGAACGTCATGGACGGCGATCTCCCGCATCGACATGTACTTGAAATCGAGCGGATCCGGAGTGAGCGGCGCGAGGATGTCATGGGACCGGGGGCCCCACAGGGCGAAGCAGGCCCAGCGGCTCGTCACGTCACTCAGGCGCACGCTGCCGTCACCCGGGAGGTGGCGCCGGATCCAGCTCGCGTCGTGGTTGCCGAAGGCCGTGCCCGTGACGATCTGAAACACCTCCGGCTCCACGCGCGTGACCGTGAAATCGCACTCGATTCCGCCCCGCCGATTGAGCATCTGGGTGTACGTGATGGCGCCGATATTCCGGGCCACCCGGTTATCGCACAGGCGCTCGAGCAGCTCCGCCGCCCCCGGACCGGAGATCTCGAGCTTGGCGAAAGACGACTCGTCGAACAGGGCTGCCGCCTCCCGCGCCGCACGGTGCTCGGCTGCGATGGCCGGGGACCAGTGCATCCCCGCCCAGCCGCGCGGCCGCGGGGACTCCTCGCCCGCGGCGGCGTTGGCCTCGTACCAGTTGACCCGCTCCCAGCCTGACTTCTCACCGAAGGCGGCGCCATGCTGCCGGTGCCAGTCGTAGGCGCTTGAGACCCGGAGCGGCCGACCCGACTGTCGTTCGTGCCCGGGGTACTTGATGTCGTAGTAGGTCTCATAGACCTCTCGCGCGCGCTTCAGGGTGTAGCTCGGCGAGCGGTAGTGCGGGCCGAAGCGCCGGATGTCCATCTCCCAAGCATCGACGGACGGTTCACCGGCCAGAATCCACTCGGCCATGAGCTTGCCGATCCCTCCCGCGCCGGCTAGGCCGTGGGCGCAGAAACCGGCGGCCACGAACAGCCCGCGCACCTCGGTCTCGCCCAGGCAGAACTCATTGTCAGGAGTGAACGCCTCCGGGCCGTTGATGAGCCGCGTGATCCTCACCTCGTTCATGGCCGGGACGCGACGCCGGGAGTTGACGGCGATCTCCTCGAAGCGCGGCCAATCCTCCTCGAGCAGGCGGCCGTTGAAGTCGCCGGGAATGGCGTCGAGCTCGTGCTCGTCGAGCGACCAGGGAGCGCTCTGGCGCTCGTAGCCGCCCATGATCAGGCCCCCGCCCTCCTCCCGGAAGTAGATGAGAAGGTCCGGGTCGCGCAGCGTGGGCAAATGTTCGCCCGTCGTCCGCTCCCGGAACGGCTGGGTGACCAGGTACTCGTGCGCAAAGGGCACGACGGGCACCCGCACCCCGGCCATCCGCGCGATCTCCGCCGCGAACATCCCCCCGGCGTTGACCACGACCTCGGTTTCGATGGGACCCCACTCCGTCTCCACCCCACGGACGCGGCCATCCTCCACCTGGATTCCGGTCACGCGCGTGTGCGTGTAGACCTGACAGCCGCCTTCCCGCGCCCCCTCGATCAGGGCCATCGTGAGCAGTGACGGATCGAGATAGCCGTCGGTGGCCAGGTAGGAGGCGCAGCGCACACCCTCGGTGACCATGAGCGGAAAGAGCGCCTGAGCCTCCTCGGCCGACACGAGGTCGAGCGGGAGTCCGAACGTCTTGGCCCACGCCACCTGACGCAACGCTTCCTGCTCGCGCTCCGGCGTGCAGGCAAGGCGGAGCCCGCCGCACTCCACCCACCCGCAGTCGAGCCGGCGGTAGAGCTCGACCGAATCCATCATCAGCCGGGTCAGCGTGAGGCTGCCGCGGAGCTGGCCGACCAGCCCGGCCGAGTGGAAGGTCGAGCCGCTGGTCAGCTCGCTGCGCTCAAGCAGGATCACGTCACGCTCCCCGAGCTGGGCCAGGTGATAGGCGATCGACGCCCCTCCCACCCCACCGCCGATGATCACGACCCGGGCCCGGCCCGGCAGCTCACGCGGTCGCGGCACTTAGCCACTCCTCGAGTCGCGGGCCGGCGGCCAGGGTGCGGAAGCGCTCGAAGTGCGCTTCGGCGTAGGCGCCGAAATCAAAGTCGAGATCGGAGAGCAACCCCTGGACCACACCCCAGGCCGCCTCGCGAGCGTCGGACATGAGGCGCATGAGCCGGAGCGCGGCGTGCTCGGACGGCAGCGGGTCCCGCTGCAGGTAGGCGGCCAGCAGCCGCCGCTCGCCGGCCTCACTCAGCTCGGCGCCGGCGGCCAGGTTGGCCAGGTCGAACATCCGGTGCCCCATCCCGGCGTACTCCCAGTCCACCAACATGACCCGGCCATCGCCGGCGAGGAGAACGTTGCCCGGGAGCAGGTCGTTGTGGCAGGGCACCGGATCCTCGAGGGGGAGCGCGCGCGCCACCCGCCGCATCAGCTCCCGCGCCTCGTCGTAGACCTCGGGGAAATGACCCCCGCGGCGGTGCACGATCTCCGCGTAGGTGTCGAGCAGGTCGGGGACCCAGAAGCGGGCGGGCAGCTCCGCTCCAGAGGCGTGAAAGCGCTGCAGGGCGTCGGCCACCGGCTCGGGCGCGGCCTGAATCGCGGAGGCGTCGCTGGCCTGGGCCGCCAGGTATTCAGTTACGAGAGAGTGCTCATCGCCGGTGATGAGCCGGGGTGCGATCCCGAGCTCGGCCGCCGTGCGGGTGGCGATCCGCTCCGCTTCCCGGCTGATACCGAGCGCCGCGGTGTCCTTGCCCGGGAGCCGGAGGACGCACTCGCAAGCGCCGAAGCGCACGCGGTAATTGCGATTGGTGATCCCGCCCTTGAGGGGGACCGGTCCGGACGTCACGGGACCGAGCCGCGCCGCCAGGCCGTCCAGCACGTGATCAAGATCGTCCACAGCCCCTCAGCTGCTCCACCGGGGAAACCTAGCGTTTAAGGCTCGGGTCCTATACCTTCATGCCAGTGACGATCGAGCACGAGGATCGCGCGGCGGGGGTGACGGAGGCGGTTCCAGCCCTGACCCTGGACGAGCTCACCGACCAGGTCGCCCGCGGTGAGATCGACACCGTGCTGCTCGCCATCACCGATATGCAGGGACGGCTTCAGGGCAAGCGGCTAACCGCGCGCCAGTTCCTTGAGGAGGTGGCCGATCACGGCGCTGAGGGCTGCAACTACCTGCTCGCGGTCGACGTCGAGATGAACCCGGTCGATGGCTACGAGCTTGCCTCCTGGGAGCGCGGCTACGGCGATTTCGCCATGCGCCCGGACCTGGACACGCTCTGCCCGCTCCCCTGGCTGCCGGCCACGGCCCTCTGCCTGGCCGACCTCCGGTGGGCGGATGGGTCGGACGTCATGCCCTCACCCCGGCAGGTTCTGCGCGCGCAGCTGGCCCGCCTGGCCGAGCGCGGCTGGGTCGCCAACGCGAGCACCGAGCTTGAGTTCCTCGTCTTCCGCGACAGCTACGAGGAGGCCTGGCACAAGGGCTACCGGGACCTCAACCCGGCCAACCTCTACAACATCGACTACTCGCTGCTCGGGACGGCCAAGGTCGAGCCGCTCATCCGACGCATCCGCAACTCGATGATGGGCGCGGGCCTCGTGGTTGAAAACTCCAAGGGCGAGTGCAACCTGGGCCAGCATGAGATCAACTTCCGCTACGCCGACGCGCTGCGCACCGCGGACCAGCACGCCATCTACAAGAACGGGGCCAAGGAGATCGGCGACCAGGAGGGCATGGCGATCAGCTTCATGGCCAAGTTCAACGAGCGTGAGGGCTCCTCGTGCCACATCCATTTCTCGCTCGCCGACGCCGCGGGTGCCCTGTTCGCCCGGGAGCGGGAGGTATTCGACTCCTTCCTGGCCGGGCAGCTGACTGCGCTGCGTGAGCTGACCCTGCTCCTGGCCCCGAACATCAACTCCTACAAGCGCTTTGCCGAAGGATCATTCGCCCCCACCGCCGTCGCCTGGGCCCACGACAACCGCACGTGCTCGCTGCGGGTGGTGGGCGAGGGACCCTCGCTGCGCTTTGAGAACCGCGCCGGGGGCTCTGATCTGAATCCGTACCTCGCCCTGAGCGCGATTATCGCGGCCGGCCTGCACGGCGTCGAAGCCGGGCTTGAGCTGGAGGCGCCCTACGCCGGCAATGCCTACCTGGCGGCCGACAAGCCGCGCCTGCCCTCGACCCTGCGTGACGCGCGAGACCTCTTCGCCACCAGCGAGGTGGCGCGCGCCGCCTTCGGCGACGAGGTCGTCGATCACTACGTTCACGCCGCCGACGTCGAGCTTCAGGCGTTTGAGTCGGCGGTCACCGATTGGGAGCGGATCCGAGGCTTTGAGCGCCTGTGAGTCCGGATGACCGTCGGCTCGCTTGAGTCCGCGGCATCGCTCGCCACGGTGTTTGCGCCCGTGCGGTCGCAGACGGCGTTCGAGGAGACGGTGGAGCGCCTGGGAACGGCGATCCGCCTCGGACTCCTCCCGCCGGGAACCCGCCTGCCCGCCGAGCGTGAGCTCTGCGCCCGCCTCGGCATCGCGCGCTCAACCCTGCGCCAGGCCCTCGTGGCGCTGGCCCAGAGTGGTCATCTGCGGGCCACCCGCGGACGCGGCGGCGGCACCTTCGTCGCCGATCCCCAGCCACCCGCAGATCCCCCCTCGCCTGACCTCGTCGCCTCCTGGCGGGAGGCGTGTGATGAGCGCCTGGCCATTGAGGTGGGCGTAGCCGTCCTGGCCGCTGAGCGCGCCGACCTCGAGGCCCTCCAGGGTCTCTACGACCTCGCCGGCCGGCTCGAGACGATGCTCGACGACTTCGATGCCTACCGGCAGGCTGACGTGCGCCTGCACGTGGGGCTGGCCGAGGCCACCGGCAGCCGGCGTCTGGTCACCGCGATGACTGAGGTCCAGGGGGCGATGACCCGGCTCATCTCGCTCATCGCCCATCCGCCCGAGGTGCTCGAGTCAGCCAACACCCAGCACCGCCGGTTGCTCTACGCCATCCGGCGCCGGGACGAGCTGACTGCAGCCCGGGAGATGGCCGAGCACGTGCGCGCCACCGAGCACATTCTCGGCGGCCTCCTGCTCGCCACCTGAGCTCGGCGGCGGCCATGACCCCAATTGGGGACGTCTCGGCGTCGCCAATCTTGACCCTGCATGTAGATTTCCCGACACTAAGGACGGATCATCAAACCTTTTGTAGGAGGGGCCTGTGGAGGCTGCAACGACGACGGCGCCGGCACTCACGTCCGACGAACAGCGACTGGCGGAGCTTGGTTACAAGCAGGAGCTCCGGCGAGGCTGGAGCTCGTTCTCCAACTTCGCCATCTCGTTCTCGATCATCTCGGTGCTCGCCGGCTGCTTCACGAGCTACGGGCAGGCCTTTAACAACGGCGGCCCCGTGGCCATCTCGATCGGCTGGCCGGTGATCAGCCTGCTGATCCTGTGCGTCGCCGTCTCGATGTCAGAGCTTGCCTCGGCCTTTCCCACGGCCGGGGGCATCTACTACTGGGCCTCACGTCTCGGCGGTGCCGGATGGGGATGGTTCACGGGCTGGTTCAACCTGATCGGCCTGGTCGCCGTAGTCGCCTCGGTGGACTACGCCGCCGCGAGCTTTCTGCAGTACCTCCTTGGCCTTTACAACGTGCACTTCATCTTCAACTTCGCGTCCACGAACGTGCATTACGGGGCCCACGTCGTCTTTGCGCTGTTTGCGCTGATTCTGCTCATCCACGGCCTCATCAACGTGTTCTCCGGTCACCTGGTCTCGATCTTCAACGGGGTTTCGGTTTGGTGGCACGTGATCGGCGTCGCCGTGATCGTCGTCCTCCTGGTCGCCGTGCCGAGCCACCACTCGAGCTTCTCGTATGTCTTCGGCCACCGCTCATACGGCATCGGCGGCTTCGGCCACAGCATGTACTGGTTCTACGTGCTTCCGCTCGGGTTCCTACTGACGATGTACACGATCACCGGTTATGACGCTTCGGCTCACGTCTCCGAAGAAACCCATGGCGCCGACCAGTCCGCGCCCAGGGGCGTCTGGCGTTCGGTGGCCTACTCGGCCGCGATCGGCTGGATCCTCTTGCTCGCCCTGACGTTCGCGGTCCAGCAAAAGCAGATCTCCGCAATCAGCAGCGCCGGTTTCCCCGCCCTGGCCATCATCAGCGGGGCGCTGAGCTCCGCAGCGGCCAAGGCTGTGATCCTGATCTCCACCATCGGCCAGCTGTTCTGCGGGATGGCCTGCGTCACGAGCGCATCGCGAATGACGTTCGCCTTCTCTCGAGACGGCGCCATCCCTGGACACCGCTTCTGGCGCCGACTGGGGAGTAACCGCACCCCGACCTACGCGGTGCTCTTCGTCTGCCTGTTTGCCTTGATCATCACGCTCCCGGCCTACTTCCCCAACTCAGCCGGTTACCCGGTCGCCTTCTTTGCCGTCACCTCGATCGCTGTCATCGGCCTGTACATCGCTTACACCATCCCGGTGTTCCTGCGCTGGCGCCTGGGCGAGAAGTTTGAGCCCGGACCGTGGACCCTGGGACGCCACTACCGCTGGCTGAACCCCGTCGCGTTCACCTGGGTGGCGCTGTGCGTGATCATCTTCTGCCTGCCCACCAGTCAGGCCGGAGTGTTCTTCAAGCATGGCTTCAGCTGGTCTTCGGTCAACTACGCACCGATCATCACCATCGGCGTAATGCTCGCCGTGACGATCTGGTACATCGTCTCAGCGCACCGGACCTTCACGGGCCCCGTGCGCACACTTGAGTTCGCCGACGATGGCGTAACCGTGGCCGAGCCCGAGCCAGGGCTTGCCTGACGGCACCCTGGCAGTGATCGAGCCCGCCACCGAGGCGGTGCTCCAAGAGGTGCCGCGCGCCGGCGCCGAGGACCTCGACGCCGCGGTGGAACGGGCGCGCGAGGCCTTCCCGGCGTGGCGGGCCTTAGCCCCCGGCGAGCGCGCGGCGGCCCTCTACGGGCTGGCCGACGCGCTCGATGGGGCCCAGGAGGAACTGGCCCAGATCGAGGCACGGAACGCCGGCAAGCCGATCGGTGATGCCCGCGGCGAGATGGAGATGGTCGTGGCCACATTCCGTTACTACGCCGCCGCCCCCGAACGGCTGCTCGGTGACACGATTCCCGTCCCCGGGGGCCAGGCCTTCACGCTCCGGGAGCCGCTGGGGGTGGTGGGGTTGATCGTGCCCTGGAACTTCCCCCTGGTGATCGCCGCGTGGAAGCTCGCCCCCGCACTGGCAGCCGGGAACACGGCGATCCTGAAGCCGGCGGAGCTGACTCCGCTGAGTGCTTTGCGCTTTGCCGAGATTGCGTCCCGGGCGGGAATCCCGGACGGCGTCATCAACGTCGTCGTCGGTCCGGGGAGCGTGGTCGGCCGGCGCCTGGTCGAGCACCCCAACGTGGCCAAGATCGCCTTCACCGGCTCGACCGAGGTCGGCCGGTCGATCGCAGCCGGCGCGGCCCAGACGATCAAGCGCGTCACGCTGGAGCTCGGAGGCAAGTCGCCGAACCTCGTCTTCGCGGACGCGGACCTCGAGGCGGCAGCGGCCTCGGCTCCCCTGGCGGTCTTCGGCAACGCCGGTCAGGACTGCTGCGCCCGTTCCCGGATCTTGGTTCAGGAGTCAGTCCTTGACCGGTTCATGGAGCTGCTTGAGCTATCCGTAACTGGGATCCGGGTCGGCGATCCGCTCGCCGAGGAAACGCAGATGGGACCGCTCATCTCCTCCGGACAGCGTGAGCAGGTCGCTTCGTTTCTCGATGACGGCGCGCCGGTCGCGATCCGCGGCAGCGTTCCCGACGGACCCGGCTACTGGTTCGCTCCCACCGTTCTGTGTCCGGTGCCGCCCGACTCACGCCCCGCGCGGGAGGAGATCTTCGGACCCATCGCCTCAGTCATTCCCTTCTCCGACGAGGCCGAGGCCGTGCGGCTGGCCAACGACACGATCTACGGTCTGTCGGGGTCGATCTGGACCCGGGATGGCGCCCGGGCCCTGCGGGTGGCGCGCGCCATCGACACGGGCGTGCTCTCGATCAACTCCAACACCTCGGTCCGCGTCAGTACTCCCTTCGGCGGCTTCAAGCAATCCGGCTATGGGCGTGAGCTCGGGCCGCACGCGCTCGACGCCTACACCGAGGTGAAATCGATCTACTACGCGGTGGGTGACTGAGTGGCGATTCCGACCAATCCCGCTGGCCGCCTGGCCGGCAAGGTGTGTGTCATCACCGGCGCCGCGGGTGGCATCGGCAGCGCCACCGCCGCCAGGTGGGGGCTTGAGGGGGCCACCGTGGTCGGCGTCGACCTGCTCGAACACTCGGTGGGCGATCTGTCGCTGCGCGCCGACGTCGCCGACGAGGACAGCGTGGCCGGGATGTTCCAGGACGTGCGCCAGAACTTCGGCCGGATCGACGTCCTCTTCAACAACGCGGGGATCTCCCCCACCGACGACGCGTCGGTGCTTGACACCACGCTCGAGGCCTGGGAGCGCGTTCAGACCGTCAACCTGCGCAGCGTGTTTCTCTGCTGCAAGCACGGGATCCCCCACCTGCTCGATACCGGGGGTGGCTCGGTGATCAACACGGCGTCGTTCGTGGCTCTGCTCGGCTCCGCGACCTCGCAGATCTCCTATACGGCCTCCAAGGGAGGGGTGCTGGCCCTGTCCCGTGAGCTCGGGGTCGAGTTCGCCCGCCACGGCGTCCGGGTCAACGCGCTCTGCCCAGGACCGGTCGATACGCCGTTGCTCCAAGAGCTCTACGCGCTCGATCCCGAGCAGGCGGCCCGCCGCCTCGTTCACGTCCCCATGGGCCGCTTCGGGCGCGCCGAGGAGATCGCCAACGCCGCCCTCTTCCTGGCCAGCGACGAAGCCAGCTACGTCAACGCCACCGCCTTCGTCGTCGATGGCGGGATCAGCGGCGCGTACACGACTCCGCTGTAGTGGCTTAGCCAAATCGGTGTCCTTCTCAAGGCCACCGCGGCGGGCGACGATACACGCAGCATATGAGCACCACCGATCAGTTCACAGATCAGTTCCACGAGCTGGGCGCCGACACCACGCTGGCGCTCGAGCTGGAGCTCTCGGAGGCTGAGGCCCTACGAGCCTGGCTGCTCAAGGCGACGGCGGAAGGTGTGACCTCGCTCGATGATCCGCTCGTCAATGGAACGCTGGCCAAGCTCGGCCGCGCCGTTGACTCGGTTCATGCGACGGTCAACGTGCGCCGGGAGCTTGAGCAAGCGGGTCTCGAGGTGGCTCACCTCACCGATGATCAGGTCCGAGAGCTCGGGCGCCGCGTCTCTGACGCGGCGATGCCGGGCATTCGCGCCTGACCTTCACCCCAGCTCGTCGATCAGCTCGGCCACCGACTCGACTATCCGCGAGGCGCGGTACGGGTAGCGCTCGGCCTGCTCCCGCGTGGTCAAGCCGGTGAGGACGAGGATCGTCTCCATTCCCGCCTCCAAGCCTGAGACGACATCCGTGTCCATCCGGTCACCGATCATCGCCGAGGTCTCGGAGTGGGCGTCGATGGCGTTCAGCGCCGAGCGCATCATGAGCGGGTTTGGCTTACCGACGAAGTAGGGCTCACGGCCGGTGGCGCGGCTGATCAGCGCCGCCACCGATCCCGTCGCGGGCAGTGGCCCCTCGGGGGTCGGTCCGG
The DNA here is from genome assembly GCA_963733555.1 of uncultured Solirubrobacterales bacterium. Classification (GTDB taxonomy): domain Bacteria; phylum Actinomycetota; class Thermoleophilia; order Solirubrobacterales; family Solirubrobacteraceae; genus Palsa-465. The sequence goes on from CAVTDO010000002.1 coordinate 1,411,997, forward strand.
TCGTATCTGGATTGGTGGCTATGAACCGGGCCCCGGATGCGATCAGACGAATGGCCCGGGTGATGCGCTCAAAGCTGTAGGTCCGCGTCTCCCCCAGGACGACGTAATCCGGGTTCAAGTCAGTCATCGTGTAGCCGGCGGAGTGCAGGGCGGTGGTCAGCCCCGACTCGCCGATGACGAAGGCCGAGCCACCGGGCCGCTGACTCTCCAGAAAGCGAGCCGTGGCCAGCGCCGAGGTCCAGATCGCCTCCTCAGGCACCTCGATCCCGCTGACGCGCAGCCGCGCCGCCAGATCGCGCTGGGTGTAGATCGAGTTGTTGGTCAGGACCAGGAACGGGGTCTCGAGCTCCCGCAGCCGGGCGATGAACCGGTCCGCCCCCGGGACCGCCTGCTGCTCACGAACGAGCACGCCATCCATATCCATCAGCCACGAGCGGATCTCACGTCGGTCCATAGCTTCAGACGTTATGAGATACGAGCGTGGCTGGTAGGGACCGCGCACGAGCGCGAGCTTTCTCCCCGCCTCGCCTTGGAAGATTTTGCGGTGCGAGAGAGGTTAAGGACGATCGGATGATCCCCGGCTAGCCGACCGGATGAATCAGGACGGGCCCGCATTGTCGCCGAATGGCCGATGTGACCTCAGGTTGTACCGCCGACAATCAGGACATGCGACCCGAATCGCGTACGCCACGAGCGAGGGACTCTGGGCCCGGGCCCACCGAGAGGTCACAAACTGGCTGGTCTGGCAAGCTACACGCCGTCCTGGTCGAGGACAATCCGGACGACGCCTTCCTGGTCGCTGAGATGCTGAAGGACGACTCGACGATCACGGTCGTTCACGTATCGACCGTCGAGGAGGCACTGTCCGTGATTCCGCCGGTCGGCGTGCCCTCATGCGTCCTGCTCGACCTCTCACTGCCCGATTCCGACGGGCTTGAGGGTTTAGCTGAGATACGGCGCTTCGCCCCGCATGCTCCCACGATTGTGCTCACCGGCCGGGAAGACGACGCATTGTGCTTCCGCGCGATGGCCGAGGGCGCTCAGGACTACCTGGTCAAGGGTCACATCACGGGCGAGATTCTGCGCCGTTCGATCCGGTACGCCGTCGAGCGCAAGTCCACCGCGGCCGCGCTACTCGACGCGAGCCAGCGCTTTCGCCTGGCCTTCGAGCACAGTCCTACCGGGATCGCTCTCATGTCGGTTCGCCCGAACCAGCACGGCGTGGTGCTCGACGCCAACCCGGCCTTCGCCGCACTCCTTGGCAGATCACTGGATACGGTCCTCGGCGAGGACCTCATCGGTCTGGTCCATCCCGAGGACATCGGTCGGTTCGCCCTCCAGTTGCGGGCGATCACGACGGGCGAGAGGACGCGCGCCGACGCGACCTACTCGCTGACGGGAAATGAGACGCTGCCAGCCCTGTGCAGGGTCAGCGGATCGCTGCTACGCGACTCCGCCGGCATCGGTGACTGTGCCCTCATCATGTTCGAGGACGTCACGCTCGAGGCGCGACGTGAAAAGGATCTCGGCCAGGCCCTGGAGGCGCTGAACGAAGCCTCCTGTGGAATTGCCCTGCTTGACATTGCCGGGAACTACGTCAGCCTGAACCGAGCCCACGCCCTCATGTTGGGCTTCGAGCGCCAGCAGTTGCTCGGCCGCTCCTGGCAGCTGCCCTTCGGCCAGTCCGATCGAGAGAAGATCAGCCTGGCAGTCTCCCGCGCCTCGACTGGCCAAGCACAACGCGTCGCGGCACGTGGGCAGCGAGCGAACGGATCAATGTTCGACGCAGAGATCGAGATCGTGGCGAAACTCGACCGCGAGGGCGCTCTCGCCGGGCTGCACTACTTCCTGCGCGACGTGTCGTGGCGCCGCCAGCCCTCTGAAGCGATGGTCACCGAGATCACGGGCGACGGAGTTGCGGCGCTCGAGCTGGCCCACCTGGCCTCTCACGACGAGCTCACCGGGCTGCCCAATCGCTCAACGCTGCTTGAGCACCTTCGCAACGCTCTCCTGCACTCGCGCCGGGGGGCGCGGACCGTCGGGCTCTTCGTCATCGCCCTGGATGGATTCAAGAATGTCAGCGACACCCTCGGCCGTCAGGCTGGCGATGAGGTCCTGCATGCGGTGGTGCCCAGGCTCCAGCAAGCGGTGCGGACCTCCGACCTCCTGGCGCGCTTCGGTGTTGACGAATTCGTCGCTGTATGCGCCGATCTCAACCATGAGGAGGATGCCCACATCGTCGCGCACAAGCTGGCCAAGGCGCTGGCTGCGCCGCTGCCCGCAAAATTTGGCTCGATCCGGATGCGCTCGAGGATCGGTGTCGCCCTCTCGCACGGTACGAGCACGTCTGCCGAGGAGATGCTTCGCGAAGCGGACACGGCGATGTGCAGGACCAACCAGAGCGTAGGAGCCGGCTACGAGATATTCGATGACCCGATGCGCGCCGAACTACTGGCGGGTCTCCAGCTGGAGCGAGACATTCCCGGAGCGCTGCGCCAGGGACAGTTCAGACTCGCCTACCAGCCAATCGTCAGCACGCGTAACCGAGCCATGATCGGCTGCGAAGCCCTGGCCAGATGGACCCATCCCATCAGGGGGGAGATCGGGCCGAATGAATTCATCCCGATCGCCGAGGAAGCCGGATCCATCATCGAACTGGGCGACTGGGTGCTGGGCGAGGCCTGCCGTCAGCTGGCACTCTGGAGCCGGGAGGGCTCGGCGATGGCTGGATTGACTATGTGGATCAATGTCTCCGGGCGCCAGTTCGACGACCCGGGCTTTCCGCGCCGGGTTAAGTCGATCGTTGCCGCTACAGGCATCGACCCGTTGTGTCTGCGCTTCGAGGTGACCGAGACGGCCCTGCTGGACACCCAGAGCTCCACGGCAATGAGGGTGATTGACGAACTTCGAGTCCTCGGGATCCGGATCGCGCTGGACGACTTCGGCACCGGCTATTCGTCCTTGAGCCATGTCCGGCGGCTGCCCATCAGCGCGATCAAGCTCGACCGCACGTTCGTCTCCCAGCCGGCGGGCGACGAAGCGACCGTCACGATCGTCGACGCGATCGCAACGATGGCGCGCTCTCTCTCCATCTCGCTCGTAGCTGAGGGAATCGAGACCGAGGAGCAGATGGCTGTCGCGATCGAGCACGGTTGCCCACTTGCCCAGGGGTACCTGTTCGCCCGCCCGATGCCGAACGACGAACTGGGGCAATGGGCGGCTCGCCGGAGCTTCTGTCCTCCTGGGAAAGCGCCCCCATCGAACGACACGGCCGCGCTCGGCATCGGCGCGGCCGCGGCCAGCCTCGGCGTCTCGCCAAGCACGATCAGACGCTGGGCAGACTGCGGCCGGCTCGGCAGCGTCCGAACCAAAGGCGGCCACCGGCGGATCCTTGCCGCCGACGTCCGCAACGAGGCCCGTCGGCTGATGCCCAACGTCAAGCTCAACCTCGCGTCGCTTCCTTCGGGGCCAGCATCCCAACTCGCCTCGCTGCTCGAAAGCCACGGAGAAGCGGCACTCACAGCCGCTGCCACGGACGTGTACACCCGCCGGAATGTTGGTTGGTTCGGGGCAGAAAGCTCGCTCAGACCTCGGCGGCAATGGGTGGCGTCGCTGGGCGCGGCCTCGCGGACCGGCGACTTTGCCAAGGCGATCCGAAGCTCAATCACCTTCTTTCATCAGGCGGACATCGCCGGTGCGACCGTGCTCGAACGCCATCTTCTTGCTGAGCGGTTTCGGGTCAGGCTCGTGCGGCTGCTTCGGACAAGCGACGCGAACAGGGCGGACATCTATACGCTCGTCAAGCTGATGCAGGCAATCGAGCAGGCGACGCTCGGAGCCGCATGAGCCCGCCCGCGGCGAACTGACGTCATGCCGCACACGCTCGCCACCAAGGCTGCCGTCGTAACCGGGTCGCTGGACGCAATCATCGTGACGGACCCGGAGAGCAGGATCTCCGTTTGGAACGACGCCGCTACGAGCGCCTACGGCTACGACGCCTCCGCGGTCATCGGCGAGCCGGCCAAGATGCTGGCTCCGCCTCACCTCAGAGCCCAGGAGCAGGCCATTCGCAACGGAGTGCTCGCCGGCGGGACGAGCGAGCACTATGAGACACAGCGGCTGCATGAAAACGGGACGATCGTTGACGTCTCGTGCACACTCTCGCCGGTCCGAGACGATGTTGGCGTGATTGTCGGCTTGGCCTCGATCGAGCAGGATGTCAGCTTGCGCCACCGCTGGGAGGGGGAGCGTGAGAAGCTGGTGATCGAGCTACAGCGTTCGAACCGAGACCTCGAGCAGTTCGCCTACGTCGCCTCCCACGACCTGTCCGAGCCGCTGCGCGTGGTTACCGGCATGGTGCAACTTCTGCAGCAGCACGACCAGGCGTGGCTGGACGCCGACTCGGCCGACTACATCGAGCGGACCATCAGAGCCACAGCTCGGATGCAGGCGCTAATCAACGATCTGCTCGCCTACTCGCGAGTCGGCCGGACGAAGGTCCGGGAGTCCGTCGCCGCCGGCCAGGTGGTGGGTGAGGCAATCAGAGCTCTGGAGGGAGCAATCGCCGACGCGCGCGCAGAGATCACCGTTGCGGAGATGCCGGTGGTCGAAGCCGACCCGAGCCAGCTGGCCCAGGTCTTCCAGAATCTACTGGCCAACGCCATCAAGTTCGGCCTCACCGACGCGCCGCCGGAGATCCACGTCAGTTCGGTGCGTGATGACAGCGCTTGGCGCTTCTTCGTTCGTGACAACGGCATCGGAATCGACGAACGCTTCCATGACCGCGTCTTCATGATCTTCAAGCGCCTGCACACTCGCGACGCATATGCCGGGACCGGGATCGGACTGGCGATGTGCCAGAGGATTGTCGAGTCACACGGCGGCAGCATGACCGTTGACTCGGTTCTCGGCGCCGGAAGCACATTCAGTTTCACCATCCCCGACCCCACCGGAGTGGGGGCGCCATGAAGCCCGTGAACATTCTCTTAGTGGAGGACAGCTCGGACGACGTCATTCTCGTCCGCGCAGCCTTGAAGGAAGGGCGAGTGGCGAACGAGCTGTTCGTTGTCAACGACGGCGACGCTGCGATGGACTTCATTCTCAACCGGGGCCCCTACGCCGACAGCCCGCGCGCGGACCTGGTGCTCCTGGACCTCAACCTTCCCGGCAAGACCGGGCAGGAGGTGCTGGAAGAAATTAAGACGGCGCCGCTACTGCGCTCGATTCCGGTCATCGTGTTGACCACCTCGACTGAGGAGCGAGACATCCTGCGCGCCTACGAAGAACAGGCGAACGCCTACATTTCCAAGCCGCTCGACCTCGATGAGTTCTTCAACGCCATCCGCATGTTCGAGGACTTCTGGCTGACGCTGGTCAAGTTGCCGGCCGCCGACACCAGGCTTACCCCAGCGTAGTTACTCCAAGAGCCCCGTACGCATCGCCCGCGCAACGGCTGCGGCACGGTCCGAGACTCCCAGCTTCTCGTACAGGGTCTGCAAATGGCTCTTGATCGTCGCCACGCTGAGCGTGAGCTGGGTCGCGATCTCGGGAGCCGAAAACCCCTCGGAGACGAGTTCGAGCACCTGCCGCTCGCGGGAGGTCAACGTGGGGCCGGTGTCGGTGTCGGTGGCGTGACGCTGCGCCTCGCTCACCAACTTACCTTGGATCTCGGAGGACAGCTGGGTTTCACCGCGCGCGGCCGCGGCGACCGCGTCGCAGATCACCTCACGCTCTGAGTCTTTGGAAACGAACGCGACCGCGCCTGAGGCAATCGAGGCGTAGATCTGGTCGGCCGACGTCTCCCCCGAGAGCATGACAACCGCGGTCTCGAGCCCATCCCTCACGACCGCGTTCAGCACCTGGAGCCCGTCGAGCTCCGGCATTCTCAGGTCGAGTAGGGCTACGTCCGGCTTCAACACACGGATCTCGTCGAGCGCGACTCGCCCGTCCGGTCCCTGGCCAATCAGTTCGAGATCGACCCGCTGCGAGATGGCATCGGCCAGACCCCCACGGAATACCGGGTGATCATCGGCGACGTAGACAGTGACCCGCCTCGTTAGCTGGGGTATCGCCTTACCCAAGGCGATCCGTTCCCTCTCTCATCAGACGAGCATAGGCCCCCGAAGGGGCGGGCGATTTGCCTCACTCTTCGGTCAGCAGGCTACGCAGGCTCGCGAGAGATAGCGCCAGGTCACGGGTCGCTTGTTCCAAGGGCAGCATCACCGAGTCCCCAGCCGCAGCCGAGAGTCGCAGACGCTCACGCCGGGCGGCATCATTCGCCTCGGCGAGGAGCAACCCCATGTCGACCGCGTTGCGGCGAAGGGCGTCGGCCGATGCACGCTCATCCTCCACGTCAGTAAACGTGCCCACCCACCCCACCAGCGCACCGGACGGATCCCGGACCGCCCGCGAGGTCACGGCCATACGCCGCGGTTCCTCACCCGCAGCTCGTATCCGGAACTCGCTGGACCAACCATCGGTCTCGTCCGTGCGACGGGACCACTCATCCTCCGCCCGGTCACGCTCAGAGGGTTCGACGCAGTCAAGCAACGATGTCTGGTCGAGTGAGCCACGGCCGAAGCCGAGATATCGTCGCCCAAACGCGTTCATGTAGCTGAGCGTGGCGTCGGGAGCGATCGCCCACACGATCGTCGGAACCAGCTCGAGGATCTGAAGCGGGCCTGTGTTCGGCTCGGGGGAGGGGCTCACGGCAGGGGGAGGGTCAGACGGATCACGGCTCCTGTCCCCGGTCCGGTTCCGCCTCTGCGATTGGTGAGCTCGATCTCCCCGTCGCTGGCCTCGACGCGTTCTACCAACGACGCCAGCCCGATATGGCCATCCACCACCGCCTGCATCATGTCCGACGGATGAAGGCCGACTCCATCATCTTCGACCTCGACCACCAGGGCACCGTTGGCGCTGACGCTGACTTCCACCGTAGACGCGTGCGCATGCTTGACGACGTTCGCCAGGAGTTCGCGGACCGCTGAGGCGACCAGCGCATCGTGCCGGGATGAGATACCGGTGCCGAGCCTCACGCTCGTGGTCAAACCTGGACGCTCCGCCTCGCGAATGAGCTCCGGGATCGTCGCTGCCAACCCGCGGCCGGCCAGGGCGACCGGGTGCAGCTCTCCGATGACCGCCCTCAGGAGCCGAACCGCCTCCGTGATACTGGAGCCCGCTTGGGTGATGCTCGCATCCCCCGCCTCCGAGGACGCGAGCTCCTGCCCCGCGAAGAGCAGATGCTGCAGCACGTCGTCGTGCAAACTGTCGCCGAGGCGACGACGTTCGTTGGCGGCCGCCTCGAGCGCCTCACGGATCAGCCTTCGGCGCTGGATCGCGAGTCTCCGCACGCTGCTATCGGAGGCGTCTCGCGCGATGGCGGTGCCGAGGACGTTGGCAATCGCCCTGAGCACCAGCACGTCCTCCTCGGGGAACTGCCGAGGAGACTTCGAATGTCCCTGAAGCACACCCCAGATCTTCGGCCCAGCTTGGATCGGGATGCTAACCGAGGCGGTTACACCATCCTCGGCGAGCATTCGCGACTGACTGAACCGGACTTCTGTGCTGACGTCGTAAACGGTCACCGGGCTCGCGGCCGCGACCGTGTAACCAGCCAGGGTGGCCGTTCCCGCGGGGACCGTGACCGCGTCACCATTGGAAGGCTTGAACCCGACCCCGGCTCGAAGCACCAGCGCGTGGCGATCGGAACGAAGCTGCAGGATGGAGGCGAACTCAAGGTGAAGCTCACGCGCGACCAGGGTGACGGCCTCGTCAAACAAGGTCTGGAGATCACCGGCTATCAGGGCGACGAGTGCGAGCTCCGTGAGCGGCTTCTGTCGAGCGGCGGCAGCGTGAGCGGTCGCCACCTTCCCTTCACGCTCAGTCACATCAAAGGTAACGATTGACACCACCAGGTCTTCCCCAAGCTGGAGCGGAGCAAATACCGCCTCCCAGACACGGCCATGAACGGTCACACGCTCACCCCAAACCGGATTTCCGGTCTGCCTGACCTGAGCGATCAGCCCAGCGATGACAGCCGCCCGTTCCGCCGACCTGACGTCGGCCACGGTCCTTCCGATGAGATCGGACGAGTTCGCCCCGAGAAGCTCCTCGGTAGTCGCATTGACATAGAGAAACCGGCCGTCTGTGTCAATGACGGCGAGCCCGACGCCGATATCGGAGCCAAGAAGCGCAGATCCGGCTGCGGTTACCTCCGTATTGGAAGTCATCCCATCCAGCTCAACTTTACTTGTTCGCTCAAGATTTACCAAGCGCGAGAACCGTCGCTGCTAGCTACGCTTTCCTTCGTGTGGGCCGAGCATTGTGAGATCCGCTTCTCCCGGCCGATCGAGCTCGAGGATCTGAGTGACTTCGACCGGGCAACGCTGGACGAACTCGAGCAGATATCCGGTTTTCAGGGGAGGTGGTTCTTCATCAATGATGGCCGCACCTCCGTGGTGAGCATTCGCCTGTGGGATACCCGAGCGGCCTGTGACACCGGTGTGGCGCTGACCGAGACAGCACCGCAAGTGTTGGCGGCGCTCACTGGCGAGACCCCCGAGGTCAGCATGGGCGTCTACGAGGTGTTCAGGCACCCCACTATTTCGCCGTGAGGGCCGGCCGGGTCCGGATACTAGGTCAAAAGGGGTGAGCGATGGGACTCGAACCCACGACCGCCTGGACCACAACCAGGAGCTCTACCAGCTGAGCTACGCCCACCGCGGGGGTCTGAATCTAGCAGCGGACCGGTCCCGCATAGAAGGCCGCCGGCGGCGATTGGTCGGTATCCACTTGACCGAGACCTCCCGCGCCAGGCAGGATCCCGGACGGGATCCGTGGTTACGCAACCGGAGGAGACACCGATGAGCCTGCCTGAACCGTCACCCGAATCGATCGCTCTCATCACAGGTGCGTCGTCTGGCATCGGTGAACACTTCGCGCGCCGGCTCTCGGAGATGGGCCACCGCGTCGCCCTGGTCGCCCGGCGGGAGGAACGCCTGCAGGAGCTGGCCAAGGAGCTGGGGGGCGAGGAGCGAGCGGTCGTAATCGCCGCCGACCTCGCCATGGCGGAGGATCGTGAGCGGCTGGCCAAGCGGATCGAGGAGCTGGGCGCCCAGGTCGAGATCCTGGTCAACAACGCCGGATCCGGGATCTTCAAGCCCTTTGCCGACGCGGGTCCGGAGGCTGAGCTCAAGCAGGCTCAGCTGCTCGTCGAGGCCGTGGTCGACCTGATGGCGCGCTACCTGCCGGAAATGAAGAGTCGCGGCCGCGGCGCGATCATCAACCTCGCCTCTACGGCCGGCTTCCAGGCTCTTCCCTTCAACGCGGGCTACTCCGCCGCCAAGTCCTACGTGCTGATCCTCTCCGAGGCCGTCCACGCCGAGGTGAAGGACAGCGGCGTAACGGTCACCGCGGTCTGCCCGGGACCAGTACCAAGCGGGTTTCAGGAGGCGAGCGACGCGAGCTACTTCGCCGACAAGCTGCCGAAGTTCACGTTCGTAGCGCCGGAGCGGGTGGCGCGGGACGCCCTGCGAGCGGCGGCCGCCGGCCACATGTCTGTGATTCCCGGGGGTCCTCAGGTCCGGCTCGCCTTCGGCCCCAATCGCAAGCTTCCGCGCTGGATCGTCCTCCCCATCAGCAAGCGCTTGATGGCCCGTCAGTAGGAGCCGGCGATCAAAGAGGTCAGCATCCCCAAGGGAGACCTTCCGCTCGAGGTCGCCTCCTTCCTGGCCTGCGTGGCCACAATCCTGGAGCTCCGGTTCGAAGAGCTTCCGCATCCGGCGCCGGACGAGGACCCGGCCACGGGTTTCACTGTGACCCGCTGGCTGGGCGGCTTCGGGGTCGGCCTGGCGCCGCTGGCTGACCCGGCCTCGTTCTCCTGGCCCGGCCCCTGGATCGCCCGCCTTCGCTCGGGCTCGAAACGCCGGCGCAGCGTCGTCATGTATGGCGCCCCGTCAGGCATCGTCTGGGATCCGGCTGAAGGCGGTGGAAGCGCGGACGAGGTGATCGAGCACGGCTATCTCGTCGCGGCGGCCGATATCGCGCTTGCCAGGCCGCCGCGCTCTGAGCCCGGGGCCCTGGCCGGCGTCGTCGAGCAGATCTGTGTCTCGCCCTCGGCGGGCGAGCCGGTGGCGAGCCCGGACTCGGTCACGGCGATCGCGGGCTTAGGCCTCGATGGAGACCGGCACGCCGTCGGCCGAGGAACCTTTCCCTCCGGCGTCTCGGGCAGCGCGCTGACCCTGATCCGGGCCGAAGTCTGTGAATCCTTCGACCCACCCCTGCGACCCGACGAGCACCGGCGAAATCTCGTCACCCGCGGCATCGACGTGAACGCGCTCGTCGGTCACGAGTTCACGATCGGCGAGGTCCGCTGCCGCGGCATGCGCCTGTGCGAACCCTGCACGGTGGTCGATGGCTACTCGGCACGGCCGCTCCTGCGGCCGCTCGTTCACCGCGGCGGCCTGCGGGCGGACATCCTCGTCGGGGGGGAGATCAAACTCGGTGACGAGCTCGCCTCAGCGGGAGAGGATGTGGCGCAGCTTCCGTGAGACGCCGCCCACCGGGCCCGCGGCCCGCCCCGTGAGACCGGTGACGCCGAGGGTGATTACGAAGACGCCCGCGACCATCGCAACGACCCCAACCACAGCCGGCCAGCGATGGCGCATGTGTCTCCGCACCGTCCCGAGGATCTGAACCGTCCGGTCGCCGAACGCGGTGAGCATCAGCACGATGACCAGTAGCGGGGCGATGAAGCAAACGTTGTAGAGGACCACCAGCACGACCTGGTGGGTGATGCTGCTGCCCGAGCCGACGATCGCGGCGATGGCGGCGAAGTACGGAACCGCGGTCGGCAGTTCGACGACAGCGATCGTCGCCCCGACCAGCGTGGGGTTGCGGGCCGCGCCGGAGGCCAACCGACCAGGACGGGTCGAAGGCTCCTGCGCCCGGCGCTGGAGCTCGGCCCGGCGTCGCCAGAGGACCGCTCCCACCACGAGCATGGCGGTTCCCGCAACCGTCTCCAGGACGTAGCGTGCCGTGGGGCCGGGATGAGGGACCAGGGCGAGGATCGCGTGGCCCGGTCCGAGCGTGAGGATGAGCCCGCCGACGAGAAACACCGCAAAGGTGCCGAGCGTGAAGCCGAGCACGCGGCGCCGCGGGCACTCGCCGCCCGCCAGGTACAGCACGGGGCCGATCGTGCTTGGGTTCAGCGAATCGGCCAGGCCGATCGAGATCACTACCCCGAGCAGTCGGAACATGGCTAGGGCCTAACCTCGTCGGGCGCCGGTTCAGACGTCCTGTGTCAGCCCTTCGCCGGAAGCACCGCGGTGAGCGCGTCGATCGCGCTCTCCTGGGAGGCCACGGTCACCGGCACGGGGGGCGGCCCTGGGTCGAGGGGCCGGCCCCAGATGAAGGCGAACCTGCAGGCGGTGACGGTGCTGCAGTGAGCCGGTTGGTTTTCACGGTTCACGATCGCGCCGTCCACGACGGCTGCCGCCTGGTTATGGAGGAAGCGGATGAAGGTCTTCTTGCCGGTCGCCGCCGTCCAGTCCGCCACGGCCTGGATGAAAATCCCCTTGAAGGCCGGGATGTCAAGCCGGTTGCGATTCGAGCGGCAGCTGCCCCTTAGCGACTCGCAGTGCTCTTGGAGCACGCCGTGCGAAATCAGGCCACTCTTGGAGTTGAGGACGTACCGGATGAAGCGGCTCGCCAGGCGAAAATCGAAGGGCTGGTGAAGGGCGATCCCCATCTGTGTGAGCGCGTCGGACATCTCACCTTCGGTATAGGTCAGCGGTCCGCCGATGAAGTTGTGGCAGCCGTCCTTGATCCGGTCCAGCACATATCCCATGTGCAGATCGACCATCCCGCTGTGGGCGAGCCAGCGCAGCATGTCCTGCCCGTCGGTCGCCCACGCGGCAGCCAGAGCAGCGTCGTGAAACACACCCGGTGCCTCCCGGAAGCTGGCCAGCTTCCCGGCCAGGGCGACGAACTCCGCGTTCGTGACCATGTCCGGAGCCCGGCGGAGCGCCCACACGATCCCACCGCACTGGCGCGGCGCCGCCAGGATGTACCTGGCGTCGTATTCGGCCACGGCGAGGAATTTGGTCGCCTCGGCGCGGTCGTGGCGGTAGTAGAGCTCGTAGCGTGAGGCCTCGAGCCAGGCCATCCCCCACCACGCCGTGTCATCCATGAACTCGTTGGCGAAGTTGCGCTTGGCCCGGCTCAGTGGCTTGTATACGTTGCGCTGGTAGATGCGCTCGATGACCCGCTGATAGAGCGGGTTCAGGTTGTGGGTGTGCTCGAGGTACCGGATGATCGTCTGGAGAGTCAGCGCCGATTGCCACCAGTTGGGGCGGGTGTGCCCTCCCCATAACCCGGTGCGCGGGTTCCAGGCGACGGAACGATCGCCGCTGAGCAGCTCCTGGACGCCGCGGCCGGCGGCTACGGTGAGGTTCGGCGCATTACTGGCGAGCGGAATCCGCAGAATCTGCGGAACGGAGGCGCGAGTACTCCGAGTCTCAGCCCCGGCGGTCAGGAAGTAGACAGCCGTGATCACCGCCGCAATGAGCAGCGACCATCGGATCAGCCTGCGCATTCGTTTTCGGCTTCCCACAAGTTCGGGTTCAAACTGGTGTCGTAGATGGTCTCTCTCGCCCGCTCGCGCCCCGAAGCGAGCGGCCAGGCCGCCGTCGACGACGGCTCCGAGGCCTGAACCTGGACAGCAACTATATGAAGGCGCTCGGCAAATGCTCTCCTGGGATCAGTCGAGGCCGAGGAGGACGGAGACGAGCGAGGCGACGAGCAAGGCGGCCAACGCCAGGTTGAATCTCCGCAGCGCCCGCTCCGTCCTGAGAACGCGGGAGACGCCCACGCCGACAATCGTCCAGAAGGCGGTGATCGGCAGCGTGACGGCGAGAAACACGGCGGCAAGGATGAGCGCCCGGCCGGTCGAGGGATGACCGCCCACCGAGGCCACCGTCGCCAGGGCACTGACCGTTACCAGCCAGGCCTTGGGATTCACCCACTGAAACAGCGCGGCTTGGAGGAAGCTCATCGGGCGCCGTGAGCTTTGCCCGGACTCGCCGTCAGGAACGTCAGGCTGCAGCCCCGGGCGAGCGGTGGCGATCTTCCAGGCCAGATAGAGCAGGTAGGCCGCTCCCAGCACCCGCAGCGCCGACAGCACCGAGGGGTTTTCCCGGAGCAAGGCTCCAAGCCCGGCGGCGACGCCCACCTGCATGAGCGGAAACCCGATCGAGACCCCCAGCATGTGCGGCACCGTCCGTCGAAACCCCCAGAGCGAACCGGAGGAGGTGAGCATGGCGTTGTTGGGGCCGGGGGTGCCGGCCATCGCAACCGCAAATGCCGTCGCTGAGGCCAGCCAGGCCAGACTCGCCACGGCCATGGGAAGGAACGGCATCGCCATATCCGGAATCATGGCGCGAATGGAGATACGCCCCGCGCGTGAGGCGGACGTGACCCCCCTAGCCGAGCAGATGAAGGCGGTGGTCGACGAGGGCCGCTGGTTGGGCACCGAGCCCAACCGCTCCGTGGAGGAGCTCACCGAGCGGTTTCGCTCGGCGCTGGACGAGGGTCACATTGTCCTCGTGCTAGAGCAGGACGGGCAGATCCTGGGCGCCATCAGCATCCACCCCACCGGCATCGGCGGCGTCCACACGCTCGGCATGTCGATCCTCAAGGAGTTTCGGGGGCAGGGATGGGGCCGGAAGCTGGTCCTGGCGGGGCTCGAGGAAGCCCGGCGGCGCGGCGTCGCCAAGGTCGTGCTCGAGGTGTGGCCGGACAACGGGCGGGCGTCGCTCTCTACGCCTCGAGCGGCTTCGAGATCGAGGGCTATAAGCGCCACCACTATCCTCGCCTCGATGGCTCCCGCCGCTCGGCCGTGATGATGGCCAAGTTCCTTTAGTGCCTCGGCTCCTCCTCAACCCAGTCCTGGGTCAGCATCATCCAGAAGGCCAGCCCGGCGTACTCGCCGTAGCGGCGAAACCGGCGCTGGATCACGTCATCGGCCGCCTTGCGCCCGGTGAGCTGGGCGTACTTGGGGCGGGTCCAGGAATCGAGGATGAGCCGGCCGTAGCGCCCGAGGGCGATGAGCATCACGTGGGCCGCGGCATACGGACCCACACCGGGTAGCCCGAGCAGCCGCTGCTCGACCTCCAGGTCCGCCAGCGCGGGATCGGTGAGCCCCTCCAGGTTGAGACGGCCCTCGGCGACCTCCGTGGCGAGGCGTTGCAGGTAGGAACCGCGGTAGCCGGCGCGGGCGACGTCGGTGTAGAACGCCAGTGGCGCGGCGGCCATGGCCGATGGGGTGGGAAAGGCACGTCGCCCATCCGCCGCCACCGCGCCGAGCTCGCCGACGATGGCATCGGTCATGCGCACGGTCGCCGACCACGAGCAGTTCGTCGTGCAGATCGTCTTCACGACGTCCTCGAAGACGGTCTGGCTGCGCACCATCCGGCCCGCCCCGGCGGTGACCCAGGAGAGGCGCCGGTCCTTGGCCGCCCGAGCGTAGAAACCGGATAAGTCCTCGTCGAGACGCAGGATGTGGCGGGCGATGGCGAGGATGCGCTGCTTGGTTCTGACGCCTCGGACGGTGGTGCCGGAGTCCACCCGGAGGATCGCGGGCTCGGCCTCGACGACGCGAATCGCCTGGGCGCCGTCGTCGAACTGAACCGTCGTCTCGAAGCTGCGTCGGTCGAGGTCGATCGTGTTCGGCGCCAGCGTGGCCACGCCGTGCGAGCGGAGCAGCCGCGGGAAGTCGACCGGCTCACCGGCCGGTCCGCGGAGGGCGAGGGTGCCGAGCACGGACATCGGCCAGCATTCTGCCCTGCGCTCGGCCTCGGGAACGGGCGACGCTCCTTGGGGGTACACGGGGCGAGGAAGAACCGGTGCATCCGAGGGGGCGGTAGAGATAGGATCGCCCACGAGGCAGGAAGGGTGAGACCAGGGAGGCAGCGCACGCTCTCGAACCCGGTCTTGATCGGGTCGGTAACTGTGCTGGTCGCGATTCTTGCCGTTGTCCTCGCCTACAACACGACGAACTCGCTCCCGTTTGTGCCCATGCGCGAGCTCAAGGTCGACATGGCCAGCGGGGCTGCGCTGAATTCGGGCGATGACGTGCAGCAGGGCGGATTCCGCATCGGCTTCGTCTCAGGGATACGGCCCACCGAGCTGACGAACGGGACGGTCGGCGTGCAGGTCACGCTGAAGCTGAGCGAGTCCAACGGCCATGTGCCGGTCGATTCAACCGCCACGATCCGTCCCCGCTCGGTGCTCGGCCTCAAATATCTGGAGCTCGATCTTTGGCCCGTCGCACCGTGTGTTCCGGAACGGCGCAACGATGCCGCTCTCGCAGACGAGCGTTCCCGTGCAGTTCGACGACGTCTACTCGACCTTCGACCCCAAGACCCGGGTCGCCATGGGAGAGAGTCTCCGTGGTCTCGGCGATGCGCTGACGGCTCGCGGCTCGTCGCTGAACGATGCCATCGCCGCTCTCCCGCCCTTGCTCCAGCACCTGGATCCGGTGGCCCGATACCTCTCCGCGCCGCACACCGGCCTGACCCGGCTGGTGACGGCCCTGAACGGCTTTTTCGGCACCGTTTCGCCGGTGGCGGGAACCGCCGCCCAGCTGTTCCGGGATCAGGCAACCACCCTGTCCGCCATCTCGCAGGATCCGAACGCGCTGGAGGCCGCGATAAGGGAATCACCTCCGACGCTCGAAGTCTCGGCTAGCTCCCTGCGCCAACAGCAGCCGCTGCTGGTGGACCTGACGGCATTCGCGGGCTACGCAGGCCCGGCGACCGCGGAGCTCAGAGATGCGCTCCCGAATGTCAACCCGGCCTTGGGGGCCGGCATCGAGGCGTTCCGGCGTACCCCCTCGATGGACGGCAAGCTCGAGGGCGTGCTGACCTCGTTGGGCTCGCTGGTGGCGGATCCGGGCACGAAGATCGCGGTCGACGGCTTGGCGGCCACGATGAAGACGGTGAACCCAACGCTCCGCTACCTCGGTCCGTACGTGACGGTGTGTAACGCGTGGGACTACACGTGGGTGGCGCTCGCCGACCTCATCTCCGAGCAGACGAATCTCGGGATGGCCCAGCGCGCCCTGTTCAACTTCGCCAACCAGCAGAAGGACAGCGTGGGAACCCTCCCAGCGGCGCAGCCGGCCGACGGTCAGAACGTTCCCGCCGGTCAGACGCCCGAATACCTCCACGGCCCCCCGTACGGCGCCGCTGTCGACACTCACGGAAACGCCGACTGCGAAGCCGGCCAGCGGGGCTATGTGAAGAAGCTCAACCAGAAGGATCCGCTGAACCGCAATCTCGATGCCGAGCAGTACACGCCCGGTGATCAGGGGTCGACGTGGACCGGGCTCTCACGCGTCCCGCCGGGACAGACCTTCACCCGCGCCCCGTCTTTCGGGGCGCAACTGCCGATCGACTCCAGCAACCCCTGAGCCGCCCGAAAAACAAGTCTGCCCCCCGTCCTTGCGGACGAGGGCCAGGACTCCATGGATCAGCCTCGTCTGAGGAGTCGTCCGATCGCGGCCATCATCTCTTCGGTCCGTTCGTCTTGCTGGTCGGGCTCGGCGCCTATCACGCAGGTCTGTGCGTGTCCATCGAGCAGCCCGAGCGCGACCTTGTCAAGCGCGGCCTGGGCGGCGCTGATCTGGGTGAGGATGTCGATGCAGTACCGGTCGTCGGAGACCATGCCCTCAATCCCGCGGATCTGACCTTCGATCCGCTTGAGGCGAGCGAGCAGCTGGTCCTTGGTGGCGGTATAGCCCCGGGTCGGCGGTTGAGTGCTGGCCATACGGTCAGATCCTACCACCCCTACCCGTACCCCCTAGGGGTAGTTGATACGGTGGTCGCATGAGCGTCATCGACGTGATCTGGCACGCCTTGCGGGACTCGTTCCTGATGGCGTGGGAGGTCTGGTGGGCGCTTGTGCTCGGCTTCACGATCTCAGCGATCGTGCAGGCGTGGGTCCCCCGCGCGCGCATCGAGGGGCTGATGAGTGGGTCCGGACCGCGTCCGATCGCGTGGGCGACCGGCCTCGGCGCCGCCTCGTCGTCCTGCTCCTACGCCGCCATTGCGATCGGGAAGTCGTTGCTGGAGAAAGGAGCGAGCGCCGCGTCGGCGCTCGCGTTCCAGTTCGCCTCGACCAATCTCGTGTGGGAGCTCGGGCTGGTGCTATGGGTGCTGATCGGCTGGCAGTTCACCGTCGCGGAGTACGTCGGCGGGATCGTGATGATCGCGCTCATGAGCCTGCTGCTCCGGCTGTTCGTCAACCCCCGCGTCGAGCAGGAGGCCCGGGAGCATGCGATTGAGGCCGACACTGGCCATCAGCACCCCGTGGCCGGTGAGCAGCTCTCCTGGCGCGAGCGGCTCACCTCAGCCCGGGCATGGTCGAGCGTCGCGCACAACTTCCGCGGCGATTGGCAGATGCTGTGGAAGGAGATAGCGGTCGGGTTCCTGCTGGCCGGGTTCATCGCACAGGTCGGCAACGGGTTCTTCGAGCACCTGTTCATCCGTCATGCCCCGGCGCCGCTGCCGACGATCGAGAACGTGATCGTCGGGCCGATCATCGCGGTGCTCAGTTTCGTCTGCTCAGTCGGAAACGTCCCATTGGCGGCGGTGTTGTGGTCGGGCGGGATCTCGTTCGCCGGCGTTCTCGCGTTCCTGTTCGCCGATCTGATCGTGCTGCCGATCCTCGCGATCTACCGTAAGTACTACGGCACCCGGTTTATGGTGCGAATCACCGCCCTGATGTCGGTGACGATGGTGATCGCCGCATTGATCGTCAACGGCATCTACAGCGCATTCGGCCTCGTTCCGACCGGCCCGCGCCCGACCCGGACCGACATCTTCAGCGCCGTCCGCGTTGACTACAAGCTCGCGCTCAACCTGCTCGGCCTGGCGATCTTTGCCGGCCTGTTCTGGCTCACGGCCCGGCGTGGCACCACCGACCTGGTCTGCGGAATGACGGTCGACCGCGGCAGGGCAGTCACGAAGGATCTCGGAGGCGGGACCTACTACTTCTGCTCGAACCACTGCCTGAACGCGTTCGAGGCGGACCCCGAGAAGTACCGGACCGGGCGTGCATGAGTGGGATAGGCTCGCGGCGTCACCTATGTCGCAGAGGAGGTCGCGATGCACGCCGTTGTTTTGAATGTCACGGTCAACGACCCCGATGCCGCTACGGCCGCGCTGCGGGACCGGGTCGTCCCACAGGTCTCCGGAGCACCAGGATTCGTCGCCGGGTATTGGGTTGGGCTCGACGGGGGACGCGGGACGTCGGTGATCGTGTTCGAGTCCGAGGACGCGGCGCGCGCTGCAGCAGCCAGGGCTCAATCGCCGGGCGAGTTCGTGAGTTTCGACACCGTCGAGGTGGGCGAGGTCGTCGCAAGCGCATAAGCGTGCGGAGCGGACCTTACGACGGCTCGGGCGGATCGCTGGGGCCTCCGCAGCCTCTCCAGGGCGGCGTGAGCTCTCGCGCCCTGGATGACTTCGTGCTTGGTGGCGCGCAGGTGCTCCTGGTCGATCTCGACGGGACGCTCGTTGACTCATCTGCACCGGTGAGCCGCGCCTGGACGGCTTTCGCCGAGCGCCACGGTCTCCACCCCGACGAGGTCCTTGCATTCGCCCAGGGCAGGCCCTCATCAGAAACGGTGCGCCTGCTCGCGCCCAGCGCTGATCACGCTGCCGAGGCCGCGCTCGTCGAAGAGGCCGAGGTCACGGACACCGACGGCGTCTTCGCGTTGCCCGGGGCCGGCGACCTGTTGAGGTCCGGTTACCCGTTGGCGATCGTCACCTCGTGTTCTTCGCGGCTCGCAGACGCGCGACTCCGCGCGGCCGACCTGCGTCCCCCGGAGGTCGTGATCAGCTCCAGTATGGTGATGCGCGGCAAACCCGATCCTGAGGGGTTCCTGCTCGGTGCCCGACGACTGGGCGTGTCGGCGGCACGGTGCGCGGTACTCGAGGATTCTCCGATCGGGATCGATGCCGGTCGGGCCGCGGGTGCGCGGGTGATCGCGCTCCGCACGACCCACGGCGATGCGGCGCTCGCCGGCGCCGACACGATCATCGACAACCTGGCAGCCCTCTTCGCGACGGGGCGCTAAGCGCGATTGGCGTTCTAACGCCTGTGCCTCAAGACGCCGATAGGTGTGCGATGGCGCGTTGGTTCCTGCGCAGGGGGGCCTGTCTCGTTGCCGTCCCCGGCGTTCCAGCGGCGGATGTGATCCTCCCCGCTGACGAGTCTGAAAGTCCCCGGCTTCACACCCGCCGACGGCGCTGCGGCGGTTCCGGTTCGTCGCTGACAGCGGGTGCAGTGGCAGTACACGGCGCCAAGCAGTGGCTCGCTGATCTCAAAGCGCACCGCGCCACAGTTGCAGCCGCCGGTCAAAGGCAAGTCGGACGAGCCGGGCATCGCCGCGCCGAGGCTACCAATGACGAACAGGTCCTAATTGTCGACAGCCGACTATGGCTTCGATCGATTGGGGGGGCCGCCCCAGGGACGATTCCGCGGAAGCGCCCACAGCTGCTCCTTGTCGATCAAGACGGCAGCCACGATCGTCGCGACCAAGCTGTCGCCCTCAGGAGAATCTGGCCAGGAAACGCCTGGAGGCGGCGCGGCTGGTGGTCAGCCGCTTGTCGGCGAGTCCGATCTCTTCGATTTTGCCGTGGCGGACCTTGAGCACGCCGCGGCTCGGTCCCGCCGGGGCGAGGTACCAGGAGTTCAGGCCGATTTGAAACCGTCGTCCGACCTTCAGCCGTCGCGCGACGGCGGCCAGCTTGGCCCCGGGGTGCACCCCGCGTAGCGCGTAGCTGGGGTTGGCGGTCAGTACGAGTATGGCGCGGCCGCGCACGCGCGCTCGCTGCGCCCGTGAGAGGGTCCGGAGCAGAGCGGGTGAGGGGTAGCCGACGCGGATGCCGTTGACGGTTGGGCAGAAGAAGTCCATGTAGCGGCGGTGCCGGGTGGAGAAGCTGGGGAATAGGCGGCGCGTCTGACTCCGAGTCATGCCTAGCCTGACCGGGCCGACCGACGAGCCGGCGACAAAGCCGGTGGCGCGGGTGCAGGCGGCGTCGGGACCGAACGGGATCGAAGCCGGCGCCGGTCCCAGCGGCCGGCCGCCGTAGATCACGTGGCCGCGCGCGTCTTGATAGGTCATCCACGGGATCGTCGGCTGCTGGTCCACGCCGGGCTTGCTGAAGTCACAGACCCCGTTCGGGAACAGCGACTGCAGCTGCGTCCATTGCGCGTCGATGAACGGGATCGGCCCGTAGTTGTCCGAGCGATTCAGCGGCTTCAGCTGGCACTTGTTGGCATCGGTTGTGATCGCGTCGCCGGCGACGGTGCGTGGCGTTCCGTAGATCGGCACGACGCCGGGCGGGCAGAGCCCGTCGGAAACCTTGTTCCCGTTTCCGTCGTAGCACTCGTCGCCGAGGTCGGAGGGCTTGTCGGCGGCGATCTTCTGCGCCTGGGTCTTCGAGCTCGTGTCCTGCTCGACTGCGCCGAGCCAGCGATCCATCGCGATCAGGCTGGTGAGGTTGCACTGGGTGTCGCCGATGATCGGCGCCGGGCCCTCCCAGATCAGCTGGTTGTCGTGGTTGCCGTGCTCGCGATCCAGGCGCGCGCGTAGCGCGAACGCCCGGTAGGCGTCGTGGAAGGCGCCGGGGTCGGGGCCGCGGCAATCGATGATCGCGGTCTGGTCGAGGTTGTTGGTCTCGTTGATCATGCCGCTGCGGTACGCATTCGCCAGCGCAGCTCCGCGGGTCGCGATCCGGCTCGCGGTCGGGTTGGTGTCGATGTCGACCCCGCCGAGCTTCTGGTTCAGGTCGATGAACTGCGCGGGCAGGATCTTGCCCTGCTGCAGCGCAGCGAGGCCGTACTCCACGCCGACGTTGTCGATCGGCGGCACGGCAAAGCCGCGCCCGGCCTTGGTCTCACTCGTCGGACCAATACGGCTTCGGATCCGGGCCGAAGATGTTGATCGCCGCGTCCTGGATGTCGCAGCGGACGCCGCCAGGGTTGCTCTGCGGGTTGTAGCGCTGGGCGTCGGTCACACCGGCGCAGTGGTCGGTCGGTACGGCCACGTGCCACTGGGCGTTGTCGCTGACTTCGGAGTTGACGACCGACACGTGCCCCTCGACGTCGGCCATCTGCGTCGGACTCCACGCCACCCCGGGCCCCCATTTCGACGGATCGGTGAAGTAGGCCAGCAGGAGGTGGTAGTCGAGGAACTGGGTAGCCGTTCCCCACGCGTCGGGGAACGAGCAGGTGGGCAGAATCCCCTGGTAGATGCCGGGATAGGCGTTGGCGATCCACTGCTGCGCGAGCGAGCCACCCGAGCACCCGGTCCCGATCGTGTAGCGGAGCGTCCCGTAGGTATCGATCAGATGCTCCTTGGCCATGATCAGCGACTCGGCCTGAAGCGGCAAATTGCAGTTGTGGCCGCTGTAGTCCAACGCGGTCGACATCACGGCGAAACCGGCGCCAAGCGCGTATTGGGCGCCATCCGCCGCCGGCACGACCGTCGTGGAGACTGGGGAGGGGTTGTAGCTGATCACGCTCGGCGCGGTACCGGTCTTGTAGTCGACACCGCATGAGACTCCGTGGGTGATCAGCAGCTTGTGGTTGAACTGGGGTTGGGGCGCCAGCGCGCTCCAGGGCTTGCCCGGTTGGAACAGCGCGGCGATCTGGTACTGATCGCGGTCTTCGTAGCCGGTCTCGACGCGGACGATGAAGGGCACAGTCGTCCCGGTCTGCGTCGTAGTACTGGCGACATCGGTGGGCGGGTTCGCCGGGTCGTACGGCTGCAGGCCACTCTTGTTGGAGTCGGTCGACTTGTAGTAGTAGCTGTAGGCGACCGGCTTGTTGCAGGCCGCGTCAACCGCCCCGGACTCGCAGACCCACGGCTTGAGCTGGGGTCCGCTGATGACCGGGCCGCTGATCGGGTGGTTGGTGATCGTCAGGCGCGCTCCGTAACCGTCGGGAAGCCGAGCGGTCAGCACGTTGGGCCCGTTGGCGAGGCCGGTCACCAAACCTTCGAACTTTCCGCTGCTGAGAAGGGCAAACTCGCGCGTCACGTCGCGCCCGTTGACGTCGAGCCTTGTCTGGGAGGCCTGGGCGCCGGGCGGGAGGAACACCTGCACCAGCGCCTCGCCTCCCGAGACCAGGTCAGCCCGCGTGGAGAGCACGGCCAGACGAACCAGATGCGCCGCGCCGATCGGACGTGCGCGCCGAGCGCGCCGAAGGCGCCGCCGCTCCCACGGCGCTGACCCCGAGCGCGACGACCGCCAGGACCGACACCAAAATTCGCCGCCGCACCTAGATCATTCCTCTCCGCCTCAGGGAGACCAGATTAGACGAGCACGCGTCAGCCGGTGCCGGTGCCGAAACGAACCGGCGGCCGCGCGATCCAGACCCTTTCAGCCAAAGGCGATTCCCCATACCCCCGGCAGGATTCGAACCTGCGACCATCGGATTAGAAGTCCGGCGCTCTGTCCACTGAGCTACGGGGGCTGACGCCGGGGATGCTAGGGCGTCGGTAGGCCATCTCGGCGCCGCTGACGTGACGGCTCAGTCACTTACCGGACCGCCGCCAAAGCCGATCTCGTTGCCGTCGTCGTCGCGGTAGGTCACCTTACGGACTCCGTTCGAGTACGTCTCACGCCAGGCCGGCTCTAGGCCCCGTCCGGCGATCTCGTCAACCACCGAGTCGAGGTCGTCGAGGAAAACCGTGACCAGCCCGCCGCCGGCGCGTCCGGGATCCTCCTCGATGTAGATCGACCGCTCGTCGGCGAGGGTCCAGACGACCTCGCTCTCGTTGGGGAAGAACGCAGGCTCCCCGAGGAGGCGCTCGTACCAGGAGCGCGCGGCCTGCAGGTCGCGGACACGCAGGCCGGCAAAGAGGGCGGGCAAATCGGGGCGGCCGGACTCGAACCGGCGGTCTCCACGTCCCAAACGTGGCGCGATAACCAGGCTTCGCTACGCCCCGGAATGTGCTGCGGAGTCTAGACCCCACTCCTCCCGAATCTGATCCATCCATGCCTGTAACCGCGCCCTGAGGAGTGTGTCACCGACGCCGATTGAGATGACTCCGTGCGCGGAGCGCCAGGTACGGAAGCGCATCTGACCGCTGTTACTTTTCCGCTGCAACTTGATCGTCGTGCCGTCGATGTCGAGAACATCGCCCCAGAACCTGCGAAGTTCCTCCAGATCCTGATCGGCGTGATATTGGACCGAGCAACGCAGCGACCGCTGGCTGAGGACGCGAAGCCAGCTCGCCGCAAGAGCGATAACCCGTTCGTCTGAGTTGGCGATCGACACTACGTTGCGGCACCGCTTGTATCCCTCCGCTAGATAGAGCGCAACGAACTCCCGAAACGTCGGCAGCGTGCTGAGATCCCGCCACTCATCGAGCCCCTGGGCGTAGGCCGCCTCACGAAGGAGCCGCCACTTCCTCTTCATGGCCCGGTTCCCCTTCCGCTGCCCTGCCGACCACCTCCGCTCTCGCCCCAGCGGAAGATCCTTGATCCAGTAATACACCGTCGTCTTGGGCAGCGCCAGCCGCTCTGCGATCTCATCCAGGCTGAGCCTCTTCGTCATCCGAAGCTCCCGTGCCCGTTCCCGTAGATATGACGGATATGCCATGACTACCAGAACGTATGTTCCCATACAGGTCGGACGGAATCACGCCGCCGATGAGTCAGGAGTCGAGTAGCCTCAGCCGCCGCGATGGCCCAGATCGAGCCCCTCAGGGCGCTTCACTACAACCTCCAGAAGACCGGCGGACTGCAGGATGTGATCGCCCCGCCCTATGACGTGATCGACGCTGCTCAGCGGAGCGAGCTGGAGGGACGCTCGCCCTTCAACGTGGTCCGCATCGACCTGCCGCTGGGCCAGGATCCCTACGAGGCCGCCGCCCGGGAGCTTGAGTCGTGGCGAGAGCACGATGTCGTCGTCCAGGATGAAGAACCGGCGCTCTGGGCGCTCGAGCAGGACTACACCGGTCCCGACGGGCAACGCCGGACGCGGCGGGGCTTCCTTACCCGCGTGCGCGTGGAGGACTACGGCCCAGGGCGGATCCGGCCACACGAGCGGACCCATCCGGGACCCAAGGAGGACCGGCTCCGGCTCACCCGGGCGACGAAGGCCAACCTCTCCCCCATCTTCTCGCTCTTCTCCGACCCGGAAGGCGGTGCCTGGAAGGCTCTCGCCCGCGCCACCGAAGACCCGCCGTGGGGAGAGGCCACCGACGAGGACGGCACCGACGACCGCCTGTGGCAAATAACCGACCCCGACTCCATCCAGGCCGTCAAGCAAGCCCTCAGTGACGCCGAGCTCCTGATTGCCGACGGACATCACCGCTACGAGACCGCCCGGACCTACGCCGAGGAGATCGGGGGCGAAGGTCCCCACCGCTACGTCCTCATGGACCTGGTGGCCCTCCAGGACCCGGGCCTCACCGTGTTTCCCACCCACCGCCTCATCAAGGACACGACACCGGAGCAGCAGGAAGCGCTCGCCGACGCCATCCGCGGGCACTTCGAGATCGAGGAGCTCGCCAGTGTCGACCAGCTCGCGCCACAGGCCGATCCTGAGCACCTGCGCATCGGCTACATCGACTCCCGCTTCCAGCGCCCGTTCATGCTCACGCTGAAGGACCACGCTGCGGTCGACGCAGCCCTGCCCGGACGCAGCGAGGCCTACCGACAGCTCGACACCGCCGTGCTTGAGGCACTCATTCTCAAGGGCGCCCTGCAGCTCACCGACGACGACATCGATCACCTCAACCAGCTCGGGTACGCCCGGGACACGAGCGAGGCCCTCGAGCTGGTTCAGCGGGGTGACTACGACGCCACGTTCCTGATGGCGCCGATCCCCATCGAGCGCGTCCAGGCGATCGCGGCCGCGGGCGAGAGCATGCCGCCCAAATCGACTTACTTCTTCCCCAAGGTCCCCACCGGCCTGCTCTTCAATCCTCTGGCCGAATGAAGCCGGTCCACCGCCCGCAGGGATGGCGACGTCATCTTTGTAGAGCGGACGAACGCGTCTAGCCCGCGATCTCCACGCCCGCCTCGCGCAGCTCCCGGAGAGCCACTTCCGGATCACCGATTGCGCGCGTGGCCTCCGGATGCAAGATGACCCTGAAGCCGGCCCGCCGCGCATCCAAAGCGGTCGCCCTCACGCAGTAGTCCAAGGCCAGTCCGGTGAGGTGAACCGTGTCCACGTTACGCTCGCGGAGCAACCGCTCGAGGTCGGTCCCCTCAAACCCGGAGTAACCATCGTCATCCCGCCCCTGACCCTTGTCGACCACGGCGTCGATCTGGCTCAAGTGGAGCTTGGGATGGAGCTCGGCTCCACCTGTCTCCTGCACGCAGTGAACCGGCCAGCGCCCGCCTTCTTCGGCGAAGGATCCGTGGTCCCGGGGATGCCAGTCGCGGGTCGCCACCGTTAGGGGGATTTCCTCCATCAGGCGGTTGATGGGGTCAACGACGGCGTCGCCATCCGGCACGGCGAGCGCGCCTCCGGGACAGAAATCCTGCTGGACATCGACGACGATCAGCCCGTCCATCAGCGGCCAAATATATTCGGACGATGGCGCTGCAAAACCGACAGCTTAGGGCGGCGTTGTCCGAGCTCCTGCTCGCGCCGGAGGATGCCCTTCAGCTTGACGTGCATGGCCGGACCGACGCTGCCGTGCTCGTACCCCTCTACGTCGACGGCGGGGAGCTGCATGCGGTTCTCACCGAACGGCGCCAGGAACTGCGGCGCCACGCGGGCGAGGTGTCGTTCCCGGGGGGCCGCCAGGACGCGGGCGACCCTGACCTCCAGGCGACAGCGTTGCGAGAGGCGGAGGAGGAGATCGGCTTACCGTCGCCGGCGGTCGAGGTCGTCGGCGCACTAAGGCCGACGCCGACCATCGCCACCGGCTACGCCATCTATCCGTTCGTCGGTGTGATCGAGCCCGGTATGACCTGGACCCTCAGCGCGCTTGAGGTGGCGCGCGTTCTGGAGCTTTCGCTCCGAGACCTCCGCGATGGCTACAAGCGCCGCCGGCTCATCCGGCGCGGCATCCCCATCCTCACCGACACTTACACGGTCGGTGAGCATTTCATCTGGGGCGCCACGGCCCGGATCCTCGGCGACCTCTTCGAGCGCATAGAGCCGCTGCTCTGAACCCTTACCCCTCGCCGGCCGAGCGAACCGAGCCGGAGATCACGCCAACTACCGCCTCAACCGCCGCCGCCACCCACTCGGTCGGCGCCCCCGGATCGGCCTCCAGCAGAGCGTATGAAGCCGAGGATCGCTCCGCGAAATTCCGCACGCGCGACGCTCCCCCCGCCAGCACCTCCGGGTCCACCGAACCCCGCGCCTCGTAGACGACCCCGCGCGCCGTCGTGTCGACGAGCTTGGTCAGGAGCATGTCGAGCCGGGTGCTGTGGAGTGCAGCCAACTCCGACTCCGCACCGACCGCCGAGCCCAGGAGGACGCAGACCACGCTCACATGGGCGAAGGACTCGATCAGCGTCGCGACCCGGTCCGGATCGGCCAGCACCGCCTCGGCGCCGGCCGCCTCGATGTCAGACAGGCGCTCCGGGGCCCGGGTCGTCCCGCGCACCGCGTACCCAGCCGAGCGGAGCTCCCGCGCCAGCAGCCGGCCGCGGCAGCCACATCCGATGATCAGGCAGCGCGCCAAGCGCGCTCAGCTGCCCGCGCCGGGACCGCCTCCGAACTCTTCCCGCGCCTGCTCTCGCGTGCGCTCGGGCTCGCCGCGGTCGCGGCGGCGGCGGTTCGTCGCCTCGAGCAGTTGGTCAAGCTCACGATCCTGAAGGTAAGCCTGGCGCTGGCGCTCCTGCTCGTGAAGGTCGGCCGTGACCCGCATCTCCATATCGAGTGCGCTCTCCTCCGGAAGTCCGCGGGCACGCCGCCGGGCATTGCGCGCCGCCACCATCTGGTTGAGGTCCTCGGCGTCGAGCGCCTCCCGCGTTTCGTAGATCTCCCGGGCCGACCGCAGGCCCACCTCCTGGAGCCCGGAGCCCGGGTAGAACCGCCCCAGGAGATACACCGCGACGACAATCACGACGATCCCGCTCAGGATGATCGCGGCGAACGGATCCACGGCGTCAGTCTACCCGCGGCTCCGGGGCTGGCAACGGCGTGAAGCGCCGAGAAACGGAGAATCGCAGCGCAACTTTTTCTTCGGGTCACGTGTTTGTTCGGATACCAACGGCCATCCGCCAGGCAGGGCCGGGACGCTCTCGGCGGGAGGGCGAGTAAACAGCCTCGACAATAGGAGGATCCATGCGCCTACGCGTCTGCGCGTTGGCGTGTGCGCTCACCGTGCTCGGGAGCTTCGCGGCTCCCGGCCTGGCTAGCGCTGCGCCACGCCACAACCACCACCTGACCATGGCCGCCGTACCCCGGGAGATCATCGCCGGTGAGGGAGTCCTGATCTACGGCCGTCTCCTCGGAGCGGACAGCGGCGGTCAGACAATTCGTCTCTATCACCATCTCGATGGGTCGGGACGCGGGTTCACCTTCGTGGGAACCACGACGACCGACGCGTCGGGTTACTACGAGTTTCTCCGGCAGGAGGGCGTCGTGTACACGAACCGTGACTGGTTCGTGCGGGGTCCAGACGGCGCCCACAGCCGGACGGTCCACGAACGAGTCCAGGCGCTGGTCAGCGCGAGCGTGTCCTCGACGAGTGCCGACACCGCGCAGCCGATCGTGGTCAGCGGCCACGTGACCCCGAATCACCCCTACGAGCGCGTCTTCCTGCAGAAGCAGAACGCCTCGGGCGATGACTGGAGCACGGTGGCCAGCGGCTGGACCGGCCCGGCCTCCAACTACACGATCACCCATCGCTTCCGGATTCCGGGTGCGTACGACCTCCGGGTCCTGCTCGAAGGCGATGCCCGCAACGTTCGGAGCTTCTCCGACACGGTCAGCGTGGTGGTTCAGCAGGCGCAGGTGCCCGGGTTCACAATCGCGACCTCATCACCGATCGTCGCCGACGGTGGGTCGACGACTATCTCAGGCGTCCTCGACGAGCCGGGGACCACGACGCCGGAGCCGAACACAGTGGTGCAGCTCTGGGGTCGGCACGCGGATCAGCCGTTCGTCGTGCTCGCGGACACCACCACGGGCCAGGACGGCAGCTACTCGTTCAACCAGGCCGCATTGACCGCGAACACGGTCTATTACGCGACCACGATGCGGCTTCCGCACAGCTCGCGCCGCCACACGGCACGGCTGTTCGAGGGCGTCCGCGACCTCGTCAGCATGCAGTCGAACACGAGCGCTGCGACCACTGGCCAGACCGTGACCTTCACCGGCACGGTTCTGCCCGACAAGGCGGGCCATGTGATCTACCTGCAGAAGCTCGGCAAGGACGGCGACTACCACGCTGTGGAGGTCGGGATCGTCCGCAACGACTCGACGTTCTCGTTCCAGTACACGATCGGGTCACCGGGCACGTACACGTTCCGGGTCCGGATCCCCAGCGATGAGAACAACATCGGGGGCGCTTCCTCGCCAGTGACCGTCACCGCCACGACACCGGCGGCGTCGTCGCTGACCGGCGCCTCGTAGCGGAACCGCAGGGGATGGGATTGGGCCGGGCTCCCCTTGCGGGGGCCCGGCCTTTTCATTCCCGCACCATCCAGAGGCGCCACGGTCCGGGCACCCCGCGCAGCTCCTGTTCGCCGCGATCCTCGAACTCGATGCCCGACCCGACGACGAGATCCTTGACCGTCCCGGACACCACGAGCTCACCTGGGCCGGCACAGCCGAGGATCCGCGCTGCGATGTGTACGGCGATCCCGCCGATGTCGTCGCCGATCACCTCAACCTCCCCCGCGTGCATGCCGGCCCTCAGCTCGAGTCCGAACTCCGACTGCGCGACGCCGCCGATCGCCTGCGCACACCGGATGGCACGAGCCGGCCCGTCGAACGTGGCCAGCACCCCGTCTCCGAGCGCCTTGACCGTCCGGCCGCGGAAGCGGCGCAGCTCCCGCTCATAGGCGGCTGAGAAAGATTCGAGCAGCTCCCGCCAGCGCCGGTCGCCCAGCTCGGCCGCGCGCTCGGTCGAGCCGACGATGTCGCCGAACATCACCGTGGCCAGGACACGCTGCGGCTCCGCGACGGTCCGCGCGCCGGTCAGAAACTCCTCGACCTCCTCGATCAGCGGCCCGTCGGCGTCGCCGAAGGTGATCGCCTCGGAGCCCGGGAGCTCGACCAAGCGCGCCCTGGGGATGTGCTCGGCGAGAAAGCGCGAGTGCCGGATGTCGACGAACGTGTCATGAGCGCGGTGGAGGACGAGCGTCGGCGCCTGGACCTGCGGGAGCACGGCCCGGACGTCCACCTGGGCGTTCATCATCATCAGCTGAGCGGCAGTGGTTGGGCTGGCCGCCCCGCGCTCCAGGCGCGCGAACCAGCGCCGAAACCGGGGGTTGCCGGCCGCGCTGGGAGCCAGAGCCATGATCCTGGACCCGTCGCCCCACGGGCGCTCGAGCATCGCCTGGCGCTCCTCGGGGCGCACGGCCCAGTCGTAGTCCGGGGCCCAGGCCATGCGGGGCATGGCCTCGTACAGGATCAGCGCCCGCGTCCGTTCGGGGTGGGTGGCGGCAAACAGCGCCGCCATGGCTCCGCCCTCGAGCTGGGCATAGACCGCCGCCCGCTCGGAGCCGGCGGCGTCCATCACCGCCACAACGTCGTCCATCTGCTCCTCCAACGTGGGGGCCCGGGGAAGCGGGTCCGAAACCCCGGTGCCCCGGCGGTCGAACAGGATGAGCCGGGAGAAGGCGGCGAGGCGCTCGAAGTAGGCCGCCACGGCCGGCTCCTCCCAGTAGATATCGATGTTCGAGATCCACCCCGGCACCCAGACCAGATCGACCGGCCCCTCCCCCACGACCTGGTAGGCGATGTGGAGATCGCCGCTGCGCGCGTACCTCGTCTCCGGGGGCATCGCGCCGTCACCCTACTGCGCTGCGATAGCTTCTCGGCCCATGGATTTCGAGCTCACCGACGAGCAGCGCCTGATCTCTGAGACCGCGCGTGATTTCACCGACAAGGAAATCGTTCCGCGCGCCCGGGACAACGATCGCAACGAGCACTTCGACACCGACCTCGTGGGCAAGATCGCCGCTCAGGGCTACCTCGGCGCGATCGTCCCCGAGGAGTACGGCGGCGCCGGACTCGACTATCTGTCCTACGGCCTGATCGTCGAACAGGTGGGCCGCGGCTGCTCTTCCATGCGAACCGTGGTTTCGGTCCAGACCTCGCTCGTCTGCTCAGGCATCCTGCGCTGGGGCACCGAGGAACAGAAGCAGCACTACCTGCCCAAACTCTGCACGGGCGAATGGCTGGGCTGCTTCGCTCTGACCGAGCCTGACACCGGATCGGATGCCGCCAACCAGAAGACGCGCGCCCGCAAGACAGACTCTGGCTGGGTCCTCAACGGGTCGAAGATGTGGATCTCGATGGGCAACCACGCCAAGGTCGCGCTCGTCTTCGCCCAGACGGACCCGGAGAAGGGCCATCGCGGCACCGCCTGCTTCCTCGTCGACACCGACCAGCCGGGCTTTCAGCCCCAGGAGATCCACGGCAAGCTCGGCCTGCGCGGGTCCGACACGGCGGCCATCTCGCTTGAGGATGTCGAGGTCACCGACGACCAGGTGTTGGGAGAGGTCGGCGAGGGCTTCAAGGTCGCCATGAGCAACCTCGACTCCGGCCGTTACAGCGTGGCCTCTGGCTGCGTCGGGATCTGCCAGGGCTGCCTTGACGCCTCGGTGCAGTACTCCAAGGAGCGGATCCAGTTCGGCCGCCCCATCGCGAGCTTCCAGCTCGTCCAGGCCATGCTCGCCGACATGAAGGTCAAGACCGACGCCGCCCGCATGCTCGTCTTGCGGGCCGGCTACCTCAAGGACAGCGGCAAGCCGAACACGACCGAGACCTCGGTGGCCAAGCTCTATGCCACCGAGTCGGCAATTGAGTGCGCCAACACGGCCATCCAGGTCCACGGCGGCGCGGGCTACGTCGACGACTACCCGGTGGAGCGCTACCTGCGTGACGTCCGCGTCACCACCCTCTACGAAGGCACCTCGCAGATCCAGAAGCTGATCATCGGCCGGTCCCTGACCGGGATCAACGCCCTCGTCCCGAGCTAGTGGCGCCTCCCAAAGTCATCGGCGTGGCCGGCGCCGGGACGATGGGCGCCGGGATCGCCCAGCTGTCGTGCCTGGCCGGCGCCCGCACGCTGCTGCACGATCCGCTCCCCGACGCCCTCGACAAGGGGCTTGAGCAGATCAAGCGGCACCTGGAGCGGGGCGCCGAGCGCGGGCGCTGGAGCCCAGAGGACGCCGCCGCCGCGGCCGAACGCCTGGAGCCCGCGTCATCGCTGGAGGACTTCGCCCCCTGCGAGCTCGTGATCGAAGCCGTCCCCGAGCGGCTCGAGCTCAAGCAGGAGCTCTTCGAGACGCTCTCGAACGGGATCGTCGCCGAGGACTGCGTGCTCGCCACCAACACCTCGTCGCTCCTCGTCACCGCGGTGGCCCGGAGCAGCCACCGGCCCGAGCGGGTGGTCGGAATGCACTTCTTCAACCCGGCTCCGCTCATGCGTCTGCTCGAGGTTGTGGCCGGCGCCGGCTCCTCGCCGCGGGCGCTGGCCACCGCGCGAGCCGCTGGCGAGGCCATGGACAAGATCGTGATCGAGGCGGTCGACGGACCCGGCTTCCTCGTCAACCGCTGCAACCGGCCCTTTGGACTTGAGGGCCAGCGCCTGGTCCAGGAGGGAATGGCCTCGATCCAGGAGGTCGACCGGATCTGCCGAATGGAGGGCGGCTTTCGGATGGGGCCGTTCGAGCTTTCAGACCTCGTCGGAGTTGACGTGGGATTGGAGATCGCCCGCTCCTTCTACGAGCAGAGCTTCGGTGAGCCGCGCTGGCGTCCCTCCCAGGTGGTGGTCAAGACAGTCGCTGCCGGCTGGGCCGGCCGCAAGGCGGGCCGCGGCTACTACGACTACAGCCAGGGCAACGATTCCTACCGCCCCCCGGACCCCGATCCACCCCCGATGGGCGGCGGCGACGGGATCATCGTCATCGCCGGTGGCTCGCCCCTGGCCATGGAGCTGCGCGAGCAGGCGGCGGCCGCCGATTGGGACGTCCTTGATCCTGAGGAGGCCGGCGACCGGCAGCCCCCACAGCTGATCCTCGATCTGCTCTACCCGGACGAGCCGCCTGAGGCTCCGCTCGAAGGCGGCCCCCAGGCCATCTGCGTGAGCGCTGGCTCCCTCGCCGCACTCGACCCCGGGGGAAGCGCGGTCGGATTCCACGTTCTCCCGCCCCTCAAGGACGCCAAACTGGTCGAGCTGACCCGTGGCCCGGACACCACGAGCTCGGCGGCGGCCGCCGCCGAGCGCTTCTTCGCCACCCTGGGCAAGACCACGACCTGGGTGGGCGACGGGCCCGGGCTCGTTCTCGGTCGCATCGTGGCCCAGGTCATCAACGAGTGCGCCTTCGCCCTGGGTGAGGGAATCGGCTCGGCCGAGGACATCGATTCCGGGATGCTCCACGGCCTGAACTACCCCCGCGGACCGCTGGCCTGGGCGGACGAAATCGGGCTTGATCACGTGGCGGCGATTCTCGACGCGCTCTACGAGGAGCTCCATGAGGAGCGCTACCGGATGGCGCCCGCTCTCCGGCGGCTCGGACTCTCCGGCCGCCTTGGCCGCCAGACAGGCGAGGGGTTCTTCCGCTATGACTGAGGAGACATGAGAGCGGTCACCTTCCAGGCTCCGGGTGAGGTGGCGGTCGAGGATCGCCCTGAGCCCCAGCTCGAATCCCCCGAGGACGCCATCGTCGCCATCGAGGCGAGTGGCATCTGCGGCTCGGATCTGCATATCTACCACGGGCGAGTCAAGATCGAGCCCGGCTTCACCATCGGCCATGAGTTCGTCGGCCGGGTCACGGAGACCGGCGATCAGGTCACCCGGGTACAGCCGGGAGACCGGGTCTGCGGCTGCTTTCACACCGCCTGCGGGCGCTGTTCCTTCTGCATGATCGGCGCCTACCACGAGTGCGATCGCAAGCGCACCTTCGGCCACGGCGCCAACATGGGCGATCTCCCCGGGACCCAGGCCGAGCAGGCGCTGGTGCCCAACGCCGACCTCACGCTGCGCAAGGTCCCCGACCAGGTGACCGACGAGATCGCCCTGTTCGCGGGGGACGTGATGGGCACCGGCTACCACGCCATCGCCGAGGGCGATCTGCGCCCTGGCGACAGCATCGCCGTGCTCGGCCTGGGCCCGGTTGGACTCTGCGCCGTTCAGTCCGCAGTGGCCGCGGGAGCCGGTCCGGTGATCGCCATTGACACCGTCGAGGATCGCCTCCGCACAGCGACCCAGTTCGGCGCCATGGCCGTCCACCTGACCGAGCAGAATCCGCGTGACGTCGTCAAGCAGCTGACCGGGGGCCGGGGGCTGGACGTGACGGTTGACGCGGTGGGTCACCCCGACGCCCTTGAACTCGCCATCCGCCTGGCGCGCAAGGCCGGAACCGTCGTGGCCATTGGCGTCTACGCCGAGCGCACCGAGGTGCACATGGGGCTGGTCTGGATCAAGGGGCTGACTCTCAAGGCGGGCCCAGCCAACGTGATCGCCCACGTCGACCGCGTCCTCGGGATGCTGAACGCCCACACGCTCGACCCCACCGCGCTCGTCACCCATCACATGCCCCTCGACGAAGCCGTCGAGGCCTACCGCCTCTACGATCGCCGAGAGGCCCTGAAGATCGTTCTCACGCCGTAGTGGCCCCCTAGGAGGTTTCGCATGTCCGTGTCCGCGCTCCCCGACCAACTCTCAGAGGCCGCTCGCAGCTTCGCCTCCCGCCACCACCAGCTACTGATCGACGGCGAGCCCGTCGCCGCGGCCGATGGGCGCAGCTTCGAGACGATCGACCCCGGGACCGGCCAGCCGATCACGGAGGTGGCTCAGGGTGGCGCTGAGGATGTCGACCGGGCGGTCAGCGCCGCCCGGCGCGCGCTCGAAGAGGGGCGGTGGCACACCGCCCCCGCGGCCGAGCGGGCCCGGCTCATGTACCGCCTGGCCGATCTGGTGGAGGCCAATGCCGACGAGCTGGCCGAGCTGGAAGCGCTTGACAACGGAAAGCCGGTCAAGCTGGCCCGGATTGTCGACGTCAGCCAGACGGTGGCCTGGCTGCGGCATTTCGCCGGCTGGGCGGAGCGCATCCGCGGCGATGTGATCCCCGTGCGTCAGCCTGACATGCACGTGTACACGCGCAAGGAGCCGGTGGGTGTGTGCGGGCAGATCATCCCTTGGAACTTCCCCATGATGATGGCGGCGTGGAAGCTCGGACCTGCCCTGGCCGCCGGGTGCACGGTCGTGCTCAAGCCGGCCGAGCAGACCCCGCTCACCGCGCTCCGGATCGGCGAACTGGCCCTCGAGGCGGGGATCCCCGGCGGGGTGCTCAACGTGCTCACCGGCGACGGCGAGACGGGAGCAGCCCTGGTCGACCACCCAGGCGTGGACAAGATTGCCTTCACCGGCTCCACCGAGGTGGGACGCCAGATCGGCGAGAAGGCCGGCCGGTCCCTCAAGCGAGTCACGCTCGAGCTGGGGGGCAAGTCGCCCAACATCATCCTCCCCGATGCAGACCTGGAGGCGGCGATCGCGGGCTCGTTCATGGGGATCTACTTCAACACCGGCCAGGCCTGCAACGCCGGCAGCCGGCTCTTCGTGCACAAGGACCAGTTCGACGAGGTCGTGGGCGCGCTGGCGGAACGGGCGGCCAAGTCCCGGGTCGGCCCCGGGCTTGACCCGCAGAGCCAGCTTGGGCCGGTCGTCTCGGCCGAGCAGCGCGACCGGGTCCTCTCCTACATCCGCGCCGGCCGTGACGAAGGCGCCGAGCTGGTGGCGGGCGGCGAGCCGCAGGATGAGAGCGGCGGCTACTTCGTCCCGCCGACCCTGTTCACCGCCACCAACGACGACCTCCGAATCGCCCGGGAGGAGATCTTTGGTCCCGTGCTGGTCGCCCTGCCCTACCAGTCGCTTGAAGAGGTGGCAGCCCGGGCCAACGACTCCGAGTACGGCCTCGCCGCCGGAGTGTGGACGCGCGACGTCGGAAAGGCCCACCGCCTGGCAGCACTGCTCAAGGGCGGCTCCATCTACGTCAACTGCTGGGGCGAGGTAGACCCGGGAGCTCCCTTCGGCGGCTACAAGGCGTCGGGAATCGGGCGTGAGCATGGTCGCGAGGGCCTGGAGAACTACCTGGAAACCAAGACGGTTTGGACCAAACTGAACTAAATCGAGTGGCCGTGGACTTACGTTCGATCGCGGCGCGTGGACGTTTGTAGGACTCTCCCGGCAAGGCTGAACCTAAGGCTCCAACACTCCCGATCAAAGGAGTGTGAGAACCCCCCGTCAACTTGCCCGCTGGCTAAAACTTGTCGGCATCTGCGGCCTTACCGCAGCCTTGGTGGCGAGCATCGCGCCGTCCGCCGGCGCGGCAGCCCAGGCCACGCACAAGCACCATCACAAGCACCATCGCAAGCACAAGGTCAAGGCGGCCCGCCAGAGCCGAGCGGTGATCTCGCAGGCGCCGTGCGCTAACGCGGCCACGCCGGCTACGACCACCAACACCCCCGCGATGCGTGCGGCCATCGTCTGCCTGCTCAACCAGCAGCGTGTCCTCCACGGACTCCCCACCTTCAAGGTGTCGGCCAAGCTCAACCACTCGGCCCAGAGCTGGAACGATTGGATGATCGGGAGCGGCCAGTTCACCCACGGCAACAACTTCGCCGGGCGGATCAGCGCCGTCAGCTACGACTGGCAGACCGCTGGGGAGAACATCGCCACCGGCTTCACGACCCCGACGTCGGCCGTCCAGGCCTGGATGGCCAGCCCCGACCACTGCCGCAACATCCTCGATCCCAACTTCCGTGACATCGGCACCGGCGTCACCGACGCCGCAGTCGGCAGCTGGGCCACCCAGCCGTCAACCTGGACCAACGACTTCGGGCTTCTGATGAGCCAGAACCCACCGTCACGCAACACGGGTCCGCAGAGCGGCTGCCCCTACTAAGCCGACGCTGCTGCCTCGGCTTCGTCGACCTCACGCGCGGCCGCGTCAAAAGGGAAGGGCGCGTCGCGCAGGTACCACTCGGCGTCGAGCGCGGCCTGGCAGCCTGAGCCGGCGGCGGTGATGGCCTGGCGGTAGGTGTGATCGACCAGGTCGCCGGCGGCAAAGACACCGGGCCGGGTGGTCAGAGTTGAGCGCCCCTGGGTGACGACGTACCCCGCGGGGTCGATCTCCACCTGGCCCTGGACGAGCTGGGACTGAGGCTCGTGTCCGATGGCGATGAAGGCGCCGGTAATGTCGATCTCCCGGGTTTCGCCGCTCTCCGAATGGCGCAGGCGGGCCAGGCTGAGCGCGCCGGCCTCGCTGGGCAGGAACTCATCGACCACGTAGGGGGTCAGCCACTCGATGTTGGGCATCGAGCGTGCCCGCTCGAGCATGATCTTGGAGGCTCGGAAGTCGTCACGCCGGTGGACGATGGCGACCCGGGACGCAAACTTGGCCAGGAACATCGCCTCCTCCATGGCCGAGTCCCCGCCGCCCACGATCAGGGTGGGTGCGCCCTTGAAAAAGGCCGCGTCGCAGGTGGCGCAATAGCTGACGCCACGGCCGGCCAGCTCGGCCTCACCGGGCACATCGAGCTTGCGGTGCTGCGCGCCCATGGCCAGGATCACCGTGCGGGCCAGATGAAGGTCGGGGCCCGTCCACACCTTGTGGAGGCCACCGTCGGCGGAGAGCTCAACCGAGGTGACGTCGTCGGTCTCCAGGCGGGCGCCGAAGCGCTCAGCCTGATCGCGGAAGTGCTGCATGAGCTCGGGGCCCATGATGCCGGCGGGAAAGCCAGGGTAGTTCTCGACGTCGGTCGTCTGCTGGAGCAGGCCGCCCCAGGCGAAGCCCTCGATGACCAGCGGCTCCAGGTTGGCCCGGGCGGTATAGAGCGCCGCCGTATAGCCGGCGGGCCCACTGCCAACGATGATCACGTTTTCGACTCGGTCGGTCACTTCATTAAGTATAGCTTGGGACCTGAGGCCGGCGCCAGCGCTGGAGGGTCCGCCGAAGCTGGAAGTAGGCCACGACGCCCGGCAGGGTGGGCAGCCAGAAGGCGAAGACGCGGTAGGCGAGCACCGATACCAGCGAGAGCTCGGCGTTGACTCCGAAGGCAGTGAAGGCGCCGATCATGCCGCCGTCGACGCCGCCGATCCCACCCGGTAGGGGCAGGGTGTTGCCGAGCATGCCGACGAAGTAGGCCATCACGATCACCGCCTTGGGCGGGGCGTGACCGAAGGCGTGGAAGCAGGCCCACAGGACGGCGATGTCGAACGCCCACCAGCCGACGGCGCCCAGGAGGAACCAGTCCCGCGTACGCATGAGGCCGAGGGCCATCCGGACTCCTGTCCGGGCCGTGGCCGTGAGCGCGGCCAGCCAGCGCGCCGCCCGGCCGTGCCAGTCCTCCACGCTCGCCCACCGGGCGACCAGCCGCTCGACCTCGGCCGGGACGAAGGCCAGGGCCAGGAAGAGCAGGATCACCACAGCACCGAAGATCGCTGGTACGACGGTGATGGCGAAGGGCGCCGGCCCGGGGAAGAGACCGAGGTAGAGCCCCAGTCCATCGATCAAGAAGGCCACCATGTAGACGCCGTCGAGCAGGATCAAGAAGGCGAGTATCCGGGCCGCCACCGTGCGGGGCCCCAGCCCCGCCCGGCGCAGCGCCCACGCGGTGAGCGCTATCCCACCCGCTCCCGCGGCCGCGAAGACCCGGGTCGCGGCCAGTGAGGCCATGGTGATCTGATAGCTCTCCTTCCAGCGGATGCGGGGCGCGTCCTTGACAAAGATGGCGCGGAAGAGGGCGATGTAGCTGACGAAGGAGAGGGCCTCGAGCAGGGCGGCCAGGGCAAACCACCAGGGATTGCCGTGCTGGATCCGGTTCCAGGTGCCCTTGAGGCCCAGGAGCTTCGGCAGGACGAAGTAGAGGAAGGCGACGATCGAAACGACGAACACCGCAAAGGCGGCCACCCGCCTCCGGGTGAGCCGCATCCGGAGCATCTCTGGAGCGGCATCTGGGACCGGCGCGGGCGGGTCCGGTGCCGACTCGGGGTCCACGACCTCGGCCTCGGCCTCGGCCTCCAGCATCCGATTCTCGGCCAAGGTCGTTCTAGGCCTCCAGCACCCAGTCCTGCAGGTGGTCGATGCCGCCGACCAGACGCCGAGCCGCCGGGGTGAGGCCGGGCGCCGTGGCGCGCACCGTCTCGGTCAGCGCGGCTCCGCCCACGAGATCGATCAGGTAGTGCTCGCCCAGATAGACGAGGGCGAGGCCGAGCATTCCCGCGTAGCCCCAGCCGACCGCGCCCGGTATCCGGCCGACCTCGGAGAGCAGATGTGCGCTCATCAGGGACGTGGCGAAGTGCAGCGATGGCATTGCGGCCAGCGGATTTCCTCCGAGGAAACTGTAAAGCGGCCCCCAGAGGTCACCCCAGAACATGGGCCCGTACTCGATCATCATCCTCCGGATCTGGATTTCCCGCCCACCCTCGATCCGGCCCTGGGCCGCCGCCCACCACGGCGGCGCGGTGGGAATGGCCCAGTAGAAGATCGCTCCCACGTCGAACACGGCGTACATTCGCGCTGCGGCGGCGGGGAGCTTCTCCGGGCGGCGCCAGAGGATGAAGGCCAGGCTGCCATGCGGGACGAGGAACCAGATCCAGTGGCAGAACACGAGCACGCGCTCGAAGCGGTTGACCTGGCCCGGTCTCGCGAAGGTCCGCTGGAGGCGCAGGGTGGGCAGCTCCCCGAGTCCCAGGAGGCGGTCGGCGGCGATCGGGTACCCCACCCGCGTGCGGCGAGCCAGCCGCTCCGGGTTGTCGTGGGGCATCTCATAGGCGGCCATGTAGGCCCACATGTTGAGCGCCACGACCGCGACCTTCCGCTGGCGGCGGCGGGGCAGAACCACACTGATGGCCACCGGGGCGCCCCAGGCCGCGGCCATCACGACCGGTGCCGGCAGCCGCACCCGGCGCCGTACGGCAGGCGCCGCCACCCCCGCGACGACGAGGGCCCAGGCGGCGGCTCGGATCCCCCTCGACAGGCGCAAAGACCGCGAGTATAAGGAGACGGCCGGACCCCCCTCCGTGAACACGGCCCGGGGAGCCTCGCCTCCCCGGCAGGGGCCGCCGGGGCGAACGGCCACCCCGACTGAAGCCAGGGCCCGTGGGTAGAATGCCGCGCCTTGCCACCCGCCCGCAAGACTCGACTCGGACGTCGCCTCGCGCCGTTCCTCGTGCCCGCGCTGGTCGCGGCGGCCGTGCTCATCGAGCCCTCGGCCGCTCTGGCCAACTTCCTCACGCCTAAATCCGGCGGGTCGCCGAACGCCAACGAGATCGACTCGCTCTACAAGATCGTCCTCTACCTGGCCGCGGTCGTCTTCGTGCTCGTCGAGGGGGCGCTGCTCTACTCAGTCGTCCGCTTCCGGGCCAAGAAGAGCCGCGTCGCCGCCCAGATCCACGGCAACACCCCGCTCGAGATCGGCTGGACCGTGGCCGCCGCCTTGATCCTCGTCGTGATCACGGTCGTGACCTTCGTCAAGCTGCCCTCGATCATCAACCCCCCCAACTCGAGCTCGAACGAAACCTTCCTGTCGGCCTCGGTGACCCAGCCGACCCCGCCGAACGGCAAGAAGCTGACGATCTGCGTCCAGGGGCGGCAGTACATCTGGCGCTACGTCTACGGGAACGGCTGCCTGAACAACGCCTTCGCGGCCAAGCTCCCCTACTCCTATACCGAGATGTACGTGCCGGCCCGGACAACGGTGATCCTCGACATCCAGTCGAACGACGTGATCCATTCTTGGTGGATCCCCTCGCTGGGGGGCAAGATCGACGCCGTGCCGGGCTACACGACTTACACCTGGTTCAAGGCGCCCAAGGCGGGCGCCCTCTACCACGGCCACTGCGCCCAGCTCTGCGGGCGTCAGCACGCCTACATGATCGCTCAGGTTAAGGTGCTCAGCCCCACGGCCTACCACCAATGGCTCTCGACCCAGGAACAGGCCATCAACAACGCCAACCAACAGGTCAGCCAGCTGCGCTCGATCCTCAGCACCAGCGGAAATCTCTAGACATGTCAGCCATCACCACCACCGAAACCGAACGCCGTCCCGCCTCCGAGTTGCGGCCGATCCCCCAGGTGCTCACCCATGAGGTGACGCGCCCGCGCCAGACCAAGCGCTGGATCGACTGGGTCACGACCACCGACCACAAGAAGATCGGGATCATGTACCTGGTCCTCACCTTTGTGTTCTTCATTCTGGGTGGGGTCGAGGCGCTGCTCATGCGCCTCCAGCTCTCGCAGCCCGGCAACACCCTGCTCACGGGCGAGAAGTACAACGAGCTCCTGACCCTGCACGGCACGACGATGATCTTCCTCTTCGTCGTGCCGGTGATGGCCGGGTTCGGCAACTACTTCGTGCCGCTGATGATCGGGGCCCGGGATATGGCCTTCCCGCGGTTGAATGCCCTCTCCTTCTGGCTGCTTCTAACCGCCGGGCTCGTCTTCTACGCCACGCTCTTCTTCAACCCGCCAGAGGCCGGCTGGTGGAGCTATCCGCCGCTCTCGAGCATCCAGTTCTCCCCCACCGGAGGCCAGGACGCGTGGATTTTCCTGATCCACCTCACCGGCATCTCCTCGCTCCTGGGCGCGATCAACTTCTACGCCACGGTCGTCAACATGCGAGCCTCCGGGGATGAGCTGGGGCCGGATCCCGCTCTTCATCTGGGCCATCCTCGTCTACGCGATCCTCCTCATCATCGCGCTCCCGGTGGTCGCCGCCGCGGTGACCATGCTCCTCACCGACCGCCACTTCGGCACCCACTGGTTCGACCCCACGGCCCACGGGTCGCCGATTCTCTGGCAACACCTGTTCTGGTTCTTTGGCCACCCCGAGGTCTACATCATGATCTTGCCCGGGTTCGGGATCATCTCCGAGGTCATCCCGGTGTTCAGCCGCAAGCCTGTGTTCGGCTACAAAGCCATCGCGGCATCGACGGCGGTGATTGCGTTCTTGGCCACGCTGGTCTGGGCCCACCACATGTTCGCCTCACCGGTCCCGATCGTCGTGCTCGGCTTCTTCATGCTGAGCTCGTTCTTGATCGGGGTGCCCACCGGGGTCAAGATCTTCAACTGGATCGCCACCCTGTGGCGGGGGTCGATCGTGTTGACGACCTCGCTCTACTTCGCCGTCGGGTTCATCGCCATCTTCATCGTGGGCGGGATCACCGGGATCTTCCTGGCCGTGTTCCCCGTCGACTGGCAGCTCAACGACACCTACTTCGTCGTCGCCCACTTCCACTACGTGCTCATGGGCGGCTCGGTGTTCTCCATCTTCGCCGGCCTGTACTACTGGTACCCCAAGATGACCGGGCGGCTGATGAGCGAGAGCCTGGGCAAGGCCTCGTTCTGGACCATGTTCATCGGCTTCAATCTGACCTTTTTCGTCCAGCACGCCCTGGGACTGTCCGGGATGCCCCGCCGGATCTATACCTACCAGCCGAACGAGGGCTGGACGACCTACAACTTGATTTCCACCATCGGAGCGTTCATCCTTGCCGCGGGGATCGGGATGACGATCATCAACGTGGTGGGCAGCTTGAAGCGCGGACGCAGCGCGGGACCAGATCCCTGGAAGGGCAACACCCTGGAGTGGTTCACCCCCTCACCGCCTCCGGTCAACAACTTCGACGTCATCCCCCGGGTGCGCTCGGTGGAGCCGATGCGTGACATCCGCCGTCAGGTCGAGCGAGCGACGGGCGTGACCCAGAAGACCGGCGGCAGCGAGCGCTTCTCCCGGGTCTGAAGCCGAACATGGCCACCTCCCCCGCCAGCACGCTCGACGCCACCACGGCGGCGAGTCAGGCGCTCGGCCCGTCGGCCCGGACGCGGCAGCTGCTGAGCGACTACTTCGAGCTGACCAAGCCGAAGGTTCAGACGCTGCTCCTGTTCACGACGGTCACGACGATGGAGATCGCCGGCGATCCGCCGGTGAGCCGGATCGCCCTCACCTGCCTGGGCGGCTATCTATCGGCGGGCGGCGCCGGGGCGGTCAACCACTACTTCGATCGCGACATTGACGCCCAGATGAAACGCACGGCCTCACGGCCGATACCTGCGGGGAGGATCGCCCCCGGCGCCGCGCTCGCCTTCGGCCTGGGCCTGTGCGCCCTGTCCTTCCTGCTCCTCACGACGACCATAAACCTGCTCGCCGCCTCGCTGGCGCTGGCTGGCTTCGTCGGCTACGTCGGCGTCTACACGATGTGGCTGAAGCGCCGGACGCCCCAGAACATCGTCATCGGCGGGGCGGCCGGAGCCATGCCCCCGCTCGTGGGGTGGGCGGCCACACGGGGGAGCCTGTCCTGGACCGCGGTCTACCTGTTCGCGATCGTCTTCTACTGGACCCCGCCCCACTTCTGGGCCCTCAGTCTGCTCATGAAGGACGAGTACGCCAAGGTTTCGATCCCGATGATGCCGGTGGTACGGGGCGAGCGGGAGACGCGCCGCCAGATCCTCCTCTATGCGCTTCTGCTCTACGCGATCTCGCAGCTGCCGTTCTGCGCCGGCGGTTTCGGGCTGTTCTACCTCGTGGCCTCGATGGTCCTCGGGCTGGCCTTCATCGGTGGCGCCTGGCACCTGTACCGTCATCCCGATCGGCGCACGGCACTCCGCCTGTACCTCTTCTCGATGGCCTACCTGGCTCTGCTCTTCGGCGCGATGGTCGCCGACGTGAAGCTGTAGCCTCTGCCGCCGATGGATCGTCGACTCGCCCGCAAGAACCTCCGGTCCGGACTGATCGCCGGAGCGATCTGCCTGATCATGTTCGGGCTGACGTTCCTCGCGGCCGCGATCTACGTCCAGCCATGAGCGTCACGCCAGGCCCGCCCGAGCGCCCGGGCCAGGCCCCGCCGCCAGGCGAGGAGATCCACCTTCCGGGGCCGACGATCCTGCCCCTGGTCGCGGCGATCGCCATCACGTTGATCGTGGTCGGGACGACCCTGAGCTGGATCATCTCCGGCGTCGGGGGCGTGATTCTCCTCGTCGTCGTCGTGCGCTGGGTCGGGGACACGCGCCGCGACATGGCGGCGCTCCCCGAGCGGCACCCCTAGCCCGAGACGCTGGCCGCGGCGGGAACCTCGCTCGTCGCCCCGTCCTCGGTCCAACAGCGGACGATGTCACGCATCGAGAGCATGCCGACGATTTCGGCTCCCTCGACCACGATCAGGTGCCGGAAGCCACCGCGCACCATGGCCACCGCCGCCTGCTCGAGTGACCAGTCCGGCGCGGCAAAGGTGAGGTCCGCCGTCAGGTGGTCGGCCACCCGCTCCTCGTCGGGGCTCTCACCCGCCCCCACCGAGGCGAGGATGTCCCGCTCCGTGATCACGCCCGGTCCCGGCGCCTCAGAGTCCACGACCACGGCCGCTCCCACATGGCGGCGGGACATCGCGGCCGCTGCCTCACGCAGTGTGTGCCCCGGACCCACGCTGAGAACGACCTTCGACATCCCCTCGCGTACCTGCATAACGCCTCCGATCGCTTGCAACAATTGACGCAA
Source organism: uncultured Solirubrobacterales bacterium (assembly GCA_963733555.1). GTDB lineage: Bacteria > Actinomycetota > Thermoleophilia > Solirubrobacterales > Solirubrobacteraceae > Palsa-465. The sequence goes on from CAVTDO010000002.1 coordinate 1,455,710, forward strand.
TCATAGGTGATCGCCCGGTTTCAGGAGGGGCGGATTCGGCCTCACCGAAGCCTCCGCCCCGCCATTTGCCGCGCCTCGGCCGCCCGCACCGGGAGAGCGCGCCATTCCGCGGCGCGAATCCCTAGCATGCCGCCCCTAGCGATGCGTGACGCGAGGGGTCAGAAGTAACGCGATGCGGAACCGGCCGCTCATGCAGATGGTCGTCTTCGGGGTGGTCTCCTGCGCCATCCTGATCCCGGTCGCCTTCCTCATTCCCTGGTTTCCTACCGAGGGCTCCCGGCAGGCGTCGAATATCCACACCCTCTTCTACGTCCTCCTGATCGCGTCGATCCCCATCTTCGTGCTCGTCGAGACCGTGGTCATCTTCTCCGTGTGGCGCTTCCGCCTCCGGCCCGGGGGACGAGCGGGTAGACGGGCCGCCGATCCACGGCAACACCCGGCTCGAGGTGGTGTGGACCGTTCTGCCGGCCCTCCTGATCCTCTCCCTGTGCGGCTACGCCTACAGCGTCCTGCACTCCAACGAGGCCTCGAAGCCCGGCGAGATGACGGTCAACGTGACCGCCCGCCAGTTCGCCTTCGAGTTCTCCTACCCCAAGGCTGACGGGAAGACGGTGGTCTCATCGGCCCTGTACCTGCCCAAGAACCAGCCGGTGGTGTTCCGGCTCCGCTCGCTCGACGTGATCCACAGCTTCTTCGTACCTGAGTTCTCGGAAAAGCTCGACGCCGTCCCGGGGGTCACCACGACCGTCCGGGCCACCCCGACCCGGACCGGCACCTACCCCGTCGAATGCACCGAGCTGTGCGGGGCCGGACACGCCTTCATGCGCTCCACGGTCCATGTGGTATCCCGCGGACGGTTCGACTCCTGGCTCTCCTCGCAACCGGCGAACGCCTCCCCGCCCATCGGCCAGCCCAGCTCCAAGAGCTCCCAGCCCGGAGTTCCCGGCGCTACCGGGAGTGGCGCCAACGCCGGAAGCAAGGCCGGAGGGACATGAGTTGGCAACTTCTCAGCGGAGATGGCAAAGTGCAGGCGGACTCGGGGGTACGGCGGATTTGAGTAGTCGCGCAACCCAGACGGAGGCGAGCAGCTGATGGCGGTGGCAGTAGCAGAACCGGTGGTTCAGCGCCCGCGGACGCGGGTTCCCCTCCCGCCGCGGCTGCGGGCGCCCGGCTGGTACCGCGCCGCCCTGTTCGAGGTCCTGGGCCTGGGCTTTGCCTTCGGGATCACCGCGCTCGTCCGCTCGCTCCAGCACATCCATCCCGTGGTCTCAGGCGACGCCGTGACCACGGTGGCCCTGCTCGTGGTGCCGCTCTTCTTCCTCGTCGGCTTCGGCACCTGCGACTACTGGGCCTACTGGGCCATCGGCCGCGCCACCCGCCCTGAGGAGCACTCGAGCCACGGCGCCACCAGCTGGCGCGACTACTTCCGGGTCAACACCGACCACAAGGTGATCGGGATCCAGTACACGGTCACCTCGTTCTTCTTCCTCTTCGTGGGCGGCCTCCTGGCCATGATGATCCGGGTTCAGCTGGCCAAGCCGGGGATGCAGTTCCTCACCCCCGAGCAGTACAACGGCGTCTTCTCCGTCCACGCGACGGTTCTCATCTTCCTCTTCGTGATCCCGGTCTTCGCCGGGCTGGCCAACTACGTGCTGCCGCTGATGATCGGGGCGCCGGACATGGCCTTCCCGCGGCTGAACGCCCTCTCCTACTGGCTGTTGCCCCTGGGCGGGACGATCATGCTGATGAGCTTCCTGGCCCCCGGTGGCTCCTTTGCCTCCGGCTGGACGGCCTACGCCCCGCTCTCGACGACCATGCCGCTGGGCCAGCTCTTCTTCACCATCGGGGTCCAGTTCGCGGGCTTCTCATCCATCTTCACCGCGCTCAACTTCCTGGTCACGATCATCACCATGCGGGCTCCGGGGATGAGCTTCTTCCGCATGCCCCTGCTCGTGTGGGCGAACTTCTCCACCTCGCTGCTGGTCGTGATCGCGACCCCGTTCATCGCCTCCTCGCAGTTCTTCGTCCTGCTCGACCGGGCGCTCGGCTTCCACTTCTTCGACGCCTTCGTGGGCGCGGGCAAGAACGGCAACGTGCTCATGTACCAGCACGTGTTCTGGTTCTACTCCCACCCGGCTGTCTACATCATGATGCTCCCGGGCTTCGGGATCATCTCCGAGATCATCGCCGTCAAGAGCCGAAAACCGATCTTCGGCTACCGGATGATGGCATTCTCGCTGCTGGCCATCGTCGTGCTCGGATTCACCGTGTGGGCGCACCACATGTTCGTCTCCGGCATGTCGCCGTGGATCCGGATCCCGATGATGATCACGACGGCGATCATCGCCATCCCCACGGGGATCAAGATCTTCTCCTGGCTGGCCACCCTGTGGCGAGGGGTGCTGCACCTGGATACGCCGATGCTCTTCGCCCTCGGCTTCCTGACCATGTTCACGCTGGGCGGAATCAGCGGCGTGATGCTGGCCATGATCCCGTTCGACATCCACGTGTCGCAGACCTACTTCATCGTCGCCCACATCCACTACGTGCTCTTCGGCGGGTCGCTGTTCACGATCTTCGCCGGCGTCTACTACTGGTTCCCCAAGATGACGGGCCGGATGTTCGACGAGCGCCTGGGCAAGTGGCACTTCTGGATGACGTTCATCTTCTTCAACCTGACCTTCGGCCCCATGCACATCATCGGCATGCAGGGCATGCCGCGCCGAGTGGCCGAGTACGCGGCCAAGTTCGCCGCCTGGAACCTGTTCATCTCCTTCGCCGCCTTCATCCTCGGGCTGAGCACGCTGATCTTCCTCTACAACATGGTGGTCAGCTGGCGTGGCGGACCCCGCGCCCCGGCCAACCCGTGGCGGGCCCTGACGCTCGAGTGGCAGGTGTCCTCTCCCCCGCCGGTGTTCAACTTCGACGCCGTGCCCACGGTCGTCGGCGGCCCCTACGAGTACGGGGTGCCGGGGGCGGTGCACGGCATCTTCAAGTCTCCCGCCGAGGCTCGTGAACCGGTCACCGCGGGATCGTTCTCCGGGCTGCCGAGCCAGGAGGCGCACGGCGGGCCCACGGCGGACGGAGAACACGAGTGACCGACCAGAGCTTCATCGCGGCCAAGACGGTCCTCGTCGTGGCCAACGAGACGCTGGGCGGCAGTGAGCTCCTCGACGCCGTGCGCGAACGCGCCGGCGACGACGTCCGCTTCGTTCTCTGCGTACCCCAGAACCGTCCCCGGGCCGGACTCGTCGTCTACGACGACTCCGTCTTCGACGCCGCCCAGGTCCGGGTTGACCTGGCCCTGGAGGTGATCCGGAGCCTGGGGATCCGCGCCATCGGAGAGGTCGGCGACCCGGACCCCTTCACGGCGACGATCGACGCCGTACGCGAGTACTCGCCCCAGGAGATCATCATCTCGACCTATCCCGAGACCCGCTCCGGCTGGCTGCGGCGGGACCTGATCGAACGGGTGGAGGAAGTCACTGGGCTATCGGTGACCCACGTGGTCCAGGACATCGACTCCGAGGGGCTCCCCTACCACATCACCCTGGCCGTGGCCAACCGCACCGCGTCCGGAGACGAGCTGCTGGAGGCCCTCAAGGAGAAGGCGGACAAGTGGTCAGAGCCCGACCGGCGCCAGCTCTTCATCGTGGTCATCCCTCAGGAGGGCCCGGCCGGGCGGGCGCGGACGCGGCTCAAGCTGGTGCTCGACCGGCTCAAGGTCCGTGACATGTATGCGGCCGGGATGGTCGGCGATCCCGACCCCTTCACGGCGATCGTCAACGCCGTCCAGTACTTCCGGGTCGACGACATCGTCATCTCGACCTTGCCGGAGACAAAGTCGGGCTGGCTGCGGGCAGATCTGATCGACCGGGTCAAGCGGGCCACCGGCAAGCCGGTTGAGCATGTCGTCCACAGCGATGCGTCGGCGGGCAGCGAGGCCCAGGCCGCCAGCGCCTAGCCATGGAAGCCGCCGCCGTCGCTCACGAGCACCACGGTCCGCCGCCGGCGCACCGCTCCTCCCGGGTGGAGGCCCCGACGCTCGGCATGCTCCTCTTCATCATCTCCGAGGTGATGATCTTCGGGGCCTTCTTCACGGCCTACTTCTTCATCCGGATCGTCAACCACGACGCGTGGCCGGCTCACGGCACACATGTTCCCGAGGCGGTGGCAGGGTTCAACACGGCCATCCTGCTCTCCTCCTCGCTGACCATCCACTGGGCCACCAGCTCCATCCGCCGGGGCAACCGCTTCGGGCTCAAGGCGGGAATGGTGGCCACCTTCGCCCTGGGTCTCACCTTCCTGATCGTCCAGATCAACGAGTATGTCCACGTTGGCTTTGCGCCCCAGGACTCGGCCCAGGGGACGATCTTCTACTCCCTCACCGGCCTGCACGGCGCCCACGTGTTCATCGGCCTCTGCCTGCTCGCCATCGTCACGATCCGCTCCTTCCGCGGTCACTACTCGGCTGAGCATCACCAGGGCATGGAGGTGCCGGGGATCTACTGGCACTTCGTCGACATCATGTGGGTCGTCGTCTACACGGCCGTCTACGTCCTCTGATTGCCCCCCGCGTCCATGAACCCGTTGCGCAACGAAGCCGACGCGTTCCGCGTCCTCGTGTGGGTCGTGGCGACGCTGGCCGTGATCGTCGCCATCGTCCTCATCGTCCGGGCGGTGAGCTGATGCGGCGGGGTCTGGCCGGAGCAGCCATCACAGTCACGCTGGCTCTCCTCGCGGCCGCGCCGGCGGGCGCCGTCGCCCCGGGTCAGCTCGTGGCCACCCTCTACGCGGCGCACGCCATCTACACCAGCCCGGGGGGGCGTCAGGAGGCGAAGATCTCCGCTCAGCGCCCTATCACCGGCGAGGCCACCACCCTCCCCGTCCTGGTCAGGACGCGCGGACCGGGCGCCCCATGGCTCCTCGTCCGGCTCCCCGGCCGGCTCCTGCCCGGAGCGCCGAACGGCCGCACGGGCTGGATCAAGGCGGCCCACCTGAAGCTGTGGGTGATCCGCTGGCACATCGCCGTCTCGCTGCACCAGCGCCTGACCCGGATCTATGACGGCGGCCGGCTGATCCGCAGCTACCGGGTCGTGGTCGGCGCCCCGGCCTCTCCCACACCCACCGGCCAGTTCTTCGTCGAGGAGAACGTCGCCGAGCCCTCGAGCTTCCCCGGCGCCCCCTACGCGCTTGCCACCAGCGCCCGCTCAGCCGTCTTCACCGAGTTCGACGGTGGCCCGGGCCAGGTCGCCCTGCACGGCGTGGGCGGCGGCCTCGGAGGCACCCCGGGCACCGCGGAATCCCATGGCTGCGTCCGCTTCGCCACCGCCGCCATCACCTGGCTGGCCGCCCGCATCTACCCGGGCACGCCGGTAACGATCACCAACTGAGCTGACCTCCCCCGGCCGCGTAGCGGGTGCACGCTCCGAAACCGCTCGCGTGCATCGCGTAGCGGTTTCGGAGCGTGCCCCGCGGAGCTACTTGGTCACGCTGGACAGGTAAGTGACCAGAGCCGCGATCTGCGTTGGGCTGAGCGTCTTCGAGAACGTGTTCGGCATCACCCCGGACGCGTACCCGGAGGGGAGGTAGGCGTACGGGTTGATGATCGACGTGTGGATGCAGTCGGTGAGCTTCGTGCCGCGGACCTTCTGTGAGGCAGCGTTGGCGCAGTCGCTGGCCAGCCGCTGACTCAGATTCGGCCCCGCGGTCCCGCTCGTGCCTGCGTCGGCCAGGGTGTGGCAGGCGCCGCAGCCGCCGACGCCGGTGAAGATGGTCTTCCCCTCGGCGGCCGTGACCGGCACCTTGGCCTGCACCGCGGTGGCCAGGGCGCCCGTGTCCTGGCCCGGCCGGGCGGCCACGGCGGCAACGTAGGCGGCCACGTCCTCGGCCTGCTGACCCTTGTATAGACCGGCGGGCATCAATGCCCCGCTGTTGGGGTTGGGATTCGGGTATTGGATCCAGTAGTCGACCAGGCCCTCGATGGAAGCGCTCTTGATCCCGTCCGCCCGGTCCTGGCGGAAGGCGACATCGAGATTCGGGCCCACGCTTCCCGTGGCGCTGGCGTGGCTCAGGGTGTGGCAGGCGCCGCACTTGGTTACGAAGAGCTGCTTGCCGGTGACCAGGTTTGCCACCGGATGCTTGACCGCGCAACCGCCGAGGCTTAGGAGCGCCAGCGCCAGCACCAGCGGCACGATGGCAGCGAGAGTCCGCCGCCCACGATCGAGACCTCTCACCATTGAGGGCGGCACTTTATAAGAGCCCTCGGTAGGATGCTCCCGCATGAGGACGCGCCAGAAGTACCGCATGCGGACGCCCTCCAACGGCCGCGAGGTCATCATCGAAGCCGAGCCCGACCGCGTCTACGTTGATCGCGACACCGGTGAGGAGCTTGAGGTCGTGGCTGAGCTGCTTCCGCTCGCCCCCACCGGCTCAGACTTGCCCTGGTCGGTGGAGAGCCTGCGCTTCTGCAACTGGTGCGACCAGCTCAGCCAGAAGGATTTGAACGACTGCCCTCACTGTGCCAGGCGGATGGAACCTCTCGGTTCCTGAGGCCGCGCAGGTCATCGCCGTGCATCTTCGACCCCAAACGCTCGCGCAGGCCGTCGCCGGGCTCCTGCTCACGCTGGGTCTCGCGGCCTGCGGCGGCGGCAGCTCCACGACGGGTGACGCTTCGGGAGCCCCGCCCATGACCGTTCCTACGAATAGCGTCTCGGCCAGCGTGTCCAGCACCGGCACGACGGGCACGACGGGCACGACGGGTGCCACGGGCACCAGCGGAACCGCGAGCAGCGGGTCGAGCGTCTCCTCGGGCGGCAGCGCGGCCACCGGCTCGGCATCCTCCGGCGCGTCGAGTACGGGAAGCGCCGGCTCCAGCTCTGGCGGAGCCAGCACCGGCACCCCCAGCGGCACGGCCAGCGGGGGCAGCCCCGGGACCTCCTCGGCTGGCTCGACCTCTGGCGGGTCGTCCTCAGGCTCGGGCAGCGGCGGAGCTGCCCTCAGCTCCGCCTTCTGTCAGCAGAACCCCGGCGCCTGCTAGTCGCCCCGAACGCCTGACTCGCGACGCTAGCCGGTGACCGGCGGGGCGCCCAGCGGGTACAGGTCCTCGGTGGCCGAGTACTCAAGCCGGGTTCCCGGGTAATCGCAGCCGTAGCCGGCGATCTCGCCCAGAGTGAGCTGAGCCTGGCTGGTGGACGGTGGGTTGTTGCAGTTGTACCACCGGCTCTGACGGTAGGCGAAGTCCTTGGCGCCGAGATCGATCGACAGGATCGGCGCCCAGGTCGTTGTGGTCAGCGCCACGACGTCGCCCGCGCTGACGGGAAGGCTTGTGGCCAGCGGGAGCCGGACCACGGAGCCCAGATAAGGCTCAACGTGGTAGATGGGGCTCTGGGCAACGACCTTCCAGCGGTACTGGGTCTTCTTGCCTCCACCGGGTGCCAGCACCGTGAGGGCCACCCGAGAGGTGCCGCCGTAGGTCGCGTCCAGGTAGTGGATGTAGGTCTTCTGGGTCGCCTTGTTGGTCGACAGCGACGAGAGGCCGACTGTGAAAGCGGTGATCGTGCCGGGCTGCGTGACCTTGGTCGGGTAAGCGACGCCGTCGCGGATCGTCTCCAGCGCGGTCACCCGCGTGAGGATGATGGTGCATTTGGACGAGGACACTCCAGGCGGGCACACCGGCGCGATGACCGGGGACTTCGTGGCCCCCAGCTCGACGGTCCCGCCGAGCTCAGCCGGCGTGGCGGCCAGTGCGGCCGTGGCAAAGAACGCCGTGCTGGCGGATACCGCCGCTACGGCCAAGCGTGAAGTAGATCGCATACCCACCATTCAACACGACTTACCGGCAGCAGTTGCGTGCCGCTGGGGCGTGGGCGCCTTTCGCCGCCCACGCGCCGACACGCATCCGGCTTCACGACCGGCAGGAACGAAGAGGGAAAGCGGGCTAAATCTTGTTGACGTTTACGGCCTTGGGGCCCTTCGGCCCCTCCTCCGCCTCGTAGGACACCTTGGCGCCCTCGGCGAGCGAGCGATAACCGTCTCCGTCGATGCCGGAGAAATGGACGAACAGATCCCGGCCGCCGTCATCTGGCGTAATGAAGCCGAAGCCCTTGTCGTCGCTGAACCACTTCACGGTACCCGTTGCCATCGATTCCCCTTGTGTTCCTGCTTGCGAACAGTCCGGATGGCCCGCAGACCCCTCCAAACGCGGGGAACCGTATCAAGGCCACCGGCAGGACGGCTTGAGAAAGTTGTGAAAAACCCTTAGCTACTGGGGCTCGGGCTCAGCGCAGCGCCTCGGCGGCAGCTTTGATCTCTTCCGGGTCTCCCTCGGCCGGTGTCCATGGCAGCCGTAGGGGGTCATCGGCGTATCGCGGGATGACATGCATGTGGAAATGAAAGACGGTCTGCCAGGCGGCGCGCCCGCAGGAATTGAGGAGGTTCACCCCCGCGGCGCCCAGGCGCTCCGACATTCGCCCGGCCACCCGCTGCGCCGCCACCGCCACCGCCTCCAGGTCGGACGGCTCGATCTCCAGAAGGTCACGCGCGTGGCGCCGGGGGATGACCAGCACGTGGCCACGCGTCGCCGGGTTGATGTCCATGAAGGCCACCGTCCGCTCATCCTCGGCGATGACCTGAGCCGGGATCTCGCCCGCGACGATCCGGCAGAAGATGCAGTCCGCCTCGCTCACCCGCGGGAGCCTAGCGATCGCCCGTGCAGCAGTTTCCGGGCGTGGTTGACCGCCTCCTCGGACGAGCCCACCTCGCCCGCGAATGCCGCCTCCTGAAGCTCAGCCAGGATTGCTCCCAGCCGCGGGCCGGGTTCGATTTCCAGAGCCGCGGCCAGTACGTCGCCTCGGATGGGCGCCCGCGGGGGCCGCTCGGCCCAGTCGAGCCCCTCGACCAGGAGCTGGCCGGCTAGCTTGAGGTGGGCGCGGATCGCGTCATCCGACCCCCGGCCCCGGGTGGCCAGCCGGTCGGCAACGCTCAGCACGGTTACGTCGACCTGCACCGGGGCGCACTCCCACAGGTAGCGGTAGACAGCCCGCCGCGACAGTGGCATCTCATGAATCAGGAAGCCGAGCCGCAAGTGGTTGCGGGTTAGTCCGGCCACGTGCTCCGCCAGCCGTTCGCTGGCTCTGAGACGGGTGAGGATCACCCGCGCGAGGTCACTCCCCAAAGCATCGTGGCCCATGAACGTCACCCTTCCTTGAGCCGTGACCCCGCGGGTCAGCGGCTTGGCGACATCGTGGAGCAGAGCGCCTAGGCGCAGCGCCTGCCAGCGCGTCATCTCGTTGGCCAGTCCCGCGGACAGGAACCGGTTCACCGCCTCCGCCCCCGGGCCGAGATAGGCCTCGGGGTCGCGCTCCAGCTCGATCGCCCCGGCCAGCACGGTCAGGGTGTGCTCGTAGACATCGAGGTGGTGGTAGGCGCTCTGCTCGACGCCGCGCAAGGCGCTCACCTCAGGCAGGACGATCGGGGTGATCCCGAGATCGTCCATGAGCCGGAGCCCACCGGGCGCCCGGTCAGAGGCGATGATCCGCCTGAACTCGGCGAACACACGCTCCGGCGCCACAGCAGCCAGCCCGGGGGCCGCGCTCGCCGCCCGGGCCGCGGTTTCAGGCTCCGGTTCGAACCCGAGCTCGCAGGCCAGGCGAACGAGCCGCAGCGAACGCAGCGGATCGGCCGTGAACGCCGCCGGCGCAACCATCCGCAACCGCCCCTGAGCAAGATCACGCGAGCCGCCGAAGGGATCCACCAGCGTGCCCTGAGGCAGCCCTTCGGCCATGGCGTTGATGGTCAGATCACGCCGGGCCAGGTCGGCCTCGATCGAGTCGCCGGCGAGCGGGAGCAGGTCGATGGTCCAGCTCCGGTCGCGGGACACGACCCTCCAGGCCCCGAACCCCTCCGAGAGCTCGAAGGGATGCCCAGCGGCGCGGCGCGCCAGCTCTGATGCCACTGCCCTGGGGTCCCCGGCCACCGCCACGTCGTAGTCCGCTGTGGCGCGACCCAACAGGCGGTCACGCACCGCACCGCCGACCAGCCACGCCGGGACCTCGATCGCGGCCAGCGCCGACAGCGGATCTGTGGCTCCCCGGCTCACGCCGGCTTCCCGTCGCGGTGATATGCCCTCGGCACGCGCGCCGAGACGCCGCAGACGATCTCGTAGTTGATCGTCCTGATTCTCCGCGCCAGCTCCTCGGCCGTCTGGCGCTCGCCGCCTGCTCTCCGATGATCGTCACGGGGTCGCCCACCGTGACTGAGGTCTCGGAGCCCAGATCGAGCGTGATGTTGTCCATGCTCACATTGCCCACGAGTGGATATCTCCGTCCGCCCACCAGGACATCACAGTTGTTGCTCAGCCCGCGGCGGATGCCATCTGCGTAGCCGATGGGGATTGTCGCGATCCAGGTCGGCGCCTGGGCGGTGAACGTCCGCCCGTACCCCACGGTGTCGCCTGGCTGGGCCGGTTTGACCGCGGCCACGTACGAGGTGAGCTCGAGCACGGGCTCGAGCCGCCGAGCCGAGGGATCCTCGTTCATGGGGTCACAGCCATAGATGGCGATGCCGCAGCGGACGAAATCGAAATGGCTGGCCGGCTCGGTCAGCGTGGCCGCGCTGTTGGCGGCATGGGCCACCAGCCCGGGGAAGCGGTCGCGCAGCCGGGCCAAAAAGGGCGTGAAGCGCTCTAGCTGGGCGGCGACGAAGCCGGGATCCTCTCCAGCGGTCGCAAAGTGGGTCATCACGCCGGTCAAGCGCAGCGCTCCGTTGGTGTCCGCGATCCGTTCCGCGACCGCGAATGCCTCGGCGGGGACCTTGGTGCCCAGCCGCCCCATCCCCGTATCGAGCTTGACGTGGACATTCACCGTCACGCCCCGGCCCCGCGCCGCGGCCGCGAGCTCGGCCACGAACTCCGGCGTCCAGGCGACGACCTCGGAGCCGGCTGCCAGGGCATCGCCGAGCTCCTCGGCGCTGAGCGCCCCCATGACGAGCAGCGGCGCCGAGAGCCCGGCCTCGTGGAGCTCAGCCGCCTCACCTGCCGTGGCCACGGCGAGGCGGCCGGCCCCGCCGGACAGCGCGGCCTCAGCGCACTTGACCGCACCGTGGCCGTACCCATTGCCCTTGACAACGGCACACAGCTCGGTGCTCGCGCGGAGCTCGGCACGGAGCCGGGCAACATTGCGCTCAAGCGCCGCGAGATTGACCCGGGCCAGGGCGCGCACTGGCATTCGCACTACCCCGTCGCGGCGCGCGCGCGTGGAAGCAGCTCGATCACGTCCCGCGCGATCACGCCCTCGGCACCGATCGTCTCCGCAGCCAGGCGCCCCGCCCGCGAGTGAACGAGCACCCCCGCACAGGCGGCATGGAACGGGTCCATGGACTTGGCCAGGTAAGCCCCGATCACCCCGGAGAGAACATCGCCCGTTCCGGCCGTGGCCAGGGCTGAGGATCCCCGGGGCTCGCTCCCACCCAGCCGCTGGGATGGGCCACGAGCGTGTCATCGCCCTTGAGGACCACGATGGCCTGGGCCTCGGCGGCCGCCCGGCGCGCGCAGGCCAGGCGGTGCGCCTCGACCGTCTTTGAGTCCGTATCTAGCAGCCGAGCCAGTTCGCCGGCGTGAGGTGTGAGGACCGTGGGTGCATCTCGTTCGGCCAGGACCGCCAGGTTCCCGGCGTGAGCGTTGAGGCCGTCGGCGTCGAGCAGGAGCGGGAGCGAAACGCGGCGGGCCAGTGTCCGGACGAGCTCAAAGGGCACCGGGCTCCCGCCCCACCCCAGGTCCGAGCACGAGCGCGTCGATCGCTCCGCGCGCTCAAGCACTGTGTCGGCGCCCGCCGGCTCGAGCGCGCCGTCGACGTCCGGGAGCGGGACGGTCATCACCTCCAGCAGCCGCGTCTCGAAGATCAGGCTCAGCGAGCTCGGCACACAGGCCGTGACGTAACCGGCCCCGCGCGCGCCGCCGCTTCCGCGGCCATGCTCGGCGCGCCCGTGAGACCGAGAGAGCCGCCGCACACGAGCAGGCTTCCGGCCGCGAACTTGGTCGACTCCCGCCCCCGGCGTGGAACGCCTTGAGTGGCGCGGTCGCAGATGAGCCCGATCGCAGGATCGGCCGGGCCGCCCTGCGGAATCCCGATGTCGACGACGGTCACCGGCCCGGCATGAGACTTGCCGGGCGCTATCCAGAGCCCTGGCTTGCCGGCGGCAAAGGTCACCGTGGCCGTGGCCCGGACGGCCGGCCCGTGGACCTCGCCGGTCGAGGCATCCACGCCGCTGGGGACATCGCAGGCGATCACGCGGGCGTCGGGGACCTCGTTGATCGCGTTGATCGCGCTCGCCGCGGGCTCACGCGCCTCACCGCTGAACCCGGTGCCGAGGATGGCGTCGACGATCGCCGCTGAGCCCCCAAGCCGCGACGCTTCGAACGGCTGCGCCGGCTGCCCGGGCAGCCGCTCATAGTTCGTCGCCGCGTCACCCTGGAGCGCATCGGGAGACCCCAGCAAGAGGACGCGGACCTCTCGGCCCCGCTCGCGCAGCAGCCGGGCGCAAACGAACCCGTCGCCCCCGTTGTTCCCCTTGCCACAGACGACGGTGACCGGGCCGCTCAGGGCGAGCCCGGAGACGACGTCGGCCAGTCCCGCTCCCGCCCGCTCCATGAGCTCAAGCCCGGAAATCCCGCGCTCCTCGATCGCCCACTGATCCAGGGCGCGCTGTTCGGCGGCGTCGGGGAGGGGGTCGAGCCAGTCGGAAAGCTGCGTCACGCGGCGATCGCCACCGCCGCGGCGTCGCGCCGGCTGTGGGTGAGCGACACGTCGACCTGGAGCCCCAACTCACCCGCCCGCGCGGCGGCTGCCCCGGACAGGCGAACCGTAGGCCGCCCGCCATCGCTGACGACCTCTACGTCACGGAAGCTCCAGGCCTCCAGACCGAGGGCTTTGGCTACGGCCTCCTTAGCGCAGAAGCGAGCCGGCGAGGTGCTGACCCGGACGGGCGCGACGCGACGCGTAATCGCGCTCGGCCTCGGTGAACAGTCGCTCGGCCAGCCGGGGCCGGCGCTCAAGTGCCCGCTCGAGGCGCTCCACCTCCAACAGGTCAGGCCGACTCGGGTCACTCTACGGTCACCGTTTTGGCCAGGTTGCGCGGCTGATCGACATTGAGCCCGCGCCCGCGCGCGATGTGGTAGGCGAAAAGCTGGAGGGGGATCACGGCCAGGGCCGGCGCGAGCATCCAGTGCGTCCTCGGCACGGTGATCACGTCCGCCGCATGGTGGGCGATCTCCCGGTTGCCCTCGCTGGCTACCGCGATAACGCGGGCCCCCCGGCTGCGCACCTCCTCGATGTTCGACACCACCTTCTCAAGCACCGGCGAGTCGGTCGCCACGACGACGACGGGCGTACTCTCGTCGAGCAGGGCGATCGGCCCGTGCTTCATCTCACCCGCCGCGTAGGCATCGGTGGCCGTGTAGGAGATCTCCTTGAGCTTCAGGGCGCCCTCGAGGGCGACGGGAAGACCGACGTGGCGTCCCAGATAGAGAAAGAACTCGGCTCCCCCCGTCTCCTCGGCGACCCGCCGCACGACCTCGTCGGACTCCTCGAGCACCTGGTTGATCAGGTGGGGTAGCCGCTTGAGCTCGGCAATCGTGGCGGTGAGGGTGGGCTCGCGAGTCGTCCCCGGAGCTCGGCCAGTCTCAGCGCGAGCAGGTACATGGCGATGACCTGGCAGATGAACGTCTTGGTCGCCGCGACCCCGATCTCGAGGCCCGCGCGGGTATAGAGGGCGCCGTCGGCGTCACGCGTCGCCTGCGAGCCCATGATGTTGGTGATGACCAGGACCTTGGCCCCCCGGCTCCGAGCGGTGCGCATCGCCGCCAGCGTGTCCGCGGTCTCGCCGGACTGGGAGATCCCGATCACCAGATCGCCCGGACCCACGATCGGATTGCGGTAGCGGTACTCCGAGGCGGTCTCCACCTCGACCGGAACCCGCGCCCACTCCTCGATCGCATAGCGCCCGATCAGTCCCGCGTGGTACGACGTGCCGCAGGCCACGACGACCACGCGTCGCAGAGTGCGCAGGAACTCATCGTCGATGGCTCCGAGGTCCCCCAGGTCGATACCCGACTCGTGGGCCGCCCGCTCGCCGATCGTCTCCGCCACCGCGTCCGCCTGCTCGTGGATCTCCTTGAGCATGAATGTCTCGTAGCCCTGCTTCTCGGCCGTCTGGGCGTCCCAGTCGACCTCGACGGTGTCGCGTTCCTGTTCGACTCCATCCAGGCTGAGAAAGCGCGTCCCCTCCGGCCGCAGGATGGCCAGCTCGTCGTCCTCGATGTACTGCACCTGACGCGTCTCCCGCAGGAACGCGGGGATGGCCGAGGCGATGAACTGCTCGCCCTCGCCACGTCCGATGATGAGCGGGCACTCTTTGCGGACACCCACCAGGAGGCCCGGCTCATCGGCGGTCATGGCCACGAACGCGTAGTGGCCGCGCAGCTCCAGGTAGGCGACGCGAACCGCCTCTACCAGGTCACCCGCGTAGTGATGGGCGACCAGGTGCGCTATCACCTCGGCGTCGGTTTCCGAGGTGAAGTGGGCACCCTCGGCGGCCAGGCGCTCCTTGAGCTCGATGTAGTTCTCGACTATTCCGTTGACCACGATGTGGATCCGGTCCGCGGTATCGAAGTGAGGGTGGGCGTTCTCCTCAGTCACCCGGCCGTGGGTGGCCCACCGCGTGTGGCCGATGCCCGTGCCGAGAGGATCCGCCAGAGCCACCGCGGCCCCGCGCGGTTCGGCCGGCTCAGGCCCTGATCCGTTGGCCGCGATCGCTCGCCGGAGCGCGCTCAGGTTGCCGACGGCGCGAACGGTGTCGATCCGGTCTCCGTTGAGCACCGAGATGCCGGCGCTGTCGTAGCCGCGATATTCGAGTTTCTCGAGGCCGGCGAGCAACAGGGGCCGTGCCTGCCTGGGACCGACGTAGCCGACAATTCCGCACATACGAGTGCTTTCTCCTGCATCTGGTTGCGTCGAGCCGCGGCGGCGGCCCGCGTCCCCCCCGTTAACCGACCGGAGAACGAAAACCAAATGTTAGAGGCCGGGCCGACGGCTGACCGGGCCGGTCATTGCACCCCGTACACACGGGCGCAGCCGAAGCGGTGCTGGGAGGTGACCACCCGCCCGAGCAACCGCGTGAGGTCGACCGTCCGGCGGCAGTCCGCGAGGAGAAAGCGGGCGCCGCTGCTGAGAACGATGCGCCGCGCCGCTGTGGTGCTCAGGCGGCCCGTGAAGAGGTTCCTCACCGTGACCAGGCGCTGCGGGCAGTTTGGCTCGGACCACAGGCAGTCGCCGACGAGAGTGTGCCGGCCGGTCTCGCCCGGGACAAGGGCCCCGAGGTAGCTGCGAGTGATCACGCCCCCGCGGACCGGATCACGGGCCAGGTAATTGAGGGCAGTTCGCTCACCGGGGCGGATGAAGCTCGCCTTGGAAGGCTGATATGCCACCAGGTCACGGGCGTTGAGGAGGTCGTACGCCAGGGCGGGCAGCGTGAAGGCGGCGATCGCCAGTACGGCGGCCACCGCCTGGTGGCGTGGGCGGGACCAGCCGAGTCTCTGAAGTCCCTGGACCGCCAGCACAGCCAGCGGGACGGTGATGCCTTCGAAGGCGTGCAGCGGGGTCGCCGCCTCGCCGCTCGCCGAAACCGCGAAGACGACCAGCGCAGCGATTAGCCAGGCTGGAGCGCTGGCCGCCAGAAAGCTCCGGGGCCGGCGAGTGCAGGCGATCAGCGCCGGGATGAGCAGCGGAGCCAGGGCCAGCAGGATGGATCCGAGCGGAAAGCCGTGCTTGCTGGCGTCTCGGGCGAGCTGCCAGGAGAGGTCCAGGCGGCCGAGCAGCTCGTAGTAGACGAGCGGTAGCGCAGTCAGCCCCACGGTGATGGCGGTCAGGGCAAGACGGCGGCGCAGGACCCCGCTCGTCATCATGATCACCTCGGCCGCCGGCACGATCACGATCAGCAGCTCGCCATGCCAGGGGTGCAGCAGGCTGGTCAGGGCGCCGAGGCCTCCGGGGAGCCAGCCAATCCGGCCGGTGCTGCGAAGCCGGTCGTGAGCCAGCACCGCCGCCACCAGGGTGGCCAGCGAGAGGAGCGCGAACACGTAGCCCCAGGAGAGGAAGCCGACGAAGAGATCCCCGATCGTTCCCGGCGAGCCGTAGAGGATCGTGAAGAAGGTGAAGAAGAGCGCCAGGACGAGCCCCGCTCGCGCCGCCTCACGGCCGGACAGGATCCGTCGGACGTAGGCCCGGATGGCATAGAACGCCGCCACTACCGCTACCGGCTTCCACAGCAGCAGCGAAAGCCAGACCGGAAGGCCCGCGGCGGTCAGCCCGCCAGAGATGACGATGGCGGGTTGGAAGAAATCGTGCGGTGTGTCCCTGAGAACGAACAGGTTGGAGACCAGGACGTGATGCGAGGCGTCTCTGACCCAGGCCAGGTACTGCAGCTGGTCGATCAGGTAGACGCCGTCCGTTCCGGTCCAGAGCCGGCCATGGGCCACGACCTGCCAGACCTCGAGCCCGAGAACCCACACCGAGATCGCCGCGAAGGCCAAGAGCACGGCGAAATCGAAGCGATCCAGCCGGAGGGCGGCCAGGCGTCCGCGGTCGTTTGGCTCCCTACCTTCCGTCTGAAGCGAAAAAAACTCGGCCTCACGGGGGCTTGGCCGAGTTCTGGCCGTCCCGTCCCGGATCACGCGACGATTCCTAGCGGGAGCAGCATAAGGTCGTCGTCAACGAGCCTCAGCCGGAGAGGGCGTTCTCGACCGCCGCAGTCAGCCGGGTGCAAACCGCGTCGGTCTCCTGCTCGCTCGGGGCCTCCACCATGACGCGGATCAGCGGCTCGGTTCCGGAGGCTCTGACGAGTACGCGTCCCCTCCCCTGGAGGCCGGCGTCCTCCTCCGCGATGGCAGCCTGCACCGATGGGTGCTCCATGGCTCCTGAAAGCGCTGCGCGGTCCTGGGCCCACACGTTGACCAGCCGCTGCGGGAGCTTCTCCATCGTGTTGCGCTCTTCCAGCCGCCCCGCGCCCAACGCCTCCATGGCGAGGAGGGCGCTGGCGATCCCGTCCCCGGAGGGGGCAAAGGCAAGGTCGATGATGTGCCCGGACTGCTCACCCCCGAGCGCCCAGCCGCGCTTGCGCAGCTCGTCGAGGACGTAGCGGTCTCCGACGGCCGTGGTAGCCACGGTGATCCCCGCATCGGCCATGGCCTGATGAAACCCGTAGTTGGTCATCACGGTCACCGCCACACCCTCGCCGGGCAGGCGCCCGCTTCCCGGAGGTGGCGGGCGACGAGCGCTATCAGCTCATCACCGTCGACCACGCCGCTGTTGCGGTCCACGGCCAGCACGCGGTCCCCGTCGCCGTCGAAGGCGAATCCGAGGTCGTATCCACCCGTGGCGATGGCGCCGGTCAGGTTCTCCAGATGGGTTGAGCCGCAGCCGTCGTTGATGTTGCGTCCGTCCGGCTGGTCGGCCAGCACCTCGACCTCGGCCCCGAGGCGGCGGAAGATCTCGGGGGCGGCCTGGTAGGTGGCGCCGTTGGCACAGTCGAGGAGGAGCCGCCGCGAGCTCAGGTCGAGGTCTTGGAACCGCTCGTGGAGCTCACGCAGGTAATCCTCGAGCGCGCCGTGGAGACGGCCGATACGCCCGATACGGGCCGAGGGTCCTCCGTCCCGCTGGAGCTCGGCCTCGATCTCGTGCTCGGTGTCGTCGTGGAGCTTGAACCCGTCGGGCCCGAACAACTTGATCCCGTTGTCCTGGTAGGGGTTGTGCGAGGCGGAGATGACCGCGGCAAGGTCGAGCCCATGGCGGCGGACGAGCAGCGGGGCGGCCGGGGTGGGCAGGATCCCGCCGAGCAGAGCGTCACCCCCACCCTCGGCCACGCCGGCCGCGATGGCCGCCTCCAGCATGTCGCCGGATTCCCGTGTGTCACGGACGATCAGGACCCGCGGGCGCTCTGTGCCCAGGTGCCGCACGGCCGCCCGCGCAATCCGAAGGGCCAGCTCAGCGGACAGGAACTCGCCCGCCCGCCCGCGGACGCCATCGGTACCGAAAAGGTGCCGCGCCATCGTCCGGCCGGACGCTCAGCTCAGCGCTTCGAGAACTGCGGACGCTTGCGCGCCTTCTTGAGCCCGGCCTTCTTACGCTCCTTGACCCGGGGGTCACGAGTCAGGTAGCCCCTCCGCTTCAGCTCACCGCGGAGGTTGGGATCGGCGTCGATCAGCGCGCGAGAAATGCCGTGACGCAGCGCACCCGCCTGAGCGGCGACTCCGCCGCCGTGCATGCGCGCCACCACGTCCATCCGAGCCTCGTAGCCCACGGTCTCAAGCGGCTGGCGGATCATCCGCTGCAGCGTGTCCCGGGGGAAGAAAGCGTTGAGCGTCTTGCCGTTGATCACGTACTCGCCGTTGCCCGGCTTCAGGGTCACCCGGGCCACCGCAGTCTTGCGCTTGCCGGTCGCCGTATAGCGGGCGCCGGCCGCCAGATCGATGGCGGCGTCAGCGATCGGCCTGGCCTGCTCGTCCTCGGCCTCGGCCCGCGCGCGCTCGGCCGCGGCCTCCGCCTCGGCCTCGGCGGCCGCTCTGGCCTCGGCGTCGAGGTACTGGTCAGCGTCGGGGGCGACATCGGGCTCCAGGTCGGCGCCCGGGATCTCCGGCTTCGAACGCGGAGCAACCTCGACCTCGTCGGTATCGGTGACAGCCTCCTCGGCCGCGGGCTGAGCCTCCGGCGGAAGGGCTTCCTGCGGCGGCTGCTCGGCGATCGGGTCCTCGGAAGCGGCCGGCGTCTCCTCGGCGGGCTGCTCCGGGGGCGCGTCCGCGGGCGAGTCCGCTCGCGCGGACTGCTCGTCGCCTTCGCCCGTCGGCGCCTCAGCGCCCGCGGACTCGTCGGCGGATGCGCCCTCGGACTCAGGGGCAGCGGACTCGTCGGCGGGCGCGCCCGCGGACTCGGCGGCGGGGGCGGTCTCGGTCTCTTCTTCCGGGGTCCGCTCGCTGTCTTCGGGTGTCTCGCTCAAAACTGAATCTCCATCGGTTGAGGCTGCTGTGCGGTATGCGGATGCTCCGGACCGGCGTAGACCTTCAGCTTGGTCAGCTGCTTGCGGGCCAGTCGGTTGCGGGGCAGCATCCCCTTGACCGCCAGGCGGATGACCTCCTCGGGCCGGCGCTCGAGCATCTCCTCGAGACTGCGGGACTTCAACCCACCCGGATAGCCGGAGTGACGGTAGTAGCGCTTGGCCTGCCGCTTGTTCCCGGTGACCGAGATCTTCTCCGCGTTGACCACAATGACGAAGTCACCCGTATCTACGTGGGGTGTGTAGACAGGCTTGCGCTTCCCGCGCAGGGCATCGGCGATCTGCGTGGCTAGCCGCCCGAGCGTCTGCCCGGTGGCATCGACGACGAGCCAGCTGCGCTCGCGATCGGCGGGTGTGGCGACATAGGTCTTCATGGCATGGACAAGCCGCGCGGGCTCGCGCGGCTCGAAGCAATGGTAGTCAATTCCAACCGCTTTCCGCGTACGCTGGAAACGTGACCCTGCCCGTACCCTTGCGGCGGCTTGGCTACCGCGCCGCATACACGGTTCTGCGGGTCTATTGGTGGGCCTTCCGGCCCCGCTCGAGCGGCGTCAAGTGCGTGATCACCCACGAAGACCGGGTGCTTCTCGTCCGGCACACATACGGCCCGCGCGGCTGGGAGCTGCCCGGCGGCTCGCGCAAGCGAAACGAGGACGCGGCGGTCACCGCGGCGCGGGAGATCAAAGAAGAGCTCGGGCTGTCCGTCGACTCCTGGCGTCCCCTCGGCCAGCTCGAGGTGGTGGTCGATCACCACAAGGACGCCCTCCACTGCTTCCAGGCCGAGGTGGCCTCGCCGGAGGGCGGCTCACCGGAGCTCGTCCTCGACCTGGGCGAGCTTGAAGAGGCCCGCTGGTTTCCCAAGGACCAGCTCCCGCAACCCCTCGGCCGCTACACAAAGGCCATCCTCGCCCGCATCAACGCATTCTCGTAGGCGAGCGGCGGCTCACGCCCGGCTGGGAGCTGAGCGTGATCAAAAAGCGTTCAAGGTGAACGCAAATCCATCACGCTCCCCCGGAGCCCCCGCCCTCACCCCGCCGCGGAACGTGCCCCGCGCAGCCGCTTACTCCCACTCGATCGTGCCCGGCGGCTTGCTGGTGATGTCCAGCACCACCCGTCCGACGGGACGGATCTCGTTGATCATCCGGCTGGCGATCTGCTCGAGCAGGTCGTAGGGCAGGCGGGCCCAGTCGGCGGTCATCGCGTCCTCGCTCGTCACGGCGCGGATCACGATCACGTTGCCGTAGGTCCGGGCGTCCCCCTGCACGCCGACGGTGCGGATGTCAGGAAGGACGCAGAAGGACTGCCAGAGCTCGCGGTAGAGCCCGGCCTTGCGAATCTCGTCCTGGAGGATGGCGTCGGCCTCCCGCAACGTCTCAAGCCGCTCGCGGCTCGCCTCGCCACCCACGATCCTGATGGCCAGGCCGGGACCGGGGAAGGGCTGGCGCCAGACGAGCCGGTCGGGCAAGCCCAGCTCGACCCCGACAGCCCGAACCTCGTCCTTGAACAGCGCCCGCAGGGGCTCTACGAGCTCGAACTCCAGGTCTTCGGGCAGGCCGCCGACGTTGTGATGTGACTTGATCGTCGCCGCGCCGGTGCCGCCGCCTGACTCGATCACGTCCGAGTACAGGGTCCCCTGGACGAGGTACCTCACATCGTCGAGCTTCGCAGCCTCCTCCTCGAAGACCCGGATGAACTCGGTCCCGATGCGCTTGCGCTTCTCCTCAGGGTCGGTCACGCCGGCGAGCCGAGCCAGGAACCGATCCGCGGCGTCGACCGCGACCAGCGGGACCTGGAAGTGATCACGGAAGGCGGCGATCACCTGAGTGCCCTCGTCCTTGCGCATGAGCCCGTGGTCGACGAACACGCAGGTCAGGCGGTCGCCGATGGCCCGGTGGACGAGCAGCGCGGCCACGCTTGAGTCGACCCCTCCCGACAGCCCGCAGATGGCGCGGCCGTCCCCCACCTGGGCCCGGATCCGCTCGATCTGCTCATCGATGACCGAGCGCGGGCTCCAGGTGAGCTCACACCCGCAGACGTCCTGGAGGAAATTGGTCAGAACCTGCTTGCCGTAGGGCGTGTGCAGGACCTCGGGATGGAATTGGATCCCGTAGAACCCCCGCTCAACCGACTCGAACGCGGCCACCGGCGACGCGGTCGAAGACGCCAGCGCCGCGAACCCGGGCGGAGGCGAGAACACCGTGTCCCGGTGCGACATCCAGCACGTCTGCTCCGGGGGTGTCCCGGCCAGGAGACGGCCGGTGTCCCGGACGGTCAGCTGCGAGCGGCCGAACTCTCCCACCTCGGCGGACTCGACCCTTCCGCCCAGCTCCCGCGCCAGCAGCTGCATTCCGTAACAGATCCCGAGCACGGGAACGCCGAGCTCCAGCAACTGACGCTCGAGCGGCGGCGCGCCCTCCTCGTAGACCGACGCCGGCCCGCCGGACAGGATCACGCCCTTGGGCCGGCGGCGCAGGACCTCGGAGGCGCCGACATGATGAGGCAGGAGCTCCGAGAACACTCCGCACTCCCGGACCCGCCGGGCAATGAGCTGCGAGTACTGGCCGCCGTAATCGAGGACGACCACTTCCTCGGTGGCCGCGTCAGGCGCGACCTCGGACCCCGGCTGGCGTTCGGTGAGCTGCGCTGCGACGGCCGCTCGCGAGGCGGTCGGTGCGTTAGTCGCTGACACCGACGGTCGCGGCCGCTCCGCGCGCGCCCATGCCGATGCCCTGGTCACGCTGAAGCTGCTTGCCCTCGGTCTGAAGCGCCGGGGCCACCGCCAGTTCGGCACGGTTGAACTCCGCGATGTCCCGGTAGCCACAGGTGGCCATCGAGGTCCGCAGCGCGCCCATCAGGTTGAAGGTGCCGTCGTTCTCCCGGGCCGGTCCCTTGATGATCTCCTCGAGGCTGCCGTTCGCGGTCGTGGCCACGCGGGCGCCGCGCGGGAGGGTGGGATGGAAGGTGGCCATGCCCCAGTTGTAGCCGCGGCCGGGCGCCTCATAGGCGCGGGCCAGAGCCGAGCCGAGCATGACCGCGTCGGCGCCGCAGGCCACGGCCTTGGCGATATCGCCGCCGTTGCGCATGCCACCGTCGGCGATGACCTTGACGTAATCACCGGTCTCCAGCATGTGCTGGGAGCGGGCGGCGGCCACGTCGGCGATCGCCGTGGCTTGGGGAACGCCCAGGCCCAGGACGCCGCGAGTAGTGCAGATGGCGCCGGGGCCTACGCCGACGAGAACGCCGGCGGCGCCGGTCCGCATCAGGTGAAGACCCGTGTGGTAGGAGGCACACCCGCCGACGACGACCGGCGTCGGGGCGAGCTCCCGGATGAATTCCTTGAGATTGAGCGGAGGCCGCGTCTCGTCCAGCGAGACGTGCTCGGCGGAGACGACCGTGCCCTGGATGACCAGGATGTCAAGCCCCGCCTCAAGCGCGACGTCGTAGTACTTGCGGACCTTCTGCGGGGTCAGCGAGGCCGCGGCAACGACCCCGTGGTCCTTGATCTCCTTGATCCGCTGGGCGATCAGCTCGGGCTTGACCGGCTCGCGATAGATGTCCTGCATCTCCCGGGTGGCGATATCCCGTGAGAACGAGGCGATCCGCTCGAGCTGCTCGTCGGCGTCCTCGTAGCGGGAGTAGATGCCCTCGAGATTGAGCACCGCCAACCCACCGAGCTTGCCCACGATCCCGGCGGTGTCCGGCGATACGACACCGTCCAGAGCGGCCGCCAGGAGCGGAAGCTCGAACCGGTAGGGACCCAGCGTCCACGAGATGTCGACGTCGTCGGGGTCACGCGTGCGGCGCGAGGGAACGATCGCGATCTCGTCGAACCCGTAGGCGCGACGTGCCTTCTTTCCGCGGCCGATCTCTACTTCCATTGCAGCATCGTATTTCGCGTCGCGGACGGCACGAGGACGGAACGGCAGAGGCGGACGAGGGCGGCAACCATCGTCGGCGCGATGCTAGCAGCGGGCCTCCCGCCCGCCCGTGAGGCGAAGTCGCACGATGGCGACTTTTGGGCCGGACTCAGCTGATCTCGGCGCCGATGTGGAGCTGCTCGACCTCGACCTCGGCGAGCAGCCGGTCCACGTTGCCCGGGTCGAGCATTCCGGCGCCGAAGTGCTTCACCGACTCGGCCCCGCAGGCCACGCCATAGCGGAGGCACTCGACCGGGGACCGGCCGGTGTAGCGGGCGGCGACGTAACCGGCCAGAAAGGCGTCACCTGACCCGATTCGGGACCGAGCCTCCTGCTCGCCCACGGTCACCCGGTAGAGGCTCTGGCCTTCGTCGATCACACTGGCGTAGCAGCCGTCGCGCACGGTCATGATCGACTCGCGGGCCCCCAGGCGCACCATCTCGACGACCGCCTGGGCGCGGTCCTCGACGTCGTTGAACTCCTGGCCCACCAGCTCCTCGGCCTCGAGCTCATTGGGCGACACGACATCCGGATCGGCCCGCACGGCCAAACGCAGCGGCTCGCCCTCGGTGTCCAGGACGGTGGTGACCCCGAGGCGCTTGACCTCGCGAACGAGCTCGGCGTACACGCCCGGCTCGATGCCGCGGGGCAGGCTCCCGGCGAACACGCAGACGCTGGCTCCCTTGGACAGGTACAGGAGCTTCTCTCGGAACAGCTCGAGCTCCTGCGGCCCGACCGCCGGGCCACGCTCGTTGATCTCGGTCTGGAGTCCGGTCGTCGGGTCGAGGACCGCCGTATTGGTGCGCGACTCCTCGCGGGTGCGGACAAAGTCGTTGAGGATCGACTCGTCGTGGAGGGCTTCGACGATCCGCGTCCCGGTGGCCCCGCCCGCAATCCCGGTGGCGATCACGGGCTGTCCCAGGCGCTTGATCGCCCGCGCCACGTTGACCCCCTTGCCTCCGGGCATGGTCACCTGGTCGACGGTTCGGTGCCGGCGCCCCGGGGTGAAGCTGGGGACCTGAAGCGTCTTGTCCAGTGCCGGGTTGAGCGTGACGGTGATGATCATGCGGGCCGCCGGGATGGCGCGGGACGGGTCTGCCGCTTCTCCTGGCGGCGGATCCGCAGAACGCCACCAATGATCAGCAAGAGGCCGAGAAGCAGAAGCGTAACCCCTCCTGGACCCAACCCCCCCAGCATCCCGGCGGGTGGCGCCGCGATGGCGTGAAGGAGCCGGAGGGGGACGCGTGCGACCCTCCGGCCGGAGGCCTGGATCACCGCGCTCCCCAGCACCGCGCCGGCCCGCAGCGGCCCGGTCAGCCGCTTGGGAGCGCGGATGAGCACCCGGATCCGGGTGCCGCGGGGAAAGACGCGGCTGAACGTGCTCGCTGCGACCAGCGCCCCCTTGTGTCTGCTCGAGCCGTTCACCGGCGGCCGGGCCAGCACGGCCCCGCCTTGGACCGGCGTCGCGAGCCGGAAGGCGGCGAATCCGTAGTCGAGCAAGGCGAGGGTGTCCGATGCCCGCGCCGACTCGCTGGGGGCACCCAGGACGGCGCTGATCAGGCTCATCCCATCGCGAGTTCCGGAGCCCACGAGCACGTAACCGGCCTCGAGTGTGTGGCCGGTCTTCACGCCGGTGACCCAGGGGACGTGGCCGACCAGTGTGTTCAGGTTCGTCACCACCCGCTGGCTCGAACCGATGTGGATGGTCGCCGTCGGCAGCGCTACGACGCTACGGAAGTACGGCTGGGTCCTCAAGACGTAGCCGGTGAGCGCGAGGAGATCGGACGCCGAGGAGTAGTTGCCGGGTGTGTCGAGGCCGATCGGCGTCGAGTAGTGGGTATGGGTCAGCCCGAGCTGGCGGGCCTCGGCGTTCATCATGGCCACGAAGCGGCCCACCGATCCGTGACCGACGCCGGAGGCGAGGTCCTCGGCGGCATCGTCGGCACTCGGGAGAAGCAGCGCGATCAACAGATCGTGGACGGTCATCCGCTGGCCCGGAACGAGGCCGATCTGAGAGTCGGCGGCCGCGGGGTAATACGCCGGCTCGGCGAACACCTGGCTGAGCTGAGCATGCTGGAGCGTGACCAGCGCGGTCATGATCTTGGTCGCGCTGGCGATGGCGAGCTTGCCCCCCGGGTTGGCCGCGTACAGCGTTTGACCGGTCGAAGCCGAGATCAGCTCCGCGGCCCGGACGTCGAGGGTCGGCGAACTCACCGCAGCACCCTGGGCCGATGTCTTCGGCGCTCCGGCGGCCGCCGCGCCCGGAACGCCCAGGCCGAGCAGGGCGCCCAGTGCGGCAACAGTGAGCCAACCCGTTGCCTTCGATCTCACTAGCGCAATCGTAGGCTCTGGCCGGTCTGAAGCGCGTTGGGGTCCGCAGTCATCCGCGGATTCAGTGACTGGAGGGTGGCCACGGGAACCCCCGTTCTGACCGAGATGGTCGACAGGGTGTCGCCTGGCCGAACCCTGTAGAAGCGCTTCTTCTTTGGGGCCGCGTGGCGAGTCGCCACGAGCGTTGGCCCTCGGGGGGCCGCGTGATGAGTGGTCGTGAGCCGGGACTGGACAACCACGACAATGGCCACGATCACCGCCAAAAGCGCAAGCGGTGCCAGATACCGCCCCGTTTTACGAACCCTCATCGCGCGGCGATGATACCGCCGAAATCACCGCAAATTGCAGGCTTCCGGTCGGGCCGGGCGGGCGGCCGGGCCCGTCCCAGCCGGAGCCGGCCCGCTCAGCCAGCCGTCATCCAGAGGGCTTCCCGAAGCGTCTCCGCCTGAGCCCGGGACGCGTCGGCGGGGTCTCCGCCGGTCTGCAGGTGGGCGTCGACGATGCCCCGGGAGACGCTGACCAGTCCGCCGGCGGGGCCGGGAGCAAAGGCGGAACCGAGCTTCTCGACCGTGGCGCCCTGGGCACCGACGCCGGGGAGCAGGAAGATCGTGCGGGGCATACGGGTGCGCAGGGCCTCGAGCCGCTCAGGAACGGTGGCGCCGACCACGGCGCCGACGTCGCTCAGCCCCGACGCTCCGATCCCGTCCTCGCCCAGGCGGGCCACCATGTCGGCCAGTCGGTCGCTCACGGTCCCGCCGCCGGCGAGCTCCAGGTCCTGGACGTCGGCCGCCCCCGGGTTCGAGGTACGGACCAGGACGAAGAGACCGCCGGCGTGCTCACGGGCCCGGGCGAGCAGCGGGGTGATCGAGTCGCGTCCCAGGAGCGGATTGACGGTCAGCGCATCGGCGCCGACGCCGGGCACGGGGCCGTAGGGCGTATCGGTGACGCCGAAGAAGGCCTGGGCGTAGGCCGCCGCGGTGACGTCGATGTCCCCACGCTTGGCGTCAGCGATCACCAGCAGGCCGAGGTCGAGCGCGCGGTCGACTACCTCGACGAGCGCCGCCCAACCGGGCGCGCCCAGCCGTTCGAAGCAGGCAACCTGGGGCTTGACGGCCACGCACTGCTCGGCGACAGCCTCGAGAGCCAGAGCACAATGAGCCGCCACGGCGCGCGCGGCGCGCTCAGGCGCGGACGGCGAGCCGGTGGACCCGTCCGCGAGCCTCGCGGCTCGGGGCCATAACCGAGCGGGATTGGGGTCCAACCCCAAAACCAGCTGCGACCGACGCGCGGCAACCGCATCCGCGACACGGTCACCGAAGAGCGGGTGGCCATCCGCCTCGGTCAAGGCCTCGAGCCGCGGGACCGCGGCACGGCTGACGGGGTCAGCGGTTACTTGACCGCCTTCTTCAGCCCCGCGCCAGCGGTGAACTTCGGGACCTTCGAGGCTGCGATCTGGATCCGCTCGCCGGTGGCGGGGTTCCGGCCCTCGCGAGCACTGCGCTGAGAGACGCTGAACTTCCCGAAGCCGGAGAACGAGATCTCGCCGCCTCCGCTGAGGGTGCCCTCGATCGTCTCCAGGACGGCGTCAACCGCCTCGGATGCGTCGCGCTTGCTCAAGCCGGCCCGGTCGGCGACCTGATCAACAAATTCAGACTTGGTCACTTTTCCCTCCTCACTGGATGGTAGGAATCTTCGACGCTAACAAGGCTTCCGGACAGGCGGCAGTCCGCTGCCTGCCTCAGCCCGCGGGCCAATTCTTGCCGTATTGCCTGATGGATGGCAGCAATCTGGGGCCAGGATTGGCGCAATTTGCGTGTTTCACGGAAGCCCGTCGGGGCGATTGGGGACAATTGTCGCGTGACCACAGCCGAAATCCCCGCTGAAACCGCAGCCGAGCTTTCAACACCCGAACCGCTGGAGGGCCAGAATAGTCGCGTGGATCTGGCCCGAATCGGCTGGCTGGCGACGGTTTTCGTGTGTCTGATCGTCGTACTGATTCTCGCCCTGGACGGATACCTGGGCTACGCCGGGGTCGCCCTTGCCGTGGCCGCCGCCGCCGCCATCAACCTCTCCGAGAGGCCGCGCTAGCCGCGTCTCGAGAGCCTGACCTCTTCTCCCGGCCGGACCCTGTCCTGCGGCTCCAGGTGGATGAGCACGTCCGCGTCGCCCAGCCGTCTCCGGATCACGGCCTGGAGCTCGTGAGCCGTGCCATGCGCGTCCTCGAGCGAGGTGCCGGCCTGGAACTGGAGATGCATGTCGATGTAGCGCCGCGCACCCGCCCGCCGAGTGCGCAGCTCGTGGTAACCGACAACGCCGTGCGGAGCCAGCTCCTCGATGGATCGGCGGATTTCAGCCACCTCCTCCGGCGGAAGGGCCTCGTCAACGAGAACGCGGGATGAGCGCAGGAGCAGACGCACCCCCGTGAAGACGATCGATGCCGCCACGACCAGGGCGATGGCCGGGTCCAGCCACTGGGCCCCGGTCACCTTGACCAGGGCCAGGGCGACCAGGACTCCGGCAGAGGTCAGGGCGTCGGTCTGGAGGTGGGCAGCGTCACCGAGCAGGGCCGCCGAGTCGGTCGATCGGGCGGTCCGCGAGATCAATCGGGAAACGACAACGTTCACGACGATCGAGACGGCGACGACGCCGATGCCGAACCCGAGGCTGCGGTCACTCCCGTGCCCGAGGAGGCGGCGGATCGCCTCGAAGGCGATCACGGCCGACCCGACGAGGATGAGTACGCCCTCGAGGGCGGCGGCCAGGTTTTCGAACCGGTCGTGCCCGTAGCGGTGGGTCTCGTCGGCCGGCTCGCCGGCCTTGCGGACCGACCAGTAGGCGACGATGGAGGCGATCAGGTCAATGCTGGAGTGAACCGCCTCGGTGAGCAGAGCGACCGACCCGGTGAGCGTCCCGGCGATCACCTTGAGGAGGATCAGAGCCGAGTTTGAAGCGACCGAGAGAGACGCCGTGCGGCGCTTGACCGCGGCCTTGCCCGAGCTCCCCTCCGCCATACCGAAGCCGCTGTTCATCGCCCGAGCCAGTCGAGGAATGCACGCACCGCCCGGCCGCGGTGGCTGATGGCATCCTTCTCCAGATCCGGGAGCTCGGCCATCGTCCGGCCGTCGCCGTTCTCCTCCGGGAGGAACACCGGGTCATAGCCAAAGCCGCCTGACCCTCGAGGCAGAGGGGCCATCCGCCCCTCGCAATAGCCGAAGAACACCTGCTCCTCCCCGGTCTCGGGGTTGACGTAGGCCAGGGCGCAGACGTAGCGAAGCCCGGTTCCGGGTGGTACCTCGCGGATCAGCTTCTCCAGGTTGCGCTCGTCGTCCGCGCCCGGGCCGGAATAGCGCGCGGAACGCACACCTGGCTCCCCGCCCAGGGCCTCGGCTTCGATACCGGAGTCATCGGCAACCGCCGGCCGTCCTGTCGCCAGGGCCGCCGTCCGGGCCTTGGGCAGCGCGTTGGCCTCGAACGTCTCACCGGTCTCCGGGGGCAGCTCGAGGCCCTCCGGCAGCGGCTCCAAAGTGATCCCCGCCGGCGCCAGCAGCCGGGCCACCTCCCTCACCTTGTGCAGGTTGCGCGTCCCCAGGACCAGCGTGCGCTCGGCCGCGTCGACCATGCGCTCGGCTTCGCGCTCGGCCGACATCTCAGACCGCGGCGGCGGCCACCGCCTCGTCCTGGAGCATCCGCAGCTCGCCGATGCCGGCCGCGGCGAGCTCGAGCAGTTCGTCGAGGTGAGCGCGGGACAGGGGAGTCCGCTCGGCGGTCGCCTGGACCTCCACCAGGCCACCATCGCTGGCGATCACGACATTGGCGTCAACCTCGGCCGTCGAATCCTCGGAATAGTCGAGATCGAGCAGGGCGATGCCGCCGACGATCCCGCAGGACACGGCGGCCACCGATCCAGTGAGGGGCGAGCGCTCGAGCTTGCCCTCGGCCACCAGCCGTTCGCAGGCCAGCCGCAGGGCGACCATGCCGCCGGTGATAGCGGCGCAGCGGGTTCCGCCGTCGGCCTGGAGCACGTCGCAATCGACGTAGATGGAGCGCTCGCCCAGGGCGCTGAAGTCGATGGCGGCGCGCAGGGAACGGCCAATCAGGCGCTGAATCTCGACCGTGCGCCCATCCGGGCGGCCCTTGCTCACGTCACGCTGCTTGCGCTCACCCGTCGAGGCGGGAAGCATTCCGTACTCGGCCGTGACCCATCCGCGCCCCGACCCGGCGAGCCACCGCGGGACGCTCATCTGCGCGGAGGCCGTGCAGATGACCCGGGTCTCGCCCATCGAGATCAGCGCCGATCCCGTAGCCGTGCGCACGAAGCCGGGCTCGATCTCGGTCGGGCGCAGCTGGTCCGCGGTGCGACCGTAGCTCCGCTGCGGGACGACGCTCATGCCGCCGCCCTCTCCCCCAGCTCGACGTGCACCACTGTGCCCAGCGGCATCTGAAGAAACCGGGTTCCCAAGGTGCGGAAGGAGTCCACGTCGGCCGTGCACAGGAAGCGGTAGGTCCCCTCGTCGGGCTGCGGGTTGAGCAGGCCCCGGGAGGCCAGCGCCCGCTCGACGCTCCGCGCCACGCCCGTGCCGGCGGTGACCAGGGTCACGCCGCGCCCGAGGATGCGCTGGAGCATCGGGGCGATCAGTGGGTAATGCGTGCAGCCGAGGATGACCGTGTCGACGTCGGCAGCCCGGAGCGGAGCGCAGTATTCGCGGACGGTCTCGACCATCTGCTCGTCGAAGGGGAAGCCTGCCTGGATGATGGGGGCGAGATCCGCGCAGGCCACGGTCTCGAGGTGCACGTGCGGATCGGCGACCGCCACCGCGCGCTCGTAGGCGCCGCTGTCCACAGTGGTCGGCGTCGCCATGAGCCCGATGCGCCCGGTGCGGCTGCCGGCCACCGCGAGTTGCGTGGCCGGGGCCACGACGCCGATCACATCGACGCCGGTACCCCTGTCAGCCAGATATCCCTCCAGGGCACCCAGTGCCGCCGAGCTGACCGAGTTGCATGCCGCCACGAGCAGCTTCGCGCCGGCTTCGATCAGCTCGTCGGCAATCTCGATGGAAAATCGGGCCAGCTCCTCAGCCGAGCGCTCTCCGTAGGGGAAACGGGCAGCGTCGCCGAGGTACAGGTAGTCCTCGGTGGGCAGCGACACCAGCAGCTCGTGGAGAACGGTGAGGCCGCCGACCCCGGAGTCGAACACGGCGACGGGCTGGTCCGGACGTATGCTCACGCGGGGCATGCTAGAGGCGAGCGCGACGAAGCCATGAGCGAGCGGAACCAGGTTCGCCGCCGGGTCCGCTATCTGCGCAAGCTGCGGGAGCTTCAGCTCCGGGACCTCGGCGGCTTTCTGCTTGAGCAGTCTCGGTTGGGGCGGGAGAACCCGGAGGTCATTCAGACCAAGCTGGCCGGGGCGGTCGAGACAGACCGCGAGCTGGGCGAGCTGGAGCGCGCGCTCAAGGAGAACAAGGCGCTGCGTGAGGTTCGCGAGCCGGGCGTCGGCGGCGCCTGCCCCTCCTGCGGCACGGTCCACGGCTCCTCCGACCGTTACTGCTCCTGGTGCGGGCAGAAGCTCTGAGCCCGTCCACCCCCGAGAGCGCGGAGCAGCGCTGCCGCCACTGTGGAGCGCCGCTGGCCGAGGCTCAGGAGTGGTGCCTGGAATGCGGGGCGGCGCGCACCTTGCTCCGCCCGCCTCCGGACTGGCGGATCCCGGTGGCCGTGCTCGTCGGGCTGCTCATGCTCGTGGCCGTCGGGGTGGCTGTGGTGGTCAGCCTCCTCGACTGACGGATCAGAGGGGAGGCCACCAGCGCCGCAACCGCCCCTGTGCCTCCGCGGCGATCGGCAGCGCAGGCGCCGTGCTCGGCGGACCCGGCGCCTCCAGACTCAGCGCGCGCATCGTCGCCGCCACCGAGCGGCCCAAGGGCTCAAGGGCGTAGCCGCCCTCAAGCACGAAACCGAGAGCGGTCCCGAGCTCTCCGCACGCCGCCCGGAGGGCGCGGGTCATCTCGGCGTAGCCGTCCTCGGTGACACGGCACATGGCGAGGGGATCCTCACGGTGAGCGTCATAGCCGGCCGAGACGAGCAGCAGCTGGGGCGAGAACGCCCTCGCCAGCGGGAGCGCGACGTGATCGACGAGCGACCGGAAAACCGCGTCGTCCGAGCCCGCCGGCACCGGGAGGTTGACTGTGAAGCCCTCCGCACCGTCCGAGCCCACATCGGCGGCCGGGCCGGTGCCCGGATAGAGCGGCGACTGGTGGATCGAGACGAACAGCACCTCACGTGAGGCGTGGAAGATGTCGTTCGTCCCGTTGCCGTGGTGAACGTCCCAGTCGAGGATCATCACGCGCTCAAGGCCGCGCGCATCGAGCGCGTAGCGCGCCGCGACGGCGATGCTGTTGAACAGGCAGAAGCCCATGGCGCGGGCGCGGGTGGCGTGATGGCCGGGCGGCCGATGGGCGCTGAACCCGTATTCGGCGTCCCCGTCGAGGAGCAGGTCGACCAGTTGCACCGCACCGCCTGCCGCGTGGAGGGCGGCGGTGAAGGATCCGGCGCTGGCCACCGTGTCGAGGTCAAGCGCCCCGCCGCCAGCGGCGCTGATCCGTTCGATCGCCTCGACGTAAGGCTCGGGATGGACCGCGGTGAGGATCTCCCGGGTCACCGGCGACGAGAGAGCGCGCTCGAAGCCGAGCCAATCCTGACCCGCGAGCTCACGCTCGATGGCCGTGATCCGGGCCGGGCTCTCCGGGTGACCTCCCGTCTCATGCTCGAGCGACGACGGGTGGGCCAGGAACACGCACGCCATTCGCGGGTACCGTACCTGGGGGTGGATCGGCTCGAAACCCAGGTTGCCGTCGTGGGCGGTGGCGCGGCCGGCCTCTACACGGCGATCCGTGCCGCTCGAGAGGGGGCCGCCGTCGTCCTCGTCTCCGCCACCCCGCTGGCCGAGTCCTCGACCTATTGGGCTCAGGGGGGGCTGGCCGCAGCCATCGGTGGCGACGATACGCCGGCGCTTCATCTCGCCGACACGATCGGGGCCGGGCGGGGCGCGGTCCGCGAATCGGCGGCGCGGGTCCTGTGCCATGAGGCCCCGGCAGCGGTCAAAGATCTCATCGAGCTGGGCATGTCCTTCGATCGCGATGCCGAGGGCGGTCTTGCCCTCGGACTCGAGGGTGGGCACTCCGCCCGCCGGATCGTCCACGCCGGCGGCGCGGCGACGGGCCAGCGCCTCATCAACCGGCTCAGCGAGATCGTCTCCGCGGAGCCGGGAATCAGGATCCTCGAGGGCAGCCGTGCCACCGGCCTGGCCACGGCGCAGGGGCGCTGCGTCGGCGTCGTCCTGGAGGACGGCCGGGCGGTCGCCGGCGCTGCGACGGTGCTGGCTACGGGCGGCGCGGCGGCGCTCTGGTCGCGAACGACCAACCCCCCTGCCGCTGTCGGCGGCGGGCTGCTGCTCGCCTTTGCCGCCGGAGCCGGTCTGGCCGACCTCGAGCTCGTCCAGTTTCATCCCACCGCGGTGGCCGCCGCCAACGGCGCCGACGGGCTGCTCGTGACCGAGGCGATCCGTGGCGAGGGAGCGCTTCTCCTCGATGCCGGCGGCGAGCGCTTCGTCGATGAGCTGGCGCCGCGCGACGAGGTGGCCCGCGCGGTCGCCCAACAGATAGCGCAGGCGGGTCAGGGCTCGGTCCGCCTCGACATGCGAGGCGTCGACCCCCGGCTCTTCCCGAATGTCTTCGAGGCGCTCGACCGGGCCGGGATCGACGCGCGCCGGGACACGGTTCCGATCGCCCCGGCAGCTCACTACATGATGGGCGGGATCGCCACCGACCTCGATGCCCGGTCCACGCTGCCCGGGCTCTACGCGGTCGGCGAGTGCTCCTGCACGGGGCTGCACGGCGCCAACCGCCTGGCCTCCAATTCGCTCACCGAATGCTTCGTCTTCGGCGCCCGCGCCGCCCGTTCGGCGGCTCGGGAGCCAGGTCCCGATCCGGTTGCCCTCGCGTCGGCGATCAGCTCAGACGAGCCGCCGGAACCGCCGTCGCCGGCCACCCGCGCGGCTCTGTGGGAGCACGCAGGGCTGGAGCGTGACGCCGAGGGTCTTGAGGCCCTTCTGGCCGACCCTCACCCCCTGGCCCAGCTCATCGCCCAGTGCGCACTGGCCCGGACCGAGAGCCGCGGAGCCCACCGGCGCCGCGACTTTCCCGACCTCGATGAGCGCTTCGACGATCGCCACGTCACGCTCAGCCGGAGCGCAGGCCCCGCCTTCGAGCTCTGGCAGTAGGTTCGCCCCAGCACGACGTCACACCAACTTTCCGCTTAACGCGCGGTTAATACGTAACGACTAGTGCAATTCACAACTTGTAGGGATACTCGCCGCCACCTCGAGAGGACGTGCCTAGGCAGGGTTGGAAAGGAGTAGGTGATGTATCGATTCAGTCGCGCGATCTACCGGGAGCTCGCGAGCGACATCGTCGAGGATCCCCATTGCGGGTCGCAGGTCAATCACGAGCGGGTGCTTCGCGCCTGCGAGGCTGCGGTAGAGCGCCTGGCCACGGATCGGCGCTACTTCGCTCACCCAGAGCGGACGCTGTTCGCCGACATCCGGGCTTACTTCCCCATGAACGCGCAGCTTCGCGTTCTCCGGGTGGTTGAGCGTTACCTGAGCCTCGCCGACGAGTTCCTCCGCCGTCTGCCGCAGAACGGCTTCGACGCCTATGGCAACCCGTTGCAGTGCCGGGCAAGCACACGCAAGGGCACTCCGTGCCAGCGTATGCCGCTGCCCCACAACGGCTACTGCCCGTCGCACCAGCACCTGGCTGAGACCGAGGAGCTCGAGGTCGAGCTGGCCGTCGCGTAGCGCGCCTACGAACAAAGCACGCCCAGCGACAAAGAACGCCCAGCGCAGCACGGCTATAACACGGCCGTGCTCTTGGGCGTAGACGTTGGCGGTACCTTCACCGACGCGGTTCTTGCGCTCGATGGCCGTCTCGTCACGGCCAAAGCGCCGACCACACCTGAGGACCAGTCTGAGGGGGTGTTGGCTGCGGTCGAGGCGGTGCTCGACCTAGCGGATGCCTCGGCCGATGCCGTCGAGACCTTCTCCCACGGCATGACCGTGGCCACCAACGCCCTGCTTGAGGGTAGGGGCGCGCGCACCGCGCTCATCGCCACCCAGGGCTTCACCGACCTCATCGCGCTGGCCCGCCAGAACCGGCCTGAGCTCTACCGGCTCTGTGCCGGGCGTCCGGCTCCCCTCGTGCCCGACGAGCGTCGTTTCGCCGCGGCGGAGCGGATGGGCCCCAAGGGCGAAGCTCGAGCCGCTCGCGGACGATGCCGTCGAGGAGCTCATCTCCCAGATCGCGGACGCCCGGGCGGAGGCGGTTGCGGTGATCCTCCTCCACTCCTACCGCCACCCCGAGCACGAGCAGACGCTCGGCCACGCCCTGGCCGAGGGGCTGCCCCAGGTTCATGTCTCGCTCTCGCACGAAGTGGTGGGGACCTTCCGTGAGTACGAGCGGGCGGCGACCACGGAGATCGACGCCTCTCTCTCCCCCCTGCTGGCCAGCTATCTGCGCCGGCTGGCCGAGCGCGCGGAGGCGATGAGACTCCCCATGCCGGGGATCATGCAATCGAACGGTGGCCTCATCGATCTCGAGGCGGCCGCCGGTCACGCCGCTTGGACGGTCCTCTCCGGCCCGGCCGGGGGAGCCGCGGGCGCAGCCTATGTGGCCCGCGCGGCGGGCGAGCAGGACGCGCTCTGCTTCGACATGGGTGGAACCTCGTGCGACGTCTGCGTCGTTGACGACGGCTCGGTGCAGGAGCAGAGCTCAGGCGAGATCGCCGATCGCCCCCTGGCCCTCCCGATGCTTGCCGTCCACACCGTGGGCGCCGGCGGCGGCTCGATCGCTTGGCGCGACGGAGGCGGCGCCCTCCGCGTCGGGCCTCGCTCGGCCGGTGCCGATCCTGGGCCGGCGTGTTACGGACGTGGCGGCACCGAACCCACGGTCACCGACGCGAACCTGCTCCTCGGCTATCTCGATCCCACCACGCCGCTGGCCGGTGGAGTCGAGCTCGACCGTGACGCCGCCGAGCAGGCCATCGGCGAACTGGCCTCGGCGCTCGGGATGGAGCCGCTTGCCTGCGCGGAGGGGATTCGCCGCATCGCCGGCGCCGAGATGGTCCGTGCCCTCCGGGTGGTCACCGTGCAGCGCGGAATCGATCCGCGACGCTATGCGCTCCTTGCCTTCGGAGGCGCCGGGCCCCTGCACGCGGTGCAGATCGCCGAGGAGCTCGGGATCGAGCGGGTGTTCTGCCCCCGCGCCTCCGGGGTCTTGGCCGCGGTCGGCCTCGTCGTCTCTCAGCGCCGCCGGGACGCGCAGCGCACCGTGCTTCTGAGCGGCGATGAGATCACTCGTGAGGCGCTAGACAAGATCGTGGGTGAGCTCGGAGAGCAGGCGCGAGACGCACTCGGCGAGGCCGAGGCCGAGCTGGAGGCAACCTGCGAGCTGCGCTACCGCGGTCAGTCGTTCGAGCTCGCCGTCTCCGCATGCACTGATGCCTCTCCGACCGACCTCCGGGACGCCTTCGAAGCCCAGCACGAGGAGCGCTACGGGTACCGCGACCCGGAGCAGACGCTCGAGCTCGTGACCATCCGCGTCACCGCGACCACCGCGGGCGCCGACGTCGAACTTGCCACCGCCGCCGACGGCGAGCCCGAGCGGAGCCGCCGCCAGGCGCACCTGGATTCGGAGACGGTGGAGATGGAGGTCCTGGGCGGCGCGTTGCCGTCAGGCACCGAGGCCACGGGGCCGGCGGTGATCGAGCTTCCGGAGTCGACCGTGCTCGTCCCGTCAGGCTGGCTGGCCGTTGTCGACGAGACCGGCAGCATCCACCTGACGAGGGCGTGATGGATCCGGTCGAGCTCCAGGTGATCACGGGCGCGTTCCGCGCCATCTGCGAGGAGATGGGCGCGGTCCTGATCCGCTCGGCGCACTCGGCCAACATCAAGGAGCGCCGAGACGCTTCCACTGCTCTCTTCGACGCCCGGGGCGAGATGCTCATGCAGGCTGAGCACATTCCCGTGCATCTCGGCGCGATGCCGGCGGCGATCGAGGCGATCCTCGATGAGGACCACGCGCCCGATCGTCCCTGGATCCTCAACGACCCCTACCGCGGTGGCACCCACCTCCCGGACATCACGGTGATCCTGCCCATCTTCGCCGGCGAGCAGCTCCTTGCCTTCGCGGTCAACCGCGCCCACCACGCCGATGTGGGAGGACCCACGCCGGGATCGATGCCGGCCGACAGCCGGAGGCTGGCCGACGAGGGGGTGGTGATCGCGCCCCAGGTGCTGGACGACGACGCGATCGAGGAGCTCAGCGGGCGCATGCGTCAGCCTGATCAGAGGCGCGCCGATCTCCGGGCCCAGCTGGCCGCCGTCCGCGTCGGCGCGCGTCGGCTGGCCGAGCTTCACGAACGCGTCGGCGATGCGGATCTCGAGGAGGCGTTCTCCGAGGTCCTTGACTATGCCGAGCGTCGAACCCGGGCCTGTCTGGAAGAGCTTGAGGACGGAACCCGGAGCGCCCGGGATGTCCTGGAGGCCGCGGAGGGCGACCTCGAGCTCGTGCTTGAGGCGCGGGTGGAGAACGACCGCCTGACCCTGGACTTCACCGGGACCGCCCAGCAGCATGAGGGCAACCTCAACTGCCCCATCGCCGTAACCCGCTCGGCCTGCTATTTCGCCATCCGGGTTCTCACCGACCCCGAGATTCCCGCCAGCGCCGGCGCCTACCGGCCGATCGAGGTGATCGCCCCGGAGGGCTGCCTGCTCAACGCCAGTGCCGGTGACGGCGAGCCGGAGGACGCCCCGGCGGTGGTGGGTGGGAACGTCGAGACCTCGTCGCGGGTAGCCGACGTGGTGCTGCGCGCCTTCGGCCATGCCCTCGGCCAGGGCACGATGAACAACCTCACGCTGGGGACCGAGGACGTCGTCTACTACGAGACGATCGCCGGGGGGCAGGGCGCTTGCCCGGACGCCGACGGGCCGAGCGCCGTCCACGTGGCCATGAGCAACACGCTCAACACACCGGTGGAGGCGCTCGAGCTCGAGTTCCCGATCCGGGTGCTCGAGTACTCGCTGCGCCGGGATTCCGGCGGCGCCGGCCAGCACCGCGGAGGCGACGGGGTCATCCGGGAGCTCGAGGCCCTCGAGCCGTTGCACTATTCGCTCATCACCGAGCGCCGCAAACATGCCCCGCCCGGCGCCGAGGGCGGCGAGGACGGCGCGCGGGGGCGCAACCTGCTCGACGGTGAGGAGTTGCCGCCCAAGGCGATCGGAGAGATGCAGGCAGGTCAGCGCCTCCGCATCGAGACGCCTGGAGGCGGTGGATATGGTTCTAGCTGATGCGTGTCGCGTTCCTCGGCCTCGGGATCATGGGCTCTCGGATGGCGGCCAACCTGGCCCGGGCCGGCTTCGAGCTGACGGTGTGGAACCGTACCGTCTCGACCGCCGAGTCCTTCTGCGCTGAGCACTCAGGCGTCCGGCTTGCCAGCTCTCCCGCGGACGCGGCGGCAGGCGCGGAGCTCGTGGTCACGATGGTGGTTGACGGCGACCAGGTGCGTGACGTGCTGCTCGGCGCGCAGGGAGCCGCCACCGCGGCGGCATCGGGAACGCTGTTTCTCGACTGCTCGACGATCGGGCCGCAGGCCGCGCGGAGCCTCGGCGAGGCTCTCGCGGAACGGGACATGGAGCTGCTGGACGCTCCGGTCACCGGCTCCTCTCCCCGCGCCGAGGACGGCACGCTGACGATCATGGTCGGCGGCAGCGCCGAGGCGTTCGAGCGGGCCCAGCCCGTGCTCCGGGCGATGGGAGAGGTCATCGTGCATGCCGGCGAGCTCGGCCAGGGCCAGGTGGTCAAGGTGATCAACAACGCCGTCGCCGCGACCAATGCCGCCGTGCTCGGCGAGGCGCTGCTCGTGGCCACCCGCGCTGGCGCGGACCTCGATGCGCTCGTCCAGGTGATGGCGGCCGGTTCCGGAGGCTCGGCGATGCTCGCCCTCAAGGCCGACCCGATGCGCCACCACGACTACACGACGCTGTTCAAGCTCGAGCACATGCTCAAGGACGTACGGCTCTGCCTCGAGGAAGGACAGGCCGTGGGGGCGCCCTTCTCGTTCGCCGCCCTGACCCAGGAGATCCTCATCGCGGCGATGGGGCGCGGCCTGGCAGACGCCGACTTCGCCGCGCTCATCGAAGTCCTCGAAGGACAGGCGGGGTTTCAGCTCTAGCGAGCTCCGAGGGCCGGATGGAGCTCTCGATGTTGGTGCTAGCCGAAGCCACGCTCCACTCGGGGCCGAAGCCGATGAAGTTGCCCTGACGCGACCGTCTTATCTGTGTGTCCAAAGAGCAGAGGGAGGACGATGTGAGCGCAATCGACCGCGTGCGGGTCGCCCGGGAGACTTACGGGGCTACGAGTCCGGAGACCGCAGCGCCGTCGAGAGGCACCTGAGTCCCGACTTCAGGTTCTATAGCCCGGCTGATGTGGGAATTGACGCTTCCGCAACACCGAGATCCTCGGTTTCGAAGGCGAGCACATCATCCGCACAGAGGTTTACTTCGGGTGGGAGCTAGATCCCGGCGCAAGCGATGGCGATCGTGGTTCACCGTGACCAGGGAGTGACCGGCCGCTCCAGCCGCTTGCCGTCGACCACAAGGTCGACGCGCTCGTTGAAGAAAGCCACCCGATCTTGAACTTCGGCGGCTTCGCGCAAGGGTTCTGGATAGCTCCAGGCGACGTCCTCCTCGCTGGCCAGTGATGAATAGACCGCCTGGCCCTTGTATGCGCACGCTGTCCGGGTCGCGCTCGGTCGAAGGACCCCTGCCACGACGTCTCGGGCAGGCAGGTAGTAGCGGACCGGGAGCAGTGACTCGAACAGCAGATAGGGCTCCGCGGTTTCTGCGAGCAGCTGACCCTCACGCTCGACCCGAACCCGACGCCGGCTGTGGACGATCTCGATCCGGTGAAACGGGTCGCGGGGATGAGACACGTTCAACTCGTCCTCCTCATACCAGGCGTCAAACGCGTCGAAGTCGAGCATCACATAGCCCTTGAGGGCGTCGTCGCGCAGCCGGAACGCCGCCCCCTGAAGCTCGTGGTCGCCCATCCGTATGTCCAGGGCCTCGCCGTCCGTTGTGTGGACCGAAAACGGGATGCTGGGGTCATATACCGGTCGGTCGCCCAGACGAGGAGCAATCCCGGAATCTTCGCCATCCTGCGGTAGCGCACCCTCCGAGGCCGCTTCGGCCGACGCCTTCGCGAACCCCTCGAGCTCTTCGCCGGGAACGGCATAACTCGGAACGACACGCTTGGGCTCCCAGACGAGCAGGGCACGCTGGGTGTCCACCAAGACCTCGCCCGCGAGCATGCCCCGGATCCGCTTATCAATCGGCTCGTAGCGAACTTGGCCCAGCCCTCCCATCAGAAGCTCTGCAACCCGAGTCGCCACAAGCGGACTATCTCACCGACAGATTGTGCATGCCAAGGTCGCCCCCGGATCTTGAAACCCCCGTCCAAGTCTCGCTCGCTCGGGTCAAGCTGAATGCGTTTCGGCTCGAATAGTCGCTCAGATGCCCACGCATCGCGACAAGCCGCCTGGATGGGAGCGGACTGCCGCACTCCGCCGCGCGGAGGTTGATGCTGCTGACGAGCGGGCTCGAGCTGTCCGGGCGGGACTGCATGGCCTCACGCAGGGTGTGGCGGCTGTTTCCAGAAACCCCGACCCCAAGCCTTCGCCTGACGGTCGCGGCGAGCGCTACTGCCATCACCGCGCTCGCGGCATGGATCGCATTCCTGGTGGCCGGCGCCGGCCCCTGAGACGCCGCCCTCCTCGGCGCCCAGAACGAGGCTCGCACCGCACCGAGCGAAGCGCTAGCGGCCAGACCGAAATCCGGTGCACCGAATGATTTCAGGGAGTTCCGGTCGGGCCGTCAAACCCCGCCATTTGCAGCAACATTTGGGGTTTTCGGGAAACTGACGTACAATCCCCGACTTCCTGTTGCTGGTTGCACTTCGGTGCGCGCACAGGACTTTCAGTCTGCCCTAGTAAACCTTCGTCTCCCCCGAAATTGATACATGCCGATTGCCTTTAAAGAATGGGCCGTGACCGTACGGGCTCTCGCCGAGGGCGAGCAGCTCCTCACCTTGCGAAAGGGCGGGATCCGCGAGCCCGAGAAACATTTCAAGCTCGACTACGAGCGGTTTTTCCTCTACCCGACGTTTGACCATCAGCGCCCCGACCTGGTGCGCCAGTCCCATCGCCCTGAGCTGGTCCGGGCCCTCGAGGAGGGTGTCTGGAGCGACGATGAGCCCGCCCCGGATGCCCTCTACCGCGGGATGGACGTCCCGCAGCCTGACCGGGTGCGGATACGCGCCTGGGCGGAGGTCGCCGCGCACTTCACCGTGACCGACCGCCGCGCCGTCGATGCGCTGTCTCCGTTCTACGTGTGGACCACGGATTACGCCGAGAAGCGGCTGGCCTGGAAGCGCCGGCATCCTCTCCATGTGATCCTGCTCCGGACCTATCGGATCCCCCGGCCGGTGACGGTCAAGGTCCGCGACGAGTACGGCGGCTGCCGGTCGTGGCTCGAGATCACCCGTGATCTGCCCTTCGAGGGAACTCCGGTCCTGTCCGACGAGGAGTTCGACCGTGCCTCGGAGGAGATCGCGGCGATCGCTTCGGATCGCCAGCCGGTAATGGTCTGATCCCCCTCGCGGGGTGACATGGGTCGAATCCGCCTCGCGCTCGTTCCGGGCGCGCTACGACTCGGCGTCGCGTGACGACGCCGAGTCCGTGCTGCATTCGCTGGAGCTGGCTCGTGAGCAGCTGAGCGCCTACTTCCCGGCTGTGATCGAGGGACTGACGGTCGTGCTGCACCGCAGTACGCTGTCGCTCGCCCTGGCGCAGCCGATGATCGCGCCGGCCTGGCTGGCCACGGCGCCGGCCGCACGACGGTACCTGGCCGGGTGGGGTGGCCGGGAGGAACTTCACATGCTGGAGCCGCGCGTCCTCGAGGCCCGGGCCTCAGCGGTGCCCGGGTCCCGGCAGATGCTTCAGCTGAGCGCGCCGGCGCTCTACGCACGCCGGGTCATCGACGAAAGCAACCCGGACCTCCCCTCTCGCCCGAGCCCCAGGCGAGCCCGCGCCGAGCTGCGCTGGGGCTGGATGCTCGAGGGCGCCGCCCGTTGGTTCTCCGGGCAAACCGAGTACGCGCGGCCCGCCATCGTACGGCGCCTCCATGAGGCCAGAGCGCCCCGCTTCCCCCCCGGACCTCGTGACGCTCTGCTTCTGGGCGGCACGGTTGTCGACCTCCTGGCCCGGGAGCAGGGGACCCAGGCGGCGGCCGAATTTGTCTGCCGTCTGCACCCCGGCGGGCCCCGAGCCGCCCTCACTGGTGCCTTCGATGGAAGACCGTTCCGGCGCACCGAGGAGGCTTGGCGAACGCACCTGCG
Source organism: uncultured Solirubrobacterales bacterium (assembly GCA_963733555.1). Taxonomy (GTDB): domain Bacteria; phylum Actinomycetota; class Thermoleophilia; order Solirubrobacterales; family Solirubrobacteraceae; genus Palsa-465. The sequence continues at coordinate 1,497,555 of CAVTDO010000002.1, forward strand.
CCGCCTGGCTGCGGCCGCTTAGGTCGCCACTACTAGGTGATCAGGCTGATCACCCACACGAGTAGGGCGCCGAGCACCAGAGCGATGAGCAGCCCGGCGGCCAGGCGCCCCGGCGCAACCGCGGGACGTGGTGGGGCGTCGCTGATGAGCTCTGCCTGGAGCAACACCTCACGGGCCGTGGTCACGCCCGATGCCGGGACGAGAATATCGCGCGGGCCCGCGGCCAGGAAGTCGGGTACGTCGAACCCCGCGCTCCGGCGCAGCACGCTTGGCACCCCCTCCTCCAGGAGCATGCTCTGGATGAATTCCGCCTCGGCCTGATTGCGCGCCCCGGCCACGCGCACCAGCTGTCCCTCGGCGAGCTGGGGCTTGACCTTGCGCGCGCGACGGTGCCGTTCGCTCGCCGGTTCCTCGTTGACGGCGGGGGAGGTGTAGGTCAGCGGCAGCTTGCAGCTGGCGCAGAAGCGCTCGCTGGGGTCATAGCCGGCGCCACAACGCGGGCAGACGAGCTCGTTGGCGGCTGGGGCCACGGCATCACTCCACTACCAGCTCGGCCTCGTCGACCCGACCGTTTCGGATCGTGAACGCGCGGACATCCGGTTCCGCCCCGCCCACACCCACGATCACGTAGAGCGCCTCGGGATAGAAGGCCAGGTTGATATCGGTCTGCGACGGATACGGCTCGGTCCGGGTGTGCGAGTGATAGATCGCTCCCAGCTCGAGATCGGCTCCGTCGATGTCCATCTGAATCCGGTACTGGTCGGCTCCGTCGATCTCGTAGCGCAGCGGGCTGGCCGCGGCATTGCGGGCCCGGTAGAGCTTGACCACCCGGCCATCACGAGAGGCGAGCATCCCGCAGCACTCGTTGGGTGCCTCCTCACGGGCGTGCTCGATCATCTCGTCGTAGATGTCCTGGGCGATCAGCATGGCTGCGAGGTTATCTCGGCCCCGCGTTCTGAACCTAGGGCGTCCCCTCGACGAACGGGTACGGCACCGCCTTCGTAGGGTCGAGATGGTTCAGGAACCCGCTTAGCACGGTCCAATGCTGAGCCTCGTTGGCCAAGATCTCGGCGCAGGTCCGGAGCAGGGTCGGTCCCTCAACACTTCCCATCGCCTGAAAGTAGGCGTTCTCGGCCAGCGACTCAACGTCGATGAGGAGCTTCAAGCAGGCGTGCTGGTTGCGCAGGTCGGTCAGACTCCAGGGGACCTTGTGCTGCGTCAGCGCGGCCTGGGCCTCGGTCAGGCTCGGGGATGGGGGGATGATCTCGCCGCGGGTGGTGAGGGCTCGCTCCAGGAGTGCCACGTGCTCGGTTTCCTGTCCGAGGTGTGTTCGCAGCTGACCCGCCACCGACGGGTGCACCACGGGAGCGGCCACGACCTGACGGTAGGCGGTGAGCAACAGCTGCTCGATCTGGAGGGCATTGGTCAGGGCCAGCGCCTCGGCCTTTGTGGCCGCGGCGTCGGCGGCAGCCGGTTCCGTCAGCGCCGAGACGGCAACGCCCACACCGGCGGCTCCGGCGGCAGCCGTGATCCCGTCGCTCACGAGCTGGCGTCTCGTGGGCCTGAGTTCCATCCGTCTCAGCTCCCCGTCACTAGCGCGGATGGCGTGGGCGCCTGCCCGGTCTGCCAGCGCAGCATGGCTAGATGCTGGGCATCGTTGGCCATGATCGAGGCCGCCGCGGACCGGGACCCGCTGCCGGAGAGCCGCGGGATGGTGCTCAGATAGACGCGGAGCTGCTCCAGCTCTATCCGCTTGAGCAGGGCGAGTACCTCCGCCGGACTTTGGGGATGCCCCAGGTCGTAGCTGGCCTGGGCGCGGCGCGGCTTACCCCGCACACGGCGGATGAGGTCCATGAGCTGAACCGAATGAGCGAGCTCCTGGGCCAGGAACTGCGCCGCCGCCTTCGCTTGGAGGGAACGAGGATGGAGGAGCTGGAAGCCGGCGGCATAGGCGGCGATCGCGTAATGCTCGACATCGAGCAGGGCGTTCAGCGGTTCTATGTCGGCTTTGGACACCTTGCCGCCTGCGACCACCTTTTCCCGCAGAGGCTTCGCTCCCGAGCATGCGCTCATGAGCGCCGCCGTGGCAGCGGCGGCGCCACCGGTCAGGAGCGAGCGGCGTGAGTGCGGCGAGCCGGCCGCAGGCCAATCGCCGCGCGGGTCACCTGCCACCGCCCGATCCCCGTCCGCGTCAGCTACCACCAGACGGTGGCGTCCAGATTCTCGATCTCTGCGATCGGGCGCGTGTAGATGCCGGAAGACAGGTACTTCCAGCCGTCGTCGGCGACCAGGAAGACCACGTTGCCCTCGTCAAGCTCATTCGCGATGCGGACCGCGACCCTGGCGATGGCGCCGGAGGAGACGCCCACGAACAGCCCCTCGTCGTCGAGCAGCTTGCGGGTGAAGGTGATCGCGTCGGCGTTGCTGACGAAGATCTTCCGGTCGAGAATGCTGAGGTCGAGGATCGGCGGAATGAAGCCGTCCTCGAGCGAGCGCAGGCCTTGAACCTCCTCGCCCTGCATCGGCTCCGCGGCCACGATCTTGACCGAGTCCCCCAGCTCCTCCTTGAGCCGCCGGCCATTGCCCATGAGCGTTCCGCCCGTGCCCAGACCGGCCACAAAGGCGGCCACCTCGTCGAGCTCCTCGAGGATCTCGATCGCGGTCCCGTTGTAGTGGGCCAGCGGGTTGGCCTGGTTGCCGTACTGGTAGGGCATGTAGTACGAGGCGTCGCGCTGGGCCATGTCGAGCGCCATTTCCACGGCCCCGTTGGATCCCTTGGACCCCTCCGAGTAGACGATCTCGGCGCCGTACATGGTGAGAAGCTGAGTCCGCTCCGGGGTCACGTTCCTCGGCATCACGACCTTGAGCGGATAGCCCTTGCGGCTGCAGATCATGGCCAGCGAGATGCCCGTGTTGCCCGACGTGGGCTCGAGGATGGTCTGGCCAGGCCGGATGAGGCCCTTCTCCTCGGCATCCTCGATCATGGCCCGGGCCACCCGGTCCTTGACCGAGCCGGTCGGATTGCGGGACTCGAGCTTGGCCCAGATCCTGACCCCCGCCTTGGGGCTCAGACGCTTGAGCTCGATCAGGGGCGTGTGCCCGATCGACTGGACGATGTCGCCATACCGGCCCCCGCAGGGCTTGTTCTGGAGCCGCTCCGCCGCCATGCTTTACGAAGTGTAGCTATGCGGCAGAGCGGGGGAGGGCGATTACTAGACGCACGACCGAGAGCGGCGACGCAGCGCTCCGAACGGTTCCCCCGGCGGTTTTACCCGGTGGTTTGAGCCCGGCATCTCGTCTAAGAGCACAGCGCCGACGTGGGCGGTCCAGGCGCTGCAGTACCCGTTTGACAGCCGCGGAGGACGGTGTCTACGCTGAAGCGATCCAGGGGGGGAAGCGCAACACCGATAAGGGGTATCGGATTCGCATGTGGCTCACCGGTCAGCGGCCCGACGCCGCCTCACGACGTCTAAAACTCGCCTCAGCGAGCCTGCTCGCTGGACTGCTCGCCCTCCTGGCGCCGGCGGCCGCCTGGGCGTTTCCCGTCACTGGGCCGAACGTTCTGGTCACGCCGGGCTCGGGCACAGCCGGGACCGGACTGACGGTGAGCGGGAGTGGCTGGACCTCGGGCGACACGGTGCAGGTGGATATCGAGGGCCAATCGGTCTGTCAGCTGACCGCAGATTCGAGCGGGAACATCTCCGGCAATCAGTCCACGAATGGCTGTCAGGTGCCGCAAGGGGCGGCGGCGGGCCTTACGTCGCTCACCGCGACTGACGTGAACGATCCGCAGGAGACAGCGTCGACGCCGTTCACGATCCCACTCGCCGCCTCGTTCACCGCGTCGAGCCCGGGAGCGCCGGGCAGCCCGATGAACTTCAACGCCAGCTCGACCGGCGCCACGCCAACCAGCTACAGCTGGGACTTCGGTGACGGCCAGGGAGCATCGAACACGGGGAGCACCACGACCCACACCTACTCCACGGCCGGCGTCTACACGGTCACCCTGACCGAATCGGACGGCACCGACGTAGCCCAATCGATCCAACAGGTCACGGTCGAAGGCCCTCCCAGCGCAGCCTTCGCCATGACGCCTTCCGGCGGGGTCCCGACCGGCTCCCCGGTCCAATTCGACGGCACGCAGTCAAGCGACCGTGACGGAACGATCAACGGCTACAGCTGGAACTTCGCCGACGGTTCGACCTCGAACCTGCCGACCCCGGCCCACGCTTACGCCACCGCCGGGACCTACACCGTGAGCCTCACCGTCACCGACTCGGCCGGCGGAACCTCAACCGCATACCGCACGGTGACTGTGACCGATCGGCCCCCTACCGCCGCCTTCAACCCCACCCAGGCCACGGTCCTCGCGGGCTCGAGCGTCCCCTTCGACGGGACCCAGTCCAGCGACCCGGATGGGACGCTCGGCGCCTACAGCTGGAACTTCGGTGATGGGTCCGGGTCCACGGCCTCCCAGCCGAGCCACACCTACACCATGCCCGGGACCTACAACGTGACCCTTAGCGTGACCGACAACTCGGGCAACAGGGCGAGCGTCACGCACCAGATCACGGTCATCGCGCCACCCCCGATCCAGACCCTGGTCGAATCGATCATCCCGGCCCCCATCGTGGTCAAGTACGGCTCGCCTTCGATCGTGGGACGTGCCCTGGTCGATCTCAGACAGCGGCTCTTCTGCCCCGGCACTGGTCCCGTCTGCCGGACCACGATCACCGAGAGGCAAACCGGTGTGGCCCGGGCCCGAAAGGCCGTGGCCCGGGCCGCGGCGACCACGGTCCTGACCACACTCGCCAACGGCAACGCCGAGCTCGGCCTTCAGCTCACCTCGGCTCAGTGGAAGGCGCTGCTGAAGTCCCACCATCTCTCCCTCGCCCTCACCCTCGTGTCCTCACGCGGGGCGGAGAAGGTGACCAGCACGCTGCACTTCAAGCTGACCCACAAGTAACCCGTCCAGAAGCCAGGCGCCTCCGGTGCTTCCCGCCCCCCGCAGAAGCGCTCGCACGGAGGGGTGCCCTGCGTGAGCGTGATGGATTTGGTCCCCTATAGGGTCCAAAATCGAACACGCTCCCCGGAAGTGGGCCGAAGGGCCGCGGTCTACCCGCGCCCGCCCCGCCCCCGCGGAAACCTAGGCCGCGCCGCCCGCCATGGCGGGCAAAATGACCAGGGTGTCGCCGGAGCCGACCTCGGTGTCGAGGCCGCCGAGAACGCGGACGTCCTCGTCGTTCAGGTACACGTTGACGTAGCGGTTGAGGCCGCCGTCCGAGGCGAACAGCTGGGACTCGGTGTCCGGATGCTCGTTCGCCACCGCGCGCAGGATCTCGCCCACAGACGAGCCGTCGGCAGTCAATTCCTTCTCACCGCCCACGGATGGGCGCAGCACGGGAGGAATTCGGACCGTCGCCATTACCGCTCGAACCCTAGTGGGCGCCGGCGCAGAACGCTTCGTAATCCGGGAAGACGCCCATTTCCTCATCGGCGATCTCCTCCGGATGCCGTGAGCAGACGGGGCAGTGCGGATCACGCCTGACCTTGACCTCGGAAAGCGTCGCCGCCAGGGCGTCATACATGGCCAGGCGGCCGATCAGCGGCTCCCCCACGCCGAGGATCAGCTTGATGACCTCGGTCGCCTGGAGCAGGCCCATCGTCCCGGGAAGGACGCCCAACACACCGTTGGCCCCGCAGGACGGCGCCAGCTCAGCCGGCGGCGGCACGGGGAACAGGCAGCGGTAGCACGGCCCGTCATAGGGCTTGAACACCGAGAGCTGCCCCTCGAAGCCGAGGATCGCGGCTGAGACGACCGGGATCCCGAGCCGCACCGAGGCGTCGTTGAGCAGATAGCGAGTGGGGAAGTTGTCGAGTCCGTCGACGACGATGTCGTAGCCGGGAAGGATCTCCATGATGTTCTCCGGCCCCAGGCGCAGGTTGTACTTCTGCACCTTGACGTCCGGATTCAGCCCCTTGATCGTTTCCTCGGCCGAATCGACCTTGGCCACCCCCACGCGATCGGTGGCATGGATGACCTGGCGCTGGAGGTTGGAGACATCGACGACATCGTTGTCAACGATGCCCAGCGTCCCGACCCCCGCCGCCGCAAGGTAGAGCGCCGCCGGTGAGCCGAGGCCGCCGGCCCCCAGCAGGAGGACCTTGGCATCGAGCAGCTTCTGCTGCCCCTCGGGACCGACCTCGGGCAGGAGCAGGTGGCGTGAGTACCGGTCACGCTGCTCGGCGTTCAGCGTCCTGGGGACCTCGACCTCGTAGCCGCGGTCCTTCCACAGCGTGAAGCCGCCGGTCATGCTCTCCACGTGCTCGTAGCCGAGATCTTCGACCAGGGTTCGAGTCGCCCAGGCCGAGCGGTTGCCGGAGGCGCAGTAGAGGATCACGTGCTGGGCGCGATCAGGCACCGTCCCTTCGATCCGCGACTCCAAGTAGCTCTTGGGCACGTGCTTGGCACCGGGAATGTGTCCGATCGCCCACTCCTCGGGCTCACGGACATCTACGAAGACCGCGCCGTTGGAAAGCTGCTCACGCGCCTCAGACGGATCAACCTCTTCGATCTGGCTCTTGATCTGGCGGAGAACGTCCGCTCCGGAGGGGCTCATCTAAAAGCTCCTAATTGCACTCGGGATTCAATACTTCACGGAGTATAGCGGTCCCCGCGCGACGGCACGGGGCGATATTCGAGTGCTTTCTGCCCCCAGAACGTCTACGGGGCGCCCTTGTGAGGCGCCCCGCAAACCAGACCCAATATCCCTCGTCGTCGCCGCCCCAACCCTTCGCTCTTGAGAAGAAGTCACTGAAAGGGGCGCACGATGATTATCGGGCGACCGGGGTTTGGCCGATATCGGGCCTAGACCCCATCTTGGGGCTCCAGCAATCCGCCGACCTCCCCCTTGGATGGTCCCGCCCTCACAATGAAGTCCCGCTCGCTGCTCACTCAGGTTCTGGTCGTAAACATTCTGCTGATCGCTGCCACGGTCCTCCTGGCGGCGATCGCGGTGAGCCCGAACCTCCAGGAGGACCTCAAGGGGCGCGCCGCCTTCGTGCTCGGGGGCGCGCTGCTGGCCACCCTGCTTGGTAACTGGATCGTCCTCCGGCGCCGCTTCAAGCCGCTTGACGAGGTCATCTCGGCCATGGAGAGCATCGATCTCGGGGTGGCCACGGACCGTCCCCTCATCACCTCCCGGAGCGACAGCTCCGAGGTGCGGCGGCTCGGTGTGGCCTTCGACCGGATGAGCGCGCGGCTCGAGGCCCAGCGCCGTGCGGCCGGACGGGCGGCCATCCAGGCCCAGGAACGGGAGCGCCGGCGCATCGCTCAGGACCTGCACGACGAGGTCAACCAGGCCCTGACCGCGGTCTCGCTGCGCCTCCAGGCCTCGATCGAGCAGGCCGGGCCGCAGCTCAAGCGTGAGCTCACCGAGACCAAGCGCCTGGCCACCCAGGCCATGGAGGAGCTCCTCGCCCTGGCCCGGCATCTCCGCCCTGCGGTGCTCGACGACCACGGCCTTCTGCCCGCGCTCCACAGCCAGGTCCGGGACTTCTCCGAACAGACTGGCATCGTCGCCACGTTCAACACTCGGGGGGACGTGCCCCCGCTGACGCCGGAGCAGCAGCTCGTTATCTATCGGGTCACGCAGGAGGGCCTCTCGAACGTGGCCCAGCACGCCAACGCGCGCCGGGTCGACGTCGAGCTCTCCTTCATCGGGCGCACGGTGCTCCGCATCAGTGACGACGGACGTGGATTCACCCAGATCAACGGAGCCACGCGGAACGGCGGCCTCGGCCTCGTCGGCATGCGGGAGCGGGCGCTTCTCATCGGCGGTCACCTCTCGATGTGGTCAGCCGCGGGCGAGGGCACCCGGGTCGAGTTGGCGATCGGCCAATGACGAACTTTCACACCACTACGGAACTCAACCGCAGGCTAGAAAGGGGGCTCTCATGAAGATCTTGGTCGCTGATGATCACGGAATCGTGCGGGCCGGAATCAGGCTCTTGTTGGAGCGCCAGACGGACCTAGAGGTCGTCGCCGAGGCGGCGGACGGCGTCGAGGCGGTCGAGCAGGCGCTGGCCGTGCGCCCGGACCTGTGCATCCTCGATGTCGGAATGCCCAGGCTGACCGGCCTTCAGGCGGCTCGGGAGATCCGCTCCCACCTCCCCAACGCACGTGTCCTCATGCTCTCGATGCATGACGATGAGCACTACCTGTTCGAGGCCCTGAAGGCCGGCGCTTCGGGCTATGTGCTCAAGCGCGAGGCCGACCAGGACCTGGTCGGAGCCGTTCGTGCCGTGGGGGGCGGCGAGGCCTTCCTGACCAACGCCGCCGAGCGCTCAATCATCCGTGAGTGGATGGACGACGGCGCCAAGGGTCCGGCGATTCCCCTGACCCCGCGTGAGGAGGAGGTGGTCAAGCTGATCGCCGAGGCGCACACGAACAGCCAGATCGCGGAGATCCTTCACCTGTCGGAGAAGACCGTCGAGTCGCACCGAGCCAACGTGCTGCGCAAGCTGGGCATGCGCGATCGCGTAGAGCTCGTCCGTTATGCGATCAAGCGCGGTCTGATCGAGCCGTAGCTCAGCCGGATCGCACGTCTGGAGCGACCCAGCAGCGCCAGGATTCGAGCGTTTTGAAGCCCAGTCGCTCGTAGACCGGGCGACCGTAGGGACTGGCCTGCAGCCAGGCCCAGCGCGCGCCATCCCTGACCCCATCGCGCACCGCTCTCATGGTCACCGCGGCGCCGTAGCCCCGGTGACGATGCGCCGGCAGGGTGGCGATGTTGAAGATCCCGACCCACTCACCGAGTTTCAGCCCGCCCCCCGTGGTCACACGCTCCCCCGCGGCCTCGCCGAGGTAGGTCCGCCACCCCGGGAGCCCAGCCAGCTCGGGGGTCATAAGCCGCTTGAAGTGCTCGGCGTCAATCTCGAACCCTTCGGCGGCGAGCGTCGCGTGCACGTTCCGCTCATCCGCTGGGAGCTCCCGGATCCTCAACCCGGGCGGCGCCACATCGGGCAGCGCACTGCAATCGAGCGCCATCAGGGGAACTCCTGCGTCCGGGATCATGCCCCGGCGTCCGGCCACCTCGGCAGCCGCCTCTGCCTCCTGGCGGGCCTGGAGGCAATACGGCAGCCCGGTGTCAGCCACCTCGTCGAGGAGGGCGTTGAGCGTGCCTGACTCCAGGTCGCGGTCGTAGGCCCACACCCCGTTAAAGGACGGCAGGGGAACCCTGGTGATCCCGCCGACCAACCCATGGCGCCGCTGGCCCCACCACCCGGGGCTGGAGCCGAGAAGGAGCTCCCAAGCATCGGCGAAGGCCTCCGCGGCCCTATCAGCGTCCATGGTCGGCGCCCACCCTATCCCCCCTACCATCGCCTGCGATGCGCGCCCCGGTCGATCACATCGCCGCGCCTGAATTTCCGAGCCGCCTGCCCTGGTTCAACGTGTCCATGCTGCGCATGGACCAGCAGTTCGGCCGGCCAGTCCTGATCGAATTCTGGGACTTCTGCCGCGCCAACTCAATCCGCACGCTTCCGTACCTCAAGGCCTGGCACGAGCGCTACGAAGCGGCTGGCCTCCGGGTCATAGGCGTCCACGCCTCCGGCTTTCCCCCCTCTGGGGAGCCTGACGCGGTGGGCAGCGCGGTGAAGCGCCTGGGGATCGGCTATCCCGTCGTCGTCGACACCGAGCTCGAGATCTGGGAGCGCTACGGCAATCTCGGCTGGCCCGGTCGTTACCTGTTCGACCAGCGGGGCATGCTCTTCGAGCAGCACTATGGCGAGGGCGCCTACGCTGAGACGGAGCGGGCCATTCAGGAGCTGCTGGGACTCGAGGAGCCCCTGCTCGACCCAAGGCGTCCCGAGGATGTCCCGGGCGCCCGGCTCGAGCCTCAGAGCGAGGATGTGGAGGGGGCCTACAGCGGTCCTTACCGCGCCGGCGGGGTGTGGGCGGTGCTGGACGGCCGGGGGTGGATCGAGGTCGATGGTCGCCGCATCGAGGTCGACCATCCCGGCGCCTATGAGCTCATCGCCCACCCCTGGAGCACCCAGGGAGAGCTCGACCTGCGCGTGGGACCCGGCGTGAACTCCTACGCCGTCTGCTTCACCCCGGGGCTTGACCCGGCCTTCGCCTAGGCGTCAAGGAGGTTGACCAGCCGCGGCGGCTCATCGTCGCTCCAGACGACGGCGAATCCGGGCCGGTAGGGACTGCCCACCGGTGAGTCGCCGATCCATCCCCGGTCATGCACCCAGCTCCCGGAGTTGAGCAGGGAGCTCCCGCGGACCGTGTGCCACTCCGCCTGATCATCGCCCGGCAGCGGTCCGGCCCGGTGGGTGTGGCCGAAGATCACGTAGGGCGCGGTCACCCCGAGGCGGTCGAGGACCTCCTCGAAGCCGCGCAGGCCGCCCTGGCGCAGGCCGGGCGCGGTGACGTCGGATCCGAAGGGACCGAGGCCGGATCGATTCAGAACCGCGACCGCCCCGGCGAAGGCGGCCGAGACCCCGACGGTCCGCAGCCTACGTCGGCCGGGTTCTTGGAGCGCATGCCAGGCCCGGACCTGCAGGCTGCCGCCGCCGCGTCCACGGATGCCTCCCGTCTGCGCGACGGTGTCGATCCAGGCGTACATCGGTGACAGAGTGGCCTCGTAGTCCTCGGCCCGGTGCGGGCCGTCCGCCGGCTCGCGCGTCAGGCGCGTCATCAAGCCGGCGCCGAGGCGCTCCATGATCGGGACCGGGTTGTGGCGATCCCCGTAATGCCCATGTGTGGCGTAGACGTCCTCACGTAGCCAGACCCCGGGATAGGCGGCGCGGACGCTCGCGGCACCCAGCCAGCTCGCGATCTCAGCCAACGGCTCTCCCTCACGCCAGTCGACCGCCGTCTCGAGTCCCAGTTCGTTCGGAGTCGAAGTCCTGGCCCGGCGCTCCAGCCAGGGCCGGAGCAGCCGGTGGTCGTGGTTGCCGGCGATGATGACCACCTCCCCGCCCGGTCTCAGGGCCTCCCCCAGCCGGCGCAGCACGGGCTCGGCGGCCTCCAGCACATCGGCGATCGGGCCGTGGCGAAGCTCCAGCGTGTCGCCGAGAAGGATGAGGCGGTCGGATTCGGAGACGGCCTGCACGAGAGCAGCCTGCGGCTCGGCCTGGCGCAGCACATCGACCTCGGTGCGAGCACCGAGGTGCAGGTCGGAGACGACCAGGGTGCGGGTCAGGTGACTCTTCCGGTCCTAGGCGGAGGCCGTCGCCATCGCCTGGCGAATCGCCTTGGGCAACATGAAGCGAACGTCCTCCTGAACCACCTCGAGTTCCCCGATATCAGTGGTTCCGCGGGAGCGGAAGAACTCGACCAGCCGCTGCACAAGGCCCTCCGGGGCGCTGGCGCCGGAGGTGATGCCGATCACTCGCTTGTCCACAAGCCATTCCTCACGGACCTGGTCCGGATGATCGATCAGATGGGCCGGGCAGCCGCACTCCTCGGCCACCTCAACCAACCGGTTGGAGTTGGACGAGTTGCTCGAACCTATGACCAGCACGAGGTCGCATTCGCGGGCCAGCTGCTTGACGGCGGCCTGGCGATTGGTCGTGGCGTAACAGATGTCGTCCGTGCGGGGACCCACGATGGCGGGAAACCGCTCACGCAGCCGATGGATGATGGTCCGGGTCTCGTCCACGGACAGGGTGGTCTGCGAGATGTAGGCCATCCGGGTCGGATCCTCGACCTCGAGTCGGTCGACGTCCTCGACCGACTCGATGAGCACGATCCGTTCCGGCGCCTCGCCCATCGTCCCCTCTACCTCCTCGTGGCCCGCGTGGCCGACGAGCACAATCGTGTAGCCCTCGGCGGCGAACTTCCGCGCCTCGACGTGGACCTTGGTCACGAGTGGGCACGTGGCATCGATCGTCTGCAGGTGCCGGTCCCGGGCGTTGTCAATCACGCTCGGGGCCACACCGTGGGCGGAGAACACCACGGTCGCCCCCTCGGGGACCTCGGTCTCGGACTCCACGAAGATGGCACCGCGGGTCCGGAGCTCGGCCACAACATGCTTGTTGTGGACGATCTCCTTGCGGACGTAGACGGGGGCTCCGTATAGCTCGAGGGCGCGTTCGACCGTCTGCACGGCACGGTCCACGCCGGCGCAGTAGCCACGGGGCGCCGCCAGCAGCAGCCTTTCCGGAAAGCTCGGCATCAGGGCCAAGTGTAGGGCCAGCGATGAAGGCCCAATGAAGACCCGATGTGCGTAGAGTTGGCGTTGTGCAACGCCATCTGGACCGTCTGTCCTCGACCGATGCGTCGTTTCTGCACCAGGAGGGTCCGGCCTCCCACATGCACATCGGCGGGTTGCTCACCTTCCACGGGCCGCCCCCGGACTTCGAGGAGTTCCTGGACCATATCCGCGGCCGGCTGCACCTGGTCCCCCGCTACCGCCAGAAGCTGGCCACACCGCCGTTCGAGTCGGGGCATCCCCTGTGGGTCGACGACCCCTCTTTCAACCTCGAATATCACGTGCGGCACGCCGCCCTCCCGGCGCCGGGCACCGAGGATCAGCTCCTCCAGATGGTGGCGCGGATCTTCTCCCAACCGCTGGACCGCTCACGGCCCCTGTGGGAGAACTGGCTCGTCGAGGGGCTCGAGGGCGAGCGCTTCGCCCTGATCTCCAAGACCCACCACTCGCTCGTCGACGGGGTCTCGGGCGTCGATCTGGCCACCGTCCTGTTCGACGCCGAGCCCCATCCCGCGCCGGCGGAGACCTCGACCAAGCTCGAGCCCTGGCAGCCCCACCGCGAACCGTCGACGGCTGAGCTCGTGCTGGGCGGCGTGCGCGGCCTGGCCGGTGCCGCGGCCGGTCTGGCGGCCCGGTTCGTCACCTCCGCTGCGGCCAGCCCGGAGGCCACCCTGGTCCGGCTTCGCGACGCAGCGGAGGGCGTGGGCGAAATCGTCTGGGCGGCGCTCAATCCGGCGCCCGAGACGCCGCTCAACGTGGAGATCGGCCCGCACCGTCGCTACCTTTTCGTTCGACATCGCCTCGCTGATTACAAAGAGGTCAAGGACGCGCTCGGGGGGACGGTCAACGATGTCGTTCTGAGCGTCGTGTCCGGCGCCCTCGCCCGGTGGCTCGACTCCCGGGGGGTGCGCACCGAGGGCGTCGAGATGCGGGCGCTCGTCCCCGTCTCGGTCCGCACCGAGCGCGACCAGGGAAGCCTGGGTAACCGGCTAGCGGCGATGCGGGCACCGCTACCCATCTACATCCGCGACCCGCTGGCCCGGCTGCGCTTCGTCAAGAAGGCGATGGACGGCCTCAAGGAGTCAAAGCAGGCGGAGGGCGCGGCGACGCTGGCCGCCGTCAACAACCTGGCCCCGCCCACCGTGCTCGCCCAGGCCTCACGCCTCAACTTCTCCACCCGGCTGTTCAACCTGATCGTGACCAACATCCCCGGGCCGCAGATCCCGCTCTACGTGCTCGGGCACGAGCTGGAGGACCTCTTTCCCATCGCCTTCCTCCCCAAGGGGCACGCCCTCGCGGTCGCGATCATGTCCTACAACGGCCATCTCGAATACGGCCTGCTGGCCGACTTCGATGCCCTTCCCGACCTCGAAGTGGTGGCCCAGGGCATCGATGAGGCGTTGGACGAGCTGCTCGCCGTGGCGCGGGGCCGGACGGGTGCCAAGGCCGCCACCGTTTCCGCCAAGCGCAGCAACGGCTCCAACGGCAACACTCCCGTGACCATCCTCCCCACCTCGGGGCGGCGCTCCAGAGGCGGCCCTGCCACCGACATGCGAGCCAAGCGCCAGCGGAGCCGGGGCAGCTCCCGAAAGCGCCCCCAGAATTAGCCGATGGCCGACGATCTGATCCAGCCGGGCGATATCGCCTACCACCTCAACCTGACGGCGGCGGAGCTGAAGATCGTCCACACCGCTTTGAAGTCCCTGCTTGATGATCTGGGACACGAGGAGAACGACGTGCGGCGGGTCGTGGCTGGGGTGCTCGGCAAGCTCCCCGACGAGCACGACATGCGGGCCATCGATCTGGCCCGCGAGCTTGAGCGCGAACGCCATCGGTAGTTCCATCGCCGTCCCTTGACTCGGATGCGAACATATGTTCGTGACGAGCGATGGCAGCGCCTACAGCAGATTTCGCCGCGCCCTCGACACCGGTAACGAGCTGCTCGTCATCGCCACCGCCCGAGAGCTCCCCCAGGTGGGCCTGGCCGACGCACTGCGTGTCGTCCTTCTCTTTCGCGACGGCGAGCCGGGTCGCTACGAGCGCGCCTGCGTCCGCTGGCTCGGTCGCTTCGCCCTCGAGGCACGCGGGGTCACGATCGACGCCATCCGAGCCGCCGCCGAGGCGCTGGATGTCCTCCCGGAGCGAGCCGGCGAGGCGATGGAGCGCCTACAGCAGCTATGCGTCACACATGACGTGACGGGTTAGCCGCCGCTGCGCAGGAGGCGATAGGTCAGCATCCCCGTAGCGATGCCGACGCCCGCCGCAACCACCACCGAACGCAGGACCCCGGGTTTGGAGCCTGAGAGCCGCTGGATTGCCGCCTTACCAACCGTGCGTGTCGCCGCCGAAGCCATTTGAGCCTCCTCGCTGTTGCCGCTCAGAGGGCTACCCGGCGCCGGGTCCTCCGACGCACCGAAGCGTTACCCGGCTAGAACCCGAGAGCGAACTTGGCGTCTTCGCTCATCCGGTCCGGTGTCCACGGAGGCGAGAACGTCATCGTCGGCTGTACATCTTCGACGCCGTCGAGCTCGGAGACGAACTCCTCGATCTGCTCGGAGACCTGAGGACCGATCGGGCAGCCGGGGCTGGTGAGGGTGTAGGTGACCCGCACGGTGCCGTCCTCGACCTCGACGTCATAGATCAGGCCGAGCTCGACGAAGTCGAGCCCGAGCTCAGGGTCGATTACGTCCCGCAGGGCGTCGGTTATGGCTTCGACTGTGGGCATCTACATCAGTGTAGGCGCCCCAGAACCCGACCGCCTCCCCCGTTCGTACTAGACCGATCGGGCCTAAACCCCCGGAAACTGAGTGCTGAGCTTGCGGCATCGGGCGCTCTTATGTAGGTTGAGTGAATCGTCGAGTTCGATGACACCTCCGCGGTACTGCGTTGTCGAGGAGACGAGGACCGGGCCACACAGGGCTACCGTCGTCGGGCGTTCGCCCGGGCCATCCAAGCGCGCAGGGACGTCGTCGTCGACCTGACCGAGCTCGTCTTCGGTGACTCGTCGCTGATGCTCGACCTCGCGGTCCTGGCGCGGCGACTCCGGGCCCACGGTTGCATTCTTCGGCTGCGTAATCCGCAGCCCACGGTGCGAACGGTCATCGAGCAAGTGGGGCTGCACCGGCTGCCCAGCGTGAACCTCGAAGGTTCCACGCCGGCCCTCGCCTACTAGGAGCCCCGCCGCCCCCAGGCGAGGTTGGAGAATGCTCATCGTGCTGCCCGAAGGACAACCCCCGGCGTGACCATGCACGCACTTGCCTTCGGTGGTCTCCAGACCGAGCTCTGGGGCGTCACCTGGCTGCCTGAAGATGGCGACTCGGGCCAGCTGGCCGTGGGCAGCGGATCCTCCTCGGCTCTGATCGCGGTGACGCTGCAGGCACGCGGAGTGGACGAGGCCTGGAGCCTTGAGGGACACGGATGCTCGCTGGAGTTCGCGCCTTCGTCCGGAGGCCGGGGACGGGATGGCGAGAGTGGGCTCAGCACTCAGGATCAGCTCTGTCAGGTCACCGGCCGGGTCCAGTTGGATGGCGAGGAGAACGAGTTGCGTTGCCTGGGCTGGCGAAGCACGGCCGACGGGGAGCCTGAGCTGAGCGGGCTCGGCTCGTTTCGCTTGGTCGCCAGCTGGCTCGAACCCGCCTTCGGCTTCTCGCTCCTGGCTCTGCGCCCGCGCCGGGCCCGCGGGCAGGACGCAGATGCGGTGACCGCGGTGGTGCTCGAGGATCCCGCTCCGTCGCGGGTTGTCGATCCTCGCCTCTCCACCACCTATACCGAGGCCGGGCTGCCCCGGCGGGCGGGGCTTGAGCTGTGGCTCGAGGAGGAGGGTGAGGAGAACCAGGACGAGGACGAGGGTTCACCGCAGTATCCGCGTCGCGCCGCGGGCGAGGTCGTGAACCCGGGGATCGACTGGAAGCAGGGCGAATTCGAGCTCCATGCCTCATTGCTGCACTGGCACAGCCACGGCCACGACGGGCCGGGGGTGTACGTGCTGGGGCAGCGGCAGTGAGCCGGATCCAGGCGGTGATCAGCGACTTCGGGGGGGTCCTCACCTCGCCGTTGATGGATTCCTTTGCCGCCTTCCAGGAATCGTCCGGGGTGCCGCTGGAGGCCCTCGGGAAGGCCCTGGCGCAGCTGGCGGCGCTGCAGGGGGTCAATCCCCTGTTCGAGCTCGAGACAGGACGGATGAGCGAGGCGGACTTTCTCGGCGCTCTCGGCCGGCAGCTGACCGCTGAGCTCGGCCGCCCGGTCGAGCTGCATGGGTTTGCCGAGACCTACCTCGACGCGCTCCACCCCAACCAGCCGATGATCGACTACATGCGGGGGCTGCGGGAGCGCAGGTACAGGATGGCGATCTGCACCAACAACATCCGGGAGTGGGAGCTGCTCTGGCGGGCGAAGCTGCCCGTTGATGAGATCTTCGAGGTCGTGGTGGACTCGTCGGTGGTCGGAAGCCGCAAGCCCGAGAGTCGCATCTACGAGATAACGCTCGAGCGTTTGGGGGTTCCAGCCCAGACCGCGCTCTTCCTCGATGACCTCGAGGTCAACTGCGACGCCGCCCGGGAGCTCGGAATGACCGCGGTGTGGTTTCGGGACAACGAGCAGGCGATCGCAGAGATGGACTCAGTTCTCGACGCCTAACCGATCCCAGCAGTAGAGCTCGAGGCATTCGTGCGCCAGCTCGATGCAGCGTGCGTCCGAGAGCCAGGGCAGCACGGTGTCGAATGCCTCCTCCTCGCCGACGCCGACCTCAAAGGCGTCTTCGCTGCGGAAGCTGGCCGCGATCTTCAACGCCTCACGCCGGTTCTCCCCCAGCGACGGGAACACATTGACCAGGAACTCCTTGTTGGGCAGCGGATGTCCCACCTCCAGCGAGGCGTGCCAGGCGGCGAGCAGCGACAGGTCGTGCTCGTCGAGGTCGGCCACGGCCTTGGCGTAATGGGACTCGAGCTCCGATTCGGGGATCTCGTCCACCCAGGCGCGCACTACCCCCTCCAGAATCTGGCGCCGCGCCTCCCTTCCCACCGAGTCGGCGATGACCCTGATGGCGTTCTGGGGCTCGATGAAGCAGAGTGTCATTGCGGCTCCGGCTCGTGGATAGGACGCCGCAGAAGGTAGGAGGTAGCCCGGACGTAACCACCGGGCACCGAGGCGATTCGGTCTAGGGTGGCGTCGAGGCAGGCCCGGGAGCCGGGTGAAGGGGGAGTATCACCGGCATGCGGGGGCTCTGCGTGAAATCGAAGTCGGCCAGCGAGTTGCCCAGGAAGGGACTGGCCTCCCGCACGTCCGGCCGCGGGTCGGGTCGTCCGTCGGTGACCGGATTCAGCCGCTGACCGTTCAGGAAGTCGTTCTCGATGAACGTGTTGTAGACGTCGTGGCTGAGGATCTGGTGGTCGATGTAGCCCCGCTTGGCGTAGGGGCTGATGACGATGCCAGGCACGCGAAGGCCGAGGCCGTTCGCGTCGATCTGGGGCGGCACGACGTGGTCGTAGAAGCCGCCCCAGTCATCCCAGGAGAGGAAGATCGCCGTGCTCTTCCAGTCCGGGCTGCGCATGACCGCGTTGATCAGGCCGGTGACGTAGGTTTGGCCCGCGCTCACCAGGCCTGGCGGATGCTCGGAGACAGTCTGGTTGGGATCGACCCACGACACGGCTGGGAGGGTCCCGGTGGCGGCCGCGTTATAGAAGCTGGTCACTGACTGGATGTTGCCCAGCTGGCCATCCTGGCTGACGTCGGTGAACGATGGCAACGGGTTCCAGATCCCCGGCGTCTTCGGGTTCTGCTGGACGGGACTGCAGGTCATGGCCTGCGCGTTTTCGCAGTCTGGTTCGCTCCCCGACATTACGTAGTAGCCCCAGCTCACGCCGAGCTTGTGCAGCAGGTAGGTCATATCGGTCCAGGCGTAGTGGAGCTGGCCGTCGTTCCCGGTGATGTATCCGCCATCGCCGTTTGGGTTCTGGAGCGCGTTACGACACGAGAAAGGTCTCAGCGGGTCCGAGCAGAAGGCCGACCACTCCGAGACCATGTAGAGATGCTGGGGCAGGCTCCAGGACGCGTTGGGCTCGAACATATGGTCCTGGAGGACGAAGTCCTGGGCGTATGTCCAGTAGTTGGGGATCTCCCGCGCGTCGTGATAGCCCATCACATCCAGGCAGCGGCTCTGGGTCGTGCCGCTGGCCGACGCGTCCTGGCAGGTGCTACAGCTCGGGTCGTTGGTCCCCGCGGCGCAGCCGGAAGCGGCTTCGGCCTGAGCCACGAAGCCGTCCATCTTGCCGCCGTCGATGTCGGCCGTAGCCGACGCCTGGCCGTGCGGGCCGCCGTTGTTGAGATCGGCCGAGTTATGGACGGGGGCGTCGCAGGCGCCGCTCATCGGATCCGGGACGCAGACCCCGGCGGGAATGCCGTCTGCTCCCGGAAACGTCCCGAAGTAGCTGTCGAAGGAACGGTTCTCCTGCATGATGACCACGACGTGCTTGATCTTGTGAATCGGCGCCACGGTCAGATTCAGAGCGGGCGATAAGGCACCCAGGTTGCGGGGGTCGGCGGCGAGGAAGGCCCGCAGTCTCAGCGCCCCGGTGGCAAAGCGCCTAGAAACGGTGAAGCTTGAGCCACGGCCCAGCACGGGCTGGGCCACGACTCGCCAGCCGCCCGGGAGCAGCCGTTCCAGCAGCACCTTCTCACCGCCGTGCCACGGCGTCACCTGACCACCCACCACCAACTGCTCGCCCGGTATGGGCAGGCTGTCCGAGATCCGGAGCGTCACCCGCGCGCGCACAAGCTGTGTCACCTGTCGGCTGCTCGTGCCTGCGGCTGTGGCGTACCACTCGGCATTGGTCTTGACCGCATCCGGAGCCAGCGGCACTGAGTAGCGTCCCGTCGCGTCGGTGAGGGTACGGAAGACGACGTGGAACGCCTGCTGGGTGGCCATCCGTCGCCAGAGCGTCACCTTGGTGCCAGCGCTGCGGGGCCGCGTGACCCGCCCTGAAAGGACGGCTGGCGTTCCCGCGCTCGCCGGGCTGGGCGAGACGAAGATCGTGACCGCGCTTCTCCCACGCCGGGCGTGCGAGGGCTGGCTCGACGCCTCGGAGGCCACCGAAGCGGCAACAATCGCGCCGGCGAAAAGCACGCCGAGGAAGCGAAGCAGCGGACGCATCCGACGGGGTGGCCTCGCCGGCCTGAGCGGGCGAGCAGGCACAGAAACGGCTAACCCGCTGCCAGCGCGGAAGTTGCGCCTGCCACGGCTCCGCCTTCAGACCCCGAGCGCGCTCCCGATCGCCTCCGCCAGCTCGGGATCCGGCTCTGCGCCGGGGCCGAGGCCGCCAGTCACGCGCTCACCACGCTCCCAGCTGAAGAAGGCCAGGTCGAGCGCGGCCAGAGGGATCCCGCAGGCCTCCGCGAGCTCGGAGGCACGCCGGCCGAGGAGCAGCGGATCGCCGATCCCGAGGGCCCGCTTCGCCGCCACCGTCACCTGGTCCGAGCCGCCCAGCTGGAGATTGTCGACGCGCAGCTCGTAGACGCCGAGGGCACCGAGCGAAACGAGGAGCTCCAAGCGCGCGTCGCGGTGCAGCCCGGGAAGCGCGAGGCGCTCGAAGACGCGCGCCAGTCTCCGCTCAGGAGTCCAGGCGGCATCACCGGAGAACGCCGCCGCCTGAGAGCCCGCGCGCGCCGCCCAGGCCCGGTAGGCCTCGATGGTGGGGGCGTCCCGCGCGGGGTCGTAGGCAGCGCGAGGACCAGTGGCGACGCCGTCGAGGCGGGGCGGCTCCCCGGAGCTCCAGCTCGTGCGGACCGCCGCGATGCCGGAAAACGGCTCCTCGCTCTCCAGCGGGGCCAGATAGGCGATCAGGAAAGCCAGCCAGGTCCGCTCCTCGGATATCCCCGGGTGCGGAGACTTCGGCGTAGAGGCCCGGGGGGTCGGTGGCCAGCACCTGCAACCGGGTGGCGCTGAAGGCCAGCTCATCGGCCAGCCGCGCCGCTTCCTGGCTTGACTTCACGCCGGGAAGCAGGGCCGAGCGATAGCCGTCGTCAACCGTGTTGCGCACGCGCCGGATCGTCAGACCGGCCCCTCCGGGACCGCGTCGTGCCGTCTCGCGGCGGGCGGGTGAGCGCGGAGCGCGCTCCCGCGGCTCGGCTACACGCGGCGCGCTGGAGGAGACGAGCGGCCGCAGCTCGACGGCCTGCTCACGAGAGCAGATCGGGCAATTCTGCAGGAGACGGTTGTGGCGGCAGAACTGAGGCACCCCTGAACCGTAGCCCGCCCGCGGCAAACGCGGCCGGACTTCGCTGATTTGGTTGACGTATGCACAACCAAATCAGCATCGTCCGCGCTCCCGAGCGCCCACCCCGCTGAACGCGCCCAAAAAAAAGCCCGGGGGTCCAGATCCATCTGGACCCCCGGGGAGCCAGGGAAGTGGGGGCGCAGTTCCCTGACCGTACAGGGGCGAGTTTCCCCGTCCCAAGCTTTTCCTAAACCGGTTTCTGCGCACCAGCCAGTACGCGCCCCGGACACCTAGTCCGCGGTTCACAGTAGCACCGGGGGCAAGGCGCCCTTGTGGGGCAGGTTGTTTTCCACCTGGTGGCGCCCGACGAGCGCCCGCCAGGCCCTGCCGGGTGCTACCGGCGTGCCCCAGGTCCGGTGAAGAATTCCTCGCCCGGGCGCACCGTGCCCGCGGCCTCAGCCTCGTGGCGCAGGGTGCGATCGGCTTCCCCGCTCCACGCCCCCAGGGCGAGCATCTCCCGGTCGGCGTCCATCGGGCTGCCGCCCAGGTCCTTATTGACGATGCGGGCGACCTTGCGGCCCTCGGCGATAGCCGTGACGATGAGAGACTGGCCGATGCGGGCGTCCCCGCAGGCGTAGACGCCTTTGACCGAAGCGCGGTAGGTCTGCTCGGTGCGGATGTTCCCGCGACGATCCAGGGCAAGCTCGAGCTGCTCAACCAGCCCGGTGTGCTCCGGGTGCTGGAAGCCGATCGCGATGAGGGCGAGATCCGCCTCCAGCACGAACTCGCTGCCCGGGACCGGGGTCAGGTCCCGTGACGAGGTTCCCGTGACCTGGCGGGCGTAGACATGGGAGATGTGGCCATCGCGGCCCCCGAAGCCGGTGACCTCGGTCCCCCAGCGGCGCTTGCCCCCCTCGTCGAGGGCATAGGTGGTCACCGTGCGCTTCGGCGGCAACGGCCAGGGATGTCGCGGATCACGCCCGTCCGGCGGAAGCGCGGCATAGACGTCAAGCATGATCACGCTACGAGCCCCCTCGCGATGCGAGTTGGAGATGCAATCCATCCCCGTGTCCCCGCCACCGATCACGATCACCTTCTTGTCCCGGGCGCTGATCGCCCGGTCGGGATCGGTGGGCCGGAAGGGGCGCCCCTCTCGCTCGGCCACCCAGCGGTTGCGCTGATAGAGATAGTCCATCGCGAAGTGGATGCCGCGGAGCTCACGCCCGGGCGCCTCGAGGTCCCGGGACACGCGGGAGCCGATCGCCACGACCACGGCGTCAAACCGCTCGGTCAGCTCCGCCGCCGAGATATCGCGCCCGACCTCGGTGTTGTAGACGAACTCAATCCCCTCCTGGGCCATGATCTCCACCCGCCGGTCGATGATCGACTTCTCCAGCTTGGCGTCGGGGACGCCGAAGCGCATCAGACCGCCGGGCCCCTCGTCGCGCTCGTAGACCGTGACCGTGTGGCCGCCCTTGTTGAGCTCAGCGGCTGCCGCAAGCCCGGCGGGGCCGGTGCCGACCACGGCCACGGTCTTGCCCGTCCGGCGATCGGGCGGCTCGGGCACGACCCACCCTTCGGAGAAGGCGCGCTCGGCGATCGCCATCTCGATCTGCTCGATCGTCACCGGATCGTCGTTGATGGCGAGCACGCAGGCCGACTCGCACGGCGCGGGACAGATCCGTCCCGTGAACTCAGGGAAGTTGTTGGTCAGGTGGAGCTGCTCGGAGGCCTCACGCCATTTGTTGCGGTAGACGAGGTCATTCCAGTCCGGGATCAAATTGCCGAGCGGGCAGCCCTCATGGCAGAAGGGGATGCCGCAGTCCATGCACCGCGCCCCCTGCTGGCGGAGCTCTGGCTCCGGCTGGAGCTCGAAGTACTGGTGGTAGTCGTGTACCCGCTGCTGCGGGTCACGCTTGTCGAAGCCGACCCGATGGATCTTCAGGAACGCGCCGAGCTCGCCCATACCCGCCTACACCTCGACCGGAGTCTCATCAGCCGCGGCCTGGGCCTGTTCGGCGAGTACGCGCTTGTAGTCGCGGGGCATGACCTTGACGAAGCGCTCGCTGGCGCCCCGGTCCCAGGAGGCGAGCAGGTTGCGCCCCACCAGCGAGCCGGTGCGCGCCACGTGCTCCGAGATGAGCGCCTTGACTTCGGCCTGGTCGTGCTCGTCGAGGGGCTCGAGCTCCACCAGCTCCTGGTTGCAGCGGTCGGCGAAGCGCCGCGCCTTGTCGTAGACGTAGGCGATGCCCCCGCTCATTCCGGCGGCGAAGTTGCGGCCGGTGGGACCGAGCACGACGACCCGGCCGCCCGTCATGTACTCGCAGCCGTGGTCCCCCAAGCCTTCGACGACCGTCTTCGCCCCCGAGTTGCGCACCGCGAAGCGCTCCCCGGCCAGCCCGCGGAAGAAGGCGCGGCCGGAAATGGCGCCGTAGAGGACCGTGTTGCCGACGATCATGTTCTCCTCGGCCAGGAATCGGGCGCGCTCAGGTGGGCGCACCGCGATGATCCCGCCCGAGAGCCCCTTGCCGGCGTAGTCGTTGGTCTCGCCGCGCAGGGACAGCGTGACGCCGGGGGCCAACCAGGCCCCGAAGCTCTGGCCCGCCGAGCCGGAGAAGGCGATGTCGATCGTGCCCTCGGGGAGGCCCCTGGCCCCCCGGCTGCGGGCGATCTCGCCGGACAGGATTCCCCCCACCGTGCGGTTGACGTTGCGAAGCGGGATCGGGCCCAGCCTGACGTTCTCGCCCCGCTCGAGCGCAGGGGCGCACTTGCGCACGAGCTCCCAGTCAAGGGCGTCGTCGAGCACGGGGACCTGGGGGCGGGTCCGGCAGCGCGGAGTGCCGGGCGGGAGCTCCGGCGTCTCTAGGACCATCGACAGGTCCACCTGGCGGGCCTTCCAGTGGTCGATCGCCTCGTCGGTGTCGAGCAGCTCGGGCCGGCCGATCAGCTCCTGGAAGCGGCGGACGCCCAGGGAGGCCATGATCTCCCGCACCTCCTCGGCCACCAGCATCAAGTAGTTGACCACGTGTTCCGGGGTACCCCGGAAGCGCCGGCGGAGCTCGGGATCCTGGGTGGCCACGCCCACCGGACAGGTGTTGAGATGGCAGACGCGCATCATGATGCAGCCCATGGCGATGAGCGGCGCGGTGGAGAACCCGAAGCCGTCGGCGCCGAGCAGGGCGCCGACGACGACGTCACGCCCGGTCCGCATCCCGCCGTCGACCTCGACCGTGATCCGCGTCCGCAGGTCGTTCAGCAGCAGCGTCTGCTGAGTCTCGGCCAGCCCGATCTCCCACGGCACACCGGCGCCGTAGATGGAGGACTGGGGGGAGGCGCCCGTCCCGCCGTCGTGGCCGGCGATGGTCACGTGATCGGCGTTGGCCTTGGCCACGCCTGCAGCCACTGTCCCCACCCCTACCTCGGAGACCAGCTTGACCGACACCGAACCGGTGGGGTTCGCGCAGCGGAGGTCGTAGATCAGCTGCTTGAGGTCCTCGATCGAGTAAATGTCGTGGTGGGGCGGCGGTGAGATCAGCCCCACCCCGGAGGTGGAGTTGCGGATCTTGGCGATGTAGTCGTCGACCTTGTGCCCGGGCAGCTGCCCACCCTCCCCCGGCTTGGCGCCCTGGGCCATCTTGATCTGGAGCTGGTCGGCATTGACCAGATAATGGATGCCGACGCCAAAGCGGCCTGAGGCGACCTGCTTGATGGCCGAGCGGCGGAGATCTCCGTTGGCGTCAGCGGTGTACCGGCCGGGATCCTCGCCACCCTCCCCCGTGTTGGACCGGGCCCCGATCCGGTTCATCGCGATGGCCAGCGTCTCGTGGGCCTCGCGGCTCAGCGAGCCCAGGCTCATGGCCCCGGTGGTGAAGCGCTTGACGATCTCTGTAGCCGGCTCGACCTCATCCAGCGGAACCGGATCGCCGGCGGGCCGGAACTTCAACAGGCCGCGCAGCAGCCCCTTGCGAACCGCCTCGTTGTTGACCATCTCGGCGAACTCGCGGTAGATCTCACGCGGGTCGCGCAGCGCTGGCGTCCCGTCGAGTGAGGGTGGGCCACCGTTTCCGGCCAGAGGGCCGTGGGTGCCGACCGCGTGCTGGAGCTTGGCCACCGTGTCCGGGTTCCACACATGAAGCTCGCCGTCGCGGCGCCACTGCAGGAGGCCCCCGACAGGGAGCAGCTCACGGTCGGTCCGCGGGTAGGCGCGGAAGTGGCGCTCCATCGCCTCGGTTGAGAGCTCCTCCAGCCCGATTCCGCCGATGCGCGACGCGGTGCCGGTGAAGTGGCTGTCGATGACCTCCCGGTTCAGCCCCACAGCCTCGAAGATCTGGGCGCCGCAGTAGGACTGGATGGTCGAGATGCCCATCTTCGAGATCGTCTTCATCAACCCCTTGCCGATGGCCTTGACGATCCGCTGCTCGGCCTCGTCGCGGGTCAGGTCCTCCGGGAGCAGCGAGCGGTCGGCCAGCTCGTCGATTGACTCGAACATCACGTACGGGTTGATGGCGGCGGCGCCGTAGCCGATCAGCGTCGCCATGTGGTGGATGCTCCGCGGCTCGCCGGACTCGATGACGAGGCCGGTGCGCAGCCGGGTGCCCCGTCTGACCAGATGGTGGTGGACGGCGGCCACGGCGAGGAGCGAGGGGATGGCCACCCGCTCAGGACCCAGGTTGCGATCCGAGAGGATGAGAATGTTGGCCCCGTGGTCGACATGGTTGGCCGCTTCGGCGCACAGGTCATAGAGCCGGATCTCCATTCCATCCGGTCCCTGCTCGATCGGCCAGGTGATATCGAGGGTGGCGGCGTTGAACACGTCGTGGGAGACCTGGCGGAGCTTCTCGAGCTCGTGGTTGCGCAGGATCGGCTGGTCCATGACCAGCATGTGCGCCTGATCAGGCGACTCCACGAGCAGGTTCACCTCGGCGCCGACCCCGGTCTGGAGGCTCATCACGACCTGCTCACGGATGGGGTCGATGGGCGGGTTGGTGACCTGGGCAAAGAGCTGCTTGAAGTAGGAGAAGAGCGGCGGCTGGCGATCCGAGAGCACGGGCAGCGCCGCGTCGTGGCCCATGCTCGCCACCGGCTCCTCACCGTTGGCCGCCATCGGCGCGATGACCAGGCGCAGGTCCTCCTGGGAGAAGCCGAAGGCGAGCTGCCTCGACCGTAGTGGCTCGATCCGGGGTGTCCGGGGCTCCCGGTCCGGCAGATCGGCGATATGGACGACCGAGTTCTCGTACCACTGGGCGTACGGCTTGTGCCGGGCAACCTTCCGCTTGAGCTCGTCGTCATCGACGATCCGCCCCTCCTCGAGATCGACCAGGAAGAGCTTTCCAGGGGCCAGGCGCCCCTTGCGCTGGATGTGCTCCGGGGCGACGGTCATGACCCCGGCCTCCGAGGCCAGCACGACGTAGCCCTCGGTGTCCTGGATCCAGCGCCCCGGGCGCAGGCCGTTGCGGTCGAGCACCGCCCCGGCCAACCGACCGTCGGTGAAGACGACGGCCGCGGGCCCATCCCAGGGCTCCATCAGGCAGGAGTGAAAGTCGTAGAAGCCCTTGACGTCGGGGTCGAGGTCGGTCCGCGTCCGGTAGGCCTCGGGCACCATCATCATCACGGCGTGCGGGATGGCGCGACCTCCGAGCACCAGGAGCTCGAGCACGTTGTCGAACACAGCCGAGTCAGAGCCACCCTCTCGGACCACGGGGACGACCTTCTCCAGGTCCTCGCCGAAGAGCTCGGAGGCGAGCTGCGACTCCCGGGCCCGCATCCAGTTGATGTTGCCGCGCAGGGTGTTGACCTCGCCGTTGTGGGCGATCATCCGGTAGGGGTGGGCGAGCTCCCAGCTCGGGAAGGTGTTGGTCGAGAAGCGGGCGTGAGCCAGAGCGAGCCGTGAGGCTACGCGCGGGTCCCGCAGGTCGGTGAAGTAGCGCGGGAGCTGGGGCGCGGTGAGCATCCCCTTGTAGACGATCGTTCGGCTTGAGAAGCTGGGCAGCGAGAGGTCCCGTCCCGCCTCACGCTCGATGAGCCGCCGGATGACGTAGAGCTTGCGCTCGAAGGCGTCCTGGTCGGGCAGGTCAGGCGAGGCCTCGACCAGGACCTGGCGGATGACAGGGGCTGAGAGCCGGGCTGTCGAGCCGACGTGGCGATCGTCGACCGGGACGTCGCGCCACCAGATGGCGCGCTGCCCCTCGGCCTCGATGGTCTCCTCGATCAGCTGCTCCAGAAGGACTCGCCGCTCGGCGTCGGCTGGCAGGTAGCAGACCCCTACCCCGTAGCGCCCGGCGGGCGGGAGCTCGACCCCCGCCGCCGCGCCACGCAGGAACGCATCGGGGATCTGAAGGAGGATCCCGGCGCCGTCGCCGGTGCCGGGATCGGCGCCCTCGGCCCCACGGTGCTCCAGGTTCTCCAGCGCCTCGAGCGCCTTGTCGACCACGGCATGGCTGGCCTCGCCCCACAGCTTCGCCACGAGCGCGATCCCGCACGAATCGTGTTCGTTTTCAGGGTGGTAGAGGCCCGTGGCCCCGGGGGGAGCGGTTCGCAACATGATGGCTGAGGGGGGGCGGCCGGAGGATCCCTGCACGGAGCCGCAGGTAGAGCTGAGAAAGGGTACCAGCGGGCTCTAGCGGCGGGCGCGCGCCGGGCGCTTGGCCGCGCCGTCCTCGGTGCTGGTGCGGCTGCGCTTGCGCCGGGCCGGCTCAGGCTTCTTCTCTTCCTTGACTGCGGCCAGGCTGGCTTCGAGCGCCGCCATTAGGTCAGGCGCCGCGGCGGGCGCCTCCGCCTCGGGCTGCACGGCGATCTCCTCGCCCGCCGCCTTGCGCTCGATCAGGTTGAGCACCTGCTCCCGGTACTCGTCGTGGAACTTGTCGGGCTCGAACTCGGCCGACAGCGACTCGATCAGCTGCTCGGCCATCTTCAGCTCACGGTCCGAGGGCTCGGCCTCGGTCACCGACTCGAGCTCGTCGATCCGGTCCGGGGCGAGCACCTCGTCGCCCCACAGCATCGTCGTCAGGGCCAGGACCTCGCCGGTGGGGCGCAGGGCGCAGAGCTGCTGCTTGGAGCGGATGACGAGCCTTCCGATGCCCACCTTGTTCTCCTCCTTCATCGCGTCGAGGAGGAGCCGGTAGGCCTTGGCTCCGCCTGCGCTCGGAGCCAGGTAGTAGGAATGGTCGTAATAGATCGGATCGATCTGCTCCAGGTCGACGAATTCCTCGATGTCGATCGTCTTGGTCGCCTTGGGGTCGAGGGCGTCGAGCTCCTCAGGCTGGATCACCACGTAGCTCTCCGGAGTGATCTCATAGCCCTTGACGATGTCCTCGTAGGCCACCTCTTCGTCGGTTGACGGATCGACCCGCTTCTGGCGGATGCGGGCTCCGGTCTTGGCACTGAGCTGATGGAAGCGAACCGTCTTCGGGGAGGTCGCCGAGTACATCTTCACCGGGACGTTGACCAGCCCAAAACTGATCGCACCTGACCAAATTGCGCGAGCCATCAGTGCTTTGTATCGCCCAGGGCCGCCCGGAGGCAAGCCGTGATAGGAGTCTTGCCGCGCGCCAACATCTCACGTTGTGGCCGCCATGCGCGTTTCATCATCAGTGAGACTGCCCCCGTTTCAGAAACTCATCGACGCCCACGGGCGGGATGTCCACCGCCTGCTCCTCGCGCTCGTGGGCCGGGAGGACGCTGACGACTGCTACCAGGAGACTTGGCTCGCCGCGCTGCGCGCCTACCCGCGCCTGCGCGACGCCTCCAACCTCCGCTGTTGGGTGCTTACGATCGCCCATCGCAAGGCGATCGACCAGCTCCGAGCCCGCCGGCGCGTGCCGGTCCTGGTCGGCGATCTGCCCGAGCAACCTGCCCCGGCGGCCGCCGAGCCCGCCGACGAGGTGCTCTGGCGCCAGGTCCGTGAGTTGCCGGACAAGCAGCGCACCGCCGTCGCCCTGCGTTACGTCGCCGATGCCTCCTACACCGAGATCTCAGTCGTAATGCAGACGAGCGAGGAGGCGGCTCGGCGAAACGTTCACGAGGCACTGAAGCGACTACGACTGGAGTATCAGCCATGACGACCCTGCCCAAGCCCACCGACTCCCCCCTCCCCGATGTGACGGCCGCCGCCGAGGCCGCCGGCCTGCTCGACCTCGCCTACGCCACCTACGACTCGCCGACCGGAACCCTGCTGCTCGCCGCGACCCCGCGCGGGCTCGTACGCCTGGCCTACCTCGACGAGCCGGGACAGGAGGACGCGGTGCTGGACCAGCTGACGGCGCGGATCTCCCCGCGTATCCTCGCCTCCGCACGGCGCCTGGACGAGCCGCGACGCGAGCTCGATCAGTACTTCGCCGGCACCCGCCGGGCCTTCGAGGTCGCCCTGGATTGGCAGCTCACCCGCGGTTTCGGGCGCCGGGTGCTTGAGGTGACCTCGGAGATTCCCTTCGGCTCAGTCTCCACCTATAAGGAGGTGGCGGCGCAGGCCGGAAGCCCGCGAGGCTCACGCGCCGCCGGCAACGCGCTCGGCGCCAACCCGATCCCGATCATCGTCCCCTGCCACCGCGTGCTCCACACGACGGGCGGTCTCGGCGGGTACACGGGAGGCCTTAAGCGCAAACAGCTGCTGCTGGAGATCGAGCGCGGTCAGCTCACCCTGTAGACGAGCGTTCCCGCATTTTGCGGGTATAACCCAGGCTCCGATGGACGTCCTCAGGCCGCTCCACGCGTTTGATCGCTATCAGCAGCGGCGCCGGTGGCTGGCCATCCCGATGGCCGTGCTGAAGAAGTTCTCCGACGACAACGGCGGGAACCTGGCCGCGATCGTCGGCTACTACGCGTTCCTCTCGCTCTTCCCGCTGCTGCTGGTCATGGTGACGATCCTTGGGTTCGTGCTCCAGGGGGATGCGAGCGCTCAGAAGGCGGTCGAGGACTCGGTGCTCTCCCAGTTCCCGGTGATCGGCCAGAAGATCCTGGTGAATGGGCTCAGGGGCAGCATCGGGGCGCTGGTCATCGGGCTGATCATCTCCGTGTGGGGCGGCCTCGGCATCACGAATGCGATCCACAACGCCTTCGACCAGGTGTGGGCCGTGCCGAGGAAGGATCGTCCGGACTTCCTCCAGTGGCGCCTCAAGGGTCTGCTGCTGATCGGCTCGCTGGGAGGCCTCTTCATCGTCTCCACGGCCCTCTCCGGACTGATCACCGGGCTCGGCGGACCCTGGGTGAAGGCCGGCGGGATCCTGATCTCGCTGCTCGTCAACTTCACCCTCTTCCTGTGCGCCTTCCGCTTCATGACCGCGGCCGTCATCGCTACGAGCCGCCTATGGATCGGGGTCGCGACGGCGACCGTGCTATGGGAGATCCTCCAGGTCGTCGGCGGCCTCTACATCAACCACGTCTACCGCCACGCGAGCAGTGTCTACTCGCAGTTCGCCATCGTGATCGCGCTCCTGATCTGGCTACGCCTGGGTGCTCAGGTGACGCTCTACGCCGCCGAGATCAACACGGTGGTGACTCGCCGCCTGTGGCCACGCAGCCTGTTCGGTCCCCCGGAAGGCCGCGCCGACCAGGAGACGCTCACCGGACTGGCCAAGGTCGAGGAGCGCCACGAGACCGAGCAGGTCGACGTCAGCTTCGAGGACGCGGACTCAGAAGAGCCGGTCGGGGGCGTCCCGCCGCGTCATCTCGAGTGACCAGGAGCAAAGGCCGCCCTCGGCCGGGCAGCCCCGACACACGCCGCGGTGGGGCGCTTCGGTGACTTCGAAGCGCCGGGCGAGCAGGCCCTCGGTCAGCTCATCCAGCCGGGCCTCGAGCTCAGGCACCTGCTCGGCGCTGAACCGGGCGACGATGGGCGCCTCGGGGGTCTCGAGGAACACGTGCACAACCTCGACCTCGGCCGCCCCGGCGCGCAGCGCGGCCAGGGCGTAGATGAGCTGCTGAGTGCCGTATTCCCGGCTCACCACGGCCGCCGGGTCGATTCCGGCCAGCCGATCGCTTTTGTAGTCCACGATCAGCGTCCGGTCCCCCGGCTCGGCGGCCATGACGTCGAGCATCCCGGTGATCAGGAGCCCGCGGTGCAGGAAGCTGAAGCGCTCCTCACGGCGGACCCGCGAGGCCCGGCCCAGACGCTCTCGGAGCTGGCTCCCCGCGAACGCCTCGAGCAGCTGGGCGACGTCCTCGACCTCGGCCGGCGTCGGCTCCCGTGGCGCCGCCGCGGCGATGGCGGCCGGGGTGGGCAGACCGGGCGGCGGAAGTCGAGCCCTTCGAGGAGCGCGTGGACGAGGGTCCCCCGCTCGGCTGCGTCGAGCACCGTCTCGGCCCCGTGCCCGTCCGCGGCCTGGCGTTCCTCCGTGGGTGGGATGCCGAGGACGCGCTCGGCGTAGAAGCGGTAGCCGCAGCGTTCATAGGCGGCCAGCGAGGTGTAGGAGACGGCGCTGACGGGAGGGGCCTCGGGCGGGCGAGGGAGCGGCGGCGGGCCGACCGGGAAGGAGCCGGATCCGTTTCGTGCTCGGCGAGACGCCCCTCCAACGCGTCCGCCTCGTCATCTCCCGGGCGAACGACCGAGAAGCGGACGCCGTCCTTGATCCCTCTCCGGCCTCGCCCGAGCCGTCGCTGGCACCAAGGCCGGGCCGAGCCAGGCCATGGGACCGCCGTTCGCCTGCCCGGCCACTCTCGAGCTGTGGCCGCCCCGCTCAGGATCAGCCGCTCACGGGCCCGGGTCATGGCCACGTAGAACAGCCGGCGCTCCTCCTGCGCGGCCTCGGCCCGGCTCGCTCGTCAGCCAGCGCCTTGTAGTCGAGCGCGGATTCGCTTGCGTCCCGTGCCGGGCCGGGCCAGGCGCAGCCCGAAGCGGCCGTCCGCGCCCACGCGCATCGAGCGGCGCCGGCCGCGGGCGCGCGGCCCAGGTCGGCCACGCAGACGATCGGGAACTCAAGGCCCTTGGCCCGGTGGATCGTCATCAGGCGGACGGCATCCAGGCCCTCGCCCTCCACCGGCGCCTCGCTCTCGGACGAGTCGGCGACCCACCCCGCGGCCCGGAGGCGCACGAGCTCCAGGAAACTCCCGCAGCGGGTCGCCGGAGGCCGCGGTCGTGCTCGGCGCCGAGCCGCATCAGCTTGCGCAGGTTGGCCAGCCGCCGCTGGCCGCCGGGCATGCGCCAGCACGCGCATCGTCATAGCCGGTCTGCTCCAGGACACGATCGATCAGCTGCTCGACTCCGAGCCGGGCGGCGGCCTCGCCGCTCCGCGCCGAACCAGCCGGCAAACGCCGACCACCGGCTCGCGGTCCGCGGCATCGAGCTCGTCCAGGCGATCCTCGGGGTCCCGGATCACCCACCACGGATCGCGGCCGGCCGTCCGGGCCGCCGGCGGCCAGGATGACCAGCGTGTCGAGCGAGACGCCCGACCAGGGGCGAGGCCAGCACGGTGTAGAGCGACTCCAGGTCCCGCGGGTTGGCCAGCGCCCGCAGGTAGGCCACCATGTCGACCACCTGGGGGTGGGCCCAGTAGCCCCGCCCGCCGATCACGTAGGTGGGGATCCCCCGGTCCTCCAGGGCCCGCTCGTAGACGCGCATGTCGGTGGCGGCCCGCGAGCAGCACGACGATGTCCGCCGCGGCCGCGCACGCCGGCTCGATCAGCTCCGCCACCCGCGCCGGCCAGGGCCTGGGCCTCGGCCACCCGCCAGGCGCCGCCAGCCCCTCCGAGTCGTCCAGTCGGCGCCCTCTGTCGGCCACGATCAGCTCGACGCGAGGCTCGCCCGGCCCGCCGGTCGATCCTCCCGCCCGGGCCAGCGGCCTGAACCGCTCCCCCAGCTCGCGCCTCGAAGCCCGGTTGATCGACGGCCAGGATCTCCGGGCGGGAGCGGAAGTTGGTCTGCAGCGTCCGGCGCGCGCCCCGCGTCGCCGAGTCGCCGTCCCGCGGGCCTCGAACAGCTCCACGTCGGCGTGGCGAAAGCCGTAGATCGACTGCTGAGCGTCGCCGACCGTGAACAGGTTTCCCGCCGGCCAGCATGTCGATCAGCTCAAGCTGGACCGGGTTGGTGTCCTGGAGCTCGTCGACCATGATCCGCGCAAACCGCCTCCGCAGCCCTCCCGGAGCTCGTCGTGCTCCCCGGACCAGATCGCGGCGCCAGCAGCTCGAGATCGTCGAAGTCAAGCCCCACTGCTCACGCTTGAGCTGGGCGTAGCGCGCGACCGAACTCGTCCAGCAGTTGTCCAGGAGCGCGTGCGTGCGGCCGCCCAGCGGTGCTCGCAGGCCGCCCGGAAAGCGGTCAGCGCCGCGGTGTAGGCGGGCAGCCGGCGTGCTCAGAGCGCGCGCCGTTTCCGCGCGGGCAGGCGCGAGCGCGCCAAGGTCGCCCGGCCAGGCGTCATCGTCGGCACCTCAGGCACACGCACAGGCGATCGAGCGCCTGCGATGACCCGGGCCGACGGCTCATCGAGCGCCCCAGCTCGGCCAGCGGCGGCGCCGGCCGCCTCCCGAAGACGATCCCGCGGCGGCCTCCAGGTCCGGCGCCGCGGGCAGCGCCGGCAGCCGCGGCGCGCGACTGCCCGCGTGAGCGCAGCTCAGCGTGGATGCTCAGGATCGCCCCGCGCAGGCCCCGGCGCCTGTAGGCGGCGATCAGCTCGAGCGCGCCCGGCTCGCCCTCGGCCACGCTCGTCGAGCGCCGGATCGAAGGCCGCGTCGGCCAGCCGCTGGGCCTCCAGCGCGTCGAGCACCGTGAAACCGCGGGTCGATCCCGGCCGTCAGCGCGTGGGCCCGCAGCAGCCGGGCGCAGAAGCCGTGGATGGTGGAGATGAATGCCCCCTCGGTGGCCCGGCGCCGCCTCGAGCGCATCCAGCTCACGCAGGCGCCGCCGGATCCGCTCGCGCATCTCCGCCGGCCGCCTTGTCGGTGAACGTGATCGTGAGGATCGCGGCCGACGTCGAGCCCGTCCTCGAGCACCACTGGACGAAGCGCTCGACCAGCACCGATGTCTTGCCGCTGCCCGCGGCCGGCGTCGAGCAGCAGGTCGCCCTCGCGCCGGTCGATCGCCTCCCGCTGCTCCTCGGTCCAGCCGTTCCACGACCTCGACTCACGGCCACCGTCATGTCGACGCGGCAGATGCCGGGGTAGCGGCACCCCTGGCGAGAGCACGTCTCCGGGCACGGCGCGAGCGCGCCCGCCCGGAGCCGGCTCGCCAGCTCGACCGCCCGCGCGGCCGCGTCCTGGAGCTCCTGCGTCGAGCTCGGCGGGCTCCCGGGCGTCGTTGGCCACGCACGCCACTCGCCGATCGGCGCCCCCTCCCGGAACACTCCCCGGGCCCGCAGGTCGTCGCCCCCCAGCGGCTGGTAGAGGCCGGCCACCGGGTCGAGCTCGATCAGCTGCCGGACGGCGAGCATGTAGAGCGCGACCTGCAGCGCTGTCGGTCGGACCCAGCGCGCGCCCTGCTACTCGGGCCGGGTGAGCCGCTCTTGTAGTCACGGACATCGCCTGCCGCGCCCGCCGGATCGACGTCGACGCGGTCGATCGCGCCGCGGACCGCAGACCCGGTCGCCCCCCTCGCCCAGCACAAGCGCGGGCAGCGAGCCCTCCTCGTCCTCGAAGCCGAAGCGGAGCTCGAGCCAGCTGGGGCTCCCAGCCGCAGCCGTGGCGCAGCCTCCTAGCGCAGGTAGCGCCGCAGGTCGGCGGCGATCGACCGGCCACGGCGCGACGCAGCGCTCGGGGCGGCCCGGGCGCGAGTCGCGGCGGGAGCTCCTCCATCACGTCGCTCGAGGATCCGCTCGGCGTCGGGCAGCCGCTCCGGGGTCACCGGCCCGCCGAGCTCGAGCATCACCTGCTCGAGCGCGCCGTGCATGTAGCTGCCCCGGGCCAGCGGATCAGGCTCGGGCTCAAAGCGCGGCGGTGAAGCTCACGCTCGACGAGCCACTTCACGGGGCAGGTCGGCGTAGAGCTCGAGCGCGCCGGCCGGAAACGACTCGGCTGTGGCGCACGTGGGCCAGCGCCGGCGCCGACAGGTCTGAGCACGGGAGGCGCGACCTCGGCCCGTCGCCGGGCGCGGTGGCGGCGGCCAGCGCGCGCTCGAGCTCACGCTCGGTGGGAGCCTCGGCGGGCGGCCATACGACGTCGCCGAGCAGGCGGCGGCGCCGGCGCTCCGACCAGCCCGGGTCGAGCAGGTCGGCCACGTCGTCGATGAACGGCGAGGGCAGCTGCCAGGTTGCCCTCCTCGTCGGAGCTGCGGTAGCTGAGGACGACCCGGTCCGTGGCTCGGGAGACGGCGGAATAGAAGAGGTAGCGCTCGCGGCCCAGCCCGTCCTCGCTCAGGCGGCAGCCTGAGGCCGCTGGCGGTGGCCAGCTCCCGCCGGCGCTCGTCGGAGAGGAAGGGCTCCGGCGAGCCCGGGCGCGGGAACTCGCCCTCCTGCAGGCCACAGACCAACACGGCGTGGAAACGTCTGGCCCGGATGGCCAGCGGCTCGGTGATAGTGATCGCGCCTCGCCGGCCTCCCTGGGCGTCCCGCACCTCGAAGCTGCTCGAGCAACTCGACCAGCTCACTCGCCCGCGGCGTCTCCCGAGCTCGTCGAGCTCGGCCACGGCGCGCAGAAGCACCTTGAGCGCCAGCGCGTCCTGGCGCTCGGCGTCGCTCAGCACCGCGGCCTCGCGTCGGTGGGGTGCCGCCTGCAGGCGGCGGGCGTGGCGGGCCAGCTCGGCCGCCGGGTGGCGGGCGTCGCGGAGGCCCTCGATCTCGGCGAGCTCGAAGCCGAGCCGCTCCCGCGCCTGAGCCGCCGTGGTCAGGCCCTGCTGGCGGATCTCCAGCTCCAGGGCGTCGATCACCTCGATGCGCTCGAGCAGGCCCGGGGTGCGCAGGTAGTCGAGCAGATCCTGGGCCGTAGCCTCGGTCTCGGCAAGCAGTCCGCACCTGGCCAATCCGATCAGGCCCCGCCCGAGCGCCGTGTGCGAGAAGGCGACGTCGCTGATCAACCGCGCTCGGGACGCCATAGCGGGCGAAGACCTGGGTGATCGCCGGGGCCGCCGTGGGAAGCGAGCGGTAGACGACGGCGATGTCCTCCGGGTCCCACCCCTCCCGCAGCAGACCGATGACCTCGGCGGCGACCAGCTCGGCCTCGGCCCGCTCGCCCGCCGCCTCGAGCAACCTGACCGCGTTACCCGCCTCGACGCGCTCGCCCGGGGCTGGGTCGAACAGCCCTCGCTCCAGATGGTGAAGGACAGCCCGGGACCCGGCCGCGTAGTAGTCGGCCAGCGGCAGGCAGGTCGATCACCCGCTCGGCCAACGGCCGCAGCTCCTGTACGACCTCGGCGCGCGCGTGGAAGGCCTGCCTTCCCGCCTCGTAGGGAAGCGAGACCGTCACCTCCGCTCCCACGACGCCGGCCAGCGTCTCGACGGCGTCCCGTTCCAGAGGATGGAGGTCGTCGAAGCCGTAGAAGAACACGGCATCACGTCCCCACCTCGCGGGCTCGCGGCGCAGCGCATCGAGCGCTCGCCAGGTGAAGAGCTCAGCGTCGACCCGCTCGAGCCGCTCGAGTTCCCGCGCATAGGCGTCGTAGAGCCTCGCCACCTCCCGGGCATACTGCGCCCGCCGGGGGTCCTGGCTTCCCCAGGCGCTCATGGCCTGGGTGAACCGCTGCGGGGTGACGAGCGAGCGTTCGAGCTCGGCGATGAGGGCCACCGCGGCGACAGCAAAGCCGCGGGACTGGGCCGCGGGGGCCAGGAGCTCGAGTTGGGCGCGGCGGACCGCGCGGGCGAGCACCCGGTCACGCTGCAACGCGCTCACGAGCCGAGGCCGGTAGCCGACCCGCCGGGCGATCTCGTGGGCGAGCCCGGAGAAGGTGATAACTGAGCCGACCACCGCCCCGTCCTCGGCCAGCTCCCGCAGGTAATGCTCGGCGTCCCGCGTGTTCGGCACGACGAGGAGCGCACCCCGGGCGGCGGCCGCGCCATAGGCGCCGAAGATCTCCCCGGCCTTGGCCGAGTTGGCGGGCCCGAGCACGAGCGTAAGCGGCATCCACCTATGGTGGCGCTCGGGGCCGACGGCTCGGCGCGTCCGAGCCCTCAGTCGGGAAGGATCGCCACGACTCGGGCGGGGGCCGCGCTGCCGCCAACCAATCGCAGGGGAAAGCAGGCCACGGTGAACCCGGTGGGCGGGAGCTGGTCCAGGCCCACCAGCCGCTCGATCTGCGAATAGGCCAGGTCGGCCTGGTGTGCCGCCCAGAAGATCCCCGGCTCCCCGCGCTCCAGCGCCTCGGCCGCCTGCATGTGCAGGGGGCGATCCCAGCCCCACGCGTCGATCCCCATCACCCGGACACCCCGCTCGTAGAGCCATT
This sequence comes from uncultured Solirubrobacterales bacterium, assembly GCA_963733555.1. Taxonomy (GTDB): domain Bacteria; phylum Actinomycetota; class Thermoleophilia; order Solirubrobacterales; family Solirubrobacteraceae; genus Palsa-465. The sequence continues at coordinate 1,534,283 of CAVTDO010000002.1, forward strand.
GCGTGGCCGCAGCGCTCACCCCCGGTCCCCGGGCCATGTAATCGGCCTCGTCGTAGAAGGCGTCACGTCCGGTTCGGATGAGGACGATGTCTCGCTCGGCCAGTTCGTGCCCCGTAGCCCCCAGCGCGCCCTCCACATCCGCAGCCTCGATCGTCTCGCCGTCGGCCCGCTCACAGAAATCCAGCACGACCCCCGGCCGATAGAACCAATCGAGCGGGAGCTGATCGATCGTCTGCGCCGGACGCCCCTCGACGCGAGAGTTGTAGTGATACGGCGCGTCGACATGGGTCGAGTTGTGAGTGCCGAAACGCAGGAAGGTCTCCACCGCCCAGCCTTCCCCGTCTCGCAGCAGTTCGGCCCCCACGCCGAGCATCGCCTGGATGTCCTCGGCCCCCCGGGCGTGATCGCGGTACTCGATCTCGGTCCGGAGCCCCTCGGGCACGCTCTCCGGACTCGGCCGGATCGGCGTGGAAAGATCGACCAGCCTCAGGCCGCCTGCTCCGCCGCCGCCTCGGTGGGGGCTTCCTCTTCCTCGGGCGGCCGGGCGGCCCCAGCGCCGTCCCGAGCCCAGGGCTCGTCGAACTCGACCCGCCACTTGCCCTCCTCGGACTGCTGGAGCGCGAGGCGAGCGCGGAAGCTCCGCCCAGAGCGTCCCTTGAACCCGCTCACCGCCTGCGCCGTGCGTCCGGTCTTGATCAGCTCACGGGCCACGGAGACCGGGAGCTGCTTGCCCGCCTTGGACTTCCAGATGACGAAGCCGCAGCCCGGGTCATCGCGGGACCAGCACGAGTAGCCCTTGCGGTTCTCGACGATGTCGTGCCCGCAGACGGCGCACGGGCCCAGGTTGGCGCGCGGGATCCGCACTCCCTTGAGCTTCTCGTCGAGCTCACCCACCGTGCTCTCCGTGAACTTGACGATGTCGCCCATGAAGGCCTCGCGGGAGTCCTCGCCCGTCTCGATCCGAGCCAGCCGGTGCTCCCACTCGCCGGTCAGCCCGGGCGAGGTAAGAGCGTGCTCGCCGAGCAAGCGGATGACGTTCAGCCCCTTCTCGGTGACGATCAGGGCGCGGCCCTCACGCTCGACGTAGCCGACCTGGATCAGCCGCTCGATGATCGCCGCCCGTGTGGCCGGTGTTCCGATGCCAGACTCCTTCATCGCCTCGCGCAGCTCGTCGTCGTCGACGAGCTTGCCGGCGGTCTCCATCATGTCCAGCAGCGAGCGCTCCGTATGACGGCGGGGGGGCTTGGTCTCCTTGGCCTGCGAAGCGACCTCTCGCACGGCCGAGCGCTCACCGTGCTCGAGCTCGGGGAGGCGCTGTTCCCGGCCCTCGTCGTCGTCGCTGCGCTCCTCCACGTCGGCCGTCTCGCCGTACACGCCGCGCCAGCCGGGAACGAGGATCCGCCTGCCGCGCGTGCGGAAGATGTGGTCGACCACCGTGGTCTCCACGCGCGTGTTCTCGAACACGGCGTCCGGGTGGAACACGGCCAGGAAGCGACGGACGACGAGGTCGTAGACGCGCTTGTCGTCCTCGGACATCTTGTCCACCGGGTGCCGGTCGGCCCGGGTGGGGATGATCGCGTGGTGGTCGGTGACCTTCTCGTTGTTGATCACACGGCCCAGCGGCAGCACGTCGAGCCCGAGCACGTACTGCGCCCCCTGCGCGTACTCGCTGCTCTCGCCGACCAGCTGGGCGATGGGCTTGATCTCAGGAATCATGTCGCTGGGGAGATAGCGGGAGCTGGTACGCGGATAGGTCAGCGCCGTGTGCTCCTCGTAGAGGCGTTGAGCTGCGGCCAGGGTGCGCCGGGCCGTGAACCCGTAGCGGCCGTTGGCGTCACGCTGGAGCTGGGTCAGGTCGTAGAGGAGGGGCGCGCGCTCCTTGCGCTCAGTCTTCTCGAGCTTGGTGATCTCGCCCGTCTGACCCTGACAGGCCGCGACGACCGCCTCGGCCTCCTCGGCTGACTTCAGACGGGGGTTGGCTCCGGCGTGGAAACGGCCCTCGTAGTCTCGGCCGGCGGGCTCGGCCGCCGGGTCAAAGGTTGCGTCGACGACCCAGTAGGGCTCGGGCACGAAGGCGCGGATCTCCTCCTCGCGCTTGGCCAGGATGGCCAGCGTTGGCGTCTGCACCCGGCCCAGCGAGACGGCGCCGTCGAAGGCCGAGCGCAGGCGGATAGTGGCGGCCCGGGTGGCGTTCATGCCCACGATCCAGTCGGCTTCCGAGCGAGACCGCGCCGCCGCCTCGAGCGAGGACAGCTCCGAGGCCTCGCGCAGGTGCCCGAACGCCTGCGTGATCGCGTCCTTGGTCATCGAGTTCAGCCACAGGCGCTTGACCGGCTTGCGGGCACCCGCCTTCTCATAGAGGTAGGCAAAGATCAGCTCGCCCTCGCGGCCGGCGTCACAGGCGTTGACGACCGACGTCACATCGTCGCGGGAGAGCAGACGCTTGATCACATTCATCTGCTTCTTCGAACGCTCGTCGCGGATCACGAGCTTGAAGTGCTCGGGCACGATCGGCAGATCGGCCATGCGCCACTTCTTGAACTTGTCGTCGTACTCGTCGGGCTCGGCGAGCTGCACGAGGTGGCCGACGGCCCAGCTGATCACGTGCTCGGGACCTTCCAGGAACCCCTCTCCCTTGGTGAAGGCCCCGGTGAGTACCCGCGACACGTCCCGTCCGACGGATGGCTTCTCGGCGATTACGAGTGTCTTGCTCATGAGCCCGCCAACGGTAGCGCGCCCGTCGAACGGCTCCGGTAACGGATCAGTTACTGCGCAGCCGCGCGGCGCGCCGGGCGATCGCCGTCAGTCCCAGCTCCTCGGCCGTCCTGGCCGCTTCGGCAATCATCCGCTCCGCCCGGACGCCCACGCCGAGCGCTGACGCCCAGTCCAACTCGGTGTGGGCCACGAGAACGGGTGAGCGCAGGGCCCGGTTGGCCTCCAGGGCCCGCTGGAAATGCCCCCCGGCCTCGTCCACCCGTCCCAGAGCCGCCGCCAGCTTGCCCAGGTACCGCTCGACCGAGCCGAAGCACAGCGTGCCGATCCCGGCCACGGCATTCACGCCGGCATGGGGCAGCAGCGCCTCGTACAGCTTGGCCATGTGGGGCTGGATGCCCAGCGCCGTGCATGCGTCGCAGAGCAGCGTCATGGCCGAGAGCCAGTCGCCGTCAAACGGCACGTCGCTGAATCTCCGGTTCAGCAGCTGGTCGAGCTCCGGCGCGGCCCGGTCGCTCTGGTCGCTCTCGCACAGGACGACCGCGAGCGCCGCCCGCCAGGCGGGGCGATCCGGATTGTTCGCCACCATCTGACGCGCCGCCGGCTCGAGCTCGCTCATGCGCGCCTGTTCCCGGCGCGTGGCCAGCAGCTGAATGGCGAAGTACTGGGCGGCGGCCACGTCCTCGGCCGGGGCGCCCGCGGCCAGGGCCTCGCCTGCCAGCTCCTCGGCCTCGGCCAAGCGGCCCTCCATGAGCGCCCGGGCGGCGCCCCACACCGTCGCCTGCCACCGGTAAAGCGGTTGTCTCAGCTCCTGCGCACCCGCGGTGAAGGCCGCGATCTGCGCCTCGACGCCGTCCCGGTCGCCCCGCTCCAGAAGGTCAACCACGAGCCAGGCGTGGGCCTGGAGCTGCAGTTCCAGGTTCCCGGCCCGCAGAGCGCAGCTCAGCATCTCGGTCGAGGCGGTGAGCCGCTCAGGGAGGTGACTGGGGTCCCAGAAGGCCCGCCGCTGCGCCGCGCGGGCATGGGCCATGGCTTCGGGATCGTCGAGTAACTCGGCGATCTCGACCGCCTCGTTGCTCAGCGCCGTCATCCGCGCCCGTTCAGGCGCGTAGTAGATGGCCCCGCACAGGCGACTGAGGAGGCGGACCCGGTCGAGGCTCACCTGGCCCGCAGTTAGTTCGAGCGCGCCTTCGAGCATCGCTATGAGCTCCCTGTCGACCACCCCGGGCTGCTGCACGTAGCGCTGGGAGACCCCGATCGCAGCCCGGGCCAGCCTGGCACTGTCACCCAACTCCTCGGCCAGCGACGCCGCCTCACGGAAGGCGTCCCGAGCCAGAACCCGCTCTCCCGAGCGCAGGCGCGCCTCCCCCACCGCCAGCAGGAGCTCGCAGCGTCGCTCCCGCGCCTCGCTGAAGAAGCGGCCCAGCACCTCCACCGCGCGGCTGTAATCCTCAGCCGCCGCCTCGTGAGCCGAGATCGCGGTCGCCGCGTCCCCGGCCCGGGCCGCGTAGGTGACTGCCTTCTCGGCCACCGCGGCGCTGGCGGCACGCGTGAAATGGTGAGCCAGGGCACTCGCCGGCGCCCGGTCACTCTGCTCGAGCGCCTCCCCCACGCGCGCATGCATCCGCTGGCGGCGCTGAGCCGACATGCCCTCGTAGACGGCCTCGCGGACCAGCGCGTGAGAGAAGCTGTAGCGCCCGGGCTCGGCGACCCGCTCCAGGATCAACGCCGAGGCGAGCGCCTCCTCGAGCGCGGCCAGGAAGGCCTCCTCGTCGAGCCTGAGCAGCTGTTCCACGAATACAGGGTCGAAATCACGCCCTATGACCGCCGCCACGCGGAGCCATTCGACCGTCTCGGGAGCCAGCTGGGTGAGACGCTGCCCGATCATCTCCTTGACCCCCTCGGGAAGACCGACCCGCTGGAGCTCCGATGCGCTGGCCGCGGCGGGACGGACGCCGGCCTGGACAAGGTGGCGAACGATCTCCTCGATGAAGAAGGGGTTGCCATCGGTGGCCGAGAAGACAGCCTCGGCGAAGGCATGCGAGGGCGCATCCCCAGTCCGGGCCTGCACCAGTTCTGCCGTCTCCCGCTGACTCAGCCCCTCTAGATCGAGCTGCGTGATGAGGCCCTCACGCCATAGGTCGAGGAGCACATCGCCCAGCACCTCCCCCGTCGCCTCGGTGCGGTAGGCGATCAGAATGAGCAGCCGCGCGGACTCCGCCGCCCGGGCCAGATGGCGGAGGAGGAGCAGGCTTGGCCGATCCGCCCAGTGCAGATCGTCTAAGAGGAGCAGGATCGGGGTGCGGACCGAGACGCCGCTGAGCAGCCCGACCACGGCCTCGAAGAGGCGATAGCGCTCACCCTCCGGGTCGCCGCCGGGCTCAGGAGACAGGTCCGGGAGCCGGCGGCGAAGCTCCGGCACGAGGCGGGCCAGCTCCGGACCGAAGTCGCTTACCGATGCCCTCAGCTCGGCCAGCGGCGCCGCGTGGAAGTAGTGCCGCAGTGCCTCCAGGAAGGGTTGATAGGAGACGAGTGCCTCTCGCGGCGCCCGCCCCGCGAGGACGGTGCCGCCGTCCTCGTGCACCCGCCGGGCCAACTCGGCGGCCAGGCTTGTCTTGCCGATCCCCGCCTCGCCGGCCAGGCAGAGGATGCGCGGGCCGCGCCGTCCCGGAGCGGCCGGTGCGACGGATCCTGCCTCGGCCGCTCGCTCCCACAGGCGGGTGAGCTCAGACAGCTCCTGTTGGCGGCCGACGAGCGGCGTCTGCGACCGCTCTCGCAGGTCGGCGGGAAGCTCAAGCGCCCCGAGTCCGCCCTCGCCCGGCTCGGCCGAGGGGCCGCTGGCGGCCGGAGTGAGCAGCCGCTCGTACACCGCGATGGCCTCCGGCGAGGGCACGGTCCCCAGCTCGTCCCGCAAACGCCCCCGCAGGCGCTCGAACGTGCGCATCGCCTCGGCCACGTTGCCGTGGGCGGCCAGCGCCCGGATCAGGAGCATGTAACCGGTCTCACGCAAGGGCTCGGCCTCAATCAGGGCCCGAGCCGCCCGCTCGACTGAGGTGAGCTGGGCCGCGCCCATCCTCAGTCCCGCCTCCCCCACCACCTCGAGGGCGCGCAGGCGGACGTCCTCGAGCTCCCGACGTGGCGGCTCGAGCCATGCCGCCTGGAGGCCGGGCAACAGTCCCCGGCTGGCGATGTTGAGCGGGATCTGGGCCAGCGCCCAGGCCCCGCGTGGATCGCCCCGCTCCAGAGCCTGGGTGGCACGCTGAAGCTCGGCGCTCGCCGCCTCAAGGTCCACCCAGACCGGCTCCGGAAGCGAGAGGATCAGTTCATCGCGCCCGGTCAGGGCCGACGCGCCGAGGGCCGAGCGCAAGCGGGAGAGCAACGTGCGCAACGCCGCGTCCTGGGAAACGGGCGCCTGGCTGGGCCAGATCGCCCCGATCAGCTCCTCACGTCCGACGTGGCGCTGACGGTTCAGGAGCAGATAGGCCAGGAGCAGCCTGACCTGCCGGCCCCGGAGCCGACCCGATAGCTGAAGGCCGCCTATCTCGATAGCTAGGCGTCCGCACAGCTGAACCCGCGTGCTCTCATCACCTCGTCCGGCCACGGCAACGTTTTGGAAACGTATCGCCAACGCGAGCGCGACATCGTTCCGGGCCGTGGATCGGGGGCCCCGCAACAGACAGCCTCGGCGGGGCGCAGCGAGAACAGCCGGATCGCAAGGATCAAGCCACGTGAGAACGATCAGCAAAGGGCAGCGGCGGACCGCCAACTGCGAGTGCGGGGCGCAACTCGCAGGGGGCACCGACGAGGAACTCTTTGCCGCGGTCGAACGGCATCTCGCACACCACCATCCTCAGCTCCTAGGGGCACTGGAGCCGGACGTGGTGTTTCAAATGGCCGAGGATGTCGGACAAGTAGGAAGCGCCCGCGGGCGCCCGGGGGCACAGCACCGGCTTCGGGCGGGCGGCTAAGCAGACAGCCGCCCGCCCGCGGTGCGCCTAAGCGCCGCCCCCCACCGGGGGGAACTAACCCGCGCAGTGCCCCGAGCTGACCGATGTCCGCCGGGCCGCTGCTCGCGCCAGCTGAGCTCGCACGAGCGCGTTCGGAATCGCCAGACCTTCGCCGCCCGAGGACGACGAAGAACCGGAGAGGGAGGCGAACACGGTTCCCACCACGTCGCCGCTTGAGTCCACCAGCGGACCGCCGGAGTTGCCGGGCCGGACGAGTCCCCGCAGGGGTTCGAGGCTTCGCTGGACCGGACCGTTGCCGTACGCGTCCTGGGTCGTCGCCACCTCCGTCTGCGCGATCCGGCCCGGCTGGATGTTGAGCGGGCCATCGAGCGGATAGCCGATGATGGCCGCCGGCGTCCCGGCGGCCGGGTCCGCGGCCAACGGCAGCGTGCGCTCGTTCAGTCCCGGGACGCGGAGCACGGCGATGTCATCGTGCGCATCGAAGCCGAGGAGCTCGGTCGGCAGCCCCGGCGGGTTGCCATGGACCTCGACCGTGGTGTCGCTCTCACCTGCCACGACATGCGCGTTCGTCACCACCAACCCGGGCGCCGCCACCCAGCCGCTGCCCTCGATACCGAGGCCGCACGCGGTGCCGAGCACCCGGACCACGCTGGCCGCCGCGCCGCGAACGGTCGGCGCCGTGGCGATCCCGGGCGGCGGCGCGGGCACGCTCGCCGATGGGCCGGTCACCGACGGCAACGGGTCGAGCCGAGCCAGGGCGTTCAGGATGCTGCCCGATGGCGGGAGCAGTTCGTCGAGCTTGCGAATGATCTTCGAGCGCTCGACGTCGGCTCGGAGGTTGGGCGAGGCCGACGGGCCGAGGGCGACCGCGCCGACGATCCAGGCGATCCCAAGGCCGATACACGCGGTGAGCACCGCACCCAGCAGCCCGTCGAGCGTGCGCAGGCCGGGCAGGCGCAGGACCACGGCCCGGGCGTGCATCCCCACTCCCTCCAGCCCGGCGGCCAGGATCCCGCCGGCGAGGAGCGCCCCGAGGAGTCCGAATAGCGGCGCGTACTGAGAATGAGATCCCCCCGGCAGAAGCAACGGACCCAGGCGGGTTCCGATGAAGGCTCCGACCCCGAAGCCGATCAGCGAGAGCACTCCGACGATGAAGCCCTGCGTGTAGCCGTAAATCGCCAGCAGCGCGCAGAAGGCGACGATCACCCAGTCCACCGTGGTCACGGTGCCGGAGCTTAGAGCGCGGCCATTCTCTACCTTTTTGCCGAGGTGGGTCGGAAAAGGTGAGCGGATCGGACCGGGGACGAGGCCATCGCCGCGCTCGCTGGCGCCGACGCGCCCCTCTGATCGCACTCGCCCTGGTCGCCTTCGTGATCGGAGTGGTGGTGGGGTCAGGCGCGGGGCGGGCCGAGCGGGCCCTGGTCACTGAGTACGTCCACGACTGGGTCCACGGGCAGTACAGCCGGATGTACCGTCTCCTGGACAGCGGGTCCCGTCAACGGCTGAGCGAAACCGCGTTTATCGCCCGTTACCGCCAGGACGCCAACACCGCGACGCTGGTCAAGCTCGTCCCGCTGCGCGTGGGAAACCTCCACGGCGACGTCATCGACGTGTCCCTTCGCGCACGGACCCGCCTCTTCGGTGCCCTGCGTGAGCAGCTGATCGTCCCGCTCGACGAGACCTCGTCCAGCCCGACCGTCCGGTACGCGGGAGCCCTCCTCTTTCCCGGGCTGCGGCCGGGCGAGACTCTCTCACGGGTGGACACGCTGGCCCCGCGAGCCAGCCTGCTGGCGCGGGACGGCACGCCGCTTGCCGAGGGCCCCAACCGGACCTCGCCAATTCCGACCGTCGCCTCCGAGGTCGCCGGCGTGCTGGGTCCGATCCCCGCCGACGAGTCAGCGACCTACGCTGCCCTCGGCTATCCGCTGAGGGCCAAGGTGGGGCATGACGGGCTCGAGCGGGTATTCGAGCGCGAACTGGCGGGCACGCCCGGCGGGACCCTGTTCGCCGGGCGGCGGATCCTCGCCCACGTCGCGCCCATCCCCGGCCACTCGATTACAACCACGATCGATCCGGCGATCGAAGCCGCCGCCATCCAGGCCCTGGCCGGCCGCTTCGGCGGAATCGCGGCCATGGACCCACACACCGGCGCCATCCGCGCCCTGGCTGGTCTCGCCTTCTCGGTCGTCCAGCCGCCGGGATCGACGATGAAGATCATCACGGCGACGGCAGCGCTCCAGGCTGGGATCGTCACGCTGGGTACGACCTTTCCCTACGCGACGAGCAGCACGATTCAGGGCTACACGCTCCAGAACGCGAACGGCGAGGACTGCGGAGGCACACTCCTGAATGCCTTTGCCGTTTCCTGCAACTCGGTGTTCGCGCCGCTCGGGGCCAAGCTCGGCGCCCAGGGTCTGGTCAGCATGGCCGAGCGCTTTGGCTTCAATCAGCCGCTGGACATACCGGGAGCCGCAGAGAGCACGATCCCGTCCGTCGGCACGATCGGCGACACCCTGGCCGTGGGGTCCTCGGCCATTGGACAGGGCAAAGTCCAAGCGAGCGCCCTCGAGATGACCGACGTCGCGGCGACGATCGCCATGGGCGGCAAGCGGCCGATCCCGACCCTCCTGGCCGGCCAGACCCCAAGGTTCGTTCCGGTCACCAGCCGCAGGGTCGCCGGACTCGTCCAGCGGATGATGATCGCCGTGGTCCAGTTCGGGACCGGCACGGCGGCTCAGATTCCGGGGGTCGAGGTGGCGGGCAAGACCGGCACGGCCGAGCTCGTGGACACCGCGTCCCCTACCAACACCGCCGCGAACTCGGCCAAGAACACGGACGCCTGGTTCGTCGGCTACGCCCCGGTGGGGGCGCCGCGAATCGTCGGCGGTGCACTGTTCCCCAACCAGGGGGCGGGCGGTGGGACGGCGGCGCCCGCCATCCAGCAGGTCCTGGTCGCGGGGCTCCACGGGCACTGAGGGGTGCCGTCGGCGAGCCTGTCAGGCCTCCCGGCGCTAAAGGTCAGCCGAGATAATTCCCCAGACCTTGCCGCTCGGCCCGCGGATCTCCAGCGTGAGCGGCCGGCTGTCATAGACGGACGCGGGGAGCTTGAAGAGCAGAAGGGCGCCCTGGGTGGGGCCGAAGCTGGCCGTGGTGTCGGGGCCCGGTTCGGTGTCGCCCGGGGCCAGTGACCGAGCCGTCCAGGCGTAGGGGTTGATCTGCGGGTTGACGCTCACGGGGTAGTAGTGCTGGCCCTCGGTGTCGACGAGGTCGATGTTGCCGCTCGTCATCTGCGAGTGGTTGGTCTGGTTCTTGGCCCAGAGGAAGACGCCGTACCACTCCTGCGCCGTGGTCAGGGTCGACTGGCCCGCGGGCAGCCCGGTTATGTACTGACGATCTTCCGTGTCGTACTGGTTGAGCTGGCGAGAGACCTGGAGCTGATAGGTGACCGGCCCGGCCGTGATGTAGACACCGTCGTTTTCGAGGGTCGGCGGGTCACTCGCCTTGCCGCAGGCGCTCAGGCCAAACCCGGCGCCGAGCAGGCACACCAGGATTCTGAGGCTGCGCAGGCGGACAATCGGAGCGCTCACGGGCGCGCCAGTTTATTCAACGCGCCGCCACAGACGGCCGTCGGCCCCGGTCACGGCCCTCCTCCAGGACCCGGCGCAGCCGTCTCAGCGACCTGCCGATTTGTCGGCGGCTCCACCAGCCGCCCCCCAGTGCCTCCATCAACCTGTCCGAGAGCAGGTGGGGATCGGTCTCAAACGTGTACTCGACCTTGGTCGTCCCGGTGGGTCCGGGGCTCAGCGTATAGACGCCGAGCCTCCGAACCCGGTTGAACTTTCCGCCCCGCCCGTGCTCGACGATGCGATAGGGCGCGTCAAGCTCGGCGATCGTGACATCGGCCCACGAGAATCGGTTGAGCGGGGCCTTGATCCGGAAGCGGGCCCCGGCGCCGACGCCATATGTCGCCTCCCGGAGCAGATGCCAGTCAGTCAGGTAATGATCGGTGAATTCGGCGTGATTGGCCACGTCGGCGAGGTACTCGAAGACCGCCTCACGGGGGCGGGCGATGGTCGCTGAGACGGTGACGGGATTCACGGCGAGCCGATTGTATGGCGGCCTGGGCCACCGCCCGTCGCCGGGTTAGGGGCTAGGCCGCGTGCTGATCGAGGATCCGGATCGCCCGCCCGAAGCCCGGTCCGCGGACGAGGCGACTGCGCAGGGCCGGGTTTGTCTGCTGGGAGCAGCAGAGCGCGCACATGACGGGTCCGGTCTCGGCCACGTAGATGCGCTCCCCGGCCAGCGGGGTGCGGTGGCAGCGCGAGCAGCGCTCGTGGGTGGCATCCCTGTGCTCGACGCCCTGCCGGAGCAGGGCAAGCTCGAGCGCACGCATGTCCCTCGGATATTCGTCCATCCAGACGTCGGTCATAACTTCCATGTCGCCACTGATTCGTTACCCGAGGGCGTCCTCCTGCACGCCATAACTACCTGCAACGGGCCCGGTTTGCTGGGGCGACGGAGGGCTTTCAGCCGCCCGGTCGGAAATGTTACAAAAGGACCGGCGCTTGATCCAATGGTTACAAAAAAATTGTTTTCGTATTAGCTGGCGTGGCTATCATCGACCGCACTCGGGCAGGCTCCACCTCGCGTCCCTGCTGCCCGGAGTAAGGAGATCTTGTGGCCCCCATGAAAGCCTGGACCTCGGGCAACGTTGCTGGCACAGGCACCTTCCGGTGTACCGAGTGCGAATACCCGGTCTCGCTCGACGCCGTCGATGAGCTTCCCACCTGCCCCAACTGCGGGGGGACCGAGTTTGTCCGTGCGTCGCTCTTCACGACCGCCCAGACGACGATCGTCGATCTCGCACCGGAGACAGACGACCGCGCCTGGCTCGACGAGGCCCGTGAGAGCATGACCGATCCGGGGCAGTATCTGGCCTACCGCAACGACGAGGACGACATCGTCGCCTACTCGCTCCAGCGTGAGTGGACCCGCATCGGCCGCAGTCTCGCCGCCGACATCCGTTTCGACGATCCCACCGTGTCACGGCGGCACGCCCTGATCGTGCGCCAGCCCGATGGCCTGCGCGTGCTCGACGACCGCAGCCTCAACGGCGTGTTCGTCAACGGCGAGCGGGTCGAATGGAGCACGCTGGCCGACGGAGACGAGGTGGTCATCGGACGCCACCGGCTTCACTTCCTGGACCTTCCGGCCATCTCGGGCGTTCGCTTCCGGCAGGCCGCCGAGCCCGAGACCGCCTGACCCAGTCCACTCCGTATAGTCAGCCGCCGTTATGGCGGTGACGATCGCGGTCCTCTCCCAGAAAGGCGGCACCGGGAAGACGACGGCCGTGCGGACCCTGACGGACGTGTTCCGCCGAGTGGATCTGCGCGTGCTGGCCGTAGACCTGGATCCGCAGGGGAACCTCTCCGATTACCTGGATGTCGACCCCGAGGCCTCGCCCACCCTGGGCGATGTCCTCAGCAGCCGGGCCAAGGTCAGGGAGGCCGTTCACGACGGGATCATTCCGGCCAATCTTGGGCTTGCCGAGGCCGAGCTCATGCTCGGGGGCAAGATGGGCCGAGAGCTCGCCCTGCGCAAGGCCCTCGGGCAGGTCCGGGACGACTACGACCTGATCATGATCGACTGTCCCCCCTCGCTCGGGCTGCTCACGGTCAACGCGCTCGTCGCGGCCGACTACGCGCTCCTCTCGGCCGAGGCCCAGTACTTCGCCATGCAGGGAGTCGAACAGGCGCTCGAAGTGATCGAGCTCGCGAAGGAAAGCCTGAATCCGAATCTCGAATGGCTCGGGGTGGTCCTCAATATCGCCGACATGCGAACCCGGCACTCCCGGGAGGCCTTCGAATCGCTGCGCCAGCACTTCGGTCAGAAGCTTTTCGAGACGACGATCCGCTCCTCGATCGCGTATGCCGAATCGGCCGAGCGGGCCCAATCGATTCTCGACTACCGGCCGGACCTGGCCGCCGACTACCTGAATGTCGGCGAGGAAGTCCTGCGGCGCCTCAACATGGACGCCGCCCGCCGGCGCCTGAGCGCCCTGGCGGGATCCCTCAACGGCGCCCGGGCCTAAGTCGGCAAGACGCTACAGCGCTCTGACGTCAGCGCCCTCGCTCTCGAACGGCGCGCGAATCACGCTCGCCCATTCCCCGGCCTCACGCTGAAGCGCCTCGAAGACAGCCCCGGTCTGCTCGTAGTGACACCACACGAGCACCGAGGGCCCCGCGCCTGAGATCGTCGCCCCCAGAGCCCCGCATGCCGGAGCTCGCTCGACGAGCGCGGCCGAGCGGGGATAGAGATCGGCTCGGAACGGCTGATGCAGGCGGTCACGCAGGCCTTCGGCTATGAGCTCCCAGTCGCCTCCCACCAGGCCGAGCATGAGGAGCGCGGCGTGCGAGACGTTGAACACCGCGTCGGCCATCGGCACCGACGCCGGTAGCGCGGCGCGCGCAGCCTCGGTATCCAGACTCTCCTCTGGGATCACGAGCACTGCCTCAAGCCCCATCGGCGGCTCGAAACGATGAACCCGCAGGCCGTCGCACACGACGAAGCCGCCGTTGAGTGCGGCGCCAGCATTGTCCGGATGACCCTCCAGCTCGGTGGCGATGGCCATCACGTCGGCGTCCAGCTCGAAGATGTGATCGGCGGCCAGCAGCCCGGCGAGGATCGCCGCCGCGCTGGACCCAAGCCCTGCCGAGAGCGGAATCTGCGAGGCGATCCGGAACTCGAAGCCGTCCGCCGAATGCAGCCGCTCGAAGGCCCGCACGACGAGGTTGCTCCGGTCCCGCGGCACGTCGAGGTCGGTCTTGACGGCGAAGCTTCCCGTCTCCTGCACCTCGAGCTCCAAATAAAGCGAGAGCGCCGCACCGAGCACGTCGAAGCCCGGACCAAGGTTGGCCGAGGAGGCCGGAACTCGCACCAGGCGCCGGCGCCGGAGGGCCATCAGCCGAGCACCACCTCCTCGAGGGCGGGGAGCTCGGGGGCGCACGGGATCACCGACCCGGCCTGCTCCAGTGCGACCTGCGGATCCTTGAGCCCGTGTCCGGTGAGGACGCAGACGACTCGCTGGGCTCCGGCCGCCCCATGCGTGAGCAACCCGGCCACGCTGGCCGCAGATGCCGGCTCGCAGAAGACGCCCTCCTCCCGGGCCAGCAGCCGGTAGGCGTCGAGGATCTGCTCGTCACTCACCGCCCGTACCGACCCTCCTGATCCGGTCATCGCCTCCATCGCCTCCTCCCACCGCGCCGGGTTCCCGATCCGGATCGCACTGGCGACCGTCTCCGGGTGCTCGATCGGCGCCCCGTGGACGAGCGGTGCGGCGCCCGCAGCCTGGAAACCCAGCATCCGGGGCCGCACGCCGACCTCCTGAAAGCCTCGCCAGTACGCAGTGATATTGCCGGCATTTCCCACCGGGATGCACAGGGCGTCGATCTCCTCCAGGGCCTCAATCACCTCGAACGCGGCGGTCTTCTGGCCCTCGAGGCGGAACTCGTTGATCGAGTTGACCAGCGAGATGGGATGGCGGCTGGCCAGCTCCCGCACGAGCGCCAGCGCCGTGTCGAAGTTGCTTCGAAGCGCTACCACCCGCGCCCCGTGAATCAGCGCCTGGGCGAGCTTGCCGCTGGCGATCTTCCCCTCCGGGACGATCACCGCCCCCCGGAGCCCGGCGCGCGCGGCATACGCGGCGGCCGAGGCCGCCGTGTTGCCGGTGGACGCGCAGAGGATCGCCTCAGCCCCCTCGCGGACCGCCGCTGAGACGGCGCAGGTCATCCCGCGGTCCTTGAACGACCCCGTCGGATTGGCCCCCTCGATCTTCAGCCACACCTCGGCTCCGGCCAGTTCGGACAGACGCGGAGCATGGACGAGCGGCGTGGAGCCCTCCTCCAGTGACACGACCGGGTCCTCGGCGGCAAACGGCAGCCGGTCCCGAAATCTTTCGATGACTCCGGCCAAAAGCGATCGCTACGCGATGTCGAGCACGACCTTGCCCGTGGCTCCGCGCTGGTCGATCAGCTCGAGCGCTTCGGCCGCCCGCTCGAGCGGGAAGCGCGCCCCGACAATCGGCCGTACGTAGCCATCCCGGACAAGCTGTTGGATCGCCGCCCCGATCTCTGCGCAGACGTCGGGCTTGGACATGACGTAGGCACCCCACCCGGCCCCGATCACCTCAGTGTTGGCCAGGAGCAGCCGGTTGACGCGCACCTCTGGGATCGAGCCCTCTGTGAAGCCGACCACTACGACCCGCCCGGTCTCGGCCAGCGAACGGATGCTGTCGGTGAAGCGCTCACCGCCCACGGGATCCAGAACCAGATCCACACCGCCGCCGGAAAGCTCTTTGGCCTGATCCTTCCAGGGGCCGTCCGAGCGCAGCACCTCATCGGCTCCCGCCTCCCTCGCCACCTGCTCCTTCTCGTCGCTGGAGACGACAGCCACCGTGCGCGCCCCAAGACCTTTGGCCACCTGAAGCGTCGCCGTCCCGACGCCGCCGGCCGCCCCATGGACCAGGACCGTCTCGCCCTCCCGCAACCGGCCGCGCAACTTCAGCGCGAAGTACGCGGTGTGGTAGTTCAGGATGAGGCTCGCGCCCTGGGCGAAGTCAAGCTCGTCGTCGAGCCGGAACGAGAGGAAGGCCGGGGCGACCGCCACCTCGGCGAAACCCCCGAGCATGGAGAAAGCGGCGACACGATCACCCGGGCTCACCGGCGCGTCGTCAGGCGCCGAGCGGACGACGCCGCTGACCTCGCTGCCCGGGATGAACGGGAGCGGTGGCTTGACCTGGTACTGGCCGCGGGTCTGGAGCACCTCGGGGAAGGAGACCCCGGCCGCCCGGACGTCGACCACGACGCCGCTGCCGGGAGTGAGCATGTGCGAGGACTCGGGCTCAGGCACCTGCTCCAGCGACAGCGCCTCGGCCGGTCCGCCCTCGTTGACGATTTGGACCGCGCGCACGGTCGCGGATGCTACTTCCAACCGGACCTTTCGTCCCAGCTATCGAGAAACATTGATCGCTGTGCAACAATCCGACTTGAGCTAGACCCTCGGTTACGGACAACTGTTCTAGAGTGGGTAATGGATCCACGAAAGGATCCGGTACAGATGCAGGAGGCATTTGGGATGTGGAAGCTACGGATTGGCGCCTTGATCACGACTGCCCTGTTTGCGCTTGGGGTGTGCTCAGCGGCGTGGGCAGCGAACAGCGGTGACTCCAATGCCGGAGATGTCTGGCTGGACAACGTCGGGCAGCCGGCGGGCCCCGGGCATGAGATGGACCCGCACCTGGCCTGCCAGGACATCAACCTGTGGGGTTCCGGACTGGCCGACAGCTCGGGAGCTTTCACCATCGACGGCTGGCCGCCCTCAGGCAGCCAGGAGGTCGACTACTCGGGCACGTGGAGCTACAACCAGAGCTCCGGCCGCAAATCTGGTGATCAGGTCATCGCCGTGATCAGCGTCTCCGCGCTGATCAGCCAGGCTGAGGCCAACGGTGACTCCGCAGCCTCTCAGGGCTTCCACTTCAAGCTCGATTTCTCGCAGGATCCCCAGAAGCACAAGACGTTCTGGGTCGACTGCACCTCGGCGCCGTCAGGCGGCGGGGGATCAGGCGGCGGCTCGACCGGTGGCGGTGGGGGCACCACCGGAGGGGGCGGCGGCACCACCGGTGGCGGTGGGGGCACCACCGGTGGCGGTGGGGGCGGCACCACGACCGGTGGGGGTGGAACGACCACGGTCGGCGCCGTCAGCACCCCGCCGGTCACCACCTCCACCTCGCCGGTCAAGACCTCGATCGGGGGCATCAGCACCAGCCGGCCCAAGACCCACAAAGCGCACAAGACCCGCAAGCTGGTCCGGCCTACCCGGCACAAGAAGACCCACAAGCGTCACGTCAAGGCCGCGCTCGTGGTGGCGCCGGCGTTCACAGGATGAGGGACGAGCGCTTCCCGGCCGCGCCGAGCGCGTCCCCTCTTGCGGCCGGGTCTGCTCCCTCGGAACCTCTGCCGAGGCGATGTGTTCCGACTCCCGATGGCCAAAGCGCGGCCACCAGCCAATTTCATGAAAACGACCTCCGAGAGTTCTAAATGCGATTTCGTCTCCTGACCCTAACCCTCATGTTGAGCCTTAGTCTTGCCGTCGCGCCGGCGGCAATGGCGGCGTCCAACGAAACGCCCATCGCCTCGCTGAGCGGCCCGATCTCAGATGAGTCAACGACGACCTACTGGGCCTACTCGGTCGACACGTCGGCGGTGCGAGCTGCGCCGAATCCGAGCGCGAGGGTCATCACCCACCTCCACCTGTGGACCGAGGACGGGTTCCCGGAGGACTACCTGGTCCTCGCTCAGGAGGTCTACCCCGGGGAAACGTGGTTCCGGGTCCGCATCCCGAGCCGGCCCAACGGGCGGACGGGCTGGGTGCCTGAGGAAGCGCTCGGCAGCCTCAACGTCACGCACAAGCACGTCGTGGTGGACGAGGAGCATCTCCAACTGACCGTGTACTCCTCGGGGCACAAGGTCTTCTCGGCCCCGGTCGGTATTGGCAAAGCGTCGACCCCGACACCCAAAGGCAATTACTGGATCCGGGAGCGGTTCCGGTCGACTGACCCGTTTTACGGCCCCTTTGCCTTCGGCTCGGCCGACTATTCCACGCTCAGCGAGTGGCCTCACGGCGGCGTGGTGGGCATTCATGGGACCGATCAGCCTTCACTGGTTCCGGGGCGCCCCTCCCACGGGTGCATCCGGATGAAAAACGCCGACGTCAGCCGTTTGTGGCAGCTCGTTGGCGTTGGAACTCCACTCACAGTCGAATGACGCACCAGAGGAGCGCGTCCGCCGGCATAACCCCGGCTCAGGCCTCAGTTCTCGAACTGCGACCTGACTTGAGAAATTTTCTGATAATTACGTCATCCGGCCAACTTGGGCGGGTATAGGGCGTTCTACCAAGCGTGCGACCGTGGTCGACGCGTCACCTGTTGTTCTTAGGCATGGAGGATCTATGAGAAGGTCTCGGATGGGCCAGCAGCGGAGGGGCAGGGGTAGTGGCCACTCGCGCGCTAAACGACGCTCGGGGTTCCCGAACGTCATATTCACGCGACTAGCAACGTTCTTCACTGCGGGGCTTATCGCGCTGTACCTGTCGGTCGGTATTGCGGCTGCTTACTGCGTCGTTTCCGTCGGTGGGAGCAGCGGAAGCGGTAACGGCTCCTCTCACAGCAGCGGCTCCGGCGATCAGTCCGGCGGCGGAGATAAGTCCGGCGGCGGAAGCTGGGGAACCTCCGGCGGCGGCAACTGGGGGGAAGGCTCCGGCGGCGACAAGTCCGGCGGCGGAGATAAGTCCGGCGGCGGAGATAAGTCCGGCGGCGGCGACAGCTGCGACGCCAACGAGAACGGCACCGACCACAACGGTGGCAAGGACGACAACGGCTCCGGCGACGACAAGTGCAAGTCCGGCGGCGGCACGGGTGAGACCGGCCAGACCGGCTGCGACGCCAACGAGAACGGCACCGACCACAACGGTGGCAAGGACGACAACGGCTCCGGCGACGACAAGTGCAAGTGCAAGGAGTCCGACTCGAGCTGCGGAAGCACCGGCGAGACCGGTCAGACCGGCTGCGACGCTAACGAGAACGGCACCGACCACAACGGTGGCAAGGACGACAACGGCTCCGGCGACGACAAGTGCAAGTGCAAGGAGTCCGACTCGAGCGGCAGTAGCCAGGACATGAACAAGGGCGACTGCGGCGAGACCGGCCAGACCGGCGAAACCGGCCAGACCGGCTGCACCATGAGCGGCTCCGGTGGCGACAACGACCAGGACAAGGACGACTGCGGCGAGACCGGTCAGACCGGTCAGACCGGCTGCGACGCCAATGAGAACGGCACCGACCACAACGGTGGCAAGGACGACAACGGCTCCGGCGACGACAAGTGCAAGTGCCAGGAGTCCGACTCGAGTGGCAGTAGCCAGGACATGAACAAGGGCGACTGCGGCCAGACCGGCGAAACCGGCCAGACCGGCTGCACCATGAGCGGCTCCGGTGGCGACAACGACCAGGACAAGGACGACTGCGGTCACACCGGCCAGACCGGCGAGACCGGTCAGACCGGCCAGACCGGCTGCGACGCCAACGAGAACGGCACCGACAACAACGGTGGCAAGGACGACAACGGCTCCGGCGACGACAAGTGCAAGTGCCAGGAGTCGGGCTCGAGCAGCGACAGCGGGGACAGCTCCGGCGATAAGTCCGGAGACGAGTCCGGCGACCAGTCCGGTGATAAGTCCGGCGGAAGCTGGGGCGGAAGCTGGGACAAGAGCTCTGGCGATAACTCCGGCGGTGACTCCGGGAACGGGGACGACCACGGCGACAAGGGCGACGACGACCACGAGAGCTGTGGTCCAACCGGGCCCACCGGCCCGACCGGCTCCACCGGCCCGACCGGCAGCACCGGCCCGACCGGCAGCACCGGCCCGACCGGCAGCACCGGCCCGACCGGCAGCACCGGCCCGACCGGCAGCACCGGCCCGACCGGCAGCACCGGCCCGACCGGCTCCACCGGCCCGACCGGCAGCACCGGCACGACCGGCCAGACCGGAACCACGGGCCAGACCGGCACGACCGGCCAGACCGGAAGCACCGGCCAGACCGGAAGCACCGGCCAGACCGGAACGACCGGCACCACCGGCCAGACCGGCACGACCGGCCAGACCGGAAGCACCGGCCAGACCGGCACGACCGGCCAGACCGGAAGCACCGGCCAGACCGGAACGACCGGCACCACCGGAACCACCGGCACGACCGGCCAGACCGGAAGCACCGGCCAGACCGGCACGACCGGCCAGACCGGAAGCACCGGCCAGACCGGCACGACCGGCGAGACCGGAAGCACCGGTCAGACCGGAACGACCGGCACCACCGGAACCACCGGCGAGACCGGGAGCACCGGCCAGACCGGAACCACCGGAACCACCGGAACCACCGGCGAGACCGGAAGCACCGGTCAGACTGGCAGCACCGGCCCGACCGGCCCGACCGGCCCGACCGGCGGTGGCGGCGGTACCACCGGCACTACGCCCGGAACGAGTCCGGTGAGCGGTACGACCGCTACGACTCCGACCACCACTACCGCGGCGGTCAAGGCCAAGACGACCACCAAGAAGAAGAAGCTCAAGAAGGTCAAGCGCCACAAGAAGACCAAGAAGCGCAAGGTCAAGGCGAAGACCGTCATACGCTCACCCGCGTTTACTGGCTAGACAGTAAGCAGGTGGAAGAGAGGGAGGGCTTCGGCCCTCCCTCTCGCGTTTAACGGGCGCGAAGCGGGGGTCGCCCCACCCGGTTCAACAACGTGCCGTTCCTGCCGGCGCTGGCAGAAAGCCGCGCGTTTTAGGCCGTGTCCCCATAAAACGTGCGCTCTAAGGGGTGGCCCGCACGGCTTGGCACGTTTTTGAACCTGCCCGCCTCGCGCAGCCCACCCCAGAACCGCCATCCCACCCCCGCAAACCAGAACCGCCCCCTAGGCCGCCCCTTACCCGAACTCCTCCTCCAACACCCGGATCGCGCGGGGCGGGGCTCGCAAGACGTCCAGCCGTCCGAGTCGCTCGATCGCGGCCTGGAACTGCGACTCGAGCACCGGGTGCAGAACCATGACCAGCCGCGCCTGCTCGCCGAGGCCTTTCTGGACCACCGACTTGACCGACACCCCGTCCTCGGCCAGCACCCGGGCCACCTGAGCCAGCACCCCCGGCTCATCGGCCACCTCCAGGTGCAGGTAGAACGCGGAGACGACGTCCTCGACGATCGGCAGGCGCTGACTGGTCGGGGGAGTCGAGGCGGGCGGGATCATGGCGCTGATCACGTCGCCCAGGACTGCGCTGGCTGTCTGAGGCCCGCCGGCCCCCGGTCCTGACATGGTGATCTCCGTGAACTCCTCGGACTCCACCGTCACGGCGTTGAACGGCCCGGCCACCGGTGCCAGTGGGTGGCCCGGATAGAGGAAGGCTGGATGGACGCGGACTGAGATCCCTTCATCGATGCGCTCCGCCGTGCCGATCAGCTTGAGCTTCAAGCCGAGATCGTGCGCGTACTCAAGGTCATCAGGCTGGATGTGCTCGATGCCCTCGTAGCGGACCTCACTCAGATGAACCGGCGTGTCGAAGGCCAGCCGGGCCAGGATGGCCATCTTGGCCGCGGCGTCCCGCCCATCGACGTCCTCGGCCGGATCAGCCTCGGCGTAGCCAAGCCGCTGGGCCTCTGCCAGCGCCTGGGCAAAGTCCATCCCGGTCCGCGCCATCTCGGTGAGGATGAAGTTGGTTGTCCCGTTGACGATCCCGTGCACGCGGTCGATGCGGGCCCCGGCCAGCGATTCCTGGATCACCCGGATCACCGGAACGACGCCGGCCACCGCGCCTTCGAAGCGAAGCTGAACCCCCCGCTCCCGGGCAGCGCTCCAGAGCTCCTCGCCGTACTGGGAGAGGAGCTGCTTGTTGGCCGTGACGACATGGCGGCCCCGTTCGATGGCCCGCAGGACGTAGTCTCGGGCCGGATCGATCCCGCCCATCAGCTCGACGATCAGATCGGAGCCTTCCAGCAGCTCATCGAACGAGCCACGGCTGGTCGTCACCACGCCGCTCAGCTCGGGCCGCACCCCGGTGATGTGCTGGATCCGCTCGGCGCGCGCAGGGAGCAGCCGCGCGAAGGCCGACCCCACGGTTCCGTGCCCCAGCAGCCCGACTCGGAACACCCGTGGCGGATCCTCAGACATCTCTGGCCGTCAGGTCTTCGTATGTCTCCCGCCGCACGACGAGCCGGGCGGCCCCGTCTCGGCAGAAGACCACGGCGGGGCGAGTCACGCTGTTGTAGTTGTTGGCCAGCGCGTATCCGTAGGCACCCGTGACCGGGGTGGCGATCACGTCGCCCACTGTCGCGTCGGGAAGGGCCAGGTCCCGGGCGATGACATCGCCGGACTCGCAGTGCTTGCCCGCGAGATGGCAGCGCTCCTCGGCTGAGGCCAGCGGCCGGTCGGCGATCACAGCCTCGTAGACGGCTCCGTAGAGCATCGGCCGCAGGTTGTCGGACATGCCACCATCGACGGCGACCCACGTTGAGACGTTGCGCTTGACGGTCTGGACCGTGTACAGAGTGACCGTGGAATTCGCCACCAGCGCCCGCCCAGGCTCAAGGACGATGCGGATGTCCTGGCCCAGGTGGCGGTGGGCAGCCTCGACCAGCGCCGAAACGTATTCCTCGATGGTCAGCGGATTCTGGGCCGCCGTATACGCGGCGCCAAGGCCGCCGCCCAGGTCGTAGACGGGGAAGCGTCCCAGGCTCGCAATCGCTTCGACGGCGGCGACGAACGGCTCGCGCTCCAGTAGCTGCGACCCGATGTGGAAATGCAGGCCCCTGAGATCGAGCGAGGAGGATCCATCTTGGAGCCGGGCGATCGCCCTGGAGGCCTCATCCATCGAGAACCCGAACTTCGAGTCGGCCTGGCCGGTGGAGATCGCCTGATGGGTGGAACCGGACACCCCGGGTGTCACGCGGAGAAGTACGGGCTGGGGTCCATGACCAAGATCCGCGGTCAGCCTGTCAAGCCGCTCCAGGTCGTCGAAGGAGTCGAGGACGATGTGGCCGACGCGCGCCTCGAGCGCCTGCCGCAGCTCGGCTTCCGATTTGGCGTTGCCGTGAAGGTAGATGCGTGCCGGGTCAAAGCCGGCGCGCAGGGCCAGGTAGAGCTCGCCCCCGGAGGCCACGTCACAGCCCAGGCCCTCCTCGGCCAGCGCTTGGTAGACGGCGCTGCACGGAAACGCCTTGGAGGCGAACACGATCTCGGCGTCGGCGTGCCGATCGGACAGTGCCCGGACAAATGTCTGCGCCCGGGCGCGGAGGTCGTCCTCGGCGACGACGTACAGCGGCGAGCCAAATTCGGCCACGAGATCCAGCGCATCGCAGCCTGAGATCTCGAGGTGCCCTCGCTGGTTGACCTCGGTCCCGCGCGGATAGACGGGAGACAAACCTGACGTTGTGGCCGTCATGAGCGCGATCATGCCATGCACGTCGCCGGCCGCGCCTGCCGCTGGCATGATCGCCCGATGCCCCGCCGAGCGCGAATCGTCAACCCCTTGCGGCCCACTGAGGTGGGCCGCCACGACGGGCTCGCCTACTCCCTCTGGATGCCTGAGCGCTTGCCGCCGGCAAGTGGGGTGGTGATTCTCCACGGGGCCGGGTCGTGCAAGGAGAGCCATCACGACTTCGCCCGGGCTTGCGTGGCGGCCGGAATGGCCACGATCGCCTTCGATCAGCGCGGCCACGGCGAGAGCACGGGAGCGATGGATGACCGGGTTCTGGACGACGTGGGGCAGATCACGGCACTTCTCCGGCACCGCTCGGCCCAGGCCGATCTCCCCGTCACGCTGCGCGGCTCCAGCATGGGCGGCTACCTGGCCATCGTCGCCGCCCCGCGCGCCGGGGCGATGGCCGTGGTCGCAATCTGTCCTGCCAGCACGGAGGCCCTCCGCCGCGGCTTGGCCTCAGGCGCGTTCGACTTCGAGGCTGACGCCGACGCGCTTGACCGCGTCCTGGCCAGCCACGAGCTCGAGCCCGCGGTCGAGGCGCTCGAGGTACCGCTTCTCCTACTCCATGCCGAAGGGGACGAGCGAGTTCCGGTCGAGCAATCGCGGGAGCTGGCCCAGCGGATGCGGGCTCCGGGAAGCCGGCTCGTCACCGTGCCAGGAGGCCACCATCGCTCCGTTCAGCACGACCCCGAGCTGCGCGCGTTCAGCCTGCGCTGGATTCAGCGGACCTCAATGACCACCGCCGCCGAGGGCACTGCCGGCTTGCGAGACCGTGCTCCCCGCGGTCGTCGCGGTCCCTGAGACCGTATTACCAGCCGTGCTCCCGGTGCTCTGCACGGTGCTCCCAGCCTGAGGGCTCACGCCGCTGACGGCGCCGGCCACGGTGCCGCTACTGGAGTTGACCTGGGGTCCCACCGCGGAGCCGATGCCCGTGACCTGCTGAGAAACGGTGTTGGTCAGCCGGGTGATGAGGTTCTGTGAGCCGCAGCCGCTGCCGCAGGCGCCTGAGCCGGCGTTACTCGACGCTGTCGCCGCGGCAGTCGCCCCGCTGGGCGTAGAGCCGGAGCCGACAGGGGCGGTTCTCACGACGCCCTCACCCTTCACAGCCGCGCGACGCCGACCAGCACCCGGCCGATGGATCGGAGCCACGGCGATCACCCCGGGCCGGTGCAGCGCCACGGCGAGCCGCCTGGCCGCGCGTGAGGGCGCCGTTGACGGTGCGGCGGCCGAGACGGCGGTTGTCGCCGGACCCGTGGCGATCTGGGGCCAGCCGCGGAACGCTACGATCGCACTCCCCAGAACAAACAGGAGAGCGGCGCCGGCAACCAGAGACCCGGAGGTGCCGAGGCCGGCCATATATGACCTCGTCGTCCGCACTGTTGTCCTCATCGGCTCACCTCCCTCCACCCTTTACGCTCTTAGTGACCCCTTCACCGCGTCTGCCAAGATTACCCCGCTATGCGCAATAAATCCTCATTTGGACGTGATACCGGCCTTGAGGCCCGGATGGTGATGACGCTTTTCCTCCTCGGCCTCGTCTACGCGGTGCTGGTCGGTGCCCTCATCGCCGCAGGAACCGGGGCGGTGACGATCGCCGTGATTGCAGCGGCGCTATTCGTTTTCCAGCTCTTCAGCTCGGACAAGATCGCCCTCTACTCGATGGGGGCGAAGGAGGTCACTCCCGCCGAGTCGCCCAGGCTGCATTCGATCATCGACCGCCTGTGTGTACAGGCCAACCTGCCCAAGCCCCGGGTCGCGGTGGCTCAAACTCCGATGCCCAACGCCTTCGCGGTCGGACGCTCTCCCAAGGCGGCCACGGTCTGCGCCACCACGGGAATCCTCGATCTCCTCAACGACGCCGAGCTCGAGGGGGTGCTCGGGCACGAGCTGACCCACGTGCGCAACCGTGACGTGATGGTGATGACGATCGCCAGCTTCTTCGCCTCGATCGCCGCCTTCATCACCCAGATCGGGTTCTTCTTCGGTGGCGCATTTGACGATCGGGACAACAACAGCGGCATCGCCTTCGTCTTCGTGGTCCTCATTTCGGCTGTCGTCTACGTGATCTCCTGGCTGCTCCTCCAGGCGCTCTCGCGCTACCGGGAGTTCGCCGCCGATCGCGGCTCGGCCATCCTCACCGGCCGCCCGAGCGCGCTGATCTCGGCCCTGATGAAGCTGAGCGACCAGATGACTCGTATTCCGCAGCGAGATCTGCGTGCCGCCTCAGGCGAGCTCGCCGCCTTCTACATCATTCCGCCCAAGGCCAAGCAGTCGGTGGCCAACTTCTTCTCGACGCACCCCCCGCTCGAGGCTCGGATCGCCGCGCTCCAGCGCCTTGAGGCGCAGCTTCAGGGCACCGCCAACTAACGCTTCCCGGTCTTGGGCCTGCTCGACGTCATCCTGGGACGCCGCAAGCTTGACCAGCCGGCGCCTGATCGCCTGTTTGCCATAAGCACGGCCTACGTGAAGTTCGAGACTGAACTGGGTCTCACGTCACGCGGCAGCGCCGCCATCGTCTTCCAGCCCCTCTCGAGCTCCGACTTTCAGTCGATCGTCACCGAAATGGAGCAGGTGGTTCGTGGCACGGCTTCGGACAGCGGCGTCCAGGTTGACAGCTCGGACGACAGCTTCGGCTTTCGGTGGCTCGTCCTCCGCGGGAAGGATTTCGATGATCTCGTGGTTGGCATCAATGCCGTCTCGACCTCCCTGGAGGCCGGGGGTTACGGCGAGCGGGTGCTGTGCGCTGTGTTCGCCTTCGAGGACCAGCAGCATCGGGCGCTGTACTGGATCTACAACTACAAGCGCGGGTTCTTCTATCCCTTCGTTCCGGCGCCGGGCGCTCAGCAACACGACACCGAGCGGGAGCTCGTGGCCAAGGCCCAGGTCGGGCCCGAGCTCCCCGTCGAGCCGGAGCTCGAGCGCTGGTTTCCCCTTTGGGGCATTCCGATCTGAGCCCTCAGGACCGGCGCGGGCTGATCATCTTCCCCGCCGAGCCGGCAGGAGGCAGCCGGGGTGGCTACGGGTCCCCGGGCGAGTGGTGGCTGGTGCCCGCCGCCCTCATCCTGGTCGGCGTGATGATCGCGGTTGCCTTCGCGATCCGCTGAGCCCCGGGCGTGGCGTGAACTGAGCCCCACAGATACCGCGTAGCGGTATGAACTAGCCCGGGATCAGGCCCTCGCCGGTGAACTCCGTCCGCGCCTCCTCCACGGAGGTGTCAGGCGGAGGGAGGATCAGATCCGAACCCTCGAGTCGATCGTCGCCCACGCGCTCGCCATGAGTGCGCACAAAGTCGAGCAGACGGTCGAAGCTCTCCCGGAACTCCTGGTCGGCGTCGGCCCCTTGACAGGCCGAGACGACCGCGTTGTCGAGCTTCTGCAACTCATCCTCTTCGCCACCTGGGAGCTCGTACTGCCCCTCGGTGGCGATCCGGACGATCACGGCGCCTGTCCTTCACCTGCACTCGGCTGCTGTGCACTTCCCGCCCCGAGCTCTCCGGCGGCGGCGGGCGAGCCGCTCCCCAGTTCGGCCTTCATCTTGTCGAGCTCGGCGTCCACCTCCGTCGTGCTCGAGAGCTGCTTGAGCTGACGATCGATGTCATCCTCGCCTGACCCAAGCTGAGTCAGGTCGTCGAAGGTGCCCGCGGCCTCCAGCTCCCCGACTGCCTGGGCCCGCGCCTTCATGTTCTCCGTCTTGTCCACGGCGCGCTGCATGGCCAGCCCCACGTCCGCCATCTCCTCGCCCACGCCGGTGGCGGCCTCGGAGATCCGAACCTGGGCTTCGGCGGCGGAGTACTGGGCCTTGATGACCTCCTTCTTGGAGCGGAACTGCTCGATCTTGGTCTTCAGCTTCTGCTCGGAGGCGGTCAGCTGCTCCTGCTGCTGCTCCAGCTCGGCGACCTGCGAGTCCAACCCCTGGAGCTCGGTCTGAGCCACGTTCTTGCGCTCGAGCGCCGTCCGGGCCAGGTCCTCCTGGCCGGCGGCCAGCGCCTGCCGGGCCTGGGTGTCCAGCTTCACGACCTGTCCCCGCAGCTGCTCCTCCTGGAGCTGGAGGCGCTTCTTGGACGTGACTACGTCGGCGATTCCCTTCTTGACGTTCTGGAGAAGCTCGATCTGCTTCTGGTAGCTGTATTCGAGCGTCTCCGACGGATCCTCTGCCCGGTCAAGCAGCTTCGAGATCTTGGATTTGACGATTACGGACATGCGCCCGGAAAGACCCGGCATCGCATCCTCCTTGGCGGGTTGTGGCGAGCAGATGAAGCGTAGCGGGCAGCCGCGGCGTTTCGGAGCCTCCGCCACGTCTGTCGCTCCACCTCCACCATCGTCGCTAAGGTCCGGGCCGCGATGCGCCGCATGCTGCTCTGCCCTCTGCTCGCCGCGTGCGCGCTGCTCGCGGCTGGATGTGGGACCCAAACGCGCCTGGTCCGCGCGCCCACGATCACGATCCAGACGAGCAGCGTCCACGCCCCGGCGCAGATCGGCTATCCGCTCATCGCGACCAAGAACACGACCCGGGTCTCCGGCCCTGACCCGATCGCCGATGCCGCGGCGGTGGCCCTCGCCGTCTACCCGTCGGCCGGTCCGGGAACCCATCCACCTGCGGTCGCGCTCGCGCCGACGGGGGACTGGCAGGCCGCTCTCGCCGCCTCCGTCTTCATGGCCGCGCCGATCCGGGCTCCGGTTCTTCTCTCCGGTCCAGGCAGGCTTCCGACCGTCACCGGTCAGGCCCTCACTGCCCTGGCGCCGACCGGTTCCGGGGCCTCGGGCGGCGCCAAGGTGATCCGGGTCGGGCCGGTCCCGCACATCATCGGCTTGAAGACCATCGCGATCCGGGGCAACGATCCCTACAGCCTGGCCGCAGCCGTCGACCGCTTCGCCAGCGCCGCCGGCGGCACGGCCTCAGCTGATGTCATCGTGGCCTCGGGCGACGATGCCCGCTACGCCATGCCCGCGGCCGGCCTCGCCGCCGAGAGCGGAGACCCGATCCTGTTCGTCAACTCCTCCGGAGTGCCGGCGGCGACCAAGCAGGCTCTGCTCTCCCACCGCAAGCCCCACATCTACGTCCTCGGGCCGCCGAGCGTGATCCCGGCCAGTGTCCTGGTCCAGTTGCGCACCTATGGATCGGTCAAGCGAGTGGCCGGAGGCGACCCCGCGGCCAACTCGGTGGCCCTGGCCAAGTACCGAGACCCGCCGTGCGTCGTGGGCCAACCCTGCGCCCACGTGCCCGGGAGCTTCGGCTGGGCGATCGAGAGCCCGGGCCATGGCTACACGCTGATAAATGCGTCACGCCCCCTCGACGCGGCCGCCGCGTCTGCGCTGTCAGCGAGCGGAAGCTTCGGCCCTGAGTTCGTGATCGCCGATCCGGGGACCCTCCCGGCCTCGGTGCTCAACTACTTCCTCGACTACGCGACCCCGGGGTACACGGCCGAGGGCCCGACGGCCGCCGTCTACAACCACGGCTGGATCATCGGGGATCAGGGCGCGATCTCGCTCACCGTCCAGGCCGAGGTGGATACCCTCCTGGAGGCGGTACCCCAGAAATGAGTGAAGCCGAGAATCCAGATCGCCTTCGTGACGGGCACGAGGTCACGGTCGAGGACATCCGCCAGCTGATGGGCGCCTCGACGCCGCACTTCGCCCTCCAGCTCCGTGAGCGCATCCGCAAGCTGATTAAGGGGCTGCCCGAGGGCCATGCCGCTCGCCGCGAAGGAGAGCGGGAGATCGCCCGCCTCGACAAGATCGCCTTTGCCGGAGAGGTCCGCGGCCACGGGCCTGATCCCGGCCTGGATCCTCTGCCCAGCCTCGAGACGCGATGACCTCCGGCCGATCGGTCTCGGTCATCGGCCTCGGCCGCGTCGGCCTGCCCCTGGCGCTGTGCTTCGCCGATCGCGGTCTCCGTGTCGTTGGAGTCGACCACGACCGGGGCCTGCTGGAGTCGCTGCGCGCCGGGCGGATGCCCTGGGAGGAGGCTGGCACCCAGGAGCTGCTGGACCGGGTTGGTCGCACGGGCCGCCTCGAGCTGGCCGAGCGAGCCGCCGACGCGGCTCAGGCCGACGACATCGTGATCACGATCGGCACCCCCTCGTTTTCGCACCTGGAGAGCGACCTGACCGGCGTGCGTGCCGTGATCGATGACCTGCTCCCGCTGCTGCGGCCCGGGCACGGGCTGATCCTCCGCTCGACGATCGCACCCGGTACGACCGAGTACGTGGCCGGCTACATCGAAAAGCAGCGCGGGCTGCGGTCCGGCGTGGACGTGTTCGTCGCCCACGCACCGGAGCGGATAGCCGCCGGACGCTTTCTGGAGGAGATCTCCTCTCTGCCCTGCATCATCGGCGGGGTCGGCGAGGCCTCGACCGAGCACGCGGCCGCCACCTTCTCGGTTTTCGGTGCCCCGCTCGTCAAGACCACACCCGTCCAGGCCGAGCTGGCCAAGATCTGGACCAACATCCTGCGCTACACGACGTTCGCGCTGCCCAACCTGCTGATGATGGACTGCGAGCGCTACGACGCCAACGTGTTCGAGGTCATCGACCTGATCAACCACGATTACCCACGGGGCGGCATCGCGATGCCCGGTCTCACCGCCGGCACCTGCCTGCGCAAGGACTTCGTCTTCTCCGAGGAGCGCTCGAACGCTCCGGGCATGCTCCTGGCCGTATCCCGCGTTAACGAGGCGGTTCCCCTCTTCCTGGTCGAGGGGATCAAGCGTCGCCTGGGCGGGCTCGCCTCCCGCAAGCTGGCCGTGCTCGGGCTCACCTTCAAGCGCGATACCGACGACGAGCGTGACTCGCTTTCCCCCAAGCTGATCCGCCTGCTCGAGCGTGAGCTGGCCGACGTCGCCGTTTGCGACCCGCACGCTGGGACACCGACGCAACCGCTGGCCGACGCCGTGCGGGGAGCCGACGTCGTCATCATCGCGACGAACCACTCGGAGTTCACCGGACCTGATGCGCTCCGCGTGATCATCGCCGGCGCCGCCGAGGACTGCCTGGTCGTGGATCCCTGGAATGCCCTCGGGACCTCCCAGGTTTTCGCCTACGCGGCCGAGTCGGCGGCCATGCTGGGCACACCCGCCACCACGTGAGTCGCGTGCTCGTTACTGGCGGGGCCGGAACCATCGGCTCCGCGGTCGTGAGGCGGCTGCTGCGCGATCAGGACTGGCAGGTGCGAGTCTCAGATCAGCGCCCGGTTCCGGCCTGGATGGAGGGGCAGGTGGAGGTCCATGCGGCCGACCTGCGGGACCCGGCGAGCGCCCACGAGGCCACCGCCGGCTGCTCGCACGTGATTCACCTGGCCGCCATCGTCGGTGGCATTGCCAATTTCCACAAGCTCCCGTACACCCTCACCGAGACCAACAACGCACTCACGGGAGCGGTCGTGCGGGCCGCGCTCGAGCATGACGCCGAGCGCCTCCTCTACGTCTCATCCTCGATGGTCTTCGAGCGCGCGACCCGCTTCCCCACCCCCGAGGAGCACCTTGGGGAGTGCCCGGCCCCAAGGTCGGCCTACGGCTTCTCGAAGCTCTCCGGTGAGGTGTACACCCGGGCGGCCCACGACGAGCATGGACTGCGCTACACGATCTGCCGTCCCTTCAACGCCTACGGACCTGGAGAACACCCGGAGCCCGGAGAGCCCGGGATCGCCCACGCCGTGCCGGATCTGATCGCCAAGGCGCTTGCCCACCAGCATCCACTTCAGATTTTCGGCTCGGGCGTCCAGACCCGGACCCTGACCCACGTCGACGACATCGCCGACGGACTCGTCACCGCGCTCGCCTCGCCGGCGGGCGAGAACCAGGACTTCAACATCTCGGCCTCCGAGGAGCTGACCGTGGCCGCAATCGCTGAGCGAATCTGGGCCGCGTGCGGGAACGACCCGTCGGAGCTTCAGTTCGAGCATCTCCCGAGCTTCGAGGTGGATGTGCAGCGCCGCTGGCCGTCGGTGGAAAAGGCCCGCCGGGTCCTGGGCTGGGAGGCTCAGGTGAAGCTCGAGGACGGTCTCGCCGAGACCGTGGCCTGGCTCCGCCGGCAAAGCTGGACCTAGAGGGCCGGCCCCTCCGCCCCCGGCACGGTTCCCGTCATCGAGGTGCGCGCCATCGTCTCGTGCGTTCGCTGACCCCGGAAGAACTCGAACAGCGCCGCCATTCGCCAGGGCAGCTGAGCGATGTGGTAGACCGGCGCCTCCAGGAAGGCCAGCCCCGCCAGTTGCATCAGGCCCCGCCGCGGGTACACGCGGAAGTAGAGGATGTCGGCGAGCAGGCTGAGCAGCCGGACGAGCGCGGTCAGCCCAAAGGAGAAACACAGGAACAGGATCAGCGCCTGTCCGCTCAGCAGCCCGACCGTCGCCAGCACGATCACGAAGGCATAGGCGGCCACCTCGATGTAGGCCCCGATCCCCTCATAGATGAGCAGATAGGGCATGCACAGCATCCCGAAGTAGCCGTAGCGGGGATTGAGAATGAGGCGCCGGTAGCGCCAGAGCATCTCGTAGACGACGCGCTGCCAGCGTTTGCGCTGTTTCAGCAGATCACGCCAGGTCATCGGTGCCTGCGTCCACACGGTCGCGTCGGGCACGTTGATGATCCGGAACCGCACACCCTTCTCGCGCAGCATCGCGTGGGCGTGGATCGTCGCCTCGATGTCGCAGTGCGTGTCCTCGGTCGAGAGGCCGCCCATGTCCATGAGCACGCGCTTGGGCCAGGCACCGGCGGCGCCGGAGACGACCGGCATGGCATTCAGGGCCCCCCAGCCCAGGCGGTTGAGGACGAACGCGCTCAGGTACTCCAGGACCTGGAAGCGTTCGACCAGCTTCGCCGGCATTGCCTCACTGACGATCCGGCCGTCTTTCACCTCGAGCCCGTTGGCGATGCGCAGCGTGGCCCCGGCCACCACCACCTCATCATCCGAGGCGAAGTTGAGCGGCCGCATCAGCCGCATCAGCGAGTCCGGCTCGAGCAGGCAGTCGGCGTCGAGATGGACAATGAACGGATAGCGGGCCAGGTTCAGCCCGGCGTTGATCGAGTCCGCGCCCCCGCCGTTGTCCTTGTCGATCACCCACAGGCCGGGATGGCGGCGTGAGTTGTAAGTGCAGCGGACCCGCGCCGTTACGAGCGGCGAGGGGTGGAAGACGTCGTGGGGCTCCAGCTCGAAGTCGCGCGTCAGGACCGCGATCGTGTCGTCTTTCGAGCCGTCGCTGACCACGATGACCTCGAACTCTCCATAGTTGGAGGCGAGGATCGAGCTGAGCGCCCCGGTGATGATCTCCGCCTCGTTGTAGGCGGGAATCACCACACTCACCGGGAGGGTGGCCGCGGAGCCGGCCAGCCG
Organism: uncultured Solirubrobacterales bacterium; assembly: GCA_963733555.1. Lineage (GTDB taxonomy): Bacteria > Actinomycetota > Thermoleophilia > Solirubrobacterales > Solirubrobacteraceae > Palsa-465. Next base: position 1,566,365 of record CAVTDO010000002.1, read on the forward strand.
TTCGAAGTCGATGTAACCGCGACCGCTCTCCCGGTGGAGCTGGAGGAGGGCGGCGAACGTGATGGCCAGATACAGGGAGTTGAGAACCAGGAAATAGCCCAGCAGGCAGACGAAGAAGATCTCCTCGGGGAGGTTCATGCCGCGCTCAGTACCGGTGTCTCCAACTCCACGTGGTTCGCCGTCCGGGAGGAGATCTCCTCCAGCACGGCCCGTAGCCGCTCCTGCGCTCCGGTCTCAGGATGCCGGCGCGCCACGTTCTCGATCGTACTCAGTGCCTCGGCCCGGCCCAGATCGACGAGGAAGCGGTGGGCCTCCTCCCATCCGGGCAACCCGCCGGCCAGCCGGTCGATCTGCCCGGACGCATAACCGCTCCGGATGAGCCCCTCGGCCGCCTTGTTGCGGGCGAAGCGATCCTCGGAGTGCAACTGAGCCAGAAGAGGCGCCAACCCGGCCTCGCCGAATCCGGCCAGGGCCAGCATCGCGTTCTGGCGGACCCACCACGAGCGATCCTCCAAGAGCTCGGCCAGGCGGGGGGTCAGGCCCGGCAGGCTGGTGGCCGCCGCCGCCTTGGCGGCGTGGGAGCGGACGACCCAGCTGTCATCGTTCAGAAGCCGGAGCAGGTGGCGTTCGTTGGGAAAGTGGGCCAGGGACTCGGCCGCGTTGGCGCGCACGTCCTCCTCGGCGTCGTAGGTCAGCTGCTCGATCACCGGGCCTGACCGGGGATCGGCCAGGCTGCCCAGCAGGTAGGCGACCCAGTAGCGGACCCGGGGGTTCTCGGAGTCCGCGCGGCGCTCGATCAATTCCCGGGCCTGGGGGCAGCCGAAGGCTTCGAGGAGCGAAGCGATCCGCGGCGCCGGAAGCCGCTGCTTGGTCAGTGCGAAGAGAAGGGCCGCGTAGGCCGTGGCCGCGGTAAAGGTGGATAGCGCCTGGGCGGCGGCGTAGGCGACGTCGATATCGGGATCGTCGAGGGCCCGCTGAAGCACCGGGATCGAGGTCTCGGCTCGGAGCAGCCCAAGTACCCCAGCCGCGGCCACGCGGTGCCACTTGTCGCCAGAGCCGGCGAGCTCACGCTCGACCCGGGTTGCTACCCCCCCGCTCAGTAGGTCGTCGCGAACCCCAGGGTCGCTCTCGATGATCTCGCTGAGGGCATCCCGGGTCACGTCGAGCCGTTCGATCAGCTTCTTCTTGGCCTGGGCGCGCTGCGCGGGCTCGAGGCTATGAATGTCGGCCGCGAGCTCCCGGATTCGCTCCGCCGTGAGCTGGTGGCGGCTGCGCAGGCGCTCATGTCCGGCCCCGAGCAGGGCGGTCACGGTCACGACGAAGATGGTTCCGATCGCCGTGGCCGCGAGCCACGGCAGGAGGCCGATCAGGACCTCCATGTGGCCGCCCATGACGAGCACGATGCAGGCCACGTAGACGCACGCCGTGGCCAGGACGCAGAGCGCAACGACGGCAAACCGGATCGAATGCCCTGGATCCTCACCGCCGGTGACGGCGATGCGACGCTGTGACGCGCCGCGCATGGTTCTCCCCGGCGTCAGGCTGCCGCGCGGAGGCGGTCAGCCGACGGAGAGTCCCCATCCAGTGCGGGCGCGAACAGCTCCACCAGCGTCCGGTTCATCTCATAGGCGATCACGGAGTCGATCGTCTCCTCGAGGCTGCGTCGCGGGGTCCATCCCGTCAGCGCCCGGAGCGCCGATGTGTCAGGCGAGCGGTTACCGAGCTCTTCGAATCCTGGAGCGTGCGCCTCCGCGTAGGGGACGAACACGATCGGCGAGGCCGAGCCCGTCCGCTCGAGCACCCGCTCGGCCAGATCCCCCACGGTAATCGCGACCGAGGTCCCGACGTTGTAGGTCCCCCCCGCCGCGGCCTCGGTGTCCAGGAGCAGGGCGAGCGCGCGGACCACGTCGCGGACATCGGTGAAGCAGCGCGACTGGTTGCCGTCGCCGTAGACGGTCAGCGGCTCGCCATCGAGCGCCTGGCGCACGAAGCGGGCCAAAACCATCCCGTACTTGCTCACCTGGCGGGGTCCCACCGTGTTGAACAGGCGCACCGCGAGCACGTCAGCGCCCGCCTCCTGGGCGTAGGCGTGAACCAGGGATTCCCCGAACTCTTTGGCGATGGCATAGCTCCAGCGCGACTTCTCCGGCGAGCCAATAATCCGATCGCTGTCCTCGCTCAGATTGCGCTGGTTGAGCTTGCCGTACACCTCCGAGGAGGAGGAGAAGATCAGACGTTTGCCCTGCCGCGTTGCCGCCTCCATCACGACATCGGCGCCGAGGACGTTCTCCCGGAGACAGCGCAGCGGATTCTTGACGATCTGCGCGACCCCGAGCCGGGCCGCCAGGTGAATGCAGACATCCGCGGCCTGCACGCAGCCGTCCACGAGCTCGCTGTCCATGACGTTCCCCTCGATCAGGGTGACGCTCCCGGAGCTCGATGCTCTCAGTCAGATTTTCCGCGCTCCCGGCGCTCAAATCGTCGAGCACGATCACGTGGTCGCCTCGGCTGACGAGGAGGTCGGTTAGATGCGAGCCGATGAAACCCGCGCCGCCTGTGATGAGCACTGTGCTGGACATATGTTTGAGTGATCGGACCTTTTGCCGCCAGCCTTGAAAAACTTGCCGCAGCTGTTGGCCTTTTCTGGACGCCCGGTTTCCGGCGCCCCCTGTCGCTACGCTCGGGCGGTGGACGCCGTCCGGCCTGAGCGAGCCAGCGCAGACCCCCCGCGGAGCCCGGCGATCCCGGACAGCACCTTCCCAGGCCCCTTTGCCGTCGGTGCCTACGCCGCGCAGCTCAAGACGCGGCTGCAGCAGTTCGCCAGCGTCCAGCTGATCGGCGAGGTCTGGGGGTTTCGTACCGGGCGCGCGCGCGTCTACTTCGAGCTCCGGGACGCGCGGGGCGCGCTCCCTTGCTCGATGTGGTGTAACGACTTCGAGCGGCTCGGAGTGACCCTGAGCGATGGGCTCCGGCTGGTTGTGGGCGGGGGCTGCGACTACTACCCGGGCAGCTCGACCTCGTCTCCCGCCTTCAGCTTCGCCGTCACCGAGCTTCGAGTCGCGGGGGAGGGAGACCTCCTCGCCCAGCTCGAGCGCCTCCGCCGCCGCCTCGCCACCGAGGGCCTGTTCGAACCCCAGAAGCAACTGGTCCGGCCGGTACTCCCCAAGACGATCGGCGTCGTCACCGGCGAGCGGGGCAAAGCCCGCGACGACGTCCTCGCCGGCCTACACCGCAGGGGCTGGGCGGGCCGCCTCGTCTGGGCCTTCGCCCCGGTCCAGGACCGCCGTGCCGCCGGGCACATTGCGGCCGCTCTGCGTGAGCTGGCCGCCACCCCGGAGGTCGAGGTGGTGATCGTGGCCCGCGGCGGCGGATCGCTGGCCGATCTCTCTGCCTTTTGCGACGAGGCGCTCTGCCGCACGGTGGCCCTGCTCCGCGTCCCGGTGATCGCCTCGGTCGGCCACCACACCGACCGCACCCTGATCGACGACGTCGCGGCCGTCTCGTGCTCGACCCCAACCCACGCCGCCGAAGTGGCCGTTCCCGTTGACTGCCGGGCCGCCCGGATCGAGCTGACCACGCAGGCCCGGAGCCTTCACACCCACGGCCACCGCGCCATTCTCACGCGCGCCCGCACGCTCGGCCATCTGGCCCGGGCTCCCTCGGCGCACATAGAACGCCAGCGTCGCCACCTCCATCAGCTGATCCGCGAGCTCCGCGCCAGCGCCAAGCGGACGGTCGGCCAGGGACGTTCGCAGGCCGCGACCCACCTGCTCGTGCTGCGCCGGAGCGTCGCCCGGGGCACGACCTCGGAGCGGGACCGACGCCGATCCGAGCTCGCCCGGCTCGCCTTTGCCCTCGGTGCCCACGACCCGGAGCGAACCCTGGCCCGCGGTTACGCCCTGGCCGAGGACGCCGCCGGTGAGCCCCTGACCTCGGCCTCGGCGGCCCGGAACGCCGGCGCGCTGAGGCTGCGCTTCCACGACGGAACGCTTCCGGCCCGGGTGTCCGAGGAAGGTGAGGCGCCATGAGCGACGAGCCGACCTACGAGTCCGCGGTGGCGCGGATCGAGGAGATCATCCGGCGTCTGGACTCAGGCGAGGCGGGGCTCAGAGAGACCCTGGACCTGGTCAGGGAGGGACGCAGCCTGGTGGAGTACTGCGCCACCGAGCTCGAGGCCGTCTCGAGCGGCCTGGAGGAGCTGCGCCTCGAGGAGCTCGTGGCCCGGCTCGAGAGCACCGGCAGCACCCCGTGAGCACCTTCGACCTGCTGGCCGACCTGCCGCTGCGGGTCGACGGCTATGGGCTTGAGGGCTTGCGCCTTGACGTCTCGAGCGGCTTTGAGCGCTTGACCACGGTGGTCCACCTCCAGGGCGACGGTCTGGAGGGGGTCGGGGAGGACGTCGTGTATCAGGCCGAGGATCACGTGGCCTTCCAGGAGGCGGGGGCCGTCCACGACCTCGCCGGCACCTACCGGCTGGCTGAGTTCTGTGCCCTCGTCGACTCCCTCGATCTGTTCCCTGTGCCCCCGCAGATGGAGGTGTCCCGGCTCTACCGGCGCTGGACGTTTCACAGCGCGGCCCTCGACCTGGCCCTCCGCCAGGCCGGACTCCCGCTCCACGCGGTGCTGGAGCGCCCGCCCCGCCCGCTCACCTTCGTCGTTTCCCTCCGCCTCGGCGAACCCATCAGCATCGACCCCGTCCGCCAGCGTCTCGAGCGCTATCCGGACCTGCGCTTCAAGCTCGACGCCACGAGCTCGTGGACGCCCGAGGTGCTCGAGGGCCTCGTCGCCACCGCCGCCGTCGACTCAATCGACTTCAAGGCCCTTTACCGAGGGACCATCGTCGACCAGGCGCCTGACCCGGTCCTCTACAGGCGCGTGGTCGAGGCCTTCCCGGAGGCCTGGCTCGAGGACCCAGACGTGACCACGCCGGAGACGGCGGCGGTTCTCGCCGAGGAGCACGACCGCATCACCTGGGACGCTCCCATCCACTCGATCGCCGATATCGAGGCCCTGCCCTTCCCGCCCCGGATGGTCAACCTGAAGCCGTCGCGGATCGGCGGCCTGGCCTCGCTCTGCGCGGCCTACGACTACTGCGCCGAGCGCGGGATCGGCGCCTACGGCGGGGGCCAGTTCGAGCTCGGTCCGGGCCGTGGCCAGGCGCAGTACCTGGCCTCACTGTTTCACCCCGATACGCCCAACGACCTGGCCCCTTCGGCCTACAACGTCGAGGACCCGCCGCCGGGGCTGCCCTCAAGCCCACTCCCCCCCGCGTGCGACGAGGTCGGTTTTCGCTGGACCAGCTAGCGTCTGGTCCGTGACCACGCCCCTGACCGACACCGTCTCGCTCGTTACCGGCGCCTCGAGCGGCATCGGCCAGGCCACCGCACTCGCCTTGGCCGCCCAGGGATCCCAGGTGGCGATCGTGGCCCGTCGTCGTGACCGGCTGGACGAGCTGGCGGCCCAGATCGAGGGTGAGGGCGGTCGCGCGGTGGCCATCGAAGCCGACGTCGGAGTCGAGGAACAGGCGCGGGAGGCCGTCGAGCGCGCGGTGAACGAGCTCGGACGCCTCGACACGCTGATCAATAACGCCGGGGTCATGCTGCTGGGCCCCATCGAGAACGCTCCGCTCGAGGAGTGGGAGCGCATGATCTCGGTCAATGTGGCGGGCCTTCTCTACTGTGCTCACGCCGCCCTCCCCCACCTCCTGCGCGCCGCCGAGGACGGCCCGCGTAAGGTCGCCGATCTGGTCAACATCAGCTCGGTCGCCGGACGCGTGGCCCGGGCGGGTAGCGGCGTCTACAACCTGACCAAGCACGGTGTCGGCGCCTTCAGCGAATCGCTCCGTCAGGAGGTCACCGAACGCCACGTCCGAGTATCGCTGGTCGAGCCGGGCGCGGTCGAGACCGAGCTCTCAACCCACAACCGCCCGGAGATCCGCGAGCAGATCTCCAAGCGCTTCGGCGACATCGAGCCGCCTGCAGTCGGAGGACATCGCCGACGCCATCACCTACATCGTCACCCGCCCGCGCCACGTGGCGGTCAACGAGCTCCTCATCCGCCCGACCCAGCAGCAGGGCTAGCCGCGCGTAGGGTCGGCCCGGGTCGGGAAGCCTCACGGCCATCGAACCGCCCGTCACCATCACGCCGTATCGGGATGGCCCCCTTCTGGTCCGGGGACCGTTCCAAATGTTCGCGCCTGACGGCACCCCGATCGCCTCAGACCGGGAGACGATCGCTCTCTGTCGGTGCGGGCGCTCGGCGTTGAAGCCCTTCTGCGACGGTACGCACAAGCTCGTCGGCTTTCGGGCGCCCGGTGGGGCGGGCGCTCAGACGCCGGCTACCTAGCCCCGGCCACCAGCGGCGAGGCGAGGAGCGAGGATTCCTCGCGCTCCCATGCGCTCAGCACGTGCTCGCTCCAACCCACGTCGAGGTGGGCCATCGTGCGTGCGCCCCAGAGAATGTCCCGGAGCAGCGCCGGCTCCTGCCGGGCCAGTCCCCCGGCGAGATCGACGGCAGCGATGTTCTCGTGCACGGCGTCCGCGGTCACGTGCTCATCGAAGAAGAGCGTGGCTTCGCCGTCGCAGCCGAGGCGCCTGAGGCCCTCGGCGTACCGGCGATTCGGGATCGAAGATGTCATCTCGAACAGAGCCAGGTGCCCAACGATCGCCCCGCGCCATCTTCGATGCAGCCCGAACAGCGACATCAGGTTGACCGTAGCCAGCGTGACCCCCGGGATCTGTTCCAGGTAGGCGCCGTAGCCCGGGTCGAGGTCCAGGGCGCCCATCGCCCGCGCAAAGAGCTCGGCGTGCATCCGGTCGGCGCGCCCCCGGCCGTATTCGTCGATCTGGATCTCGATCAGCGCCGCCTTGGGGGCACCGCTGAGCCGCGGGATGGCCCACGAATGTGGGTCGGCCTCCTTGAGCTGATAGGCCGATCGATGAATGAGAAACTCCCGGAACTGTTCGAGACTCGCCCGCCCGCGTATATATGAGGAGACCGACGGGCCTTCAGCCTCGGAGATCTCCCGCAGAGCCAAGTCGAGGTCATCGATCGGCACCGTCTCCTCCCGGTGCGGAACCGCAGCCTCGAGGGCGGCTTCGAATACCCCCTCGAGAACTCTTCGCGCGGCCAGGAGCGAGGGATCCCACTCCCAGCGCTCGTCCACCCCGGGCAGCCCTCGATAGTGAAGCTCGTAGCAGAGATAGAGGGTGAGCTGAAAGTCCTCGTCGGACAGCGCGTCGACCTCAGGCGAGGGCGCAGGCAGCGTGAAGGGGTGAGGCGGACGAGCGAGCTCGGCGAGCAGGAGCTCGCTTTGCCGGCCTCTCGGTGGCGGGAGACTGAGCACGGCGTCTCAAAGCTACCCCGCCCACGGCTCGAGGAACCCCTCCACCAGGTGCCGGGCCACCGCCTCAGATCCCTGGTCACGGACGATCCGCCGCTGGGCGATGGCACCGTTGACCTCGGTCATCTTGGCCGCGTGCTCCAGCAGCGAGCGAGATCCGAGCCGCTCGGAGATCGGCGCCAGCGCGTCTAGGAGCTCATTCAGACACGAGCGGGTGCTCCTTACCCCTCCCGTCACCAGATCGGCCATCGACCCCTCGACTCCGTGCCGGCAGGCCGACCAACGGTTCTCCTCGATCCGCCAGGTGGGAGCGGCCTCCCCCGCCGGGCGGCCCGACTCGGCCAGCCAGACGACTAGGGCCTGGATGACGGCGGCGATCGCCGCGGCGTCGGCGATCGTCCGCTGGCTGTCGGGGACCCGGAACTCGAGCGTCCCGTAACGCGGATGCGGGCGGAGCTCCCACCACCACGCTCCCGGGTCGGGGAAGGCACCACTTTCGGCGCCCCAGCGCAGCGCCGCGGCGTAGTCCTCCCAGCTCAGCAGAGCGGGTGGGACGCCCTGGCGCGGCAGGAGCTCACCCAGCTTGGGACGGATCGAGTGAAGGCCGGTGTCCCGGCCTTCGTAGACCGCCCCGTTGGCGGCCAGGGCCGCCAGCAGGGGCAGGTAGCTCCGAGCCCCGTTGTAGACGGCGAGCGCGGCCTCGGCCCCGGGCACCGCCACGTGGACCTGGAGCGCGCACACGAGCTGGCGTCCGGCCACCGGCCCGTACTCGGTCCGGGTGCGTTCGTAGCGCGGCAACGCGTTCAGATCGCCGACCCCGGAGCCCAGCGGGCTGACCCCGGCCGCGGCGAGGCGCACCTCGCCCCCCACCAGCTCTGCCAGGTCGTGCCTTCCTGCCTCGAGCTCGGCGATGGTTTCCCGGACGTCGGCGTGGGGCGCGGTGACGATCTCAAGCTGCGAAGCCGGGAGCTCGGCTTTGAAGCGGACGTCGTCGTCGCACCGCGCGAGCAGGTCGAGCGCCCTGGGGGCCAGCTCGAGCGTCGCCGGCTCGAGCAGCAAGAGCTCCTCTTCGATCCCCACGGTGTAGTCGGGGGCGGCGTCGAAGGCCGACGAGAGCTCGGCTGGGGACGGTGACGGATTTGCCATGCCTTCGCGCAGACGTTTGCCGGGCTCCGGGAGAGGATATGTGTTCCGGGCCATGCGACTGTTGCCCCTCCCGGGCGTCTTTCAACCCCCCAGCGATGCCTGGATGGTCGTCCGCCACCTGCGTGAGCAACGGCTCGCGGCCGGAAAGCGGGTGCTCGACCTGTGCACGGGGAGCGGCATCCTGGCCATCGCGGCAGCGGCGGCCGACGGGGCCGAGGTCACCGCGGTCGACGTCTCTCGGCGCGCCGTGGCCGCAGTGAGGTTGAACGCGCGGCTCAACGGCGTGCGCGTCGAGGCGCTGCGCGGCGACCTTTTCGCTCCCCTCGCCGGACGGCGCTTTGACCTCATCATTTCCAATCCGCCCTATCTCCCGGGGGGCCCCGGTGAGCTTCCCCGGCGCGGCCTGGCCCGGGCCTGGGAGGGCGGGGGCTCAGGGCGCGTGTTCATCGAGCGGATCGCCGCTGAGGCGAACCGGCACCTGACCGAAGACGGCACGCTGCTCCTCGTCTACTCCTCGGTGTGTGGAGAGGAGGAGACGCTCGGGCTGCTGAGCGCCGGCGGCCTCTCTCCAGCCGTCGTCGCCCGCCGGACCGGACCCCTAGGGCCGCGGCTGAGCCAGCGGGCCGAATGGCTTCGCTCCCAGGGGCTGCTGCACGCTGACGGAACGGAGGACATCCTCATGGTTAGCGCAAGCCGCTCACCGGCGGCACCAGCCACCGGTGAGCCTGCGCGGGCGATGGTTTAGACGCGCTCGATCAGCGTGGCGGTCCCGAGACCGCCGCCGCAGCACATCGTCACGAAGCCGACCTGCTTGTCCGAGCGCTCGAGCTCGTGGAGGAGCGTTGTGATCAGCCGGGCCCCGGTCGAGCCCAGCGGGTGGCCGAGGGCCATCGCGCCGCCGTTGACGTTGACGCGGTCCATGTCGGGGTTGTGCACCCGGCGCCAGGCCGCGATGACGGGCGCGAACGCCTCATTGATCTCGAACAGGTCGATGTCGTTGATCGACATCTTGTTGCGCTCAAGGATCTTGGCCGTGGCCGGGATCGGGCCCTCGAGCATCTTCACCGGATCGCACCCGATCGTCGTCTGATCGACGATCCGGGCCCGGGGCGTGAGGCCGAGCTCCTTGGCCTTCTCAGCGCTCATCAGGAGCACCGCGGCAGCGCCGTCGGAGATCTGAGAGGAGTTGCCGGCCGTGATCACGCCGTCCTCCTTGAACACCGTCTTCAGCTGGCTGAGCGCCTCGAGGCTGGTATCCGGGCGGATCCCCTGGTCGGTGACGAACGTGTCGCCGTTGACCCGCATCGGGATCATCTCACGCTCGAAGCGGCCCTCCTCGGTCGCCCTGTGAGCGAGCTGATGCGAGCGAAGAGCCAGCTCGTCAAGCTCCGGGCGCGCTACCTCGTACTCCTCGGCGATCATCTCGGCGCCCAAACCCTGTCCCTGAACGTTGTGGATGGCCAGGAGCTCTGGGGTGAAGGCGTAGCCGAACTCCTCCTGGGTCTTGGCCGTGGCGGCGAAGGGGAGCTTGCCCATGTGCTCGACCCCGCCCCCGATGACCACCTCGTGGACGCCGGAGGCGATCTGGGCCGCAGCCAGGTTCACCGCCTGCTGGGCCGATCCACACTGGAGGTCGATCGTGGTAGCCGAGGTCTCTATCGGGAAGTCCTGCTGGAGCCAGGCATTGCGCCCCACGTGCAGACCTTGGGGACCGAACTGAGCCACGCAGCCGGCGATCACGTTCTCCACCTCGCCCGGATCGATTCCGGCCCGCTCGACCACGGCGCGGTAGGCGGCGCCGAGCAGCTCGTTGGGATGGGTGTCCTTGTAGTAGCCCTTCTCGGGGTGGCCGCGGCCGATCGGGGTCCGGGCAGCCTCGACGATCACAACCTCACGGCCTCGCTCCTCAGCCATCACATCTCCTTGTCCTTCAGTCTGGATCGGCCGCCGCCATGCGCAGCGACGCCTCGTACGGCAACCATCACTACTGTACCCCGGCGACCGGGACGGCCGGTCGCCCTGCCGCCCCCGGTAGGGGGTCTGCGAAGCCAGGGACAGGAGGCGACTTGCAAGAACGAGTGGGAATCGCGGGCTCCGGCGCGATCGCCTGTGGGCTCGCCGCGTCGGCGGCCAGAAACGGCGAGGTGCTGCTCTGGGCGCGCTCACCTGAGTCGGCCAAGCGGGCCCACGCGGCGATCGGTCGCAACTGCGCCAAGCTCCTTGGCGGCGAGGTCGATCCCGACCGCGTCCGGATCGTCTCCGACCTGGATGCGCTAGACCAGGCCACCTTCCTGGTCGAGGCCGTGGTCGAGCACCACGGCATGAAGGCGGAGATTCTGGCCGAGCTGGGTGAGCTTCTCCCGTCACGCCGGGCAGAACGCCGTCCTGGCCACGACCACCTCATCGCTGTCGATCTCGGAGCTGGCCACGGCCAGCGGCCATCCGGAGCGCTTCGTCGGCTTTCACCCCTTCAACCCGGTGCCTCGGATGAAGCTCATCGAGCTCGCCTTCCCGCCCGAGGCCACCGAGGAGACACGGAGCCGCGCCCGCAACCTGGCCGAGGCGATCGGGAAGTCTCCGGTCGAGGTGCCGGACTCCCCCGGCTTCGTCGTCAACCGCCTTCTCTTCCCCTACCTGTTCAGCGCCGCCACGCTGATGACCGAGAGCGACATGGCCCCTGAGGACATCGACCGCTGCATGTCCCTCGGGGCCGGGATGCCGATGGGCCCGCTCGCGCTCCTCGACTTCGTCGGCCTCGACGTTTCACAGGCCATCGGAGAGTCGATCGGCGCCGATATTCCCCAGGCCGTCCTCGACCTGGTAGGGGAAGGCAAGCTCGGCCGCAAGACCGGCCAGGGCTTCTACGACTACGACTGAGCGCCCTGCGGGGCCGGCGCCGGATGCCGCACATCTGAGGAGCCTGGGCACATTGCGGGACTCCTGGTCCCGTTATACGCCCAGGCTCGCCCCGCGACCCCACTTTTCACAAACCTCAGACAAAGTTTTTAGGGGCTGTTGATCTGCCGAGCGCAGACTTCCGGGTGCGACGTACCTCATAGCAGCACCTCCTCCCCAGAAGCACTGAGCCGGCCCACTAGTTGGGCCGGCTCTTTTATTGGCCGGCCCTCTACGCCCCGTCCGAGGCGCCCGGTCTCTGCGGCGCGCGCCCGCGGCCGGCGTCACACCCCCGACCCTGTTGGCGAAGCCGGCCCCGGGGGGCCGGCTTCATCTCTCCTCTCAACCACCGGGTAAGCAGTGGTAGCCCAACGCAGCCTCTTCCCGCCGTTAGGTGTTTCGCAAATGTAACGAATGATGCGAGCTTCCGCCACCCGGTGCGTGAGCTGCGTCACTCATCAGCTCGTCGGGGCGGGGCGGCGCTGGCGGATGCGAACCGCCTCGATCCGGTTCTGACGCACGGACTCGACCCGGATCGAGTAGCCGTTGGCCGAGATCGTGTCGCCCCGCTTGGGCAGTCGCCCCAGAGCGGCGAATACGAACCCGCCGACCGAGTTGTAGGCGTCGCTGTCCACCGGGAGCTCAAGCCCATAGTCCTCGAGGTCCGAGACGGCGACGTGGCCGCGCACGAACCAGTCGCCGTTGGCCAGCCGCCTCACCGCACCGCCCGCGGGGTCGGTCTCGTCCGAGATCTCCCCCACCACCTCTTCGATGATGTCCTCGATGGTCACGATTCCCGCCGTGCGGCCGTATTCGTCGATCACGATCGCCAGCTCGGTTCGTTCGCGCTGGAGGTCGGCCAGGAGATCGTCGAGCGGCTTGGTCTCTGGCACGATCGGCGCCTCGCGAACCAGGCGCTCAAACTGCGCCTCCATGCCCTGGGCCATCATCAGCTTCACCAGCTGGTTGACGTGGACGATGCCCTTGACCCGGTCCTGGTTTTCGTCCTCGGTGACCACGAGCCGGGAATGCCCGGTCTCCACGCAGCGCCTGAGCGCCGCCTCGACCGTCTCCGCCAGGTCCACCGTCACCACCGCGGGGATCGGCGTCATCACGTTGCGCGCCTCCTGCTCGTGGAGGTGAAAGACGCCGGTGAGCATGCTCGCCTCCCCGACGTCGAGCTGGCCGCCCGTCGTCGAGTGGGCGATCAGCCGCTTGAGCTCCTCCGGTGTCCCCTCCTCAGGCTCCGCATCGGGGTCGGTGCCGAGCATCCTCAGAATCGAGTTCGAGGCTGCGTTGAGAAGGATGATGAAGGGGTGAAAGAGGACCCGGAAGAAGCGTAGGGGACGGGCGATCCAGCGGGCGAGCCGCTCGGCGTGTTGGATCGTGTACAGCTTGGGGACGATCTCGCCGACGACGCTCTGGGCGCTGGTGATCAGCACGTAGGCGATCACCACCGAGATCACCACCGCGGCGGCGTCGCCCGCGCTGCCCCCGAAGGCCTTCTCGAACAGGTGGGCGATCGCCGGCTCGCCCAGTGCGCCGATCCCGATTGAGGCCATCGTGATCCCGACCTGGCAGGCGGACAGGTAGTCGCCGATCTGGTCGATCTGCGTCAGGGCCAGGCTCGCCCCCCGCACCCCCTCGTCGGCCATCGCCTCCAGACGGGCCCGGCGAGAGCGCACGAGCGCGTACTCGGCCATCACGAAGAACGCATTGACCAGCACCAGGACGACCGTCAGGATGACGAACACGACGTTCAACGCCGTCGTCCCGCGGCCCTACTCCAGCCCTGTGGCCTCCTACTTCGAGATGGATCAGCGTCGTTCATCCAAGCGACGGCGGGAACGCTAGCAGCCGCGCCCGCGGTCGCTGCGAACTCTCCGCTGGACACTGGGTAGCCGACGGGTCAAATCAGCCGAGCTGATCGATCTTGGCCGCCATCGCGAAGTCGGCCTCGGTGAGGCCGCCCGCCGAGTGGTTGGTCAGCGACAACCTGACCTTGTTCCAACCGTGGACGAGGATGTCCGGGTGGTGGTTGGTCTCCTCGGCCAGATCGGCCACCCGGTTGACGAAGGCCATCGCGTCGGCGAAGTCCTCCAGCTGCCATCCCCGGACGATCTCATCGCCCTCACGCCGCCACGGGCTGTCGTCTAGCCTCGAAGCGATGTCTTGCTCACCTAGCAGCTCTGTCATATCTTCTCCCGCGTCGCGGATCGTCCAGGCTGGTCTAGCAGCTTCCCGCGCCGCCGTGACCGGAAAACAGATCTGATGCGGATCGTCAGCCTCGTCCCCTCGGCGACCGAGATGCTGTTCGCCCTCGGCCTCGGGAGCGATGTCATCGCGGTCACCCATGAGTGTGACTTCCCCCCGGCGGCGCAGGACCTCCCGCGGGTTACCCGTGATGTGCTGCCCACCGGACTCAGCTCGGCTCAGATCGACGCTGCGGTCAAGGAGCGGACCCTGGCCGGAGAGTCGATCTACGAGCTCGACACCGAGCTGCTCCACGACCTGCGACCGGACCTGATCGTCACCCAGGCTCTGTGCTCCGTGTGCGCGGTCTCGTATGACGACGTTCGGACGATCGCCGAGGAGATCGAAACCCGCCCCCATGTGATCTCACTCGACCCGCGCACACTGGGCGAGGTGCTGGGCGACGCTCGTACCCTGGCCCAGGCCACCGACCATAAGGATGCCGGCGTCGACCTGATCCGGGAGGCGGCGGAGCGCACCGACCGGATCCGGCTGGCCACCCGCCGCGCGCCCCGGCGCCCCCGTGTGGCAGCGCTGGAATGGTTGGATCCTCCGTTCGCCGCCGGGCACTGGACGCCCCAGCTCATTGAATACGCCGGGGGCGAGGACGTCCTCGGCTTCGCGGGTGAGCACTCTGAAGAGCGGAGCTGGGACGAGGTCCGCGCCTCCCGCCCTGACATCGTGATCGTCATGCCCTGCGGCTTTGACGCCGAGCTGGCCTATCGCGAAGCCGAGATGCAACGGGATGAGCTCGTCACGATCGGCGCCGGCCAGGTGGTGGCGGTGAACGCGGCGGCCTACTTCTCCCGGCCGGGTCCGCGGCTGGTCGACGGCCTCGAGCTCCTGGCTCACATATTCCACCCCGAGCTCGTGCCCGAGGCGCCTGCCGCAGCCCTAGTCGTCGAGGTGTAGTGGCAGACACCCCCGCCTCCGTACTGCTCGTTCACTCCTCGAGCGGCCGGTACGGAGCCGATCGCCAGCTGTTGTTGATCGCCACCGGACTTGACCCGGATCGTTACCGGCCCCTGGTTCTCCTTCCCGACGAGGGTCCGCTGGCCGGGGACCTGCGCGCGGCGGGGGTCGAGGTCGAGGTCCGGCCGCTGGCTGTGCTTCGCCGCCAGCACGCGCATCCCCGGGGGGTGGCCGCACTCGCCGCCTCGGCGGCCCGGGAGGGGCTCAGCCTCAGCCGCCTGGTCCGCGAGCGACAGGTGGCGCTGGTTCACTCCAACACGTCGGTCGTCCTCGGCGGCGCCGCCGCGGCGGCGCTTACGCGCATCCCTCACGTGTGGCATGTGCGTGAGATCTACGATCGCTTCGCCCGGTTCTGGCCCGGCTACCGCCGGCTGCTCAGCACCGCCCGTGTCCTGCCCTGTGTGTCACGGGCGACGACGGTCCAGTTCGGTCGCTCGACGCGCACCCGCGTGGTCTACGACGGGCTGTGGGGCGAGCCGCGGCGAGCCGAGCGGGCGGCGGCACGGGCGCGGCTCGGCCTCGACCTCGATGTACCTGCCCTCGCCGTGCTCGGCCGCATCTCAGATTGGAAGGGCCAGGACGTGCTCGTGCGGGCGCTGGCCGAGCCGGCGCTGCAACGGCGCGGTGCCGTGGCCCTGATCGCGGGTGAGGCGTGGCCGGGCGCGGAGCACCGCGCCCCCAACCTGGCTGCTCTGGCTTCATCGCTTGGGGTCTCAGACCGGGTGCGCATGCTCGGTTTCCGGGATGACGTCGAGACCGTTTTCGGCGCGGCCGATCTGATCGCTGTCCCCTCGACCGCACCTGACCCCCTCCCCGGGGCGGCCACCGAGGCGGCCGCCGCCGGTTGCGCCGTGATCGCGAGCGCGCACGGAGGGCTTCCGGAGATCATCCGCGACCGAGAGACGGGCCGGCTGGTGAGGCCCGGGGATCCGGCGGCTCTGGCCGAGACCGCGGCGGGGCTCCTGGATGATCCGGCGGCCCGGGAACGTCTTGGCGCCGCCGCCGCGCGGGATGTGCGCGCCCGGTTCGGAGCCGACCGGCTCCGGGCCGAGATCCACGACCTCTACGACGCGCTCAGAGTGTCAGCCCGTTAGGCGCCAGACCGGCGTGGCTGGCGACCACTATCGCGCCCGCCACGCTGGCCACGGCGACCAGGGCGAAGCCGCCGTAGGCGAGGAGGGGCAGACGCCGTCGCTCGTTCCATTGCACCGCGATCTCCCCGCAGATCAGGCCCCCCACCAGGCCGCCCAGGTGCCCCCCGATCGAGATCCCCGAGAACGTGACCGAGAAGATCAGGTTGATGAGCAGGATCATCCCCAGGCCGCTCTGCCAGATCGGAATGCCGCGGTGGTAGGCGACCACGATCAGGGCGCCGAAGATCCCGAAGATGGCTCCCGAGGCGCCCACCGTGGGCACCTGCGGTTGGAAGAGGAGCGCGCCGAAGGAACCCGCAAGCAACGAGGCGAGATAGATGGCGGCGAAGTTGATGCGCCCGACGGTCGGCTCCAGGGCGCTCCCTACGAAGTACAGCGAGAGCATGTTGACCCCGATGTGGAGGATGCCGTCGTGCAGGAATCCGCCGCTGACGATCCTCCAGTACTGATGCTGGTGTGCGATCGACGGTCCGAAGAGGACGCCGTGGCTCCACACCGTGCCGCAGCTGACCGAGCAACCGCCGAGGCGCACTCCGGTGGCCGTCTCGGCCAGGAACACGATCACGTTGATCACGATCAGCGCCCGCGTGATGAGCGGCACGGTCGAGGCCGAGCGCATCGTGCGCACCTTGGTCCGGTCATGCGCGCACTCCGGGCAGCGCATCCCCACCGAGGTGGGAGTCATGCAGTCCGGACAGATCGGCCGGCCGCAGGAGGAGCAAGCGACGCCCGTCTCCCTGGACGGATGGCGGTAGCAGACAGGCATCGCCGGTTGACGCTATCAGCGCCGATCGGCGGCGCAGCTCAGCGCAGAATGCGTCGCGCTTCGTCGGCTACGTCGTGAAAGGTGCGGCCGGCGAGCTCAAGGAAGCTCCCGGACTGCTGGCGGCGGGTGCGGTGACGAGCCCGGACGCGCAGCGCCACGAGGGCCGTGCCGGCACTCATCCCGACCACTGCAGCCGCAGCCGGACGCGCCCAGTTGCGCGGATCACGCATGGCGGCGAGCTCCCAGGCGTCCAGCTCCTCCTGCGCCAGCTCGGTCAGGCTGACCAGCGTTTGCTCCATGCGCTGGGACAGGTCGGCCGGCGGCTCGACCGGGGCCAGTGCCTGACGCAGGAGAGTTTCGAAATCGGCCGCATTCGCGTTCATGCGCTCTCGCCCACTTTTCCGGAATCGTCGGACACGATGCCCTCGAGCTGGCGAATGGCCCGGTGCAAGAGGACTTTGGTCGCACCATCCGAGCGGCCGAGGGCGCGCGCGATCTCCCGGTTGTCCATCCCGAGGGCGAAGCGCATGATCAGCGCCTCCCGCCGGTCATCGGGGAGCTGCTGAACGCCGGCCAGGATCGCCTGGAGCTCTTCACGCCCCTCGACGAGCGATTCGGTGGTGTGCGGCGCCGAGACCAGGTCGGCGTCCTCGATCGCCGATTCCGGGCGGCGGGAGCGGTCACGGTAGAAGTTGGCCGCCAGGTTGTGCGCGATCCGGATGAGCCACGGCCGAAGCGGCCGCCCATTGGACTCACGCAGTGCACGCTCGAGGTGCCGGTAGGCCTGCAGGAACGTCTGCTCGGTGAGGTCCTCGGCGTCGTGATGGTTGCCGACCCGGTAGTAGCTGTAGGAGTAGACGTCGCGCAGATGCGCGCGATAGAGCTCGGTGAACCGAGCGTCCAGCTCGGTCTTGTTTCGTGGCAGCTGCTCCAGCACCGCATCAGAGCCTACCTCCGGTCAGGCGGCGCGGACAGTGCCTTTGCGCCGGAGTTGGGCGATCGTCGCCGTCCACCGCTCAGGCTCGATCCGGCCTTCGACGAGGGCAGCGAGACTTTCCAGCGCCGGTGCCTCCACGTTCTCCTCCCGCGCCACGTGGGCGAGCAGCGGAACCGCGTCGACCGCCTCGGCCGTGTGGCCGAGCGCCTGCGAGATCTCAGGCCCGGGGACACCCTGGGCCAGGAGCTCGCCCGCGCGCCGGTTCCGGGAGCTGGTCGAGCCGACGGTGGCCACGAGGTCGCCCACGCCGGCCAGCCCGGCGAACGTCTCCGGCAGCCCGCCTCGCCGGCGCGCCAGCGCGTCGACCTCGGCGAACACCTTGCCCGCGGCGGCCCCCGCGATATTCGCGCCGGCGCTGGCGGCCGCGGCCGCAGCCAGGGCAGCGGCGTTCTTGGCGCAACCCGCGAGCTCGACGCCGGTGGTGTCCGTGCTCACCGAAATCTCCATGCCGGCGCTCTTGAGGACCTCACGCAACTGCCGGGCAAAGGCCGGGTCGTGCGTGGCCACGACAACCGAAGCGCCATGCTCGAGCGTCTCGGCGGCGTGAGCCGGTCCGCCCAGAGCGGCGACCGCGCGGGCCTGGCAGCGCTCGGAGACGAAGGCCGAGGGCAGCGTTCCCAGGGGCGGCACCAGCCCCTTGGAGAGAACGAGGACACCGGCGCGGCGTGGGAGGCGCTCGCCGTTGGCGGCCATCACGGCCGGAAGAGCTCGCGCCGGCACGGCCAGGCAGATCAGGTCGTGCCCGGCCAGTTCAAGCTCGGAAGCCCGCAGAATCTTGATCGTCTCCGGGAGCTCGACGTCAGGCAGGTATTTCTGATTGACCCGGCGCTCGGCGAGTTCGGCGACCTGCTCCGGGGTCCGGCACCCGAGGTCGACCTCGAGTCCGGCTCGGGCCAGCGCCACCGCGAACGCGGTGCCCCAGGTGCCGGCACCGACGACCGCAGCGCGGCGAACCGGCGGCAGACCGCCCAGCCACTCCCACTGGAGCATCACGCAGGGCCAGATGCGGTCGGTCACGGCCCCGGCCAGCGAGGGCGAGGCGTTCTCGACCTTGGGGAAGGTCAGTGGACGACCAGCCCGGATCCGAACCCTGCGGGGCCGGATCCTCCAGCCTTTGCGGACGTCCTCGGTCCCGATGACGGCGACCGGTACGACCGGGGCGCCAGTCTCGAGGGCCAGGCGGCCGACGCCGCGCTTGGGCGTGCCAAGCGAGCCGGGCCGGGTCCGGGTGCCCTCCGGGAAGATCAGCACTATGTCCCCGCGCGCGAGGATTGCCCGGGCGGTGTCGACCATGTCCCCGTCGCCCTGCCCCCGCCGCACCGGGAAGGCGCCGAGCGAGTTGAGGATCCAGGATTGGAGCCGGTTGGAGAAGAGCTCCTCCTTGGCCACGTAGTAGAGCGGCCGGCGGGCCATCGTCCCGATCACGAAGGGGTCCAGGAAGCTGCGGTGGTTGGCGGCGATTATCACCGGACCCTCGGCAGGGATGTGCTCCAACCCGATGCGGACCATCCGGAAGTAGATGTGGAAGAACGGCTGCAGCACCGCCCGGACGATGTAATAGACAAGGCGGTTGACGCCCTCCTCCCGGGCGCGCTTATGCAGGGCCTCGTGATTCATCGCACTTTGCGTACCCGGTGGAGCGGCGCCCGTTACAGTTGCTTGGGTTGGCCTCCTCCAACGTCAGCACTCGGACCTTGAGAGGCGCCGTCTCCGGCGCCATCGCCGCCGCCGCGTGGGCCGCTGAGCAGCCTCTCGACAAGCTGCTCTTGGCCTGCCGCTATGACGACGTCGAGCTGCTGGGGCGCGCGGTGGCCTCGGGCGACGCGTGGTATCCGGCCGGGCTGGCCATGCACCTTGGGAACGGGGCCGTGTTCGGTGCCATCTACTCCAACGTCGCCCCCGTGCTCCCGCTGCCTCCGGCCCTCCGCGGCCCGGCGCTGGCCCTGACCGAGCACCTCGCCCTCTGGCCGCTGACCACCTTCACCGACCGCCTGCATCCCGCCCGCAAGCGCTTGCCCCAGCTCTCCGGAAACCGGCGAGCCTTCGCCCAGGCCACCCTGCGCCACCTCCTGTTCGGAATCGTGCTCGGGGAGCTGGAGCGGCGGCTCAACACCGCCCCGGAGCCTGCCCCGCCGAGCGCTCCGACCGACTTCTCCTCCAACGGGCACGGCTCGCTGGAGCACGCTATCTCGACCGAGTCGGCGTAGCGCCTCAGTCGAGCCTTTCACGTCCGGAGCAGGCGCGAACATAGGTTCGTGTCAGCCCGCGCGACGATCCTTCACGCCGACCTTGACTCGTTCTATGCCTCGGTTGAGCAGCGCGACGATCCGAGCCTCCGCGGACGCCCCGTGATCGTCGGCGGCGGGGTGGTCCTCGCCGCCAGCTACGAGGCGAAGGCGCATGGGATCCGCACCGCGATGGGCGGAAGCCAGGCGCGCCGCCTCTGTTCCCAGGCCGTCGTCGTGTCCCCGCGCATGTCGGCCTACAGCGAGGCCAGCAAGGCGGTGTTCCGGGTGTTCGCGGAGACGGCGCCCGTGGTGGAGGCCCTGTCGATCGACGAGGCGTTCCTCGATGTCCGCGGCCTCGAGCACATCTCGGGGACCCCGATCGAGATCGGGGGCCGGTTGCGAGCCCAGGTGCGTGAGCAGGTGGGACTCCCGATCACCGTCGGCATCGCGCGGACCAAGTTCCTGGCCAAGGTCGCCAGTCGCGTGGCCAAGCCAGACGGGCTGCTCCTGGTCCCCCCTGACTCCGAGCTGGACTTCCTCCATCCCCTGCCCGTCGAGTTCCTATGGGGAGTTGGGCGGGTCACTGCGGCCAAGCTCCACCGCGCCGGGATCAAGACCGTCGCCGAAGTGGCCGAGGCAGGCGAGCCGCTGCTCGTGTCGCTCCTCGGCCGGGCCTCCGGCCGGCACCTGAGCGCCCTCGCCAACAACCACGACGCACGTCCGGTGCAGCGCCGAGCCCGTCGACGCTCGATCGGCGCCCAGCGCGCGCTGGGGCGGCGCCAACGTTCCTCCGAGGAGCTCGCCACCGCCCTCACAGCGCTCATCGACCGCACGACCCGGCGCCTGCGCACGGCCGGACGGGTTTGCCGGACGGTCGTCCTCCGCCTCCGCTTCGCTGATTACACGCGCGCCACCCGTTCGACCACGTTGAGTGATGCCACCTCGCACACACCGACGCTCCTGCGAACCGCCCTCGACCTCCTGCGCCGGGCGGAGCCGACGATCAAGCGCCGCGGCCTGACGCTGATCGGTGTGGCGCTGACCAATCTGGACAACCAGGGCGCGGTGCAGCTCGCCCTGCCCTTCGATCGCGCCCGTGACCTCGACGCCACCGTGGATGGCATCCGTGACCGTTTCGGCTCCGCCGCCATCAACCGCGCCATCCTCATCGGCCGCGACCCAGGGACGTGGGTCCCGCTGCTGCCGGACTAGCGGGGCGGCGGAGGCTGTCCGCGCCGCCCCACCACGTGGAGCTATCGGCGTTGTCCTCGTCGTGCACCCGTGCTGCTACCAGCGCAGGCCCCCGTCGAGGGTGGGCAAGAAACGGGACCTGTGGTCCCGTTTCTTGCCCAGGCTCATCACATCACCACCGCCTAGCCCCGTGCAACACTGAGCGCTCCGGAGGGTGGGCGATTTTCTTCGATAATGGACGAAGATCGCCCACGCTCCGCCGCCCACCTAGCTCAATTGGTAGAGCACTTGATTTGTAATCAAGCGGTTTCCGGTTCAAGTCCGGAGGTGGGCTCTTCTGGGTCGGATGGCAACGCGGGGTCGCTGGCTAGCCTTCGGTCGCGTGCATAGGCTCGTGCTGTGAGCACTCATTCGCTGGAGGGACGGACCGCGCTCGTGACCGGCGCCTCCCGGGGGATCGGGGCCGCGATCGCCCGATCGCTCGACCGTGCAGGGGCGCGAGTCGCCCTTGCGGCACGCAACGTGCCCGCGCTTGAAGCGGTAGCGACAGAGCTGCGGAACCATCCTGTCGTTTTGGCCGCGGACCTGTTCGATCCGGCCGTACCGCAACGGCTGGTTGCTGATGCCCAGACGCAGCTGGGGCCACTCGACGTCCTGGTCAACAACGCGGCGGCCGCCGCACGTCTCCCGACTGAGGAGCTCGACGCCGTCCTCATCGACCAGCTCTACGCCGTGAACGTCCGCGCTCCGCTGTTGTTGATCGCAGCACTTGTGCCGACCATGATCCAGCGATCTGCAGGTGCCGTGATCAACGTCTCATCGGTGTCCGCCATGGTCGGAACTCCGAGGCGAGCCGCCTATGCGGCGACCAAGGGAGCCATCAACGCAGCCACACGATCGCTAGCGATGGAACTCGGCCCGCACGGGATTCGCGTCAATTCCGTCGCTCCGGGCGTCGTCGACACGGAAATGTGGGCCAGGAACAAGGCGATTCCCGGAGTCGTGGAGCAGATTGAGGCCCTGACCCCACTGCGACGGTGGTCGGTCCCCGATGACGTCGCCGACGTCGTGACATTCCTGGCCGGCGACGGTGCCCGGTTCATCACCGGAGAAACCATCTGCGTCGATGGCGGCATGGCGAGAACCGTGGATCTCTACGGCGGCCCTGTTTGACCGCCAAGGCGTTCTACACGAGCCGCATCGCGACCCCCCTAAAGCCAGGCGCGTCCTAGCCACCAGCGGGCGTGGTCGATCAGCCTGTCCGGAGGAAACCGGCCCGGATCGGTCAGGACGAGCCGCGCGTATTCGTCCGAGATCGCAGAGAGCAGCCTCGCGGTCAGCTCTGCATCGGGGGACTGGCTATCACGTGCCAGCTCTGGTCGTACGGCTTCGGTCAGCCGCGCAAGAGAAGTCGCGCGGCCACGGGCGATGCTCTTGTGCAGGATCTGCGGCGCTCCCTCGGGGGGAATCAGGATCAGGCGCCAGGTGGCCGGGTGATCACGGACGGCATAGAGGTACGACCGGAGGCTTTCGAGCATCAGCTCGGTCGGGTCACCTTCGGTCAGGTCGGTGAGCGTCGTCTCGGACACCTGCGCGAGCGCGCGCGAGGCTTCGCGCTCGATTACGGCTTCGAGCAATGTCTGCAAATCGCCGAAATGCTGGTAGACGACCGCGCGGGTAATGCCGGCGTTGCGTGCGATCTGCTCGATCGAGACCCCGTGAAAGCCCCGCTCGAGGATCACGTGGGTGGTTACGTCGAGCAGCTGATCCCGCCGGGCTGACGCGGTCATTCGTCGCGCTGTGGGTGGTGACGCAGACATGCTCAGATCTATGTTACGGTGCCGTTAGTTACGGTGTCGTTAGTTGCCGCGGCGATGCTGGTCAACTGGTCGAGACGAGGGAGGAATTTCATGCAGACGATGAGCTCGCTAGACGCCTCGTTCCTGCACGTCGAGGACGCAGTCACGCACATGCATCTGGGCTCGGTAGGAATTTTCGAGGGACCCGCCCCGGGGCCAGAGGAGGTTCCCGCCGCGATCGCCGCCCGGCTCCCCCTGGTCCCTCGCTACAGGCAGAAGGTCGCCTTCGTCCCGCTCGCTTTGGCGCGTCCGGCGTGGATCGACGATCCGCACTTCGATCTCAGCTATCACGTGCGCCGGACCGGCCTGCCCGCTCCCGGCGGGGAGCCGGAGTTACGCAGACTCGTCGGACGGGTGATGTCCCAGCAGCTCGACCGCGCCAAGCCGCTGTGGGAGATCTGGGTCGTCGAGGGCCTCGACGACGGCCGGTGGGCGCTGATCTCAAAGACTCACCACTGCATGGTCGACGGAATCTCGGCGACCGATATTTTGAGCGTGCTCCTCGACGCCTCCCGGGACGAGCGCCCCGACACCTCGGATGACTGGAAGCCCGAGTCCGAGCCCAGCTCGGCGGAGGTGCTGGCCCGCTCCGTCGCCGGGCGGGCCAGGAGCCCCTTCGAGGCTGTGCGGACCGTTGTGTCTGTCGCGCAAGCGCCAAGCCGCGTAGCCCGTGAAGCGCTGACGGTGGTCAAGGGGCTGGTGAACCTGCGCCAGGCCGCTGCGCCTGGGAGTGCGACATCACTCAACGGTCCGATCGGTCCGCACCGGCGCTGGGATTGGGCCCGCTCGCGGCTCGCCGATATCAAACAGATTCGCTCCGCCCACGGCGGGACCGTCAACGACGTCGTCCTGGCGGTCCTGACCGGCGCGTTCCGTGAGCTGCTGCTGTCCCGCGGCGAGCAGGTCGAAGGCCGCGTCGTCCGGACGCTGGTCCCGGTCTCGGTGAGGGCCGAACAGGACCGAGGGACGTATGACAACAAGGTCTCGGCCGTGTTCGCCGAGCTACCGGTCGGGCTCGAGGACCCGGTGCTCAGGCTGGAGGCGATCCACGAGCAGATGCAGGAGCTCAAGGCATCCGGGCAGGCGGTGGCGGCGGAGCGACTGACGGCCATGACCGGATTCGCTCCGGCGGTGCTGCTGGCGCTGGCCGGGCGACTGGCGAGCACGCTGCCTCAGCGCACTATCAACACAGTCACGACGAACGTACCCGGGCCGCAGCAACCGCTTTACCTGTGCGGCAGACGGATGCTGGAGGCATTTCCCTTCGTGCCGCTCGGCGGCTCGGTCCAGATAGGCGTGGCGATCTTCTCCTGCGACGGCAACATCAACTTCGGGGTCACCGGTGATCGGGACGGGGCGCCGGACATAGATCTGTTCTGCGGTGCCATCGAGCGAAGCGTCGAGGAGCTGTTGCCGACCCAGACGCCGCAGGCGCCCGGGAGCCGGCCGGGCGCGGCGCGGGGTGCGGCGGAGGCGAAGCGATGAGCCCCGGGCGGGTGACGGTTCCCCGCGACGCCGAGAACGACTACACGCGTGAGGCGGCGGCCAAACGGGCGGAGTTTGTCCGTGAACAAACCGGCACCTCGCTGGAGCACGTCTCGAGCTATTCCTTCGACCCGTCGGTCGTCACCGGGAACGTGGAGCAGTTCATCGGTGCTGCGCAGGTTCCGATGGGACTGGCCGGGCCCCTGCTGGTCAACGGGGAGCACGCGCAGGGCGAGTTCTACGTTCCCATGGCGACTGCGGAGGGGACGCTCGTGGCGAGCTACAACCGCGGGATGCGCCTGCTCTACGAGGCAGGGGGCGTGACTACGACGATCATGGATGACCGGATGCAACGGGCGCCGGCCTTCCTGTTCGAGAGCGCCCGCGAGGCGCGCACTTTCTGCGAGTGGCTGCGGGACAACTTCCACGACATCAAGAAGGCCGCTGAAACGACCACCAAGTCCGGCGAGCTGATCGAAATCGAGCAGTACACCGCCGGCCGGATCGTCTATACGCGCTTTGACTACACGACTGGCGACGCGGCGGGCCAGAACCTGACGGGCAAGGCCACCGCCGCCGCCTGCGCCTGGATTGCGGGGCAGAACCCCCAGATCGACCACTTCTTCCTCGAGTCGAACTTCGCCACCGACAAGAAGAGCTCGCAGGTGAACATGCTGCACACACGGGGTAAGCGCGTAGTCGCCGAAGCCACCATCCCCAACCGCCTGTTCGAGGAGATCATGCGCTCGAGCAGTGATCTGATGTACCGCGCGCGGCAGGTATCGAACCTCGGCGGGTTCATGTCCGGCGTCAACAACAACGGCGCCCACTCGGCCAACGGGATAACCGCGATGTTCATCGCTACAGGCCAGGATGCGGCCAACGTGGCGGAGTCCTCAGCCGCGTTCATCTACGCCGAGCTGCGTGACGACGGTGATTACTACTACTCGGTGACGATTCCGTCACTGATCGTCGGCACATACGGCGGCGGAACCGGGCTCGCCACGCAGCGCGAATGCCTGGAGCTGCTGGGCTGCTACGGGAAGGGCAAGGTCCGCAAGTTCGCCGAGATCGTCGCTGCGGCGGTCCTATGTGGGGAGCTGTCACTGGGCTCGGCGATCGTCGCCGAGGAGTGGGTTGAGGCACACGATCTGTTCGGACGTAACCGTCCCTGAGCGAGGAGAGAGAGAACGTGACGAACTTTGCCGAGCATCTGACTGCGGCTGCGGCCGAGGATCCCGACCACCCGGCGGTGAGGCTGGACGATCAAGAGCTCAGCTACGGGGAGCTTGAGCGTTACGCCGCCGGAGCCGCGGGGCTGCTTCGCTCCAAGGGCGTTGAGGCCGGTGATCGTGTCGGGGTCCAGCTCCCGAACGTCCCCTACTTTCCGATCGTGTACTTCGGCGCGCTGCGGCTGGGTGCCGTGCTGGTGCCGATGAACCCGCTGCTCAAGACTCAGGAGGTGGCCTACCACCTGTCCGACGCGGGCGCCAAGGTGATGATCGGCTGGCAGGACTTCGAGGAGGCTGGGCGCGGAGGGAGCGAGGAGAGCGGTGCCGAGTTCATCGTCGCTGCCGCCGGTGAGTTCGAGCGGATGCTCGAATCAGAGCCCGTCGACTCGGCCCTCGAGCGGGACGACGAGGACCCGGCGGTGATCATCTACACCTCCGGCACGACCGGAACCCCGAAGGGCGCGACGCTTACTCACGGCAACCTGAGAGCGGCGGCCAGCGTCGCCCGCGAGATGGTCGATGCCGGCCCCGAGACCGTGACCGTGGGCACGCTTCCCCTGTTTCACGTCTTCGGGATGAACTCGATCATGAACGTGAGCGTGATGGCCCGGGGCCTGCTCACGCTGGTTCTGCGCTTTGAGCCCCAGAAGGTGCTCGAGGTGATCGAGCGCGATCGCGCCACGACGTTCGGCGGCGTGCCGACGATGTACTCGGCGCTGCTGCACCACGAGGACCGCGAGCGATATGACGTCTCGAGCCTCGAGCTGTGTGTCTCTGGCGGGGCGGCACTCCCCGTCGAGGTGCTGAACGGGTTCGACGAGGCGTTCGGCGCCAAGATCCTCGAGGGCTACGGCCTCTCGGAGACGACAGGCTTGGCCTCGTTCAACACGCGCGACCGCGAGCGCAAGCCCGGCTCAATCGGAGTTCCCGTTGGGGGAACCGAGATGAAGGTCGTCGATGAAAACGACAAGGACGTTCCGCAAGGCGAGCCCGGCGAGATCGTCATGCGTGGGCCGTTCGTGATGAAGGGCTACTGGAACCGCGACGACGCCACCGAGGAGGTTATGCACGGTGGCTGGTTCCACACAGGCGACATCGCGACGATCGACGAAGAGGGCTACTTCTTCATTGTCGACCGCAAGAAGGACCTGATCATCCGCGGCGGCTACAACGTCTACCCGCGAGAGGTCGAGGAGGTCCTCTACGCCCATCCGTCGGTGCTCGAGGCGGCAGTGATCGCCGTTCCCCACGACTCTCTCGGCGACGAGGTCGGGGCCGCGGTGGTGCTCAAGGAGGGAGAGGACGTCTCCCCCGAGGACATACGCGAATACGTCAAGCAGAAGGTCGCTGCCTACAAGTACCCCCGCCTGGTCTGGCTGACCGAGGAGCTGCCGAAGGGACCCACCGGCAAGGTACTCAAGCGCGAGATCAAAGTCCCGGAAAAGGTCAGCTGAAAAGGAGCCCTACATGCTGGATCTGGACATCACCGAGCAGAACCGCGCCGTGGAGGAGGTGCTCGCGGCGACCGAGAACCCTCGCCACCGCTATCTCCTCCAGGCATACCTGCGCCACCGCTACCTGGAGTCGGCCGGACGCTACGAGGAGATTCTCACTCCCGAGATGACGGTGGAGCACCCGTTCTACCGCTTCTGCCTGATTGGCCAGCCAAGGTTCAACCTCAACGGGCGCGATGAGGTTGCGGCGCTCTACCGGCACTGGACCGAGACAGACCAGTGCGTCTTCTACGTCGAGGACGAGAGCGTCGCAGTGGGCGATCACCTGATCGTCGGGCGGGGCATCTCCTATCAGCAAACTCTCGGTTCGGTCTTGGCCGCGGCCGGCGTCGACGCCGATGAGAACTCCATGTATCTCGTCAAGTCGCAGATCGTGATGATCTGGCCCTACGACGACCGCTGCCGCCTGATTGGTGAGGACGTGTGGGAGTTCGACGATGCCCAGCGGGACTTCATCAAGCTCGATCCGGCCGATGTCCTGACGGCCGAGCAGGCGGGCAAGCTGCTCGAGCCGTTCATCAAACCGCTCCCCGACTTCGACGACAGCCTGTTGCCGGCCGGAGCGGCGGTATGAGAGCAGTCAGCTGCAAGAAGGCGCAGCTCGAAGTGGTGGACCTGCCCGACCCTGAGCCGGGCAAGGGCCAGGTGCTGCTCGACGTGCAGCGGTGCGGGATCTGCGGCTCTGATCTCCACGCGCGCCAGCACGCCGATGCGATGGCTGACGTGTTGGCCGAGGCGGGATATGACGGCTACATGCGCTCCGACCAGGAGATCGTCTTCGGTCACGAGTTCGCCGGGCAGGTGGCCGAGTACGGTCCCGGCTGCCAGAAGAAGGTCCCGACCGGGGCCGCGGTGGTCGCGCTGCCGCTGCTGCGCCAGGGAGGCGAGATCCACGCGATCGGGCTATCGTCCTCGGCGCCCGGCGCCTACGCCGAGCAGCTCGTCATCGAGGAGTCGCTGATGATGCCGATCCCCAACGGGCTGCCGATCGACACCGGAGCGCTCACCGAGCCGATGGCCATCGGTTGGCACGCTGTCCGCCGTAGCGAGGTCAAGAAAGGCGACGTGGCGATCGTGATCGGATGCGGCCCGATCGGGCTGGCCGTCATCAGCATGCTCAAGGCCCGGGGTGTCCGTACGGTTATCGCCAGCGACTTCTCGCCCGGGCGGCGGGAGCTGGCCGGCGCCTGCGGCGCCGACGTGGTCCTCGACCCCACCGACGACTCGCCATATGCGAAGGCCGGAGATCACGGGCATCTGGCCACCGTCCCCGACCTGGTGGAGCTGGGCGTGGGAACGATGGAGAAGGTCACGCGCCTACCCGTCCCCTGGCAGCACTTGCTACGGGCCGCCGACAAGCTCGGGATGAAGCCGAAGAGCCCCGTCGTCTTCGAATGCGTCGGAGTTCCCGGCGTCATCGATCAGATCATCGCCGGGGCACCGTTGCTCTCCCGCGTCGTCGTCGTCGGCGTCTGTGCCGAGACCGACAGGTTCCGGCCTGCGCTGGCCATCAACAAGGAAATCGACCTGCGCTTCGTCGTCGGCTACTCGCCGCTGGAGTTTCGCGACACGCTGCATATGCTCGCGGACGGCAAGGTCAAGGCCGAGCCGATGCTCACAGGAATCGTCGGGCTTCCGGGGGTGGACCAAGCCTTCGCCGCGCTCGGAGACCCAGAAGCTCACGCCAAGATCCTGATCGACCCGAGGAGCACGGCCTCCAAGCCGGTCGCTCTCGCGGCCGCATAGCCCGCGACGCGGAGGCCCGCCTTCCGCGGCGCGGGCAGATCAGGCTCCTGGTCCAGCCGCGTGACGCTCGATGACGTCGTAGACGGCCTGGGGATCTTCGATCTGCGGGTAATGCCCAAGACCGGGCAGGCGCGTGAGCGTGACTCTAGGCCTCAGCCGGAGCACCGCCTGGAGTACGTCTTCGGTGCAGATCGGGTCAAGCTCGGCCCAGGCCAGCTCGAGTCGCCCGGGCCACTCGGCCAAGGCGTGATGCCAGCGCTCCGCCCACGGCGGCGTAACGCGCTCACGGTTGTAATAGATCAGGCGGTCCAGCAGGCGGTGGCCGTCCTGCTGGCTCAGAAGCGACCACTGGTCGGCGGCTTCCTCTTCACTCAGGGGATGTGCCGTGGAGAAGATCCCGGCAAACTGGCGGCGAAACCCGGACTCGTTGGTGAGCCGCGCGGCCAGAGGTCCTAGCCGACTCAGGAGGAGCTTCTGCCCCCAGAGGAGACTCGCCTTTTCCCGCACGAGACTTGCGTTGAAGAGCAGGGCCGACCCGATCTGAAACGGGAGCCTTCCCTCGAGCGCACGGGCCAGGATCTCGGTCGCCACCGAGCTGCCCATGTCATGGGCGACGATCGTCACCGGCTCGTCGCCGAACCTCCCGGCCAGCGCCTCGACGATGTCAGCCTGGATCTGGAGCGAGTAGACCTGGTCTCTGGGCTTGTCGGACAGCCCATAACCGAGAAAGTCGAAGAGGAGGAGCCGGTGTTCCTTGAGCCGGTCGAAGGCGAACCTCCAGTCGTAGGAGCTCGAGGGGTAACCGTGCAGGAACAGCATCGGCGCCCTCCCGGGGTCACCGGTCCGCTCTCGCACGAAGAGCCTCCGGCCCTTGATCTCCGTGAGCGTGCCTGATCCCCGCCAGGCCGCGGTCCGTGCCGTAAGTTCTGCCATGACACTCCCTAGATCGTCACGGCTCCGTTCTCATCAAGGGTCCAGCCAGGGTTATGGGCAACCTCCCAGACGTACCCGTCCGGATCGGCGAATGCCCCGGTTGTCCCTCCCCAATCTGCCCGCCCAGCATCCCGTTTGATGCTGCCGCCGGCGCGCTTGGCCTCGTCCAAGACCGCGGTCACCTGTTCCGGCGAGCGGACGTTGTGCGCCAGCTCGATCCCCGGCGCGCCGTGTCCGCCCAGCGCTGTCCAGAGGCCGAAGACCATCCCGCCGGCCTGAAAGAAGCACACCTCGTCGTCAGGCTGGTGTGCTCCCTTCCAGCCGAGCGCCTCGTAGAAGGCGCGGGCCCGGGCCAGATCCGTCACGCCCAGCGTCACCAGACTGATCCGCTGATCCACAAGGCGCAGGATTGCATTCCGAAGGCTCGTCGTGCAACGTAACCCCCGAGGCACCGCGGATGGGAGGATTGGGGCGTGAATTGGCGGGCCTTCGCAGCCGCGAGTCCGGAACTGGCCGCGCTGGGTCGGGAGCGGTTTGAGCGCCACGAGCTCTGCATGCTGGGGACGCTCCGTCCGAGCGGCTGGCCCCGCATCAGCCCCTGCGAGCTTGACTTCGTGGGCGACGAGCTGATGCTCGGGATGATGTGGGAGTCGCCCAAGGCACGGGACCTGCTCCGGGACGATCGCTGCGTGCTCCACAGCTGCACGTCGGATCGCATGGGTGCGCAGGGGGACTTCAAGCTCTACGGGCGCGCACGGAATCAGGAGGACGAGCCCGTGCGTGAGTCCTACCGGGCGGCCATCCGCGCCCGTCTCGACTGGGAACCGCCCGGCCCATTTCATCTTTTTGCCATCGCGATCGAATCGGCCGGCTTCGTCGTATTCGGTGAGCAGGGTTACGGGATGGCCTGGGACCCGGCCGCCGGCACGCGCCGCTGGTCACAGCGCGAGGACTGACCGCAGATAGGGCAGATTCCCTGCAAACACGGGAAAACGGGGCCTAGACCATCTGTCCGCCGAGCGTTTGCTGCTGGCTCAACGGGGGAACACCTCCAACCAAAGCGCCGGTTCCCAAAGGAGGCTGACAATGGATGAAAGCGCACCCATGAATGGCGAGGAGCGCACAGACGCGCTCTCGATGGAGGAGATCGAGTCCGAGGGCGCAGTGTCGCTTCCGAACAAGGAAGTCCTCTCCCTGCTCGATGTGAACGCGAATGTGGATCTTGGCTTGGACCTCGCAGCGCCGGTCGATCTGGCCGCGGCCGCGAACCTCAATGTGGCTGCGCCGATCGAGGCCGCGGCCTCAGCAAACGTGCTGAGCCCCGACGCGACTGCGGTCGGCGCCGCGCAGCAGACCGGCACCATCGAGCAGGGCATCAGCGGTACGGCTGACGCCACGGCGCCTCAGCACGCCGTGGTGGATCAGAGCGCCAACACCGGCAGCAACGTCGGCACCACGCCCGCGGAGACCGGCGAGCCCACGCCGCCGAGACGACGCGACCGCCACGGAGCATCCCGTCAGTGGCACGACTGCACCGGCGTCCGGCACCACCGAGCCCGGTGCTGGCACGACCGCGCCGTCCGCCGGTACCACCGAGCCCGCCGCGGCCGGCGCCACCAGCGGCACCGCCGGAGCCGTCGAAGGCGCCACCAGCGGCACCACCGGTGCCGTCGAAGGTGCGACCCATGGCGCGACGGGTGCCGTGGCTGGCGCCACCCAAGGTGCCACCGGGGCCGTCCAAGGAGCCACCAGCGGCGCCACCGGTGCGGTCGAAGGCGCCACCCAGGGCGCAACGGGCGCAGTGGCTGGTGCCACCCAGGGCGCCACCGGCGCCGTCGAAGGCGCGACCCAGGGCGCAACGGGAGCGGTGGCTGGCGCCACCCAGGGCGTCACCGGCGCAGTCGGTGGCGCTGCCGGCGCCGTCGGTGGCGCGGTCGAGGGAGCCACGAACAGTGTTGGCTCGACGGCCACCGGGGTCACGGGCGGGGTTGATTCGCTGCTCAACGGCGGCAGCCTGCTCGACGCCAACATCAACCTCAACGCCAACGCCGATCTGGCAGCGCCGGTCGACGGTGCGGTGGCGGCCAACGCCAACGTCGCGGCGCCGGTGGATGCCGCTGTCGGGGCCAACGTCGGCTCCCAGGGCGCGACGGCCGAGGCTGTGGCTCCGCAGGACGTCAACGTCGAGCAGAACCTCGAGAACGTCCAGGCCAACGCTACCGCGGACCAGAACGCCAACGTCTCGCAGCAGTAAGGCCTGACCACACTCGAGCCGGGGCGCCTCAATGACCGCGACTGCCGAGCCTCCGGTCCCGACGGTCGAGGCTCCTCCCCAAGCTGAAGCTCAGACGCACCTTCCCCTCGATCGAGGGGAAGGTGTCGAGCTGCTGGGGGACATCCACGGCTGTGGGTATCGGGACGGGGCCTGCCTGGTGCGCCGGAGCGACGGCCAGATGGTTCAGGTCGGGCGGCTCATGTACGCCCTGCTCGAATCGGTCGACGGCCAGCGTGACAACCACGCGCTGGCCGACGCCATGTCGGAGCGGCTCGGTCGCCGTGTAGGCGACAAGCACGTTCTCGCCCTGGCCCAGAAGCTGGCCGCGCAAGGCCTCCTGGCCGGTTTCGAGGCGAAGGCTCCGCCGCGGCGCAATCCGCTGCTGGCGCTGAAGTGGAAGGTCCTGGTCACGAACCCGAAGCTGACCAGGCGGCTGACCACACCCTTCACGGGCCTCTTCCGGCCCTGGATCATGTGGCCAGTCCTGGCCTGCTTCGTGGGCGTCTTCTGGTTCGTTCTCATCCACAAGGGCGTCGCCTCGGCCACAGCCGAGGCCTTCCAGAAGCCGGGGCTATTCCTGGTCGTGTTCGCGCTCGCGATCGTTTCGGCGGGCCTCCACGAGCTCGGGCACGCCGCCGCCGCCCGCTACGGCGGCGCCACCCCAGGCGGGATGGGGATGGGCCTCTATCTCGTCTGGCCCGCCTTCTACACCGATGTCACCGACGCCTACCGCCTACCCAGGCGTGACCGGCTGCGGGTCGACCTGGCCGGCCTCTACTTCAACGCGGCGGTGGCCGTGATCACGATGGCAGCGTGGCTTTTGCTCAGGATTGACGCGCTGCTCCTGCTGGTCGCGCTCCAGGTGCTCCAGATGGTCAAGCAGCTTTCGCCGGTCATCCGGGCCGACGGCTATCACATCCTCGCCGACGCCACCGGGGTACCGGATCTGTTCGCGCACATGATCCCCACCATGCGCCGGCTGCTTCCGGGGCACCGGCACGAGCCGTCGGCGCTCACGGGGCGCGCACGGCTGATCGTCACGGTGTGGGTCCTGATCGTCGTGCCCGTGATCCTCAGCCTGATGATCGGCGCCGTGGTTCTCCTGCCCCACCTGGCCACGAGCGCCTGGAACAGCGGGAGCCGTATCGCGTCGGCGATCCCTAAGGACGCCGACCACGGCCAGATTCTCGATCTCCTGGCCGCCCTTGTCAGCCTGGTGGCTCTGGTCCTCCCGGTTCTGGGCAGCGTCCTCGTCAGCCAGAAGATCGTCCGCACCACGGTGTCCCGGGCCCACGACTGGAGCCGCGGGCGCCCGGTGCGCCGCAGCCTCGTGCTCGTGGCCGGTGCAGCCGCCATCGCCGGGATGATCTGGGCCTGGTGGCCCTCTGGCCAGTACAAGCCGATTCCGGCCCGCGGCGGCACGCTGGCGGGCCTGGTCCGGCTGGTCGGATCACCGGCCTCGGAAGCGCGCCCGGTCGCACAGGCGGCACCGGTCCACGTGGCCGCGGGAACCCACCTGGCTCTGTCCATGATCCCCGTCGGTGGGGCGACCAAGAAGCACCCGGCGCTGTTCATCATTCCGGGCCAGAAGGGCAAGCCTCCAGTCGCCATCTACAGCACCTCCACGCCCGCTCCCCCGGCGAGCACCGGCCCGGTGACGCAGACTTCGGGCTCCGGATCGACATCGACAACCCCAACCCCAGCTTCGACGCCGGCGAGCACCCCGAGTTCGAGCTCCGACGCCACCGCGTTCCCGTTCAAGCTCCCCGCCGCCCCGGGCCCTGGCGGCACCCAGGCGCTCGCGGTGAACACAACCAACGGCGGCGTCAAGTACGACGTCGCCTACTCGCTGGTCACGGTCAAGAACGGAGCCCCGGTGACCAACACCAACAGCGCCTACGCGCTGGCGAATTGCCAGGCTTGCACCACCGTTGCGGTGTCCTTCCAGGTCGTGCTCGTGATCGGCGAGAGCAAGGACATCGCGCCGATCGACGCGGCCGGCGCCCTCAACTACGACTGCCCGGCCTGCACGACGACAGCGATTGCCGACCAGATCGTGATCACGTTGAAGTCCCAGCCCTCGCAGGCGCTGCTGAACCAGCTTCAGCAGTCCCTCAGGCAGCTGAACGCGCTCCCCACGCTGGGCGCCAATGGCACCCCCAGCGCTGTCATCTCCCAGGTCACGACCGTCCAGCAGGAGGTCGAGAACGAGCTGAACCAGAGCGGCCTGATCGCCAACCCACCCAAGAGCACCTCGTCCTCCGCCACTCCGTCCAGCAGCTCCTCGACCTCGGCCGGAACCTCCACGACGAGCACGAGCTCGAGCAGCGCCCCCTCCACGAGCCCAGGGTCCTCCAGCCAGACCTCGACCTCCGGTTCGAGCGGATCACCGAGCACGGCCACGACGCCAACCAGCACCACCGGCTCGTCCACGAGCACAACGTCGTCGAGCACCCCAACGACCAGCTCGTCCACCACCAGCACCAGCCCCTCGACGACTTCGCCGTAAGGCCGCCGGGTCAGCCCGGCTACACGCTCACTTCACGACCACGCGCCGAGTCAGTGTCAGCCCACCGGAGCTGATGCGCAGCCGGTAGCGGCCCGCGGGCAGGTGGGTGAAAGTGACCGGCTGAGCGCAACCCTTGGCCCGCCGAAAGTGGCCCCTCAGCCGGCTGAGTGAGCAGCTGAGACGACCCGCCGCCGGCCCCGTAGCGCTGATCGTGACGCGGTGGGCGCGGACTCGAAGCAGCTTCACTTTGATCGTCACGCTCGCCCCCCGGGCCACCGGAGCAGCGCCGGGACGGGAAGAGCTGGCCGACCCCGTCGTCGTAGAGCCGGCGCCGGGACTGCTCGCGCCTGAGGCTGAGCCGGCGCCGTCGGCCACCGCCTGCGCCCACGTGTAGTTGAACACCGGGCGGTAGGAAGGATTGCCCTGCATGAGGAGCATCGTGTAGGCCGCCTGGCCGTTGGAATCCGTGCCCGTGGCGGCGCCGAGGGCGAGCGTGCCGGAACCGAACTGCCAGAGAATGTCGTGACGGTGCCCCCAGCAGCCGCTGGGAACCGGCGAGTTGCAGTCGACGTTGAAACTGCCCGGGCCATCGTCGTACATCCAACCCTCGTAGGCCGCGACCATGTTGGCATCGCCCCAGGAGGCGTTCGAGGTATAGCCGGACCAGTCGGAGCCGCTGGGAAGAGGATCGCTGTCGCTGCTGATGCCTCCGGAAGCATCGTGGTCAAGGGCGTCGGTGAGACCGGACATGGGCGGCAGGTTGTAGAGAATCCGATCCTCGTTGGTGAGGATCAGGACCTCCTGAAGCGGACTTAGCGAGGCGAAGTCCGGCGGGAGCGAATACGGGGGCTGGCCCAGGCTGGCGCGAGCCTGGTCCAGGTAGGTCACCGCAGCATCGATGCACACTGGCCCCGTCGGCGAGGTCTGACACGCGGCGGGCATGGTCCCGAGCGGGTAGTTGGAGCTGGGGTCGGACCCCGCCCAGCCTGAGGCCAGCGCCGAGCCGGCCAGCGGCCCGCCCAGCGCTATCAGGAGCGGAACGATGATCCGCCCGGCACGAATACCCATACCATCGGGATCGACCCGCGTCGCCCGGGCGCCGAATCATCGGCGCTCTACCTAGACGAATGGCTGAACCGCCGCTGTTTTCAGTACCTTCCGGGCGATGGTCGGTGCGTGTCGGAGCGCCAGGGCTACGGCCTTACCCTGGCCGGGTCTGGTCACCATGTCGGTGACGGTCCTGGCCTTGGCTCTCGCGGCGTGTGGGTCATCGTCTCACTCCTCGGCCAGTTCGCCGACGGGCTCGGTCAAGCCCGGTACCGCACCCAAGGAACCGGGCGCGGGCAAGCCCGCGGTCACGATCGGGACCAAGAACTTCACCGAGGAGTTCATCCTTGGCCAGCTCTACGCGCAGGCGCTGCGGGCCAAGGGTTACTCGGTCGCCTTGAAGCGCGACATCGGGCCTTCGGAGGTCATGGACCGCTCCCTGGCTTCAGCCAGCATCGATGGCTATCCCGAGTACACAGGGACGATCCTGTCCGTGTTCGGGCATGACGTCAAACGGCCCGCCAGCGCCGCAGAGGCCTACGGGCTGGCGGTCACGGTCGAGCGCCACCACAACGCCACGCTTCTGGCCATGGCACCGGCCGAGGACAAGGACGTGATCATCACCACGCCCGCTTACGCCACCGCCCACGGCGTGCAGTCGCTGGCCAACCTGACCCGGCTCGGCTCGAGCGCGACCCTGGCCGGCCCGCCCGAGTTCAGAACCCGGTTCAACGGCCTGCTCGGGCTGAGGCAGGCCTATGGCATTCGATCCCTTCACTTCCTTCCCCGAAAGATCGGCCAGCAGTACCAGGCGCTCGCGGATGGACGCGCCCAGCTCGCAGTCGCCTTTACCACCGACGGCGCCCTGACCCAGGGCGGCTACCAGCTGCTCTCGGACCCCAAGGACATCTTCGGCTTTCAGAACGTCACCTTCGTGGTCCGGGACACAGTGCTGGCGCGGGAGGGCCCCGCCTTCGCCCAGACGATCAACGCGGTGAGCGCGAAGCTGAGCACCCAGGCGCTGCGCCTCATGAACGCGGCCGTGGCGCTCGATCAGCAGAGTCCCGCCGCCGTGGCTCAGCAGTTCCTGGGCGCCAACGGCCTGGGGTGAACCCAGTCCCTACGCCAGGCCGGCCAGGAACTCGTCCACGCTGCGCCACGGAATCCGCGCCTGAACGCACGTCCCTCCGTCCGGTGGGCTCGTCACCTTGATCGTCCCATCCAGGGCGCCGACGCGGTCCCGCAACCCCTGGATTCCGGTTCCCTTGGTCTCGTCCGCCCCCCCGATGCCGTCGTCCTCCATCTCGACCACGAGATCCTCGCCGTCATACCGGGCCCGGATCGTGGCCCGGCTCGCCTGGGCGTACTTGAGCACGTTGGTCAGGGCCTCGGCGATGACGAAGTAGCCCACGGCCTCGACCGACGGCGGCGGCCGCCACGGCAGGTCGATCTCGCAGGCAACTGGGAGGGGTGCCCGCGCAGCCAGCGAATCAAGTGCCGGCGCCAGCCCGCGATCGGTGAGAATTCCCGGGTGAATTCCACGGGCCAGCTCACGCAGCTCGTCGAGGGCCGCGGCGAGCTTGGTGTCGATCCGGTCCACGAGCTCGGTGGCCTCAGGATGTTCGCCGAGACGGTTGCGGAGCAGCCGAAGCTCGACCGCCATCGCCACGAGCTGCTGCTGGGCGCCGTCATGGAGGTCACGCTCCAGCTTTCGCCGGGCCGCGTTCGATGCCTCGACGAGACGCACTCGGGAGGCCCGGAGCTCCTCCACGCGTGAGCGCAGGTCGGCCTTGAGGCGCTCGTTGTCCAGAGCCAGGGAGGCCGCCGCGGCCACCGCCTGCACGAGCTCTGGGCCCGCGTCGAGGCTCGCGTCGTGGATGATCGCCGCCACCCGGCGGCTCTCGTAGTCGACGGAGGTCCAGGCGCGCCCAGAACCCGGTTCCGGCAACGGTACGTAGTGGCCGCGTTCATCGACGAACATCTCCCGGTCCGGTAGCCAGTAGGCGATGGCCAGCGAGCGGTCACCCAGGCTCTGAGCCAGGGTTTCCCGGACGGGCGCGCCGGCGGGCAGGTTAGTCACCAGCAGCGCCCGGGCCAGGCCGCGGAGGATCACCGCCGTGCCATCGAGCACGGCCACCGTGAGCACCCCCATAGGCAGCGCGAGCAGGCAGAGGACGATCCCCAGCCCCGGGTCGACGGCGAAGGGGCCGAAGTAGCCGCTTTGGGCGCCGGTCAGCCCCTCGACGCCAACCACGAGCAGACCTACGGTGGCCAGCGCGGCGACGCCGGTGACCACCCCCGCGAGGGCGGTCACCGGGAGGCGCAAGCCCAGGAGCGCCACCGCCCGCCAGAAGGCCCGGCTGCTCAGCCGGGAGCGCACCCGCTCTAACGGACCGCCGGCCCTCGGCGCGCGGAGTGGTGGCAGGGGCGAGATGCGGGCTTCCAGCAGGCGGTTGGCTAGGCGCCGCTCCAGTCCGGCGCAGCGCCAGAGCAGGCCGGAAAGCGCGAGCACGAGCGGCAGCCCGATCCAGATCAGGCCGAGGAGGCCGCCCAGCAGGAGTCCGCCGAGGACGAGCAGGAGGTAGAGCGCGCCCAGCGGGAGTCCCAGGACGACGTAGGCGAGCTCCTTGAGAAATCGCTCCGTGCGGAGCTCCCGCTCGGTCGCCCGGAGCAGGATCTCAGGCGCCGTCGCCGCCTCGGCGGGAACGCTCACAGGCCGCCCTCCACGGCGACCGCGCCGCTCCCGCTCTCCACCGTGATCGTGAAGGGCGCGGTCGGGTCATTCCTCACCCCGGTGACCCGCTGGCGCCGGCCGCCGGAAACCGCGGCGATCCGGTAGCGGCCGGGGGGTACCAGGGCCCGGGCGTAGCCGCTCCCGGTCTGCAGCCTGAGACTCTGAGGCGTGCAGGCGGTGGCCACAGACAGGCTCCCCGACTCGCTCAACGCCGAGAGGTGAAACCCGCAGTAGGCCTCGACGTCCACGTCGCCCGAGTGCGTGTCGAGGGTCGCGTCTCCACTGACGCCGTTCATCCTGATCGCGCCGGCGCTCGTGCGCACCTGGACCGTCAAGCCTTGGGGGACCGCCAGCTCGTAGGAGGCCGAGCAGGAGCCCACCACGATGCGCGGGCAGCCGGAGGAGATGTGGAGGACCCCACCGGCCATCCAGCGGCGCTCCCGCGCCGCGTGGCCGAAGGCGTAGCTCTCGGTCCGGCGCACTTGGAGCGCTGGGGAGCTAGAGGCAACGATGTCGGCGTTTCCGGAGGCCAGGCGGAGCTCGACCCCCCGGAGCGGCGCCGTGACGGCATAGCTCACAGTCCGCGAGTGGAGGCTCGCCACCCACCCGACGCCGGTCACGAGCACGACGAGCCCGACGATGGCGCCCGAGGCCGCAACAAGAGCCTGCCATCCGCGGAGACGGCGCATGGTTCAGGCGCGCAGGAAGGTGAGGACGGCGAGGACGCGGCGGTGATCGTCCTCGGCCTGGGGAAGGTTGAGCTTCCCGAAGATACTCGTGACGTGCTTCTCCACCGCCCGCTCCGAGATGACCAGCCGGGCCGCGATCGCGTGATTGGAGCGCCCCTCCGCCATCAGCTCGAGCACCTCCCGCTCTCGGTCGCTGAGTTCCTGGAGCGGGTCTGCCTGGCGGTGGCGCCGCAGCAGCTGGCTCACCACCTGCGGGTCGATCACCGAGCCGCCGGCGGCCACCCGCTGCACCGCCTCGAGCAGCGAGTTCACATCCGTGATCCGCTCCTTGAGCAGGTATCCGACGCCCTCGTGAGCCTCGCCGAGAAGCTCGATCGCGTACTGCTCCTCGATGTACTGGGAGAGAACCAGCACGCTGGTCTCCGGCTGCTCGGCGCGGATCTTCAGCGCGGCCCGCAACCCGTCATCGGTGTTGTCCGGCGGCATGCGGACGTCGATCACGGCCACCGCAGGCTTGTGGGCGCGCACTTTGCGCAGCAGATCCTCGGCGTCCCCGGCCTGGGCCACGATCTCGCACCCCCCCTCCTGAAGCAGGCGGACCAAGCCCTCGCGCAGTAGGACCGAGTCGTCCGCGACGAGCACGCGTAGAGCCTGGTTCATCACCCGCGGGGCAAAGCCTAGGCCAAATTACTCGTTACCGCTGCCGACCCCGAGCAGCGCCCGCACCCGATCGCCCGATAGCTCAGCCTTGGCGACGAAGCCTCGCGCCCCCGAGGCGGCCACCAGCGGCCCATAGTCGCTGTCGTCCCGGCTCGAAACGATGATGACCGCGGGGGCCCCTCCCCGGCCCGTGACCCGCCGGGCCACGGCGAAGCCGTCGATGTCAGGCAGCTGAACGTCGAGCAGGACCAGGTCAGGTGCCAGCTCAACCGCTTTCGTGACCGCCGACTCCCCGTCCTCCGCCTCCCCGATGACCTGGAAGCCCTCGGACTCCAGGAGCAAGCGCGCGGTATCCCGGAACGTCTGATGGTCATCGACGATGAGCACAGTGGTGGCCACTTTTCAAGCATCTCAGCTGGAG
Source organism: uncultured Solirubrobacterales bacterium (assembly GCA_963733555.1). Taxonomy (GTDB): domain Bacteria; phylum Actinomycetota; class Thermoleophilia; order Solirubrobacterales; family Solirubrobacteraceae; genus Palsa-465. Next base: position 1,606,413 of record CAVTDO010000002.1, read on the forward strand.
GCGCGGGGAGCCGGGGGGATAACTCGCGGGTCGGGGGTTCGGTTATCCGTACCTCGGAACGCCTGAGGCCCGCACCACCAGACGCCTGCCCGCCACACCGACACGGCCCCCTCCCGGTGCGACATTTCCGTTGTGCTTCACGTCGTCGATTCGGAACCAGTCACCGGCCAACACAACTGCTTAGGGGCAACCATGCAATCTCCCGCTTACAGCCTCGTTCAGAGCCACCTCGAGGACATGCGCCGCGCCGCCGCCACCAGCGCCCTGCGGGCCGAGGCTCGCCGCAACGCCGTCGAGGGACTCAGCACTCGCCCGGTCACCCGGGGGCTCGTCGTCCGACCGTCGATCGTCCGCCGGATGGTCGGCCGCCTCGCCATCTGAGGCCTAGGCACCACAAGCTCTCCTCACAGAGCGCCTGGCCGCGGGGGCGGCGGCCAGGAACAAGCTCTCCTCAAAGAGCGCCTGGCCGCGGGGGCGGCGGCCAGGCGCTCATTTCTTTGTTCGCAAGCGATGATCTTCGCTCCTTGCTCCGGTCATCACTGGGCAGGCGGCACGATGAGCTCGTGGTCCGCTTCACTGCTCGCCCAGACCCATGACCTTCGATCGCAATCCGTCAACCCACCTTTTCAGCGCCGGAGCCGACCTCGAGCCCGCTGAGGCGGCGATCGCCGCCCGGAGCCTGAGGCGTACCTTCAAGGGCGGGATCGAGGCCGTACGAGACATCGATCTCACGGTGGCCCGGGGAGAGGTCTTCGGCTTTCTCGGCCCCAACGGGGCCGGCAAGACGACCACGGTGCGGATGCTGTGCACGCTCCTCCCCCCCACCGGAGGCAGCGCCAGCGTGGCCGGAATCGACGTGGTCGGTGACCCGGCTGAGGTCCGCCGCCGGATCGGTGTGGCACTGCAGGAGATCGGGCTTGATCCCGTGCAGACGGGCCGTGAGCTGCTGGAGCTGCAATGCGGCCTCTACGGGATCACCGGCCAGAGTGCCCGCGGGCGCGCGGAGGAGCTGCTCGAGCTCGTAGGCCTGACCGACGCTGCCGACCGGCGAACGAAGACCTATTCCGGAGGCATGAAGCGCCGGCTCGACCTGGCCAGCGCACTCGTCCACTCCCCAGAGGTCCTGTTTCTCGACGAGCCCACGACCGGCCTCGATCCCGCCTCCCGGCTCACCGTCTGGGAAGAGGTACGGCGGATCAACGCCACGGGGACCAGCGTGTTCCTGACCACCCAGTACCTCGAGGAGGCCGATCAGCTCTGCGAGCGCCTGGCCATCATCGACGACGGGAGAATCGTCTCCGAGGGGACGCCGGAGGAGTTGAAGGCCCGGATGGGCCACGACGTGGTGACCGTCTCGCTGACCGACGCCGATGTCGAGGCGACCCAGGTGACGCTGGCCGAGCTCCCGGGACTGGAGCGCACAGTGCCTGAGCGTGACGCGCTCGTGCTCTACGTCGAGGACGGCGCCGGATCGATCGCCGAAATCGTCCGCCGGCTCGACCGGGCGTCGATCGGCCTTGGAGGCATCTCCGTGACCCGGCCGACGCTCGACGACGTCTTCCTCGACGCAACGGGACGGCGCCTCGAGGGTGAAGATCAGGCGGAGGCCGGGACATGACCGAGGTTCTGCTCCTCGGCCGCCGCGCCATCCGGGAGATCGCGCGCTATCCCGAGGCCACGATCCCGGCCCTGTTCATCCCCCTCTTCTTCCTCGTCGTGAACCTGGGCCAGGTCTCGAGGACATTCCCGAGAACGACGCCCTTCCTCCGGGGACAGAGCTACGTCGCCTTTCAGCTCCCGGTATCGATCATCTTTGCTACGGCGACCGCCTCTACAGGACTGGCGCTCGTAACCGAGATCGACAACGGCTACTTCGACAAGCTCCTGGTCACCCCGATCCGGCGCTCCTCACTCATCTTGGGGCGCCTGGCCGCTGACCTCGTGCGCGGGATCATCGGCTCGACGCTGGTCCTGCTCGTGGGCATCGCGCTGGGAGCCCGGGTGAGCACCGGGGTGCCCGGTGCCATCGTGTTGGTTCTCCTCGGCGCTGCCTTTGGGGTCGCGTATGCCGGCTTCGGGGTCCTCATCGCGCTGCGCACCCGCAATGTCCAGGCCACCCAGTCGAGCTTCCTCCTCTTCTTCCCCCTGCTCTTCCTGACGCCTAACTTCGTCCCCTTCGATCGTCTGAGCTCGCTGATGAACACGTTGGCCCACATCAACCCGATCAGCTACGTGATCGTGGGCCTCAGAGCACTGGTCATCGACGGGTGGAACGCGGGGCAGATCGGGCTGGCCGCCGGCGTGATCGTGGCCATGGGAGCGATCCTCACCGGGCTCTCGCTCCTGGCGATCGCCCGTTACGACCGGTCGTGAGCGATGCCACGAGGTTCGACCTTCAGAGCCACTCCCGCCATTCCGATGGCGAGCTGACCCCGGCCGGCGTCGTCGAGGCGGCGGCCGCGGCGGGAGTCGAGCTCCTGGCCCTGACCGACCACGACTCGGTGGCGGGCGTTGACGAGGCCGCGAAGGCGGCGGCTGGAGTCGGGATTCGCCTCTGCCCCGCGGTCGAGATCTCGACCGTCGACCCGGCCGGGCCGGACCTGCACATCCTCGGCTATCTGGTCGACATCGAGGATCCCGGGCTGCTTGAGGCGCTCGAGCGCTATCGCGCTGACCGGGAGCGGCGGACCGAGGCGATGATCGAGGCCCTGCGAAAGAACGGGTTTCAGGTCGAAGAGCGCTCGCTACGTGACCGGGCCGCTGCCGGTAAGTCGATCGGCCGACCCCACATCGCCCAAGCGGTCACCTCGCACCCAGCCAATGCCGAGCGCCTGGCCCGTGAGGGCCTGCAGGACGCCTCGAGCTTCCTCGGCGCCTACCTGACCGAGGGCCGGCCTGGCTTCCGGCCCCGGGAGGTCCCGGCCGTGCCGGACGCCATCGACACGATCCACCGCGCTGGCGGTGTGGCCGTGTGGGCGCACCCGTTCTGGGACATCCCCGAGGCGGCGGAGGTGGTGGCCACGCTTGACCGCTTCTGCGGCTTCGGGATCGACGGGGCCGAGTGCTTCTACCTCACCCACACCGCCGAGCAGACGCGGGTGCTCGTCGACTACTGCGCCGGGCACGACCTCTTGCGCACCGGGTCCTCGGACTTCCACGGACCTGGCCACCGGCCGCTGTCGGCGTTCCGGGCTTTCAGCCTCTACGGGTTCAGCCCAGAGCTCGGCGCGATCGGGGGCTCGGGGTGAGGGCGGCGGAAGCGAGCGGCGCGCGGCGGGGCGTCCACAGGGGCCGCATCGGGCTCTCGGCGTAGTAGGCGTGAAGGGCGCGCACGCCCGCCAGGTCAAGTCTGTCCCCGGCCTCCTCATCGAGAACCTCCATCGCCGCCTCGTGGTTGCGCGCCGGGCGGTAGGGCCGCGTCGAGGTGATGGCGTCAAACGTGTCGGCCACGGCGATGATCCGCGCTCCGAGCGGGATCTCCTCGCCGCTCAGGCCATCCGGATATCCGGTGCCGTCGAGGCGCTCGTGGTGGTTGCGGACCATCGCCGTCAGTTCCGGATCGCCCAGGGTGGAGACGATCTCCGCTCCATCCACCGGATGGAGCTCGATCAGCTCGAGCTCGGTGTCGGTCAGCCGCCCCGGCTTGTGGAGCACGGCGCGGGGCGTGTTGATCTTGCCCACGTCGTGGAGCGCGGCGGCGGCCCGGATCGTCGCCACATGTTGCTCGGCCAGCCCCATCCGGATGGCGATGATGACGGCGTGGCGTGCCACCCGACGGGAGTGACCGTGGGTGTATGGATCCCGTGCCTCGAGCTCGGCCGCAAGATCGCTCAGGAGCTGGGCCCGGCGCCCCCGCGTCAGGTCCCCGGAGCCCTCGGCGCCGCGGAGCAGACGCACCGCCACGGCGACCCGCCTCTCGCTCGACCAGCGCTGAATCCAGTGCCTCGGCATCAGGCGGAGCTTCGTCCTGCGGAACGGGGATCCTTCCCGAAGCGCCTGGCCCGGAGTCCGGTCAGGCGGGCAGCGCACGCTTGGCCAAGTGCTGGCCCACCTTGCGCTTGACGCGCTGAAGCGCGTTGTCCACGGTCTTGCAATCGCAACCGAGCCGCCGCCCGACCTCTTCGTAGGAATGACCGTCCAGGTACAGGGCGAGGACTCTAGATTCGAGGTCGGACAGCGCCGTGGACAGGCACGCGACCAGGGCCCGAAGCTCCTCTGAGCTGATGACCTGGTTGACCGGGTCGTGAACCGAGGACCCGGGAAGCATCTCGTCGAGCGTCGAGTCGTTCTCGCCGCTGTCGCCTGAGGGGGTGCTGGCGAAGGACACGTACTGGTTCAGTGGCGTGTGCTTGTTCCGCGTCGCCGTCTTCACCGCGGTAATGATCTGGCGGGTGATGCAGAGCTCGGCGAAGTTGCGGAAGCTTGACTCCCGGTCGGTGCGATAGTCGCGGATCGCCTTGTAGAGGCCGACCAGTCCCTCCTGGATCAGGTCATCCGAGTCCCCGCCGGCCAGGAAATATGACGAGGCCTTGAGCCGCACGAAGCCGTAGTAGCGCCGGACCAGGCGGTGGTAAGCATCAGGACTTCCCTGCTTCGCCAGAGCGATCAGGAACGAATCCTCAACCTGAAGTTGAGAATGGGTACCAGCAGACAGTCGGGCCACGAGTCGTCCCTTCTGATCGCCATGCACGGCGATCTATATGGATTCCGTGGCGCAAACCTCCCCTCGCGCCGCACCTATGTCGTATGGCTGAGTGCCATACGTTGTCCTCCTGATCAACCTCAGCCTAAGCCTCCAGTTGATCTTTACTCCTCCCGTGCGGCAGCCTGACAGAGCTGGCCGACGCTGTCAAGGGGGCGTGAGCGGCGGTGTCAAGCGATGGCGTAGATCAGGACCGCGGCGGCGGCGCTCACGTTGAGCGACTCGATCCGCCCCCGCAGCGGGATCCCCACGAGCAGATCGCAGCCGGCCGCGACCCGGGGGCGGAGGCCCTTTCCCTCAGCCCCCAGCACGAGCACCGCGGCCTCGGCGTAGTCGACGGTGTCGTAGCTGACCGGGGCGCCGCCCTCGGCGCCGTAGCACCAACGCCCAGCCGCCTTCGCCTCGGCGAGGAAGTCGGCCAGGTTGCGCACCCGCGCCACCGGCAGGTGCTCAACCGCGCCCGCCGAGGCCTTGCACACCGCTGCCGTCACCTCGGCTGCGCGGCGCTCGGGGATGACCACGCCGCCGGCGCCGGCGCACTCAGCGGTGCGACAGATGGCACCGAGGTTCTGCGGATCCTGGATCTGGTCCAGGGCCACAATCAGGCGGGGGCCTGCTCGGAGCAGCGCAGCCGGGTCGGCATACGTGAAGGGCGAGACCTCGGCGCAGACCCCCTGATGGTCCGCCGAGCTACAGCGGCGCTCGATCTCGTCGGCCTCGGCCCGGGCGACGGCCAGGCCGGCCCCCGCCAGCCACGATTCCTGGGCCGCCCTCGAGGTGGCCCAAACCCGGTGCACGGTCCGGGGCCCCCGCACCGCCTCCCTCACCGGGTTGCGGCCGTAGACGACCATCGAGCTCACGGCTGAGGCAGCAGTTCGGGCCCGTCGGGGCCGTCCCTGACCTCCCAGCCGTGTTCGCGGATCGCCTCGCGCAGGCGATCGGCTTCTGGGTAGTCCCCTTCCTGCCGCGCCCGCTCCCGTGCGTCGGCGAGCTCTCGCACCTCGGCGGGCGCCGCCGCGGTCTCGACCGAGAGCAGGTTGTCCAGGCCCAGGACGCTCAGCATCTCCCTCAGGTCGGCGTCGCCCGCCGGCTCGGCGGAGCGGTTCGCCTCTCGCACCCAGTCGAACACCGCTGCCAGCCCCGCGGGGGTGCTGAAGTCATTGGCCAGCGCGGCAAAGAAGCGCTCTCGAAGGGGCGCCGACCAATCGGGCGAAGAACCCGCTCGCAGCCCCCGTGCCGCCTCGCGGATACGGCGTACCTGGGCCGCCGCCTCGGTCAGGCGCTCGTCATCGAACTCAATCGGCTGGCGGTAGTGGCCGCCCGCGAAGTACATGAGCAAGGCGTCCCTCCCGTAGGCGTCAAGCGCCTCGTGGAGCAGGAAGATATTCCCCACGGACTTGGCCATCTTCGCCTGCTGGAGGCGAACCATCCCGTTGTGGACCCAGAGCCGAGCCAGCGGCCGGCCTCTCGCCGCTCGGGTCTGGGCGGCCTCGTTCTCATGGTGGGGGAAGATCAGATCCACACCGCCGCCGTGGATGGCGAAGTCGAGCCCCAGCAGCGACTCCGCCATCGCCGAGCACTCGATGTGCCACCCGGGCCGCCCCCGCCCCCACGGCGCGTCCCACGCCGTGTCCTCCCCGGGCTTATGGGCCTTCCAGAGGGCAAAGTCCAGCGGGTCGCGTTTACGCGCGGCGCCCTCTACCCCCTCCCCCTGATCCATGGCCGAAACGTCCTGATGGCTTATTTCTCCGTAATCCGGGTAACTGCGGACCGAGAAGTACACATCTCCGTCCACCACGTAGGCATGACCGCCCTCCACCAGTTCCGCGATGAGCTCGATGATCTGATCGATCGTCGTGCTGGCCAGGGGCTCGTGGTCGGGTCGTCCCAAGCCCAGCCGGTCGGTGTCGGCGATGTAGGCGGCGGTCATCTCGCGAGCCAGCTTGGCGCTATCGCCGCCCTCTCCCGCGGCGGCGTAGATCTTGTCGTTGATGTCCGTCACGTTTGTTACAAGGACCGGGTGATACCCCTCGTGGGCGAGGAAGCGCTTGAGCAGCAGGTAGACCACGTAAGGACGCGCGTTGCCGACGTGGATCCGGCCATAGACGGTGGGTCCACAGGCATAGATGCCGACCCGCCCCGACTCCTCGGCCGTGACCGGTTGCAGCCGGCCGCTCCGCGTGTCGTGAAGCAGAATTTCGCGCAAGATCCGCCAACCCTAGCGGTCACTGCCGCACCCGCCCGGAGCGCCCGCTAGCGTGTCCGGCGTGGGAAAGGAGTCTCTCCGGGGCGCCGAGTTGGGCGTTGTTGACAGTGGCTTTCGCAGCCTGCCCGACCGTTACCTGGGGGCCGATCCGGGCTTCGACTCCACGTACCACATCAAGCTCTGCGACCTCGGGCACACGTGGGAGGTCCGCTGCACGACTCACGGCGCCCGAGTCCGCAAGGGCGTGACCAGCCGGGCCCCCGACGTCACGCTGACCACCGACTCCGGAACCTGGCTGGCGCTGCGCCGCGGCGATCTCTCGGGCATCGACGCCTTCCAGCGCCGTCTCCTCGGCGTCCGCGGCAATCTCGACCACGCGGTGGCCTTCGAGGGCATGTTCCGCCTCCTGGGCGGGCGTCCGCCGCTGCTGAGGATCAACGATATTCCGGTGGGCAAGCACCACATCTCGACCCTGACCATGGGCAGCGGGCCGGATGTCCTGCTTCTGCACGGTCTCGGTGGAACCCGTGCCTCACTGTTTGAGACGGCGGCCGAGCTCAGCCAGCACTACCGTGTCCATGCCCCGGATCTGCCCGGCTTCGGATCGTCGTGCAAGCCCGCCCTGGGCGGCTACAACGCCCGCTGGTTCGCCGAGATCATGCTCGGGCTGATGGACGAGCTGGGCATCGGCCGAGCTCACCTGGTCGGCAACTCGATGGGGGGCCGGATCGCCATCGAGATGGGTCTCCAGGTGCCGCAGCGGGTCGGCGCTCTGGGGCTCCTGTGCCCGGCCGTGGCCTGGGTCAGGCGGGGTTTTCACCCGATCGTGCGCCTGCTGCGCCCCGAGCTCGGCCTTCTCCCCCACGGTTTCCACCGCTCGATGGTGGCCTCCCAGTTCTGGAGCATCTTCTACAACCAGGACGTGATCGACCCGGCGGTGGGCGACCTGATGGTCGACGAGTTCCGCCGCATCTACCACAGTGCCGGCGCGCGCTACGCCTTCCTGGCCAGCGCCCGCAACATCTACCTCGAGGCCCCCTTCGGACGGACGGGCTTCTATCCCCGCTTGGCCCAGCTCCAGCCGCCGGCCCTGTTCGTCTGGGGCAGCCATGACCGGCTCGTCCCGCCCGCCTTCGAGCGTCACGTTCGCCGTTGGTTGCCCCAGGCACGCCAGATCACGCTCCCTGAGTGCGGCCACGTCCCCCAGGTCGAATGTCCGGAGCGGACGAACCAGTTGCTCATGGAGTTCTTCGCCGAGGCGGACGCGCTGGACGCCACCGGAGGCCGCCGGCACGGGCTGCGTCCCGTGGATGGCGACGCCCGGGCTGCCTAGAGCGCTTACCATCAGGCCATGGCGTCGACCCGGGTGGCCAGCGCACCGAGCCCGAATGGGCGGGTCCAGTCCGAGCTGAGCAGCGACCAGGAGCGTCAGTCCGGGCGCTCCCTGTTGGCGCGGGTGGCCGGCGGCGTGGCCGGCCAGCTCCAGCGCCGGCTCCCCCGCGCCGACCTCGACGAGCGTGATCCCGACTACATCCGCGAGCAGCTGCCGCTGATGTGGATGATGGCCAGCATCTGGTACCGCGGTGAGGTCCGCGGCCTGGGGAATATTCCGGACTCGGGGCCCGTGCTCCTGGTCGGAAACCACTCGGGCGGCAACATGACGCCGGATACCGTCATCTTCACCCTCGCCTTCAGCACCTTCTTCGGCGTCGAGCGACGCTTCTATCAGCTGGCCCACAACTTGGTCCTGGCTATGCCCTGGTTGGCCGCCCTGCGTAAGTTCGGGACCGTGGCCGCCTCACCTGAGAACGCCGCCCAGGCTCTGGAGAGCGGCGCCGCCCTCCTGGTCTATCCCGGGGGGGACTACGAGGTCCACCGGCCGAGCTGGCTGCGCAAGGAGGTCGACTTCGGCGGCCGCAAGGGCTTCATCCGCCTGGCCTTGGAGAACGACGTGCCACTCGTGCCCGTCGTCTCGGCCGGCGGCCAGGAGACGGCGCTCTTCCTCACCCGGGGTGAGGGGCTCGCCCACGCGCTCTGGCTCGACCGGATCTTCCGCCTCAAGGTGCTCCCGATCTCGATCGCCCTTCCCTGGGGCCTCAACGTGGGCGACATGCTCGGCCACATCCCGCTCCCGGCCAAGATCACCGTCGAGGCGCTCCCCGCCATCAACCTGCGGGAGGAGTTCGGCCCCGACCCGGATCTCGACGAGGTCTACGACCACGTGATCCGCCTCATGCAGGAGACCCTCGACGCCCTCACATCGGAGCGGCGCTTTCCGGTCCTGGGATGAGAGTCGCCTCCAGCATCACGATCCGAGCCCCGATCGGCCAGGTGTGGGAGTTCGTCTCCGAGCCTGAGCGCCTGCTCAGCTTCATGTCAGGCGTGACCCGGTGGGAGGTCGACGGCGAGCAGCGCACCGGCCTATCGGCCCGCTACCGGGTCCTCTTCCGGATCGGGGCGGCGGAAATCGGCGGCCTGATCGAGGTCGTGGAGTGGGACAAGCCGCGTGAGCTGGCCTGGACCTCCGTGCTCGGCATCGACCAGCGCGGACGCTGGCGCCTGCGTGAGCTCCCGGGTGGCCGGACCCGCGCCGAGCTCCGGATGGCCTACGGCGTCGCCGGCTCCGGTCCCTTCGGCTGGCTCGCCGAGCGGATCGCCGCTCCCTCGGTGGCTCGCCACCTGCGCCAGTCGCTGGCCCAGCTCAGGCGCATGATCGAGCATGAGCAGCTCCGCGAGCGGGCCGCCGCCCGCCGCGCCGCCAAGGTGGCCTAGCTCGGGCCGTCTGGCCTACGGGCTCGGAACCGGAACGAGTTCCCGCTGGCTTGCACCTCGGGGTCGGCCAGACCCGCGGCCTGAAGCCTCGCCGGTAACCCCTCGGGATCGATCAGGTTCATCGTGTCGCCGATGTGGATCAGCTTGAACACCGTGCCCGTCCCGAGGCTGTCGGTGCCGGCGAACACCCCGCCCGGTTGGAGCACGCGCGCCGCTTGGGCGAAGGCCTGGTCCTGTCCCTGCCGGGTGGGAATGTGGTGAAGCATGGTGAAGCACACGACGGCTGAGAAGGATCCGTCTGGATACGGCATCTCCGTTGCGTCGCCCCGCCGCACATCGGCGCGGCTTCCCAGCTGGACCTGGAGGCGCTCGCAGTAGCGTTTGTCGAGTTCAAGCACGTCGATCCGGCCCAGCCGCTTCACCAGCACGCGGGTCGTAGCGCCGAATCCCGGCCCCACCTCGAGCACACGGGAACCGAGCTCCACTCCCTCGAGGCCCCAGGGCACAAGCTCCCTCTCGACCCGGCGCTCCCACCGCCGGGAGGAGCAAATCACGTTGTGAATCGGGTTCACGCGCTCACGGTGGCGATGGCGATCGCCGCCGCGCCCTCCTGTCGGCCCACGAAGCCCATGCCTTCGCCGCGGGTCGCCTTGACGCTCACCTGCTCGACCTCGACGCCCATCGCCGCCGCCAGCTTCCCGCGCATCGCGTCTCGGTGCGGGGCCAGGGCGGGACGCTCGATGACCACGGTGGCGTCGACGTGCACGAGGGCCCGCCCCTCCCGGGCGAGGAGGGCGACGGTGGCGCGGAGGAGCTCGAGCGAGTCGGCATCCCGGTAGCGCTCATCGGTGTCCGGGAAGTGCTGGCCGATGTCGCCGAGGGCCGCCGCCCCCAGGAGCGCGTCGATGATGGCGTGGGTAAGGACGTCGGCGTCCGAGTGACCGGTCAGGCCTCGGTCGTGGTCGATCTCGACCCCGCCCAGGATGAGGCGCCGCCCCTCGGCGAAGGCGTGGCAGTCGTAGCCGATGCCGGTGGTGGTCTGCGAAGGCAAGCCCGGCTACGCGCTGGCCACGACCTCGCCGACGTCCACGCTGTCGAAGCTGACGAAGTCGCCCGGCGGGCGGAGTTGCTCAGCGGCGGCCCGAGCCTGATCCTCTGACTCGAACACGACCACCGAGACGCCCTTGCCCGGCCCCACGGCGCTCCAGTAACCGGCCACGAAGCCAGGCGCCTGCTTGACCTGTGGGACTACGTTGTCGTGAAGGGCCTTCGTGGCCGCCTCCCGGTCGGTGATGCTCGCGTGGACTACGACTGAGTGCATGTTTTCCTCCGGTCCGCTTACGCTGAACCGAACCTACCTCATCTGGTCGCCTGTGTCAGCCCGGCCGCTCGACCAACAGGAGCTCTGCCAGCCGGAGATCGGTCGGGGTGGTGATCTTGATGTTCCGGGCACCGCCGTCGACCACCTGAACTCTTCCACCGAGTTGTTCGATCAGCCAGGCGTCATCGGTGGCCTGCCTCAGCACGTCTTCCGAGACCGCCGAGAGCGCCCGCTCAAGCGCGGCCCGATGGAAGACCTGCGGCGTCTGGACCGCCCACAGCCGACTCCGATCGAGTGTTTGGCGGACCGTGCGACCGTCCGCCGCGACCTCCTTGATCGTGTCCGAGACCGGCGTGGCGGCGATGACCGCCTCGGCGTCTGATTGCGCCAGCTCGGCCAGGGCGTGCTCGAACAGCTCCCGGGAGGCGAGCGGACGGGCGGCGTCGTGAACGATGACCGGATCGCCGGCCCCCGAGGCTCCTAGCGCCGCGCGCACGGACTGGGAGCGCGCCGCACCCCCGGCCACCGCGATGGTGCCCTCCGGTGCCGCGTCCAACGCCTCGGCCGGCAGCGCGACGACGATCCGCTCCACGGCATCCAGGCCCTGGAGTGTTTCGACGCTCCAGCGCAGCATCGGCTTGCCGCCCAGTGACACGAGCGCCTTGGGCCGATCTGACCCAAGGCGCTCGCCACGTCCCGCGGCCACGATCAACGCGACCGCCATCTCAGGTCGGGTGGCCTACTTGGCGGCGACCGCTACCTTGCGGCCGTTGCCGTTGGGTGTGGTGCCCATCAAGCCTTGAATGTGGACCTCGACCTCCTCCTCGTCCATCGAGAGCGCGTACATCAGCTCCGAGGCCAGGATCCGCTTGGCCCGCGTGAACATCTGCTTTTCGCCTGTGGACAGCCCCTTCTCGGACTCCCGCACGGCGAGGTTGCGCACCACCTCAGCCAGCTCGTAGATGTCGCCCGTCTTGATCTTGTCCCGGTTGTGCTTGAACCGGCGATTCCAGTTCTTGGGCATCTCGGAGCACTCGTCCTGCAGGACGGCCTGAACCTTCGCGAGCGTCTCGTCGTTGATCACACGCCGCAGTCCTGCCACGGCGGCGTTCTCGCTCGGGACCATCACGGTCATGTCGTTGTGCAAGATCTTGATCGTGAGGTATTCGCGACGCTCCCCCATAACCTCCTTGTCTTCCTTGCGGATCACCTTGCCTGCACCGTGGTGCGGATATACGACGTTGTCACCGATCTCGAACTCGATGTTCGGAAGCGGTTCGGCATCAACGTCGATCAGGTGCTCTTCCGTTTGCTCTGTGATGGTGTCCTCCTCTATCCGGCCGGCGGAGTCATTTCCGTTGGCGGTTGCGACTAGGTCTGCAGGTAGCGATCAACCAGGTTGATCTCCTGCTGTCGGCGAAGGCCCTCTCGGATGTCCTTCGCTCGGATCTCGCCGACTCCGTCGACGGTCTCCAGCTCGCCATCAGTGGCAGCGAGCAGTTCCTCCAATCCCCCGAACTCGTCCACGATCCGCTGAACAACGAGTTTGGGCAGCCGTGGGATGCGCCCCAGAATGCGGAATCCGCGTGGCGATACGGGATAGTCCAGCGTGTTCAGCTTGCGGTCGTGGCCGATCAGCTCGGCCAGGCGGCCAAAGTCGAGCAGGTCCTGGTGAGGCAGGCGGACCAGCTGCTCGACGGCCAGGGCAAATCCTTCGTCTGAGTCCTCGACCAGGTAGTCGTGGACAAGAGCCGCCTTGTCGGCGGAAACGCCGACCATCGTCTCATCGAGCTGCATCTCAATCAGCCGGCCCTCGGTTCCGAGCTCGACGATGTAGCGCTCGATCTCGACCGCCATCCGGGTGACCAGCTCGGCCCGCTGGAGGACGGTGAGGACGTCATGCAGGGTGGCACCGCCCTCGAACTCGAGCGCGGTGAGCCGGGTCGACACCTGGTCAAGGCGGCTGCGGTACTTGTCGAGCGTGGCCAGCGCCTGGTTGGCCTTGGCCAGGACCACGGGAATGTCCTCGAGGATGTACTTCATCCCATCCACGTAGAGCGAGACGACCTCGCGCCGCTCGGAGACGGCGATGACGATCGCGTCGACCTGCTTGGACACGCGCTCCGCCGTCCGGTGTCGAGTCCCGGTCTCGAAGGTGAGGATCGTCGGGTCAGGCGTCAGCTGGACATTGACCTGGGCGATCTTGGTCGCGTTGGAGCTGAGGACGATCGCGCCGTCCATCTTGGCCAGCTCGTAGACCATCTCCGGCGAATAGTCGAGGTCAAGCTTGATCCCGCCGCTGAACAGAAAGGCGAGCTCGTCGGCATCGCCGATGACGATCAGGCCGCCCGTGTGGGCGTGCAAGATGTTGTCGATGCCCTCCCGCAGCGCCGTCCCGGGCGCCACCATCTCCAACGCCCTAACGATCCGGGAGTCTTGCCTTGACTCGAGCTCGTCTTTGAGCTCTTCACCCGAACGCTGCGGCATTCCAGCCATTTTACCCCGAAACGGCCGACGGCCCTCAGGCCACGTTCTTCAGCGCCGTCGCGTCTCCGAGCGCGCCCTCAACGGCCGCGCGCAGGGTTGCGTAGCTTCCTGGCTCGATCACAGGCCCGAGGCCGAACTTGACCGCCTCGGCCAAACGCCGCTCCCCGTGTGCCACCGTGCGGAGCTCGCCCGTCAACCCGAGTTCGCCGAAGCAGGCGAGCGGTCGACCGCCCTCCCCCAGCAGAGGCACCCGCTTGGCCGCGCTCGCCACCGCGAGGGCGACCGCGAGGTCAGCCCCTGGCTCGTCGGCGCGGACGCCGCCGACCACGTTGACGAATACGTCCGCCGCCCCCAGGCCGATCCCAGCGTGACGCCCCAGTACGGCCAGCACGAGCGCAACCCGATTGCGGTCCAGTCCGGCCACCACCCGGCGCGGCGGCACGAGCTCGGACGGCGAGACCAGCGCCTGCACCTCGACGAGCAGCGGCCGGGAGCCCTCCATGGCGCACAGCACAACACTCCCCGCGGCTCGGGTGGCCTCACCGACGAACCGGGCCGAGGCGTCGAGGACCTCGACCAGCCCCTCGTCGCGCATCTCGAACACTCCCGCCTCGTTGGTCGAGCCAAAGCGGTTCTTGATCGCCCGGAGCGTTCGATAGGTGCGCTCCCGTTCGCCCTCGAACTGGAGAACGCAATCGACCAGGTGCTCCAGCACGCGGGGGCCGGCCAGGCTCCCCTCCTTGGTCACGTGGCCGACGAGCAGCACGGCCACGTTGAGCGACTTGGCCACTCGCATCAGCTGCCCGGCCACCTCCCGGACCTGGGCCACCGAGCCCGCCGTGCTCGTCAGCTCGCTGCAATGGAGTGTCTGGACCGAGTCGATCACGCACACATCCGGGCGCTCCCGCTCGATGGTCGCCACCACGGTGGCGAGGTCAGTCTCGGCGATCACCGGGATCCGCAGCGCGCCCGGCACGCTCAGCCGCTCAGCCCGCAGCCGCACCTGAGCCGCCGACTCCTCGGCTGATACATAGAGGGTCCGGCCCCCGGCGGCGAGCAGATTGGCCAGGGCCATCGTGGTGAGGGTCGATTTCCCGATGCCCGGCGCCCCGCCGATCAGGACCAGGGAGCCCGGAACCACTCCGCCGCCCAGCACGGCATCAAGCTCACCGATGCCGGTGCTCAGGCGGTCGGCCTCGGTCGCCTGTACGTCGGCCAGCGCCACCGGCGTGAGCGCCCGGCCACCCCGGCCACCCAGGCGGGCTCCCGGTCCCGGAGACGCCCGAACCTCCTCGACCAGCGTGTTCCACTCACCACAGCCCCCGCAGCGTCCCTCCCAGCGTGCTGCCTCATGACCGCACGCTGAGCAGACAAAGGTGGAGGATGACCGCGCCATGTGATCTGAGGCTACGGGGTCGATCCGACGTCATGCCGGAGCGTGACAGAGCTGGAACTCTTGCTCGCCTAGAGGCGCAGCGTGATGCTCTTGATGACCCCGAGCTGGCCGGTTCTGGGCTTGGACGTGAACTGGCCCTTGATGTGATGGCCCTTCGCATCGTGCAACAGCGACAGGCAAGAGGCGTAGATCTTGAGCTTGAGGTGCGTCTTCTTGCCCGCCTTGACGGTGAAGGAGGTGGTGTCGCAGAGAACCGTGCCCAGCTTCTTGTGCTTGCCGATCTTGGCTTTCGTCGTGATCGACAGGCGTCCGTTGCACGTCAGATGGCTTGAGCAGTTCAGGGGGACCGAAGTGGACCCACCGACGACCTTCAGACTGCGGGCGCTCAGGAGCAGGCTGCCCTGGGCGGCCACTTGTGGGCCGCGGGCGTAGTAGGTTCCGGCCGTCCCGTTGGCGAACCCGATGAGGGCGAGGGCTTCGGGGTCCCCGGCCGGGCTGACATCACCGTCGAGCTTGTAAATCGACTGGGCGCCGGCAGGTGCGCCGATGTCGATCGGCGCTTCGAGGCCGGCGGCGCCAAGGCGGCGGGCGAAGACGTGGGGGCCGCCGGAGGTGGAATGCGTCCAGAAGACCCACAGACGGCCGGTGCCGTCGGCGGCCAGCGAGACCTGGTCATGACCGCCCGGCTCGTTGACGATCGTGGTGGACGTCGCGGCGCCGACCTGCCAGAGCAGCACCTTCGTCGTCTCCGGGTAGCCGGCCGGATAGGCGATATAGAACTGCCCAGCTTGACCGGGACGCGCCACTATCGGCGTACGCTGAAGCATCTGCGACTGGTCGGGTGCGCCGTTGTAGTTGGTGACCGACCCCGGCATCAGAAGCGGTGATCCGGAGGGTGCGCCGGTCGCCGGGTCGACGGCCTGGGTCCACACGCCCAGACGGCCGGTGGCATTGGAGTCCCAGGCCAGCTGCATGTGACCGGCCGCGTCAGCCGCAAGGTTTGAGTAATAGCCACAGCACCC
Source organism: uncultured Solirubrobacterales bacterium (assembly GCA_963733555.1). Classification (GTDB taxonomy): domain Bacteria; phylum Actinomycetota; class Thermoleophilia; order Solirubrobacterales; family Solirubrobacteraceae; genus Palsa-465. The sequence continues at coordinate 1,622,319 of CAVTDO010000002.1, forward strand.
GCCTCCCAGTGGGCCCTGGTACTCGTAGTCAGGTGAGCCGGGATCAAGGCCCCGATGGACGAACACCCCCGCGGTGGCAAACCAGGTCTCAAACGGAGTCCCGTCAGACAAAGTGGTCGCGCTCATGTCGGAGGCGTAGGCCGAATCGCGGTCGAACAACGCGGCAGGCGCCGTCCACGTCTTGCCGCCGTCGCTAGAGGTGGCAGTGAACAGGCCGGTCGGGCAGATCGAAGTGGTCGTGCACTGAATTCCCCCGAAGAACACCTCAAGTCCCCCGCCGGCGGTGTTCACGATTGCGGGATTGCTGGCCGTGGAGAACCCAGAGGCGATCACGGTCGCCGCCCCGACGACTCCGCTCGCGCTGACGGGCGCCTGGAAGACGTCCTGCGTGCTCGCGCCGGGCGTGTCACGCGTCCACACGACGTGCAAAGTTCCATCCGGGCCCCGGACCTTGCCGACCTCCTGGATGATGCTGGTGGCCCCGGTTACGGGCGCCCAGCTGGCCGCGAAGGCGCTCGCCGGGAGCAGGAGCGCGACCGCCATCGCTGCGAGCGCGAGGAGGAAGTGACGACGCCGGCTTTTCTGTATCCACGAGCACAGCCTAACGGCTACCGGGCCGCTCGCATCACGGAGGACCGGTGATCTTTGCGAGCTCGCCGGAGAGATCCTCCCGAGAGTGGATGGCGAGCTTCTCGTAAACGTGGCGAAGGTGCGTCTCGACGGTGTTGCGGGTCACGAACAGGGCTTGGCCGATCTGGGGGTTGCTCAAGCCGTCGGCTGCCATTTGGGCAACGCGCAGCTCGCTTGGGGTGAGCGAGTCGACGCCGGAGCGCGGCTCGCGGCGTGGCCGCCCCCCGCTCGCGCGCAGCTCGGAGTGCGCACGCTCGGCCAGGCGAGTGGCCCCGCAACGGCGGGCGAGCTCAAGCCCGTCTCCGAGCAGCCGTCCCGCTTCGGTGCGGTGGTTGGCACGCCGGAGCATGGCCCCCAGGTCCACACGCGCGCGCGCGAGCTCGAGCCGCGCCGGCGAGGCTTCGAGCACGGCGTTCGCCTCACGGAGCCGGGCCAGCCCGCGCTCACCACCTTCGAGGATCCCCAAGGTGCGTAGCGACCCGCCGATGGCGCGCGGAAAGCCCACGCGCCGGGCGTCCTTGAGCTGCCGATGCGCGACCCGCAGCGCCTCGCTGGGCTCCTTACGAGCCAACGCCAACGCCAACTCCGACCGCACGCTGGAGAGGTTAGGATTGAAGAACCGCAGCGCCTCAGCGATCTGCCAGGCGGCGCGGAGATCGTCGAGGCCGCCCGCTGCATCACCATCTGCGCAGCGCAGTCGCCCGCGCGTCTCGAGCACGAAAGCCCCGGTGAAGGTTGAGGCCAGGTCTGGCGGCAACTCAATCGCGCACGCCAGTCGAGCCACGTCGGCCAGCGACGGCCGCTCCAGCAGCGCATCGGCCCCGTACCAGACCGTTGACGCCAGGGCAAAGACAAAGCTGTGCTCCTGCGCCAGCTCGACCGTCGTGCGAAGGTCCGCTTCAGCCCTGAGCAGATCGCCGCGGCGGGTCTGGATCCAGGCGCGGTGGGCCGCGCCGGCAATGAACGCATACGCCGAGCCGCGCCTGCGTGCCGCGTCCATGAGCGCGTCGGCCACGCTCGCGGCGCGATCGAGCTCCTCGATGATGACCAGCGCCGCAAATGCTTGGGGAAGCATCGCGACAGCGCTCTCCTCGCTGAACAGGTCCCCCTCACCGAGTCCGCGGTCCACGAGCGGCAGGACCTCTGTCAATTCCTCTCCGCGAGCTGCGGCGACCGCCGCCAGCAGCAACGCCGGGGCGCGGGCCGTGGGGACACGGTCCTCGATCGCAGCTCGCAACACCGCCCGCCCGCGGTCAAATCGCTCAACCCGCCGCGGGTCGTATGCGGCCTGCCCACAGGCCAAGCGCTCGAGCAGTACGGCCAGTTCTCGGTCGCGATCACCAAGGTCTCGGAGCGCGTCGTCGACCGTCGCGACGCTCTGACCCCAATCTCCGAGAAACGCGAAGAGATAGGCGAGGTCGGCGCTCGCTCGTGCCCGCAGCAAGGGATCGGCGGCGATCGACCGGACCTCCTTCAGCTGCTCGACCGCTGCTGGAGGATCCGTCAGTCGGGTCGCACGTGCGAGTTCGAACAACAGCTCCGCACGCATTTCTCGCCCCAACCCCTCCTCGGCCGCGCGCCGCAGATACGCTGCCGCGCCCTCGGGCGCCCCGCGCGCCAGAGCACCGGCGGCGGCTGAGCGCAGTTCTTCCATAACCTCCCGCCGGCCCGCGGGCAGAGTCAGCAATAGGTGCCCTGCGACGGCGTCGGGGTCTGCGCCGTCGCTCGCCAGCAGGCGTGCCGCCTGCGCGTGCGCTTCCGCCCGCTCGCCGGCAGGCAGATCGTTGTAGACCGCGGTGCGCAGGATGGGGTGAACGAAGCTCAGCGGCCGGCCCAAAGCGAGGATGTGGATCGCCGCCAGATCATCAGCGGCCTTGAGCGCCATGGCGGGGCTCAGACCGGCGAGACGTGCAATGCGTTCAGGCTCGCCGCTTGGTCCGAGAACCGCCGCGGCTCGTGCCACAGCACCAGCCGCTGGTGACACCTGAGCGATGCGCAGCAGTGTGGCGTGGGCAACTGTGGCCGGGCCGACTTGACCTACGGCCGTCGCTGCCTGAGCCGTCGGGCACACCCCATCGGCTGCGAGCGCGCCGATCAGCTCGAGCAGCAAGAACGGGACGCCGCCGGTCGCCGCGACACACGCACGGACAAACTCGGCGTCGGGCACCTCGCCGAGCTGGTCGTGGATCAACGTGGCCGCCCCGTGCGCGCTCAGCCCGGCCGGCCGCAGCACCTCCACGACGGGTTCGGCCGCAAGCTGGGCGACCAGTGTCGGGTCAGGCGCCAGCCGTCCAGTGCGGGTACACATCACCAACCCGACTGGTAACCCAGCCAGACGGCGCACGAGGAACAAGAGGAAGCGGAGCGAGGGGGCGTCAGCCCAGTGCAGGTCGTCAATCGCCAGGAGCAACGGCGTTCGCTCAGACAGGTTCGCCGTGAGCCAGTACAGGCCATGGGAGACACCAAAAGAGCGATCCTCGATCGCCGCCGACGGAGACACGTGCGTTCCCCCCACCACGGGTGTCGCGAGCTCTGCGGCGCCCGCGAGCGCGTCACGGCGATCGCTGGTTGGCAGCTCACGGATGACCGGCTCGAAGAGCTGACGAACGATCCCGAAGGGAAACCCGTCCTCGAGCTCTCCGCCACGCGCAGCGAGGACGCGCATGCCCGAGTCCGCCGCCCGGCCGCGCGCCTGCTCCAATAGCGCCGTCTTGCCGATACCTGGAGCGCCCTCTATCAGAAGCACCGAGTGACCCCCCGCCCGCCCGCGCGCGAGTGACTCGCTCACTACACCGAGCTCGCGCTCCCGCTCCAAAAGCAGTGCCCTGACCATGGCCCCCGCCGGCAAGGCTATCCCAGCGCACTCACTCCACCGCACCAGATGTGAGAAATATCACGGAGCCTCCGTGATGCGAAACCGGGGGTACGGGGCGATGATCACCGCGATGCAGGCAAGCGGGCCGCGGGTCACAATCGAGTTTGAGGCTGGCGCCTCCGAGCACATGTCTGGACGGCTGCTCGGCGAGGACGGGACCGCCTCGCCCTTCGACGGTTGGCTGGGGCTGGCCGGGATCCTCGAGCGGCTCCTTGTACCGGCCGATGAACCCGAAGCGGCGACGCCCGGCCGCAACGAGACGCCAAGTTGAGCTGGCGCGCTCGCATCGTCGCCCTGAGCTGCACGTGTGCCGTGACGGCCGGACTGTTGGCTGCATCGGGGGCTTTCGCGGCGAGCAACGCGATCACTGCCACCGAGGGAGCGCAGTTCAGCGGCCAGGTGGGCACGATGGTCGCCGATTGCACCGGGGGGGTCGCAAGTCTGAGCGGATCAATCGCTTGGGGCGACGGCCAGAACTCCGGCGCAACGTACACGCCTGTTGCCGGGATGACGCCCCCCCGGTACACGATCAGCGGCTCACACACCTACGGCGAGGAAGGCAGCTACGCCGGGACCGTCAGCTCCACCTACACCTGCACCGGCAGCACGTCCCCCTCGACGGTGCCGACACCCTTCTCAGCACAAGTCAGCGACGCATCCCTGAGCGCGTCGGGGAGCAACGTCAGTGCCACGGCGGGCCAGCAGTTCAGCGGCCAGGTCGCGAGCTTCACCGACGCGGATCCTGCTGACGCGCCCGGCGACTACAGCGCTCAGGTCAACTGGGGAGATGGGGCCTCCAGCCCGGGCACCGTCAGCGCCTCCGGTGGTGGCTTCACGGTGGCGGGTAGCCACACCTACGCCTCCGCCGGGAGCTACACGATTAGTGTCACGATCAAGGATGCGGGAGGGTCGTCGGCGCAGGCGCAGGGTACGGCGAGCGTTGGCACGGCATCCGGCCCTCCGTTCACCGCCTCCGTTGGCGTGACGTCGACTGGGGCTGGTCAGGCGGTATTCAAGGCATCAGCGTCTGGCCCGGTGTCTCGCTTTGTCTGGAACGTGACTGGCGGCAGCCAACCTGACGTCGTCTGTCCCGGGTCGGATCCCGGGCTCACCGTCTACACCCGGGGGCCGTTGAGCCACGACGTTTCGCTGACGGCCGTGGGCGCCGGCGGGTCCTCGACGGTGGCCCACAGTTTCGTGAACATCCCGCCGCCACCCCGCGCGCACCCGCCGCGGATAGCCAAGCACGGCAACTCACATCTGGGGCCGATCGTCCACCCCAGCTTTTCGTTGCTCGGCGACTGTCAGGGAGCGCCGTTGCCCCACCCGCAGGACCCTCGACATCCCGGCGCGGGAACGAAGGCGGGGCCGGGTGGAAGCCCACCCCCTCAGTGCGACGGACAGGATGTGGTCTTTGGAGCCGTTGACGCGCAGGGCTGCCTCTACCCGGTGACAGATCTGTTGAACGAGATTCATCCGGCCGACTACCAGACGATCCAGCATCTGCTGTGCGCCCACAGCACCTTCTTCTGCGTGCCTTCGCCTGACCCGGCGAAGACAGGAGGTCATGCGTTTGGATTTGGAGCCCGGGCCATTCAGGAGTGCTCAACCTGCGGAGCCTTCGCGTACGTCAACGCGATGATCCACAACTACATCTCCTACAGCCCTGTACGAATCAACGGCCTGGACTTCGACCCGCAGAACGGAGCCCCGATCATTCTCGTGCCGGGAGCCGATCTCGTGGTCTCGAGCGACGCGAACATCGTGATGGACGGGGTTCCGGTCTCCACCGCGCACTCGTTCGCCCTGTACCTGCCCGACGCCGGGGGCCACCTGGGCACCTTCCCGGGGGCAAGCCACATCCCGATCATCGGCAGCCTCCCGTTTGTAGGGGACGTTGGCGTCGACATCCACAAGGCCGGCAGCGCACTCGGTAACGGCGATACCTGTCAGTACGCCTGCTCGTCGATCACCGTGCACGTCTCGCTACCGCCGATCTTCACCTCCGACAACCCCAGCGATCCCCTGCTCACCGCCGATGGCGTGATCACCGCGGATAACCCCGGCGGTCTTCACCTTGACTCGCTCGAGGTCAAGGTGCCGCATGCCGATTTTGCCGGCGTCGGCGTCAAGGATGTCGACTTCAGCTACCACCGCCAGACCGATGCCTTCCATGGCCAGGCAACGCTGGAGCTCGCGATCATCACCGTTGGCGGATCGGTCGACTTCGTGCACGGCCAGTTCAAGGGCGCCAGCGCACTTGTGGACGACCTCAACATTCCGCTCGGCGAGGGCTTCTTCCTCAACGAGATCGACGCGGGCTTCTCGCTGCACCCAACGACGCTTATGGGCGGCGCGACCGTAACCGGCGGCCCGGAGGTCCTGGGGTCGTCGCTGGTCAGCATCCACGCTGGGCTCGCGCTCCAGATCGACCCCTTCTCCTTCGACCTCAAGGGCACGGGTTCGATCCTCAACCAACAGGTCGGAGACGCCTATTTCCATGTCGATGACCAGGGCAACATCGGCCTGGGCGGGACCGTGGACATCAATCTCGACAACATCGTCGAGGCCAAGGCCGGCCTCAACATCAACGTCGACGTTCCGCAGGGCCATTTCCAGGCCGACGCCCTGGCCGACGCCTGCGTGTTCCAGGTCTGTGGCGGCGGGGAGATCGTGATCTCGGACCGCGGAGTGGGTGCATGCCTCGACCTCGGCTTCACTCACGCGGGCGGCGGGGTAGAGCTTCCGAGCGGCCACATCGACTGGTGGTGGAGCAGTTGCGACATCGACACCTTCCGCTCGATTCACAGCGTGGCTGATCGCCTCCGGCGAGGTCGTGCTGCGGCGGTTCCGGCCTTCACGGTTCCCGCCGGTCAGCGGGTTGCGGTGTTTGGGCTCGTGGGCCAGGGTGCGGCCCCGCGCGCGACCCTCCGCGGGCCGGACGGCCGCACAATCGATACGCCGAGCACCAGCCCGGTGCTCAAGGACCCCAACGAGGTCGTGATCCGGGATGACCGGCAGACCAATACGACCTACTTCTTCATTAACCACCCCGCGGCGGGGAACTGGACCGTCACGCCTGATCCAGGATCCGCCCCGATTATCAGTCTTCAGCAGTCGCACGCTCTGCCCAACCCGTCGGTGCATGCGTCGATCAAGCTGGCGCGCGGCGGCCGCGCGCGGCTCCACTACTCGGTGCTCCCGATCTCCGGCCAGAGCGTGACGTTCGCCGAGCAGGCATCCGGAGGCGCCCTGAGGCTAATCGGCAGCGCCCACGGTGCCCACGGCACGATTGTCTTCCAACCCTCAGGTGCGCTCACCCGCGGCCGAGCGATCGTCGCACTCGTGTCGCAGAACGGCCACCCCCGCACCGACATCGTCGTGGCCCGATATAAGGCCCCGTCCCCGGCAAAGCTGCCCGCTCCGAGGGGACTCACCGTGCGGCGTCGCGGAACCGGGCTGACGATCTCCTGGCGCTCAGTTCCGCGTGCGGTCAGCTATCTGCTGAACGCCCATCTGAGCGACGGACGCAAGGTTGCCCTGGTGACCACCAGCCGACAGCGGACAGTCACGATTGGGTCGGTCCCGGGCACGATCACGGGCCAGTTCCAGGTCGCGGCCTCGGCCGACAAGCTGCTTCACCGTCTCGGCCGACGCGGGCATGTGAAGCTACGTTCTGGTCCGCGCCCCCGGGCGATCGCGATCGCACCCGTGATCTTCTGAGCTGAGCCGGCAGCACCGACTTGCAAAGCTGTCGCATCCCCTGGTAAGGATTCCCCCTGCCATGGGGACGAGGAGGAGCTCATAGCCACCGTCGAGGCAACTGCAACCGCTCGGCCCGGTCTCCGCCGAGACGCCATCGGCCTGCGCGAGGTCCTCTTCCAGAGCATCACCGACATGGCCCCCGGCGCCGCGATCGCGGCCTCGATCCCTGCCGGCGCCGCCTTCGCCGGTGGCTCGCTGCCCCTGTCGGTCATCTTCGCCCTGGTCGCCTGCATGCTCTGCGCGTTCTGCATCGGCGAGCTGGCGCGTGAGCTGCCCTCGGCCGGCTCCATGGCGACCTATGCGGCTCGCGGGCTCCACCCTTCGCTCGGCTTTCTCGTCGCCTGGGCCTACGCGATGGTGGGTGCCCTGATAGCTCCCCTGGTCCTGCTTCAGCTCGGCTTCACGGTCGCCGCGACGCTGCATAGCGAATTGAGCGTCGCCGCCGGATTGTGGTGGCCTTGGGCTCTCCTCGGCGCAGCTCTGGTGGGCCTCGTCGGCTACTTCGGCGTCCAGACCTCGGCCCGGTTTGGCACGGTTCTGGGCGTGTTCGAGATCCTCGTCTTCGCCGTGGTCGGGGTGCTCTTCATCATCCATGCGGGCAGCCACAACACCGCCCGCGTGTTCACCACTCACTACACGCCCAAGACCTTTTCTGGGCTAACCGGGGTGTTCGCCGGGTCCGTGTACACCATCTTGGCCTTCGGGGGCTTCGAGGGCGCGGCTCCGCTCGCCGAGGAGGCGAGGGATCCACGGCGCACCGTGCGCCGCGCCGTCCTCCTGGCCACGCTTGGGATCGGTGTCCTCTACATCTTTACGACCTACGCCGTGACCGTGGCCTTCGGCCCGGCCGGGTTCGGCGGGTTCTCGACCACCGGTTCCGCATCCTGGGAGGGGCTCGCTCGTTCCCTCTTCGGAGCCGTCTGGTTCTTCGTGTTCCTGGCCATCGTCAACTCGACGGTGGCCAACTCCAACGCGGGCGTCAACGTCGCCACTCGCACCGCTTACGCCATGGGACGGGTCAGGGCCTTCCCGTCGTTCTTTGCCGCCGTGAGCGCTCGCCACCGCTCCCCCCTCGGCGCCTTGGCCACCACGATGGTCCTCACGGTCGGAGTCACCCTCGGCCTCGGCCTCGCCTACGGCCCCACGACAGCCTTCGCGATGGTCGGAGCCGCGCTGGTCATCCTGCTCGTCAGCGTGTACATCGTCGTCAACGCCGCCTGCCTCGGCTACTTCCTCCGCGTCGGGCGGTTCAACCCACTCCGCCACGGACTGATCCCGATCCTCGGCATCCTGGCCTTCATCCCGGCCTGGCTCACGGCCACCGGCATCAAGGTGTTCTCGTTCATCTCCCCGCTGACGCCGCCGATCTCGTACATGGCCTACGGGATCGCGGGCTTTATCGCTGTCGGAATCGTCTACCTGATCGTACTGTGGAGGCGGGACCGCCAGCGGGTGGTCGATGTTGGGATCGTTCATCTGGACCTGCCGGCCGAGGAAGCTCGGTAGCCATGGGTGTTGTGACGCACCGCCTGACCCGCGACGACGTGATCTGGGAGTTCGGGCCTCAGCTCGAGCCCGTACTCGAGGTCAACCCCGGCGACATCGTCACCTTCGAGACCAACGACTGCTTCAGCGGGCAGATCCAGACCGAGGACGACCTAGTCACCGAGATCGACATGAGCCGCATCAACAGCGCCACCGGGCCCGTGGCGGTACGGGGCGCCGAGCCCGGGGACTCGCTGATCGCCGAGATTCTCGACGTGCGCCCAATCAGCTGGGGCGTGGCCACACTGATTCCCGGCTTCGGCCAGCTCATTGACCAAGTGAAGGCGCCGCTCACGCGGCGCTTCGAGGTGGCGGACGGCGTGATCCGCATGAACGACCGGGTCAGCTTCCCCGCGCGTCCGATGGTGGGCGTGGTGGGGGTGGCCACCGACGGCGAGATCCTCTCCAACGGGCTCGCCGGACAGCACGGCGGCAACCTCGACGACCATCTCCACGGAGCCGGAGCCCGGATGTTCTTCCCGGTGCGTCAGCCCGGCGGGATGTTCGCCGTCGGGGACATGCACGCATCGATGGGCGATGGCGAGATCTGCTTCACCGGCGTCGAGATAGCGGGCGAGGTCGACATTCGCTTCGACATCCTCAAGGGCCAGCAGGCGACCTGGCCCGTAACCGAGCTGCGTGATCGCTGGCTCCCGCACGCCACGGCTGACAGCTACGAGGAGGCGCTGGTCCTGGTCTCCGAGGAAGCGAGCCGGCTTCTCGTCGACCAGTGGGGATTCACGATCGAGGACGCGTTCATCTTCCTCTCGGTGGCCTGCGACGCCGGCGTCGCCCAGGCTTGCAAGCCGGCTCCCGGCGGCTTCGGCACGATCGCCCGCTTCTCGATACCCAAGATCGACGCCACGCCAGGGCCCTTCGCGCCGCGCAGAGAGGCATAGGATCGCGGCACCGCCAGGAGAGGAGAAGACCGTGACCACCGTCGACGCCAAGACCCCTTCCACCAGAGCCCGCCGAGACCCCGAGCGCCTGGCCCGCGGGGTCCTGAGCACCTTTGACATCGCCGCCTCGACCCTGGCCAATATCGCGCCGGCGATGAGCTTCTTTTTCGGCTTCGCCACGATCGTCACCACCGCCGGGCTCGCCTCCCCGCTGACCGTGATCGCCGCTGCCGTGGCCATCTCCCTGCTCGGCAACACGCTCAGCCAGTTCTCCCGCGCGCACCCGAGCACCGGATCGTTTGTGACGCTGATCGGACGCGGCTTCGGTGGCTATCCAGCCGTCGTCAGCGCGGTGGTCCTCGCCGTGGGCTACATCATCGCGGTGGCCTCGGTGGTCGCGATCTCCGGCGGGTGGACGGAGATCATCCTCAAGCACTACCTGAGCATCACGATCCCCTGGCAGATCCTCACCGCGCTCATCACCCTCGGGGCCCTGTCTCTCATCATCGGCGGTGCCAAGCCCTCGACTCAGGTGGCGGCGGTGTTCTTCGGCTTCGAGCTCCTCTTGCTGCTCGTCATCGCCATCGCGCTGCTGATTCAGCACTCGGGCTCGATCAACCTCAAGCCGTTCGACCCCAACAACCTCCATCGCGGCTTCTCCGGCCTCTCGCTCGGCTTCCCGCTCGCCCTCTACCTGTTCATCGGCTGGGAGAACTCGGCCGCGATGGCCGAGGAGAGCCGGGATCCACGCCGTGCCGTCCCCCGAGCCGTGTTCTCGAGCATCCTCCTCATCGCGGTTGTCTACGTCTTCCTCTCCTACGCCACCGTGGTCGGCTTCAACGACAACGCGGCCAAGCTGACGAGCGCCAGCGTGCCCTTCGTCACCGCCGCGCACGGCGTGGCCAGCGGGCTCGCCTTCCTGGCCTACCTCGCCGGCTTCACGTCGATCCTCTCAAGCCTCATCGCCGCGGCCAACTCACAGGCCCGGATCATCTTCAACTCCGGCCGTGAGGGGCTCCTGCCGAGCGTCGCAGGACGGGTGACGGCTAAGAACCGGACGCCCTGGGTGGCCTTTGTCATCTTCCTCGGGATCGCCCTGGCTCTGACCTACATCTTCGGCTGGACCAGCGACCCGAACGGAACCGTCGTCTTCTTCGGCGAGATAGCCACCCTGGGCACGATCCTCATCGCGCTCACCTACCTGGTGGCCAACCTCGCCCTTCCGGTCTATTTCCGCCGTTTCCATGCCGAACGCTTCTCTCCCCTGACCCACCTGATCCTCCCGCTCCTCGGCGCGGCAGCGATCGGCTATCCGCTCTACGACCTCGTCAAGCCGGGCCAGCCGAAGCCGTTCGACAAGTACCCGCTGATCGCCCTCGGGGTCCTCGTCGTGGCCCTCGCCTGGGGAGCGATCGCCTACGCCCGGGACCGCACGCTGGGTGATCGGGTCGGCTCGATCGTCGCCGACGCGGATTAGCCGCTCGGTGACCACCGCGGGAGCTCGTGTGCGGTCCGGCCCGCGCATCCGACGCTACCCAAACGTGCGCCTGCGACGACCTCTCCATACGGAGCTTCACCTTTGGGTCGCTGCCCGACCCAAACGCGCAGGTGCTCAGGCGAGTCCGGCCGGCATTGCACGTTTGGCCGGTCGCGCCCGCCGCGCCGCGCCCGCGCCCGCCCGCCGCCGGGAACCCCCTAATTGCAGACGGCGCAGTGGCCGGCGTCGCACGAGCACACCGGTAAGGGCTCCATCGCCGGAACCGGACGCCACCCACGCAGCCAGTTCAGAGCCACAGGCTCGCTGCGGTCGGCCAACCCACCGGGCCAGCAACGCGCTAACAGATCCGCGATCAGCGGTCGATTTTCGTGCCGGGCCAAGCGCCCGATGTGCTCACGAATGAGGTCTTCGTGCATGGGGGGTCTCCTCACGGCATACCCCAAGCCCCCATTCGACAACCTTCTAGTTAATTGTGAGCAAACGGGCTTTCTGCGGACATATCGACGACGACCTCCGCCGAACTATCGACGAGGCGCCGCCGAACGCGGTCCGGCGGCGCCTCGCCGTACCTACGAGCCGCTCATGCCCGCTGGGGAACCTTGGCCAGAGCCTCCTGGTAGACCGACATCTGGCGCGCGACACCCTCGTTGGTGAAGCCCGCGATATGCCTCAGTCGCTCCACGATGAGCATCGACTCGGCGGTGCTACGACGAAACTCCTCGTCCGCGCGCAGGGCGTTGATCTGCGCTTCGCTGCCGCGAGCACAGACGAAGCCGTTCATCTCCTCATTCGGCTCCAGCAGGCACACGTCGAAGCTCTCGATCCGGCCCTCCTGCTGCATCCGCCCGAGCAGCCCGAGCGCCTCGTTGAAGACCTCGAGCCCGCGTTCCTCGGCACCCCGGACCGGAGTGCCCCAGCCGATGAACAGCATTCGATCGGCCATATATGCCCCTTCCCTTCACGGCCCAGCCCGGTAGCGGGCCTAGTGGAGCAGACTCTCTCACCCGCGCGGCGAATCCGCAAGCCAAGCTCAGCGTCGGACTCGCCTGATGACCAACTTGCGTATCTCAACCGGTCCGTGCACGGCTTGAAGCGTGACCCGTGAGGCCGGCAGCGGCGAGGCTCCGGTCCGCCTGCCATCCACGACGAGACCACGTGAGGTGAGCTCAACGTGGTGCCACATGTGCGAGCCGTCGAACACCATCACTGTGGACGACCCCAGCTCAGCGCGCAGCGTGCTCGACGCGGTGGGGAACCACGCCTGCATGGTGATCATCCAGTTCGGCGGGATTCTCCACGAGACGCCCTTCCCGCTGGGGCGCAGAGAGACGCTGCGCACGCGCTGAAGCGCCGGCGCCGAGGGATCGCCGTTAGCTGATCCGCCGCAGGCGGCAGCGACGAGCAGCGTCGCCGCCGCAAGGGCGACGAGCGCTACCCGACGGAAACTACTCAGACTCGGAGGGATCCTCCGCTGAAGCAGAGGCGGCGTCGCTCGGATCGTCCTCACCGGCGCTTGATCCGCCTTCGGCGCCCACACCGACCGGAGTTGGCTTGGGAGCGGGCTCAACGATCGTGAGCTTAACCTCTGGCTCCACTCCGTCCTCAGCTTCGGAGGGGGCGTCGACCTTGACCGTCGAGCCCTCCGGGACCTGGGAGCGCAGGACAAAGTCGGCCAGCGGATCCTCGACATAGCGCTGGATTGCGCGCCGCAGCGGCCGCGCGCCCATTGACGGGTCCCAGCCCTTGTCGACAAGCAGATCCTTGGCTTCCTCGGAGAGCTCGAGCTGGAGCTCGCGCTCCGCCATCGACTCGCGAATCCGCATGAGCAGCAGATCCACGATCTCCTTGATCTCGTCCTTGGAGAGCTTGTGGAAGACGATGACCTCGTCGATCCGGTTGAGGAACTCAGGCCGGAAGACCTTCTTGAGCTCGCCCATGATCCGGTTCTTCATGTCGTCGTAGGTGATCCCGGTCTCGTCGTCGGACACCGCGAAGCCGAGCGGCGTGTTGCGTGCGATCTCCGAGGCCCCGATGTTCGAGGTCATGATCACGATGCAGTGCCGGAAGTCGACCGTCCGGCCCTGGGCGTCGGTTAAGCGGCCGTCCTCCAGGATCTGGAGAAGGATGTTGAACACGTCCGGGTGGGCCTTCTCGATCTCATCGAGCAGGAGCACGCTGTAGGGCTTGCGGCGGACCGCCTCGGTGAGCTGGCCGCCCTCGTCGTAGCCGATGTAGCCCGGGGGTGAACCGACCAGACGGGACACGGCGTGCTTCTCCATGTACTCGGACATGTCGATGCGGATCATCGTGTCCTCGTCCCCGAACAGGAACTCGGCCAGGGTCCGGGCCAGCTCCGTCTTTCCGACCCCTGAGGGGCCGAGGAAGATGAACGAGCCGGTCGGCCGCTTGGGGTCCTTGAGGCCTGCCCGGCTGCGCCGGATCGCCTTGGAGACGACCTCGATCGCCGGGTGCTGGCCAATGACGCGCTTGTGGAGCTCCTCCTCCATGCGCATCAGCTTGGCCGTCTCGGCCTCGGTCAGCTTGAACACGGGGATCCCGGTCCACATTGAGACGATGTCGGCGATCTCTTCCTCACCGATGGCGGGACGCTCGGTCGACTCGCCGGCCTCCCACTGCTCGGTCAGCTCACGCTTGCGCTGCGAGAGCCGGCGCTCCTTGTCACGCAGGTTGGCCGCCTTCTCGAACTCCTGGTTCTCGATCGCCTCCTCCTTGGCCCGGCGGGTCTCCTCGATCTCGTCCTCGAGCTCGCGGTAGATGGGCGGGGAGGTCATCGACTTGATCCGCATGCGTGACGCGGCCTCGTCGATCAGGTCGATCGCCTTGTCAGGCAGGAATCGGTCGGAGATGTAGCGGTCGGCCAGCTCGGCTGCCGCCTCGAGTGCCTCGTCGGTGATCTGCACCTTGTGGTGCTGCTCGTAGCGGTCGCGCAAACCCTTGAGGATCTGAACCGTCTCCTCGGTCGAGGGCTGATCGACGGTGATCTTCTGGAAGCGCCGCTCCAGCGCGCTGTCGCGCTCCAGATATTTGCGGTACTCCTCGAGCGTCGTGGCGCCGATCGTCTGCAGCTCGCCGCGGGCCAGCGCCGGCTTCAGGATGGAGGCGGCATCGATAGCGCCCTCCGCGGCACCGGCACCGACGAGGTTATGGAGCTCGTCGATGAAGAGGATGATGTCCCCGCGCTGGGTGATCTCCTTCATCACCTTCTTGAGGCGCTCCTCGAACTCGCCCCGGTACTTGGAGCCGGCGACGAGAGCCGCCAGATCCAAGGTGTAGATCTGCTTGTTCTTGAGCAGCTCGGGCACATCGCCGTTGGTGATCCGCTGGGCCAGGCCCTCTACCACCGCGGTCTTGCCCACGCCGGGCTCACCGACCAGCACCGGGTTGTTCTTGGTCCGCCGCGAGAGGATCTGCATGATCCGCTCGATCTCGATCTCCCGACCCACGACGGGGTCGAGCTTGGAGTCAGCGGCAAGCTTGGTCAGGTTGCGCCCGAACTGGTCGAGCAGCTTGGAAGACTTCTTACCCTCCGCAGTGGTACCGGAGCCGCCTCCACCAGAGCCGGAGCGCGAACGTCCGCCCGGGCCCGAGAGCATCCGGATGACCTCGTTGCGGATCTTCTCCGAGTCGGCGTCGAAGTCGAGCAGGATGCGCGCGGCGACGCCTTCGTTCTCCCGCACCAGGCCGAGCAGGATGTGCTCGGTCCCGATGTAGTTGTGCCCGAGGCTGAGAGCCTCCCGGAGCGCCAGCTCCAGGACCTTCTTGGCCCGCGGAGTGAAGGGGATCTGGCCGGAGGTGACCTCTTCGCCGGAACCGACGATGCGGACGACCTGCGCCCGCACGCGCTCCACGGTGATGTCCAGAGACTCGAGGACGCGCGCGGCTAGACCTTCCTCCTCGCGCAGCAGGCCGAGCAGGATGTGCTCGGTGCCGATGTAGTTGTGTTTGAGCGTGCGCGCCTCTTCCTGCGCCAACACGACAACCTGGCGGGCTCTCTCTGTGAATCGCTCGAACATGGCTCTTCTCTCAGGACGGGGGACTTCCTTCGCTTAACCGACTATACGAAGGCTTCTCTCCGACTATTCCTGGTGGTCTGCTCCTGGATGGTGGCTGCGGGTACGCCGACGACCCCGCTTTACCCATGTATTCGGTCGTGATGCCGTGGCTCATGAGTGAAAACGGTCTCGTTGCTCGCCCGGATCAGTCTACCATCAGGCCTGGAGGGTCTGGACGCACCGATGCGCCCAACCTGCGGCTGTTCATGAGCGGGTAACCAGCGAGTTCGCGATGCGGAGCCAAAAGCCTCGCTATTCGTGAATTTTGTACATCTGGCTAGTCCCGCATGGCGGGGAACAGCACAACCTCGCGGATCGACGTCCGGCCCGTAAGCAGCATGACCAAGCGGTCGATTCCCACCCCGATCCCGCCCGTCGGCGGCATTCCGTACTCGAGCGCCTGTAGGAACCCCTCGTCGAACGGGTGCGCCTCCTCATCGCCGGCCTGAGCCAGGGCGCGCTGAGCTTCGAAGCGCCGGCGCTGCTCATCGGGATCGTTGAGCTCGGTGAATGCGTTGGCCACCTCCATCGTCCCCGCATAGGCCTCGAAGCGCTCGACCAGACCCTCCTGCGAGCGATGGCGCTTGGCGAAGGGCGAAAGCTCGAGCGGGTAGTCGAGCAGGAAGGTCGGAGCCTCAAGAGTCGGCTCGACGTGCTTGCTCACGAGCTCGTCGACGAGCTGGGGCCACGTGTCTTCCTCGGGGACCGTGAGACCTGCGGCGTGCATCGCCTCGGCCAGCTCCTGACGGTCGCGCAGACGGAGGATGTCGATCCCCGTGCGTTCGACGATCGCCCCGGCCAGCGTCTCCCGGCGCCAGGGCGGGGTGAAGTCGAGCGGCCCGTCGTAGCCGACCTCGGCGGCCACATACTCGACCAGGCGCTCGAACCGGGCCGCCACGTCCTCATAGTCGGCGTAGGCCTCGTACCACTCGAGCATCGTGAACTCGGGGTTGTGGGTGGTATCGACCCCCTCGTTGCGGAAGTCTTTGCCCAGCTCGTAGACCCGCTCGAGCCCTCCGACGATCAGGCGCTTGAGGTAGAGCTCGGTCGCGATGCGGAGATACAGCGTGCGGTTGAGCGCGTTGTGGTGAGTGGTGAAGGGCCGTGCCGCAGCGCCGCCGTACAGGGGCTGCAGGACCGGCGTCTCGACCTCGATAAAGCCCTCGGCGTCGAGGAAGCGACGGATCGCCGAGACCACGCGGGCGCGGGTGATGAAGAGCTCCCGGATCTCCTCGTTACTCATCAGGTCGAGCTCGCGGTGGCGGAAGCGGACCTCGACGTCCCGCAGACCATGGCGCTTCTCGGGAGGCGGGCGCAGCGACTTGGCCAGGAGCTCATAGCGCTCCACCCGCAACGTGAGCTCGCCCCGGCGGCTTGAGAAGACGACGCCCTCGATCCCTATCAGGTCCCCTAGATCGAGCTCGAGCAGCTGGCCCATGCCCGCCTCGCCAAGCTCGTCGACCCGGGCCTGGAGCTGGATCCTCCCCGACCGGTCGACCAGATCGAGAAAGGCCATCCGCCCCTGGCCCCGCCGGGCGGCGATCCGCCCCGCCACCCGGTGGCGGCTGTCGGTCTCCTCTCCGGGCCCCAAAGAGGCGAAGCGCTCCCGGACCGAAGCGATGGGCTCGACTCCGTCGAACTCGTGCGGGAAGGGCTCGACACCCGCGTCGCGCAGCTCCTGCAGCTTGCGGCGCCGGTCGGCAAAGACGCCTGAGTGTTCTTCGGCGGGCCGGTCGCCCATCGCCCGAACGCTACTTCGCGACGTCGATCTTGGTGATCTTGAGTTTGCGCTGGCCCCTGGGCGTGGTGATCGTGACCTGCTCGCCGCGCTTGTGCCCGAGCAGCGCCTTGCCCACGGGCGACTCGTTGGAGAGCTTCGCCTCCGTAGGGCTGGCCTCGGCTGAGCCGACGATCGTGTACTTCGTCGACTTGCCGGCCTCGTCCTTGACGTGAACCACCGAGCCGACGCCGACGACGTCGGTGCCGATATCGGAGGCGTCGATCACCGTCGCCGAGCGCAGCTTCTCCTCCAGCGAGGCGATCCTCGCTTCCAGCATCGCCTGCTCGTTCTTGGCGTCGTCGTACTCGGCGTTCTCGGAAATGTCACCGAACTCCCGAGCCTCTCGGATCCGCTGAGCCACCTCACGGCGGCGAGAGGTGGTGAGCTCGTCGAGCTCAGCCTTCAGGTTGGCGAGCCCTTCGGGTGTGAGGAGGACGTCTCTTGGCATAGCGTGAAACCCAGTTGAAATAGTGGTCCCTGGACGAGAAAAAACCCGCTCCAAAGGCGGGATATCCGGTCCGTCGGCGTAGTGGGCGGATGAGTATAGACAGCACCCGAGTCCGGCCCTGGGGGCCGACCCAGCCGGCTCGAGCCAGCCGGCCGGGCTCTGGTGATTCAGGCCGCCAGGGGCAGCGCCGCGTGCTCGTGCAGCAGCCTCCGGGCGGCACCGAGCGTCGGCGCCGTTTGCAGCGCCTGGCGCAGAGTCTTGTCCCCTCCGAGTCGCTCCAGGTACCAGGGATAGAACTTGCGCAGATACCGCGCCGCGCGCTCCTCCCCGAGGTGGGCCGCAGCGCACTCCATTACCCAGTCGATCTCGGCCAGCACCTCAGCCGGCTCCGGTGGCGTGGAGCGACCCCCCAGCAGCTCCTGGAAGAGCCACGGATTCCCGAGCGCCCCGCGGGCCACGAGCACCGCCTCGGCGCCCGTCTGGTCGAAGGCGTCGCGCACCTGAGCGACCGTCTGCAGCCCGCCTGAGATGAGCACGGGTACCGCCAGCTCCTCAACCAGCCGCGCCGCCAGCGCGTAGTCCGGCTTTCCCTTGTGGCGCTGGGAGGCGTGCCGGGGGTGGAGCGCGATCCCGGCCACCACCCCCTCGGCGGCCAGCCGCCGTGCCACCTCGATCCCCCGCAGATCCCCGGGACGCTGGCCGGAGCGGAGCTTGACCGTGACGGGCAGGCCGCTCCCCGGGCAGCGGCGCGAGCGATGGCCACGGCGCGATCCGGATCCGTGAGCAACGCCGCTCCAGCTCCGGTCTTGCACACCTTGGGGACGGGACAGCCCATGTTGATGTCGATCAGATCGGCGCCCGCCGCCGCCACCCGCTCGGCCGCTGAGGCCATCACCTCAGGGTCAGACCCGAAGAGCTGGACTGAGACAGGGTGCTCGTCGGGATGGATGCGCAGGAGCTCCTGCAGCGTGCGCTCGTTGCGGTAGTGGACGGCGAAGCTCGAGACCATCTCGGAGACAGCCAGACCAGCGCCGTAGCGCCGGGCCTGGAGGCGCACGAACCAGTTGCCGATGCCGGCCAGCGGCGCCAGCACAACCCGGTTGGGGATCGTCAGGCCGCCGAGGTTCCAGCTGTCGTGCAGAGACCGCGGCATACCCGTTCATGGTACGAATCAGGTGATGCCCGTTGACATCACCCCGCTCGTCGCGCCCTGGACGAAGGTCATCTTCGACGAGATCCCGGGGCTGGAGCTCTTCGACGCCCACACGCATCTGGGCCAGAACGACCCCGACGGCATGAAGCAGACGCCGGAGGAACTGCTGCAAGGCCTGCGCGAGGCCCAGGCCCGCGGCGCCTTCGTCTTCCCCATGCACGAGCCCGGGGGCTACCCGGCGGCCAACGACATGGTCATCGAAGCCGCGGCCGATTCCGGCGGGCTGCTCGTGCCCTTCTGCCGGGTCAGTCCCAACGGCGGCGATGCGGTGGCTGAGGCCCGCCGCGCCCTCGATGCCGGCGCCCGGGGCATCAAGCTCCACCCGCGGGCGGAGCAGTTCAACCTTGATCATCCGGCGGTCCGGGAGCTGGCCGCCATAGCCGACGAGCGCTCCCTCCCGATCCTCATTCACGCCGGGCGGGGGATTCCGGCGCTCGGGCTGCACGCGGTCGAGCTCGCCACCGAGTTCCCGGACGCCCGGCTGATCCTGGCCCACGCCGGGATCTGCGACCTGAGCTGGATCTGGCGCGTCGCCCCGGACCTTCCGAACCTCCTCTTCGACACCGCCTGGTGGATGCCCGCGGACATGATGACGCTGTTCTCGCTCGTTCCCCCGGGGCAGATCCTGTTCGCCTCCGACGCGCCCTACGGCCGGACCGGCCTCTCGGCCACGATCCAGTTCCGCCTCGCCCTGCAGGCCGGCCTCTCGGCGGAGCAGATCCGCTCCATCGGCTCTGAGCAGTCGCTGCGGATCGCGGCCGGGGAAGCGCTTGAGCCGGCCGGGCCTCCGGTGGGCGAACGTGAGCAGGCCCCGCACCTGCTCCTCGACCGGGTGACCGCGCTCCTGATGATGGCCGTGATCTCGATGATGCGCGGCGCGACCGAGGCCGGGATTGAGGGCCTGGCTCTGGCCCGCCTGGCCTGCGACGTCCCCGACGAGGTCGATGACGCGCCGGTGTTCGCGGCCATTCGCGGTCTGCTCGACGTGTTCGACCAGCTGGACCGGGACTATCCGGACGATCGGCGGCGCTTCGGCCCGCTGATCATGGCCTCGACCGTGGCCCGGACGCCTGACGTGCCCGTGCCTACGGCTGATTCCGCTCCCAGATCAGCCGAAGCCCGATCAGCGTGAGCATGTCGTCGACCTCGTCGATCGTGTCCCGCATGAACGGCACGAGGATTTGCGCCAGACCGCCGGTGGCGATCACCTTGGTCTCCTCGCCGAGCTCGGCCCGGAGCCGGCGGACGATCCCCTCGACCTGACCGGCAAAGCCATAGGCGATCCCGCTGCGGATCGCCTCCACGGTCGATTTGCCGATCAGGGCTCGCGGCTCGGCCATCTCGATCTTGGGGAGCTTGGCCGCCCGCTCGGAGAGCGCGTCGATCGATATCTCGGCTCCGGGGGTGATGATGCCACCCAGGTACTCCCCCTCCGCCGACACGGCGTCGTAGGTGATCGCGGTCCCAAAGTCGACCACGACACACGCACCCTTGACCCGCTCGTAGGCGGCGATGGCGTTGACCAGGCGGTCGGCCCCGACCTCCCGCGGGTTGTCCATCCGGATCGGCATTCCGGTCTTGATCGTCGGACCGACGATCAATGCCGGCTCGTTCAGGTAGCGCTCCGACATGAGCAGCCATTGCTCCTGGAGCTGGGGCACGGTCGAGGAGACGATCGCGTGCTCGACGTCGGCGAAGGCCAGACCCCTCAGGGCTAGGAGATTTGACAGGGCAGCCCCGAGCTCGTCGCCCGTCGACTGCCTCACCGTGGCGAATCGCCAATGCTCGGCGACCCGGTCCCCGTCGTCGGCGAACACCCCGAAGTGGGTCTGCGTGTTGCCCACGTCGACGGCCAGGAGCATGGTCGTGAACCCTAGTTGAGCACTAGATCAGCGGTGGTCCGGCGTGCACGACGTCCTGGCCCTCAAGCCGGGCCAGCGCGTCGGCCAGGCGCTCGCCGTCAGGCAAGGCGAGGTCCGGATCGAGCTCGAGCAGGGGCACGAGCACGAAGCGCCGCGAGAGAACCTCGGGGTGGGGCAGTGTCAGCCGGTCCGAGCTCTGCTGCCGCTCGTCGAGCAGGAGCAGGTCGATGTCGATCGGGCGTGGGCCGTGGCGGATCCCGCCCGGCTGGCGTCCCAGCCCTCGCTCGACCGCCTTGCAGACATCGAGAAGCTCCTCAGGGCCGAAGGTCGTCCGGACGCGCAGGCAGGCGTTGTAGAAGGCGCGCTGATCGAGAACGAGACCGACCGGCTCGGTCTCGTAGACCGACGAGGAGGCCACCACCTCGATCCCATGGCAGGGCAGCGCACGCGCGGCCCGCTCCAGATTCGCCCGCCGGTCGCCGACGTTGGAGCCCAGGCCCAAGTAGCCCTTCTCCGCGCTGGTCACTGCCGCTGGCGCCACACCTCGACTGAGACCTCGGTGACCGGCAGCACCATCGGCGGCTCGGGTTTGGCCGCCTTGATCCAGACGGCATCGACGCTGTAATCCTCGATCACGCGATCGGCGATGGCGGCGCATAGCCGCTCCAGCGTCTTGTAGGAGCGCTGCTGGGCGACCAGGTTGGCCGTCTGGCAGACCTTGCTGTAGTCGACCGTATCCTCGATCCGGTCGGTCACCGTGGCGTCAACATCACCCGCGTCGATCCGGAGATCGAGGAGCAGGCGCTGCCCAACCTCCCGCTCGGCATCGCTTACGCCGACATGCGTGTAGAGCGAGAGGCCACTGATCTCAATCGTGACCTCCGGCTCAGGATGGCCCTCCGAGTCTCCGTCGTCTACCTCGTCGTACTCGTCGGCCTCGTCGTCCACGCCGGGAACGTAGCAGCCGTGACCGCCAGCGCATCTCCCACAGGAGCCACCTCGTGGACCCGGAACACGCGCGCTCCGCGCTCGTAGGCGACGACGCAGGTGGCGATCGTTCCGGCCAGCCGCTCCCCCGCCGGCCGCCCGGTGATCCGGCCCAGGAAGGACTTGTTGGAGGTGCCGATGGCCACGGGACGACCGAGCTCGACGAGCTCATCCAAGCGCGCCAGCAGCTCCAGGTTGTGCTCGATTGTCTTGCCAAACCCGATCCCCGGATCGAGCAGGATCCGCTCCTCCGGGATGCCGGCCGCCACCGCGAAGGCGAGGCGCTCCTCCAGGAACGCCTTGACCTCGGAGACGACGTCCCCATAGCGGGGGTCGTGTTGCATCGAGCGCGGGTTGCCGAGCATGTGCATGAGGCAGCAGTCGGACCCACCTCCGGCCACGACCTCGGCCATCCGCGGGTCGCCACGGAGCGCGGTCACGTCGTTGACCAGCGTTGCCCCCGCTCCCAGCGCCGCCTCGGCGACGTCCGCCTTGGAGGTGTCGATGGAGATGCGGGCGCTCGTCACCTCGCCCAGACCCTCGATCACCGGAAGGACGCGCCGGAGCTCCTCGTCAGCCGGCACCGCCTCCGCCCCGGGGCGGGTCGACTCGCCGCCCACGTCAAGGATCGCCGCCCCCTCGGACTCCAGGCGTAGGCCATGCGCCACCGCCGCCTCGGGATCCAGATAGCGCCCGCCGTCCGAGAACGAGTCCGGCGTGACGTTGATTACCCCCATCAGCGTGAAGTCACGCTCACTCATCCGGCCACCGTCCGTGGGCGCTGAAGTACTCACGCGCTTCCTCTTCACGCTCGCGGTCGCGGTTGGAGTCGACGCTCATCCGGTACATCCAGTTGATCATCCACACCATGAGAGCGATGATCAAAAACCCCACCCCCGCCGCCGCCGTCCCATCAGTCCCGTGCCCGATGACGATGGCCACAATGCCCGCGATCACAATGACCACGGGAAGCCAGAGACGGGTGAGCTTGAGAAGGATGCGCCCGGGATTCACGGCCTAGACGTTAAACGCCGCGGAGCGGGTGCCCGTCCCGAAAGCGCTCGCGCACCCCGCGTAGCGCTTTCGGGACGGGCCCCGCGCAGCTGGTTAGCCGGTCGTGAACGTCACCGTCCCGGTGATCGGGCGGGCGGTGCACCGCTTCGTCTTCTTCGTAACCGTCCGCTTCTTGCCGTGCTTGCCCCGGACCTTGACCTTCTTGGTGACCGTCTGGCAGCTCACCAGCACGACGCGCCCCGGCAGCCCCGCCGCCCCGGCCGGAGATCCCGGCGCCCCCGGCGGCCCCTGGGCTCCGGCCCCGATGGTCGAGGTCGCGTTGCCGTTACTACCGTTGCCGTAGACGAAGTTATTCGGCCCCACGGCCACGATCGATCCGCCGTTGACCGCCGACAGCCCGGTTGCGTTCCCGAACACCGACGCACCCGACAAGTAGACGGTGCTCCCCGCTTCGTCGGCCAGGACCCCGGTGCCTGAGTTGTTCTCAATCGAGTCGTTCTCCAGCAGGGCCTGAGCCGAGGATCCGCCTGCCGGGGCTACGGTGACCCCGTTGCCCCCGCCGTCGCTAATCGTTGTTCCTGAAATGACGAGGCTGCTGCTGGAGGCGGTATCGCTTACCCCGTTTTGGCCGAAACCGTAGATCCGGTCGTTCTCCAGCAGCAGACTGGCGCCCGAGGTGAAGTTGACCCCGTTGAGTCCCGCCGATGTCGGAATATCGGTGGCGGCGCCGTCGATGCGGAGGTTGCGAAGGATCACGTGATCGGCCGCACCGGCGGCGACGGTGATGGCATTGGTGCCGGAGACGAGCACGCCCCCCACCTGCCCACCGCCTCCGTCGATCGTGATCGCTTTGTTGATGAAAAGCGCCCCGAAGCCGCCTGCGTCCAGCGCGTCGATTTCGCCTCCGGCCGCGGTCCTGGAGAACGCCCCGGCAAACGTCTTGCACGGCGCCGTCCGGCTGCATGGATTGGCGTCATCCCCGGTGCCTGAGACCCAGGTACGAGTAGCACCACCAGCACCGACCGCTACGGCCGGCAGAGCAAGCGTGCACAGCACGACAAGGACCGGCGCAACCCTTCTCAACATCGCAACCCCCAACTCTCCGAACGCCCCTGCGCCGACCGAAAAGTCTAAAGCCACACGAAGGCCCGCGCAACCGTCCCGGGTCCGCCCGCGACGAGGACGCGCAGCGGGGAGCGTCCCGTAAGCACTCGCGTCCCACGCGCAGTGCTTACGGGACGCTCCCCGCGAAGCTTATTCTGCCGTCCCCCCCGCGTACCCGGGACGCGGTATCGGACGCGGCCCTTCGCGTCCCGGCGCCCGCTCGGCCGGCGCCGCTGGCGGGATGGGAATCTCAGGCGGGGGCGGGGCCTCAGCGCCGAAGACGTCCTCCTCGGTCTGGCCCAGGAGGAGCGCCTCGAACTGCTCCTTCTCGATCGTCTCCCGCTTGATCAGAATCTCGGAGAGCTTCTCCAGGTTCTCCCGCTGCGTATTCAGGATCTCCTTGGCTTGGACGTGCGACGCCTCGACGATGCGGCGGATCTCGTCGTCGATCTCACGCGCGATCTCGTCGCTGTAATCGGGCTCGGCGGAGAACTCGCGGCCCAGGAAGGGCTGCCCATGGTCATGGCCGAAAACGCGCGGTCCCAGCTTCTCGGACATCCCGAAGCGCATGACCATCTGCTTGGCCGTCGCGGTGACCTTCTCCAGGTCGTTTGAGGCGCCGGTGGTCACCTCTCTGAAGACGATCTCCTCGGCGGCGCGGCCACCCAGCGTCATGGCCATGTTGTCCAACAGCTCAGCCCGTGTGGTCAGGAACTTGTCCTCGCCGGGCAGAGAGATCGTGTAGCCGAGCGCCTGGCCGCGGGAGATGACGGAGATCTTGTGGATCGGATCGGCGTTGGGCAGGTAGTGGCCGACCAGGGCGTGGCCCATCTCGTGGTAGGCGGTGATCCGCCGCTCCTTGTCCGACATCACCCGGGTCTTCTTCTCCGGACCCGCGATCACCCGCATGATGCCTTCCTCGAGCTCCACCTGGGTGATCTCGCGCTTGCCGTTGCGCGCGGCGAGCAGAGCCGCCTCGTTGACCAGGTTGGACAGGTCGGCGCCTGTGAATCCGGGGGTCTGGCCGGCCAGCACGTCGATGTCGATCTCCCGCCCCAGCGGCTTGCCCCGGGTGTGGACCTCGAGGATCTTCTTGCGTCCCAACCGGTCGGGCCGGTCGACGACGATCTGGCGGTCGAAGCGGCCGGGGCGCAACAGCGCCGGATCGAGAATGTCCGGCCGGTTGGTAGCGGCGATGAGGATGATGTTGTCCTTCATCTCGAAGCCGTCCATTTCGACCAGGAGCTGGTTCAGCGTCTGCTCGCGCTCGTCGTGACCGCCGCCCAGCCCGGCGCCGCGGTGGCGACCGACGGCGTCGATCTCGTCCATGAAGATGATGCAGGGCGAGTTCTGCTTGGCCTGCTCGAACAGGTCACGCACGCGCGAGGCGCCGACGCCGACGAACATCTCGACGAAGTCGGACCCGCTGATCGAGAAGAAGGGAACCCCCGCCTCGCCGGCCACGGCGCGGGCGAGGAGCGTCTTACCGGTACCCGGCGGGCCGTAGAGGAGCACGCCCTTGGGGATGCGGGCGCCCAGGGCCTGGAATTTCTTCGGGTTCTCCAGGAACTCCTTGATCTCGTGGAGCTCCTCCACCGCCTCGTCGACCCCGGCGACATCCCGGAAGGTGATCTTCGGCGAGTCGACAGACATGCGCTTGGCGCGGGACTTACCGAACGACATGACCTTCGAACCACCGCCCTGGACCTGGTTCATGAGGAAGACCCAGAACCCGATGAAGATCAGGAAGGGCAGGATGTAGGTGAGCAGCGAGAGCCAGCCGCTCGACGCCTTGCCCTGGATGTCGAAGGCCGAGGGCGCAACGTTGGCCTCCGCCAGCTTGATCAGCTGCGGCGTGTAGGCGTCTGGGTAGCCGACGGAGTACTTGAGGCCGCCGTACTGCTGAAGCAGCGTGACGTTGACGGTGTTGTCCTTCTCGTGCAGAGAGAGGCTCTTGACCTCGTGCGTCTGCAGCTGGTAGGTGAGATCGCCGAACGTCTGGCGCTCGGTGTGGTTGGCGCTCCCGATCAGCTTCTGGGCGAAGAAGGCCAGCACGACCACGATCAGGATCGGGAAGGCGGCGCTCTTGAAGAACTTGCTCATAGGGCCATCCGGACGCGCCGCGGCGCGGCGAATTGCCTAGCGTAGCAGCTGGAATTCCCTATAACTGTGGGCTGCACGGGGGTCTCACTCCTCCTTCAACGCGGCCACGTAGGGGAGGTTGCGGTATCGCTCGGCGTGGTCAAGACCGTAGCCGACGGCGAATCGGTCGGCGATCTCGAATCCCACATACCTGGCCGGAAGATCGACCTTTTGCCGCTCGGGCTTGACCAGGAGCGCGCAGACCTCCAGGGAGCGGGGGTTGCGGCCGTTCAGGTTGCGCATCAGATATTGCAGCGTGAGCCCGGAATCGACGATGTCCTCGACGATGAGCACGTCCCGGCCTTCGATCGCCGCATCGAGGTCCTTGAGGATCCGCACCACCCCGGAGGACTTGGTCGCCGAGCCGTAGGACGCCACGGCCATGAAGTCGACCTCCACCGGGACCTCGAGCTGGCGCATGAGGTCAGAGACGAAGAACACCGCGCCCTTGAGTACGCCGACGAGGAGCAGGTCCCTGCCTGCGTAGTCGCGGGAGATCTCCTTCGCCAGCTCGCTTACTCGGCGCTGGAGATCCTCTTCCGAGACCAGGATCTCGCCGATCTTGCCGTCGTCGTTCACCGCTTGATCTTAAGGGCGGGCTTGTGCCCGCCCGTGGTGTGGCATTCGAATCTCACGATTCCCCGTTCGGTGACCGCGCGAACGCCGTGCGGAAGGTCTAGGGCGGCGTCGTCGCTGAGCGCGAGTACCTCCTCGGCCCGGCGTGCCGTACCCGGGGCGGGCCCTCCGACGGCGCCATCGGCCAGCCGCTGGAGCACGAGTCGGGAGAGCGCCGGCGGCAGAGCCCGCAGCCGCGCCAGCTCGATCTCCGAGCTCCCCTCGAGCGCCTCGTCGACCAGCGCATCGAGCACGTCGGCCTCGTCTCGCAGCGTTGCCGCCAGGGCAAGCAGGTTCGCCTCCGCGGCGGGATGGATGGCGCGCAGGGCGGGCACGAGCGTCTGGCGAACTCTCACGCGCGCGTACGCGTCTGACTCATTGCTCTCGTCCTCGCGCCAGGGCAGGGCTCGGGCTCGGCAGTGGGCTGCCGTCTGCTCCCGGTTCACACCGAGCAGAGGCCGGATCAGCCTTCCCTCGCGTGGCCTCATGCCGAGGAGCGCGCGGCGGCTCGGCGAGGAGGCGAGGCGGTAGAGGATGGTCTCCACCTGATCGGTCGCGGTGTGCCCGGCGGCGATGTCCGCCTCAGCCGAGGCAACCTCAGCGGCGGCCCGGTAACGCTCATCGCGCGCCCAGGCCTGAACGTTGCCGTTGCCCGGCCGCTGCGCGCGCCGGATCTCCAGCGGCACGCCCAGGCGCTGGCACAGCTCCGCGCAGTGCGCCTCGTCGGCATCGGCGGCCTCACGCAGCCCATAGTTGACGTGCAGCGCCGTCACGGCACCCGGGCCGGCGATCCGCACCGCGAGGTCGAGCAGGCAGGTTGAGTCGCGGCCGCCGCTCAGCAGGACGAGCACGTCCCGCCCCGGCTTGAGGAGTGGGACCCGGCCGAGGAGGTCGTCGGTCATTCCTCGGCCTGCCGGGCCAGGAAGATCTCGGTGGACTCGCTGAAGCCCTTCAGCCGGACCTCGGCGATGCGCTCGAACTCCAAGTGCGGACCAGCGCGCTCGACCACCGGGCGGGTGACCAGGACCTCGCCCCCGCCCGAGCGCGCAGCGACGCGCGAGGCGATGTTGACGTCGCGGCCGTAGTAGTCGCCGTCCCGGTAGAGGGCGATGCCGGAGTGGATCCCGATCCGCGGTAGGGCCGGGCTGAGATAGAGCTGCTGGAAGCCCACCGCCCAATCCGCGAGCCCGGCCGCGTCCGAACCCACGACCATGACCGCGTCGCCGATCGTCTTGATCACCCGCGCGTCGTCAGGCAGGGTCATCTCCACCGCTTCGACGAAGCGCTCTACGGCATCGAGGGCCTCGAGCTCGCCCTCCTCCTCGGTCAGGCGGGTGTAGCCGGCCAGGTCGGCGAAGGCAATGGCGACGCGGATCCGCCCCAGGTCGATCTCCTCTCCGCCGAGGTCTGACTCCATGTGACCCACCACGTCCTGTTCGACGAAGTGCTGGAGGTAGCGCTGGTGGATCTGATCCATGACGGGCGAGGCGAGCGGCAGGAGCTCTCGGGTGATGGCGAGCATCTCGTCGGCGGTCTCAAGGCCGGTCGCCCCCGAGCGCATGAGCGGCTCGTGGACGTAGAGGTGAAATAGCCTCACCTCGGCGTCGGCGACCTGGGCCATGGCCTGCCCGTACACGCGGACGAGCTGGAGCGTGGCCACGAGCGGCAGCCCCGCGTCGAGCACCGCGGCCACGTAGCGGAGCAGCTGCACATCCATCGAGGAGAGCGAATCTCCCTGTTCGGGACTCATCCCCAGGGCCGCCACGACGCGGCTGATCAGCGCCGGCTCGAGCCCCGTCGCTTTGGCCGCCTCCCGGCCGCTGTAGACGCGGTCGTCGACCGGCGGGAAGAGCTCCTCGATGTAGCCGAAGGCAAGTCGGCCCTCCTTGGTCGCCGTCTTGATCTCCTTGAGCGTGTGCCCGCGCTCGCGCAGCCGGGCCACCAGCCGGGCGTGCGAGACGGCGCTCGGCGGCCACGAGCCGTCGCCGCGGTAGGACGGGATCAGCCCCTGGTTGGCCCAGCGGCGGAGCGTTTCCGGCGAGACGCCGGTCCGGGCCGCCGTTTCCTGCAGGCTCAGCCCGTCCTCGCCCTCGCCGAGGGCGGGCGCTCGATCACCGTTCGAAGCGCCCGCGGTCTCAGCGGTCTTGACACTGCGTTTGGCCATCCGGAATAGGTTTCGCGCCGGGGCATATGTCAGCGGCGGGACCCCGTGTGAGGCGCGAGATCCCGCCGCCCGCGGGCGTCACGGCCCGCTGCGTCGGCCGTTGGCGCTCGTCACGTTTCCGGCGGCGCCTCGCAGCGGTCGGCCGCGATACGGCGTCTCGCTACGTTCCGGCCTGTTGCCTTGCTCGAAGCTCTAGGTCTACCTCCCGCGACCGCGTCTGTCAATGGCCCGGAAGGCGAAATGGTTGCTCCCCAACGCAATTTCCGCTCGTGGCGCTCCTCACACCTGCAGGTGCGGGTAATCGGCGGCGATCATGTCGCTGTAGCGGGCGAACAGCGGCTTGGTGATGGGAATGATCTGGAGCGCCGCCTTGACGTCGCCGCCCGCCTTGATCCGCCGCCGGGCGATGGCGATGGCGACATTCTCCTTGCCCTGGAAGTAGCGATTGGCCGTCTCCGAGCTCATCTCCATCTTGACCTTCGGCTCCCAGGAGACGTCGTCGCTCCACTCCCAGGCCAGGTTCGGCTCGTCGGCCGCGCCCGCACGGATGTTCACGACCATCCCCAGGTCGGTGAACTTGAACTGCTGGGGAGTGTCGGCGTCACGCAGGCGCGGCCCAATCTCAGGGTCCTCACTCATCAGCGCGAACGTCCGGTCCATAACCTCCCGGAACTCCTGCGGAGACGTGAAGGCGGTCATCGCCCGGCCGGGCTCGGGACGAGTCATGGGCGCGCAGTCTAATCTCGCGGCGCCGCGGGCGAGCTTTGTGACGACCCACATCCATCCCACAGCGCCTCTGGCGGAGCGGGTTCTCCTGCCCGGCGACCCGGGCCGCGCGCTCCGCCTGGCTCAGGCGCTGCTCGAGGCACCGGCCATGTTCAACCACAACCGAGGGCTCTGGGGCTACAGCGGTCGTGCGTCCGACGGCCGGCCGCTGACCATCCAGTCAACCGGTATGGGCGGTCCCAGCGCGGCGATCGTGATCACCGAGCTGGCCGAGCTCGGTGCGCAACACCTCGTCCGCGTCGGGACCTGCGGGGCGCTCGCGCCCGCGCTCTGTCTGGCCGAGCTGCTCGTGGTCAGTCAGGCCCTGCCGCGTGATGGCACGAGTGCGGCGCTGGGCGCCCGTGCGGGCTTGGCGCCTGACCCGGGGCTGCTCCAGGCGCTGCGGGCGGCGGCAGGAGACGGCGCCACCACCGGGCCGATCGTCTCCTCCGATCTCTTCTACGACCTGCCCGAGGGCGAGCAGGACTCGTGGGTGGAGGCCGGCGCCCTCGCCGTGGACATGGAGACGGCGGCGCTGTTCGCGCTGGCCGCGCGGCGAGGCCTGCGCGCGGCGTCCCTACTCGCCGTGTCGGACCTCATCAGGCCGGCTCACGTCCGGATCGAGGCCGAGCAGCTCCTGGCGGCCGAGCTGCGGCTGGGCGAGGTCGCCGGCGCGGCCATCAGCCGCGTCACCGAACAGACCGCGGGCGGTTAGCGGCTCGCTGAGGCGGCGCGGCGACGCGAGGAAGCCGTGCCGGCGCGTGCGGTCTGGACGGGCTCCGCCTTCGAGGACGCCTTCGCCTCCGAGGCACTGGTCTCGGGGGCCGATGCGTCGGCCTGCGCGGCCACGGCGGTGCTCAGCTCAGCCAACGTGGCCTCGATCCGCTCAACCGCACGCTCAATTCCGGCCAGCCGCCGCTCCATCGGGCCCCCGTCGAGCTCGGCGACACCGCGCTCCAGCCGATCGAGCACGTCCTCGACCCCCTCCAGGCGCTGGGAGACCGACCGCAGACGGCGGGTGAGACGCTCGAGATCGCTCGCGGAGGGCAGGTTGAGCGCCCCCAGCGCGACCTCCTGGGCACGCATCGCCCGCTCACGGGTCTCCAGAGCCGCCGAAAACGCCCCGGTGACCATCGGGTTCTCGAGGAGCTCCTGGGCCAGCTTGCCGATCGTCTCCTCACCCTGACGTGTCATCCGCTCTCGAAATCCTTCTTCTCGCGCTGAGCCTTCCACAGATCAGGCACTGTAGCGCTCAGCCGACGGCGTCCGGGCCAGGGTCCTCGACCGGCTCCGAAATCAACGTTTCTAACCCTCAACCTAAGGGTTAGTATTGGCCTATCAGCGGCACGCGGCCGACCACCCGTCCGGAGCTTTCTCCATGATCTCGAGTGGGGCGAATCCGAGGTCGATCCAGCCAAAAGCGGCGGATTGGGGCCGCTGCGAAATGCCCGCTGATTCTGACTCTCCGGCCGTTCTTTGATGTCAGAGCTTCAGTCCCCCGCCGAAACGGCCGATTCAGACGACGGTTCTCCGTTGCAAACCCTTTTGCCACCCGTTAGCGTCCCTGCCCTGCCGGCCTGTGTTGTCGGCGCGGTCCAGGTACGTGGCGGGAGGAACTAGACCACCGTGTCCATTAGCCACAAGCTGAAAGTTGCCCTAGCCACCGTCGCGATGATTCTCGGCGTGATGGCGGTTGCCGCCATTCCGGTCGCCTCGGCGGATCAGTGCACGGTCACGGCAACCCTGCTCGATGGGCAGACGGTCACCTTCACGGTCAACGCCGCCCCGGGCACCCCGCCCGCCCAGATGCTTCCGCCCGGCACGCCCCCGGTCCAGAGCGTCACCGCCAACTGCGACACCACGAGCGCCACGACCCCCACCCCCACGGTTAGCACCACCACCCCGTCGAGCACGACGACGACCACCACGCCGACGACCACCACGACCACGACGACCACCACCTCCACCACGCCGAAGAGGACCCCGACGGTCCCCTCCAACTTCAAGAAGCCGAAGAGCTCGATCCGCAAGGACACCCAGACGACGGTCACGACGGTCACGGTCAAGGTCAAGAAGGCGGCCAAGAAGACCAAGTCGAAGACCCAGTCAGCCGCGAACGGGATCACCGGCCCAGGCGTCCCGACCGATGCCAACCCCACCTTCTCCTTCGCCCTTCCCGGTCCGACCCCGCTCGGGGTCCCCAACCCGTTCATCGAGAACTTCCAGATCCCGCCCTTCCTGCTCCCCATCTACCAGGCGGCCGGCATCCAGTACAACGTCCCCTGGCAGGTGCTGGCGGCGATCAACGAGATCGAGACCGATTACGGGCGCAACCTCTCGGTCTCGAGCGCGAACGCCGTCGGATGGATGCAGTTCATCCCTTCGACCTGGGCCAAGTACGGAGTCGACGCGACCGGATCGGGCTACGCCGACCCCTACAACCCGGTCGACGCGATCTTCGCCGCGGCCCGGTATCTGAACGCGGCGGGCGCCTCGCACAGCCTCTGGAACGCGATCTTCGCTTATAACCACGCGAGCTGGTACGTGGAGTCGGTGCTCCTGCGCGCGCGGCTGATCGGTGGGATGCCCGGCCCGCTCGTGGGTGCGCTGACCGGACTCGTCGAGGGTGACTTCCCGGTTGACGCCGCGGCCAAGTACGCCGACGGCGGGGTGCTCAAGCTGGCCAAACAGCGCGTGAAGAGCGCAAACGCCGCTCTGCCCATCGGCTCGACCCAGGGCTCCACCTACACCAACATCTTCGCCAAGCGGAACTCGCCCGTGATCGCGGTCAACGACGGCAAGATCGTCAAGGTCGGCTACAGCAAGGCGCTCGGTCACTACATCGAGCTCCAGGATGCCAACGGCAACGTCTACACCTACGCCCAGCTCGGCCAGATCTCACGGTGGTACCCGGTGCCCAAGAACGTCAAGGTGACGGCCAAGGAGATCGCCCGCCAGCTTTCGCTTCCCGCCCCCAAGCCGACCGGGCCCGCCACCGCCGGCTCGCAGACCCCGGCCGCGGTCCCGAGCGTGGGCAAGGCGACCAAGGCGATCAAGCGCGCCCCGGTATCGATGCCGGTGACCCCAGCTCCAGCCTCAGCCTCAGCCTCAGCCTCGCCCGTGCAGACCTCGATCCCGCAGCCGATGGTCAAGGAGCGTCTCTTTGCCAACCCGGCCCGCCCCGCCTCCTACGCCGCCGGCGGCAAGCTCCAGATCCAGACCGCCGCGCCCTCGATCTCCAACTTCCAGAACTACTTCTCAACCGCCCTGCACCTGGGCAAGGGCCAGTACACCCTCGAGCCGCTGAAGGCCGGCGCGAGCGTGGTGGCGGGGACGATTCTCGGGCGCCTCGGCGACGGGACCCCGACGCTGGCCTCGCACCTGCACTTCATGATCCGCCCGGCGGGCAAGAAGGCCCCCTACATCGACCCCAAGCCGATCCTCGACGGATGGAAGCTGCTCGAGGCAACCTCGGTTTACCGGGCCGCGGGGCAGAACCCGTTCTACGGCAAGAACGCGAAGAACCCGACCATCGGCCAGGTTCTCCTCATGTCCAAGGAGCAGCTCGTCTACCGCGTCCTCGAGGACCCGCACGTTCAGATCTACGCCTGCGGGCGGCGTGACATCCAGGCGGGCATGATCGACCGGCGAATCCTCGGCGTGATCGAATACCTCTCCGCCTCCGGGCTTGATCCCACGGTCTCCGGCCTCGAGTGCGGCCACAGCCTCACGGCCCGCACCGGCGTCGACGCCGCGGGCGCCACCGGATCGTCGCTGGACATCTCCAAGATCAACCGCATTCCCATCCTCGGCCACCAGGGCAACGGCTCCATCACCGACATCACCATCCGCCGCCTGCTCACGCTCCAGGGCGTGTTCAAGCCCGATGAGATCGTCTCGACGATGAGCTACAAGAAGCAGAAGAACACCCTCTCCCTGCCTGACCATGGCAACCGGATCCAGGTTGTCTTCACGCCGCTCTTCGGCCAGAACAAGCAACTCTCGACCCAGGTCGGGGCGCTGCTCGAGCCGCAGGAGTGGACGCAGCTGATCAACCACATCGCCGACATCTCAGAGCCGACAGTCCCGATCGCGCCCAGCAAGTACGCGATCAAGGTCGGCGGCTAGACCGTCCGCGCCGGCGGGCGATCTGGCTTACCGTTAGCTGATCCCGCCCCTCTTTCACTTCAGCCAAGTCGAACTGCCCTGGGCTCTGGGCCCCCCGGACGGCCGCTACCTGCTCCGGGATCCCGCGGCCGGCCAGGCCGAAGAGCCGACCCACGTCCTCGTCGTCGCCACGCTGGGCGCCGCCGAGCGGAGGCGGCTCGGGCGGCGATCACGTAAGGCTCAGGTTGAGCCTGAGCCTGAGCCGACTCCAGTCACAACCGGACGGGCGACCGTCATCGACGTGGGTGGGCCGCTCGGCGAGGAGGATCAGGCGGCCGCCTGGCTCGCCGGCGCCGGCGAGACCGAGCTCGAAGCCGACCTGGCCGTGCTCAACCGAGCTTTGCACGCCTTCCGGGTCGTGGCCTCCGACCCCTACCAGAACCCGGTGGGGCGCCACCAGCTGCTCGTGGCCCGGATCGGCTACGGCCGCGGCGAGGAGGTCGCCGATGGGATGTGGACCGAGGCGCGGGAGCTTGTCCTGTCCGAGCGCCGCCAGCGCCGGACCCGTGTGCTCGCCCCCCAGGCTCGGCTCGCCGGCCTGCTGGGCGGACGCGAGCAGACCCTGGCCGGGGAGGAGCTGGCCCTGCGTGCCCGGCTCGACCTTGACCACGCCCGCGGCCGGGAGGCGGCCCTCCAGGTGATGGTGGCCCTGGATGCCACCCTCGCCGAGCTCAGCGCTGATCCGAGCGCACCCGCGCTTGAGAGCCGGCTTGAGGAGATTCGTGAGCTCCGGGATCCGGTTGATCAGGCCGCCCAGGCGGCGCTGGCCGGTCCCCTCGAGGCGGAGGACCTGGAGACGGTGGAGTTCGCGCTGGGGCGGATCGAGGCGGCGTACCGAGCCCGTACGGTGGCGAGTAGCTGAGTCCTCAGGCGCCCAGGCCCAGGGCGCTCCGGAGCGCCTCCAGCTCCTCGACGACGTCGCTTCGCATCCGTACGGTGGTGAAGCGGTCAAACGGCGTCGAACTCCGCGTGATGATGGCCAGCCGGCCCCCGGCGCCCAGGGTCAGCTCGGGCAGCCCGGCCACCGGGTAGACCTCGAGCGAGGATCCGATGCAGAGAAGGACGTCCGCGGCGGCGGCCAGGCGCTCGGCCCGCTCGATCGCGGCCGCCGGGAGCAGCTCGCCGAAGAGCACGACGTCGGGTTTCAGCGGCTCGCCGCAATCACACCCTGGCACTCCGTTGGTGCTGCGCGCCTGCCGCCGGCGAACCTCGGCGAGCTCGAAGCGCTCGCCGCACTGAAGGCAGGAGGACGTAGCGATCGAGCCGTGGACCTCGATCACGTCCCGGGACCCGGCTCGGGCGTGGAGGCGATCGATGTTCTGGGTGATCACGGCATCGAGCAGTCCGGCCCCCTCGAGCTCAGCCAGCACCGCGTGCGCCCGGTTGGGGTGCTTGTCGTCAAGGGTCTGGAAGCGCTGCCCGTAGAAGCTCCAGAAGCGCTCGGGGTCACGCCGGAAGACGTCGATGTGGGCGACCTCCATCGGGTTGACATTGGTCCACAGACCGCTTCCCGGAGAGCGGAAGTCGGGAATTCCCGAAGGCACGGAGATCCCGGCTCCGGTCAGCGCGACCACCGAATCCGCCTCGCGGATCAGCGCCGCCAGCCGGGCCGCGCCGCCCCCCGCCCCCAGTTCGCTCACTGGCCCTGAAAGCGCGGCGGACGCTTCTTCAAGAAGGCCGAGATGCCCTCCTGGGCGTCCTCAGAGCCGAAGGCCTCCATGAAGGCCTGCTTCTCGGCCTCGAGACCCGCGTCGAAGTCGGCTGCCACCGAAACTCTTTTGATCTGCTCGATGGCGAGCGGGGCCTGCTCGGCCAGCTTGTGCCCCCAGGCCAATGCCGTGTCGAAGAGCTCATGGTCCGGGACGATCCGGTTGACCAGCCCCAGCTCGTGGGCCTCGGCGGCGTCGATCGGATCTCCGATCAGGTTGAGCTCGAGCGCCTTGGCGCTCCCGATCAGCGCCGAGAGCCGTTGGGTCCCTCCGAACCCGGGGACGATTCCCAGGTTGATCTCCGGCTGCCCGAAGCTGGCCGACCCCGCGGCGAGCCGGAAGTCGCAGGCCATGGCCAGCTCGTTTCCGCCTCCCAACGCGGCCCCGTTCACGGCGGCGATCGTCACCACCCGGCTCTGCTCCATCGTCCGCAGGAGCCCGTGCATGTCGTCGAGGAGGGTGCGGCCTGCCGTCTCGTCCATGGTCGTGAAGGCCTTGATATCGGCCCCGGCGCAGAAGAGCATGGGGTTGGCCGAGGCGAAGATGAGCACCCGCACCTCGGTTCCGCTGACCGCGTCCCAGACCCGACGAAGACCTTGTGCGACCTCGGGTGAGATCGAGTTGGCCGGTGGGCGGTCGAGCCACGCGATGGCCAGCCGTCCCCGCGTCTCGAGCTTCACCGGAGCCTCCTCGTAGCCGGCGTCGGGGCGGGGATAGGGGAAGAAGCCCTGACCGGAGCTGACGCCCAGGCGCCCCTGGGCGACCAGGCGGCGCAGGATCAGGGGTGGGGCGAAGTCCTCCCCCCACTCGGCCTGGGCGCGCTCCAGGCGTGCCAGCAGATCGTCGAGGCCTAGTTGGTCGGCCCGGGCAAAGGGCGGCGGCATGATTCCGGCGCCGGCCATCATCCCCAGGTCGATCTCCCGCAGCGAGGAGATCCCCTCCTCGAGGACGAGGCAGCTCTCGACGAGTGCCTTGAGGGTGAAGCGGTCGACGAGGTCGCTGGTGTTGATCTCAGGTGCCGTGCTCATAAAAACCCTGGCCTGTCTTGGCCCCCAGCTTCCCCTCTCCCACCAGCGCCTGCATCCGCTCGTGGACGTAGAAGCGTTCGCCGTAGGAGGCCCTCAGGTGCTCGGCCACGTGCAGGACGGTGTCGAGGCCCAGGAGATCGGTGAGATAGAAGGGCCCGACCGGCGCGGCCTTGGACTCGGCGACGATGCGATCCAGCTCCTCGACCGGCATGCCCGTCTCGGTCTGAAAGCGCCAGAGCTCAGACACACTCGAGTTGAGGATCCGGTTGACCACGAAGCCCGGGGCCTCGGCGCAGCGAATCGGCGTCTTGCGGATCCTCTGGGCGAACGCCACCGCGGCCTGAGCGGTCTCCGATGAGGTGTCCTCGCCCTCGATCACCTCGATCAGCCGCATCACCGAGGCGGGATAGAAGAAGTGAAAGCCCACCACCTGGTCCGGGCGACTCGTCACCTCCCCCATCTCGGTGATTGACAGCGAGGAGGTGTTGGAGGCCAGGATGGCGTGCCCCGGGGTGATCGCGTCGAGCTCGGAGAAGACGGCCTGCTTGACCTCCATCCGCTCGGGCACGGCCTCGATCACGAAGTCGACGTCGCCGAACCCCTGATAGGCCGTCGTGGGCGTGATCAGCGCCAGCTTGCGCGCCAGCTCGGCCGGCTCGAGCTTGCCTTGATCGACCTGCGCCTGCCAGAGCGATCGGGCCTTCTCGATTCCCTGCTCGACGAACTCCTCCTCGACGTCCTTGAGGACGACCGGGATCTCGGCGCTCGCGATCGTCTGGGCGATCTCCCCACCCATCGTGCCCGCGCCCACCACGGCGGCTTTGAAGACGAACATCTGCCTAGACGCTACCCGAGGCTGCGGGCTCGTGAGGCCGCGGGCACGGCGCCGACGCGCTCAAGCGTCCCCGAGGAGATTGTCGGTCGGCTCCGGAGAAGAAAGCTAGTGATCTCTAGACTTTGATTTCATGCTATAGTGGACTATTGTTGCGTATCGTCGGACACTTCTGGGTGGACACGCTACGACCATTGGTGAGAGTGGCCTCGGCCCTTCCCATCCTGACCGAGGAGGCTCACCATGCTTCTTAAGTCCGCTCGACGCTCGCGCTCCGCTTCACCGCGACAAACCAGGACCTGGGGCATCGGGATGTTGGCCGTTGCCGGGCTGGTGGCGACGGGTCTCCTCGTCAGCAGCGCGTTCGCGGCGCAGTCGTCCGTGGGCCTTGGCACTGCCGGAAGCTATGCCGTCCTGGCCGGCTCAACGGTGACCAACACCGGTCCCTCCACGATCAACGGTGATCTCGGCGTAAGTCCGGGTACGGCGGTGACCGGCTTTCCTCCCGGAACGGTGCACGGGTCGATCCATTCGGCCGACGCAGTGGCGGCTCAGGCGCAGTCTGACCTGACGACGGCCTATAACGATGCTGCGTCTCGGAAGCCGGCGGTGTCGGTGTCCGGAGACCTCGGCGGCCTGACGCTGACCCCGGGTGTCTACAAAGCCAGCTCGTCGATCGGTCTG
Organism: uncultured Solirubrobacterales bacterium; assembly: GCA_963733555.1. GTDB lineage: Bacteria > Actinomycetota > Thermoleophilia > Solirubrobacterales > Solirubrobacteraceae > Palsa-465. The sequence continues at coordinate 1,660,118 of CAVTDO010000002.1, forward strand.
ACCGGAACGCTCACGTTGGATGCCCAGGGCGATCCCAGCGCAGTCTTCATCTTCCAGGTCGGGTCCACGCTGACCACTGCCTCGGGCAGCCACGTTGCCCTCATCAACGGTGCACAGGCGTGCAACGTTTTCTGGCAGATCGGAAGCTCGGCGACCCTCGGAACATCGTCTGTTCTCAGCGGAGACATCCTCGCCCTGACCTCGATCTCGGTCAATAACGGTGTCACCGTCCAGGGCAGCGCCCTGGCCCGTAACGGCGCCGTCACCCTGAACAACGACACCATCAGTGCCGCTCACTGCACGAGCGGGACTGGTACCGGCTCAGGGAGCCCCGGCGCAACTGGGCCCGGCTCCACCGGGCCCGGCTCCGCGCCGCCCAGCACTCACAATGGCACCGCCATCCTCACCACCGTGCCGCGATCGATCCTGACGACTGGATCCAAAGGCTGTGAGCGCCGGGGATTCCGCGCTTCCGTCACCGGCCTCTATATCCGCAAGGTCGTGTTCTCGCTCGGCAGCCGGAGGATCGCCACGAAAAGCAAATCGCCGTATGAGGCGATCGTCTCAGCTACTGGCGGGATTCACACTGTGACGGCCCACGTGACCTTCACTGACGGAACTCCCGCCGCCACGCTGCACATCAAGATCAGAGCATGCGCCGCAGCGACACGGCCCGTCACGACGAAGCCCGTGGCTACCCCGCCACGACCCCCAAGCTTCACCGGCTGACCAACACGATCTAACAACCCGGACGGGGTCTTAGCTGACCCCTCCGGGTTGACGGGCGTCCGGGGCCGCTCGACCTAGAGCGGCGCCGCGCTCCCGCCGTTCCGCGCATCGGCGCTCTGCGCTCTGCGCTCTGCCCGGCGAACCGATATATCGTTACTGATCGTTATATGGTATATTCATATCGACAACGAACAAGAAGGGACGATATGAACCATCACGCACACCACACCAACGAACCGAGACGGCGAGGCGGCCCTCGTCATCAACCACCATTCGGACGCGGTCCGATGCCCGGCGGCCCCTTCGGCCGCGGGCGGGGACGCCGACGCCGTGGTGACATACGCGCCGCCGTGCTGCTCCTGCTCACCGATGAACCCCGCAACGGCTACCAGCTGATGCAGGCGATCGAAGAGCTGAGCGGCGGCCGCTGGCGCCCGAGCCCCGGCTCGGTCTACCCCACTCTCTCCCAACTCGAGGACGAGGGCCTGATCCGCTCCACCGAGACGGACGGGAACAAGCTCTTCGAGCTCACCGACGCCGGCCGCAAGCAGGCCGAAGAGCGCCAAGGGCAGACTCCCCCGTGGGAGGACAGCGACGAACCCGAGTCGTTCACGGACCTGCGCACGCAGATGCGCCAGCTCCATGTCGCGGCGCGGCAGGTCGCCGACGCCGGGCGGGAAGATCAGCTGGCCCGGGCCGCCCAGGCGCTGGCTGCGGCCCGGCGCAGCCTCTACGGGATCCTGGCCGAGGACGACGAGCCCACCTCCTAAGGTGTTGGGGGTGAGCACGGCCTCGGCCAACGGCGCGGCCTCGATCGCCGTCAACCACTTGGTCAAAACCTACGGGGAGATCGAGGCGGTCAAGGGCGTCGACTTCGAGGTCGCCCCGGGGGAGGTGTTCGGCTTCCTAGGCCCCAACGGGGCGGGGAAGACGACCACGATCAACATGCTCTGCACGTTGGTCAAGCCGACCTCGGGCTCGGCCACCGTGGCCGGCCACGACGTGGTCACCGAGCGTGACGACGTGCGGCGGAACATCGGCCTGGTTTTCCAGGACCCGACGCTCGACAGCTACCTGACCGGAGCCCAGAACCTGAGACTCCACGCGGAGCTTTACGGCATCCGACGGGATCTGGTCGAGCCCCGGATGCGTCAGGTCCTGACCATGGTCGGGCTGTGGGAGCGCAAGGACACGCCGGTGGGGACCTACTCCGGCGGGATGCGGCGGCGACTGGAGATCGCGCGGGGCCTCATGCACTCTCCCCGGGTGCTTTTCCTCGACGAGCCCACCATCGGCCTTGACCCGCAGACCCGGCGCTCAATCTGGAATTACATCCGGGAGCTCAAGCAGCGGGAGGAGATCACGATCTTCATGACCACGCACTACATGGACGAGGCCGAGTGGTGCGACCGCATCGCCATCATGGACAACGGTCAGATCGTCGCCCTCGATTCCCCGGAGGCGCTCAAGGAGGGCGTGGGCACCGACCGCATCATGATCCACACCGACGACAATGACCTCGCGATCGCCGAGCTGGCAGAGCGGTTCGAGATCGAGGCCCGAACCGCTGAGGGCGCGGTCATCTTTGGCGTCCCCTCCGGCGAGGAATTCGTGCCCCGCCTGTTCTCCGAGCTCAACGTGCCGATCCGCTCGGTGAGCGTCTCCCGGCCCACCCTGGACGACGTGTTCATGTCCTACACGGGGAGCACGATTCGCGATGCCGAGGAGGACGCGGGCCGCAATCGCAACCGGATGATGATGCGCGCGGCGGGGCGGGTGCCCCGATGAGCGCCACCACCACGACACCCACCGAGCCGAGGGCGACCGAGCAGGAAGTCGTCCGCGTCCACGTCCCTCCGCGGAGCATCTTCTCCGAGCTCCGGGCGGTGCGGATCATGTGGCGGCGAGACCTCGTCCGGTTCGCCAACGACCGGATCCGCATGGTCTCGACCCTCATCCAGCCGCTGCTCTTCCTCTTCGTGCTGGGGTCAGGCCTCCAGCAGCTCTCGAGCGCCGGCACCCACGGCGTCAACCTCAAGACCTTCATCTACCCGGGGATTCTCTGTCTCTCGGTGATGTTCACGGCCATGTTCGCCGCCGCCTCGATCGTCTGGGACCGTGAGTTCGGCTTCCTGCGGGAGATGATGGTGGCCCCGGTGAGCCGCGCCTCGATCGTCATCGGCAAGTGTCTCGGCGGCGCCACCGTGGCCTGCTCCCAGGGGATCATCATCATCCTCCTGGGCCCGTTGGTTGGCGTTCCTTACAGCGTCACGCTCGTCCTCGGCATCTTCGGCCTGCAGCTACTGCTCGCGTTCACGATCACCGCCTTCGGCGTGATGATCGCGGTGCGCATCAAGCAGATGCAGTCCTTCTTCGGGGTCATGCAGATGATCGTGATGCCGATGTACTTCCTCTCCGGCGCTCTCTTCCCAGTGGCCGGGCTGCCCACCTGGCTGGCCGTGCTCAACCGCATCGACCCCCTGACCTATGCCGTCGATCCGATGCGCCGGCTCGTCTTCAGCCACCTCAACGTCTCCCCCGCCGCCCGCCACGCCCTCGCCCCGGGCGTCACCTGGGGGAGCTACCACGTCCCCGCGTTGCTCGAGGGGGGAGTGATCCTGGTCCTCGGCCTCGTGATGCTGGGCATCGCCATCTGGGAGTTCAGCAGGACGGAGTAAGGTCCCCGCCTCGCACCGAGAGAGGAGGCAGGGATGGACGAAGCCAACGCACGAAGCCATATCGAGGCTCACGCTGAGGCAGTGGTTCGCGGGGACATGGAGGCGGTCGTGGCTGACTTCTCGGAGGAACTGCGGCCCCAGGTGCCCGACCTGGCCCCGCAGCTGTTGCCGCTGCCGATCGCCGATGCCGAGGTCGTCAGCATCGACACCGAGGGTGATGAGGCGGTGGCGCGGATCCGCTACACGGGCGAATCCAGCGAGGAGCGCACCCTGCGCTCAGAGTGGCGTGAGATCGACGGGCGCCCGCTGATCGTGAAGGTCGAGCCGGAGGCCTGAGCTCAGGCCAGATTCCGACGCAGGAACGCCGTGGTGATGTCCCAGGCCCGGGCCGCCGGCTTAGGCCGGGAGAACATCTCCGACTCGTGGTTGTCGAAGGCGTGGCCGCCGTCGGGCTGGATGTGGCACTCCCAACCCTCGTGCCGCTCGGCGACCGCACACACGCGCTCGGCGTCCTGGAGGGGGATGTACTGGTCCTCGGCGCCGAAGTGGAATAGAACCGGGCAGTTGATGCGGTCCGCCTGGTCGAGCCGCTCGGGAATCGAGGAGCCGTAGTAGCAAACGGCCGCGACGGGATCTGAGGCCACCGCCACTTCGTAGGCCAGGCCACCGCCCAGGCAGAAACCGAGCACCCCGACGGGGCGCCCGCCGACCTCAGGGCGCTCGCGCAGCGCCTGGAGCGCAGCCACCGAATCCTCGACCGCTCCCGGCTGGTCTAGGCGCTGTACCGCCTCAAACGCCTGTTTGAGACCATCCTGATCGTGCTCCAGCTCCAGGCCGGGAGCGATCCGCCGGTACAGGTCGGGAGCCAGCGCGACGTAGCCGAGCTCGGCCAATCGCTCGGTGGCGCGCCGGATGTATGAACCGACACCGAAGATCTCCATCAGGACCACGATCCCCGGCCCCTCGCCTGACTCAGGCAGCGACAGGTGGCCGCCCATCTGGCCACCGCCGTCCAAGACGACGGTCTCTGATCTTCCGCTTACGGCCACGCGGTGAGGTTAGTCGGCTCCGCTCGGCGGGCCAGGTTCCGGGGGTCGTGGGAGATTTTGCCCTCTATTCGGTCTTAATCTCCCAGAGCGCCTCGCGGACGTTCCCAAGCCCCTTATGCGGCCGCGGCCGCGGGCTCCTCGACCCGCCGCGGCAACAGCGTCTCCCGCGCGATGACCAGACGCTGGATCTGGGCCGTGCCCTCGTAGAGCTGGAGGATCTTGGCGTCGCGCATCAGCTTCTCGACCGGGTACTCCTTGATGAAGCCGTAGCCGCCGTAGACCTGGACGGCATCGGTCGTCACCTCCATGGCGCTGTCCGCGGCGAAGCGCTTGGCGTGCGATGACTCGAGCGTGTTGCGCCGGCCCTGGTCAAGCAGGACGGCCGAATTCCAGGTGGCCAGGCGAGCCAGGTGCACTTTGGTCGCCATGTCGGCGATGATGAACTGGATGGCCTGGTGCATGGCGATGGGGACGCCGAACTGCACCCGCTCCTTGGAGTATTCGGTGGCGAACTCCATCGCCGCCCGCGCCACCCCGACGGCCATCGCGGCCACACCCGGACGTGTCCGGTCGAGGGTCATCATCGCGATCTTGAAGCCCTTGTTCTCTTCGCCTACGAGGTGGTTGAGGGGGATCTCGACCTCCGGGAAGGTGATGGTCGCCGTGTTCGAGGCCCGCTGGCCCATCTTGTCCTCGTGCTTGTCGACGACCACCCCGGCGTCACGCGGGACGATGAAGCAGGAGATGCCGCGGTGCCCGGCCTCCTTGTCGGTCTTGGCGTAGACCGTGTACCAGTTGGCGTACTCGCCGTTCGTGATGAAGCACTTGGACCCATTGATCACCCACTTGTCACCCTTACGGGTGGCCGTGGTCTTCATCCCGCTCACATCCGAGCCGGCGTCGGGCTCGGTCAGGCAGAAGGCGGCGAGCAGCGGGGCCTCGCTCAGGCGTCCCAGGTAGTCCTTCTTCAGCTCTTCAGAGGCCGCGAGGATGATGGGCGCACCGGCCAGCCCGTTGGCCGACAGGGAGGTGCCGATGCCCGAGCAACCCCAGGAGATCTCCTCCTCGATCAGGGCGCCGTCGAGGAAGCCGAGGCCGGGTCCCCCGTATTCCTCCGGGAGGTGACTGTTCATCAGCCCGAGCTCCCAAGCCTTTTCGATGATGTCCTGGGGCCACGTGCTCTCGCGGTCGTATTCCCAGGCCACGGGGCGGATCTCCTTCTCCGCAAACTCGTGCGCCATCTCCCGCATGCTCTTCTGCTCGTCGGTGAGCGTGAAATCAACCACTCAAGATCTCCTTGATTGACTAGTCAGTCAACAGCTGCGGGTTTGAAGGGTAGACGATTGGGGCGAAAATCTGTTCGGGAGATGAAGGCTCTGACTGGCAGCACTCACGTTGTTCTCGTCCCGGCGGCGGGTGGGGCCTTGGGCACGGTGATCTGGGTCGTCTGCATCGTCGCCGCGGTGATTGCCGTCTTCGCCTTGCTCTCCAGCGGCAAGACCTGGGAGGACTTCGGCAAGGGCCATCTGCTGATGGACCGGGAGGCTCCCCGCGCCGGTTCCGGTGCCGACCTGGGGGAACGCGACGAAGAGATCCGCCAGATGCTGGAGGCGCGCAACGCGCGCCGCCGTCGGCGGGGCGAGGAGCCGATCGATGTCGAGGAGGAGATACGCCGGCTCACCACACCCCAGATCGAGCCTGAGCTCCGCCAGGAGATCCGTGATCTGATCAAAGCCCGCAACTACCGTCGCGTCAGGGCCGGGAAGCCCCCGCTCGACGTGGAGGCCGAGGTCGAGCGCGAAATTTCACGGCTCGGGGAGCTGTAGGCGTATCCTGCCCGGGCATGGCCGATCCACGCCGCTTCGAGCTCGACGAGCTCATCATCCGCCCGGGGAGCTACTTCAACCCCCAGACCGAGATCCTGATCGTCGTCGACGACTCTCCGGAGATGGACGCCGAGATCTTCGACATGGAGGAGTTCGAGGGCGCGGACTGGGTGCTCATCGCCGACGAGGTCCCGGTGGACGAGAACCGCCGCGACGAGCTGCTCGAGGCCTTCCAGGCCCGCCACCAGCCCGGCACCCTCGGCGAGGACGACCTCGAAGTCGTCGACGAGGAGTTCGAGGAAGAAGCCGACTACGAGCCGGAGTGACCGGCTACCCGCCGGTATTCAGCAGCGGCGCGCACTTCTGCATCTTCGCGATATCGGCCCCGGCGGCCTGAATGCACGCGGCGTACCGCTGATAGCCGCTGCCTGAACCGGTGGTCCCCGTGGTTCCGGTTCCGCCCGCGCCGGTCCCCGTAGTCCCCGTGCCGGAGGCGCCCCCTGTGAGCCCGCTCTGGAGGTCGGCCAGCAGCACCTTCAGCTTGGCCTGGAACTGGCTGTAGGGCTGGACCGTGGTGGGGGCGGTGATGCTCTGCGGCTGGTTGAGGTTGGCGTACTCCATGGTGAGACGCAGCCCGGCGGCCGGCCCGAGCAGCAGCGCCGTCTGGCCGCTCGTGGTCAGCTTCAGGTTGAGGTCGAGCTGGCGGAGCGTCTTGTCACCCGTGCCCGTCCATACATCGATGCCGGGATTGTGAATCTCACTCGCGATCTGGCTGCGGCTGGAGGGCGAGATCTGAGTCGGGAGGCTGCTGGAGGAGGCCCCCACCGAGGAGGCCCGGCCCAGGAACGTGTTCAGGTCGCCCAGAAGCGCCGGAACATTGATCCCGGCGCGAATGTGGGTGGTATTTGTGCCTTGGAGCGCTTCATCTCCCACCACCACCGGGTTAACCAACCAATGCTGAGGTTGGATGCCAAGCCGCGCCAGGACACCCGAGCCGCCCTTCGACCCAGGCGAAGAGCCCAGCCCGGCGAAGCTCGATTCCAGGCGCTGGTAGGTCGCCTGCGGCAACTGGTAGCTCTGGCCCTCGAAGCTCACGTAGCCGCGGCTGCCCGTGGACAGGATGCCCACCGACACGGTGCCGCCGGTCGTCCCCAGGCTGAGGCTGAAGTTCGACTGCGGCAGCTTCCCGCTGCCCAGGCTCTGGAACGGGCCCCCGAGGCTCAGGCTGAGCGGGCCCTTCAGCGCGCTCGAACCGGACGGTGTGATGATCAGCCGGAAGCCGATGAGGCCGCTGTTGATGCGGTGATTCCCGGTGAAGGTCTGGTGCAGCAGGGTCGTCGCCTGGTCGCTCGAACCGCCGCCGCAGGCGGAGAGCCCAAGGCCGGCGATGGCCAGCATCGCCGCCCAGCGCAGCGTCCTGTTGCGAAGGCGATCAGGCATGAAACGAGCCGGCGGAACGGGTCCGGGACGGAGCGCGAATGTAGCATCGGACCCATGCGAGGGCGCCTTTTAGGTCTGCTGCTGGTCGCTGCCGTTTGCTTCCCCGCCAGCGCCGCGGCGGCCCCGGTGCTCGTCATGGGCGCAAGCGGCCACGTGCATCACGCCAATGACCGCTTCCTTCCCGCCGCCGCGCCCGCCCCGGTGCCGCCCGCTGCTCCCCGGCCGGCGGCGCGCCGCCCGGCCCTGGCGGCGTCGGCGGCCCGAGCCAGGCCCAAGCCGAAGCTCCCCACGGTGACCAGCGAGCTGAGCCGGCTCTACCGGGCCGAGCACATCGACGGGAGCGCGTACAGCAGCTACAGCGCCAGCTGGTCCGCCGCCACGGCGGCGGCCAAGCGCCTGCGCGGCACCCGGGCGGTCGAGCTCGGAGCGGTGATGGCGAACCTCACGGCCATGGCCGCGGCGCACGACTTCTCCCCCTCACGCCTGCCCGCCCTCTTTCTCACCCTCGACCGCAACCGGGAGTGGTGGACCACCGGCCCCATCCCCTACTCGAGCCAGGAGATCGAGTTCAGCGGCTCGAACCTGGTCTGGGAGTACTACCCCGGGCAGGGCCTCGAGCTCCAAGTGCTCGCCACCTTTGGCAAGGCCGATGGCTTCTACACCGCCGGCTCCTCCGAATACCCACAGCTGCGCGCGCTGCTGGCCGAGATGATCCCGCTAGCCGTCCAGAGGGCTGGAGGCATCGCCTGGGAGTACTACTTCCGCTTCGATGGGGGCGCCCCGCCGTGGACGAGCGCGATGGCCCAGGGCACGGGGATCGAGGCCCTGACCCGAGCCGCCAAGGCCTTCGGCCCCCTCACCGGGCCCGCCGGGAGCTCCTACAGCTATCTCCAGATCGCCCAGCAGGCGCTGCCGCTCTTCACCGTGCCTCCGCCGGCCGGGGTCCGCGTCGCCACGAGCCTGGGCGCCCGCTACCTCCAGTACTCCTTCGCCCCGCACACCGACATCATCAACGCCTTCTTGCAGTCGCTGATCGGCCTCTACGACTTCGCCCACCAGAGCAAGAACACTGAGGCGCAGCAGCTGTTCGCCGCCGCCAACGCGCAGGCCGAGGCCGAGGTTCCGCAGTTCGACACCGGTGCGTGGTCGCTCTACCAGCCCGGGATCGAGGACAGCCTCAGCTACCACGTGCTGGTCACCGGCTTCCTGCAGCAGCTGTGCTCACGGACCGGGGCCAGCGTCTACTGCGGGACTGCACAGCACTTCGGGCTTTACACGAAGACCCCACCCGCGCTTCGTCTGCTCACCACCCAGACGGCCGCAAAGCGTGGCTTCAGCCTACGCTTCTGGCTCTCCAAGTACTCACACGTGGGGATCGTTGTCACCCGGGGCGCCCAGACGGTGCTGAGCACGAGCGCCGACTTCCCCTACCGGACGAACGCGTTCACCGTCCCCGCTCTCAAGTCAGGGACCTATCAGGTGGTCCTCGCCGCCACCGACCTGTCGGGCAATTTCAACCGACTGGTGGGGACACTTCAGGTCACCCAGGCCCGCCGCTCGCCCTAGACTCGCCCGTTCATGGCGCCGCGCACGATCCTCTATACCGGCAAGGGAGGGGTCGGCAAGACCTCCGTGGCTGCGTGCACCGCGCGGGCCTGCGCGCGGGCCGGATTGCGCACGCTCATCATCTCCACCGACCCCGCGCACAGCCTCTCGGAGTCACTGGATGCCGAGCTCGGGGCCGAGCCGCAACCCGCCGGGAAAAACTTGTGGGGCCAGCAGGTGAGCGCCCAGGAAGAGATGGAGCGCCACTGGTCAGGTGTGCAGGAGTGGCTGGGCGATTTGTTTGTGGCCCGTGGTCTCGATCACATCTCGGCCCAGGAGCTGACGGTCCCGCCGGGGATGGACGAGCTGTTCTCGCTCCTGCGTCTGAAGAGCGCGTGCGAGGACGGCGGCTGGGATGTGGTCATCGTCGACTGCGCACCCACAGGTGAAACGCTCCGGCTCCTGGCCTTTCCCGATGTGGCCCGCTGGTGGATCGACAAGGTGTTTCCCTTCGAGCGCCAGATCCTGGCCACCGCCGGGCCGATCGCGCGCACGCTGCTCGACATCCCGATCCCCACCCACGCGGTCTTCGCCGACGTCAAGCGCCTGTCGGAGAACCTGATCGCCATGAACGACATCCTCCGCGACCGAGAGCGAGCCACCGTGCGCCTGGTCATGAACCCGGAGAAGATGGTCATCGGGGAGGCGATGCGGACCTTCACCTACTTGAATCTCTACGGGTACCTCACCGACGCGGTGATCGTCAACCGCGTCTTTCCCTCCGAGGTCGGTGAGTACTTCGCCGCCTGGCGGCGTGTGCAGGAGCAGCATCTGGAGCTCGTCAGCTCGGCCTTCGCGCCGGTGCCCGTGCTCCGGGCGCCCTACTTCGATCAGGAGGTGGTGGGCGGGGAGATGCTCGACCGCCTGGCCGAGGCGCTGTTCGGACCCGGTGAGCTCGACCCGGCGGCCGTGATGCACAAGGGCCTGAGCCAGCAGCTCATCGTCAAGGACTCCGACGTCCGCCTGCGCCTTCCCCTGCCCCTGGCCGAGAAGGCCGACATCAGCCTCAAGAAGGCGGGGCTCGAACTGATCGTGGGCACGGGCGGACAGAAGCGGACGATCGCGCTGCCGCCGGCCCTAGAGGGCTTTGAGCCCACGGCCGCCCGCTTCGAGGATGGCGTGCTCGAGGTCAGCTTCGACGCCCCGGTGGGCTCCGGGAGCCGTCAGTGACCGATGAGCCCCGAGAGGCGCTGCGCCGGCTCGAGGACCGGCTGAGCCAGGCCTCGGATGCCGCGGAACGGCTGCTCGCGGAGGCCGCGCGCACCGCGCGTGAGCGTGGAGCCTCAGCAGGCGATCGGCCGCCCGACTCCGGGTGGCAGATACCCCGGACGGATGAGGAATCCGACGTCCGCGGCCCGGCGGCTGAGTTCGAGGTGCTGCAGGCGGCGGTGGGTTTGCTCCGGGACCTGATCCCGCCTGATGTGCTCGCCCGCCTGGCCGCCGCCGTGCGTGAGCTGCTCCTCGCCCTGCGGGCAGTGCTCGACTTATACCTCGAACGGCTCGAGCGGCCGCGCTCGGAGCCCGACCGGGTACGGGACATCCCGATCGACTAAACGACTGGCTAAACGAGCTTTCCCACGCCGAAGGCGAAGATGGCGCTGACCGCGCCGACGACCAGGATGCCGATCAGGATCAGGATCCGCGAGCGGGCCAGATGACCGTAGATCCCGACCAGGAAGCCCACGGCCATGACGATGGCATAAGGCCCCGGACTGGTGGGAAGCGCGGCTGGCACGAGGATGACCACAGCTGAACCCTATATTTGACCGACCGATGGCGACCCCGGACCCGGCATCAGTAGAGGACATCGCCCAAGGGCTGGCGCGCGTCGGCTACCTGCCCGGCGAGTCGACCGCGCTCGTCTCCTTCCTGGCCACCAAGCTCGGCAAGCCGGTGCTCGTCGAGGGGCCGGCCGGCGTCGGGAAGACCGAGCTGGCCAAGGCCCTATCCCGCCTGCTCGAGCGACCGCTGATTCGTCTTCAGTGTTATGAGGGCCTCGACGAGGCCAAGGCGCTCTACGAGTGGAACTACCGCAAGCAGCTCCTGCGCATCCAGACCGAGTCCGGGGCCACGGGCTGGCAGGACGTGCAGGAGGACATCTTCGGCGAGGAGTTCCTGCTCGCCCGCCCGCTCATGACCGCCATCGCCTCGCCGGAGCCGGTGGTGCTGCTGGTGGACGAGATCGACAAGACCGACCAGGAGTTCGAGGCCATGCTGCTCGAGCTCCTCTCCGACTTCCAGATCTCGATTCCGGAGCTCGGCCGGATCGAGGCCCGGACCCAGCCCGTCGTCCTGCTGACCTCCAACAACACGCGGGAGCTCACCGAGGCGCTCAAGCGCCGCTGTCTCTACCTGTGGCTTGACTACCCGGAGCTCGAGCACGAGCTCCAGATCGTCCGCCTGCACTCACCCGAGCTCGACGCCCAGGTGGCGCGCAAGCTGGTCGAGGTGGTGCACCAGGTGCGCGAGCTTGACCTCAAGAAGCCGCCGAGCATCGCCGAGTCGATCGACTGGGCGCGCACGCTCGTCCTCCTCGGCGCCACCGACATCGACCAGGCGACCTTCCAGCAGACGATGAGCGTGATCATCAAGCACCGCACCGACCTGGACACGGTCGCCGCCCGGGTCGGGGTCATGCTTGACCCGGCCGCCGATGCCGCCTAGAGGGTTCGCCGGGCAGCTCGTCGCGTTCGCCGAGGAACTGCGTGAGGAGGGCCTGGCCGTAGGCACTTCGGAGATCCTCGACGCGGTCCAGGTGCTGGACCACATCAGCTGGACCGAGCAGGTGGACTTCAGGGAGGGTCTGGCCGCGACGCTGGCCAAGTCGCCTGAGGACCGCCGCATATTCGAGCTCGTCTTCGACCGCTTCTTCTTCCGGGCCACCGAGGCCGAGGCGGCCCGCCGGAGGATCACCGAGGAGGCCGGCGGCCGTGAGGGGGCGACCGAGATCAACCTGGACACGCTGCGGGCTCAGATCGCAGCTGCGCTGCGCGACGGCTCTGAGGCGGCGATGCGTGACCTGGCCCGGCTGGCCATCACCGCCTTCGGCCAGGGCCAAGGCTCCGGAGTCCTCGGCGTCGATGTCCAGCGGATCCGGCGCGCCCTGGGACTGCGCTCGGAACCGCAGCCCGAGCTTCCCGAGGACGATCCGCGGCGAGACGGAACGCCGCGGGACCAGCTGCGGCGCTTCGAGGCCCATCTGCGCCGGGAGCTCGAGCGGGCGCTCATCGAGCGCACAGCCGCCCTACCCCCCAAGCGGCCCCTCTCAGAGCTCGACCGGGCGCTCCCCAGCGGACCCATCCAGGACCTGGCCGCGGTCCATCGGGTGGTCGCGCAGCTCAAGCGCCGGCTGGCCACCGAGGGGCACGAGATGCGGGGGCGCAAGCGACACGCGCACGTCGACGTGCGCCGGACGATGCGTGCCTCCCTGGAGACCGGCGGTGTTCCCATCACGCTGAAGTACCGCCCCCAGCGCCCCCGCCGGCCGGAGATCTTCGTCCTCTGCGACGTGTCGACCAGCGTGACCAGCGCCTCGACCTTCTTTCTCAGCGTCCTCCACGCGCTGCACGATGCCTTCCGCAAGCTCCGCTCGTTCGTGTTCATCGAGCGGATATCCGAGGTCACGGACGTGTTCGAGCGTGAGCGGGACTTCCAGGCCGCCAGCCGGGCCATCTCTCGTGACGCCGGGGTGGCCGACATCTCCGGCTACACCGATTACGGGCGGGTGTGGGAGGAGTTCCTGGTCCTGATCGAAGACGAGCTGAACCCGCGCGCCACGGTGATCGTGCTCGGGGACGCCCGGACGAACGGACGCCCGCCGCGCGACGAGGTCTTCGCCGCCATCACCGCCCGCGCCGGGCGCACCTTCTGGCTCAACCCCGAGCCACGTCTGTACTGGAACTACGGCGACTCCGTGATCGCCGCGTACGAGAGGCACTGCGTGGCCTTCGAGTGCTGGCGCACCGACCAGCTCGAGGAGTTCGTCAAGGTGCTCTCGCGGCAGCGGTGAGGACTGGGTTGGGCGATAACTCGGTCTATGTCCAAGTTATCTACCAAGCAACCGCGCGGTTGCGCGTCTAAGCGGCGCTCAACCCCTTCAGCTTCGCCACCGAATCGACGGCCAGCGTCTCGGCTTCCCGGTCGATCCGCCGCACCAGCCCGCTCAGGACCCGGCCGGGACCGAGCTCGATGAAGCGCGTGACCCCGTTCTCACGCAGCGTCTCGACGCAGTCGACCCAGCGGACGGCGCTGGCGATCTGATCGATCAGCGCCCCGCGTACTTCACCCCGCGTGCGCACGAGCCGGCCGCTGGAGTTGCTGACGATCGGTACACGCGGGTCGCTGAAGGCCAGATCCTCCATCGCTCCGGCCAACTCTCGCTGCACGGGCTCCATCATGCGGCTGTGGAAGGCCGCTCCGACCGGGAGGCGCGTGGCCTGTCGCGCGCCGGCTTCGTCGGCCAGCTCGATCACTCGCTCGATCGCCGCCACGTCCCCGGAGACGACAATCTGCTGCGGGCTGTTGAGGTTGGCCACCTCGGCCTGGCCCCCGCGAGCGCACAGCGCCTCCACCGCTGCCTGCTCAAGCCCGATGATCGCGGCCATGGTTCCCGGCGTGATCGACTGAACCTCCGCCATCAGCCGCCCGCGCCGGCAGACGAGCTCCATCCCGTCCTCGAGCGCCAGCGCCCCGGAGGCCACCGCCGCCGTGTACTCCCCCAGGCTGTGGCCGCCCATGAAATCCGCCTCCAGACCAAGCTCGGCCGCCACCTCGGCCAGAGCCAGGGATATGGCGAACAACGCCGGCTGGGCCACATCGGTGCGCGTCAGCTCCTCCTCGGGACCCTCCAGGGCCAGCCTGCCCACCGGCAGCCCCGAGGCCTCCTCGGCCAGCCCAAAGAACCGCTCGAAGAGATCCGGGCGCTCGGCCTCCAGATCGGCCCCCATGCCCGGGCGCTGGGATCCCTGGCCGGGGAAAACGAACGCGGTCTTACCCATGCGGCGCCACGCTATCGCGGGGCGGCGGGACCAAGCCGCGCGCTACGATCCCTCAAGCCCTGAAAAACCAGGGGTGCTGGCGGGACAGGCGGCTGAGATAGCGCCCAGCCCACGTTGCAGTCGAGCGTGAACCGGCCCTGGCGCTGACCCTTCGAACCTGTGGGGTAATGCCCTCGAAGGGAGCGACAAAGCGACTTGATCGAGGCTGCCGAGAAAGAGCCTCGTGCCGTGCACGGCCCCGATGGCGTCGCCGTCGAGCGGGTCGAGCGCAGCTTTGAGACCCGGCGGGGGCGCGTCGACGCGCTGGCCGGGATGACGCTGCACGCCCGGGCGGGCGAGGTCGTGGCCGTGGTCGGGCCGAGCGGCTGCGGCAAGACGACGCTGCTCGAGCTGATTTGCGGGCTTCAGCGTCCCGATGCGGGGACCGTCTCAACGCCCGGCGCGGCGCTCATGCCCCAGCGGGACCTGCTGCTGCCCTGGCTGACCGCCCTTGACAATGCGGGCCTCGCCCTGCGCGCGCGTGGGGTGCCCCGCGACGAGGCCCGGCGCCGAGCCGCCCCGTGGCTCGAGCGCTTCGGGCTCGCAGACTTCGAGCGAACCCGGCCCGCCGAGCTGTCCGGGGGGATGCGTCAGCGGGTGTCGTTCCTGCGCACGCTCCTGTCGGGAAAGCCCGTTCTGGCCCTCGACGAGCCATTCGCCTCCCTAGACGCGATCACCCGGACCCAGATGCAGGGCTGGCTCGCGCGCGTGCTCGAGTCAGAGCCGCGGACGGTGGTCTTCGTCACCCACGACGTGGAGGAAGCGGTCGTGCTGGCCGACCACGTCGTCGTCATGTCACCGCGCCCCGGCCACGCCGTCGCGGAGCTTGAGATCGAGCTCGATCGACCCCGGCAGGCCACCGATCCCGAAGTCGTTGGCTACCGACAGCGCGCGCTCGAAGCGCTGGGGATGCAGCGATGACGCTCGCTCGCCGCTACCTCCCACCCGCCCTCCTGCTGGCCGCGCTCGTCGGCGCCTGGGAGCTCTACGTCGACCTCAAGGGCTCGACCTTCTCCTCGATCCTCCCCGCTCCCCACCAGGTCGCGACGTCGCTCTACGAGGATCGCTCGCTCCTGTGGAGCAGCTTCGGCGTCACGGCCCAGGAGGTGCTGCTCGGGATCCTCGTCGCCTGTGCCGCCGGCCTCGTGCTGGCGCTCGCAATCCACTTCTCGCAGACCTTCCGCCGCGCCGCCTACCCGCTCGTGATCGCCTCCCAGGCCGTCCCGGTCGTGATCCTGGCGCCGGTGCTCGCCTTCTGGCTCGGCTTTGGAATCTTGCCCAAGATCGTGGTGGTCGCGCTGGTCTCGTTCTTCTCGGTCGTGGTGACGACCCTCGCGGGGCTGGCCTCTGTAGACCCGGACCTGATCAAGCTGATGCGCACGTTCGACGCCCCGCGACGTCGCACGTTCTGGCACATCGAGCTGCCGACGGCGCTGCCTGGCGTGTTCACCGGCGCGAAGATCGCCGTGGCCGTGTCGGTGATCGGCGCCGTGTTCGCCGAATGGAACGGGTCGAACTCCGGCCTCGGCTACTTGATCCTGGTCTCGATTCCCCAGCTGTTGAGCGCACGCGCTATGGCCGCGGTCGTGATTCTCTCCCTTTTTGCCATCGCGCTGTTCGGCCTGCTCACGCTGGCCGAGCGGATCGCGCTTCCCTGGGCCTACGAACCTCGAGGAGACAGCTCCCCATGAAACGCCTCATCCTGCTGCTGCCGATCCTCTGCCTCCTGCTTGCCGCCTGCGGCGAGAAGAAGGAGACCATCGCCCCGGCCCGCGTCGAGCACCCAGCCCCTGACTCTGATGCTCGACTGGTTGCCCAACGCCGATCACGTCGGGATCTACCAGGCCCAGGCCGAGGGCGACTTCTCGGCCGCCGGCCTCGACGTCCACATCGAGGTGCCCTCGAATCCCGCGAGCCCGCTCCAGCTCCTCGCCGCGGGCAAGGTTGACGCCGCCGTCTCCTACGAGCCGGAGCTCATGCTCGCCCGCAACCAGAATCTCCCGCTCGTCTCGGTCGCTGCGCTCGTCCAGGAGCCCCTGACCTCAATCGTCTCCCTCGGCTCCCAGCACATCAGGACGGCCGCGCAGCTCCGCGGCAAGACGGTGGGTGACGCCGGGATTCCGTATCAGCACGCCTACCTGGAGACCATCCTGTCCCACGCCGGCGTGCGGGCGCAATCGGTCAAGGAGGTCAACGTGGGCGCCAACCTGGTTCCCGCCATGGTGTCCGGGCGGGTCAACGCCACGCTCGGCGCCTACTGGAACTACGAGGCGATCCAGCTCGCGCGGCTGGGCAAGCACCCGAACGTGATCCGGATGAACCAGGTGGGCGTCCCCAATTACGACGAGCTTGTCCTCGTCGTGCGGGAGAAGACGCTGGCCAACCGGCCTGACCTGATCCGGCGCCTGGTCCAGGCCATGGCCCGGGGCTATGAGTCGGTGCGCAACGATCCCGCCGCAGCGGTGGCCAACCTGGTCAAGGCCAACCCAGGCCTCGAGCCCAAGTTCCAGACCGCGGCGGTGAACGCCACGCTCCCCGCCTTCTTCCCCAGTGGCTCGAATCAGCCCTGGGGCTACCAGGACCAGGTGCAGTGGAACTCATATGGCCAGTGGATGCTGACCAACCACCTGATCACCAGTCCCGCCGCCGTGGCCAACGCCTCGACCAACGAGGAGCTGGCCGGACAGGGCTTTTAGCGGGTCACGGGTAGGCCTGGACGTCGACCGGCTTATCGGCGTTGGCCGCCGTGGATGCACCGCCGACCCCGTTGATCACCGACAGGATCCCGCCGCTGCCGTGGGTGGCATCGAGGAACACGGTGAGGAGGTCCTGGAACTGCACCCCGGGCCGCGTCGGCGACTCGAAGGCCTCCGAAGCGTAGATCGGGATGCCCTGGTTGAAGAACGAATAGCTGCCCATCCCGTAGCCCTGGAAGCTCCGAACCCGGTGGGTGACTAGGAAGGAGGGGTAGCCGTCGGTGTGGCGATTCGCCATCCAAGCCGACTGGCTCGGGGGGTCATACGGCATCTCGTTCTGGAAGAACACGTCCTCGCCGCGCTGGCCGTTCCAAATCACCTCGTAGCGCTGGTAGTGCTCGACGGCCAGGCCGTAGGCGTGGACGTCATCGCCGTTGACGACCACGCCGGTGGCGGCAGAATTGGTGCTCCAGCCGGCCCCGGCGCCGTGGTCGGCGCGCCAGGCCCAGACGTCGTCCAGGATCGTGTGGTTCGAGTTGACGATCAGGCTGTTCGTCGCCTGGCCGGCCTCAGCCCCGCCGATCCGGAAGAAGATGTCGGAAAGGAGCGTGGGGTCAGCGCTGGTCCGACCGTCGCGGCCAAAGCGGCGCCCGCGGCCGCCGACTTCCAGCAGTGCCGGCGAGTTCTGGGCGCCTGCGTCGAGGATGATCCCGGAGAGCTTGATCCCCGGTACGTCGGCGGTCTGCACGGCCACGTTCCCGTGGTCCGGGATCAGGGTCGCGAAACCGAGCCCGAGCACGACCGTGTCGGGATGGGTGACCCGGATCGGCTCGTCCAGGTGGTAGACACCTGGGGTGAGGATCAGGTTCCGGCCCCGGGCCAGCGCTGCATTGATCGCCCAATCTGGGGTCTGCGGGCTGGCGGTGAAGAAACGGGCGAGCGGGATCGAGGCTCCGGCGCTGGCGCCCGAGGCATAGGACGGGCCGACCGAATCGTGCCGCACCGAGGGCGCAAACACGCTCCAACCGCCGTGAGAGTCTGTGTACAGGAACGGCGCTTCCTCGGACACGGGCGTGGTGGGCAGCGTCGTGTACTGGTTGGTCCCCGGGCCGAAGCTGGTGGCCGGCGCGCCGTTGTCGCCCAGGAAGACCTGGTTCCACACCCCGTTGGTCCATCCGTCGAGGTTGCTGTTTCGGGTGAAGAACTGCTGCTGGTTCGCGTTGATGACGGTCCCGTTGTTGAACTCGTCATCAGCCAGGAACCCGCCGCTGACAAACCCCTGCCCGCAGTAGTCGGTGAGCGTGACGGTTCCGTTCATGATCACCCGGCGCATCGGGGCGGCCTGGGAAACGGCCCACATCTCGTTGGAGTTGTTGCACGCTGCGTTCTCCCCCGTCGCCGGGACATAGGTCGGCGGGTTCTTGGGCAGCGTCACATTCAAAGTCAGGTTGGACAGGGAGCGCCAGAAGTTGTTGCTCCCCTCGCACGCGCCATTCACGCACTGGTTGAAGACGTCGATGGCGCCGTTGATGGTCACATCGCCCGGCTCGGCCCCCAGCCCGGCGACCTGCGTGTAGTAGCCGACCTGAAAGATGAGCGGATCGCCGGCCGAGCCGTAGGTGCCCGGCTTGAAGAAGACCGCGTAGCGCTGGGGCCCGAACTGGTTAGGCACCTGCTGCGCGGCGATCTGGTTGAGGGTCGCCTGGATTGAGGACTGGGGCATGCTCGAATCGAAGACGATCACGTTCGGCCCCAAGGCGGAGGACGTGGTTGGGGGGTCAGTGGGCGTGTGACGACCCCGGTCGCCAGGCCCGTGGTGAGCCGCCCAGGCGGCGCCTGTGCCGACCAGCCCAGAGGCGGCGACGAACGCCACCATCCCGCTCAGGATTCTCGATTTCATCTGCATGCCGGCACCTCCCTCGCTTCGTGCCCGGCCCCGCGATACGACCTGGATACCCCGATCAGGCCGGCCTCACCCGTCTTCGTGTCACCGCCAAGCCCAGGAGGGTGAGCGCACACAGCCCTGCCGTGAGCGCCATCGGCAGGCCATCGCCGCTCGCCTTGGCGATTCCCCCGCCCGCGCCCGAGCCGATGATCTGCCCCGTCGCCCAGGCCAGGTTCATCAGCGCCGCCGCCAGACCCTGATCGAGGTGCAGGGCCTCAGCGACGTCGGAGAGCATGGCCATGGCAGGGGCGAAGTAGCCCCCGAGGGCCCCGTCGCTGAGGACAATCAGCAAGGCGAGCGGTAAAACGGTGCTCGGCAGGGTGAAGCAGAGGAGGACCGGGATCGTGACCGATAGTCCAACCATCACGGGAAGCGTCCTCCCCCGCCGATCAGAGACCCGCCCCACGAAGGGCGAGATCACGGCCTCGAAGGCCGCTCCGATCAGATACGTGGCGCCGATCACGATGGCAGCAGCGCCCAGGCGATGCAGCCGCAGCGGGCCCAGCACCGCCATCACGCCTGAAACGATGGCGGGCAGCGCCACGAGCCACATCCCACCCAGGAGCCGCGGGTCACGCACGGCACGGCCGAGAACGCCGAGGCCCTGGCCTGAGGGGGCGTGACGAAGCGGGAGCCGCCGGGCCTGGTCGATGAGGACGAGCGAGATCACAACGACCCCGCTGAACGCCGCCGCACGGCCGACAGCGTTCGCGATCGTGCCGATGACCGGGCCGAAAAGGGCACCCCCGACCGCGGCGCCGAGCGCCGAGCCCATGAGCTGACCCCGCCGCCCGGCCGGCGCAGCGGTGACGATCCAGGCCAGGCCCCCCGACCACGAGCAGGCCCCGCCGACCCCCTCGACGAACCGGGCCACGTCAAGCGGCGCGGCGCTGCGCAGGAAGCCGAAGGCGAGCGTCGAGAGGGCGAGCAGGAGCAGCCCCGCATAGACGGTCCGCTTGGGCCCAAGCCGCACCGCCATGATGCCTCCGGGCAGCGATCCGATCAGGGTGCCCGCCGGGTAGCCCGCGGTCATCACGCCGGCCGAGAGCTTCGAGAGGTGAAGCTCGTGGACCAGCGTCGGGAGCAACGGAGCGATGGCGGCGTAGAACATCGTGTCCACGAACACGACGGCTCCAATGACGAGGACCAGCCGGCGTTCAAAGGTCATGCGCACGGCAGGCACGGTAGACAGAGCGGGCAATATCAGGTCTCGTAGCCTGGCTCGCGACGCGAAAGGGGATGGAGGATGGGAAAGGTAATCGTGATGAACGCGATGACGCTCGACGGCGTGATGCAGGCACCCGGCCGCCCGGACGAGGACACCCGGGATGGCTTTGCCCACGGCGGCTGGGGGGTCCCGTACGTCGACGAGGCGACGGTCGCCAAGATGGGCGAGCTGATGGGCGAGGAGCACGTGTGGCTATTCGGGCGCTGGACCTACGAGCAGCTCCTGACCCACTGGAACCGCCAGGGCGGCCCGTTCAAGGATCCACTGAACAACATCCGCAAGTACGTCGCCTCGAGCAACCCCGAGGCGAGACTCGAGTGGCCCAACTCAACCCTGCTGCACGGCGATGTCCCCGCCGCCGTGGCGGACCTCAGACAGAACTCGAATGCGAACCTGGTGATTATGGGCAGCGGCGTGCTGATCGGCTCACTGATGGCCGCGGATCTGATCGACACCTACCTGCTCTCGATCACCCCGCTCGTGCTCGGCACCGGTAGGCGCCTGTTCCCCGAAGGCGTGTACGCATCCCTCAGGCTCACCGACAGCGCCACCACCAGCAAGGGCGTAGTCATCGCCACGTACGAACCAGCGGGCGGTTGAAGCGCGCGCGTAACGACGGCGTCCTCGGTCCCGACTCGTTGCGATCGAGTATGTCGCCGAATCCTCACGCCCATTCGAGGGTTGTCACGCTCGACACCGCCAGCAAGTTAGGCGAGACAATCTGAGAGGAGCATCGAGGTGACCGACCGCACAAAAACCACCCCGGAGGAGGCGCGGCGTATCGGCGACGAGATCGGCGTTGACTGGAGCCGATTCGAGCTAGAGCAGTTTCGGGCCGGCCTGGAGGTCGAGTTCGAGCATGGCTCCCACGATCCCCAGACGGACGTGACGGGAGACGACCCCATCCTCACGGGCAAGATCGCCCTGGCGCACATGAAGGAGTTTCCGGACTACTACACGCGCCTCGAGCGCATGGAAGAGCAGGCCAAGCGCGACTGGGCGGGGAAGAACTAGCCCGCGCGCACCGAGCGACGGCCACGCGCGGCACTAACTGCTGCGACCGCACTTAGTCCGAGCATGGCGATGAACTGGAGCGCGATGCTGGCCGTGACGTCGATCAGCTGCCCGGGGCCGTTGCCCGACGCCCCGAGATTAGATGCGTCAGCGACGATTCCGACGAGGAAGACGCCCGTGGCTACCGCGATCGCCAGCATGCAGACTGCGACGAGCCCAACTGCGGCCACTGAGAACGCGAATGTGCTCGGAGCCACGTCGATGCGGCGCATGATGGCCCGCGGCGCGGCCCAGCAGGCGAAGCCCCCCGCAGCCGCACAGAGCACGCAGAGCCCGAGCAACAGCCAGCCGCCTGCGCCGGCGCGGTGGTGATGCGCGTTGAGCCAAAGGACGAGCAGTGCAACCGATCCGGCGAATATCGCGATGGCCGCGGGTGGAACTGCGATCAGCTTGATCAAGGCCGGCTCGCGCGTGCGACGTGCCACTGCCAGCGACGAGAAGGCGAGCGGTGCGGCAGCCAGTGCCAGAGCGCCCGCGGCGACGATGGCGGCGATCAGGATCACCGAGTGAGAAATGCCGAGCAAGGGGTGGACGTGCTCGGTGTACCCATAGTTCTCGGTCGTCTTGGCAAAGCCCAAGCCGAAGACGCAGAAGACGATGAAGCACCCGAGCACATGAGCGATCGTGCCTCTTGCGCGGACCGCCGGCGTTGAGCCGGCGAGCGGTCGTAGGTGAGCGGTCACGGCACCGCGCAAGAGATCCAGAGTGGCGGTGATACTCGGCGGCGTCTCATCGAGCAACGCGGACATCTCCTCGCCGTAGCGATCACGCCAAGCCTCGGGATAGAGCGAGAGCAAGCGCCTTGTCATGCTCGTGCCTCGGCTGCGGACAGACGGCGCAGGCCTACAGTCGCCACGCGCTCCTGTGCAGTCAACTGCTCGCGAAGCACCGCAGAGCCCAGTCCGGTTAGGCGGTACGGGCGGCGGCGATCGTCGGCCTCCAGCGGCTCGATCAGGCCGCGCTCCTCGAGGCGCGCGATCGCGCCATAGAGCGTTCCTGGACCGAGTGTGACTCCTGCGATCTCGTTCACGTCACGCGTGATCGCATAGCCGTGCTTGGGGCCCTCGGCGAGACTCGCCATGATCAGCAGAGACGGGTCAGTGCTACGCATCACGCTACATCGTACTGCGTAGTACGACCCCGGTGCAAGAGCCCGGACGAGAACTGAAAAGGCCCGGCTCCACCCCTTGCCTGCGAGTAGGCTGGCGCGATGCAAACCGTGCACGTGACTCAAGACTTCCCCCAGCCGGTCGATCAGCTGTTCGCGTATCTCGCCGAGCACGAGAACCTCGCGCCCGTGTTCGGCGCCAAGATCAGACGCCTCAACGACGGCACCGATGGCACCCGCAACGGGATCGGTTCGGCGCGCGAGATGCGCGTCGGCCCCCTGCCACCGTTTGTCGAGACCAACGTCGAGGTGATCCCGAACGAGCTGATCCGCTACGAAATCACGCAAGGCGGGATCCTGAAAGACCACGCGGGCGTGTTGCGGTTCACGAGCCGTGGCGACGGGTCGCATCTGGACTTGACGATCACGTTCGATGGCAAGGCACCGGGCATCGGCACAATCGTCAAGGCGAAGCTGACGCGCGATGTCTCACGGGCGATGCGCAAACTTGCCGCCACCGGCAGCACGTAACGGCCGCCGGTGCCGCACGCGCGGCGGCTCGGTCAGACCCTTACCCGGTACTGGAGGTGAACGACGCCGTTTCCGAACCGGCGCTCCTCGAGAAGTTCGAGCTGCGCGCGGACGTTGTCTGGCAGGGCCCGCTTGCCGCCTCCCACCACGACCGGGCACAGGAACAGATGGCACTCGTCGACCAGCCCCGCGCCGATTGCTTGGCCGGCCAGCTCGGCACCCCCGACTGAGATGTCGGTCTGCGAGGACTGCTTGAGCCGCTGGACGGCATCTGGATCGAACTCGCGCTCGATCCGCGTCCTCGCGCTGGATACGGTCTGAAGCGTCCGGGAGTACACGACCTTCTCGGCGGCCTGCCAGATCCCAGCAAAGTCTCGGTTCACTGCCGGCTGATCGCCCTCGGTGCTGACGGTCTCCCAGGGGACCAGCGTCTCGTACATCCGGCGCCCGTACAGGTGGGTGCCGATCGGCCGCTCGAGATCGTTGACGAAGGCATGCACCTCGTCATCCGGCATCGCCCAGTCGAATCTGCCCTCCTCGTCCTCGATGTACCCGTCGAGCGAGGCGATCGGTGCGTAGATCAGCTTGGCCATCTCAACTCCAATCGGTCGTTACGGTGCAGCCACGGCCGCACATGCTGAGACCGGATCGGCAGCCAAAATCATCGATCACGGCTGAGTTGCGTTGCCGGGTTGTGAGCCACGTCGATTTCGGCACACTCAGCCAATGCCGCACAGGCTGACCCACGACCCCAGCTAGCGTTCCCACCATGCTGCTGCGCGAGGACGAGAACGGGGTCTTGGCCATCGGGCAGCCATCCCACGCCTGGGTCTCCGGACAGCTGGCCCGGGCCTGGGGCAACGACCGCTTCGGTTCGGTCGTGCCTTGGGAGGAGGTATGCCTGGCCGCCGAGCAGCACGACGCCGGCTGGCGAATGCTCGATGTCGACCCGACGTTCAACGCGCGGACGGGGCTGCCCCACTCCTTCCTGGAGACTCCGCTCGATGTCCACCTGCGCCTGTGGACCGAGGGTCCGCAGAGTCTCGTCTCGCAGAGCCGCTACGCAGCCCTGCTCGTTTCGCTCCACGGCTGGCGGCTCTACGAGCGCCGTGACCTGGAGCGGATGGCGCCGGGCGACGCGGCTGCCGTCAGAGCCTTCCTGGAGGACCAGGTGGCCTTTCAGGCCGAGCTCAGGCGAACGCTGGCCATCGACGAGGAACAGCTCAACCGCAACAGCCTGCTCATTTGGACCTGGGACTACCTGTCCCTGGCCGTATGCCTGGGCTGGGAGTCGGCCACGGCCGAGGGTGCGCCGAGCGGGGGTGATCCAGTCGACATCGAGGTGAGGGCGGGGGCGGAAGGGGTGGCGACGCTAGCTCCCTGGCCTTTCGCCGGTGACCACCTCCTCGTGCGGGCCGAAGGCCGCCGGCTGACGGGTCGCTACGAAGACGAGGCGGAGCTGAAGGAGGCGTTTGCGGCCGCGCCCTGGGAGCGGCTCGAAATCCGCCTCGAGCCGCCGCGCTAACCCATCGCGCCCGTGGCAAGGCCCCCAGCCCGTAGGGCGTGTAGACCGGCCAGCCCCGACCAGGGGGCGTAGGGCGAAAACAGCTCGCTCACCTCCTCCTCGGTGGCTCGAGCCCACGGATCCCCCCCGCTGCGCAGACGGCCGACCAGCTTCAGGTAGGCCAGGTCGCCCGCCGGCAGCTGGTCAAGGCGCGCTTGGCCGGTCAGCCCCAGCATCTGGATCGTCCAACTACCGATGCCCCGGATCCGAGCCAGGCGCTGCCACCCGCGTTCGTGGTCAGGAGCATCCAGATCGACCCGGCCCGAGGCCACCTCACGGGCGGCGCGGACGAGGGCCAGAGCCCGGGATTCACTGAGATCAAAGGAAGCGAGCAGCGCGGGCGCTTGAGCGGCCAGCGTCGCGGCGCTGGGGGCGTTGCGCAGGCCGCTGACCGGGCACCGGCGGCCCAGTCTGAACACCAGGCGGCGCTCAATGGCCGCCGCTCGCTCGAACTCGATCAGCTGCTCGCAGATGGCCCACGCGAGGGATTCGAACGGGTCCGGCTTGCCCGCGGGACGCAGTCCCGGGTTCGCCCGCACCGAGATGCCGATGAGCGGGTCGGAGCGGAAGCGGTCGTAGAACCCACGCAGATCCTGATCGATCCCGAGGGCGTTGCGCATGCGCTCGATCCCCCACTCCGCCAGCTCACCGGACTCGGCCTGAGCCCCGAAGAGGACGCGGTCCGGGGCGAGCTGCGCCACCCGAACGAGCACGGGCTCCTCGCCGGCATGAAGCAGCCGGTGGAGCACTCCGCCCCGGACACGGGCCAGGCCGTCGAGGCCGCCGCGACGGGGCAGCCTGAATACCCACCGGGGGCGCACCTCGACTCGAACCTCCACCCGCCACTCGCTGGTCACGCTCATGGGCGGGATACTGTCAGCGCATGCGGACTTCGATCGACATCTTCGCCAAGGCGCGTGAGCATGAGCGCCTGGATCAGCTGCGCGCCGCCCGTGAGCTCGGCCTCATGCCCTACTTCCGGGTCCTCGAGGGACCGACCATGCCCGTGGTCGAGATGGAGGGCCGTCGCCGGATCATGCTCGGCTCCAACAACTACCTGGGACTGACCGGCGACGGGCGGGTTCGCCAGGGGGCGCTGGACGCGCTCAACCGCTACGGCACCGGCCTCACCGGCAGTCGCTTTCTCAACGGAACCACCGACCTGCACCTGGAGCTGGAGGCCGCGCTCACCGAGTGGTTCGGCACCGAGGCGGCGATTGTCTTCACCACCGGCCATCAGGCCAACCTGGGCGCCCTGGGCACGATCCTCGCCCCCGGGGACACCGTCGTCGTCGACTCCGGAGATCACGCCTCCATCCTCGACGGCTGCATCCTCTCCCAGGCCAAGCTGAGGGCGTTCAGGCACAACCGGCTCGACCTGCTCGAGCGCCGGCTGGAGAGCGCCGTGAACGACGGCGGCGGGGTACTCGTGGTGGTCGACGGGGTCTTCTCGATGGAGGGCGACGTCGCACCGCTGCCGGAGATCGTCGAGCTCTCCGAGCGCTACGGAGCCCGGCTCATGGTCGACGAGGCCCATGCCCTCGGCGTGCTCGGCGCCCGCGGTGCGGGCGCCTCCGAGCTCTTCGGGGTCGAGGAGCAGGTCGATTTGCGCATGGCCACCTTCTCCAAGTCGCTGGCCTCCTGCGGGGGCGTGATCGCCGGGCCGGCCGACGTCATCGAGTTCCTGCGCATCCAGTCGCGCCCCTTCATGTTCACCGCCTCGGCGGTCCCGGCGGCGTTGGGCGCGGCGCTGGCCGCAGTGAAGATCTGCCGCTCCGAGGAGGGGCGGGAGCTCTTCGCCCGCGTCCTTGACAACGCCCGCTACCTGCACCGGGGACTGAGCGAGCTCGGATTCCAGGTTGTGGCGCCGACTCGGCTGGCCGAGGGCACTGAGGTGGTGACGCCGGTCGTCCCGGTGGTCGTCGGCGATGACTGGAAGGCGGCGCTCCTCTGGCGCGCCCTCTACGACGCGGGGGTGTACGTCAACGTCGCCCTTCATCCCGCCGTCCCGCCAGCCGGGGCGTTGCTGC
The DNA here is from genome assembly GCA_963733555.1 of uncultured Solirubrobacterales bacterium. Classification (GTDB taxonomy): domain Bacteria; phylum Actinomycetota; class Thermoleophilia; order Solirubrobacterales; family Solirubrobacteraceae; genus Palsa-465. The sequence continues at coordinate 1,686,657 of CAVTDO010000002.1, forward strand.
GCACGAGCGTGATGGCGACTCACGACCAGCCCACGCTGGACCAGGCGATCGACGCTTTCGCGCAGGTCAAGGGGAGCTTCGAGGTCGAGCACGGCCCGCTCCCCGGACACCCGTAGCCCATCGGGCTGTCCGAGCCCGCGAAGGGACAGCTGAGGTAGTCCGGCTACGGACCGGCAAGAAGTGCATTGCTTGTCCGGTCCTGCACAAGACCTCGCGGCGAAGAAAAAAACCGCTCTGAGCGGCTGAGGGCGAATTGTGTCATTGCTGTTACCGAGCCGTTCACGTAGCTTTCTCCTACGTCGAACGGTGGTCGGCCGGCCGCGAAGGTCCTCGGGGTGTGGGGATCAAGGCAGTGGCGAGCAAGGAGCCGGACGGCCTTTCGGTAGAAGAGGAAGGACTCCCGCGGGGGCACGGCCCTGGTTGGTCGCTCGTCCCTGCGGCACATGTCAAAACTGAGCGTCGGCTTCCGGCAGCGGAAGCAGGGAGAGAGAAGTAGATGACGGAGAACGCCCTCATGACCCGCCAGCCGCAGCGGTTGCGTGCCCTGGAGCGAGCCAACGAGATTAGGCTCGCGCGGGCGGAGCTCAAGCGACGGATCGCTGAAGGGGATATTTCCGCGGCCGAGGTCATCCTTGCCCCCCCGTGCGCGGCGGAGAGCTGGGAGATCGGCGAGTTGCTGATGAGTCAGCGCAGGTGGGGCAGCTCGAGGTGCAGAAAGTTTCTTTTGCGAAATCAGATCACCGAGACGAAGCCGGTCGGCGCGCTCACTGAGCGCCAGCGTCGGCTGCTCGCCGACGAGCTAACCCGGCGCGTCGTCGCGGTTGACGAGCTAGCGCTCGTCGGCGCTTAGGGTCGCGAGCCGGAGGTTCGGGCCACCAGGCCCGGAAAGGTCCTGTCGAGGAGTGCGTGCCGTGGCGCGCTCCTCGACGCGGGCCTCTCAAATATTCAGCCCACTCGGCAGCGGGTCGGCCCCGGCGAGGAAGAAGAACCAGATGACGAAGGCGACCAGGGCGATCCCCGCGCTCACCACGAGCACGACCTCAAGCACGAAATGCCCCGGGTCATCGAGACCGCGGGAACGGCGGTTGGCCCGGTAGACGTTCGAGAGCTTCGACAGCAGGCCGGCGACAAGGACGATCGTCAGCACGGCGCCCAGGAATGCGACCCCGATCGAGGCTCCGATCGACGACGTCGAACCTTCGACCTGCGAGCCCAGCCAAAGCCAGAGCAATGGCGCGCCGACCCACAGCACGAGGCTGCCGATGAGCATGATGAGCACGACGAGGATCGCGCCGCTGCCGGTCTTCAGCCGGTCACGCATCGGACGGGTGAGGGGAGTTCAACCGGGCCGAGGACAGTGTCCCCGGCCCCTGGGTAACGGACAGCCGGAGGAGAGCTTGACCTGCCACCAGCCCATCAGCATCCCGATCAGGCCGAGACGCGGCCTGACCTGCCAGACCCCGCATCCGGGCTCCCCCAGGTCGCGAACCGCCACGCGGGCGAAACGGTGCTCAGCCGGGTCGAGCAGCATTCGTTCCAGGTAGAGGCGGTTGGCCTCCTGGATCTCCGCCCGCTCGGCGATGCTCACCCGCGCGGTGCGCAGGCGCTCGGCCAGCTCGTCACGTACCCGCTCGAGCTCGCCCAGGTCGAGCAGCCTGGGATCTGACCCCGCCGCGCCGACGCCCAGGCCCAGCCCGCCCAGCGGATAGGCGGTGACGAAGGCCTCGGCCAGTTCACGCTCGAGCCGTGAGATCTGGGCTCGCAGGGAGCGGCGCGCGGCGAGCTCGTCGCCGCCCAGGTCCGCCACCCGGACCGGCGTGAGAACCTGCGACTCCCTGATTTCCTGTTCTAACAGCGACACTGACAGCCTCCGTCCGCCGAGCGCCAAGCTTACCATCGGCCTACCCGGCCCCGGGAGTCGCTACGCAAGCAGCGAGGCGCTACACGCCGGTGAGGGTCTCCCCTGCCAACCACAGCGCCTCCTCCAGGTGGATCCTGGGTACCCCCGGCACGCCGACGGCGAACAGGATGACATGCCGAGTCCGTTCATCGGCCTCGTGACCGGGAGCGACGGCGCCAAAGAGGACGGCGTGGATGTGCCGCGCGTCGGCGACGACGAGGCGCCCCGGCCCGAGCGGCAGGCCTTCACGTTCCAGGATCTCCTCGGCTCCGGTGGTCCGGATGCCAAGCCCTCCCGCCTCGACCAGCTCGGCTCGGAGCCCCCAAACGGGTACGCCCGTCTCCACCAGCGCGATCAGCAGCGCGTCGGCCAGGAGTCCGGTGGAGCGAAAGCCACCGTGGAGAAGCCGGTTCACTGCCGCCTCCTCACTGGGGATCCGCGTGGAGTCGGGATCCATGCCCACCTGGCGAAAGAACGTCCGGTAGGCGTGGGGAATCGGCCGGGTGCGCATGGCCACGACCCCGGCCCCGTGCCAGCGGTTCGAGAGCAGGCGCAGCCGCTGCTTGACCGAACGCGGGCTGGCCCGGCCTCGTACCTCGACACCCATCCAGGCCAGGGCGAGGCCGGGGAACTCCTCCCTGACCCGGGGCTCCACGAATCCCGGCGCCGCGCCCAGCTCGAGGTCGCTCAAGGCTGCGAGCCTCCCGGGTCAGCCCGCGCTCGCGACGAGCGCCCGCACCTGCGGCTCCAGCGTCGCGACCGACGCCCAGTGCTCACCGATCAGCCGCCGGACGACGATGCCTCCCTGGCGCGCCAGCTCGACGATCGGACACACCTCGATCCCGTAGGCAGCTCCGACCCGGCCATCCTCGTCGTAGGCGACGGGCACCGTCCAGTGGTTTCGCCGCACCGCCCGGGCCACGTCGCGGTGGCTTGAGCGCACCGCCACGGCGGCGAACTGCACCCGCCCCGGCGGCAGCTGAGCCTTCACACGCTGCAGGGCGCCGACCTCCTTTTCGCACCCGCTGGAGGAGGTGACGAAGAAGGCGAGCACGATCGGCGCCCGCTTGACGAGCAGACAAACGTTGAGGGCACGGGGATCGTGCTTGGCCTCAGTGCAGGTCGGATGAAGGTTGGCGGCGCCGTTGAAGCTTGAGAGAGCGAGCGGCGCCGCAAACTCCGGTAGCCGCTTTCCGGCCGGGACCCCCGCCGTGCCGGCGCCCCGGGAGGTGAGGAAGGTGACCGAGATCACGATCACGAGCAGCAGCCCAAAGAGCCCGATCAGCCGCTGGTAGCGACGCGTGTCCACCGCCTGGGGGGCGGGATGGCGAGCGGCCCGGCGCGCAGCGGCGGCGCGCTCCGGATCCAGGCGGCGCCGCGGCGGAGGCGGACCCTCGCCGCCGGCCGTCCCCGGGGGTCTCCGTTCACGCCACCCGGGTTCGCCGCCGCAGCCACGGCAGTCGGCCGCCGCGCCGAACCAGGTCGCTGAACCGATCGGCGAGCGCTCCCCGCTCGCTCAAGGCAAGGACGGCGGGCAGCATGAGCAGCACCCCACCCAGCGAAACCGACAGGTCGACCAGCGTGACCAGCCCGAAGTCCCGCAGCATGGTGATGCTGGAGACGATCAGAACGGCAAAGCCGGCGATGGCCGTGATCCCCGAGGCGACGACCGCACGGCCGGTGGAGCGGTAGGTCCGGGACAGCGCCTCGCCGAGCTCGTATCCTCGCCGCCGCTCCTGGCGGAAGCGCTCGGACAGGAGCACGCTGAACTCGGTCGAGATGGCGATCACGAGCGTTCCCATGGCGGCCGACATCGGGTTGAGCGGGATCCCGATCAGGAACAGGATGAGCGCCGACCAACCGGTGGCTAGAGCGATCGGGATGAGCGGGATGAGCGCCCGTGAAGCCTGACGGAAGACGATCAGCAGCACCGCGCCCACCGCGATCAGACCGGCCAGGAGCGTGAGCAGCCGCCGAGCCGAGGAGGACAGGGACGTGTTGGCCTGGGCCGCCAGCACGGGCAGTCCGGCGAGACGCGCGGTGATCCCGCGTGGCGGCTGGAGCTGGCTCTGCATGTAGTTGATCACCCGCTGCTGACGGGACAGAGGCATGAGCCGGATCCCGAAGGCGAGCGTCGCCTCACGCCGGTTGCTCGTGATCACGGCCTGGGAGAAGTACTGCGGGACCGCCGCCAGGAGACCGGAGATCTGGGATGCGCTCAGGGAGCCGCAGGCGTTGGCCGTCGCCGAGCCTGAGCAGAAGAGGTCGGGCAGGGAGAGCGCCGGGCATAGGGTGGCCTTGGCGCAGCCGTTCGTCTCCAGGTAGCCGTAGTGGCCGAGCAGCTTGTCCTCGTAGCGGAGCATCCAGCCGATGGTTCTTGGCGTCGCCACGTTGCCGGAGTGGACGACGACGTCGATCTCGCCCGAGACGCCGGTCACGCGCTCCAGCGTGTGCAGGTCCCGAAGCGCCGGCATGTTCGAGGGCACGAGCTTCGTCACGTCGGACTGAACGGAGGTCTGAGTGTCGGCCACCCAGCCCAGGACGGCCAGCAGCGCGCCGAGAGCGAGCAGGCGCCCGGGGCGGCTGACCGCGGTGGCGAGGAGTCCGCGGCCGGTGGCCGCCGCGCGCCCGCGCATGGGCCGCAGGCGCGGCTCGAGCCGCCGGAGCGGACGGGCCGCTTCGGCCAGGATCTCCCCGGCGCCGCGCAGCGATGAGGTGACAGCACCCAGCATCGTGGCGCCGCTCCCCGTGGGCGAGAGCGAAGCCCTCTGGCGCCGGTCGGCGAGAACGAGCGCCGCCGGGCCGAGAGTGATGGCGCACACGAAGGCGACGGCGATGCCGACGACGAGCAGGATCCCGAACTCCCGCACCATCGGCACGGGCGAGAGCTCGAGGACGAGAAAGCCGGTTGCCGTGGCCAGCGCCGCCGTGGCGATCGTCGGAACGCCTGCGCCGGCGGCTCGGGCGATCGCCCGCTCGGCGATGAGCCAGCTTCCACCCTCGGCCCGGCGGGCTTCCTCGACGCGGGACTGGAACTGGATGGCGTAGTCGACGGCCAGCCCGATGAGGATCGGCAGCACCGCGATCGAGGCCATCGTGAGGGTCCCACCGACCAGCGAGACGAGACCGAAGGTGATCCCGCAGGCCACGAGCGCGATGGCCAGCGGCAGGAGCCGGAGGGTGCTGCGGAAGACCACGAACAGGGTGAGCGCCATGACGACCAGAGCCACGACAAGGAGCAGCGCGATCGACCCGGTGATGGTCGAGGCCAGGTCGTTGATGACCACGGGAACTCCGCTCACCGTGTAAACGCCGCCGTAGGCGAGGTGGAACAACGGCATACGTACGGCCTGGCGGATATCCGCGATCGCCGCCTTCTGCTGGGCCGAGCTCAGCGAGGGCTTCAGGCGAACCTGGATAAGGGCCGAGTTGGAGGTCGGGAACAGGTAGCTGAAGCGCGCCTTGGGCTGGTTGACGCCGCGCACCGCGTCAAAGACGACCTGGCGGATGAACGACGTGGAGTCGATGCGCACCGGCCCGGTGATCCCGGATTGGAGCGCGAGCTGCTCCAGCTGCGTCAGCTCCTGCTGATAAGCCAGCTGACCCACGCCCTTGGCCTCAGCGGAAGCCCGCTTGGGAGTCATGTGCTGGGCCAGAGCCAGCTTGTAGGCCGCGGCTTCGTCTTTCTGGATCGTCGCGTTGGCCGACGAGATGACCTGCGTGATCTGCTGGTCAACCGCGGTGACGGCCCGGTTCAGGAACGTGCCCGGGCCGTAGACGACTTGCACCGCGTTGGCCCGGCGCAGGCGACCGCAGGCGCTGTGCCAGCCCCCGTAGGGATGCTGGGATGCCGGGGCGGTCGTGAACGCGGTCTGCCCGGCGATGATCGTCTGGCCGGCCAGACAGGCCTCGAGCTGACTGACGATGCCCAGGTCTTTGGTTTCCACCAGATCGGTCAGCGGTTCGCGGACGAGGATGACCACCGCGTCCCCGCCGAAGTGCTGATGGTCGTCGGCCGTGGCCTGAGCGCTCGGCGTCGAGTTGGAGACAAACGTGTCAGTCCCCGCGTCGGGCTGGAGCCGCAGCGCCAGCAGCGCCCCGGCCAGCGCCAGAATCGCGATGACACCCAGCGTGACCACCGGCCTTCTCGCAGCAGCCCCCGCGATCCCCTCGAACCGCTCCTTCATGCCCTCAGGCTAACGAGGAGGATGGTTGGGAGCGCCGCTCGCGGGCTAAGGGCGGGTGAATGAGCGCCGGGCCTTCCGGGGTGCAGGACGCGGCTCCGGATGCGCGCGGAGGCGCGTGCCGCTCCGACGCAACTCGCGCGCAGCGCGGTTGGGTCGGAGTGGGGCGCGCCGCAGCCCGCCTAGTCCATGGCCAAAGGTCCTTCGGACTCCCCAGACAGGAACTGCCGAATGAACGGATTGTCGGAGTTGAGCATGTCCTCTGACGGCCCCGCCTCGACGATTCGCCCCTTCCAGAGCACGTTGATGTAGTCGGCGACGCGGCGGGCGGTGAGGATGTCGTGGGTAATCACGCAGAAGGTGGGCAAGTGCTGGCGCTGCTTCTCCTTGGCGTCCTCCATGGCGTCGCGATGGATCTCCAAGATCAGCTCGCCCAGGAGCGCCGTGCGCACCGGATCAAGCCCGGAGTCCGGCTCGTCGAAGAGGACGATGTCCGGCTCGAGGACGAGCGCCCGGGCGAACCCGGCGCGCTTGCGCATCCCGCCGGAGAGCTCGTTGGGCGCCTTGCCGCGCGCCTCCGCCAGGCCGACCTCGTTGAGACGGCGCATGACGATGTCCTCGATCTCGTCCTCGCCCTTCTCCGTGTGCTGGCGCAGCGGGAAGGCGACGTTGTCGTACAGGTTCATCGACCCGAAAAGCGCCCCGTCCTGGAAGAGCAGCCCGAACTTCTTGCGCATCTCGAAGAGATCGTCGTCAGGCATGTTCGGCACCGACTCGCCGTGGACGAGGATGTCGCCCTGATCGGGATAGAGGAGGCCGACCATGTGCTTGATGCAGACCGACTTCCCGGTTCCGGAGGGCCCCAGGATCATCGAGACCATGCCCTCAGGCAGGCCCATGTTCAGTCCGCGCAGGATCTCCGCACCGCGCCCGAAGGACTTATAGGTATCGATGAACTCGACTGCGTCGGGACGGCCCGAGGGATACACGCGGTACGTGTGCCACTTGTAGTCATCCTCATCGGCGCCGGGAGGCGGCGCCGGGCGGGGCTGCTCTTCGTCAACCACCGAGACCCGTGACGACGAATCGGACTCGGAGCGCTGCTGACCCTCAGGGTTCTGCCAGGGCATACCCCCGCCCTGCTGACTCTCGCGGTCCTGGTTCTGCCAGGGCATCCCGCCCCCCCGCCGCCGCGTTCGTCGGACCGCTGCTGGTCAGCGCCCTCCTGCTCGCCTCGTGTCTCGTCCTCGGTCATTCCTCAGCCTCCGATCGGTGCTCTCGGATTGGCACCCCAGAACAGCTGTGTTCCGAGCATGCCGATGAGATGCACACCAACAATGTTCAACACCATTGATTTTGCCGTAGCCGTGCCCACGCCCACGGGGCCACCGCCCGCGTTGTAGCCGTAGTAGCAACCGGTGAGCACGATCAGCGTGGCCTCGGCCATCGCCTTTATCAGGCTGAATAAGAGATCCGGTGGATTCTGGAACTGCCAGAAGATGAGGAAGAAGCCTCCGGAGGAGACATCCCCGATCTGCTCGACCACGGCGAGCCAGCTGGCGAAGAAGCCGGCGCCGATCGCGCACAGGTACATGAACGGCAGCACCATCCACGTGGCCAGGAGGCGGGTCGCGCACAGGAAGGTCATGCCGCTGATGCCCATCACCTCGAGGGCGTCGATCTCGTCCGAAATGCGCATCGAGCCGAGCTCGGCGACGATCCCGGTGCCGACCTTGGCGGCCATCATGTAGCCGAAGGCAAGGGGAACGAGCTCCCGCAGATCGCACCAGGCGGCGAACACGCCCGCGTACGCGGGGGCGCCGATCGAACGGTTGAAGTACGCGCCCTCGGTCCCGCACTCCAGGCCGCTGATGAAGACGAGGCCCCAGATGACGAGCGTCGAGCCGACGATCAGGATCCCGGCCTGGCGCAGGGCCTCGCCGAAGAACTTGAACACCCGCAGGCCGAAGACCTCGCGGAAGACCTGACCGTAGAACTTGGCGATCTCGCCGAAGCTCTCGACCCAGCCCTTCGGTGCGGCTAGCGAGCTCGCCCATCTACTTGGGGATCGTCGTGATTTCCGGGTGGGTGGCCAGCAGCGTCTGGGTGAACGCGTAGTTGAAGGCAAAGATCCCGTTGAAGGCGATCACGACGGCCTCGTTGACCGCCCGCCCCACGCCTTCGGCTCCGCCCGAGGCGGTCATCCCCTTGTAACAGCAAACAATGGCGATGATCGCCCCGAACATGGTCGTCTTCAGCACCGAGCCCCAGAGATCGGTGGTCGACGTGTTGTTGAAGAAGGTCGCCCAGAACGGTCCCAGAGGGGCATGGTTGACCAGCGTGGCCAGGATCCCCCCGAAGATTCCGAAGAGCAGGGCATAGACGTCGAACAGCCCGGTCACGATCATCAGGGCCAGGAAGCGGGGGACGACCAGGTTCTTGATCGGGTCGACGCCGAGGACCTGGAGGGCGTCAAGCTCTTCCCGGATCTTGCGCGCGCCCAGGTCGGCGGTGATCGCGGTGCCGGCGACGCCGGCGAGCACGACCGCGGTTACGAAGGGCGCGAACTCACGGATCGAGGCCAGGACGAAGAACCCGCCGAGTCGGTCGAGCGCCCCGAAGAGGACGAGGAAGTCGGCGGCTTGAAGCCCTGGCGCCTCGTAGCCGAAGGCGACGGTGGAGATGAGCAGCGGAAACCAGCACAGCTTGAGCGCGAACATGAACTGCCCGACGAACTCGGCGCCGTACGGGTACGGCGGCCGGATGGCGGCGACGATCGTCTTCCCCGTGAGGATGACCATGTTGCCGACCTCTTCGAGGAGCGACTTGACCGGCAAAAAGGTTCGATCGCCGACTGCGCGGATCACCTGGTGTTCATCCTCCCGTAGAGCGACGCGCCGCCCGCGCGGCTGCCGGCAAAGCGTATTGGAAGGGCCTGGAAAAGACAACTTTGAACCGGCGCCGGACCGGGGGCCCGTACCGGCGCCCGGAGCGTGCGACCGGACCGGCGCCGACGGCTCGTCCGCAACCGGCGTGGGCCGGGACCTCAGGTGGTATGTTCGGCTCGCCCATGAGGAGAGGCGCGCGAACGTTTTTTGGCGGCCTGGCGGCGGTGATTGCGGTGGCGGGATGCGGAAGCGGCAGCCCCCAGAACGCAAAGGCACCGAGCGGCAGGTTCCCGGTCCAGGTCACGGCGAGCTTTCCCGCCGCGCAGCGCCTGGCCGAGCACACGCACATGGTGGTCAAGGTCACCAACAGGGGGACCAAGGCAATCCCTGACGTTTCGGTGACGGTCTGCAATGTCACCTGCGCCTATCCGGCCAAGCCCGGAGAGGGGACCAGCGTCAGCGCCTTCGCGACCTGCGTAGGACCTCCTGGACAGGCCTGCCTGCGGGCCGCGCAGTCCGAGGGCGTGGCCAATCACTCCCGGCCCGTGTGGGTGATCGAGAAGAACCCCGGCGTCTGCCAGGGCGCCTCGGGCTACAGCTGCGCGAACGGAGGGGCCGGCGCTGACACGGCCGACGAGTCCAACACCTGGCAGCGGGGCACGCCGCTCAAGCCGGGCGGCACAGCCGTGTTCGACTGGTACGTGACCGCGGTCAAACCCGGCAGCTATACCGTGGCCTGGGAGATCTCCGGCGATCTCTACGGCAACGCCAAGGCGGTGCTCAGCGACGGCTCGATCCCGCGCGGGTACCTGCCGGTGACCGTCGCCCGTGCGCCGGCTGAGACCTACGTCAACGACGGCGGACAGGTCGTCAAGCAGCAGTAGCGCCCCGAAACCCCGGTTTTGCAGCGCAACTTGTAAGCGCTGTGGGGGTTGTGCTCTACGGTGACTGGCGTGACGTCGTCCTCACGCACGGGGCGTCGCCCGCTGGCCTGCGGGCGGACCCAGCTCCGCTGTTTGCTCATCCTCATAGTTGCCGTGGCCCCGCTAGCCCTGGCCGGAGGGGCCAGAGCCGCCGGTGGCCCCTCGGGCGGAGCCGGCGTGCCTCCGGCCTCGGGCCCCAGTCCAGCCACCCCCGCCCCGGCCCATGTCTCCCCCCCGCCCACAGTCCGCTGAGCGGCCGGGGAATGTGGCTGTGGTACCTCTCCGCCTCAGACGGCGGAAACCTGTCCTCGATCATCGCCACGGCCCGGACCTACGGGATCGGCACCCTGATGATCAAGAGCGGCGACGGGACGTCGGCCTGGTCGCAGTTCAACTCCACGCTCGTGTCCGAGCTCCATGCCGCCGGGCTCAAGGCGTGCGCGTGGCAGTACGTCTACGGCGCTCACCCAATCACCGAGGCGTACGTGGGCGCGGCCGCCGTGCGGGCCGGCGCCGACTGTCTGATGATCGACGCCGAGAGCGAGTACGAGGGTCGCTACGTCCAAGCCCAGGAGTACATCCAGCGGCTCCGTCAGCTGATCGGATCACGCTTTCCCGTCGCCCTCGCCGGCTTCCCTTACATCGACTACCACCCGGCGTTTCCCTACTCGGTGTTACTCGGCCCGGCCGGCGCGCAGTACAACACGCCCCAGATGTACTGGGTCGACATCGGGACCTCGGTGGACGGGGTATACGCCCACACCTACGACTTCAACGCTCTTTACGAGCGGCCGATCGAGCCTCTCGGCGAGGTGTCCGGCAACCCCGGACCTGGCCAGGTCTTCCGCTTCCGGCAGCTGTCTCGCACCTACGGCGCCACCGGTGTGAGCTGGTGGGACTGGCAGGCGAGCTCGACGCGTGACTGGTGGGCCATCAACCATCCCATCGGCAACCTGGCCGGGGTGACGACGGCCGTAACCCCGCCCGTCTTGACCCCGAAGGGGCAGGGCGGGATCTGGGCCGGCGACCTCGTCGTGTGGGCCCAGGAGCACTTGGCAGGCGCAGGCGATGCCGTCCAGATCGACGGGTCCTTCGGTACCGAGACTCAGGCCGCGGTGCAGCAGTTCCAGACCGCCCATGGTCTCCCGGTCACCGGGCTGGTCGACTCCCCGACCTGGCAGGCCCTACTTGCCTACAAGCCGGCGAATGTGACCTGGGTCAAGCAGCACGGCCAGACTGTCGCGGTGACCGCACGCGCCGGACTCCGGCTGCGCGTCCCTTGGTCGGCCCGGCTTCCAGCGCGCGGCTACGAGATCCCGCGTGATCTCGGCGCGGGGCGTCAGCCAGCGGGTCAGTTTGGCCGGGGCTAACACGAATCGCCCGTTTCGGACCATTTTTAGGAGTACTGTGGATCTACTGGTCCTGCGGCCAGACGCCAGATCCGAAGGCTCTTCGAGCTAGCCAAAAGCTCTGAGACTTCCAGCTAGCCAAAGCGTGGACGCGCGGGGGGCTCGCGTACGCGGTGGATGGGGGCAGCGCCTTCGGGCACTCACCCACAGGGCCAGTGTGACCTTTGAGCATCTGCTTCCCTTAGCGGCCATGTCTGCGGCCCGAGACAACCGGCTCAGAGCCTGCCTCATCCTGAGCGCGCTCGCCCTCGCCGCCTGTGGTGGGAGCAGCGGCCAGACCCATTCCACGCGCGCCAAGACCCTGACCGCGGCCCGGGCCACGACGCTGCGCGCCGTCAGCGTGACTCCGCTGGGGACGCTTCCGGCCGCGATCATGGACCCGGCGTTCGCTCCGCTGCCTGACGGGCGAATCGTCCTTCTCGGAGGCATCACCTCGGCCCAGACCTCCACCGATGGGGTCCTCATCCTGGACGGCGCTCACGTGTCGCAGGCCGGTGCGCTGCCCAACGCCCAGCACGACGCGCAGGCCGCGACCCTCGGCTCGAAGGTCTACCTCTTCGGGGGCGGCCAGTTCTCCGAGTACGACCACATCCTGGGCTACGACCCGGCCAGCGGCCAGACGGCTCAGGTGAGCACGCTGCCCCAGGCCTCCTCTGATTCCGCCGTGGCATCGATCGGTAACACCGCCTACATCGTGGGCGGATACAACGGCACGGACTGGCTGAACACCATCCTGGCCTGGAGCCCAGGTGGGACGCCCCGAATTGCCGGTCATCTCCCCGTCGGGTTGCGCTATTCCGCGGTCACGACGGCGGGCCGCCGGATCATCATCGCCGGGGGCACGCTGACCAGCGGCATCAGCGACCAGATCCTCAGCTTCGACCCCGCCACCGGCGCCGTGACGAGCCTCGGCCATCTACCCGGGCCGCTCACCCACGCCTCGGCCACGTTCGTCGACGGCCGCGTCGTGGTGGTCGGCGGCCGCCGGCAGCTTGACGGCGATCAGACAGCCGCGATTCTGGCCATCGACCCCAACACGGGAGCGGTGAGCCAGGTCGGCACCCTCCCCCAGCCGCTGTCGGACTCCGCGGTCGCGGTGAGCGCCGGGCGGATCATCGTGGCCGGCGGCGATGCCGGCAACGGCGCCCAGAGCCCGATCCTGTCTCTCACCCCCCAGACGGGGGCTTAAAGCCGAACGCCCCGCCCCCGGCGGCGGGGGCGGGGCGTCCTAAAGCCGCGTCCCTGCGGCTCAAGCTCAGCTTCGGCAGTGCGGATCCAGGTAGACGTCGTCGATCTGCCAGTCGCCGGTCCTGTCCGCCGGCGCAAAGGTGAACGAGATCGCCGTCTGAGTCAGGTCAACCGAGCCGATCAGGTTGGTGAGGAGCCCCATCTGCAGCTTGCTCGAGGGCCCCCAGCTGTCGGACCCGGTCAGCTGGCCGAGATACACGTGGTCAGGGATCAGTCCGAGGATGGGCGTGTACGTGGCCCAGACATTCAGGCGCGATGACGCCGAACCGGTGTTGCGCACGAACAGGCGGGCGCTGGGATGGTCAAGCCCGGTGCAAGCACCCGGGCTGGTGGCTGTGCTTCCGGCCGGCAGCCTGAGCGAGCGTGAGCCGGAGTTGGCATTCCCGGTCACGGGCTGGGCGCCTCCCGTGAGGAACCAGCTGGGGCTGCCGACTTCGAAGCTGCCGCCCGGGACTAGGGCGTATTGATTGGTGTCACCGAACTGGGCATATGGCTGCGACATCTGCTGCCCGCAGGCGCCCGGCGCCAGCGAGAGGAGCCCGGCATGCGCGCTTGGCGCCACCGCGGCCAGCAAGGCGAGGCTTGAACTCGCGGCCACTGCCGTCATACGAATCTTCGTGAACATCAGATTTACCTCCCATCAACGGACTTCGTCCGTGAACCTTTGACGAGAGGCTGGCGGCCGAGCTATCTCGCTTCTACGAGACCTCTAGCTTTGCGTCCCCGCTTCGCAACGGGTTTGCCATGAGCAGCCTTATGTCCCCTCAGATCGGCCCGCGGTTGCCGTCGACTTAGCCAAATTAGGGGCGATGGACGAATGTCGTATTCCGTGAGGGCAGGCATGGCGCGGACTCACATCCTGGCGCTCACGGCCGATATTGGTCGAGCGTATGTCCACGTCAACAGATCGGGAGGCCGCCCGCCGGCCGGAGAACACGCGCGAGCGGTCGGCTGGCATCCGGGACCTCGTCTCCCGCGTGCGACCGCGCCTCGGAGAGCGAACGTCGCGCCCGGAGCTGTGGGCCGAGTCGATCGTCGCGGCTGCGTTCCTGGCCGCCGCGGTGCCACTGGCGATCCTCTCTCCGCACTACGGGTCGCCCTCCGTCGCCGTGATCGTGCTGTTCGTGGTCCTCTATGGCGTGATCTCTAGGATCGAGTTTGATGTCGGCACGGGGTACGGGCCGCCGACCCAGCTGGTGCTCGTACCGATGCTCTATGCCTTGCCGCCCGGAACTGTCCCGCTGCTGGTCGCCGCCGGGATGGTCGCGGGCAAGTTGCCCTCGTTCGTCCGGGGTAGCCGGCACCCGGACCGCGCGATCCCTGGCGTCGCAGACGGCGTGGTACGCGATCGGGCCGGCGATCGTCTTCGTTCTCGGCGGATTGCACACCCCCAGCTGGTCGGATTGGCCGCTGCTGCTGATCGCGCTGGGCGCTCAGCTTCTCTGCGACTCAGCTGTCACTGCCGGCCGGGAATGGCTCCTCGCCCGCAAGGCCCCGAGCTTGAAGCAGCAGCTGGACCCCGTTTACCTCCTCGATCTCTGTCTCAGCCCGATTGGCCTTGCCATCGCCTTCGCCGCCGTCTCCCATCCCGCCGCCGTGATGGTCAGCCTCCCCCTGAGCGTGCTGCTGCTGGTCTTCGCGCGCGATCGCCGGGCGCGCATGCAAACGGCCGTCGAGCTGAGCCGGGCGTATCGCGGGACCGCGCTCCTGCTGGGCGACGTGGTCGAGGCCGACGACGCCTATACCGGCCTCCACAGCCGTGACGTCGTCGATCTGTGCATGGCGGTGGGTCCCCGTCTCGGTCTCGACGAGGACTCAGCTGCACCGGCTGGAGTTCACCGCGCTCCTGCACGACGTGGGCAAGATCGCGATTCCCAAGGAGATCATCAACAAGCCGGGGAAGCTGACCGACGAGGAACGAGCGATCATCGAGACCCACACGATTGAGGGCGAGGCGATGCTGCTGCGTGTCGGCGGACTCCTCGGGGAGGTCGGGCGCCAGGTCCGCTCCTGTCACGAGCGCTACGACGGCCTCGGCTATCCGGACGGGGTGGCCGGCGAGGCGATCCCCATCGAGGCCCGGATCGTCTGCTGCTGCGACGCCTTCAATGCGATGACCACCGACCGCCCCTACCGTTCCGCGCTCTCACTGGAAGAGGCGCTGAGCGAGCTGCGCGTCCACCGGGGCACGCAGTTCGACCCCAGAGTGGTCGATTGTCTGCTCGTGATGCACGAATCGACCGAGACGCAGGCGCGCGCCGAGACACCGAACCGGCCGGCGCTGTCAGCCGCCTAGGACGCTGCCGTCCTCGATCCGAGTCGGCTCATCGACCTCAAGGTCGACCTCCCCGCGCACGACGATGTCGGCGCCGAAGGTCACATCCCCGTGGACGACCAGGCGCTGGGCCTCGCGGAGCGAAGGTGAGCCGCCGGGAAAGTGCTTGTCGAAGCGCTCGAGAACTCCGTAGAAGCGCTTGTCCAGATCCACGTAGGGCAGTTTTCCCGCCCGCTCGGGCACCGGTTCGACGATCATCCCGGCCTCGATCTCGTACACGTCGGAGCGGAGCACGAGCAGGTCGTTCGTGGTCTTGACCGGGACGAAGCGGGTACGTGGCACGCACAGGAGCTGCGCCTCCGGAAAGCTCTGAATGGCTGAGCCCATCGCACTCTCCAGCTGGAGCACGGGCGTCGTCTCAGGGTCGCGGGGGTCGACCGTCTTGTGGTTCACGATCAGCGACAGCTCAAGCACGCCGTCGCTTGCCTCGAGCGTCTGGTCAAGCGCCTTCAGGTCCACCCACAGGTTGTTGGTGTTGTAGTAGCGCCAGTGGCGATAGTCCCGGAACGAGTCCTCGTCCTCTGGCGGGACCTGGGCGGACTCGCGCAGGACGATCTGTCCGTCCGAGCGGCGCCGGGCGAGATGCCCGCCCTTGCGCTCGGCCTCGGTACCTATCACCGTCTCCATCAGGAAGGGCACACCGTGCTCGGCCATGTAGACGGGGATCCGCGGCTCGACCAGGGCGCCCAGATTGTCCGAATTGGAGATCATGACGAAGCGCATGCTCGCCTCCAGGAGCTCGCCAAGGACACCTGAGCTCCGCAGGGCGCCGTAGACGTCTCCGTGACCGGGTGGGCACCACTCCAGCGCCGGATCCGGCGGCCAGGAGACTGGCGCAAGCGTCTCCTCCTCGAGCTTCGGAATCATGCTCTGCATGAACTCGAGCGGCAGCCCGGCGTCGAGCTCAGGGTGCTGCTTCAGCGCCTCTAGCGTCTCCCGCCGCGTCGCCTCGCTGTTCATGAGCAGGAGCGGCAGCCGGACCTGATGCTGCTTGCGCAGGGCGAGGACCTGTCCGATGATGATGTCGAGGAAGGTGTGGCCCTCCCGGGCCTCGATCAGCGACTTAGGCTGACGCAGGCCCATCGTCGTGGCCAGGCCTCCGTTCAGCTTGATCACCGCCACGTTCTCCAGCGCCTCCGCCGGGTCGACCGCCGGGATGTCGTCGAGCGCGGCCACATCGCTGACCGGCTCCAGGTCCTCCGAGCGCAAGTAGGCCGACTCGCCGGCGTCGACCCGCTCGTAGGCGCGGCGGAAGGCGCGGATCGCCTCCTCGGCCTGACCCGCGGCGCGCATCTTCTCTTCGGCGGCCCGCAGGCCCTCGGCACTCATCGCCACTCATTCTGCCCGGAGCACGCCGGGAGAGCATCAACAGGCGGTCACCGCGAATCGGCGCTCCTGCCTACAAAGCGTCGGACGCCCTTCGACGCCGGACCAGCGCATCGACCGCCGCCGCCACCAGAAGCACGATCCCGGTTGCGATGAACTGACCGGCGGCGCTGATCCCCATCAGCGCCAAGCCGTTGTAGACGACGCCGATCACAAATCCTCCGAGCAGTGCGTGGATCGGCTTGCCGCGACCGCCGAAGAGGCTCGCCCCGCCAATGACGGCGGCTGCGACTCCGTAGAGCGTGTACGTGCCTCCGTCGATCCCGGTCGATATCGAGCCCAGTTGCGAGGCGTAGACGAGCCCGGCGAGTCCGGCCGTCATGGCACTCAACGTGAACGCAAACCTCCGGATTCCCTGCACCTTGATACCCGCGCGGCGGGCCGCCTCGGGGTTGGCCCCGATCGCGTACATGTAGCGCCCGACCCGGGTTCGGCCCAGCAGGATCGAGTACACCCACAGGACGAGTCCGACAAAGGGGATCACCCACGGGACTCCCTTGAGCGTGATCAGCAGGCTCCCGCGGTTGATCGTGCAGACGTAGACGAGCAGGATCCCGCCAATGGCGGTGACCGCAACTCCAAAAAGGGTGATGCTGATTGGAGGCGCGGTCAGTCCTTGGGACCGCCGACGCGCGGCACGAGTCAGCGACAGTGCGGCGAATGCGCCCAGCACGACGACAAGGACGATCCACGACAGGGCTGGGCTCATGTTGGCGTTCACGAGCTTGTAGACGACGCTGCCCTGTGGCACCGAGATCACCCCGCCGACCGCCTGCTTGTCGACACTGGCGAGTTCGATCACCACCCCTTCCCAGACCAGGAGACCGGCCAGCGTGACCACGAAGGAGGGAACGTGGAGCCTCGTGATCAGGTTCCCCTGGAGGTAGCCGATCAACGCGGTCGCGCCGACCCCACCGAGGATGCCGGCCCACCACGGGAAGTTGACCGGAGAGTTGATCAGCTCGGCTACGACAAACCCGCCGACGCCCATCACAAACCCTGCCGACAGGTCGATCTCCGACAGGACGAGCGCGAAGATCTCGGCGGCGCCGAGCAGTATGTAGATGGCCGCCTGCACGAACAGGTTGACCAGGTTCTGGGCAGAATCGAATTGCGAGCGCTCGGCCTGGAAGAAGATGATGATCACGATCAGGCCGACGATGATCGGGAGTGCCCCGCTCTCTCCGGACCTGATCCGCCGGCGCCAGGCCTGGAGGTACTCGCTCAACGACCCGGCCAGGATCTCAGGCGAGACAGCCGCCAAGTCGGCGCCGGTCTCCCCCGTTGCGGTCGCGTCCTCGGAGTCTTCGGTCTCCGTCGGCGGCTGCTCCAACTCGGACGGCGTCCCTACGCCTGAGCGCGACTCGTCGGACATCAGCCGGCCTGGCCTGGCTCGGTCGACGGTGCCGCCTTGCCGTCGGACTCACGGGTCGAGCGCCCGGTGGTCATGTAGTCGACCACCGAGGCCGGATCGAAGTCGGAGGCCGGGCCCTGGGCGACCATCCGGCCAAGGTGCAGGACCACGATCCGGTCGGCAACCGCGAACACGTCGTTGAGGTTATGCGAGACCACCAGCACCGCCACCCCCTGCGAGGCCAGGCGCTTGATCAGGCTCAGCACCATGCGCGTTTGAGCTACTCCCAGGGCGGCTGTCGGCTCGTCCAGGATCACGAGCTTGGCCTTCGACATGACCGCTTTGGCAACCGCGACCGACTGCCGCTGTCCGCCCGAGAGTGACGCCACCGGTTGGCGAATCGAGCGGATGGTCTTCACGTTCAGCTCTCCGAGCGTCTTCCGGGCTGAAATCTCCATCGCCCCCTCGTCGAGCAGACGATGCCGCAGCGCCTCGTGACCGAGGAACATGTTCTGAACGATGTCGAGGTTTTCGCACAGCGCCAGATCCTGGTAGATCGTGGTGATACCCAGCGCCTCGGGGTCACGCGGGCCATGGAAGTGGACCGGCTCGCCCTGCCAGAGGATCTCCCCCTCGTCGGGCTGCCACAGGCCGGCGATCGTCTTGATCGTGACCGACTTGCCGGCGCCGTTGTCCCCAGCCAACGCCGTCACCTGGCCGGGCGGAATGTCGAGGTTGATCCGGGTCAGCGCCTGAACGGGACCGAACCGCTTGGTCACACCGCGCAAGGTGAGCAGCGGGGCTCCGTTGGATCCGCCGCCATCTGACGCAGTTGCCGCCGCCGGGCTTTCAGCAGTACTCATCTCATCCCTCCGTGCATCCGGGCCCTCCCGCTCGCGCGGGAGGGCCCATGCACACTAGCGTTCGGAGAGGACCTGGGCTAGATCCCCGCCGCCGAGCAGGCAGCTGCGAATTTCCCAGCACACAACTGCGCCTTCGAGACGAAGTTGTCCTTGATGATCGTGCTGTTCATGTTCGTCGGGGTGACCCACTCGGGTGTCAGGAGAGCTGACGGCACCGAGCTCTTCGTCGTCGGGTCGGTCGTCGTCGCATTCAGAAGCGCAGACGGAGCCGTCTTGCCAGCGCGCAGGTAGAGCGCCAGCGCGACCGCCGCCTGAGCCTCCAGGTAGATCGGCTTGTAGACCGTTCCGCACTGGTAGCCGGAGAGGATGTTCTGCAGACCCACGGTGGTTGCGTCCTGTCCCGTGGTCGGGAACGTCTTCGCCTTGATGCCGTGGCTCTGGAGATAGCTGATGATCGGCGCGGCGTTCTCATCGTTGGGGATGAGGGCCGAGTTCGTGTTCGAGTGCGCTGTGAACGCACCTTCGAACTCGGTCAGTGCGACCGGGGGCTTCCATGTCCCAGCGGGACGGGTGACGAGCGTGTACTTCCCGGATGAGAAGTAAGGCGCTAGGACGCCGTTGTAGCCCTGTGCGAACAGGGTCGCGTTGTTGTCGGTCACGTCGCCGTGCATGACCACGACGTTGGGATGCTTGACGTGCCATGCCGAAACGCAGCTCACGAATCCCTGACCCATGAGCTGACCCACGTGGACATTGTTGAAGCTGACGTAGTCCGCCGTGCCCGCCGGCGCGCCGAGCGTAAGCCGGTCATAGTCGACCACGGCCACCCCGTGCGCCTTGGCGTACCGCTGCACGGTCACGCCGGTGCCGGAGTCCTCGGGGTCGATGAGCAACACGGTTGCGCCGTTGGTGATGGCGCTCTGGGCGTCGGTCACGAACGTTGTGTCGCTTCCGAGCGCGTTTTGGACGGTTATGTCCGAGCTCGGCAGACCCGCCGCCGCTGCGGCCTGCTTCAGGTATGGCGCGTCGAACTGCACGTAGCGCGCCGACGTGGTCGTGTCAGGCAGGATCGCGGCGATCTTGCCCTTGCCCGCCGAGGCGAGCGACTTGAGCGCGCTCATGGCGGAAAAGTTGTTGGTGAACGACGTCGCGGAAATGGTCGGCGTTGAGCCGGACGACGAACTGGAGCTGCTCGAACTTGAAGACGACGAACTCGTCGTCTTGTTCGAGCTGCCACACGCCGCCACTGCGAGAGCTGCCGTGAGTGCGATCAGCACCGTGGCGGCCCTGCTTCTCAGCAAGTGCATGTATTCCCTCCTCCTCAGCGCGCTCCGCGGCCGGCTATACGGGCCAGGTCGCATTGCACGTTCTCGGTGACCACCGCAAACCGTAATTCCAGCGGCGTGAACGAACCGTAAATATCGGTGGTAATCCCGTTAAGAAGACATAAACGGGCGGATGTCACTCTTCCGACGCGAAGCGGTACCCCGCTCGGGGCGCGGTGAGGATCAGCGGCGCAGCGCTGTCTGACTCGAGCTTGGCCCGGAGCCGGCGCACGTAGACGCGCACGTATTCGATCTCGGTCTGGTAGCCCGTTCCCCAGACACGGCGAAGCAGGTGGGCGTGACTGAGGAGCTTGCCCCGGTTGGTCACGAGCTCACGCAGGAGGGCGAACTCGGTCGGGGTCAGGTGCACCGTCTGCCCCGCCTTGGTGACCTGCTGGCGGGTCAGGTCGATGCGAACATCCCCCGCCGTCACGACCGCCGCCTCCGGCTCGGCGATCTCGGCGGGACGGGTTCGGCGCAGGGTGGCGGCGATGCGGGCCAGGAGCTCTTCCACGCTGAACGGCTTGGTCATGTAGTCGTCGGCGCCGACATTGAGAGCCGTCACCTTGTCCCGCTCCCCCCCGCGGGCCGAGACGACGATCACGGCCACCGAGGAGCGCTCACGGATCTGCCGGCAGAGCTCGAACCCGTCCACCTCCGGCAGCATCAGGTCGACGAGGACGATGTCCGGCTCCTCGGTGTCCAGCAGGGCCAGCGCGTCTACTCCGTCGGTGGAGACGATCGTCTCGAAGCCCCGCACGGCCAGGTTGGCGCGGATGAGATCGACGATGTTGGGATCGTCCTCGACCAGTAGCGCTCGCGTCCTTGCGACCGTGTCAGACATCGCCGACGGCGTGCAGCTCCTCCGGCCTGCTCTGAGGCTCCTCGGCCAAGCTCGGAGTCCCCTCGCCAGGCTCCCCGGCGGTGATCGTACGGCCGGATCCCTCGACGGGCAGCCGGATGCGGAATGTGGTTCCCGCCGGCCGCGGAACGAGCTCGATCCGGCCTCCGTGCGCCTCGACGATGCCGCGCGCGATCGAGAGCCCGAGCCCGGCCCCTGCACTGCGCGAGCGGTGCCGCCGGGCCGACTCGAAGGGCGCTGAGATCAGTTGCTTGGGGAACCCGACCCCGTCATCGCTCACGACGATCTCCACCTCACGAATTTCGCCGTCGGTGGTCGGACTGGGACGGCTACCTGTCCGGACCTCGACCCGGGTGCCCGCCGGGTTGTGACGCAGGGCATTGCCCAGGAGGTTGACGAATACCTGCTCCAGCCGGTCGTGGTCGGCCCAGATGGTCGGGAGCTCAGCCTGGTCGAGCACCGACACGGCGGCGGACCAATCCGGGGGCAGGCAGGAGACGGCGGCCTCAATCACGAGCTGGACGTCGCACCAGTCGAGCTGGAGACGCATGACGCCTGACTCGATGGCGGAGAAGTCGAGGAGGTCGTCGACGAGGCGCCCCAGCCGGGACGATTCGGCAGCGATTCGGTTCAAGAAGCGCTGCTCGGAGTCGCCGTCCCAGGTCACGTCGGGCTGCATCAGGCTTGAGGCAAAGCCGCGAATGGCAGTGAGCGGCGTACGCAGCTCGTGGCTGAGCCGAGACAGGAAACCGCGCTGAAGCTCACGCGAGCGGCGCAGGGCCGCGGTCTCCTGGTGGGCCAGCGCCGCCTCCTCCCGCTCCAGGGCCAGGCGCAGCGAATGGGCTGCGTCCTCGATCAGCGCGCGTTCGGCATCGGTCACCTGAAGCTCCTCCCAGGCGACCACGAGCACTGCTGCCGACCCGGGAGGCCGAAACGGCACCGCGAGCACACTCGCCGTGCCCACCCTTCCAAAGTCCCGCGCCGTGCCGTCGTGGGCCGGGAAGGCGAGTGCCCGCTCGGCGACTTCGCACACGGCCGACGACGCTCGCTCCGGGTTCTGGCCGGCCGGCCCGGCGTAGGCCCTCCAGCTTGAGTGCCCGCGCTCGGCGCCGGTCAGCAGCGCCACCTCCTGAGCCTGGAGTCCGCGGCGCAGCGACTGGAGCGCGGCCGTCAGCCCGCGCTCGAGCGAGCCGGCGCCGGCCAGCGTCTCCAGCATCTCCCGGATCGTTTCGAGAACTCGGTTACGAGCCGTCGCCTGAGCCAGCAGCCGCTCGCGCTCCACTGCGCTGCCCGCCCATCCGGCGTACAGGGAGAGCAAATCGATCTCGTCTCGCTCCGGCGGTCCCGGCTGGGCCTGGAAGACCGTGATGACAGCGCTGATCCCGTCCGGCCCCATCACCGGGACCGACCACGAGCTGCCGATCCCGTCCCAGTCGCCCGGGCCTCCGAGCGCGTGCCAGGGACCCGTGGAGTGCAGATCCTCCACGACCACGCGCTCCCGGAGCGCCGCCGCCCGTCCGGGCGGACCGCCGTCGGGACCGATGGGCAGGCGCGACCATCCCTCGAGCTGGACCGGATCGAAGCCGAGCGAGGCGGCGCAGTCCAGCGTGCCGTCGCTGACCACATGGATCGAGACCTTTTCGGTGCCGAGCGCGGTGCCCAGGGCGGACAGAATCAGCGACAGGCTCGACGAGGGATCGGCGGAGACCAGCCGGTCGGCGAGCGCGTGGAGCCGGTTCAG
Organism: uncultured Solirubrobacterales bacterium; assembly: GCA_963733555.1. Taxonomy (GTDB): domain Bacteria; phylum Actinomycetota; class Thermoleophilia; order Solirubrobacterales; family Solirubrobacteraceae; genus Palsa-465. Next base: position 1,709,075 of record CAVTDO010000002.1, read on the forward strand.
CTGGCGCCGGGCCGATGAGTCGACCCGCTGCCCGGACAGCAGCGCCGCGATCTCGTCGGGGTGAGTGGCCGCGGGATCAAGCTCGGCCACGACCCGGCCCTCGCGGAGTACGATGATCCGGTCGGCGATCCGCAGCATCTGGTCGATGTCACGGGTGGCCACGAGGACAGCCCGGCCCTCGTCCCGCGCCCGCTGCATGAGCGCCTCCACGTGCCGGGTCTCGGTCGCCCCCACGGCTGCGGTGGGCTCGTCGAGGACGAGGAGCCGGGAACCCCGGCTCAGCACCTTGGTCACGGCCAGGAGCTGACGGTGACCTTTGGGCAGCGCGCTGACGCGCTGGGCCGTGTCCCGGATCGGTACATCGAGCTCGGCCAGCATCTCGGTCGCGCGGGCGTGGAAGCGGGTCTTCGAGAGCATTAGCCCCATGGTCTCCTGCCCCAGCAGGAGATTGCCGGCCACGTCGAGGTTGTCGCAGAGCTCGAGGTCTTGCCACACCACGCCGATGCCGCAACGCTCGGCGGCAGCCGTACCGGCGGGTACCGGCTGTCCCTGAAACAGAATCTGCCCGCTGGACGGGGTGATGTCGCCGGCCAGGCACCGCACCAGGGTCGTCTTGCCGGCTCCGGGCTCGCCAGTGATGACAACGAGCTCGCCTTCCTCCAGCGTGACCTCGACGTGATCGAGGGCCGGCGCGGACCCGTAGGCGACGGTGAGCTCACGAACGCCCAGGAGCGGTGCCTGAGCGGCGACAGCGGTTTCCGGAATTGGTGCCCTCAACTGCCCTCTGCCCCCCATTCTATGACCGGCCACCAAGCTCCCTCGCCCCAGGCCCGGGCCGGACCTCGACCGCCCCCTCGGGCGGCGTGGCGCCTGGGGGAAGCAGCGCGAGCGCATTGCCCCCGAACCCACCGCCCATGATCCGGGCCCCCAGGGCGCCGGCGTCCTTGAGCCGTCCCACCGCCGCCTCCACGGCCGGCGTCGAGACGCCGTAGTCGTCGCGCAGGCTGGCGTGCGATTGGTCAAGGAGCTCGCCCACACGCTCGAAGTCGGTGTCGTGGAGCGCCTCGATCGCCTCGTCCACTCGCACGTTGTCACTGATCACGTGGCGCGCACGGCGGTCCAGCGGATCGGGCAGATCATCCGCCTGCTGAAGCGACGCCTCACGCAGACTCGGCACGCCCAGGAGCTCGCAGGCCCGCGCGCACTCGGACCGCCGCTCGTTGTAGCCGGATTCGGCGTGCGCGTGCTGCTGGCCGGAGTCGAGCGTCACGAGCAGGTGCTCGCCGAGCTCAAGCGGGACCGGTCTCACCTCAAGGTTGCGGAAGTCGATCCGGAGGGCCTGGTTCTCCTCCCCGTAGAGCGAGGCCATCTGGTCGAGCAGACCGGTCCGGGCGCCCACCCACTCGTTCTCGATCCGGCTGCACAGCTCCGCCAGCTCAGTGCGGTCGATCGGCTCGCACTCCGACGCAGCCAGGATCGCGAGTGTCAGCGCCACCTCCAGCGCCGCCGAGGACGAGAGTCCCGCCCCCTGGGGAATCGACCCCTCGATCCTCAGCCTGAGGCCGCTCACCTCACAGCCCGCCCGCGCGAGCTCTCCCACCGCCCCGCGGACGTAGGCTCGCCACCCCTCCCCCGCCTCCGGCTCGCCCAGGTCGAAGCCGTCTCGTTCGTCCAGATCGAGGGCCAGTGCCTCGATCCGCGGCTCGCCCAGCGGCTCAGCCTGAACGGTCACACCGTCAACAACCGCGAAGGGCAGCGCCAGCCCCTGGTTGTAATCCGTGTGCTCCCCGATCAGGTTGACGCGACCTGGACCGAACGCGGTGGCAGCTCTCGGCATCTACGGCGCCAGCCGCTCAAGGCGCCAGCCCTCACCCGCCCGCGTGTAGAGCAACCGGTCGTGGAGGCGGTCCTGGCGGTGCTGCCAGAACTCAAAGCGCTCGGGCCGCACCCGAAAGCCGCCCCAGTTCTCAGGGAGCGGAGGGTCCTCGCCTTGGAAGCGCTCGGTCAGCTCGGCCACCCGCTGCTCCAGCTGCTCGCGTGATTCGACGGCCTGGCTCTGCGGAGAGGCCAGGGCGCTGACTTGGCTGCCGTGCGGCCGGCTGCGGATGTACGGGGCAGACTCGTCTCGGCTCATCCGCGTCCCCGGGCCCTCGATCCGCACCTGGCGCCCCAGCCCATCCCAGTAGAACAGGATCGCGGCCCAGGGGTTGGCGCTCAGCTCACGCCCCTTGCGGCTACCGAAGTTGGTGTAGAAGACAAAGCCGTCGGGCCCATGCTCCTTGACCAGAACCATCCGGACCGACGGGGCGCCCGCCGGCGTCGCCGTGGCCACCGCTGCCGCCTCGGGCTGACGCTCGCCCGCCTCGCGCGCCGCCTCGAACCAGCGCTCGAACTGCACAAAAGGATCCGAGTCAACGTCAGACTCCCGCAGGGGCCGGGCGAAGTCCACGGGGTCGTCGGCGGCTTCGGGCATACGGTCGGTAGTTTGGTGGATCTGTGAACGACGGCGAACGCCAGGGCAAAGCGGCTCTCGTCACCGGCGCGGCGAGCGGCATCGGGCGCGCGGTGACGCAGCGACTCGTAGACGGCGGAATGCAGGTGCTGGCCGTCGACCTGAAACCTGATCCCGACGGCCCCGGGGTGCCCCACGAGGCGGATCTCAGCGTCACCGAAGGGAACGCCGGTGCCGTGGCCGCCGCCGTCGACCGCTTCGGCCGACTCGACCTGATAGTCGCCAACGCCGGCATCCAGCACGTCGCTCCCGTGGAGGAGTTCCCCATCGATCGCTGGGAGACGATCGTGGCCCTCCTGCTCACCAGTCCCTTCGTCCTGGCCAAGTCCGCCTGGCCCCACCTGCGGGAAGCGGGTGACGGTCGCTTCATCGCCATCGCCTCCGTGCACGGCCTTGTCGCCTCGCCCTACAAGGCGGCCTACGTCTCGGCCAAGCACGGTGTGCTCGGCCTGGTCAAGACACTGGCCCTGGAGGGCGCCGAGCACGGGATCACCGCCAACGCTGTGTGCCCGGGCTACGTGCGCACGCCGCTGGTCGAGAAACAGATCGCCGATCAGGCCGGGGCGCACGGGATGGAGGAGGAACGCGTCCTCGACGAGGTCATCCTCGCCCCCCACGCCGTCAAGGAACTGATCGAGCCCGCCGAGGTGGCCGAGGTCGTGGCCTTCCTCGCCGGCCCGGGCGGGCGCTCCTTCACCGGCGCGCCGGTGACCATGGATATGGGCTGGACAGCCCGTTAGGCCAGGGCCGCCCGCAGCGCCGCCGCGAACTCGTCCACGTCCTCCTCGGTGGTGTCCCACGAGCACATCCATCGCACCTCGTCGTTGTGCTCGTCCCACACGTAGAAGTCGTACTGACGCTGAAGCTCTTCGATGACGGAGCGCGGTAGCCGGGCGAAGACGGCGCTGGCCTCCACCGGGCGAGCGATCTCCACGCCCGACAAGGAACGGACCCGCTCCGCCAGCCGCGCCGCCATCGCGTTGGCGTGCGAGGCGGAACGCAGCCAGAGTTGGTCGGTCAGGAGCGCGTCGAGCTGGGCCGAGAGGAAGCGCATCTTCGAGGCCAGCTGCATCGACTGCTTGCGCAAGTACTCGAAGCCCTCCCCCAGGCCCGGCGTCAAGAACACGACCGCCTCCGCCCCCAGCAGGCCGTTCTTGGTGCCCCCGAAGGAGAGCAGGTCCACCCCCACGTCAGTGGTGAGCCCGGCGAGGCCGGTGCCGAGCGCCGCGGCCGCGTTGGCCAGCCGGGCCCCGTCGACGTGGAGAAGGAGGTTCCGCTCGTGCGCAGCGTCGGCCAGGGCGCGGATCTCCTCGGGCGCGTAGAGCGTCCCCAACTCGGTGGCCTCTGAGATCGAGACCACGCGTGCTTGCACGGAGTGCTCGTCGCCGACGTGGAGCTCCATCCCCTTCACGGTGGCCGGCTGGAGCTTCCCATCCTCGCCCGGCACCGCCAGGAGCTTGAGGCCCGCCATGGCTTCGGGCGCTCCGCATTCGTCGAGGTTGAGGTGAGCCGTATGCGTGCAGATCACGCCCTCCCAGGGGCGGCAGACGGCCCGCAGCCCGAGGACATTGGCGGCCGTCCCGCCCCACACCGGATAGGCGCGCGCCCCCTCCCCGAAGTGCTCCCGGAAGTGGTCGCTCAGGCGCTCGGTGAGCGGATCGTGACCGTAGCCGTAGGCATGGCCGGTGTTGGCCTCGGCGATCGCCGCCATCACCTCAGGGTGAACGGTGGAGGCGTTGTCCGAGGCGAAGCCGCGCCTCGCCGCACCTCGGTTGGCCGCCGCAGTCACGCCGCGAGCTTAGCCTTCAGTGTTGTGTAGAAGATCGAGAGCGGGAACTCGTCATCGAGCACGAGGTCCACGTAGGGGCGGGGATCTGTCGTCTCGGTGAAGTCACGCGCGCCCTTGACCCACTTCGAGCCGGTGGCCGGGGACACGTTGGCTGAGATCAGGTCGTGGGCGGCCGCCCAGTGCTGGAGCTTCGTCCGGTCGATTCCCTCGCGGTACAGGGTCTCGATCTGGTCCCGGAGCTCGGTCACGCCCTGACCGACCCGCTCCCAGTCGATCGTGAGCTGGTTGTCGGCCCATGAGATGTAGCCGTGGCGGTGGAGGTGGGCAAACAGCAGCTGGCCGCCGAGGCCGTCGTAGTTGCGCACGCGCGTGCCGGTGATGGGGAAACGCAGGAGCCGGTCGAGGAGGATCGCGTACTGAGCGTGGCGCGCGAACGGAATCTCCGGCTCCAGGGCCAGCGCCTCGCAGAAGGTCGTCATGTCGCACCGGAGCTCCTCCAGCGAGTACATCCAGTACGGCGAACGCTGGCGGATCATGAACGGGTCAAAGGGGAGCTCGCCGTGGCTGTGAGTCCGGTCGTGGATCATGTCCCAGAGGATGTAGGCCTGCTCGGAGATGTCCGGGCTGGCCAGGAGCGCGGCGGCATCGGGCGGGAGGTTGATGGCCAGGAGGTCGGCCGCGGCACCCGCGATGCGGCGCAGCCGCGCCGCCTCGCGGTCGCAGAAGATGGCCCCGAAGTTGTTCACCGGCCGGGCGGGCGGGCCCCCTACCGAGACCGTCTCCGGGAAGAGGACGGCGCACTCGCTGTCGTAGCCGCGAGTGTTGTCGATCAGCTCGACCGGGACGTATTTGGGATTGTCGTAGCGAGTCCGCTCGAGCTCGGCGATCCAGTCGGGCCAGGGCACACGCACAAGCAGCGCCTCGCAGCAGGTGTCCCGGGAGCCGTTCTGCTTGTACATGGGGAAGAAGACCAAGTGCAAGATCCCGTCCTGGCGCTGGAGCTCAGGCCGGAAAGCCGCCAGGGAGCGGCTGAAGTCGGGCTTGGTGAAGCCGCTCGCCTCCCAGGCGCGCAGATCCTCGAGGACGGCCTGGAGGTACTCCGTCTGGTGGGGGAAGCGCGGGGCGAGGCTGCCCATGGCCTCGATGATCTCGCTCACATGTCCGCTGGCCGTCTCGGCGTCTCCATCCACCGACCCGTCGGGCGCCTGGAGCAAGGCCAGCGCATCGGTGTGCTCACGTAGCGTCAACCAGACCGGCTCGTGCTCGACGCCGTTTCGCGAGGTGGGCTCCTCGGCCGCACGCCGGCCACCCGTGGCCCAGTAGCAGAGGTTGAGCCAGAGATCCTGATGGTCGAGCTCGTCGATGCAGTCATCGCCGAACAGGTCTGAGTCAGCGAGCACGACGATCCTGCCCGCCCCGTGCTCACCGGCCACGAGCAGCGGCGCCGCCGGGTGCGAGGCGCTGGCGTGAGCGCGGGCGAGGACGCGCGCGCCGTTGCTGGAGCTGATCGTGGTGGCCCGGTAGAAGCAGGCGGCGTGGACGCGGGCCAGGACATCGCCTTGGGATCCGCGGCGACCGGGAGCCAGCTCCCCCAGGACCCAGCTCGGGACGCCCTGGTGGGAGTGCTCGTAATCCTGGACGGTGTCGTTGCCCAGCCGGAGGCCAAAGCGCTCGAGGAGCTCGTTGACGTTGTTGCCGTACTTCTCCTGCTCAGTCTCACCGAGCACGATCAGCCCGCCGCCCGCCCGCACAAACGCCTCGACGGCTTCGACCTCAGGCTCACGCAGGCGGGGTGAGCCGGTGCCCGTCGTCCGCTCCCACTGCGAGTCCGACGGGTGGGCGATGACGAGCAGGTCGCATTCGGCCAGCGTGTCCGCGGTCAGCTCGCCCTCGCCGTTGCCGGCGACGCGGAAGTCCCGTGCGGCCAGCGCGGCTGCCGCCCGCGCGTACGAGGAGTCGCCCGGGTGAGCCGGCTGCATCCGGGCCGCCAGCTCAGGCCGGATCGTCCAGGCCTCGTTGTGGGCCTCGTCGAAGAGAACGCGGGCAGCGGTCAGTGCGGGCATAGAAGAGCAGCCTAGCCCCGGCCCAGGCGATTGTCGATACCGATATCTGTGTACTTTGTGCAAGTAATCGCCGTATGGACGACCTGGATCATCAGATTCTTGCGCTCCTTGTCGAGGACGGGCGCCGGACCTATGACGACATCGGGCGCCGGGTCTCGCTCTCGGCCCCGGCGGTCAAGCGGCGGGTGGATCGGCTCCGCTCACGTGGCGCCCTCCGCGGCTTCACGGCGATCGTCGACCACGCGGCTCTGGGCGATCAGACCGAGGCGCTGATCGAGCTCTTCTTTACCCCGGGGACGACGCTTGACCGGGTGGGCGACGTCCTCCGGAGCCACCCTGAGGTCGTCGATGCCTGGAGCGTCACCGGCGACGCCGACGCCATCGCCCGGGTCCGGACCCGGGACAGCGGCGACCTCGAGCGGCTGATCATGGCGCTGCAGCGCGACGGCCTCGTCCAGCGCACCCGCTCGCAGGTCGTGCTCTCACGGCTGGTCCACCGGTAGGGATGAGCTCAGAGCACGTAGGCCAGCATCCCGGCGACAAGGCCGTAGAAGAAGCAGGCCTCGGTCAGGGCGAAGGCGAGCCACTGGATGCTCGTGATCTCCTCCCGCATCGCCGGTTGGCGGACCACGGCGTCGAGTACGCCCTTGAACACCATGCCGATGCCGACGCCGGCACCGATCGCGCCCAGTCCCCCACCCACTCCCAGCGCGATGGCACGCCCGGCGCTGAGCCCGGCGTCGGAGAAGGAGCTCGTGGCCAATGAGAGAGCGTTTGCCACCATCATCTGGACCTCCCTGGCAGCGGCGTCTAGGACGGACTAAGGTCTACGTACAGGGTGTACGTATCTTACATACATGCAGTACGTATGTCAAGCGTGACGCGGAGCTGTGGGCGCGGTGGTGACTGAGCCACCCCGCACCAAAGCCGCACAGCGGGAGGCCACGACCCAGGCGCTGATCGCCGCCGGCCGTCAGCTGTTCGCTGAGCGCGGGTACGCCGGCGTGGGCACTGAGGAGATTGTCCAGCTCGCGGGAGTCACTCGCGGGGCGCTCTACCACCACTTCCGCGGGGGCAAGGAAGAGCTCTTCCGGGCCGTGCTGGTGGCGCTCAGCGCTGAGACGGTACGGAGGATCGCCGAGGCCACCAAGGCCGGCGATGACCCCTGGAAGGCCCTGTTGGCGGGTGCCGATGCCTTCCTCGACGCCTGCACCACGCCGGAGGTCCAGCGGATCGTGCTTATCGACGGACCGTCGGTCCTCGGCTGGGAGGTCTGGCGCGCCATCGACACAGACCACGGTCTGGGTCTGCTCGAGCAGGCGCTCCAGCGAGCGATGGACGCCGGTGCCATGCTGCCCGGATCGACCACCGCGGTGGCCCACGTTCTCACCGGCGCGCTCGACGAGGCGGCGATGGTCGTGGCCCGGGCCGAGGACCCCGTGGCCGCGCGGGAGGAGATGGGTAAGACGGTCCGGCGCCTGCTCGAGGGACTCCGCGGACCGATCACGTAAACGAGTCAGGAGGTAGCGACTGAGGGGTCGCCCCCCGGGGCGAGGGGAACCTCAGCCCCGGTCGATTTCGACCGGCTCGATCGCCTCTGTTTCGGGCAGCTCGAAGCCGAAGATCTGGGCGTAGAAGCTGAGCTCGGAGTCGAGAGCGCGGCGGATGTTCGCCGCCTGGCGAAACCCGTGCTGCTCCCCCGCGAAGGGGACGTAGGCGACGGGCACGCCCTTGGCCTTGAGAGCCTCGACGATCATCGTCGCCTGGTTGGGAGGAACGACCTCGTCCTCCAGCCCCTGGAGGACGATCAGCGGGCGTCGGAAGGCATCGACGTGGTGAATTGGCGATCGCTCCCGGTACACGTCGCGGGCCTCCGGATAGGGGCCGACGATCCGGTCGAGATAGCGGCTTTCGAACTTGTGCGTGTCGTTGGCCAGCGCCTCCAGGTCGGCCACCCCGTAGTGGTCGCCGCCCGCGCCGAACGGCGTGTCGGACCGAGCCAGGCAGGCCAGGGTGGTGAAGCCGCCGGCTGAACCACCGCTCACGCAGAGCCGCTCGGCGTCGACGCGCCCCTCCGCGGCCAGGTGGCGGGCGACCGCGGCGGCGTCCTCGACGTCGACCACGCCCCAGCTCCCGTTGAGGAGCTCACGGTAGGGACGGCCATAGCCGGTCGAGCCGCCGTAGTTCAGGTCGATCACGGCAAAGCCCCGGCTCGTCAGGTACTGGAGCCCCAGGCTGAGCTCGGGGCGCGCGGCCGAGGTCGGACCACCGTGCACATGGACGAGCAGCGGCGGCAGCTCGCCCTCCACCGGGCCGCAGGCGGGATGGGTCGGCGGGTAGTAGAGCGCGTGCGCCGTTCGTCCGCCCGCGGAGGGGAAGTCGAGCGACTCGGGGACCGAGATGAAACCGGCGTCGATGCCGAGCTCACCCAGGTCCCGGCTTGGCCGCAGCGGCTCCATCCGGAGGGTCCCGGCGTCCCCCAGCTCGATCTGGCTGATGGAGCTCTCCGCTGTGGCCGACCCGGCGATCACGACGACGGTCGACGCCGCGCCCCCGGCGAGGTTCGTCACCAGAGTGAAGGGCAGCTCCAGGTCACTGACGCGCCCGTCCACCCGCCGCACCGCCAGCCCATCGAACCCGTCACGCGACCGCGCGAACACGATCGTGCCGTCGGGAAGGAACACGTAGCGAGAGACTCCGAAGACCCACTGGGGCGACCCGATCTCCGCCTCGATCTCGATCAACGGCTCGACCTCGCCGTCAGGCGAAGACCAGTAGAGGTTCCACCAACCGTTGCGGTCGCTGATGAAGCTGAGCGAGCCATCCGGCCGCCACTCGGGCTCGCTCACCGACTCCTCGGGGCCGCCCGCCACCAGCCTCTCCTTGCCGGAGGAGAGGTCCCGGACCATGAGCCGGGTCCCGTCCCAGGGCATGTTCGGGTGATCCCACTCCAGCCAGCAGAGGTGCTCACCGTCCGGACTGAATCGGGGGTTGGAGACGAAGTCCGGACCGCTCACCACGACCTCAGGTTCCGAGGGCCGCTGGGCATCCATGCGGACGATCTCGTTGCGGACATCGACTGCCCCGCGGCCCTCCGGCGGGTGGAGCTCCCGCACGCAGACCAGCCAGGTCCCGTCGGGGCTCACGTTCCCATCGGCGAAGCGTTCGCCGCGTGGGAGCGCCGGCTCAGGGGTCAGGGGCGAGCACTCCCCGGTGCCCGGTTCACGGCGGTAGAGCCGCTGGTCTGACCAGTTGGCGAACCAGACCACGCCGTCGCGGGCCCACCAGGCGCCGCCGCCGTACTCGTGCACGGCGGTTCGCGCGTTGAGGTTCTCCGGCAGGAGCTCGGTCAGCGAGCCATCGGCCTCACGGCGCACCAGAGCGGTGCGTCCGGCCTCGGCCGGGCGCCCCTCGGACCAGATCACTGCCCCGTCATCGACCCTGACCTCGGCGAGCCGGACCGCCTGGGCGACCACCACCTCGGAGGTGATCGGCGTCGGCCAGGAGCCGTAGGGAAGTGTCATTCGCTGGGCCATTACGTGACGGTAGCGAGGCCGCGGGTGCCCCTGCGCTCCCCAACCTTGCCATAGCTGTGTCAAGGTTCGGTACCATGCACGGGTGCGCGATTTTCTCTCTGCCACCCGTGACCGCATCCTCGTCTACGACGGCGGCATGGGGGCCACGCTCGAGCAGTTCGACCTGAGCCTCGAGGACGACTACCGCCTCCCGGGCCGCTGCCACGAGGCGCTGGTCCTCAACCGGCCCGATGTGATCGAGGGCGTCCACACCTCGATGCTCGAAGCCGGAGCCGAGGTCGTCGAGACGGACACGTTCCAGGGTTCCCGGCTCAAGCTCTCCGAATGGGGGCTCGATGAGCACACGCACGAGATCAATCTGAAGGCGGCGCAGATCGCCCGCCGAGCTGCGGGTGAGGATCGGTTCGTGGCCGGCTCGATCGGCCCCACCGGCTACCTGCCCGCCAGCGACGATCCCACCCTCGGCCAGATCGGCTTCCGCGACCTCGTCGAGGTGTTCACGGAGCAGGCGCGCGGCCTGGTTGAGGGCGGCGCCGACCTGATCATCATCGAGACCGCTCAGGACATCCTTGAGGTCAAGGCGGCGGTGTTCGGTGCCCGTGAGGCGTTCAAGCAGGCCGACCGCGCCCTCCCGATCCAGTGCAGCGTCTCGCTCCTCCCCAACGGCGGCAAGATGCTCCTGGGGACCGACATCTCAGCCGTCCTGGCCACGCTTGAAGCACTCGGCGTCGACGTGATCGGCCTCAACTGCTCGACCGGTCCCGAGGACATGCGGGATGCCATCCGCTTCCTCGGCGAGACCTCGAGCAAGCCCGTCCACTGCATCCCCAACGCCGGGCTCCCCCTCCAGGGCCCGAACGGCGAGACGATCTTCCCGGAGCAGCCCGAGCCGCTGGCCGCCGTGCTGGGCGAGTTCGTCGAGCGCTACGGCGTGTCGATCGTCGGCGGCTGCTGCGGCACCACCCCGGAGCACATCGCCGCCATCGCCGAGCGCTGTGGTGGCCGCACGCCTTCTCAGCGCCCGGAGCCAAGGCCCGCCCACCTGAGCTCGATGATGACGGCCACGCCGCTCGTCCAGGATCCGCGCCCCACGCTGGTCGGCGAGCGGGTCAACTCCCAGGGGTCACGCAAGGCCAAGGAAATGCTCCTGGCCGACGACTACGACGGCCTCCTCACCATTGCCGAGGATCAGGTGACCGGCGGCGCCCATGTGCTGGACATCTGCGTGGCGCTGACCGAGCGCCAGGACGAGGACGAGCAGATGCGCCAGGTCGTCAAGGGGATCAGCCTCAGCCAGCCCGCCCCGATCCAGATCGACTCGACGGAGCCTGAGGTGATCGAGACGGCCCTCGAGCAGATCCCGGGCCGGGCGATCGTTAACTCGGTCAACCTCGAGGCGGGGCGCGACAAGCTGGACCGCGTCGTGCCGCTGGCCAAGGCCCACGGGGCGGCGGTGATCGCCCTCACAATCGACGAGACGGGGATGGCCAAGACGGCCGAGCGCAAGCTTGAGGTGGCCCAGCGGATCACCGACCTCTGCTGCACCGAACACGGCCTTGATCCGGAGGCGCTGATCTTCGACTGCCTGACCTTCACCCTCACCACGGGCGACGATGAGTGGAAGCCCTCGGCGGTCGAGACGATCGAGGGCATCCGCCGGGTCAAGGCCGAGATCCCCGGCGTCAAGACCTCGCTCGGCGTCTCCAACGTCTCCTTCGGCGTGGGCGTCCCGGCGCGGAGCGCCCTGAACAGCGTCTTCCTGCACCACTGCGTCGAGGCCGGGCTTGACCTGGCCATGGTCAACCCGAACCACATCACCCCCTACGCCGAGATTCCCGAGGCGGAGCGAGAGCTGGCCGACGACCTCGTCTTCAACCGCCGTGAGGACGCGCTTGAGCGCTTCATCGCCCACTTCGAGTCCAAGGGCCCGGAGGAGGCCGAGGCCAAGGGCGATCCGACCGAGGGCATGGAGCCTGAGGAGGCCCTCCACTTCCACATCCTGCGCCGCAAGAAGGAGGGCGTTGAGGGCTGGATCGACAAGAGCGTCGAGAAGATCGGCGCCGTCCCGACCCTCAACGACGTGCTGCTGCCCGCCATGAAGGAGGTGGGCGACAAGTTCGGCGCCGGTGAGCTGATCCTCCCCTTCGTCCTTCAGTCCGCCGAGGTGATGAAGCGCGCGGTGGCCCAGCTTGAGCAGTACCTGGACAAGATCGAGGGCTACACGAAGGGCACCGTGGTCATCGCCACCGTGTTCGGCGACGTGCACGACATCGGCAAGTCGCTCGTCAACACGATCCTGACCAACAACGGCTACACGGTCGTCGACCTGGGCAAGCAGGTCCCGATCTCGACCATCCTCGACGCCGCGGTTGAGCACAAGGCGACGGCGATCGGTCTGAGCGCGCTGCTCGTCTCGACCTCGAAGCAGATGCCCGCCTGCGTCCAGGAGCTGCACCAGCGCGGCCTCGAGTTCCCGGTCCTCGTCGGTGGCGCCGCCATCAACCGGAACTTCGCCCTGCGGATCCTCTACCCCAACGGGACAGAGAGCGACGCCGTCTACGAGCCCGGTGTCTTCTACTGCAAGGACGCCTTCGAGGGGCTGGCCAAGATGGATCAGCTGGTCGACCCCGAGGCCCACGAAGCGCTGGTGGCCAAGACGCGTGAGGCGGCGACAAAGCTCCGTGAGAAGGTTGAGGAGCCCGACGACGGCGCACCCCCGACCGACGACGCTTCGGTGCGCAGCGCGGCCGCCACCGATAACCCCTTGCCGGAGCCTCCCTTCTGGGGCGCGCGGGAGGTCGAGGTCGACCTCGATGCCGTCTACCACCACATCGATACCCACGTGCTCTTCAAGCTCCACTGGGGCGGGCGCGGGGTCAAGGGTGAGGAATGGCAGAAGCTCATCTCGGAGGACTTCAAGCCGCGCCTGGAGCGGATGTGGAAGGAGCAGACCTACCTGCATCCCCGCGCCCGCCTCGGTTACTTCCCCTGCAACAGCGACGGCAACGAGCTGATCGTCTGGGACCCCGAGGCTCCCGGCGAGCGTGAGCTCGAGCGCCTGGTGTTCCCCCGCCAGCCCAAGCACGACCGGATCTGCCTGGCTGACTTCTACCGCCCGCTCGACTCCGGAGAGCTCGATGTGGTGGTCCTGCAGGCAGTGACCGTCGGCGACGAGGTGACCGAGCTGATGGCCAAGCTCGAAGCCGAGGGCGAGTTCGCCGAACAGCTTTTCGTCCACGGGCTGGGCGTGCAAACGGCCGAGGCCATGGCGGAGTGGCTCCACGCCCGGGCGCGCTCCGAGCTCGGCATCGAGCCGACGCAGGGCCGCCGCTACTCGTGGGGCTACCCCGCCTGCCCGGATCAGGCCGAGCACGAGAAGGTCTTCCGCCTCCTTGATGCCCCATCGATCGGCCTGCGGCTCTCCGGGGGTTACGCCGTCGAGCCGGAGCAGTCGACGCTCGCCATCGTCGCCCACCATCCCCAGGCCGTCTACTTCGGCATGAAGTCGGGCTCGCTGCCCAAGTCTGACCGCCAGGCGGTCGACGAGATCATCGCCGGCTCGGACAAGGACCCGACGCGCCTGGACACGCTGCCCGACGAAGACCCGGCCGCCGGCGAGGACGAGCCGGCGATGGCACAGGCCTAGCCGGGCGCTCCGCCAACCGCCTCCGCAGCCCGCGCAGAATCGCTAGGGTCGGCCCCACCGGGCCGATCCACGTCCCGGCGCGAGAGAGAAAGGGGCAGGATGGCAGGAGAGGAGAACCTCGAGAAGGCTCAGAAGGCATACAAAGCCTTCTCCGACGGTGATGCCGAGGGAGCCATGGAGCACATGTCCGACGAGATCGAGTGGACCACGCCGGGCAACAGCAAGGTCAGCGGAACCATCAAGGGCAAGGAGGACGTCGGCGAGTTCTGGGGCAAGCTGGGCGAGAAGAAGTTCTCGACCTCACCGCAGTACTGGTTCGCCGACGAGGAGCGGGTGGTCGTGCTCACGCGCATCAGCGTGGACGGCGAGGAGGCCGACCAGACCGACGTCCTCACCTACCGCGACGGTGAGCTGGTCAAGTTCCAGAGCGCCGGTGATACCGCGCTACTGGAGCGCGTCTTCGGCTCCAAGGACGACGACGACGATGATGATGACGACGACGACGAGGAAGACGACGACGAGTAGTCAGAGGGCGCCGCGATGAAGCGGCGCCCTCCACTGACTAACTACCGGTCGTTGCCGTGGCGCGCTCGCTGGGCGACGAGGCGCCGGCGCTTGCTGCCTCCATCGGCTGGGCCGCCTCGGGCGGCGTCGCGGGGGGAGCCGACTGAACTGCGAGCTGATTGACGGCGAAGGCGCCGGCGGCACCCATGGCGAGCGCGGCGAGACCCCAGCCCGGGCCACTCTTTTCGGTTCCGAGCATGTGGTCGACCGAGACCGGGCCCGGTCCCAGTTCGGCGATCAGGGCCGCGGCCAGGAGCAGGACCAGGTTGTACTCGTAGCCCCCGTTGCTGACCCAGGGACCGTTCTTCAGGTGCACGCGATGCGTGGCCGTGAGCATGGTCCCGACAAGGGCTGCCGAGGCAAACGGCGTCGCCGCGCCGAGCGCCAGCGCGGCGCCGCCACCGGCCTCCGACAGCCCGGCCGCAATCGCGTTGCGACGGCCGGGATGCAACCCCAGCGACTCGAACATGTTGGCCGTCGCGTCCAGGCCGTGGCCGCCGAACCATCCCTTGAGCTTCTGGGTGCCGTGGCCGACGAACAGCGCGCCCACGGTGACCCGCAGCAGGAATCTGGTGATCTTCATTTCCGGGTTCTCCCTTCGGTGCTTGGACTACCGATGTTAGGTCGGTGAAACCGGCCTACCACGAAGGGAGCGAGTAGAGGCTCAGTCGTCGATCGTGAGATGACCGCTGATGCCCACCAGATCGAAGAGCCGGCGGACCTGAGACGGGAGGTGAACGACGCGCAGCGACCCTCCGCGTGCGCGCAGGCGCTGCTCGGCAGCGATAACCGCGCGCAGGCCGGTCGAGTCCATGAACGAGACCTCGCCGAGATCGAGCACGATCAGCGACGCGGCGTCCTCGGCCCGGAGCAGCTCAGCGTCAAACACGGGGGCTGTGGCCAGATCGATGTCGCCGCTCGGCTTGACCAGGACCCCTTCATCGAGCCTCCGGCTGGAGATGCTGAACGATCCGTCGACTTTTGCGCTCGGGGCCCCCGCTGGGTACATCAAGACCAGCAACGATACCCCGACAAATCACGGGAACTGGCAATGGACCAGTTTTTTGTTGGAAAGCGACACCGGTTCACAGACCCTGCGCGAGGGCGATCCCCCCCAGCACTCCAGCGCGGTCGCCGAGCTCCGGAGCCACCAGGTAGCGACCGATCTCGGAGCTGAGCTCCGGGGCCTCGAGGTAGCCCGCGAGGAGCTCCGGGAGCCGCGCCCGGATCATGGCCAGGAGACCCGGCTGCTCCAGCACGCCACCGCCGATCACCACCCGCTCCGGCGACGCGACGAGGATGAGGTTGAGGATCCCCAGGGCCAGGTACTCGGCCTCGAGCGCCCAGGCGGGATGATCCGGACCGAGGTCGGCCGGCGTGGCCTGCCAGCGCGCGGCGAGCGCGCCGCCGGCGGCGAGGCCCTCCCAGCAGTCACCGTGACTGGGGCAGTTCCCGGCGAACGGGTCGCGTTCGCGGTCGTGGGGAACGCGCATGTGTCCCGCCTCAGGATGCACGAGCCCGTGCCACGGCCGGCCGTCGAGGATCAGCCCGGTCCCGATACCGGTGCCCACGGTCAGGTAGCACAGGCTGTCCACCCCCCGCCCGGCACCCCAGCGGTGCTCGGCCAGCGCAGCCGCCCCGACGTCGGTGTCGAAGGCCACCGGCAGGCCCAGTTCGTCGCGGATCACCGCGGCCACAGAGACGTGCTGCCAACCCGGCTTCGGCGTGCTGGTCACGTAGCCCCACGTGGCCGAGCTCGGATCCAAATCGACGGGCCCGAAGGCACCGATGCCGACGGCGCGGGCCCCGGGGTGGGTGCGGAAGAACTCGACGATCCGAGCCAGCGTCGACTCGGGGTCGGCGGTGGGAAACTGCTCCTCGACCTCGATCTCCCCCGGCCCGCGAGCCAGGGCACACACGCACCATGTTCCGCCGGTCTCGATACCCCCCACGAGATCGCCAGCGCTCACGCCGGTGCCCGGTCGATGAGTTTCTGGCGCCCCAGCGGTCTTCCCAAGATGAGCCACCAGGCCCGAGGTGAGCGTGTGCTGTACGTCGATGCCACAGATTTCGATCCTGACGCTCTGACCTTGGACATGCTGGCCCGCTTCACGCTCGAGGCACGGCGCCTCGGAGTCCGAATCCTCCTCCGGGGCGTCTCACGCGAGCTCGCCGGGCTCATCGAGCTGGCCGGTCTGAGCGACGCGCTGCCCCTCGACCCGCTCAGTCTTGGCTCGACTCCGCCCAGATGTTGATCTCACCCTCCTGGGCGTGGCGGTCTATCTCGGCCACCTCTTCGGCGTCGAAGTCGAGGCGATCGAGCGCCGCCACGTTGTCCTCCAGCTGCCTCACGCTGGATACGCCGATCAGGGCTGAGGTGACCCGTGGGTCACGCAGTACCCAGGCCAGCGCCAGCTGAGCCAGGCTCTGGCCGCGTCGCCTCGCCACCTCGTTCAGCGCCCGGACCCGGTTCAGGTTCTCCTCGGTCAAGAGCTGCTCGGAGAAGGAGCCACCACTTCTCACGCGTGACCCCTCCGGGACCCCATCCAGGTACTTGTCGGTGAGCAGGCCCTGGGCCAGGGGCGAGAAGGCGATGCAGCCCACGCCCTCCTCCTCGAGGACGTCGAGCAGCTCCGCCTCGATCCAGCGGTTGAGCATCGAATACGAGGGCTGGTGAATGAGCAGAGGTGTGCCCAGCGTGCGCAGGATCGCCACCGCCTCCCGGGTGCGCTCAGCCGAATAGGAGCTGATCCCGACGTACAGCGCCTTGCCCTGACGCACCGCGGTATCCAGCGCGCCCATCGTCTCCTCCAGCGGAGTGTCCGGATCGAACCGGTGCGAGTAGAAGATGTCGACGTAGTCGAGGCCCATTCGCCCGAGGCTCTGATCCAGGCTCGCCAGCAGGTACTTGCGCGAGCCCCGATCGCCGTAGGGCCCAGGCCACATGTCATAGCCGGCCTTGGTCGAGATGATCAGCTCGTCGCGGTAGGGGCGGAAGTCCTGAGCCAGCACGAGGCCGAAGTTCGCCTCAGCCGAGCCGTAGGGCGGCCCATAGTTGTTGGCCAGGTCGAAGTGGGTGATACCCAGGTCGAAGGCGCGGCGCAGGATGGCGCGGCTGTGCTCGAGCGGTCGATCGGTGCCAAAGTTCTGCCACAGCCCCAGCGACAGAGGAGGGAGCTGGATGCCGCTGCGCCCGCAGCGGCGGTAGGGCATCAGCCCGTAGCGGTTCTCGGCGGGGACGTACGGCGGAACGAGATCCACGTGCCGCCGGGCTCCGGACTATGCCTCGAGCCGAGGCGGCAGGCCGAAGAGCGGGAACAGGCGCCCGGTATCCAGGAAGAACGTCAGCTCGGCCACCCCGCCCTCACCCAGCCGGACTACGTTGAGCGCCCACGGGTCAAAGCCGCTACCCGTATCGCTCGGCTTGTACTGGCCGAACGCGGGCAGCCCGTTGGCCGACTCGACCGGGATCAGGCGGGAGCCGCTGCACCCGATGCCGGGCCCAAAGAACCAGGTCAGGACGTCGTCGCGGCCCTCGAGCCAGAGGTCGAAGGGCGGCATCGACTGGGTCGCGTCCTCGCGGATCACCGAGGTGAGCAGTTCGATGTCGTAAGCCTGAAAGGCTTCGACGTAGCGGGCCAGGAGCTCCCGGTTGGCCGCGTCCATCTCAGGCAGCGGATCGCTTGTCGCCGCCCCGGTCTCGTCGAGCGTCGCCCGAGCCCGCTGCAGGGCGCTGTTGATGCTGGCCACGCTGGTCTCCAGCAGCTCGGCCGCCTCGGTCGCCTTCCAGCGCAGCACCTCGCAGAGGATCAGCGCCGCCCTTTGGCGAGGGGGCAGGTGCTGGAGAGCGGCGATGAAGGCAAGCTTCAGCGTCTCCCGGTCCTCGGCCACCGCGGCCGGATCCTCGGGGCTGACGAGGCCCATGGGGATCGGCTCGATCCAGGTCACCTCCGGCTGCATGTGCAGGCTCGCCTCCACCGGCTCAGCGGCGGGACCCAGGTCCATCGGCCTCGCCCGCTTTGAGCGTCCCTCCAGCGCGTCCAGACATACGTTGGTGGCGATCCGGTAGAGCCAGGACCGCAGCGCGGCCCGGCCCTCGAAGCGCTCGAGCCCGCGCCACGCGCGCAGCATCGTCTCCTGGACCGCGTCCTCGGCCTCGAAGGGCGAGCCCAGCATCCGGTAGCAGTAACCGGTCAGCTCGCGCCGGTGCTGCTCCAGCTGAAGCTCGGGCGCCCCCGAGGCGATCGAGACCGTCGACTCCACGACGCTCATGCTACGCCTCCGGGGCCGAAGGTGAGGATCACGGTCTCCCCGGCCGACTGCGACGAGAGTAGGCGCAGGCGCTGGCTTGCCGGAAGCCCGTCGAACAGGCGCTTGCCCTGCCCGAGAACGATCGGGTAGACCATCAGCCGGTACGCGTCGACCAGGTCCCGCTCGGCCAGGCTGCGCACGAGCTGGCCGCTCCCGGCGACCAGCAGGTCCCCATCGACTTCGTCCTTGAGCGCCGCCACCTCGTCGAGGCTGATGACGGTGCTGTTGTTCCACTCGGGATCCCGCAGGGTGCTCGAGACGACGTACTTGGGCATCGCGTTCATCTTCTCCCCGAAGGGGCCCATGCTGGCCATCTGGGGCCACGCGGCGGCGAAGCCCTCGTAAGTGACGCGCCCGAGGAGCAGCGCTCCCGCCTCCAGCACCTCATCGAGCTTGACCTTGTCGCCCTCCGGCCCGCGTTCGAACTGGAACGCCCAACCGCCGTAGGGCGAGCCCTCGGCGCCGCCCGGGTCCTCGAACACGCCGTCAACCGTCACGAACTCTGACACCACGAGCTTGCTCACCTTGCCGCCTCCTCTCGGTTCATGTCCGTTGGACAGCCTGGGCGAGGAAAACTCATCGCATCGAGGAGCCCATCGGTTAGCCCTTGGCCCGGACCGGACCCCCCTGGCGCCCGGAGGCCCGGGGCGCGCGGGTGGCCCCGACCCGCAGCTCGGTTCCTCCCGCTGGGCGCTCGGCGAGCTTCACCGGAGTTGCGTACATGGCGCGCGTCCTTATCTCCCGCCAGGACATCCCCTCCTTGAGGAGCGCCGGCATGCCCATGACGAGCGCGCCGGTGAGCTCGACCGCCTGGAGAATCACCCCGTAGGCCACACCGGTGCCGAAGCCGACGTGCCAGCCTTCGTGCAGCACGGTGGCGCAGGCGGCCTGGAAGACGCCGAGGTTGGCCGGCGTAGCCGGCAGCACAGCGGTGATGTTGACCGCGAAGAGGACCGCCGCCGCCCCGGCGAAGCCGACTTTGTGGCTCAGGCCGAGGGCGATGAGGAGCGTGTAACAGGACAGCAACTGAAGTCCCCACGCGCCGAGCTGGGCCACCGTGGCGATGGTTCCGAGCCGGGGCTGGCGGAAGACCTTGAGCCCGTCGCGGACACGGCTGAGTGCCGTGTGCGCCTGACGCGCGACCGCCTGCACACGCCGGAAGCGCTGGGTCGCTCGGTGACGGAGCAGCGTAGGAAGCACGGCGATGACGAGCAGAAGCGCGAACGGAGTCGCCGCGACGGCCACGAGCGCGGTCTCGTGACCCTGGAAGATGTTGACCGAGGAGAACATGATCCCGGCCAGGATCACCAGGGCGATGATGTTGAGGAACGTCTGGGAGACGAGCGTCCCCAGCACCACGGGGAGGTTCTGACGCGGCTTCCCGGTACGCCGGGCGACCACCATGGCGCGGGCCGGCTCACCCAGCCGCGCCGGCAGTGTCGAGGACATGAGGATCCCGATGAACGTCCCCTGCATGGCGTCCATCAGACGGACCCGGGAGCCCTCGAGCGCCGCCTCGAGAATCGCATGCCAGGAGATGGCCCGCACCGCCATGGCGGCGCACATGAGGACCAGTCCCAGGACCACGAAGCTCGGCTTTGAGCCGACGAGGGCCGAGGCAACATGCCCGATCCCGATCTTCTCGAGGGCCAGCACGGCGAGGACGATGCCCACGATGCTCACGCCGACAAGACCGAAGCGGCGGGCTAGGGATATAGCCCGGCTGCGCCTGTCCGCCGGCGATGCGGGCTCGAGGCTCGGGATCCGCCGCGCCGGAGCGTGCGGCTTGAGGTCGGCCGCCCGGACCCCCACCTTGACCGCCACCCGCTTGCGCCAGGTCTCCGGCTCCGGAGTCACGATCGCGTCCTCGTAGGCCTGAAGCACCTCCTTGGCCACATGGGGCCAGGAGTAGCGCTCGACGTTCTTGACCGCGGCCAGAGCCATGGCCGTGCGCACCTCGGGCTGGTGATAGAGCTCGCGCAGCGTCTCGGCCACCGCCTGGGCGTCGCCGGGGGGAACCAGGATGCCGTCGACACCGTTCTCTACCACGTCGCGGTAGCCGACGATGTCGGAGGCCACGACCGGGGTTCCGTTGGCGAAGGCCTCGGTGAGGACGAGCCCGAAGCTCTCACCGTGCAGCGACGGTGCGCACAGCACGTCCGCCTGCTCGAGCTCGACCCACTTCTCCTCGTCACTCACCTTCCCCAGCATCCGCACCCCGGTCGGATCGAGCAGCAGCGGCCCCAGCTCCTCCTTGCTCGGACCGATCACGGTCAGCTCACAGGGAATGTGCTCTCGCAGCGCCTCGAAGGCGCGCAGCAGCACGGGCAGGCCCTTGCGCTCGACCGCCTGACCCACAAAGAGGATCTTCAGCTTCTCCCCCATGGGCCGGCTCGCGGCGCGGTGAGCGCGCTCCGAGTCCACCCACACTCCGTTGGGGATGATCCGGTAGTGGCCGCCGAGGAAGCGCTGCGCCGTCCACGCCGACGCCTCGGAGACGGCGATCCGGAGGTGCAGCCGGTTGAGCATCCGCCGCGCGCCGATGAGCGAGGAGAGACGGTTCGTGATCTGGTTCTCGTTGAAGGTGTGGAAGGTCCCCACCTTGGGCAGCGAGATCAGGTCGGTCACCACCCATGGCGCCACCGGCGACATCGCCTCGTGGATATGGACGACGTCGTAGTGCCCGGTCCGAAGCTCCATCAGCGCCGTGGCCAGCCCGAACGGCGTCAGGGAGATGTTGGAGACCGAGCCGTTGGCCGGGATCCCCACAGTGCGGCCCAGGGGAATCAGATAGTCCGGGGCCGGTACCACCGGCGGCCGGGCCCCGCGGTGCAGGAAGGCCGAAAGGCGGCCCGGCGGGTCATAGGGCGCCAGGACCCGGACGTAATGGCCCTCAGCCTGGAAGCACTCGGTGAGCGCTTTGATGTGCCGCGTCACGCCCCCCGGATATGTCCACGAATACGGGGAGAGGAGGGCGATCCGCATCGGAGTGAATGGTAGTCGCGCCGGCATCGGCCGCGGGTAAATCTGCCCTGCGTATCATCAGATCCGATGCCGATCCGGCACTTCGTCAAATACACCTTTCTTCAGGTCGATCCGGCCTGGCGGCGGCTCGACGACGACCGCCGGGCGGCCGACAAGCGTGAGTTCATCGCCGCCTGCCAGGACTTCGCCGATGGCCACCTGCTGCGCGCCTTCTCGCTCGTGGGGACCCGTGGCGACGCCGATCTGATGCTGCTCAGCCAGGCCGAAAACCTGGAGCGGATCCACGAGTTCCACGTCGTCCTCTCCCAGAGCGGCCTCATGAAGTGGTGCACGGTCCCCTACTCGCTCCTGGCCATGACCAAGCCGTCGGAGTACTCCAACGAGTCGCGGCTGCAGGTCCGTCCGGCCCACGCCAAGTACCTGTTCGTGTACCCGTTCGTGAAGACGCGAGCCTGGTACGCCCTCCCGGCCGACGAGCGCTGGCGGATCATGCAGGATCACATCAAGGTGGGCCGCGAATACCCGTCCGTCGACCTCAACACGAGCTACTCCTTCGGGCTCGACGACCAGGAGTTCGTGGTCGCCTTCGAGACCGACAACCCGGCCGACTTCCTCGATCTCGTGCAGCGGCTGCGCACGACCGAATCAAGCTCCTTCACCTTGCGTGACACGCCCACCTTCACCTGCATCTCCTGCTCGGTCGAGCGCGCTCTGGGGGCTCTCGACGGTGCGGCCCTGACGGTAACCGCCGGATGACCATGGACACGCCGACTCTGAGCGCGGACTACGACGAGATTCGCGACATCACCGTGATCGGCGCCGGGCCGGTCGGTATGAGCACGGCCTTCTGGGCCGGCATGCGTGAGGCCTCGGCCCGGATCATCGACTCGCTGCCGGAGATCGGCGGCCAGCTGACCACGCTGTATCCGGAGAAGTGGATCTTCGACGTGCCCGGCCACCCCAAGGTCCTGGCCCGTGATCTGGTCGAGATGCTGCGCGTGCAGTCGATAGAGCAGTTCGAGGTCCCGGTCCACCTCAGCACCACGGCCGAAACGATCTCCTGGGAGGGCGAGGGCGAGGACCGGGTCGTGGTCCTGCACACCGATCGCGGCGAGCTGCGGTCCCGCACGGTGATCATCGCCGGCGGTCACGGCGCCTTTGAGCCCAAGAAGCTCCCCGGCTACGACCTGACCCCGTGGGAGGGGCGCGGCGCCCATTACATCGTCGGCGAGAAGTCGGTCTTCGAGGGCAAGCGGGTGATGATCGTGGGTGGCGGCGATTCGGCCTGCGATTGGGTGGTCAACCTCCTCGACACGGCCAGCGACATCCACCTCGTGCATCGCCGTGAGGGCTTCCGCGCCCACGAGGTAACCGTGGGCCAGGTGCTGGAGGCCGCGGACCGGGGCGACGTCATGCTCCACGTTCCCTTCCAGATCCGTGAGATCTACGGCGACGGTGGGATCGAGCGGGTGCGCCTGTTCAACTCCGAGGACGAGGGGCATGAGCTCGAGGTGGAGGTCGACGCCATCCTCCTCCAGCTCGGCTTCAAGACCGCGCTCGGGCCGCTCAAGGACTGGGGATTCGAGGTGGTCAAGGGCGCGATCGTCGTCGACCCGGTGATGCAGACCTCGCTCGAGCGCGTCTGGGCGTGCGGCGACATCACGACCTTCGAGGGCAAGCTCAAGCTGATCGCCACCGGGTTTGCCGAGTCGGCCATCGCCGTCGCCCAAGCGGTACACGAGATCCGCCCCGACACCAAGCTCCAGCCGAAGTACTCGACCAACACCGGCGTTCCCGGACTCGTTGCCGGCCAGCCGTAAGCCGGAGGCCTCGGGCAGCGTCGTCACCCCCGCGGCGATCGAGCATCTCCGTGCGTCGGACCCCGTGATGCGCCAGCTGATCGATGAGGTCGGCGCGGACGGGCTGGGGGATCCGCAGCGCGGGCGTCCTGATGATCGCTACGGCGCCCTGGTCCGCGCGATCGTCGGCCAGCAGCTCTCGACCCGCGCCGCCGCGGCCATCTTCGCCCGGCTGACCGATCGCTACGGCGGCCGCACGCCGACGCCGGTGGAGGTCCTGGAGGACGATCCCGAGGAACTGCGAGCCGCCGCGGGGCTCTCCCACGCCAAGGTCTCCTTCCTGCGCTCGCTGGCCGAGCACGTGGTCGACGGCTCGCTTGAGCTCGACCGCCTCGATGCGCGGCCCGACGACGAGGTCAAGGCTGAGCTCACGGCCGTCAAGGGCCTCGGCCCGTGGACCGCAGACCTGTTCCTGATGTTCACGCTTCAGCGGCCGGATGTGATCCCGGTCGGGGACCTGGGCATCCGCCGGGCGATCATGCAGCGCTACGGGCTGGAGGCGATGCCGACTCCGGCGGAGGCAGAGCAGATCTCCGAACCCTGGCGGCCCCACCGCACGCTGGCCAGCCTCTTCCTCTGGCGGTCGTTGCGCAATACGCCGCTTTAGCTGGAATCCGCGGTGGCTTTGGGCTATCGTGCCCCCACCAAGGGCAGCGATGCCCGTCCAAACGGGGCACGAGGGGCCAAAAAATGAAGATTGCGTGGGCTTCCGGACGGAGCTGGGCGATCGGGCGATCGACCGGTTGGGGGTTTGTCGCGCTCCTGATTGCGTTGGCAGGGCTCCTGCTGCTGAGTGGCCAAGCGTCGGGCATCAGCGTGGTGACGTCGGTTAGCTGCGCGTCCCCGAGCGCGAGCCACCTCACTATCACGGTCACGGGCCCGAGCTCGGCGAGTACGCCACTGAAGATCTCCGCGAGTGGCGGTAACTACGTGATCTCCCTCGGCGGAACGCTGAAGTGCACCACCACCACCTACCCAGATTCCGGAACCGGCGGCTACCCCGACGTGACGGTCAGCTCCAGTTCCAACCAGTACGTGATTCTCGACGACAGCAACGGTCAGCTGGCTTCCTCGGCCACGACCGGCTGCCCCGCCCAGTTCACGACCAGCTTTCCGGGAAGCTTGGAGGCGGATGGTGACGGTTCGCCTCAGGTGACATCCGACGCCGCCATCGCTATTGGATCGAGCACGCTGACCCTCTCGGAATCCTGCAGCACCTCGGACGTCTCGCTGGGCACAGGGGTCCAGACCGTCGTGGTCACCGGAGAGGCAACGAGCAATAGTCTCGATCTCCCGAGCACCTCAGGGTCGCTGATCATCGACGACGCCACCAGCCCTGGGACCGTCACCGGCTTTACGAACAGCCACCTGACGGCGGTGGACTTCACCGGGGAGGAGGCATTCACAGGCGGCACGTTCGGCGGCACGACTTTCGTCGCCGGGACCGGGGGCGGCCTGAAGTTCACCGGTCAGGGCAATGGCAACACCCTCGATGTTTCGTCCTTGTCGTCTCCGACGCTGAATGTGAGTGGCGGGCCGGCTGGCGGTGAGGCCAACGACACCGTTCACGCTGGATCGGTTCTTGACTCGTTCAGTGGGATCACCGCGTTCAAGGGCTCGAGCAATGGCAGCACCACGTTCTTGGCCGGGAACACGGTCGGGTTCTCGTTCGCCGGCCAGGGCTCTGGGAACAGTTTGGATTTGTCGTCGTTGACCTCGGGGGTGTCGATCGACGCGACCACCGGCACGGCCACCACCAATTCGGGCACTGACGTGTTCAGCGGGATCTCGAGCTTCGTCGGTTCGAGTAGCGGTTTCAACACGTTCACCGCCGGGAACGCGGGCGGGTTCTCGTTCGCCGCGTCGGGCGCTGGGAACACGTTGGATCTGTCGCGGTCGACCTCGGGATCCTCGATCGACGCGACCACCGGCACCGCCACCACCGGTGACACCCCGGACGTGTTCAGCGGAATCTCGAGCTTCGTCGGCTCGAGCAGCGGGAGCAACACGTTCACGCCCGGGAGCGCCGGCGGGCTGTCGTTCACCGGGCCGGGGACCGGCAACACGTTGAACCTCTCGCATCTGTCCTCCCCCACGGTCAACGTGACGGGCGCGCAGGTCAACAGTCAGCCCAACGACACCGTCCAGTCCGGCGCTCTGACCGACGTGTTCAGCGGGATCACGAGCTTCAAAGGCGGCAGCGGGGGCGCCACGACGTTCCTGGCCGGGAACACGGGCGGGCTGACGTTCACCGGCCAGGGCAACGGCAACACGCTTGATCTCTCAGCACTGACCGTCTCAGGCTCAACCCCCGCCACGGTCAACGCGAGCACCGGCTCAGCGTCCGCCGGCTCACTCAGCGACGCCTTCAGCGGGATCTCCACTTTCAACGGCCCCAGCGCAGGCCACACCACCTTCGTCGCCGGGAGCACAGGCCCAATGAGCTTCACCGGACACGGCAGCGGCAACACCCTCGATGTTTCGTCCTTGTCGTCTCCGGCGGTGAATGTGACCGGCGGGGCGGCGGGCGGTGAGGCCAACGACACCGTTCACGCTGGATCGGTTCTTGACTCGTTCAGTGGGATCACCGCGTTCAAGGGCGCGAGCGGGGGCGCCACGACGTTCTTGGCCGGAAACACGGTCGGGTTCTCGTTCGCCGGCCAGGGCTCTGGGAACAGTTTGGATTTGTCGTCGTTGAGCTCGGGGGTGTCGATCAACGCGATCACGGGCACCGCCACTACCAGTTCGGGCTCTGACGTGTTCAGCGGGATCTCGAGCTTCACCGGTTCAAGTAGCGGTTTCAACACGTTCGTTGCCGGAAACGCGGTCGGGTTCTCGTTCGTCGCGTTCGGCCCTGGGAACACGTTGGATCTATCGGGGTTGACGTCGGGGGCTTCGATCGACGCGAGCACCGGCACGGCCAGCATCGGGTCGGGCTCTGACGCGTTCAGCGGAATCTCGTCCTTCATCGGTTCGAGCAGCGGGAGCAACACGTTCACGCCCGGGAGCGCCGGCGGGCTGGCGTTCACCGGGCCGGGGACCGGCAACACGTTGAACCTTTCGCACCTGTCCTCTCCCACGATCAACGTGACCGGCGCGACGGTCAATAGTCAGCCCAACGACACCGTCCAGTCCGGCGCTCTGACCGACGTGTTCAGCGGGATCACCACCTTCAAAGGTGGCAGCGGGGGCGCCACGACGTTCCTCGCCGGAAACACGAGCGGGCTGACGTTCACCGGCCAGGGCAACAGCAACACGCTCGACCTCTCGGCACTGACCGTCTCAGGCTCAACTCCGGCCACGGTCAACGCGAGCACCGGCTCAGCGTCCGCCGGCTCGTTCAGCGACGCCTTCAGCGGGATCTCCACCTTCAACGGCCCCAGCGCAGGCCACACCACCTTCGTGGCCAAGAACACAGGCCCAATGATCTTCACCGGACACGGCATCGCAAACACCCTGGATCTCTCACCGTTGTCCTCTCCCACGCTCAACGTGAGCGGCGCGGCGGCTGGCGGTCAGGCTAACGACACCGTTCAGGCCGGATCGGTCCTTGACTCGTTCAGTGGGATCACCGCGTTCAAGGGCGCGAGCAATGGCAGCACCACGTTCTTGGCCGGGAACGCGGGCGGGTTCTCGTTCGCCGGTCAGGGCTCTGGGAACAGTTTGGATTTGTCGTCGTCGAGCTCGGGGTCGTCGATCAACGCGATCTCAGGCACCGCCAGTATCGGGTCGGCCTCTGACGCGTTCAGCGGGATCACGCGCTTCATCGGTTCAAGTAGTGGAAACAACGTGTTCACCGCCGGGAACGCGAGCGGGTTGGCGTTCGTCGCGTCGGGCCCTGGGAACACGTTGGATCTATCGGGGTCGAGCTCGGGCTCCTCGATCGACGCGAGCGCGGGCACGGCCAGCATCGGGTCGGGCTCTGACGCGTTCAGCGGAATCTCGTCCTTCATCGGTTCGAGCAGCGGGGGCAACACATTCACGGCGGGAAGCGCAGGCGGGATGAACTTCACCGGGCCGGGGACGGGCAACACCCTCAACCTCTCGCACCTGTCCTCTCCCACGATCAACGTGAGAGGCGCGCCGGTCAGTAGCCAGGCCAACGACACAGTCCAGTCCGGCGCTCTGACGGACACTTTCAGCGGGATCACCACGTTCAAAGGCGCGAGCGGGGGAGGCACGACGTTCCTGGCCGGGAACGCGGTTGGGTTGACCTTCACCGGTCAGGGCAGCGGCAACACGCTCGACCTCTCGGCCCTGACCACCTCGAACTCCAACCCGGTCAGCGGGCTGAAGGTCTCGCTGGGCGGCGACAGCGCCGCGAGCCCTGGCCAAGTCACCGCGACGGTTGGCTCCCCCGGGACAGCGGTCACGTTTGCCACCTTCACGAGCATCAACAAGGTCATCGGATCCAGCACCCTGCCCACCGGGTTTGACCCGGGGACGGCCACCGGCGTTGCGCTGGTCAACATCACCCCGGCACCCCAGGCGATCAAGTTCACCTCCGCCCCGCCCTCACCGGCGACCGTCAGCAGCTCCTATGCGCCGCAGGCAACCGGAGGGAACTCGGGCAATCCGGTCGTGTTCAGCGTGGACCCCTCGTCCGGCGGGGTCTGCACTCTGACCGGCGGCACGATCACCTTTACCGGCGCCGGCACGTGCGAGATCGACGCTAACCAGGCGGGCAACAGCGAGTACCAGCCTGGACAGGCACAGCAGAGCTTCTCGATCACCCAGCTGGCCGGCTCCGGTGGCGGGACCGGCGGCTCCGGCGGTGGCACAGGCGGGGGCTCCGGCGGGGGCGGATCAACCGCAGTGACCCCCCAACAGATCCTGGCTCTGCTGGTGCCTGACACCGCGTCTTCGACCAAGGCCCAGATCGGAGCGCTGCTGAAGAGCGGAGGGGTGACGTTCTCGTTCAAGGCGCCAGAGGCCGGAACGGCGCTCGTCGCCTGGTACCAGGTACCACCCGGAGCGCATCTGGCCAGCAAGCGCAAGCCAGTGCTGGTCGCAACCGGGAGACTCGCATTCCCCTCCGCCGGTACCCGCAAACTGCGGCTCACGCTGACGGCCGCCGGCAAGAAGCTGCTGCGGCACGCAAAGCGAATCAAGCTGTCCGCCAAGTCCACGTTCACGCCCTCGGGCGGAGCCGGCGTCTCCACCGTCAGGGCCTTCACGCTCAAGCGATAGGTCAGCCAGCCGCGCAATGCCCGCGCCGGCTCTGTGACCGCTTTAGCCGATTCCGTGCTGCTGGAGCAGCTTGATCAGGTTCACCGTCTGGTCAGCCGGTGGGATCTGAGGCGCCGGCTGGGGTCCGTAGTCGACAAAGTCCATCTTCAGCGCGAGGTTGGCCGTCTGCCCGCTCAGCTGCTGGCTGTAGCTCATCACGAGCTGCCGGATCAGGTTGTGCGAGTCGACCCACGTGTCGACGGGATAGCCGGAGGACGGCACGGCACCGCGCTTCTTGAGCACGGAGATGAGCTGCTCGATCCCGGACCGCTCCCCCGCCGGGACCACGTTGGGCAGCTTGGCCAGGTCGACCCGGGCCCGGTAATGGGTCGTCGAGACCCCGTTGATGGTCTCCTTGCCCAGGTCCTTGACGCTCCCGTCGGAGGTTGCGCGCAGGAAGTAGAGGTACCGCCCGGGATCGTTCAGGTTGGAGGTGCCGCTCATCAGCGAGGAGATCCCCGGGATGCCCGCCAGCTTGCCCGCCTGCGCGAGGTTGATCTCCCACCACGGCTTGGCCCCCGGCAGCTTCTGCGCCAGCTGGGGCGGAAACTTCATGTAGATGGTGCCGGGAACCAGGACGGCCTGGATCGGCAGGCTGGCGAGCCCGGCTTGCTGGGCCGCCGCACCGGGGATCGTCATCTGCATGTTCATCGTGCCCGCGTGCGAGGGCAGCGTGAAGGTGGCGGTTCCGTTCATGGTGATCTGGCCGGCGCCGGGAAGGCTTTCCTGCATCGACATCACGGCCTTGTAGCCACGGGCGCCGGCTGACACATAGGCGGCTCGCGTCAGCGAGACGGACTGCCCCGCCGGACTCGACGATGAGCCCCCGCAGGCGGCCAGCATCAAGGCCGCCACGACTATCACGCTGATCCTCCTCAGCCCCTGCATCACCTCTAGATACCCACTTGTCCGGGTCCTCACCCGGTGTAGTGCGCCTTGACCCAGCGGCCGTAATCGTTGGCCGGGGTGCCGTCGTAGCCGGAGATCAGCGACAGGCAGTTGCCCCAGGTGTCCCAGGTCCAGGCGGCGTAGCCGACGTGGTGGGCGTCAGCCCAGTCCAGGAACGTCTGCATGTACCTGTGCCCGCAGCTCGAGGCGTCATAGGTCTCCCCCACCTCACCGAAGATCAGCGGGACGCGGGCGGCCACCGGGGCCATCGTCCGGTCCAGGCAGGCCACGGTGTCGCAGACGTTCTTGCCGTACAGGTGGGCCTCGGCGATGAGCTGGTGGCGCCGGTCCCGGGGCTCGTGGGAGAGCCAGGCGGAAAGGTCATTGGCGTAGTCGACCCCGGGGATCGAGATCACACCCGTGTATCCCGCCGCGCGCATGATGTTCACCGCCTGCTGCATCCCAGCCACGCGGTACGCGCCGCAGGCTCCGCCGTTCAAGAAGCATCTGGCGCTGACCTCGGTCTCGCCCCACGGAGCGAGGATCACGTTGGGGTCGTGCTTGAACGCAGCGGCCATCCCCCGCCACACCGCCGGCGCGTGGCCCTCGTCGGGTGCGACGGGCTGCGCGGTTGCCCGCTGGCGCCCGGGCGCGGCCCAGATCAGCGACAGCTCGACGTACATGCCGTAGCGGTGGAGCAGGTTCACGTAGCGGGCGATGGCCCGCCGGTACGCCGCGCCGCCGTAAGCGCTCTTCACGCCATTGATCCCGAGCCAGCAATCCTCGTTCAGGAGCACGCGGACGAAATTGATGTGCCAGCTCGCCATCGCCTTGACCGAAGCGGCGTCGTTCGGCCCGTCGAACATCCCCCAGCCCTGGATGCACGCGTACTCGGTGCCCGAGCGATTCGCCCCGTGGAGAGCGACCGGCTGGTTGGCGCCGTTGAGAAGGCGGTTGCCCGCGACGTGGAGTCCGCGGGCCTGGGCAGCCGCCGGCATGAGCAGCAGCGTGATGGTCAGCGCCAGCGCGCGTCGCATGCGGTCAGTATCGGCACTCGCCAGAGCTTTGGTAGATAAGTCTCGCTATAGGAGACAAATCTCCCAAACCGCCCCCGCGCGGAGGCAACCCCGCGCCGGTTAGACCGCTGAGACTTCTTCCTCTTCGGCGACCCGGAACGACGAGCCACAGCCGCAGGCCGCGATCACGTTCGGGTTCTCGACCTTGAAGCCGGCGCCCTGAAGGCCCTCGACGAAGTCGATCGTCGAGCCCTGGACGTAGGGAAGGCTCTGGTTGTCGACCAGGAGCCGGATGCCCTTGTCCTCAATGACCATGTCCCCGTCCCGCTGCTCATCGAAGGCCAGGGCGTACTGGAAGCCACTGCAGCCTCCGCCCCGCACTCCGACCCGCAAGCCGGCGGTCTCCGCCACGACGCTCTGCGAGGAGAGAAACTCCTGGACCTTCTCGGCGCCCTTTTCCGTCAGGGTGATCATGCTTCAGCAAGTATAGCCATGGACCGAGGCGCGCTAGTCTAGGCAGCGTGTCGGCTACGCCAGATGAGTTGAAAGAGCGCATCGAGGCCGGGATTCCCGGGGCTCGGGCCGAGGTCACCGGTGATGGCCATCATTTCAACGCCATCGTCTCGGCTTCTGCCTTCACGGGCCTGAGTCGCATCGCTCAGCACCGCCTCGTCTATGACGTCTTTGGCCCTGAGGTGGGCGACCGCATTCACGCCCTGTCGATCCAAACGAAATCGGAGTGACCCGCATGACCGACGAGACCGCCAACCCCCTGCGGGACGAGATCGCCAAGGCGATCGACGAGAACCCCGTCCTCCTGTTCATGAAGGGAACCCCGGAGCAGCCGGCGTGCGGCTTCTCGGCTCGCACCGTGGCCGTCCTGCAATCGATGGGCCGCCCCTTCGCCGCTGTGAACGTGCTCCCGGACCCCCGCATCCGCCAGGAGCTCTCCTCCCTGTCGAACTGGCCCACGATCCCGCAGCTCTTCGTCGAGGGCGAGCTCGTCGGAGGGTGCGACATCGTGATGGAGATGTACCAGTCGGGTGAGCTTCAGCAGGTTCTGGGCACCGAGGACGGCGAGCCGGAGGATCAACTTCCCGAAGCCGCGCCCGCCGAGGCCCCGCCCCTCTCGATCGAGAACCGCCTCTAATCACGACCCGCGTAGGCGATCGAGCGCAGCTTCGCGCCCTGCGCTTCACCTCGGGCGTCCTCTGGGCGCTTGACCAGACCAGGCTCCCCGCAGAGGAGCACGAGCTCGAGCTGCGGACCGCCGAGGAGGTCGCCGAGGCGATCCGCCGCCTGGCCATCCGCGGCGCGCCGCTCATCGGGGTCGCCGCGGCCTATGGCGTGGCCCTGGAGCTGGACAGAGATCCTGACTCCCTGGAGCGCGCCTGCGCGACCCTGCGTGAAGCTCGCCCGACGGCGGTCAACCTGGCCTACGCCGTCGACCGCGTCCGGATCGCCGTGCTCGCCGGCGAGACCGCCCTCCAAGAGGCCCAGGCCATCGAACAAGAGGAAGAGGCCGCGAGCGATGCCATTGCCGCTCACGGCGCCGACTACCTCGCCGGCGCCAGGACGATCCTCACCCACTGCAATACCGGGGCCCTGGCCGCGCCCGGCCGGGGCACCGCCCTGGCCGTCATCGCCGAGCTGGCGGATCGCGGCGGCCTCACAAAGGTGATCGCCACCGAGGCCCGCCCGCTGCTCCAGGGCGCCCGTCTCACCGCGTACGAGCTGTCGCGGCTGAGCATCCCTCACGAGCTGATCGTCGACGCGGCAGCTCCAGGCCTGATCGCTCAGAAAACTGTCGATGCGGTGATCGTGGGCTGTGACCGGGTCGCCGCCAACGGTGACGTCGCCAACAAGGTCGGGACCTACGGCCTCGCCCTGGCCGCCCAACGAGCCGGGATTCCTTTCGTCGTCGCCGGACCCACCTCGACGATCGACCTCGACTGCCCCTCCGGCGCCGAGATCCCCATCGAGGAGCGTGACCCCGAGGAGGTACGCCGAGCCGCCGGCCAGCTCCTGACCCTGCCCGGCACCCCCTGCCGTAATCCCGCCTTCGACGTGACGCCGGCCCAGCTCATCACCGCCCTCGTCACCGAGGAGGGAGTCACGACTCCTGGCGGCGGAACTCCAGGTACTCGGTGATCCGCCGAGAGTCGCAGATCACCTCGCCGTCGATCACCAGCACCGGCACGCGCCGCTGACCGCTCAGCGCCTCCACCTCCGGGCGGCGCGAGCGGCGCTGGGGGACCACGACCTGATCGTGTCCGATCCCGTCATGCCCCAGCGCCCGCGCAATCTTGCCGCACGGACACAGCCAGTTGGTGGGCGTCGAGCAGCGGTAGAGCGTCGGCATCAACCGGACGATACGCCGCCCTGAACCGGGTAGGGTGCCCGCGGCATGCCGGTGGCGATTGTGTCCGATACCTGCCACTACCTCCCGAGCGAGGTGGTGGCCGCGCATGACATCCACCAGGTCAGCCTCTACGTGCACTGGGCCGATGAAACGCTCAAGGAGAGCGAGATCACCGACTACGGCGCCTTCTACGAGCGCCTGGGCTCCACCCGTGAGCTTCCCAGCACCTCGCAGCCCTCGATCGGTGACTTCCTGGCCGTGTACGAGCCCCTGCTCGAGCAGGGGCAGGACATCGTCTCCATCCACCTCGCGGGTGGCATGTCCGGCACCGTGCGCTCAGCCGAGCAGGCGCGTGATCAGCTCGGGCACGCGGCCGAGCGCATCCACGTGATCGACTCGGCCACCGCCTGCGGGGGCCAGGGGCTCGTGGTGCTGGCGGCGGCGGCCGCCGCGGAGGCGGGAGCTGACGGCGCCACGGTGGCCGATCGAGCCCGCCGCGCCCGGGCCGATCTGCGGATGTGGTTCGCCATCGAAACCCTGGAGTTCCTGCGCCGGGGCGGGCGGATCGGCGGCGCTCAGGCGTGGCTCGGCTCCGCCTTGAAGATCAAGCCGATCCTCACCGTCGAGTCCGAGATCACGCCGATCGAGCGGGTGCGCACCTCACGGCGGGCCTTCGAGAAGATGGTCGACCTGCTCACCGAACGGGCGCGGGACGGCGCCGAGCGGCTGGATGGTGCAGCACATCCAGGCCCCCGAGCAGGCCGAGGCGCTGGCCGCCCGGGGACGTGAGCTGTTCGATACCGAACCGGTCTGCGTGTCGGAGATCGGGCCGGTCATCGGGGCCCACGTGGGCCCCGGCCTGCTCGGCGTCGGAGGACTCTCGGGGTCGTTCCTGCGCTAGCGGTTGACCAAGGCGTTCACGGCCTCGGTCACCTGGAGCCTGATCGCTTCCACGACGTTCTCCGGGTCCTGCTTCTTGCGCCGGCGGCCGAAGAGCACGCCGCCGACGGCGGCGATCCCGCCCCCGATGACGAACCCGGCCACGCCGGCCGCGATCATCGCCTGCGGCTGATGCTTCTGTAGCTGCCCACGCCAGTCGGTGATCCGCACGACCTCGCCCCGCAGCCGCTCGAGCGACTGTCCGAGCTCGACGCGGTTCTGCTCTATCGAGGCTCGGATCTCCTCCGGGCTCCGGGTCGGCATCAGCTGCCGACCTCGGACTTGGTGGCCACGGTCTCCCGGATCTTCTTCGCCTCGTCGATGGCCATCTTCGGCGTTGGGGCACCCACGCGCAGCTTGCGCCAGGCGAACAGGAAGGCGCCAACCGCCAGCAGCGCCAAGGCGCCCGTCGTGATGGCAAAGCCGATCCAGATGTCGCCGGCGACGTTCCCGATGATCGCGTCGAGGCCCCAGGCCAGCGTTTCCAGCGCCACCACGAGCATGAACACTCCGAACACGGCGCCCGCCGCCACCGCCGCCGTTCCGCGCGCGATGCTCGCCACCTTGACCATCATCTCGGCCTTGGCCAGCTCTATCTCCTCACGCACGAGCAGGCTCATGCGCTCGGAGACCTGGGTCACCGTGGTGCCCAGAGTGTCGGGCTTTCCGTTCTCAGCGGGCAAGGCGCTTGAGGATCATGGCTAGGAGAAAGCCGCCGGCAAACGCCGCGCCGCACGAGCAGCTCAGGGCGCTCGGCGGCGGATCCGCCGCTCGGCAGGGCGGCGTCCGGAGGCCACGACGGTCCCGCCGAGGCGCTCACCGGCTGTCCCGCATCCGGCTGAGCCGCATCCGCGGGCACGGCGTCGAAGCCGGCGGTGTCGGCGCTGTCGCTCA
This sequence comes from uncultured Solirubrobacterales bacterium, assembly GCA_963733555.1. Classification (GTDB taxonomy): domain Bacteria; phylum Actinomycetota; class Thermoleophilia; order Solirubrobacterales; family Solirubrobacteraceae; genus Palsa-465. Next base: position 1,743,668 of record CAVTDO010000002.1, read on the forward strand.
CTCGGGCGGCTCTTCGTCGAAGATCTGCTTCCAGATCACCGTCGAGACGCGCGACGCCGCGATCGTGGCCAGCGCGCCGGTGCCGGCGAGGAGGCCGGACCACAGCAGGCGCTTTACGAGCGGGCTTTCAGTCATGGGCGGAGGATTCAATCAGACTCACGTTCGGACACGGCTGGAGTTCGTGTGCCCGATGCCGACGACACCGAAACGTCACCTATTGCTCCAGCCCGCGACAGATCGTCTCCACCATCAGCATTTGCGCCTGCTCGAACTGTCCGTCGTCCACCGGCTGGGATTCGAAGATCCAGCTCGTGAGAACCTGCTCGATCAGCCCGTAGAAGGCAAGGGCGGCGAAACCGGGATCGATCTCCCGGCGGAAGATCCCCTCCTCCTGCGCCCGCTCGACGATTGCCGCCACCTGCCGGTAGGCCTTGCGGATCGCGGCCAGGTGCGTGCGCCCGAACGTGTTGGCCGCGCGCGTCACCTCGACGATGATCACCTTCATCAGGTCGGGGTCATAGCGGTAGGAGTCGACGATGAAGGCGGCGATGGCGCCGAGCTTCTCCCGCGGGGTCAGGGGCTGGGCCTCGAGCTCGGCGATGGTGTCGAGCATCAGCCCCCAGCGCTCCTCGAACAGCGTGTCCAGGATCTCGTCCTTGGAGGAGAAGTAGTGGTAGACGAGGCCGTAGGCGACCCGCGCCTCGTCGGCGATGTCGGCCACCCGGCAGGTGTGAAAGCCCTGCCGCGCGAACACCCGCACCGCGGCGTCCAGGATCAGCCTGCGCTTGTCCGTCGCCGCCCGGGCCGCCATCAGCTTGCCGGGACGATCTGCCGGTCCCGATAGATCTCGGGGCGCCGATGGGTGAGCGCCGGGAGCCGCCGCCGGATGTCACGCAGGTTCTCGAAGTCGAGGTCGGCCACGATCGCCGTCTCGGCGTCAGGGGCAGAGCTGAGCACGAGTCCCCATGGGTCGGCGATCAGCGAGCGCCCGCCGGAGCGGTAACCCGCCGCCGTCCGTCCCGATCTGGTTCGGTGCGATGACGAAGCACTGGTTCTCGATCGCGCGGGCTCGGAGGAGCACCTCCCAGTGATCCCGGGTCGTGGCCAACGTGAAGGCCGCGGGAACGGCCAGGATCTCCGCTCCCTCGGCGACCAGCGCCCGATACAGCTCGGGAAAGCGAACGTCGTAACAGATACTCATCCCGAGCCGGGTGCCGTCGCGCAGGGTCGTGCTCACGACCTCGTCGCCCGGATCCTCATGGTCCGACTCGGAATAGGTGACGCCGTCGACCTCGACGTCGAACATGTGCAGCTTGCGGTAGACGGCCTTGATCTCGCCGTCGGGACCGACGTGGACGCTCGTGTTGGCGTGCTTGGCCTGGCCCTGGACCTTCTCGACGATCGACCCGGCCAGCAGCTCGATGCCGAGCTCGGCCGCCGTCGCACGGGCCCAGGTTATGGAACGGCCGTCGAGTGTCTCGGCGCCTGCATCCATCTGCTCCGGGGTACCGAGCACACTCCACTTCTCGGGCAGGACCACGAGCTCGGCACCCAGTCGTGCGGCCTCCCGCACGAGTCGATCCGCCGTGGCCAGGTTGGCCTCGACATCCTCGGTCGAATTGAGCTGAACGGCGCCGGCGCGCATCTGTCTCCCTCTCCCGCGGGCATTGATTGACGCGTCAGTCGAGGATACCGTCGGGGCGTGATCGGCCTCCCTTACCGCGGCGTATTTGGCGAGCCGCGGCCGCATGAGCTCGCCGGTCTCCCGCTCCCCCCTGACCCGATGCCCTCCCGCCATGGGCTTCGGCCGCTGAAAGCCTGGCGTTACGTCGGGGTTTTCGGAGCTGAGGTGATGCTCTGCATTGGAGCGGTGCGGGTGGGACCGCTTCGGCAGTCGTTCTGGGCCGTCTGGGACCGCGAGCGGCTCTACGAACGCACGCTCACTGGGCTTCGTGAGGTGGGCCTGGCCCGCGGCCGAGCCGAGGTGCAATCGGCGCAGGTGGGCATCGCTCTGAGCTTTGAGGAGACGCCGGGAGTCGAGACGATCAGCCCGACCGGCGAGAGCTATGCCTGGACGCGCAAGCAGGGTGGTGTGCCGGTCAGCGGCACCGTCACTCTGGGCGGCGTGAAGAGACGCATCGAGGCCCGGGCGGTGATCGACGACACCGCCGCCTACTACGAGCGGCACACGAGCTGGCGCTGGTGCGCCGGTGTCGGCCTCGGGATCGACGGGCGGACGCTGGCCTGGAACGTCGTCGAAGGGGTGCACGACGCACCCGTGAACAGCGAGCGGACCGTGTGGGTCGCCGGGGAGCCGCGGGAGGCGCCGCCGACGGCGCTCGACGGGCTGCGTTTCCATCCTGAGGCGGAGCGGGCGCGCCGGGACAACCTGCTCGTCGTGCGAAGCGCCTACCGCCAGCCCTTCGGGACGTTCTCCGGGGAGCTACCGGGAGGCCTGGCTCTGGCGGAGGGCTACGGCGTGACGGAGAGTCACGACGCCTGGTGGTGAAGATCGCGGCGCATGACCACGTGGGGGCCGATGTCCGGAAGCTCGAACTCGTCTGACACGACTCTGAGCCCCGCCCGCTCATAGAGCGTCCGTGCGCCGACCCGGACGTTCGCCCACACCCGCTGAGCGCCGTGTGATCGCGCGTGGTCAAGCAGCGCGTTCAGCACGGCCGAGCCGGCGCCCCGGCCCCGCGCCTCGGGCGCCGTCGCCATCCCGCGCACCCGCCACGTCCCCGGCTCGCCCTCAGGCCCGATCAGCCCGACGGCGATCAGCTCCGGCCCTTCGAAGGCGCCGACCGCGAAGGCCTCCGGCGGCTCTGACTCGGCCATCTGCTCAACCGTCTGATGCGGTCGCAGCACGGCCTGCCTGAGGGCGCGCGTCTCGGCGACGCTGATGGTGCGAGTGTCCAGCTAGCCCACTCCCCGCTGCCGGCGCAGCTCGGCCAGCAGGAGCTTCGAGTGCATCGCCCCGATGAGGTCGCGCAGCGGCTGGGCGCCGGAGGAGATGATCCCGGCCGCCCGGTCGACCTCGACTTTTCCGGCCAGGCGGTCAAGCAGAACACGGACCTCCTCCTCGACGAGCGGCTCCAGCGCCTGGCGGTAGCGCAGCGTGTCGTACACGGTGAAGCCGATCGCCTGGTCGTAACCCCCGGCGCGAAAGCGGGAGATGGCCTGGATGATCTGCACGTCGTCCGCGTCATAGCCACGCGCCGTCGGGGTGAGGACTCCGAGCTCCTCGAGGCGTTCGAGCACGTTCTGGGGGACGTCGTAGGTCTCGCGCACGCGGGTGCGGCTTACCCGTCCCGTCTCCCGATCGGCGATTGCGCGCTCGATGATCCGGTCCTCCAGCTCGATCAGGCGCGAGGCCCGCTCGGGATCGGAGCCGATCAGCTCCCGGATCACGCGCAGCGGCATGAAGCGCTCCTCCTGTAGGCGCTTGATCAGCCGCACCCGGTCCACGAAGCCGGGCGGGTAGTAGGCCATGTTGCGGCTGGTGCGCAGCACCTCGTCATCGGAGCCGAGGAGGCCCTCACGCAGGTAGTGCTTGATCGTCGCCGCGCTCACCCCCGACCGCTCGGCCAGCTCGGACATCTTGAGCATCCCGTTCGTCGTCGTGGTCATGCGCTCATGAACGAGCCCTGGACGGCGCTCGCCGGACCGGCGACGGCCCCCGCCTCGTGCAGGGCGGCGATCTCCTCCGGCGCGTAGCCGGCCGCCGACAGGAGCTCGTCCGTGTGCTCGCCGAGGGCGGGTCCGGGCGCGCGGGTCGGCGCGGCCGGGGTCCGGCTCAGCTTGACCGGCGTGCCCAGCAGCCGCACGGGCCGCTCGGCGCCGGGCTGATCAAGTTCGATGACCATCTCCCGGTGGGCCACAAGCTCAGAGGACAGCGCCTCGTCGAGGTCGAGCACCGGCTCGAGACAACAGTCGTGCTCGGAGGCGAACTGGCGCCACTGCTCACGCGTACGGGAGGCGAAGATCTCGCTCACCGCCTGATGCGCCGCCGAGCCCGGGGGCGCAAAGGCCTGCTCAGTCAGATCCTCACGGCCGACGCCGCGGCAGAACGCGGCCCAGAACTTCGGCTCCAGCGCGCCCAGCGTCACGTAGCCATCAGCGCAGCGGTAGGGGCGGTAGCAGATGATTCCCCCGGCCAGAGGGAGCTGGCCCCGCTGTGGCACGTCCCCGCTGGCCAGCATTCCGGCCGCCACCAGGGCGAGCCACGACAGCGCCCCGTCGAACATCGAGCAGTCGACGAGCTGCCCTTCGCCGGAGCGCTCGCGCTCGCGCAGGGCGACGAGGACGCCCACTGCGGCCATCAGGGCTCCACCCCCGACGTCAGCGATCTGCCCCGCTGACTGGACCGGCGGACCGTCCGGCTCGCCGGTCAGGCCGAGGAGGCCATTCAGGCCCAGGTAGTTCATGTCGTGGCCGGAGCGGTCCCGCAGCGGGCCGTCCTGGCCGTAGCCGGTGATGGCGCAGTAGATGAGCCCGGGGTTCTCCTGGCGCAGGCGCTCGTAGCCGACGCCGAGGCGGTCGAGCACGCCGGGTCGGAAGGACTCAAGCAGAACGTCGGCGTCCCGGGCCAGGCGCAGGAGCACCTCCTTGCCCCGGTCGTTCTTCAGGTCGATCCGGATCGAGCGCTTGCCGCGGTTCAGGGCCAGGAACAAGGCGCTCCGGGCGCTCGTCTCAGCGCCCTCGTAATAGGGCGGCGACCAGCGGACGTAGTCGCCCATGCCTGTGTCCTCGACCTTGACCACGTCGGCCCCGAAGTCGGCCAGCAGCAGCGACGCGTAGCCGCCGGGCAGCAGGCGAGACAGGTCGAGGACCCTGAGGCCCTCCAGGGGCAGGCTCATGCCGCCGCCGCCGGGGGCCGGATGCCGAGCAGCGCTCGTGCCTCCTCGACCGTGGCCGGCCGGCGCCCGATCTCCCCGGTCATCTTCCGCGCCTGGGCGATGAGCTCGCCGTTGGACCGAGCCATCTCCCCGCTCGGGAGGTAGAAGTTGTCCTCAAGGCCGACCCGGATCGAGCCGCCCAGGGTGAGCGCGGCGGCCACGAGCATCCACTGGTCACGGCCGATTCCGATCACGCCCCAATGATGCGTTCCCGCGGGCATGTTGTCGGCCATCGCAGCCAGGTTGCGGGCGCTCGCCGGGACGCCTCCGACCACGCCCATGACGAAGTCGGCGTGCAGCGGAGCCTCGAGCAGCCCCATGTCCACGAGCGGCACCAGTGAGCCCACGTGCCCCAGGTCAAAGCACTCATGCTCGGGCTTGATCCCCAGCCGGCGCATCGCCTGCAGCAACTCGATGATCTCGTCGAACGGATTGGTGAAGACGAACTTGAACACGAAGTCCCGGCGCTTGGCCGAGTACTTGGCGTAGTTCAGCGAGCCCATGTTGAGCGCCGCCACCTCAGGCCGTCCCGCCTCCAGGTAGGCGATCCGCTTCTCGACCGGGACCCCGACCGTGCCCGTGGAGAAGTTGATGATCACCGCGTCTCCGACCTCGCCCCGGATGGCTTCCTTGATGGCGGTGAAGTCCTCGATCTCGTAGCTCGGGGCCCCGTCCCGCGTGCGCGCGTGAATGTGGATGTGAACCCCGCCCTCGTCGACGATCCGCCGCGCCTCGGCGGCGTACTCCTCAGGCGTGTAGGGGATGGCCGGGCACTGGTCACGGTTGGCGATCGACCCTGAGATCGAGCAGGTGATGACGACTGGGTCATCGAGGCTCATACGGGGACTACTCCATTGCGCTTCCACGGCCTTTGCACGTGCTTGCGCTCGGCCACCTCGAGCGCGCGGCAGATCGTGGCCCGCGTCTCCCGGGGGTCGATCACGTCGTCGATCATGTCGTTGCCGGCGGCGACGTACACGTCGATGATCTTGCGGAAGTTCTCGATCAGCTCGGTCCGCTTGGCGACCGGGTCCTCGGCCTCCTGGACCTGCTTGCGGAAGATGATCTCGACCGCCCCCTCGGCCCCCATGACGCTGATCTCGGCCGACGGCCAGGCCACGATCAGGTCAGGCTCGAAGGCTCGGCCGCACATCACGTAGTAGCCGGCGCCGTAGGCCTTGCGCAGCACGACGGTGAGCTTGGGCACGGTCGCGTTGGCCGTGGCGTAGAGGAACTTGGCGCCGTGGCGGATGATCCCGTCGGCCTCCACCTTGGTCCCAACCATGAACCCGGGCACGTCCATCAGGTAGACGAGCGGGATGCCGAAGGCGTTGCACAGGTTGATGAAACGCGCCGCCTTGTCCGAGGAGTCGTTGTCGAGGATGCCGCCGAGCTGCTTGGGCTGGTTGGCCACGATCCCGGCCGGGCGGCCGCCGAAGCGGGCCAGGCAGGTGATGATCGTTTTGGCGAACTGGGGCTTGAGGTCGAAGTAGATCCCGTCGTCCACGATCCGCCGGATCACCTCGTACATGTCGTAGGGCTTGCGGTTGGACTCCGGCAGGACATCAAGGAGCTCCTCCTCACCGCGGTCGATCGGATCCTCGGTCGGCTTGATCGGCGGGGGCTCCTCGCAGCTGGCGGGGAAGTAGCTCAGGTACTCCTTGATCCGCTGGATGCACTCGGGGTCGTCGGCCACCTCGAGGTCACCCACGCCTGACTTGCGGGTGTGGATGCGGGAGCCGCCGAGCTCTTCCTGGGTCACGTCCTCGCCGATGGCCGCCCGCACGAGATGCGGCCCCGCCAGGGCCATCGAGCCGCGTCCCTTGACCATGGGAACGAAGTCGGCCAGGCCCGGGATGTAGGCCGTGCCCGCCGCGCAGGGGCCCATGAGCGCCGCCACCTGGGGCACGACGCCGCTCATCACGACCTCCTCGCGGAACAGGTGGCCGCTGCCGGCGAAGAGCGAGCCCACCGCCTCCTGGATCCGCGCTCCGGCCGAATCGAGCAGCCAGATCATCGGGATCCGCTTGGTCAACGCGAGCTCCCGCAGACGTGTCACCTTGAGCTCGCCCGTCATCCCCATCGAGCCGGCCATCACAGTGAAGTCGTAGGCGGCCACCGCCACCAGCCGGCCCTCGACTTTGCCGTAGCCGGTGATGACGCCGTCGGCCGGGGCGTCCCGGCCCTCCAGCGCCCGCTGGGAGAAGTGAGGCCGGCCGTGAATCCCGAGCTCGACGAATGTGCCCGCGTCGATGAGCAGATCGACGCGCTCCCTTGCTGTCAGCTTCTCCCGCTCGTGCTGGGCGGCGATCTTCTCCGGTCCCCCGCCCTGCTTGATCTTCTCCCGCCGTGCGGCAAGATCCTCGGCGAGCGGCCGGAGCAGGCTCGTGGACTCGGTTGACGGAGCATCGGTGGCCATGGCGAGAGGTGGGACGTACTACTTCCTACTCTGGCACGCGGCGCGGCCGCCCGTCAAGCCGGGCTGTCCACCGAAGGCGAGCCTGGGCGCATAGCGGGACCAGGAGTCCCGTTATTTGCCCAGCCTCGAGCCGGCGTGGCATCCCGGACCGGGGCCGTCAAACCCGCTGAAACGTTTCGAGTTCGCCCAGCGGCGGGTAGCTGGGTCCCAACCTGGCGGAGTCCGCTTCCAGCTTCCGCCAGGTGAAATCTTCCGGTTTCCAGCTTTAGGGCTGGGGGGTCGGACCCGTGGCCGCGAGCGGTTTGCAGATACCGCCGCGGTCACGTCGACCTGCCCGTGTCAGCGTCCCTTCCACTCGGGATCGCGCTTCTCGAAGAACGCCTTCACGCCCTCCTGGATGTCCTCGGTCGAGAAGGCGATCGTGAGCTGAGAGCGCAGGAAGTCGAGCGCGTCGAGGAAGGGCATGTCGAGCTGGCGGAACATCGCGTCCTTGCCCAGCCGCATCATCACCGGGGACTTCGCGGCCAGCTTTTCGGCCCAGTCGCGGACTGCGGCATCGAACTCGTCGGCGGGCACCACGCGGTTGACGATCCCGATCCGCTCCGCCTCCTCGGCGGAGATCTGCTCGCCCAGCAACAGAAGCTCGTTGGTCTTCTTGCGCGGCACGTTGCGGTAGATCAGGGCCATGATCATGAACGGGAAGAGCCCGACGTTGATCTCCGGCGTTCCGAAGCGCACGTCTTCACGCGCGATGATCAAATCGCAGGCCAGCGCGATCCCCAGCGCCCCGGCCAGGACGTGCCCGTTGGCGGCGCAGAGCGTCGGCTTGCCCAGCTCCCCGATCAGGCGAAAGAGGCGCGGGAAGCGCTCGGTGGCGAAGTGCTTGTGCACCAGCGGCACCTCGGCGGCGAAACCGGCCAGGTTGCCCCCGGCCGAGAAGACGCGCTCGTGAGCCGAGGTGAGGACCACGCAATGCACGGCGTCATCGTCCCGCGCCGCTTCAAAGGCCGAGATGAGCTCGGTGAGTAGCTCGTCCGAGAGAGCGTTGCGGGTGTCCGGCTGGTTGAGGGCGATCGTGGCCACGCCCCGGTCGGAGACGTCGTAGAGGAGGGTTTCGAAGGACGGCATGCGCGCGGGAGCCTACGCCCCGCAGAGGACTTTGCTGAATTGGCTCGTCATACGCATACCAATTCAGCAAAGTCTCCACCCGCCGCCGCAAAGTGAGAAGTAGCACGTCCTACTCCCGGCGGCCGGGGCGGCGTGTTACGGTCCGCGGATGACCTCCACGAGCTCGACCTCCACCGCCGACGTCCCCAAGCCTGACTTCGCCACCCAGCGCAAGCACTTCATCTTCACCGACGACCACGAGCAGCTGCGCGACTCGATCCGCCGCTTCGTGATCAAGGAGCTCCAGCCCCACGCCGAGGAGTGGGAGGAGACGACCTTCCCGGACTGGGTCTTCGAGCGGATGGGTGAGCTCGGCTTCCTCGGCCTCGACAAGCCCGAGGAGTACGGCGGCCAGGGGGGCGACTACTACACGAGCCTGGTCCTGGCCGAGGAGCTCGCGCATGCCCACTGCGGCGGCCTGGGCATGGGGGTGGCGGTGCAGACCGACATGGCGATGCCGCCGATCCTCAAGTTCGGCTCTGAGGAGCAGAAGCAGGCCTGGGCGGTCCCGGCGATCCAGGGTAAGGCGATCCTGGCCATCGGGATCACCGAGCCGGACGCCGGCTCCGACGTGGCCGGAATCAAGACGCGCGCCATCAAGGATGGCGACGAATACGTGATCAACGGCTCCAAGACGTTCATCACCAACGGCCACCGCGCCCACGCCATCGTCCTCGTCACCAAGACGGATCCTGAGGCCGGCCACGGCGGGATCACGCTGTTCCTCGTCCCCATGGACACCCCCGGCGTGATCCGGGAGAAGCGCCTGCAGAAGCTCGGAATGCACGCCTCCGACACCGCGCTCCTGGCTTTCCAGGACGTGAGGATCCCCGCCTCGGCGATGCTCGGGGAGCTCGGCAAGGGCTTCTACCACATCTCCTGGGAGCTTCAGGGGGAGCGCCTGATCGGCGCCGCCGGGTCAGTGGCGGGCGCCCAGCAGGTCTTCGACCGCACCCTCCAGTACGCCAAGGAGCGCACGGCGTTCGGACGGGCGATCGGCAACTTCCAGGTCATCCGGCATAAGTTCGCCGAGATGGCGACCAAGATCGAGACGGCTCGTCAGATGGTCTACACGACCGCGTGGCGCTTCCAGAACGGCGAGTACCCGGTGCGGGAGATCACCATGGCCAAGCTGTACGCGGCGCGCATCGCCGTCGAGGTGGCCGACGAGTGCATCCAGATCCACGGCGGGAACGGCTACATGAAGGAGTACGGCGTCGAGCGCTCATGGCGGGACCTTCGCCTGAACCGGATCGGCGCCGGGACCGACGAGATCATGCTCGAGGTGATCGGCCGCCGCTACGGCCTGTAGCGAGGCCGCACCGGCTAGGCGTCGACGGGCACGACGACGTCACGGGCAAACTTGTCGTGCCAGCACTGCCTCTCCGGGTCCCACAGCATCCATAGGTAGCCGAGGTAGAAGACGAAGCTCGAGACCACGCGGCCGACGTAGCGGATGAATCCCCGCCCGTAGCCGATCGGCCCCCCGGTGTCGATGTCGACAACGCGAATCGCCATGGCCCGCTTGCCGAACCCGGCGCCGTGGAGCCCGCCCTCCATGTAGGTGAAATAGCCGACCGTGAAGAGGATGGCGATCGCCGCCCCGGAGGCCCGGAACAGGCCCTCCAGGGCGAGGACGACCAGCAGCACGATGAGGCCGTCGATCATCGACGCGGCCAGGCGGCGCCAGAAACCGACCCGCTCTGCGGTGATGACCGCTGCCGAGTCTGGGACTTCGAACATGGACCGCCTGGCACGATACGGACCAGGCACGATGTACGGTGTCTCAGGCGATGGATCTGGCGATGAAGGCGGGCGCCGGGGACGCTGCGCCCCGCCACCCTGTTCCCCCGTTCACTGAGGAGCACGAGCAGTTCCGGGAGGCGGTGCGGCGGTTCGTGGAGCGCGAGCTGCTCCCCCACTCCCCGGAATGGGAGGCGGCCGAGTGGTTCCCCAACGAGGTGTTCACGCGGCTGGCCGAGCTCGGCTACATCGGGCTCAAGTTCCCGCGCCAGTACGGCGGGGACGAGGACCCGGTGGCCGACGCGGTGTTCGTCGAGGAGCTGGCGCGCTGCGCCTCCGGCGGCCTGGCGGCCGGGATCGGCGCCCACTGCGGGATTGCGCTGCCGCCCATATCCCGCTTCGGCACCGAGGAACAGAAGCAGCGCTACCTCGTCCCCGGCATCCGCGGGGAGACGATCGCAGCCCTGGCCATCACCGAGCCGGACGCCGGCTCCGACGTGGCCGCCATCCGCACCCGGGCCCGTCGGGTCGACGGGGGCTACCTGGTCAACGGCTCGAAGACGTTCATCACCGGCGGCGTCCGGGCCCACGTGCTCGTGACCGCGGTCAAGACGACGGAGACGGGCGGGCACCAGGGAATCTCGTTTCTCATCATCGAGCGGGGACCGGGGGTGGAGTCCCGCGCTCTCAAGAAGCTCGGCTGGCATGCCTCCGACACCGCCCTCATCACCTTCGACGACGTCTTCGTGCCGGAGGAGAACCTGCTCGGCGAAGTCAACCGCGGCTTCTACCTGATCATGGCCAACTTTCAGTGGGAGCGGCTGCTGATGGCGCTGGGCGCCGTGGGGGCGATGCAAGTGGCCTTCGAGCGGACCCTCAGATACGCGCTTGAACGCCGGGCCTTCGGCAAGGAGATCGGGCACTTCCAGGCCATCCGTCACAAGCTGGCCGAAATTGCCGTCAAGGTGGAGGCGGGGCGGGATATCACCTACTCAGCCCTGCGCCGATACGTGGCCGGCGAGGACGCCACCCGGGAGGTCACAATGGCCAAGCTGGCCACCCAGCGGGCTGCCTTCGAAGTCATGGACAGCTGCCTGCAGATCCACGGCGGGAACGGCTACATGGCCGAGTACGGGATCGAACGCGCAGCCCGGGATGCGCGCCTGGGCCCGATCGGCGGCGGGACGGACGAGATCATGAAGGAGATCCTCGGGCGGGCGCTGGGGCTGTAGCGATGGAGTCGGTACGGGGACAGCTGCTGATCGCCGGGCCTCGCCTCATCGACTCGAACTTCTGGCGCACCGTGGTCCTGGTCGTCGAGCACTCCGAGGACGGTGCCTTCGGCCTCGTCCTGAACCGTCCCTCGGAGACCAGCGTCGGCGAGGCGGTGCCAGAGCTGGACACGCTGGTCGACCCTGACGAGCCGCTGCTCATCGGCGGACCCGTGCAGCCCTCGGCCGTGATCACCGTGGCCCAATTCAGCGACATCGACGACGCCGCGCTGCCCGCCTTCGCCGACATCGGGGTGCTCGGCACGGGCGGTCCGCCGATCGAGGAGCTGGCCGACCGGGTGCTGAGCGCCCGCGCCTTCGTCGGACACTCGGGATGGGGCCCGGGCCAGCTCGAGGCCGAGCTTGAGACCGGGGACTGGATCCTTGAGCCGGCACGTCCTGAGGACGTCTTCTCACGCTCTCCGCGGGATCTGTGGTCAGACGTGCTCACGCGCAAGGGCGGGAGCTATGCCCTGGTGGCGCGGATGCCCATGGATCCATCGCTCAACTGATGGCCCACGACCACGATCACTCCCATCGTCATGCCGACCGGCGGGCCCTCACCCACGCGCTGATCCTGATCGGTGGCTTCATGGTCGTCGAGGTCGTGGCGGGAGCGCTCGCCTCCTCGCTGGCCCTGCTCTCCGACGCCGCGCACATGCTCACCGACGCCGCCGCTCTGGCCGTGGCGCTGGTCGCGGCGCGCCTGGCCGCCCGGCCCGCCCGGGGGGCGCTCACCTTCGGGCTCGGGCGGGCCGAGATCCTGAGCGCCCAGGCCAACGGCATCACCCTCCTCGTCCTGGCCCTGGTCATCGTCTACGACGCGATCCTGCGTCTCGTCTCGCCGCCCTCGGTCGAGGGCAAGGTCGTGCTTGGTGTCGCCCTGGCCGGAATGCTGGTCAATCTGGCTGCGGCGCGAATCCTGGCGCCACCGGGGACGGGGACGCGGAGCCTCAACGTCGAGGGGTCCTACCGGCACATCCTCACCGACCTCTACGGCTTCGCGGCCACCGCGACTGCCGCCGTGGTGATCCTGGCCACCGGCTGGAGCCGCGCCGATCCCGTCGCCTCGCTGCTCATCGCGAGCGCTCATGCTCCACGCCGGCTACGGATTGCTCAAGGCCTCCGGCCGCGTGTTCATGGAAGCCGCCCCGGCCGGCGTGGATCCGGCCGAGATCGGTCATGCCCTGGCCTCCGAGCCCGACGTGGTCGAGGTCCATGACCTCCACGTCTGGGAGGTCACCTCAGGGTTCCCCGCCCTCTCGGCCCACGTCGTCGTGCGGGCTGGGGCGGACTGCCACGAGCGGCGGCGCCATCTCCAGCGAGCGCTCGGGGAGCGCTTCGGGATTCACCACACCACCCTTCAGGTGGACCACGAGGTGGCGCCGCAGGGCCCGCTGCAAATAGAGGTCGTGCCGGCGCAGCACGAATAGACTGGACCTCTGATGAAGGTCATCAAGCCTGGTCCCGATCGCGATGTCCCGCGCGGGGTCCTCGGCGGTTCGGAGATCTCGCAGGCCACCGCGGGCGCCCGCAACATCTACATGGCCGTTTTCCGGGTGCCGCCGGGGGCTCAGTCCCGCCCCCACTACCACGAGGGGTGCGAGAGCGCCGTGTACATGCTCTCCGGCTCGCTGCGGGTCCGGTGGGGCGATCGCCTGGAGCACGAGCTGGTGCTCGACCCGCGTGATCTCGTCTATGTCCCCCCGCGGGAAACGCACGTGCTGGAGAACGTCTCCAGCAGCGAACCGGCGGAGTACGTGGTGGCCCGGGATTCGCCCCACGAGGACGCGATCGTCGTCCCGTGGGCCGAGGGAACCATCTAGCTGGATCAGATATCGGTCCACTCCGGTTCAGTCCGGGGCCCAAGCGGCCGATTGTCAATGCAGTTATCGAACTTGCCGATAAGTGGGCAAACTCGGCGCGAGCCGGGGACGCAAAGCTAGAGGTCTCGACCGCCAGGCGAGATAGCTCGGCCACCGGTTCTCCAGGGAAGGCGTCCACACTGCAGCGATTCGGCCTCACCGATAAGTCCGTTGGCCACGGCGGCTCAGTCCTCCGAGGCACGGAGCATTCCCCGCTTCGGCGCTGGCTCGCCTTCTCCACGCTGCTCGCTCTCACCGCTCCGTGGGTCGTCGTCCGTCTCGCCGGCCCGACGATGACCGGCACCGGCATCATGATCGCCAGCGTCTTCACGGTGCTCATCGTGATCTCGAGCGCCGGGCTCCTCGTCAGTGTCGGCCGGGCCGACGCCCGGATGGGAGCGCTCATCGACAGCTCCCTGGATCTGGTCATGATCGTCGACGCCGGTGGCGGCGTCCGCTACCACAGCCCCGGCATGTCTCAGATGCTGGGCTTCGAGTCCGAGGTCCAGCTCGGCACCCCGGTCGACCCACCTACTGCACCCCGATGACGCCTCCCTGATGGAGGAGAGCTTCCGGCGCATCCGCACCGACGGCGAGCTCAAGCCGGTGGAGTGCCGCTGGCGCCACGCCGACGGCTCGGTGCGCTGGCTGGAGACGGTGTTCTCGAACCTGCTCGGGGATCCCAAGGTCAACGGTGTCGTTCTCAACAGCCGTGACATCACCGAGCGCCAGAAGCTGAGCGAGGGCCTGCGCAAGCGGGCCTTCCACGATCCCTTGACCGGGCTGGCCAACCGGGCTCGCTTCGAGGAGCGCCTCGAGGCGGCCTCCGGGGATGCCGACACGGCGGTTCTCTTCATCGACCTCGACAACTTCAAGACCGTCAACGACAGCCTCGGCCACGCGGCGGGCGACCACTTCCTGAGCGAGGTGGCACGTCGCCTGAGCACGTGCGTCCGCATGGGCGACATGGTGGCCCGGATGGGCGGCGACGAGTTCGCCGTCCTCATCTCCGGCGTCGACGCTCAGATCCGGGCGCCCCGTATCGCCGAGCGCATCATTCGGGAGATGGCCGCGCCGATCGAGCTTGAGCGCCGGGCCATCACCCCCAGCGCCAGCATCGGGATCGCCAGCGGCGACTCGGCCCAGAGCGCCCAGGAAATCCTGCGCGACGCCGACCTGGCCCTGTATGAGGCCAAGCGGTCCGGCAAAGGCCGGGCGCAGCTCTACCGGCCCATGATGCACGCGGCGGCTCTCGAGCAGCTGGAGCTGGAAGCCGACATGCGCTTGGCGCTGGAGCAGTCCGAGTTCGAGCTCTACTACCAGCCCCTGTTCCGGCTCACCGACGGCGACCTCATCGGGTATGAGGCGCTGATGCGCTGGCATCACCCCCAGCGCGGGCTGCTCGGGCCGGGCACGTTCATCGACCTGGCCGAGCAGACGGGGATGATCGTGCCCCTGACCCGCTGGGCCCTCCAGATCGCCTGCAATCAGCTGGCCGTCTGGCGCCGGCGCCGGCGAGGGGCCCCTCGAGGTGTCGGTCAACCTGTCCCTGGTCAACCTCAAGGACTACGAGATCCTCAACGACGTCGCCGCCGCGCTCGAAGGCCTCGGGGATCGCCCCCGAGGAGCTCGTCCTGGAGATCACCGAGAGCACGGTCATGCGTGAGCACGACATGGGCCGCGAGATCCTCCACGAGCTCAAGAAGCTCGGGGTGCGCCTGGCCCTGGACGACTTCGGCACCGGTTACTCATCGCTCAGCCGGCTGCTCGAGCTGCCGTTCGACAGCCTCAAGATCCCGCGCCCGTTCATCGAGCGGATCACCCACGACGATCAGGACTTCGCGCTCACCCAGGGCATCGTCGACCTCGGCCACCACCTCGACCTGAGATCGTCGCCGAGGGCATCGAGACTCCCCGCCAGCTCGGCCAGCGTCCGCGCGATCGGTTGCGAGCTCGGCCAGGGCTTCCTGTTCGCCAAGCCGATGCCGGCCGCGAGCACGGATCCGACCCAGGACCGGGCTACCGGCCAGTCGATCGGCCCGGCCGTGACGCCGCGGCGAAGCCGACGTCGCCGCTCGCGCTCGTGCGTGAAGCGCCAAGCGGCTCGGCCTAGAACGTCGGGAACGCTAGAGCGTCGCGGTCACGCGGGCCACTTCGGCCAGCGTGGTGAGGCCCTGCGCGGACCTTCTCGAGTCCGTCCTCGTGCATCGTGCGCATGCCTTCCTCGATGGCCAGGGCGGCGATGCTGGCCGAGGCTCGCGGCGATCGAGCACGAGCTCGCGGAGCCCGTCGCTCATCGGGACGACCTCAAACAGCCCGGTGCGCCCCCGGTAGCCGGACTGGCCGCAGCGGATGCAGCCCCCGGCTCGAACAGCTCCACGTCGATGAGGCCGTACTCCTCGCGGAGGCCCTGCGGCATCTGCGTGAGCTGCTTGCAGTGCTGACACAGCGTCCTGGCCAGGCGCTGAGCGACGACGCAGTCGACCGCGGCGGCGACCATGAACGGCTCGATGCCCATGTCGCTCATCCGCGTCAGCGCGCTGGCCGCGTCGCGGGTGTGAAGCGTCGAGAGCACCAGGTGGCCGGTCAGCGCCGCCTGGACGGCGATCACCGCGGTCTCACGGTCGCGGATCTCGCCGACCATGATCACGTCGGGGTCGGCGCGCAGCATCGAGCGCAGCCCGCTGGCGAAGGTGACGCCGGCCTTCGGGTGAGACCTGCATCTGCTTGATCCCGTCGATCGGCGACTCGACCGGGTCCTCGATCGTGAGGATGCTTCGCTGGCCGTCGTTGATCCGGCCGATGCGCGGCGTACAGAGTGGTTGACTTGCCCGATCCGGTCGGGCCGGTCACGAGCACGGCGCCGTGCGGCTTGCCGATCGCGGACTCGAAGCGCCCGCGCTCGAACTCGCTGCATCCCCAGCGACTCGAGCTCACGCAGGACGATCCCGCTGTCGAGGATCCGCATCACGACGCCCTCGCCGCGGACCAGCGGGAGCGTCGCCACGCGGACGTCGACGCGGCGGCCATCGACCGTCACCGCCAGGCGTCCGTCCTGTGGGATCGCGCCGCTCGGCGATGTCCATGTTGGCCATGATCTTGATCCGGGAGACGAGGGCCGGCGCCATCGCGCGCGCGATCGTGGCGGCGTGGGTGAGCATGCCGTCGATCCGGTAGAGGACGCGCATGTCCCCCGCCTGCGGGATCGCAGTGGATGTCCGATGCGCCCTGATCGACCGCCTGGGCGATCAGCGCGTAGACGAGCTTGATGACCGGCGCCTCGTCTGTCGAGGCCCTCGAGCAGGCTGAGGTCGACCTCGGGCTCCTCGTCGACGAACTCGGCGACATCCTCCTCGAGCCGGTTGAGGCGGCCGAGCAGGGCTGCGACGTCCTCGGACGCGGCGGCGGCCGCGCGGATCTTGCGGCCGGTGATCATCGAGATCTCGTCGAGCGTGAGGACATTGCTCGGGTCGACCATGGCCAGCAGGACGCTGCGGTCAGGCAGGAAGCCGACGGGCACGGCCTGGTAGCGCTTGGCGACTTCGACCGGGATCAGGTTGCAGGCCCCCATGTCGATCTCGTACACGCGAGAGATCGACGAAGTCGACGCCGAAGCGCTCGGCCAGCGCCCGCGCCAGCTGGTCGTGGCGAAGCGCCGCCCAGCTCCAGCAGCATCCGGCCCGGTGGGGACGCCCTGGATCGCGAGCCAGCTTGACCGCTCGCTCGACCACCTCGCGCCGGGCGTATCCGAGGTCGACGATCACGTCGCCAATCAGCTGCTCGGAGCGCCCCGCTGCGCCGGCGGGGTCAGGCCGCGCGGGTAGCCGAGCTCCTCAGCCGACGGCTCGACGGCCGCCGCGGTCCTAACGCTCATGCACTACACATCGACAGATCGGCGCGCCCAGGCCTTTATGCGCCCTAAGGCGCGGACTTACGTCCGGGCTCGGACGTTTAGGGCCTCAGCAGGTCGAGGAGGGAATCGACACTCCCGGCTCCGCTGCTCGGGTCGTCGACGACGCCGGCCGGCGCTCGGCGCGCAGCACCGATCCGAGGTGGACGACGTACCAGAGTCCCCGCCAGGAGATCATCGAGGCGATCCCGAACGAGTGGACACGCCCCGTTCTGGCGGTAGACGACGCGCGCGTTCGGGGACCTCGTAGTAGCCGAAGCGGTTGTAACAGGCGCCCGGACTCACCCAGTGCGCGAAGCTCGCGGGCAGCTTCACCCCGACCAGGTCGCCGACCTGGATCGGCGCCGAACAGCGCGTGGGCGGCCGCCAGATCGAGCCGGTAGTCGGCCACGATGCGGTCGGCGTAATCGCCCTGCGGATCGCCGATCGCCTTGACCTGAACATAGGCGCCCCGCGGGAAGAAGGCGGGCATCGCCCGGGCCAGCGAGTTCCTCTGCACGCCGCTCCACAGCGCATCCATCTCCGTGTGAAAGGCCGGCGTGTCGGCGGAGGGACAGCTGGTCGGTCTGGGGCAGCGATCCCGGGTTCGGCTTGGGTCTTCGGCCGCGGCCGCGGTTTTGGCCTGGGCCGCGGGCTTGGCCCGGGGGTCGAGACGACGGCGGTCGCTGTGCGTCGCCGTCTGGGTCGGGGTCGTGGGCGGAGGCGACGCGTGCTCAGCCGGTCTCGAGGCCCCGCCGCATCCAGCCACGGCGAGCAGCACCAGTGACGGCCGTGACGCGTCTCATCCGGTTGCGGCGAGCTCCATCCGGCACCCGCTGAGGTACTCGCCCGCCCCGGAGACCAGGAAGCGCGACGAGCTCGAGAGCTGCGGCTCCGGGCGTGCTCCGGGCGCCACCATGACCGCGGTCACCTGATGGCGCGCCCACTCGACCGAGAGGGTGCGGGCCAGATTCTCGAGGCCGCGCCGCCGCCGCCCCGGCCAGCGGCCCGGCCCCCGGGGCCAGGAGGACCACCTTGCCCGGCTCCCTCAGCCTGGATCAGCGCCCCCACCGCGACCTCGCGCACGGCGGCCCAGGCCTGATCCGCGTCGCTTTGAGGCCGGCCTCGCCTCCCGGCCCGAAGCTTCCGCGGCGCGGTAGACGAGGGCGTCGAGCGGGGCGTGGGCGCGCGCCCACTCCCCCACTCGCTCCTCGTCCTCGCCCAGGCCGTCGAGTGAGAGCCGCTCCGTCTCGGCGCCGAGGCTAGGAGGGCATCGCTCAACGCCTCGAGCGGACCACCCGCCAGCGCGATCCGCCGGCCCTGGAGAAGGTCCGCCCGCAGTAGCGACATTTGAAGACAAGCTATACCGGAGTAGGATCGCGCCGCCATGCTGTCCTACGCGCACGGGGCCTGCGAGGAGCCGCTCCTCGGCGAGACGATCGGGGCCAACCTCGACCGAACCGTCGCGCGGGTACCGGAGGCCGAGGCGCTCGTCTGCCTCCAGCAGGGCGTCCGCCTCACCTACGCCGAGCTCGGCCACGCCGTCGACCGGCTGGCCGCCGGCCTGCTCGCCGCCGGGCTTCGGCCCGGGGACCGGGTCGGCGTCTGGGGACCGAACCGGGCCGAGTGGGCGCTCGTTCAGTACGCGACGGCCAAGGTCGGGGTGATCCTGGTCAACATCAACCCGGCCTACCGCACGAGCGAGCTGGAGTACGCGCTCGGCCAGTCCGGCTGCCGGCTCCTGTTCGCGGCGCCGGGCCTCAAAGGTTCGGACTTCGTGGCCATGGTCGAGGAGGTGCGCCCCAGGGTGCCCGGCCTCGAGCGGGCGATCTTCTTCGAGACCGCCGAGTGGGAGGAGGTCTCCTCCGGCGGGGCGTCAGCTCGACGAGGTCAAGGCGGTCGCCGAGGGCCTGAGCTTCGATGACCCGATCAACATCCAGTACACGAGCGGGACCACCGGCTTCCCCAAGGGCGCCACGCTCACCCACCACAACATCCTCAACAACGGCCACTTCATCGCCCAGCTGCTGGCCTACACCGAGGCCGACCGCGTGTGCGTCCCGGTGCCGCTCTATCACTGCTTCGGCATGGTGCATCGGGAATCTCGCCTGCACCACGCGCGGGGCCTGCATCGTCTATCCCGCCGAGACCTTCGACCCGGAGGCGACGCTCCGGGCCAGCGC
The DNA here is from genome assembly GCA_963733555.1 of uncultured Solirubrobacterales bacterium. Classification (GTDB taxonomy): domain Bacteria; phylum Actinomycetota; class Thermoleophilia; order Solirubrobacterales; family Solirubrobacteraceae; genus Palsa-465. The sequence goes on from CAVTDO010000002.1 coordinate 1,763,103, forward strand.
CGAGGAGCGCTGCACGAGCCTCTACGGCGTGCCCACGATGTTCATCGCCGAGCTCGGGCACCCCAGCTTCGCCGAGCACGAACTGAGCGCGCTGCGGACCGGGATCATGGCCGGCTCGCCGTGTCCCATCGAGGTGATGCGCAAGGTGAACTCGGACATGGGGATCAAGCAGATCTCGATCGCCTTCGGCCAGACCGAGACCTCACCGGTGACGACCATGGTTCGGGTCGACGACACCCTGGAGCACCGCTGTGAGACGGTCGGCCAGGTGATGCCCCACACCGAGATCAAGATCATCGATCCGGGGACCGGTCAGATCGTGGCCCGGGGCGAGCCGGGTGAGTTCTGCGCCCGTGGTTACCCGGTCATGCGCGGTTACTGGAACGACCCGGAGCGCACAGCCGACTCGATCGACTCGGGCGGTTGGATGCACTCGGGCGATCTCGCCACCCTCGATGAGGCCGGCTATGTCCGGATCGTCGGCCGGATCAAGGACATGGTCATCCGGGGCGGCGAGAACGTCTATCCCCGGGAGATCGAGGAGTTCCTCTATACCCATCCGCAGATTGCCGACGTCCAGGTCATCGGCGTGCCCGACGAGCGCTATGGCGAGGAGCTGATGGCCTGGGTCATCCAGCGTCCGGGCGCCACGCTGAGCGAGGATGAGCTGCGCGAGTTCTGCCGGGGCCGGATCGCCCACTTCAAGGTGCCGCGCTACATCAAGTTCGTCGACGCCTTCCCGATGACGGTCACCGGCAAGGTGCAGAAGTTCAAGATGCGTGCGACGGCGATCGAGGAGCTGGGGCTCGAAAAGGCCGCCGCTGTCGCCACCGCCTGATTTCGGGGCCGGCGTTAGTACTTGCGTCCGAATCCGGGGCTGTGGTTCACCCTTCGGGCGGCTGGGCTCGATAAGTGCATCTGCAGGGTCAACCGCGACCCGCCACGCGCCCAGGGATCGGGACGCAGCGCTAACTCAAGGAGGAGCACCCCAGCTTTCACGATCACCACGTCGGTGATCACCCCCACCGTCACATACCACCGGTCGGCAGCGGAGAACGTGGCTGAACCGGTGGGACGACGAGCTCGGTGACAGCTAGCGGCCTACGGCCAGCGGGGCCCACCCGCCGCATCGTCACCATCGCGCCGCGCCGGCTCTGCCGGCGCGGCGCCTTTACGTCTGGGGCTCCTCCTGGCGCTCACGTTCCTGGGGCTCCTCCTGGCGCTCACGTTCCCGCTTCTCCGCCTCGGCCGCGGCCACCTTTTCACGCTCGTCCTCCTGGCGCTCCGCCTCGGCCTTGCGCTCCTGCTCGGCCTCGAGCTCGAGCAAGGCGTAGCGCTCGTCCTCCTCTTGGCGCAGCTCCTTGCGGCGGCTCCGAGCCGCGGCCATCGCGCCGCGGTGGCCGAGCAATGTGAGCTCCGAGTGGATCTCACGGACGCGGTCAAGGATGTAATCGGCCGCCTCCTGCTGCTGCTCCCGGGCGGAGTGCTCGACACGCTCAAAACGGAATGGCGTGCCGAACTGGACCGTCACCCGCGGGAACTGCAGGCGCTTCCAGTTGCGGACCTGATTTGAGCCGAGGATGGCCACCGGAACGACGGGCGCACCTGACTCGAGCGCCAGCCGTCCCACTCCCGGTTTGGCCTCCGGGGCGAGCTCGCCGGTTCGCGAGCGTCCCCCCTCCGGGTACATGACCACGGCCTCGCCCCGGTCCAGCAGCTTGAAGGCGGTGATGAATGCCTCCTCGTCGTGTTTACCGCGGCGTACCGGAAAGACGCCGCCGTGACTGTAGATGTACTCGGCGGGCCCGGGCTGGAAGAGCTGGGACTTGGCCATGAAGCGCACCCGCCGGCGCACGAACACGCCGGAGAAGAAGTGGTCCATGAACGAGCCGTGATTCGGCGCCAGGATGACCGGGCCGTTGGGCACGTTGTGGCTCGCGATGGCGCGAGTCCGAAAGGCCATGAGCAGGAAGGGGACGACGACCGAGCGCACCGGTTCGTAGGTCCACCCGGCCGGGCCGCTCCGCGCCCGCGCGTGGAAGACATCGAAGTCCTCCTTGGACCGCGGGTCGCTATAGACCTGGGGCTTCAGCTCGACGTCAGGCATCCCTCGACCTAACGGTACCCCGAGTCGTGCCGATCATCACTAGCGAAGTCATTAGTCCTGCGCCCAGTCGTATGAGCGCTCGAGGGCGCGCCGCCAACCGGCGAGCAGCATCTCACGTTCGTCATCGCCCATCCCGGGTTCGTAGCGCGACTTCTCCCGCCAGCGCCGCTGGAGTTGATCCAGGGTCCAGCGTCCGGTGCCGACGCCGGCCAGATAGGCGGCGCCGAGCGCCGTCGTCTCCGTGATCTCCGGCACCACGACCGGCACCCCGAGGATGTCGGCCTGGAACTGCATGAGCCAATGGTTGACCGTGGCCCCGCCGTCGGCCCGCAGTTCGGGAAGCTCGATTCCGCAGGCCTGCTCGATGGCGCGGACGGCATCGACGGTCTGGTAGGCGATCGCCTCGAGCGCCGCGCGGGCCAGGTGGGCCCTGCCCGTGCCGCGCGTCAGTCCGATGATGGTGCCCCGCGCCTGCGAGTCCCAATGCGGTGATCCCAGCCCGGTCAGCGCGGGAACGAAGTAAACGCCATCGTTGCCCTCGAGCGAATCGGCGAGCGGCTCGGTTTCCGCCGCCTCGCGGATGATCCCGAGGCCGTCTCGCAGCCACTGCACGGCGGCCCCGGTGACAAAGATGGACGCCTCCATGGCGTAGACGAGTCGCCCCTCGCCAATCCGCCAGGCCACCGTGCTGAGCAGCCCCTCCACCGGATCGGGCACTTCGTAGCCGGCGTTCTGGAGCACGAAGGATCCGGTGCCGTAAGTGTTCTTGCCCTGGCCGGGATCCACACAGGCCTGTCCGAAGAGCGCGGCTTGCTGGTCCCCAGCGATTCCCGCCACCGGCACCTCATGGCCGTGGAATGCGTCCGGCCGGGTCATCGTGATCTCACCGCAGCTGGGACCGACGCGCGGCAGCGCCGCCTCCGGCACTCCGAAGAGCTCGAGCAGCTCGGGGTCCCATTCTCCGCGGCGGATGTCGAAGAGCATGGTCCGGCTGGCGTTGGAGGGATCGGTGACCGACTCGCCGCTGAGGTTGCGGACGAGCCACGCATCGACGGTTCCGAAGACGGCGCGTCCCCGCGCGGCGCGCTCCCGGAGGCCATCGACGTTCTCCAGCAGCCACTGCATCTTGGTGGCCGAGAAGTAGGGGTCAAGGACGAGCCCGGTCCGCTCTCGGATCAGCTCCTCCCGCCCCTGGCTTCTGAGCTCAGCGCAGCGGGCGGCGGTCCGGCGGTCCTGCCAGACGATCGCCCGGTGCAGCGGCTCGCCGGTGTCCGGGTCCCAGACGCACACCGTCTCTCGCTGGTTCGTGATGCCCACCGCCTCGAGCTCGCCCGGCCCGACGCCGGCGTCCTCGAGCGCCTCGCCGGCCACCGCGTGCGTCACCTCCCAGATCTCCCCGGCGTCGTGCTCGACCCACCCCGGCCGGGGGAAGTGCTGCTCGAACTCCCGGTAGGCGTCCCCAATCGGCTCCGCCTCGCCGTCGAAGACCAGACACCTGGTCCCGGTGGTCCCCTGATCGATGGCCAGGATCATCGCCGCGCCAGCCTATAGGGGTTTCTTCACCCCCCTGGCGTGGCAGTAACTCCTCATGACCACAGAAACCGCAGTCCCCCAACTCAACCTGAACGACGACCATCAGATCCCGCAACTCGGCTTCGGTGTCTTCCAGGTGCCCCCGGAGGACACGACCGAGATCGTGACCCAGCGCGCTCGACGCCGGCTATCGCTCGATCGACACCGCCGCCATGTACGGCAACGAGGCCGGCGTCGGCGAGGCGATCAGAAAGAGCGATCTGGATCGCGGCGAGGTCTTCGTCACGACCAAGCTCCCCAACGACGCGCATGGCCACGACGCGGCGCTGCAGGCGTTCGATCGGAGTCTCAAGGAGCTCGGCTTCGAGTACGTCGACCTTTACCTCATCCACTGGCCGATCCCCACCAACGACCTCTACGTCGAGACCTGGCAGGCGTTGTGCGAGCTCAAGGAGAGCGGCCGCGCCCGGTCGATCGGGGTCTCGAACTTCCTCGTCGAGCATCTGGAGCGGATCATCGACACGACCGGCGAGGTTCCGGCGGTCAACCAGATCGAGGTCCATCCGCAGTATCAGGAGCAGGAGCTCCGCCGCTACCTCCACGAGCAGGAGATCGTCACCGAGGCCTACAGCCCGCTCGGCCAGGGCAAGGTCCTCAAGGACCCGAAGATCACCGAGATCGCCCAGGCCCACGACCGTACCCCGGCCCAGGTCGTGCTGCGCTGGCACATCCAGCTCGGCAACGTCGTCATCCCCAAGTCGGTGACGCCATCTCGGATCAAGGAGAACTTCCAGATCTTCGACTTCGAGCTCAGCGACTCCGAGATGGAGACGATCAAGGAGCTCGACGACGGCCAGCGGATCGGACCTGACCCGAAGACGTTTGGGTGATAACCCGGACATAGCCCGAGTTATCTCCCAATCCGCGGCCACGTCTATAGGCTGGATGGCCCCCGTCGAAATTGAGGAGAAGTGATGGCTCAGACCAAGGCACAGAGATCGGCCGCCGCCAAGAAGGCAGCGGCCACCCGCGCGGCCAACCGCGAGAAGGTGCAGGCGAAGGCCGCTGCGGGCGGCAAGAAGGCTGCCGCGACACGCCAGAGCAAGCAGGCCGATCAGTCCGTCAGTCAGGCCAAGCGCGCCGCCGGCAGCATGGTCAAGGAGGGTAAGAACGTCCTGCGCGCCGCAGGCAAGGCGGCCAAAGCCGCCGGCAGCGCCGCGGCCAACCGAGCCGGCGCCGGTCAGTCCGAGACCAAGCGGACCGCCGCAGCTGGATCGGCACGCACACGCAGCACCACGAAGCGCGGTGCGAGCCGGAAGAAGTAGCGCAGCCAACCAGGACAGAAAGGCTCCCCTTGCCCGTCGTCGAGGCGCACATCACCGGAACCGTGTGGAAGATCGAGGTCGCGGTCGGCGACCAGGTTGAGGAGGGCGACACCGTCGTCATCCTCGAGTCAATGAAGATGGAGATGCCGGTCGAGGCCGAGGACCCGGGCGTGGTCAAGGAGATCGCAGTCGAGGAGGGGCAGTCGGTCTCCGAGGGCGACCCGCTGGTCGTCCTCGAGTAGACGATGGCCGAACCCGCCGGCGACGCCGGGCAGCTGCTCGTCGACGAGCCCGCGCCGTCGGTGGCCCGGCTGACCATCTCCAATCCTCAGCGTCGTGGCGCGCTCGATCACGCGATTCTCGACGCCTTCACCTCCACGCTGCCGGGCCTTGACGCCCGCTGCGTGATCATCACCGGGCAGGACAACATGTTCTCGGCCGGATACGACCTTGGCGGCCTGGCCGACGACATGCTCCCGGAGGAAGCCGACCAGCTCGTCGCCCACCCGTTCGCCGCTGCGCTTGACGCAATCGAGGCGTATCCCTATCCCACTCTCGCCGTCCTCAACGGGCATGCCATCGGCGGCGGCCTCGAGCTGGCGCTGGCCTGCGATCTGCGACCTGGCGGCGTCGACGATCAGGCTCGGCATGCCGCCGGCCAAGCTCGGGCTCATCTACTCCCACACCGGGATTGGCAAGTTCATCGAGACGGTCGGGGCCGCACGGACGCGGGAGCTGTTCCTGGTCGGGCGCCGGATCGACGCCCGCACGGCGCTGCAGTGGGGCTTGGTCAACTGGGTCGCGTGAAGCGGGCGAGCTGAGCGAGGAGGCGCTGGCGCTGGCGGGCGAGATCGCGGGCAACGCGCCGCTGGCCCAGCTGCGGTAACAAGCGCGTCATCCGTGAGCTGCTGAACGCCCAGACGGTGCTCGACCCGGAGACCGAGAACGAGCTTCTTGACCTCCGGCGCAGCTCCTTCTCCACCGAGGACTTTCGCGAGGCGGTGCGCGCCTTCGGCGAAAAGCGGACGCCCCGCTGGCAGGGTCGCTAGCGACGTCCGAGGCCCCACGTCAGCAACGTCCGAGGCCCCACCTATTCTGCGTCCCTGTGATCGACATCGGGGCGCGGCTGAGTGAGCTTGAGGCCCTCGGCCTCAGTCGTAAGACGAGGCTGGTGAGCGGCCCGCAGGGACCCCGTGTCATTCTCAACGGTAAGCCAGACGCTGAGCTTGTGCTCGGCCAACTACCTCGGTCTCGCCGACCATCCGAGCGTGCGTGAGGCCGCAGCCGAGGCGGCCCTGCGTTGGGGGGCCGGGACCGGCGCCTCCCGCCTGACCTCAGGCACGATGACGATCCACCGTCGGCTTGAGGAGCGGCTGGCCGCCTTCCTCGGCCGTGAGACCGCGCTGCTCTTCGGCTCGGGCTTCCTCGCCAGCACCGGTGTGCTCGCCGCTCTGGCTCGTCCCGGCGACGTCGTCTTCGCCGACGAGCTCGTCATGCCTCGATCCTCGACGGCTGCCGGCTCGGCGGCGCCGAGACGTTCCTCTATGACCACCTCGACGTCGATCACCTGGCCTGGGGGATCGCCAAGGCGGAGGGGCGTGGCGCGCTGATCGCCGCCGAGAGCATCTTCGCCACCGGAGGCGACCTGTCTCCCCTGCCGGAGATCGTCGCACTCGCCCACCGCCGCGGTGTCCGGCTCCTGGTCGACGAATCGCACGCGATCGGCGCTGCGGGTCCGGGAGGCCGCGGGGTTCTCGCCGAGTTCGGGCTCCAGGACCAGGTGGATGTGATCCTCGGCTCGCTCGGCACGGCCCTCGGCTCCTACGGCGCCTTCGTGGCCTGTGATCGCAAGATGGCGACTCACCTGCTCAACTCAGCCCGGACGCTGATGTTCTCGAGCGCCCCCGCCCCAAGCGCGGCGGCCGCCGCCCACGCCGCGCTGAAGTTGCTCGAGGAGCGTCCCCAGCGCGTCGATCGCCTGCGCACCAACACCGCCGTGCTGCGGCGCGAGCTCGAGCGCCAAGGCTTCGGCGCCGGCGGGGAGGCCCACATCGTGTCCGTCTTCATCGGCGCGGCCGAGCTGGCCGAGCGCCTGGCCGCGACGGCGCTTGAGCAGGGGATCTTCATCGAGGCGGTTCGTCCCCCGGTGGTCCCGGCTCCCGTCTCGTTCCTCCGCCTCACCGCGATGGCCTCCCACCGTCCCGCCGAGCTCCGGGATGCGGCGCAGATCCTCGCCTCGACCGCGCGGATGCGCGGCTTTGAGCCTGAGCAGTCGGTCCTCGCGGCCGAGGTGGTCGAGCTCGAGGAGCCGCGGCGCACCGTCGAGGAGCCGGAGCGCACCCAGACCGCGCCGGGGATCTTCGACTTCGAGCAGTCCGACCGCCTGGCGGCCTGAGCCGCTCGCTACCTTCGGCCTCGTGCGCAAGCGCCGGGTCATCGCCGTCGTGCTCACCGGGGTCGTGGGCCTGTCCGTGCTCGCCCCCGCGGCCGCGGCCTCCAGCGCCTATACCCAGGTCCTCCAGACCTACCGGGCCACCGGGACGGTTCCCCCCTGCCGCTTCTCCGCTCCCGAGCTGGCGGCGGCCCTCCGGGGCATCGATACCTACGGTCAGCAGTACTTCGCCGACTTCGGCGACGCCGTTCAGAGCGCGCTCAGCCAGCGGGCGGCGGGTGCGTGCAGCCGGGGCATCCGCCCGGTCGTGACCGCGGCGGTCCCCAGGCTCCCCTCCCCCCCTCGGCCACCTCGCCCACGGACGCGACCGTGCCGCTGCCCATGCTCCTGCTCGGCGGCCTGGCCCTGGTCGTGGCGGTGGCCGGCGGGGCCGTCGCGCTCGTGCGCAACCAGGGGTGGGATCCGCGCTGGGCGGCGGCATGGCGCCACGCCTGGGCCGAGGCCGGCTACCGCATGTCAGGCGGCCTGAGCGACGCCGCCGACCGCTGGCGCAGACGCTGAGTCAGCCGCTGATCGCCACCCACCGGCTGGCGTAGCCCCGCCAGGCCAGGCGCATCTCCCCCGCCCCCGGCAGGTGCACGTCGGTGGCCAGGACCGGGCTCGAGCCCATGGGCGGTCAGCTCGCTCACGGTGCTTACGCGGCCGGTGTTCGAGCGCCACTGGACCGCCACGGTGCACGGCACCGCGCGCCGGGCGCACCCTTCCCCACACGAACACCTGCCCGTGGCGGAGCACCGGATCGGCGATGACAATGGGCAGCCGGTAGGCGCCGAGCGAAGGCTTGGGCGTCCCCCCGGCGAAGAGCAGGCCGGTCTGGAAGGTCGACCAGTAGCGGGGCGAGCCGCGCCGGTAGGCCGTATCCGGAGGGCTGTCGTAGAGCAGGAACTGCGACAGGGCGCGCACCCGGTGGTCCTTCCAGGCCAGGTACGCGCTCTGGTCGATGTACGCGGCCTGGCGGCTCAGGGAGACCCCGCTGTACGGGTTCGGCGGGTCGGTGGCGTAGCCGTACTCGGTCAGATAGAGCGGAAGGCGGCGGCTGACGCCGTAGGCGGCGAAGACAGCATCTAGGCCGTGCTCGAGCCGCCCGAGGTCGGCCAGCGGCACGAAGTTGGGGTCAGACATCGAGACATTCGGGGCGAGGAAGAACGAGTACGGGTGATGGGCGAACCCGGTGCTCTCAAACAGGCCGGGATCGTCGGCCACGAAGCGGCTCGGCGCCGGGCAGCCGAGGGCCGCCGCCGACGCGCCGGACAGCGGGCGATAGTCCTGATCCACGCAGTAGAGCGCGCGCAGGAAGGGCATCGGCGGCATCGGCTCGCTGTAGCTATGAGCAGGCGACTCGGCGCCTTCGGGGGCCAGCTCGCCGATGAGGATCGTGTCCCGACCGGGTCCGTGCCCGGTCGCCGTGAGCGCGGTGAAGGCGGCGCCGACATAGCGGCGATAGAGCACCGGGGAGACCATCTGCGCCCGTCGCCACTGAGGCGCCAGCCACCCCGGCTGGTTGGGCTCGTTCCAGATCGACCAGTAGCTCACTCGGGGGGCGGGGTGGCCGCCGGCCGCTGTGTACTGACCGCTGTAGCGGCGCCCCAGGGCACGGACGAAGCGCCCGAACTGGGCCGCCGACGGATACCAGTGGGTGGCGAACTTGGCACTCGGGGCGCCGGCCCCCATCGCCCAGCGCGGCCCGGGCGCGCCGACATTGAAGTCGACGCCGATCCCACGGGCGCCGGCCAGCTCCACGAGTCGGTCGTAGGGCATCCAATTCGCCGCCGGGTAGGCGGCGGGATTGGTCGGATCGAAGCCGGCCGGCGACCGCGCGGCCGCGGGATCCGGCGCGATGTCCCGCCAGAGCACCGTGGCGCGGATGCGCTGGACCCCCAACGACGCGAGCGTGTCAAGCGTCCGCGCGACGGTGGCCGATGAGGCATAGATCAGGTGATCGTCGTCCTGGAAGAGAGACTCGACCTGATGCGATTTGGGCGTCGCCGCGGACGGCCCGGTGAGAGCGATGACCACGGCGGCTATGAAGCCGGCGAGGAGGATCAGGGCCGACAGAACCCGGCTCATCGCCCTACGGGCTCAGTTGGGCTCGCACCAGCCGCCGGAGCCGGCGGAGCGTGGTGCCATGCGCCCGGGCCAGCTGGCGCAGGGTTCCCCCGTCGGCCAGCTGCGAGCGCACCTGAGCCGGGCTCATACCCAGGACGCCCGCGATCGCGTTGATCACCGTGGGCGCCAGTTGCCGGGGCGAGCCCGCCAGCGTGGGGCGCGATGAGGTCAGTCGGCGGATGCAGGGGGAGGATCAGGGGGGCCAGCGGCGGCTTGGAGAAGTCGAAGTCGGCCGAGATGTCGGCCAGCTGCGGTGCGTTCTCCCGCACGTCCAGGCGGGGATCCGGGCGCCCGTCGGTCTTCGGGTCGAGCCGCTGACCGTTCAGGAAGTCGTCCTCGATGAACTTCACGTAGGCATCGAAGCTGAGTGAGCGGTGGTCGATGAAACCCCGACGGGCGTACGGGCTGATAACCAGCCCGGGGACGCGCAGGCCGTAGCCGTTGGCGTCGACGTACGGCGGCGCGACGTGGTCGTAGAAGCCGCCCCAGTCATCCCAGGCCAGGAAGATGGCCGTGCTGCCCCAGTCGGGGCTGCGCATGACCGCGTTGATCAGCCCGGTGACATAGGACTCGCCCGTGCTGATGAGCCCCGGCGGGTGCTCTGAGACGGTGCCGTTGGGATCGATCCAGGAAACGGCCGGAAGGCGTCCGGACTTGGCGGCGGCATAGAAGTTCGACAGCGACTGGATGTTCCCGAGCTGGCCGTCCTGCTGGACGGTGGAGAAGTACGGGAGGGGATTCCAGATCCCCGGGGTCTTGGCGCGCTGCGAGACCGGGGCGCATGACACCGACCCGTCTTTCTCGCAGTCCGGTTCCGTGCCCTTGAACACGTAATAGCGCCAGCTCACGCTGGCCCTGTGGAGCATGTAGGTGAGATCGGTCCAGGCGTAGTTGGGCGTCGTCGGCGCCAGGACCCGGAGGTTGTGGCGCTGGAAGTCAGGCGGCAGGCTCGGATTCTCGTCGTTGTTGACGCAGCTCGTTGGCTCATTCGGGACGCTGCAGCGCGCCGACCACTCGGAGACCATGTACAGGTGAGACGGCAGGCTCCACGATGCGTCGGACTGGAACATGTGGTCGTCGAGCACGAAGTCCTTGGCGTAGGTCCAGTAGTTGGGGATGTCGGCGCCCGTGTGGTAGCCCATGACGTCAGGCAGGCCTGAGCTCGCGCCGCGGCCGCACGCCGGGTTGAACACCTGCGCGCATCCCGCCCGGCCTTGTATCTGCTGATTGATAAAGCCGTCCATCTGCCCGCTGTCGATGTCGGCCAGCGCGTTGTCCTGACTGTGGGGTCCACCCAGGTTGCGGTCGTTGCGGTCGTGGAATGGGCGCACGCATCGGCCCAGCTGCGGGTCAGGTACGCAGATCGTCGGGCGCCCGTTGTGCATCGGGATCCCGTCGGCCCCCGGGTAGGTCCCGAAGTAGGAGTCAAACGAGCGGTTCTCCTGCATGATCACGACGACGTGCTGGATCTTGTGGATGCCGACCAGGTTCGTCGGCGCGGGGGGCGGCGCCGGCAAGGGCGTCGAAGCGGTGGTAGTGGTGCGGCTTGCTTGACCCGCCGCAGCCCGTGATCAGGACTGCGCTGGCCAGGCAGCCGAGCGCAACGAGGCGGCGGAGCACCCAGGCCTGCCGGCTAGTCCTCGTAGGCCGTGAAGTCCTGCTTGCGGGCGCCGCAGACCGGACAGAACCACGTTTCCGGGATGTCCTCGAAGGCGGTGCCCGGGGGAATCCCCCCGTCTGGGTCTCCGTCCGCGGGGTCATAGATGAACCCGCACGATTCACACATCCACTTCACGGCGCGAAGGGTACCGGCCAACGGACCCTGCGATACGGTCAGCAAAGTGGCCACCGATCGACCAGGCCCTGGAGAGGAGCTCAACTCAGGTCCTGTGACCGAGCCGCGGCGCGCCGCCACGGTGATCGTGCTCCGCGGCGGAGCTGAGCGTCTGGAGGTGCTGCTGGTCAAGCGCAATCCGGCCGCCCGGTTCATGGGCGGCGCCTGGGTATTCCCCGGAGGCGCCGTCGACCGCCACGAGGGCGAGGGCGAGCCGGCGCTCCGCGCCGCCGCTCTGCGTGAGCTCTCCGAGGAGGCGGGGATCGTGCTCGCCTCGCCGGACGAGCTCGTGCCCTTCTCCCGCTGGATCACCCCGCCCCAGGTCAAGATCCGGTTCGACACCTGGTTCTACCTGGCCGCTCTGCCGAGCGGGACCGAGGCCCGCGTCGACGGTGCCGAGGTCGTCGACGCTCTCTGGTCCGACCCGGCGGCGGCGCTGGCTGCCGGTGAGCGCGGCGAGCTGCTGCTCGTCTTTCCCACCATCAAGCACCTGGAGCAGATCTCGTCCTTCGGCTCCGCGGACCAGCTCCTGAGCTACGCCTCGGGACTTGAGATCCGGCCCGTCGAGCCCCACGTGGTGCTTTCCGGCGAGCAGGCCCGGGTCGTCCTCCCGGGCGAGCCCGGTTACCAGGGCTAGGGCGATGAGTGTCGTCCGGGCCGGGCTCAAGGTCGTCGTCACCGGCCCGACCGGAGACATCGGGCGCTCGCTGCTGCGGGCCCTGGAGCGTGAGCCGAGTGTCAGCCAGGTGGTGGCGATGGCGCGCCGGGGCTTTGACCCGGCGGAGCTCGGGCTGAGCAAGACCGAGTACCGCCGCGGCGACGTCCTTGACCGGGTGGCTGTGGATGAGCTCGTGGACGGTGCCGACGTCGTCGTCCATCTGGCCTTCCTCATCGTCGGTGGGCGTGAGGAGACCGAGCAGATCAACCTGGACGGCTCGCGCACCGTGTTCGAGGCCGCGGTGGCGGCCGGCGCGGCCCGTCTCGTCTATGCCTCCTCGGTCGCCGCTTACGGCTTCTACCCCGACAACCCGCCCCTCCTGACCGAGGAGGTACCTCCGCGCGGCACCGAGCGCCACTACTACTCAGCCCAGAAGGCCAAGCTCGAGGCGGCCCTCAGCGAGGTCGTGAGCGACAGCGCCACCGGCGCCTATGTCTTCCGTCCGAGCGTCGTCGCCGGCCCTGACGCTCTGGCCCTGCTGCAGAACATCCCCTACCTCCAGCTCTTCGAGCTCGTGCGCCGCCATCAGAACCCCCTCACCGCGGCCGTGCTCGACGCCGTCCAGCGGTTCCCCAACCTCAAGCCGGTGCTCCCGGATCCGGGGACGCCGTTCCAGCTCGTCCATCACGACGACGTGGCCGACGCCTTCCTGGCCGGCGTGCTGGGGCGCGGGGAGCCCGGCGTCTACAACCTGGCCGCGCCCCCACCGATCAGGGTGAGTGAGCTGGCGGCGGAGCTCGGGTGGTACAGCTTCCCGATTCCCGAGACGGCGGTCGAGAGTCTGTCCGAGCTGGTGGCCCGTTTCCCCCTCCTCCCCGCTCAGGCGCAGTGGATCGAGACGCTGCGCCAACCCGTGCTCGTGGACACGACCAAGGCCCGTGAGAAGCTCGGCTGGGTGCCGCGGCACGATGGCCGCGAGACGCTCCGGGAGATGGTCAGCGCCGCCCGGGAACGCGGGCTGCTCGACCTCGGTTAGCGCCGAGGACGCCGCAGCCGGACAGGAGCGGGCTCAGCCGCCCCCGTAGGTGATGATCAGGTCGGTGAGCACGCCGAGCAGGAAGCCGGCGCTGAGCATGAGCAGGCCGAGCTCGCGGTGGCCGTAGCGGCGCATCCCGTTCCAGATCTCCCCGATCACGTAGATGATCGCCCCGCCGGCCAAGGCATAGAAGCCCAGCTCGAGCGGGTGGCTGGTCACCGAGTAGCCGACCATCGTGCCCAGGAAGGTGGGTCCGCCGGCGATCAGCCCGGACATCCCGAGCCAGCGCCACGAGGGCTTGACCCCGCCCAGCGGGCCGACGATCCCGAAGCCCTCGGTGGCGTTGTGCAGGGCGAAGCCGATGATCAGCACCGTGGCCAGGCTGATCGCCCCCGCGCGGGCCGAGACCCCGATGGCCAGGCCCTCGGCAAAGTTGTGCACGCCGATGGCTCCGGCGATGGTCAGGCAGGTGGCCAGCGCCCGCCGCCGCGCCGCGTCGAGCTCGTCGGCCAGCGCCGCGGCCTCGGAGGCGGTGGCGGCCGCTGCCCCCGCGCCCCCTGCGATCGGCGGATTGCGCGGCCCGGCCGGCCGCATCCGCCGCTCCAGCGCGGCCAGGCCTGAGCTGCCAAGGAGAAAGCCGCCGCCCAGCAGGACGACGAGCAGGATCAGGTAGCCGACCGACCCGGTGTGGTTCTTGGCGTGGTCGAGCGCGGTGTGAACGATGTCGAGCCCGTTCGACAGGACGTCGACGAAGATGAAGGCGAGGATCCCGACCGAGAACATCGCCAGGGCCACCCGCATGCGCGTTCCAAGCAGGTGCAGCCGGCCCGCAGGGAGGCCGAGGAAGATGGTCGAGCCGGCGAGGGCGCCGAGGCCGATGGTTTCAGGGAAAGACAAGCGCTTGTGGCTGGTGTGGGTTAGGGAACCCTAATGCCATGCTCAGGCTAGCAATTTGGCGCTAGCAGGCCGGCAGTTGAAGCCCAGGCCGCGGCGCCGGGGCGTCAGGCAGCGGCCGCCTCCGCGGGAGCGCGCCGCCAGAGGCCGAGCCTGGGCGCATGGCGTGGACACAGGAGTCCACGTTATGCGCCCAGGCTCCGTGGCGACGGCGACGCCCGCCAGGCCCCGGCCGCGAGGCAGCTGCGCCCCCGCGCCCCCCCTACGTATCCGAATTCAAATTCGGCAAATGCAGCGTCTGGAGCCAGTGGCTGACGGTGATGTTGAGCTGGGTGAACTCGCCCGTCCAGATCAGGATCCCCATCCCCATCAGCACCGCTCCGCCGAGCCCGATCACGATCGGGTAGTGACGCTTGACCACGTTCAGGGCCGAGGTCGCGGTGCCGAAGGCCAGGCCCGTGACCAGGAACGGGACCCCGAGCCCGGCGCAGTACACCGCCAGCAGCAAGGCTCCGTGGGCGGCGGAGTGCGAGGCCCCGGCGGCGGTGAGGATCGCGCCGAGCGTCGGACCTGTGCAGGGGGTCCAGGCGAACGCGAAGGCGGCGCCGGCGATCACCGGCCCACCCCGTCCCGCGCGCTGCGCGAGCTTGCTGACGTGCCACTCCCGGGAGAGCCGCGGGACGAACGGGGCCAGGACGAAGACCAGTCCCATGAGCACGATCAGCGCCCCGCACACCTTGAGCGCGGTCGGCCCCGTGAGGACGCCGTGGAGCGCCTGCTCGCTGATCAGCCCCAGCGCGATGAAGATGGCGGAGAAGCTGGCCACGAAGGCCAGGCTCGGGCCGATCACCCGGCGCGGGCGGATCTCCTCCGGCCTCACCCCGGCCACGGCCGAGATGTAGCCCGGGACGAGCGGGAGCACGCACGGCGAGAGGAACGAGATCAGGCCAGCGCCGAACGCCACCGGGATTCCAATTCCAGACGCGGGATCCATCTCGCTTGCCTCCAGAGTACTGCCGGGCACCGGACGGGCGGAACCCATGCTTCGCTCCGCCGGACGTCCGGATCCGGACCTCGTCGATCGGGCGAGGGGACCGTGCGCGGTGATAGGTTTGACTGGGGCGTATGACCACCGAGACACAAACCCTCAGGAACTTCATCGACGGCGAGTTCGTTGACAGCGCCGAGGGTGAGTCCGAGCCTGTCCTGAACCCCGCCACCGGAGAGACGATCGGTTACGCGCCCCTCTCCTCTCCTGAGGACGTCGACCGAGCGGCCCGGGCCGCTCGCCGCGCCTTCGACGAGTGGTCGACCATCACGCCTGGTGAGCGCTCGCTGGCCCTGTACAAGCTGGCCGAGATCGTGGAGGAGCACGCCGAGGAGCTGACCGAGCTCGAGGTGGCCAACGCCGGCAAGCCGATCAACGCCTTCCGGGACGACGAGGTCCCCTTCATGGTCGACAACCTGCGCTTCTTCGCCGGCGCCGCGCGGACCCTCGAGGGCCGCTCGGCCGGTGAGTACGCGGCTGGCTACACGTCGATGATCCGGCGTGAGCCGATTGGCGTCGTCGGGCAGATCACGCCCTGGAACTACCCGCTCATGATGGCCGTGTGGAAGATCGCGCCGGCGCTGGCGGCCGGGAACACAGTCGTGCTCAAGCCCGCCGAGACCACCCCTATGAGCACGCTCAAGCTGGCCGAATACGCCGCCGAGGTCCTCCCCAAGGGGGTTCTCAACGTGATCACCGGCCACGGCAACCCGACCGGCCAGGCGCTCGTCACCCACGCCGAGGTTGACATGGTCTCGCCTCACCGGCTCGGTGGAGACCGGCAAGGGGATCGCCAGGAGCGCCGCCGACACGCTCAAGCGTGTGCACCTGGAGCTCGGCGGCAAAGCCCCCGTGGTCGTCTTCGACGACGTCGACATGGCCACCGCGATGGAGACGATCGCAGGCACCGGCTACTACAACGCAGGCCAGGACTGCACGGCGGCGACCCGAGTCCTGGCCGGAAGCCGCGTCTATGACGACGTCGTGAATGGCTTGGCCGAGCAGGCGAAGGGTCTGGTCATCGGCGACACGCTCTCCGCGGAGACCACGCTCGGCCCGCTCAACTCCGAGCGTCAGCGTGAGCGCGTCGAGGGATTCCTGGAGCGTCGCCCCGACCATGCCGAGGTCGTGACCGGCGGCCGGGAACCGGAGCGCGCCGGGTTCTTCCTCGAGCCCACCGTCGTGGCCGGCCTGCGCCAGGACGACGAGATGGTCCAGCGAGAGATTTTCGGGCCGGTGATCACCGTTCAGCGCTTCAGCGACGAGGCGGAGGCGATCGCCTGGGCCAACGGCACTCCCTATGGCCTGGCCAGCTCGGTCTGGACGCGGGACGTCGGGCGGGCCATGCGCGTCGCCCGGGCCCTCAAGTTCGGCTGCGTCTGGGTCAACGACCACATTCCGCTTGCCTCCGAGATGCCCCACGGCGGATTCAAGCAATCCGGCTACGGCAAGGACCTCGGGCTGTACTCCCTGGAGGACTACACCGAGATCAAGCACGTGATGATCTCGTTATCGTGACGGCCGGAGAGGAACTTTTGCGTAAAGCACCCGTTAGGGCGAGCGAGGGGATTTAGTGGAAGCGTCCACGCTCCAGGCGCCGGCAACCCTGCCCCAGACGCGGGTAACCCTTGGCACGCCCCTTCTCCGCTTCCGATCCGACGAGCAGCTCGTGGCCTTGTTCCGGGCCGGCCACGACGACGCCTTCCAGGCCATCCATGAGCGCTACCACAAGCGTCTGTTCGCCTACGCGCGGCAGATGCTGCCCGGCCGCCAGGACGCCGAGGATGCCCTCCAGGATGTGTTCGTGCGCGCCTACGCCGGGCTCCGCGCCACCGACCAGGACCTGGCCCTGCGGGCCTGGCTCTTCCGAGTCGCCCACAACCGGTGCATCGACGAGCTGCGCCGGCCCGCGCCGCCCCTGCCGGAGGCCCTCCAGCTCGTCCGGACCACCGTGCACGACCCGGTGGCCGAGATCGACCTGCGTGAGTCGCTCCGGCGCCTGATCGAGGACATCCGCCGTCTGCCTGAGCAGCAGCGCTCGGCCCTCCTGATGCGGGAGCTGGCCGGCATGTCCTATGCCGATCTCTCCGCTTCGCTCGGGGTCTCGGTCGGCGCGGTCAAGTCCCTGCTCGTGCGAGCCCGGGTGGCCCTCGCCCAGGCCGCCGAGGCGCGGGACACGTCCTGCGTGCTCATCCGGAACCAGCTCGTCGAGGCCCACGACCGCGGCCTGAGGCCCGGCGCCACGGCCCGCAAGCACATGCGTGACTGCGTCGGCTGCAAGAGCTTCCGGCGTGAGCTGCGCGGCATGAGCCGCCAACTGGCCGCGGTGGCGCCGGCTGTGGGACCGCTGGGCGTTCTGGCCAAGACCCTCGGGCTCTCCGGCGGCGGCGGCGGCGCGGCGGGCGGCGGCGGGCTCGCGCTGCTCGGCGGCGGCGGGGCCTCGGCTTCGGCCGGCGGACTGGCGGTGGGTGTCAACCACGTGGCCACGCTGCTCGTAGCGGCGGCGGCCACGGCGGGCGGCGCCGTCGAGCTTCAGCACGCGGTTATCGCCCCTCCGCACCACCCGGCTCGGGTGGCGGCGGTGGCCGGCCGCCACCACCACACGGCCGCCAAGGGGGCCTCGGCCGCCACCCCCACGGCGATCCAGGCCATCGCCGGCGACGTGGAGGCGACGGTTTCCACAGCACCGAAGCTGGCCGCTACGGCGGATCGGCCGGCCACCCACATCCAGACCCAGCTTCGTCGCAAGATGACCGCAGGGGTTGCGTTCGGGGGCCCCGTGAGCGGCGCCTCAGGCCTCAGCTCGTCGAGTTCGACCGACAGCACTAAAAGCACCACGAGCACAGCGGGCACGAGCGCGTCGGGCTGCTCAAGCACCGGAGCCTCCGGATCGAGCTCCGAGCAGCACCACCGGCGGCAGCACTGCGGCCGACTCGTCCTCGTCCTCTACCCCGAGCAGCACGCAGGCTCCAGCGGCGACGGTCCCGGCCAGTCCGACCAATCAGAGTCCGTGCCTGGCCAACGCCTCGCCGAGCACCGGAACATCCTCGTCCTCGACCGGCGGGACGCCGTCGGGCAGCGACAGCACGAGCGGGACGAGCAGCAGCGACGCCAGCTCGAGCAGCCCCAGCACCGGTGGCTCGGCCTCGACTTCCGGCTCCTCGGGCTCGTCCGGGACCGCGTCCACGGGCGGCTCGGCGTCGGCGGCCAAGTGAGCTCCGGCGCGAGCGCCAGTCGCGGCCCGGCAACTGAGATCGACCCCTACCTAGAGAAGCTAGACCACGAGGAGGTCCTGGTCCGCCGGGGCCGCCGTTCCGGGCTGTACACCTTCGTGGCCGTCCACTCGACCTTGCGCGGGCCCTCGCTCGGCGGCTGCCGGATGTGGAGTTATGAGGACTCCTCCTTCGCCCTCCGCGATGTCCTTCGGCTGTCGCGGGCCATGACCTACAAGATGGCCGTGGCCGATCTTCCCCTTGGCGGCGGCAAGGGGGTGATCATGCTCTCGCCCCACACCCGGCTGTCCTCCGAGCGCCGCCACCAGGCGCTGCTCGACTTCGCCGACACGGTCGCCGCGCTGGACGGGCGCTACATCACGGCTGAGGACGTCGGGACCTCGAGCCGGGACATGAGCGTGATCGCAGAGCGAACCACGTCTGTGGCCGGGCTCGCCCGCAGCCGCGGCGGGTCCGGAGATCCCAGTCCCTTTACCGCGCTCGGCGTCGAGTACGCCATCCGGGCCAGCTGCCAGCGTGCGTTCGGGGACGACTCGCTGCGCGGCCGAACCATCGCGGTGGTGGGCGTCGGCCATGTCGGATCCCGGCTGGCCAAGCGCTGCGCCCGGGCCGGAGCCAAGCTCATCGTGGCCGACGTCGACCCCGGCAAGCGCCGCCTGGCCGAGGAACTGGAGGCCCGGTGGATGTCACCCGAGGAGGCGCTCGAAGCCAAGGTGGAGATCATCGCGCCGTGCGCCCTGGGCGGGATTCTCAACGACGAGAGCGTCCCGCGGCTGCGCTGCCGGATCATCGCCGGCGCCGCCAACAACCAGCTCGCCGATGACCGCATCGCCGACCTACTCACGGCGCGGGAGATCCTCTGGGCGCCTGACTTCGTCGCCAACGCTGGGGGCGTGATCAACATCGCCGAGGAATTCGGGAACTACGACGCTGCCGCGTCACGCAGGCGGGTGCGCGGGATCGCCGACACCCTTCTCCGCGTCTTCGAAAATGCCGACTCGGTGGGCGCCACGACGTTGACCGCGGCCATGGAACTGGCCCGTCGGCGCCTCGTCCCGGCCGCAGGCTGACGGCCTTCCGCGTCCTTCAGATCACACGCTGACGCCCAGGTCGATCTCTGGCCGCTGCACCCCGTCCGGGAGCCGGCCCTCGTCGGCCAGCTTGTCCAGGTGCGCGGCCAGGGTTGCCGCCGCGGCGGGACGAAGGGCGGCTGGAGCGTCGCTCCAGGCGTCGTCCAACAACTCGCTCGCCGTGCGACGCCCGCGATCGAGCGCGTCCAACAACCGCTGCTCCCGTTCCCGCCGGTGCGAGAGGTACTCGTCGAGCTTGGCCTCGACCTCGAACACGAGCGGCCCGTGGCCCGGAGCCAGGGCCTCGAAGCCGCGGGCCCGCAGGCGTTCGAGGCTCTCCAGGTAGGCGGCCAGAGCACCCGGATAGGGGATGACCAGCGAGCTGCCCTGGCCCAGCACCGCGTCACCTGTGAAGGCCAGCCCGTCCACCGCGAAGGCCAGATGATCCACCGAGTGCCCCGGCGTGGCGATCGCCTCGAGCGGCCCAAAGCGCCCGCCGTCGGCGAGGCGCTGCGAGACGTCGCCGCGCGCCCCCGCCAGCGGGGCGTCCGGAAAGCGCTCCCGAAGCGCGGGGATCGCCTCGGCGTGGTCGGGGTGATCGTGCGTGAGCGCTATTCCCCCCAGCCCGCCCCGCCGCTCGATCTCCGCGCTCAGCGCATCGATGTGCTCCGGGAGCGCGGGCCCCGGGTCGATCAGCCACACCGGGTCACGCCCCACGAGCCAGGAGTTCGTGCCGTCGAGCGTGAACGGACTCGGATTGGTAGCCCGCAACCCGACGACTTCGCCGCCAGCGAGCGCGAGGCGGGTCAGCCGAGCGCCTCGGTCCGCCCCGTCACCGAGTTCAGCCTCCGAGGCCGCCGAAGACGGCAAACGGGCTGAAGGGCGTGGCCAGAGGCGCCTCACGCACGGCCTCGGCGATGCTGGCCTCGGCCGTCACCTCGCTTCCTGCCGGCGCCTCGGCGCGGATGCGTTCGGCCAGAGCGTTGGCCGAATCCTCGTCGGAGGCGGCGGCGACCACGAACTGCCAGCGCTGTACGCAGCGGATCCCCTCCCCCCGCAGGCGCTTGGCCAGCTGCTCCGCCTCGTGGCGAGAGCCACACTTGACCCGAACCTCGAAATCGGGAAAGCCCTGGGCCACGGACTCGTTGCGCTCGGACTCCATGGCCTCGGCTCGCTCGGCCGCCCGCTCGGCCCCGGTCTGGGGCAGCGGGGCATCGGGATCCTCCCACCGTTCGGCCGCCGGGTGCCAGCGGTGCAGCTCACAGGTCAGCTGCCAGCCGTGCTCGGCCGCCAGGGCGCGGATCGCCCGGTCGGTCGCCTCTGCCTGCTCCCGGGTGTCCGTGTAACAGAAAACCTCCAAGCCATCGTGAGAGACCACGACGCGGTCGCGATACGAGGTCTGAAGATCGTGGGGGAGGTCGAACTTGGAAAGGCGTTGCGCCAGCTGCGCCGCCTCGTCCTCGTCAGCCAGCTCAATGCGGAGGCGCCAGTCGTCGCTCATCGGCCGGAGGGTATCGATGCCGGAGCGGCTGCGTTAGGGTACCGCCCGTGCAGCACTCTGAAAACATGACTGACGCGTCTTTGGCCAAGGCGCTTTCGCATCCACTGCGCTCGCGCATCCTGGCCGCGCTTGAGAACCGCACGGCCAGCCCGAGTGGTCTGGCCGAGGATCTCGATGTCTCGCTCGGGGTCATCAGCTATCACGTTCGGCGCCTTCACACCTTTGGCTTTCTCCGCCTGGTCGAGCGCGTTCCCCGGCGCGGGGCCGTCGAGCACTACTACACGGCGGTCGCCGGCCCCCGAATGAGCAGCCAGGTCTGGGAATCCACGCCCGTGGTGGTCAAGCATGCGGTGCTCGGCGCCGCCTTGGGCGAGATCGGCAATCAGGCCAGCACCGCCGCGGAGGCGGGCGGCTTCGAGGGCCGGGAGGCCCACCTCTCCCGCAGCCCGGTCACCGTCGACCAGGAGGGCTGGACGCAGCTGGCTGCCGAGCTCGACGCTCTGACGGCGAGAATCGAGCGGATCGCGAGCGAGAGCCAGGAGCGCCTGCAGAGCGACGGAGACGACGGGGCCCGCACCGCCACGGTGGCGGTGATGCTCTTCCACCCGGCTGAGGAGGAGAGCTCATCCCCGCCTGAGGTTCGGCCGGACATCCGCCGCCGCCGTCAGCGCGCCACCGTTCGCTGAATCGCCGGTACCCTCCGCTGGGTGCGCAGTCGCGCCGGGGTACTGGTTGGGGTCATAGTCATCATGCTGGCCATCGCGTCGTCGGCCAGCCTGGGTGCCGCTGTCCGTGACGTCAGCGTTCCCCCCGCCGCGGGGAACGTGCTCACCGCCTACGACCGCCTTCACGCCGCCGGCCTTCGTGTCAGCATCGCCGGGCCTTTTACGGCTGCGGCGAGTGTCGGGCGGACCGAGCCTGTGGCGGGCACACGGGTGCCGATCGGCACGGTCGTGATGCTCTACCTGACCAAGCCCACGCGCGGCGTCGCCGCTGCGTCGCACCGGTCCGTCCGCCCTCCGAACTTCCTCACCCACCGGGTCAGCGCCGCCTTCGGGTGGGCTCTCGCGCGCGGGCTCAAATTCACGGCCCACCTGGGAGCGCTGCACGGGGGGAATGCCCCGGAACTGCTGGCCAACTTCGTCATCGGCGCCCAGCGACCGGCCCCAGGTCGTCCGGGCACGGCGCTCATCGTCTGGGGCCACCAGCCGCCGCCGCGCCCCTCACCTTCACCCCCGGTACCCGCCCCGGTGACGAGCGCCCCCGCCCCCGCCCCACCTCCAGCTCCCGCGCCGACCCCACCGGCCGCTGCCACGAGCGACACGCCACCGACGCCCACCTCGACCGACCCCATCTACTACCAGAACCCCGTCTACGCGGCGGCCGCCTTCCCGGATCCGTTCGTGCTCGACAACGGCGGTACGCACTCCGACTACTGGGCCTTTGGCACGGGCGCCCGCTTCCCCCTGCTGCATTCGCCCGACCTCGTCCACTGGACGGCGAAGGGCACCGCGATGACCACCACCCCAACCTGGGTGAGCACCGGCGATTGGCATCCATGGTCACCGAGCGTGCTCCAGATCGGCCAGCCGTGTCCCGGGGCCACAACGGGCGGCTGCTACGTCATGTACTACGTCGGCCTCAACGCGTCCCTGAACCGGAACTGTGTCGCCGTCGCCACCTCTCCCACTCCGGAAGGCCCCTACACCGACCAGGGACCGCTCGCCCTGCACAGGGCGCCGACCGGATCGTCGCCGATCGGCTGCGGCGACTCGAGCGGCGCCGGGAACATCGACCCCTCGCCCTTCGTCGACTCCTCCTCGGGCAACGCCTACCTCTATGTCTCGACCGATTATGCGTGCAGCGGCGGTACCTCCTGCACACTCAAACCGACCATCTCGGTGATCCCCCTGACCTCCGATTTCCTTGAAGCCTCGGGCGCCCGCGTGGCCCTCCTCTCTGGCGCCACGGCCACTTGGGAGGCCGACAACGTTTCCGCCCCCACGGTCGAGGGGCCATCGACGGAGCTACTTGACGGGACCTACTACCTCTTCTACTCCGGCGGGAGCTATATGCACGCCTACGGCATGGGCTATGCCACCTCGAGCAGCCCGACGGGGCCGTTCACCAAGGCCACCGCCAATCCGTTCTTTGCCTCCACCGCCGATGCCTTCAGCGTCGGTGGCGGGGATCGCCTCGTCACCGGTCCCCATGGTGGCCTGTGGATGGTCTACGCCGCTCGCACGAGCGCCAGCGCCGGCCGGACCGTGTGGATCGACCCCTTCAGCTGGAAGCCCTCGACTACCCCCGGCGCCCCCGACCTGCCGGTCATCTCCGGCCCGACGACAACGCCCCAGTCAGTCCAGCCCTAGCCCCTGGCGCGGACCAGTGTGCGCTCGTCGATGAGGGCGGGGTCGAGGCCTCTGACGCCGGCGAGGCAAAACGAAGTCACGAGCTGGGCGGCGTGGTCGCGGTCGAGACGGCGATCGTGGGAGACCTGGCGCAGAGTGTTGTGGGCAGCGCCGACCATCATCGCGGCGATCAGTCGGGCAGCGTTCGGCGCCTGCCGGTTGCTCCGGGCGAGGACCTCGGCGACCAGCTCGGTGATGCCGCTGATAATCGAGTCGAGGACCTGGTCGGCGAGCTCGGTGGCCGGACGCGAACGGTCGGGATGGAACAGCAGGTCGAAGTCCTGGGGTTCGTCGGCGAAGAAGTCGAGATAGGCGCGCGTTGCTGTGTCGATCATTTCGTGCACGGAGAGCTCGACCGCTTTGTCGTAGGAGGCGAACAGGTGATCCAGCAGCGCGCGGGCGCGCTCGCTGATGGTCCGTTCGTACAGCGTTTCCTTGTCGCCAAAGCGCGTGTAGAGGGTCGGCTTGGTTGTGCCGGCGCTCGCCGCGATCCGCTCCATGCTGGCGGCGCTGAATCCGTTGGCGGCGAACTCAGCCCGGGCGGCGTTGAGGATGGTGGCGTCGGTGTGGACTCGGGGGCGCGGCATGTGCGAATGCAGCGTATCTGGATTTACGATACTTTACTGGCAAGGAAACCTATGGTCTCAACCGAACTCAACATCCTCGACCAGCTCTACCTGCACCTCGACCGGGAGGATGAGACGTGGAGCGTCCATCTCGAAGTCGCGGTCGAAGGGGATATCGACGAGGAGCGGCTCCGCGACGCGGTACTCGCCGGCATGCGCGCGCATCCGATCGCGCGAGCCCGCCTGCGTCAAACCCTCCCCACCGATGTCCGCTACTACTGGGACATAGCCGACGAGGTCGACGAGGCGCCCCTCGAGGTCGTGGACTGCCCGGACGACGCGGCGCTTGACGCGGCCCGAGAGCGTTTGATGGGTCATAGCCCCATAGCCCGTCGCTTGAGAGCGTGCCGCCGTTCGCCGTAGAGAATACCGATGTCTCCGTTACTTGTGTCGGGCTTTGACAGGTCCGCAGGGGTGCTGGTGCAGGTGTAGGAGCTTGAGTTCATCAGCGCGAAGTTGGCCTGCTGCTCGCCGGTGTTGAGGTGGAAGTCGCCGACGGTCAGCTCTGTGCCTGCGGGGATCTTCGACGGGTTGATCGTGACCGTTGGTTGTTGGCCCGATGGGCCGCCTTCTCCCTGCTGCCAGGTTCCGGGCCCGGGTCCTGTCACGGCCTGTGCGAAGCCCGCCGGTTCCGGGTTGGAGGTGCAGTAACTACCGGTGGTGACCTTCGCCGGGATCCGGTATTTGGCGAAGTCGCTCTGGAGCTCGGTCGGGTTTAAAAGCTCGGTCGGGTTTAGCGTCAGCTTGGCCGTCCCGTCGGTATAGCTGACCAGTGTGAAGGACGGGGTGTGGATCGTGCTGAGCGTCGCGGATCGGTTCGACGCCCCGCTCAGCGCGAGGGTCGCGGCGGTGGCGGCGACGACACCGGCGACAGACACGCCCGCGACCGTCGAGCGTCGCCGTCGACGCCGGGCACGGCCCCGGGCCGTGATCGTCTCCAGATGCGGGCGCAGCGGCACGGCGATGCCATCCAAGGACTCGTGTAGCTCGCGCAGCTCGATGCTGTCGGTCAGCTGATCGTTGTCGGACATGGATCTGCCTCCGTCGTGTTGGCTTGGGAAAGTTCGTCGCGAAGCGCCGTGACAGCGCGGGAGAAGTGCGCGCGGACTGTTCCGGGCGCAATCTCCAGCTGTCTCGCGGTCGTCTGGACATCAAGATCGAGGAAGACGCGCAGCACAATCACCTCGCGCTGCCGGACCGGCAGGTGCCGGAGCGCCAGCAGCACCGCAGCGTCCAGCCCGCCACCGGAGCTTCCGGGCGGCACTGCCAGGTCGTGATCAGCCAGTGGCTGCTCCCGACCACGGCGACGCCACCTCGACACACCCACATTGAGAGCAGTCCGCACCACCCACGCCGCCGGGGCCGAATGGCGACGCACCTTCCGCCAGGACGCCGACGCACGAGCAAACGCTTCGGCAACCTGCTCCTCAGCCAGCTGCATGTCGCCGGTACTGCCAGCCACGGCCCTGAGGCAGGGCTCCCAGCTCGCCTCAAAGAACTCGGCGAACGCTTTGTCGTCTCGGCTCACACCCCGTTAACGCGCCAGCGGGCCGAAACGCTTACCTGAGGGGTGGGCCGTCGGCGGCTTCGGAGGGCTGCCGGTTTGATCGACAAACGGCACTGCCCGCCCCCGTCATCTAGCTAGGGCGCGAAGTTCGCCGTGAAGTGGCGGTGCTTCATGCAGGGCGCCGTCATTGTTCCCACCGCCCGGTTGCGCGAGACGAACTTCCCGGAGAACTGGATGGTCGACGTCTTCTGATGGTTGTTGATCGCCGGACCGTGGTAGGAGAATGTCCCGCTCGCGGGCACGTGGATCGGGTTGATGTTGTTGAGGTGGTCGCCGTGGTCGACCTTGCCCCAGCGGTAGCAGACGAAGACGAACATGTTTGTCTTCGTCCGCATCCAGAGCGTGATCGCCGGCCTTCCGTGGCTGTCGGTCGCCACGTAGTTGGCGTTGCCGCGCGGGGCGACCGCGACCGCCGCCTGGGCCAGCGCCAGGGCGATCACCGCCACCAGGACTAGTGTTCGGCGCACGTCGTGGCATAGCGTCTCACAGGTCGCTTTAGGGGGTCAACCCGCCAGGTGAGTGGACCGCATCAGCTGTGCACGATTGGGAACCCGGTGGATGACGGTGCCTCCCGCTTCGATCGGCGGCTGCGGCGATCAGCGGCCTCCGGGACCTCCGCCCTTGGCACCGCCGTGCGGGGCGCCGTTGCAGTGGTGGATATCGCAGGGGTAGTTGAACGTCTGGGTCTGCGTCCCGGTCGGTGTCGTCAGCTGTGCCGAGGCGAGATGACTGTCACCTGGCCACCAGGCGATCACCCAGCCGTTCTGAACGGTTGCCGTCACCACTGTGCCGTCGGTGAGCGTTAGCTTCGCGCCGCTGACGCCGGAGCCGGCCTGCGCGATCATCGTGCCGTACGGCTGCCCGTTGTCCATCGAGGTGTGATCGCTCCAGAGGAACAGCTGTCCGGAGGCAGGCGTCACTGGTGGATAGGTGGTCCACCCGGACGCGTTGCGAAACCCGGGCCCTACGGTGCAGAAGTTGTAGGTCTGGGTCGATGTCGGCTGGCCAGCGTAGACGATGATCGTGTACGGCCCGCGGGTGTCGATCGCCTGTTGCGGAAGGTTGGGATCGGGGATGGCCGTGCTGCAGTAGCTGTTGGTTGCCTGCAGCTGCGCTGGGCTTGCTTTTGTCGGCTGCGCGCTCCAACCGGCGAAGGCGGTGCTCACGCCGCCTGCCAGCGAAAGCAGAGCGGTGACGATGCCAGCGACTGCGGCGAGACCGCCGCCGATCGCCAGTCTCGGCCGCCGGATGCGGTTCCGCGGGCGGTAATCGGTTTCAAGGATCTCCGGGGACGCGTGAACGCGCGCTGCGCGCTCCTGCATCCATGTACGGAGGTCGTGCTCGATCTCGGTCATGACGCGATGCTCCTGTAGTGGTCAGTAGGGCGTAGCGTCTCCTCGAGTCGCTTTAGCCCACGGGAGGTGCTGCTCTTGACGGTGCCCAGCGAGCATCTCAGCGCCGCCGCCACGTCCACCTCGGAGAGGTCGAGGAAGTAGCGGAGCACGAGCGCCGCGCGCTGCCGTGGCGGAAGCGCCGCCAGCGCTTCGAACAGCTGGTCGTCGATGTCGAGCTGAGCCGCTTGCGCAGCCTTTTCGGCGGGCGGAGTTGCTTTCAGCTCCGCTCGGTTGCGTGACCGCTTCGAACCCCCGTGCAACGCCAAGTTGACGAGGATCCGCCTGGCATAGGCCACCGGGTTGTCCATGCGGCTGACCCGTGGCCATCTCGAGGCGACCCTGAACAGTGTCTCCTGCACGAGGTCTTCGGCCTCGTGCAGGTCGCCCACCATCAGGTATGCGGTCCGCAGCAAGCCATCGCTGTTGTCACCGACGAAGCGATCGAAGTCGTTAGGACCCATCACCTCATAAAAGGGTCCCAGCACCCGCAAAGGTTGAGAAGGTTCCCCAAAGAACGTCGAATCAGCCGTACCCATAGACGTAACGATGACGCGCGCTTACGCCCGCGCCGCTGTGCCACAAAAGCGGAAGCGATACGCCGCTGTTGCTTCGCGAGCGCAACGGGCTACTCCAACACTCTGCGATCCGACCGATACCTGCTTTCGCGTCGCGACGGTGATCTGCGCCCCAGGAACCATTCGGCCCTCCTATGCGCGGCAAGCGCAACCGGCGGCCCCTTGCTTCGACGTGTGACGCAGCCGGTTGCCCGAGTGATTAGCGGGGCTCCGAGGGGCGGCTGCACGACATTTGCCTTCCTCTCGCGCGGTCATTCGTCCCGACGGGCCCGGCGTCGTAGGGCTGATGGGTCCCCGCCCGGTGGCGGCCGGGCATAGCGGCGCCATCAGCTGGGGAGAGCGACGAGTCCGACGATGCCGAGGATGTAGACGACCAGGACGGCGATGCTGTCGATACCGAGTCGAGCGTGCTGCTTGGCGGGTCGAAACAGCAGGCCTGCCATGTAGATGATCGTGAGGAGTGCCCCGAGGGCGGTGAGGTAGATGTCGGAGGCGTGCGCGTTAGGCAGTACAGCTTTGCCGGATACCAGGACGGCGAGAAGGAACAGGACCGGGAGGAATGCGTTCCCGCCGAAGATGTCGCCGAAGGCGAGTTTGTAGTCGCCGTGGCGGACTGCGGTCAGGCCTGTGCTGAGCTCGGGCAGCGATGTCGCTGCAGCGAGCACGGTGGCGCCGAAGATCACGCCGGACAGGCCGACGTGGTTTGCTGCCGCGGTTCCGCTCTCTTCTGCGAGCGCTCCCGCGACCAATGTGACCGCCGCCGCGACCCCGAACACCACTGCCGCCTTGGCGGTACTTACGCCATGTCGCTTGGCGTCGTGGGCACGCTTGGCCCGTGAGTGCCCGCGCGGCTGCGGCTGGCTGTCGGGGGCCTCGCCGCTGTTTGACCAGGGCAGGCTACGTCCGGCGCGTTGAGTGAGCACGAGGCCGACGACCCAAATGACGGCGATCAGGACCACGTCGGGTGTAAGCCGAAAATGGATGAGGTTCTTGGGTAGCTGCGTGCCCATGACGACGACCACGAGGACCGCTAGAACCACGGCACCTTCGATCACCAACGTCAGGCTGGCTGCCTGGTAGGTCAGCGGCCGCCGCTCGCGCACCCCGAAGGCGTCAAGCGCGACGAGGACGACCGTCTGGATCGCGATTCCGCCCAGAATGTTGCTCACGGCGACGTCGAGTTGCCCGCTTGCCGATGCGCTGTAGGTGATCGCGATCTCGGGCAAGTTCGTCGCGACAGCGAGCAGGATGAGCCCACCCAGCGCCTGACCGAGGTGCAGCCGGTCGGCCAGGATGTCGGTGTAGTTCGACAGGAAGATCCCGGCCACCAAGATCGCCGCCGCGCAGGCGACGAACACCCCCAACTCAGCCCCGAACGGCAGGTGCGGCAGGATGCTCACGCGCGATCTACTACCCACAAAACGGGTGACGGAGCACACTGGGCGCCCGTGCCTGTCGGGCACATTCGTGATGCCGGCCAAAGAAGAGCGCCGACAGTCCGGCCGCTCCTGCCTTCACCGCCGTGGTAGCTGCGTTGCGTCAGGGAGTCGGTACCACGGTCCCTGCTTTGAGGTCAGCGCGAGCATCCCAGGCACCCCGCCGTCAGACGCGCAATGCGCGGGTTGCGCAACTGGCGATTTGGGGGTCTCTGCGGACTGCGAGCATCACACCTGCTTCGCGGTGTCGGCGGTACTCAGCCCCAGACCTCGACGAGAGCACCGACATCGTCCGAACCAAGGAGCGGGCCGCCGCCCTCCCCGGTTTCTGTTCGTCGGGATGGCAAGACTGACCGCCATTGCTGTTGCTCCGGTTCAATGGAGAAACCGTGAGCGGTCGATGGGTGGTGACGACGAGCGTGTCTAGCGCGGTCATGAATGCCGCTAGCGAGGCGAGCACGAGCGTCGCCGCCTTGGTGGCGTGGGGGTGGGTTGAGGTGAGCTGGGGCGCGGCGACCCTCTGGATGCGGAGTGGGTGGTCGTGCCGGCTAGGAACGAACTGGTGCCGAGGGGACATTCGCCGGCTCGACTCGGGCAGGCGCGGACCCGGCTCGGGTAACCCGACGAAACTCTTTTCGCGGATGCTGTCCCCTCGCGCCGGACCGTTCGTGGTAGGGGTGTAACCGATCGCCCCAGCAAGGGAGGCTGACATGCAGTACGCCATTCTGATCTACGACAAGCCGGGCTCCTATGAGTCGCTGGCGCCCGAGCGAGTTCGAGCGGGTGATGGCCGAGTACGGTCCGATCACACAGGATCCCGCGGTGCGCGGCGGCGCTCAGCTCCAGCCGGTGCACACCGCCACCACGGTCCGCGTCGACGGCGACGAGGTGTTGACCACCGACGGTCCATTCGCGGACACCAAGGAGGTGTTCGGCGGCTACTACGTGATCGACGTCGACGATCTCGACCGGGCGTTGGAGTTCGCGGCGCGGATCCCGTCGGCACGGATGGGCGGCGCTGTCGAGGTCCGGCCGCTCGTCGACCGCGGCGCGGTCGAGACGCGGACGGAGGGGTAGCGCTGCTGGAGCAGGTGTTCCGTGAGGAGTGGGGCCGCGTGCTGGCCTCGCTGGTGGGCTTCCTCGGCGAGCTCGATCTCGCCGAGGAGGCCACCGCGGACGCGTTCGCGCTGGCTGCTGAGCGGTGGCCGCGGGCGGGCGTGCCGGCGAATCCCGGCGGGTGGCTGACGACGACGGCCAAGCGCCGTGCGATCGACCTGATTCGCCGCCGCCGCACCTTGGCCGACAAGGCGCCTCAGCTCGCGAATCCTGAGTGCGCGGAGGACGACATGGACGAAAACGACGAGCTGGCCACGGTGATACCGGACGAGCGGCTGGAGCTGATCTTCCTCTGCTGCCACCCGGCGCTCGCCACCGAGTCGCAGGTCGCGCTCACCCTGCGCGCGCTCGGCGGCCTCTCGAGCGAGGAGATCGCCGGTGCGTTCCTGGTCGGTGAGGAGGCGATGAAGCGCCGCCTTTCCCGCGCCCGGACGAAGATCAAGGCGACGCGGATCCCGTTCGCAGTTCCGGCCGATCACCTGCTCCCGGATCGGCTGCGCAGCGTGCTGGCGGTGATCTATTTGATCTACAACGAGGGCTACGGCGGCCGGGTCGACCTCGCCACCGAGGCGATGCGGCTGGGACGGATGCTCGCCGCGCTGATGCCCGACGAACCGGACGCGCATGCCCTGCTCGCGCTCATGCTGATCCAGCACGCGCGCCACCGCGCCCGGTTCGACGGACCCGACCTGGTGCTGCTCGCCGACCAGGACCGCGCGCTCTGGGACCGCGAAGCGATCGCCGAGGGCCGAAGGCGGCTCGACCGCGCGATCGCGCTGCGCGGCCGCGGCCCCTATGTGATCCAGGCGGCGATCGCATCGCTGCAGCTCGAGCCCGACCCGGACTGGCCGCAGATCGCCGAGCTCTACGCCCGGCTGCTCGAGCTCACCGGCTCGCCCGTGGTCGCGCTCAACCAGGCGGTCGCGATCGCACAGGCCGGCGACCCGGCGCGGGCGCTGCTGCTCGTGGAAGGACTCGAGCTGGACGCGTACCCGCATCTGCACTCGACCCGCGGCGAGCTGCTTACGCGCCTCGGTCGGCCCAACGACGCCCGTGTGGCGTTCACACGAGCGCTGGAGCTCGCGCGCTCGGACTCCGACCGGCGGTTTCTCACCCGCCGGCTCGCCGAGCTGCACGTCGACCGCTGAACTTTCGTGCGACGCGGTGTCCCGAACGCGCGGCCCGATTCGTGGTGTCGGTGAGAACGTCCTTCGACCCGACAGGAGCAGCACGATGACCCCGTCCACGCAGCCCAAGCAGTTCGTCACCGTCAACGACAGCCGTATGGCCTACAGAGAGGCCGGCGAAGGCGACCCGATCGTGTTCATTCACGGCAACCCGACCTCCTCATACCTGTGGCGCGACGTGATCGGAGAGGTCGCTCCACTCGGGCGATGTCTGGCCCCAGACCTGATCGGAATGGGCGACAGCGACAAGCTCCCCGACAGCGGACCCAATCGCTACACGTTCGCTGAGCACCGGCGGTTCCTCGACTCGTGGATCGACGCGGTTGGCGCAAGCGAGAAGGTGACGCTGGTCGGCCACGACTGGGGTGCCGCGCTCGCGTTTGACTGGGCCCGGCGTCATCCCAGCCGGGTCTGCGGGATCGCTTACATGGAGGCCCCCGTCGCCACCGCGCGGTGGGCCGACTTTCCCGAACAGGCGGCCCAGCTGTTCGGTGCGCTGCGCTCCGCCACCGGCGAGGCGATGATCCTCGAGCAGAACATGTTCATCGAGCAGCTGCTGCCCGCCGGCGTGCTAACCACGCTCTCCGAGGAGGCAATGGCCGAGTACCGCCGCCCGTTCGCCAACCGAGGTGAGGGGCGACGGCCGATGCTCAGTTGGGCCCGGCAGATCCCGATCGATTCCCAGCCCGCCGACGTCGCCGAGACCATCACCGCCAACGGCGAATGGCTGGCCAGCTCCACCGTCCCCAAGCTGCTCGTGAACGCCGAGCCCGGCCAGATCCTCGTCGGCCCCGCCCGCGAGCTGTGCCGCACCTGGCCGAACCAGACCGAAATCACCGTTACCGGCCGCCACTTCATCCAGGAAGACGCCGGCCCCGAGATCGGACGCGCGATCGCCGCCTGGCGCAAGCAGCTTGACGGGTAGTCCGCCCCTTCAGGGTCTGACCCGACCGACAGGCGGGAGCGAGCCACGAGAGGCGATCTCCAGCCCTCCAACCAAGGGCGGGGTTCAGCAGCGCGACCCGTGCATCAGCACTCCCGCTCTTCTCGCGCGACGTGCACCTTAGACCGATCGGAGACTTCCCTCGTATGCGCGGAAAGCAGGGCTGGTGTTGACGCCGGCGGCCGGCCCGTGGTCCGCCGCTGAGCTCGTGGCGAGTTGCGGTTCTCCGAGGGGTCAGTTACACGAAGCCCTGCTTTGCGGTCAGCGGATGACTGCAGACGTGAGGAGGCGTGGGCCGGGACGTCCCTGATCTGCCCATTCTGGGGGGCGTGTTCCGGGTCAGCCCGCCGCGATCGGCTGGCGGCTGGTCCGGAACCCTCCACGAGACCGGCTGGATAGGAGGCGGGTGGCGGTCAGCGGCGATCTCGGGAAAGACGATCTTCGCCACCGACCCGGCCGGGGTGCCCGGGCCCGTGTATGTCTTCAGTGAGCCGGCTGGCGGCTGGTCGGGCACGGTCAACAGCAGCGCCCAGCTAACCGCCTCCGATGGCACGGGATTCGCCGCGGTCGCAGCATCCGATCAGACCGTTGTCGCCAGCAGCGGAAGGGCGGCATATGTGTTCACCGAACCGGCTGGAGGTTGGGCGAGCGAGAACCAGTCGGCAAAGCTGACCAACCCCTCTGACGAGTCCTATCCGGTCGGGATCTCCGGACCCACGCTGGTGGCGAACACAAACGACCGGCGTACGTATTCGCGGAGCCACCCAGCGGCTGGGCCGACGCGCACCCAACAGCAACGGTCACGGCAACCGGCGGCCGCTTGACCGGGTATGCCGCGCTCCGCGGGCTCCCGTCAGGACACCCAACGCTGAGCCTCAAACTCTCCACCGCCGGCTGCCTTCCGCCAACCCAATCGCTCACGATCAACCTCCCGCACGGACTGACGTTCAGCCACAACACAAGAACGCTGAGACGCGCGCGGCACGTGACCCCCGCCTGCAGGTCCGGCTTCATCCTCAAAAAGCGCAGCCTGACCATCTACTTCCTGACAAAGCCCAGGGCATCGATCGGGCTGACGATCAACGCGCCCGCAATGATCGAGAGCAACGCGCTCCGACACCAGGCCAGGACAGGACACCAGACCCTCACCATCGTGCTAGGCGTCCACGACAACGCCGGCACAACCAGCCGGTTAGTCCTAAGGTACCGGCGCGGTAAGGCCCCACACCGAGGCCACCCGCCTACTGATCGCTCGTAGTGCCCACGAGCACTTCGCTCGACCGCTGAGCCCTCGGATCGATGA
Source organism: uncultured Solirubrobacterales bacterium (assembly GCA_963733555.1). Lineage (GTDB taxonomy): Bacteria > Actinomycetota > Thermoleophilia > Solirubrobacterales > Solirubrobacteraceae > Palsa-465. The sequence goes on from CAVTDO010000002.1 coordinate 1,796,458, forward strand.
CCTACGGGAGTCGCCCGAAGCGACTGCTGCCAGATCGGCTCATGTCGGACTATATGAGCCAGGTCTCTTGGAGTCGGCGTCGGTAATAGTGGAGTGCGTGATCCAACTTCTGGGGAATGTCGACAATGGATCCAGACGTGGAGCGCCAGCATGCGGGCCGCCATGGCGGCCCGGCCGCGCCCTGCTTCTGGTATCCGACGGGTCCGAACAGGAGGGAAGTCGTCCTGCTCAACCGGAGCACCTGCAACGTCATTAGGCACTGTCCCAGGGTCTCGATGGGCGGGTGGGAGGAGACGGTTAGCGGGTGTGCGTGGCCCTCACGCGCCGAGCGGAGGGCCGACGTACTCGACGTTGTGTCGTGACATCACTGCGTCAAGGGCACCGGGAGCAGCTCCTTCCCCGTTGGGAAGATGCGCGGTGCCTGTCGGGACGCCGGAGTCCACGAACATGCGCTCCAGGCCGCCGGGGGTGAAGATCGTGAGCATGCGCGCGCCTTGGCCTCCCTGCACCCAGAAGGTATGGGGCACGCCGCGCGGTAGGTAGGCAAACCCGCCGGCGCTGAGCACCTCGTCCTCATGGCCACAAACGACGCGGACGCTGCCGTCAAGGATCTGCAGGAGCTCGTCCTCGTCGTGGTGTACATGGAGTGGCGGCCCGAACTCGGGTGGCATTAGGAACTCCGCGGCACTCACGCGAGCGCCCTCGGCGGCGTCGACCGGAAGCTTGACGGTGACGCACGCTCCCAGCTGGAGAACGTGGTCACCCTCGTTCGGCTGGTGGATGATCGGACGGCTGGATGTGGGAGGATTGGTGTAGGTCATGGCCTGGAGAATCCTGGCTCGAGCGCGTCACGGGTATCCCTACTTCTAGGGGTTTTGCCGCCAGGCTCCCCGGCCCTACACTCGTGCGGATGATGGGTGCTCGGGCCCGGGAGCGATGCAAGCAGCGGATCGCTGCTCTGACGGAGCGGTCTGCGGATCCGTACGCGCAGCGCTTTGAGATCGTCGAGATGCTGCGGCCGGTTGTGGGGTTTGATCGGTGGTGCTGGCCGGTGTGCGACCCTGCCTCCGGGCTCGGGACGACGGGGATAGGCGAGCACGACTACTGGCCGATGCTGCCGCGCCTTCTGCCGTTGGACCAGCGGTCGAGCGAATCGGGCGCCCTACCGACGCTCAATGGCCCGCGTGCCCGACCCGCACATGATCGAGGCCTGCGGTTCCTCGATGTTCTCGGCGCGGTCGGCATTGGCGATGAGCTGCGCGTCCCCTTGCGCGACAAGCACGGATTGTGGGGATGTCTCGATCTGATGCGCTCCTCCGACGAGCGGCCGTTCACGGAGCAGGACATTGCGTTTCTCGACGGCCTCGCCCCGTTGCTCGCCACCGCGACCAGACGCAGCGCGGCCGCAGCAGCCGCCGGCAGGGGCGAATCTCCGGCGCTTGCGTCGGGGGGGTGTTCGTGTTGGACTCAGATCTCGCGGTCCGCGCCTCGACGCCCGGCGCTCGCGCCTGGGTCGCCCAGCTCCTCCCACCGGGCCTGCCGTTCGCGGAGATCGCCGCGATGGCCCCCATCTACAACGTGGCCAGCCGGGTTCTCGCGATCGCCAGCACCTCCCCCGCGCCCAGCACACGAGGGCGAAATTTGCCCGCGCGCGCCCGGGTGCGCGCCGCCAATGGTGCTTGGGCGATCATCGAGGCCGACCGGCTCGATCCACTTGAGCGCACCGTGGCGGTGACCATCCGGCCAGCCGCCGCTCAGGACGTCCTTGACCTGCGCCTCATTGCCTACGACCTTACCGCCCGCCAGCGCGAGCTGGTCAACGCACTGCTCGACGGCAGCGACACGAAGGCGGTTTCTGAGCGCCTGTTCCTCTCCCCGCACACCGTCAACGACCACCTCAAGACGATCTTCGACAAGGTCGGCGTACGCACTCGAAAAGAACTGATCGCCGTGCTCGCAGCCCAGTAGAGGTCCGTTCCGCAGCCACCGATCGCGGCCGGGCAGCTCGCTTGAGCCGAACGACGCAACCTCTCACGGCGCGCCGACGGGACCTGCTCTGCGCCTGTTGCGATCATCGTTGCTCGGCGGAACGCGGTCCCGCATCGCGCGGACAGCGGGGCCTCGCTAGGACGTTCGCCGACTTCGTCTGGGTGGCGCCCTGAAGGGGATATTTGCTGCTTCGCTCGTAGCACCGGTACGCCCCGGATGCCTCGCTGACTTATCCGCAACGCGCGGACAGCAGTAGCGATCGACCGAGACAGGAGGAACGAGGCCATCGAAGCCACAGGGCGGGCTCGATCGCCGACCCGCTCGATCGCCGGTGGCGCGACCCTCACGTCCGGCGACACGCTCGCCGTGATCACGCGTGCGGAGTAGCCACGGCGGGACTACGGGCCTGGGCCGCGAGCACCGCGAGCGCGGTCAGGATCGCGAGCGCTGCGGCGCCGAGCAGCAGGGTCGCCGCCGTCGCGATGTGCTCTAGCTCGGCGAGCACGATCGGCGAGGCGAAGCCGACGTAGGTCAGCGCATAGAAGATGGCGGTGATCGAGGCGAGCTCATCGGGCGGTGAGAGCCGCTGCACCTCGAGCAGGCCCGAGACGAGGCACAGCCCGTAGCCAGAACCGAACAGTGCGCCGGCCGGGACGATGAGTGGCCACCGTTGTGCGCGCGCGGCGAGTGCGCCGAGCAGCAGCGCCGCGGCGATCGCGGCCAGCCCGGTCACCGTGCCGCGGACCCCGGGCGTGCGGTCGAGACGCCGGGCGAGCGGTTGAATCAGGATCCCGACCCCGAGGGTGAGGCCGGCGATCAGCGCGGCGAAGCCGATGCGGAAGCCCTCAGTCGAGTGTGTCACCAGGCCCGGAAGCACCGCGAACGCCACCGACGGAGCCGCGAACACCCACGGCGCGCTGGGCAGGACGATCCACAGGAAGCGCATCTGACGCGCGCTCGCGGGAACGGTGAGCCTCCGGCCACCCGTCGTCTCGTCGACCGTCTCCGGCGCGCCCCGCACGACCATCAGCATCGCGGCGATCACGAACAGGTGCGGCAAGTAGGCTGAGATCAGCGCGTCCGGCGCCCATTGGGCGATCAACCCAGCGACCAGCGGGCCGAGGCCGAAGCCCGCCGACAGCGCGATCGCGGCCCGACGAGCGCCGGCCTGCTCGCCTGCGACCAGGTCGTACGGCGGCCCGGAGAGCTCCTTGACCCAGGCCGTCCCGGCGGCGAACGCGGCCCCGCTCGAGACACCGGCCAGCCAGCGGCCGAGGTACAGCAATCCGACGGCATGATCCCCGGCGATCAGAGCGAGCGAGGCAATCAGCGACACGGCGCCCGCGCCGAGCACGATCGTACGCCGGCCGCGGCGGTCGGAGATAGGCCCAACGATCAGCAGAGCCGGGATCAGCCCAAGCGCGTAGACGCCGAACAGCGCGTCCGCCGTCGTCTCCGAGACGCCCCGGTGGATCCGGTAGGCGAGCAGCATGGAAGAGAACTGGTTCGCGCCCCACCCAACCCCGAACATAAGACCGGCCACCCGCGCCCAAGGCGGCAGCCGTCGCACCCCAAGACGCATCCGACGAGCCTAGACGGCGGCTCGCTTCGGCGACGCGGAAGGCGTCACGGACGGCCACGCTTCGCCACGCAAGCGATTTGTCCGGGTCTGGACCTGCGTTGCTTCCCGGACGCGTCCGTCTGGGTAACCATCGCCCGCTTGATCAGCTCGAAATCTCGCTGCGGAATCTCGAACAAGCCAAACCTGAACATGTAACCCCAGCGCTTCTTGTCCTTGATGAAGCTGAGCGACTAGACCAGTGGTCCGATCGGGTTCCGACGCCGTCGACGAACTTCACGTTGCGGCGCCACGGGACAAAGCCTGGAGCCATTTCCGCCTGGTAAAGGTCGTCGTCTGCAACGCGCCCAATCGCCGTGAACGCCTGCAGCCGCTCACCGCCGTCCAGGCTCGTCTTTGGCGAGTAGAAGACGAGCCAATCGCGGGCGTTGAGACGCTTCAGTCCAGCGGCCTTGCCGTCCCGAAAATTGGTCGCGCGATGCGCGGACAGCGGGCCTGGGGCCGGGCCCACGGACATCGCCCGAGCCGATATCAGGCCATCGCCTTCTTGATGAGCGCGCGAAGCTTGGCTTCCGTCGAGTCGTCCAGCGAGGTGAGGGTCCACGCGACCGGGTGCATGCTCGCGCCCTCCTCGCGTGCAGGATTCACGACCTCGCCAAAGCCGAATGCGATCAAGTCCTTGTCTGGCTTGATGTAGCAGATGTCTTTGCCGTCCTTGACGTAGAAGGGGAGTCCCCCGCGCACGATCGGTTCTAGCGACGGCGCACTTTCCCGGACGATGGCGTGCAGGCGTTCTCCAGTCTGCCGGTACTGAGCGGGTGCCTCGCCTAGCTTGGCGAGGACCGCCGCATCGCCCTTCTTCGTGAACATGTGCTCAGGCCTCCTTCGAGTTCGTCGTTCAGATGATCAAAAGTGACGGCCGCTCATCGCTCGCAAGCTTCAGACCTTAAGGCCCACGCACCCCAGAATGAGCGCCCCGCTTTGCCGCTGCGACGAGCACGTCCGGCGCGACGCGACTTCTTCTCCTAAGCGCGGAAAGCGGAAGCTCGGCGACCACGGAGGAGAGTGCTGGTTTGATGGAGAAGCGGAAGCGCTCAGCCGAACCACGTCGGAGGCCGACTGCCGGCGAATCCAACGGCGAACAAAACGGCACCGATCACAACTCCTGTACCTGAGCCAGCTACGGCGGAACCGATCACCAGCCCTAGCCCGCCGAGAAATGCAAGAAGAAAGCCGATGGCACCCGGCGACCGCCTGCGCACCAGTCGCAGAAGTCGGATGAAGGTCCCGAAGGGGAAATAGGTCACGCCGGGCCACCGAACATCGGCACATTCTCTATCGGCTCGAGCCGCTAGTGCTTTGATCGAGAAGCGGCAGCCCGTTCCCGCGTAGCCGGTTGCGAAAGAGCAGCAGGACGGCGCCAACGTTCAATACTGGACGGCGATCGGGCTTGGGACGAGATGGCGGAGTCGAGGACTTCGGCGCCCTCGTCTGGGGGATAACCGTAGGCATAGACGGTGAGATCCTCGGTTCCACGGTTGGCACTCTGTAGCTCCGTGCCGCCGGTGACGGTGATCACGCCGCCCTGTGGCACCTCGATTCGCTTCGGAGGTTCTCCGATGTATATCGTGAGCGTGCCGCTAAGTACGACGAACGTCTCCTCCTGCTGTGGATGGCGATGCCGCTTGCCGTGTGCGCCTGGCTCGTAGCGCCATATGTTGACCCGCACGTGGCTGTCGAGAGCGTCGCTGGCTCGGCGACGTGCCGAGCGGGCTCGCCCGGCTCATGCGGGCGCGACTCCCAATCAAGATCCGCTGAGGTCACGAGACTGAACGGCATTCGCGCCAGTCTAAAGCGGGCTCATGCGCCGAGCCGTAGGGGTAGCTCAGGGGTTTCCGGCCTCGCGGCCGCCATCGATCAGGCCAGCGGCCAAATGCCCGCTGCCGGAATGATCGAGAACCAGCAGCCTGGTCCTGTACCTCAGATCAGACAGACCCGGTTCACTGCCGCCTCTAGCCCATCCAGCAGCGAGGGATGCGGCCGAAGGCCGTTGCGCTTCGCGCAAAGTACAAGTCCCCGCATTCGGCCGAGCGGTGCGGAGCCCGGCCGCTCAGATATAAGCCACGGCCTGCTCACCGGTCCGAGGAGTGGCGCGGGGCCATCCCAATTGGGAAGATGGCGGCATGAAAGCGACCCAATCGACTTCGACACGAACCGAGAGACGAGGCATCACGAGATTTGGTAAGTGGCTCGGGTTATTTGCGCTCGTTCTGGCGGCCGCGGCCCTGCTGTTGATCGCTCTTCCCGCGAAATCTAGCGTCACCATGACTACCTGCGGACGATGGGGTCTGGCTTGCCGAGCGGATGCTCACCAGGGAGTTATTTCGCTCTTGGCACTCGTGATCGCGATCGGGGCAGCCATCTTTGCGTACCTGTCGCTACATGGGGATAAAGTCGCTCGACGCGTCGCGCAGGTGCAGAGCCGGGCGGCCGAAAAACAAGCGGAGAAAAGCTACCGGGGCCTATTGAACCTGATGCTCTACGAGACAGTGCACAACCTTCGTCATTTGGCGGAAGAAGTACGATGGGTCGCCTCCGTCCCGGAATACGAGGGTTGCCGACTTGACGGGTGGCCTGACCTTCGGTTCCGATACACAGAACGACTTCTTGAGGTTCCTCACGTACAGGCTCGAAGCAGAGCTGCCGGCGGTCATAGGCTTCTTGGACCATGCGCTGCGGAACGCACAGTGGATCGACCGCCATGCCTATTCTTGGAAAGACCTAGACGTGGCGCAGCATTACGTATGGATGACCGAACATCTCTTGCGCGTCCTCGTTTGCGCCGGCGACAGGGCGCCAAACGGATCTCAAACGACGCAAGGCGGTTTCTCACCGCTGTTTGTCTCAAGACGCGCTCGATCCGGACCCGGCTGAAGCTGACGAAGGTCCGGAAATCGAAGGTCCGGAAATCGAGATTCGGGATCGCGTCCGCTTCGTCATGCTTGAGGGGGGCACCGATGAGCGACAGTGCGACACCACTGTGGCCTGCTTCACGCCGAGCGGGCAGGAGACGAGTCTCTTCGAAAAGCTCGAATGCAAACCCGATCCTCCACCACCGCTTGCCACGGGACCAGTTCTGTCGGCTCCCACTTAGATCAAAATGAGCAGCGGACTTTTGGCTAGACGTCCGCATCGGTGGCGCTCTCGCGCTTACGGCTGGTTCGATCAGAGGGGCGCGGATGGCCGGGTGTCAAAGGCTTGCTGCTCGCCGGGCGGGTTCCGACACTCAGCGTGGCGCCCTCCCAGGAGCTGCGGCCTAACCAAGCCCGTCAGTGGAAGCCCAGGAAGCCAAGCAGAAAGTAGACCAGCAGGCCCGCGGCAGCGATGAGGAACACCACGACGACGGCCGCCTCGAAGCGCGACCTCGGGCTGCGCATCCCGCACTCAAGCACGCTACGCCGGTAAAGCGGAGTCATGTTGTCACACTCCGATTTGTCACGGTAGGCCATACAGCCAAAAAGTTACCCAGGTGTCAGCACGAGAAACAGCGGCCACAACCGTCCTCCTCTAGGCCACTGCAACGGGCGAAATCCAACCCTCGGCACCGAAGACCGACGGGCACGCGGAAACGTTAAGGCAGGTCTCGCCGCCCCGGAGCGCTGACCGCGCTGCGCGCTGAAGCGACCCGACCAGCACGCTGAATGTCGGCCACGAGGCGGGTCCTAGGTTCGACGGTTGGTTACGTTTCTGTGCGTGGATCTACAGCAGCGCATCGCCGAGCGGTGGGGTGAATTTCCGATCTTCGCGGTTACGCCACCGCGGTTGACGACAGGACCGAGCAGGTCAGGCAGATTGCTGAGGTCACGCTCGCGCGATTGCGGTCGGTAGAGATCGATGGCCTTGTTCTTTACGACATCGACGACGAGAGCGACCCTAATCCCAGCGAACGCCCTTCCGGTTTTGCCCACGACGGATCCGGCAGCGTTCCTCGCCCCCGCATCATGTCAAGGCATATTCGGGTCGAATGGAACTTTGAGGCTCGACCAACACATGGCCCCATATCGGAGTGCAGTCGAGATGAGCTGGCCCTGCGGCCAGGATTCTTGCCCTAAGCCCGAATGCCACCAACGGCGCAACCTGCGCCACAAGGCGGGGGGCTTGGGCCACTGGTTTTTGACTGCGGGGTCGGTGCCGTACTCCTAGAGGCGTTTTCCCACGGGTCCGGTGGACGCGCCCCAATCGTCGACCGCGCGGCGGGCGCTGGTCCTCTTCCCTCCCGAGGACGTAATGGCTGGGACCTTGTCCGCCACAGTGACACGTGCGCGAGACGCCGATGCCGTGATCAGCAGACCCTCATGAACTCGAACCAAGGAGACAGCGATGACAGCCAAGAAAAAGGTGACCGTGTCGATGCAACCGACGGCGCGACCCCCAAGTTCCGCCCAGCGCCTCGCAGAACAGGCCGCGATCCTTTCGACGAAACAAGCGGACCTCAAACGTCAAGCGGCAGAACGCCGTGCCAAGCGCGACTGGACAGCGGCGCTCCAGCCGCCGCGCCCAACTCGCTAACAGCAAGGCGCCGCAACGCTGGCTGATCGAGAAAGCGTGCTGTGTCCTAGACCTCGATCGTCTCGCCGAGCTTCATCGGTGTTGCGCGGTCGGTGGCGGCCGCCAGCCGCTCGAGAGGGTCGCCGACCGGTTCGTAGATGTCCGGCAGGGCGTAGGCGCCGTAGTGGATCGGGACCAGCCGGTCGGCGTGTAGTAGCTCGGCGGCCAGGGCGGCCTGCTCGGGCTCCATCGCGCCGGGCAGTGGGCTCGCTGGCTGGCGGTGGGGGAACGTGAGTCGGGCGCCGTTGATCGGGGCGAGTACAACATCGGGCGGTCCATATCGCTCGCGGATGCGCCACCACCAGCCGTGCCACATGGTGTCGCCGAGGTGCAGCACCCGCTTGCCGTCGGCCTCGAGCAGCCAGGACACCTGCGGATCTCCCGTCCCGTCGACGGCGGGCAGCGCGGTGAGCGTAAACGCCCCGGCTGCTGATGCTGGTCCACACCGCGGCTGGCTGCCGGGCCAGTCCGGCAGCGGTCAGCTCGTGGTCGGCCTGGATGACCGCCAGCCGGTCTGCGCTCTCGCCGCCGTAGTCGACCGGCTCATACACGGTTGCTCCGGCGCGCAGAGCCGCGCCGAGCGCGGCGGCGTCGGCGTGATCGCGGTGCAGGTGGGTGAGGAGGCCGGCAATCGCCCCTGGCTGGGCGGGGACGACCTGAGGGGCTGGGATCGCCCGCGCTCGCTCTCCGAGCCACGCGAACACGGCCGCCGCGTCCTGGAGTGGATCGATCACCACCCGCTCGCCTTGCGCCTCGATCTCCACGCCGGCCCAGCCAAGCCACCTGATCCGCATGCGGTCCTCCCTCCATCGACGGTAAACAGAACGATCGTCCGCAATATATAGGAAACGATCGTTCGGTTTATAGAATCGCGGACGATGCCACGCCGATCCGCCACGGAAGTCGCAGGCTCGCGAGCTCAGACGCTCGCCGCCGCTGTGCAGCTCGCGTCGGTCGTGGGCCTCGAGGGACTGACGATCGGCCGGCTGGCCGATCGGCTCGGGATGAGCAAGAGCGGGCTGGTGGGCCGCTTCGGCTCCAAGCAGCAGCTGCAGCTGGCGACGCTTGATCAAGCCGCCGACATCTTCCGCCGCACCGTGTATGAACCCGCGTCCGCAGCGCCGCCAGGGCTGGCTCGCTTGAGCGCAATCTGTGACGCCTGGGTGGCCTACCTGGCTCGTCCCCCGTTCCGCAGGCGGCTGCTTTCTCACCACGGCGATGGTGGAGTTCGACGCCCGTCCTGGGCCGGTGAACGACGCGGTGAAAAGGGTGATGCGGCGGTGGCTGGGCCTGCTCGAGCGCGAGGCGAGTACGGCGATCGAGAACGGTGAGCTTCCCGCACATACCGACCCCAAGGACGTCGCGTTCACGATCAACGCGCTCGCAGTCGGAGCCAACTGCGACTTCCAGCTCAACCGGAACCCGGACTCGCTCCAACGCGCCCGGCGAGCAATGGACACCGTGCTTGATCGCTGACCACAACCGCGCGGATAGCACTCGGGGCACGAGCACGCAGCAGCCTGAGACCCGCTCCTCGCCGGGAGCACGGCACCCCGGACCGCCCGACCGCGAAGCAGATTTTTTATCGGGGCGCCCGGTTCAAATCCCTTTAGCTACGGGCGATTAGGGCTGGTCGCATACCGCGCGCATACCGTTCCGACGAGCGATCGCAGCGGCTCCGGACTCTAGAATGCCCGCGCCGCCACGGATGCAGGGCTAGCCGGTCGGCGCGTCCGTTGTCGATCGTGGCCGCTCCGCGCCTGCGGAGCAGTCCGGCAATCAGCAGTCCGGCATCGCGGGCGATTGGCCGTTCACTCATGGGTCAGCACTCCGTCAATGTGGGCGGCGGTCCCGTTAGGGATTGGACCGCTGGCTGCGCCGGGCGCGACCTTGTCTGGCTCGGTCGACTTTGTCCAAGAACGGAACCAAATGTCGGCGACGACGGGACGGCTCGCATCCGCCGGTCAGCCGCGGCGCTCAGATGCTCTCGTAGCGGATCATGACGTCGTCGGTCACTTTTCCTTTTGTGCCATCTCCGGGAAGTGGGGTGTCTTGAGCGTCGCTGGTTTGGGAGATGAGCGCGGCGAAGGTTTCCATGACGCGCACGGCGTCGGGGCCGAGGGGGACGCGGTTGCGGCTCGCTCCGCACAGTGTTCCCTGGATGTCGCCGGCGACGTTCATCAGTGGGACGGTGATGTAGGTCTGTAGGCCGAGCTCGGTGGCTGCCTGGCTGTCGGGAAACGTGGCGGGCACGTCGTCGGTGTAGTTGATGCCTTGCTCTAGGGCGCGGCGGCAGACGGTGTCTTGCCAGGCCACGGTCAGCCCCTCGGGGATCTCGAGCATCCCGGTGTTGCGGGAGTGGGTGATCTGCTGGGTTGCGTTGGTCAGGTCAAGGCGGGTGAGATACGTCGAATCTAGGCCGGTCAGGCGTTGAAGCTCGGCGAGCAAGACGCGGACGAAACCTTCTTTCGCTGTGGTGCCTGGGTTGGTGGATGCGTTCTGCGCCCACTGTCTCGTGGTGGTCGGGTCCTGTTCAAAACGGAG